>NZ_JBSWSU010000015.1:0-4201690 GCF_056158185.1 Fulvivirga sp. AWR4_260
TGTTTATAGTAATATTATTACCCCATTCAGTCTACATTAAAGACTTTAATATAGACAAATAATCATTCTTGTATTGATAGTGCCTGCTAAGAATAGAGTAGTTGTAACTTTAAGAAGTTTTTAAGCCATAGTTATGAAAGTATCACGTAGGGCATTTAAACATTAGGCTATATCTGTTTATAATTTAGCCTACCTCAATCAGCGTTAAATCTTCCGGTGAGAATAGTTGGTTGGACGTTTCTATTATAGTTTGTGAAGTGATGTGATAAATACTTGATAAGTATTTAGAGTAGTAACTGTAGTCTAATGAATAAATATGAATGTTTTTAAATTTACTCATTAGGCTAAAAGGACTATTCATTTGATTTGTGAATTGTCCTAGCATGTGATTTTTGATCAGTGCTAGTTCAGAGTCTGTGATTAATCCTTGTTGTAACTTTTGTATTTCACTTTTTACGGAGGCTATTGCATCATCTTTACTGGCTTTAATGACATCTGAGGCTATAGTTAGGTAGGAGCTATATTTAAGCGCTACAATGCTTGAATGAATGCCGTAGGTATATCCTTTTTCTTCTCTTATTGTTTTCATTAATCTAGAACCGAAATACCCGCCTAAGATATGTGAGGTAATTAGACTGTTGAAATATTTATCTGAGCCTTTTATAGGCATTAACTTACCAAGTCTTATAGAGGTTTGTACTGAGTTGGGCTTTTCCAGATAAATGTTTTTAGGTTGAGACTCATCCGAAGGGTGGATTGGAGAAGTAGGCCTTGGAGGCGTTTTGATGTTGTTTGAAAAATATTTAAAAATGGACGATATTGTGGTACTTGTTATTTTGTCGGCCGTGATCAATAATTCGAATTCTGAAAGGTTACTTTTATGGAATTTAATAATATCATTTAGTGTAATGTTTGAAATGGCCTCTTCGTTTATTAGTTTTCCGTAAGGATGGTTATTTCCAAAGAGAGCATTTCTAAACATTTTTGAAGCTACTATAGAATTCTTCTGTTTTTTCGCTTTTAAATTCTGAAGCTGAATTTGTTTTAGGCGGTCAAAATTTTCTTGTGCAAAGAGTGGCTCATAGATTATTTCAGAAAATATAGGGAGCACATTTTTTAAATGTTTAGATAAAACATAAAGAGATATTGAAGGGTAGTCGAATGATGGCGATACATCTATATATGCACCGTAGAATGCTAATAATTCATTGAAGCGGGCTAGAGGATATGATTTGGTACCTTCTTTAAGAATAGCCAGTGTAAGGAATGACTGACTAATTTTTTGCTCGTGATATGAACCGCCAAAAGGGAAGAGAACTTCTAGTTTAACCACAGGTTGGGTGCCTGCGGCTAAACTAAAAGCTGTAATGTTGTTGAAATTATTTTCAGAAACTTTAGGTAAATCTAAAGTATGAATATTCTTTAAATCAGGAGCAATCGATCTATTAATCATTCACTAATCTACTACAGAATTTTGGTTTTTAGTAGCTTGATCGAAGTTAAATAATATACTAAATCTCAATGTTTCTGCTAGTGGATTTTCTTGTTTGGACGGTACTAAGTATGCAAAGTCGATTCCGAATACTTGGTATCTAAATCCAGCACCTAGAGTAAGGTATTTACGGTTTCCTTTATCTTTAGCTTCATAGAAATAACCTAATCTTGCAGCAAAGGTATTATTGTACCAATATTCTACGCCTATAGAAGTAGTTATCTCTTGTAACTCTTCACTAAAGCCATCTTGCGCATCTGTGAATGAACCAAAAATTCCGCTTAATAATGTTTTATCTTGTTCAGTACTATCTGATTGTGGGCTAGGTACTAAAAGTTTGTTGAAATCTAGGGCAAATGTAAGCGTGTTATATGGGTCAAGTCCAGCAGTGTAAGCAGCTCCTAAACGCAGGTTTGTAGGTATGAAATCTTTGCTGTCTTCATCAGAATAAGTGATTTTAGAGCCAATGTTGCTTATTACAGCTGCAAGGGCAAGGTTGGAATTGTTTCCTGCTGAGGGAAGTTCAGCGTTATAGAAAATACCTAAGTCAGCTGCTACACTATTACCAGGCTGAGCATCAGATCCACCTGTTGAAAAGCTTCCAATTAAGTTAGAGTGTATATAGCGACCTGTTAGACCTAAGCTTAAGTTTTGACTTAATAGACGAGAGTAGGTTGCGTCAAAAGCAAATTCTTTAGGACTAAAATCTCCAACAGGAGCTCCTCCTGCATTTCTTAAGAAAATATCTCCAAGGTCGAAGTATTTCATTGACACTGAAATGGCCTGTTCTTTCGAGAATTTGTAATATCCTGACAGGTAAGAAATTGACATATCATTGATGATTTTACCTAGCCAAGGAGTATAGGAAAGGGAAAAACCTATGTCATTTTCAATAAAAACCAATTTGGCAGGATTCCAATAACTAGAATTGGCGTCAGCTTTGGTAGCAGCACCTGTGTCACCCATACCACCTGCTCGGGCATCAGGTGTAATCGTTAGAAAAGGAACCGCGGTGGTAATTACTCTTCTATCTTCCTCAACACCCGTTACTTCGTTGGGATTTTGTGGTGTATTTTGAGCGAAAGCACTTATTGCTAGTAAGCCAAAAAGTATGCTTAAAAGATGTTTCATAAATAAACTGATATAACAAATAAATTAATTTACAAGTATTAGTTTCTGGTATGCAGTATTGCTAGCTCCATCTTTGAGTGAACGAACAAACAGCCTGATGTAGTATATACCAGGGATTAAATTTTTATTATTGGCATCACGAGGTGACCAAGTATACAAAGTAACATGACTAGAACTATTATCAATAGCAAAAGTAAGATTACTTATTACTTGGCCCTGATTATTGATAACATTGAGCTCTGCTTCTAGGTCTTCTCCTGCTCTATTATGATCGAAGCTGATACTAGTTTCATAATAGAAAGGATTGGGGCTATTTTCTAAATTTAATATTTTAAAGCTTCCTTCATCGCTCACAGTGAAGGATATTGTTTTCGTAGAATTATTATTATACGTGTCCCAAGCGCTTACTTTAAGGTTATGCAAACCAGGCTTCAGGTTTTCTAATGGGAAAAGTACCCAGCCTTTTTTGTAATTATCAATAGTGGCCGTATAATGATCATTTAGAATGATAACATCCTCGTTATCAATGTTTGCTGTAATATTGTTATCAACCCCATATTTTGAAATGTTGATGCCATGTTCATCTTCTAATTTTAAAACAAGGAGTGTGTTGCTACTAACTGGAGTGCCTGACCTATAAGTGCTATCACCGAAATAAATGTTTATATCTGGTCCAGTGGTGTCATTGTCAGGATTTGCGCTACTTCCTCCTACAATAATTTTGTTGTAACCTGATGCTGCATCTTGTAATGAATTGCTGCTTGAAGCGTATAAACTTATTTTTCCTTCACCTAAAGTGTAGCTAATATTTTTGGGTACTATAAAGTCAAAGGTGAAAGATCCATTTTTGACAGAAGCTTTACCTCTATAAATGGTATTTTCTCGAGCCAAAAATTGATATGGCGTACTTTCGTCTCCTTTAGTGAGCATAGGTGTTTCTTTATCGAAAATTTCAACATCTAAAACTCCATTGTAAGTTTCATTATTTACCTTGCCGGCTATTGTTATTAGACCTAATGCCTTTAAAGTATCAGTAGGTATATTGTTAATACTTTGAATAGTAATTGCCTGTTGTGGATATGCCAATTTCATGGCTGGGTCTCCCAAAAGGCTAAAGTTCCTGTTTCCTACCTTCGCAGGGTCAATAGCGTTGTTTATGCTATTGTTTTTAGTCTGTCTGATTACATCTCCTAATGTAGGGTAATTATTGTCTATTTGTTTGAAAATTTCGTTGTAGAAGGCTTTGTTTAGCTCAAAGTTGGATGCTGAGTAAACAGCTCTGCATGTGGTTATTAACCCTATAGCTCCTTTATTTTCACTTTTTAGGAGCAGTTCTCCTCCAGATTCATTGGCGGGGTCATCGTGCACTCCGAAATTACATGTGGCTGTTACAAACAAAGGAAGTTTATTGTAGTTTTCTAGCTGGTTAATAACGGATTCTGTCAATACACTTTCTTGCATCCATATGGCTCTGCCTCCATGGCCAGTATAGTTGACAACTAAAGCACCTTTATCAATTTGGTCAATTAATACTTTTTCCATTGCTTCCGATCGAGTTTGCGCCCCGTTGGAAGTTTGTTTATAATAATCTAGAAATAATTTTTTATAGTTGAAAGCGACAAAGGTTGTATCAATGTAGGTTGCTAACTGGTCAGCCTGATCAGCGTGTGTGTTATTATCTCCATCATCTGCTACAAAGACAATTTCTTTGCGCCAATTACCTAACGATGCTCTATCAGTGTTATAGTTAATGATTTTATCTACTACAATTTTTGCTTCTTCGGGAGTAGTTACAGGCAGCCTGCCAATACCCAGTTCTAAAGTGTGGTTACCCCCATTTTCCTCTAGCCATTCGCCCTCTTCATCTTCCATAAAACCATAATAATCGTCTGAAGGAAATGAATACAGAGGGTGTAAAGAGTTATTGGATTCATATATAGGAACCAAGTTTTGAACATCAATATCCAAAACGTTTTTATAATCGTAAGAACCTTTGCCAAAGAGCAGCACATATTTGAGTGTACTGCTTTTATCATATTGTTGTTTAATGAAATCTCTTATGGCAGTGATGTCTTGTTTTCCAGAACTATACTCGTTGTAAATTTGACTTACAGTGTAGACCGCGCTCGTTGTAGACGTACTGTTATGATAATTTGATAATTCTTTTGCTTCATTAATTAAGCTGTTGTGTGTTATTATAATCAATTCGGTGTTGACTGCAGCATGTAAATTTTGATTATTGATAGCGTTGATATCTGTAGGAATATCAATTTTAGATTCGTCAAAGGCGATAAATTCCTTCAAAAAATCAGTAGGCGTGCTAAATTGAAGGGTATTTCCTGAGATGCTGAAAGATTGACTATTTACTTTTAAAGGATCTGTTATGTTCCATATTTTGGTATTGGAGTTACCATTACCAACCTTAAATGTAGTAACAGTATTAGTTTTACTTTTTATCGACCTAAAGATGGTTTGTGTTTCATAGAGGTTTAATGCTCTTTGAAATTCGATTAAAAAATAATTGAGGTATCCATCGCATAGTCCAGAAGTGTTAATGGAGAAGGAGTAATCAATGTTGATATTACCTTCTTGTATATCATTTATAGTAAATGCAAATCGCTGTAAATCTTCTTGCCCTTTTATGCTATACCGGTTAGGGTTATTTTGACTAGGTGTAATATAGTTAGGTATACTTAATAAAGTTTGGCTACCGATTTTAGCTCCATTAACGTTAATATTAAAATTGGAAGTAGCAAACGACTGTGCCATAACAGCAGAGGACATAATGACACTACTACCCGTTAATAAGCCTGGTGCACTAAAAGAAAAGCGTTGGTCTTTATTGTTTGTAGAGTTGAATAATGAACTATACCATTCTCGTCCAGAATTTAACACATTAAACTTTTCATCTTCATAATAGATGAAATCGTCAAATTGGTCTATCACAGGATAGCTGCCACTGACATTTATTTCTTGACCTACTCTAGCTCCTTCTTTTTGTCCAAAAGTGAGATAATAATAATTTTTATCGCTATATATATTGTTGATATAGCTTAATGAATCATTACTATAAAAATATGAATCGGGGCCTTGAGCATAGAATATAATATAATCAGAAGGGTTAAATGCACCATCTGCTTCACCTGTAACGTAGATATTATTTTCAATTAAATCATTGGGGCGACTTTCCGCATTTTTTTGAGGTAACATACCTCCCCCATTTCCATATAATTGGAATGTTTTCGGAGAAATATTGTCTACAGGTAAGCCCGCAGATTTTAATGTGTTATAATCTAACTTATATGCACCATTTTTTTCAATTCCTATTTTTAACCATTGCCCATTTTTTAAAACGCTTGAGATTTCTTGAGCTTGACTTTTAATCGCTACAATTCCACAAAGGCAAAGAAAAATATATTTTAGCTTTTTAGACATGGCAATGCTTTCCTTATCGAATAGGATGAAATTTGTTAGAAACGTTTTTCAGTACTGTTTTTATTTAATGCTAACCTAATAAGAGACAGTAATATATAAGTTATAATAATCAAAGGTAGCGCGTAAAGTTGAAAAGTTACGATTAGCACTACGCTTGATACAACTAAAATAATAGGGAATTCATTCCCTTTCCATTTAGCCGCTTTAATTTTTAGAGAGAATAACTCTACGGGGGCTACTAATAACAAAGAAAATATTATGGTAATGGCCAATAAAACGGGGAAAGTTAATAAGTCCCGATATTGTGAGCTTTCTATATAAGTCATTGAAGAAATGAAAAGTGCATTGGCAGGAGTAGGTAAGCCAATAAACACGGATTGCTGTCTATCATCTATGTTAAATTTAGCTAAGCGCAAGGCGGAAAATACGGCTATGCTATAAGCTATAAACGGAATAAATATATTAATATCATAGGCTAATAGCATTTGGTACATCATTACTGCCGGGAGAACTCCAAATGTTACCATGTCGGCCAAAGAGTCTAATTCTTTACCTATTGGCGAGCTAACTTTAAGTAACCTCGCAACAAAACCGTCTAAGAAATCAAAAACTAACGCGGCCCAAATAAAATAGGTGGCGGCAATAACTTCACCATTAAAAGTTAGTGTAATGCCAATACACCCACAAGCTAAATTACTAGCTGTAAGGGTATTGGGGATGTGTTTTTTTATATTCAATGTGAAAAACTTTAAACGATTTTACAAAAGGGGTTAGTTAACTTTTCTTCTTTGATGGTAGTAGAACCTCCATGACCAGCAAAGACCACAAAATCGTCTCCTAAAGGAAATATTTTGTTGTGTATACTCTTAATTAAAGTTTCATGATCTCCACCTGGCAGATCAGTACGGCCTACGCTGCCTTGAAACAAAACATCGCCCCCAATACAAACCTTGTCATTATGGTTAACGAAGGCAATATGACCAGGCGCATGCCCAGGTACAAAAAGTACATCTAATTTAGTTTCTCCAAATGAAACAGTATCTCCTTCTTTTAAGTATTCATCAGCTTCGGCTTCATGATAGGCGGCAAAACCATATGAAGGGGCATAAGCTTTTACTGACCTTAATGTAACTTCATCATCTTTATGAATATGAAGTTTTACATTATAAGTGTCTTTTATAAACTGGTTGCCCAAAACATGATCAATGTGACAATGCGTATTTAATAGCTTGTTCACTGTCAATTCATTATCTTCAATGAACTTTTTAAGTTCTTCTTTTTCATAATTTTCATAACACCCCGGATCTATCACAACACACTCTTTAGTATCATCGTAGAGAACATAAGTGTTTTCCATAAATGGATTAAATACAAAAGACTTTATCTTCATCATTATATTTTTAATAATCAATTGTCAAATTTGTGTAAGGATGGCAAAATTACTCCATTTCTCCAAAAACAGAGTGAGATGAAATTAGTTACGAATTACGATTATATAATTATAGGACAAGGGTTGGCAGGTAGTGCGCTGGCTTATCATTTAATAGACTTGGGCAAAAGCGTTTTGGTAATAGATCAAAATGAACAAGTCACCAGTTCAAAAGTAGCTGCAGGTTTGTACAACCCAGTTACGGGCAGAAAAATGGTTAAAACTTGGATGGCCGATGATTTATTTCCATGCATGGTTAACTATTATAAGCAGGTAGAACAATCTACAGCTAATAGTTTTTTGCATGAAATACCAATCTATAGACCTTTTATTTCTGTAGAAGAGCAAAATGAATGGATGGGGAAAAGTGGAAGTGCAGAATATGATTTGTTTATTAAAGAGGTGCATCAAAAACCGTTGTATAGTTTTTCCAATGATCCTTATGGAGGAGTAGAGCTTGCACATTCGGGTTACTTAGATATTCCTTCTTATTTACATGCATATAAGTTAAAGCTTCAAAAGCATAACGCTTATTTGGAAGAAGAATATAAAGATGAGTATCTGAGTATTACTGACCATGTAGTAAGTTATAAAGAATATAAAGCATCAAAAGTAATTTTTGCTAATGGGTTAGGAGCATTAAACTCTCGATATTGGTCTTGGCTGCCGTTTCACTCTGTAAAAGGTGAAATTTTAACTTTAGAGATAAATCAATCTTTATCGCATATTTTGAATAGAGGGGTATTTTTACTTCCCTTGGCCAATGGCACTTTTAGAGTGGGTTCAAATTACAATAACCGAGATAAAACGCTTGATGTTACTCCTGAAGCAAGACAAGAAATAGAAGGAAAGTTAAACGACCTTATTACTTGTGGCTATGAAGTTATAGCACAAAAGGCAGGTATAAGGCCAGCAACTAAAGATAGAAGGCCCTTTGTAGGTCTACATCCTGACTATGAAACTGTTGGCCTTTTTAACGGTTTAGGAACTAAAGGAGTATCTTTAGCGCCATACTTCGCAAAGCAATTTGCCGAATACCTTGAAAAAGGCAGTGACTTGGCTGATGAAGTCAATATTAGTCGCTATTTTTCGTTATATTATGATGCATTGAAAGACATTCATGAGAAATAAAAGAATTATACCCTTAATAGCTTTAGTGTTTTTTTGTCTGGTTGGTATTTCTGCTCAGGCGCAAATGTCCTCAGAGACATTTGGAAGAAACCGAATTCAGTATCGTCAGTTTGAGTGGGAGTATTTAAGCTCAGATAATTTTGATATTTACTTCTATGAGGGTGGAGATAAAATAGCAAAAGAGGTCAATGATTACTTAGAAGAAGAGTTTGAAAAAATAACCGACCTTATCGGTTATCCGCCATATTCTAAAACTAAGCTATTTCTTTATAACTCTGTAGCTGATTTGCAGCAGAGTAACGTTGGTGTAAATGATGTTTTTTTTAGCCCAGGGGGGGAAACGAACTTTATTAAGTCCACTATTGAAGTCGCTAATCCAGGAAATATTGAACAGTTAAAAGAAGAGTTGCTGTACAAGGTATCGAGGCTATTGGTTAATGAAATGATGTTTGGAGGGAGCCTTACTGATATGTTTCAAAGTTCAGTGTTACTTAACCTACCAGAGTGGTTTATAGAGGGGGCTGCTTTGTATGTGTCAAAAGGGTGGACTATAGAGATGGATGATTATGTGCGGGAGTTGATGGACAAAAAGAGACCTACTAAACTTAATAGGCTTACTGGTAAAGAAGCCGCACTTGCAGGCCAGTCAGTTTGGAATTTTATAGCTGAAAAATACGGTAGAAGTAACATTAGCAATATTCTTAATTACACGCGCATCATTCGTAATGAAGAGAAAAGTATTACCATTACGCTAGGGATGTCTTATGACAGAGTAATGGTTGCTTGGAAAGAGTTTTATACACAAATAGATAAGCAGGTAGCCGAAAACTATGTGACCATAAAAGAAGATAACCGTATTGTTGATAAACATAATGGTAAAGGGCTGATCTATACTAACATTAAGTTAAGTAAAGACGGCACCAAGCTGGCTTATTCTGTAAATAATCGAGGTCGTTTTCAGGTTAGGATTAAAGATCTAAGTTCGGGAAAAGAAAAAACAGTATTAAAAGGTGGTTATAAGGTTATAGCTCAGGAGATAGATGCCAATTTGCCATTGGTAGAGTGGATAGATGAAAATACATTGGGCATTGTGCAAAGCAAGAAAGGGCAAATAGAATTTGTTCAGTATGATTACCCAACAAACAGTGCTTTAGCCAGACCGCTGAATAAATTTGAAAATGTAAAAAGTATTGATTTTTCGGATAACGGAAGGCTCTTTGTTGCTTCTGCAGTGGTAGATGGCAAAAATGATTTGTACTTAATGAGTACAAAACGGGATAGAACCAAAAGATTGATGAGTGATATTTACGATGATACTCATCCTTCATTTGTGCCAGGAACTGACAATCAAATTGTGTTTAGTTCTAATAGAATTACTGATACACTTAGTGTGAAAGAAAAGAAGCTTAACGGAGTAAGTGATAATTATAATTTATTTTTATTTCATTTAGATACTACTAAAAATGTGGTGCATAGGCTCACCAATACTATCAGTAAAGATACCAACCCCTTAGCCGTATCAGGCTCTAAGATTTATTATTTAAGTGATCAAAAAGGTATAACCAATATATTTTCTTATGATCTGAATACTGGTATTTACACACAGGTTACTAATTATGATAAAAGTGTGGTTAATTATGATATCAGCACTGAAGGTCAGCAGCTTGTTTTTACCATGAAGGAAGATGGTAATGATTATATTTATTATCAAAACAATTTTGACTTTACCCAGCAAATATTTACCCCATCAACCATAAGGCAGCAGCTCTTGCAAGCCAAGGCATTCAAAGAAAAACAACAAAAAAAGAAAGGAAAGCCAAAGACAATAGAACAACTGGTAGAAGAACGTTTAGCCCAAGCAGAATCTAATGAAGAAATTGAAGAGCCTGACACAGAAGTTGTAGACACTGTTATCAGTGAGCTGGATACAGCGCAAATTATAAGTGATACCACTGCCGTGGAAAAACCAATAGAAGAAAAGGAGCAAATACCAACTATTGAAGTCATAGATACAGATAACTATACTTTTGAAGAAGACACTTCAGCAACAGAAGGGGAAGACACTGAACCAACAAAGGCTGAAGATATAGATGTAGAAATCATTGATACCGATGATTATGTCTTTGATAATGATGTAGTAAAGGATGATAAAAAGGATCTTTTTCTGAATTATAGACAGCTAAGGAAAGATAATCAGATAGATGGCCCTTATCCGTATGAGCCCAGGTTTAGTACTAACAATCTACTGACCTCATTCATAATTGATCCATTGAGAGGTTTTGGCGTGAAAATAGAAACACAAATGGCTGATTTGTTAGAGAATCATAAGATTCATGGAGGTATAATGTCTACTACGGATTTAAGAAATGGTGACGTTTTTGCAGAATATCAATATTTGAAAAATAGGATTGATTATAATGTTAGGTACGATCGTAATGTCTACTTCTTTGATGAAATACTTCATCGTTTTACTAAAAACCGATTTCAGGTAGGGGCAGCGTTACCATTTAATACTAAAACACGGTTAGCTGTTAATCCTTTTTACTCTAGGGTGCACTCAGAAGATGTCGATAATTTATCTGGAGCCTATGCTGTGCCAGAGTTAGACCCTCGTACTGATGAATATGTAGGAGCAGATATTGAATTGGTGTTTGATAATTCAGTAATCAACGGGATGAATTTAATTGAAGGGACAAGAGCTAAAGTAAAGCTAGAGCACCATCAAGGGCTTTCTGATCAAAATTTGAGCTTTAGTAATATCAGTGTGGATTTTAGACATTACCAAAAGTTATACAAAGAAATAGTATTGGCAGGACGGGTCTATTATGGAAATAATTTCGGTAATAGCCCTAAGCAATATTTGCTTGGTGGTATGGATAATTGGCTTTTTTATGATGAAAACACTGAAGGGGATGGAAATCCACTTTTGTTTAATAAAGAACGATACAACACAGACTTAGTATTTACGAAATATGCTACTAACCTGCGAGGGTTTGATTATGCTACTTTAGTAGGTGAAAGTACATTGGTATTTAATGGAGAGCTAAGAGTGCCAATAATTAAAGCATTGAGCAATGGTCCTGTTTCCTCTAATTTTTTCAGTAATTTACAGTTTACAGGCTTTTTTGATATTGGCTCAGCTTGGACAGGTACTTCTCCATTTCATGAAGAAAACAATGTAAGTACTAAAACTATTGAGGAAGGTAATTTTACAATATCATTGAAAAACTACAGGAACCCTTGGTTGTATAGCTATGGTGCTGGTTTAAGAACCATTATTTTAGGGTACTATATGAAGTTTGATGTTGCTTGGCCTGTGGAAGATTATGAAGTTGGGTCACCACACTTATATGTAACACTAGGATACGACTTCTAAGTCATTTAAATTTGTGGTTTAATATTTTTTAATATTTAAGTTATAGTATGCTTATATCAATGACGGGTTATGGTTCATCAGTATTGTCTGATGACAACCTGAGTATTAACATTGAGGTGAAAACCTTAAATTCAAAATATCTTGATTTAAACTTTAGATTGCCAAAGTCTTTTTCTGAAAAAGAGATTGAATTAAGAAATTTACTTTCTGATAAACTTCAGAGAGGAAAGGTGGTGCTAACCATCGATTATACTAATGAAAAGGACACTTCTTTAAAGCAGCGCTATAATGAAGAACTTTTTACTAAATATTACGCTAATCTTAAGCACTTAGCAGATAAGGTAGTAGCTCCTTATGATGAGCTGTTTAAGTTGGCACTTAATGCTCCGGATGTGATTATCAATGATCAGAAAGAGGAGATTAGTGAAGAAGAGTGGGGACGGTTGAAAAACTTAATTACGGATGCGATTGACAATTGTAATGAGTTTAGAAAAAGAGAGGGAGCAGAATTGCAGGTTAAATTCGAGTCCTATATACAGAGCATTGATCAAAACTTGTCTTCTATAATAGCATTAGATCCTGAACGTATAGAGCGTATTAAGGCAAGAATAAAAGGTAATTTGTCAAAGTTTGTGGAAGAGGAACAATTGGACAAGAATCGTATAGAGCAGGAGTTAGTTTATTATATCGAAAAGCTGGACATTACTGAAGAAAAAGTAAGATTGAAGAGCCATTTAGATCACTTTGCAGAAGTATTGCAAGCGCCAGAGTCTCTGGGTAAAAAGTTAGGATTTATTTCACAAGAAATCGGTAGAGAAATAAATACTATTGGCTCTAAAGCTAATGATGCTTCTATTCAAAAGCATGTAGTAGCCATGAAAGAAGAACTTGAGAAGATAAAGGAACAAATTCTCAATGTGTTATAAATATAAAGGGCCATATAGGCCCTTTTTTATAAATATTCAACGGTATCTTCTAGCCCAATACTGCGAGAGGCTTTTACCAAAATAATAGCGTTTTCAAATGAATTATCCTTTAGGTGATCAACTAGCTGCTGCTTGCTATTAAAATAGAGTGCATTGCTAGCATGTTTCTGAGCACTTTTTATATCCTCTCCACACAATAATATTTTTGTAAATGAATACGATGAAATGCTTGCGCCAAGTTTTTCATGCTCGTTTATACTTTCAGGTCCTAACTCTTTCATGTCTCCAAGAATAACCACCTTATGAGCACCTTCCATTTGCGATAAGTTTTCTAGAGCACTGGCCATAGAACTGGGGTTCGCATTGTAAGCATCTAAAATAATGGTGTTACTTCCTTTTTTTATTATTTGAGAGCGATTGTTTTGAGGTTCATAAGCTGCTACAGCATTATTCGCTAATTCATTATCTACTTCAAAAAATTTACCTATGCAGAGAGCAACGGCAATATTTTCGAAATTGTATTTACCAATAAGGTGAGTAGATACTGTTTGATCATTCTCTGCCTTTATTTTCACAAAAGGAGATGCTTCTAAAAATTCACAATGATAATAGTCACCTTCTGAGGGGTAAAATAATGGGGCTTCAAAACGCTTGGCCATATTGCTGAGTATTTCATTGTTGCTGTTAATCCAAACGGTGCCATTCGTTTTAATTAGATAATGATACAGTTCACTTTTAGCACGTATTACACCTTCAAAACCACCAAAGCCTTCTAAGTGAGCTTTACCTATATTGGTAATTAGGCCATGGCTAGGTTTGGCTATACTGCTCAGTAAAGCAATTTCACCTACGTGATTGGCCCCCATTTCAATAATGGCTATTTCATGTTCTGGCTTTATGGATAATAGTGTTAACGGTACTCCTATGTGGTTATTTAGGTTGCCATTTGTGGCTAACACATTATACTTGGCTGCAAGTACAGTACGTATTAGTTCCTTGGTTGTGGTTTTTCCATTACTTCCTGTTAAGCCAATAACAGGTATTGTCAATTGATCTCTATGATAAGATGCTAGGCTTTGCAGGGCTTGCAAAGTATCATCGACCACAATGTATCGATCATCTTTTTTATATTTCTCTTCATCAATGATAACAATAGCAGCACCTTTTTCAATGGCTTGATCTGCAAATTGGTTAGCATTAAAATTTTCTCCCTTTAATGCGAAAAATACATCTCCAGCTTCAATTTTTCTTGTATCGGTAGATACTCTTCTACTGTTTAAATAATGTTTATATATATTTTCAATCATTGTTTCTTCTCTTGAATTGCTAAGATATATGAAAAAATGTCTTTTACGAACCCTTCAGTCTTGTCTTGTTATATTGTGAAATACTATTTAAAACTTTCAAATTTGAACCTACGTTAGTTATCTTAACTGTAAAACCTTCAAATGAGATACTTTACCGCATTATTTATTGTTTTAATGGCTTTTGCTAATGCTAGAGGGCAAGTAGGCTATAGCATTGAATCTTCAATAGAAGTTGATGGGCTTAAATATCCGTGGGGTGGAGGCTTAAATAGCGGACAGTATAGTAATATCGATCTGAATTTAGATGGTATTGATGATGTAGTAATATTTGATAAATCAGGGAGTAGGCTCCTTACATTTCTGTATGAGAATGGGGAGCTGAGCTATAAACCCGAATATGCGGCTTATTTTCCATCAGGGTTAAAAAATTGGGTGCTTTTTAGGGATTTTAATTGTGATGGTAAGGCAGATATGTTTACTAGCGATCCATTAGGGATGAGGGTTTATGTTAATGAATCTACAAAAGAGGCTGTAAAATGGAGGCTTTTCGATGATAGAACTCCGAGCTCTTCGCCTTTGCTAACAAAAGGGTTCACTTCTAATATCAATCTTCAGTTAAATGCTTCAGACCTGCCAGCTATAGAAGATGTAGACGGAGATGGTGATTTGGATATTTTAGTATTTAAACCAACAGCAAACTCTACAGTGGAGCTTCATATTAATTTAAGCATGGAGCGCTCTGGTAATTGTGATTCATTACAAATGGAACGAGTTACACAGCGTTGGGGAGATTTCCAAGAATGTAATTGTTATTCGTTTGCTTTTGCTGATGATGAATGTGGTGCCATTGGAGGGCGAGAAATGCATCAGGGAGGAAAAGCTTTGTTTTTATATGATGGCAATGCTGATGGTAAATTGGATGTGGTAGTTTCTGAAGAAACATGTTCTTCTTTGCGGTATTTACAGAATACAGGCACTTCAGTTCAAGCTAATTTTTCATCTTTTAACACTAGCTTTCCTAATGCTACCAATCCTGTTGATATAGATATTTTTCCTACAGTTTATAAAGTAGACATGGATAACGATGGTGTTCAAGATATAATAATATCACCAAGCTTTGTTAATAACGATAATGGTAGTATAGATTTTAAGCATTCAAACTATTACTATAAAAACACCGGTACTGATGCAGCTCCAAACTACAGTTTTAGTTCAAATGACTTTTTGCAGAGAGAAATGATAGAGGTAGGGGAGAATGCTGCTCCTGCTTTTTTTGATGTAGATAGTGACGGAGATTTAGACATGATTGTGGGCTCATACCTCGAGGAGCATTCTTCTGCATATGTCGCGCAGCTTAAGTTATATGAAAATGTGGGTAGTTCTACCACTCCTGAGTTTCATTTGGCAGATTTAGACTATCTTAATTTTTCTTCTAGACGATTATTTAATATTAAGCCTCTTTTTTATGATATCAATAATGATGGGCAAAAAGATTTAATCATAAGCGCTACTACTGCATCTGACTTTACAACAAATATATATTACCTATTAAATGATAAAGGCTTCGATAATTCAGGCACTCTGAAATTTCTTTTTAATGTAAGCGCTGCGGGAACTTACGGAGAAAATTACACTTTAGCTGATATCAATAATGATGGCCTTACCGATGTTTTAATAGGTAGGTTAAATGGTAGAGTGGAGTATTATCATAATGTAGGAACAGCCGATTTTCCAAAGTTTAGTTTAGTAGATGAGAGTTTTTATGGTCTAGATTATAGTACTTCTCGTTTAAACCCAGCTATCTCGTTTGCAGATTTAGATGGAGATGATCATCTGGATATGGTAGTAGGAGATAACTCTGGTAGAATAACGGTTTATACTGATGTACTCAATAACTTAGAAGAACCTCTTGCAGGGCAGAGTGAGTTGGTGGAAATTAATGGTATTGAAACGCTCACCACATACCAGCTAGGGAGTAGGTTAAAGCCTGTGGTTGTGAATTTATTTAATGACCAAAACCCTGGAATTATGGTGGGAAATGGAGAAGGAGGGCTGCAGTATCTAAGGTCTACAGGCAATGAATTTAATCCTGAATTATACTCATTAGATGTTTATCCAGTGCCTGTAAGTAGATCTGTGCATAGGCAAATTACCCTGAGGTCTGACATTGCAGGGCAGTTACAAGTAGTGTCAAGTTTAGGGCAGGTAGTTTACACCCAAAACGTGGAGGGTAATAAATATTATTCAATAAATGTTACGCAGCTGTCACAAGGCTATTATTCTGCAGTGGTCATTGGAGGAGGAGAGCAGCGAGTAATTCAAAAATTTATAGTTATAGAGTGAGGTTATTTTTGCACATAAAAATTACGGATAATAAATTCAGTTTTTCTAATACTTTATTTAAGAGCGCTGATAGTGATGTTGAAGTATTAGATATTGATAATTTTTCTGATTCAGTAACTGTGGCACTGACCGCTGATGTTATTCAGAAATCTGCTAAGTGTTTAATTTTCATAGATATTATGTCAGCAGAAGAACTGAATAATGTTATTAAGCTTTTTAGGGCTATGATGAATTATAAAGGTGAGCTGAAAATAGCAGTGTCGGGTACACACACTATTTTGGATAGTCTACTCATACCTTTTGAAGACCGAGTAGAACAAAGATCAGATAAAGAGTTAACAGATGACTTTAATTGGCTACTCATTTAAAAATGGAGCTTGAAATGAATCTGCATCTCTATGAGCTGGAAATTTTTTTCTATAAGACATTAAGTTGTCAGCACTAAGAAGGGTCGTTTGTATGTCTTCTGTGTTTTCTTGAAAATAGAGGGGCTCACCTTTGGGTGAATTTACAGCGCTATGCCCATTGTAGATAATTTCGTTACCATCCGTGCCTACTATATTTACACCTACAGAATAGCATAAATTTTCAATTGCCCTGGCTTTTAATAAAGTATCCCAAGCATTAATACGAGCGGCAGGCCAATTGGCTATATAAATTAATAGATCAAAATCTAGTTGGTTATCAAGGCTTGTGTTTCTACTCCAAACAGGAAAACGAAGGTCATAACATACCAGTGGGCATACTTTCCACCCTTTGATGTTTACAATTTTTCTGGTCTCACCTGCAGCAAAATGTTGGTGTTCATTAGCCATTCTAAAAAGGTGTCTTTTATCGTAAGTAACATAGCTGCCATCGGGCTGCATCCAAACTAAACGGTTGTAATATGACTTACCTTCATTAACAATATAGCTTCCGCAGATTACAGCTTTTTTTAACTCGGCCATTTGTTTCATCCACTTAAATGTGTGGAAGTTCATGGGTTCACCCAGCGCTTCCGCCTCCATGCTAAAGCCTGTATTGAACATTTCAGGCAATATTATCAGGTCGGTATCATTTTCTATTTCCCAAATTTTTTCCTCAAGCATGGCCATATTGGCCGATTTGTTTTGCCAGTGAAGAGAAGTTTGTATGGTGGTTATGGTTAAATCTTGCATAGAAGTTCGGCTGCTTGGTTTAAAGTAGATTCATTTTTGGCGAAACAAAATCTTAGTACTTTTCGGTCAGTCTTATTTTGATAAAACACAGAAATAGGAATAGAAGCTACTCCAATTTCTTTTGTTAAAAACTCGGCCATTTCCACATCTGATAAAGAAGCTATTTTTTCATAGCTAAAAAGCTGAAAATAGGTTCCGTGAGAAGGTAAAGGAGTGAATTTTGAATCGCTCATTGCACTTAAAAAATGATCACGTTTGGCTTTAAAGAAATTAGAAAGCGCACTAGTTACATCATTTTGAGATAAGTATTTGGCCAGAGCTAATTGTATAGGAGTATTAACACTAAAGGTTAAATATTGATGAATTTTTCTGATCTCTTTGGTTAGAATTGGAGGCGCAATGGTATAGCCCATTTTCCAGCCAGTAGCATGTAGCGTTTTGCCAAAAGATGAGATAGAAATACTTCGTTTGCTTAGCGCTGGGAAACGATGAATGTGGTGATGCTTGAGGTCATCAAAAATAATATGTTCATACACCTCATCACTAATAATATATAAGTTGTTGGCAATCGCTATTCTTTCCAACTCTTGCATGTCTTCCTTTGAAAGGATGCTGCCAGTAGGGTTGTGAGGAGAGTTAATAATGATCACTTTTGTTTTATTGGTGATCTTTTCTTTTACCAGCTGCCAATCTATGTTGTAAGAAGGGAACGCTAAAGGAATATGTACCGGAATACCCTTTTGAAGTAAAATGGCCGGCTCGTAACTGTCGTAAGCCGGATCAAAAACTATTACTTCGTCACCAGGTTGCACTAGTGCTGCAATACTACAAAACAAACCTTCAGTGGCTCCTGTAGTCACAGTAATCTCCTCTTCTGGGTCAATGTTTATTTGGTACTGACGTTTTATGAGGCTGGCTATTTCTGATCTTAAAAGTGGATGCCCAGGCATGGGGGCATATTGGTTGTGGCCCGCAAGCATTTCTTCGTTAACTAAAGAAATTAACTCAGGAGCTACTTCAAAATCAGGGAAACCTTGAGAAAGATTAATGGCTTCATAATCTGAAGCCATTTTAGACATAATGGAAAAAATAGTAGTCCCTGTGTCTGGTAGTTTAGAATTCAGGGAGTTCATTTTATTTAGGTAGAACTACTCTATAGTCTACTTTCATTTTTCCTTTTGTAATATTTTGTAGTTTGCCTTTAAGCATTCTTTTTTTCAAAGGAGACAGGTAATCAGTAAAGAGTTTGCCTTCAATGTGGTCATATTCATGTTGAATAATACGAGCTTTCATTCCGTCAAATTCATCTTCATGCTCCACCCAATTCTCATCAAAATACTTGATTCTGATTTTTTCAGGTCTGTTCACATCTTCCCTTATGTTAGGAATACTTAAACAACCTTCTTCAAATGCCCACGGTTCACCTGTTTCTTCCAGCATTTGCGGGTTAATAAATACTTTACGGAAATTTTCCATCCCTTCCTCTTCAATGGGGGTTCCATCTACCACAAACATTCTTAAGCTTTTTCCAATTTGTGGAGCGGCAATACCTATACCGCTTGCAGCTTCCATAGTTTCGAACATATCGGCACTAAGCTGCTTTACATCAATTTCTCCCTTTATTAAATCCTGACCTCTCTTTTTTAATACAGGGTCGCCATATACTGTAATAGGGTATATCATAATATAATTTTGCTTCTGCTATAATACAGCTGCAAAATTAGTGATAATTTTATTAAGATGGGTGACTATCTAAATACGATTGAAGTATCAGTGAGGCGCTAACCTTATCTAGGTTTCCTTTTTTTTGTCGGTCTTTCTTTTTCATGCCTCCTGCTACCATTATCTGGCTGGCCATTTTACTGGTGTAGCGTTCATCCTCTTCGTATACAGGTATGTTGGCGAAAGCTTTTTTTAACTCCTTTATAAAGTTTCTTACATAAGAGGTAGAGTCGGTGTCTTCATCTTGCAAGTTTTGAGGTAAGCCAATTACAAAAAGCTCCACTTCTTCAGTAGCAGTATACTCTTTTAGAAATTTTATAGCCTTTGGCGTATCAACTGTAGTTAATGGTGAGGCTATAATTTTTAATGGGTCAGTAGCTGCTAAGCCTACTCTTTTTCTTCCGTAGTCTATTCCTATTATTCTTGGCACTAGTTTAAAGCTATTTTTTGCGCCAAAGATGCCTTAATTTCCTTTTCTAGCATTAACGCTTTCGGAAATAAAATTTCATTTTCTACTCGGGCATGCGTGATAAGGCTACTTTCTAAGGCTTTTAGTTCTGAATAAATAACCTTAACATGCAAAGGAGTACTTTCATCAGTGTGGTAGCCTTGTGTTATTTTACGGATTCCCTGCATTTCATCATCATGCTGTTCGTGTTCCATAGCATGAGTTTGTATGGAGTGATTTTCCATTAAATAATAAACCTTGGAGATGTTGCCTTTCCCTTTTAAAAAGTTTTGCAAATATTCTATGTAAAAGAACAGTGTGTCTTCTTCCTCATATATATGATGAATGAAATCTTCAACAAAAAGAGGGAATACAAACTTAAGGTCTTTCTCTATAGCGTTATAACTAGAATGATGTGCTGAAAAATTATTGATTACCCTGGCAATGTACGGCAATTTTTGTTTGATAAAAATATAATGCGCGTGCTTAAGGTATTCTATAATTAAATCAATTGGGTAGGAGTCTAAAATCGGTGGCTGTTCCTTGCTGTCACTTACTGATTCAAGCTTTTCTATTACCACGTTAATGTTTAGCCCCCTCTCAGTACATACCTGCGCGAGGGTTTCTTCTGAATAGTCATAAAACTCTATGCCAAAGTAATATAGTACAGAGGCATAAATATAATTATCATCTACGATATCAGATATTTTTTTATGATTCAAAATTCAAATATTGGCTTGATTTCAGACTTACGAATATTGTAAATATACTAAATCTATGGTATTTTAAACGAAGGCAACATTAATTAATGCATTAAGGTTTTTGAAAATTATTTTAACATAAATATAACTGGATGAACGGGGGCATGCAGCGTTAAAATTAATGGTGGAGGCGGAGATTTATGCTGGATGAGTAGAAGAGGTATTATTTTAAGTCAACAATTGCCTGAAAGTTGCCGTTATTAATTATTATTGGTTGATAGAATAGATTTTTCACAAACACAAAAATGATTTTTTCATTGTGAGTAATTATAATAATTCAAAGTTTCAAATCAGGCTTCCTCTTATTTTATGTATAGGAATAGCAGCAGGCATTTTAATAGGAGCAAATTTTACAGATTCGCCCTCTTCAAAAAATGATTTAAGCACTAATCTTCAGAAGTTTAAGGAGGTGCTTACTTTAATAGACAAAGATTATGTGGATGAGGTGAATGTTAATAAGCTGGTAGACGATGCCATAGAGCAAATGTTAACTGAGCTAGACCCGCATAGTGCTTATATTCCTGCATCAGATGTGAAAATGGCTAATGAAGATTTAAAAGGCAATTTTGAAGGCATTGGCGTTGAGTTTAATATTTTTAAGGATACCATAGTGGTGGTTACCCCTTTGAGCGGTGGCCCTAGTGAGGCGGTAGGTGTAATGTCTGGTGATAGAATTATAAAAATTGATGGGAAAGATGTAGCGGGTGTTGGTTTCACTAACAGAGATGTTCAAACCCATTTAAAAGGAGAGAAAGGGTCTCATGTTTTAGTTACAGTAAAGAGGAAGAATAAGAAAGAGCCCATTGAATTTGATATTACAAGAGATAAAATACCTCAGCAGTCAGTAGATGCCAGTTATATGTTGTCTGATAAAATGGGATATATTAAAATTAACCGTTTTTCTGCTACTACTTATGAAGAGTTTATAGAAGCACTTAAAAAATTAAAGAAGGAAGGCATGTCTCAGTTGATTTTAGATCTGCAGGGCAACCCGGGGGGGTATATGAATCATGCTATTAAAGTGGCTGATGAGTTTTTGAAAGATGGAGAACGTATAGTGTATACTAAAGGGAAGCAATCTCGTTTTGATCAAGAAGCTGATGCTAGTAAAAAAGGTGTTTTTGAAAAAGGAGATCTTATTGTACTTATTAATGAAGGATCGGCTTCTGCTTCTGAAATAGTAACAGGTGCACTTCAGGATAATGACCGAGCACTAATTGTAGGAAGAAGAAGTTTTGGAAAAGGTTTGGTACAAGCTCCAATGGATTTGAGTGATGGCTCTGAATTAAGGCTTACTATTTCTAGGTACTACACACCAAGTGGCAGGTCTATTCAAAAACCTTATGATGATAGAGATGACTACGCTAAAGATATTGTAGAGAGATATAATAACGGTGAATTTTTTAGTGCTGATAGCATTCATTTTAATGATTCACTTAAATATCAGACCACCCATGGTAGAGTTGTTTACGGAGGAGGAGGTATTATGCCAGATTACTTTGTGCCATTAGATACCGCTATGAATTCACCTTATTTAAATGAGTTGTTTAATAGTAATTCTATTCAAGAGTATACATTTAACTATGTAGCAAAGCACAAAGATGAATTAGAGAAGCAAGGTTTTAAAGCGTTTTTTAAAGACTTTGTGGTTACAGATGGCATGTTTAAAGATTTGGAAAAGATTGGATTAGCTAATGGGATAAAGGCAAAGCCAACTCAGATTAAGGAATATAGAGGTTTATTTCAGTTGCATATGAAAGCGCAAATTGCTAGGCAAGTATGGGGTAATGATGGTTTTTATCCTATTTACAACCAAACTAATGAGGTTTTGCAGCAGGCAATGAAGCTTTTTGACCAAGCTGAAAAACTTGAACATTCCAAAATGTAAAAGTTGCATAATCGAAGTATTATGAAGTGAGGAGCGGATAAATTTCGCTCTTATGCAGGTCGGCAAGAAAGTTATTTTAATATAATGCCATGCGCATTAGGCTTCAGTCAAGGAATGAATTACTTCTATATAAAATAACTGTGCTGTTGCTTTGGGCAGCAGCCTTGTATTTATTTCTGCATGGCATTAATGGTTCTGAAAATCATATTTTGTTAAGCCTGTTCTCACTTATTTATTACTTTTTTTTCTTTTACAAGTTGTATGTCCTGAGGGCTCATTTATTGCGAGCCGTTTCTTTTGATGATAAAGGGTTTTATTATTTTATCAATAGAAAACAGAAATGGGTGCCATGGAATAGGGTGTTGAAACTGGAGCCTCATTTATATCCTGATGTACATAAAGTTGTTTTGGTAGAAGAAAATATGCGAAGTAGAGAGGTGCTTTTTAAGGCGCATTTAAGTTTTATTCACACACATGACCTGAAAACTAGCGAGGTGCTGAAGCGTTTAAATAGTTACGTAAAAAAGGCTCATAAAAGACAGGAAACAGCCGCAGTTTAAGAGGTTAAAAGTAAAAGCATTTTTTAGATATGGAATTTATTTTGGGAGTAGTAGGCATACTAGTTGGCGCTCTAGTAGTATGGCTAATATTAAGTAATAAATATAAAGCATCTTCAGGGGGGATTATTGCGCAGTTGAGGAGTAGTGATGAGAAAATTGTGTTTTTGCAAAATGAGTTAAGCGCACTGAAGAAGGAGCTGGCTCAAGAAAGAAATAGATTTATTAATGTTAATAGCCAATTTTCCTCAGCAAAAACAGAATTAAAGAATGCTCAAGAAAGGCTTCAGGCTCAGAAGGCTGAAACGCTAGAGCTACAACAACAGTTTGCTATACAATTTAGAAACCTTGCTAACGATATTTTTGAAGAGAAAAGTAAAAAGTTTACTGATCAAAATAAAGTGAATCTTACAGCGGTATTGTCACCTTTGAAAGATAGAATTTTGGAGTTTGAAAAAAAAGTAGAAGATTCTAATCGTCAAAATTTAGAACAAAATACCGCGCTGAAGGAGCAGTTATTCATTTTGAAAGAAATGAATTTGCAGATTACTAAAGAAGCCTCAAATCTTACTAAGGCGCTTAAGGGAGATTCTAAAACTCAAGGTACGTGGGGTGAATTTATTTTAGAGAGCATCTTAGAAAAGTCTGGTTTGGAGAAAGGACGTGAGTATGTAATACAAGAATCGCATACCACTGATGCAAGGAGAAGGTTGCAGCCTGATGTAGTGATTAAACTGCCCGAGCGAAAAAATATTATAATAGACTCCAAGGTTTCGCTTGTAGCATATGAGCGTTATGTTAGTGATGAAGAAAATGAGGCAGCTTCTCACCTTAGAGCTCATATTATGTCTCTTAGAAGTCATATAAAAGGTTTGGACCTGAAGCAATATCAAAAACTGCATGGAGTAGAAGGACTTGATTTTATTTTAATGTTTGTACCCGTGGAGCCCGCCTTTAGTGCTGCTGTGCAGGCTGATCCTAATTTATTTAGTGAGGCTTATGATAAAAATATTGTTATAGTGAGCCCATCTACCTTAATGGCTACGCTAAGAACGATAGCTAATATTTGGAAGAATGAGTATCAAAACCGAAATGCACTGGAGATTGCTAGGCAGGGAGGTAATTTATATGATAAATTTGTAGCCTTTACTGAAGACTTGAAAAAGGTGGGAGTGAGTATTGATCAGAGTCAGGGAGCTTATAGTAGTGCAATGAAGAAACTCTATGAGGGGAAAGATAATATTATCAGAAAGACGGAAAGACTGAGAGAGCTTGGAGCCAAAACAAGTAAAAGTATAGATAAGAATTATTTAGATAAAGCTTGATTTAGATAAAACTGTAATTAAAAATGCAAAGCATTACTCCGGATAGTAAACTAAAGAAACTGATAATAATAGGTGATCGTGTTTTAGTACGACCTATAAAACAATCTGATAAAACGCAAAGTGGTTTATTTTTACCGCCAGGTGTTCAGGAGAAAGAAAAAATTCAGAGTGGTTATATTATAAAGGTAGGACCTGGGTACCCATTGCCGATGCCTACAGATGAAGATGATTTGTGGAAGGGGAATGAAGATAGTGTAAAGTATTTGCCTTTACAGGCTCAGGAGGGAGATTTGGCTATTTTTATGCAAAAAGGAGCCATAGAGGTGATGTATGAAAATGAAAAATACCTTATTGTGCCTCAAAATTCCATTTTAATGTTAGAAAGAGAAGAAGATTTTTAAGATACCAATATGAAGGGATTGTCATTTAATGCTATGCGTGTAGGGATGAAGTATAAGCTTGTAAACTTTGGAGAGGAGTATGAGTTCGAGACTTTACAGAAGTTAAGTGGAGATAACTTTCTGCTTAAAGACTTATACACCCTTGAAAGGTATGAAGTGGAAGATTTAGTGAGGTTTGGGAAAGGGGAAGATTTTGAAATAAGAGAGATATAAAAAGAGCGACCATGGTCGCTCTTTTTATATGTTTTATAATTGTTTTTGCAGCTGTGCAAATTCTTTTGCGCAGTAAGTTAATATAATATCTGCGCCAGCACGTTTCATGCTTAGTAACATTTCGTTCATTACCGGCACTTTGTCTAACCACCCCTTTTCTGCTGCCGCCATTAGCATGGAGTATTCTCCACTTACATGATACGCAGCTATAGGAAGGTCATAATTATCCTTTAAAAGTTTTATTACATCTAAGTACGCCAAAGCTGGCTTTACCATTAAAAAGTCAGCACCCTCTTGTACATCAAGATCCGCTTCAATAAGTGCCTCTCTTAAGTTGGCAGGGTTCATCTGATAGGTTTTCTTGTCTCCGCTTTTAGGGGCTGAGTCTAATGCATCTCTGAAAGGGCCATAAAATGCACTTGCGTATTTAGCTGTGTAAGACATAATAGAAACGTTAGAGTACCCATTAGCATCAAGTATATCTCTAATATATTCGACTCTTCCATCCATCATATCTGATGGCCCTATAATATCAGCGCCTGATTGAGCTTGAGATAAAGCCATTTTTCCAATAATCTCTAATGATTCGTCATTAAGGATGATGCCATTTTCATCAACAATGCCGTCATGCCCGTCAGAACTGTAAGGATCCATTGCTACGTCAGTCATTATACAAGCTTCAGGAAATTCGTTCTTTATCTTTTGTAGTGCCTGTTGGTAAAAAAAAGAATTGTCGTGGCTTTTTGTTGCCAGTTTGTCTTTATGCTTTTCGTCTACCACAGGAAAGATATCAAACGCTTTTACGCCAAGCTTCATACATTCTTCAATCTCTCTAAGCATATTATCAACCCCCAATCTAAATATTCCGGGCATTGATTTTACTTCGATTTTTCCTTTTGGATCTTCAAGTAAAAAAAGAGGTAATATTAAGTCGTCAGTAGTTACATGAGTTTCCTGCACTAATGATCTTATTGCTGCTGATTTTCTATTTCTTCTTGGTCTTTGAATCATTGCTAGTACGGTTTGTAAGAATTGCGCAAAGATAGGCGATGGGCCTTTATTTCGGCTAGGAATGCGGTTTATTCTGAATAATTATTCAATAAAAAAGGCAGCTTTATAGCTGCCTTTCAATTATTTATTTACGAGAATTGTGTTATTGTTTTTTCTATAATATCACAGCACTCGTGAAGTTCGTCTTCAGTCATTACTAGTGGAGGAGCAAACCTGATAATGTTTCCATGTGTAGGTTTCGCTAAAAGTCCATTATCTTTTAATGCTACACAAATGTCCCACGCGGTAGAGCTATCGGGCGAATCATTAATAACTATAGCATTTAATAAGCCTCGGCCTCTAACTAATGTCACTAATTCATTTTTTTCGATGAATTGATTTATACGTTCACGGAAAAGTTCACCTAGCTTTTCTGCATTTTCAGCGAGCTTTTCTTCCTCTACTACCTGAAGTGCGGCCATAGCTACTTTACAGCCAAGTGGATTACCTCCAAAAGTACTTCCATGTTGGCCTGGTTGAATAACCTCCATTACTTCGTTATCAGCTAGCACTGCAGATACTGGATATGCCCCGCCAGAAAGCGCCTTGCCAAGAAGTAGCATGTCTGGTTTTACATTTTCATAATCACAAGCAATGAGTTTTCCTGTACGTGCAATACCGGTTTGTATCTCATCGGCAATAAATAAAGCTCCATTTTCTTTACACAATTCTCGTGCTTGTTTTAAATAACCTTGGTCTGGCACTACTACACCAGCCTCGCCTTGAATGGGCTCCACTAAGAAACCTGCTACATTGTCTTGCTTTAAAGCGTTTTCTAATGCAGCTAAATCATTATAAGGTACGTGGATGAACCCCGGAGTATAAGGGCCAAAGTTATCTCTGGCGTCACTATCGTTAGAGAATGATATAATAGTGGTTGTTCTTCCATGAAAGTTGCCATCACACACTATTATTCTTGCTTTGTTTTCGTCAATGCCGCGTTTTTCGTATGCATATTTTCTGCAGATCTTTAAGGCGGTTTCAACAGCTTCTGCTCCGGTATTCATTGGGAGAACCTTTTCGAAGCCGAAGAAAGATGTTAAAAACTGCTCATATTCTCCTAGCACATTATTATAGAAAGCCCTTGAAGTTAAGGTAAGGGTTTCGGCTTGTTCTTTAAGTGTGTTAATGATTTTAGGATGACAGTGACCTTGGTTTACAGCACTGTATGAAGAAAGAAAGTCAAAATATTTTTTACCTTCTACATCCCATACGTACACACCTTCACCTTTGGCAAGTACTACCGGAAGCGGGTGATAATTATGTGCGCCATATTTATCTTCTAATTTAATCGCTTCGTCAGATGTTAATTGATTGTTTTTTAAATCAGCCATATAAAATAAGGAATTTACTGTGATGAATAATATACTGCTACTTATCGCGGAAAGTAGCCATCCTTTCCTCATTGGTTCATGGAGAGAAATCATCCTTATTAGCAAAAGTAAGAAATATAAATAGTTATCTGAAGGGCCGTGAACTTTTGAATAATGGAGAATTGTTAATAACTTCGCGAAGTAAATCTCGAAAAATAGGAAATGTCCTGAATAATAATTCAGGTTCTGTTTTGAATATTGCCAAAATTTTTACGATATTTGCAGACCGAATTAAAAAAGGTACAAATTTTAATTTTTTATAAAGATGTCAAGAGTTTGCCAGATCACCGGAAAGAGGCCTCAAGTAGGAAACAACGTTTCTCACGCAAACAATAAAACTAAAAGAAGATTTAATCCAAATCTTCAAAAGAAGAGGTTTTATATCCCTGAAGAGGATAAGTGGATCACTTTAAAAGTGTCTACTTCTGCTATAAGAACTATTAATAAAAATGGTATTACTGCCGTTTTAAAGAAAGCCAGGGCAAACGGTAACGTATTGGTTTAAGGAGTAAAAGCATTTAATAAAACGTATTATGGCTAAGAAAGGAAATAGAGTTCAGGTGATATTAGAGTGTACTGAACATAAAGAAAGTGGTATGCCTGGCACATCAAGGTATATTACTACTAAGAATAGAAAGAATACGACCGAGCGTATAGAGTTGAAAAAATACAACCCTATTCTTAAAAAATATACTATTCACAAAGAAATTAAATAATCATGGCTAAGAAAGTAGTTGCAACTCTTCAGAAAAAAGAAGGTAAGAATTATGCGAAAGTAATCAGGGCCGTTAAATCTGAGAAGACGGGTGCCTATACTTTCAAGGAGGAAATGGTTCTTGTAGATCAGGTGAAAGACACTTTAGCAAAGAACTAAGTTCAAAACTTATTGACAATATTGTTGAAAGTCCCTTCCGGATAGTAATCGGAAGGGACTTTTTTATTATTTTCACCACTTTATAGTGTATTAGCCTGGCGCAGGTAAACAGTCTGTGCTCTAACTGAATAGATATGGCAATTTTCGGAGGTTTATTTTCCAGAGAAAAAAAAGAATCCCTCGATAAGGGGTTGGAAAAAACAAAAGATAGCTTTTTCACTAAACTGGGAAAGGCGGTAGTAGGGAAGTCTAAAGTAGATGAAGAAGTACTTGATGAACTTGAAGAGGTGCTCATTACTTCTGATGTAGGTGTAAACACTACCATCAAAATCATAGAAAGGATAGAAGAGCGTGTAGCCAAAGATAAATATCTTGGTGTAGAAGAGCTTGATGTTATTCTTAGAGAAGAAATTGCTGGATTACTATCCGAAAATAATACCACAGATCTAGCTGATTTTAGCATTCCTAAAACTGACAAAAAGCCATATGTAATTATGGTAGTTGGTGTTAATGGTGTTGGAAAGACTACAACCATTGGTAAGCTTTCAGCTCAGTTTAAAAAGCAGGGGCTCAAGGTGGTATTAGGTGCAGCAGATACTTTTAGGGCGGCAGCTGTAGATCAAATTAAACTATGGGGTGACCGTGTAGGTGTACCTGTAGTGGCAAGAGGTATGAATACTGATCCATCTGCAGTGGCCTTCGATGCTGTAAAGCAAGGAGTAGAAGAAGGGGCTGATGTGGTTATTATTGATACGGCAGGCCGTTTGCATACTAAGGTGAATTTAATGAATGAGCTCTCTAAAATTAAGAGAGTGATGCAGAAGTTTATTCCTGAGGCACCAAATGAAGTGCTGCTGGTATTAGATGGAAGTACAGGTCAGAATGCTATGATTCAAGCCCGTGAATTTACTAAGGCAACGGAGGTTACTTCATTGGCTATTACTAAATTGGATGGAACTGCGAAGGGGGGAGTGGTTATAGGCATTTCTGATGAATTTAAAATACCTGTAAAATATATTGGCGTAGGAGAACGCGTAGAAGACTTGCAGGTGTTCAATAAAATGGAATTCGTAGATTCTTTTTTCAAGAAAGCATAAACTATAAAACATTAAACTTTTTAGTTTAATGTTTTATTCAGTTGTGGGTATTGGCTGATCCTTTTTAAAAGGTATTCTGAAAATTAGCCAATAGTTAAAGTCCCAAGCTACTTTGTCTGAAGTAGGCCCAAATCCTGGTATTTCTCCCGGTATTAATTCCTGATCTTCAAATTTGGTTGCTCCAAATTTAAATCTGGCAGTATACCCGAGCCAGAAATATTTCCATAAATTAACTTTTAGACCTCCTACAAGCTCAAACCATTTTGCGTTTCTATTGCTTTCGCTTAGGCTTCTTGAGCTATTTGGGTATCCTGATTCATCTTCAATGTCATAATCCAAATCATCAGAAAAGTTTGCAAATGCATACCTTGCACCAAAGAATAAGGCACTTTTGTCGGGGTCTTTGTATAGCAGGTTGATATCAGGGCCTACTCTAAAATACGAGCCCTTTAGATTATAACTAGCGGTATTAGACGTGTTTGATTTTGATCTCGAATACCTTCCGTATTCGAAATTTAAAAAGTATTTATAGAAATCAATGTCGGCTGATATGGTGAAATTAGAGTAATTATCTTTTGTGTTGGTTTTAATAATTGAAATTACATCTGTGCCTATTCTTAAACCCGTAGGAATAAAGAGTTTGCTCGAATCTAATTTTGCTATTGCTGAGTCAGCGGTGTTAGCCACGTTTACAGAATCTTGATTCTGCGCACAAACGAAGGCTTGAGTAGTTATTAGTAATATACTAGTAATGAAAAATTTTAACATCTTCTTCGTTTGATTCAGCCAAGATTGTATTTAATATTTGGATAGAGTCCAAGTTGTTGCTGCTTACTTCTAGGTTAGAAATAATGTACTCTACTCCGCAGTCTTCAGATAAAAATCTTGATCCTATCTGATATTTAAAAGTGATGAATTCTCTTTTATATTGCGTATTGAAAGTAAAGGTAGTGCTGTCAATGTCTCTTCTTAAAGGCAGTACTACTTCGTTGGTAGTGTCTATTTCAGAGTAAATAGGCTCTTCTGCACCTTCCGCTGTTATTCTTATCAATCTTAGACTGTCGGTGCTGCCATCTTCAGCGTGGTAAAACTTAACCTTTAAGTCGTAAGTAGATTGGCTATTGCAGTCAGCGTCCTCAAAGCAAGAGGATAGCATCAGTAAAGCCATGAGTGTTAATATAATTGATTGTAATTTCATAAACTGCACAAATATAACGTATCCAGTTGAGTGCATTATATTAATTTATAAATGAAAATGAGGAGCATTACATTTTTCACTTTAATGAGCAGTTTTAGTAGCTTTGCATATATTTAAAAATCGCTATTTTGAAAACAAAGGGTAGAAAGAAGGATAAAGTAAACATCGTTACACTAGGTTGTTCTAAAAACATAGTGGATTCAGAAGTGATGCTTACTCAATTGAGAGGTAATAAAATCAATGCTACGCACGAGGCGCAGAAAGATGATGCCAATATCATTATTGTTAATACTTGCGGATTTATAGATAATGCTAAGCAAGAATCTATAGATACTATTTTGCGCTATGCTGATGCTAAGGAGGAAGGTGTTATCGATAAGCTATATGTGACAGGGTGTTTGTCACAACGTTACAGAGATGACTTAGAGGAGGAAATCCCTCAGGTAGATGCCTTTTTTGGTACTATGGAACTGCCTCTATTGTTGAAGAAATTTAAAGCGGATTATAAGAAAGAATTGATAGGTGAGAGAATTTTGACTACATCTAACCACTATGCTTATATGAAAATAGCGGAAGGGTGTGATCGTCCTTGTTCTTTTTGTGCTATTCCTTTAATGAGGGGTAAGCATATTTCTAAGCCTATAGAAGAGCTTGTGCTCGAAGCTAAAAATATGGCTAAGAATGGTACAAAAGAACTGCTTCTTATAGCTCAGGATTCAACTTATTATGGTCTTGATTTATATGGCAAGAGAAACCTTGCAGAACTGATGAAGTACTTATCGGATGTTGAAGGTATTGATTGGATTCGCTTGCATTATGCATACCCTACAGGTTTTCCATTAGATGTGCTTGATGTTATGGCAGAAAGGCCTAATATCTGTAATTATTTAGACATGCCTCTTCAGCATGGGTCTACGCGTGTACTGAAACATATGAGAAGGGGTACAACCCGTGAAAAACAGGAAGAACTTATTCATGCCATAAGAGAAAAGGTGCCAAATATAGCATTGAGAACTACGTTAATTGCTGGTTACCCTACAGAAACTGCGGAGGATTTTCAGGAGATGTACGATTTCGTAGAGCGAATGAAATTTGAAAGGCTGGGGATATTTGCCTATTCACATGAGGAAAATACCCATGCACATAATTTTGAAGACGATGTGCCTGAGAAAACGAAACAAGATAGGGCAAATGCCGTAATGGAATTACAAGAGCAAATATCTTACGACTTAAATCAAGCCAAAATAGGTAAGACTTTTAAGGTTCTTGTAGATAGAATAGAAGGCGGTAAGTACATCGGGCGTACAGAATTCGATTCACCAGAAGTAGATAATGAAGTTATTATTGACGAAACTGAGACACACATCAGGTTGGGTGATTTTGTAAATGTAGAGATTAACGATGCTACAGAGTTTGATTTATACGGAACATTAAAAGTGTAATTATCAATGAAAACGTGTTAAAACTATATGAGATTATCGCAAGTTGACTTCGCAAAGACGAGCCAGTTTTCGTCACTATTTTTAGATTATTTAAAAGGAGAAAGTCAACTTGACCGCTTCTATGGTGAAAAACCTGTTATTGATAATTTTGAAAAGCAGATAAGTAATAAAAACTTTGATGCCGATAAAAGAACTAAGCTGGTATCTGTTTTAAAAGAACAGTACCAGCATTTAAATCCCTCTCCTGAATTTACAGCCCAAATGGAGTTGCTTGCAGAAAGCAACACATTCACCATTACTACGGGGCACCAGCTCAATTTATTTACAGGCCCGTTATATTTTATTTATAAGATTGTAACGGTAATTAATATAGCAAGAGAGCTGAAGGAAAAATATCCTCAATATAATTTTGTGCCCGTATATTGGATGGCAACGGAAGATCATGATTTTGATGAAATTGACCATTTTAGGCTAAACGGTAAGAAGTATCAATGGCAAACGGAGCAAAAAGGTGGGGTAGGTCGATTTTCCGTTGAATCCATATCCAGTTTAGTAGAAAGTATCCCTGGTGTACCAGAGTTTTTCAAACAGGCCTACTTAAAGGAAACTAACTTGGCAAATGCTGTTAGAAGCTATGTCCATCATTTGTTTTCGGAGTATGGTTTGGTGGTAGTGGATGGAGATAACACAGTGCTTAAAAAGGAATTGACCAATGTTATTAAAGAGGACCTGATAAATCATACAGCTGAGTGTGTAGTTGGAGATCAGAGTAAGGCTTTAAATGATTTGGGATATAAGACTCAGGTGTTTGCCCGAGATATTAATTTCTTTTACTTAAAGGATGGGTTACGTGAAAGGTTGATTCAAGAAGGAAATAAATATGTGGTTTTAGATACTGATATTTCATTTTCTGAAGATGAATTATTAGAGGAGCTCGAGGAGCATCCCGAATGTTTTAGTCCTAATGTAATACTGAGGCCACTTTATCAAGAGGTGATACTTCCTAACTTGGCCTATATTGGAGGCCCGGCTGAGGTGGCCTATTGGTTACAATTAAAGCCTATATTCGATCATCATCATGTAGCATTTCCTGTGGTGATGCCTCGTAACTTTGCTATGGTAATTCCTCACCATATCGATAGAAAAATGGATAAATGCCAGATCACTATTGATGATGTTTTCAAGCCTAAAGATTTGCTGGCGAAGGAGCTAGTAAAGGTATACAGTGCTAAAAATTTGCAAGTAAACGGGAAGTATGAAAAGATGATGGCTTTATATGAAGAGCTTAAGGTTCAGGCTGAGGACATTGATCCTACACTCGTTCAACATGTGGATGCGCAGCAAACAAAGGCAGGTAAAGTACTTGAAAATATAGAGAAAAAATTTATTCGTGCCGAAAAGAAAAAACAGGCTGATAGGCTTGGGCAGGTAGATGCTCTTTATGATTTTCTAAGGCCAAATGGTGGCTGGCAAGAGCGAACTGATAATTTCCTTAACTTCTATTTAGAAGATGGTTTATTCATTCATGAATTAGTGGCGAATTTCAAGCCTTTTGATTATCGTTTCAACGTGCTTACTTATGATCGATAAAAATTCGCTACGAAAAACATTTTTACAAAAACGACTTCAGCTGGATTTTCAAGAATTTAAAATCAGAAACCAGCTAGTAATTCAGCAGGCAGCTGAATTTTTGAAGAAAGGCCATTTCTCTGGCTTACATACTTTCTTAGCTATAGCAGAAAAAAAAGAAGTTGATACTCTTACGCTGGTGGAACTATTGAAAACTGATATTCCTGCGTTAAAAATAATGATTTCGAAATCACTACCTAAGGGTGAACTTTCTCATTATAATTACGATGAGCATTTAACTTTAGCAAAGAGTAAATGGGGTATACCAGAGCCTGTAGAAGGTCATGTTGCTGATTTGTCAGCTATAGATGTAGTTTTTGTTCCTCTTATCTCATTTGATAAAACTGGGCACAGAATAGGGTATGGGAAAGGATATTACGACCGTTTTTTGGCTAAGGTGCCTAGAGCAAAGAAGGTAGGATTGGCTCTAACTCCACCTTTAGATCACATTCTGTTCTCTACAGAGCTAGATGTGAAGTTAGATGCCTGTATAACTCCTTTTAAAACTTATTACTTTGATTGATTAAATAACATCTTCGATTTTAAAATTTCGAGTGTTTAATTCAAATTCAAAGCCTGCAGCGTTGTCCATAAGCTTAGTGCCTAATGGAGATGAGGGCGCAATAGCAAAGTATTCTTTACTATCAATTACAATTTTTCCTGCACCAATAGCGATGTAAAACGAGCCATTGTTAGTGCTTACCAAGCTACCAACCTGAACGGATTTATATTGCTTGGAAGGGTTGACGCTAAACAGCATCTCTTTTAGTTTGGTAGCTTCATTTAGCTGTACAGCATTGTTTTCCATTTCCTGCTGCATCATCTCTCGACCAGTTTCATATTTATCTCCAGCCGAGCTCTTTGTTTCATCGTTAGCAGCTTCCTGTGCTGATCTCATAGCTGCTTTTGCATTTTGAATGCGTTGCTCTACAAAATTAACACAGTAATCATAAAGCTGCTTCTTGATTGTTTCTTTAGCTTCCATTCGCATGTTTAATTAACATGCGAATGTATGAAACTTTAATTATGTGCAAATGCAGTGGTAGAAAATTTATTTTCCTATGCCTACATTTAAGAATGAATCGTCTTTAGCCTCTAATTTGCTTTCTCCCATGAGGTACTGATCTACCGCTATAGCAGCTTCTCTTCCTTCTGAAATGGCCCAAACCACTAGAGATTGTCCTCTTCTTGCATCGCCAGCAGCAAATACATGCTCTACATTGGTTTGATATCCTTCAGTTTTCGCATTACCTCTTTCATCGGTTTCAAGGCCAAACTCACTTAATAATTTATTTTCTGGAGCTACAAAACCTATAGCTAATAGAGCTAGTTCGCAAGGTATGTCTCTTTCGCTGCCTTCTACCTCCTTAAAGCTTTGTCTGCCGTTTTCATCCTTTACCCACTCTATGTCTACAAGCTTTACTTTAGAGAGCTGTCCATTTTCTCCTATAAATTCCTTGGTTAAAATGGACCATGAACGTTCACCACCTTCTTCATGTGAAGAGGAAGTTCTTAGGGTCATGGGCCATAAAGGCCAAGGGTCGTTATCTGTTCTGTGTGTTAATGGTTTAGATAGTAATTCTATTTGTGTTACAGAAGTTGCACCATGTCTGTGAGAGGTGCCAATACAGTCCGAGCCAGTGTCACCACCACCAATTACTAATACATTTTTACCTTGTGCAGATATTTTGTTTTCAATAGTATCACCAGCTACTTCTTTGTTTTGCTGCGTAAGCATTTCCATAGCAAAGTGAACACCTTTTAAGTCTCTACCTGGTATGGGTAAATCTCTAGGTTGAGTAGACCCAGCGCAGATTACAATGGCGTCAAACTCATCATTCAGTTTGTCTACAGGTATGTCAGTGCCTATATTGCTATTGGTTTTGAATACAATGCCTTCCTGCTCCATTATCTCGACTCTACGATCGATTACCCATTTCTCTAATTTAAAGTCAGGAATACCATACCTGAGTAAGCCACCAATTCTATCTGCTCTTTCAAAAATAGTAACATTGTGACCAGCTTTGTTTAGCTGAGCTGCTGCTGCTAACCCTGCAGGTCCTGAGCCTATTACTGCTATTTTTTTCTCCGTTCTATGCTGAGGTGTTTGAGGCTTTACATAACCTAGTTCATAGGCTTTTTCTATGATGCTTTTCTCTATGTGCTCGATAGCAACCGGAGGTTTATTAATGCCTAGCACACAACTGGCTTCGCATGGTGCTGGGCAGATCCTCCCTGTAAACTCAGGGAAGTTATTGGTAGAGGTCAGTATTTTTACTGCCTCTTCCCATTGTTCTCTATAAACAGCATCATTAAATTCTGGTATAATATTGCCTAGAGGGCATCCGCTATGACAAAAAGGGATACCACAATCCATACATCTTGCTGCTTGCTTCTTCGTTTTTTCTTCAGGAAATTCAACATAAATTTCTTTATAATCATTGATACGGTCCTGAGGGTTTCTTGAAGAAGGTAACTCTCTGTTATATTGTAAAAATCCGTCTTTTTGTCCCATTATACAGCTACTTTTAATGCTTGCTTTCTTTTTAATAAAACTGCTTTGTAGTCATTAGGTATCACCTTGATGAACTTCTCAAGTGAAGCTTCCCAGTTGGCTAAAATCTCTTCTCCTAATGAGCTTTCTGTGTATTTGATATGATTCTCGATCATTTCTTTTAGCTTATCGATATCTTCTTTTTCAAGAGGATCAAGCGATACCATGCCTTTGTTACAAAGCTTATCAAACTGATCATTTTTATCATAGATGTAGGCAATACCTCCACTCATACCAGCTCCAAAGTTTTTGCCAGTAGGACCCAGGATTACAACATTTCCACCAGTCATGTATTCACAAGCGTGATCACCCACACCTTCTACCACTACATCTACTCCAGAGTTTCTTACGCAGAATCTTTCTCCTGCCATACCCCTTATGTAAGAAGTTCCTTTAGTGGCACCATAGAAGGCTACGTTACCGATAATGATGTTGTCTTCTGCTTTAAAGGTAGTAGTCTTGTCTGGGTAAACGATTAGGTTACCTCCGCAAAGGCCTTTACCGAAGTAATCATTAGCTTCTCCTGCTAATTCGAAAGTAACACCGCTGGTAGATAATGCTCCGAAGCTTTGACCTGCTGAACCTCTAAATTGATAGTGGATGGTGTCTGCCGGTAAACCTTCACCTTTGTATACTTTACTTATTTCGTTAGATAAAATTGCTCCTGCAGTTCTGTCTGTGTTTTTAATATTGAAAGTATGCTGTACTGGTATTTTGTTTTCTAGGGCTGGTTTTGCAGCCTCAAGTAGTTCCCAATCTAACACATGGTCAATTTCGTGATCTTGCTCTACTTGTTTGTAGATACCAATGTGATTAGATATAGCTTCTTTATATAAAATTGGAGATAAGTCAAGGCTTTTGTACTTCCAGTGTTCTATGTCACTTCTTAATTTAAGTACATCTGTTTGGCCTACCATTTCATTGATAGTTCTAAAGCCTAGCTGCGCCATTATCTGTCGTAAATCTTCAGCTAAGAAAGTGAAGAAGTTCACCACATGATCAGGATCTCCGGTGAATAATTTTCTTAGTTCTTCATTTTGCGTGGCGATACCTACAGGACAAGTATTGAGATGACACTTTCTCATCATAATACAGCCTTCTACAACTAACGCAGCAGTGGATATTCCCCATTCTTCAGCACCCAAAAGTGTTGCAATAGCCAAATCTCTACCTGTTCTGAGCTGTCCATCAGTTTGAACAGTAATTCTACTTCTTAGGTCATTTTTGACTAATGTCTGGTGAGCTTCTGCTAAACCAAGCTCCCAAGGTAAACCCGCATGTCTTATAGAGCTAAGTGGTGAGGCTCCCGTTCCTCCATCAGCACCAGATATAAGTACTACATCTGCATTGGCTTTTGATACACCGGCCGCCACAGTACCTACTCCAGCTTCTGAAACTAGCTTTACGTTTATTCGAGCACCTCTATTAGCATTTTTAAGGTCGTAGATAAGCTGGGCTAAATCTTCAATAGAATAAATATCGTGATGGGGTGGAGGTGATATTAAACCTACCCCCGGAGTAGAATGTCTTACTCTTCCAATCCAATCATCCACTTTATGACCAGGAAGCTGACCACCTTCACCAGGCTTAGCTCCTTGAGCCATTTTTATCTGTATCTCATCGGCATTGGTTAAGTAATAACTAGTTACTCCAAAACGCCCTGAGGCAACTTGCTTAATGGCAGAACGTTCCCAATCTCCGTTTTCTTTACGTTCAAATCTCACTTCATCTTCTCCTCCTTCTCCACTATTACTTTTAGCGCCAATTCTATTCATGGCAATGGCTAGTGTGGAGTGAGCCTCATGAGAAATTGATCCAAATGACATGGCCCCCGTAGCGAATCTTTTGAAGATTTCTTCTTTTGATTCTACTTCTTCTAATGGAATTGAATTTCTGCTCTTGAAATCCAATAGACCTCTTAAAGTAAGCGCATGTCTCGTTTGGTCATTTATTTTCTCAGCATACTTTTGGTATAGCTGAAAATTATTAGTTTTTGTAGAATGCTGTAATAAATGGATAGTTTCAGGAGTGAAAGTATGTCTCTCACCTCTTCTTTTCCATTGGTATACCCCTCCTGTTTCTAAAGTGTCGGTTTCAGCATGGAACGCACTTCTGTGTCTAGCCAAGACTTCTATAGCAAGGCCATCGAAGTCTAAGCCTTCAATACGAGAGATGGTACCTTTGAAACAGCGGTCGATTACTTTTTTACTTAAGCCTAGGGCTTCAAATATCTGGGCTGATTGGTATGACTGTAAAGTACTAATTCCCATTTTGGAAAGTACTTTTAATAAGCCGTATCCAATAGCTTTTTGGTAGTTAGCAAAAGCTTCTTCGATAGTGATATCAGCTTCTAGCTTTCCTTCTTTATGCAAGTCAATAATTGACTCTAGAGCTAAATAAGGGTTGATGGCACTTGCGCCATAACCAATAATAGTAGCGAAATGATGTGTTTCTCTTACGTCTCCGGCTTCTACAATTAAGCCAGCCTTGGTTCTTAATTTTTTATGAACCAGATGATGGTGAATAGCACCGGTTGATAATAATGATGGTATAGGTGCATAGTCTTTGTCAACATTTCTGTCGGAAATAACTAATACTTTTTTACCTTCATTAATGGCAGCTTCAGCTAATTCACAGATTTTGTCGAGGCCTTCTTCTAATCTTTTGGGTTCTCCATCAGCTTTGAATACCGCAGGTATTACAGCATAATCGAATCCAAAGTTGGCCAGGATCTTAAATTTTTGAAGATCACTATTGAGCAACACAGGTTGAGAAATGTGTATTTGCTTAGTGTGCTCAGGGGTTTCGTCCAAAATATTTAAGCTTTCTCCTACTCTGGTAAATAATGACATTACCATTCTTTCCCTGATCGGGTCAATAGGAGGATTACTTACTTGTGCAAACAATTGTTTGAAGTAATTCGCAATATGCTGGCTTTGATCAGACAGCACTGCAATCGGTGTGTCCGCACCCATAGATCCTACGGGTTCAGTTCCGCTAATGGCCATAGGCCCTAAAATTATTTTTAACTCTTCAGAGGTATAGCCATAAGCCTTTTGTCTGCAAAGCAAAGTTTCTTTATCAAAACCAACTTCTACGTCAGTAGGAGATGGTATTAACCTAAGCTTTGTTCTATGGTCTCTGATCCATTTGTCGTATGGTTTGCGCTGGGTTATTTGTACTTTGATTTCATCATCGTACATTACTTGCTTTTTGTTTAGGTCAACCAAAAGCATTTTTCCAGGCTGCATTCTTCCATTGCTTTCTACCAACTTAGGGTCGATAGGTAATGCACCAGTTTCAGAGGCAACTATTAATCGGCCATCTTTTGTAATACAATATCTAGAAGGTCTTAGGCCATTTCTGTCAAGTGTAGCGCCAATTTGATTACCATCTGTAAATACTAGGGCAGCGGGGCCGTCCCATGGTTCCATTATTGATGCATGGTATTTATAGAACGCCTTTCTGTCAGCATCCATTAATTCATTGTCTTCCCAAGCTTCAGGCACCATCATCATCATTACGTGAGGTAGTGATCTTCCACTTAACACAAGCATTTCTACTAAAGCATCAAAGTTAGCCGAGTCGGAGTGTGTTGGGTTGGTGACAGGAAGTATCTTAGCCAGTTCTTCATCCGTAAAAAGCGATGATTTCATCATGGCTTCTTTAGATTTCATTTTGGTAACATTACCACGGATGGTATTAATTTCTCCATTGTGAGCGATGTACCTGAATGGCTGTGCAAGTTTCCAGTTAGGGAATGTATTTGTAGAAAAACGAGAGTGAACGATAGATAAAGCTGAAGTCACATGCTCATTTTGAAGGTCGTAATAGTAAGGTCTAAGTTGGTTAGTTCTTAATTGGCCTTTATAAATAATTACTTTAGAAGAAAAACTAGGAATGTAAAAGTCTCCATTGTTTCCTTTTACATTAGCGCCAATATAGTGTGTTACTACATTTCTAAGCACAAAGAGTCTTCTTTCTAAGGCATCAGTATCTTTTATCTTATCGTGTTTTACAAAAAGCTGTTCTATTACGGGCTCCACGTTTCTGGCTCCAGCGCCAGGTATATTGTGGTTAACCGGAACAGACCTGTAGCCAATAATGGTAAATCCCATTTCTGAGGCTTCTTTTTCTAAAATTTCCTTACACTCTTTCCTGACGGCAGTGTTTACGGGTAGGAATAGCATACCTACACCATATTTACCTGCATCAGGTAATTGAAAATTTAACTTTTCACTTTCTAGTTGAAAGAAGTCATGAGGAATTTGTAGAAGGATACCCGCACCATCGCCAGTTTCCGGATCACTGCCGGTACCGCCACGGTGTTCCATGTTTTCAAGCATGTCGATAGCATCCTGAACTATTGCAGAAGTTTTACTGCCATCAATGTTAGCTATGCACCCTATGCCGCAGGCATCATGTTCTAGCTCTGGGGTGTACAACCCCCGCTGTTGGTCACTTTTCATAAACAATTATTTTTTATGGCTAAGTAGGCTCAGCCGAAATGAGTACAGACAAAATTTCATGAAATTAACGAAATACATCGCTCATATGCATAAAATAAGGGATTATTTTACAATTTTTTTAATTAATCCGTACTTAAATTGTAAATGCAAGAATTTAAAACGATTGCAAAGCCACTTCTCTGAAATGCTTCTAAGCTTTTACTGCCCGAACCATCTCTTTTTTACCCGGAGGCCCTGGTAAAGTACTTACTTCGAGCCCTAAAGTTGCAAGGTCTCTCTTCAATTGTCCCTTAGCACAATAAGTCACAAACACACCGTTTGAGTTCATTGAATTAGTAATTTTTTTCAAAATTTCTGTAGTCCATAATTCCTCTTGCTTATTAGGGGCAAAGGCATCAAAGAATATGATGTCAAATTTTTCGATCGGCAGTGTGCACTCTTCTAGTTTCTGATGGATCTTTTTTAGTGTGAAATTATCATGAATTAATTCATCCGCCTGCCATGTGCAGGTGTGCATTTTTTCGAACCATTCTTTGGCAGCAGCATGCTTTATGTATTCTAAATAATTAAGCTGTTCTGCAATTTCTAAGGTGATAGGGTAAGCTTCAATTGAAGTCATATGAAATGCTTTTTGATGATTGTCTGCATATTCTGCAGCCAATAAAGCATTGAGTCCAGTGCCAAAGCCTACTTCAAAAATGTTAAAAGCATTTTTATCAGACATGGAAAGAAGATGGTCAAGCCCCATTTTTAAAAATACGTGCTTAGACTCCTGCACAGCACCATGAAACGAATGGTAGGTTTCGTTCAGTGAGGGAACATACAGGGAGTGAGACCCATCTTCCGTTTTTATTAATTTAATTTGTTCTTTTTTTTCTGTCATTTGGTTATTAAAACAGTGGCAAATGCGGCTACTCCTTCTTCTTTTCCTACAAAGCCCAGCTTCTCTGTAGTTGTAGCTTTAATAGACAAATCCTCTTCTTCTATTTGCATTACTTCAGCTAAGCACTTTTTCATTTCAGGAATGTAAGGGTTTACTTTTGGTTGCTGTAAACAAATGGTACTGTCAATGTTTCCTATTTCCCATCCTTCTTTTCTAAGAAGCTCCATTACATCTTTAAGTAATATTTTGCTATCTATACCCTTAAACTTGGGGTCTTTATCTGAGAAGTGAAATCCAATATCACGCATATTGGCAGCGCCAAGTAGCGCATCACAAATCACATGGATGAGTACATCCGCGTCAGAGTGGCCTACCGCTCCTGAATGATGTTCTACTTTAATTCCTCCCAACCAAAAATCACTACCTTCTTTTAATTGATGAACATCGTATCCAAATCCTGTTCTTATTTTCATTTTTAATTTTTCAATGATTTATAATGCATTACTGTGCAGTTTTCTGGCTTTAATATGTCATTTGCCAACCTAGAAATATCAGCTGTAGTAACTTGTTGAATCAGTTCCCCTTCCTGATTTACCAGATTAGCATCACCAGATAGTGCCGCAAAAGCCAGATTTCTAGCTCTATTTAGTATTTCTATTTCAGAAAAAACAAGTGAAGATTCTGCTTGGTTTTTTACTTTTTGAAGCTCTTCCTCTTTTATTTTTGAGTTTAATAATTCGTTTATGATCTCCCAAACGGCCTGTTCGGCAATTTTAATATCTATGTTTTCGGATACACGCCCCGTAATTATTAATAGCCCGGGGTCAACAGACCCTGTAATGTACGCACCCACTGAGCTGAAATATTTTTTTTCTCTTACCAATGGTTCGTAGAGCCTGCTCGAGTTGTCTCTGCCCAGTATGTCGCTTGTCAAATCAGCAGCATAATAATCTTTGTCAAATTTTCCCGGCATGTGAAAGGCCATGTAAAGCATGTCTGCAGGCACATCAGCGCTTACATCGATATGTCTTTTCTGGGTTTGCTTGGGCTCTTGTGGTAGTTGTCTTTTGTATTCATTACCTCGAGGTATAGGAGCAAACCACTTTTCTGAGAGCTCTTTTACCTGATCAAAAGTAACGTTGCCTGCTACTACCATTATCGCTTGATTAGGAACGTAATGTTTTTTGAAAAATGCTTTAACATCATCCATGGTAGCATTTTCTATATGACTTATTTCTTTACCAATAGTAGGCCAGTTATATGGGTGTTTTTCATACACCACAGGCCTTAACTTGAGCCATGCATCTCCATAGGGCTGGTTTAAATAGCGCTGTTTAAATTCTTCAATCACCACTTTGCGTTGTACTTCAAGTACTTCCGGATCGAATGATAAGCTAAGCATCCTATCTGATTCCAACCAGAAGCCTGTCTCAATATTTTGTGCAGGCAAAGTGAGGTAATAGTTGGTGATATCTGGACTGGTGAAAGCATTGTTCTCGCCACCAGCTACTTGTAAGGGTTCATCATAATTAGGAATATTTACCGAACCTCCAAACATGAGATGCTCGAATAAATGAGCAAACCCTGTTTTATCAGGTGATTCGTCCTTTGACCCCACATCATATAAAATATTGATTACTGCCGTTTGTACATTGGTGTCTTCATGTACATATACTCTCAGGCCATTGTCTAAAGTAAAGCTCTTGAATGCTATCATGTATCAACAAAAATAAAAATATAACATCATTTTGCAGATATAGCCAATGCTTTAATTTTGTTCATATTGTGGCATCTTGTTTTAAGTAAACCTTCTAACAGATGCTGGTAATACTAAGCAAGTGACGCTGCCAACTTATAAATCCCGAAGATATGCACTTTGATCGTAAAGAATATTCAGATGAAGAGCTCATGGCATTATATGAATCATTAATGCAACCGCGCTTAATAGAGGAAAAAATGCTTATTCTGCTCAGGCAGGGAAAAATAAGTAAGTGGTTTTCGGGTATTGGGCAAGAAGCCGTAGCGGTAGGAGTCACCAAGGCACTGGCTGCTGATGAATACATTCTTCCAATGCATCGTAATTTAGGTGTGTTTACTGCGCGAGATATTCCTTATGAAAGGTTGTTTGCTCAATTTCAGGGTAAGTTGCTGGGATTTACAAAAGGAAGAGATCGCTCATTTCACTTTGGTACCAATGAGCATCATATTGTAGGTATGATATCACATTTGGGGCCTCAGCTTGGTGTTGCAGATGGTATAGCTTTGGCTAATAAGTTAAGAAATGAAACTAAAGCCACTTTGGTGTTTTCAGGTGATGGTGGAGCCAGCGAGGGAGATTTTCATGAAGCACTAAACGTAGCGGCCGTTTGGGATTTGCCCGTGATTTTTGTGATAGAGAATAATGGTTATGGACTTTCTACTCCAAGTAGCGAACAGTTTAAATGTGCCAGTTTTGTGGATAAAGGTCCTGGTTATGGCATGGATGCCATTAAAATTGATGGTAATAATGTTTTAGAAGTATATGATACCATAAGGCAGTTAGCCGAAAATGTGAGAAATAATCCTAGGCCTGTTTTGGTGGAAGCTATAACTTTTAGAATGCGTGGCCATGAAGAGGCTTCTGGTACTAAGTATGTTCCTAAAGAGCTCATGGATAAGTGGGCATTGAAGGATCCTGTTCACAATTATGAAAAATACTTACTAGCTGAAGGGGTTTTGAGCGATAAGAAAATTAAGTCTATTCATAGTAAGATAAATAAAGAGATTGAAAAGGGGCTAGAGCTTGCCTATGCAGAGCCAACACCAGAGGCTAATACCGAGGCAGAGCTTGCTGATGTGTTTGCTCCTTTTGATCAGCGAGTGGTAGAGCCAGAGGGGAATGAGAAATCTCAAAAGAGGCTTATAGATGCTGTTTCTGAAGGGGTGAAGCAAAGCTTGCAGAAATATGAAGACCTGGTTATAATGGGGCAAGATATAGCTGAATATGGAGGTGCTTTTAAGGTGACAGAAGGTTTTGTGAATGAGTTTGGTAAAGAAAGAATTCGTAATACACCGTTGTGCGAATCTGCTATAGTAGGAATTGGATTAGGTTTGTCTATTAAGAATTATAAGTCAGTTATTGAAATGCAGTTTGCTGATTTTGTGACATGTGGCTTTAATCAAATTGTTAATAACTTGGCAAAGTCACATTATAGATGGCAGCAAAATGCTGATGTAGTAGTGCGAATGCCTACCGGAGCTGGAGTAGGAGCAGGCCCTTACCATAGTCAATCAAATGAGGCATGGTTCTTTCATACTCCTGGTTTAAAAATTGTTTATCCTTCTAATCCTGCTGATGCTAAAGGGTTGCTATGTGCGGCAATAGAAGACCCTAACCCAGTTATTTATTTCGAACACAAATATTTATACAGATCATTATCTGCAGAGGTAGCCGATGCTTATTACACCACTCCTATTGGTAAGGGAGTAGTTGTACAAGAAGGTAGTGACATGTCCATTATTACCTATGGATTAGGAGTGCATTGGGCACTGGATGTTTGTTCTCAGTTTCCTGATTATTCCATAGAAATTATTGACTTGAGAACACTGCAGCCATGGGATAATGAAGTGGTTAGAAATTCTGTTGAAAAGACAGGGCGAGTGCTGGTATTAAATGAAGATTGTTTAACAGGAAGTGTGGCTTCAGAGATTAGTGCGTGGGTTTCAGAGTTTTGCTTTAAAGCTTTAGATGCTCCCGTAATGAGGTTAGGTAGCTTAGATACTCCTGTGCCATTTACCCGCAGTTTAGAGGAAAACTTCTTGCCCAAAAGCAGACTACCGGAAAAAATTAAGGAATTGCTGGAATTTTAATTAAATTAGTGCGTTTAAAGGCTAATTGAAATTTTATTTTTTAAGGCGCTGCCAACGTTGAAGAAACTCGGCCAAATACTACCTTTTAAGTTTATGCCCATAATAAGACTCGTTCTGTGCTTGTCGTTGACTTTTTTTGCCATTACGGTAGTAGTGCCTGATGCTCATGCACAAAATAAAAAAACCGAATATCAGCGGATAAAGGAAAAAAGAAACAAAAAAAATAGGAGCCTAAAAAGAAGGGGCGATAAAGGCAAGTCGAATAGAGGCAAGATAAGGGCCACCCGCTATAAAATAAGATCAAGACAAGGAGAAAAAGCGTATAAGGGTGACGTAGCCGGAAGAAGATTTCAAACCAAACGATCTACAAGACCAAACTGGGGTGGGCAGGCGAAAGTTAATCCTTATGCTGGTAGAAAACGAACAAGTGAAGCTAGTAGAGCTAAGGCATCGAAGCAGACACCTCGTTATTCATCTAGAGGAAGAGAAAGGGCTTGGAGTGGTGATGTGGCCGGCCGTGCTATTAGAAGTAGATCATCAAAACCTATATACTCCAACAAAAGAAAATACAGCGGAGGTAATTTCAACTCCATTTCTCGCAATTCAGAAAGCAAAGGAAAAGTAAAGCGAATTGTTCCTAGGTCTGCGTCAGGTGCTTATAAGGTAAGGCGCAGGGAAAAACCTTATGCTAATAGAGAGCGATCAAGGTGGGAAAAGGCCTATAAAGGTGATATTACCGGCAGGCGAGTACGAACTACAACGAGTAGTATAAAGCCTAATTTGCAGAGACCCAAGAGAGTAAAATACAGCAGCAGTGGAAGGAGAGGAGATAAAGCATATAAAGGAGGACGAATTACTTCAGGCTTCAACAGATTCTCACGGTCATCTAATGGCTCAAAGAAAAGAGAGAAAGCTTGGAAAAACGATATCAGTGGCCACAAGTTGAGAAATAATAGATCTCAACGACCAAAGTTCAATTCTAGTAACTTTAAGCCATATAGCAATAGAACTAAAGCGGGAGATAACGCTTACCGAGGCAAGATGAAGGGTGGAGGATTTAAAAGCGCGTCTTCACGAAAAGAAAGAGCTGCATCACAGTTGTCACACGGCAGGCCACCAGGATCAGGAACTAGAAGAGGAGGCATGTTTCAAGGCAATGTTAGAGCTTCAAGGCCATTAAAAGGAGGGGGAAGCATAAGCGGTAGATCACGTAACAATCATGGGAGAGCGCTGGAAGGAAGAGGAACAAGGAGTCAAGATAGAAGGTCGGCAGCCTTTCAAGGTAATGTACGTGGCGGAAGAGTATTTAAAGGAGGAGGAAGCATTAGTGGTAGATCTAGAAATAACAAAGGAAGAGCAGTAGAGGGCAGAGGTACTCGTAGTCAAGATAGAAGAACGGCAGCTTTTCAAGGTAATGTGCGTGGCGGAAGAGTGTTTAAAGGTGGTGGCAGCATTAGCGGTAGATCTCGAAATAACCATGGAAGAGCAGTAGAGGGCAGAGGTACTCGTAGCCAGGATAGAAAGACAGCGGCTTTTCAAGGTAATGTGCGTGGAGGTCGAGTTTACAAAGGTGGTGGCAGCATTAGCGGTAGGTCACGCAATAACCATGGAAGAGCGATAGAGGGTAGAGGTACGCGTATGCAGGATAGAAAAACTGCAGCTTTTCAAGGTAATGTACGTGGTGGAAGAGTGTTTAAAGGAGGTGGTAGCATTAGCAATAGATCACGTAATAATAAAGGGCGTGCTGTTGAAAGTAGGATGCCTCGAAGTCAAGATAGGAAATCTGCAGCCTTTCAGGGTAACGTGCGTGGAGGAAGAGTATTTAAAGGAGGCGGTAGCATCAGTGATAGGTCTCGAAATAATAAAGGCCGTGCTGTCGAGGGTAGAATGCCTCGAAGCCAAGACAGAAAGATTGCTGCATTTCAAGGCAACTTCAAAGGAGGGAAAGTGTTTAAAGGAGGAGGAAGTATTAGTGGTAAACTTTGGAATAACGATGAAAGGCCTATAGAGAGCAGAACGCCTAGGAGTCAAGATAAGAAAGGAGCAAAATTTCAAGGCAACTTAAAGGTTGATAAAAATAGGATAAAGGACAATGCGGCTAAAAGTGCAAACTACACTGGTAATATAAGAAGGTATTCGTATATGACTAAATCAGGGCCGGAAGATTATCTGAAGCATAAAGGTAACATAAAGAGAGATTTCAGGTATAATAGAAATAAGCTGGCTTCTAAGAAATCCTTGAAAGGGGAAGGTCCTTCTTTTGCTATGATAAAGGCAGGTAACTATCATGGAAATGTGAAAGTAAGCCGTACAAAGGTGCATGTGAAAGGTAGACATCCTGATGCCAAGTATGTTGGTATGAGGTCTAACGGTAAAAAAGAGAAGGAAAAGACTTTCAGTTTTAAGATTTTATGGTCAAAACTGTTTAAGAAAGAAGAAAGCCAGCCAGATAATTTGAAAGAAAAACATGGAAGGCCAAGATATGATAAGAAGGAAGATGGCCTTTGGAATGATTGATATTAAAAATATGGAGTGGATAAAATTAGATAGCGAAGCGCTATTAGATCAAATAAAAGAAGAATCTAATCAAAGTGCAGTGATGATTTTTAAGCATAGTACTAGGTGTTCGATCAGTAGTATGGCTTTGAATAGGTTGGAGAGAGCGTGGTCGGCAGAAGAAATGACTTCTGTAAAACCATATTATCTGGATTTGATCACTTACAGAGATATTTCAAATAAGATAGCTGACATCTTCAATGTAACTCATGAGTCGCCTCAGGTTTTAATCATTAAAGACGGTAAGGTAGCTCACCATACTTCTCATATGGGAATTAGCTATGAAGATGTCAAAAAGAATGTTTGATTTTAAAAATCAAAAGTAACAGTCTGCTGTATGTCCTTGTCCAGGCTTAAAGCTACTGGGCAAGTGAGTGCAGCTCTTTTTAAAACTTCCTTTTGTTTGTCGGTGGCCACTAAATTGGGGTGAGTAAAGGCTACTTTTATTTCGGTAATTTTTCTTGGCTTATCGGCCATTACTTTAGTTACCTCTGCTTTCAAGCCTTTTAAGTCAATGCCTTCTCTATTGGCAGTAATTCCCATTATTGTCATCATACAGCTGCTTAGTGCGGAGCTAACCAAGTCAGTGGGAGAAAAAGCTTCACCTTTTCCGTTATTGTCTGTAGGGGCATCAGTTATAATGCTATTGCCCGATTTTATGTGTTCTGCAGTTGTTCTTAGGTCGCCTAAGTATTCTGTGGTCATTGAATGTGCCATACTTTTGTAAAACTATAATTACTTGATTTTCGTTACGATTTATAAAATCACTAAATTTAGCGAATGTTTTATTTTATATGCTAAGTATGGCTAAAAAGCTCTTTTTAATTGTACTCTGGCTTAGTCCTTTTGTAGTGAATGCGCAGGAGATAGAGGCTGACCAGTATGAATCTGAATTTATTTGGGGTATTAATAAAAATACGGCAGGAGGATTGATAGGAGGTTTGGTTTTGCGAAAATCAAAAAAAATAGGCCCTGATAAATACCAAAGCTTTGGCATCGAGTTGGTCAATGTAAAGCACTCCCAAGAAATTAGGCGTAATTCCGTACTCACGGGTAATCTTTTTATTTATGGTAAAAAGAATTACTTATATGCTATAAGAGGTCAGTATGGTAGAGAAATGGTTTTGTTTAAAAAAGCGCCAGAGCAAGGGGTGGAAGTGAAGTTTATTGGAGCAGTGGGGCCTTCTATAGGAATTGTAGCGCCATATTATGTTGACTATATCATCAATAACCAGGATAACATTAGATCGGGGCAATACAATGAACAGCGCTATGAGCAAATTTTGGGCCCAGGAAACCTGTTTCAGGGTATTCAAAAATCAAAAATACAGATGGGACTTAATTTAAAGGCGGCACTAAGTTTTGAGTTAGGTACTATGAAAAGCCACGTTACAGGATTTGAAGTGGGCTTTTTGGTAGATGCTTATGCTAAGGAAGTGGAGCTTATGCCTGCCGTAGATAATCATGCCGTATTTCCTACAGCATTTATAACACTGTTTTACGGAAGTAGAAGATAATTGTACTTATGCACAATTATTGATCTCTAATTCCTAATTTTGAGACAATAAAATTATTACTGATATGATAGAACTACCGGTAATTTCCGCAGGGGAAGAAAAAAAGAAGCGTAAACCCAATTGGTTAAGAGTAAAGTTGCCAGTGGGTAAAGAGTATGCCAAGGTAAGAAAGCTGGTTGATGATCATAAATTACATACTATATGTGAAAGTGGTAACTGTCCTAATATGGGTGAATGCTGGGGAGCAGGTACTGCTACATTTATGATACTAGGTAATGTGTGTACAAGAAGTTGTACATTTTGTGCTGTGGCTACCGGGCGTCCACCAGAGTATGATGAGGAGGAGCCACAACGAGTAGCGGAGGCAATAAAAACTATGGGAGTAAAGCATGCTGTGTTAACATCAGTTAACAGAGATGAGCTTAAAGATAGAGGCGCTGAGATTTGGTATCAGACAGTAGTGAAAACTAAAGAGTTATCACCTTCCACAACTATAGAAACCTTAATCCCTGATGTAAAGGGTAACTGGGATGCGCTCTATAGAATGATAGAGGGAGGCCAAGAGGTAGTTTCGCATAATGTTGAAACAGTAGAAAGGTTGTATAGAAGAGTAAGACCTCAGGCTAAATACCAAAGAAGTCTTGATCAAATAAAGAAAACAAAAGAGGCAGGAATGCGAACCAAAACAGGTATTATGTTGGGGGTTGGCGAAACTGTGGATGAAGTGCATAAAGCTATGGATGACTTAGCTGCGCATGGTTTAGATATATTGACTTTAGGTCAGTATTTGCAACCTACAAAAATGCACTTAGAAGTTGCTGAATTTATTCACCCAGATCAGTTTGATGCCTATAGAGAAGAAGGCTTGAAGAGAGGGTTGAAATATGTAGAGTCAGGTCCATTGGTAAGGTCATCTTACCATGCGGAAAGGCACGTTAATGTTCCTATTTAATGCTTCTTAAAGGATAGATATAAAAAAAGCCGATTTAGAATTCTAAATTGGCTTTTTGTTTTAATACTTTTATTATTTCTTGTCTACAGCAGGCTTATTGTCTCTGTTGGCCAATTCCCAGGCTGTATAGAAAACTAATTTTGCTCTTTTGGTGTAAACATCAAAAGTGATTTTGTCTATCGTATCTGTTGGCTGATGGTAATCTTCGTGCGTTCCATTGAAGTAGAAAATGATAGGCACATTATGCTTAGCGAAATTCCAGTGATCAGATCTGTAGTAAATGCGATCGGGGTGGTTTTCGTCATTAAAAGTATAATCCAGATCGAAGTTAGTATAAGTCTTATTAGCATTCTCACTGATTTCGTGTAACTCGGTAGATAAACGGTTAGAGCCAACTAAGTAAACGTAGTTAGGGTTATCTTTATGGCCTGGGTCGATTCTCCCAATCATATCAATATTAAGGTCCACCACTGTATTTTCTAATGGGAAAACCGGGTGCTCGGCATAATAAGCAGATCCTAAAAGTCCTTTTTCTTCGCCAGTCACGGTCATGAATAGTATGCTTCTGCGAGGTCCATGTCCATCTTTTTTGGCTTGTACAAACGCTTGTGCAAGTTCCATTACTGCCGAAGTTCCAGAGCCATCATCATCTGCGCCATTGTAGACTTTGCCATCTTTTATGCCTTCGTGGTCATAATGTGCTGTTATTACTACTAATTCATCTTTTTTGTCAGAGCCTTCTAAGTAACCCAAAACATTTTCGCTTTTAACTTCAGTTACTTTTTGCTGAGTCTGATATTTAATTCTGCTGGTTTTTACTTTGGTAATGGACTTTTTGCTGTCACCGTTAGCTATGCTTTCTAGCTTTTTGAAAGAAGTTTTAACCATGTCACCTGCTAAAGATGGAGACACAATAAACATACCTCCGTTAGCAGAAGCATCAGTCTCTGGTTTGTTCACAGACAGCCTTCCATTAGAAAGGTATCTGCTAAACCGGCTTGCCGTGTTTTCAAAAGATTCATCAGTAGAGTCAATAACTGCGAAAATGATATTTGCGCCAGCTTGGTAAATGCTCTCGGCTAATTTAGGGTCTCTAAAATCATCTATAAATACTAATACGGCTTTGTCTTTTATATCCACTTTGGCAATTTCCTCTTCAGATCCGTTACCAACAAAAACAACTTCAGTACTTACTATTCCTTTAGTGGTTTTGCTTCCGTAGTAAATCACGTCTTTAAAGTTGCTTTTTCTTTCGCCATTTACTTCTACAAATGTTTCGCCAGGTATGCTTGAATATAGGGGTACTGGCTGTAAATAACTTTTAGTATTGCCAATGCTTACAGGAGGTATTAATCCCAACTCTTCAAAATGCGCACTGATAAAAGCAGCTGCCATTTTCTGTCCTCTTTTACCTGTCTCTCTTCCTTCCAGAGCATCAGATGCTAGGATGGATAAATAATCGTATAAATCATCTTTGGTTATAGTGGCAGCGTACTTTTCGGCAACGGGGTCTTTCTGAGCAAAAGATGGTGCAGAAAAAGTAAGGATAGCCAATATTGCAATAAGCTTTTGCATAATATGTTATAGCTAATAATGAATAAATTAAAACTCTCAAAATTAAGCAATTTCAATTCATGAATTAGGCATTATAAAATAATTGTTACGAACGGTTAAAAACAGGTATATCTCACCTTCAGGATAGGTTTAATTGATGGATGAAGAGCGAATTTTCTTCTAAATAAATTATACCTTTGTGCACCCCAAAATAATGACTAAAAGCTGGGTGCTTTTTCAACAGAAATTACTCATCTAATGAAACTGGAAATTAATAACTTAGAAAGATTTGACACGCGCCACAACGGGCCGGATGAAGAGCAGGTAAAGGAAATGTTGAAGGTGGTTAATGCTGATTCGATTGAACAATTGATTGAGCAAACTATTCCTAACTCTATTCGATTAAAGAACGAGCTTAATTTACCTGTAGCTAAAACAGAATATAAATTTCTGAGTGATTTCAGGAAGCTAGCAAAAAAGAACAAGATATTCAAATCGTTTATTGGAGCAGGATATTACAATACGGTAGTTCCTCCTGTTATTTTAAGAAACGTTTTGGAGAATCCGGGTTGGTACACAGCTTATACTCCGTACCAAGCAGAAATTGCCCAAGGCAGGCTAGAGGCGTTAGTGAATTTTCAAACGCTGATCATTGACCTTACGGGTATGGAGATTGCCAATGCCTCATTATTAGATGAAGGTACCGCAGCAGCCGAAGCCATGAGTATGTTAGCAGGAGCAAGAAAGGGACCTAAGAAAAAAGCGTCTAAATTTTTTGTGGATAAAAATGTTTTCCCTCAAACTGTAAATATCCTCGAAACCAGATCGGTGCCAGTAGGAATAGAATTAGTGATTGGGGATATTAATGAATTAGATTTAACAGATCCTGAATTATACGGTGTTTTAATTCAAAACCCAGATAATAATGGTGAAATAAAAGATTATACTCACCTTATAGCTTCCGCTAAAGAACAAAATGTTTTTGTAGCTGTAGGGGCTGATTTGATGAGCCTGCTGCTGATGAAATCTCCTGGTGAAATGGGAGCTGACGTAGTTATAGGTACTAGCCAAAGGTTTGGTGTGCCTATGGGATACGGAGGTCCTCATGCAGCATTCTTTGCTACAAAAGATGCTTATAAGAGACAGATTCCGGGGCGAATAATTGGAGCTTCGGTTGATAAGCAAGGAAACTCTGGTTACAGAATGGCATTACAAACCAGAGAGCAACATATAAAGAGAGAAAAGGCTACTTCAAATATTTGTACTGCTCAGGTGCTGTTAGCTGTAATGGCTGGTATGTACGCAGTATATCATGGGCCTGTAGGGCTGAAGAAAATAGCTACAAGAATTCACGGTTTAACACAACTGTTGGCCAATGGCTTGGCTTCTTTGGGAGTAACCCAAGTTAACAATGCATATTTCGATACACTAAAAGTGGAAGGAATAGATGCTGTGGCATTGAAAAAAGAGGCGGAGGCTTCTGAAGTTAATTTTAGATATTTTGCTGATGGCGCCATAGGAATATCTTTAGATGAAACTACTCGTGTGGCAGATGTGGAGTTGATCCTTTCTATCTTTGGAAAAGTGAGTGAGAAAGTAGTGGCGTTTGATATAGCTGCGGAATCAGACAAGTTAGCTTTGTCATGGAATGATGATTTGGTTAGAACTTCTGATTACTTAACTCACCCAGTATTTAATACTCATCACTCAGAGAGTGAAATGCTTCGTTACATCAAGAAGCTTGAAAATAAAGATTTATCGTTAGTACACTCTATGATTTCATTAGGGTCGTGTACTATGAAGTTGAATGCTACATCGGAAATGATACCTGTTACGTGGAGTGAGTTTTCTGATATTCATCCATTTGCACCAAAAGACCAGGCAGAAGGTTATCACGAATTGTTTAAAGACTTAGAAGAGTGGTTATGTGAAATCACTGGGTTTGATGCGGTTTCTTTGCAACCTAATAGTGGTGCTCAGGGAGAGTATGCTGGGCTTATGGTGATAAGAGCATATCATAAAAGTCAGGGGCAAGAACATAGAAACATAGCCTTAATACCGTCATCTGCTCATGGTACTAACCCTGCTAGTGCGGTAATGGCCGGCATGCAAGTAGTTATTGTAAAATGTGATGAAAAAGGAAATATTGATGTTGCTGATTTAAAGGAAAAGGCAGAGCAGCACCAAGAAAATTTATCGTGTTTGATGGTGACTTATCCTTCAACTCATGGAGTGTTTGAAGAGAGTATTATTGAAATATGTAATGTCATTCACGAAAATGGTGGACAGGTTTACATGGATGGAGCCAACATGAATGCTCAGGTAGGCTTAACCAGCCCTGCTAACATTGGTGCAGATGTTTGTCATCTTAACCTGCATAAAACATTTTGTATTCCTCACGGAGGAGGAGGTCCTGGAATGGGGCCTATTGGAGTGGCAAAACAATTAATGCCATTTTTACCAGGCAATGCTGTGGTTAAATCTGGAGGAGAACATGCAATAGACGCAATATCTGCAGCTCCGTGGGGTAGTGCCAGTATATTGAGTATCTCTTACGCTTATATTGCTATGATGGGGCGTGAAGGTTTGAAAAGGGCTACGCAAATGGCGATACTAAATGCCAATTACATGAAAGAAAGGCTTTCGGAATATTTTCCAGTATTATATACAGGGGCTAACGGAAGATGTGCTCATGAAATGATTGTGGATTGTAGAGAGTTTAAGAAAGCGGGGGTAGAAGTTGAAGATATTTCTAAAAGGTTAATGGATTACGGATTTCATTCACCTACTGTTTCATTCCCGGTGGCTGGTACATTAATGATTGAGCCAACAGAAAGTGAATCTATGGAAGAATTAGATCGTTTCTGTGATGCACTTATTAGTATCAGAAAAGAAATTGCTGAAGTTGAAGCTGGTACGGCTGATAAGGATAATAATGTATTGAAAAACGCACCGCATACGGCTGCTGTTATCACTTCCGATACTTGGGAGTTCCCTTATTCAAGAGAAAAGGCTGCTTATCCATTGGCTTATATTAAAGAAAATAAATTCTGGCCATCGGTTGGGAGGGTAGATAACGCTTATGGTGATCGTAATCTTATGTGTAGTTGCTTGCCAATATCAACCTACCAAGAAGATGATGCTGTTGAGGCATAAGATAAGTCTAAAAAGTTAAACTAAGAACCCGCAATCCTGCGGGTTTTTTGTTTTTATGGAATATATTTTTTGTTTGTAATCTCAGTAGAATACTATTTGCATGTAAGTTTTTTGTGAGTTTTTTCGCTAGTTATAACGATTTAATCAAATTTTCATATGTTTTGAGATGTAAGTTTTTGTTAATCAATAATTTCGGTAAAATGCTTTTGTTTAGAATTTTATTTTGAATATTTGCGCGTTTTTAAATTTTATAACCTAAACCGAAAAGAATATGACACATAAATACCGTTTCAGGTATGTTGCATCCCTGTGTCTTCTGCTTTCAGCGAGCAGCGCCTTCTCACAAACAGGGAAAGTTCTTAAAACCGTTAAGAACGATGAAGGGACAGTAAAGAGCTTAGTATTTGACACTAAATCTCCACAAGCAAGAATGTCAAATGTGAAGCAACTGTTTAAAGCACACCTTAGTGCTACTGATAATGATGAACTAAGGGTAAGAAATGCATTTGTAGATCAGGTAGGAGTGGAGCATACTCGATATCAGCAATATTACAAAGGCATTAAAGTACAAGATGGAAGTTACATTGTACATGCTAAAAATGGATTAGTAAATGCGATGAATGGAGAATTTCAGTCATTGTCAGGCATAGATACTAAACCATCAATTTCTTCTGAAGCTGCTTTGCAGGCTGCTATGGCTTATGTAGGAGCAGATTTATATTTATGGGAAAATGCTGAAGAAGCTGCTTTAATTAATTACGAAAAGCCTCAAGGCGAATTAGTAATTATAGATAAGAAGCTAGCTTACAAGTTTGATGTGTATGCATTAAAGCCTATAAGCAGAGCAGAGATATTTGTAGATGCTGCATCTTCAGAAATCATATTTAAAAATGATATTATTCACCATGCAGATGCTATTGGTACTGCAGCTACACGTTACAGTGGTTCTAAGCAAATTCATACCGAAAGCTATAGCGGTGGTTATCGTTTAAGAGATGTTAGTCGTGGTCAAGGTATTGAAACCTACGATATGAACATGGGCGTTAATTATAATAATGCGGTTGATTTTGTAGATAACGACAATAATTGGACTTCTAGCGAGTGGAATAATTCTAATAAAGATAATGCTGCATTAGATGCTCACTGGGCTGCTGAAGAAACCTATGAGTATTTCTTAGGAACTTTTGCGAGAAATAGTTTTGATGGTAACGGAGCTAAAATCAAAAGTTATGTTCACTTCGATTTAGTGGAATACGGTTATCCTAGCAATGATAATGCATTCTGGGATGGAAGTCGTATGACTTACGGTGATGGAACTAGTCTTCCTCCATTAACAACTTTAGATGTAGCTGCTCACGAGATCGGTCATGCTGTATGTACCTATACTGCTAACCTTAATTATTCTTATGAGTCAGGAGCTATGAATGAAGGCTTTAGTGACATATGGGCGGCTTGTGTAGAGTACTTTGCTGCACCAGATAAGCAAACTTGGTTGCTAGGTGAAGATTTAGGTACTGTTATCAGGTCTTTAGAAGATCCAAAATCTGCAGGTCAGCCAGATACTTACCAAGGCTCTTACTGGGCTACAGGTTCTGCTGATAATGGAGGAGTACATACTAATAGTGGAGTTTTAAATCACTGGTTTTATATTTTATCGCAAGGTAAAAGTGGATCTAACGATAAAGGAGATAGCTATAGTGTAACTGGTATAGGTATTGAAGATGCGGCTAGAATTGCTTATCTGCTAGAGTCCGCTTACTTAAGTAGTGGATCTGATTATGCAGATGCAAGAGAATACGCTATTCAGGCAGCAATAGAGTTGTTTAAAGATGGAAACGCTCCTGATGAGATGCCTGCAGAGGCAATAGCAACACAAAATGCATGGTATGCTGTAGGTGTTGGTGCTGAATATAGTGAAGGTGGAAATGATGGAGGCGGTGATGATAACGGTGGTGGAGACCCTGGATCGTGCGCGCAAGGAGCTGTTAAGTTAACACTTACTTATGATAACTACCCTGAAGAAACATCATGGACACTTAAAAATAGCAGCGGTGCTACTGTGGCTAGTGGAAGTGGTGCTAGTGCATCGAAAAATGCTACTTATACTGAAACTTTTGATTTAGCTGCAGGTACTTATTCATTTACTATAGCTGATCAGTATGGCGATGGTATTTGCTGTTCTTATGGAAACGGAAGCTATACTTTAACTGATCAAGCTACAGGCAGTACATTGGCTACTGGTGGAGCTTATGGTTCGGGCGAAACAGTTTCTATATGTGTAGATGGTGGAAGTGATGATGGAGACGGAGGTTCTACTCCTCCATCTAATTACTGCTCGTCTAAGGGGTCAAACTCTAGTGATGAGTGGATCGATCTAGTGTCTTTAGGGTCTATAAATAATAGTACTTCTGCTAATGGCGGATACGGAGACTTTACTTCTAAGAGTACTAACTTACCTAAAGGTAGTAGCCAAACTATTACTTTTAGTGCCGGTTTTAGTGGCTCTTCATATAATGAGTATTGGTCTGTATGGATTGACTATAATAGAGATGGAGATTTTACTGATGCAGGTGAGCAAGTGGTAGCTGGGTCTTCAAGTAGTTCTGGTAATTTAAGTGGAACATTTACAGTGCCTACTAGTGCTTCAACTGGTGCAACCAGAATGAGAGTAGCAATGAAGTATAACGCTGCTCCTTCATCATGTGAATCGTTTAATTATGGTGAAGTTGAAGATTATACTGTAAACATCGGTCAGAGTTTTGCTATGACAGCGGCTACCGAAGCAACGCATATTAATGCAACGGCTATTGGTAACGAAGTAAGTGGAAATTTAATAACGGTATCTCCTAACCCTGTTAGTGCAGTGGCTAAAATAGCTGTAGCTAATGCGGCCGAAGGTTATACGTTAGAATTAAGAACTCTCAATGGAAAGGTAATTGAATCGAGAATTGTAACCAACCGTGAAATGTCTATCGACATGTCAGGCTTGCCTAATGGTATATATATCGTTTCGGTGAAGACTCCGAGAGAAGTGATCAATAGTAAGATTGTTAAGCAGTAATTAACAATAATTGGATGATATATTAAAAAGCCGGCATGTTGCCGGCTTTTTTTTTGGTCAAATTTTTAAACTTACAGGAGTAAGTCTGTGCTTGTCAAGTCATTTATATGCAGTTCGCTTTGATAATTGTTGTTAATAGAAGATTTTCTGTTTTTTAAATATTTGTTAAATCCAAACTTAGGCCAAGGGAATATTTATCATTCATGCTTGCTTACTGGTGTAATATTTGGTGTTTTATTGATCTATTGTAATAATATTTGGTAAATGATTATTTCTAATATTTGCGACTCATAAAATCATTAACCTAAACAAATTTTATTATGAAACATCATTACCGTTTAAGGTATGTTGTGTCTGCATGCTTGATGCTAACAGCAGGGCATGCATTTTCGCAATCAGGTAAAGTTTTAGAGTCACGTACTGCTGACAATGGAACTTTAGAATTTGCTAAGTTCAATACTCAAGAAAGCCCTGTGAGTATGACTAGCGTAAACAAATTATTTAAAGACCAACTTTTTACTTCTGAAAACGAAGAGCTACGTGTAAAATCATCAGTTGTAGATGAGCTAGGCATGGAGCACGTTCGTTATGAGCAATTCTACAAAGGAATAAAAGTTGAAGATGGTAATTACATTGTTCACTCTAAGGCTGGTGTAGTAGCAGCTATGAACGGAGCTTATCAAGACCTAACCAAGCTTGATGTTACTCCTTCTGTTTCTGCAGAATCTGCTTTAAAAAGTGCAATGAGTCATGTAAATGCTAAAACTTATCTTTGGGAAAACAAAGGTGAAGCTAAAGCAATAGGTTATGAGCAGCCTAAAGGAGAGCTTGTAATTATTGACAAGACTTTAGCTTACAAGTTTGATATCTATGCTACTTACCCAGTTTACAGAGCTGATGTGTACATCAATGCCAAAACAGGTGAGTTTATTAGTGAAAACAAAAAAATCCATCATGCTAATACTCCTGCAACAGGAAGTAGTTTGTATAACGGAACAGTTTCTTTCACTGCTGATAGTTATTCTGGCGGTTACCGTTTACGTCAAACATCTTCTGGCGGAGGAGTTCAGACTTATGATTTAAATAACGGAACCAATTATAATAATGCTTCTGATATTACCAGCAGCTCTACTTCTTTTAGTGGTAGTTCTACAGGTGTTCAAGCTCATTGGGGAGCAGAGCAAACTTGGGAGTATTACAGCAGTGTTCATCAAAGAAATTCTTATAATGGCAACGGAGCTGTAATTAGATCTTACGTTAGTTATTCTACAAATTATGTTAATGCATTCTGGGATGGAAGCCGTATGACATATGGTGATGGTAACAGCCAGTATAGCCCACTAGTATCTTTAGATATTTGTGGTCATGAAATTTCCCATGGTGTAACAGAGTATTCATCTAACCTTAATTATAGCTACGAGTCAGGAGCATTAAATGAGTCGTATTCTGATATTTTTGGTGAGTGTATAGAAAACTTTGCTTCTGGTAGTAATGATTGGTTAATGGGTGAAGACATTGGTCAGGCATTCCGCTCTATGAGTAACCCTAATGCTTACAGCCAGCCCGATACTTACTTAGGTAGCTATTGGTATTCAGGTTCTAGTGATAATGGAGGTGTACATACTAACAGTGGAGTTATGAATCACTGGTTCTATATTCTTTCTGTAGGAAAATCAGGAACTAATGATAATGGAGATAGCTATAGCGTAACTGGTATAGGTATGACAGCAGCTAGTCAAATAGCTTACAGAACAAATAACAACTATTTGACTTCTAGCTCTGATTATGAAGATGCTCGTAACTACTCTATCCAATCTGCAGAAGATATTTTCGGAGAGGATTCTGATGAAGCAATCGCAACACAAAATGCATGGTATGCTGTAGGTGTTGGTGAAGCGTATGGCGATGGTGGTGGTGATCCAGATCCGGATCCAGATCCAGACCCAGATCCAAATCCAGGAAACTACTGTGCTAGTAAAGGAAATACAGCTACTTATGAGTGGATTGATTATGTAGCTTTAGCTAACATGACTAATACTACTGGTTCTAATGGTGGTTATGCTGACTTTACAAGTACAAAAGTGGCTAATGTAACTAAAGGATCTAGCTATACATTATATGTAAGTGCAGGAATGTCAGGTGGTACCTATCTAGAATATTGGGCTATTTGGATTGACTTTAATGCTAACGGAACATTTGAATCAAGTGAATTGGTAGAAAGCGGTTCTGCTTCAAGTACTGGTACTTTAAATGGTGTTGTAAGTATTCCATCTACTGCCGTTACAGGTACTACCAGAATGAGGGTAAGTATGAAGTATGCAGGAGCTCCTTCAGCTTGTGAAACTTTCACTTATGGTGAAGTAGAAGATTATTCAGTAAACATCGGATCTTCTTTAACTTTAACGGGTGAAGATGTAGCTGTAGCTAAGACTTCTTCAATGGTAACTGAAGAGTTAGGAAATGAAGTAGCTCGTGAGTTATTCACAGTGGCTCCTAACCCAGTAAATGATATTGCTACTGTTCAACTTTCAGAAAGAAATAATATTCAGTCAGTGAAATTAATAGACTTAAATGGTCAATTAATTAAAAATATTGAAATCTCTTCTAATGAGCTGTCTGTGGATATGAGTGCCTTGCCACAAGGAATTTATATTCTATCTATACAAACAGCTAGAGAAGTTATTAATAATAAAATTATTAAGGAGTAATCTCCGCTGATCAATAAACTGTATCAAAGGCCTACTAATTTAGTAGGCCTTTTTTTTATGACTAAAAACCTCTATGATAATAAAATAAGGTTAATTTGTAATTCTTAAATACCGAAATTTTTATGATATTTGCGTAATTATCTATTAATCAATAAACTACATATTTATGGTTGTCTTTAATTGTACCCGTAGCATTTGGTTATTGGCCCTGATGCTGTTGTGTAGTGCTACACTTTCTGTTGCACAAAATGAATCTCCAAATCAAAGCCCTGATCCACTTTTCTGTATTCAAGGTAGTCATGTTCGGCTAACAATTACTTTCGATCGCTTTCCTAATGAAACTTCATGGGCATTAAAAAATAGCATGGATAGTGTAATTGCACAACAAGGAGATTATGATAGGGCTGAATATAGATGGACTACCATAGATACTTCGTTTGTTCTTGCACCTGGAGGCTACGAGTTTTCTATTTACGATAAATATAAAGATGGTATTTGTTGTACTTATGGCAATGGATCTTATACTTTAACAGATGAAAATACAGGTGCTATTATAGCTTCTGGGGGTGATTATGGAGCAGGAGAAACAATACCGTTATGTATAGACCCTATTAATGCAGGTCGCGATATTTTTGAGCCTACTACCCCGCAGGGCATAGAGGCAAGTGTTATTACTTTTAATGGTGCAACCATTAACTGGCAGCCTTCCACTGATAATTCTTATGTGGAGGGGTATAAAGTATTTTTAGGTAATCAATTAATAGATACAGTTACCAGTACTACATATAGTTTGGCTAATCTTGTTGAAGATCAAACTTATATATTTGGAGTGCAGGCCTATGATTCCGCAGGCAACGTATCTTTACTAGCGGAGTTAACATTTAATACAGGAGATCAATTTACTAGTTATTGTGCGTCAAGTGGTGATGTAGCAGACTATGAATGGATTCAAAGGGTGAAATTAGGAGGTATTGATAATATTTCTGGTTCTAATGGAGGGTATGAGAATTATACTTCTTTTGTCGCTGATCTGGGGAGGGGTACTGATGATACAATAGGGTTTCAGGCGGGCTTCCCAGGAAATAGTGTATATGCAGATAATTGGAGAGTATGGATAGATTTTAATCAAGATGGAGATTTTGAAGATAGTAATGAATTGTTGATTGATGGATCTACTATAAATGCTGGGAGTTTACTAACCGTACCTATTTCTATTCCTGAAGAGGCGTTATTGGGTGAAACCGTGATGAGAATAGCAATTAAGTATGGAAGTGCACCACTTCCATGTGAAGAATTTATGTATGGAGAGGTTGAAGATTATGGAATTAATATTACTGATAGTGTAATTGCAGTCACACCTGATGCGTCTAGATTGGCCGTATACTCTGAGATTAGTAACATATCAATCAGTCCAAATCCGGTGCAAGATTATGCTAGAATTAGCCTGCCAAAAGAGACTAGTGAGGTGAAGGTATATGGAGTGAATGGTAAATTAGTAGCAGTACAATCTTCGGCAGGGGGCTCGGCCACTATTAATATGCAAGATCAGCCAAGAGGGGTGTACATTGTAAATGTCTTTCTAAAATCTGGCGTAAAACAACTTAAGTTAATTAAGCAATAGATGAATAATAAAAAAGCCGGCTACTAGCCGGCTTTTTTATTATAATTTATTTTTCATAATAAATAACGTGCATTAAGGTATTACCCACCGCATCTAATGTTTCTTTACTAATAATGTCCATATTGTCCTGGTGTGTATGATGAAATGCTCCGAAAGAATTATCTACCGGATCGTGAGCGATAATGTCAACCATAGGTATCTTCGCTACTTTATTTACAAAGTAATGATCATCAGTAACTGCTCCGCCCTGTCTATTAACAAAGTAATTGCTATAACCTAGCGACCTTCCAGTATTCCATACTTTTCTTACAATTTGGCTGGCGAAATAATTAGAATAATCCTCTACCCAAAATTGGCTTCCTTGGCCGCCTACCATATCAAGAAGCACTCCGTAATAGGCGCTATAGTTACCTTTGTGCTTAGCCCAATATTGAGATCCCAAACACCACCAGCTTTCTAAGCCTTCAGGTAGCTCCACGTTTCCTGCATCCATTGTTTCTCCCCAGTCTTCGCCATCAAAAAGCAATATATCTACTCCTACCTCTGGCATCTCGTTTACTTTTAATAAACGAGCTATTTCTAATAAAACTGCTACGCCACTGGCTCCATCATTAGCCGCATCTATAGGCTTATACTGATCTACCGTATCTTTATCTGCAAATGGGCGTGAATCCCAATGAGCCGTTAATAAAATTCTTTTTTTACTTTCAGGCTTGAAAGCCGCCATTATGTTTTTTAAATGTACCGTTTGGTTGTCAAACGTGGTGGCATCAAATTCCTGAACCGATACCGTAGCGCCATAAGTCTTAAATTGATTAATAAAATAATCAGCCGCCTGCATATGCGCTTCAGTGTTAGGTACCCTAGGGCCAAAGTCTACTTGCTTTTTCACAAAAGCATAAGCTGAGTCTGCATTAAACCTAGGTACGCTGGCTGTATTTGTTTCGGGTTTAGCTGAAGCTTCCTTTTCTTTTTTATCCGAACCCCCACATGCGCTGAGTATAAATAAAAAAAGAAAAACCGCTAATTTGATGTTGTTTTTCTCGAAAATCATTGTTTATAAGTAGATAAACGTCTTGTTGTTATATAAAGTACAATAATAACTTTTTAGAACGGAAATACCTTTTAATTAGTTTGTCTCATACTTTTTTTGTAAAGCAAACAAAATTGATGTAAATTTGCATTGAAAATAGATAATTAGTTTCTGAGGGGACGCGGGTCCCCTCTTTTTATATTCTTTTTTCAGTTTTATATGGAGTTGAAACAAACGATTTACGATATAGTCGAAAGGCATTTACCAGACGACACTTATTTTATTGTTGACGTAGTTATAAAAGCTACTAAAGGCCCTAAAAAAGTGCTGATTTTAATAGATGCTGATGAAGGGGTAAATATTGATGCTTGTGCCGATGTAAGTAGGGCAGTAGGGAATGAAATTGAAGCTGATAGTGTTATAGAAGATGCATACAGACTCGAAGTTTCATCTCCAGGCGTAGATTATCCATTACAGAATATTAGGCAATATCAGAAAAATATCGGGAGAACTGTGAAAATTACCTTAGAAGATAAAGAACTAGAGGGGGTATTAAAAGCAGTTAATTCTGAAGATGTTGTGGTAGACCAAATTGTGAAGGCAGGAAAAAAGAAAGAGTATAAAGAGGTGCCGATACCATTATCGGAAATTAAAAAAACAATAGTTCAGATTTCATTTAAATAGTAGAAAAATGGATACCGGTATATTAATCGAGTCTTTTGCGGATTTCGCAAAACAAAAAAATATAGATAGACCTACTATGATTCGTATTCTGGAGGATGTCTTCAGAACTATGATTAGGAAAAGATTTGAAACCGATGAAAACTTTGATATAATCATTAATGCGGATAAAGGTGATTTAGAAATCTGGAGATTCCGTGAAATCGTAGACGATAACAGTGAAGATATCTGGGATCATGATAAAATCAGCTTGACTGAAGCAAGAAAAATTGAGCCGGATTTTGAAATTGGAGAGGAAGTAGCGGAAGAAATTACATTAGAGGATTTTGGTCGTAGAGCAGTAATGACTGCACGTCAAACTCTAATTCAAAAAGTGAAAGACTTAGAAAAAGATATACTTTTTCAAAAATATAAAGACCTTGTTGGCGAAATTATCGCAGGTGAGGTGTACCAAATATTAAGTAGAGAAGTACTACTTACAGATGCTGAAAGTAACGAGATATCAATACCTAAAAACGAGCAAATACAAAAAGACCGTTTCCGTAAGGGCGATCAGGTAAGAGCTATTGTTGATAGAGTTGAAATGATCAATGGTAACCCTAAGATCATATTGTCAAGAACTAGCCCTGTGTTTTTAGAAAGACTTTTTGAAAGTGAAGTTCCAGAAGTGTACGATGGACTTATTACTATTAAAAAAGTAGTGCGCGAGCCAGGAGAAAGAGCTAAAGTAGCTGTGGAATCATATGATGACAGAATTGACCCTGTTGGTGCATGTGTAGGTATGAAAGGATCTCGTATTCATAGTATAGTAAGAGAATTGCAAAATGAGAATATTGATGTAATTAACTATACTGATAATATAGAGTTATATATAACAAGAGCGCTAAGTCCCGCAAAAATTTCTAGCATTAAAATTAGTGAAGATGATGGGCGAGTGTCAGTATATTTGAAGCCTGATCAGGTTTCTTTGGCCATAGGAAAAGGAGGTCAAAATATTAAACTGGCAAGTAGATTAGTAGGGTTAGAAATTGATGTGTTTAGAGAACTTGGAGAATTTGAAGAGGAGGATGTTGATATTGACGAATTTGTGGATGAGATTGAAGACTGGGTGTTAGATGAGTTGAAACGCGTAGGTCTTGATACCGCAAAAAGCGTATTGGCACTATCTAAAGAGGAACTTGAGCGCAGAACGGACCTTGAAGAAGAAACTATTACCAATGTAATGCAGGTTCTAAAACAAGAGTTCGAATAAGCAAATTTTTAATAATCATAAAAAAAAGGGATATTTGAGTATGTCAGAAGAAAAAAACATGCGGCTGAGTCAGGTAGCTAGGAAGCTTAATGTTGGTAGAACTACCATCATTGAATTTCTTGCTAATAAAGGCTTCGAAGTAGATAGTAGTCCAAATTCTAAAGTTACAGGGGAACAATTTGCGATGCTATCGAAGGAGTTTGCTGCATCTGCTTCTGAGAAAAAAGAAGCTTCTGGTCTTACTATTGGCACTAAACATAACGAGCATGTAGTTATTGATAGTGAAAATGATGGGACTAAGAAATCTGATGACGAGGAAAATATATTAATAAAAAACTTATCTACCGGCAAATCTTCAGCCTCCAAAGAATCCCCTAAAAAAGAAGAAAAGCCAGCCGAAAAGAAAGAGGAAAAACCTGTAGCTAAAAAGCCAGAGCCGAAGCCAGAAAAGGAAGAAGCTCAGGATAAGCATAAATTAAAAGGTTTAAATATAGTAGGTAAGATTGATCTCGATAAAAAACCGAAGAAGGAAGAACCTGCAAAGGCGCCTGAAGTGAAGAAGGAAGAAGTGAAGCCAGAGCCTAAACCAGAACCTAAACCGCAACCACAAAAAGTGGAAGCCAAAAAGGTGCCTGAAGAGCAGAAAAAAGAGGAGAAGCCGAAGGAACAACCAAAGGCTCCGAAAAAAGAAGAGATTAAGGGGGGAAGCACCGAGCCTAAGAAAGAAAGTAAGGTTGAAGAAAAACCTAAGGTGGAAATAAAGAAAGAAACTCCAAAAACTCCTCCTGTAGTGGATACTAAGCCCAAGCAGGAAGAGAAGAAACAAGAAAAACCTAAACAGGAGCCAGCTCCTAAACAAGAGGTTATTGAGGCTAAAGCAGATAAGCTTAAAGGTCTAAAAGTAGTTGGTAAAATTGAATTGCCTGTAGAAAGAGAGAAGAAAAAGGATAAGCCTGTTGCTTCTTCTGATAACAGAAATGATCAGAAGAAAAAGAAGCGGCCTAGAAAGCGTATCCATAGAGATTCTCCTCACGGTGGCAACAATAACAATAATAACAACAACAATAATAATTCTGGGAATAACTCAGGAAGGGGACGAAATCGTAAGCCTAGAGTGGAGAAAGAGGAACCTTCTGACAAGGAAATCCAAGATAAGATCAAAGCAACTTTAGCTAAGCTAAGTGGTAATAAGAAGAAAAGTTCAGGTTCTAAGTATCGTAGAGAGAAGCGTTCTGCTATAGCTGAGGCTAAAGAAGAGCAAATGCTTCAAGAAGAGAAAGAATCAAAAACATTGAAGGTAACAGAATTTATCTCAGCAAACGACCTAGCGTCTTTGATGGATGTTTCTGTTAACGAAGTGATTTCGGCTTGCATGAGCTTGGGAATGTTCGTTTCTATTAACCAAAGATTAGATGCTGAATCTATCACTGTTATTGCAGACGAATTTGGTTTTAATGTAGACTTTACATCTACTGATGATGACCTCGAAATAGAGGAAGAGGAAGATGCAGAAGCTGATTTATCGGAACGTGCGCCTATTGTAACCATCATGGGACACGTTGACCACGGTAAAACATCATTGCTTGACTACATAAGAAGTTCAAAAGTAACTGCAGGTGAGGCTGGAGGGATAACACAGCACATTGGTGCTTATGATGTAATGACAGAAAGCGGTCATAAAATTGCTTTCTTAGATACTCCTGGTCACGAAGCCTTTACAGCCATGAGAGCAAGGGGTGCCCAAGTTACGGATATAGTAATTATTGTGGTAGCTGCTGACGATGATGTAATGCCTCAAACAAAAGAAGCTATAAATCACGCTCAGGTGGCCGGTGTGCCTATTGTTATTGCTATCAATAAAATAGATAAACCAGGTGCTAACCCTGATAAGGTAAGAGAATCATTATCTCAAAATAATATTTTAGTAGAGGACTGGGGTGGTAAATATCAAAGTCAGGAAATATCTGCTAAAACAGGTCAAGGTGTAGATGAATTACTAGAAAAAGTAATTCTTGAAGCTGAGATGTTAGAACTTAAAGCTAATCACGGCAAAAAAGCTGTGGGTACAGTGATTGAAGCTTCTTTAGATAAAGGAAGAGGTTATGTAGCTACACTTTTAGTTCAGAATGGTACATTAAACGTTGGTGATGTAATATTGGCAGGAGCTTACTACGGTAGGGTGAAGGCCATGTTTGATCACATCGGAACACGTATGCAAGATGCAGGGCCTTCAACACCGGTATTGATGCTAGGGTTAGATGGCGCACCTCAGGCAGGTGATAAGTTTAATGTGATGGATAGCGACCGTGAAGCGAGAGAAATAGCTAACAAGAGAGAGCAGATACTTAGAGAGCAGAGTATCAGAACTAAAAAGCATATTACTCTTGATGAGATTGGTAGACGTTTGGCTATCGGCTCATTTAAAGAACTTAACGTAATTGTTAAAGGTGATGTGGACGGTTCTGTTGAGGCACTTTCTGATTCATTGTTAAAATTAAGTACTGAAGAAATTCAGGTGAATATAATCCATAAAGGAGTAGGTCAGATTTCAGAGTCTGATGTATTGCTAGCTTCAGCTTCTGATGCTGTAATTGTAGGTTTCCAAGTTAGACCTTCTGTTTCAGCAAGGAGAATTGCAGATAACGAAGAGATAGAAATTAGATTGTACAGTGTAATCTATGATGCTATCAATGATGTTAAGGATGCAATGGAAGGTATGCTTGACCCTGAGGTGGAAGAAGTGATTGTGGGTAACCTTGAGGTAAGAGAGGTCTTTAAGATTTCTAAGATTGGAACTGTAGCAGGTTGTATGGTTACTGATGGTTACATCAAAAAGAATAACCCTATACGTTTAATTAGAGATGGTATTGTGGTGTATTCTGGAGAGATGGGACAGCTGAAACGTTACAAAGATGATGTGACAGAAGTGAAGAATGGCTACGAGTGTGGTCTTAGCATTAAGAACTTCAATGACATTAAGGAAGGTGACGTAGTAGAAAGTTATGAAGAAAGAGAAACTAAGAGAACATTATAGTAATCTTTCGGTTAATATATTACTAAGATATGAAAAAGGGCTTTAGGCCCTTTTTTGTTTAAATTATTCAGCTGTTTATTAGACAATCACTCTGAAAAATGTTAATATTATTTTAGAGTGTGACAGCAAATTGTAATGAATAGAATATAAACGTTTTATAAAAACTCTGATTTTTTCTTTTCTTTTTTTGTAATAAAGAATATTAAAAGTGCTGAGTTATTTATAAATTGTGCGTTAATTAAATTTATTGTTGTTTAACACGAAACCTAATAAGAAGACATTTAAAGTAATAGGCCATGGGAGTAACTTCTACACAATCTTTTGAGACCTGGAATATGTGGGCGCAATATGCAGCCTTCGGATTGGCGGGCTTATCAATATTAATTTTTTTAGGCCATATCATTAAGTTGGCTACTACTAGTGATTCTAAAAATAAGTACGATTACATCAATCGTAGTGAAATTAATATATTATTAACTAGCGGCATTTTGTTAATTATTGCAGGTGCATTATTCGCTAACTCATTTATTCTTGAGCTTAACTCGCTTTGGTTATTTGTACGCGTATTTATGACCATATGTATGGGGTTAATTTTGGGGGTTATCATTCAAAACTTACTTAAGTTTTATTACCCATTCTATATAGAAAAACGTCTTAAGAAATTGAGATATAAGCCACGTGTATCTCCTAAGACTGGTAAGCCAATGAAGTTGCTTAGTGAAGAAGAAGAAGATGTTTATTTAGATGAAGGTATGCAGGCTGAGGAGAATATCTTCTCAATAGATTATGATGTGTGGGTTGATGAGGAAACTGGGTATACTAAGATTGAGAAATATGCAGGTCACTTACACGCGTTGCAGTGTCCTGAATGTAACTATCAAACATTTAGAGTTTCTAGAGAAGAGATTTTGAAGTCTCCGTCATCAGTGGAAGAAGGCGAACTTATGAAGCATTATGAGTGTGGTTACTGTGGATATAAAGCTAAGAAAACATTTAAGATTTCGGTTTTAAATGGTAGCCAGAATGCTGGTACAGCTACCACTGCTTAAGAAATACTCAAATAGATATAAATAAAAAGGTCGCCTAGTGCGACCTTTTTTATTGTCTAATAGTTGAGATCAAATCTTGTGGTAATTTTATTTGATCAGAGTAAAACTTCATTCTCGAGTGATGATCATCAAGCAACTCAATTTTTTCTATCTTGTCCAGTTTGTGGTTGTAAAAAACTTCTATATAAAAATTATTCAGTAGGTATAGATTGATTTTGTATCCATAATATCTGATAGACACGATAAAGGTCCCATCTATATAAATGGTTTTGAGTTTGTCTTTTAGAGGAAGGTTTTTGAAACGGCTTGCACTAATCATTAGGTGAACTTAGTGAATTAAATGGCAAGATGAAAAAATTTCTATCTGATATAGAGGAGTGTAAAATAAAAAAGCCTTTCACATCTGTGAAAGGCTTTTGGGTGGAAGATGGGACTCGAACCCACGACCTCCTGAACCACAATCAGGCGTTCTAACCAACTGAACTACAACCACCGTTTGTGTTTAGTGGTGCAAAGATAATGAAGCACCTCTAATTTGCAATACTTTTGGTTGAAAAAAATTATTTTTTTTCAAAGTTTAATCTTTTACCTAAAGTTGAATCATTAATTACACCATTGGCATAGGCATGGTGCCCTGAAATAAAGGTGTGCTCTACTGAGCTGCTAAATTTTTGTCCTTCAAATGGAGACCAGCCGCATTTGGCCAAAATATTATTTTTGTTAACAGTCCATGTGCTATTAGGGTTAACTATTGCTAGGTCAGCATAGTACCCTTCTCTTATAAATCCTCTTTTGGAGATATTGAAAAGAATGGCAGGGTGATGACTCATTTTTTCTACCACCTTTTCTATAGATATTTTCCCTTGTTTAACAAATTCCATCATAGCAACTACGCTGTGCTGAACTAGAGGGCCGCCAGAAGGAGCATTAAAGTAGGTGTTATTTTTTTCTTCAAGGGTATGCGGTGCATGATCTGTAGCTATAACATCAATAGTGTTATTTATAACAGCATTTAATATAGCCTGTTGATCAGCTTGGGTTTTAACGGCAGGATTCCACTTAATAAATGTTCCTTTGTTGTCGTAATCCTTATCATTAAACCACATGTGGTGAATACAGGCCTCTGCAGTTATTTTTTTTTGCTCCAGCGGAATGGAGTTGTCAAATAGAGATAATTCTTTTTCAGTAGAGATATGTAGAATATGCAATCTAGCGCCATGTTTTTTAGCTAATGCCACTGCGGTAGAAGAAGATTTATAACAGGCTTCTTCGCTTCTTATCAAAGGATGATACTTTATAGGTAAGTCTTCTCCGTATTTCTCTTTATATATGTCGGTGTTTTTTCTTATTGTGGCTTCATCTTCACAGTGGGTAGCTATAAGCATAGGTACCTGAGAAAATATGTTGTTCAATGTAGTTTCATTGTCTACAAGCATGTTTCCCGTAGAAGAGCCCATGAATACCTTAACGCCACAAACTTTGTCAGCGGGCGTTTTTAATACTTCTTCTAGGTTGTCGTTGCTGGCTCCCATAAAGAAGGAGTAATTGGCTAATGAAGATTTGCTAGCGGTGTTGTATTTGTCCTCAAGAAGTTCCTGCGTTAGTGTGTTTGGAACGGTGTTTGGCATTTCCATAAAACTGGTAACACCACCTGCTACTGCAGCTCTAGATTCTGTAAATATATTGGCCTTATGCGTGAGCCCGGGCTCTCTAAAATGAACTTGGTCATCTATTGCCCCAGGAATGACATAATGTCCGTTTGCATCAATTATTTCATCAATATCAGAAGCTGATATATTCGGGGCGATTTTTTCGATATATTCGCCTTTTATTAATATGTCAGCGGCAAAGGTCTTACCTTCATTCACGACATTAGCATTGGTAATTAAGGTAGATTTCATAGATTGCAAATGTCTGGCTTTAAGTGACAAGCCGCAAATAAACTGATTGTATTTTATGGATAATGATATATCTGGGTTTGAATCATTCAAATTAAACAGGCAGCTGTTAAATGCTATAGCAGAAAAAGGCTATACTTCCCCCTCTCCAATACAGGAGAAGGCAATACCTCTTATCTTGAACGGTCATGATGTGATGGGGATAGCTCAAACGGGTACAGGAAAGACTGCTGCTTTCGTGTTGCCTATTTTAATGAAGGTGAAGTATGCGCAGGGAAATGATGCGCGTGCACTTATTTTGGCGCCTACCAGGGAATTGGTTTTGCAGATAGATGAAGCAATTCAGGATTTAGCCACATACACTGATGTAAGGCACGTTTGCTTATATGGAGGTATAGGTCCAAAGACTCAGATAGAGGAGGTTAATAATGGTGTCGATATTATTGTGGCTACACCAGGTCGATTTATGGATATCTACCTTAAAGGTGAGTTGGTTACTAAGTTTATAAAAACTTTGGTGTTAGATGAAGCTGATAAAATGATGGATATGGGGTTTATGCCTCAGATTCGGAAAATATTGGAAGTAATACCTGTGAAAAGGCAAAACCTGCTATTTTCTGCCACTATGCCGGATAAGGTACTAAAGCTCTCCGAAGAATTTTTGGAATTCCCTGAAGTAGTAGAAGTTGCGCCACAAGCAACTACTGCCGAAAAAGTTAGTCAGGTGCTTTACGAAGTTCCGAATCTACGAACTAAAATTAATTTGTTGGTTCATTTACTAAAGGATGAAAGCTTAAACCGAGTATTAATATTTACCCGAACTAAATCAACTGCTGATAATATATTTAAATATTTGGACAGGAAGCATATCGGATCAGTTCGAGTTATTCACTCTAATAAAGGCCAGAACAGTAGAATAAATGCTATCAATCAGTTTAAAGCTGGAGAATTGAGGCTACTGGTGTCTACGGATGTTTCTGCTCGTGGAATTGATGTTGAGGAGGTTTCGCATGTAATTAACTTTGATGTGCCTTTAATATATGAAGATTATGTGCATCGAATAGGGCGTACCGGTAGGGCAGATAAGGATGGTCAAGCTATTACTTTTGCGAATATAGCTGAAATGCTACATATAGCTAAAATTGAGAAAATCATTAGAGACACTATTCCTGTGCTACAATTACCAGAAGAAGTTGAAGTGACGGAAACCTCTAAGCAGGAAAGGCGAGATATAGAACTGGATATAGATATTTTTAAAAGAAGAGAGAACCCTGATTTTAAAGGGGCTTTCCATGATAAAAAAGAACGACCTGATAAAAAGAAGAATACTAAATCTAACAAGAGAGGGAAAGGGAAGAGAAGAAGGTAGATTAATTAGCTAATCCAAATTAATTATTACAATAATAACTTATGCAGAATATTTATAGACTGATTCTTATAGCAATTATTTGTATGCCTAATGCCTTATGGGCTCAAGATGCAGATGAGGCTATGCTCAAGAAAATATATGATGAAGCTTTAACCGGAGGCAAGACTTATGAAATGCTTGATTATTTAAGTAATGAGATAGGAGCTAGATTAAGTGGTTCACCAGAAGCTGCGGCTGCAGTGGAGTGGAGTAAGCAAGAAATGATGAAATATGGCTTTGACACTGTTTTTTTACAACCCGTAATGGTGCCACATTGGGTGCGTGGTGTAAAGGAAATAGTAAAAGTTACTGATGCAGGTAAGTATGGTAGCTTTGAGTTGAATGCTTGTGCTTTAGGTAACAGTGTAGGCACAGGGAATGCTGGTGTATGGGCTGAAGTGGTTGAGGTAAGAAATTTTGAAGAGTTAAAGAAATTAGGTAAGAAAAACATACAAGGTAAAATTGTTTTTTTTAGCAGGCCTATGCAATCAACTCTATTAGATCCTTTTGAAGCATATAGTGGAGCGGTAGATCAGCGTGCTTTTGGACCATCAAAGGCAGCGGCTCTAGGTGCTGTGGCTGTTGTGGTGCGGTCTATGGCCATTAATAATGATGACATACCCCATACGGGCGGTTTAAGGTATGATGATGATGTTAAGAAAATTCCAGCAGTGGCCATAAGCACTAACGATGCTGAAAAGCTTTCGTCCATATTGAAAGATAAGGTAGACGCAAAATTATACATTGAAACTCATTGTGAAATGCTGCCCGATGTACTTTCTTATAACGTGGTTGGGGAAATGAGGGGAACAGAAAAGTCTAATGAATATATTGTTGTGGGAGGTCATTTAGATTCATGGGATTTAGGAGATGGTTCTCATGATGATGGAGCAGGTTGTGTGCAGTCTATTGAGGTGCTTAGGCTATTGAAGGAGTTGGGGTATAAGAATAAGCATACGATAAGAGCTGTAATGTATATGAATGAAGAGAATGGCTTAAAAGGTGGGATTGAATATGCTAAACTTGCTCGTGAAAATAAGGAAAAGCATATAGCTGCAATAGAATCGGATCGTGGAGGTTTTACTCCTATAGGATTTACTTCTGATAATAGTAAAACAGCGGTTACTAAATTAAAAGCATGGTCTCCACTGTTGCTACCTTATGGATTGTACGATTTTTCTAAAAAGGGGAGTGGAGCTGATATTTCTCCATTAGCTGATCAAGGTGTGGCTTTATTTGAGTTTCTCCCGGATCCGCAACGTTATTTTAATTATCATCATACTACTGCGGATACATTTGATAAGATAGATAAAAGAGAATTAGAGTTGGGTGCAGCAGCAATGACCACCTTGGTATATTTGATAGATCAACATGGCTTATAAAATATAATGCCCATAAAACAAAAAAGGAGCTCTTGAGCTCCTTTTTTGTTTTATGCACTTAATGGGTTGAGCATTAAATGCCATTTGGGTTTAGGTTGAATATAAATTCTTATCTACGAATGGCTGAATTCGTAATTGAGTTGCAATTTCTTAAAATCTCTTTTGAATAGAAAGCTAAAAGGTTTCATAACCTTACTCAAGCATTTATAAAAGCATTATAGATTCGTGCACTTGAAAAAATGCATCAATATGGTTAATTGCATTGCTGTTGAAAATAATAATACATTAAATGTGAAGTATTTAGATTAAATAATATTTTAAGTATTGTTGATTTGTTTATATATATATCGTTTAAGTACTATATTGTGTTTTAATTCGAATTCTATGAATATTTATATTTATTTGAATTGGCAAACTTGAGTAAAGACTACTTAAGGATCTTTATATTTTAAATAAAATAATAATCTTACATAAGTATAAGTAAGAGCCTTTCAGGACAGTAAAGACTTTTTATCTATTGAAATGTTATTTATTTTATATTTCCCATTCATTAAAAGTTCTTTAAATTATAATCTTTGACATATGTATAATTAGAAGTTATCTAACCTTTGATATTTATGCCTATTCTTACAGCTTCAGCGAGAGTGAAATTTTCAATTGCTATTTATTAATCTTACCTTATATAGTTCTGTTCTTCTGTAAAATTCATACGATGTGTTCTTTTTGCTTCCATTTTATTGCGTGTTTTTAAATTAGTTTGGCTTTAGGCTATAATTTTATGTTATATACAAACTTATTATGGCTATTTAAGAAGATTAAGATGGCTGAATTACTTCAATAAATAAGTTGATTGTTACATTCTCTTTTTTGGAAACAAGTCTCAAATAAGCAAACATTCTAAATGTAGAAATCCATAATATCCCTTTAGAGCGTATATACAGGCATATGGCATGGCCTGTGATGCCATTATGCTAATAATGCACAAGGAATAATATTTTTTAATCTACAATTATGGTGAAGAAAGTTACTTTTTTGCTGGTTGCTTCAATCAGTTATTTTTCATTTAGGGTGAGTGCTCAAGAAATGGACACTACTCTTTATGAGATGAGTCTGCAAGAATTGATGGATATAGAGATAACATCAGTATCTAAAAGGTCTCAAAAACAACATGAGGTAGCAGCAGCGACTTATGTTATTAATCAAGCCGATATAAGGCGGTCAGGTGCAACTCGCCTTCAAGATCTATTACAGATGATGGTGCCGGGAGTGTTTTTTAATTTTAATAATTACAATGATAGTGACTTCGGATTAAGGCAAAATACTGATGGTTTTTTGGGAAGTGTATTAGTGTTGGTGAATAACGTGCCTTACCAATCGCCTTATTCTTCGTCTTTTAACTTTGCTAATTTTGATATCAGCTTTGATGAAATTGAGAGAATTGAAGTGATACGTGGCCCTGGAGGTACTATCTATGGTGCAAATGCAGCTACGGGAGTAATTAATATTTTTACGAAAAAGCCTGATGGTGAGGAAAATTGGTCTGCTACTTTAAAGCAAGGAACCAGAGGGCTAGTGGCACCTGAAGTGCGATACGCCACTCAAATGTCTGAAAAATCACATATAAAAGTATTTGCTAAAGGTAATTTCTTTAATGGGTTTAAACCTATGGATGAATTTGATGGTGAGTATGTAACTGTACCTGCAATGAATTTAGACCCTAATACTAACTTGCCTGATGGGACCAGTAGCGGCACCACTGTTATTGAAAATTCGTTAAATGCCGATGTTTATGAAACGAATAAAATAATGACCGGATTAGAGCTTCAGTCTAATTTGGGAGAAGGAGCGGTGTTGAGTACGCATTTTTTCTATTTTAACCATAAAAGAAATATGTATGCCCCTTCTGTATTAAGCCCTGATACTGATTTTATTTTATTGGAACAAAAGAATAAGAGGGTGGTGTCCAGTGTGAGACTTGATAAGTCTTTTAACGATATGCATAATGTCTTTTTTCAGCTATCTGAAAATAAAGAGTCTACTGATGAGTCAGGAGGTATAAGGTCAACTTCTACATTGAATTTTGAAGCGCAAGACAATTTGCAGTTGGGGATGCATCGATTAAGTTCAGGTTTAAATTTAAGAAGAGTTGACTTTAGGATAGGCCCATTAGACCCATCCCTTGGCGTTAGGTATACTGAAAATAACGATGTGGCTTATTTATGGGGCGTGTTTGTTCAAGATCAGTTAATATTCAATGATAAGCTAGATGCAACGGTAGGAATAAAGGCAGAAACATGGACTTTGGTTGATCATAAGCCGGAGTTCTCTCCTAGTGCTAGAATAGCCTATAAGCCAACAAAGAAAATTACCTTCTGGGGAGCTGCTTCAAGGAGTGTAACCACGCCAGGTTTCATACAAACTAATATAGAATTGACATTAGTGCCAGCCAATCAGATGTTTCCTTATAGAATAGCTTTAATTAATGGAGATGATACCGATCAATCTGAGTATTTGACCAGCGAAGTAGGGTTTAAGACTTCTTGGGATCACTTAGCCTTAGATATTACTGGTTTTTATAGTAAGGCAGATAAGCTGGTGGGAGTAGCCACAGGTGAGATTACACCGTCTCCGGTTAATTCTAATGAAGATATTTACTCTATATTATACGCTAATGTATATGAAGCAGATAACTATGGTGTAGAGTCCGTATTAAAATTTTTTCCTACCTCTAGCGTGAGGTTTGAGTTGTCTCATGCTTGGTTTAAAACAGATATTGAAGGTAAGAATAACCCTGTTACCGGAGAAAAGGTGGAATACATTAAGCCTTCGGTGCCTCAAATGCCTGAACATGTTTTTAGGTTGAAGTCTTACTTTACCTTACCTTCTGATATTGAGTTTACTGTAAATAGCATGTACCATACTAAAACAGGAACCAATGCTTTTTTGTATGATCAACAGCGAACACCTGGTTTAGGTGAAGTGGGCTATCAGTTGCAGAAGCCTGAGGCGCGTTATAGGGTTGATTTTAAAATAGAGAAAGTTTTCAATAATAGAAAGACGAGTGTGTTTCTGTGGGGCAATGATATTTTTAATAATGGTTATTTGGCTAATTATAACTCGTTACAGACTGGTATACCAATGCAAATACACAGGATAATAGGAGCTGGAGCTAGCGTGAAGCTTTAATGAGAAGGAGTCTTGTGCTCCTTATTTTTTCGGCCTCCAAGGTTGTGAGTAATGCTTTGCCGAAGGGTAACAAGTGTAGTGCTGATGTTAATAAATGGATAGTAAGCGGCAGAACAATGTTTATTGGGTTAGTTTTTTTTCTTGCCTGCCATTCTACTAAACATTCTTTTTTCGAATTCCCAGAAGAAGTTAAACAGGCCAAATACAAAGCCGTAAAAAAGTAATAGCACATTGTATACCGGGAATATTAATATGTAATAAACAATGGTAAAGAGTACGGTCCTTTCGTTTTTATCCGCAAATAATGAAAGGACTGGCTCTTTTAGAAAAAAGACAGTAAATCCTGTACATGCAAATACCACCAATATTAGAATGGCCTTAGTCCCTGAGACATTCCATCTTTTTTCTAGTTTGCTGAGCCAGTTCGGTTTTTTCATAGCTTATTCAAATAATCTCCATATTTGATCTTTCGGTACCGCAGCCGTAATGCTTATTTTTTCTTTTTTTACAGGGTGCTCGAAGGAAAGATGCCGGGAATGTAAATAAATGCTATTGCTGTTTTGCCCTTTATCTCCCCCATATTTTACATCACCAAAAATAGGACAGCCAATTTTCGCTAGCTGAGCTCTTATTTGATGTGGTCTACCTGTTACTAGGCTTACCTCCAGCAAATAGTATTCACTTATTCTTCCAATTAATTTATACGATAAAATAGCTTTTTGGCCGCCTTTTTTATCGTTATTGAATGCTGTGGTTTTATTTATTTTACCATTCTTCTTTAGCCAATGCGTTAATTCACCTTGCGTGTTAGGAGGTCTTTTGTTGGTTAATGCCCAATATTTTTTTTGAATATTACGCTCTTTAAAGAGATTATTCATTCTTTCTAAACCTTTGGAGGTTTTAGCTAAGGCTACAACTCCGCTTACAGGTCTATCCAACCTATGAATAACTCCTAAAAAAACATCGCCAGGCTTATTGTACTTATTTTTAATGTACGCCTTTGCCTGTTCTGCCAATGTTTCATCTCCGGTAGTGTCTCCCTGCACTAATAATCCAGCAGGTTTGTCTACTATCAGCAGATGGTTGTCTTCGTATAAAACTTGTTTTGACTCTAGCATATCGAACGTGTGATCAGATGGTAATTAAAATTCAGAAGTAAAATGAAAATCAATTTCAGGAAAATTATCCTGAACCATAGTTAACCATGCTCTGCTCTCAGCCATAAAAACGAGTTTTCCGTCTTTATCTTTTGCAATGTGTCGGGCTTTTGAAGAGGCAAATTCATTAAGCTTTTTCTTATCTGTACTACTTATCCAGCAGGCTTTATATAAGTTCATGGGCATGAAATCACAAGAAGCACCATATTCATTTTTTAACCTGTGTTGAATTACTTCAAACTGAAGTACCCCTACCGTTCCTACTACTTTTCTTGAACCTATTTCGTAAGTGAAAAGCTGCGCTACACCTTCTTCCATTAATTGGCTTAAGCCTTTTTCTAATTGCTTAGTCTTCATGGCGTCTTTATTGACTACCTCTTTGAATATTTCGGGCGAAAAGCTAGGGATACCTTTGTATATTCCTTTTTCTCCTTCAGATAAAGTATCACCAATTTTCAGGTTTCCTGTATCATAAAGTCCTACAATATCGCCAGGCCATGCTTCGTCAACTATTTCCTTTTCCTGCGCCATAAAAGCAGTTACATTAGAGAAACGTATTTTTTTGTCAGCTCTTACATGGTAGTAATTCGTTCCTCTTTCAAATTTTCCTGAGCATATTCTAATGAAAGCAATTCTGTTTCTGTGATTGGGGTCCATGTTTGCATGAATCTTGAACACAAAACCAGTGAATTTTTTCTCATCAGGTGTAATCAACCTTTCTTCTGTTTCTCTTGATTTTGGCGCGGGAGCAAGCTCTATAAAGCTGTCCAGCAATTCTTTTACGCCAAAGTTATTAACGGCACTACCAAAAAATACCGGAGCCACATTACCCGCAAGGTATTCGTTTACATCAAATTCAGGATAAACACCCTCTATTAATTCTATGTCTTCCCTCAGCTCAGCGGCATAACTTTCGCCAATTTCTTTGTCAATGGTGGTGTCATTAATGTCTTTAATACTAATGCCTTCATCATCAATTTTTGTCTTACTGGCTTTAAATAAGTGCAGGTTTTTGTTGAATAGGCTGTAGACCCCCTTAAAGGTTTTACCCATGCTTATGGGCCAGCTTAAAGGTCTTACCTTAATATTAAGTTTTTCCTCTATCTCATCTAATAAATCGTAAGGGTCGCGGCCTTCACGGTCAAGCTTGTTGATAAAACAGATTACAGGTGTATTTCTCATCCTACACACCTCCATTAGTTTTTCTGTTTGTATCTCCACTCCTTTAACACAATCTATTACCATTATAACGCTATCCACAGCCGTAAGTGTACGGTAAGTGTCTTCTGCAAAATCTTGGTGACCAGGTGTGTCAAGGAGGTTTATCTTTTTGCCATTATAGTTGAAGCCCATTACCGATGTGGCTACCGATATACCTCTTTGTTTTTCTATCTCCATCCAATCAGAGCGAGCATGCATTTTAATCTTATTTGATTTAACTGCTCCTGCCGTTTGAATGGCTCCTCCAAATAAAAGTAGCTTTTCAGTTAATGTGGTTTTTCCCGCATCAGGGTGGCTAATGATACCAAACGTTCTTCTCTTCTCTATTTCTTCTTTAATGGCCATGAATCTTGACTATGTAAAATAAATGCGAAGTTACATAATTCGGTTTAGACTTTAAGGCTAATAAGTGGTAAGAGCTAGGCTATATACATGAAATGGTGAATTTTTGATAAAATTCCGGTGTGCAGCATTTAACCTGTTCAATATTTGGTGTCGCGGTTAATATATTTTTATAACTTCTTGATTTAGCAGTATTTAAGTGAGATATTATATGACATACCAAAATATAATCTTATGAAAAAAATTACTTATTTGATTTTAATAACCTTTATGACTGCTTTTGTATTTAGCTGTGCAGAAGATGGAGATCCCGGGCCTACAGGAACAGATGGGGTAGATGGAGTAGACGGTGAAGATGGTGAGGATGGTGTAGGATTTGAGGAGTTGACTGAAGATGGAAATGTTATGGTTTATTATGATGGTACTTTGCCAGATGGTACGGCCTTTAAAGATACCGTAAACTTTAAATATACGATAGGTATATTTTCTACCGTTCAGTACGATTCTCAAGACTCTGTAGATGTGGTAGAAGTAGTGAAATTTAAAGATCCTGCTTTTCCTATTTATGAATATGGATCTTATTTTATTATAGACTTCGAAGTAGATACCTTGCTTTCTAGTGGAGGTTTTGTTCTCGATGATATAACTCTTGTAAACTTTTATAAAACAGACGATTTTAATGCATACTATATTGGGATCGGTGATGTAAGCACTGATGATATTACCATCTCTAATTATAGCTACAGTGCAGATACTGGTATGTTGAAATTTAACTTTGCGTTTACATCTGCTGAAGACGAAAATTCTACAGATTATGAGTTAAAAGTTTCAGGTATGGTTAACGTTAAGGTGTACAGAGCTGATATGTTCCCCTCCTGATGTAAAAAATGTCATTTTAAGTAATAAAAAGGGACTGTCTTTGGCAGTCCTTTTTTATTATCACTTTTTAAGCTGTCATTTTGTCGCACTCTTTCAATTGGCATAACCATTGATAAGTTGTAATTACGAAAAAAACTGAAATTATTAATTCATAAATAAGGACTTAATTATCATGGGAAAAATAATTGGAATTGACTTAGGTACTACCAACTCTTGCGTTGCCGTGATGGAAGGTAATGAGCCTGTGGTGATCCCTAATAGCGAGGGTAGAAGAACTACTCCTTCGATTGTAGCTTTTCTTGAAGATGGAAAGGGAGAGAGAAAAGTAGGGGATCCTGCAAAAAGACAAGCTATCACCAACCCTCAAAATACTATTAGCTCTGTAAAGAGATTTATGGGTAAAAAATTCTCTGAAGTTAGTGATGAGAAAAAAGCCGTTTCTTACGGATTAGAGCAGGGAAATAATGATACAGTTCGAGTAAAAATCGGAGATAGAAATTATACACCTCAAGAGATTTCAGCGATGATACTTCAAAAAATGAAGTCTACAGCTGAAGATTACTTGGGAACTGAAGTAAAAGAAGCGGTAATTACTGTGCCTGCTTACTTTAACGATGCTGAAAGACATGCTACCAAAGAAGCTGGTCAAATCGCAGGTCTTGATGTGAAAAGAATTATCAACGAACCTACAGCTGCAGCTTTAGCTTATGGTCTTGATAAAAAAGATCAAGATATGAAAATCGCTGTGTATGACCTTGGTGGTGGTACATTCGATATTTCTATCTTAGAATTAGGTGACGGTGTTTTTGAAGTGAAATCTACTAATGGTGATGTTCATTTAGGTGGTGATGACTTCGATCAAAAAATAATAGATTGGTTAGCTGAGGAGTTTTTGAAAGACGAGAACGTAGATCTTAGAAAAGATCCTATGGCTTTACAAAGACTTAAAGAAGCTGCTGAAAAGGCGAAAATTGAATTATCTAGCTCTACTGAGACAGAAATTAACTTGCCTTACATTATGCCAGTTGATGGTGTGCCTAAGCACTTAGTAAAGAAATTGACAAGAGCTAAATTTGAGCAAATCTGTGATGACTTAGTAAGAAGATCAATGGATCCTTGCCAAGCAGCACTTAGAGATGCTGGTTTAAGCGCTTCTGAAATTGATGAAGTGATCTTAGTAGGTGGTTCTACCAGAATACCTAAAATACAAGAAGAAGTTGAGAAGTTCTTCGGTAAGAAACCTTCAAAAGGAGTTAATCCTGACGAAGTAGTGGCTATTGGAGCGGCTATTCAAGGTGGTGTGTTAACAGGTGAAGTAAAAGACGTATTATTATTAGATGTTACGCCATTATCATTAGGTATCGAAACTATGGGTGGTGTTTTCACTAAGTTGATTGAGTCTAATACTACAATACCTACAAGAAAATCTGAAGTATTCTCTACTGCTGCTGATAACCAACCTTCTGTGGAAATCCACGTTTTACAAGGTGAGCGTTCTATGGCTAAGGATAACAGAACAATTGGTAAATTCCATTTATCTGATATTCCACCAGCACCAAGAGGAGTTCCTCAAATTGAAGTAACATTCGATATTGATGCTAACGGTATCATGAATGTATCGGCCAAGGATAAAGGAACTGGTAAAGAGCAGAAAATTAAGATCGAGGCTTCTTCTGGATTAACAGATGAAGAAATCGAGAAAATGAAGCAAGAGGCGCAAGCTAATGCTGATGCAGATAAAGAAGCAAAAGAGAAAATCGATAAAGTAAATGCGGCTGACTCTTTAATCTTCCAAACTGAAAAGCAGTTGAAAGAATATGGCGAAAAATTATCAGATGATAATAAAGGCAAGATCAACAGTGCTTTAGAAGAATTGAAAAAAGCTCATCAGTCACAAGATCTAGCAGCCATTGACACTGCTATGGAAGGTCTTAACAAGGCTTGGGAAGGTGCAGCTCAAGAAATGTATGCAGCTACTGAAGGACAACCAGGTGCTGACGCAGGAGCGCAACCAGGTGCGGATGCTCAACAAGGACAATCAGGCTCTGATAATGATGTGTCAGATGTTGAATTCGAGGAAGTGGATGACAATAAAAAGTAATTCACTGATTTAATATAGATTGTAAAAGGGGCCTTGTGCCCCTTTTTTTATGGCTATATGTAGCTATTTACGCAACAAAATTTTATAAACTGGTCAATTTATTTAAAATGATTTTAAATTTGCGACCTCATATTAAAAACAAATAGTTAATAATGATTATCTACAAATTTGGCGGAACTTCGGTAGGATTACCCGAACGTATGCACAAAGTAGCTGAACTGATCACTGCAGACCAAGAACCGAAAATTGTGGTGCTTTCAGCTGTTTCAGGTACAACTAATGCTTTAGTGGAAATAGGAGAATTGCTTCTCGCACGAAAACAGAAGGAGGCCAAGGGTAAGGTAGAGTCATTAAAGAAACACTATTCTCAGTTTATTGATAATTTGTACAATACAGCAGAAGGAAATACTCAAGGGACTACTTTGATTAATAGCTTTTTTACTGATATTGATGCTCTAACGAGTATTCCTGATTTTAATGAAGGAAACAATAAAACCCTTTTGGCTTACGGTGAAATCATGTCAACGAATTTATTTCATCAGTACCTTCAAGAGAGGGGAATAGAAAGTGACTTGCTTCCTGCTTTAGATTTTATGTCTATAGATGAAGATGGCGAACCTGAAATTGAAAAGATTTCGGAAAAGTTGAAAAGCATTATTGCTGACAGGCCATCTAAACCTTTATATATTACACAAGGCTTTATTTGTCGTAACCACGAAGGTAAAACTGATAATTTACAAAGAGGAGGTAGTGATTATACCGCTTCGTTGATAGGTGCAGCTATAGCCGCTAAGGAGGTGCAAATATGGACTGATATTGATGGCATGCACAATAATGACCCTAGGGTGGTAGATAATACTTTTCCTATTTCGGAGCTCAGCTTTGATGAGGCTGCCGAGTTGGCTTATTTTGGCGCTAAAATATTACATCCATCATCTATTTTGCCTGCTCAAAAGTATGGTACCCCTGTAAGGTTGAAGAGTACTATTGATCACGAAGCGCCAGGAACAGTAATTAATGCAACGGAAGGTGTGGCTGATATTAAGGCTATAGCGGCTAAGGATGGTATTACTGCCATTAAAATAAAATCTACCCGTATGTTATTGGCCCATGGCTTTTTGAGGCGTTTGTTTGAGGTTTTTGAAAAATATAAGACTTCAATCGATATGATTACTACTTCGGAGGTGGCTGTATCGGTAACTATTGACAACGATCACTACCTAGCAGAGATTATAGAGGAATTGGGTGCATTTGGGTATGTAGAGGTAGACAAAAATCAGAGCATAGTGTGTATCGTAGGAAACCACATTACAGAGAAACCCGGAGCTTTGAAGAATATTTTTGATGGATTAAATGACATTGCCGTGAGGATGATTTCTTACGGAGGAAGTAAGAATAATGTCTCTATTCTTGTTGATTCAGGATATAAAAATCAGGCACTTAAGTCGTTGAATGAGTCTATCTTCACGCAATAAAGTATAGAATGCTATAAACGAAAAAAGGAGCTAAACAGCTCCTTTTTTCGTTTATAGTAAATTGTAGTTTTCTATTAAAGGAAAGCAAAGAATACTAACCATACTAATATTAGTAACGGTAGTAAAAATGGAATGGAGAACCTGATGATGTATCCGAAGAAAGATGGCATTTTAATACCTATCTGTTCTGCAATAGATTTTACCATAAAATTAGGTCCATTACCTATATATGTCATTGCTCCAAAGAATACAGCTGCAATGGAGATAGCCTTTAAGTCTAGTAAGCTATCGTGGAAAACACCACCTTGCGCAAAGGCAGATACATCCTGAATGTTGCTGATTTCACCACCTTGAGATGCCATAGCTGCAGTTAAGAAATTAAGATAAGTAGGTGCGTTATCTAAAAAGCCCGATAGCATACCTGTGCCCCAATAAAGGGTGTTGTAGCTTATGAGCTCAGCTCCTGCTGGGCTGGCTGCAAAGCCACTCACGAGCTCTAGTGCCGGCATCATGGTGCCAAATATTCCAATGAAAATAAAAGCAACCTCTCTGATAGGTTCAAAGCTAAACTCATTTCCATAGATGGCGGTTTTATTGGCAAATTTGAATGAGAAAAATGCTACTGAGAACATGATCATTTCTCTTAAAAAAGAAAATTTTTGCCCATCGTAATGTATCGCAGGTACCCATTCAAGTACGTTTGGATCTAAAAATACAGAACCAATTACTACGGCTAGCCATAGGAAGTTTCTATAACCCACAAGCTTTATTTTGTTGCTGTAAGTCATCTCTTCATCAGAAAGGCCGTGGCTAGATTTGTTGTTTTTATCTAAAACATAAAAAGTGATTAATAAAGCAACTAAGGCAAAAAGCCAAGCAGCAATATTATGCTCTAATGTCCAGAAGAAAGGAATACCCTTTAGAAATCCTAAAAATAATGGAGGATCACCAATAGGAGTTAAACACCCACCAATATTACTAACACTAAAAATAAAGAATATGATGTGGTAAGCTTTTATTCTGGTTTTGTTTAGTCTTATGTATGGTCTTACCAATAGCATTGATGCTCCGGTAGTTCCTATTAAATTGGCAACTACAGCCCCGGTAAATAATAATATGATATTAGCCATAGGAGTGGCTTTTTTGTCAATATCTATCATTATGCCCCCAGAGGCAATGTATAATGATGCCAACAGTGCTATAAATTGAACATATTCTGCTAAAGCATGTATTGGGGCGTGCGTATTATGTAAGACAAAAACATAATACAGCACTACTATAGTAGCCAAAATAATAGCTACAATGGGGTAGTTTTTATGCCAGAAATGCTCGTAGAATAATGGGCCTGTTGCTATCATTAATAGCAACATTACAAATGGTATTACGGTCCATCCGGGCGCGGTGGCATGATGCGCTTCGCTGTTTTGCCCATGTTGTTGTTCCGAATGTGACTCGTCTTTTTCGTGTTCTTCTATAGGTACACCCTCGCTATGTTGAGTGTTAGTAGTTGTAGTAGCCAGTGCCTCTTCTTCATTACTAAATGAAGGGATGGCAATGAAAAACAAAGAAAAAACCAGTAAAATTTTAAAGAGCGATTGACTCACCAATTTAATTTTTATTTACAATAATTTAATTCACAAGGATTTGGATACATCACTTTAGATGTATACACTAAGCCATATTACTCAAAGTTATAGAATCTTATATAAACATTCTTGCTTCTAAGGTTAATTAGAAGTTAAAATGGTAATGAAAATTTACAATCTCAATACTTTAACTTTTAGTAGGTTAGATGAATATGTAGTTAGTAGTCATATTCATTTACTAATTTTTTGCCAACTTCATTAACATTTGAAGTTATACTATTAGTTTATTTACAATTCTTACTTAAGCATATAGATGCCTCTATTATAAGCAAATTTTCTAACACCGGATTAAAATTATGTAATATTTAGTCTTAGTACAGCCAAAATAATGAAGGTTAGAGATTAGGTGGCGGTTCACAGTGCGGCTAAGAAAGCGAAGGTAACGGTTCCTTGCATGCTGTTACCTGATTTTGCCACACATTTGTTAGAGCCTGAAGAGAATCATTGTCCAATTCAAATAACTGTTGAGTCATAACTCTAGTAAAACGACAGAGATCCAATACCTCTATGAAATTAGTTGAAAATGCTTTAGATTGATTACTATAATAGAAATAAGGGAATGTTTGTGTCTCTTATATAATTGTTATAAGACATATGAAGTCTCTACTATTAATTTTGTTAACAGGGTTATCTTTTAACTTGACATCCTTTGGACAGACCGTTAAGGAACAGTTGGGCCTGTGTGAATTGGATTCAATTGATTCCGAGAAAGTACTTTTCAATGTAGATACTCCACCAACTTATAAAGGTGGCATGTCACAGTTTTATAGTGACTTGATATCTAATCTCCATCTATCAGATGATATCAAAACCTACGGTGCGCATACCAAATTCTATTTTTCGTTGGTTATCGACCCGTCTGGTAAAATCCGTAACTTTTGCGAAGCTAATGGCCATTTAACTCTTTTATCATCGGATTCTCTTAGGAATATAGATAATTGGACTTCTGGGACTCTCGATGGTAAGGAAGTGCCTGTGAGACTTGTTATTCCGGTTTATATAAATGTTGATTAACGGACTAAAGATATGTGACGCATTAGTGAGAGTAACATTGAGCTGGGTTTTGTTCGATTTATCTGTCGCCCAGAGCTGGTTGGAGTTTCCGGTTCTAAGGGGCAATTATCTGGTGAAGCTCAGTGGTTATCTGGAACTGTTGGTTAAATCCAGTCGGTTTCACTATTTTGGTGTCTTATAGTCTCGGTGGTGCACACATGACTATTTATGAGTGTTAGCAATAATTACTTCATGGTTGTAGAAATTTCATCAGATGATAAACTGCGTAAATCACACATCAACTATCTAGGTGGCCATTTCAACGTGATCAATAAACTAGGGCTTAAAGGTACTGGTTCTACCAAGTTTATTTACCTTGATGGAATTGATGAATTCAATGGTCTGAAAACATTATCGCAAGACTTGAATACAGTGTCTTTCGAATTGTTAAAAAAGGGGCTAGTGTTAAGATTTTCAAAGAAGAACATTCAAAAGGCCTTGCTCTTAAAATATTCTGATATTTATTCAATATCAGTTGTATCTCAAAAAATTAGAAAGTTCTATAATGGTCGAGAAACAATAGTGAAAAAGGCAGACATTAATCTTCTATTTAATGAAAAAGAATTAGTTCTGGGATTATTACCATCAAACTACAATTCAGGTATTGACTTCTTATCAAAAAGACCAATTAGAAAACTTTGTACTCATAGGCTTAACCCAGAAATTTTAGAGGATAAAAACTTTACTGATTGGCTTACTTTGCTTAACCATTTAATTTAAGCTACTGCCCACAACTCGCATAAAATTACTGCTAAAATAGTCACGTCACGCTTTATGTAGTGGTGTTGTAAGTTATACACAGCACCCTGATGGATTCAAGCCAATTTATTTTAAGAAATTGACTTGAATCATTATATATAAGTTTTGAACTATTGTGTAGCTAAGACTTTTCCCTTCAGTTTATTTTTCTCTTAAGGAGAGCCTTTTTTGTTTATACTGGCTACTTTTAGCTTTAGTCCTTCACATTTTTACTTAATGAATGCTAGGGTACCGCTAAGTCGTTACACTAACAGTTTTAGCGCTATTTCAAAAGAAGTTTTTGCTATTTCTGTTTTTGAACTGTTTTGTTTGAAAGTTTTCTCCAATGCCTTACGGATTCTTAGAGAGGTGTCACTAAAAATAGCATCATCCTCTAGGCTCACTTCGGCCTCCATAAGGTAGGCAAACACTCTGGCCATGCCACAGTTAGCTATAAAATCTGGTATTACAGAGAAATTGCTGTCGGCATAAAGACCTGTAGGCCCGAAGAATATTTCAGGGTCTGCAAAGGGTACATTAGCTCCACAACTAAAAACTTCTAAGCCAGAGTTGATCATACGCTCTACTTGATTTTTGGTGATTAGCCTAGAGGCAGCTGCAGGAATAAACACTTCAAAGTGCAAATCCCATATCTTCTCATTGATTTCATTAAAAGGAATCATATCATCTGCAACTAGCTGATTGCCATTTCTATTAAGAAACATGTCTTTTATTTCTTCGTGCGAAAAGCCATCTTCATTAATCACTCCACCATCACGATCAATGATGCCCACTATTTTAACTCCCATCTGCGATAGGTAAAAACCTGCAGCAGCGCCTACATTACCCCAGCCTTGAATTACAGCCCTTTTTGTTTGTAAGCTGCCACCCCATAAATCATAATAATGCTTTACGGCCTCGCTTACGCCATAGCCTGTTATCATATCGGCCACAGTATATTTTTTGGTTAAGGATGGAGAGTATTTTTCGTCTTCCAAGACTTTAATTACTCCTTGCCTAAGTTGACCAATTCTATTCACTAGGTGGGCTTCAGTGGGTTGAAAGTGCCCTGTGAATACACCTTCTTGCGGATGCCAAACGCCAACATCTTCAGTAACGGGTATCACTTCATGAATTTCATCTACATTTAGGTCTCCTCCAGTACCGTAATAATATTTTAGAAGCGGCTTAACAGCGGTGTACCAACGTTCCAATACTCCCTGCTTGCGAGGGTCGTTGGGGTCAAAGTTAATTCCTGATTTAGCCCCGCCTATTGGAGGGCCAGATACTGTGAATTTAACTTCCATCGTTTTGGCTAGTGACTCTACTTCGTTTTTATCGAGTCCTTTTCGCATTCTGGTACCTCCGCCAGCAGCGCCACCACGTAACGAATTGATTACTACCCATCCCTCTGCTTCCGTTTCCGGATCTTGCCATTCAAAAACTATTTCAGGTCTCTTGTTTTCAAATTTTTCTTGAAGCTTTTTCATAGTATTTATTTCATAAGGTCTCAAAACTACGAAAAAACTTATTGCTTATAATGTAATTACGCTTCCGCCCACACTATCTTGGCTGGCGCCTGTTACACTTGCTAAGCAGTTAATTTTGTTTTCTAGTCTCAGTACTCCCAAAAATGCAAATATGATGGCTTCCTTAAATTTGATCGTATCTTTTGAGGGAATTACTAGTTCGATGTCTGGTCTAAGGTAGTGCTGAATTCTTTCTATTAAATAAACATTAAAAGTGCCGCCACCGGTGAAAAGAGCTCGGCCGTTATTTTGGCAGCTTTGATTAATGGCATTAGCTATTTGCAGGGCACTATGTTCTGTAATGGTATGCAAAAGGTCTTCTAAAGGCTCAGAGCTAGAGTCTAAGTACGATAATATATTTTCTTGCACCCATTCATATCCCAGCGATTTTGGAGCTTCGGCTTTGTAGAATTTTAATTCATTAAACTTGTGGAAAAAGCTATCTATTAGAGTGCCCTTTCTTGCTAATTCGCCATTCTTATCATAGTCGTGCCCAAGTTTACTGGCCAAGTAGTTAATGGGCATGTTGCACGGAGAAATGTCATAGGCTATTCTAGTATTTTCTTTTTCATAAGATAGATTAGCTATGCCTCCTAAATTGATGCATACCTCGAAATCCGAAAACAAAAGCCTATCACCAATGGGCACCAATGGAGCCCCTTGGCCACCCAAGGCTACATCTAATGTACGGAAGTCAGAAATTACGGGAAGCTGAGTAATGGCAGCAATTTGATTGGCATTGCCTATTTGTAGCGTAAAGCCATTTTCAGGTTGATGAAAAATGGTATGACCATGAGATGAGATATATTGAATTTCAAAGTCCCTTTCTTTAATGATGTTGGCCACAGATTCACCTATCCATTTACCTAATTGATGGTCTAGCTCAGTGAGTTCAAGGCCTGATAAAGAAGTGGCTTTTTTCAGCGTTTCTAGTATTTCTTTTGGGTATTCTATTTCAATACCTTCTATGAGTTGATATTTCCATTGTCCTTTTTGTTTGTAAAAATCACAGTATGCCACATCTAACCCGTCAAGCGATGTGCCTGACATGAGACCTATAATTTTGTAAGAGTTTTTTGTGTCCATCGAAATATCCAATTGTTCGTTTACGGCTGAAAATTATGAAACTACTTTATTCTTGAGATAAATTTTCCATGTTAAAATAATTTAACACACTATGTTATTTCATTTTAACACTTTTTCGTGGACTATTGTAATATGAATCTTATTGTAGATTATGGTAACACCAGAGTAAAGTGGGCAGTGTTTGATCACACTCAACTGATAAAAGTGGGGTATGGAGAGGAGGAGCTTCTCCAATTAGATAAATCATATCAGTTTAAATATGTCTATATCAGTTCGGTTTTAGAAAGAAGTTTTGATTGGACAAAAAACATAGATGCATCTGTTCTGTATCTGGATAGAGAGAATAAACTTCCATTTAATGTTGATTATAAAACGCCTAATACCCTGGGGTTAGATAGAATAGCAGCCGTAGCAGGAGCTCAGAGTTTATTCCCTGAGCAGAATTGTTTGGTTATAGATATGGGTACATGTATAACCTATGAAATAATAGATGATGCAGGCACCTATTTTGGAGGAGGAATTTCACCCGGGATGCAGATGAGATTTAAGGCAATGCATACTTTTACTGCTAAGTTGCCGTTAATTGAACCTGAAGAAAATGTGCCTTTGGTAGGACAATCTACTAAAGATTGCATGTTAAGCGGTGTAATTAATGGCATAGTTGCCGAAATTCATGAAATTATTCGGATGTATAACTACAAATTCGCAAATTTGCGGATTATAGTGTGTGGTGGGGATGCTCAGTTTTTTGAAAACAGACTTAAACCTGACATATTTGCTGCCCCAGAATTGGTTTTGAGAGGCTTAAACAGGATTTTACTTTATAATGTATAAAAATAAGATAGCAATTTTTTTCCTATTGTCAATGAGTTTTTGCTCATTGAAAGTATTTGGGCAAGCTGCCAAATCTCCGTATACCTCTTTGGGTATAGGTGATATTTATGGTCTTGGCTTGGCTCATAATCAAGGAATGGGTGGTTTGGGTATTAGTAACGGTAGCTATTGGAATCTTAATAATATCAATCCTGCATTGCTACCTTATAATTCACTTACTGTTTTTAATGCTGGGTTTATTGGTGAGCAAAGGTCTTTAGATAATGGAATCACTAAAGAAAAAAGCTCAGGGGGTAACTTAGCATTTTTAGCTACAGCTTTTCCTGTAAAGCCAGGCAGATGGACCACCGGAATCGGGCTTATGCCTTATAGTAATGTAGATTACGAATTTACTACCATGGCAAAGGTTCAGGGGGCAGATAATGATATTATTATTACAGAATCAGGGGCAGGAGGGCTTAATCAGCTTTACTGGTCTAATGGTGTTTCGATCAATAAAAATTTGAACGTAGGATTAAAGGCTACTTATATTTTCTCAAATATAGAAAAGGAATTCACTGCTGATATTCAGGGCATTGAAGAAGGTGTGTTATTAGCAAGTAATGTCACAGAACGTCTTTCAGTGTCTGACTTTATGTTTTCTGGAGGTTTGGCATTTAGAAAAGACTCTATCTTTCATAATAAGATAAGGTTTAATGCTGGCTTAACTTACGATTTTAATACAGATGTAAAGGCTAAGATGTTTAGCTCAGGAGAGCAAATTTATAATAACTTACCAATATCTGTTGATACTTTATCTAACAATGTAAGAGGTTCAATAACCCTTCCTCAGGCTATAGGAGCAGGTATTTCATTCTCCAACGGTTTTAAATGGACAGTAGGGGTAGATGTTAAATTGCAAAAATGGTCTGATTATAAATCTTACAAAGGGGGTAATGATGGCTTTGAAGATGGAATGAAAATTATAGTAGGAGGTGAAATTACGCCAGACTATAGCTCTGTTACTAGTTACTTAAAAAGAGTGACTTATAGGCTTGGAGCGAGTTATGAAGATACACCATATGTAATAGATGGTACACAAGTGAAAGACTTTGGCATTAATTTTGGCTGGTCTTTACCTGTAGGCCGATTCTCAAGTTTAGATATGGCCTTTAAATGGGGACAGCGTGGTAACATAGCTGACACCAGAATACAGGAAGACTACTATAAAGTTTACTTTGGTCTAAACTTTAATGACCAGTGGTTTATTAAAAGAAAATATGATTAAGTAATAATTAAAATGATGATGAAAAGTAAAATAATGAAGCGCATCTTTTTGTTAGCAGTTATCTGTTTGCAAACGTATATGCTGCAAGCCCAGTGTAATGATTGGAACTGGCCGGAGGACAAGGCTAAAGCTCAGGAAAAAAACGTATTGTATACTGATGCTCTTAGAAATGATGATTTTGACAAGGCTCAGAAACCTCACATGTGGTTATTAACAAATGCGCCTAAGCTTAATACTTCTATCTACATTAACGGAGAAAAAATTTATAAAGGCTTAATTGATAAAGAAACTGATGATGCTCGTAAAGCGGTGTTGATAGACTCTTTAATGCTTATCTATGACATGAGAATAGAGAATTGCGGAGAAGAGGCTGATGTAATTGCGAGAAAAGCTTACCAAAACTATGTGTACAACATTAGAAATAAGAGCAAGCTTAAAAATGTAATGGAATTATTCGATAAAGCTTATGAGCTTAACGGAAACGATATTCCTTACTATATGCACGTGCCTTATATGAGTGCTATCGTATACAACAAAAAATATTTACAAGACATCTCTGATATGGAGATTTTAGATAGATATGATAAAATCACTCAGGCGGTAGATTACCAATTAGAAAATGACACTGCTCATAAAGATAAACTTGAAGACTACAAAGGTAAAATTGATGGTTTGTTAGTGTCAGTAATTGAAGTTGACTGTGATTTCGTTAAGCAAAATTTAGCTCCTCAGTTTCAGGCTGATCCTTCAAACGTGAAATTGGCTAAGAAAATATTTGCTTTCATGTTGAACGCAAAATGTACTGATGATCCATTATGGTTACAAGCAGGTGAGGTAATTGCAGAACAAGAGCCTGATTACGGATTGTACAAAACTTTAGGACTTAAATATAAGTCTACAGACAGAGCTAAGGCTGAGAAATATTTCAACAAAGCTTTAGAATTAACTAAAGATCCTTCTAAGCAATCAGAAATGTACATTCAGTTAGGTGCTATTAAAAGCGGTAGTGCTGCATTGCAGATGTACAACAAAGCTTTGTCTATAGATCCAAATAATAAAGATGCTTACAATGCTATTGGTTATGCATACTACCAAAGCTTTGATAGCTGTAAAGGTGGTCAGGATATCGTAAAAGATAGAGGTGTATTCTTAATTGCTTACGATATGTTCCAAAGAGCAGGAAACTCTAAAATGATGAATTCTGCAAAAGAGCAATTCCCATCAAAAGAAGAAATATTTACATATAACTATGAAAATGGAGCTTCTTTAACTGTTAGCTGTTGGGGAGTTACCACTACTATCAGAAGTAGAGATTAATTATAATTAACATATTGAAAGAGGCCATATGAAGGATTTTTCTTCATTGGCCTCTCTTTTTGTATATGAAGTCTACATTCAAATACCTTTTTTTACTTTTATGCGCTACGGCTATTAGTTGTGGCGATGATGGTGAACAGAAGGCCGAATTAGCTCCTTATGAAGGGCCTTTGCAAGAAGCAAGTGATCTGGAATTATACTTTAGTGAATCAGCTACAGTGCAAGTGAAATTGGTTACAGAGCAGTTGCTTGAATATGCTACCGGAGATAGAGAGTTCCCTAAAGGGCTTTACATGGAGTTTTATGATGAAGAAGGGAAGCTGGAGTCTACACTGAAGGCAAATGAAGCCTATTATTTTAGTGAAGCTAATAAGTGGAGAGGGAGAGGCGATGTGCAGGTTAAAAACATAGAGAATAACCAGGAATTGGACACTGAAGAGTTGTTTTGGCTGCCTACAGAAGAAAAAATACAAACCGATAATTTTGTAACTATCAAAAGGCCGGGGCAAATATTGTATGGAGATGGCTTAGAGGCAAAGCAAGATTTCAGTTACTATGAAATCAAGAAAGTAAAAGGAATATTTGATATAGACGAAGAAGATGAATAAATTATTTCCTATAATCATATTTTCATTATGTGTTGGACTATTTGTAATTGGAGTCCATCAATCAATGACAGTGGGAGTGACCGAATCCTACTGGATTTTTATGTTATGTTTAGGTCTATTATTTTTATACAAATTACTGAAGGATAAAAAAGATAAGCCTTCGAATTAATACATGGATTTAAACCTACTTCTTCCTATTTTTCTAACATTGTTGTTTTCAGCCTTTTTTTCGGGCATGGAAATAGCCTTTGTTTCTGCAGATCGTTTACATATTGAACTCCAAGGCAAAAAAGGGGTGAGGTCAGGCAAAATTCTAACATCATTTATTAATAACCCTAGCCGTTTTATAGGCACTACCCTTATTGGAAATACCGTAGCATTAGTAATCTATGGTATTTTTATGACCAAATTATTAGACCCACTTATTTTTCAATTACTTCCTGCCAGGCTATCAAACGAACTTATTTTGCTGGTTTTGCAAACCATAACCTCTACGCTATTAGTTTTATTAACGGCAGAGTTTTTACCCAAAAGCGTGTTTTTGATTAACCCCAATTGGATGCTTTCAATTTTTGCATTTCCTATGTATGCTATATACTGGGTAATGGGGCCTGTAGTGTGGACTATCGTTTCTCTATCCAAACTTGTAATTACAAAAATTATGAGATTAGAGTATTCTGAAGATAGGCCAGCATTTAAACTAACTGATTTAAATAATTACATAAAAAATACGTTGCAGTCAGACGAAGACACCAATGTAGAAGTTGATACTAAAATTTTTAATAATGCTCTGGAATTTAAAACCATCAGAGTAAGAGAGTGTATGATTCCGCGTACGGAGATCATAGCCGTTGATATACAGGATGATATACAAGACTTAAGAGAGGCTTTTATCGATAGCGGGCATTCAAAAATTTTAGTTTATGAAGACTCCATTGACAACGTAATTGGATATTGTCACTCATTAGAGTTGTTCAAAAAGCCAAAAGAAATAAAAAATATATTAACTTCGATTTTGATTGTCCCTGAAACTATGCTTGCCAATGAGCTAATGATTCAGTTTATTAGCGAACGCAAAAGTTTGGCATTAGTAGTGGATGAATTTGGAGGGACAAGCGGAATAGTAAGTATAGAAGATATTATAGAGGAGATTTTTGGTGAAATTCAGGATGAGCACGATGATGAAGACTGGGTGGAACAAGAAATTTCTGAAAATGTATATTTAATCAGTGCACGACATGAAATAGACTATTTAAACGATAAATATAACTGGAATCTTCCTACAGGAGATTACGAGACATTAGGGGGCTTGATTCTTTCTATCAATGAAGACCTGCCTCAGGAAGGTGATATTATTACACTTCCACCCTTTGAGTTTGAAGTGAAATCTACCAATGATATAAGGATGGATATCATAAAACTCACCATTGATTTAAATAATTTTGAAAACAAAAAAAGTAGCGACTAAAAAAAGGTAGTTTGATTTTAGTAGGATACTACTTAAATTTGCGCCTCTTTAACCTAACTCATTATAATAATGGCATTAATAAATACTCTGAGGAATAAGATGGGAAAACTTGTGGTAATAGTTATATCACTAGCCATTCTCTCTTTTGTCTTAGCTGATCTGGTTGGCAAGAATTCATCGTTATTCGGTAATAGCAATGATGTAGGTGAAATTGCAGGAGAAAAAATTTCCTTACAAGAATATCAAAACTTAGTTCAGCAAAGAGAAGCAGAATATGCTTTACAGTATAATCGTCAGCCAACTGAACGTGACAGGCCTTTACTAAGAAATCAGGCTTGGGAATTACTCATTACAAAATACGCTTTCAATAAGCAGTATGATGAGTTAGGTGTAGAAGTTAGCAGTGACGAAGTTTGGGATATGATGCAAGGTAAAAATCAAGACCAAAGCATTAAAAGCTTCTTCGGAAACCCTGAAACAGGGGAGTTTGATAGACAGCTATTCCTTAACTTTTACAATAACCTTGAGCAACAAGCTCCTATTTACCAAAACTACTGGGCAGTTATTAAGAAAAATTTAAGACCTGGTAGAGAAAGAGTAAAGTATGAAAACTTGATTGTAAAGGCTAATTATGTAACTAAAGCGGAAGCTCAAAGTGAGTACAATGCTCAAAACACTACTGCTGAAGTAAAATACTTATATGTTCCTTTCTACGCTGTTGGCGATTCTGCTGTGCAAGCTTCTGATAGCGACATCAAGTCTTACTATAACGAACATAAAGAAGAATATAAGGTAGACCATACTAAAGGTTTAGAATATGTTTCTTTCTCTATTGTGCCATCGTCAGAAGATAGTGCTTACGTAAAAGAAGATGTTCAAAAAATTGTTCAAGAATTTAAAGAAAGCAAAAACGATTCAATTTTTGCTGGAGCAAGTACTGAAGGTGATGCCTTCTATCAGAAATATAGTGTAGGAACTTTACCTGCACAGCTTAAGGCCAACGCTGGTAACCTTTCTGAAGGTGATGTTAGAGGACCTTACTTGAGCAACGGTGGATATGTAGTATACAAAGTGTCAAGCATTTTTGAAGACACTGTGTCTTATGCTAAAGCTAGCCACATCTTAATTAAAGGAGATGATGATAAGGCTAAGGCAGAAGCTCAAGATATATTAAACCAAATTAAGAACGGAGCTAGCTTTGCTGAAATGGCTCGTGAGCACGGTACTGACGGAACTGCCAGTAGAGGTGGGGACTTAGGCTGGTTCGAGTCTGGAAGAATGGTTCCTGAATTTGAAGAGGCTGTATTTAACGCTAAAAGCACTGGCTTAATTGATCACTTAGTTAAAACTCAATTTGGATACCACATTGTAAAGGTTGACGAAGCCAAAACTAATACATCTTATAAAGTAGCTAGTATCGAAAGAAAAATTACTGCTAGTGACGAAACAAGAAATGTAGCTTTTAGAAAAGCTGATATTTTCGCTTCTAATGCTGGTGATATAAAGTCTTTTGAAGAAGGTGCTGAAAAAGAAGGAGTGAATACTACGCCAGTAGCTAAACTTAAGCCTAATGATACAAGAATTGGTGTTTTAGGAGAAGCTCGCCAAGTAGTTCAGTGGTTATTTAAAGATGCTTCTAAAGGTGATGTATCTAGAGTATTTGAGTTAGACGACAGCTATGTGGTAGCAGTAATGACTAACGAAATAGAAAAAGGATACCAGCCTATCGAAAACATTAAATCTGAATTAACAACAAAAGTTAAAGAGCAGAAAAAAGGAGAGCAAATTATTGCTAAGCTTAAAGGATTATCTGGCTCGTTAGATGAAATGGCATCTTCTTATGGTGCTGATGCTAACGTTTATTCAAGCAGTGATTTGAAATTAAATGTAAACTCACTACCAAGTGTAGGTTATGATCCTAAAGCTGTAGGTAAAGTGTTTTCTCTTAAAAAAGGAGAAAAAACAGCTCCTTTTGCATCTCAAAACGGAGTGCTTATCATAGAATTACAGAATATAACAGAAGCTCCTGAAGTGGCAGATTATTCTAGCTATAAGAGCCAAATAGAGCAAAGAACTCAAAGTAGAGTGGCTTACAATATTGGTGAAGCAATAAAAGAAGATGCTGATATCAAAGATAACAGATACAACTTCTATTAAAATATAATATTATATGATTAAGCAAAAGCGGAGAGGATATCTCCGCTTTTGCTATTTAATGACAGGTATAATTAATTACAACAATGGATAATTCATCGATAGATTCATTTAAGGAAAAATTAGATATAGAGTACACTTGGCCTGCGTTATACATGTTCAAGTTTATTGTGCCTCAAGATAAGGCAATAGAGATTAAAAATATTTTTGTTGGTCATGAGATAAGAGAAAAGGCCTCGAAAAATGGTAATTATATTAGTGTTACGGCAGAGGTAATGGCAGAGTCTAGCGATAAAGTGGTGGAGTTTTACATTGCGGCCAGTAAAGTGGAGGGCGTTATAGCTCTTTAAATATGAATGTAATTAAAGAGCTTAGCTTTGGTGTCTTATGTGTGTGCTGCCTATTTTCCTGTGGCCCAAACCGGGAGAATAAACAGGCTAGCATCTCTGAGTCAGACGAGACTTTAGTTCATAGCGATTCTTTAGAGGTAATAGACACATTAAATAAAGAGGAAGATAATAATGTGCTTTCCTTTAAGAATAAAGTTGAAAAATATGAGGACCCGGGTAGAGTCACTTGGCAGAGTCCAGATGTGATTATAAAGGTATTGGCTCCCTTAGAGGGGGAGACAGTCGCTGATATTGGTGCGGGTACGGGGTATTTTACATTTCGTTTGGCTAGGGCAGGTGCTAGCGTTATTGCTATTGATATAGAAGAACAGTTTCTATCATACATTGATGAGAAACGCTTTGACACAGATAGTATTTCGCCTGATAATATTGAAACTAGGCTTAGCCATGAAGACAATCCGTTGCTGAAAAATAATGAAGTAGATAAGGTATTAATGGTGAATACCTATTATGTGTTGAACGACAGGGTTGAATACCTAAAGCAAGTGAAAGAAGGAGTGAAGAATGGAGGAATGATATGTATTGTAGATTTTAAGATGGGACGAATGACAGTGGGGCCAAAAGATGCCGACAAGGTAGCGTTAGAAGTGGCAGAGCAAGAATTAAAACAAGCGGGCTTTGTGAATGTTGTAGCAGATGAAGAGAGTCTTCAATATCAATATATTATTACTGCACAAAAATTATAACTATGTGGACAGAAGAAAATAATAGACTAACTAAAACTTTTACGTTCGATAATTTTATAGAGGCATTTGGCTTTATGTCGCAGGTGGCAATTATAGCTGAAAAACTCAACCATCATCCAAACTGGTCTAATGTTTATAATACAGTGAGTTTTGAGCTTAATACGCATGATGCAGGCGATGTAGTGACAGAGAAGGATCATGAGCTTGCAAAAGAAATTGATAAGTTAATTAAATAGAATACTTGTGGCAGAAACGCAATTGTATTTGGTGCCAACCCCTATTGGCAACCTTGATGATTTTACTTACAGAGCAGTAAAAATTTTAAATGCAGTAGATGTGATACTCGCAGAAGATACTCGTACTTCTGGTAAGTTGCTCAAGCATTATAATATATCGAAGCCATTACAGAGCTATCACATTTTTAATGAGCATAAAACTGTAAATACTTTAGTAGAAAAACTCAATGGTGGTGCTATTATGGCATTAGTTACCGATGCAGGTACGCCATCTATTTCTGATCCTGGTTTTTTATTGGTAAGGGAGTGCCTAAAAGCGGGTGTTAAAATTGAATGCCTACCTGGAGCTACTGCTTTTGTACCTGCTTTAGTTAAATCTGGTTTGCCGTCTGATAAGTTTGTTTTTGAAGGGTTTCTGCCTCACAAAAAAGGTAGAAAAACAAGATTAGAGTTTCTTGCCCAGGAGGAACGTACTATTATTTTATACGAATCTCCTCATAGGCTGGTGAAGGCTCTAGGCCAGTTAATAGATCATATGGGAACCGAACGAGAAGTGTCTGTGTCCAGAGAGTTGACCAAGCTTCATGAGGAAACGGTAAATGGTACTTTAGAAGAAGTGAAGAAGCATTTTGAAGAAAAAACGGTTAAAGGGGAAATAGTTATAGTGGTCCATGGGAAATAAGATCAATCAAAAGGTGTTTTTGATAGCAATATCGCTATGTTTTCTATTAATCAGCAGGTGGTCAGGAGTGTTTTCATTTCTTATATTTTTAGCATTGTCGCCTTTATTTGCCATTTATACTGAAGCTGAAGAAGAGTTTTCTATTAAAAATATGGTTAGTGCACAACTGATTATTACTGCTCTTTTGGTGGTCAGTTTTAGTGGTTGGGTGTTTTTAGAAGATTCGGTAGAGCTTTCTATACTACATGGAGCCATTTTTGGTTTTGTGGTGAGTCTAAGCTTTTTAGTATATAGTTTCACTAATTATTACTCTAAAAATAGAATAGGCATCTTCACTATCACTATTTATTGGCTTGCTTTTGCTTACGCGTTACTTACTTTCAGCCCCAAGTATACTTATTTCTTTTTAGGTTCTGTATTTGAACATAATAGATTCCTTATTTCTTGGGATGTACATACAGGCTTGCTAGGAGTGAGCTTATGGATACTTATGGTCAATATTCTATTTTACTTTGCCTTGCTCAAAGATAGAGCTGTGTTTAAAGGACAAATCCGGTGGGTTAGTATAGGCTATACTTTGGCTGTAATATGTATTCCTTTTTTGATTACTACCGGTACTGATGCCATTATGCCAGCTGATATTGTTTCTGGAGCATCGTTCACTAAGCAAGTGTCTGGTAATGGAGAATATCTTGGCAAAACAGCAGTCTGGGTGTCAGCGTTAGTAATTATGTATAGCTTCGTTAAAAAAAATGTAAAGAAATAGATTATGGCAGTATCATTAAATACCGTATTAGATGCAACAAAGCAGTTGGTTATGGAGGTGGGATCTTTCATTAGGGATGAAAGTAAAACTTTTAAAACTGCGGATATAGAGCATAAAGGATTTAATGATTTGGTGTCATATGTTGATAAAGGTGCAGAAGAGCGGTTAGTGAAAGGTTGCAAGGTGATTCTTCCTGAGGCTGGTTTTATTACAGAGGAAGGTACAGAAACCAATAGAGAAGAAGAATTTAACTGGATTATCGATCCTCTTGATGGTACTACAAATTTTACCCACGGTCTACCTATTTATGCCATTAGCATTGCCTTAATGCAGCGCGATAAAATTGTAATGGGCATAGTCTATGAAATTAATAAGGATGAATGCTTTTATGCTTCATTGGGTGAAGGTGCATTTTGTAATGGGGCTCCTATAAAAGTCTCGGAAATCAGTAAACTCAGTGATAGCTTATTAGCCACTGGCTTTCCGTATTATAATTTCGAAGACATGTCTAAGTATTTAAATATTTTGAATGATTTTATGCAGTCAACGCATGGGCTTAGAAGAATGGGGAGTGCAGCAGTAGATTTGGCATATGTTGCCTGTGGGAGATTCGAAGGATTTTTTGAATATAATTTGAACGCTTGGGATGTGGCCGCTGGTGCATTTATTGTTCAGGAAGCAGGTGGGGTGGTAATGGATTTTAAAGGTGGTGATGATTATATTTTTGGCCGTGAAATTGTGGCAGCATGCGGCATCAGCAAAGAAATGCTGTCGGTTATTCAGAATAGGTGGCAATAACGAAACTAATGCTATTGGGCGTTCGTTGGATATAATATGGTACAGCAAATAATAACACTAGTTTTATTTTTAGGAGCGGCCTTTTATTTAGGTAGGCTTGTGTATAGGCATTTTAAAGGAGACGCATCTTGCGGTAGTAACTGTAAATGTGAGTCACCTGTTAAACAATATAAGACAGTAAAAGTAAGGGCTAAAAATTAAGCTTAGGCCCATATTTTTGTTCCTTCAGTGCAGTTCTTGCACATGTCTATTTTACTTCTAGATTTCATTACGGTTTTTCTAAAACGTATATATTCAGGGCTTTTCCAAACTGCCTCAAAGGTGTTTTTATTTAGATTGCCCATTTGATGCTGAGCATCTTTATCAAAACAGCAGGGTATAACTTTTCCATCCCAAGTTATAACACTGGAGTGCCACATTTTCCAGCAGTGGTTCAGTAACTTGTTTTTAATAGAGTAAGTGTTGTCTTGGTTTTTTCGATATCTACTGTACTTATCAATTGTGGGGATTAAAGAAGACCCATTTTTATAGTCGTAAATTTGTGCGGTTTTTAAGCCTATTTCATCTACTCCAAGTTTATCAGCGAGCTGTTGTAAATCGTTAATTTGATGTTCATTCGGCTTTACAACCAAAAATTGAAAAATCACATGAGGTGTTTTAGAGTTCAATTCTTTTTTCCACTTCAAAATATTTTTCGTTCCTTCTATTACTTTGTCCAGTCTTCCTCCCACTCTGTAAGATTCGTAGGTTTCTTGTGTAGTGCCATCAATGGAAATAATTAATCTATCTAGTCCTGATTCTACTGTTTTTCTGGCTACTTCATCATTTAGGTAGTGTGCATTTGTAGATGTAGCAGTGTATATATTTTTATCAGAGGCATACTTTACTAATTCGAGAAAATCTTTGTGTAAGTAGGGCTCTCCTTGAAAGTAGAAAAGCAAATAGAGTAAGGAGCTTTCTAATTCATCTATTATTTTTTTAAAAAAATCACTTTCCAGCATCCCTGTCGGCCTAGTGAAAGAGCGTAACCCACTAGGGCATTCGGGGCAGCGCAAGTTGCACGAAGTAGTAGGTTCTATAGAGATGCTGATAGGAAGGCCCGCGATTTTTGAAGACTTGAATAGCCGAGAGTATACGTAACTAGAAGTTATTTTAAACGCATTCCAAGCCCTCTTTCTATTGAATTTTGAAATGAAATTGATGCCGTCTCTTAAATTGCTATTCATTGTGGTAAAGATAAGCAATAGAGTTGCATAAGAAATATGTCAATAGAAATACTTCATTTGTGGTATATCTGAATAAGAAAGGAGTCATTTTCTTTAACTTAGAGGTCTAACCATGCGTATTTGATATTTACGATGAAGCATATATTGTTAATCCTGCTATTGATCCCTGTATTGGGGTTTTCTCAAAAATTGAGATTATCATCTAAGTCTGAAGTCAGAATTTTGACATGTGGTCCTTTTCAGGGCGAGTTATATTCAGCCTTTGGACATAGTGCCATTAGGGTTATAGATCCGGTGACTGGTTACGATGTAATTTATAATTACGGGGTTTTTGATTTTGACCAACCTAATTTTTATTTGAATTTCGCCAGAGGGTATTTGCATTATAAACTCGATCTGCAGGATTATAACCGATTCAAAAACTATTATATATACTTTAATAGATCTATTCATGAGCAGGTATTAAACCTTACTGCCAAGCAAACTCAAGATTTGGTCGATTTTCTAAGGAAGAATGCCATGCCTGAAAATCAGTACTACTATTATGATTATTTCTATGATAACTGCGCCACCCGAGTTAGAGATGCTTTGAAAAAGGCATTAGGAGATGATCTGGAGTTTGATGTTTCGCATATAGATACAGATTATACAATTCGTGATCTCACAGATATTTATTTGAAGCAGCAGCCTTGGGGTGATTTGGGTATAGATATTTGCCTGGGTTTACCAATGGATAAAACTGCCACTGCAGATATGTATATGTTTTTGCCAGACTACATTGAAAAGGCTTTTGCTCATGCTTATGTGAATCATAATGGAAATGTAGAACCTTTAGTGAAGAATACGGTGGTGACTTATGAATCTACCCCGGAGCCTGATCAGGCCAGTGTTGTTACACCGTTTATGTTCTTTTCATTTGTATTTATTTGTGGGGCTTTTGTAACTCTTTTGGGCTACCGCAATAAAAAATCATATTTTGGATTTGATGCGTTTCTATTTACAGTAGTAGGGTTAGTGGGCTGGTTGTTGTTTTTGTTATGGGTGGCTACCGATCATTCTGCTGCTGCAGATAATTTTAATTTACTTTGGGCATTGCCACTACATTTTCCTTTTGGGTTACTGTTGTTGAAAAAGACCAAGCCCGCATTTCTAAGGTATTATTTTCAATTGACATGCCTTTTAAGCTTAATGTTAATCCCTACATGGTCATTTTTGCCACAGAATTTACATTATGCGTTAATTCCATTGGTAATACTCATCATGCTTAGATCTTTCTATATTCAATATAGGTTATCCGCTGAAGCTTAGCATGTTAATTAATTTTAAACTATTGAATAAAAATTTCTGATCTTTTCTTGTAAAAATCTCAAAGGCTCATTACGTTTGTAGCATCAATTCGATAAACTCATCTGAGAGAGTCGATTTATAAAGAAGCGTGGAGAGACAGGCTCTTAGAAGCGCTAGCAACCTGGTCACCAATCCAAGGTGCTACTTCCTGATCCCAAGAATGTCCGTCAGGTGACGGAATAGGGAGAATATAAATTGATGGAAATGAAAAGATCAATACAACATCAAACAGGCCTTTTGGCAACTTTTCAGCGATCAATAGTTGCGCTACAATTCATTATTATTAATTCGAAATTAAGCATGTGTTGCTGCTAATCCTTTAAGGATACCCGCAGCAATAATCTGAATTTTTTTGGTATACCTGTAAAATAGCAGGACTACTACATCTCATTCTATTTCAAATTATCTTATTAATAATATAAAGAATTAACAAAATGGCTAAAGCGCTCAATTTCGAAACATTACAATTACATGCCGGATATGAAGAAGCCGAAGCTTCTACACGTTCTAGAGCAGTGCCAATATATCAAACATCGTCTTATACCTTTAAAGATTCTGAACATGGAGCTAATCTTTTTGGCTTAAAGGAGTTTGGAAATATTTATACCAGAATAATGAACCCTACTAATGATGTCTTTGAGAAAAGAATAGCAGCATTAGAAGGAGGAGTGGCTGCTCTGGCAGTGGGTTCTGGGCAGGCAGCACAGTTCATAGCTTTAAATAATATACTTACTGCAGGAGACAATTTTGTTTCTACTTCTTACTTATATGGGGGTACATATAATCAGTTTAAGGTAGCCTTTAAAAGGTTGGGGATAGAGGTGAAGTTTGCAGAAGGTGAAGCAGCAGCTGATTTTGAAGCTAAAATAGACGATAATACCAAAGCAATATATTTAGAGACTATAGGTAATCCTAGTTTTAATATTCATGATTTCGATAAAATCAGTGATTTGGCTCGTAAATATGACCTGCCGTTAGTTGTGGATAATACTTTTGGAGCTGGTGGTTACTTATTCAGGCCTATAGAGCACGGTGCTGATGTAGTTGTGGCATCTGCTACTAAGTGGATAGGTGGCCATGGTAATTCTATTGGAGGAGTGATAGTTGATGGAGGAAGTTATAATTGGGGTAATGGTAAATTTCCTCAGTTTTCTGAGCCATCAGAAGGTTATCACGGACTTAATTTTTGGGAGACTTTCGGAGATAACAACCCTTTAGGATTGCCTAATGTAGCCTTTTCAATAAGAGCTAGGGTGGAAGGCTTAAGAGATTTTGGCCCTGCATTGAGCCCTTTCAACTCATTTTTACTACTACAAGGGTTGGAAACATTATCCTTACGAGTGGATAGGACAGTTGAAAATGCTTTGGAGTTAGCCACATGGTTAGAAAATCATCCGAAAGTAGAAAAAGTCAATTATCCAGGTCTTGCCTCGAGCAAGTATCATAGCCTGGCAAAAAAATATTTAAAAAGAGGTTTTGGTGGAGTGCTTTCTTTTGAATTAAAAGGAGGTAAAGACGCAGCAATAGAATTTGTTGATAGTCTGAAGTTAATCAGTCATTTAGCAAATGTTGGGGATGCCAAAACATTAATAATACAGCCTTCTGCTACTACACATCAGCAACTTTCTGAACAAGAGCAGTTGGCAGCAGGAGTACTACCTAACTCACTAAGGTTGTCGGTAGGAATAGAAAATATTAACGATTTAAAAGACGATATAACAAATGCCTTTGACCAAGTCTATAGCGCCTGATCACAAGAAGCCTAATTTGAATACCTATAAATACGATCACGAGTTCAGAATGGAGTGCGGTGAAGTGCTCCCTGAACTTGAGATCGCTTACACCACGTATGGTAGGTTATCTGAAAAAAAGGATAATGTAATATGGGTGTTTCATGCTTTAACGGCTAATGCTGACCCATTTGAATGGTGGCCCGGACTAGTGGGAGGAGAGGATTTGATTAATCCTGATGAACATTTCATTATCTGTGCAAATATTTTGGGGTCTTGTTATGGTACCACCGGTCCAGGAAGTATAGATCCTAGAACGGGTAAAATATATGCTTTCGACTTTCCATTGCTCACGGTGAAAGATATGGTGGAGGTGCACCGTATCCTTAGGGCGCATTTAGGTATTGAAAAGGTGTATTTAGGTATTGGAGGCTCTATGGGAGGGCAACAGTTATTAGAGTGGTCATCAACTGATCCGGATTTATTTGAAAATATATGTGTGATTGCAACTAATGCACGTCACTCTGCATGGGGGCAGGCGTTCAATACCGCTCAGAGAATGGCTATTGAGGCTGACCCTACTTATAAAGATAAAACGGAAGAGGCTGGAAGAATGGGGCTGAAAGCTGCACGTGCAGTGGCTATGCTTTCGTATAGAAATCAGACTACCTATAGAAAGACTCAGACCGATTTTGATGATAAACTTGATGATTTTAAAGTAAGTAGCTATCAATATTATCAGGGCGATAAACTTACAAAGAGGTTTTCTGTAAGCTCCTATTGGTATCTCAGCAAGGCTATGGATAGCCATAATATTGGTAGGGGCAAGCAATCAGTAAGACACGGGCTGAAAGCTATAAAGGCGCGTACACTGGTAATCGGGATCAGATCCGATATATTATTTCCTTCTGCTGAGCAGAAGTTTATAGCAAAGAATATTAAAGGAGCAAAACTCGCTATTATAGATTCATTTTATGGACACGATGGGTTTTTAATAGAAACAGAAGAACTGGCTAAAGAATTAAAAGAATTTTTAAAATAACATAAGATGAGTAAGTATACCATTGGACTTTTTGGTTTTGGATGTGTTGGAAAAGGGCTTTACGAAACATTAAAGGCAAATCATGAAGTGGATGCCAACATCGTAAAGATTTGTGTTAAAAATAGAGATAAAGTGCGCGAAGGCGTGCCTGCTGATATATTAACTTATGATCAGGATTCTATTTTAAATGATGATGATATTAATGTTGTAGTAGAGCTTATTGATGATGCCGATGCAGCCTATGCTATTGTAAAAAGGGCATTGAAAAGTGGAAAGGCTGTAGTGACTGCCAATAAGAAAATGGTAGCGGAGCATTTAGAAGAGTTAATTGCTTTGCAAGAAGAGTACAAAACTCCTTTATTATATGAAGGGGCTGTATGTGGAAGTATTCCTATTATTAGAAATTTGGAGGATTACTATGCATCGGAACAAATTTCTGAAGTAAAGGGGATTTTCAATGGTTCTTCAAATTACATACTCACGCAGTTGTTTCAGGGTGGGCAAACATATGAAGATGCCCTAAAGGATGCTCAGGAGAAGGGGTTTGCCGAAACGGATCCTACGCTTGATGTAGGTGGGTTTGATCCTAAATTTAAATTGAGTATTGTAATCAGGCATGCCTTTGGCTTAAACGTTCAGCCCGAAAAAATCTTCAACTGGGGCATTCAAAATATATCTAAAGAAGATATAGAATTTGCTACTGAACAAGGTCTAAAGATTAAGTTATTAGCCAAGGCACACCTGCAAGGAGACGTGCTTTCGGTAGTGGTGGCGCCTCATTTTATAGATAGTAATAGCCCATTATACCATGTTGAAAATGAATATAATTGTGTACTAATTAATGGTGCCTATGCTGAGAATCAAACTTTAATAGGTAAAGGTGCTGGGAGCTTACCAACAGGGTTGGCGGTTTTAGCTGATGTAGTTTCTTTAACCAAAGGATATAACTATCAATATAGAACTCCGGTGGAGGCTAATGCTAAAGGGGGTGAAGTGAATGTGTACCTACGAGCCGAAGATATTGAAAAGGAACAATTGGACTTATTTAATGAAGTGAGCGAGAAGTTTTCTGGCAAAGGTCATAGTTATGTTATTGGTACAATCGATGTTGATAACTTGAGCAAAATTTTATCAGAAACATCAGATAGTAATGTTATTTTTACTGGAGACGCTTCCGTAGCCACAGCTATTCCTAAGCTTACTTATTCGTACGTATAAATTTTCTACTAATATATTATTGAAGGCTCCAGAAATGGAGCCTTCGTAGTTTTATTATAGTAATGTCGATGGCTGATATATTTTTACATACCCATCATCTTCTGAGCTTACAATTAAAGTGCTTCTATTATTGGGACTATCCTCGGCAGAAATGAAAATAATGCCTTCTGGAGCATCACCTGTGGGTAATAGCTGTAAAAACTGAGGGCTATTTGGGGTGCTTAAATCGTATACCGCTACAGCATCTACACGCTCCATGCCAATAAAGCCAATAACTTTTCCATCGATTATTCCTGTAGTAACGCCTTCCGGCTCCACACCTTTGTTGTCACTGCGTCCGTCATCATACATGTTGGCTTCAGCCACTTTTCTTTCCATTTCACTTCCGCAATCATATACCAACTCGCCTGAGGTTGTCCAGATGCTGAAAGATCGTGCTCCAGGCACATACAGTTCATTATATATATCGCCTTCTTTTCCCAGTGTGTTGGTTATAGTCAGTCTTTGCAAAATTTCAGACATCTCACTTGAGAAATTATTAGAAAGGTTGATATCTTCTACCCTATCTTCTTCACTAAATCCTTCGTAATCTCTGGTGTCACCCTCATTAGCCGTGATAATATACTCTTTATTGCTAGCCGTAAAGTAAGCTAAAGCATCGGGTTGGTAAATTCCTTTTACGGGTACGTTTATAAATTCAATCTTATCATCTTTATCATTCGGGTCAATTTCATTGCCTGGCAGGCTGAAGTCCTTAAAGCCCAATGGGTAGATATTGCTAATTACACCATTAGTTATGTCTACCTGTGCCATGCCATTATTTTCTTGCAAGCTTACCCATGCAGTTTTAGAGTCAGCCGAAACCGTAATGTATTCCGGTTCTATGTCTTGGCTAAAATTGGCTTCAGGTCCGTAAATTCTAAACCCTTTACTTATTAAATCATTCATTTGATTTTCAAAAGCATCGAAATACAAGGTTTTTACACTGTAACCATTTTTAATATTTATGATAGAAACTGAACCTTTTGGGTCATTAGAGTAGGTGTCATTAGGCTCACCTTCATCAGCTGTTAAAATATAATTGCCATCAGGTGAGAAAGTTACCATGTCGGGTAATGCACCAACATTGATCTCATTTATTTTCTCTAGCGACTGAGTATTGAAAATGACTACTTTTCCATTTTCTTGTTTGTTATTTGCTTCAATTGCTGTGGCTAACATTCCATTTTTAACCGCAACGCTATTAATTCCGCCACCATAAATAGAAATATCCACGCTATTCACAAATTTTGGTTTCGAAGGATTCTCGATGTTAATAATGTCAAATCTTGATGTGTTAGCATTATTGACTACAAATAGCTGCTTGGTGGTAGGATCATAAGCTGATATTTCAGCAGCAGCTTCACCGCCATCTAATGCTATAGAGCCGATTTCAGTAAATGAGGCCGGGTCTTCATTAATGATTTTTGGTAATAGTACTAATGAAAAAGTGTTATGGTCAGTTGCAGTGAAATCTTCATTGCTAATGATTTGGAACTTTATTTCCTTAGAAGTGAGCATCTCTGTATTAATACCTATCACTTGCATGATGGCCTCGCTACTTCCTGCATTTACCTTTATAGAAATAACGGATCCTTCACTTTCTGGTAGCATTTTAAAGTCACTGCCATATTCTGCTGTTGAGCTAGATGCTATTTCAATGGAAGCAATTCTTTCAAATTCAGTAGTGGTATTGGAAGTTAATTTAATGTTAATAGTATCGCCTTCAGAGGGATAAATTTCACCACTGGTGGAAGTAAATGCAATGGTAGAATCAGGCTGATTGGCGGTGTCATCATCATCGCAACTGATTATAAAACAGAAACAACAAAGTAAAACACTTAAAATAGTCTTTTTCATAGTAAATAGTTTATGCTTGATTAGTTGAACCCGAAATAACTCAACCACCCGGCAAAACCAGTTATTAAAAAGTTAACTTACTATTAATATCCCTTGCTCAATGCAAAATATATGTTACCAAGAACTTTTCTCAATAGTGTTTTCCTTCAAAATTTACTCAGTGAGATTATAGTTTTAGGTATTTACTAAATATATTTGTACTCCCTGTTAGGGACTACAATTTTTTATTGAGTATAATCATTCGAATTCGATGAGTACAGTTATTATTACGTCTATAATAGCATTTACACTAATCATAATGCTATTAGTATTTATCTTGCTATTTGCACAATCAAAGTTGGTGCAGTCAGGACCTGTAAACATTATTATTAATGGTGACGATAAAAACCCTATCGTTACATCTGCGGGTTCTACATTGCTTTCAACATTATCTGCACAGAAGATATTTTTACCTTCTGCTTGTGGTGGTGGTGGAACATGTGCCATGTGTAAGTGTGTAGTAGAAGAAGGTGGTGGGGAAGTATTGCCTACCGAAGTTGGACATTTAAGCCGCGCAGAGCAAAAGGAAAACGTTCGTCTTTCTTGCCAAGTAAAGGTGAAGGAAGATTTGCACATACGTATTCCTGAAGAGATCTTCGGTATTAAGAAGTGGGATTGCGAGGTGGTATCTAACTACAACGTATCTACTTTCATTAAGGAGTTTGTTGTAAAATTACCTGAAGGTGAAAGTTTAGAATTCGAAGCTGGTGGATATATTCAGATTGATGTTCCTGCTATTGAAGTGAAATTCTCAGACATGGATATTGCTCCTAAGCCGGAGCTTGGTCACCCTGAAGATGTATTCCAATCTGATTGGGATAGCTTTAACCTTTGGGATTTAGTGATGAAAAATGATGAGCCTATCTTTAGAGCTTATTCAATGGCTAACCACCCTGCTGAAGGTAACATAGTAATGCTTAACATACGTATTGCTACTCCACCTTGGGACAGAGCAGCAGGTAAATTCATGGATGTTAACCCTGGTATTTGTTCTTCTTACGTATTCTCAAGAAAACCTGGTGATAAAGTTACTATTTCAGGTCCTTATGGAGAGTTCGCGATCAACTACACAGACAGAGAAATGATTTACATTGGTGGTGGTGCTGGTATGGCTCCTTTAAGAGCGCAGGTGTTCCATTTATTCCATACATTAAAAACAGATAGAAAAGTATCTTACTGGTATGGAGGTAGATCTAAGAAGGAGTTATTCTATGTAAATCACTTCAGAAAAATTGAAGATGACTTCTCTAATTTCCAATTTAACATAGCTCTTTCTGAGCCTTTAGAAGAGGATAATTGGAAAATAAAGAAAAGTTTGGGTGATAGAGATGCTGATGGATATACAGGATTCATTCACCAAGCATTATATGATAATTACTTAAAAGATCACCCAGAGCCAGAAGAGGTGGAATTCTACTTATGTGGACCTCCATTGATGAATGCAGCGGTTCTAAAGATGTTAGATGATTTAGGAATTCCGCCAGAAAACATCAGATTTGATGACTTCGGAGGATAATTCATAATAAAATTATTGTAAGCCCTAAAGTGTTAAGCTTTAGGGCTTTTTTTATTTTATATTCGCTACTTCATTGATTAATTTTAATCAGTAAAACTGCTTTATATGGATCTTAAAATCTTTTTTTCTCCTTTAGATGAGGAGCTTTTTTCGGACATCACCAGTGCAAGTTCATTCTATAAAAGCATTCAGGTGTATGCTGATAAAATGCCCAAATATAAAGACGCTGATATTGCTATTATCGGGATAACGGAAGAGCGTGGCACGTATGAAGAAAATAAAGGATTAGCCAACGCAGCTTTAGAAGTAAGGCGTAAGCTATATAAGTTAAAGAAGGGTATAGGGCATTATAAAATAGTGGACTTGGGAAACTTAAGGGCTGGAGTAGATCTGGGAGAAACGCATTTAAGGGTGAAGGAGGTATGTCAAATTCTTATTGAGAATAACGTATTGCCAATATTAATAGGTGGGTCACACGATATCGATTACGGTCAGTTTCAGGCTTATGAAGATATGGAAAAGCTTATCAGTATGTTAAATGTTGATGCGTTTTTAGATATGGAAGATGATTCAAGTAGTGCGTTGAGTAAATCTCATATCCATAAAATATTATTGCACGAGCCTAATTTTTTATTCAACTACAGCCACTTAGGTTATCAAACATATTTAGTGGATCAGCAGGCGATAACTATTCTTGAAAAGCTGTATTTTGAGTCTTATAGAATAGGGGAAATTAGAGCTAACATTGCTGAAATGGAGCCTATCATTAGAAATGCAGACATGCTATCTTTCGATGTAGGTGCTTTAAAAAGTACAGATGCCCCCGGTGTTTTTGATGCACAACCTTTTGGGTTAACAGGGGAGGAGGCTTGTCAGATATGCTGGTATGCTGGGTTAAATGAGAAGTTGAGTTCTGCGGGTTTTTATGAGTACAACCCTGCTTACGATGATGATAACATGAAGACAGCGGCTGTAGTAGCTACTATGATATGGTATTTTATTGAAGGGTTTTATTGCAGGAAGAAAGAGAAGGATTTTAAGAATAATGACTATTTACGGTTTGTGGTGTCTATGCCCTCAGCTCCAGAAACATTGATGTTTTACAAAAGCAAATTGAGTGAAAAATGGTGGATGGAGGTTCCTTACCCTCAGAGTAAGGGTAGGTATGCTCGCAATTGCATCATTCCTTGCTCTTATACGGATTATCAGATAGCCTGCAAGGGTGAACTGCCAGAGAGGTATATAACGACTCACGCAAAGCTTATATAGGGCTTGTGGCGTGTTGTGTAATAATAACAAAAAAGGCTAGATAAATATTATCTAGCCTTTTTTGTTATGCATTGAGCTGCTGCTTTTAGTCTTCTATAAGACCGTCTGCAAGTACTACAATTTTATTATTTAATACTTCCACAACTCCACCAGTGATGTGAATTTGATTTTCACGACTGCTTGATTTATAAATAAGTTGTCCGTCACCTAAGGTACTTACTAAAGGAGCGTGATCATTCATTACTTGAAATGAACCGTCAGTTCCAGGAAAAGTAACTACAGTTACTTTTCCTTCAAATACCTTTTTAGTGGGTGTAACTATTTCTAGTAACATATATTTTTAGTTATGGTGCTATTGAAATTTTATGGAGTTATTATTTTGCGTCAGCAAGCATTTTCTCGCCTTTTTCAATAGCTTGTTCGATAGATCCTACAAGGTTGAAAGCCATTTCAGGAAGGTGATCTAACTCTCCGTCCATGATCATAGTAAATCCTTTGATAGTATCTTTAATATCAACAAGAACACCAGGGATACCTGTAAACTGCTCAGCAACGTGGAATGGCTGAGATAAGAATCTTTGTACCCTTCTAGCTCTGTGTACTACTTCTTTATCTTCATCAGATAATTCATCCATACCAAGAATAGCAATGATATCTTGTAATTCTTTATATCTCTGAAGTATCTCTTTTACTCTTTGTGCACATCCGTAATGCTCAGCACCTAGTATTTCTTCACTTAAGATTCTAGAAGTTGAATCTAATGGATCTACCGCAGGGTAAATACCAAGCTCAGAAATTTTTCTTGAAAGTACCGTTGTAGCATCAAGGTGAGCAAAGGTTGTAGCAGGAGCAGGGTCAGTTAAATCATCTGCAGGTACATATACTGCCTGTACAGATGTAATTGATCCTTTTTTAGTAGATGTAATACGCTCTTGCATAGCTCCCATTTCTGTAGCTAGTGTAGGTTGGTAACCCACTGCAGAAGGCATACGTCCAAGAAGTGCAGACACCTCAGAACCTGCCTGAGTAAAGCGGAATATGTTATCAACGAAGAAAAGAATATCTTTTCCTTGTCCTTCGCCATCACCATCACGGAAGTACTCAGCAATTGTTAAACCAGAAAGTGCTACTCTTGCACGAGCACCTGGAGGTTCGTTCATCTGTCCGAATACGAATGTTGCTTTAGATTCTTTAAGTTTTTCTCCATCAACTTTAGAAAGATCCCATCCTCCTGCTTCCATAGATTCCATGAACTCGTCACCGTAGTTTACGATTCCTGATTCAATCATCTCTCTCAATAAATCATTTCCTTCACGGGTTCTTTCACCCACACCAGCAAATACTGATAAACCTGAATAAGCCTTTGCGATGTTGTTGATTAATTCCTGGATAAGTACGGTTTTTCCTACTCCCGCACCACCGAAAAGACCAATTTTACCACCTTTAGAATAAGGTTCGATAAGGTCAATTACTTTGATACCAGTGAAAAGCACCTCTGTAGAAGTAGATAAATCTTCAAACTTAGGAGCTGCACGGTGTATCGGTAAGCTAGATTTTCCTTCAGGTTGAGGAATACCGTCAATTGCCTCACCTACAACATTGAAAAGTCGCCCTTTAATATCCTCTCCAGTAGGAACAGTAATAGGAGATCCAGTATCAGTAACTTCCATACCTCTTACCAGTCCTTCGGTACTTTCCATAGAAATAGTACGAACTCTATCTTCGCCTAAGTGTTGTTGGCATTCTAAAACAACCTTCTGTCCGTTTGATTTAGTAACCTCTAATGAATCTAGGATATTAGGTAACTTAGCACCCTCAGCGTCAAAGCTAACGTCCACTACGGGGCCTATTACCTGGGTAATTTTACCAATATTTGCCATTTTATCTTATTTTATAGAAATGATTAGTGCCTCAGTATTTCAGACCGCAAAGCTAATGTTAAAAACCAGATAAAGCAAAGGCAATACGTTTTTTTTGTGCTATATGAAAGATAATCAGCTATCAGCGCGCAAAATTATTCTAAATGTGGTGCCTTCATTTTCCTCTGACCATTTTACAAATATTTTACCTTGGTGGTATACGTCAATAATTCTCTTGGCTAAAGTTAAGCCTAAGCCCCATCCTCTTTTTTTAGAAGTATAACCCGGGTTGAATATTTGTTTAATTTTAGATTTCGGTATTCCTTTCCCTGTGTCTGTAACGTCTATTAGTATTTTATAGTCTGATGTTTTCTTAATATTGATTTTTATAGCGCCAGATCCTGTCATGGCATCTACTGCATTTTTGCATAAATTTTCTATCACCCACTCAAATAATGGAGGGTTGACTATTGCCAGTAATTCATCTCCTTCTGCTTCTACCGTCATTTTCACTTTAGGTGATATCCTTGGCTTAAGGTATTCTATTGTATTACGAATAATGATTTCGACATCTTCTTCGCTAAGCACCGGTGCTGAGCCAATGTTAGAAAAGCGTTCGGTTATTACTTGCAGCTTTTTAATGTCTTTATCTAACTCTCCTATCAAAGGTTTGTTTACTTCGCTAGCCTGATCTTTAAAATATTCTACCCAAGCCATTAATGATGAAATAGGGGTGCCTAGTTGATGGGCCGTTTCTTTAGCCAAGCCTACCCACACTCGGTTTTGTTCTGCGGTTTTAGAGTAATTAAAAACCATGTAGGATATGAAACCGAAAATAGCAATTACGGACAGCTGTATGTATGGATAATATATGAGCTGAGTTAAAAGAAATGAGTTTTTGTAATAAACATATTGTATTTCGTATATCTTCTTTGTGGTGTCATCCCTAAGTTCTACTGATATTGGTTCGTAATTTTCCCTCATCTGCTCCAGCTCTTGATATAGTTGCTGTTTCATCTGTGGCTGAGAAAGCGAGGAGTCTAACTCTATATTCATGTGGCCTATGATTTCGCCATTTTCCCTTACCAGTATTCGAGGTATAGAATTATTGTCAAACAGTATTTTTTCTGTAATGAAATACACATTGTTGTTCATACTTTCGTTAGCCGTGTATTCCAAAGCTTTTGCAAAAAGTTCTATTTGTTTTCGCTCTCTGTTTTTTAGTTGCTTTACTAGCATATCGGTATAAAAAACAGAGGCAATACTTATAACTATGCTAAAACCAAGTACTACCCATTTTATTTTAGATTTATTATAATAAATGTCTACGCCTTCCTTTCTGCTATTTTTGCTCATGGTTTAGTATTGCTGCTGATTGCACAAAATTAAAAAGCCGGACAGTAATATACCGTCCGGGCTAATATTTATATCAAAACTATGGATTTAAATTAATGTTTCATCATTAACCATTTCGCTAACGTTTTGTAGTTCGTTTTAGTACCATGAGATAAAATTCCTATTCTATAGATGCGCCCTGCAAACCAAACAGTACTAATAAAACCTAATACTAACAAAGTCATAGAGAGTAGTAGCTCCCACCAAGGAACACCAAAGCCGATTCGTCCCATCATAGCAATAGGAGAAGTGAGGGGAATAATAGATAGCCAAAAGCTAAAAGAGCCATCAGGGTTGCTAATTATACTACTCATACCTGCAATACCAGCTATGAGAGGCATCATAATAGGAACAGTAAACTGCTGAGCCTCAGAAGGTGTGTCTACCGCTGAGCCTATAGCAGCAAATAATGACCCATAGAGCAGATAGCCTCCAAGGAAGTAAAATATGAAGCAAATTATAATTTGAGTAAAAGGTATGGCCATAATGGCGTGAATTAATTTTTGGCCTTCTTCTGTGGTGTTAAGGTTTTGAGTGGCTTCTGTCATCTGTGTAGATTGAGGCATTTCAATACCGATTAAAGAAGATAGCACTGTTGATATAACCACCATGAGCGTAATCCATAATACTACTTGGAATAGCCCCACGGCCGCAATTCCTAATATTTTCCCCAACATTAACTGAAATGGTTTTACCGTTGAAACCACCACCTCAACTATTTTGTTGCTTTTTTCTTCTAGCACTCCCTGCATTACCTGAGCCCCATAAGCAAACATAAAAATGTATATAAGAAAACCCGTGAAATACCCCACTACAAAAGATATAACCGCATCACTTTCTTTTTCTTCTCCCTCACTAATGTTTAAAGTATTCAGGTTGATATTTGTTTTTAACTTATCTAGTGTTGCTTGGTTAATATTATACGCATTGAGCTTTTGCTCTTTAATGGTGCTCTCTAGTTTGCTTTCAAGAGTATTGATTACTGAAAAATTTGGATTCGACTTTGTGTATAAGGTAAAGCCTTGTGGAGACTCTATATTATATGCAGGAATATAAAGTAATGCATAGTTGTCACTTTCTTGTAAAGTTGTTTTTGCGTGTTCAATGCCTCCTCTTGCGGGCCTGAATTCAAAATTATCCGTAGACATAAAATCGAAAGTGGAACTTTCATCTATCACTTCAATTTTTCTGATTTTTGTATTCTCCTCATCTTTTTTCATGAAGTAAAATATGCCAGCAAATATGCTTGGGAATATTAATGGAACTAGGAGTGTAGTGATTAAGAATGATTTCTTTTTTACTCTACTTAAAAACTCTCGCTGTATAATTAAAAAAGTCTTATTCATTTTGACCTCCTACTTTTGAAATGAATATTTCGCTGATACTAGGAATTTTTTCCGTAAAAGAATATACCTCAGTTTGTGTGATTAATATACTGAGAAACTGGTTGGTGGTGAAGCCTTCGGGTATTTGAATGGTAGATATGAATCTTTCGTTTTCTATATTTTCTGATGAAATGAAGTTGTAGCCATTAAGTCCTTCTGGCTTTATTTCCCCTTGGTGCTCTACTATGAAAGTGTTGCTTTTATAGGTGTTTTTGATTTCCTTCTTTTTACCTGAAAGTATCAGCTTAGATTTATTGATCAACCCAATGTTATCACAAAGCTCTTCAACTGACTCCATCCTGTGGGTAGAGAAGATAATGGTGCTTCCCTGAGCTCTCAAGTTTAATATTTCATCTTTGATTAAATTCGCATTGATAGGGTCAAAGCCAGAAAATGGTTCATCTAAAATAATTAAGGATGGATTGTGTAATACGGTAGCTATAAATTGAATCTTTTGTGCCATCCCTTTTGAGAGGTCTTCTATTTTTTTATCCCACCAGGCAGATATGTCTAATTTTTTCACCCAAGCCTTGCTTCTTTGTATGGCTTCTTTTTTACTCAAATTACGGAGTTGGCCTAAATAAACTAGTTGCTCACCTACTTTCATCTTTTTATAAAGGCCTCGTTCTTCTGGTAAGTAGCCAATAATAGATATGTGGTTGGAGTTAAGTGGCTCTCCGTTAATGAGGATTTCGCCCTCATCACTGTTTATAATTTGATTGATGATTCTAATAAGTGTGGTTTTTCCTGCTCCATTGGGGCCAAGAAGGCCGAAAATTGACTGGTGCGGAATGCTAATGCTTACATCATCTAAAGCGGTATGACGAGCATACCGTTTAGTGATATTGCTGGCGATAAGTGTATCCAATATGATTGATTATTTAAAACCCTGATTATAGGTGTAGGTTAAAAATATTCTATTTAACTGAATTTTTCACTTAAAGCAAGTAATGCTAAGTAACTATTTATTAACGGTTAAAACGTTAGTTAAATTTCTAATATAGGAGGCTGGAATTATTTTTCTTTAAAAACGATGCTGCCCATGCTCACATCCAGATTGAAGCTTAAGAGATTGTGCGCATCTTCTGTATATGCGGCATTGACGAAAGTATTGTCAGATAATTTTTTGAAAGAGTTGGTGAGCTTTACACGGCATAGCCAAGAGTCGTTAACAGTTACAATTACTGGAGTATCGTCTTCTGGCAGTACTATTAGTAAATTTCCGGCTCCTACGCTGCCTTTTATGTCACTGGCAATTTGCGGAGTGTCACTAAAATCTAACAGGAGATTACCAAACCCAATGTCAGCTACTACATGCTTCGATTTAGACAGATTTAATTGTTTAACTTCTACAGATCCTAAATCCACTTTTACATAAAAGGTGTCCATTTCAACGGCATTCACTTTGTTGGTTAAATATCCAACATTAACATCTGCGCTGCCAGTGTGTATTTTTAGTTTATGGATAGAAAGTCCAGAAAGATCGATATTAGCATTACCAATACCGTAATTAAAATCTAAGTCGTAAGGTTTTTTTTCAGTAAGGTATAAGTCCCACTCCTTTTTCTCTTCTTTTTCTGATCTGCCAAACATGCGATAAGAAATGGATTGACTGAAGCCTTCAGACTTGTTATTCTCTAGATCTAAATCTATATGGCAAATACCGTGGCGGGTTTCTTTTTCATAAGAATGTGAATAGCTGTCCTGCGTTTGAGTAGTGTAAAGACTAAGAAGTTCATCGCCTTCTCCTGGCTTTACTATGCACGAACCGCTATTGATACTGAAATCGAGGTCGACCTCTCTTACCTTTTGATCGTTATTGACAGAAAAATGTTTTTTAGCTTGCCCGTGGCAAACGCTAAAGCCAATAATAGAAATACCAAAAAGTAAAAATCTTCTTCGCATGGAAAGTAAATACGGCTTTTATTGACCGGAGTTACAGCGTGTCTGATTTTTTTAATAAAAAAAACGGATAATATTTATTATTATCCGTTTTGTTCAAAATATTATTTGATTACTCAAAGAATTCTCTCATTCGAGTGAAGATACTTTTTTCACTTTTACCCGGGCTGGGCTGAAAATTACTAGAGTCTCTCATGGACTCTAACTTTGATTTCTCTTCGCTAGACAATGTCTTCGGAGTCCATACATTGACATGTATTAACTGATCTCCTTTTCCGTATCCGTTGAGGTCTTTAATACCTTTGCCTCTTAGTCTAAGTATCTTTCCGCTTTGAGTACCAGCATCAATTTTTATTCTTGCTTTTCCTCCTATGGTAGGTACTTCTACTGATGTGCCTAGGGCAGCATCAATAAAACTAACATAAAGGTCATAAACTACATTGTTACCTTCTCTTACTAATTGGTCGTCTTCTTTTTCTTCAACTACAATAAGTAAATCTCCAGGGATACCTCCACCAGGGGCTTCATTACCTTTTCCTGACATAGATAACTGAATGCCATCAGAAACTCCACCAGGAATTTTAATGGAAATCACTTCTTCTTTACCTACTAAGCCTGAGCTGTCTACCCCGGGAGGTCTATGGTCTAAAATTTGACCTGATCCGCCACATGTAGGGCAAGTGCTGGTAGATACCATTTGACCCAGCATGGTGTTAACAGCTTTTCGTACTTGTCCGCTACCTTGGCAGGTAGAACAAGTTTTGAAAGTAACACCATCGGCTTTTACTAAACGGTTAACTTTTATTTTTTTCTCTACACCTTCGGCAATTTCTTCAAGTGATAACTTAAGCTTAATGCGTAAGTTAGATCCTTTTCTTTGCCTTCTGCGGCCACCACCGCCTCCACCAAAGAAACTGTCAAAAGGGCTACCGCCTCCACCGAAAATATCGCCAAACTGAGAGAATATGTCATCCATATTCATACCGCCACCGCCAAAGCCGCCACCGCCATTCATGCCGGCATGGCCAAACTGGTCATAACGTTGCCTTTTTTCTGCACTACTTAATACCTCGTAAGCTTCTGCTGCTTCTTTAAACTTATCTTCAGCTTCCGCATTGTCAGGGTTTTTGTCAGGGTGATATTTAATGGCAATCTTACGATACGCCTTCTTTATCTCATCCTGAGTTGCAGATTTACTGACACCTAATACTTCGTAATAATCTCTCTTAGCCATATTCTAATTCTTTTGAAAAAGTGATTAGCTTCCTACTACAACTTTTGCGTAGCGCACTACTTTTTCTTTTAGTACATATCCTTTTTCAATTACATCAACTACTTTACCTTTTAGACTTTCTTCAGGTGCAGGTATTTGAGTAATTGCTTCATGTATCTCAGGGTCAAAGTCCATTCCCTGCTTGCCTTCCATCTCTTGAAGCCCTTTTTGCTCTAAGGTTTTCTTTAACTTGTTAGAAATAAGCTTCATTCCTTCTTTTACACTTTCTAAGTCAGTGTCTTCGTTGTCAAAGGTTTTTTGAGCTCTGTCTAAATCATCTATAACTGGAAGTAGCGCAGCCATTAAATCTCCATGGGCAGTTTGCACCATTTCTAATTTTTCTTTAGCTGTTCTTCTTCTAAAATTGTCAAATTCACTGTAAAGGCGTAAGTATTTATCTTTACTGTCTGCCAATTCGTCTTTTAGCTTGCTTAGCTCGTCTGACGAATTATCAGCTTTGCTGTCTTCAGATGTTGCCTCTGTTGCTTCGTCAGCGTTGTTTGCAGTTTCTTCAGCTGCTTTATTTTCAGGAGTTTCGTTTGCCTCAGCTTCTTGAGTACCTGATTTTTCGTTGATCTCGTTGTTATCTATGTTCTCCTTATTCATAATCGCTAATTTCTTACAATATCTATCGATTATACCCAATGGACAATTACTCTGCCAAAAGCAGAGTTATGTCAAATTGGCATTTTTACTTATTTAATGATTTCCAGATAAGATCTTTTAATTCCAGTAATCCGGTTTGGGTTACTGAAGAAATGAAGTGGTGTGGAATGTCTTTTGGTAATTCTTCCTTCATTTCTGCTATTAACTCGTCATCTAGCATGTCAGATTTTGATATAGCTAATAGTCTTTCTTTGTCGAGCAACTCGGGGTTGTATTTCTTTAGCTCATTGAGAAGTACTTCATATTCTGCATTAATGTCATCGGCATCGGCAGGTACTAAAAATAGTAATATGGAGTTACGCTCTATGTGTCTTAAAAATCGGATACCTAACCCCTTACCTTCAGAGGCACCTTCTATAATCCCTGGTATATCAGCCATTACAAAAGATTTGTAATCGCGATAGCCCACTACACCTAGGTTTGGAGTAAGTGTGGTAAATGGGTAATCTGCTATTTCTGGAGTAGCGGCAGAAAGCACTGATAATAGTGTGGATTTACCCGCATTAGGGAAGCCAACTAAGCCTACATCAGCTAAAAGCTTCAGTTCTAAAATTATCCATTCTTCTTTGCCTTCCTCACCAGGTTGTGCAAAGCGTGGTGTTTGGTTGGTGGCGGTTTTGAAATTTTCATTGCCAAGTCCACCTCTACCTCCATCAGTTAGAATTATTTCTTCGCCATCTTCAGTGATTTCGAAGAGCTTTTCTCCAGTTTCAGCATTTTTAGCTACGGTACCTAGTGGTACCTCTAAAATGATGTCCTCTCCCTGGGCTCCTGATCTTCTACCTCCTTCTCCTGGTTTTCCATCGTCAGCTATGACGTGTTTTTTGTATTTCAGGTGTAGCAATGTCCACAGCTGTGAGTTGCCTTTAAGAATAATATGGCCGCCTCGGCCGCCATTACCTCCATCAGGCCCTCCTTTAGGAACGTGCTTTTCTCTCCTGAAATGTACACTGCCAGAGCCTCCGGCTCCTGAGCGTGAACAAAACTTTACGTAATCTATAAAATTAGAAGAGGACACTATATATTATTTTTCTACGCTTAGAGAGTCAATTACAGTGCAGATGTTAGTGAATATTTCATCTATGCTTCCTACACCATTAATAGCATTATATTTACCCTGACCTTCGTAATACTTAGATACCGGTAGAGTTTCCTCTTGGTAAACATTAATTCTATTATTTATTTTTTCTTCGTTTTGGTCATCGGCACGGCCAGATACCTTACCTCTTTCCAATAAACGTTTTTTTAATTCTTCGAAAGGAACTTCTAAGGCTACCATGCCTGAAATAGGTGTAGCTTTTTCGTTCATTAAAGTATCTAAAGCTTCTGCCTGAGCTATGGTTCTAGGAAATCCATCGAAGATAAAACCATTAGCATCAGCCGTATTTTTGATTTTATCGTCTACCATACCAATTACTACCTCGTCAGGAACGAGAAAACCATCGTCCATGTATTTTTGAGCCAATTTACCTAGTTCAGTACCTTCGCTTAAGTGTTTTCTGAATAGGTCGCCAGTGGAGATGTGAGTTAGGTTGTATTTGCTTATAAGCTTTTCGCTTTGTGTGCCTTTGCCGGCACCGGGAGGGCCAAATAATACTATATTTAACATTGTGTAGTTTGTTTTTACTTAAATATAATGGATTTTGAGGGATTAGTCGTTGAGTTGATAGATGTCTTTCAAGTTTCTTCCCAATCCATCATAGTCTAATCCATATCCTAGTACAAATTTATTGGGTATGCTGAATCCGATATATTTGATTTGATCTTTCATTTCATCAGATTCTGGCTTTTGTAATAACGAGATTACTTCTACTGAATTTGCACCCAAAGATTTAAATTCTTCCAGAATTTTTGTGATGGTTCTTCCAGTATCTACAATATCTTCAATAATGATTACATCTTTATTGAAAATGGTTTCATTAAGGCCTATTAGTTGTTTTACATTGCCAGAACTTTCCATCTCTTCATAAGATGCCAACTTTACAAAAGAAATTTCGCAAGGAATGTTTATTTCTTTTAGTAAATCTGCTGCAAACATGAATGAACCATTAAGTATAGCAATAAATAATGGCTTTTTCCCCTCGTAATCTTTGTTGATATCAGTAGCTAGTTGTTGAATCTTAACGTTGATATCATCAGCAGTGATATACTTCTTGAATTCTTTGTCTTTGATGATCATAATTGATAATAAAAAAGCCTTTTGATTAGCAAAAGGCCTGCAAATATAAAAAATTATATCTTAAACACGGGAATAGAAATTCTATAACTCCTCCATCAATCGTTTGTAAAGGGCTGTCATGCAGTTTATATCGTGTTTGTGAACGGTTTCCTGAGGGGTGTGTACGTGGTCTTCGGCCGCTCCAATGAAGCACCAGTCAAAAGGATAGGGGCTCAATTGTAGCTCGCGGCCATCACTAGAGCCACTGCCTTCTACTTCGAGTTGATAATCTATGCCTGAAGCTTCTGCTATGTCTATAATTTTATTGATGTAGCTTTTTCGTGGAATATTACGGTCGCGCATTGATATTACCACCCCTTTTCCGGGATGCACCCCATCTGTAATCCAAGTGATGTCAGATATTAAGGCCTGGCGTACTTGCCATTTTTCATAAATGAACTTAGCCAAGTAGGGCACAGAGCCGCCTCCGTGTTCTTCCCAGCAGCTAAATACAATTACTCCATTTTCCGCTTCTTCTGCTAGCTTTAGTGCATTATAAACCCCAAGTCTATTGTCCATGTAGCATGAGGTAATGTATTCTTCAGTTTCTTTAAAGTCACATTTAAAAACCAAGTCAGTGCCTGTAGCGATAGGGCGACCAAATTTGTAAAATAGCTGATGATCTTCATTGACTTCTAGCTCACACTCGATAGGGCCCATGTTATCTTCACCCACTAACTTGTAGCCCGTTTGTGCATCGGGGCCACCTATCGGTACTAATTGGTTTTGGTATCGTACAGTGAAACCAATTGAATCCATATGAGCAAAAACAGCTGTTTTAGGTGAGCCAAATTTTAAGACGATGCAATCTTGGAATTCTGGGCCTTCGTATATTTCAGGTTCGGTTTTCCAGTTACTTTTGTTTGTATTTATATAATCTAATAAGAATTTTTTCATGGCAAACTCGTTACCAGAAGGTGCATGTATTGTACAAAGCTGATGTAATAGATTCATAAATAAGTGTCTATGTTTTTTCTTTCTGTTATATAATGAGGGGTTAGTGGTAATATTTTATTTATCTTTAAAAGATTTTTTAAAGAAGCCCTTGCCCGGTTTGAGTTAATCAGATTCTCTAATAATTCATGTTAAAAATACTAAATACTTCCCCATCATTAATCAATCATTTCTTGTATGAAATGAGGCATAAAGATATCCAAAAGGATCGTGCAAAGTTCAGAAATAATTTGAAAAGGCTAGGTATGGTTATGGGGTATGAAATTTCAAAAACTTTTGAATATCAGACAAGCAGTGTTGAAACTCCATTAGAGGAAACTAATGTGGATTTAGTGAAAAACAATCCGCTATTGGTTGGGGTTTTGAGGGCAGCTTCTCCCTTTTTAGACGGCTTTGTAGAAGTTATGGATTTGGCAGATATTGGATTTATAGGAGCATATAGAAGAGAAGAGGGAGATAACATAGAGGCTGCACTAGACTATATTGCCAGTGATAGTGTAGAAGGAAGAGAGTTAATTATTGTAGATCCTATGCTGGCTACAGGAAAGTCTTTGTTGTCTGCCGTTAACTCACTGTTAAAAACCGGTATGCCTTCTAAGTTGCACATAGCTTCTGTAGTGGCTGCACCGGAGGGCGTGAAATATATTACAGATAATTTAACGATTGACCATACCATTTGGACGGCCTCGCTGGACAAAGCATTGAACTCTAATGCTTATATATTGCCGGGGTTGGGTGATGCTGGTGATCTTTGTTTTGGACCTAAATTATAACTAGTAAAAGCAGTAGCTGATGAATATTGTATTGCTGGTGGTGGGCTTGTTTTTGCTGATAGTGGGTGGAGAGCTTCTAGTGAGAGGTGCTTCCAGCATGGCGTTACGGTCACATATTTCCCCTTTAGTTGTGGGTTTAACTATTGTAGCTTTTGGTACTTCTGCACCTGAATTGCTGATAAGTATTAAGGCCGCTTTAGGAGGTAGCCCTGATATGACAATGGGTAACGTTGTGGGCTCTAATATATGTAACCTTGCTCTTGTTTTGGGTATTACTGCGCTGATTGGCAATATTAAAGTACAAAGAGATAGTATTAAGATAGATTGGCCTGTGACCATGGGTAGCTCGCTATTGCTCTATTTTATGGTGAAGGAAGATGCAGCCATGTTAAAGACCCATGAGGGATTGATTTTTCTTTTTCTTCTGGTGGGCTATGTGGTTTTTATTATCAGGAAGTCTAGGAAGGAAACGAAAGAGAGGCTTGCTAATGATGAATCTTTTGATGTGCCACCTGCATCTAATAGTACGTTGAAAGATGTAATGTATTTGCTGATAGGCTGCTTGGGGCTTTATTTTGGAGCCGATTGGTTTGTTGGTGGAGCTAAAGAATTGGCTTTAGATTTGGGGGTGAGTGAAAGGGTGATAGGAATAACGGTCTTAGCAGTAGGTACTAGCTTGCCAGAATTGGTGACTTCTATAGTGGCATCAATTAAAAAGCAGACTGACCTTGCATTAGGTAATTTGATGGGGTCCAACATATTTAATATTTTATCCATTTTGGGGATAACTAGCGTGATAAAAAATATTCATGTTAGTGATGCTATTTTACATCATGACATGATGGCCATGCTATTTGTTACGTTATTGATCTTACCTATGATGATAATTCGTGGCTCTATAGGGAGAATTTCAGGAAGTATTTTGTTAATGTTTTATGTTATTTATACCTACACGGTAATCATGTAATGGAAGCAGAAATTGTAAAAATGGTAACCATAATACTGTTGGCTATGCTTAAATTTATAGCAGGGCCTACACTGGGCTTTGCTGGAGGGTTTAGCCTTTTTACTACAATTTTGCTTACCATATCTGGTATGATGAGCAGTGTTTTGCTGTTTACTTTTTTAGGTAATTTTTTAAGAGAAAGGGTGTTTTCTCGATGGATGCAAAAGCGTAAGCGTTTTAGCAAAAGAAGCAGAAGGTTTGTTATTATCTGGAAGAAGTATGGAATATTTGGAGTGGCAGCACTTACACCTATTATATTTACCCCAATAGGGGGCACCATTCTATTGGCTAGCATGGGTACCCCAAAAGGTAAATTGATTTTTGTAATGTTGGTGAGTGCTGTTTTTTGGTCCTGTGTTTTTTCTACAGTTATATTTACCTTCGGCACAAAGGTATTGCCCAGCTTTATGCAAGTAGGAGCTGTTTAGGTGTTGTTCTCCGAGTCTTCATCGGGTAGCATTTCTATATCTTGAATTAAAACACTCTTAGAAATTTTCTGTCCCGTTTCAGTAGCGGCTAGCCCACCGAGCGCAGTTTCTTTGTATCTGCTTTCCATGCTTTGTCCTACTTCTCCCATAGCATCTACACATTCGTCAACAGGTATTACTCCACTTAAATTCGCTAAAGCCATTTGGGCTGAAGAGTTAGCGATGGCAGCAGCACTAGCGTTTCTTACCACACAAGGCACTTCTACAAGGCCTGCAACAGGGTCGCAGACTAGGCCCAGCATACATTGAATGGTAATGGCTACTGCATTAAATATCTGGTCTATGTCACCATCTAGACAATAAACAATTGCCCCTGCGGCCATTGCTGCAGCGCTACCGGTTTCTGCTTGGCAGCCACCAACAGCACCTGCAAGCGATGCTTTTTGTTCAATTACTAGGGCAATTCCTGCGCCCACCAATAGACCTTCTAATATGATCTGATCGGGTAAATCATGAATTTCCTGAAGTGTATATAATGTTCCTGGAAGTATGCCAGATGCTCCTGCTGTTGGGGCAGCTACAATTCGTCCCATACAAGAGTTAACTTCTTTTGCCGCTAGTGCTCTGGATATTAAATTTTGAAATTCTTTCGATAGAACCGTTTTTTTGTGATTAAAGACTTTTTTAGCCCCATTGTTGATCATGCCAGAACGTGAAGTCATGTCTTCTTTCAGTCCTGTATCAACAGCCTCCTTCATTACAGTATAAGCTTTAGATAATCCTGCCCATACCACCTCTGCGCTTCTTCCTTTTTGAATATTTTCATATTCCAAAACTGTATCTGAAAGCTTCATGTTATGTTGCTCACAGTAAGCTTTCCAGGAAGTGAAATCGTTAAATAAAAAGCTCATAATTATCTCCGTTTTTTCAAAGATATTAAAATCAACAGGAAAAACAGGATACTTAACTCAAGGTTTTGATTGAGTTTATCTATCTGTAAATAAGCTTTTTAAATTTCTTGAAAATAAAAAAGGAGGCCAAAAGCCTCCTTTAAATATAAAGTGTTTGTTATTTCTTATCCGTTCATAGAAATAAGGAACTCTTCGTTGTTTCTTGTTCCTTTCATTTTTGAAAGTAAGAATTCCATTGACTCTGTAGAGTTCATGTCTGACATAAACTTGCGAAGTATCCATACGCGCTGTAACTCTTCTTCAGAAAGAAGTAAGTCTTCTCTTCTTGTACCAGAAGCAGGTACATCAATAGCAGGGTAAACGCGTTTGTTAGAAAGTTTTCTGTCGAGTTGAAGTTCCATGTTACCAGTTCCTTTGAATTCTTCAAAGATAACCTCATCCATTTTAGAACCTGTTTCTATCAGTGCAGTAGCAATAATGGTTAAAGAACCACCGTTTTCTACATTTCTTGCAGCACCGAAGAATCTCTTAGGCTTGTGAAGAGCGTTAGCATCCACACCACCAGATAAAATTTTACCAGATGAAGGTACAGTGGTATTATATGCTCTTGCTAACCTTGTGATAGAATCTAAAAGTATTACCACATCGTGGCCACACTCTACCATTCTTTTAGCTTTTTCTAATACCATGCTAGAAACTTTCACATGGCGCTCAGCTTGCTCATCAAAAGTTGAAGCTACTACTTCAGCTTTTACGCTTCTGGCCATATCAGTCACCTCTTCAGGTCTTTCATCAATCAATAATATGATTAAGTAACACTCAGGGTGGTTTTCGGCAATGGCGTTAGCAACATTCTTAAGAAGCACAGTCTTACCTGTTTTAGGTTGTGCTACTATCATTCCTCTCTGGCCTTTACCAATAGGAGAGAATAAGTCTAAAATTCTTGCAGAGTAGTTATCTGGCTTTGATTTAGAGCTTAAGTTAATTTTCTCTTCAGGGAAAAGTGGTGTTAAATACTCAAACGGAACTCTGTCTCTGATTTCTTCAGTAGTTTTTCCATTTACAGTTTCTACTCTTAGTAGAGCAAAATATTTTTCACCTTCTTTTGGAGGTCTAATTTGTCCTTTTATGGTATCTCCTGTTTTTAAACCAAATAGTTTTATTTGAGAAGGAGATACGTAAATATCATCAGGGCTAGCTAAGTAGTTGTAATCTGAAGAACGTAGGAAACCGTAGCCATCTTGCATAATTTCAAGTACGCCTTCGTTTTCAATTACGCCATCAAAATCCTTTACGTTATTTTCTTTTTTTCTAGGGTTGGGTCTGTTCTCATCTTTATCAGCTCTTGGTCTAGGCTTTGGCTGATCTTCCTTGCTTTCCTCTTTCTTTTCTGCTGAAGGGGTGCTTGCTGCTTTGCGCTCTCTTCTTTCCGGTCTCTCAGGTCTCTCTTGTCTTTCTCCTCTTTCTTTATCCCTGTCAGTTTTTTTATTGTCGTTAGATGGAGTTTCTTTCTTTGCTTCTTTTGCCTCAGGCTTAGAATCAAATGAAGTTACGTTTTCATCTACTTCTATATTAAATGACTCTAGTAATTCTTCTGATGATAATTCAGCGTCTTTTTTTACTTCTTTAGTCTTTACGTTTTCTCTTTTACGAGGTCTTTTAGGTTTTTCTTCTTTGGAGTCAGAAGTTTTTTTCTTAGGTAGGTCGCTTTCTGGAGTGATCGCTTGGTGGTCCAGTATTTTGTAGATTAATTCTTGCTTAGAAAGCTTTTTGTAGTTTTTAAGGCTCATTTCTTCCGCAATCTCTTTCAATTCAGAAAGAAGCCTTACGTTCAATTCTTCAATGGTATACATAGATAGTTAATCGTGAATTCTTTAATAATAATGGGTATAATTTTGTAATGAACATGAATTCCAAAAATATGTGGAGATGCTAGACACATCTCTATCAAGTTAAATAGAGTAGATCGTCAGGTTATTTCTAGATGATGTATTAATGAGTTTGATAAACCAAGTTTTAAGTATTGGAAGTGTTTTAAAACTTGCAGATCATTTATGATAATGCAATTATATGTTAATGTGTAACAATTGTCAACTTTTTATTGTAAATAATTATTCTTGTTTTCAAAAAGTTCAGTTTTAGTCATAAAATGACTTATTTTGTATCGTTTTTAATCAACACATTATGCTACAACTTGCTTATATAAGGGAAAATCAAGATCAGGTGATAAACGGTCTTGAAAAAAGGAAATTCGCAAATGCGAAGGAAACTATTACTCAGGTGCTTGAGCTGGATGACTTAAGAAAAGTTACACAGCAGAAGCATGATCAGATTCTTGCAGAATCCAATGCACTATCCAAGCAGATCGGCTCCCTTATGAAAGACGGAAAAAAAGATGAGGCGGAGCAGGTGAAGCAAAAGACTGCCGATTTGAAAGTAGAAGGGAAAGCGCTTGGTGATAACCTGGCTCAGTACGAATCAGAGCTGAAAACGCTTTTATATACTATACCTAACGTACCTAATGATAATGTACCATTAGGTGAGAGTGAAGCCGATAACGTGGTGGTATTTGAAAAAGGAGAAGTTCCTACACTTTATGATGGAGCTGTACCTCATTGGGATCTGATAAAAAAATACGATATAGTAGATTTTGAATTAGGGAATAAAATTACAGGTGCAGGATTTCCTGTATATAAAGGTAAAGGTGCTCGTTTACAACGTGCTATGGTAAATTATTTCTTAGATGAAGCCGTAAAAGCGGGTTATTACGAGATACAGCCACCTATAGTTGTTAATGAAGAAAGTGGATACGGTACTGGTCAGCTGCCTGATAAGGATGGACAAATGTACTATATAAAAGAGGAAAACTTTTATTTGATACCCACTGCAGAAGTCCCTATTACTAACATGTATAGAGATGTAATTCTTAATGAAAACGAATTGCCAATTAAGCATGTTGGTTTTACTCCATGCTTTAGAAGGGAAGCAGGGTCTTGGGGCGCGCACGTAAGAGGGCTCAACCGTTTGCATCAGTTTGATAAAGTGGAATTGGTAGAAATCCATCATCCTGATAATTCTTATGAGGCTTTAGACAGAATGTGTAAACACGTACAAGGCTTATTAGAAAGCCTGAATTTACCATATCGTGTCCTTAATCTTTGTGGTATTGATATTGCCTTTACTTCTGCTCAAACTTATGATATGGAGGTTTACTCTGCAGCTCAGGAAAAATGGCTGGAGGTGAGCTCTGTAAGTAACTTCGAAACGTATCAGGCTAATAGACTGAAGCTTCGCTACAGATCTGATGACAAGAAAACATCATTATTACATACCTTAAATGGAAGTGCACTGGCGCTGCCACGTATTTTAGCTGCAGTATTGGAAAATAACCAAACTGTGGAAGGCATAAAAATACCAGAAGTATTAGTGCCTTATACTGGTTTTGATATGATTAAGTAATACTTTTTGAGTAATACGATTTAATACTAATGAATGTGCTGAATATTATTGCAGCAGCACAGGTAATCTGTATATTGATATAATTATTCTGGGGCATTATTTTGGCGTAAATGCCAATAATGGCCCAGATTATTACTCCACTGAACGCCAGGTCTCTGAACTTTTTACTCATTAAATACACTAGTATTTGAGTGCCTATAATTAAAGTTATTGACCATATATCTTGATAAGGTAGGTTTATCTTTAAGCTAACTATCCATGCTGTGATATTAGCTATGGTAGCTACACATATCCATCCCAAATAAATGCTAATGGGCTGATACATTAGCCATTTCTGAGTTTTATTTAAAGCAGGCTCTTCCCGTAACCTTAGGTATATAGCTATTAAGGTCAACAATAGTGTTATCATTATGAATACAGATAGCAGTAATAATTGATAGTGCCAAGCTAAAAGCCAGCCACAATTGCATAGGCATGAAAATATAAATAGGGGAGAGGTATGCTTTGCTTTCAGTAATGATGAATGCTTAAAAGAATAATAAGTAAAGGCTATTAACCCAATGTATATTACAGACCATACTGAAAATGTGAAGCCTGCGGGTACAAACAAATTGGGGTAAAGCTGGGATATTTCACCGGTGGCATATCCATTAATTTTAGCGGTATTAGCAAGCGCATTTATAGCTAATACACCTACTAATGCTATAATATTAATCCATTTCATATGTATGATTAAATAATACTAGAACCTCCTGTCAATATTTATTAACCGTTATCAAAGTATTTGAGCTAAGTTTATATGTAGATGACTGACCAAATAACATATTATGAAACAGATACTAGGTGCTATATGTTTATTAACCACGTTTGCAGCGTGTAATACAAGTAAAGAACAAAAAGAAATAACATTGACATACCCAGAAACACATAAAGTAGATACAGTTGACACTTACTTCGGCACTGAAGTAGCTGACCCTTATAGGTGGTTGGAGGATGACAGATCGGAAGAAACGGCCGCTTGGGTTAAGGCTGAAAATAAAGTAACTTTTGATTACCTCAACCAAATTCCTTTTAGAGGTGCGCTCAAAAAAAGGTTGGAGAATTTATTCGATTATAAAAGAGTATATGCACCTACTAAGCATGGAGAATATTACTACTACTATAAAAATGATGGGCTACAAAACCAAAGTGTGCTATACAGAAGAAAAGGTGAAGATGGAGAAGAGGAGGTTTTTATTGATCCCAATACTTTTTCAGAAGATGGAACGGTTTCATTGGCTAGCACTTCATTTAGTAAAGACGGATCGTTATTTGGATATCTGATTTCTGAGGGGGGATCTGACTGGAGAAAAGCTATTATTCTAAATGCAGAAACAAAAGAGGTGGTTAATGATACGCTGATAGATATCAAATTCAGTGGAATTAGCTGGAAGGGAAATGAAGGATTCTATTATAGTAGTTATGATAGGCCCAAAGATGGTTCTGTGCTGTCTGGAAAAACGCAGTTTCATAAAGTGTTTTACCATAAGTTGGGTACTGCACAAAGTGAAGATAAGTTGATTTTTGGAGGGGAAGAGACGCCAAGAAGATATATTGCTGCGGGAGTTACCGAAGATGAAAGATATTTAGTGATTAGTGCTAGTGAAAGTACTACGGGTAATGAACTCTATATTCAGGATCTATCAAAAGAAAATAGTGAAATTACAGCTGTTGTCTCCAACTTCGATAATACTCATTATGTAATGGGTAGTAAAGGAGATCAACTATTTTTATTTACTAACCTAGGTGCACCTAATAATAAAATAGTAGCTGTAGATTTTAATAATCCTTCACCTGAAAATTGGGCTACGCTTATAGCTGAAACTAATAGCGTATTAGGAGGAGCTTCTGTTGTTGGGCATAAAATTATTGCGAATTACACGGTAGATGTGGTTACGCAAATTAAACAATTTGATTTGGCCGGAACATTTGAAAAGGAGATTAAACTTCCTGGTATTGGTTCTGCTGATGGCTTTAATGGTGAAATGGATGACGAAGAAGTTTATTATTATTTTACTTCATTTACACAGCCAACTAGTATTTATAAATACAATATAGCAACAGGAGAATCTGAGTTGTATGAACAGCCAAAAGTAGATTTTAATCCTGATGATTATGAAACTAAGCAGGTTTTCTATACCAGTAAAGATGGTACTAAGGTGCCAATGTTTATAGTGTATAAAAAGGGAATTGAGCTTAATGGTAAAAATCCTACATATCTATACGCATATGGAGGTTTTAACATTAGTCTTACTCCATCTTTTAGTACTTCTAGAATAGCTTGGTTAGAGAACGGAGGTATTTACGCACAGCCTAATTTACGAGGAGGAGGAGAATATGGTGAGAAATGGCATATTGCAGGTACTAAAATGGAAAAGCAGAATGTTTTTGATGATTTTATAGCTGCTGCTGATTACTTAATAGAAAATAAATTTACTTCTAGTGACTATTTAGCAATAGCAGGAGGATCTAACGGAGGGCTTCTTGTGGGAGCTACTATGACTCAGCGACCAGAGTTGATGAAGGTGGCCCTTCCGGCAGTAGGAGTGATGGACATGCTACGTTATCATAAATTTACTGCTGGTGCAGGATGGGCATATGATTATGGTACTGCTGATGACTCCAAGGAAATGTTTGATTATCTGAAAGGGTATAGTCCTGTCCATAATGTTAAAAAAGGAGTAGAGTATCCTTCTACTTTGGTTACTACTGCAGATCACGATGATAGAGTAGTGCCAGCGCACTCATTTAAGTTTGCTGCTAACCTTCAAGAGAAGCAAACGGGCAATAATCCTGTGCTGATCAGAATAGAAACGGATGCAGGCCATGGAGCAGGTACTCCCATAAGTAAGCAGATAGAGGCGCAAGCCGATATATATGCTTTTGCATGGTACAGTATGGGGTTTGAACCTAAAAATTTGATGACTAAGTAACTAAAATGGGTCCGCAAGGGCCTTTTTATATGATAAGAGAAGGCAAAAAAGAAGATTTACCCAGAGTATTAGAGCTAATAAAAGAACTTGCTGAATATGAAAAAGCTCCTGATGAAGTAACCAATACCGTAGAAATGATGGAGCGTGACGGGTTTGGTCCCAACCCTATTTATGGATTGTTTGTAGCCGAGGATGCAAATCAAATTGTGGGGATTGCCATATATTATTACCGCTACTCTACCTGGAAAGGAACAAGAATTTACCTAGAAGACATAGTTGTAACAGAGAGTTGTAGGGGTAAAGGTTTGGGGAAACAACTCTTTGATGCAGTAATATCAAAAGGAAAAGCGGAGTTATGCACAGGCATGGTATGGCAAGTACTGGAATGGAACAAACCAGCAATTAATTTTTATAAGAAATATTACCAAGCCAGCCTAGATGCCGAATGGATCAATTGTAGTATACCTCTATGAGAAAACTACATACTCAAACGGTATATCCACCATTTCGGCTAATTCATGCCCTAGTTCTTCTATATCTTCATCTTGAGGGTCATACTTCCATTTTATGATCACGTCATTTCCAAAAATGAAAAACTTGTTCATTTCAAACAAAATGTCGAGCAGCATTTTTGAAGAAGAAGTGTTTACATAATCCATTTCCATTTCAAGCACAGTTTGTTTTTGTGGGTTTTGGAAATAATTACGTAGCCAGCTGATGATGCCTTGCTTGTACGGGGTAGTGTCTTCCATAAAAGACCTACCTTCTAGTACTAAATGCCCGGAATTAGGATCAAGAAATACCTTCGGGCTATCTTCGGTTGATTCTAAATATAGCGCGTTCATACTTTAAATGTAGTTACTGTGACTATCTAAAGTAAATAACACCAGCCAAATGGGATTAATTCAGTGATGACAGGTATTTATAATCTTTAATCAGCCTAATATATTTTATAAGCTGATTAAAAAAAGGCCAGTTATTTTACCTCTTCTAGTAGCGTGCGGAAAGCAATGTGCTTATCCTTAAACATTTGCATGTGTCTTTCAACTAATGGAGGAGCATAGTTGTCTAAGTAATAAACTACATCCTCTACTTTTTTTGCGAAAAATTGCATTGAATACGAAGTTGTATCTTCTTCTTCATTGCCAAGTACTTTGTACATGTGGTGTTCGGTAAACATCCCAGTTTCCATTACTGCAGGAATGTGAACTTCCTTTACCCATTTAAGCCACTCTTTTTCAAAACGTTGGTCAATGCCTACGGTAACGTTATATAAAACCATTATTTAATTATATCTATTATTGGTTTAGTTCTAAATTTAATGAATTTTTTGAAAAATAAATTTCAAAGGATTAAAATTATGATTATTTTCCGAACTATGATCCCTGATTTTTACAAAAAGAGATCTTTCGCTAGCTGGTTGATAGGCATATTTTTAGTCGCATTTACCAATGTTGCATGCCATACTTCTAGCAATGAAAGCAAAGGTCCTAAGGCTGAAGATGCTCTGGAACCTTTTTCAGTTATTGACTTTGATCTTGATAAGATAAAAAAGCGAGGAGCTATTATTGCTATAGTAGAAAATAGCTCTACTGGTTATTTCTTGTACCGAGGCAAGCCTATGGGGTATGAGTATGACCTGTTGTCATTGTATGCCGAAGAAATAGGTGTAAGGCTAGAAATAAAAATGACCGCTAGCATAGATGAAGCTTTTGAGATGCTCAATAACGGGCAGGGTGATATTATTGCATATTCGTTGGCGGTAACTAAAGCTCGCAAAAAGAAAGTAACCTTTACAGAGAGTCATTATACCACGAGGCAAGTTTTAGTACAGCGAAAACCTTCTAATTGGAGACAACTTACACGAGATCAGATAGAACAACGCTTGGTTAGAAATCAAGTAGACTTGATAGGTCGAGAGATTCATGTTAGGAAGAGTTCGGCATTTGTTGACAGGCTTCAAAACTTATCAGATGAAATTGGTGGAGATATACTCATTATAGAAGACAAGGATAGTTCGGAAACTGAAGAATTGATAAGGAAAGTGGTGATGGGAGAGGTCAACTATACCATTGCAGATGAAACGGTGGCTCTGGTAAATGCTGCTTATTATCCGATTTTAGATGTACGAACTCCAATAAGTTTTCCTCAGCAAATAGCATGGGCCGTAAGAAAAAATGCAGATAGCTTGGCTATGTCAGTTAATGCTTGGGTAAATAGGGTAAAGAAAAAACCTACATTCAATATTATATATAACAAATATTATAGGAGTCCTCGTGCTTCTATCAGACGAGTGAAAAGTGATTTTTCTTCGCTAGGAGGAGAAAAAATAAGTATATATGATGATCTGATCAAAGAAGGGGCTGATTCATTGGGCTGGGACTGGAAGTTGTTGGCGGCTCAGGTGTACCAAGAGTCTCATTTTGATCCTGAGGCTAAATCATGGGCAGGAGCCATAGGCTTAATGCAGTTAGTGCCCGAAACAGCAGAGCGTTTTGGAGCTATGGATTTAACAGATCCGTATCAAAGTATAATTGCAGGAGTAAATCACCTTAGATTTTTAGATGACCTTTGGATGAAAACTGTTAAAGATCCTGATGAGCGAGTGAAATTTGTGCTGGCGAGTTATAATGTCGGCTTAGGGCATGTTATTGATGCCAGAGAATTGGCAAAAAAGAATGGTAGAGACCCTCAGCTTTGGGATAATAATGTAGAGTATTATCTATTAAAAAAATCAAAACCCGAGTTCTTTAGAGACCCAGTAGTAAAATCTGGTTACTGTAGAGGAGAAGAGCCGGTAAACTATGTGAAAGAAATTTTAAATAGATATCATCAGTATAAACAGTTGATAAATAGCTAAATTATTTTAAATTGTATATAAACTTATTTATGTTTTGTATACAAGAATTGACCGCTTATACTACGAATATACCCATGCTCGATTTCTCGATATAAATAAAGAGCAGTTTATTTATATCATGCATTTGTTGCCATCATGCTTAATAGTAATGAGTGATGGCCTTTTGGAGCGAGATGAATGGACCACGCTAAAGCGGCTTACTAAACTTCTAGGCAGAAAGATGGCTACGGATGATCTTGGTATTGCCAAGGAGGAAAATTTGATGCTGATTTATAAAGCTGAAATGCGCTACCTTTTGCGTACTTCTGAATATTGGCAAGATAAGTTTCTAGAAGCCTTGAAAGATTACATGAATTATAATAAGGACTCTAGAATGTTTGTGGAAAAAACAATGAAACTTTTCATTGAGAATGAGGATGGGCCTCATTCTCCTGAATTTAAGGCTTATCAAAAATTGTCTTATCTTTTGAATTTATAGCTTCGAAATGATAGTTTCTAAATTCAAGTCGTCAAGTTGTGAGTCCTCAGAAATAGATCCCATCACTCCATTCATTATTTCATTTTGACGATCTCCTTTTTCAAGAGCTTCTGAATAGCGCATATGCTCCATGAAGGTGACCATGGTGTAAAGTGGAATCCATTTTTCAGGATACTTTTCATGCAGCTTAGCCTCAATTTTTTTTCTGGTCAAGAATTTTTTGTCGGCTACTAAATCTCTCATTTCTATGAAGTTTTTTAATGCCAGATCAGAGATGGCATCAGCGTCCTTTTTTCTGGCTTCACTATATTCTGGCAATACTTTTTCCCAATCATCATTATGTTTGTCTAACAATTCGTTTAGTATGCGGCAGTCTTCAAACCCACAATTCATTCCTTGGCCATAAAATGGTACAATTGCGTGCGCAGCATCACCAATCAATAGGGTGCGGTTTTTAAACCAAGGAGATGCTTTCACTGTCACAAGGTCTGAAGTAGGATTGGTGTTAAAATCATCGATTAAAGAAGGCATTAATTCGCATGCGTCAGGAAATTGAGTTTTGAAGAACTGTTCAATCGCGCTATTGGAATTTAAGCTTTCAAAAGAGTCTTTACCCTCAAAAGGGAAGAACAGCGTTACCGTGAAGCTGCCATCTAAGTTGGGTAAGGCTATGAGCATAAAATTGCCTCTGGGCCATATGTGCAAAGCATTTTTTTCAATTGCAAAACTTCCGTTATCAGCAGGAGGGATAGTTAATTCTTTATAACCGTAGTCAAGATAGAATTGCGAGTAGTTAAACCTACTGGTGTGTTGCATAGAGCGTCTAATGGCAGAGAAAGCCCCATCTGCTCCAATAATTATATCCGATTTTACCTCTGATTTTACTCCCTCTTTTAATAATGAAAAGGTGTTGTTGGCAAAGTTAACCCTGCTGCATTTTGCTTTAAAATGAAATTTTGCCCCTAATTTTTCTGCTTCATCTAAAAGTATCGCATTGAGACCTCCTCGACTAACAGAGTTTATAAATTGATCTTGTTTTCCATAAGGCTGAAAGGTAAGCTCACTTTTTTTATCATGCATCATTCGTCCATGCATTGGTATAACCATTGGTTTTACCTTTTCTATAATGCCTACCTCTTCTAAGGGTAGCCAGCCTCTATTGCTTAAGGCTAAGTTAATAGACCTTCCCCCATCGATAGTGCTTTGTCTTAAATCATCTCTACCTTCATAAACATTTACTCTATAGCCTCTTTTAACGAGGTATATAGCCATTAACGATCCTACCAACCCTGCTCCTATAATTGAAATTTCTTTTTTTGAGTCCATATCAGTTTATCGTGCTTTTGATGATTTCATAAAAAGTAAATACATCTTCAAATGTATTGTATAATGGTACCGGAGCCACTCTAATGGCATTTGGCTCGCGCCAGTCAGCAATAATTCCTTTGTTGTTTAATGCATTAAAAACTTCTTTGCCATTAGAGCTAACAATTAATGATAGCTGACAGCCACTTTCATTTTTGTGCTTTGGAGTAATGTAGTCAATGCCAGGCAGCTGATCTATTAAAAATTTTAAATAACCGGTAAGTAATAAGCTTTTAGACCGAAGGGCTTCCATGCCTACATTATCAAAGATTTCTAAAGAGGCCAGATGAGCCGCACTGCTCAATACATTGACATTACTTAGCTGCCAGCCATCAGCACCTTCCATAGGCTTAAATCCTTTCTCCATTTTAAAACGAGAATCTTCATCGTGGCCCCACCAGCCTGCCATCCTTTGTATGTCGCTATTTTTTGCATGTCTTTCATGAACGAAAATTCCGCTAACGCCACCAGGGCCAGAGTTTAAGTATTTATAGCTACACCAAGCCGCAAAATCAACTTCATCATCGTGAAGTGAAAGGGGTACGTTGCCCGCAGCGTGAGCGAGGTCAAAACCAGCAAAGGCTCCTACCTGATGAGCTGCCGTAGTGATGGCCTTAATGTCGAAAAATTGACCAGTGTAATACTGAACACCACTAAAAAGAACTAAGGCCACAGACTCACCATGTTCATGAATAGTGCTTTCAATGTCTTCTGTGCGCAAAGTGCTTTCACCTTCTCTTGGAGATATTTCAATGATTGAAGTTTGTGGCTCTAAATGATGAAGCTTCACCTGACTCTCAACGGCATATTGATCAGAAGGAAAAGCTCCCGCTTCCATAATAATCTTATATCGGGAGGCAGTAGGTCGGTAAAACGATGTCATCATTAAATGCAGGTTTACCGTTAAGCTATTCATAGATACTACTTCTACAGGCTTTGCGCCTACAATATTGGCCAGTGCAGTTTTGCTGAACTTATGATAATAAAGCCATGGCCTTTTGTTAGAATGGAAATGGCCTTCCACTCCTAAAGTAGCCCACCCTTCTAGCTCTTCATTAATGTAATTGCTCACATTTTTTGGCTGTAAACCCAGTGAGTTTCCTGTAAAGTAAATGGACTTTTTGCCATTAATAACAGGTATGTGAAACAGATCTTTATATTGTTTTAATGGATCTTCATTATCCATTTTTTTAGCAAAATTGATATTGCTTTCGTAATTCATGCGCAAATTTTAATCAAAAATACTTATCTGTACTCCTTTAAGAACACCTTCGTGGCGTAACAATAATTCTTTTTTGGATAGCCCAGAACTAAACCCTGTAAGTGAGCCATCTTTTCCAATTACCCTGTGGCAAGGTATAATAATTGGGATCGGATTTTTCCCATTGGCAGTTCCCACAGCTCTTATGCACTTTATATCTCCTAAGTCTTGGGCTTGCGTAGCATATGAAATGGTTTTTCCATACGGAATGCTCAATAACTGATCCCATACTCTGTTTTGAAAGTCCGTTCCTGAAGGATCTAATGCTAAATCAAATGTTTTTCGTTGTCCTTCCAGGTACTCTAATAACTGTACCTTAGCTTTAACTGAAATTTTATCTTCTGATATAGGAGAATCAGGTAAGCCAAATTTTAACTTAGTAACAGCATCACCATTACTATAAATGGTAATAGGGCCAAGTAACGAAGTGGTGATGCTAGAGGCTTTCATTATTAAATATATCGAGGGTCAGTTTCCATTACATGACCGCAGTTATCGCAAGTGCGTAACTTTTCTGAAGTATAAAATTCTTTAAATCGAGGTAAGAAGTCTTTTTCAATATTGGTTAGAGGAAAATACACTTCGTGTAACTTGTGGTTGCATTGGTCACAAAACCAGAGTAACCCGTCTTCATATGCAGCGTTGCGCTTCCTTTCTATCACTAGGCCTATAGATCCTTCACTTCTTATGGGGCTATGCGGAACTTTAGCCGGATGCAGGTACATTTCTCCTGCTTTTATAGGCACTTCTACTGCTTGCCCATCTTCTTGTATTTTTACAATAATATCTCCTTCTAGCTGGTAAAAAAGTTCCTCTGTTTCATTGTAATGATAGTCTTTTCGGGCATTTGGACCTCCCACTATCATTACTATATAGTCACCCGATTCGGTGTATAGGTTTTTGTTTCCAACAGGTGGCTTTAACAAATCTCTATTTTCGTCTATCCACTTTTGTAAATTAAACGGTCTTCTTATGGCCATAACTGTTTTGTTTATTTCTGGTTAAATTTATAGAAAAAATAAAGTATAAGAGACAAGTTTCAGAAAATCATATGGATATAAATCTTAAGAATAAACGTGCGTTAGTTTGTGGTAGTACTCAAGGTATAGGTAAGGCAATAGTTTTAGAATTGGCAGCATTAGGAGCGAACGTAACTATGGTGGCTCGCGATAGCAACAAAATGCGCGAAATGCTAGATGAAATTCCTACTACTACTGAGCAGCAGCATCATTACATATGCGCGGATTTTGATGAGCCAGATAGATTGAAAACAGCTTTGGATCAATATTTAATAAAAGAAAATGATGTGCACATTCTGGTTAACAACACTGGTGGGCCGGCAGGAGGTAAAGCGGTGGATGCATTGTTAGAAGAATATCAAAACGCATTTCAAAGGCACTTAATATGTAATCAGATTTTAACGCAGGCCGTGGTTCCATTTATGAAGCAAAGTGGATATGGCCGAATTATTAATATTATTTCAACTTCGGTGAAAGCTCCTATTCCCGGCCTTGGGGTTTCTAATACTATTAGAGGTGCAGTAGCCAGTTGGGCTAAAACATTAGCCTATGAACTTGGTGAATTTGGTATTACAGTAAATAATGTGCTTCCAGGGTATACTAGTACGGCTCGTTTAGATGCCATAGTACAAACAAAAGCAGAGAAACAAGGCTTGTCAAAGGAAGAAGTGGAGCAAAGTATGAAGAGTGATATACCTTTACGAAGGTTTGCAGAGCCAAAGGAGACAGCAGAGGCTGTGGCATTTTTAGCAAGCCCTTCTGCTTCATATATTACAGGAATTAATTTGCCTGTAGATGGAGGAAGGTTAAATAGCTTATAATAAAAAGATGGATGCAGTATTAAATTATATAGGAGGAGAGTTTAAAGAGGCGCTTTCAGGTCAGTCTTTTGATAATTATGAACCTGCTACAGGCACGGTATATGGTCAAATTCCGGATTCGGATGAGCATGATGTGCAACTAGCTGTAAATGCTGCACAAGGGGCATTTCCAGTCTGGTCGGAAATGCCTGTGAGAGAGCGCTCTGAAATTTTGTCAAAATTGTCGAGGTTAATACTGGAAAATGTTGATCGCTTGGCTGAGGCAGAAAGTAAGGATTCCGGTAAACCATTGACCTTGGCTCGTAAATTAGACATACCAAGGGCTGCGCAAAATTTGCAATTTTTCAGTTCTTCTATTATTCATTTTTCATCAGAATATCATCAAACCGATAATGTAGCTATTAATTACACCACTCGCTCTCCAATTGGCGTAGTGGGGTGTATTTCTCCCTGGAATTTACCCTTGTATTTATTTACTTGGAAAATAGCTCCAGCCCTAGCTGTGGGAAATACAGTGGTGGCCAAGCCATCAGAGCTGACACCGATGACTGCTTATCTATTGTCCTCCCTATGTGAAGAGGCCGGTTTACCCAAAGGTGTTTTAAATATTGTTCATGGATATGGGCATAAAGTAGGGCAGGCTATAGTTGAGCATCCGGAGGTGGGTGTGATTTCTTTTACTGGTGGAACTGAAACGGGACGGAAAATTGCAAGTACTGCTGCTCCTATGTTTAAAAAACTCTCTTTAGAAATGGGAGGAAAGAATGCCAATATCATTTTTGCTGATGCAGATTTTGATGAAGCTCTAGAAACATCGGTGAGAGCAGCATTTACCAATCAAGGGCAGATCTGTCTTTGTGGGTCAAGGATTTATGTAGAGCAATCTATTTACGAAAACTTTGTAGAAGCTTTTGTTGAAAAGGCCAAAGCACTTCATGTTGCGGAGCCATTGGATGAGAAAGCTGAGCTTGGAGCGGTGGTTTCTAAGGCTCATCAAGAAAAAATATTGGCATATATAAAACTGGCTGAGCAGGAAGGCGGAGAGGTGCAGTGTGGAGGAGGTACGGTTTCATTGTCAGGAGGGTTTGCTAATGGTTATTATGTGGCACCTACGGTTATTACCGGTTTAGATATCAATTGCAGAACTAATCAAGAAGAGATTTTTGGTCCTGTGGTAACTATTTCGCCATTTCAAACAGAAGATGAAGTTGTGGGGTTTGCTAATGCTACAAAATATGGTTTAGCCACTTCGCTGTGGACCTCAGATTTGAAAAGAGGGCATCGTGTAGCTGCTAATATTCACAGCGGCATAGTATGGGTAAATTGCTGGATGTTGCGCGACCTGCGTACGCCTTTTGGAGGAGTGAAGCAGTCGGGGGTTGGGCGTGAAGGAGGAGAAGAAGCGCTAAGGTTTTTTACCGAACCTAAAAACGTATGCATAAAAATGTAAAAGGCTGAGAAATCTCAGCCCTTTGTATATTTTAATTAGAATTGCTCTAATTCTGAAAAGAAGAAGCTTCCTTCAATTTTAGCATTGTCATCAGAGTCAGATCCATGGATCGCGTTAGCTTCGATAGACTCAGCAAATAATGCTCTGATAGTGCCTTCAGCAGCTTCTTTAGGGTTAGTGGCACCTATTAAAGTTCTAAAATCTTCAACAGCGTTATCTTTCTCTAATATCATAGGAACGATAGGGCCAGAAGACATATATTTAGTAAGGTCAGCATAGAAAGGACGCTCTTTGTGTACTTCATAAAACTTACCTGCAGACTCAGTGGTTAACTGAGTTTTTTTCATAGCTACAATTCTAAAGCCTGCTTCTTCAATCATTTTTGTGATAGCTCCAATGTTGCCTGCTGCCACTGCATCTGGCTTTATCATGGTAAAAGTTCTTTTTCCTGACATAGTAGATTTTCGTTTTTATAATATTTTCTGCTAAATTAAGAAGATCCCCGAAATAAACGCCCCCGCGATGGCTAAAATACCTGTTTCAGATAATCAAGGGGAGGTATTTTGTATTTGAATTATTTTATTATCAATTTTGCTGTTTATAAAAATTTAAAACGGTCTTTTTTTTATGAGATCGTGAAGACAATAATGCAGAATCTGGAAGCTTTTAAAACGCTCATCAGTAATCCCAAAAAGATTGTGATCACTACACATCATAAACCCGATGCAGATGCATTAGGCTCTTCTTTGGGGTTAGCAGGATATCTGAAAAAGAAAGGACATACTGTAACGGTAATTACCCCTACAGATTATCCTAGTTTTCTTGATTGGATGAAGGGCAACGATGAGGTCATTATATATAATAAAGACGAAGGGTCTATCAGCCAGTCTAACGATTTGGTAAAAGATGCCGATATTATTTTTTGCCTAGACTTTAGCTGTTTAGGTAGAATTAATGAATTGGGTGATGCAGTAAAAGATGCAAAATGCGTGAAAGTACTCATCGACCACCACTTGGAACCTGATGATTTCGCTGATTTTACCATGTGGGATGTGAAGGCTGCAGCCACTGCTGAGCTCGTTTATGAGTTAATTTGTATGCTTGGTGATAAGCCGCTGATAGATAAAGATCTAGCTGAATGCCTTTATGCAGGTATTATGACAGATACTGGCAATTTTAAGCATCCTAACACTACAAGAAATGTATTTGCTGTATGTGGTGACTTGGTGGAGATTGGAGCAGATAGTGCCAAAGTGTCAAAACTCATCTATGATACCAATTCTTTAGATAGACTTAAATTTTTAGGGTTTGCACTAAGTGAAAGATTAGTAGTGCTAAACGAGTATAACACCGCATATATCGCTATTTCGGCAAGTGATTTAGAAAATTTCCGTAGCAGAACGGGAGACACTGAAGGCCTAGTGAATTATGCTCTTTCGATTGAGGGGATTAAGTTTGCTGCGCTTTTTACCGATAGAACAGAAGCTGTAAAAATGTCTTTCAGGTCAGTGGGTGACTTTTCAGTAAATGAGTTTGCTAAGAAGCATTTTGAAGGTGGCGGGCATAAAAACGCTGCCGGAGGTAAGTCTGACCTTACATTAGAAGAAACTATCAAGAAGTTTGAAAAACTGCTTGAAGAATATAAAACCAATTTGAAAACTAACAACAAAATATACGCTTAGAATGATCAAAAATTCCAAATTATTTGTGTCTATATGCTTAGTTGGAGCTATGATTTCTTGTGGCAAAAAAGAAAAATCTACTGCCTCAGGGATGAAATATACCGTTATTAAAGAAGGTACTGCACCAATAGAAGATGGACAGTTCATGGTTATGAGCATGTCTTATAAAGATGATAAAGATTCAGTATGGATGACTACAGAGGATAAAGATTTTCCTATTGTAGTGCCTAAAACAGATTCTGCATGGTCTGCTAATACAGGAAGTATTGAGCAAATTTTCAATGAATTGAAAGTTGGTGATAGTGTTACTTTCTCTGTGTCTGTTAATGATTTCTTTAAAAATAGTGTGCACTCTCCAGCGCCTCCGGCTGTTGACACAACGGGTAATTTAACATTCTATGTAGGAGTTAATAAGGCTCTTAACAAAGAAGAAATGCAGGATTTCCAACAAGAAATGATGGAAAAGCAACGTAAAAAAATGGAGGATGAAGCTGCAGTTCAGTTGAAAGAAGATGTTAAAACTATTGAAGATTATTTAGCTGCAAATAATATTAAAGCTGAAAAAACTGAATCAGGTTTATTCTACGTGATTAACGAAGCTGGTGGAAGTGATGTAAGTGCTGCTGCTGGAGACACTGTAAAAGTTAATTACACAGGTAAAGTTTTAGAAGGAGCTTATTTTGATACCAGTGATAAAGCTGTAGCTCAAGAGCAAGGTCTATACGATGAAAGAAGAGAGCCTTATGAGCCATTATCTTTTGTGCTTGGTCAAGGAAGAGTAATAAAAGGATGGGATGAAGGTATCGCTTTATTGAAAAAAGGAGATAAAGCTACTTTGTATATCCCTTCTACATTAGCATACGGGCCTAGAGCTGTAAGTGAAGAAATTACTGCTAACTCAATATTAGTGTTTACTGTTGATTTAGTAGATGTACAAAGCGCAACAGCTGCTGAATAAGTTTAAATAATTTACTGCAATGGCTTAGCTTTGCAGTATTAAAATATTATAGGTACTTCAAATTTCATTTTGAGGTACCTATTTTTGTATGTACGCATAGAAGTTTACTTCGTGCACATCAATAAAATAAAACTACAGGTATGAAAATCTGCTTTGCCACCAATAATGAGAATAAAATCAAGGAAGTGAAAAAAATGCTTCCCGATCACATAGATATAGTTTCTTTGAATGATATTGGGTGTAATGAAGAATTGCTCGAAGACCAAGATACCCTTGAAGGTAATGCCAGACAAAAGGCTGAATATGTGTTTAGGAATTACCATGTAGCTTGTTTTGCTGATGATACAGGCCTAGAGGTGAGCGCTATTAATGGGGAGCCGGGAGTTAAGTCTGCAAGGTATGCTGGTGATCATAGAAGTAATGAAGATAATATCTCGCTGTTGCTAACTAAGCTTAAAGATGAAAGTGATACCTCTGCTCAGTTTAGAACAGTGATAAGTTTATTTCTAAATGAAGATGAGGTACAGTTTGAAGGAGTGGTGAAAGGTGAAATTATTTCAGAAAAATCTGGTAGTGATGGATTTGGTTACGATCCAGTGTTTCGTCCTGAAGGATATAATGTTACCTTTGCAGAAATGTCTATGGCAGAGAAAAATAAAATTAGCCATAGAGGCCTAGCCGTAAATAAGTTGATTGAATATTTAACCCAGATATAATAAATTAAATACAGTGAATCCATATATTATAGGTATTACAGGAGGAAGTGGATCAGGGAAGACATTGTTTTTAAATAGTCTCCTTCATCAGTTTGATAGTAAAGACATATGTTTAATCTCGCAGGATAATTACTACCGACCGAGAGAAGAACAGCCTTTGGATGAAAATGGTGTTAAAAATTTTGATACTCCAGAATCGATCGATGATGAGGCTTTTGCGGCAGATATTAGAAAGATAAAATCTGGAGCTTCTTTTGAACGGTTAGAATATACTTTTAATAACCCAGCTATTGCGCCCAAAATGTTACGTTTTGATGCTGCCCCTATAGTAGTTATTGAAGGGCTTTTTGTGATGTATTATAAAGAAGTAAGCGATCTGTTAGACCTCAAAGTGTTTATTTCAGCGAAAGATCACATTAAACTAAAGAGACGTATAATTAGAGATAAAATAGAAAGAGGTTACGACCTTGATGACGTGTTATATAGGTTTGAAAACCATGTGATGCCTACGTTTGAGCAATATTTGGAGCCATTGAAAAATGATGCTGATTTAATAATTCCAAACAATAGTAATTTCGATAATGCGTTAGAAGTGATGAGTGGCTTTTTTAAGTCCAAGCTCAAATAAATATTTAGCTGAACTTGCTTTATAAGTTCGAATCACTACTTTTGTATGCCTTGAATTATGAGCAACAATAAAAACATATTAAAACACAAACACACTGTAGGTATTATCCTAGGGTTTGTTGCTGCTTTTGTTGTGCTCACATCAGAGTCATTTTATTATAATTATTTGGCAAGCTACGAAGTTGAAGTAAAAACTGATGTAGATCAAAATAATGATGATGGTGATTCAGGGCATGAAATACTTACTATTTCTAAAGGAGCAGTAAGTTCGGCAGCGCAAGTAGCTTTTGTTCAGGTGCTGCATTTCATTTCTAATATCTACATTGAGAATATTGATGTTCAGGAAATCGTTTATGCTCACGAGCCTGACTTTAATACCTACTTTAAAACACTTTTTAGGCTCATTATATCCCCAAATGCGCCCTAATTAGACTGTTTATTCCTGTTTAATTTTCTTAAAATAACTAGGTTTTACCTATTAGGATAAAGCCGCATGCCTTTAATACAGGGCGTGTATATACTTACTTATTACCTTAAATCAACAAATATTTAAAAGACAATGCGAAATAAAGGCGCAATTATCACATTAACTGTTATAGTTACGTTGCTATGTATCTACTATTTGTCGTTTACTTTTGTTTCTCGTGGAATACAAAAAGACGCTGTAGATTATGCAACTGATGAGTCAGGTATTGTTAACCTATCTAAAAAACAATCTTACCTAGATTCTATTTACAATCTACCTGTTTACAACCTTTTTGGTATAGAGTATACTTATAAGGAAGTAAAAGATACTGAGTTAAGTCTTGGACTTGACCTTCAGGGAGGTATGCATGTAACTTTAGAGGTATCTCCTGTAGATATCATTAAAGGATTGAGTGGAAACAGCCAAGATCCGGCATTCCTTTCAGCAATTGAAAAGGCTCAAACTAGGCAAAAAGATAGTCAAGAGCAGTTTGCTGATCTATTCCTAGAATCTTATAACGAAACTACTGAAAAGCCTTTAGCAAATATATTTGCTACTGCAGCTAACCGTGGAAGAATCAGTCGAAGCGATAGCGATGACGCTGTAATGAGTGTTATCAAAAAAGAGATTGATGATGCTATAGATAGATCATTTATAATTTTAAGAACCAGATTAGATCAGTTTGGTACTTCTCAGCCAAATATTCAGAGACTACAAGACCAAGGTAGAATCCAAATTGAGATTCCTGGTGCTGATAACCCTGAGCGTGTAAGGAAGTTATTGCAAGGTGTTGCTAAGTTAGAGTTCTGGGAAGTAGCTGATGCTGCTGATGTAAACAGTGCTTTAATTTCTATTAACGGCATGCTTGTAAATGAGCGCAAAGCGGAGTCTGCTTTAGATGTAGAAGGAGAGACTAAGCCAAATGCTGAAGAAGCAATCCCTACCGAGTCTGAGCAAGACTTACAAGACATGTTTGCTGATAGCGATTCTGCTTCAGCAGAAAGCAGTTTAGATTCAGCCTTGGGAGATACTACTACTGCTGATCTAGATACTTTAACTAATAAGCAATCTCCTTTATTTGATTTAATCAGAGCTGCAGGAGGTTTTATTTATGATGTAAAAGACACTGCTGTAATCAATGGTATTTTAGCAAGAAAAGATGTTAAGGCCATGATGCCTCGTTCAGTGAAGCCATTGTGGGCTGTAAAGCCTACAGTAAACGAACAAACTGGAGCCGAATTATTACAATTATACTTTGTTAAGACTGGTAGAGGAGGAAATGCTCGTTTAACTGGTGAAGTAATCACGGATGCTCGTCAGGAGCTTGATCAGTATAGCCGTCCGGCAGTAAGCATGCAAATGAATGCTTTAGGAACTAGAGTTTGGGCAAAAATGACTGCAGAAGCTGCTAGTAGAACACCACGCGGAAGTATTGCTATTGTTTTAGATAACTTAGTTTATTCTGCACCTTTTGTAAACGGAGAAATCCCTAATGGTAATTCTCAAATTTCTGGAAACTTCTCTATTGAAGAAGCTAAAGATTTAGCGAATATATTGAAAGCAGGGTCATTACCTGCTCCTACAAGAATTGTTGAAGAAGCGATAGTTGGACCAACTCTTGGTGCTGTAGCAAGAAACCAAGGTATTATTTCTATGGGAGCTGGTTTAATTATAGTAGTGTTATTTATGATCGGTTACTACTCTAAAGGTGGTCTTGTTGCTGACATCGCGTTAGTATTCAATATTTTCTTTATTGTTGGAATTTTAGCTCAGTTTAATTCTGCTCTTACTTTACCGGGTATCGCTGGTATAGTGTTAACTATCGGTATGTCGATAGATGCTAACGTACTTATCTTCGAAAGAATTAGAGAGGAGATGAGAAATGGAGTGAACTTAAAAGCAGCCATTTCTGCTGGTTACGAAAAGGCGTTTAGTTCAATTGTTGATGCTAACGTTACTACTTTATTAACTGCTATCATCCTATTTGTATTAGGGCAGGGGCCTATCAAAGGTTTTGCCATTACCTTAATGATCGGTATTGTTTGTTCATTCTTTACAGCTGTTTTCATTACCAGAGTAATAATTGAATGGATGACTAAGAAAGGTGATGCAAGCAAAATATCTTTCTCAACGGCTATATCTGGTAAATTGTTAAATGCACCTACTATCGATTTTATGGGTAAGAGAAGAATTGCCTATATGATTTCTGGTATAGTAATAGTTATTGGTATTGCTTTAATCGCTGTTCAAGGACTCAACTTAGGTGTAGATTTTAAAGGAGGTAGATCATATATTGTCAATTTTGATGATGCAGTAGTGGCTACTGATATGAAAGTGGCTCTGAATAAGAGCTTTGAAGGTGGAGGTACTGAAGTTAAAAACTTCGGAAGTAACAAAATTGTAAAAGTAACCACTTCTTATTTGGTAGACGATGAGTCTGATGATGCTGATGATAAAGTACAAGCAGCATTAATTGAAGGAATTGCAAGTTTTACTGGAAAGACTTATGTTGAGGATGACTCAAGAGTAGATGCAGACCACTTTACAATTTCTGGTTCATCAAAAGTAGGAGCTACTATTGCTGATGATATTAAGAGCTCTTCTTACGAAGCGGGCTTATTTGCCATCATCGCTATCTTTATTTATATCTTAATCAGGTTTAGAAAATGGCAATTCAGTACAGGTGCTATTATAGCTTTGGTTCATGATAGTTTATTTGTATTCTCAGCTTTCGGAATAGCAGGTGTATTGGGTATCAAATTTGAAATTGATCAGGTATTTGTAGCTGCGATATTGACCATTATAGGTTACTCTATTAACGATACAGTGGTAGTATTTGACCGTATCAGAGAGTACTTAAACCTTGGTGCTGCTAACGCTGATAAAGCTAAGATCTTTAACTCAGCAATTAACAGTACATTAAACAGAACTTTAATGACGTCAATTACTACTTTAATAGTGGTAGCGATATTGTTAATTTTCGGTGGAGAGGTGTTGAGAGGATTCTCTTTCGCTCTATTCGTAGGTATTGTTGTGGGTACATATTCTTCAGTATTCATTGCATCTCCTGTAGTAGTAGACTTAGATAAGAAGCAATTAGAAAAATAATATTTCACTTTAAGTGGAAATCAAAAAAGGCTTGCCAGTGATGGCAAGCCTTTTTTGTTGTTTTATCTTCTTATTGATTTATTAATACTTCAGCCAGAAATTACGGGTAAATAGCATTAATACTGTAAAGAGTTCTAGTCGTCCTAGCAGCATTAAAAAAGAAAGTAGCCATTTGCCAAAAGCAGTAATATTATAAAAGTTGTTAACCGGTCCTACCTCACCTAAACCTGGGCCTATGTTACCTAGGCAAGTAGCCACAGCACCTAGTGCAGTATCAAAATCTACTCCTGTAAATGACAATAGAAATACACCTATGCCATAAATTAGTAGGTAAAACAAAAGAAATGCTAGTACATTATATGTAATTTCTCTACTTACGGCCACGCCATTTAGCCTTACTGGTATTACAGCGGAGGGGTGCAGCTGCCTCTTCATTTCTAAAAAGGAATTTTTAAATAATAAAGTATGCCTCACTACCTTTATTCCTCCTGCAGTTGAGCCTGCCGAAGCGCCTAAAAACATCAAAAGGAAGAATATTACCGTAAGGAATGGAGCCCATGTGGTGTAGTCAGCGGTTACAAAGCCCGTTGTAGTTATTACTGATACCACTTGAAAGAGTGAATCGCGGAAAGATTTTTCAAAACTCTCCCATTTGGAAGAAAACACAAAGAAGGCTATGCATAGTGAAAGTATGAGCGTGATGAATAAGTAGTTTCTAAATTCCTCATTTTCCCATACTTTTTTAAATTTTCCTTTGATTCCAAAATAAGTAATAGCAAAGTTAGTACCTGCTAAAAACATAAAGAAGGTAATCACATATTGTATATACGCAGATTCATAATATGCTACACTGGCGTTTCGAGTAGAGAAACCACCAGTAGCCATAGTGGTTAGTGAATGGTTGATGGCATCGAAAAATGTCATGCCACCAAACATCAGTAATACCGTTTCTGCCAAGGTTAGTCCCAGATAAATATACCATAACCTTTTGGCTACTTCTTTTATTCTTGGCTTCATTTTGTCAGGTGAAATGCCCGGAGCTTCGGCCACAAATAGTTGCATGCCTCCAATTCCAAGTATAGGTAGTATAGCTACGGCTAGTACAATTATACCCATGCCACCTATCCATTGTGTTAAGCTTCGCCAAAATAGTATACCTTTTGGTACACTTTCTATATCGTTTAGTATAGATGCTCCGGTAGTAGTATACCCAGATATGGTTTCGAAAAATGCATTTTCTATTTCAGGAATCTCCCCGCTGATGATATAGGGGAGGCAACCTAAAAATGACATGGTAAGCCAACCTAGTGTTACAATGAGATATCCATCCTTTTTTTTGAGCTCTTTGTTGCTATTGTCGCGCGTCAAAATAGCAGAAGTGGTACCTAGTGCAATAGCAATGCCCCCTGATAAAGCTAAGTGCCACCATTGCTCTCTATAGTAAAGTGAAAAAGGTACGCAGAGCAGCATGAAAATGCCATTAATAATAGCCAGAGCACCTAATAGGTATAGAATTAATTTGAAGTTAAACCTCATAAAAGTTTAGATGTGATATAATTATTCTTAAATAACTACAATAGTTTTTATATTAAAAGCTTTTTTTAAAATGCTTTACTTTTTCCAGAAATGTGGAGTGAAAAGTGCTAGCATAGTGAAAAGTTCAAGTCTGCCAAAAAGCATTATCATTGCTAACAGACATTTGCTGAAGTTGTTAAGAGAGGCAAAATTGGTGGCAGGGCCTGTGGCTCCTAATCCTGGGCCTATATTGGCTTGACAAGTGGCTACAGCTCCCATGGAAGTTACTAAGTCACTTCCGGTAAAGGTTAAGCCAAATACTCCGAAAGTAAATACCAGTAGATATAAAATCACAAATGCCTGCACATTAAAAAGAATATCTTTGTCTATCGATTTTCCATCTATTCTAACCGGAATGATTGCTGATGGGTGGAGCTGTCTTTTTATTTCAGCGAAGCTATTCTTTATTAAAACTATAATTCTTATAATTTTAATACCCCCTGAGGTAGAGCCGGCCGATGCAGCAGGAAACATTAGTAAGAGGAATATAAATGATACAAATGGAGTCCATAAGGTGTAATCTGCGGTCACAAAACCGGTAGATGAAACCACAGATACTACTTGGAAGAGCGCATCTCTAAAGGATTGTTCGAAATTAATCCACGTCTCAGAGAAGACTATTAGGCTTATTACTACGCTCACACTTACAATCATGATAATGTACACTTTAAACTCTTCATTTGCCCATGCTTTTTTCATTTTACCTTTAAGCATAAAGTAAATCAGTGAAAAGTTAGTGCCGGCCAGTATCATGAAGAAAATAATAGTATACTGTATAAAAGGTGAGTTATAGTAAGCTACACTTTGATTTTTAGGGGAGAAGCCTCCACTAGCCATGGTAGTAAGTGCATGGTTTAAGGCATCATAGAAGCTCATGCCACCAAACATTAATACAATAGTTTCTGCAATGGTGAGGCCTAGGTAGATATACCACAGCCTTTTTGCAGTATCTTTTATTTTGGGTTTGAGCTTGTCATGCGTTACTCCTGAGGCTTCTGCCATAAATAGCTGCATGCCTCCAATGCCCAATGTGGGTAAAATAGCAACGGCAAGTACTATTATGCCCATTCCTCCTATCCATTGGGTCATGCTTCGCCAAAATAAAATTCCTTTTGGCAGTGCTTCAATGTCATTGAGAATGGAGGCTCCGGTAGTAGTGTATCCAGAAACAGTTTCAAAGAATAAATCTGGGAAATTAGTTATAGAACCACTAAATAAAAATGGTGTAGTGCCCATGAGTGACATTAGTAGCCACCCAAAAGAAACAATGATAAAGCCATCTCTTTTCTTGAGTTCTTTGTTGCTTACATTGCGTGTGCTTAGCCAGCCAGCCCCACCAACTATACATGTTAAGGAGCCTGCTAAAATAAGCGGCAGTGGATCTTCATGATAGTAGATGGTAAAGCATAGGCACAGATACATGAAAATGCCATTAAACACTAAAAGAAGACCTAATAAGCGAGTTATAAACTTGAAATTGAACCTTTTCATGAAGGAAATTTTCCTTACTTAAAAAATTCTTCTACTGCGTGTATGCATTCAGGACGACAAAGTACCACCGCTCTGTCTTTAGGGCGAAATTGGAAATCGCCCATGGTAGTGTAGCCGATACCATTTCTTACTACACCTCCAATGATAGCTCCCGGAGGAAACTCTAGTTCTTTGATTTCTTTTTCGGTAATTTTTGAGCCAGCCTTAACTATAAACTCTAATATTTCAGCATCTACACCGTGTATACTAGTTAATGAGATAACATCTCCTTTCCTAATATATCTAAACATGAAATTAGCTGCAATCAACTTTTTGTTGATCATAGTATCCACGCCTATGTTTTGAGAAAGGTGGATATAATCAATGTTTTCAACTAATGAGATAGTTTTTTTCACATTGTTGTTTTTGGCTACAAGGCAAGAAATAATATTAGTCTCGGAATTACCCGTAACGGCAATAAATGCATCCATTTCTTCAATGGCTTCTTCTTGAAGTAAGTCTACATCACGGCCATCACCGCAGATTACCATTACATCACGAAGCTCATCTGCTAGTTCTAGGCATTTCTCTCTATCTCGCTCAATGAGCTTAACATTAAATTTTTTGCTTAATTTTTTTGCAGCGTGGTAGCCTACTTTACTACCTCCCAAGATCATGATGTTTTTTATCTCTTGCTTTTTCTTTCCAGACAGCTCTAGCACTCTATTGACACCGTCAGGTTGTGCAATAAAATAAGCATGGTCCCCTTCTTCAAACTTATTATTACCATGGGGTATAATGGTTTGATTGTCGCGAAGGATGGCTACCGTAACGAAGTTTTGATTAGGATTGAGGTGGGCTGCCTCTATTAAGGTTTTATCTTTTAGTTTGCTGTTTTCATCCACTATTACACCTACTAATGAAAGTTTGCCTTCATCAAAATCAAAAGTATCAGTAAGGGCTACTTCTTTTAATAGGCGTTTAATTTCTTTTGCCGCTAATGACTCGGGCGAAATGATTTCGTCTATTCCTAAGTCTTTTAAATCGAGCTTGTCTTTATTTAATAGGTATTCAACATTTTGTATACGGGCTATTGTTTTTTTTGCGCCCAGATGTTTACCAATTATCGCTGTGGTTAAATTAGTTTCTTCTGATGAAGTAACTGCTATTAATAGGTCAGCATTAGATACGTCTGCTTCTTCAAGCACCGTATATGAGGTACTATTGCCTTTTATTGTCCCTACGTCAAGACTGCTTGAAGCCTGTCTTAACCTGTCGGAATCCAAATCAACTAGGATGATATCCTGTTCTTCGTAAGCAAGTAATTTGGCAAGGTGAAAGCCTACATCACCAGCACCAGCAATAATGATCCTCATATCATCAGCTCTTTAAAATTCTTAGTTTGCAGCAGAGGCGTTTTCTATTCTTAAGCCCACGGAAATAACATCTGATAAGGTGTCTCTTCTCATAAACTGCTGTAAGCTAAGTTTATATTGCCCTTTTTCTTTAAATGTTTTGTTTTCCATTAATAATAATTGGTGATCAAATATATCTCCCAAGCCATCTCCATAAGGTTTTCCTGTCTTTGGATCAAAAAGATCATTATTAATTAAGTCAGTAGCCACTTCGTTTCCGCTGCTGTCAAGTAAGGTATAATTAATATATATGTTCTGAAATGGGTAAGAAATGGTATTTCTTAAATTGCAGTATATATTATATTTCTTAGAAACATCCTTAATGTCAAATTCAAATTGTTGAATTGAATCTGCCAACCACACTTTGTTATCCAAGTCGTTATTTTTTTCATATACTCTGCTATTATCGCAAGCAATAAAAGCAGTTATAATTAACAACAAAGGGATAAATGTTCTTTTTCTCATTTACTCTTTTTGTTACTATTATTTGGGTTCGGTTTCCGAGGTTTTCGGTTTCTACTTTTTGTTCTTTTTCTCTTAGGTTTATTGCCTCCGGTTTTGTTTTTGAACTTACGATCCATCTTTTCAAGATCGCTGTTAAGTCCAATGTCATCTTTGCCCGGAACATCATCTTCTAACAATGAAGCAGGTTTTTTGCCTTTAGCATTCAGTTGAATGATGTCATTAACCCTCTCAACATTAATAGGATGCCAAGTGTTTTCGTCATCATAACCGAACCACATTATCTTTCTAAAAATATCTGTTTTCTGTAGTTTAGCCACACCCTTTTCTGTGAGCAGAGGTTTTTCTAGTTCAGGGATATCCTTCAGTGCCTCCATATAAGTTTCTAACTCATAGTTAAGGCAGCACTTTAGTCTGCCACACTGGCCAGATAATTTGCTAGGGTTAAGAGAAAGGTTTTGGTACCTGGCCGCACTGGTGCTTACGCTTTTAAAATCGCTCAACCAAGTAGAACAACATAGTTCTCTTCCGCATGAGCCAATTCCACCAAGCCGTCCAGCTTCTTGCCTAAGGCTGATTTGCCTCATTTCTACACGAATCTTAAATTCAGCAGCCAGAAGTTTGATTAATTCTCGGAAATCGACACGGTCATCTGCAGAGTAATAGAAAGTAGCTTTGCTATTATCTGCTTGGTATTCAATGTCAGAGAGTTTCATCTCTAGTTTGAGATCAGAAATGATTTGCCTTGTTCTATAAAGAGTAGGCATTTCTCTTTTTTGTACATCCGATAATTTTTCAAGGTCTTTTTCATGAGCAATTCGATAAATGGCTTTTATCTCTTCGTCATTTTTAACCTTCTTCTTTTGCATTTGTAGTCGTACAAGTTCGCCTTGTAAAGACACGTAGCCAATGTGATGTCCGTTAGGCACATCTACAACTACTGGGTCTCCTGTAGTAAGATGAATCTTTTCCTGATTTCTGAAAAAGTCTTTTCTACCACCTTTAAACCTTACTTCTACTACATCAAATTTATCGTGAGTTGGCATGTCCATGTTAGACAGCCAATCAAATACATTCATTTTATTGCAGCCACCTGTTTGGCATCCTCCATTACTTCTACACCCTGCTACCTTCTCGCCATCAGTACTGCACGTACTACATCCCGCCATAGCTTACTGTTTGTTTCTTTTCTTCCACATTAAAGATAGATGATTTCTTACACTAATCTATTTTGAGGGATAAAATATCTTTACCTATATCTTTTCTATAATACATGTCGGTCCAGTTGATGCTGTCAGCTCCTTTGTATGACTTGGCAAGGGCATCTTCTAAAGTTTTTCCCTGACCTGTTACGGCAAGCACTCGACCTCCATTAGTGGTAACTTCATGATCTTTTTGAGAGGTTCCTGCATGTATGACTAAAGCGTCTGTAACATCAGCTAATCCGCTGATCGCGTGGCCTTTTTCATAACTTCCAGGATACCCACCTGCTACTAACACCACGGTGGTAGCAAAGTTTTCATCTATAGTAAGTTGCTGAGAGGATAATTTTCCCGTAGCAGCAGCATAGCAGAGCTCTAAAACATCGCTTTTAATTCTCGGGAATACTACTTGGGTTTCAGGGTCTCCCATTCTTACGTTATACTCAATTACAAACGGATCTCCATTTACGTTCATTAACCCAATGAAGATGAAACCTTTGTAGTCAATATTTTCATTTTTTAACCCTTGCAAGGTAGGCTTAACTATTCTAGACTCTACTTTTGCAATAAATTCTTCGTTAACAAAACTTACTGGTGATACTGCTCCCATACCTCCGGTGTTAAGGCCAGTGTCTTGTTCTCCAATTCTTTTATAATCTTTTGCTTCCGGTAATATTACGTGTGATGTGCCATCTGTGAGTACAAACACGCTTAACTCTATACCGTCTAGATAGTCTTCTATTAACACTTTTTCACTTGCAGCGCCAAATTGTTTGTCTGCCAGCATTGACTTTAAAGAAGCCTGAGCCTCTTCCTTAGATTGGCAAATCAATACTCCTTTACCTGCAGCGAGACCATCAGCCTTCAGTACAATAGGGAAAGAGCAAGATTCTAAGTATGTTAGGCCTTCCTCTAAAGTAGAAATGTCAAAGGTTTTAGATTTAGCAGCAGGAATGCTGTTCTTTTCCATGAAGGCTTTCGAGAAATCTTTGCTGCCCTCAAGTTGAGCTCCATCTTTTCCAGGGCCTAATATGGCAATGTCTTTAAGGTTAGTGTCGGCCTCAAAATAATCTCTAACGCCATTTACTAATGGGTCTTCAGGGCCTACTACTATTAAATCTATATTTTGCTCTACTGCAAACTTTCCTATTGCAGAGAAATCATTAACTGCTAAAGGAATGTTTTGAGCTATTTGGTCAGTGCCGGCATTTCCTGGGGCTACAAACAGCTTCTCACATTTCTCACTTTCAGAAATTTTTAAAGCTAATGTAAATTCCCTGCCGCCACTACCGAGTATTAATATATTCATGGTTGTTATATTCTATAGGTTGCTTACTTAATGTGCAAAATTATAAAATAATTTAGGCTAAAGTAATGTTTATGATTTTAACATCAATTTTAAATTGATAGTCAGGTGTAATTAAACAAAAAAAGAGGGCCGTAGCCCTCTTCTTAGTTAGCATATTCTGATAAGAATTTTATTCGCATTAGTCTAAGTTCTTCTTCCGAATAATCTTCATTGTCTTCATCTTCCAGTGCTACTTCTATGCTGTCTGTTTCAGCGTTTAAGAAGTAGTCATATAAATCATCTTGCTTGTCTTCATCCAGCATATCATCTATGTAATAATCAAGATTGAGCTTGGTGCCAGAGTAGCAAATGTGTTCTATTTCGTTTAATAAATCATCAAAAGATATGCCTTTGCTTTCAGCTATTTCTTCCAGATCAATCTTTCTGTCGATTTGCTGAATGATAAAGATCTTCATCTTTGACTTATTTACAGACGATTTAACTACAACTTCTGATGCAGTTACAATATCGTTCTCTTCTACATACGCGGTAATAGCCTTAATAAATTCGCTGCCAAACTTATTTACTTTTCCCATACCTACTCCATTGATTTGAGCTAGCTCAGTTTCATTAGTAGGGTAAGTAGTGGCCATTTCCTCTAACGATGGGTCTTGGAAAATAACATATGGAGGTAAATCCTTTTGTTGGGCAACCTTTTTTCTTAAGGTTTTAAGTAGGTTGAAAAGGTTTTCATCATAGGCTTTGGCAGAAATAGTAGGCTTGTCACTTCCTTCTTCTTCTTCTCCGCCAGCATCTACATATTCATGATCTTTTGCAAATTGTATGGAGTGTGGTGCCGCTAAGAACTCGCGCCCTTTTGCGCCAACTTTAAGTACTCCCACATTATCAATATCTTTTTCAAGATATTCATGCATTAAGGCTTGTCTTAGTATAGACTTCCAAGTATCACCGTTTTCAGCGCTTCCCTTGCCAAAAACCTCTAGCTCATTATGGTTATATGATGTAGCGTATTGGTTATTGATACCTCTTAATACATCGGCAATGTGGTTGAGCCCAAACCTTTCGCCTGTGGCTAGTGTAGCCTCTATGGCCAGTTTTAGATTTTCTTGAGCCTCAAATTTTTCTTTGGGGTGCTGGCAGTTATCACATCCTTCGCAGTTATCTACTACATATTCTTCTCCAAAGTAATGGAGGAGCTGTTTTCTTCTGCATACAGGAGATTCTGCATAGTAAGACATTTCTTGTAATAAAAGGCGTGCATTATCTCGCTCTTGTACAGATTTGTCTTTGTTGAATTTCTCTAATTTATTAATGTCATTATGACTGTAGAACATTAAGCATTGCCCTTCTAGGCCATCTCTACCCGCTCTACCGGTCTCCTGATAATATCCTTCTAGTGATTTTGGTACATCATAGTGAACTACAAATCTTACATCTGGTTTGTCAATACCCATTCCGAATGCAATAGTAGCTACTACTATATCTACATTTTCATTTAAGAAATCGTCTTGATTTTTTTCTCTTACCGAGGCGTCAAGTCCTGCATGGTAAGGTGCAGCCTTAAATCCATTAACATTTAAAAGCTCAGCTACTTCAATAACCTTCTTTCTGCTAAGGCAGTAAATGATGCCACTTTTGCCTTTATGAGCTTGTAAAAATTGAATCAGTTGCTTCTTGGCGTGTTTTTTAGGTCTTACTTCGTAATATAAGTTGGTGCGGTTAAACGAAGATTTAAAGACATCGGCACCTTCCATCTGAAGGTTTTTCTGAATGTCTATCTGTACTTTAGGAGTAGCAGTGGCCGTTAAAGCAATGATTGGTAAATTACCTAACATGCCTATAATTTCCTTTATCCGCCTATATTCAGGCCTGAAGTCGTGCCCCCACTCTGAGATACAATGTGCCTCGTCTACCGCTACGAAAGAGACATTTGCCTTTTGTAGAAAAGCAATATTTTCTTCTTTCGTTAATGACTCAGGGGCAACATATAATAATTTGATCGTTCCATCGAGGCTTTCTCGCTTCACGCGATTGATTTCCGCTTTCGATAAAGTACTGTTTAGGAACTGTGCATTAATGCCAAATGCATTTAGCTGATCTACCTGATTTTTCATCAGAGCGATCAGTGGAGATATTACTATGGTAAGACCATCAGTCATTAGGGCAGGTAACTGATAACATAATGACTTGCCAGCACCAGTGGGCATAATCACGAAGGTGTTTCTACCTTTCAGTATGTTTTCAATAATGGCTTCCTGATTTCCTCTAAATTGGTTGTATCCAAAAACCTCCTTTAGCTTGCTTTTTAAAGCATCCGTCTCTTCTACCAGCATCTTAATTGTAGATAAATTTAAAAATCACCAAATAATAAATTACTTCAACTAATAATACCCATTTATTATTTCTCTGCTTCAGAAAAATGTACATGAGCTTTTCTTCACGATTTGTTTATCTTTGTGGTGTTTTATCATACCACTAATGCAAAAGGACGTTGAAGATAGAAAAAAATATTCAAAAAATAGCTAAAAAGGTACTTGAAAATGAGGCCAATGCTATAAAAAAAATTTCAGACTACCTGAATGAGGATTTTGAAAACTGTGTAAATGAGATTTTTCACTTAAAGGGGAGAGTCGTTGTTACCGGTATTGGGAAGAGTGCAATTATTGCCAGTAAAATGGTGGCAACCTTCAATTCCACGGGTACTCCAGCTCTATTTATGCATGCTGCAGATGCCATTCATGGTGACTTAGGCATGATCCAGAAAAATGACTTGGTTATATGCTTGTCAAAGAGTGGTAATACGCCAGAAATAAAGGTTTTGGTGCCGCTATTGAAGAGGACAGAGGCTAAGTTAGTAGCTTTGGTTAGTAATACAGATTCTTACTTGGCACAGCAGGCTGATTATATTCTTGATGCTACCATTGAAGAAGAGGCTTGCCCTAATAATTTGGCGCCTACTACTAGTACTACTGCACACTTGGCATTGGGAGATGCATTGGCAGTTTGCTTGTTAGAGCTAAGAAATTTTTCTAGTGAAGATTTTGCCAAATATCATCCGGGAGGATCTCTGGGTAAGCAACTGTACTTAAAAGTTGATGATATTTATAGTAATAATGAATTGCCTTTAGTGAAGGTAGATACACCTTTAAGAGATGTAATTATTGAAATGTCATCTAAAAGATTGGGAGCTACAGCCGTGGTTGACGATGCCCAAAAGTTATTAGGTATAATTACTGATGGGGATTTAAGGAGAGTAATGGAGAAAGGTTGGGATATTAATGAAAAAACAGCCAAGGAAATTATGTCTACAGGACCTAAGGTGCTGGAAAAAGGAGACTTCGCAGTAAAAGCCTTAAATATTATGCAACAAAACAGCATCAGTCAGGTTATAGTATTGGAAAATGAAAAAGTAGTAGGATTTGTCCACCTTCATGACCTACTAAGAGAGGGAATTATTTAAATTTATAGTCCGCAAACTATTACACAACCTATTTTAATGAAAAATAATTATTTAATCATTATGGCAGGTGGCATCGGAAGTCGATTCTGGCCATATAGCCGTAATAACCGTCCAAAGCAGTTTTTAGATATATTAGGAACTGGGCGATCATTATTGCAAATGACCTACGATAGATTTTTGCCACTGGTAGATTCAGAAAGAATTTATATCGTAACGAATGATAATTATGCAGAACAAGTAAAAGAGCAGCTTCCTGAATTGACCGATGATCAGATTTTAAAGGAGCCATTGAGGAGGAATACGGCCCCTTGTATTGCTTATGCTTGTTATAAAATAGGAAAGAAAGATCCTGATGCGGTGGTGACGGTGGCGCCTGCTGATCATGTGATTTTTAATGATGATAAATTTCAAAAGGTGCTTCAAACCGCCTATTCGGGCGCTGCTGACGATGATAAGCTCATTACCATTGGCTTAAAGCCCAACAGGCCTGAGACAGGATATGGCTACATACAATATTTGTACACAGAAGGAGAAATTAAAAAAGTAAAGACCTTTACAGAAAAACCTGAAAGAGACTTAGCTATTAAGTTCTTAGAAAGTGGTGATTTTGTATGGAATTCGGGCATTTTTGTTTGGAGTATTAAGAGTATAAAGAATGCTTTCAAAGAGTGTTTGCCTGAAATGCATGAAGTTTTTTCTGTAATGGAAGATGACTTTTATACTGATAATGAAAGAACAGCATTAGATCATGCTTATTCTCAATGTGGTAATATCTCTATTGACTATGGGGTGATGGAAAAAGCAGAGAATGTGTATGTAGTATTGGGTGATTTCAGTTGGTCTGATCTTGGTTCTTGGAACTCACTACACGAGTTATCTGATAAAAGCGATGATGATAATAACGTGATAAAAGCCAATGCCATCGTTTATGATACTAACAATAGTATTTTAAAAGGGCCAAAAGATAAATTAATTATTGCACAGGGGCTTGAGGGGTATTTGGTGGCCGAGTGTGATAACGTATTGCTGATATGCAAAAAGGATGAAGAAGCGAAATTCAGAGATTTTGTTGCTGATGTAAGAGAGCAAAAAGGCTCAGAATATTTATAAATAAAAAGGCCGGTTAATTTAACCGGCCTTTTTTTATAATCCTTTTTGTCTTACAGCTTCGAATATTGCTACAGCAGCAGAAACGGACACATTAAGGGATTCAATATTTCCGCTCATAGGTATTTTACCTCTTACACTACATAGCTTTAAGTATTCAGGGGAGATTCCATCTTCTTCTGAACCCATCAAAATGGCAGTGGGCTGTTTGAAGTCAACATCATAAATTAGTTGATCAGTCTTTTCCGTACACGCTACTATTTGTATTCCATAGTCTTTAAGGTAAGAGATAGTATTTTTTAAATTCTCTTCTCTACATACCGGTATATAATTTAGCGCTCCTGCAGATGTTTTCATGGCATCGCTGTTAATGGCAGCGCTTCCTTTGCTAGGAATAATTATTGCGTCAAGCCCGGCACATTCTGCAGTTCTTGCTATGGCACCAAAATTTCGAACGTCTGTTACCTTGTCTAAAATAATAAAAAAGGGCTCTTTGCCTTTTTGGTATACCTGATCGATAATGTTTTCCAGAGAAGCATACTTCACAGCAGAAAGAAACGCTACAGCTCCCTGGTGGTTTTTGCGTGTAAATTTATTGAGTTTTTCTAATGGCACCTGTGAAATAGGTACTTGAAAATCTCTAGCGGTTTTAATTAGTTCTTTTAAGAGGTCGTTAGAAAGCCCTTTTTGAATAAATAGCTTGTCTATTTCCTTGCCGGAGTTTATGCTTTCAATGATAGCACGAGTTCCGAAAATAAAATCTTTAGGAGTGTTATTCTTCATTTTCAATTAAAATCTTCCTTTTCTCCACAGGTCAATGGCTCTGTACCAAGCTGCGGTGTATCTCTTTTCTCTTATTAAATAAGTGCTGTTTCTTGAGAATATATTTTGAGATGATGCAAAGGTAAACTTTAATTTTGGAAGTTGGTTAGTGGCTTCGTAATTCCAGGTTTCACCATTATTTTCTTTAATAACTTCATTAGGAGTGCCAAATATAATATATATCATGCCCATGTCTGTTTTCCAACCTTCTTTGTAGGTTGTAAATAAAGAGTTGGCTCTTTCTACTCTATCATAGTAACTTTTTATAATGTACTTAGCACGTTCGGGGCTGTTAGTCAGCTCTATCCAAAACTGGTCAAATTTACTTTTGTCACCATTAACAGCTATTAGCTGATCGTATTCTTCGCCAGTGGTTATATACCTCAGCGGCTCAATTAAATCATTAAGCGTAGTGAATTTCGGGTAGTTTTTGTTTTGAATTCGAAAACTATATGCTTCTGATGAACTGGTGTCTCTTTGAAAAAGGTATAACCCCTGTTTGGTTAGGCTAATGCGCTGTTTGGGGGGGAGTGTAAAGCTGGAGTCTATATTAATTTCTTGTGGAGGTAATGCGAAATCTGAGGGCATTGCAGGTAAGGCTGGAGGGAAATTATCCGTATATAAAAATACATGAAGGGAGGTGTCTGCAGTTATGGAGGTAGGTCTTAGCCAAGAGTTAATTAATGATGGGGCACCAGCTGATGTACTAAGTTGAAACTGTGCCGGAACTACATCTACCGGAATGTAGTAGTTTACGGCAGTGAGCTTGCTTTTTATTTCTGCAAGAAGAATTTTTTTGCATTGAGGTAGGGTATACCGTTTGATAATTGTTTTATCAGAAAGGAATGTGGAACTATCCGTTTTAATGGCAGTGAGTTTTTCTGACTTTGATTTGTAATCGCTGGCAGTGTAAAATTGTACGCTATAATATGAGGCCACTGCTTCGTCTCTATTGAGTTGTAAGTTGAGGGTTACATCCACAGAATTTCCGTTAGAGTATGCAATGGCATTAGCTAGTATTTCTCCATCGGTTTGGTAAAGGTATGCAAAGTTAATGTTGTTAAAGTGCCCTTGAGCATAAGAGGCTTGGTGAATTAAAATGCCAAGTAGAAACAATAGAATTCTTTTCATTACTAAGAAAACGGACAATATGATATTATTTTTTAAAATGAATATACGGTATTTGTGGGGGAAAATATGTGTTGATAAAGAGGTATTTTCTTTTACTATACTTAATTTTGAGTTAAATGAGATATTATGAGTGTTTATACAACTGAGATCGCTTCTGATAAAATAGCATCTGACAATCCTATTCACCAGAGGCTTTTGAAGGCCTATTATTTGGCAGAAGATTTTGTGCAGGGAGATTTATTGGAGATAGGGTGTGGCGAAGGCCGTGGGATAGCTTTACTAAAAGACAAAACTACGAGCTATACAGCTATTGATAAAATAGGTGATGTATTAGATAAACTAAAAGGTGAATACCCTGATGCTACGTTTATTCAGGATAACATACCTCCATTAAATAAGGTGGAAGATAATGCCTATGATATAATTATTACTTTTCAGGTAATAGAGCATATTAAAGACGATAAGGCCTTTTTAGAAGAGATAAAAAGAGTGTTAAAGCCGGGAGGTAAGGCGTTAATTACCACTCCTAACATAAAGAAAACACTTACTAGAAACCCTTGGCATATTAGAGAATATACTGCAGGGCAGCTGTTAAAACTTGCCAGCTCTATATTTGATCATGTAGAGATGAAAGGTGTGGCAGGTAATGACAAAGTAATGGAATATTATGAAATGAATAAGAAGAGTGTGAATAAAATAACACGATTTGATATATTCAATTTGCAATATAAGTTACCAGCAGCAGTGCTAAGAGTACCTTATGATATTCTTAACAGAATGAACAGGAACAAGCTTAAGACTAGTAATGATGGCTTGGTGAATGAAATTCATCATTCTGATTACTTACTTACTGATCAGGCGGATAGTGCCTTAGATCTGTTTTGTATAGTGCAGAAATAAGACATATTTGAAAATATTAAAAAGCCTGTAGATCCAATCTACAGGCTTTTTTTGTGGCATAAAAAAGGCTACCAAAATGGTAGCCTTTAAATTTTCTATGGATTTATGAATTACATATTTCCTCTGCCTTGTTGGAAGTTGCCAACGGCTTTGTTATATGTGTCTTCATATTTTTTAGCCAATTCTTCCTCTCCATTTTTGTATAGAGTTTCTTGGATTTCAGAAATGATGAATAGGTTTTTGCGTAAATCCATCGTTAAGCCATCACCTTCTTTGATTAGATAATCAATCATTTCCATTGACCTGTCGCCCATTGTTTTTCCTATAGAAACAGCCTTTTCTTTTTCGCCTAAAATAAATAGTAATTGCATAGTTCTTAATGATGTATAATCATAAGGTATAGCAATGTCTGGCATTTTTTCTAAGCTAGTGTTAAGCACTTTAATAGCCTTTTCACTATCGCCTTCATTCATTAATGCTGTCGCTAATGTGTTGAAGCTTGTTCTATGGTTAAGTACAAAGTTTCTGTAATCTTCATTGTAGTTAACATCTGGGTTATCTAGTTCCCTGTAAGAGAAGTTCTCCATCAAGTTTTTGTACATGATGTCAGTGTCTACATAATCCTGACTAGGGTGAGGATTTTTAACAGGTAAAATTCTATAAGCATTACCTTCTTGTATAGCATATTGGCTTAAGTCAAAGCTAATTTGCTGCATAGAAGTATTGTTTAGATATAAAGGACGTTCCCAGTTAGAGGTTGCTAATACGTCTAAAATTGCTAAATCTTTCTTCTCTAAAGCATTTCTTCCATTTTTAAGACTAAATACCATTTCGTCAACTAACATGCTATCCATTCCTTGTGGGATAATGCCTAGCTTTCTCACTTTTTCTTTATCTACTTTTAGAGAGAATGTGCGGCTAGGTACTACATTAGCTGATGCATACTTTCTAATACGCTTGTCATTACTCTTAATTAACTGAAGATATTTTCTTAAAGGCAACACCTTAATGTTCATGTCTTCGAACGGAAGGTAATCATTAAGCCCATTAGATTTATAGTTTTCTAAAGTTAAGGTGTATGGGAATGCTTTTGATTCGTAAACATCTCTCATGGTTTGAGCTATGTACCAGTCTGTGTTATAGTAACTAAGTACCACTACTCTTACATCTGTTCTATATCCCTCAACATCTTGTGCGTACCAAAGAGGGAAAGTATCATTGTCTCCTCCTGTAAATAGTATGGCATTATCCGCAGTAGATGCTAAGAAGTTTTTAGCCGAGTCAACTGAGAAATATCTATTGTCTCTATCGTGGTCATCCCAACCTTGTTGAGCCATTAAAGCAGGGCCAGTTAAGCTTAAAATAGTGGCTAGCATAGCAGCTAATTTTCCACTTGTGATTTTTTTAAGTGCACTTGCAATTCCTAAAACCCCAAAGCCAATCCAAATAGCGAAAGCGTAATATGAACCTACATATATATAATCCCTTTCTCTTGGCTCAATTGGAGGTGAGTTAAGGTATAGAATAAGCGCTAAACCTGTAAGGAAAAATAATAGTCCAACCACAAAGAAGTTATTAGCGTCTTTTTTGGCTTGAAATACCATTCCTATTATTCCTAATATTAGTGGTATCATAAAGAAGTTATTTCTTCCCTTATTTTCTTTCAGTTCTTTTGGTACTTCCTTAAACCATTCGCTAGGGCCTAACCAGTCAGCATCCTGAATGTCACTTTGGCGTCCTGCAAAATTCCACATGAAATACCTTACATACATCCAGCCTATTTGATGCTTAAACATGAATTGTAAATTATCTCCAAATGAAGGCTTTTCACCTTTTCTTAAACCCGTTACTTCCATGTAACGCTGTACGTGCCTTGGGTCACTGCTGTACATTCTAGGAAGTATGGTCATTTCTGCAGGATCATAGGTGTATGATAACTTACGGTCAACTATTTCATATTTATCTTTACCCTTGATGTATTCAGGAGCTCCTTCTTCAGTGCCCGTAGGTTTGGCTGTGTAATATTGACCATACAATAGTGGTCTACTGCCATACTGCTCTCTTTTCAAATACTTAACAAAAGACATTACATCTTCGGGGTTGTTCTCATCAATGGGAGGGTTGTAATTAGACCTGATTACAATTAATGCATAAGAAGAATAACCAATAAGTATAAAGGCAAGGGATAAAAGTCCTGTATTTAATAACTCGTTTTGTTTTTTGATGGAAAACTGAATACCCCAAATAAGACCACCAATAATAATGGCACCAATAAATATGGCTCCTGACCCGAATGGCATTCCTAAGTTATTTACAAAGAAAATCTCAAAAGAACCAGCAAGCGAAGGTAGCCCTGGAATGATTAAGTTATTGATAAGAATTACTAAAAATCCACTAATAGCTAATGTTACTATTACTCCAAATGTACTAGGCTTATGTTTTTTGAAATAGTAAACTAACCCTAATGCAGGTATAGTAACTAAGTTTAATAAGTGAACCCCAATGGAAAGTCCCATCATGTAAGCAATTAATATGAGCCATCTGTTAGCTCTACTTTCATCTTCTATAATGTCCCATTTAAGCATAGCCCATACTACAAAGGCTGTAAAGAAAGATGACATGGCATATACTTCTGACTCTTCGGCAGAAAACCAGAATGAATCTGAAAAGGTATAAGCAAGCGCACCAACAGCACTGGCACCAATAATGAGCCATGTTTGCTCGCCATTAATAGTAGCTTTTGCATCTATCTTTAGTATTTTTCTGGCAAACATAGAGATGGTCCAGAATAAGAATAATATGGTGAAACCACTACTTAATGCGCTGGAAGTATTGATCCAAAAAGCCACTTTGGTAACATCTCCGAACGATAGAAATGAGAATATTCGGCCTATGAGTAAGAAAAGTGGAGCTCCCGGAGGGTGAGGAACCATTAATTTGTAAGAAACTGCAATAAACTCTCCGCAATCCCAATAGCTGGCTGTTCGTTCTAAGGTTAGTAAATAAACTATTGTAGCAATAGCAAAAACGACCCAGCCTGCGATGTTGTTGACTCTTTTAAATTCCATCGAGGTGTTTTAATTTTTTATGAAAAGCGAAAATAACGAACTATATACAATTAACCATGCTCAGGCTTTTGTATTATACTTAGTTTTGATAATCCTACTAGGTTAATGGGGTGAATCACTAATATATTGTGTGGAAATATGAATATTATTACTATTTGTACACTATAGTGAAGAAACCTAGCCATATCAAAAAGAAAAATACATAAGAGCTAAATACAATGGCATAAGATATGCTTTCTTTCTTTTTTGAAATGTGATGTACTCCTTTTACTAATACAAACCAGTAAATGATTTCGAAAATATTTAATGCTTTTAGTGGATAAAAATACCTTTTGTCTAAAGTGTAGATGTCATAAATATTAATGAGTGAAAATGGATAAAAAGAATTCACTTCATACAAGGTTGGGTCAGTATTGAAGCTGGTGAACCATATAATTTTGAAAATTTCTGGCAGTAGGAATATGAATTCAGAGATGACTGCGATTTTCCATAAGTTGCCATAGGAAACGTTATATCCAAACATGAAGCATCCAATCCATATAATAAAGGCGATTACTGTAAATTTAAATAAGTAAATAAATGGAACCGAAATGTATTGAAATGCGCTTAACGCATTTAATAAGCCAATTTCTCCGCGTGAGTCAAGTATTTGAAAGGCAGCGGTATTTGTTTCGATAAAAGTCTTTTTAATTAGTAGTAAAGTGAAACTTGCTAAGCAAATTACAATAAAAGCACTCCATTTATTCGTGTCGAATAATGAGTTGTCTGTATCTTTATCATTCATGCTGGCAATTTATAGAATAACTAACATTTTTTATTCACCTTTAACCTTATGCGATTGCCACTGAACATATTATCTGCTTGGTTAAGAAAGTATTAAAGCTTTATCTTTATGTCCACTTACATGAAATCAATATTTATTTTTATACTCTCGTTTAGCTTATTTGCTCCCGCTTTTGCGCAAAATGATAAGCCCTCAGACAGTAAGCAGGTAATTTTAATTGCTGATATGCAACTGCAGATTGATGTCAATCAGGCACTGAATGATATGTACAATTTTAAGTTTGATAAGGCGGAAAAACAGTTTCGGTGGTTGAAACAAGAATATGGTTGGCATCCGCTCCCTTATTTTTTACTTGGGTTGAGCGAGTGGTGGAAAATAATGCCTAATATGAGAGACACATCTCATGATGCCAAATTTGAGGCGTATATGGATTCTGTGATTAATATTTCTGAACGACTTTACGAAATTCCTAATCATAATGTAGAAGCGGCATTTTTTCTGGCAGCAGCCTATGGGTTTAAAGGCCGGCTCTATTCCAGTGAAGAAAGACGTAGTTGGACCAAGTCTGCTGGAGCAGGGAGGAATGCTCTGAAGTATATGCACGAAATAGAAGAGGATGCTGATCTTAGTCCCGAGCTATTATTTGGTGAAGCGTTGTATAATTACTTTTCAGTATGGGTGCCTGAAAACTATCCGTTGTTAAAACCCGTAATGGCATTTTTTCCAAAAGGAGATAAGAAGCTAGGAATAAAGCAGCTGAAAGAGGTTTCTTACAATGCTTTTTATACTCGAGTAGAGGCTATGGTTTTCCTCATGCGTATATTGAATAGTTATGAGCATGATAGGGCGAGAGCACTTCAAACCGGACAGTACCTGTATGAGACGTATCCAGATAATCCGTATTTTCATCGCTATTACGCTAGGCTTTTGTATACAAGTGGTAAATTTTCTGCTACTAAACCTGTTTCTCTAAAAATTATGGAACGTATAGATAGCGGTATGCTTGGATATGAAGAGACCAGTGGAAGGTATGCTGCATTCTTTTTAGGGCAAATTTATGAGCATGAAAAAGAGGATGAAGAGGCAAAAAAATATTATTTGAGAGCAGTTGAATTCTCAAAAGCTATAGAAGCGACAGATATGGGATATTACCATTATTCATTATTGGCGTTAGGAGATATTTACCAAAGAGAAGGCAACGACAAAGAGGCAAAGAAATACTATAAGCTTGTAAAGAAGGAAGCTGATAGGGGAGATAGTGCTCATAAAAAGGCAAGAAGAAAATTGAAAGATTTCTAATATGGAGTTAAGGGATTTTATTGTTACTCCTTTTATAATTCTTATTGTATATATAGTTGCCTATTTGGTTAGACCTGCCCTAACTAATTCAGAAACTAAGAATTTTTTTATCCCCGGGCTGACAGTTAAAATCATTGGAGCTATTTCAGTAGGGCTCATATATCAATTTTACTATGGTGGAGGAGATACATTTGCCTATCACACTCATGGCAGCAGGTGGATTTGGGAAGCCTTAAATGAATCTGTATCCAAAGGTTTCAAACTTTGGGCTGCTGATGGTAATTATGAAGGTGTTTATAAGTATGCTTCCCATATCTGGTATTTTAGAGATAACCATTCTTATTTTTTAATACGAATAGTTGCATTGTTAGACCTGTTTACTTTTTCAACATATTCTGCTACTGCAGTGCTTTTTGCTACTATTAGCTTTAGCGGTATGTGGGCATTGTTCATTACCTTTCAAACGAAATACGCTAGCATGACTCGCTGGTTGGCCGTAGCAGTGTTGTTTGTGCCTTCTGTCTTTTTTTGGGGATCAGGTATTTTGAAGGATACGGTTACTTTAGGAGCATTAGGCTGGATGACCTATTCATTTGATCAATTATTTTATAGGAAAAGAGCCATTTTGTTGAATGCTCTTATATTATGTCTTGGTGCTTATGTGACCTTAAACATAAAGATATACCTGCTATTGTCCTTTCTTCCTGCATTAATCCTTTGGTATTTTATAACTAACATTAGTAAAGTGAAGTCAATAGTTTTAAAATTAATGGTAGCTCCATTTTTTTTACTCAGTGCTTTAGTGATTGGGTATTTTGCAATAGAAAAAGTAGGGGAGCAGAATTCTAAATATGCATTGGATAATATAGCTGAAACAGCACGGATTACGGCTTATGATATACGTTATGGCTGGGGGGCAAGAATGGGAGATAATTCAGGCTATACACTAGGGGAGTTGGATGGAACGTTTGGTAGTATGGTGAAATTAGCTCCTGCAGCTATTAATGTATCTATTTTTAGACCCTATTTGTGGGAAGTTAGGAACCCTCTTATGCTTTTATCTGCTATTGAAGCTTTAGTCTTTTTGATACTTACTTTATGGCTTATTTGGAAGTTCGGAGTTAAGAATTTCTTTAATTATTTAATAAAAGCTGACGTTATATTTTGTTTAACCTTTGCTGTGGTGTTTGCTTTTGCTGTGGGTGTCTCAACATATAACTTTGGTACGCTTTCAAGGTACAAAATTCCATTAATGCCTTTTTACCTTATTGGGCTGATAGTTATTTATCATTATTCTGAAGAAAATAAAGCTAAGAAGTTAGCTGAGTTAGAAGATACACTATAATATTTGATAATGTATTTTCTGCCTTCAGTACCAATAGCCTTTCTTAGTTTGTTATCATTAATTAATGAGGTAATTGTATTTAGCCATTCTGCATTTGATTGGCAAATAAAACCATTCTTTCTATCCTGAATTATTGTTGTATTTACTCCTACGGGTGAAACTAAGGCTGGTTTTTCTAATGCCATGTACTGTAGTGCCTTAAAACCACATTTGCCTTGAGACCAGAGATCCTCGGTCAGAGGCATCAGCCCAATGTCTATTTTCATTAAATCTTCTATTTCTGTGGCCTTGTTCCACGGAATGTATTTTAATGATTTTAACTTAAAAACGGGAGGTTTATTCGAGATTACGATAAATTCAAACTCCATTTTTTTTTCTAATTCTTCTAATACAGGAACTAAAGAGGCCAAGTATTGTAGTGTGCTATGAGTTCCGGTCCAGCCTAAAGCAACTTTATCTTTTAGTTCAACTATATTATAAAGTTTTGGATTATGTAAGTTGTTTGTATCTATAGTTGTTGGATTGATAAAGGTGTTTTTGCAATATTGAATAGCATAATCAGCTAGGAATTTATTGCCCACACTTACTTTGTAGCTCCATTGGCAAATTCTCTTCACTTTTGATTTCCATTTTATAATACTTTTCAAAGTCCCGGTTTCGTCAGGGTCTTCAAGCCAGATGGCATCATCAAAGTCATAAATAATTTTTTTCTTAAAAATTTTTGATACAATCCATTCAAATACAGGAGGTCCCATTGGAGTAGCTTCTCTATGTATAAAAATTAAATTATATTTTTTTATTTTTAATAAATCGAGAAATCGGGTTACAAAACCAACTAATAAATAATACATTTTGGAGGTAGTTTTGCCATCTTTGTAGATGGTATTCCAGCCTTTGATTGATAAGAATGGAGAAATGCTATAATTAAATCCATTTTCTTGAAGTAAACGTAAATATTGTTCAAAGCGAAATCTTTGACTTGGCGCCTCTCCGTGCGGATAGGGAGTAATGAATAGAATAGACTTAGAATGCATAAACTTATAGTTGACGCAAATAAAAAAGGTTTGCGGCTAAATCTTAAAGAATTGTTTCAATATAAAGACTTATTTTTAATTCTAGCATATCGAGATCTTAGGGTTAGATATGCTCAGACTGCATTAGGGATATTGAATAGCCGAGTTTCAAAACCATATTTTGAAAAAAAATAATATAACTTGGCAATGATTTTACCATCTTTGTAAAGGATATTCCAAGGATTTGATATTAAAATGGTGATATAGTGAGCTTAAACTTAGCCTAGCTAAATTATCTGAGATGCTGTTCAAAATGGAAGCGTTGAGTTGGAGGTTGCCCTTGAGGGGCAGGGCAATTATTATTGTTTTTCATTATTTAAATAGGGATAAAGTTAGTTGAGTAATCTTAATAAGGAAATTAAGATGGGGGGGAAATGGTTGATGATTAATCAAGTTGTCAATCAGTGTCTTAAAGTTTTTTTTTCAATAATTCTTGCAAGAATATTGAATCCATCTGATTTTGGTGCATTTGCCAAAGTGATATCGGTTATTGGGTTTGCAGAAATATTCTTAAAGTTGGGCCTTTCAGGAGCCATAATTCAAGACGAGAAAATAACGCGCCCCCAAATATCCAGCATTTTTTGGTTTTTCCTAACATTAGGAGTCCTCCTGGCTTTTTTAATTTATTTTACGTCTCCGTTTATAATGGCCTTTTATAATGATTGGTCTATTGCAGAATTAATTGAAATTTGTGCTTTTAATTTCTTTTTTGTGAGTGCAGGTATAGTTCCTTATACCTTACTTCGAAAAGAGTTGAAATTTAAAAAAATTTTTTATGTTGGGTTATTCAGTACTCTTTTGTCTGGTAGCGTTGCATTTATAGCTGCGATGAATAAGTTGGGGGCATATAGTTTGGCTCTCCAGTTTATATCTTTTAATTTATTTAATACTGTTTTTGCTTTCCTATATTCACAATTTTTACCTTCATTTTCATTGCATTTAAAGCAGGTTCGAAGCCATATGGTATTTGGGGCTAAAGTTTTTTTTAATGATATTCTCGGTTATATAGGCAGAAATGCTGATAACTTCCTAATTGGACGGTATCAGGGTGACCAGGCATTAGGATATTACAATCGTGCTTATGCACTTATGTTTGCCCCACTAATGCAGGTGAATCAGGTTTTTGTTAATTTGCTTTTTCCTTCAATTAGCAAAATTAAGCATATCCAAGGTGCAGTACCTACTCTATTTATGAAGATGCAGAAGTTAGTATTTGTTTTTGTTATACCTATATTAGTTTATGCTTTTTTTTCAGCTAAAGGTTTGATACATACATTTCTTGGTGAAGAATGGATACCTTCAGCTGTTATCTTTCAATTTTTGATTTGGGTAGGCATTGTTCATTCACTTACTGCCTTAAATTCAAGTCTTTATTTGGGATACGATAAAATGACAATCTCTATTAAAATAGGTTTAATTTCTAAACCGATTTTAGTTGTAGCAATTTTTGTTTTGGCACAACATGGGATTATTCAGGTGGCAGCAGGTGTAACTGTGATCATGATTGTCTCTAGTATTGTATTGTATGTGAAGTCATTGGAAATAATTGAACTCAGTATAGTAGAAAATTTTTCTCAGCTAAGGGAAGAATTTGTATCTGTAGGAATATTGGGCTTACTATTCTTCATTCTAAGTTTTTTAGATTTAAATACTTGGATAGTAAATTTAATTCCTCTATTCATTTTTTATGTGCTATATTATATATTCAGACCGAAAATAGTGAAGGATATAATTAGTGTTATTAAAAGTAAATAATGTTAAATATTCAAACTTTAAGGCATTCTGTAAAGAGGACCTTGATAAAGGCGGGGTTTTATAGATATCCAAATTTTTTAGTTCTAGGTGCACAGAAAGCTGGAACTACTTTTTTGTATAGCGTTCTAAGGCAACACAGGCAGATTGTAGAGCCTGTTCATAAAGAAGCACACTTTTTTGATTATGATGATAATTATAATGGAGGGTCTTTTTATTACAAATTGAATTTTGATTTATCATTTCGTTTTAAGTCTGGTCAGTTAACATTTGAAGCCACTCCTGATTACCTCGCTCATAAAGAATCCGCTGAAAGGATATTTAATTTATTGCCAAATGCGAAATTTATAATCTTATTAAGAGAGCCTATTGAAAGAGCTTATTCAGCATGGAAAATGCATCATTATCGATTCGAGGAAGATAAAAATCATGCTTGGTTGTATGATCCAAGATCTTTTGAAGAAGTAATTACAGATGCATTAGAAGGAATGGATAAATGGCATTTGATGAATCATATAGGGAGAGGTCTCTATGGTATGCAAATTCAGCAGTTTTTAAAATATTACAAGAGGGATGATTTTTTGTTTTTATACAGTATGGATTTAAAAACAAATACTCAAGTTGAACTGAATAAAATTACTTCTTTTTTAGGGATTGAAAAGATGTCTATAGAAAATATTGATACCAAAGATCATCGTTTTTGGAGGAATAAATCTGATGTGTATAATAAATTGTCACTTAGAGAAGATTTACTGGTTCAATTACATGATTATTATGAAGAGGATAGGCTTCTGCTGCAATCATTGCTTAATAACAAATTGCCATGGTGAAAATTTTATCCAAAATACTTACTTTATTCATTTTTTTAAAATATCCTAAAATTCCGGCTCCCCAGAGATGGTTTATAAGATTTCGTTATTTAGGTTTATTGCATCAGTTCAAGTTTTTTTTTAGAGATCATTTTATTAAGAAACCGTATAAAGTGATTCGTTTTCAAGGTGAATTTCAGCAGGAGTTGTTGCATGCCGTACCATATGCTTATTGGCATCATTTAAATGGAACTTTAGCTAGAACCATATCTTCAGAGCATTCAAAAGTGTTTTACTTTTTTTCTCCTGATCATGTGGAGGACTCCAATATAATTAGAAGTCATACAGGAAATGAAGATTTTGATATTCCTAATGCACCGCATGATACCAAGTTATTAAAATATAAATGGAAGAGAGTTCCTTTTAAGCAATTCTATAATAACCAACATTTTCAGTATAACAAAGAGATTTTAGTTGTGGCCAATAGGTTTAATACAGAGTGGGGGGAAGAGCCTATAAGCTATTTTGACTTAGAAGATCTTGCTAAAATATTTAGAATGTTTCAAGATAAGTATCAAATCATTTATAATAGACCACAATCGGATGATATTAGTTTGGATAACTCTGAAATACTGCATCTGGGAGATTTTGATTTTATTAATAATAAGTTTCCACAGGTTGAAATTCTAAAAGGATTAAGTAAGAAAGTTGACAATGAAGTAAGTTTTAATCATTTGCAGTGCTTAGTATACGCTAACTGTTCAAAGTTTATTTCCATACATGGGGGAACAGCAACTCTCTGCTCTATGTTTGGAGGGGTAAATGTTATTTATTCAAAAAAGGGGCATGAACATGCGATGAATGAATTTAATAACGTTTTTCCTCAATTGTCGGGATGTAATATTAAGGTGTTTAAGAAAAAGGAAGAAATGTTTAATGACTTAATAAATATCTTTTAAGATGAAGTTGATAAATAAGAACATACTCTTAATATCACCAGAGCCATGGTCACACATATTTGTTTCTAAACATCATTATGCTACACACTTGGCTACAAGAGGGAATAAATTATTTTTCCTGAATCCTCCCTCAAATACTTATAATGTTATGAGTACTGATTTTGATGGAGTATCTTCAGTTTATTATAGAGGTTTTCCGAAGGGCTTAAGGTTTTATCCGAAATTTTTACAGCGTTTTTTTATACTTCGAGAATTCTTGCGATTACAGAAGTTGTGTAATGTTAGATTTGATATTGTTTGGTCATTTGATAATTCAGTGTTTTTTGATTTCAGCGCCTTACCAGATAGCATATTAAGTATTTCACATATTGTAGACCTTAATCAGCATTTTAATACTGGAAAGGCTGCATCAACGGCAAAAGTTTGCTTTGGAGTAATACCTGCTATTACGGAGAGGCTTAGTCAGTATAACAAGAATACATATTATATTTCTCACGGAGTTAACTCTACCGAACATTTTGAAAGGCCTGTGATACTTCCTGGGAACAATAATATTAAAGCCTTATATATTGGAAACCTTGCAATGAAGTTTATAGATTGGAGTATAATACAAAAGGCAGCAGTAAAGCAATCAAATATTGATTTTGTTTTTTTAGGTAGTAACAAAGAATTTGTTCCTAATTATATTACATGCAATAAAAATGTTTATATTTTAGATGCGGTTTCATCAGCAGATTTGTGGTCTTACTTAAAAGCTGCAGACATCTTTCTATTGGCCTATACTAAAGAATATTACAATACTTATGCTTCCCCTCACAAGTTTTGGGAATATTTGGCTGTAGGAAAGCCTATAATCACTTCTTTTACGAAGGAATATTTGCCTCTTGGTGATTTGGTTTATATGTCGAATTCTGCTGAACAATGGAGTGATTTAATTGACAGCATAAGTAAAAATCTTGCTCAGTTCAATACTGAAGAATTAATCTTGAGACGAAGGGCTGTGGCTGCTGATAATTCATACGAAAAGAAAATTCAAGAAATTGAAAAATGGTTGACAGAAATCCATTAGTATCTATCATTATGCCAGTTTATAATGCCAGTATGTACTTGCACGATAGCATTAACTCTGTTATTAATCAGTCGTATGCAAACTGGGAATTGTTAATAGTTAATGATGGTTCAATAGATAACTCTGAAGAAATAATTCATTCTTTTTCTGACGCTAGAATTCGTTATTTTAAACAGGGCAATAAAGGTGTTAGTGCGGCAAGGAATGTAGGTCTTCGAAATATGAATGGAGAGTTTTTTTGTTTTCTCGATAGCGATGATATCCTGCCCGAAAATAGTTTAATAGACAGACTAGATGTGTTTGCTACTAACCCTGAAATAGAGTTTGTAGATGGTAAAGTGCAAGTTTGTAGTGATAATCATGTCGGCTTGGGCCGATTATACTCACCTGATTTTTATGGAACTCCATTTAGAGAGCTTATTTCACTTTCAGGCAAATGTTTTTTTGGCCCCACTTGGATGATTAAAAGAAATGAAACTAAGAAATATAACTTTTTAGAAAATCTTACCCATGGCGAGGATTTACTCTTTTATATTTCAATTTCTCAGTCAGGGATTTATTCATGTGCTACAAGTGTAATTTACAACTACAGATCAGGACATGAATCAGCTATGACAAATCTGGAGGGACTTGAAAATGGGTATTTCAGGATTTATAAAGAATTAAAAAAACTAAAATTATCTGAACGTGACTTGTCACAATTTAAGCGAAAAATTAAATTAATAATGGTGAAGTCTTATTTAAGTAAGTTTCAAGCATATAAGGCTATGATGGTTTTTTTTAGATGATTGCTGTTATTGGATGGAAAAAATTAATGTACTTTTTTTAGGATATTGGAATCTTGATGATCCTCTTACTTCTGCGACCATATTTCCGCATCTTTCAATTTTAATTGAGAATGCCAAAGTTAATTCTGTGATTTTTGCAAACACACAAAGAGAAGAGCAAAGTTCAGAACATGAAGAATATTTAAGAGAAAAAGGTATTACTTATTACCCTTTAATTAGTAAAAATTATGGAATGACCATAATCACTAAAACGGCTGATTTTATATCCTTTCCTAAAGAAGTATTGAAAATATGTAAGCATAATTCTGTCAATTTAATAATTGCTAGAGGAGCTCCAGCGGGGGCATTAGCTTGGTTGGTAGCTCGAAAGTTTGATACACCTTTTATAGTGGAGTCGTATGAGCCACATGCAGAATATATGCTGGATTCTGAGGTTTGGAATAAATTGGATCCGAGGTATATAATGCAAAGTTACTGGGAAGGTAAAATTAAAAGATATGCGAAATTTCTTGTAGTAGTAAGTCACAATTATAGAGAAAAATTAATAACAGAAGGGATTTCTGCTAGCAAGTTAAAATTAGCACCTTGCGCGGTAGATTTTAATAAATTTTTCTTTGATGAAAAGCATAGATTTTCTATTAGAAGTGAACTAGAGATAGAAATGACTTCTGTGGTGATGGTGTATGCCGGGAAATTTGGAGGTATGTATCATAATAAAAAACTATTTAGGCTAATACGTTCATTCTTTGATTACTTTGGACCTAATTTTTATGCGATAATTCTTTCAAATTTGGATGATGAAATTTTTTATGAAGAATGTAAGCTTGAAAATATTCCTCTTGATAAAATAAAGAAGAAATATGTTAAGCATCATGAAGTGGTAAAGTATCTAAGTGCTGCCGATTTTGCTATAGCTCCTTATAAGAAAACAAGAACGTCTAAGTATTTATCTCCAGTGAAGATTGGTGAATACCTAGCGGTGGGGTTACCAGTGCTAATGTCTAATGGAGTGGGGGATGAAATGCATTATTTGGAAGAAAATAAGTTGGGGGTTACAATTGACATGGAAAATTTTAACTCTGATTATACAAATAGTAGGTTGAAAAAACTCAAGGAGTTAATTAATAAATATGATCGAGGTTACTTTCGCTCATTTGCCCAAAAGTACCGATCATACGATACTGTGAAAGAAGTTTATAATCAAATAATAGAAGATGTCTGATTTCAAGATATATGCAATATGTGTAATTCGAAATGAAGAAGATATTATAAAATCGAATCTGGAGTTTGCTAAACAATGGTTTGATAAAATTATAGTATTTGATACTGGCAGTACAGATAAGACATGGGAAATTGTGCTAAGCCTCGCTGACGAAAAAATAATTCCATTTAAAACTGATAATAAAATATATAGTGATTCTTTAAGAAGCGAGATTTTCAATCATTACAAATCTGAAATGAATCATGGAGATTGGTGGGCAATACAAGATGCGGATGAGTTTTTTTTAGAGAGTCCTAAAGGGATTATTTCTAAATATGGAAAGCACTGTGATGTCATTTCATCTAAAAAAATAGACTTTGTTTTGACTAAGGAGGAGGCAGATATTGATACTAATAACGTGAATCAACTTGAAAATATGTTACATTATAGGAATTGGGCGTGGTCTGAAATGCGCCTTTTTAAGCATAGAAAGGGGTTAGAATGGGAGTCTGCTGAAGTATGGCCAAGTTATTTAGGGGTTGTGGGTATGTATCAGATAAAGGTTCTGCATTATCCAGTGAGGTCTGTAACTCAAGCACAAAATAAGTTTAGGGAAAAAAAAGAATTATCTGAGAAAGATCCTACGATGTTCAGGCACATTATAGGTTTAAAAAGCTGGAAGGATTTGCTCCCATCAGAAAATCAAAGTGACATTTCTAGGCTGTCAACTTCTGAAAATATAGTATCTGTTTTTAATAATATAACTACAAGAAATGATTTGAGAGATGGCACAATAAAAAAAATGATTAAGCGAACACTTCAAATTCTGCGGATATGGCCATGATATATGATTGGTTGCATAAAATAAAGCTAGTGATTCCGAATAAATTAAAGGATCGACTGGCACCTGTATTACCTGGAGATTTTTTAAATAGGCTAAAATCTAAGGATTACTATGTGATATCTTATCCAAAATGTGGTAGGTCTTGGTTGAAATTGTTGATTTGTGATATGATATATTTTCAGTTTCCCAAAGCTGATAGAGTTGACGATGTTTCTACAGAGATTTTGTATAAGATTAATAAAGATATTCCTCGTATAATTTTTACCCATGATGATGATCCAATGTACAGAAAGAAGGAGGAGCTTAATCAAGATAAATCGCTTTTTAGGCACTCAAATGTTGTCTTCTTAGTGAGAGACCCACGCGATGTAATTGTTTCATGGTATTTTGAATATGTAAATCGCGTAGGCAAGTCTAGTAAGAGAGTTGATATGAGCGAAGAATCTATTTCTGCTTTTATTCGAAATGAAAGAGGAGGTATTCCCACAATTGTTGAATTTTACAACATTTGGATGGAGCAAGGTGCAAAAGTAAAGAACTTTGATGTTTTAAAATATGAAGACTTAATGAATGATACCTATTCTTCATTATCGAAGTTAAATCAATTTTTGAGAATAGATGATTTTATTGAAAAGACCTCTGTTGTTAATTCTATTGAGAAGAATAATTTTGATAATGTGAGGAAGCGCGAAAAGGAGGGAAGAATTAAGAATGGAGACGATAAAGTTCAAGAATTTGGAGGTAAAGGCAGTGATTCTTTAAAGGCTAGAAAGGGTAAGGTTGGAGGGTATGTTGATTATTTTTCAAAGGACGATCTGAGATGGGTGGATAACTATATTAGTAGTAATCTAAATCCTAATTTTAAATATTAATTATGAAAAACAAATTAGTAGGAAGAAAAGTATTGCAGCCCATCTTTGAAAGGCTTTATCGCATTTGTTTAAGAGGCATGAATTATGGTACTGCAGGGTATGTAAACAGTAGTGGAGAGATATATGTGATGAAGTTACTGAATGATTTGTTTGGGAATACTAATTCAATTATAGCTTTTGATGTAGGAGCAAACGATGGGGATTATGCTAAAGCTTTTTGTGACAATGTAAGTATTCATTATGAGCTTCATTGTTTCGAGCCAGCAAAACATCCATTTAAAAGTCTTAAACAATATTTTGAAGGTAATGATCAAGTGATTCTTAATAATTTTGCTTTAGGCCAAGATGACAGTAAATTGGATTTGTATTATGATAGAGAAGGTACCGGATGGGCTTCATTTTTCCAAATTGAGCACGATAGTATTAATGTGAAATTTGATAATACTGAGAAGGTAGATGTCGTTCGAGCGGTAAAATATTGCAAGGATAAGAATATTGACCACATTCATTTTTTGAAAATGGATGTAGAGGGCTATGAATTAAATGTTTTAAAAGGAGTCTTGGAATTTTTAAGAGAAGATAAAATAGATGTCATTCAATTCGAGTTTGGGATAGCTAATTTGGTTTCAAAAGTACTTCTAAGGGATTTTTTTAGTATATTAAAAGGATTTAAAATATATAGAATACTAAAGGATGGTTTGCAAGAGATAACGTACAATGAGAGGTACGAGATTTTCTTAACATCTAATTATCTAGCAATAAGAAATGATTTAATGTAATTTGAAAATCTATTATTTATATATTGTTATTCTTTTTTCAATCTTAACAATTGGAAAAAAAGGTTTTGCGCAGTTGAATGCAGACTTTCAGCTTCCATCTAATGCTTGTATTAGAGAAAATTTATACTTCACGAATTCATCTCAGAATTTTGATTCTGTTTTTTGGAACTTTTGCCCATACCTGTTTCAAGATGAATTGATTGCAGAAGAAAATTACCAAATGAGTAGTAATCGGTACCTAGGGTTAGATTTCATAAAGTCTTCTGGAGTCTGGTATGGTATTATGACAAGTTGGAATGCTGACAAGGTTTTTAAATTGACTTATTCTAATGGTTTAAGTGAACCACCAACTTCAGTTGCTGATTTAGGAAATCCTAATAACGTTCTAGATGCCCCTGTTTCAGTAGGTTTGATAGAAGATGGCGGGGATGTATATGCTTTAATACATAACTGGGATTCCCAAGAATTAGTCAAATTAAAATTTGAGCAAGGTCTGGAAGACGAGAATCCGCAGGGAGAAATTGTTTATGCTAATTATGGAGGGGTGAGGTCTAAGATGGTAGTTTTGAATACCAGCACTGAATTAAAGACAATATTGATTAACGATAATACTTCAATAGAAATAATTGATTTTTCTAATGATATCAACAAGGATATTACAGAGACAGATATATTAGCTATAGATCAGATTTCTGGCATTACAAATACTCGTGATATTGAAGTTGTTCATTATGAGAATGAGTGGCTTGCATTTGTAGTTTCTTATACCACAGGTAATGTAGCAAAACTAAATTTTGGGAATGACATTATGGAAGGAGTTCCATATGTTACATTAAATTATTTAACAAATGTCGGTAGTGGGGATAATGTTAATAACATTGAAATACTTAATAACTTTGGAGACTATGAATTGCATGCAAACACTTTGCAAGGAAGACTATATAAGGCTGATCTTGGAAATAATTTAGAAACTCCACCGGTAGATATAGATATTCTTACTTATGCCAATAATTTTAATTATAGGCAGGGGTTTGCTATGAAGTTTGTATTTGATGAAGGGCAAGTGAACGGTTTCGTTCTGGATGATGTAAGTGGAATACTATATTCTCTGATGGTGAACAGTCAATGTGATGCTTCTTCTCTAAACAGTTATGCAATCACACCTTCAGTTTATTATAGTTCCTCGGGTGATAGAAATATAAGGCTTGTTGTTTATGATTCTTTAGGCAATTCCGATCAAATAACAAAATCTATAACAATAACCGACTCGCAAGCCCCGGACATCAATTTTTCTAATCAGACGATCTGTGCATCAACACCTGTTGAGTTTAATAATATTAACAACTCCGGAGATATCACCTCCTACAACTGGTCCTTTGGAGATTCTAATACCTCGCCAGATGCAAACCCTAATCATCAATATGCTGCTTCTGGAGATTATGAAGTGAAACTTGAGGTTGAAAGTGCTGAAGGATGTAGTAATTTTGTGGAGAAGTCAATCAAAGTATTTGATGAGCCTGTGGCTGATTTTAATTTGCCAATTGATGAGATTTGTACTAATGACTCGTATTCGATAACTAACCTAACTGATACAGCAGGTTATGATGGAAATATTGCATGGCAATGGTTGATCGATGATGAATTTGTAAATTCTTCTCAGAATCTTAACTATGAGTTTAACAGCACAGGTACAAAAGAGGTGAAGTTAATAGCTTCTATTCCTGGTTGTTCTTCTGAGGTTAGCAAAACCTTAAGCAATATAAAGCAAGGTCCAAAATCTAATTTTCAGGTAAATGATGATTGCATGGGAACAGCTATGCAGTTTACGAATAATTCTGAGGGTAATATTACCGGCTATCAGTGGGATTTTGGAAATGGGTTTACTTCAAGTTTAGAAAATCCATTGTTTGAATACGCCAATGCAGGTACATTTAAGGTTACCCTTCAGCTTCAAAGCAGCAATGGCTGCACCTCTGATACCACTAAGTCGGTGGATGTATATGAGCTCCCTATTGTTAAATTTGCCAATGATTTGTCGTGTGAAGGTAGTTTGACACAATTTATAGATGAGTCTACAGTAAATGATGCTAATTTTAGCTCTTGGAGTTGGAATTTTGCGGATTTGGGAACCTCTAATGAAAGATACCCGCAGTTTCAGTTTGAAGAAGATGGTAACTTTAAAGTGAAGCTCATTGCCACAACTACAAATGGATGTATAGACTCTGTAGAACAACAAGTAAAGGTAAATGCTGCACCTGCAGTTGACTTTTCATATGATAAATTATGTGTTGGTGAGGTTATTCAATTTCAAGATGAGACTACACTTAATGCAGGTAATAGTGCTATAGCCTGGGAGTGGGATCTTGGCGGAGTATATAGCCAAGATAGAAATCCACAGGCTAGGTTTGATTTTTCCAAAGATTATAATGTGGGGCTTACGGTGCTTTCAAGTAATAATTGTTCGGCAAGCCTCAATAAGATTCTAAGTGTATTGCCCGAGCCTAATGTGCAGTTTGGCATAGAAGAAGCATGTGACAATGCAGTTACCCATTTATATGATATTACAGATTCAGAAGATGAGATAGCCACTTGGGGATGGACTTTTAATAATCAGAAGCTCTATGCGGATTCTTCTATATATCATAAATTCCCATCGGTGGGGCAATATGACGTTAGGTTTACCATAGAGACTGAAAACGGGTGTAGTTACAGTACAGTAGCGCCAGTAACTGTGTCAGAAGCTCCAAATGCAGCTTTTACTCCTTCAGTATCTTTTGGAGGGCCACCATTGAGCATTGCGTTTACAAACTCGTCAGCCGGAGCTAGCACATATTATTGGGATTTTAATGATGGGGAAAACAGTGAGGAGGAGAATCCATCGCATGTGTTTACTGATGAAAATGTTTATAACGTTGAATTAGTTGCTTTTGATGATAAAGGATGTAAAGACACTGTTAGTCACCCAATAAGTGTATTAGACCCAAATTTAGATTTGAATTTGGAATCAGCGATCTTTCAAAATGATGAATTAGTACTTTCAATTCAAAATACAGGTACCGTTATAGTAGATAGTTTTAAGGTTGATATTGATCTTGGAGAAGAGCTTTCTTTAAGTAAAAAGGTAGATCAAACCATTTATGCAGGAGAGACGATCAATGTATCTCTAGACTTTACCTTAACAGAGTTAAACATTCAGTATTTATGCGTTTACGTTAATGCGTTAATCAGTGGTATAGATGATAATGACTTGAATAATAACTATCAGTGTATAACACTAAATAGTACTGAAGAGGTAGTGATGCTTCCTCCACGGCCTAACCCCGCAAGGTCACAGTTTGCTATAGGCCTGGTTTCAAAAAATGGAGGAGAAAAAGCTTCTGTTCAAATTTTTGATACTGCAGGTAATGAAGTTAAAACCATACGGGAGGTTACACTTTTAATCGGTTACAACGCTTTTGATATCAACGTACAAGGAATGAAATCAGGCTTGTATTTAGTGAAGGTAACAGCAGATAATACAAGTGAAACCTATCGATTAAAGGTTGATTAACTATTAAGTTTGTATTAACTTCTCTTATTAACTTATTTTTTATAACTATCTTCGCAGCAAATATTATTTGGCAAAAATAAAGAATGAAGGACAAAGCGAAACTCGATAAAATAGATCTTAAGATTTTAAAGATTCTCCAGACTAACGCTAAAATAACTAATGCACAACTTGCTCAGGAAATAGGGTTGTCACCAGCACCTACATTAGAGCGAGTAAAGAAGTTAGAGACTTCTGGCGTAATAAAGAGCTATCATGCAAAGCTTAACAATGAAAAAGTAGGGCTTGGAGTAAGTACTTTTGTAATGGTATCTTTAAAGGGGCACAACAAAGATAATATTCAGATATTTACTGATAGTATCAATGAAATTGAAGAAGTTGTTGAATGCCATCACGTAACAGGGTCAGGTGATTTTATTTTAAAAATTATAGCGGCAGATATTCCTGCTTATCAAAAGCTTATGTTGGAAAGAGTAACTAACATTGAAGTAGTAGATAATATGGAATCCTTAGTAATACTTTCTACCTTTAAGGATAGCAAAGTAATGCCAATACCGCAATAATATGGGTGAAAGAAGCTTAATATTAACAGATACACAAGTTCGCCAGAAGATTAAGAGAATTGCTTATGAAATTTATGAAAATAATTTTCAGGAAGAGCATATAATTCTGGCGGGAATTTTAGACCAAGGATATGAATTAGCCAAACTACTGCAGGTTAATTTAAAAGAAATAGCTCCGTTTGAAGTGGAACTTATCGAGGTGAAACTCGATAAGTTTGCTCCTACACAAAGTGAAATTACACTAAGTTGTGATATTCAACATTTAAAAAATAAGTGTGTAATACTTATTGATGATGTAATGAATACCGGCCGCACTATGGCTTACAGCCTAAAGCCTTTTTTAAATATTAAAATTTCTAAAATAGAAACTGCTGTATTGGTAAATAGGAGCCATCTTAAATTTCCTATTTCAACCAAATATGCAGGATACGAATTGGCCACTACAATAAAGGATCATGTGGAGGTGCAACTAAAAGAAAATGAGAAGGTTGTCTATCTCCGATAGGTATTCGCTTGCTTTAATAAATTCCTACTCTTAACTTATAGCCGTTTAGGGTTGTAAATGCACGAAACTTATTGATCATTAACGGTGAAAGAGGAAATTCAAAGGCTCGAAGGCCTTCTGGCGGAAAAACAGCTAGAAATAGAGCAGTTAAAAAATAGACTGGATAAATACAGAGCGGCTGCAAGTGGCGCCAATGATGGTCTGTGGGATTGGGATTTTGAGAAGAATGAAGGTTTCGTTTCTACGCCTTGGAAAACCATGTTGGGCATGGATATTACGCAGGATGTTGACCTCATGTCTATTTGGGAAGATATACTGCACCCTGACGACAAGGCCAATGCTGTAGAAAAATTAAAAGATTACATCAAGGGAAACACCTCTTCCTATCAAGAGGTGTTTCGATTAAAACATACTGACGGTACTTTCCGTTGGATCCTTTCGCGTGCCACAGCCCTTAGAGGGGCCTCGGGTAGGACCATCCGAGTTAGTGGCTCTCATACCGACATTACTGATAGAGAATTAGCGGCCGATGCATTAAAAAGAAGCGAAGAGAAATACCGAAATTTATTTCAAAACTCTTTGGTGGCCATGGTTCGGAGTCATGCTGAAACCGGATCTATTATAGAGGCTAATGAAAAGTTTTGGTCTTTGGTCGGGGTTGATTCTGAGCATCAGGATGATGTGAATTTTGACATATTTCTCAATAGTAGAGATAAAGCAAAGGTGCTCAATCTATTATTGGAATATCATGCTATCGATAATCTTGAATTAGAAATAAAAACTAGTCACTCCGAGAAGCTGTGGGTTTCTTTAAGTGCTGTGCTATATAAAGATGAAAATATTATCGAATGCATCTTAAAGGACATTACTCAAACCAAAGCCAGTTTGCTTGAGTTGCAAAAGGTAAACTTTGAGTTAGATAGCTTCGTTTATCATGCTTCGCACGATTTGCGTTCTCCATTGCGCTCTATTCTTGGGCTTATAGATGTATATAGGTTAGAGGAGGTGCAGAGAATAAAAGAGGAATGCATAGAGAAAATAGAGAGCAGTGTTAAAAGATTAGATTCCTTAGTGCTGGAACTTTTAAGTATTTCTCGTAATGACAGAATTAACGATGCGCATATCCCTATAAATTTAATGGTGGAAATAAATAATAGTATTTCAAGCTACTATAATGCATCGGATACCAAGGGCTTAGAGATTATAACTAAGGTAAAGCAAAATGTATCATTCTGTTCTGACCTCACCAGAATCCGAATTATCCTTAATAATCTGATTTCTAATGCTTTAAAATATAGATCTTTTGATAAAGATTATCCTTTTATAAGAATAGAGGCAGAAGTAAGCAAAGAACGAGCCTTGATTACGGTAGAAGATAATGGGGAAGGTATTGAAGAGTCAAAACTTCCACATATATTTGACATGTTTTACAGAGCCACAGAAAAAAGTGAGGGATCAGGTTTAGGCTTATACATTGTAAAAAAAGTGGCAGATAAGCTTAATGCGGAGATAAAAGTTACCAGCGAGGAATTAGAAGGTACAACTTTTGTCTTTAGTATACCTAACACCCTCTTATAAGATAACTCTTAAAGAGATAAGCATGTCGGTACATAAAAAGGATATCAAAAAAGTTACTACCCATCAATTACAAGAAATGAAAAACAGAGGTGAGAAAATAGCTATGCTCACCGCTTATGATTATTCAATGGCACGCCTGTTAGACTCAGCAGGTATTGATGTGCTTTTGGTAGGAGACTCCGCATCTAATGTAATGGCGGGGCATGAAACCACTCTTCCTATAACTTTGGAGCAAATGATATACCACGGTAGTTCAGTAGTGAAGGGAGCTGAAAGAGCTTTTGTGATAGTGGATTTACCTTTTGGTAGCTATCAAGGAAATTCTTCAGAGGCGCTAAGGTCGGCTATCCGCATTATGAAAGAATCGGGAGCTCATGCCGTAAAGCTAGAAGGAGGCGCTGAAATAAAAGATTCTATTACAAGAATATTGAGTGCAGGAGTGCCTGTGATGGGACATTTGGGATTAACTCCACAATCAATTTATAAGTTTGGAACATACTCGGTTAGAGCTAAAGAAGAAGCCGAAGCCGAAAAGCTTTTGAGTGATGCCAAATTACTTGAAGAATATGGCTGCTTCGGTATTGTATTAGAGAAAATTCCAGCTGAATTAGCTCGAAGGGTGACTGAGGCTGTTTCAATTCCTATTATTGGTATTGGTGCAGGCCCATATGTAGATGGCCAAGTACTTGTAGTTCAAGATATGTTAGGTATGACTAAGGAGTTTAAACCTAGATTTTTGAGAAGATATGCAGATCTAGATACAATTATCACCGGAGCTGTAACTAACTACGTTGAAGATGTGAAGTCTAAAGATTTTCCTAACGAGAATGAAAAATACTAATACTATTGACATAGCTCAATAGTATTTTCCTCATCAGCTATCTGCCCAAACCACACTACAGCATATTCTTTGTAGATACCAACTCCTACCCCTTTCCAGGTGAGTTGTTTCCACATTCCTGAATTGATTAATAAAGGGTTATGGGCAGGGCTTTTTTTCCAACCTTCAATGCCTTGCTTGGCATTAGCTCCGGCTGAGCTGTAATAAGCGATTTCATAACCAGGGCTCATATAATTTGCAATCTCCATGGGTTTATCCCACATACATTTAGCTTGTTTATGGTCATTGGTGTAACAGCATGCAGACCACTTACCTGTATCTGACCAACTGTGAGGGTTACATTCATTGTCGGGTGAAAATGAGTAATTGTCGGCTAGGTCGCGCGCATGGGTTTGAGCCACCTTGGTGAGTTTTGCAGAAAAAGTGATTGGAGGTAGTTTTTTTTCTTTTCTATAGTCATTAATCAATTCAAAGAGATTCTGTTCTTCTTGACTTAGACATACGGATTGCCCCTGTGCTAGTAGTGGAGTAATCCATAAACTTATTATGATTAATAAAGAAGTTTTCATCGTAAAAGGTAAGTTAAAGTTTAAACAACGTAGCACCCGTAACATTATTTTTTGTGCAAGAGTTTTCGCTGCAGTAAAATAATAATTTGCTGCTAAAATGAGGGCTGCTGATCTTACACTAATATCATATTCACATTTAGATTCAATGTTTAATTTTCTTAATTTAGCAATCCCTAAAACAGGTATCACGTATACTGTAAATGATAAAATAAAATAAGCAGCGTCAAACTATAAAACAATGAGCGAGACAACAGCAAAGATAATTTATACCATAACTGATGAGGCCCCTGCATTGGCCACTCATTCTTTCCTTCCTATTATAAAAGCTTTTGCTAAGCAATCAGGTGTAGCAATAGAAACCAGAGATATATCATTGGCCGGAAGAATTATTGCAAATTTCCCAGAGAAGTTAACTGAAGAGCAGAAAATTTCTGATGCTTTAACTGAACTAGGTGAATTAGCGAAAAAGCCTGAAGCAAATATTATTAAGCTACCTAATATTAGTGCTTCTATTCCACAGCTTGTTGCTGCCATTAAAGAATTGCAAGCACAAGGATATAACATCCCTGATTATCCTGAAGACCCTAAAACGGATGAGGAGAAAGAGGCTAAGAGTAGATATGATAAGATCAAAGGTAGTGCGGTTAACCCTGTATTGCGTGAAGGAAACTCTGACCGTAGAGCACCTCAGTCTGTAAAAGAATATGCGAAGGCTAACCCACATTCCATGGGAGCATGGTCTTCTGACTCTAAGTCGCACGTTGCGCATATGACATCTGGAGATTTTAGGTCAAATGAAAAATCAGTAACAGTAGATAAAGCAGGAGATGTAAAAATAGAGTTCGTAGGAAAAGACGGAAGCTCTTCTGTTTTAAAAGAAAAAATTACGCTCAAAGAAGGTGAAGTAATTGATGGAACCGTTATGAGCAAAAAAGCATTAGTGGATTTCTTAGAAAAGGAAATTGCTGATGCAAAAGCAAAAGGAGTACTTTTCTCTTTACACATGAAGGCAACAATGATGAAGGTTTCTGACCCTATCATTTTTGGACATGCCGTAAAAGTTTTCTTTAAAGACGTATTTAGTAAATATTCAGCAGAATTAAAGCAAGTGGGAGCTGATGCTAATAACGGATTAGGAGATATTATTAGTAGAATACAAGAGTTGCCAGCTGATAAGAAAAGTGCCATCGAAGCAGATATTAAATCAGCAATTGATGCAGGCCCAGATATGGCTATGGTAAACTCTGATAAAGGAATTACTAACTTACACGTACCTAGTGATGTAATTATTGATGCTTCAATGCCAGCAATGATCAGAACTTCTGGTCAAATGTGGAACGCTGAAGGTAATAGCCAAGATACAAAAGCGGTTATTCCTGATAGTAGCTATGCAGGTATTTATCAAGAGGCGATTGCTTTCTGTAAGAAAAATGGTGCTTTTGATCCTTCTACCATGGGTACTGTGCCTAACGTTGGACTTATGGCTCAAAAGGCTGAGGAATATGGTTCTCATGATAAAACATTTGAACTCCCTGCTGCAGGAACAGTAAAAGTGGTTGATGCTGCTGGAAACGTTCTTATTGAGCATGAGGTAGAAGAAGGTGATATCTGGAGAATGTGTCAGGCAAAAGATGAGCCTATCAAAGACTGGGTGAAATTAGCCGTAACACGTTCAAGAGCTAGCAATACTCCTGCAGTATTCTGGTTAGATGAAGATAGAGCTCATGATGCTGAGTTAATAAAGAAGGTGAATAAATATCTTCCTGAGCACGATACAGAAGGGTTAGATATCAGAATTCTTTCTCCTAATGAGGCTATGAAGTTTACTTTGGAGCGTATTAAAGAAGGCAAAGACACGATTTCAGTAACTGGTAACGTGCTAAGAGATTACTTGACTGATTTGTTCCCTATTATGGAATTAGGTACTAGTGCAAAAATGCTTTCAATTGTTCCGTTGATGAATGGAGGAGGTCTTTTTGAAACTGGAGCCGGAGGATCTGCTCCTAAGCACGTTCAGCAGTTAGTAGAAGAAAATCACTTAAGATGGGATTCTTTAGGTGAATTTTTAGCGCTAGCAGCTTCTTTAGAGCACTTAAGTTCTGCTTATGAAAATAAAGGAGCTAAAATTTTAGCAGATGCATTAGATAAGGCAACTGGTAAACTTTTGGCTAATAACAAATCTCCTTTACGTAAAGTAGGCGAGTTGGATAACAGAGGAAGTCATTTCTATTTGGCGCTTTATTGGGCTGAAGCTTTAGCAGCACAGGAAAGTAATGCTGACCTTAAAGCTATTTTCGAAAAGCTTGCGAGTGAGTTGAAAGAGCATGAAGCGAAAATTGTAGAGGAGTTAAGTACGGTACAGGGTGAAGCTGTAGATATCAAAGGATATTACAATCCTAATTATCAGGCTACATCACAGGTAATGAGACCAAGCGTTACGCTAAATCAAATTATTGATGCTTTAGCATAATAGTTAGAGATATATTACATTTTGAAAGGCTGCCTCAAATAGAGGCAGCCTTTTTTGTTTTGGGGCTTAATTTTTTAAAAAGTTGTGTGATTTTGATCCTTAATTCTTCAATTGTATTCGCAAAATATTATTTTCGCTATTTATTATAACTAAACAAATCATAACCAATCTAACTTAACAATGAAAAAATTTTTACTAGCATTCTTAATGCTATCATCATTGATTTGGAACAATGCATATTCTCAGGGTGTAACTACCGCTTCAATAAGAGGAATTGTTGTAGATGAGAATAGTGGTGGACTTCCTAGTGCTAATGTGATAGTCATTCATGAGCCTACCGGTACAGAATATGGTACGTCTACCCGGGCTGATGGTAAATATAACCTTCCAAATTTACGCGTGGGTGGGCCTTACACTGTGTCTGTAACTTATATTGGCTATGAAGTTCAAAAAAAGGAAGGCATAAGTTTGTTATTAGGCCAGTCTATGGAGTTGAATTTTAAATTGACTCAAGATGTGACTACTCTTGAAGAAATTACTGTAAAAGCTTCTAATGGAGATACTTTTGACGGTGATAAAACAGGAGCTGCCGAATCATTTTCTAATGCAGATATTAAAAAGATGCCTACCATCAGTAGGTCAGCTAGTGATGTTTATAGGTTGTCGCCTTCTTCGGATGGTAATTCTTTTGGTGGTAGAAACGATCAGTATAATAATTTTTCTTTAGACGGGTCTATCTTTAATAATCCTTTTGGTTTGGATGCTGCTACTCCTGGTGGTCAAACAGATGCACAACCGATATCTTTAGATGCCATTGAGCAAATTCAGGTAGCAGTGGCTCCATATGATGTAACTCAGTCTGGTTTTACAGGAGCTTCTGTAAATGCCGTAACCAAAAGTGGAACTAATGAATTTCATGGCACCGTTTTCGGATTTTTTAGAAATGATAGTTTCTTAGGTAATAAAGTAGAAGGTGAGGAGGTAGTTCAAGCAGATTTAACTCAGGTGCAAAGTGGATTTAGTTTAGGTGGACCAATAATTAAAAATAAACTTTTCTTTTTTACCAATTTGGAGGTAGATAGAAGGCAAGATTTAGGTTCAAGTTTTGTTGCTAATACAGGAAGTGGAGCTAATAATGAATCTAGGGTATTAAAGTCAGATTTGGATGCAGTTAGTCAGGCATTGTTTGATAAATATGGCTATGTTACTGGCCCATATCAGGGATATACATTCGATACCAAAAACCAAAAAGGTATAGTAAAGTTAGATTGGAATATAAACAGTAACCATACACTTACTGCTACTTATAATTTTCTTGATGCATCAAAAGAAAAGGGCGCTCACCCTACAGCCATTCGTAGACGAGGCCCCAATGCAAATACACTACAATATAGAAATTCTGGTTACCAAATGAACAATAAAATTAGTTCAGGTTTGGTACAATTGAAGTCTTTGTTTGGCAATAAATTCTCAAATAAATTTCAGGCTGGTTACACTTTTTTTAATGATAGTCGAGATCCTTTCAGTGATCCATTTCCAATTATCAATATATATAAAGGAGGAGATGATAACTCGTATATCATAGCAGGACACGAGCCTTTTTCGGCACACAACACTCTTGAGCAACGAGTGATTCAAATTTCTGACAATTTTGAAATTTACGCTGGAGATCATACATTAACTATCGGTACTTCTTTCGAGAAATTTAACTTTAAAAATTCATTTAATCTTACTGCTTATCCTGGCGTGTTTGGAGGGTATGATATTACTGGTTTTGTAGAGTCAATTAACAATGGAATTTTAGATGCGGATGTTCAAGCTGCGAGAGATCAGTATGCTAGTGGGCAATGGAATATGGCGGAGAGCAACATCGGTCAGTGGGCTTTTTATGTACAAGATAGATGGTTACTAAATAGCAATTTCACTTTAACAGGTGGCCTCAGGGTTGATTTACCTTTGTATTTTGATACAAGTGATAATATTACGCCTAATACAGATGATATTACTTATTTTGATGAAGATAACAACCCTGTAGTATTTGATAATACTAAGTTGCCAGATAATAACTTATTATTCTCTCCGAGAATAGGGTTTAACTGGGATGTAAAAGGGAATAAGTCCTTACAATTAAGAGGGGGGAGTGGAATATTCACAGGTAGACTTCCTTTCGTTTGGATAGGTAATCAAGTGGCTAATCCATATACAGGTTTTTTAAATGTTACAAGTCCTGATTTTAAATTTCCTCAAGTTTGGAGATCTAGCCTAGGTATTGATAAAAGCCTAGGAAAAGGTTTAGTGGCTACAGTAGATGTGAGTTATACCAAAGATATTAATGCCATGTTAGTAAGGGATTATAGCCTGAAGTCGCCTACAGGTTCATTAAGTGGGGTTGATAACCGGTCAGTCTACGAAACACCTAATGACATAGTCACTTATGATGCTGGAGATGATGGTCTGCTCCAGGCTAATAATTATGTATTTACCAATGAAAACAAAGGGCGCAGCTTTAACTTGACAGTTGAGTTGAAAAGGAAGTGGTCTAACGGACTTTATACAAGTATAGCCTATAATTATTTAGATGCTAAGTCTGTAAGTTCAATAGAATCAGAGATATCTAGTGATGCTTTTGCATTAAATCCTGTTGTGGGTAATGCTAATCAAGCAGTGTTGGCGCCTTCTATTTATGGAAATAAGCATAGGGTTGTTGGTAATGTAAATAAAACCTTTGAATATGGAGGAGGTAAATGGGCAACTACCTTGTCTTTGTTTTTCGAATATGCACGAGGAGGTAGGTTTAGCTATACCTATGCAGGTGATATTAATAGAGACGGTTCGGGATTAAATGATTTATTGTACATCCCTACAGATGAACAATTGGATGAAATGAATTTTACTAGTGATGCTGATAGAGAGGCATTCAGAGCTTATATAGAACAAGATGATTATTTAAGTGATAATAGAGGAAGTTATTCTGAAAGGTATGCAGCCTTAAGTCCTTGGTATTCAAGGTTCGATTTTAGATTGCTTCAAGATTACAAACTGAAAAATGGTAACACCATAGAGTTTAGTGTTGATGTTTTGAATGCAGGTAATTTATTAAGCTCAGATTGGGGAGTGAGGCAGATACCAAGAAATGTTCAACCTGTGTCTGTTCAGTTAGGTGAAAACAATACGCCAGAGTATAGTTTTAATGAGGAAAATACCACTTCATTTGTAACTGATACTGGGTTAATATCTAGATGGCAAATGCAATTTGGATTGAGATACACATTTTAATATAAATAAGAAAGGCCCTTCAAGGGCCTTTCTTATTTATATTTTAGTTCTAGACTAGAATCCTAGCATTTTAATTGCAGTGATTGCAGCTTCATCTCCTTTATTGCCGTGTTTGCCTCCGGCTCTGTCTAAAGCCTGTTGTTTTGTGTCAGGAGTTAATACTCCGAATATTACAGGTTTTTCAAATTTTAAGTTTACGTTGGTAATGCCATTAGCCACCGCATTACATATAAAATCAAAATGTTTTGTCTCCCCTTGAATTACGCAGCCAAGACATATCACGGCATCAATATCTTCTTTCGCTGCCATCCAGTGGGCTCCTAGCGTAAGCTCAAAGCTACCAGGCACATTCTTTCTTACTATGTTATCTTTGCTTACTCCGTTGTCTATAAGTGTTTGTAAAGCTCCAGAATACAATGCCTCCGTTACCTCTTCGTTCCATTCGGAAACTATTACGGCAAATTTTTTAGTTGCCATATCCACTATATTTTTAGAGCTGTAGTCGCTTAAATTTTTTTCTGATGAAGCCATATCTAATTTTTTTGTAAAAATAAAAAGGGATAAAGTTTTAACCTTATCCCTTTCAAATATAATTTATCTCTTTCTTCTTAAGAAGCCGATCCGCCAAGTCTAGCTCTGTACTTTTTAGCATTTTGTACTTCACTAGAATCCCAGTATTGATCTATAATTTTATCATAAGACTCTTTTGCAGCGTCTATGTCATTACTCTTTTCGTATGCCAAAGCGGCTTTCATTAAGTATGTAGGAGTAAAGTACTTGTTGGGCTTGTAATCAGCTGCTTTTTGATAAGAAGATGCAGCGGTAGAGTAGTCAGCTTTTTCCATGTAAGCATCTCCAATTAAAGAATATGCTTTAGCTTGTACTAATAAATCGCTAGCACTAAAATCTTTTAATTGAGCTATAGCCTCGTCATACTTACCCTGTTTTAAGTAAGCTACTCCAGCGTAATAATGAGCTAAGTTACCTGCCTCTGTAATTCCGTACTCATCAATAATATCTAAAAGGCCGAGTCTGTTACCATCTCCGTTAAGAGCTAAGTCTAAGCTATCAGATTCAAAATAGTAAACAGCTTGAAACATTTCGTTTTGAGCCTTTTCGTTTTGAGAGTTTTTGTAGTATTTGAAACCAAAAAACCCAGCCACCAAAACAGCTATAACCACTACTACTCCAATAGATACTGTTTTGTTCTTTTCTAAGAACTCTTCAGTTTTAGAGATTTGGTCTGCTAATGCATCAGGGCTTTCCAGTATTTCATTTGTACTGTGATGCTCGGTGGTGTTTTGTTTTTCTTTAACTGCCATCGGAAAATTTTTTAGGTCTGCAAAGCTAATAATTACTTTGTAAAGAAGAAATAGCTTTTTGCAAAAGCTACTTCTTGCTTAATAGAATGCGTATTAAAATAAATATTTAGTCTGTAATAAATGGGTAGTCAGCGTCAGCATATACATCTCTAAATGCTTCTTCTGGATTAGGGAAGTCAGATTCTTCAGCAAATTTCACACATTCTGCAACCTCTTCTTTTATTTTCTTTTCTATTGCTGATAAATCTTCTTCGCTGGCGTATTTGCTTTCAAGAATAGTTTGTCTCACCATCTCTATAGGATCTTTCGCCTTATACTCTTCTAGTTCCTCCTTAGTTCTATACTTAGCAGGGTCAGACATAGAGTGTCCTTTATATCTATATGTTCTGAATTCTAATAAAGAAGGACCTTCTCCGCTTCGTGCTCTTTTCGCAGCAGTTTCTACTGCCTCATGCACAGCTTCTACTGACATTGCATCAACTGGCTCTGAAGGAATATCGTAAGACTCTCCTAAAGTATATAATTCAGTAACGTTAGATGTTCTCTTTACAGAAGTACCCATGGCGTATCCATTGTTTTCAATAACGAATATTACAGGTAGTTTCCAAAGCATAGCCAAGTTTAAAGCCTCATGAAAAGCTCCTTGTCTTACAGCTCCATCACCCATGTAACAGATACATAAGTTATCAGTCTTGTTATATTTCTCAGAAAATGCTATACCAGCACCTAATGGAATTTGACCTCCAACTATACCATGTCCACCAAAAAAGTGGTGTTCTTTATCAAACATGTGCATTGAACCACCTTTACCTTTAGAAATACCAGTTTCTTTGGCAAAAAGCTCAGCCATGATTTTTTTAGGGTCTGACCCTAATGCTAATGGGTGCGCATGATCTCTGTACGCAGTAATGTATTTATCTCCTTCTTTCAAGGCTGATACCGAACCCGCTGCACAGGCTTCTTGTCCGATATATAAATGACAAAATCCTCTGATTTTCTGTTGGCCATATAACTGACCAGCTTTTTCTTCAAATTTCCTCATCATGTACATCTGCTCAAACCACGTCAAATAAGTCTCCTTACCGAATTTTGATTTGCCAGAAGATTTAGATTTGGACTTTTCTTTTGTTGTATTTGCCATAATAGTAATTTTGAATCCAATAGGATTGCGAAAATAAGTAAAAAAAGTTAATGCACATTGAAAAATTAAGTTTGTTTAATTTCAAAAACTATGAAGAAGCTACCCTAACTTTTTCAGAAAGAGTCAATTGTATAGTTGGAGAAAATGGTAGTGGTAAAACAAATCTTTTAGATGCAATCAATTATTTATCATTAACCCGTAGTGCATTTAACACTATAGATAGTCAGAATATTTTATTTAACGAGTCTTTTTTTACCATAAAAGGGGATTTTGTGAAAGAAGGGCGTGAAATACAAGTACTTTGTAGCTATCAGGATGAGAGTAAGAAGACAGTAAAAATTGATAAAAAGGAATATCAGAAATTAAGTGAGCATGTAGGGAAGTTTCCATCTGTGTTAATAGCTCCTAATGATAGTGACATTATAAGAGAAGGGAGTGAAATTAGAAGGAAGTATTTCGATGGTATCATTTGTCAAATAGATACAAACTACTTACAGCAACTATTAGATTACAACAGAATACTGAGGCAACGAAATTCGGCATTGAAGAAATTTGGAGATACACGTAGGGTAGATTATATGTTGTTAGATATTTATGATGAGCGACTTCTACCGTTAATGGAGAAAATATATAAGAGGCGTGTAATGTTTAATCAAGACTTTATTCCGTTGTTTGCAAAACATTACGATGAGCTTTCAGAAAAGAAGGAATCAGTAGATATTAATTATAAATCTGATTTACTGAAGGAAGATTTCCTTTCGCATTATAAAGATTATCGTAGAAAGGATATTGCACTAGAAAGAACTAATGTTGGTATACATAAAGATGATTATCGATTTATAATAAAAAACAAAGCTTTAAAGAAATTTGGGTCACAGGGGCAGCAAAAGACTTTTTTAGTTGCACTTAAAATGGCCCAGTTCGAGGTTATTAAAAACTACCTTGGCGTAAAACCAATATTATTACTAGACGATATTTTTGATAAATTGGATTCGTCACGTATACATCATTTGATGGATAGAGTGGTGGACGAAACTTTTGGGCAGGTATTTATAACAGATGCCAGACAAGAGAGAACCAAACTCATTTTAGATGAGTTGAAAATTAAAGCTAACTTTTACCATGTTATCAATGGCAATATAAATGAAGAGTAAAAAGAATAATGATACTACACCACGTAAGTCTGATGTGTCCAAAATAAACGAGGCCATAAATGATCTTCTGGATGCCTATAAACTAAAGGGTAGATTTAATCAAGAGAAGTTATTGAGCTCATGGGAGCGACTGATGGGAAAAACTATTGCTAACAATACCGGCAAAATTTACATGAAAAACGAGGTTTTATTTGTAGAGATAAAATCTGCACCATTAAAAAATGAATTGAACTTGTCTAAGTCTAAAATTCATGATATTTTTGCAAAAGAATTCGGAGCAGGGGTGATAAACGAGATCATCATATATTAGCTTCAGGTATTGAAAAAAAGCTTTTCAAAAAAAAATATAAAAAAAAGTATCGAAAAGTTTGACATAAAGAAAAAAGCATATACATTTGCACCTCCTTAAACGAAACGGATGAGACAATCACCGAAAGTAAAGGGAGTTCTTTGTGAGAAATTAAGCTTTGGGGGGATACCAAAGCGGCCAACTGGGACGGACTGTAAATCCGTTGACATATGTCTTCGCAGGTTCGAATCCTGCTCCCCCCACACAAAACTTTGAACCTATCAAAGTGAAAAGCGGGAGTAGCTCAGCTGGTAGAGCGATAGCCTTCCAAGCTATAGGTCGCGAGTTCGAACCTCGTCTCCCGCTCTAACTTAATTTCAAGAAAAGCTCGCCTTTAAGGCGGGCTATCTCTATGTTCCAAGAATCGTTTTCAGGAACGCAGTCAGGATGATTTCAATTTAACCATTTGGAATTTTATATTCCTGATGAAAATAGTAATCCTGTCTATTATCGTATAAGCCGAGATAGCTCAGGGGTAGAGTGCTTCCTTGGTAAGGAAGAGGTCGGGGGTTCAAATCCCCTTCTTGGCTCAGAGTAATATTTACTCGATTAAAATTAAATAAAAGAGTTAATAGCTCAAAAATATATTTAGGATCATTACCGTCTATTTTTTATAAATAAAACGGCATAATGATTCTTATGTTCATTTGAACACTTATTTAAAGAAACAACGAATATAATTTTAACTAAACTAGGGATTTTCAAATATGGCTAAAGAAAATTTTGACCGTTCAAAACCCCACGTGAATATTGGTACAATCGGTCACGTAGACCACGGTAAAACAACTTTGACAGCTGCTATTTCAAAAGTATTGTCAGACAAAGGACTTGCAGATAACAGAGATTTCTCTTCTATCGACAACGCTCCTGAAGAAAAAGAAAGAGGTATTACAATCAATACTTCACACATCGAGTATGCGACTGAAAAACGTCACTATGCTCACGTTGACTGTCCTGGTCACGCTGACTATGTAAAGAACATGGTTACTGGTGCGGCTCAAATGGACGGAGCAATTATCGTGGTAGCGGCTACTGACGGTCCTATGCCACAAACAAGAGAGCACATCCTTCTTTCTCGTCAGGTAGGTGTACCTGCATTGGTTGTGTTCATGAACAAAGTAGATTTAGTGGATGATCCTGAGCTTTTAGAGCTTGTAGAAATGGAAATCCGTGAATTACTTTCTGATTATGATTTCCCTGGTGATGATCTTCCTGTAATTCAAGGTTCTGCTCTAGGTGCATTGAACGGTGAGCCTGAGTGGGTTGCTAAAGTAGAGGAATTAATGAACGCTGTGGATGATTATATTCCACTTCCTGAGCGTTTAGTTGACAAAGATTTCTTAATGCCAGTTGAAGATGTATTCTCTATCACAGGTCGTGGTACTGTTGCTACTGGTAGAATCGAAAGAGGTGTAATCAACTCTGGAGATCCTGTTGACATCTTAGGTATGGGTGCTGAAGGACTTAAGTCTACAGTTACTGGTGTTGAGATGTTTAGAAAAATATTAGACAGAGGTGAAGCTGGAGATAACGTAGGTCTTCTTTTAAGAGGTATTGAAAAGACTCAGATTAAGAGAGGAATGGTTATTTGTAAGCCTGGTTCTGTTACTCCTCATAAAAAATTCAAAGCTGAAGTTTACGTTCTTTCAAAAGAAGAAGGTGGACGTCACACTCCTTTCTTTAACAGATACCGTCCTCAGTTCTATTTAAGAACTACTGACGTAACAGGAGAAATCATGCTTCCTGAAGGAGTAGAAATGGTTATGCCTGGTGATAACGTATCTATCGTTGTTGAGCTTATCAACACTGTAGCTATGGAAAAAGGACTAAGATTCGCTATCCGTGAGGGTGGTAGAACTGTAGGTTCTGGTCAGGTAACTGAAATTATCGAATAATTTTAGATATTTATATAAAAAGCGTTCTAATTACTTTAGAACGCTTTTATTTTCTAAATAATTATTGTACCTTTGCAAACCATTTTGGTTAACAACTGAATAAAGGTATGAGTGAAGAGGGTAGAGGAGTGATTAAAATACACACGGGTGTAGCTCAATTGGCAGAGTAGTGGTCTCCAAAACCATTGGCTGGGAGTTCGAGTCTCTCCACCCGTGCTAAATTAAACTAACAGTCTGATGCAAAAGTTAAAGACATTTATAGCGGAGTCATTCGATGAGATGAAAAATAAAGTCTCATGGCCTAAATATAGTGAATTGCAAAGTAGTTCAATTTTAGTACTAGTGGCTTCTTTGATCTTTGCTTTGGTGATAGGATTGATGGATTACGTATTTCAAACCGGTATGGACTGGTTTTATAAAGGACTATAATTAGCTGCGAGATGAGTGATCTTAAATGGTATGTGGTAAGAGTAGTTAGTGGTCAGGAAAAGAAAGTGAAGAACTATCTTGAGACCGAAGTGGAAAGAGAGAACTTGACTGAGTTTGTCCCTCAGGTACTTATACCTTCTGAAAAGGTATATGAAATGCGTAACGGAAAGAAAAGAGTAAGAGAAAGAAATTTCTTTCCAGGTTATGTTCTTGTATCTGCAGACTTAAGTAATGGAGAAGCTAATCACCTTGTAACAAGTGTTCCTGGTGTAATTGGTTTTCTTGGAGATAATGGTTCTGGTAATTCTAAAGATCCTGTGCCATTACGTCAATCAGAGGTGAATAGGATTTTAGGTAGAGTTGACGAGATTGATGAGTTTGAAGAAAAATTAGAAACACCATACATTGTGGGGGAATCTGTTAAGGTAATGGATGGTCCTTTCAGTGGATTTACAGGAATAGTAGAAGAGGTTTTTGAGGAGAGAAAGAAATTGAATGTAATGGTAAAAATATTTGGCAGGAATACTCCTGTTGAATTGAACTATATGCAAGTAGAAAAATTAGATTAAGATAATGGCTAAGGAAATTAGTGGATACTTGAAGTTGCAGATTAAAGGAGGGCAAGCTAACCCATCTCCTCCAGTTGGTCCTGCCTTAGGTTCAAAAGGACTTAACATCATGGACTTCTGCAAGCAGTTTAATGCAAGGACGCAAGAAAAGCAGGGACAGGTTCTTCCTGTGTTAGTAACAATTTACTCTGATAAGTCTTTTGAGTTTGTTGTTAAAACTCCTCCTGCTGCGGTGATGATCCTAGAGGCTGCTAAAAAGAAAAAGGGTTCTGCGGAATCAAATAGAACTAAAGTTGGAAGTGTAACTTGGGATCAAGTAAGAACTATTGCTGAAACCAAGATGCCTGATTTAAATGCTTTCGAAGTAGAATCTGCTATGAGAATGGTTGCAGGTACTGCAAGAAGTATGGGAATAAAAGTTACTGGAACAGCTCCTTGGAGTTAAAATTGAAGCGATAATGGCAAAATTGACAAAGAATCAGAAAGTAGCTAAGGAGAAAGTAGACTCAACAAAAGAGTATTCACTTACAGATGCTGCTAGTTTATTAAAAGATATCACTTTTACTAAATTTGATGCTTCGGTTGACATTGATATCCGTTTGGGTGTAGATCCTAAGAAAGCGGATCAAATGGTAAGAGGAGTAGTAACATTACCTCATGGTACTGGAAAAGATCTTACAGTATTAGTACTTTGTACTCCTGATAAAGAGCAGGAAGCAAAAGATGCTGGTGCAGACTATGTAGGATTAGATGACTATATTAAGAAAATTGAAGGTGGCTGGACTGATGTAGATGTTATCATCACAATGCCTACTGTAATGGCTAAGGTTGGTAGATTAGGTAGAGTGTTAGGGCCTAGAGGTCTTATGCCAAACCCTAAGTCTGGTACTGTAACCTTAGAAGTTGGAAAAGCAGTTCAAGATATTAAGGCTGGTAAAATAGATTTCAAAGTGGATAAATTTGGAATCATTCATACTAGTGTTGGTAAAGCGTCTTTCACTCCAGAGAAAATTGTGGAGAATGTACAAGAAATGATTGCTACAATATCTAAATTAAAGCCTGCTTCAGCAAAAGGAACTTATTTTAGAAGTATTAACCTTTCTACTACAATGAGTCCTGCAATAACTATTGACAAAAATTCAATATCAGGAGTAAAATCATGACAAGGCAAGAAAAAGCAGAGATAATAGAATCGCTTACTGAGAAGTTTAAAAATAATCCGCATTTCTATATTACTGATGCGGGTGGTCTTAGTGTAGCACAAATAAACGCATTCAGAAGAATTTGCTTTGAAAAAGGAGTAAATTACGGAGTTTACAAAAACTCTTTAATTAAAAAAGCTCTAGAGAATATAGAAGGTGATTTCTCTCCGTTGAATGATGCTTTAAAAGGTTTTTCAGGGGTTATTTTTTCTGAAGAAGTGGCTAACCTACCAGGTAAAATAATTAATGATTATAGAAAAAAACAGGGTAGTAAGAAACCTACCTTTAAGGCTGCTTCCATAGATAAGGATTTCTTCCTTGGTGAAGATAACTTGAAAATGTTGAGTGAGCTTAAGTCTAAGCAAGAGCTCATCGGAGATGTTATTGCATTATTACAATCTCCTGCTAAAAATGTTGTTTCTGCACTTCAAAGTGGTAAGAACACATTAGGAGGATTATTTAAAGCATTAGCTGAAAGAGAGAATTAAATTTAGATAAAAAAGAATAATTGATAAAATAAGAATAAAAATGGCAGACGTTAAAGCACTTGGAGATCAACTAGTTGAACTTACTGTTAAAGAAGTAAATGAACTAGCAGAATATTTAAAAGAAGAGCACGGCATTGAGCCTGCTGCAGCTGCTGCTGTGGCTGTTGCTGCCCCTGCAGGTGGTGAAGGTGGTGCTGCTGGTGAAGAAAAAACTGAATTCGATGTGATTCTTAAATCACCAGGTGGTGCGAAATTAGCGATCGTTAAATTAGTAAAAGAACTTACTGGTTTAGGTCTTAAAGAAGCTAAAGAAATCGTAGATGGCGCTCCTAAAGCTATAAAAGAAGGTGTAGCTAAAGATGAAGCTGAAGGTCTTAAGAAGCAGCTTGAAGAAGCTGGGGCCGAAGTTGAGTTGAAGTAAGCCTTGGCGACATACACAAGGTCGTCTAACAAAAAAGTTAGGCCCCGATTCTAATCGGGGTCTTTTGCTGTTTGTAGCTACTTTACATTCAGTATAAATATTTTAGACCAAGGGAACGTTCTTTTGGTCATTTACAGTATCTTGTAATTTAAATCTTTAAAGCTTTGGCTAGTACAAACAAAAACGGAAGAATCAGTTTCTCATCTATCAAAAAGGTTATAGATTATCCTGATTTCCTAGATATACAGCTACAATCCTTCAAAGACTTTTTTCAATTAGAAACACCTGCAGAAAAAAGAGAACAAGAAGGTCTGTTCAAAGTTTTTTCTGAAAATTTCCCTATTCAGGATTCTAGAGAGAACTTTGAATTAGAGTTCATAGATTATATTGTTGATCCTCCAAAGTATTCAGTAGATGAAAGTATAGACAGAGGTCTTACTTATTCTGTGCCCTTAAAGGCAAAATTAAAGCTTACCTGCAACGATGAAGATAATGAGGATTTCGAAACAATAGAGCAGGAAGTATTCTTAGGTAACATCCCATACATGACCAAGAAAGGATCATTTGTAATAAATGGTGCTGAGAGGGTTATTGTATCTCAATTACATAGATCTCCTGGTGTGTTCTTTGCTCAAAGTAAGCACACTAATGGAACAAAATTATATTCTGCCAGAATTATACCTTTTAAGGGATCTTGGATTGAATTTGCTACTGACGTTAACAACGTTATGTACGCGTACATTGATAGAAAGAAAAAGTTTCCTGTAACCACTTTGTTAAGAGCCATTGGTTATGGTACTGACAAGGATATTCTAGATCTTTTTGGTCTTTCAGAAGAAGTAAACGCTACTATGAAAGATTTAAAGGGTGCTGAAGGTCGTAAGTTAGCAGCCAGAGTTTTAAAAACGTGGACTGAAGACTTTGTGGATGAAGATACTGGAGAAGTAGTTTCTATTGATAGAAATGAAGTGCTATTAGAAAGAGATCATATCCTTACTAATGAGGATATTGAAACTATTGTTGATTCTGGTGCAAAATCAATTATTTTACATAGAGAGGATGTAAACGTAACTGATTACACCATTATATTTAACACACTTTCTAAGGATAATTCTAACTCTGAGAAAGAGGCAGTAGAGCAAATTTACAGACAACTTAGAAATACTGAAGCTCCTGATGAGCAAACTGCTCGTGATATCATTCAAAGCTTATTCTTTAGTGAAAAGCGTTATGATTTAGGAGAAGTAGGTAGATATAGAATAAATAAAAAATTAGGGTTAGATATTGATTCTGATCAAAGAGTATTAACTACAGAGGATATTATCCTTATTGTAAAATACTTAATCGGATTGATTAACTCAAAGGCTGTGGTGGATGATATTGACCACCTTAGTAATAGACGTGTTAGAACTGTTGGAGAGCAATTATATACTCAATTTGGAGTAGGTCTTGCTAGAATGGCGCGTACTATTAAAGAAAGAATGAACGTAAGAGATAATGAGGACTTCAAACCTGTTGACCTTATCAATGCTCGTACGTTATCATCTGTAATAAATTCTTTCTTCGGTACAAACCAGTTGTCTCAGTTTATGGATCAAACTAATCCATTAGCTGAAGTAACTCATAAAAGAAGAATGTCGGCTTTAGGACCTGGAGGTCTTTCTCGTGAAAGAGCTGGTTTTGAGGTTCGTGACGTTCACTATACTCATTATGGTAGGTTATGTACTATTGAAACTCCTGAAGGTCCAAACATTGGTTTGATTTCTTCTCTTTGTGTTCATGCGAAGGTGAACAATATGGGATTCATAGAAACTCCATATAGAGAAGTTACTGAAGGTAAGGTGAATATGAGTAGTGATGTGAAGTATCTGACTGCAGAAGAAGAGGATACTCATAATATTGCTCAGGCCAATGCACCGCTTAAGGATACTGGAGAGTTCATTAACGAACGTGTTAAAGCAAGGTTTGAAGGTGACTTCCCTGTAGTTGAACCTACGGAGGTTAGATATATGGACGTAGCTCCTAACCAAATTGTATCGGTTGCCGCTTCGTTAATTCCTTTCTTGGAGCATGATGATGCGAACCGTGCTTTGATGGGATCAAACATGCAGCGTCAGGCAGTACCTTTGATGAAAGCAGAAGCTCCTATTGTAGGAACTGGTTTAGAAGCTCAGGTTGCTGTTGATTCTAGAGCTTTGGTATTAGCAGAAGGTGACGGTATCGTTGAATTCGTTGATGCTAAGAAGATCGTAATGAAGTATGATATGAACGATGATGAATTACTTATCTCGTTTGATAAAGATACGAAGACTTATGATTTAATTAAGTTCAGAAGAACTAACCAAGACACATGTATCAACTTAACTCCAATTGTTAAAAAAGGGCAAAGAGTTGTAAAAGGTCAGCCGTTAGTAGAAGGGTATGCAACACAAGGAGGTGAATTAGCATTAGGTCGTAACTTAAGAGTGGCATACATGCCATGGCAAGGATATAACTTTGAGGATGCTATTGTAATTTCTGAAAAAGTTGTTAGAGATGATATTTATACTTCAATTCACATCGATGAATACGAATTAGAAGTTCGTGATACAAAACGAGGTGAAGAAGAGTTAACTTCTGAGATCCCTAACGTAAGTGAAGAAGCCGTTCGTAATCTTGATGAGAACGGAATTATCCGCGTTGGAGCTGATGTTAAAGAAGGTGATATATTAATAGGTAAGATTACACCTAAAGGAGAAACAGATCCTACCCCTGAAGAGAAGTTATTAAGAGCTATCTTCGGTGATAAAGCAGGTGATGTTAAAGATGCATCTTTAAAAGCTTCTCCATCATTAAGAGGTGTAGTTATAGATACTAAACTTTTCTCTAGACCTAAGAAAGATAAAGATCTTAGAGCTAAGGCTAAGAAAGAGGTTGAAATACTTAAGGCTAAGTATACTAAACAACTTCTTAGTTTAAGAGGAGAGATGATTGAGAAATTGACTGAATTGTTAGAAGGTAAGACAAGTCAAGGAATCAAACATAAATTCGGTGATGAGTTGATCAGTAAAGGGGTTAAATTCAATGATAGAAATATTGAGCAAAATTTATTCCCTGAGAAGAACATTTATAAGGATGAAAGTACTTACAATGTTCCTGCTGAGGTAAACTTGATTTCTGATGTAATCTTAGACAACTGGACTGAAGACGAAAAGGCGAATGACTTAGTTGTAAGATTAGTGAAGAGCTATAACATTAAGAGAAATGAGATAGCTGGGGAATTTAAAAGAGAAAGATTTACGTTAGAAGTAGGTGATGAACTTCCTGCCGGTATCGTTCAGTTAGCTAAGGTTTATATTGCTAAGAAACGTAAATTGAAAGTGGGTGATAAAATGGCTGGGCGCCATGGTAACAAAGGGGTTGTGGCCAAAATCGTTAGAGATGAGGACATGCCTTTCTTAGAAAATGGAACGCCAGTTGATATTTGTTTGAACCCTCTTGGTGTACCTTCTCGTATGAACCTTGGTCAGATATACGAAACGGTATTAGCATGGGCAGGATTAGAGTTAGGTAGAAGATATGCGACACCTATCTTTGATGGTGCAACTATGGAAGAGGTAGCAGGTGAGTTAAGTGAGGCTGGATTACCTGAATACGGACGTGCATATTTATACGATGGTTTAACTGGTCAGAGATTCGATCAGCCGGTAACTGTTGGTATTGCATACATGCTTAAATTAGGTCACTTAGTGGATGATAAAATGCACGCGAGATCTATCGGACCTTACTCTCTTATTACTCAACAGCCACTTGGAGGTAAAGCTCAGTTTGGTGGTCAAAGATTTGGAGAAATGGAGGTTTGGGCACTTGAGGCATTTGGTGCATCTAACGTACTGCAGGAGATATTAACTATTAAGTCTGATGACGTAATAGGTAGAGCGAAAGCTTATGAAGCGATCGTGAAGGGTGAGAACATGAAGAAGCCTAATATTCCTGAATCATTCAATGTATTAGTTCATGAACTTCGTGGATTAGCATTGGAAATCACTTTAGACTAACGTTAAAAAAATAATGACCGGTGTAAAAGCCGGTCATAGACATTAAATAAACAAATTATGTCATTCAGAAAGAATAAAAAGTTAAACCTCGATTTCTCTAAGGTTACTATAAGTTTGGCATCTCCGGAATCTATTCTGGAAAGTTCTCATGGGGAGGTAACTCAGCCAGAGACTATCAACTATAGGACCTATAAGCCTGAAATGGGAGGATTGTTCTGTGAAAGGATTTTTGGGCCAGTGAAAGACTGGGAATGTCATTGCGGGAAATATAAGAGAATACGTTATAAAGGTATAATTTGTGATAGATGTGGTGTCGAAGTAACTGAGAAAAAAGTTAGAAGAGAAAGAATGGGACACATTGAGTTAGTGGTTCCTGTTGCTCACATCTGGTATTTTAAGTCACTTCCTAATAAAATTGGTTACTTATTAGGTTTACCTACAAAAAAATTAGATCAAATCATCTATTATGAAAGATACGTGGTTATTCAGCCAGGTATTAAAGAAGAAGATGGTTTGGCATATATGGATTTCCTTACAGAGGATGAGTATCTTGATATCTTAGATAAAATGCCAAGAGAAAATCAACTGTTGGATGATGATGATCCTAATAAATTCATTGCTAAGATGGGAGCTGAGGCATTAGAGATGCTTCTTTCTCGTATTGAATTGGATTCGTTATCATATGATCTACGTCATCAAGCGGCTACTGATACTTCTCAGCAACGTAAGGCTGAAGCGCTTAAGCGTTTGAAAGTAGTAGAAGCATTCAGAGAGTCTCGTACTAGAATTGAGAACCGCCCTGAGTGGATGGTAATTAGAATGGTACCTGTTATTCCTCCTGAATTGAGACCTTTAGTGCCTTTAGATGGTGGTAGATTTGCAACTTCTGATTTAAATGATCTTTACAGACGTGTTATTATTAGAAATAACCGTTTAAAAAGGTTAATTGATATTAAAGCTCCTGAAGTAATCTTAAGAAATGAAAAAAGGATGCTTCAAGAGGCTGTTGACTCTTTATTTGATAATTCAAGAAAGGTTAACGCTGTAAGATCTGATGGTAACAGGGCTTTAAAATCTTTAAGTGATATGCTTAAAGGTAAGCAAGGTCGTTTCCGTCAAAACTTATTAGGTAAAAGGGTTGATTACTCTGGTCGTTCAGTAATTGTAGTAGGACCTGAGTTGAAGCTTCATGAGTGTGGCTTACCGAAGAGTATGGCTGCTGAATTATTCAAGCCTTTTATTATTAGGAAATTAATTGAAAGGGGAATTGTTAAGACGGTTAAATCTGCAAAGAAGATTGTAGACCGCAAAGACCCTGTGGTTTGGGATATTTTGGAGAACGTATTAAAAGGACATCCTGTATTGCTTAACAGGGCTCCTACGCTACACCGTTTGGGTATTCAGGCATTCCAACCTAAATTAATTGAAGGAAAAGCTATACAGTTACACCCATTAGTATGTACAGCATTTAACGCTGACTTTGATGGTGACCAGATGGCTGTTCACGTGCCATTAGGTCAAGAAGCTGTGTTGGAAGCATCTTTATTAATGCTTTCATCTCACAATATATTAAATCCTGCTAACGGTGCACCTATTACTGTACCTTCGCAAGACATGGTACTTGGTTTGTATTATGTAACGAAAGGACGTAGAGGTACTGAAGATCACCCTGTGGCGGGTGAAGGTAGATCATTCTATAGTGGTGAAGAAGTAATCATTGCTATTAACGAAGGTCAACTTTCTAAACATGCTTATATCAACGTTAGGACTAAAGTTCGTAACGAAAAAGGTGAGCTTGAAACAAAAGTAATTGAAACTGTAGCAGGTAGAATTCTTGTTAATCAACATGTGCCTGAAGAGGTAGGTTACGTAAACGAACTTCTTACTAAGAAGAAACTTCAGCAAATTATTTCTGAAGTGTTTAAGGTTTCAGGTATGGCCCGAACGGCTCATTTCCTTGATGATATTAAGGAATTAGGATTCCAAATGGCATACAAAGGTGGTCTTTCAATGGGACTTAACGATGTAGCTATTCCTGAAGAGAAGGAAGCTCTTGTAGCTCAGGCTAAGGAAGAGGTAGATGCAGTTTGGAATAACTACTTGATGGGACTTATCACTGATAATGAACGTTATAATCAGGTAATTGATATTTGGACAAGGATTAATACTCAGTTAACCAATACGTTGATGACGCAATTGGCTGAGGATGATCAAGGGTTCAACTCTATATATATGATGATGCACTCTGGAGCCAGGGGTTCAAGAGAGCAGATCAGACAGTTGGGAGGAATGAGAGGTTTGATGGCTAAGCCACAGAAAAACTTAGCAGGTTCCGTAGGAGCTATTATTGAAAACCCTATTTTATCCAACTTTAAGGAAGGTCTTGATGTAATAGAGTACTTTATCTCTACACACGGTGCTAGGAAGGGTCTGGCAGATACCGCTCTAAAAACTGCGGATGCGGGTTATTTAACAAGACGTCTTGTAGATGTAGCGCAGGATTTGGTAATTACTGAAGATGATTGTGGAACATTAAGAGGTTTAACAGTTACTGCTTTAAAAGATAATGAAGATATAGTTGAGGCTTTATCTGAAAGAGTTTTAGGACGAGTTTCTGTGCATGATGTTTATGATCCAGTAACTGACGAATTGATTTGTGAGTCTGGAGATGAGATTACTGAGGAAATTGCTAAAGCAATTGATGAAAGTAATATCGAAGAGGTAGAAATCAGATCGTTATTAACTTGTGAAACTAAGTTAGGTGGTTGTGCTAAGTGTTACGGACGAAATCTAGCAACAGGTAACATGGTTCATGCTGGAGAGGCTGTAGGTGTAATTGCTGCACAGTCTATCGGTGAGCCTGGTACACAGTTAACTTTGAGAACATTCCACGTTGGGGGTACTGCTTCTAACATTGCTGTAGATGCTAACATCAAAGCAAAATTTGATGGAGTTATAGAATTTGAAGGAATCAGAACTATCAAAACTACCAATAAAGACGGTGATGCTGTTGAAGTAATCATGGGTCGTACAGGTGAGATTAGAGTAGTTGATGAGAAAAAGAAAACAGTATTAATGACTAACCACGTTCCTTACGGTGCATTCTTGAAAGTGAAAGAAGGTGCTAAGGTGACTAAAGGCGATGAATTGGTATACTGGGATCCTTACAACGCTGTAATCTTATCGGAGTTTGATGGTACTATCGAATTTGAATCGATTATAGAAGGTATTACTTACAAAGAAGAATCTGATGAGCAAACTGGTCACAGAGAGAAAGTAATAAGTGATACAAAAGATAAAACTAAAAACCCTGCTATTAGGGTGAATGGCAAAGAAGACGGTAAGTCTTATAATATACCTGTAGGAGCTCACTTAGCTGTAGATCATGATGATACCATTAAGGCAGGGCAAATCTTAGCTAAGATTCCTCGTACAATGGGTAAATCTAGAGATATTACGGGGGGGCTTCCTCGAGTAACAGAGTTATTTGAGGCGCGTAATCCTTCTAACCCAGCCGTAGTAAGTGAGATTGATGGAGTTGTTACTTACGGTGGTATAAAGCGTGGTAATAGAGAAATCTTCATTGAATCTAAAGACGGCATTAAGAAGAGATATTTAGTTTCATTATCTAAGCACATTCTTGTGCAGGACAATGACTTTGTAAAGGCTGGATATCCGTTATCAGATGGAGCAATTACTCCAGCAGATATTCTTGCCATCAAAGGACCTACTGCCGTTCAGGAATATTTAGTGAACGAAATTCAAGAGGTTTACCGTTTGCAAGGTGTGAAAATTAACGATAAGCACATTGAGGCTATCGTTAGTCAGATGATGCAGAAGGTTCAAATTCTTGACTCTGGAGATACAAGCTTCTTGACTAATGAAATAGTAGACAAGTTTGTATTCGGAGAAGAAAATGATGCTATACTTGACAAAAAGGTTGTAACTGATGCTGGTGATTCAGAAAACTTGAAGCCCGGACAGATTATTACCCCTCGTGAGTTAAGAGATGAAAATTCTAAACTTAAGAGAAAAGACTTGAAATTGGTAGAGGTTAGAGAAGCAATGCCTGCGGTATCTAGACCTACACTTCAAGGTATCACGCAAGCGTCATTGAAGACGGAAAGTTTCTTATCTGCGGCTTCATTCCAGGAAACTACTAAAGTTCTTAGTGAAGCAGCTATTAGAGGTAAGGCTGACCAGTTATTAGGATTGAAAGAAAACGTAATCGTTGGACATTTAATCCCAGCTGGAACAGGTCAGAGAAGCTTTAAAGATGTAATTGTAGGATCTCAAGAAGAGTACGATGGTTTAGTAGCTTCTAAAGAGAATACAAAGCATAGAGAACTTCAGGATAATTAATTGATATGGCTGACGATATTAAAAATAAGGAGGAAAACCAGAATCAAATAAATATCGAGCTGTCGGAAGAAACTGCGGAAGGAGTTTATGCTAATCTTGCGATGATTGCGCACTCGAGTAGCGAATTTGTAATTGACTTCATCAGGTTAATGCCAGGTGTGCCAAAAGCAAAAGTGAAATCGAGAATAGTAATTACTCCAGAGCATGCCAAAAGGTTATTAATAGCATTGAGTGAGAATATCACTAAGTATGAAGAGACTTTTGGCCCGATTAAAAAAACTGAAGAGGCTCCTAAATTTCCAATTAACTTTGGAGGTACAGTAGGAGAAGCTTAAAATATAATTATTGAATAGCATCCGCAAAGTTTTCTTTGTGGATGCTCATTCATGCGTATAATTATTTAATCAAACTATTTGATAAATGCAATGGTTTTTTTACCTTTGCAGTCCGAATTTTTATAAGGAAATAACTAAAGAAAAGATAGATGCCTACTATTCAACAATTGGTAAGAAAGGGTAGAAAGAAATTGGTGAGTAAATCAAAGTCACCTGCTCTTGATTCATGTCCACAAAGGAGAGGTGTTTGTACAAGGGTGTACACAACCACACCTAAGAAACCAAATTCGGCTATGAGAAAAGTAGCCAGGGTGAGACTTACAAACGGTAAGGAAGTTAATGCCTATATCCCTGGAGAAGGTCATAACTTGCAAGAACACTCTATTGTATTGATCAGAGGAGGAAGGGTAAAAGATTTACCTGGTGTTAGATATCATATCATTAGAGGTGCATTGGATACTGCTGGTGTTAATGGTAGGCTACAAAGAAGATCTAAATACGGTGCTAAAAGACCGAAAAAATAAATAGTATAAGAGAATGAGAAAAGCTAAACCAAAGAAAAGGTATATTCTTCCAGATCCTAAGTTTCAGGATACATTGGTAACTAGGTTTGTTAACTATCTTATGTTAGATGGTAAAAAAAGTATTGCTTATAACATATTCTATGAAGCTATTGCCCAGGTAGAAAGCAAAACTGGTGAGAATGGTCTGGAAACGTGGAAGAAAGCACTAAATAACATTATGCCTGCTCTAGAGGTGAAAAGTAGAAGGGTAGGAGGTGCAACTTTTCAAGTTCCTATGGAAGTTCGCCCAGATAGAAAAATAACTTTGGGAATTAAATGGATGATTAAGTATGCTCGTCTTCGTGGTGAAAAAACTATGAAAGATAGATTAGCAGGCGAAATCATTTCTGCATCTAAAGGAGAAGGAGCATCTGTGAAGAAGAAAGATGATACTCACAGAATGGCCGAAGCAAATAAAGCATTTTCACACTTTAGATTTTAATAGCTAATAAAATGGCAAGAGATCTTAGATTAACAAGAAACATTGGTATTGCTGCACACATCGATGCCGGAAAGACAACTACTACAGAGCGTATATTATATTATACTGGAGTAAGTCACAAAATTGGTGAGGTACACGATGGAGCTGCTACTATGGACTGGATGGAGCAGGAGCAAGAAAGAGGTATTACTATTACTTCTGCTGCTACTACTGTATTCTGGCCTTATAATGGAGAGAAATACCACATCAACATTATTGATACTCCAGGACACGTTGACTTTACTGTAGAAGTAAACAGATCATTAAGAGTATTAGATGGACTAGTTTTCTTATTTAGTGCTGTTGATGGTGTTGAGCCTCAGTCAGAGACTAACTGGAGATTAGCTGACAACTATAAAGTTGCTCGTATTGGTTTCGTTAATAAAATGGACCGTGATGGAGCTGACTTCTTGAACGTTAGTAAGCAAGTAAAAGAAATGCTTGGTACTAAAGCAGTTCCTTTACAGTTACCTATCGGTGCTGAAGCTGACTTCAAAGGAGTGGTTGATTTAGTTGAAATGAAGGCCATGGTTTGGAATGAGGAAGACAATGGTATGACTTTCAGTGAAGTTGATATTCCAGAAGACATGAAAGAAGATGTTGAAACGTACCGTGAAAGCCTTCTTGAGTCTGTTGCAGAATACGATGAATCTTTAATGGAGAAGTATTTTGAGGATCCTGAATCTATTTCTAGAGACGAAGTAGTAGCTGCTTTAAGAAAGGCGACTATTGACTTAGCCTTTGTTCCTATGTTATGTGGATCTGCCTTCAAAAATAAAGGTGTACAAACTATGTTGAACTATGTAATGGAGTTGTTACCATCTCCTTTAGATAGAGATAACATTGTAGGAACTGATCCTGACACTGAAGAAAAAATAACAAGAAAGCCTAGTGCTGATGAGCCTTTCAGTGCACTAGCATTTAAAATTGCGACTGACCCATTTGTAGGTCGTCTATGTTTCGTGAGATCTTATTCTGGTGGATTAGATTCTGGTTCTTATGTATTCAATACAAGGACTAATAAGAAAGAAAGGATTTCTCGTATCTTCCAAATGCACGCTAATAAGCAAAATCAAATTGACAGATTACATGCTGGAGATATTGCTGCTGTAGTTGGATTTAAAGATATCAAAACAGGAGATACATTATGCGAAGAAGGACATAAGATTGTTCTTGAATCAATGGAATTCCCTGAGCCAGTAATTGGTTACGCTATTGAGCCTAAAACACAAGCGGATGTTGATAAGATGGGTATGGCTATAGCAAAATTAGTAGAAGAAGATCCTACTCTTCAAGTTAACACTGACGAAGAAACAGGACAAACCATCCTTAGAGGAATGGGTGAGCTTCACTTAGATATTATCATGGATCGTTTGAAACGTGAGTTTAAAGTAGAAGTTAACCAAGGTGCTCCTCAGGTGGCATATAAAGAAACTATCACTACGTTAGTTGATCATAAAGAGGTTTATAAGAAACAAAGTGGTGGTAAAGGTAAATTTGCGGACATCGTATTTAAATTGAGTCCTGCTGAACCTGATGAGAATGGCGAGATTAAGCCAGGATTACAGTTTGTGAATAGCATTACTGGTGGTGTAATTCCTAAAGAATTTATCCCTGCTATTCAAAAAGGTTTCGAGTCTGCAATGGCTAATGGACCTTTAGCAGGTTACCCTGTTGAAACTATGAAAGTTGAGTTGTATCATGGTAGTTTCCATGATGTGGATTCAGATGCTTTATCTTTCGAATTAGCTGCTAGACTTGGATTCAAATCTGCTGCTAAACAAGCTGGTCCTCAATTATTAGAGCCTGTAATGAAAGTGGAGGTTATAACTCCAGAAGAATACATGGGTGCTGTAACTGGTGACTTGAACAAGAGAAGAGGTTTGATGAGAGGTATGGATACTAAAGGTGCTGGTCAAGTAATCAAAGCTGATGTGCCATTATCTGAGTTATTCGGTTATGTTACTGACTTAAGAACTATTACTTCAGGTAGAGCAACAGCTTCATTGACGTTCTCTCACTATGATCCAGTTCCTAAGAACTTAGCAGAAAAAGTAATAGAGGAAGTTAAAGGTGCAGCTGTTAAATAATTGAGTTATGAATCAAAAAATTAGAATAAAACTTAAATCATACGATCACAATTTAGTTGATAAATCTTCTGAGAAAATTGTGAGAGCTGTAAAAACTACTGGAGCGGTAGTAAGTGGTCCTATTCCATTGCCTACAATAAAAGAGAAATTTACAGTTTTGAGATCTCCTCACGTAAATAAAAAATCTAGAGAGCAGTTTCAACTATGTACTTATAAGAGATTAGTTGATATTTACTCTAACAGTACTAAAACTGTTGATGCATTAATGAAATTAGAATTACCTAGTGGAGTTGATGTTGAAATTAAGGTATAAGTTTTACCTTATACAAGACATAAAAAAAAGGGGCCTTAAGCCCCTTTTTTTTATGTCTATATTTTTGCCTGATTTTGTTCCAAATAATGATTGAGCTCTTCAAAGGATGCGACTAAGGCCGTCTCAATAAGGTGGACTTGTTCTGTTATTGTTTCATAATTCACTTGGGCTCTCGAACTGCTTTCAACTTCTTTGATAGTTTGCGCTATCGATGAAATTCCTACTATTTGAGTTGAAGAAAATAAGCTATGTGCACTATCATGTATACCCTTCCAATCCTTTGATTTTGTTGATAGAATTAACTTCTTTAATAATTCCGGTGAGCGTTGTAGATAAACGGAAATCCCTTCTCGAATTAACTCGGGATCGTTATTGGTAAAATCTTCTAGGTAAGATAGGTTTGTAAATGACTGCATATATCTATTTATGTAATCTAATTATTTGTTCTATTAACTTCTCAATATTTATAGGTTTGGTTGTATAATCATCCATTCCGGCAGCAAGACAAATTTCTTTTTCGCCAGCTAAAGCATTTGCCGTTAAAGCTATAATAGGAATGTCTGCATATTCAGTATTTAGATTCCTTATAGTTTTAGTGGTAGAATACCCATCTAAACTGGGCATTTGTATATCCATCAAAATGATATCAAATGTTTTTGTCTTTAAAATCTCAAGAACTTCTAGGCCATCATTTACGATTGTTACTTCCGCACCTCTTTTGTTTAATAACGTTTTAATAAGGAATTGGTTAAGTTCATTGTCTTCTGCAATGAGTATATTCAGTTCATTGATATTTTTTCTGCTACTAGAAGAGATGTTACTTTCAGTACTGTGAGTGCCTTTTTTTAGCGTTAATTCAAATTTAAATTCTGAACCAATACCTACTTCGCTGTTAACGCTTATGCATCCTCCTTGTAATTCTACTAAAGATTTTACAATGGTAAGGCCTAGGCCGGTGCCTCCATATTTGCGTGTAGTTTCTGTTGATGCCTGTGTAAAGTCATTAAATATTGATTCAAGCTTGTCTTCAGGTATTCCAATGCCAGTATCGGTTACTTTAAATTGTAAGGTATGTAAATTGTTGCTAGTTGAAATACATGAAGTAGATAAAGTGATTTGCCCCTTTTCTGTAAACTTGATGGCATTGCCTAATAAATTGATTAGGATTTGGTTCAGTCTAAATTTGTCGCCTACTACATGTAGTGGTACGTTGGCTCCGAATTTATAATCTAACTTTACTAAGTGTTGATTGACTTTAAATTTTGATAGCTCTATAACTTCTTTAAGGAGTTCAGATAAATTAAAATTGGTTTCTTCAAATGAGACCATGCCGGCCTCAATTTTACTGAAGTCAAGTATATCATTAATTAAGGAAAGTAGTGTTTCGGAGGCAAAGTGTAGTGAGTTGACATATTTTTGTTGCTCTTCTGATAGGGAAGTATTTTGTAATAGCTCGCTCATACCTATGATGGCATTCATAGGCGTTCTTATTTCGTGGCTCATATTAGCCAAAAATTTATCCTTTTCTTTTGACGCGTTTTCCGCTTCTTGTTTGGCTTTGGCTAATTCAGCAGTTCTTTGTTCTACACGTTTTTCAAGGTCATCATGTGCCAATTTCAATTGCTGTTCCGCATATTCTCGATCAGAAATTTCTTTTTGTAATAACTTGTTAGTAAAAACTAGTTTTTTGTTCTGATCCTGAAGTTTGGAAAGCATTTCTTTAACTTCAGTTAAATCCTTGATAGTAATTACCCCTCCAATAATTTCATCGTTTTGATTTTTAATAGGGGAAATGAGCATTTCGAAAAAGCCAGGTCTATTGATGTATGTTTTATCTTTTAGATAGACATGCTCTCCGTTAAGTACCTTCTTTAGTGCGTCTGTTTCTCCATGAAGTTCTATTATAACTTCATTTACGGGCTTTAATAGTACATCTTGTTTGGGTTGCCCTGAGTGGAGTTCCATTATTTTATTCCATTCGATTACCCTATAGTTTCGGTCAAAGCCTACTATACCATCTATCCAATTAGTTAGCAGAGCATTATTAAAATGCTTTTTAAAAGATTCAATATAACTAGAGTTCTGGGGATGTATTTTCACGAATAGCGTAGAATTAAGTCTATTTAAGTTATAAATAAATACTGAGAAAAAAATACGCAATTTAATAACAATTCTTTCTCGTAAAAGTTAAGAGTTAACATTAAAGACTTACTTATGAGATCAAATCATAACTCTAATCCTGAGTATAGTGGTGAATCACCTTCAGGAAAGAGTGATTCTGCGAATGAAAAAAGCAAGGGACAACCTTCTGATATTTCTACAACAAAAAGGCAAGAGGTCAATTATTCTATTCCAATAGGTGATACTTTGAAGGAAGAGGCCTATGCCACTCGCCAATTAAATAAAATTCTTTTTGCATTAGATGCCTTTAAAAAAGGTGACATATCAGTACGCTTAAACAAGGAAGAAGATGATGTTTTTTCTGAAATAGCAGAAGCCTATAATAGTATGGTGGAAATGATCTCTGGGGTAGGAGGAGAAGTTTCTAGGATTTCTAAAGTTGCTGGTATCGAAGGGAATTTAACAGCGAGAGCTTCAGCAGATAATGCTTCTGGTTTTTGGAAGGATATAATTAATAATATTAATGGCCTTGTAGATTCTATTGCTGTTCCCGTATTGGAGGTAGGTAAGGTGTTAAAGAATATTTCGGGAGGTAATCTTTATGAGAAATTTGAAATACCCGTAACAGGTGATTTTAAGGTGATGGCCGAAACCATTAATAGGACTATTGATAATCTGAATTTGTTTGCGGGAGAGGTGACACGTGTGGCCTTGGAAGTGGGGACAGAAGGTAAACTGGGAGGCCAAGCTACAGTTCCTAATGTAGCCGGAGTTTGGAAAGATTTGACAGATAATGTAAACCTAATGGCCAGTAACCTTACTAATCAGGTGAGGGATATTGCTAATGTTGCTACTGCAGTAGCAAAAGGTGATATGACTCAGAAGATTAAAGTAAGCGCTAAGGGGGAAATAGCCGATCTAAAAGAGAATATAAATATAATGGTAGATTCCTTGAATATATTCTCCGATGAGGTAAGCCGCGTGGCCCGTGAAGTGGGGACTGAAGGAAATCTTGGAGGTCAGGCGCGAGTACCTGGAGTAGAGGGTGTGTGGAAGGAACTTACAGAAAACGTAAATATGATGGCTAGTAATTTAACTAGTCAGGTAAGGGATATTGCTAAGGTTTCAACGGCTGTAGCACAAGGAGATTTAACACAAAAGGTCTCGGTAGATGTAAAGGGTGAGATTGCTGACCTTAAGCTGAATATCAATAAAATGGTGGATTCCTTAAATATATTCAGTAATGAGGTGACGAGAGTAGCTCGTGAAGTGGGGACCGAAGGGAAATTAGGCGCGCAGGCCAATGTGCCTAATGTGGCAGGTACTTGGAAGGATTTGACAGATAATGTTAATATAATGGCAAATAATCTTACTGCTCAGGTAAGGGACATTGCTAAAGTAAGTTCAGCAGTAGCTCAGGGAGACTTATCTCAGAAGGTAATGGTAAATGTGAAGGGTGAAATCGCTGATTTAAAGGAGAACATCAATGGGATGGTAGATTCCCTCAATATATTCTCCGATGAGGTAACACGTGTGGCACGTGAGGTAGGTACTGAAGGGAAGCTAGGAGGTCAGGCGAACGTACCAAATGTAGCCGGAGTATGGAAAGACCTTACTGATAATGTTAATATAATGGCCAGTAACCTTACCGATCAGGTTAGGGATATTGCAGATGTAGCTATTGCGGTGGCAAAAGGCGATATGACTCAGAAGATTAAGGTAGATGCCAAAGGTGAAATCGCTGATTTGAAGGAAAATATAAACCTTATGGTGGATTCCCTCAATATATTCTCTGATGAGGTAACACGTGTGGCACGTGAGGTGGGAACTGAAGGAAAGCTCGGAGGCCAAGCTATTGTACCTAATGTGGCAGGTGTATGGAAAGAGCTTACTGATAATGTAAACACCATGGCTAGCAACTTAACCTTGCAGGTGAGGGATATTGCAGATGTAGCTATTGCAGTGGCCAAGGGCGATATGACTCAGAAAATAACTGTAGACGTGCAAGGTGAGTTTCTTGAATTAAAGGAATACCTTAATCAGATGGTGGATTCACTGAACATATTTGCTAGTGAGGTAACACGTGTGGCGCGTGAAGTGGGGACGGAAGGTAACCTTGGAGGTCAAGCTAGAGTTCCAGGAGTAGAAGGCTTATGGAAGGAACTCACTGACAATGTAAATACCATGGCCAGTAACCTTACCGAGCAGGTGAGAGATATCGCTAAGGTATCTACAGCGGTAGCGAAAGGAGACTTAACAAAGAAAATATCGGTAAATGTAAAAGGCGAAATTTTAGAGCTGAAGGAGAATATTAACCAAATGGTTGACTCTCTTAACATATTTGCCAATGAGGTTACGCGTGTGGCACGTGAAGTAGGTACTGAAGGTAACTTAGGTAGTCAGGCTAGAGTGCCAGGTGTAGAAGGTGTGTGGAAGGAACTGACTGATAATGTAAATACTATGGGAAGTAATCTTACTGCTCAGGTAAGAGATATTTCTAATGTGGCCACGGCCGTAGCAGAAGGTGATCTGAGTCAGAAAATTACCGTAAATGTAAAGGGAGAGATAGCCGATCTTAAAGAGAACATCAACCGAATGGTGGATTCGCTTAATGTGTTTGCTGAAGAGGTAACACGTGTGGCGCGTGAAGTAGGTACGGATGGTAAACTAGGAGGCCAAGCAAATGTGCCAGGAGTAGAAGGGGTATGGAAGCAGCTTACCATGAATGTAAATATAATGGCCAATAACCTTACTACGCAGGTGAGAGCAATCGCTGGAGTTGCAACAGCTGTGGCTGGGGGTGATTTAACACAGAAAATTAGTGTTGAAGCTCAAGGAGAGGTTCAGGAGCTCAAAAATATCATTAATAAAATGGTGGATTACCTTAATATTTTTGCGGGAGAGGTAACGAGGGTGTCCAGAGAAGTGGGAACAGAAGGTAAATTGGGCGGTCAGGCTAATGTGCCCGGAGTAGAGGGTGTTTGGAAAGAGTTGACCATGAATGTAAACACCATGGCTAGTAACCTGACCTTGCAGGTAAGGGATATTGCACAGGTGGCAACTGCTGTAGCGAGGGGAGATTTGACCAAGAAAATTACTGTAGATGTAAATGGTGAGTTGGCTGTACTGAAAGAAAACCTAAATAAAATGGTGGACTCACTGAATGTATTCTCTAGTGAAGTAACTCGAGTGGCCCGTGAAGTGGGTACAGAAGGTAAGTTAGGAGGTCAGGCCAATGTGCCAGGGGTAGAAGGAGTGTGGAAGCAGCTCACTGAAAATGTAAATATAATGGCCAATAACCTCACCACGCAGGTAAGAGGTATTGTACGGTTGGTGACAGCCGTTTCTAAAGGAGATTTAACACAGAAATTTACTTTAGATGCACGGGGTGAAGTGGCCGAACTTGCGGAAACTATTAACTCAATGGTGACCATGCTTAATAGCCTTGCGCGAGAGGTGAGTAGGGTGGCCAGAGTAGCTGGTATGGAAGGTAAACTTACAGAGCGGGTGGCCATGACTGATATTAGTGGTAGCTGGAAGGAGTTGGTAGATACCTTGAACAACTTATTGGGATCTATTGTATCTCCAGTACTCGAAGTAAGTAGAATAGTAAGAGCTATTTCGGAGGGAGACCTAACACAGCGTGTTGAAATAGCTACTGCAGGAGATATTCACTCTATGTCTAATGCGTTAAATACTGCAGTAAGTAATCTTAATACACTGCTATTGAATATTAACGAAAGTTCAATGGTGGTAGGCGAGTCTTCTGAGGTGATGGCCGCAAAAGGTCTTGAAATGAATGAGGTTACTGTTAATGTAGCTTTTTCTATGCAAGAAATGGCTGAAGGAGCTAAAAATCAGGCAGGTAAAACAGATCAGGCATTTAAGCTCATAGAAGAGATTATGACTGTTACTGAAGAAACGGCAAGAAAAGCTGAAGTGGTAAATAATACGGCTGCATTAGGGGAGAATACTTCTCAAATGGGTATGAAAACCATATCTCAGGTGGTGAAAAACATGGAGCAAATATCTTCCTCAGCTGCATTGACCACAAAAACCATTGAAGTATTGAGTGAGCGATCACAAGAGATATCGAAATATTTAGGTGTAATTACTGATATCTCAGCGCAAACTAACCTTTTGGCTTTAAATGCGGCTATAGAAGCAGCCAGAGCAGGTGAAGCGGGTAAAGGGTTTGCGGTGGTAGCGGAAGAAATACGAAAGTTGGCAGAAGGCTCTAGGAAGTCGGCTAACGAGATTGAGACACTGGTAGGTGATGTGAAAAAAGATTCATCATCTGCTTCTACCGCCATTGTTAACATGACCGAAATGGTAGATAAAGGAAAGCAAGCTACCTTGGAAGCGACTGAAGCCTTTAAGAATATTGCCGATTCGAGTAGTAAAACACTTAAAACTGCGGAAGATATTAGGGTAGCAACGGAGCTTCAAAAGAAGAAAATATCTGATGTAGTAAAGTATGTGGAGGAAGTGGTTGATATAGCTGAACAAACAGCTAGCACTACAGAGGGAGTAGCCACTACGGCTCAGCAGCTGTCGCTTTCTATGGAAGAATTTACAGAATCAAGTCAAAATATGAAATTCATTGCAGAAGATCTACAAATGGGTATTTCTGCATTTAGGTTATATCAAAGTCAGGGTAAAGATTATTACTTCTCTCCTCAAATGCCTCAGACCAGAGTGAAAATGGGAATAACCAGAACGGTTCAAAAAGAAAAGCCTATTTCATTGAAATCGAGAGTGCTTAAAGGAACATCTTCTAGTTTAACCAATTTGGCATCGAAGAAGATAAGTGCAACAGGAGTAAAGAAGGAGGTACCACAAAAGTCCTCGGTTAAGAAAGTTGCCACTACTGAAGAAAAAAAGGAGGCTACGCCAAAGAAAACTACTGCAAGAGGTAAAAAGACAACTACATCGAGAAGTACAAAAGGTGGATCAAGTGCCTCTAATAAGAAATCTAAAGGAAATTAATAGTGTATGAGAGAAGACCAGTTAATTTCTGAAGAAAGTAAGGTGTCTCAGGAGCAACAAAATGATGAAAAAAGTTATCAATTTGTTACTTTTATGCTTGGGGGTGAACATCATGCTGTGAGAATTGAGCATGTGAAAGAAGTGGCTATTACACCACAGGTGTCGAAAATGCCTAAAACCCCATCCTTTATTAAAGGAGTGGCTAATATAAGAGGAGAGCTGATAGCTATTGTAGACCTAGAAGATAGATTTGGCTTAAAGCCTGCTCTATCGCTCAAGCGAGATGTGGAACCTGCAAAATCTTTCACTATAGTAATTGATGCTGAAACTTATACGATAGGTTTTGTTGTGAAAGAAGTTCCTAATACATTAGTGCTATCTGATTCTCAGATCGATCGTTCTGCTGATGTAGTGGAAAAGGCTAAGATTAGAAACAGATTTATAGATGGCCTTGGAAAAGGCAAGGAAGGACAGTTAATAATATTACTGGATATTCTTAAAGTTCTTTCGGAAAAAGAAGTGAGACAAATCTCGAAATAGAATTTTGAAGAAATAAACAGGTAAAGTAATGAGTAAAAACATTTTGGTGGTTGATGACTCTTATTACATGCGGACAGTATTGAAAAATATATTGGAAGATGCCGGCTATAATGTAATAAATGAAGCAGCCAGTGGGCAAGAAGCTATAAAGTGTGCAGACGCTGATCAGCCCGACTTAGTAACGCTTGATTTAATTCTCCCGGATAATTCTGGGCTGGATGTGCTAAAGAAGATAAAGGAGAATAATCCTGGGCAAAAGGTAGTGGTAGTGAGTGCTGTAGGTCAAGATAGCATTGTTAGACAGGCGAAGGAAATTGGTGCTAATGCATATATCATTAAGCCATTTGAAGAAGAGAAGGTAATTGAAATAGTAGGTAATATACTCGCATCTTAATGAACAAAAGGGAGAGGGAATATAGAGCTATATTTTTAGCTGAAGCTCAGCAGAGCTATGACAAGATTTCCTCTGATGTGGTAACGTTAGAGAAAGACCCTGGCAATGATCAGTTGATAGCTGATATATTTAGGCTTTTACATAACATGAAAGCCAATGCCGGTGCTATGGGGTTAGAATCTCTGGCAGATCTTGCGCATTCATTAGAAAATGTTTTTAGCGCCATAAGAGATAAAGAAATTATCTTTAAAGGAAAGGTTGCCACAGTTATTTATCAGGCCATTGATCAATTAGGAGGCTTAATTACAGCTTTCGAAAATTCTGATCAGCCTAACTTTGACCCTTCATTAATAGCTAGCCTCGATAGTATTCTTTCTGAAAAGGAAAATGAGGAAAACCTGTCAGTGCCTATTACTGAATCTTCTGGGCAATTTACATCAAGCGCAATTCACCTTCCTGATACGGTTTCTATCTCTTTAAAAAAACTTGATGACCTATTAAATTTGGTTGGTGAGATTAACACCGGTAGAGATCAATTATTACAATTAGGAGAAAGCTATGGCAGCCCTCAGATACGGAGCATCATTAATAACGTATTTAGGGTTGCAGACCGAATGCAGGAGAATATAATGTCTGCTCGCTTGGTTACAGTAAGTTCACTGTTTAATAAGTTTCCTAAAATAGTAAGGGATATAGCTAACTCCGAAGGCAAGCAAATTAATTTACTTTTAAAGGGGACAGATACTACGATTGATAGAAACGTATTGAGTGTTATCTCAGATGTGATGATACACCTAGTACGAAATGCCGTAATACATGGCATAGAGTCGGAAGAGGAGCGTAAAGAGGTCAATAAACCTGTGATTGGACGTCTTGAAATTGAGGCCAAAAGCGAGAAAGGGTTAATTGTTATTGCGGTCAATGATGATGGGCGTGGTATAGACCCTCAGAAAATTAGAGATAGAGCTGTGGCCAAAGAGCTGATCTCCGAAAAGAAGGCTAATTCATTGAATGATGATGAATCTTTAGGCCTCTTGTTTATACCTGGCTTTTCCATGGCCAGTAAAGTTACTGAGTTTGCAGGTAGAGGTGTGGGACTCGATATAGTGAAAAATGTAATAGATTCTATTGGAGGTGATTTGAAAATATTGTCAGATATAGGGCAGAGCACCACTTTTAAAATGTCTTTACCTATTTCTCTGTCAGTAAAAACGTCACTACTCTTTAAAGTAAATAAAGCCAATTTTGCTGTCCCTTTATTGAATATATATTCGGTGCTTACTGTTACTAAAGAAAGTATACATAAGGTCAGCGGAGAATTAATTTTGGAACATAAAGACGAAAGAACTCCGTTAATATATTTACACGATTTTCTTTTTTCTGATAGTTACAATACTAATTATATTAATCTACAGCGCGAAAGCATCGATATAGTTATTGTGTGGTACAATAATAGGAAGTACGGTTTAGTGGTAGATCGTATGTATCGTCAGCAAGAAATAATGATTAAACCATTGCAAAAACCACTAGACGATAGTGAGTTGTTCAGTGGGATAACGTTATTAACTTCAGGTGATATTTGTTATGTGTTGGATGTTGCCAACATTGCAAAAAATTATGAACAACAAGAAAAGGTAGAACAATTTTAACTGAGGCTCATGCTTTTGTATAATATGACCGAATTGGAAAAAGATATACTGAAAGAATTAATGAATATTATTTTTGCTAAGGCAGCAGATTCTTTCGCTAAGATATCTAAAGAAGAAGTTCTCATAAATGTGCCGGTTTTAAAAGAGGCTGAAAGTGAGGAAGCTCTTAGGCAGATAATAGAGGAGAATAACGTAGAAGTATTAATCCAGTCAGAAATAAAGGGTGATATTTATGCGCACACATTACTGTTGTTTTCCGATGAGCATATTGGCAAACTCAATTCACTACTGGGTGGGCGTGTGGCTGTAGATAAAGTTATGAAAGAATCGTTATTGTTGGAGTGGAGCAATATATTAACAGGCACAATGGTTACACATTTGGCTAATTTCCTAAAAGTAAATATTTATGGGTCAGTGCCGAAATCACCAGTGTATAGAGATGGAGTAAATAATGATGAATTGTTGCTTGATCTTGATATAACCAGACCAATTTTATTTCAAGTAAACACCCATTTTATGCCAAGTGGAAGTGAAGTTACCCTTCCGATGGTGCTAATTTTCGATGTTCCTAATATGGAGCAGGTTGTAAAACATATCAGAGAAATTAATAAAGAAGATTTCACACTCTTCAAACGTTAGTTTTGGTATCATCTTCCTGTATAAAGAGCTATTTTTAGTGTATTTTTGTGAGGTTGAACATAATTTATTGATATATGTCTGATATTTTATATGATGAAGTTCCTTCATTAGATCTTAGAGATTTCACAGGAGATGATAAATCAAAGCGTAATAAGTTCGTAGAAGATCTTGGTAGTGCTTACAATAACATTGGTTTTGTAGCTATCAAGGGACATTACTTAACTGATGAATTATCGGAGCAGTTATACGCTGCAATAAAGAAGTTTTTTTCTTTACCAGATGATGTTAAAGAAAAATATGAGATAGAAGGCTTAGCAGGGCAAAGAGGTTATGTGGGTAAAGGTAAAGAACACGCTAAGGGAAGAACTACCGGAGATCTTAAAGAATTTTTCCACATAGGTCAGGAAGTAACTGATAACGATCCCATCAAAGAAGAGTACCCCGACAATGTAAATGCTGACGAAGTTCCTGAGTTATTAGAAATAGGCTTAGAAGTTTACAGAAGGCTTGAGCAAACTGGTGTAGAAATGCTAAGAGCTATTGCCTTATACCTAGGTTTGGACGAAAACTACTTCGATAATAAGGTTAAAAATGGAAATAGTATTTTAAGGCCGATCCACTATTTTCCAATAGAAAATCCTGATGCGGTACATGCAGATGCAGTAAGAGCTGCTGAGCATGGAGATATCAACTTGATTACACTTTTAATGGGAGCAAGTGCTGATGGACTACAAGTGTTGAGAAAAGATGGTAAATGGATTCCTATTACTGCATTACCAGAGCAATTGGTTGTGAACGTGGGAGATATGTTAGAGCGCCTAACTAATAAGAAATTAAAGTCCACTATACACAGAGTGGTTAACCCTCCTAAAGAGCAAATGACAAGTTCTAGATATTCTATTCCTTTCTTTATGCACCCTAGGTCAGAAATGGACTTAACGTGCCTTGAGAATTGCATTGATGCAGAAAATCCAAAGCAATTTGATGATTCTACTGCGGGTGAATTCTTAAATCAGAGATTAGCAGAGATTGGTTTAAAGAAGTAATCTGGTAGACTTTGTTCAAGCGAGTAAGATATTACATTTTTCTGCGAGATGTATTAATCTTGGCAGTGAGTGCTTTTGGAGGACCACAAGCACACATTGCTATGATGTTTGATTTAATGGTCACTAAAAGAGGGTATTTAACCGAAGAAGATTTAATTGAGTTAAATGCCCTTTGTCAAATTCTTCCTGGGCCTACTTCCACACAAACCGTTACCGCAATAGGGTTTAAAATAGGAGGGCCTAACCTTGCCTATCTCACTTTGTTGGTCTGGATGATACCTGCAGTAGTAATTATGACTATAGCAGGTATAATGATCAGTACCCTTGAGTCTACCGAGTTTACAAAGTTTATTCAGCCAATGGCTGTGGGTTTTGTGAGTTATGCAGCGGTTAAAATTACACGCAAGGTTATTAAAACTAAAACATCTGCAGTATTGTGGGTAATAGCTGCAGTAGGAGCTTTTATCTTTAAGTCTCCATTCGTTTTTCCTATACTTTTATTGGTATGTGGTGCTTTTACAGCATTAAAGTATAAGGCTCAGCCAATAGAAGAGAAAAATGGAATGAATATTCAATGGGCCAATTTCTTGTTATGGGCAGGTTTTTTTATTTTTATAGCCATACTAGGGCATTTTACCAGATATAGACCTGTGTTACTGCTAGAGAATTTTTATAGAAGTGGAAGTCTCATTTTTGGTGGCGGGCAGGTATTGATCCCATTTTTATATACCGAGTTTGTTGAGTTTAAAAGGTATCTCACTTCTGAAGAGTTTCTATCTGGTTATGCTATGGTGCAATCTGTGCCTGGTCCAGTCTTTTCATTTTGTGCTTACATTGGTTCTCTATCTATGAGAGAGTATGGGCTGTCGGGGCAAATATTAGGGGCTGTAGCCTCTGCTATAGGTATATTTTTACCAGGTACATTTCTTATATTTTTTGTTATCAGATTTTGGGAAGAAATGAAGAAATACAGAATTGTAAGAGCATCACTCGAAGGTATTAATGCTGCTAGTGCAGGTATGGTGATTGCTGCTGGGGTGCTGATGTTGGTGAATATAGAAGGAGATTTGCTCAACTATTCTATTGCCTTAGGAACGTTTTTAGTGTTGTTGTTTACTAAAGTTCCGCCTCCAATCATTATTATATTAGGTATTATTGCTGGGTTTATCATCTAATCAGCCCTTTCCATCTCTCCAATCTATTTAATTCGTAGTGCTAATTTGGGGCTTTTAGTCATGTCAAGCAGCTGGCAACAATTATTTTGTTTATTATACTGGGCTATTGATGACTTATGTCAATACAAGTCAAGTGATGAGGTATGAATGAAAAGAATATAAAAAAAGCCTGATTCAACGAATCAGGCTTTGAATATTTTTAACCTAACTTGAAAGTGATAGGTAAGATAATTCTTTGTTTAACAGGTTTTCCTCTTTGCTTTGGAGGACTCCATTTTGGTGCGCTTTTGATAACTCTTACAGCTTCTTCGTCACAACCAGCTCCAATACCTTTTACTGCTTGAACTTCAGTTAAAGATCCGTCTTTATCTACTACGAACTGAACGAATACTTTTCCTTCTATTCCCATTCTTCTTGCTTGTGCAGGGTATTTAAGTTTATCTCCTACGAACTTGTAGAAAGCTTCATATCCACCAGGAGGTGTTGCAGGGTCTTCCACAATCATGAATACCTCTTCAGCAACTTCTTCTTCAGGAGCATCTTCAACAACGATCTCTTCAATTACATCTTCTTCTGTAACTTCAACATCAAGATCAAGCTCAATTTCCTCCTCAATTTCTTCCTCATCAGGAACCTCTACGATTTCAGGTTGCTGAATTTTTGGTGGCGGTGGAGGTGGCTGTTGGGTTGGTGGGATTTCTAATAAATCTTCAAAATCGTCTTGAACCTGAGCAACTTCAGTTGCTTTTCCCTCACCAGTTTCGTGGTATCTAAAGGCAAAAACAACAGCACTCATGGCGATAAGAAGACCAATATTGAAGAAGAGACCTGATTTCTTTCTCAAGTCGGCTTTTTCTGTCTTTTTCGCTTCCATTATTTATATACTCTTATCTAATTAAAAATGAGTCAGTCAACTCAAATATACAAAATATTATTTTTCGTCACTCAAAATTTACGTCTATTCATTAGGTAAAACAAGAATAAACTTAAAATAGATCCGCTTATGTTAGCAATTGCATCATAAACATCCATAGACCTACTAGGTATCATACTTTGCAGTCCCTCAATGATAAACCCATATAAGGCTGAAATTAAAAAGCCTTTTACTATTAATGCTTTGGTACTCGATTCTGTTTTTCTTTTCTCAAAAAAATGAGAGGTTAAGAAAAAACAGAATATAAAAAAGATACCTGCATGTCCGAGTTTATCATAATCAAATAGACTAATGTCTGGAACAGATTCTCCAGGGGTGAGCGTTAAAACTAAAATTAGAGCTCCCCAACATATGGTGGCGATCAGGTATTTAGTCACTGGATAGGATTACGCTCCAATAACTTCTTTATAACCAGCAGCATCTAAAAGATCACTGATTTGACTCTCGTCACTGATTTTTATTTTAATTAACCATCCTTTTTCATACGGATCTTCATTTACTAGCTCAGGAGATCCTTCTAACTCTTCATTGATTTCTTCTACTGTACCTGTTAAAGGCATGAATAAATCAGAAACAGTTTTTACGGCTTCTACCGTACCAAATACTTCACCCACCTCTACTTCATCTCCTTCAGTATCGATATCTACGTATACGATATCTCCTAGCTCACCCTGAGCAAAATCTGTAATTCCAACAATTGCAGTATCTCCTTCAATTTTGATCCATTCGTGATCTTTGGTGTACTTTAATGATTCTGGTATATTCATTTCTAATTTATTATGTGTGGTCTCAAAAATACATTCTTTTTCGTAATGCTAAAATTTTTATTGCGCTAAACTAAAGCGTAATTGAAATCCTACCCTTGTAGTTGATATTCTGTAACTTGTTGAGATTTTGGGCTCATTAATATTACGTTCGAAGTAAAACTGTAAGTTTAGTTTTTCATTTAGCACATAACTAACATTTGGTCGTATTTGTAGGTTTAAATTGCCATTAGTTACTTGACTTTGCTCGTCTATTTTTCTTTGAATTGTTTTAGTATCTCTAATGGTGAAATTAAATCTGAACGTTAAATCATTTTTCAATGAAATAACTCTCCCTTGATTTTTGAATGGCAGTTTAAAGTTGGCCTTAGTAAAACCAAATTCTAATACTATATCATTACTCTTCATTTCTGTTACTTGGTGGTTGGTAGTAGTAAGTGCGAGGTCACGCGCTACTTTGTATTCAGCCTTAGCGGTTAACCTACTCTTAGTTCTAACATTAATACCAATTAGGGGCGAAAACTGCTCTCTTATTACTACTTGCTCTATAATATAAATAGGGTTATATGTACCGTCTATAGATTGAGCAAACCTTGTTCTGTTATATGATTCAATATTATTATTTAACTCCAAGCCTGTAGAATAGTCTTCACGGTTACTAGAAAAGCTTGATACTGTATAATCAGATTGATAACCGTGAGTAATACTCACTGATTGGAAAACCTTTTTAAGGGCAGGGATTTTGCCCAACCCAGCATAATCAACTCTCCAGTTTGGAAGAGGAGTAGTTGGGAATGGCGAAAGATCAGTGCTACTGGCAGATTTTCCTGTATAGGCAGCAATAAATGCCGGTATCAATACATCTTGAGAGTTAGTATCATATTCTACACCTGCTTCTTGTCTAAACCTATTTAGTATCTCAAATCTGTTTTTAACAAAATCATCAAATACAGGAGAGTTATTATTAGAATCATCTTTCTTAAAAGCAGTTTTTATTGATAGGAATGATATGGAATAGGCTCCTGTTCTTAGCTGCGCCTGACTGATATATTGGTCATCATCAGGGTCATAACTGAAGATTTCTTCGTAGGATGAACTCTTAGTTTTTTGTAAATCGAGTTGCAGCTTAAAGTCTTTGAAAGGCTCCACATTGGCTTTTATATTATAGTCTACCGTTCTGGTCTGGCTAAATGGCGTAGTAAGGTCAGGATTTTTGGTTATATATCCATCAGCTGCCAGTTTAGTTCTAATATTAGGGTCTTGAGAACCTAATATGAACGGTATGCCGGGTTGATTAAAGCTACTATCCATACCAAATAAGAATGGAGTAGGGGTGAAGCCAGGCAAGAAGGTACCTTCTCTTAAAGTATATGTAGCATTGATTGATCTTACAGCCATTAGGAATCTAAAGAATCCTTTAACTCCTTTATTTTCTGCTTTAGCTGTTTCTGTGCTGTCGGCCTGAGATTTAGTTGTTGGTCTTAAAGAACTTCTTCTTGATTGATTTTTAGGAGAGTTAACCTCCTTCAGGAAATTAATTTTATTGTATAATTTCACTAAGTCCAACTTTCCACTTACTGTGTTGTCTCTACTATTTTGAATAGTATTACCATAGTTCAAACTTTCTCTTACAGAATCCACAGCATAGTAAGGGCCTGCTTTCCAGCCATAGCTAACTTGATACCTGTAATCCGTATTGATCCAATCTGTTAAAGGAATTTTATCTAGAGGCAAGTGATAATTTAAGCTTACACTCTGGTCAAAATTCTTCATCCTACCTAAGTTTTTCAAGTTAGTAACAACTGAATCTCTATACTCTTTCTGAGTAACATAGTCATTAGTGCCTGGAATAAAACCACCATCGGGATCAGCCTCTGGCTCATCTATAATAGCAGATGCCTTTGCACTATAGTCTAAAGTAAGGTTTTCAGTTAAGTCCCACTGTACGTTGTACGACCTGTTGAAGTAAAAAGCCTTCTCAAGGTTAGTCTGTGTGTCAATATTATCTGTATTTCTGTAAACCGTTCTTTGGAAATTTCTCTGTAAGTCACCTCTTACTGAAATGTTAGTAGGCAGCAGATTAAAATTAAAATCTTTGATCAACTGCAGATAAGGTGATTTTAAGAATTTTAAGTTTTCGAATGGTTTAATTGGTTTTGCCTGCGAGGTATAGTTATATGCCACGGCAGCATTGAAACTCCTCTGCAATTGCTGTTGCAAGTTAAAGTTAGTCCTTAGCATTTCGCTATAAGCATATGTAAATGACAAGTTTTCAAAGTCATAAATATGCTTTTTAGCCTCTGGGTTAACTTTTATTTTTCTAACATTCGTGAAGTTTATACTTTTTCTTGTGGTTTCGTCAGTTACTATTGCCTCATATTCGTTTCGTTCCTGTTCTGTTTCAAAGCTTAGTAAGGCTGCATCTAATGTTATATCTGGGTTGGCCGGATCAAACTTAGGCTTGATGGTAGTTTTTTCGTAACTAACATACATTGGTATTTTCAGTCCTAATTGCTCTGGCAGTAACTTGTCTAAAGTAACATTAGCAGATACATCGTAAGAAGTAGTTTCTTCTCTTGTTCGTTCTGAAATTTTTGATTGTATACCTCCAAAACCATAGGTAGTGTGTCTTGCTGTGGCTGTTACGTTAATGAAATCAGCAAGTTTAGCATTTAAGGTAGCATTAGCTGCCCAGCCCTTTGTTCTATCAAAGTCAGTTACACGGAGTTCATTCGCCCAAATACACACATTTCTGCTTACACCATTCGATCTTGGGTTTTTAACCCCTATGGTTAGCCAAGTTACCGCACTCATGTCTGGGTTACCTCTTAGTCTAATGCGGTTGTTACCTACTTGCTTAGAGCCGTCTAGTGGGTAAATCTCTGTTTTTGCTATCCCTTCTCTGTCTCTTGCCGACTTCAAGGCATAGAGCTCATCCATATCAATGTCTATTTCATTTTCTGATGGCCAAATAAGTTCTGGATTAGCAGTACCAGTAGATGTTAGTTTTAAGGGCACTTCTATTTCGTAATAGTTATTCTCCACATCAGATCCTAACCTTAGAAACGCGGTTAGTTCGTCATCAGAGGCATCATCACTTTGAGCGTGTAAGAACATTTTTATACGACCATAATTGATAAGATCATACGAAACTTCTTTGTAAGCTGCTCTAGCATTTCCATCTTCTAGATCTTCAATGCAAAGCTGTAAAGATTGCTCATTTAGCCTTCTTTCAACATTAGAAGTGTTATCTCTATCTCTTGTGAAGCCAGGAGGTTCCACATAAGGAATAGTATTAGACTCTATGGCGCCATTTTCTTCTATATTTACTACTGATACGGTAAGGTTACTATAGTCTTCTTGCTCTCCTACTTCACCAAATCGGGCATCTTTTAATGAGTTAGTATAGCGTCTCCATCTACTAGAAACAAACCTAAAGTTCACCATCCTTAATACTACTGGCTCTTGCCAGTCAGTAAGGTACGTTCTTAAGTATTTGATAGACTTGTATCCCGATATATTTCCTTCCGTTCTTAAAGGTTGCCTAACCGGTATTCTGAATAAATACCAAGTTGCCCCTGTTTTAGGATCGGTAGCCTGATCGGCCACGTACTTGTTATTTGTTAAACCATTAGGGTTAAGGTCTACCTTATATTCGTAATATTCTTCTAAATCGTTAAGGGTATTATCAGCATTTAAATCTTCATTATCTGGAAGGTTAGATCCAGAAGCAGTGTAAAGGCTGTTGGAGTTGGATATTACAGGAGAGTTATTCTCTACACCATTGAAGTTTTTGTACCTCTCTAGAATTCCCGCATTTCTTGAGTCTAACTCATCTCCTAAAAAGTAGTTGAAGTTATCCGCTGCCGGATCGTTCAATTGTCTGAATTTATTAGGATACGGAGTATATTGCTTTTCTTTATCATCACTTAAGCCGTTGAAACCAACATCTTGATTAGGTCTGGATGACGTAGAGTTATCAAAAGCATTAGTTAAAAACTGTTGATCGGTAACAAATCCCCAAGGGGCTTTTTCTACTACTCCCACAGGGTTTCCTAAGTCGAAACCTTCGGCAGGTAGGCCGTTTTCAAAGGCGTGAATATCATCAGGAATAATGTCTTCTGATATACTACCTAGGTTAAAGTATAAATCACCACCCGTAGTGTTAGGTCTGTTGTTGCCTCTACCATCATCAATATTACCATTGTTGCCACTGATGAACGGATCCATTAACCAAAATTCTATATATTCTATATTTGCTTTATCAAAGTCTACTTCTGATTTGATAGCTGTAGTCATACCACCCCAGTTATTTCTAATGCTGGCAGCATTTGTAAATACACCTTCACCGTTGGTCTCGGTTTCGTTGAAGTTGTAAGGGCCACGTTCCGCAGGGTAGTAAGCCATGTCAAATGTACGTTGGATGTTAATTACATTTGCATCGAGGTTTGGAAATATCTCTTGTGGGATTACCTGCCTTATGTAGTTGTTTTCAAGGTATTCGTCACTAATATTATCAGGTTTTCTTCTGTCGTTTCTATAGAAAAGGTTGTCAATGGTGTACCAAGCTAATTTTGCTCTTCTGTACCCAAAGCTGAGGTCGTCAGGGTTATTGCCATTGAACCTGTTATCTGCGGTTTTTGGCGTAGATGCTAGTTTCCAGCTCGATGGATTACTAAGAGAGAAAGGAGTTGCCGTGTTTTCAAAGTCATCGATGTACGATGTGCCTTCTCCATCTACCACATTAGATGTTCCGGGTATTAATTGAGCAAACTCTGCATTAAATGTAATACTTGAAGGTTCTTTGGTTTGAATTAAAGGAAGCTTATCAAGCATCTTAGTTAAAAATCGTGAATCTTTTTGGACATTAACATCGAAACCATATTTAGTATTTCTGGTAGGTTCACTACCTACACTTACCCTTGAAATGAGAGGACGTTCATTAAGGTGTAATAAAGTAGCTCCTATGGTAATGTCATCATCCACTTTGTAATCCATTCTGGTTCCGAGTAATGTTCTCGACTGGAAATTGAATAGATCTGCTTTTTCATAAGAAATAGTAAGTTCTTTTCCTGAGTTGAGTACTCCTTCGTTAATGATGTTTACTTTTCCGAAAGTGTAATCTACTTGGTAATCGGTTCCTTCTATTAGTGGAGATCCTCCTGCATATACTTTTACAGAACCTTCTGCAATGTTAAATCCGGGTATTACAATTTCGTTAGAGGAGCCAGCCTGATATTTACCAGCAATAACATATTTGTTTTTGTTTGTTACTAGTTGGGCATCCGCCTTTGTCTTATTATATAGCTCAGAATAAACGTATTTATTGATCAAACTTTCCTGTCTGCCCCCGGGGTCATTGTTAAATTCATTTCGCAATGGCGTATTGAAAGGTTCTAGGTAAGGGAAAATGATAAGCCCATTAGTTGGGTCTATTGTCACACTTTCTACATAATCAAAGTTACCATCAGGTTGTGGATCTTCACTTTGATTTAGTTTATCTAACCCTAATATTCTAATAAGGGGCTTTGTACTAGCTGTAGCTCCTTCTTGTAATTGAGGGTTGTCAATACCGGTATTATCATCTCTGTATATAACTCTTAACTCAAAACCGGGTTCCTCAATATTGGACCCGTTAAGGTTATATATGTTTTTCATCATCAAGTCCCAAGTAGGAATACGCTTACCACTATTGTCTTCGATGTTGATTTTTTTAGGTCTTAATAGCTTTAAGAATACTACTTGGTTTTCAGGTAAGTTGCTATAATCTAAGCTTAATTCTCCCACTTTATGGTTCTGACCTTTGTAGGTGTATTGATAAGATACCGCTAAGGCCTCATCTGACTGCAACTTGCGAGCAAGAGTAATATACCCTAGTCTAGAGTTGATGGTATACTCTGTTTGGTCTAGTTTACGGGCACTGGTTATTTTTTCGTATTCAAGGCCATTTTCCAGTCCTAGCTGATTTTCTAATGCGGTATTAACCTGGTCAGAGGCTCTCGGGATATTGCCAGAAGTGAGGGATGCGAATAAACTGTTAGCATCATTATCGGTAGCTTCTCCTGAATACGCAGGATTTGCCAGCGTTTGGTCGTATAAATTATCAGTTAAAGGCTCACCTAAATCCATAAGTCCCACTACGTTTCTCAACGTTTGGGTATTGTTATTTCTGTTTACTACATAAACCTCTACTTTAGAAACAGAAACCCCTGAATTAACATTAGGGAGTGTTGCCACCCATGCCTCGTAGTTATCTCTAAAGAAATGACCTAAAAAGAAGTGTCTGTTCTCATCATAGTCAGATCCCTTAATTTCAAATTCTTTACCCTGAGCACCGCCAGCATCAACAGTTATAGATTCAGATTTTCCTCGTTGTGTTGAAGCGACAGTGGTTACATACAAATTTCCAAATTGCAATTGGGCTTTTACTCCAAATAGGTTTTGTGCTCCGGAAATCAAACTGTTGTTTAGAGGTAAGCTTACGTTACCAATTTCTAGTTTTTGAAGTATATCTTCCTCATAGCCGGTGTATTCAACTTTTAAGTTATTTTCAAAGTCAAATGAGTTATTGTTATCAAAGTTGGCAGTGATCTGTAGTTTATCTCCTACTTTACCCACTACGTTCATGCTTATTTGCTGATCAAACTCAAACCCGCCACTTCTTTGCTGTCTAATAGGCAAAGTAGGGTTGGCAGTTCGTTGCCATCTACCTCCGAAATCAAGAGTAACAAAACCTCTTGGAATGATTTCCACATAAGTACCACCGAAAATCCTATCAAATATGGGGCTGATATAGATTGGTGGTATTAGGTTTCTTCCACTTACTGCACTTTCTCCATCAAGACCAGCAGATTTGCTTTGCCAGTATTCTTTTAACTGACGTTGCTCTTGATATTGCTTGTACTCCTGAAACGACATTTCAGTAGGAGGCCTGTAGTCAAAATCTCCAAGTCGCTCATGCACAGTATAGGTACCTCCGGTATCTATTTCAACTTCCATCTGAAGATTGGACGGATCTTGTAACAATAATGGTGAATTACTCGTATTACTACTAAAAGGATCACCATACCTATCTTTTTGCTGATAGGTGGGTCTTCTTGTAGGGGTATACGGTTTTTCCTCCTCTAAAGTATCCCGTTTAGTAGTATCGGGTTCTTGTACAGGAAAAAAATCTACAGGTTCCAGGTTTAGGTTTAGGTTGCTGGAACTGACAGAATGAGTCAGAGCCGCGCTAGAGCCTACAGCGCATAGTACGGCTATTAGTGATTTATTGAATCTCTTTATAATCAAAACTACTAACTTATTATCAGGCGTTTTTTAATGCGAGCTTAATCAGTTCTTCTAAAGTAATAGCATTTCCCGATGCTTTCAATATTCGGTCAACACTTTTCTCGGCCGCTGGTTTATTAATACCAAGGGTTATCAAGGCGGATAACGCTTCAGAACGAATAGTATTGTGTGCTGCGTTCTTTAATTCAGGTAATCCGGTAGATAAATTTTCTTTTTTGATTTTATCCTGTAATTCTAGGATAATACGCTGAGCAGTTTTGCTACCAATGCCTTTCACTCCTTGTATGGTCTTCACTTCTCCATTAACGATGGCGTGTTTTAATTCATCAGAAGATAATGAAGATTGAATCATTAAACCGGTGCTGGGGCCAACACCGGAAATGGAAATAAGGCTGAGAAACATTTTTTTCTCAGCCTCTTCTGAAAATCCGTATAGTGTATGCGAATCTTCTTTAATATGTAAATAAGTATGTAATAATATGTTCTCCTTGTCCTTGATTTCGGAAAATGTCTGCAATGAGATATTTACGTGGTAACCAATTCCATTGACTTCTATAATTACATAAGTAGGGTCTTTAAAAACTAATTTACCTTTAAGATAAGTTATCATTATGCTGGTTTTTATGATATTGCTGCGCATCTACTACAGCAATGGCGGTCATGTTAACGATTTCTCTCACAGAACTACCAAGTTGTAGAATATGCACTGGTTTTTTCATTCCAAGTAATATTGGGCCTATAGCCTCTGCACCACCAATTTCCATTAGTAGCTTATATGCAATATTACCTGCGGCTAGGTTAGGGAATATAAAAGTATTAGCTCCTTTGTCAGCTAGTTCGCTGAAAGGATAGTTTGCTTGTTGAATTTTTGTATCTATAGCTACGTTAGCCTGAATGTCTCCATCAATAATTAATTCTGGGAATTTCTCTTTGGCTAATTTTACTGCTTTCTGAACTTTAGCAGGCACTTCTCCTTTGCTAGAACCGAAGTTAGAATATGATAGTACGGCTATTCTAGGTTCCATATCGAAGAATTTAACACCTTTAGCTGTAATGCCTATGATGTCTACAAGTTCTTCAGGGGTAGGGTCTAGATTAACGGTGGTATCAGAGAAGAAGAATGTCCCTTTCTTGTTCATGATAATATACATACCAGCAACTCTCTTTACATCTGGCTCCATGCCTATGATCTGAAGTGCAGGAAGTATAGTTTTAGGGTAATCTTTTGTAAGACCAGAAATAAGTGCGTCAGCTTCATCATGTTCTACAAGCATGCTGCCAAACATATTTCTCTCACGCATAAGTTTCGTAGCTTCATATAGCGTTACTCCTTTTCTTTTGCGTTTTTCGTAATATGCCTTACCAAATTTTTGAATACGATCATTTTCTTCTGATGCATCCATGATGGTGCATTCAGATAACTCAAGGTTATTTTCCTTAATCAGCGTTTGTATCAGTTCCCTATTTCCTAACAAGATAGGAGAGGCGATCTTTTCATCCTGAATAATTTGAGCTGCTTTCAAGATTTTAAGATCATGAGCTTCAGCAAATACTACTCTTTGAGGATCTTTTTTAGCACGGTTGATAACACGAGACATTAATTTCTCATCAATACCAATACGCTTTTGTAATTCAAAGTGGTACTTTTCCCAATCAGTGATTTCTGTTCTGGCAACACCGCTCTCGATGGCAGCCTTGGCTACGGCAGGAGATATGGTAGTGATTAAACGAGGATCTAATGGCTTAGGAATTAAATATTCTTTTCCGAATTGCATTTTATTATCACCATATGCTTTGCTCACCAATTCAGGGATTGGTTCTTTAGCTAAGTCGGCAATGGCGTGTACAGCAGCTAATTTCATTTCTTCATTAATAGCTGTAGCTCTTACGTCTAGTGCACCTCTAAATATGTAAGGGAATCCTAATACGTTATTTACTTGGTTAGGGTGGTCAGAACGACCAGTAGCCATAATAATGTCTTCGCGAGTGCTCATGGCTAAGTTATATTCTATCTCTGGAGACGGATTTGCTAGTGCAAATACAATAGGATTGTCTGCCATTGATTTGATGTCTTCAGGTGTAATACAGTCAGCTACAGAAAGACCAAGGAAGAAATCTGAACCTTTCATAGCTTCTGATAAGCTATCTACGTCTACATCAGTTATAAATTCTGCTTTAGTGCTATCTAAGTTGTCACGTTTTTTGTTGATAACACCTCGGCTATCGCACATGATAATGTTTTCTTTTTTAGCACCCAGCGCCATGTAAATTTTAGTACAGGCAATGGCAGCTGCCCCTGCTCCGTTAACAACGATTTTAATTTCATCAATCTTCTTGTTAACTATTTCTAGGGCATTGAGTAATGCTGATGCCGAAATGATGGCTGTGCCATGCTGATCATCATGCATTACTGGAATGTTCATTTTCTCTCTAAGCTCTGTTTCAATTTTAAAGCTCTCAGGAGCTTTAATATCTTCAAGGTTGATGCCTCCAAAAGTAGGCTCAAGAGATTTTACTATTTCAATAAATTTATCAGGATCTTCTTCGTTGATTTCAATATCAAAAACATCTATACCAGCGAATTTTTTGAATAAAACTCCTTTACCCTCCATTACTGGTTTTGAAGCATCGGCTCCAATGTTACCAAGGCCTAAAACGGCTGTTCCATTGGATATAACCCCCACCAAGTTACCTTTTGCAGTATACTTGTATGATTCTTCGGGGTTTTTCTCTATTTCTTTACAAGGCTCTGCTACTCCAGGAGAATAGGCTAAAGCCAAATCTAGTTGCGAACTAAGTGATTTTGTAGGTACTACCTCTATTTTCCCAGGTTGATCCTGAGAATGGTAGTTTAGCGCGTCTTCTTTTCTAATTTTTATTGCCATGAGATTTTATTTCTAATAACAAAGGCTGAGTCAAAAGAATCATTAACAATCAATTATATCGGATTGATTGTCAGTCAAATGTATAAATACAGTCTTAAGATGCTTTTGATCCAGCCTATTATATTTTAGGCGCTAAAGTTACGAAATAAATGGCTACGCGCCAGAAGATTATTTACTCTCTTTTGTCCTAAAAGTTGATAGTATAACTTCCATCTCCCTCATAAATTCTCTCTGATCTTTACCGGGGCTGTAAACAAAACCTTCTATGTAATAAAGCCTGTTCATCTCTTCATCTAATATGAGATAACCAATGAAAGGTCCTCCCATTGAAATATTATTGGTACGCCACAAACCTTTCATTTTCATAGAATAATGTCCATTCATGGTCAATTGTTCCGTGGTTACAGGAATGTAAGGGACAGTTGTTTCTGTAAGTATGAAGGTGTTTTTATCTTCAGGATCTTCAAATAATTGCTTGTTGGCCACAGAATCTCGGTAAGCAATCAGGTTTTCTTGAGTAAAAGCGTCTTCAGAAGTGTACTCTTTGTAGGTGATGAATAAATCTTTATCACTTTCAGCATTGATTTGTCTAAACCAAACAAAACCAGGCTCATTAACCACGAGTTGATACCCAAAAGGGATTCTCATAAAACAATTGTGGTCTTTTACCAACATGTCTTCACTTCCTTTTACCTCTTTGGCTTTAAACAAACCTTTTTCGAGGCGATCTCTTTCTGCTTTGTTAAAGTACTCTTGAAGTCTGTCTTTATTTTCTTTGATTTTATTAATTAATTGCTCGGAGGTTTGCCCAAATAAGTACATTACCTTTTGGTTACGAGCAAATTCATCGTCAGCAAGGTGAACAAAAAGATTGGGGTCTTTTTGTATTTTTTCTATGGACGTTTTAGAAAAATAATTTCGTACCAGTTTTGAACCTCTATGTTTATCCTCCAAGGTCATTACGAAGATCATGTTTTTGACAGACTTCAAAATGCCTGTTAATTTGCTAGGATCTACATAATTTATTTTAAACATTTTCTCATCTCTAGGAAGACCAGAAACCTCTTCATTAAATGTGGTCCTGATGGTTTTTCCTAGTGCTCCGTTCCACTCGGTTGAGTCCATCACCAGAATGATGTCACCAGCTCTGCCACTAGCTACAGGTAAAAGGTTTTTGTTTTTCTGCTTTCCGTTACCGGAACATCCCCAAATTGAAACAATGGTTAATGCAATAATTAAATATCTCATGTTATTAGCTGTCTGTATAAACTATTAATCCGCAACCTTACAAAAGTCACGGATTAACAATATTTATAATATGATCTAAATCAGTATTTAAAAGGACTCAGGAAGGCTAAAGCCTTTATCTACTAACAATTAGTTTTTGTCCGGGTTTAATATCGTTAGATTTTAACTGATTTAATTTCTTTAAGTCGTCAATGCTCAAGTTCGCAAACTTTCTGGAAATATCCCATAATGTATCTCCTGGCTGAACCACGTACATTTTAGCTCCATTAGCTGCTGCTATAAGCTTAGGAGGAGAACTTGGACTAGAAGAAGGAGTGCTGCTACTTCCGTTTTGCCATATGGCTAGCCTTTGCCCTACTCTAATGGTGTTGCCTCTCAGGTTATTCCATTTTTTTATGTCTGAGATTCGTACGTGATATCTTTGAGCAATTAAACCCAAAACATCGCCATATCGAACTTTGTATACAACTTTATCGCGCCCATAAGTGCTGCCAATAGTGTTTTTTGCTAAGTATTCTAGTTCCTTTTTACCTACTTTAGATGATGAGTCTAAGATAGCTACCCTGTTGGCTTCAAACAATTCTTTTAAATCCGCAGGTATTTTTAAGGCATAACCAGAAACATTTGGAGGTACTACACTTCTTTTTAAACCAGGGTTTAGTCTTTGTAAATCATCTAAACAAAGGTTTACCTGGTTGGCGAAAGTTTCAAAATGTAAATAATCTGATACGTGGATAGTGTCTACTTCCATAGCATACTGCTGATTTTCTTCTATGAAATTGTGCTCATTGGCATAATTCATAATGTATGCAATAGCTATGAACTGTGGTAGATATGCTCTTGTTTCGCGGTGCAGATGTGGGTAGATTTCCCAAAATGTCTTTTTATAGCCAGATCTCCTGATCGCTTTACGAACATTGCCGGGGCCAGTGTTGTACGCTGCAATAGCTAACTCCCAATCATTAAACATCCCGTAAAGCTGCTTCAGGTATTTACATGCAGCTTCTGTAGATTTTTCAGGATCCATCCGTTCATCCATGTACCAATCTTGGTGTAACCCAAAGTGTCTACCTGTAAATGACATGAACTGCCATAAACCTACAGCTTGAGCTCTAGATACTGCGGTGGGGTTTAAGCCTGATTCTACAACAGAGAGAAATTTCAACTCTTCAGGGATACCATATTTTTTTAGATACTTTTCAAAAAGAGGGAAATATTCATTTTTCCTCTTTAGAATCATACGCGTATAATCTCTGTCTTTTACTGCAAAATAGTTAACAAAAGCATGTACGCTGTTATTATAATGCAGTGGAATTTCGCCCTCTATACAAGACAGCCTGTCTTTTATTACATCAAAGCTGGCTTCACCAGGAATGAATTCGTAATCATCTGCAGGGAAATAATAGTCGTCTAGTGTGTCTTTTTCGAATACCGAGAGATCTAGTGTTGGTTCTACTTCTATAGCTGTTTCGTGCTTTACACTTACAGTGTCGTCAAAAATAGAAAGATCAAAAAGTAAGGTGTCATGCTGAGCAAAAATATTGCCGGCACATAACATCAAAATGGTTGAAATAATACCTTTCCTCAATTGAGCTGGATTAAATATTCTGAAAATGCTAATAGTTTATCTTCCTGAAAATCATTGGCTACAATTTGTAAACCAATAGGTAAACCACCTGCATCATTTCCGTTCGGTATTGAAATGGTAGGTAGACCGCTTACAGATGATTGAACAGTAAAAATATCTGCCAGATACATTTCTACTGGGTCTTCACTATGTTCTCCTAGCTTAAATGCTGTAGTAGGAGTGGTAGGAAGCACAATGAAATCATACTGTGAAAGTATCTTTTTAGTTTCATCTCTTATAAGTCTTCGAACTTTTTGAGCTTTGGTGTAGTAAGCATCATAGTAGCTGGCACTTAAAACAAATGTACCAAGCATTATTCTGGTTTTTACTTCATGGCCAAAGCCTTCGCTTCTCGACTTTTTGTACATGGATTCTAGATCCGTAGTTGCCGGACTTCTATAGCCATACTTAGCACCATCGTAGCGAGATAAGTTAGAGCTCGCCTCTGCAGTAGTAAGTATATAATAAGTAGGTAGGAGATAATCAATCAGTTTGAAATCTACTACATCTACATCGTGCCCGTTATCTTTTAGCTTATCAAGAGCCGCCATAGTATGAGTTTTGATTTCATCATTGATGCCATCAGTTTCTAGCGTTTCTTTTATGTAAGCTATTTTATATTTTTTTTCCGGAGCTAAACTTTTTGAGTACTCAGGTACAGGATTCAAAGAAACTGTGCTGTCGTAATCATCCGCTCCGGCTATTACTTCTAAAGTTATAGCTACATCAGAGATGTTTTTTGCTAATATGCCTATGCAGTCAAAAGAAGATGCATAAGCCATGAGGCCGTGTCGTGATATGCGTGAGTATGTTGGTTTTAACCCAATAACACCACAAAAAGCGGCCGGTTGCCTTACAGAGCCTCCTGTATCAGAGCCTAAAGAAACAAGACACATGTTGGCTTGAACAGCTACTGCAGAACCACCAGAAGAACCACCAGGCACTCTTTCTGGATCTGCGGCATTTAATGAAGGGCCGTAGGCAGAGTTTTCGTTTGATGAGCCCATAGCAAATTCATCACAGTTGTTTCTGCCGATGATTATGGCATCTTCATCTATTAATCTCTGCACGGCTGTGCCGTTAAATTGCGATTCAAAGCCAGATAAAATTTTACTTGCAGCTTGTAAGCCATGATCTTGATGGCATAGTACATCCTTAAGGCCTACTACCATGCCTGCAAGCTTGCCTGCTTTACCTGTTTTTATCTTCTGATCAACCTCAATAGCTTTTGCCTTGGCTTCTTCTCCATATACCTCTAAAAAGGCATTGAGATGCTTATTGGTGTTGATATTTTCTAGATAATATTCTACCAGGTCACTGCAAGTGACTTTACCGTTTTTTAAGTCTTCTTGAATTTGACTTAAAGAAGTGTAATGTTTCAAAGGAATTTAGTTTTTGTCAGCCTCTACTTTAGGTGAGTTTACAATGTCTTTATCTCTATTACCTTCAGCCAAGTCTCTTCTTCTATATTCTTCGTCTCTTCTTCTAAACTCTTCTTCGCGTCTTCTGTAGTCTTCTTCGCGTCTTTTTTCTTCGTCTCTTCGGCTAGAGTCATCGATATCTCTTTTGATCTCGTTAGTAGCGTCTTTAAACTCTCTGATACCTCTACCCAGACCTCTTGCTAATTCAGGTATTTTTTTAGCGCCAAAAAATATCAAAACAACAAGGATTATAATAATCCATTCCCATCCTCCGGGCATTCCAATTGCTAGTATGCTTTTCATTGTAATATGTTATTTATTAGATCAACTAACATGTAGTATTCTTGCTTACTTTGGAATCTTAAATGTATGCTTAATCATTTAATTATTCCTATCATTTAATAATAAAAACCTTACAGCAGTTTTATTTTATGTAAACGTGATACACGCAAAGATATACATAAAATAACCATGAGTGAAAGTGTTTATTGGATATAAAAGACAAATGAAACAGAAAAAGTTCGCTTTAGTTTCTATTTAACCATTGTTGTGGATCCGTGGCCTGAGAGTTTTTCCAAATTTCAAACTTCAGCTCAGAAACTCCTTCTTTGTTGGTTAAAATATTTCCGATTTCTTGGCCGGTACTTACTTTTTGTCCCTTTTTAACAAATACATCCTTTAGGCCTGCATATACGGTAAAGTACTCTCCATGGTTTACTAAAACTGTATTTCCTATTAAAGGAACAAATGCTACAGTCTTTACCTCACCACTAAATACTGATTTTACTTTTTCGTTTTCCTTTGTCTGGATGTATATACCTGTGTTATTAAGTACTATGCCCTTAAGTACGGGGTGGTTTTGCCTTCCAAATTTTTGAGACACGAAACCCGATACTGGCCATGGTAGTTTCGATTTATTGTCAGCAAATTGGTTGGATAGTTTTATACTTGCTTCGCTATCTTTTTTCTCCGCAAGTTTTGCTTTAGCTACTTCTTCTTTTATTAAATCATTGATGATTTTATCTAGCCTTGCTACAGCGGTGCGTCTGTCTTCTAGGTCTTTCTTAAGCTTGTTCTCCTGCTGTTGAAGGTTAGAGATAAGGTTGTTTTGCTTAGATTTTAATGTCTCTAAACTTCTGTTTTCAGCAAGTTGCTCGGCCAGTAGAATGTTCTTCTCAGACATTTTACTTTCAATAATTGTAATTTGAGAGCCGAGTGTTTCTTGAACCTTTTTTATTTCAGTAGCCTGCTTTTTGCGAGCCTCACTATATTGGTTCATGTATTCTAGTCTTCTCAAAAACTGATTGAAGCTCTCGGCTGAAAATAAGAAGGTGAGCTTGCTATAACCCTGGTTAGATTTGTAAGCGGCATATACCATGGCTGCATATTCTTTTTTTAATGCATCAAGGTCATTTTGAAGAGACGCAATAATTTGGTTGTTCTCTTCAATTTCTTCATTTAGCAGGTCTATTTCTTTTCTAATAGAACCTATTAAATCTTCTTGGGTTTTGATACGCTGACTTAGTGCATTGAGCTGCCCCAAGGTGTTTTGCTTCTTGCCTGCGGTTTCGGAAAGAATTTTTTCAGCCTCTTCTATTTTGCGTAAATTCTCTTGCTTTTCTTTTTGAAGCTGTTCTTTTGACTTTTGCGCATAAGCTGAAGCGCTAAAAAATAAGAGAAAACATAAAATGGCAATATTTTTACTTACGCTCATACTTCTTAGGAATACTAAAAGGGAATTTTAATTCTTTATCCTCAATTTCAGCTTTATTATATTCAAATTCAATAACTGTATTTAATGGCTCTTTATTGCTTTGGTAAAATACAGATAAAATGGCGGAATAGGGAAATGCATGACCATCTATCATATGAAAGTCGTAGTATCGAACTACAGCCGAATTTTTACTGCTTTTTTCAAGCATTTCAACTCTTTCAATTTTCATAGTCTTTGGGTTTACAAAGTTTTCAATGCTAACCGACCCTGACTTTTGCTTTAACACATAATAATCGTCACGTTTATTAACGTTGTCACTTTTTTGTCTGTCCATTACTAAATTTCCAAGTGCTAATGATTGTATGGATTTATAGTTGACATCAAAGTTGAATTGTTTGCTTAAGGAATCGTAGTTAAATACGTAGTATTCCTTTTTCATAAGGTTTACTATGGTGATAGAGTCTTGACTGATGAGGCAGCGTGCTCCTTGAATTCCTACAGCAGAAAAAGCTATCCAAATTAAGCTGTCCTTTCTTATACGAATATTGGCCTTTGCTTTTAGGTCTAGTTCATCATCTTTATAGTTGATTTTCGCTTTTCCTGAAAAATATTCGAAATCCATTTCTTGTACCTCGAGTTTGTTTTTGTCTAGGAAGTTCCAGCTTATACCAGATGTTTTTTTACTACAAGATGAAAATATAACGATACTGCAGATAAACAGTAGAAGAATGTTCTTATTCATATAATTTTTGGTCAGCTATTTTCTTGTCTATCAGTTTAGAATTAGAGTTTAGTTCTTTTGCTTTTTGCCATTGTTTTACGGCATCTTCTTTTTTGCCTAATTGAAACAGAATGTCTCCATAATGTTCGTAATATACGGCAGTTATGTTTGTGTTGGTGTTTATGGCTTGTTCAATTACTTTCTTAGCTTCTCTGTATTTACCTCTTACATATAGCACCCAGGCATACGTATCTAAGTAAGTAGCATTATCTGGGTTGTACTTTGCTACTTTGGCTGCCATTTTCTCGGCTTTTTCTAAATTTTCTTTCCTTAGTGCTAAGTAATAACTGTAGTTATTGAGAACACTGTAGTTTTCTGGATCAAAATCTAGAGCAGCATCATAAGCTCTATCAGATTTACTAAAATCCTCTTGGGCATTGTATGCATCTCCTAGTATACTATTAAACACGCTAACCAATGCAAGGTTAGCAGAACTTAGTTTTTTTCCTTGTTCTAATGCGTATACTGCTTCTTGGTAGTTTCTTTTTTGAAAATTAGCCAAGCCATTAAAATAGTACAGCGAGCCTTGGTTAGGAAATAGCTCGAGGGCATCTTCTGATAGCATTAGTACGCTGTCAAGCTTATTTTCTTGTAAATATAGCTGAAGCACATTTTGCCATACAGCAAAGTTACCTTGGTTAAGCTCTAATGATTTAAGGTAGGCATCTTTAGCCTTTTTGTTTTCGCCTATAGTTTGGAGTAAGTCTGCATAAATAGTATAAGAATCTGCTACTTCAGGATGTACCTCTACTAATATTTGTGCTAATTCAAGTCCGTAGTTTTTAAGGTCTTCTTTATTAAAGATAATTCTGTATTCTGCTAAGAGTTGAATTTTTTCTTCGGCCGTAAGACTTGTACTATGAAATACTATTTTTAAGTTGCCTATTGCGCTTTCAATGTCTCCTTCTTTTCGTTCTAGTTCAGAAAGCACTAATCGGGCTCTGGTGTGCGTAGGTGCTTTTTTTAAAGTTGATTCTAATATTTCTCTGGCTTCGGTTTCTCTTCCTGCATTTAACAATATTTCAGCTTGCTTGAGTAGGTATTGCTCTATTCCAGGGGTGGCACTTATGAGTTTTTCTCCTTCTTCAAGAGCCTTTTCGGTGTTGCCTAGCTGTAAGTATATTTTTTGCTTTTGTTCGGTTATCTCTTCATTTATGCCATAAATTTCCTCTAATTTATCATACGTCTTTATGGCCTCATCATATTTCTGAGAGTAAAGGTATATCGAAGCTAGTTCTAGTAAATACTGGTTGGTATTTTCTATGTTGGATATTAATGATTCATAAGTTTCTGCGGCCCTATTAAAGTTTCCATTCTCTGTGTAAATTTCTGCAGCAAGTATGTAAAAGTATTTGTTATTGCTGTCAAGTTTTAGGGCTTGCTCTATGTTAGCAGCGGCTTTATTTAGTTCGTGCCCAGCTGCATATATTTGAGCTATTTTGAAATATACAGTAGCATTATCTCCTTGTGTGTCTAGCGATTTTTTAAATAAAACTAATGCTTTGGCATAGTCTTCTAGAATAAAATATTTCTCGCCTTCAGTGAAGTAAAATTCTGCTTCCTGTAGCTTAGAGGCGTTTTTGACTTTAGCTTTCTGACCAAAGGAGGGGTGGTAAACAAAGGCTGAAGCAAATAATATAAAACTTATTACGTGTATGAATTTAAATTTCCTCCAGCCCATCTAGTGTTTTTTATTTCAATGTAGTGTAATCTCCGATACTTAAATCTTGCGGCTTGCCTTCAAAAGTAACGAAATTTCCTAACATGGAGTTTTCGAAGTTTGCATTATTAATATTGGTGTTGCTTTGTATTATTGAGTTTTGGATAATGCTATTTTTTACTACAGTATTTTCTCCAATAGATACATAAGGACCTACCACTGAATTTTCTATTTCTACATTTTTAGCAATATAAACAGGAGGTATAATTACCGTATTAGTTTGCTTAAGGCTGTTAGAGATTAGTTGCTGATCTTTTATGTAATCGAGGTATCTCATATTAGTGAATACGGTAGCATTTTTATTGCCACAGTCTAGCCACTCGCTTACTTCGCCAGGTACAAACTTGGTTCCCTTCTGCTTCATATTCTCGAGCGCTACGGTCAATTGGTATTCGCCCTTATCCATGATGTTGTTGTCTATCAAATATTGAAGCTCATCTTTAAGGTAAGCACCATCTTTAAAGTAATAGATTCCGATTATGGCCAAGTCAGATACAAAAGTTTGAGGCTTTTCTATAAAGTCAGTAATTACTTCGTTATTATCCAGTTTGATTACTCCAAATGCTGAAGGGTCATCAACCTTTTGCACCCACACTATGCCATCTTTAGATGTATCGAGCTTGAAATTGGCTTTGAATAAGGTGTCGGCAAAGGCTACGATTACATTACCAGCCAATAGTTCTTTGGCACATAATATAGCGTGAGCAGTTCCTAATTTTTCATCTTGGTAACATATATGTCCTTCAGCACCTACTGATTGAGCAATAAGTTTTAAGTTTTGCTCTATAGCACTACCAAAGTCTCTGTCTATAATAAAGCCTATGTTGTCGATTTTTTCATCACACACTTTGGCTATATCTTCTACAAGACGTTGTACTATAGGTTTACCAGCAATTGGCATTAAAGGTTTAGGTATAGTCAGTGTATGTGGTCTTAGGCGAGTGCCTTTACCCGCCATTGGTACTATTATATTCATAAGGATTTTTCTAAAAATTTGAGGGTAAAACTAACGAATAAGTTTTATTTTTTTATAAAACGTGGGCGTTCTACCCAGTAGATCACTGCTATATATGATACTATTATTAATATATGGAGTGGGGTAGCTATCCATAACGAAGAAATGTCCACATTCATAATGAGATAGGTGAGGGCCAAAGTGAAAACAATGTAGATTAAACCTCGGCCAACTTTATAAGGTATAGGGTAATGCTTCTTGCCCAAAAAGTAACTTATTGCGGTCATTATTAAGTATACTAAAAGAGTAACTACAGCACTGCCCTTATAGCCAAAAGTTGGTATGAGTAGGTAGTTTAATAATATAGTGAAAAAGGCACCTATAAAAGTAATGTAGGTTCCATAGTAAGTCTTGTCAGATACCTTGTACCAGACTGATAAGTTATAATAAATGCCCAAAAATAGATTAGCGAGTAATAATATTGGCACTATATCAATGCCGGTTCTGTAGTCCTTATTTCCAAAAATATATTGAAGAACATCAAGGTTGATAGATACACTAAGTAAAACAATACAGCCAAAAATGATGAACCAGTGCATTACATTAGAGAAAAGCTGTGGCGAATTTTTATCTTGAGCTTTGCTAAAAAAGAAAGGCTCAGCAGCGTATCTAAATGCTTGGATTCCCAGCGTCATAAAGATGCTGAGCTTATATGCAGCTCCGAAAATTCCCAGGATAGCCAAATTGTCATAGCCGGGGTACAGGTTTTCTGGTAGCCAGTATTTTAAGGCCCATCGAGATAACATTTCATTGGTAACATAGGCTAAGCCTGTGAAAAGTAACGGATACGCATATTTAAGCATTGGCTTAAGTATGCTCCAGTTAATGTTAAACCGGAGGCGAAATAGTTCTTTAGACAGTATAAATATTAGTGCTGCATTGGCCAGTAAATTAGATAAGAATACATAGCCAACACTAAAGTTGGGGGAGTAAACCATCTCAATTAGAGGTTTAAGTGCAGGTAAAACACTTCCATTGTATATTTTAGGGCATAAGGTGATGAAAAATAAATTCAGACCTATATTTAACATAATGTTGAGCAACTTGGCTATTGCAAAGAGTTTAGCCTTGTTTTCTAGCCTTAGTTTGGCGAAGGGTATTGCCAGTACAGCATCTATTGCAAAAATAGCAGCGAACCAGTAAACAAAATTTTCTTTACCCGGATAGCGCAAATACTCGACAATAGGAGTAGCAAATAAGCTAATTGTCCCCGATAGGATTACGCTAGTAATTAATATGCAGGTGACGGCTGAGTTGTAAATGCCACCTTCATTAGTTTTATCCGCAGAGGCAAATCTAAAGTAGGCAGTTTCGAGCCCGTATACATACAGTACATTAAAAAATGCGGCATATGCATAGAATTCAGTAACTACACCATATTCTTCTGGAAGAAAAACCTCAGTATAGTATGGAACTAGTATATAGTTGAGCATACGCCCAATTATGCTGCTAGCTCCATATATAGCGGTATCTCCAGCTAATTTTTTAAGCTGGCTCATATCATATTAATGTATTATTCGCCTTTAAATTCAGGCTTTCTTTTTTGTATGAAGGCTTGTGTTCCTTCTTGAAAATCTTTTGTTTTCGTACAGTTGGAGAAACTGTTAGCTTCGGTTTGATAACCATTTTCTTCTGCGGTATAAAAAGCATTAACGCAGTTAATAACCATACCTACAGCTAGTGGTGCTTTGGCTGTTATTTTACTCATTATTTTGTTGCTTAGTTCCATTAACTCACCTTGAGTTTCTACCACGTGGTTGACTAAGCCTATGCTTTTAGCTTCGTTGGCTCCTATCATATCTCCAGTAGTCATTAACTCAATAGCTTTTCCTTTGCCTACTAGCTGAGTTAAGCGCTGAGTGCCACCAAAGCCTGGGATTATACCTAAAGTTACTTCTGGTTGGCCAAATTTTGCGTTTTCGCTGGCAATACGAATATGGCATGCCATGGCTAATTCACAGCCCCCGCCTAATGCATAGCCGTTAATAGCCGCAATTATTGGCTTTTCGCATTGTTCTATTAATGAGAAAACCTCTTGTCCGTTTTCAGCATATTTTCTTGCATTGAGCTCATTGAGTTCTGTGAACTCCTTAATATCTGCTCCAGCCACAAATGCCTTCTCTCCTGAGCCAGTAATTATAGCTCCTTTTATATCCTTATTGTCATACACATCTTGTATGGCGGTTCTAAGCTCTTCAACTGTATCTCCGTTTAGGGCATTTAAGCTCTCAGGCCTCGCAATAGTGAGGGTTAAAATGCCATTTTCAATCTTCTCAGTTAGATTTTGATATAAGCTCATAGCAATGTTTAATATTTGGCTCAAATATACGAGAGATTGATCAAACGAAAAATCATTAATAAGCAGACCCATCTTATTTAATAATTAATAAAACTTACATGTAATATCGTCTTTTTTCTGCTCTGTTTAATTTATTTTGATTAATTCTATGGTGAATAATATTTCGTATAAAATCGGTTTATTTAATAATTTGATGGGGTTTTTTCTTTTATTCAGTATAATATTCTTTTTTGTTTAATTATTTTATTTCTTACACATGTTACTTTTGTGGCTAAAAAAGTATAAAAATAAAAAGGAGGAAGAGATTATGGTAAAGGCTTTGTTATTGATTATCGGTTGTTTTTTTTCATTTAATGTTTTTTCTACTACTTATTATACTACCGGTGCTGGAGTATGGGAGTCGAGTGCAATTTGGTCTACAACAACTACTGGTGTTGGGCGTACATGGTCTGCTATACCCATTCAAGCGGGAGATGAGTTTATAATCGATGATAATGTTTCATTAAATTCTGATTTAACTATTAATCAGGATGTTGCGATAGTTGTTGACGCCATTCTTTCAATATCAAAAAAGTTAAGATTAACCGAAGATTCATATATAGAGTTTACGTCTAATGGCAGATTGACAGGTACAGGCCCTGGAAATTCTGAGAAAGTAGCTTTTGGAGGCGATTTTGTGTGGTCTGGTAATGATGGAGATGTTTATGGTCCAGGCTATATGAATAAAGATTACAACGGAACGTTGCCTGTTTCTTTAATGTACTTTTCAGTGGAAAATGTAAATAATCATGTTAATGTGAAATGGGCTACAGCTTCTGAAGAAAATAATGATTATTTCACTGTAGAAAGATCTTCTAATGGAGTTGATTTTGAAGTGATAGAATTAGTAAAAGGTGCAGGGTTTAGCGATGAGGAGTTAGATTATGTTTTTGTAGATAATGCCCCTTTTTATGGAACTTCTTACTACAGGCTAAGTCAAACGGATTTTGATGGGACAACAGAATATTTTGCTGTGGAAAAGGTTGAGGTTACTACCATAAAGGATTTGACAGTGTATCCTAATCCTGCAATGAAAGATGCTCAAGTTAAGTTAATGACAGGTGCAGATGACGAGGAGGAGCTTAAAATATCAGTATTCTCTTATTCAGGAAAAGAAATTTATGCAGCAACACACCATTCTACGTACGGAGCTATAGCGCTTGATGCTAAATTTGATGCTGGATATTATGTGGTGAAAATAGCATCAGGCGCTTACTCTACATCTACTCGTTTAATTGTTGAGTAAAATTTTCAAGCCTTCCAGGATAGTTTTAGTCATAGAACTTAAATCATGTTCTGGATTCCAATTCCACTCCTTGCGGGCTTCTGAGTCATCTATTGAATTTGGCCAGGAGTCCGCAATTTTTTGTCTAAAATCAGGGGTGTAGCTGATTTCAAAATCGGGTAGGTGCTTTTTTATTTCTTCAGCGATTTCGTAAGGCGAGAAGCTCATGGCGGCTAAGTTGTAGCTCGATCTTACTTTGATTTTTTCTGCGGGTGCTTGCATTAAATCGATGGTTGCTTTGATGGCATCATCAATATACATCATAGGTAAATAAGAATCCTCCCTTAAGAAGCTTTCATATTTACCATCTTCTAAAGCTTTATAAAAAATGTCCACGGCATAATCAGTAGTGCCACCGCCAGGTTTGGTTTTATACCCGATAATTCCCGGATATCTTAGACTTCTTACATCTACACCAAATTTTTCATGGTAATATTCGCACCATCTTTCTCCGGCTTGTTTACTAATGCCATATACTGTATTGGGATTCATTACAGTATTCTGTGGGGTGTCATTTTTAGGCGTGTCAGGACCAAAAACAGCAATAGAGCTAGGCCAGTAAATTTTCTTTAGCTGTTTTTCTCTAGCTAATTCTAGCACGTAGAGCAGGCTGTTCATGTTGAGGTCCCAAGCAAATTTCGGGTCACTTTCTCCTTTAGCAGAAAGGATAGCAGCTAAATGATAAATTTCTGTGATTTGATAATCGTCTATTATTTTGGATAAAGCTTCTTTGTCCATTACGTTAAGTATAACGCTAGGACCATCTGCTAAGCTCCCTTCCGGATGCCTTATGTCTGAGGCTATTACATTGTCTACACCATATAAATCCCTTAATGCTAAAGTTAGTTCTGAGCCTAACTGTCCGCATGCGCCAATTACCAGTACCTTGTTCATTTTCAATATGCTATAAAAAAATAATGACGTGCGAAATTACCAATTTATAACTATCTATCCCAAAAGGCGACTAGCTATAAAACAGGTCAGCATAAAGTTTTTATATTTGTCCTATACCTATGGAATTTCAAGAGTATTTACATAAGAAAAAAATTGATTCAGATCGATTTAAAGAGGCTGAGCCTTCTGCATGGGAAGATCTACGTGTGATTTTTGAGCAGATGAGCCCTAATAGTTTTACTTCACAGAAGCTGTATTTAATTAACCCATTGCGTAGGAGGTTTTTATATGTAGAGCTGGAGGAGGAGAGTAAACCGCAGGCGGTTAAGAAAATGGCAAAGCCAGCAGTAGGAGGGGTGAAAAGACCTGCAGTGAAGGTGGCAGCAAAACCTCAGGTTGCTAAGCCTAAGGTGGAGGGTGGTGAAGGTACGGGCGCTGCGCCTAAGCCTAAGATAAAACCAAAAATGGCTAAGCCTAAAATTAATGCTGCTAAACCCGAGGGGGCTTCAAGTGAGGGGGGCACTGGTGCAACGAAAAAAGCAGCAAGGCCTGTAATTAAGGCTAAGCCTGTAATTAAGAAAAAGGATGACTCGAGTGAAGAGGTCAGTAAGCCTAAAATGGCAAAGCCCAAAATACCAGTAAAGCCCGTAGTGAAGCCTAAACCTGCTAAGCCAGTAATAACTAAGAAAGAAGAGGACAGCGCACCAAAAAAGGTGAAGCCGGTAATAAAAAAGGTGAAACCTGTTATTAAAAAGCAGGAAGATAACATCGAAGAAAAGCCGAAACCTAAAATGTTAAAGCCAAAAATAAAACCTAGGAAACCAGATTCCGATTAAGGTTTAATTTGAAATAATATAATAGCTTAAATATAAACAGGATCAATAATTATAAAATATGTACGGTAGTCTAAAAGAGAAATTAGAAAAGGAACTGGAGTCTATCAAAGAGGCTGGTTTGTATAAAAATGAGCGCATAATTACTACACCTCAAGGTGCTGATATAAAAACCACTGAAGGGAATGAGGTAATTAATTTTTGTGCGAATAATTATTTAGGTCTTTCATCGCACCCAAAGACGTTGGCTGCGGCAAAAGCGGCTATTGATTCTCATGGATATGGTATGTCTTCCGTTAGATTTATATGTGGTACGCAAGACATTCATAAAGAATTAGAGCAAAAGATATCAGAGTTTTTAGGTACCGAAGATACAATTTTATATGCTGCTGCATTTGATGCTAATGGAGGTGTTTTTGAACCACTATTAGGACCAGAAGATGCAATCATATCAGATGCATTGAATCATGCTTCTATTATAGATGGAGTGAGATTATGTAAGGCTATGAGGTATAGATACTCTCATAATGATATGGCAGACTTGGAGGCTAAGCTCATTGAGGCTAATGAGGCTGGGGCAAAAGAGAAAATCATTGTTACTGATGGAGTTTTTTCAATGGATGGAACCATAGCCCAGTTGGATAAAATTTGTGATTTGGCGGATAAATATGGCGCTTTGGTAATGATTGACGAGTGTCATTCTACTGGTTTTATGGGAAAAACAGGTAGAGGTGTGCATGAGTATAGAGATGTGATGGGTAGAATAGATATTATCACAGGCACTTTGGGTAAGGCTCTTGGAGGCGCATCTGGTGGTTTTACTTCGGCTCGTAAAGAAATTATAGAGGTACTCAGGCAGAAATCAAGACCATATTTATTTTCAAATACTTTAGCGCCATCAATAACGGGAGCTTCTATTGCCGTTATTGATATGCTTAGTGAAACTACTGAGTTGAGAGATAAGCTGGAGGAAAATACGAAATATTTTAGAGAGAAGATGACTGCCGCTGGCTTTGATATTAAGCCCGGAGAACATCCGATTGTGCCTATAATGTTGTATGATGCTCCTTTAGCTCAAAAATTTGCTGAGCAATTGTTGGAGAAAGGCATTTATGTGATAGGATTCTTTTATCCTGTGGTGCCTAAAGGTCAGGCTAGGATTAGGGTTCAGATCTCAGCTGCACATGATCGAAGCCACTTAGATAAGGCAATCACAGCATTTACGGAAGTAGGTAAAGAATTAGGTGTGTTGAAGTAATGTAACTCACGCAGATATTTATAGAGCTAAGGTCCAGGTAAAATTGGCCTTAGCTTTTTTTATGCTCCTGCGTTAGCTTCGTTTTTTGTGCTAGAAGTGGCTTCCTTTGTTTCTTTGGAAGCCTTTTTGTTGTCTTCCATAGTAAGGTAGTCATTAATATTTTTTCTTAATTCTTGAGGGGATAGGTTGTGAGTAAGTTTGCCGTTTCTTGCTAAAGAAAACTGACCTGTTTCTTCTGATACAATTAAAATTAAGGTATCAGTAACTTCAGACATGCCTAGTGCTGCGCGATGCCTAAGACCAAATTGAGCAGGTAAACTATCACTTTCGGATACAGGGAGCACGCATCGAGCGGCTTTTATTTTTCCTTTGTACACTATTACTGCGCCATCATGCAGAGGACTGTATTTGTTGAAAATTGAAAGTAATAATCTCTTAGATAAAAAGGCGTCTATAATATCGCCAGATTCAGCATAAAACTTTAATTCTGAATCTTTCGAAATTACTATCAAAGCGCCAGTGTTAGACCCTCCCAAGGTTTTTGAGGCTTCTATAATAGGCGTGATATTAAATGTTTCTTTAGGAGTATGCTTTTTCCAAATTAATAAATTATTGAAGAAGTTTCCTTTGTTGAAATCGGTAGTTTTTCCTATCAAGAGCAAAAATTTCCTTATTTCGGGTTGAAATAAGATTATGGCAGCAAGCACTCCAACTCCCATAAACTGGCCTAGTATAAGACCTAGAAGTTCCATTTGGGCAGCCCTTACTATAAGGTAGATGAGGTAAAGAGATAACACGCCCAAGAAAATCTTCACGGCTACGCTACCCCGCATTAATTTATATACTTGATAAAGCAATACACTCACTAACATGATATCGATGATATCAACCCAGCTAATTTCAAGAAATCCTATGCTGAACAAGTATATCAATGTGTTTTAATTATAAGTGAGTTTAAAAAGTTTAACTGCCTCTACTGCTTCTTTAACATCATGGACTCTCAATATCTTAGCTCCGTTCATTAATGCAATGGTATTTAATGCAGTAGTACCATTAAGCGCTAACGATGGATCTATGTTCAATGATTTATAAATCATTGACTTGCGAGATAGCCCTGCTAACAAAGGTAAGCCTAAAGTCATAAAGTAATGCAAATTTTTTAGCAATACATAATTCTGTTCCTGTGATTTTGCAAAGCCAAACCCAGGATCTATAATTATATCTTTAACAGATTTATCGTGTAATTGACTTATTCTTTTTTGAAAAAAATCTAACATTTCTAGAAGTAGGTTGTCGTAGTTGCATTCCTCCTTCATGGTTTGTGGGGTTCCTTTCATATGCATTAGTATATACGGAACATCTAAATCTGCCACAGCATTAAACATGTTATGGTCAAGTGTGCCTCCAGATATATCGTTGATGATATGTGCACCTGCGTTAATGGCCTTTTCGGCTACCTTGCTTCTAAAAGTGTCAACGGATATAAAAACTTCAGGAAATTCCTGTGTGATATTTCGTATTATGGGGGTAATGCGAGACGCTTCCTCGTCTTCAGTAATGTGTGCTGCTCCGGGACGAGATGAATACCCACCAATGTCTATAATGCTTGCACCTTCTTTAATGATTTTTTGAACATGCGCCATTGCGGCTTTTTCTGTGTTGTGCTCACCTCCATCATGAAATGAATCAGGTGTTATGTTAAGTATTCCCATGACCACAGGAGAGGAGAGGTCTAGTATATTTCCCTTGAGGTGGAGGGTGTTTTTACCTGAAAAAACTGTATCTTTCGCCACGCTAAAAATAGGTTCTATAATAAAATAGTTATAAAAATTGATAGATAAAACGGTCAGCGAATATAAGCATGTTATTGAGCAGTGTAAAGAACTTTTCGAAAAGAAAACAAAAGATTATGGCACTGCATGGAGAATTTTAAGGTTGCCTTCCATTACAGACCAAATTTATATTAAAGCACAGAGAATTAGGTCTATTCAAGATAAAGGAGAGCAAAAAGTAGGCGAAGATATAACTTCAGAGTTTGTGGGCATTATCAATTACTGTATTATGGCGGTTATTCAAATTGAATTGACGGATAATGACAGTTTAGAATTGAGTTATGATGAACTAGAGCCTATTTACACGCGTGTAGCCGATGAGACACTTGAATTGTTGAAAAATAAAAATCACGATTACGGTGAGGCATGGCGAGAAATGAGAGTGAGCTCTATTACTGATATCATTCTTATGAAGTTATTGAGAGTAAAACAAATTGAGGATAATCAAGGGCATACATTGGTTTCAGAAGGTGTTAAGGCTAATTACCAAGATATGATCAATTATTCAGTGTTTTCATTAATTAAACTTAATTTTTTGAGCAATGATTAAGAAAGGCATAGATATTTTCTCAAGAGTATTTGTAGGTTCACTTTTTATATTTTCAGGACTTATAAAACTGAATGATCCCATAGGGACTAAAATTAAGCTTGAGGAATATTTCGAGGTTTTTTCTGGTGATTTTGGTTCGTTTTTTGAGCTTTTTATTCCTTTTGCACTATATATTGGTATGGTGCTTATTGTACTAGAAGTGGTGCTTGGTGTAGCTGTTTTGCTCAACTATAAAATGAATCTTACTTCTAAAATATTGTTGGGGTTAATGGTGTTCTTCACCTTTTTAACCTTTTACTCAGCGTATTTTAATAAGGTTACTGACTGTGGATGTTTTGGGGACGCAATTCCTCTGGATCCATGGCAATCTTTTTATAAAGATGTGATTTTGATGGTTTTTGTAATGCATTTGTTTTGGTACAGAAAACAATATGCAGCAGAATTATCAGATAAGGTTACTACTCCTGTAATAGGTTTGGTAACGGTTGTTTGTTTTGCTTTAGGGATTTATGCAGTTGCTCATTTACCATATATAGATTTTAGGCCATATAAAATCGGTAATAATTTGCCCGAGCAAATGATAGCTGAAGAGCCAGCCAAAATTGTGTACTTATTTAAGGATAAGGCAGGAGAAGAAGTGGTTTCTGAGAAATATCTTTTGCCTAAAGACGGTTACGAATATGTTTCTTCTCATGTTGCTAACCCTAAAAAGTCAACACCAAAAATTACAGATTATCAGGTGATGAAGCCTGATGGAGAAGATTATACAGAAGAAACGTTTAAAGGTAATAAGTTATTTCTTGTGTTTTATGATACACAAAATGCGGATAAAGAGCATATGGGAGAGATTAACAATTTGGTTAATGGCTTAGACAGTGGTGTAGAACCAATAGTACTTACTTCTGCCAATGCAGCAGATTTTGAAAAATTACGACATGAGTATCAGTTGGCAGTGCCATATTATCAGATTGATGCTACAGTTTTAAAGGCTATGATTAGGTCTAATCCTGGAGTGTTATTATTAAATAATGGTACAGTATTAGGAAAGTGGCACTACAATGATGTGCCAGAAGCGGAGAAGGTGAATGAACTTATTAAAGGATAAAATTATACTAGTAGGTTTGCCTGGCTCAGGTAAAACTACCTTAGGTACGCAGCTAGCACATAAACTGGGTTTGCATTTTGTGGACTTAGATCATTATGTAGAAAAGCAATCTAGCACTACTATTTCAGCGTTGTTTCAGGAAAAAGGAGAGCGTTTTTTTAGAGAGCTAGAAAGCGAGATGCTAAAGCGAATATTAGATTCATCAGAAAAGATGGTTTTGGCCACAGGTGGAGGTACTCCATGCTTTTTTGATAATATGAGCTATATTAATCAAAAGGGCGTAAGCGTGTTTATTAATGAGTCTGTAGATCAGATATTAAAGAGGATGGATCATGCTGAGACCGGAAAGCGTCCGAAGCTCGCTTCAGCGGATTTAAAGGAAACTCTTCAGCACTTGTTTGATTCGCGTATAAAATATTACGAACAGGCAGATGTTAAGTGGCGAAGTGAAGAAGGATTAGATAGTCTGGTAGATCAATTGAAAAAGTAAAACGTACTAGCGATGAAATAAAAAAGGGATCTTTAAGATCCCTTTTTTATTTTCTTTAAAAGAAGAAGCCAAGTGAGAAAGTGGCCATTGTATTTTTATTTTCTATAAGTGCTACACCTGAGTATGGGTAAGGTTGTGTGCTAGATTCTTTGCCCAAGCTCTGACTAATTCCTAAATCAAAGTAGTAATCTCTGGTTCTATATCCGGCACCCACAGTTATTAAGCTATTGCTTTCGTCAATGCCATCATTCGAATAGGGGTCTTCGTAGTAACTGTACCCACCTCTAATTCTATATTCTCCAAACCTGTATTCTAATCCACCTTTAAAATTAAATACTGATTCAGCATTATTAATCAGGTTATTGTCGGTGTCAAAGTTAGTTGGTCCATCAGAAGAAGGGTTTTTTACGTTGGCCGATGAATAATTTACATATTCGATTTCACCTGTGGCAAAACCATTTTTACCAAGGAAATAAGTGACTCCACCTTTTAAGCGTTCTGGCGTTTTTACACTGTATTTAAATGTGTTGTAGCCATCAGTGGAGGAGCTTGGACTAGATTCGTCAAAGAACTGAGTTTCTAACCTGTAGGTTTGTCTTTGCTCTACTCGGTAATAACTAGGCGTGGTATAAGATACTCCTAAGAGAATAGGTGTAAACGGTCTTACTATTAAACCTAGTGTGGCATTGGTTCCAACCCCTCTTAGTTCAGAATTTTCCGTTAATTCCAAATAATTTAGGTCTGTAGCAGTAGGGAGTTCAGTGTAAACCCTTTCTATGCTTTTTCTTAATGAAAGTACCGATATTGATGCTCCCAAATATATTTTGTCATTAAAGTTTCCTCCGTAAGAAGCGCTTGTTTGGTATATGCCTCCTCTAGTATCAATGGTTTCGCTTTGATGTGTGGGGAAATCGGGTTCTGGGTAAGCTGGAATGTTATAATTGTTGCCTCCATAAATATTTCTATCTACAATATAGCTGCCGTCTTGTAGTTGAAATATGTCAGTAAGATACTGGTTGTAAGCCAAAGAGCTGATTACGCCAGAGGCATTGTAGTCGAAATTGTTCTCAATGTCTAATTGAGAGTTCAATACCGCATATTCAATAATATCCTTAGGATAATCTCTATCCAAAACCACTTGACCTCCATCTAAATCATTGAATGAATTGCCAGAGTAACTTATTTGATTTTGAAAGCTGGCTATTCTATTCATGCTGAAACCGAAAGACCCGCCTCGCCAGGCGCCTTCTACTAAGTCACCTTTAGAATTGTTTATTACTATTCCCAGGTTGGCGAAGTTGAGATTTAATCTGCCATCGCTTTCTTTGTTGTTTAAATAGTTGCTGGAAGTATTAAGTATATTAAAAGAAGGACTAAAAGAAATTTCTGATTTATTAAAGAACCCTAAACCGGCAGGGTTGCCTGATACCGAACTGATATCGCCACCTAACGCTGTTTGTGCCCCTCCTAGGCCTTGAGTACGCGCACTACCCCCAGGGATAGTTTGCGACATATCTAATACTGTACCTGTAAAATTTCCAACATCTTGATATTGAGCCTGCACCGTTAGCGATAGGCAAAGAGGTAGCAGGCTTATTAGTATAAGCTTATTGATAAAATGCATGAGTTTAATACGAATTTAAAAGAATCTCCTTTTAGTGTCTATTAACGGCCACCTCTTCTAGAGCTTCCGGATCTGCTTCCGCTACTAGATCTTGAACTGCTACTGCTAGACCTTGAACTACCTCCTGAATAACTACTTCTGCTGCTAGAAGAGGAACTAGACCTATTATAGCTAGGGGAAGATGACCTGCTTCTGCTTGGAGATGTACTCGATCTGTTGTTGCTAGGTGAAGATGATCTGCTTCTTGAACTGTTGTAGGAAGGAGATGAGCTTCTAGTTCTGCTAGGAGTACTATATGAGCTGTTGCTTCTGCTGCTTCTACTAGGAGTAGAATTGTAAGAACCTCTACTGGAGCTTCTTCTCGTAGGAGCTGTATAGTTAGAGGAAGACCTTGACGTTGATGAGGTGCCTCTATAATTAGAACTACTTCTGCTATTAGATGAATTGTTAGAAGTAGATTCTACAGCTGATCGTGATCTTCTGTAATATCTGCTTTGTGCACTACTATAGTCTCTGCTGCTGGAAGTACGTCCGTTACTTACTGATGAGCTTCGAGATGAAGTAGATTGTGATGATCCTCTTCTGGTAGTATATGCGTCTGTACTTCTTCTGGTATCACCAGAATTTCTATAAGATCTTGTATTTCTCTTTTCGTAGTTGTTTATAACTACAACTCTATTATAAGGGTATCCATAATAATTTCCATATCCATAATAATCATTAAACCCATATCCGTAGTAGGGAGAATAGAATGCAGGGTAATATCCAGAGTAGAATGGATCGCAATATCCATAATAGCTGTTGCCCCAGCCCCAGTTATATCCGATTGAAAATCCTGTGTTCCAACGATTTCCATAATATCCCCAAGAGTTGCCAAAGCCTAAAGATAGTGACCAGCCAGATCTAATTGGGCGATAGAAATTATTATATCCGAATCCTCCGTTGCCATATCCACCATATCCATAATAGTTTCTGAAGGCCACTGGATCATTCCAATAATAGTCGTTAGCATTATTGTAATAAGTAGTGTTGCCGTATCGATCTCTTACTACTACATCAGCATTGTTTTGATAAGAACTTACCGAACTATTGTAGTTCTGATTGTCGGCATATGATTCATCATAGTATTGATTATCATCTTCAATAGAAGTGTTTTCATTGTTGCTAGCATACTGACTATCACTGCTGTAGTCAGTTTTGGTTTTGGCTTGATACCTTGCCAAATATTCAGGGTTAATGTGCTTGCTGCTATAATTTTCATCAGCAGCAGGAGATAGGTCCTGAACTTCGTCAATGTCTTGCACCACCTTATCATCCTCATTTACTTTTTTAATTTTGACCCTATCATTTGAGTTGAAGTACATATCATCGTACTCTTGAGCAAATGCAGAACCTAAGGATAATATGGATATGCTTAATATAGCCGGAAATTTTTTTAAATACGTATTCATGATCTTCCAATTTGGTATATAAACATAATTCATTATACGACAATTCCCAAAAACAGATATATGTAGTGCTAATATTATCTGTATATTTGCCGTTTCTGAAGTTTCAAACTAATCAACATCAAATTTTATACCAATAATTATGGGTAAGGGACTACCAAAAAGAAGTGAGGATTACTCTCAGTGGTACAATGAGTTAGTGAAAAAAGCGGACCTTGCAGAACACTCACCTGTAAGGGGTTGTATGATCATAAAACCATATGGATATAGCATATGGGAGAAGATGCAAGCAGCGCTTGATAAGATGTTTAAAGATACAGGGCATTCTAATGCTTATTTTCCTCTTTTTGTTCCTAAATCATATTTAAGTAAAGAGGCTGATCATGTTGAAGGTTTTGCCAAGGAATGTGCGGTAGTAACCCACTATAGATTGAAAAATGCGGAAGATGGAAGTGGTGTGGTTGTAGATCCTGAAGCTAAGCTTGATGAAGAACTGATTGTTCGTCCTACTTCTGAAACTGTAATATGGAGTACCTATAAAAACTGGATTCAATCTTATAGAGACCTGCCAATTTTGGTTAACCAATGGGCCAATGTGGTAAGGTGGGAGATGAGAACGAGGTTGTTTTTAAGAACAGCAGAGTTCTTGTGGCAAGAAGGTCATACGGCTCACTCTACTAAGAATGAGGCTGTGGCAGAAACAAAACAAATGTTGGATGTTTACGCCACTTTTGCTGAAGATTTTATGGCTATGCCTGTTCATAAAGGAGTTAAGTCTGAAAGTGAGCGTTTCCCAGGGGCTTTAGATACTTTTTGTATTGAAGCGCTAATGCAAGATGGAAAAGCTTTACAAGCAGGAACATCGCATTTCTTAGGTCAAAATTTTGCTAAAGCTTTTGATGTGAAATTTGCTGATAAAGAAGGAAAGCTTGAGCACGTTTGGGGTACTTCTTGGGGAGTGAGCACTCGATTAATGGGGGCGTTAATTATGGCGCATTCTGATGATGAAGGTTTAGTGTTACCTCCTAAATTGGCTCCTATACAAGTGGTAATAGTGCCGATTTTTAAAACTCAAGAGCAACTTGAGAAAATTGGTGAATTGGCTAATGAACTGAAGTCTGCTTTCTTGAAATTAGGTATTTCTGTTAAATTTGATGATAGAGATACTAACTCACCGGGGTGGAAATTTGCTGAGTATGAGATGAAAGGTGTACCTGTGAGGATGGCTATTGGACCTAGAGATTTGGAAAATGGTACTATAGAAATAGCAAGAAGAGATACTAAAGAGAAACAGGTAGTATCAAAAGATGATGTGGTAACTTATGTAGAGAATTTATTGAATGAGATTCAGGAAAATATCTACAAAAAGGCACTAGATTATAGAGCTGGAATGACTACCAAAGTGGATAGCTACGAAGAGTTTAAGCAGGTGTTGGAGGAAAAAGGTGGTTTTATTGAAGCTCACTGGGACGGCACTGTTGAAACTGAAGAAAAAATAAAAGAAGAGACGAAAGCTACAATACGTTGTATTCCTTTGGATGCGGCTGAGGAGGAAGGAAAATGTATTTATACAGGTAAGCCTTCTGCTAGAAGAGTATTGTTTGCGAAAGCTTATTGATAATATTTTAAAAATCTTTTGAAAAAATGCTGCTTGAAAGAGTGGCATTTTTTATTTGTGGCTAAGATGTCTGGTGTAAGACTTTAGAGTTGGCAATATAGGCTTAGTTTTGTATTTCAAATGTGAAAGGTTGAAAATAAGAGTAATAATTCCTGCTTATAATGAGGAAGAGGCAATAGGTAAAGTAATATCAGAAATTCCCGCGGAACTTGTGGCAGAGGTAATAGTGATTGACAATAATAGTACCGATGGTACGGCTGAAACAGCCAGATTGTCAGGAGCTACGGTTTTGTCCGAAAATAGGCAAGGTTATGGAAGTGCCTGTTTGAAGGGGATTGAATACCTTAAAAATCAGCGTCATGAGAATACAGATATTGTAGTATTTATAGATGCAGATTACTCTGATTATCCTCAGCAAATGTTTGAGGTTGTAGAGCCCATTATAAAAAACGATATGGATTTGGTAATAGGGTCAAGGTATTTGGGTAATAAAGAGAAAGGATCGATGACTCCTCAGCAAATTTTTGGTAATTGGTTAGCAACGCGTTTACTACGCTTGTTATATAAAGTGAAATTTACTGACCTAGGGCCTTTTAGGAGTATTAAATACAGTCAATTACTAGCGCTAGAAATGCAAGACACCACCTATGGTTGGACTGTAGAAATGCAGCTGAAGGCAGCAAAGCAAAAATTGAAAACGGTGGAAGTACCTGTTGATTATAAAAATAGGATAGGGGTTTCTAAAATTTCGGGTACGGTAAAGGGGACAATAATGGCTGGTTATAAAATAATATGGACTATTATCAAGTATTTATAAATATACTGGCGGTGGTTTGTGTGGTGCTATACCTGTTGCCCATGTTGTTTATATTTATATTCAGTTTAGGGCAGCTTAGTTTAACTTTTGCTTATCTCAAATCTCATAAGAAACAAAAAGATAAAGGCTTTCATGAGCCTGTAGAAGAATGGCCTTTCGTGACCGTGCAGTTGCCTGTTTATAATGAAAAGTATGTGGTGAAGAGGTTGTTGGAGAAAATTAGCTTGTTAGATTACCCCATGCATAGGTGGCAGATACAAGTATTAGATGACTCTACAGATGAAACTTCTGAAATTATCAAAACGGTGATTGATGAACTGCCTAAGGGAGTTAGTATCGAGCATATAAGGCGGCCTGAAAGAACCGGTTTTAAAGCCGGTGCGTTGACTTATGGTTTAGAAAGGGCCATGGGGGAGTTTATCGCTATTTTCGATGCTGATTTTTTACCAGAATCCGACTTTCTTAAAAAGACCATTCCTTTGTTTGAACCTGAGGTGGGTGTAGTGCAAACACACTGGGGGCATTTAAATGATGATTATTCATTGCTTACCCGGTTGCAGGCTTTTGGCTTAAATGCTCATTTCACTATTGAGCAAGTAGGGAGAAGCTATACAGGTAGTTTTATAAATTTTAATGGAACCGCTGGCGTATGGCGAAAAGCATGCATTATGGATGCCGGAGGTTGGTCCGCAGATACTTTAACTGAAGATCTGGATCTGAGTTATCGTGCTCAGCAAAGAGGTTGGAAATTTAAATACATGGAAGAGTATAAGTCTCCTGCCGAGCTGCCCGTAATCATGTCAGCTATTAAAGGTCAACAATACAGGTGGAATAAAGGAGCTGCAGAAACAGCTAAAAAACATCTTGCAGGTATATTTTCTTCAAGTTTACCTTTCAAAAATAAACTTTTCGGTGCTCTACATTTATTAAACAGCTCAGTTTTTATTTGTGTATTAATGGCTGCAATAATGAGTGTACCTTCGTTGTTACTCATAAATCAATTATTATGGATAGGTAGCGTAATGCTTATAGGTAAAGTGTTTTTTGTTGGCTTTCTATCTGTTTTTTTCTTTTACTTGGTTAGTTATTGGAAATCCAGTGGTTCACCATCAATAGTGTCATTTTTAGCATTATTTTATACCTTTCTCACCGTGTCCATGGGGTTGTCTTTTCATAACTCAGTTGCGGTATTAGAAGGTTGGAGAGGTGTTAAAACTCCGTTTTTAAGAACCCCTAAATTTAATGTGGTAAAAAGGAGTGATGACTGGGGCTCTAATAGTTATATAAAGTTCAAGTTGACGCCTTCAATATTGGTGGAGTTTATATTAGGACTTTATTTTTTAATGGCATTGTTGTTCTGTGTTTTCACTCATAACTACAGTATGTCAATGTTTTATTTAATGTTGACTACAGGTTTCTTTGCGGTCTTTTATTGGTCCATAAAGCCTGTTTATGAACACTAAACGAAATAGCTCAGGACTGGAATATATCTTAATACTGTTGCTGAGTGCTGCGGGGTATTACCTGCTTGGTATATTTGTGCCTAGGTATGATACACAGTATTTATTTGCAGGTTTTACAGTATTGTTTTGTTTATATATCGTACTGATCAGGCTAAGTGCCAGTTTAAATGCCTGGTATATAATTGGTGGAGGAGTGCTGTTAAGGTTAGTCTTAATTGGAGTAGTTCCTAATCTGTCCGATGATGTATACAGGTTTATTTGGGATGGTAAATTAATGATACAAGGGATTGATCCATTTGCTCATATTCCATCATTTTATGTAGGTAGTATGCCTCAAGGCCTTACATTAAGCCTTTTTAATAAGCTTAATTCCCCAGAGTATTTTACTGTTTATCCACCCTTTTCTCAACTTATATTTTGGCTGTCAGTTTATTTAGGAGGTGCAGATGACCTCATTATCATCTTGTGGATGCGCGTATTTATTATTCTAGCGGAACTTGGGTCGTTAATGATAATGCTTAAGTTACTCCGTTTTTACAAGATTAATACCAGCAACATAGCTTTATACGCTTTCAATCCGTTAGTGATTTTGGAGCTGACAGGAAACCTGCATTATGAAGCATTTACTATATGCTTTCTGTTGTTGGCAGTGTGGTTTTTTGTTAACCATAAGTTAGTGGAGTCTGCGCTGTTTTTAGCCTTAGCTGTTTCTGTAAAGCTATTGCCATTATTGTTTTTCCCATTGTTTTACAAGCATCTACCCTTAAAGAAAGTCATTCATTATTACGGGTGGACTATTCTGTTTTTACTTATTTGCTTTTTGCCTTTGTTTAATACTGCGCTCTTCTCAGGTATTGGAACCAGTGTAGCTTTATATTTTCAAAAATTTGAATTTAATGCCAGTGTTTACTATCTGTTGCGTCAGCTAGGTTATTGGTTAGTGGGGTATAATACTATCGGGGTTTTAGGCAGTGCATTAGCCGTAATAGTTTTAGTTGCGGTATTGCTTTATGTAGTTAAAAGTAGTATTAAGATTGGGTTGATACATGAAATGTTATTTCTATTAACTTTTTATTTGTTAATGGCTACTACTGTTCATCCTTGGTACATAACTTCTCTGGTCGCGTTTTCGGTGTTTAGTAAGCACAAGTATGCTTTAGTTTGGTCAGGGTGTGTATTCTTAAGCTATGCGGGGTATGGAGCTGATGGCTTTGAAGAAAATTTTTGGTTAACAACTATTGAATATGCCATATTATTGGGGGCAATGTTTTTAGATTTAAGAAAAAGATCGGAATTAAGTGCAGAGGTTTAAGGCTTTGCTATATTTATGGTGATGAAGAAATTACTAATCATTTTTGCTAAAAACCCTAAGCTGGGAGCTGTTAAAACTCGTTTAGCCAAATCTATAGGCAAAGAAAATGCACTATCTGTATATGTAAAGTTAATAGCACATACGCAACGAGTGACCGAAGCATTGCAAACTGATAAAGCAGTGTATTATTCTCAATTTATAGACGAAAATGATGATTGGGATGCAGATGTTTATAATAAAGAGGTGCAAAAAGGAGGAGACTTGGGCGAGCGGATGAATAACGCCATTACCCAAGAGCTTAATAAAGGTTACGATGCTGTCTGTCTCATTGGTACGGACTGTTATGAGATAAACACAGATATAATAAATGCTGCCTTCAAAAAATTGGAATCTAATGATGTAGTTGTTGGGCCTGCAAAGGATGGAGGTTATTACCTCATTGGTATGAAAAATAGCCATCCCTCTGTGTTTGATATTGAACAGTGGAGTACGCATAAGGTGTTTAGCGAAACCATAAATAAAATAGAAAAAGCTGGGCTTACTTATAGTCAAACACGCATGCTGAATGATATAGATGAAGAAGCAGATCTTAAAGGTACAGACCTGCTGAATGATGATTAAGCCAGCTGTTCAATGTCCCTGATGAGAATTTTTCTTCGGTCAAAGTTGATCATATTGCTTTCTTTCAATTCATTTAAAATGGTGGTTACAGTCTGGCGCGAAGTGCCCGTTAGTGTAGCTATATCTTTATGGGTAAGCTTAGTGGGGATCATTATTTCAAAGCCTACTTTTCTTCCTTTTTCTTCAGCTGCATCTTTAAGGAATTCAATTATTCTTGTGCGTGCATCTTTAAAAACCAGTGAGGCTACTTTTCTTTCTAGCTTTCGTAGTCTCAGGCCTATTATCTTATAGACTTTAAAGTTAAGCTCTCTGTTTTTATACATCAGGTTTTGCATTTCATGTATGCTCATGTTGCAAATAGTAGTATCATTATCCATCGCCAAGGCAAAATCCTGACGTTTTTCTTCTCCAGTGATGGCCAATTCACCAAATAATTCACCTTTGGAAAGTATAGATGTAGTTACCTCTTGTCCATCATCAGTGTAATGCCCAATCTTAACCCGTCCCTCTGCTACCATATGTATGCTTTGGGCCGTGTCGCCTAAAAAGTAAATAAATTCATTTTTACTAAAATGCTTAAACACGTGATTGTTAGAAAAGGACTTTACTTTGTGAGGACACAGTATATCATAAAGGTCAACTTCTTCTAGGCTCCATATTGGCGCAGTATTTTTCATTTGGGTTTTAATTGTCTTTTAATATAATGTTACGATCTTCACTAATATTATAACCCCATAATCATACCTATATGTTTCTGAGTGAAATAATTATTTATCCGATAAAATCTTTAGCAGGTATACGCTTAAATGAATCTAAAGTTGAGTCACGCGGACTGCAGTATGACAGGCGATGGATGTTGGTGGACGAAAATAATCACTTTATTACCGCTAGGAAATATTACAAACTATTGCTTTTTGATATAAAATTGATGGACGATGGCTTTGAAATTAAACATAGGGAGTCAGGAGATACGCTAGAAATACCTTTTGGAGTCAATGAGGGAGAAAGGGTGACCGTAAAAGTGTGGAAAGATGAAGTTGAAGCTATTACAGGCCATGAAAGTTGGGGTGAGTGGTTTAGTGATAAGCTTGAAATATCATGTAAGTTAGTGTATATGCCTAATGATGCTAATAGGCTTATTGGTGAAACATGGCGCTTAAATGATGAGGTGGTCAGTTTTGCCGATGGGTATCCTTTATTGGTAGCGGGTTCAGCATCTTTAGCCGACATAAATAATAAGTTAAACGAGCATATTACCATTGATCGTTTTAGGCCTAATATTATTTTTAGTGGAGGACGTGCTTACGAAGAATTTCTGTGGAAAGACTTTGAAATAGGGACGGTAAAATTTAGAGGGTTAAAGCCATGTGCCCGGTGTGTTTTGACAACAATAAACCCCATAACAGGAGAGAAGGGTAAAGAGCCGTTGATGACATTGGCAAAGCAAAAGGTTGATGGTAAGGTGGTGTTTGGGCAGCACGCCCTAGCTGTGGAAAATGGAGTGATAAGGGTGGAAGATAGTATTAATGTCATTACCAAAAAAGATTCCCCTTATCAGGCGCTTTAAAATAGTCTTTGATGGTTAACTTTGGCGCAAAACACAGCCAATGTTATATACCAAAGCTCTTCATATAATATTTATTGTAACTTGGTTTGCAGGTCTTTTTTATGTTGTTAGGCTTTTTATTTATCAGATAGAAGCTAATGAAAGACCCGAGCCCGAGCGATCAATACTCATTAAAGAATACCAAAGAAATACAAAGCGTTTATGGATGGGAATTACCTGGCCATCAGCAATACTTACTTTGATTTTTGGTGGGCTCATGCTTTCTTATTTTCCTTCTTACCTAAAAGCAGGGTTTATGCATATAAAACTCACTTTGGTGTTTTTGTTATATGTGTATCATTTAATATGCCATAGCATTTACAAGCAGTTGCAGCATAATACGTATAAGTATACCTCTCAGCAGCTTCGATTTTGGAATGAGGTGGCCACCATACTGCTGGTGGGGATAGTATTTATTATAGTGCTAAAAAGTGCTATGAGTATGGTATGGGGGCTCATTGGTTTAATTGGCTTTAGTGTTCTGCTAGTGTTAGCGATTAAAATTTATAAGAATATAAGAGAATCTAAACATGAAAGTGAAAATTAGTTATGTAATAGGTATGCTTGCTGTAGTAATAGCTGCGGCTTGTTCTTCAGGTGAAAAAAAGGAAGAGAAGAAACTGCCTTATTTGGGGCGCCATGAGTATAATGAGAATGATACTGTGTATCATACCATCGCTGATTTTAAATTCGTAGATCAGGATAGTAACTGGGTCACTAATGATACTTTTAAAGATAAAATCTATGTGGCAGATTTTTTCTTTACCACATGCCCAACTATTTGCCCTATTATGAAAACTCAAATGTTGAGGGTTTATGATACCATTCAAAATGAAAGTGATGTAATGTTGCTGTCGCACTCCATTGATCCTGAACACGACAGTGTAGCAGTATTAAAAGCATTTGCTGATAGGCTGGGGGTAAAATCTGATAAGTGGCATTTCATAACAGGAAACAAAGAGGATATTTTTAAAATAGGGCAAGCAAGTTATATGGTGAGTGCTACCGAAGATGGAAATGAGCCAGGAGGATATATTCATAGCGGTGCATTCATTTTAGTGGATAAAGACAGGCACATCAGAGGTGTTTATGATGGCACTAAAGAAGACCAGGTAAACGAATTAATGAAGGATATTGAAATACTTAGAGCAGAAAAGTAAGATGAAGCAACTTTTAATACTTCTCTCTCTGATGTCAATAATGTCGTGTTCTGGTGGAGGAGGCAAAGGCAGCGCGAATAATCAGGGTGGAGTTAAGCTTGATCAATATGTAATTGAAGGGCAGAAGTTATATACACAGCGGTGTAGTAACTGCCATCAGCCAGATGGGAAGGGGCTAGCTTCATTGTACCCACCTCTAAATCAGTCTGACTTTATAAAAAATAATAAAGATCAGGTGATATGCATTATTAAAAATGGCATCTCAGGAGAGATAGAAGTAAACGGGAAAAAGTATAATCAAATGATGCCTCCTAATGCTGACTTAACTGACTTAGAAATAGCCGAAATAGTCTCTTACCTCTACAATACGTGGGGTCTTAATGAAGGCATTGTAAACGTGAAAGAAGTAAATAAGAAAATTCAAAAATGCACCTCCAATTGAGGTGTATTTTTCTTATATGTATTTTGAGTTGAGGCTATGTTGTTGAATATCGCTAGTCAATTTTAAATTCCGACACCTCCAAATTGACTTTTTAATATTTTTCCAAATACTTTTCTGGTGGGCTGATATTCTATATTCTGTTGTTGGGTTAAATTTTTAAGGATACTCTTTACCTTAAAAACCTTCGTTAATGATCTAATTCCAAAATATATAGCAAGAATTAATATTGATGTCAAAACAGCACCTAAGGAGTATTTGATGGTATTTGCAGTAGAGATACTGTAAGACTTACCTGCAAAAAAGAAATTATAAGAATAGGTTACTATAGCAGTTGTAATTAAGCTTATCCGTAATTTATTGAGCATTTTCACAGCCCCTGAGTAAGTGTCAAAAATCTCTGATAAAGTTGATTCTGGTATGTTAAGCTGCGAAATATGATCCGTTTCTTCTTGACTAAGATCTATAATTTCCTTCATGTGATTTTTCTTGAATAATGTTGAGCGTAAAAATATTTTAATTTTTACGATTTTTAATTGCCTCTAAGTAATTAATATTTATTTAATTTTTGTTTTGCTGTACTACGGTAATGCTTATTTAATAATTAAATTAATGGTTTATACTAGTAGTGTGCTGAGATAATTTCATTAGGTAGTTAATTAACAGGAGACACAGGTTGGTCAATTATGGCTACTAATATTATACTGTATTGTTTTATGTTTGGCGGCTGTGTTGGTACTCAGGAAATTGAGAGTTGCAAACCGGTTATTACCTATTATTCCAGTTTTGATTCTAATTCTTTAATTTTTCTATAGGCAATATTTAGCCGTGTGTCCTCAAAATCTGAGGTGAGAACTAAACTGTCGGCAAGCTCATTCATTTGGTTATAAGAATATTTTTTCACCTCTAACCCATTTTGAAATTGGTGAATTACTTTAATGGGAAGGTGATTTTGGTCGTATTCATACTTGCTTAAAAGAGCAGGGAAGTCGTATTCAAATTTCACATATCTTGCAGTGTCTCCCCAAGAGGTGAATTCCAGTGAATCATAGTCATCTCCCGAATAGTTAGAAACAGTGGTGTAAACTGATTTTTTAAATCCATTAGGATAATATGAAATATTCGTATCATCGGCTAAACCATCGTTAAAACTGTATTCCATAGCCAATCTGCCTTTTTCATCAAGAGCCTCCAGTCGACTGCCGTCTTTGGAAAAATATCCTCCTCTAAATAATTTAGATTTTACTCCTTCTTGGCTGAAAGTTGGTTTTTTGTTAGCATGGTTTGTGATTAAGTCTGTATCAGTGAATTCTTCAATCGGCAAAAGTTGATTAGAAGATATTGACCTCCAGTTATCATAAGAGGATTGTAACCTGACTGCAATTAATTGCTCATTGTTGTCATAATAGAAAACCTGCTTTTTATAAGTGTTCTCCATAATTCCTTGCATTTCTGTAGTTTCAGCCAATAAGTTGCCACTGTAGAGGTATTTGCGTTCCAAATTTTGAGATAAGTGAATCGTATGGATGTTTATTACTTGGTTTTTCGAGTTGTACTTGTAAGTGATATATTCTACACGGGCATAGCTATCCAGTATTAATTTGCGTTCTAAGTATCCGTTTTTATTGTAAAAAAACCATATTTCATGAGCAGGGTTGATGTCTTTTTTACTGACTAGTTGATAGATAATAGAGTCTTTGTTATTGTAACTTTTTGTTTCTTCTAGTTTAGGTGTCTGGTATTCAGTGTTTTCTATTTTCAGCCGTAAGGTGTCTATCGCTTTTACAGGTTCATTTTGCTCGTTATTTTCTTTGGTTGACGTTACAGGCTCTTCTTTCATGATGCTAGAGTCAATGGCTACCTTCTCTTTAGTATTATTAGGTTGCGAGCATGAAATCAATAATATATTGACTAAAAGGATATTGAGAATTACTCTTAATGCTGACATTTTTAGAAGTGTTATTTGAAATGTAAATTAAACAATATTTTATTTAAAATTAATTTTAATTATATCAAATGTAAGTCAACTTGCTTGTTGTTACATTGCATGTGTGTACTCTAAAAGAGATAATTTGAACCCGAATTATAGTTGTAGTCTATTTTAAAATACAGCCTAAAAATGGTAATTCCGACCAGCTACAGGTAGAAGACTTTGTGGCACCGGGTAAAGGTTATGTAATGGTGTACTTAAGTAATGAAAGTACTACCCTTACAGAAGTTTACTTTGATGATATAGATATAGCCATCAACGAAAGCCCAATCATCCAAACAGATGATTACTATCCTTTTGGTTTGACGTTTAATTCTTATCAGAGGGTGACGGCTAAGGAGAATAATTTTAAGTATAATGGTAAGGAGTTGATTAATGATCTTGATATTGGGTGGTATGCGTACGGTGCACGAAATTATGATGCGAGTATTGGCAGGTTTTTTAATCAGGATAGGTTTTCTGAAAACTATTTAAACTCCGTTCCCGCCATGCTCAGCATGGTGGTTAAGTACTGTAAGCATCTCGCTGGTGTCCACGAAAGAATTTTAAGCCCTGCATTAACACAGGGCTTTTTTTATACTCACTTCAGTAGTTTAGAATTTGTATAAATCAAGAGTTGATTGTTGCAATTCACTGTTTTTTAGGTAGTTGACTTGCTTTGGATAAGGTTGTTGGATTGGTCTAATAAAGTCACTTATTTAAAGCCCGGCAGATTGATATTTTTTTAGAAGAGTGGCGCATATATTTGCCTAAAACGATTTAACAAATAAACTCTTGTAAAATGAAATTTTCAAAGTTACACCCCCTCTTACTTGCGCTAATGATAGCGTGCGTGCAATTCTCTTGTGATGGAGATGATGATGCTGTAGATGATAACACTGTTTGTAATGAATGGAATTACAAAGGTGAAGAAGCTTTTTCTAAATGGGAGAGCTGCTATGCTGATTGTGCTGGTACTGATCAGTCGCCAATTGATATTACAGGTGCAGTGGAGTCTGATGATTTACTTAACCTAAACTATGATTATAAGTCTGTACCTGTGGATGTTATTAATAATGGCCATAACGAGGAGTTCGAATATGAGCCAGGCAGCAGCATTACCATGGATGGTAAAACTTATAATTTGGTGCAATTCCATTTTCATACGGCTTCTGAGCATACCTTTAATGGTGTGCGATATCCTATGGAAGCTCATTTAGTACATAAAAATGATGATGGGAAAATATTGGTATTGGCCGTAGTGTTTACAGAAGGTGCAGATAATGCTTTCTTAACTCATTTTGTTAATAATTTGCCTGCTGAATCTGGAGGTGAATTTGAGTCTGAAGACATGGTGAATGTAAAAGACTTATTGCCAACATCTCATGCGTATTATACTTATCAAGGTTCTCTTACTACACCTCCTTGTTCTGAAATTGCTACTTGGGTATTGTTAGAGTCTCCTGTTACCGCTTCAGTATCACAGATAGATGCTGTACATGCCAGAGTTGGAGATAACTACAGGCCTATTCATCCATTGAATGGACGTGTAATTAAAGAGCATAGTTAAATTAGCTCTAAACCATAAAAAAAGCAGAGGCCCAACCCTCTGCTTTTTTTATGGTCACAGTTTTTTGAGAATGTTGATGAGTTGATTGGGTCTTGATATAAATGGTGAATGATCTGCGTTTTGGATGGTGTACAAATCAACATTACTGAATCTGCTGTACATGCTTTGTTGTGCTGAAGGGGTAATGGCCCTGTCATCTGTACATGAGATGTAAACCTTCTCCAGATTATAATAAGCTGATGAAAGCGATACCGGAGTAGTGAAGGTAACAAATGGATGAGGCACTAATAATGACTTCATAAAATAGATATCTTCATCAATATTTGGGTTGTTAGAGTTTTGACCATAATTGTAAAACGCATCTTCATAGGCTTCTTCAGGTATAAATACGCTGTCGCCTGATATTACAATATTTTGGGTTACTACCGAGTTTGCATCGGCAAGGGCAAAATCCACCAAGGCTTCGCCATCCATTAGCATAAAGGCGGAGACATAAACTACTCTGTCTACATAAGAAGATAAGTTTTCTGCCGCCTGCGAGGCCACTACTCCACCATACGAGTGAGCCACCAACGTAATGCCTGGGCCTATACTTTGCATTTTTGCTGTTACTGCATTTACATGAGAGGCTAAGGTTATTTGACCTATGGGCGTGCGGTCAGTGCCTAGACCAGGTAGCTGAATGGTGTATGCAGAGTGGCCGAATTTCTCTAGTCCTTTAATCATTTTAGTCCAAGATCCTTCGGGATGCCAAGCGCCATGAACAAATAAGAATTTTTTTTGATCAGAAGGCTTCTGAGTGGTCGGGTCAGATGACTTTGCACTATTCATTACTGAAGGTGATACGGATGGAGCAATGTTTTCAGTGCTATGATCATCACATGATATGATTAGTAATGATAAGATGAAAAAGAAGGAAAGTGTATGTAGCTTTTTCATGGTACGGGGTTTTAATAAATACTTGAAGTGATTAGTGCAAAATTACGGATAGGAGTGGGTAGCGAACCGATGAAAAGGTGCTAATACCTTACTCAGAGAATGGAAATGGAATAGTTATACTGGCCAAAGATATGTTTTATAGAATATGAGCTATATGGGTATAGTGCCAGTTTGGACAGCGCTGTAGTGTGTTACTGCAAATATTGAGAAAATAATTAAAATGCTGATAAGTTCTTGTTAAAGGCATTTTAAGAGATTCTCTTACAGTGCTTTAGGGGTTTTTGTTTAGTGAAGGCTGTTTTTCTTATGATGTCTACTTTTAATGTGATTGATTATTGGTTTCGTAATAAAAATTATAAATAAATTTAATTATATTAAGGACTTATTTCAAATTACATTAACAATTAAATCCAACCTATGAAGAAACTAATATTAAGTGTATCGATCGTAAGTATGTTATTTGCTTGTGGTGGTGGAGACTCACAAGAAGAGTCTGATGAAAATATGGAAAGCGAAGAAGTAGGCTTTTTTGAGGCTGCATCTTCGTTAAAAAAGCTTGCTGATGAAGCTGAGGAAATGGAGGAAGATGAAGATATTCTAAAATCAATAACTCCATTAAGCAATGATGAACTAAAGGCTTTACTTCCAGAGACTTTAAATGATTTGCCAAGAACATCTTATTCCGTAGGGATGCAAGGTTTTGAGGGGTTGCATGTGGTAGAAGCTGGCTTTAAAAATGAAGATGAATCCAAAAAAATCAAATTTTCAGTAATTGATGGAGCAGGAGAGGTTGGCTTTTCTTTTATTGCGCTAACAAGGATGGCCTTGAGTCAGGATTTTGAAAGAAGTGAGGATGGAGGCTATGAAAAAACGGATAACTTGGGAGATTATAAGGTGATAAAGTCATTTACCCCTAATGACTATGCCGATGAATCTAAGATAACATTAATTGTAGCTAAACGTTTTCTGGTGACTTTAGAAGGAGAAGGGGTAAGTATGGATGATTTGGAGTCTTCCTTTGAAAGTTTGGATTTGGATCATTTACAAGAACTTGCTTCGAAATAAAAGCCTGTAAAATAATAGTATAATAAAAAAGGGCATCAACTGATGCCCTTTTTTATTATTTATCTATTGGTGTCCTTATCTGGCCAAATTTCAATTAAAAAGTAAACTAACTGGCCTATAGAATGGGTAAATACAATGATGGCGACCCACAATATACGGTTATTAGATTTTAGCCTTTCATTTTTGATCACATGTACCAAATAAAATATCATAAGACCCATACCTAAAAGTGAGCTAAATGGTAATAGTATAAATAGAGCTCCGAATGACTCTATATCGCTGTTGAATTCTTGGATTACCTGCAAAGGGGAGTTAAACTCTGCTAAATCACTGAAAAAAAGCATGAGGTAAAATATCCATATACCAATAGCTGCAACAGGGACAATCGTTAATATGCCAATTAAAACTTTTAGGTTTTTGTCCATTTTACTTTTCTTTAGGTATTAAGCTAATTGCAGCACCACCTCCGGGGGCTAATTTTAAGCTCAAATTACTTTTATTATTTACTTCTTGTTCTGTAATTACATAAGCGGTTGGGTTGGTATCCCAATGGGCGTCTTCTGCATCTGCATAGATAGTGGCTTTATAGGTTTTGCCTTCATCAAGGAAGCTAAGGTCAAACTTTACTTCTCTGGCATTTTCGTCTGTAATAGAGCCTACAAACCATTTATCTGAGCCTTTTGCTTTTCTTGCTATAGTTACAAAATCTCCAACCTCTCCATTGAGTACTTTGGTTGCATCCCAGTCTACTTCTACATCTCTAATAAATTGGAAGGCATCGTTATGCTCTTCGTAGTATTCAGGTAAGTCAGCAGCCATTTGAATAGGGCTGTACAGTACTACATAAAGTGCCAGTTGCTGCGCCAAGGTTGTGTTTACTTGATTGTCAGCCTTCCAAGGAGCAAGTTTAATGTTAAAAATACCTGGCGTAAAATCAATTGGTCCAGCAAGCATTCTTGTAAAAGCAACAGTAGGTAAGTGTGAAGGTGGGTTGCCACCATCGCTAGCCCATGCATTAAATTCCTGTCCTCTCAGGCCTTCTCTAGCTATAACGTTAGGGTAAGTTCTGCGCATACCAGTGGCTTTTATAGGCTCATGAGCATTAATAGCTACTTGGTATTTGGCTGCTGTTTCTACTGCTTTTCTGTAGTGGTTTACCATCCACTGGCCATGGTGGTACTCGCCCTTAGGAATTATTTTTCCTACATAACCAGTCTTTACCGAATGAACCCCTAAATTTTGCATAAGCTCATATGCAGCATTCATTTGTTGTTCATAAGTTCTTGGTGCGGCAGAAGTCTCGTGGTGCATAATTAACTCTACACCTTTTTCTTTACCATATTTAACTACTTCTTCAATGTTATAATCAGCATATGGAGTAACAAAATCAAATACACCTTCACGGTCTTCAAAGCCAATCCAATGTTCCCAGCCCGTGTTCCAGCCCTCTACTAATAAGCCATGAATGTTGTTTTTTGCCGCAAAATCGATGTAATGCTTAGCATTTTCTGTAGTAGCACCGTGCTTTCCATGAGGCTTAGCATCTCCTGAAAAAGAATTCATGTCTTGTTGAGCATTCATGTCCCAAGTAGATTTACCTAAATGCATTTCCCACCATATGCCTACATATTTTGTAGGCTTAAACCAGCTTACATCTCCTAGCTTGTTAGGCTCGTTTAGGTTAACAATTAATTTGGATTCAATAAGATCGCCCGCTCTGTCTGCAATTTGGATGGTTCTCCAAGGAGTATCAAACGGGGTGGTTCTTTTTACTTTGTATGTAGTATTCGCAGATCCTACTAAATTACTTTTTAGGTTGTGTCCTTTAGTGTCAACCTGTAAAGTCATGTCAGAATAATTGGTGAGGTTAGCTTCGTGGAAACTTAAATATATGCCTTCATCAGTTTTCATCGTTACGGGCGTATTCACTGCATTAACCGGAATGTAGGTTTGAGCCAAATTAGGATGATCTCTTTTGCTCAGAGCGTCTATTTCAGATAGTTTAGTGGCATTGTACAAATGCTCGTAAATATCCCAGTCGCCAGGCTGCCACCAAACCTGATGGTCTCCTGTAAGATTAAATTCCGTATTTTCATTAGTTATTAAAACTTCTTTTAAATTTTCCTGATCAGGGAAATGGTACCTGAAGCCCAAGCCATCATCGTAGACTTTAAATATCAGAGTGAATTTTCTTTTTAGCTCACCTGTCTCTTCTAAGTCGATAGTTAAAGAGTTGTAATGGTTTACCACTTCTTTTTGCTCGCCCCATGGCATAGGCCATGTTTCGTTTTTCGAGTCAGTAGTTGATTTCATAATCTCTAACCCATTTTTAAGAGATGGGGCTCCTTCAAAATCGAAGCTGAGCCACGAGGTATCAATTACCACTTGATCTTTGTGAGTAACTTGGTAGCCTATGTTACCTGTTTCGTTAGTAAATAGACTCACAGAATTATTTCCAGAAGGTGATGTTACAATAAGGGGAGCTTTAGTTTCTACCGGCATTTGACATGAAAAGTTTATCATCAAAAGGGATAGTACTAAAGCATGAGGTATATACTTTAACATAGTACGTTTATTTTTAGTTATCGTTTATTGTATTATTTCTATCTCTATATTACTAAAAAAATAGAAGATGCCATTTTGTTTGCCTTAGTAATTATATTTTTGATATACACGGCTGATGTAGTGGTCAATAGCCTAAGTTATTTTTTGTGGTTGATGTGTGATTTCACCTTTTAATTTTTTCAGTTCTCCCACTATAATTATACTTACTATTACTAAAAGCCCCCAAGAAGTGATTTTGTGCCATGCTACCATTTGCCAGCCATTATGCTGGTAAGCATATTTCCAAGCTCCTAAAAAGGTAGCAATGTTTTCTGCCAACCAAATGAAAAAGCCAATGAGCGCGAAAGATAATATAGCTGAAATGGAATATTGAGAATTTCCTAATGTGAATAAGAACTTTGTTTTTCTGAAAATTATGACAAGAGCCAATGTAATGTATATTCTTAAATCAGGAATAAATGCATTGGTAATGAAATTGATGTAGATGGCAGCTCCTATAATTATGGCTTGTAGCGAGTTGGGCCAATTTACAGTTTGTAGGTTTAAGTTACGCCATGCTTGGCAGATGTAGCTCCCCACGCTGGCGTACATAAAGCCGCTATAAAGAGGCACTCCGTAGAATTTTGTATAGGCAAATTCGGGGTAGCCCCACGAACCATGATATACTTTGTGTAGTTCCATCACCAAACCTAGCACGTGAAAAAGAGTAATCACATATACTTCGTCTTTCGTTTCTAGGCCTGCTTTAAACATCATGAATTGTGACGTGATGCAAATAATCAGTAGTAAGTCGTATCGTGGTACGCCTGCCTGTACAAGTGTAGATGATAATGCTAGAGAGCAAAAGATGATTACAGGGAATATACAAGATAGGGCTTGTAGATATCCAAAAAGACTAAATTGCTTAGCGAAAAAAAGTGATTTAGAGTCTTTTGGGTGTGTGGTTAGTCTTTTAAGTATTTGCTGGTGAATGGCTTTCAAAGCTTAAAATGTTATTGTCAGCTTTGAAGATATGAAAAAATGGGTAATGAGGAGGTGTAAATACCTCCTCATTAATTGTTATGCCATGCTGAGCTCGCTAAGAGCTTCTTCAATGGTTTCGTTTCCACTAAGAATCTCAATAGTTTTATTATGAGTGTTGGAATGATCTAGGCTTGATATGAGTACTCTTGCTACGTCTTCTCGCGCAATTTCGCCATAATGACCAAGCTTATTAGAAGCTTCTATATGGCCTTTGCCTTCATTGTTGGTTAGGTGCCCAGGTCTGATGATGCAATAATTCAGTCCACTACTTTTAAGGTGTTCGTCAGCATTATGCTTGGCTTCTAAGTATACCTTCAGGTCTTCATTACTTTCTGGATTATCAGCCCCCATGCTGCTAAGCATCACAAACTTTTTTAAGTTGGCTTTTTTAGCTTCGTTGATCAGCTTTATTGCTCCTTCTTCGTCAACTGATTTTGTCTTTTCAGGGCCTGTGCTGGCGCCTGATCCCGCTGCGAATATTACTTTATCTATTTGGTTAAAAACACCCGACAAATCACCTTCAAGATCGGCTACCAGATAATCTGCGCCCTTTGAGGTGAATTTATCTTTTTGTGATTCGTCTCTAATCATGGCAACAGGTTCGTATTGACCATGATTTTTTAATATGTCTATTAGAATGGAGCCAGTGTTTCCGTTGGCTCCAACTATCAATACTTTTTCCATAGCATTATTTCTTTTGATTACTACCTTTAGTAACAGTGAAAATGCTATGCATGTTTATTTTAATTAACCTTTGCCAAACATCCTGAATGGAAACATGATAATAGCACTTACCAACCTGAAAACTCCACCAACAGCGAAGCCTAATAATTGAAATGGTAGTAAAATTATCCAAAAGAAGAACACTACTAATGCTAATGGCCAACATACCGCTAGCAAGATAAACCAAAGTATAACAGCTATAATAAATCTCATATTTTTTTATACGTATCTGCTTAAGGGTAAGTTATTTGATAATTGATCCATTATGTCGGTTTGCTGAGTTAATGGTGCTAAGCTTGCCTTAAGCGGTAGATTACTACTTGTTATCGGGAGCTGTTAATAGTAAATTTATTCTATGCCTAGGCCTGTTTCTTTTATGGCTGCATAGCCCCCATAAACGTTAATAGGCCTTTTAAACCCTTCTTTACGCATGATTGATGCGGCTATCATAGATCTATACCCTCCTGCACAATGAACCAAGTACTCTTGATCTTTGTCTAGGTTACTCAATTGGTGTGGCATGTCAGCAAGAGATATATGAATGGCTCCCCTCAAATGCTCTGAGGCAAACTCTCCAGGCTTGCGCACATCTATAATGCTTTTGTTCTGGTGGCGTGGTAAATCGCTGGCCGCAATGGAAGTTATTTTTTCGAGAGGAGAGCTCCATTCATTGATGCTATCATTGAGATAGCCAATGACATTAATATAACCGACTCTTGCTAGTCTTAGGATCGCTTCGGTGGCTTTGTCTTTGCTGGTGATGAGTGCTATAGGCGTGTTAATGTCTATTAATGATCCTACCCACATGGCAAACTGGCCGTTTAGTCCAATGTTAATAGCGCCTTTTATATACCCTTGCTCAAATTCTTCAGGTGATCTTGTATCTAATATGGTAGCTCCAGCATCAATAGCCTGAGCGAATTCCGCTTTTGAAAGAGGGATTTTATTCTGGCTAAGAATTTCATCTATTGAGTCATAACCTTCTTTATTGATCCGTGCATCTTCATAGAAATATTTGGGCGGAGGTAAGATGCCCTCTGTAACCTTCTCAATAAATGTGGCTTTGCTCATTTCTTGCAATGCATAGTTGGTCTTTTTTTGTGTTCCTATTGTAGAAAAGGTCTCTTTGCCAATGTTTTTACCACATGCTGAGCCAGGGCCGTGCGCAGGGTAAACCAGTACCTTATCTTCCAAAGGTTTTATTTTGGTATTTAATGAGTCATACATTTGGCCTGCAAGCTCCTCTTTTGTCATTACTCCATCTAGCAAATCTGGTCGGCCCACATCTCCCACAAAAAGTGTGTCGCCTGTAAATACAGAATGGTTGTGCCCGTTTTCATCTTTTAAAAGGTAGCAGGTAGATTCTGGCGTATGACCAGGGGTGTGCAATACTTCAATTTTCAATTTCCCTAGAGTAAACGTTTCTCCATCTTGTGCAATGTATGAATCGTAAGCTGTGCTGGCTTTCGGTCCATAAACTATAGGGGCTTTTGTTTTTTTTGATAAATCTAAATGCCCTGAAACGAAATCAGCATGAAAGTGTGTTTCAAAGACATATTTTATGCTAGCACCTCTTTTCTTTGCTAGGGCAATGTAAGGCTCAGCTTCTCGCATAGGGTCTATTACAGCAGCTTCACCTTCCGATTCAATATAATATGCAGCTTCAGCCAGACAAGAGGTGTATAATTGCTCGATATACATGAAGTAATTGTTTAAATTGCGCACACAAATGAAAGATTTTTAGCGCTTAACAACTAAGTGCTAGGTTGAAATATTAAGAAAAAATAGCCATTTAGATTAAAGATGATTTTTGTGAGGATGAAAAACCTTTTTTTTATTCTGTTTCTCGGTTTTGTTAATGTGCTTTTTGCTTCGCCTGATAGGCAGGTGCGCCCAGCAGAAGGTTATGAATTATTTGTAAATGCAGGTAAGCAGGGCTTAAAAAATGCCAGTGGGAAAATATTGATCCCGGCTCGTTACGAAGCTTTGGGGTGGAGTGAAGGAGACTTTATAGTAATAAATAATGTGATTGGCTATCAGCAAGATCAGCTGTGGGGCCTAATTAACCTTGCTGATGAAGAGCTAACCCCGGCAGAATATACACGTTTGTTCCCTTCGGCTAGTCATCTGTATGTAGCAGCAAAAAAAGGTAAAATATCTCAACAGAGCTTTTTGGGATTAATAAATAATAGTGGCAAAACGGTTTTGCCATTTAAGTATACTTCCGTTCATGTGTCAGATCTACGTGCTGTAGTATCTACAAAGTCAGGACATAATTACTTATTTGGAGTGGTGGATTTGAGTAATAAAACCATTATTCCTATTAAATATAAAGAGATAGGCTCTTTGGGAAGTTTACGGTTTTCGGTACAAGATTTTAATGACAAAACAGCCATCTTTAGTGATAAAGGAAAGCAAGTGGTTGGTTTTGAGTTGGATAGTATCAGCAAGTTTAAAGGTGGTTATGCTATAGTTTATGAAGATTATAAAAGAGGGCTAATTAATACTGCCGGGGATCTTGTGGCGCCTGTAGATAACAAAGCTTTTGATTTAAGTGGTACTATTCCTAAAGTGTTGTCATTTAATGAATGGTACGTGCTGAACGACAAGCAAGAAAAGTTAGCTTCTTTTCAATTTGATTACATGGGGCCATTCACTGATGATATCATGCGTGTTGAAGCTAATAATTATCAATGGCTAATTGATAGCACAGGTAATGCTATTACTGCTGTAGATGTCAATTATTTATCGCCTGTGGAGGGGAGTTATTTTGCATTTAAAAAGGATGCGAAGTGGGGAGTGATGAATATTGATGGCAATATTTTGATTGATGCAAAATTTGACACCGCATTTATTTCTAATGAAATGATATATGCCAGAGAAATTCATCAAGGACAAGCAGAATGGTCGTTGTATGATTTTTTTGGTGTAAAAAAATCTGATCAGCCATACCAAGAGATAGGCGATAAAACTCAGTATTACTTTCCTGTGAAGAAAAAGGGTTTTTGGGGCTTTATCGATAGAAGTGGTGTAGAGGTGATTCACTGTGTGTACGATGAGGTTGGGGAAGTGGTAGATGGGCTTATAGTAGTGAGGTTTCATGGAGATTATGGTATTATTGATAAAGAAGGAAACTGGAAAGTGATGCCACAGAAAGAAAGGTTGAAGATAATTAATGGGCATTATTACTTGAAGTACAACCTAAAGCTTACTCAGCTTAAAGATTATGATGGTGAGTTGATTTACTTTACAGAGAACAAGGTAGAGACTTTTGATAATTATATGATTGAATATCTTTCAGATGGGGCAGTTTGGAAAATTGATTATCAAGGGATGATCGTTAATAAAAGCTCGCATAATGATCGGTATCAAGAGGTGAGGCCACCTTCCGAAGGGTTTTATCCTGTGAAAATGGATGGGCAGTATGGCTTTATCGATGCACAAAATAGACTGAGAATAGCCAACCGGTATGATGATGTGGGTGATTTCAGTGAAGGGTTAGCTCCATTTAAACTGTTGGGGCACTGGGGCTATTTAAATAAACGAGAGCAGATAGTGGTGCAGCCACTCTACAGTTATGTGTCTGGTTTTGAAGATGGGCTCTCAGTGGTGGGAGATAGAAATGGTATGGGGATTATTAACCAAGAAGGTAAAAAAGTATCTTCATTTGAATATGATTCTGTATACAGAGAGTCTAATGGACGTTTTGTAGTTATTAAGAATGATAAAAAGGGTTTGATTAATAAAGAAGGGCGGTTAATTATTAATGCAAAATATGATGAACTGGCAGACTTAGGAAATGGGCGTGTGGTGGTAAAGAAATTTGGTCAGTATGGTGTAGTTGGGCTTGATGGCGTAGATGTGATTCCTATTATGTATGATGAATTATATTACGACCCAGCAGAGGATCATTACCTTGCAATGAAAAAATCTAAATGGAAAGAAGTGGAACTTCCATAATTTTTTTAGCTTTATCATGTTAAATGAAATTTTATAATGGAGTGGATTACCGTTTTGTCACTTATTGTGGTTGGCTTGGGATTAATTGTAGTTGAGGTGCTTTTTGTGCCAGGGACTACAGTTGTAGGAGTTTTTGGTTTTTTAGCTGCAGTATTTGGCTTGTATTTAGGCTTTGTCTATTTCGGCTCTGAAACAGGATGGTGGCTCGTAGGTGTTAGCGCCATTTTATTTTCCATTACCCTATATTATAGTTTTAAAGGCGATACTTGGAATAAATTTTCTCTAAAGGAGACAATAGCCAGTAAGGTAAATGAAGGCATAGTTGTAGGATTAAAAGTAGGAGATGAAGGATTTGCTGTATCCGTACTCAAGCCTTTTGGTAAGGCCGAGTTTGCAGATAAAGTTTATGAAGTTAAATCTTTAGGTAGCTATATTGATAGCGGAACCAAATTGAAGATCATTAGAATCAACACACATAATATTTTTGTAGAACCAATTAATTAAATATGGAATTAACCGGAGTAGGACTTCTTGTCCTCGTTTTCTTGGGGATAGTAGTATTTTTTGTATTGCTATATTTTATCCCTGTAGGCTTATGGATATCAGCACGTTTTTCAAACGTAAAAGTGGGGCTTTTTGAACTTATGTTTATGAGAATCAGAAAGGTTCCGCCTAGTGTGGTAGTAAACTCATTAATTACTGCTACTAAAGCTGGCTTGCAAGTAACCATTAAAGATCTTGAAACGCATTACCTCGCGGGTGGACATGTGCCTTCAGTTATAAAAGCTTTGATCTCTGCTGATAAGGCTAATATCAATCTTTCGTTTAAGCAGGCTACAGCTATAGACTTGGCAGGTAGAGATGTATTTGAAGCCGTACAGATTTCGGTTAATCCTAAAGTAATTACTACACCCAAAGTGGCAGCTGTGGCAGCTGATGGTATTCAGTTGATAGCCATTGCAAGGGTAACTGTAAGGGCTAATATTCAACAGCTAGTTGGTGGAGCAGGAGAAGACACTATCCTTGCAAGGGTAGGAGAAGGTATTGTAACTTCTATTGGTTCTGCAGGTACGCACAAAGAGGTATTAGAGAACCCTGATAAGATATCTAAACTTGTTTTGCAAAGAGGACTTGATGCGGGAACTGCTTTTGAAATTCTATCTATTGATATTGCAGATGTAGATGTAGGTACTAACATTGGTGCCAAATTACAGACTGATCAGGCTTCTGCAGACTTGAAAGTGGCTGAAGCTAAAGCTGAGGAAAGAAGAGCTATGGCTGTGGCGCACGAGCAGGAGATGAAAGCTAAAGCTCAGGAAGCACGCGCCAAAGTGATTGAAGCTGAGGCGGAAGTACCTCAGGCTATGGCTGAGGCTTTTAGAAATGGTAATCTAGGTATTATGGATTATTATAAAATGGATAATATTAAGGCCGATACTGAAATGAGAGAGGCGATAGCTAAACCTGGTTCGTCTTCATCTTCTAAAAAAGATAAAGGAAAGTCATAACCAAAACATGACTACTAAATAGAAAAAGCACTTCATTGAAGTGCTTTTTCTATTTAAGAACAGTTCTAAATATTTATTTTTTATTCTTAACCCTTCAAACTGAAAACGGGGTGATTATAAAACAGATAGCAAACGCGCAATCGATTGAATTGGAGGTGTATTTGCCTGTTTTTTTAGAAAGGAATGGGAATATTCTTAATTAATGAATTGCCTAAACTAGATAAAAGTATAATATTTACTTTATCAACGTTCTTAGCGATCGCTTTTTATGTATAGAATAACTGCTTATATAGTTATAATTTATATTTGTGTATTTTCTTGTGTGCGTGCTTCTGCGCAAGACAGGAAGTCCATTGATAGTTTATTAAGCGTGCTTTCAACGGTTAAAGATACTGCTCAGGTATCTGTTTATTTTGAGCTTTCTATGGCTTACCAGTACGGCATGCCAGACTCTGCCATGTATTATGCTCGTTTATGTCAGCAGCGAGCCCAAGCATTAAATTATAAAAAAGGTAAAGGTGATGCATTAATTACGCTAGGTAGGCTCAAGCGTGATAAAGGAAAATATGTGCAAGCCCTTGAGGATATATTCAATTCTTTAGCGATATACCGTGATATCCAAGATAGTGTTCAAATAGCTAATGCTATAAATGATATTAGTATTGTTTATGCATATTCTGGTGAAACAGAGCAGGCTCTTATTTATTTCAAAAGGGCTTTGAAGATGTTTCGTGTTATTGGTGATTCTAAAGGAGAGTCGCAAACATTAAACAACATAGGTTTGATGTATTTGAAAATGCAGAAATATGAGCTAGCAGAACAATACATGTTAAAGTCATTGGCCATTAAAGAAAGGCGTAGAGATGTGCAGGACATTGCTAGTGGATATGGGCATATGGGTAAAATCATGGAAGAGACTCATCAGGTAGACAGGGCGCTTAATTATTACTTGCATGCTAAGTCGCTGTATCTTCAGACAGGAAATAAGATGTCTCTGGTAGAGAATTACCTTGATCTATCTAGTATTTACATGACAAAAGGGCTGCTGGCCATGGCTGAAGATCATGCGCAAAAGGCACTTCGGATGAGTAGGGATTTGGCATGTAAACCTGTGATGAAGCGGGCTTTGGGAATGCTGGTGGAAATAGCCGAAAATAAAAGAGATTTTTCAAACGCTTTTAAATATTTAAAGCTACAGAATCAATTGAAAGATAGTCTTCAGGGAGAGAAGCAAGAGGTAAGGCTAGAGGAGCTGAAAGAAAAATTTAATGCCGAAGAAAGAGAGAATCAAATTGCTTTACTGCAAAAGGATAGACAAATACAGTTGGCGTCTTTAAAGCAAAAAGATATGCTTAACTATTCTCTTTATGTTGGAATTACTTTGGTACTGCTGATTCTATTTTTGTTGATTATAGCTTACCGAGCCAATAAAAGTAAAAAAGATATTCTTGCACTGAAGAATGCTAGAATTCAAGCTCAAAAGGAAGACTTAGTTAAGATAAACAGAGGGAAAGACAGGATTATGTCAATCTTGTCTCATGATATTCGTAGTCCGCTTAATTCGCTAAAAGGATTTTCTCATTTACTGATCAATCATCTGCCTAATCTAACGCAAGATGATATCAAGCATATGGGGAGCCAGATTAATCAATCTGTAAATAATTTAAACGAGTTGTTGGATAATTTGCTGGCTTGGTCATTGAGTAAAAATAACAGGCAGCTGAAAATAGGCAAGGTAGATGTAAATGATGTAATAGAGAAGAATATAGACCTGTATCAGTTGACTAGTTATAATAAGAATATAAGATTAGTTACAGAGTCTGAGCGCGAGGTGTTTGCTAGGGCAGATTATAATTGCACCAACACTGTTTTAAGAAATCTAATTGCTAATGCTATCAAGTTTTCATATCCAGGAAATAGATCACTATAAAGGCTGAAAATATAGGTAAAAACGTAAGGGTCTCTGTGCATGATGAGGGGATGGGAATGAGTACGGAAGCCGTGGAGGAGTTATTTGATTTAGCAAAAATGAATTCTAGCTCTGGTACTAATGATGAGCTAGGAAATGGTTTAGGGCTTATTTTGTGTCAAGAATTAGTAAAAGATAATGATGGGGATTTCTACGTTAATAGTGAGCTAGACAAAGGTAGTACCTTTGCCTTTACTCTGCCTAAATATGGGCTTAATTAATTATGGATTTTAACGCTGTCTTGGCCTATTGAAATCGGTTCATTGAATCTGCTTTCAGGCGTGTTGTTTTCTAGCTTCAGTACTCCTCTTGGACATACCGAAGAGCATACCCCACACCCCACACAAGATGCTCTGACTATGTTTTGGCCCCGCTGGGCATACCATCTAACATCAATTCCCATTTCGCAGTACGTGCTGCAGTTGCCGCAGCTTATGCATTGGCCTCCATTAGTGGTTATTCTAAACCTAGATTTAAATCTTTGTACAATGCCGAGATATGCTGCCAAAGGGCAGCCAAAACGGCACCATACCCTGCTGCCCATAAAAGGGTAAAAGCCAACACCAACCACACCAGCAAAGGCTGAGCCTATTAAGAAACCGTAGGTAGAACGCACCGTGTAGGTGTCAATGCCCAGTAAACTACCGTTACCGGTGAAATATGTGTAAATAGTGCCTGCTGTCATAATTATAGCAAAAACAAGTACTCCATGAATCATCCATCGTTCAATTTTCCAAGCTTTAACTGATTTGTCTGACAATTGTCTGTAAGGGTCTCCTAGTGTTTCGGCCAATCCTCCACAACCACAAACCCAGCTGCAGTACCACCTCTTGCCATAAAAATAGGTAAGAACAGGAACGCCTACTGTGAAAAGCACAATTCCCCATACCAACATAAATATTCCTAAACGCCCGCTATTAATAAGGTAATTTAAATTGTATTCAAAGAAAAAACTGTAGTTCAGCGGCCACATGTTTTTGAAGTCCATACTTGGCTGATTAAGTTTTATAAGTATTTCAGGAATAGTAAAGGCGAATACTGTTTGGAAGAAAATGACAGATAGCGTACGTACTATATGGTATTTGCTGTGCCGGTATTTTATTAGCATTCTAAGCCCCATAACTGCTATGGAAAACGTATAAAGCAGACCATAAAAAAACCATTGGCTAGCAGGGCCGCCATTGAGTATATAACTAAACGGATCTGCTAATAACATCCAATTGACCATGTATTCTGGATACCAGTAGAGAATGATGTAGAAAATAATTAGAAAAGCTCCTACCGCATAGCCGATCCATCCTCGACTGGTGTTGGCGTTTTTGTAAATATTATCATTTTTGATGCCTTTGTGTTCATTGAGTTTTGGTAGTATGTAAAGTAACCCTCCCATAATGCCTAGGCCTAAGGTTAAAATGATCCACAACTTTAAATGTCTTCTTATAGTGCCATTGCTGGCAGCTTTTGAAAGCTTTAGTTGCATGTTTTTAATGATATAGCTTTCGAAGCCATAGTCTTTGGCTATATTATAATTGATGCTTTTTACTGACCCGTTAAGGTTTGATATTAGGTCTTTTTTGCTCTCAAAAGTTTGGCCGTTCATCCAGTTGGTGTAGGCTTTTAACTTCTCAATTTGGTAGCTGGTAACTGTGTCTGAAGTTTCTTGCTTTATGAGCTCTGAGGAATAAGTAATGTTGTTTTCAGGGAAGGCTTTAAGTAAATGGCTGAGCTTTGCATCAGTGATTCGGTATTTCTCTAAAGCCTTTTCATTGGCGCTTTCAAGTAAAGTTTTTAATTCAGCATTAAAAGAATAGCTATTGCTGAAGTTAACATTAAGTAATGGAGAAAATACAGACTTAGCTTTAGCGTATTCTGCGGAGTCTAATGATGACTTTAAGTTGCTGGGAGTTAACTTGTAGTCGTTTAAGAATAGTGTAGCAATAAGTAACAATAAGGCACTTATAAAAAGGCTAAGGCCTATTTTTTGAGTTATGGTCGGTTTCATATATTAAAAATGCCTAGTATTTTCTTTTGTTTTGGAGTAGATACAGCCAAGGAGGGGTATTCGTTGTTAAATGCTTCTCTGATATTAGTTTCGTAGCGGGTGAAAAATTCAGGATCAAAATTGGCCTCTCTGAAATTCTGAATTACATGCTGGATGCTCTTTTCACTTTGAAGCCATTTGTCCATTATTTCATGTCTCAGTCTAATGCCGAAACTGTGGATTCCTTTAAAAGTATTGCTCTTGTCAAATGTGATATGGATTGCAACTTCTTTTTGAGTGTTTTCCCAGTAAAATTCTAGTTGATTATCTGTTATTGTGTTTTTTGCCTCTCCGTAGGTTTGGTACTCTATGTTGAAAAACTTTGCAGAGTTAAACCATGGGCCGGGGGTGTATTTGGTAGGCTTGCCGCATATGGTTTGTGCTACTGTCTCCCCCATCATTCTTCCGGCATACCATATTGGTTCTATGGCATTTCTTTCTGTTGAAGAGTAGTTTTTTTCTGCACAGTCTCCAATGGCAAATACATCATCTTGACTTGTTTTTAAAAATGGGTCTATTAAAATGCCTTTATTGGTGGCTATGTTGGTTGCTTTGGTGATAGATGTATTGGGAGAAACTCCGGTGGCTATGCCTACAAACTGGCAAGGTATTCTTTTGTTAGATTTTGTGATAACAGCCGCCACATTGCCATTGCTATCGCTTTCAATTTCTTTTAATTCGGTTTCGGTAAGAAGATTGACGCCATGCTTTTCTATATGGTTATGGAGTAGGTCCCTAACCTGAGAAGGTAGGGCACTGCCCCAAAACTGGTTTTCACGTATAAGAAATTTGGTGTTTATATTTCTTGTGCGCAACATTTCTACTAGCTCAATTCCTATTAAACCACCTCCAATTACTACAGCTTCCCTAATGTTTTTTGTGGCAGCTTCTATTTTCTCCAAATCCTGAAGGCTAACCATAGTGCATACTCCTTTGAGGTTGTTTCCTGGCCAGTTGGGAGTATTGGGTTTCGATCCAGTAGCAATAATTAGATAATCGTAATGTATCTCTTCATTACTGTTTAATGAAAGCTTTTTCTCTTCAGTAGTAATCTTATTGACATGGTTGTGCAAAAGGTTGATGTTGTTTTCGCTCCAAAAGCTATCGGGGTAAGGTTTGGTGTGCTCATACTGCATATGTCCCATGTAGATATACATTAATGCTGTTCGTGACCAAAAATGCTTTGATTCAGATGATATAACTGTGATCTGAAAATTGCTATTTTTCCTTATATGTCTAGCCGCAGTGATGCCAGCAATGCCATTACCAATAATTACTACATGTTTCATATAGAGCGTTTTAATCTATCACGAGTAAATATCTGTAGATGTTCCGTTTTTTAAAACTTATTCTAATAGATAAGCATTCATTGTCTGCTTCATGACTTTGATGGGCATGAAGTAGTTGTGCTTTAAACTTAAGTGGCATAGCTGTCGTTATCCATCAACGATTAAGTTAATGTATATGAAATGGATTAGTGTAGTTTTATTAATGGCTTGTGCTATACCTACAAAGGCACAAAATCTGAATACATTTTTTGATGATGCAGACGCTTTTTTTAAAAGGTATGTGATGTATGGTGAAGTTGATTATACTTCAATTTATGCTGACGCAACTGTTTTACATAAATTGATTGATGTTATTTCAAATGCAGATTTAAGTGAGGCTTCTGATATAGAACGGAAGGCTTTTTATATTAATGCTTATAATATTGAAGTGATTAACTTAGTAGTGAGTCATTATCCATTGAAGTCAGTGATGGCTGTAGATGGGTTCTTTGATGCTTGGGAGGTAAAAGTTGCTGGTGAAAAAATGACTTTAAATGAGCTGGAGAAGCAAAAACTACTCACCGTATATCATGATCCAAGACTTCATTTTGTGTTGTGCTGTGCGGCCAAAGGTTGTCCTTCATTGAATGATGAAGCATACAAACCCACATTTTTGGAGCAGCAGCTAGTGCAGAGAACTCGGTTAGCGCTTAATGATGAGGCGTGGGTGAGGTATAATGGTAAAGAAGTGTGGATTTCAAAAATATTTTTGTGGTATAAAGGTGATTTTATAAGCTCTGAATTTTCTTCATTGGTAGAGTTTATTAATCATTTTAGAGAGAGTAAATTGCCTGAAAATACTAAGGTTGGTTATTATGAATACAACTGGTCTCTTAATGAGTTTAAGTAATGTTTGATGGGAAGTGATAAATTAAATAATGATTCAGAAAATGAGATGTTTTATATCGAAAATGGGCTCTATGTTTTTACAGAAGCATATCATTTAAAAAGAGGTTACTGTTGTAAAAGTGGTTGTCGGCATTGTCCTTATGGTTTTAAGAAAAGGCAGAAACGCTGAGTTCTAAGAGTTTTCTTGCTGCCAGTGCTGGCGTCATTAATCCCTTTTCTACTTTCTTTTCAAAAATATTAATTTCTGCTTTGACCAAATCGTTAGTGTAGAAATTTTGCTTTAGCATATATCCTATACTTTCATGTAGCCAGTTGAGGTTTTGAGCGCGTCTTATGGAGATTAAGTCGTTGTTGATAAAATCGTAGTACAGACTTATCATGCTGTAGATGTCTTCTATGCCATCTCCGGTTAGTGAAGAGCAGGTAGATACTTTCGGTTTCCAGTTTGTTTCTGATGGCGGAAATAGGTGTAGTGCATTTTGGTATTCAGCTTTTGCCCGTTTAGAGGCATTAATGTTTTCATTGTCAGCCTTGGTTATGGCTATAGCATCTGCCATTTCCATTATGCCTTTTTTTATGCCTTGTAATTCATCGCCAGCTCCGGCTAGCATCAGTAATAAAAAAAAGTCTACCATGCCTTTGACGGTAGTTTCTGACTGGCCTACGCCTACAGTTTCTATAAAAATGTATTCATAGCCAGCAGCTTCACAAAGCAGCATGGTCTCTCTGGTTTTGTTGGCTACCCCTCCAAGAGAATTTCCTGTGGCTGAAGGTCTGATGTACGCATTAGGGTGATGAGATAAAGTTTCCATCCTAGTTTTGTCTCCAAGGATACTGCCTCCTGTTTTCTGGCTGCTTGGATCTATGGCGAGTACAGCTAAACGATGGCCTTGTTCGGCTATATGAATACCTAGCGCTTCTATGAATGTGCTTTTTCCTACGCCAGGCACGCCAGTAATGCCTATTCTTTTGCTTTTTCCAGTATGTGGTAAGATCATATCTAAGACCTCTTCGGCTAGCTCGTGGTCACTACTTAGCTGGCTTTCAATAAGCGTTATGGTTTGGCTGAGGATGATATTATTGCCTGCTAATATTCCTTCAGTATATGCTTTAGCGCTAAGTCGTTTTCTTCTCATCTCAATATGAAATTATTTTTTTTTAATATAAACACCAAGTTTTTATATTTTTACCTTCCTTATTTCATCTAGGGGTGTACCAAGTATTGAATAAATGAAATTTAATAAGCTCTTAAAAGATAGCGTTTTGGCTACGCTATTTGTTTTTTCTGTGATGTGGTTAATATTTAATGTTAGCCAATTTAAGATTTTCAATGCTTTTGATCCTATTGGTGATGCATTAGATGATATGGAGATCACGGATATAGCCTTTTCTCAATTGCGTAAAGATCCGCTGCCAGATACTAATATTGTGATTGTAAATATAGGTTATCTTGATAGAGCGGGCATAGCTCAGGAAATAAATGTTATTAATAAATATAACCCTGCTGTTATGGGGTTTGATTGTTTCTTTGATCATTTAAAAAGTGATAGCCTCACTGATTTGGTTTTGGCTGATGCGATTTCTCGTGTGACTAGCCCCGTTTTTGCTTCGCAGTTGATGAGTCCATCTAAGGGTGAAAATAGATTTGACTCATTGAGGTGCACGCATCCATTGTTTAGAGGTGAGGCCGTACAAGGGTTTGTTAATTTAGAATCAGATGCTCAAAGGCAGGAAGACTTTAAAACCTGCCGGGCTTTTCCTACCATTAGGGAGGTTGGGGAGCAAGTTCATCGTGCTTTTGCTATTGAGTTGGCTGCTTTATATGCGTCAGAGAAAGCTGATAAAGTGGTGGAGCGGGGAAACTCTATCGAGATTATTAATTATCGGGGTAATGTTTTTGATTACTTTGGACGCACAGAGTACCCTAATATGTTTTATGTGTTAGATGTTGATGATGTGCTCAATGAAAATTTTGTACCTCAGATGATAGAAGGCAAAATTGTTGTGTTTGGTTTTTTAGGTCGCGATTTAAAAGATACCTCTTGGGATGATAAATTCTTTACTCCGCTAAATAAGAATTATGCAGGTAAAACCAACCCTGATATGTTTGGTGCGGTAGTGCATGCTAATATTTTGTCGATGATACTGAATGACGATTATATCGATGAATTAAATGACAAGGAAGGGTGGGGTATATTGGTAGCAGTTGTTTTATGTTTTGTGAATGTGTTGTTTTTCTCTTATATCTATTATAGGTTGCCGGCTTGGTATGACGGGATTACCAAGACAGTGCAGTTGTTGGAAATTTTATTAATCATATATATTATGGTGGTGGTGTTGAGTGAATTTAACTTTAAGTTAAATTTGGTGATTTCAATTGCAGCAATTGCACTTGCGGGAGATGCATTAGAGGTGTTTTATGGTATGCTTAAAAATCTTTTCAGAAAAATAAGAAGGAATTAAGCGTTTACATTTTATAAATAAAAGAAATGAATAGATGCTCGGGTTTGGGCATCTTAATGAATATCTAACTATGAGATTGATTTTTATTCTTATTGTGTTTTTTGTGAGTGTGCTGCCTGCTGTGGGGCAGCAAAAGAGCTTCAAGGTGCTCGCCAATAAAGGCGATAATACCGTTAAGCATAATGAAGACTGGGGAAAGGTAAAGGTTGGAATGACGATTGCGCCTGAGGATGTGCTAAAGGTTGCCTCAGGAGGATATCTCGGTTTGGTGTTTTCTGGGGGTAAAACCTTGGAGCTGAAAAAACAAGGCACTTATGCTGTTAAAGATTTAATGGGGAAAGTGGAAGGTGAGGCAGAAGGTGTTTCTGGTAAATATGCAGATTATATTTTAAATAAAATGTCTGCTGAAGAGAAGAAGAATCGATTAAGTGTGACTGGAGCTGTATCCCGTGGGCTTGTTTCCAAAATTAAAGTGTATATACCTAGTTCTGCTATGGCTTATAATGATCAGCAAATTATAACCTGGACAGAGATTGAAGGGGTGGACGCATATCATGTGGTGATAAAAAACCTGTTTGATGATACTTTGCTTGATGAAAATCATCAAGGTAATAATATGACTTTAGATTTTTCGTCTGCTGCGTATAAAAATGAAAATGTGTTGTTGTTTGAGGTGTCGGATAAAACGGGGGATAAGAAATCGCAGGTTTATGCGGTGAAACGGATGAGTGTGGAGGAGCGCGCTATTGTGGAAAAGGAATTGAAATTGATTCTTCCTCAGTTGAAAAGTGGTACCGCTTTAGATGATTATATTCTGGCTGGTTTTTTTGAGAGTCATAATTTGTTGCTAGATGCGCTTACTATGTATAATTATGTTATGCAGAAGGAGCCTGAAGTGGAAGCTTACAGGGAAGCTTATTATCACTTCTTGGATAGAAATAATTTAATGGATCATTAAGTTGTATCAGCTAGTAATAACAAAAAAAGGAGAGGCCTAAGCCTCTCCTTTTTTTGTTATTTTACTTCTATCACTTTGCTCGATTTCTTGGCTAAAGGAAGGGTTAACTTCAAGATGCCTTCATCATATTTAGCATCTATTTTCTCTACATCCACTTCATTAGATAATTTAAAGGATCTTTTAAACTCTCCATAATGGGATTCTAGGTTTGTCTTTTTGTTTTTAAGTGTTTCGGCTATTTTTCGTGAGCCGCTTACACTTAGTAAGTTGTCTTGTAAGTCAATTTTAATGTCTTCTTTTTGAACACCCGGTATAATGAAATGAAGAGAAACTTCGTTTTCATCTCTAAAAATATCTACCGCAGGTGAAAAATGATTTTTTTCTTTAGAAGATTCTCTAACAAAATTTTCAACTAGGTCAGCAAATGTGCTAGGTACAAAATTGTTCAAAGGGTTATATCTTACTAATGCCATAACTATTAACTTTAATTATTATTATTAAAAATTTAATGTCTAAATCTTTATTTCTGTATTAGTGAAAATTGTACCAAGTGCTTTTTAATGTCATTTTGTTGAAATAATAATGACATTATGTCTTGGATTAGGTGATTTTCATTAAAATAGGTGACATTATGTCTTATTTTGTTTTGTGAATGAGTTTAACTTTTAAAAATTTCTTAAAGACCCTAGGTCCTGGCATTGTCTTTTCCGGCATGTGTATAGGTGTTTCGCATTTAGTGCAGTCAACTAGGGCTGGCGCAGATTATGGTTTTGACTTATTATGGGTAGTGCTTGCAGCCAACTTGTTTAAGTATCCATTTTTTGAATTTTCTTCGCGCTATACTGGTGCTACAGGTGTAAGCATTTTGCATGGGTATGCTAAAATGGGTAAGTGGATACTGTGGGGTTATGGTATTATGACCATCTGTACCATGTTTATAGTTACTGCTGCTGTTACGTTTGTTGGGGCAGGACTTATTTCTAATATCTTTTCTTCTGGGTTGAGTGCTAACTGGTGGGCGGCTATTATTCTAATTGGCTCAGCAGTAATATTGTTTAGTGGTAAATATGGGGCGTTAGATAGTCTTTTGAAAATTGTAAGTGTGGTGCTCCTTTTGTCTACTATTTTGGCTGTGGTGATGGCTTTGAGAAAAGGCCGAGCTCCGGTAGGGGATGATTTTGTGCCGGTTGATATTTTGCAGGGGCAAGGGTTAATATTTCTTGTGGCGCTGATGGGTTGGATGCCTACAGCTATTGATTTGTCTATTTGGACTGGGTTGTGGGCGGAGGCCAGAACGGATCAGACCAATTATAAGCCAACGTTAAAGGAAACATTGCTTGACTTTAATATAGGTTATATCATGACGGCTGTGTTGGCTGTTATTTTCTTAACTCTTGGGGCTATGGTGATGTATGGTAAAGGTATTGAACTATCGAATAGCTCATCAGTTTTTGCAGGTCAGCTAATAGGGCTGTATACGGCATCAATAGGTGAGTGGAGTTATTTTATTATAGCTGTAGCTGCCTTTAGTACTATGTTTAGTACTTCTATTACGGTGCTGGATGGATATAGTAGGGTGATGGATCGTATTATTTTATTGCTTCTAGGTAAGGCTAAGAATACTTATTTTATTTGGGTGTGTAGCCTTGTAGTTGGAGGGGTAGTAGTGATAAGCCTATTTCTGAATAATTTAAAAGCATTGGTGGATATGGCTACAGTTATTTCATTTGTGATAGGCCCCGTTGCTGCTTTACTAAATCATAAAGCGATTTTTTCTGATGATCTCACCAGTGATCAGCGTCCACCGGTGTGGATGAAATGGCTTTCTTATGCTGGTTTAGTGTTTTTGCTTGTGTTTACATTGGTGTTTTGTGATGTGTATTTTGGATTTCATTTCATGTTCTAAAAAAAATACAGATTTTTTTTATTCATCTATTGCATAATAAACTAACAAATTATAATATTGCACTCCCTTTCAAACGAAGGGAAGTTTAATTGAAATACTCCCCCTTAGCTCAGTTGGTTAGAGCGGCTGACTGTTAATCAGTAGGTCCTTGGTTCGAGCCCAAGAGGGGGAGCAGAAATTGTAGTAAAAAGTACTACAGTATTTTGAAATAAATAGTGCAAATTGTTTGTTCAATGTTATTTCAAGTATTAAAATTGTGCTCATAAATTTATGAGATATTCCCCCTTAGCTCAGTTGGTTAGAGCGGCTGACTGTTAATCAGTAGGTCCTTGGTTCGAGCCCAAGAGGGGGAGCAAAGCCTTGCTAGTCTAGCAAGGCTTTTTGTTTTTTAGCCTACCTCTACTTTTAATCTTCTCTTATAGTCAATAAAACTTTATATGATATTACAAAGCACTTAAGTAAGTTTTGTAATCTCCGCATACCCTTGTTTCATTGTTTTAATGATGCCGATTGACTAACGTTACTCACTGATAAAAATGGTTAAAATAAACATTATGTAACCTGTAATAAGCAGGTTAAACCGCATTTGGGCATGTGAATAATGTTTAAACTAATTGTTGATTCGTGATAATCCCCTGCGAGATGGTAGCTCAATGGGGATTTTCAATGTAATTTTATCATCTCCAGTGTACTATTCTATTGTTTTTGTACTTGACTTGGTATTCTTGCGGCACCTTGTCTATGATAGTTTCGTACAGTGCTTCCACTAAATGATCTTTAATGCAATTTTGATGAACGACCAAACTGATTTCTCTAACAGGCTGAGGTTCATTAAACTTCTTAATCATTTCTAAACTCTCTACATTGGAGTACGCAGCAAGGGCCGGTAGAAGGGTAACGCCATCACCCATGGCTACTAAATTTTTAAGTGTTTCTAGTGAGCCGCTTTCATATACAAATTCATGTTGATTGATCTCTTCTTTGCTGATATTACAAAGCTGTAAGGCTTGATCTCGAAAGCAATGCCCTTGATTGAGCAGCCATACTTTGTGCTGGCTAAGTAAATCTGTGCTAACACACTCATGCGTACTTAAAGCGTGCCCGGTAGATATGTAGGCATAAATGGGTTCTTTAAATATTGGGATTTCCTTTATTTTCTTTTCTTCTAGTGGTGTAGCGGCAATGCCTACATCCAGCTTATCTTCATTTAAAAGCTGAATCATGTCTTCGGTTTTTAGCTCTTCTATGATTAGTCGCGTATTTGGAAATGCCGATACAAATTGAGGAAGGAATAACGGAACTAGGTAAGGAGCTAATGTGGGTATAATACCTATTTTGTAAGTGCCAGTTAAATCTTGCTTTTGTGCTTTAATGTAATCCATGAAGCTATTGGCTTCTCTAATAATATTTCTTGCTTTTTCTTTTAAAACAAGCCCTGTCTGCGTGGGTTCTATCATGTTTTTAGACCTGTCTAAAAGCAATACGCCAATCTCTTGCTCTAGTTTATGAATCTGCATGCTTAGGTTGGGTTGTGTGACATGGCACTTCTTTGCGGCTTTTGAAAAGCTGCCGGTTTCTATTACTGCCAATAAGTATTCTAATTGAACAAAAGTCATAAACTATAGTTATAGATGTATAAGTATAATCAATTTTGATTATAGCTTGAAAGTTAAGAACTTAAGGTTGTAATTAATATTCCTCATAAAAATAAATGTTAAGCGATGTCAGATAAGAAGAAATTAACCACAGCCTCAGGGCGCCCTTATTATCATTATCAAGATAGTAAAACGGTAGGCTCAAGAGGTCCCATATTGTTAGAAGACTATTTTCTACACGAAGATATGGCTCATTTTAACCGCGAACGTATTCCTGAAAGGGTGGTGCATGCCAAAGGGTCAGGGGCTTTTGGTACTTTTAAAATCACGCATGATATAACTAAGTATACCAAGGCCAAAATTTTTAATAAAATAGGAAATGAGTGCCGTTGTTTCTTTAGGTTTTCTACGGTAGGGGGTGAAAAAGGTAGCGCTGATAGTGAGAGAGATCCACGCGGTTTTGCTATGAAATTTTACACTGAAGATGGTAATTGGGACTTGGTAGGAAATAATACTCCTGTGTTCTTCATAAAAGACCCTAAGAAATTCAGTCATTTTATACATACTCAAAAAAGAGATCCTAAAACCAACTGCAAAAGCCCAACTATGATGTGGGATTTTTGGTCTTTAAATCCTGAAAGTTTGCATCAGGTGATGATTTTAATGAGTGATAGGGGTACACCTTTTAGCCATAGGCATATGAATGGTTATGGTAGTCACACTTATAGTTTAATTAATGCTGAGGGAGAAAGAGTATGGGTTAAATTCCACCTGAAGACTAATCAAGGTATTAAAAACTTTACTGATGAGGAGGCCGCTGGCATGAAGTCTAAAGATATGGACCATGCGCAGCGCGATTTGGTGGAATCAATAGAGGCTGGCGATTTCCCTACTTGGTCGTTTAAAATTCAGGTAATGACTGATGAGCAGGCAAGAAATTTCAAATGGAATCCGTTTGACCTTACCAAAATATGGCCTCACAGTGAATTTCCATTGATTGATGTAGGGCAAGTGGAGCTTAATGAAGTGCCTAGTAATTACTTTCGGGATGTGGAGCAATCGGCATTTGCACCAGCGCATGCCATAGATGGAATTGGTTACTCTCCTGATAGAATGCTGCAAGGGCGGTTATTGTCCTACCCTGATGCGCATAGGTATAGATTAGGTGTTAACTATGAGCAACTGCCTGTAAACAGGTGTCCTTATATGGTTGCTAATTATCAGAGAGACGGTGCCATGCAGGTAGGTGATAATGGTAATGATAGTCCTAATTACAGTCCAAACAGTTTTGATAATATAGAGCCAGATGAAAGTTATAAAGAGCCAGGTATGACTTTAGATAGCAATGTGGCTGACTGGTTTGATAGAAATGAAAATGATAACGATCATTATACACAGCCAGGCAACTTGTACAGAAATGTGATGGATGATGAAGCCAAAGAGAATTTGGTTAAAAATATTGTAGGAAGTATGAGTGGAGTATCTGGGCCTAAGCGTGATGAAATCATTAATAGACAATTGTGTCATTGGTTTAGGGCTGATGAGGAGCTTGGGGCTAAAGTGGCTGATGGCCTTGGTGTAGATATACACGCGCAGAAGATGTAAATGAAATAGTTGGTAAAGGGTGGTCATTTTGTGATTGCCCTTTTTTTTATTGGTTTCTGCAAACGTTTTCGAAATGAAAAAGCTTATATAATTAAGATAAGTGTTTAGTTCTCAATAAATGTATACTGTTATGGAAAATTTAATCATTGAAAAGCCAGGTTTGAAGTTTATGGTAGAGGTGACAACTGTAGGAGGTGTGCCGAGGTTCCGTGTCAATAGGTTTTTAGAAGCGAGTAGTGCAGATGACATGTTTATGAGTGCGCAATTGGCAAAGTTCGATGCATTAAGGCTTAAAGGCAAGTTTTATAATTGTCATGAACTAATTCATGATATGGTTAGTGATATTCAAGATAAAATGAATGTGAGGGTAGATGATAGTGATGTAAAGTTTATTTTAAGAAGAAACCGCACATTTGGAGAATGCTAAGCTGTGCGGTTTCCTATACTTGAATTAGTTTAATAGCACTTCCATATTTTTGCCTAAATATGAGCCAGCTTCCACATAAGGGTAAATCTCTGAGAAAGGCCTTAGGTGGTCGTTAAAGGTTCTTTTATACACCTTAGTACGGTCTAGTTGCTCTGTATTGGAGCATCCGGAGGCGGCTAGTAGCTCAAGGAAGTCTTTAATAGTTTCATGGTGATAGTTTTTTACGCGCTGCCATTTTTCTTTCACCACTAAGCCTTTCATTAGTTCAGGTTTGTTGGTGGTTACCCCAGTGGGGCACTCGTTAGAGTCACACCTCAGTGCTTGTATGCAGCCTAGAGCCAGCATCATGCCTCGGGCTGAATTACATACATCAGCACCTATGCATATGGCTTTATAAATATCGAAGGCAGTGAATATTTTAGTAGCAGTAATAATTTTGATGTCTTTTTTAAGATCAAAGCCAGTTAAAGTGTCTGTTACAAAAATTAATGCTTCTTCCCATGGCATACCTACGTAGTTTGAGAAATCAATAGGTGCTGCTCCGGTTCCGCCTTCTGCACCATCTACGGTAATGAAGTCAGGCTTTATGCCTGTGCTTATCATGGCTTTGCATATGTTGATAAATTCTCTTCTATCACCAATACACAACTTAAAGCCTACGGGTTTTCCATTGGATAACTCTCTTAATGTCTGTATCCATTTGCAAAGGCCTTCAGCATCTGAAAAAGCAGAATGGCCAGGAGGTGATAATACCGTTGTAAAAGGTTCTACCCCTCTTATTTCGGCTATTTCTTTGTTGTTTTTAGAGGCTGGTAATACGCCACCATGCCCCGGTTTTGCCCCCTGAGATATTTTTATTTCTATCATCTTTACTTCAGGCCTTGCAGCTTGTTCTTTGTATTTTTCGGGTGAAAAATTGCCGTCCTTGGTTCTGCATCCAAAATAACCAGTGCCTATTTCATATACCAAATCACCCCCTTGTAAATGATATGGCGATATTGACCCTTCACCGGTATCATGAAAAAAGTTGCCTTCTCGAGCTCCAATGTTAAGGGCAAGTATTGCGTTTTTGCTTAATGCACCGTAGCTCATGGCGCTAATATTGAATATGCTAGCTGAGTATGGCTGCGCGCATGAATCATTGCCAATGGACATACGCGGAAATTCGTCTAGTTTTTTAGCGGGGTATATGCTGTGGTGCATAAATTCATAGCCAGCTTCTTTTACATTTAGTTCAGTTCCGAAAGGGTGCGTTTCTTTCTGAAGTTTTGCCCTCTGATAAATGTATGCTCTATGGTTTCTGTCTATTGGCTTGCCATCCGTATCTGATTCTACCAAATATTGGTGTAGTTCGGGAGATATTAACTCGAAAAAATATCGAAAGTGACCCAGAACGGGAAAGTTTCTTAGTATGGTGTGCTTTGTTTGTAGTAAGTCATAAATGCCAATGACAATAAAAGGGCTTAAAACAGCTAAGCTCCACATTATGGGCGGCCATATAAAAAATAGCCCTCCTATTATTAATAATAGGATCAGATTTCCATATATAAATAGATTTCTCATGCTTTTACTTTTTAGTGGTCCATGCTACCTTGCTTTTAAATTGGTTGACAGGATCTTGTTGAAATACTTTGTTTAATAGGTTGTAAAGTTTGGGGTGTTTTCTTTTGAATAGTTTCGGTCTTTGGAAGAAATACTCGCTCACTACAGGCAAAAATTCTTCTTCGCTAACACCGCCATAAGGGTTGATATCTGATTTATTTTGATGAATTTTCGTAATTTCTTCTTTTATAGCCTTTAGCCATGGTTTTGCATATTGGTGCTCCATGAGTACTTCAGGGATGCCATCAATAGCTCCATCAGACTCATCTATGAGGTGTACGAACTCATGAATGCCAACATTATTTTTGTTTTGTGGGTGCTCAAAGCCAAAGTGTAAGTCTTTTTTAGAAAGTATCATTTTCCCATTTAAAGTGCCATTGCCCACCATGCCACTAATATTTCTGTCTTCTCCTGCAGTTTCAAAGCTATGATTGAATGAGTTAGGATAGATAATGACCTCATCTAGTTGATCGTAGTTCCAGTTAGGAAATGAGAATACTGGAATTACCGCGCTACTAGCCACCAGAAGCCTGTCAGTATCATCTATGTTAGTGTCTATTCCTGTTATTTTTTTCTCAGCTAAGAATAAATTGATTTCATATTCAAATTGCTTTTTGTATTTAGGGGTTAGGCTGGCATAAAAGCGGACTTTTTTCTCTAATATTTCCCGCCATTCATCAGGAAATTGTGTTTTAATAATTCTATTTCGTTCTCTTACTTTTTTGGTTAATTTTCTAAATACTAGCCAGCTAACTAAAAGTAGTGTAGGAATTATAATGGCTAATAGGCCTATGTTATCGGCATATATGGGGTAGCAAAACATCAATGTTAGCAAAAAGATGCATGTGCTAACAAAATAATCGAACCATGTAGGTGCAAAGGGCTTTTTCATTCTTTTTCAGTCTCTTCTTCAGTAACTCTTTCTAACTTTTCATTTGTGGTGCGCGATATTATTAGAGGAACCTTTTCTTCAGTAACTAAGCTTGTATCTAATTCATACGCCTTTTCATCAGTTAAGGCTATTTTTTTGATGAAATAGTATGCGCTCATAATAATCTCTTGAAACACTGGTAGTTGATAGTCGTAAGTCGGTGTCTCACGAATAATGACAAACCTAAAATCACCATCAATTCCATGCTTTTTCATGCTCTCGTGTCTACTGCTGATATCTATCTCATTATTTTCTTTCAGGTCTTTAATTACATTGCGCAAAAACATATTAATTCTTGGTTCTACCTGAAAGCCAAGTTTAAAATCTACTTTTATTAGAAGTCCAGGAATTAATTGCTGTACAGAATATTGCTTGGTGTGCGGCTCATCAGTGTATTTAACATGTATAATCCAATATATGTCTGCTCGCTTAGGTTGCTTATTGAAAATGCTGTATATGATTTTATTTTCGATAAGGTCAGTGGGATGGGAGTTAATAAAAACCAGGTTGGAAGCAAATTTAGGTACTGACTCATCTTTGTTAAGGTCTTTGAACATTTCGAAATAATCGCAGATCTCAACATTCTTTTTGTATCGTTGTGTAATGCTGTGGCCTTTATACCATATGCCCATCATTAAAAATAATATAGCACTGATAAGGATAGTAATGTACCCACCATGGAAAAACTTACTTAGGTTGGCATACAGAAAAGAAAATTCAACCACGCTCAATAATAAACCGCATAATAATATCCAGATCATGGGGGTTTTTACCTTGTGCAGATAAAACATAAGGAGTGTAGTAGTCATAATCATGGTAAGTGTTATGGTTAGTCCATAAGCCGACTCCATATTTTCTGACTTTTTGAAAAACATTACTATAAATAAGCAGCCTATGAATAGCACCCAGTTAACGGTAGGAATATAGAGTTGGCCTTTTATATCAGTAGGGTAAATAACTTTAAGTCGAGGCCAAAAATTGAGTTTCATGGCCTCTTGTATTAAGGTGTATGATCCGCTGATGAGTGCTTGGCTTGCGATGATGGTGGCAAAAGAGGCGAGTATAATACCTGGCATTAAAAACCACTCGGGCATAATTTGATAAAATGGATTTTGTTTGTTTAGCTTTTCGCCCTCCATAGTTAGTAACCATGCTCCTTGACCAAAATAATTGAGTAGCAAGCCAGATTTTACGAAAATCCAGCTGATGCGAATATTTTTAAGGCCACAGTGTCCTAGGTCGCTATAAAGTGCTTCGGCTCCAGTGGTGCATAGAAATACCGCTCCCAATAGCACAAAGCCACCAGGGTAGTGAGTTAATAAATCTATAGCATGAATGGGGTTAATGGCAGCAAGTACTTTCAAGTTGTTGCTTATTTGCATGGCGCCTAATACTCCGAGTGCGGTAAACCAGATCAGCATTATAGGGCCGAATGCTTTACCTACAAACTTTGTCCCGAATTGCTGAAAAAAGAAGAGCACAGAAAGTATAGAAATGACTATGGGTACTACTGGTATATCTTTTTTTATGAGCTTGAGTCCTTCAATGGCTGAAGTTACTGAAATGGGCGGTGTAATAAGTCCATCAGCAAGTAGAGCTGCAGTACCTATTATGGCAGGTACTATCAGCCATTTGGCCTTTTTTCTTACTAGTGCGTAAAGTGCGGGTATGCCTCCTTCTCCATCATTATCTGCTTTTAAAGTAATGAGTACATACTTGATGGTGGTTTGAATTGTAAGTGTCCAAAAAATACAAGAAAGGCCTCCTAATATCAGGTTGCTTTCTATGGCTTGGTTGCCTACTATGGCCTTCATTACATACAGAGGAGAAGTACCTATGTCTCCATATACAATGCCTAGTGTTATCAGCAGGCCAGCAGCCGATATTTTTTGTGTTACTCCTTTCTCTTTATTGCCCACGCGTTCTAATGTTGCTTTTATAACATTAGAAAAACATAGCTAAGTGAACTATGTTCAGCAGTATTGGCTAATTTATATTTTGATTTTTCTTAAGACTTATGCAGTAATTGGAAGTGAATTAATGATGACTTGTTTGAGGCTATTTTCGGTAAATTCATCATTGATGGTGTAGTCATAAAGACCTTTTTTAATGTATGCTTGGTGTAAGTCTAAATTCAGCTCATTAAGTATTATTAACCTCTGGTTAGGGTTATTTTTTTTAATGGTTTCTATGATTTCAGGACCGCGCATGGCATTTCTTATTCGTGCATTTACTAATACGTTCAGAATAATTAAGTCGGGCTGTTCTGTAAGGTGGGTAATGGCGCTAGTAGCAGTGGTGAAGTTTTTGACGTGTAGCTTTATAGACTGATTTGCTGAGTTCTTGATCTCCATCTTGTTTAGGGCGGTATTTAAGCTTTCAAGTGTTTCAGGGTTATCGTCTATAATGAAAACAAGAAAGTCGAATTCCTTTATCGTGGAGCTTTTTTTCTGAGCTTTTATTTCTGATGGAAATTGAATATCAATGATTGAGCCATTAAAAAGCCATGATTCATGAGAATTATTACCGGGTATAGACATATCAGTACTAGGTTGATTACTAATTACTTAACAAAGATAGTATATAAACTTAATTTTAAAATAATTTTAATATAAAATTAAACTTATTTTATTTTTTAAATCTATTTAGCAATAAAAAAAGCCACTAATGAATTAACATTAGTGGCTGATGATGTGTTATTTGAAACTCAAATTATTTTTCATTTAAGAATGGATAACGATAGTCTACAGGTGAAACGAAAGTTTCTTTAATAGTTCTGCTAGATACCCATCTTAATAGGTTAAGTGCAGATCCTGCTTTATCGTTAGTACCTGAGCCTCTTGCTCCTCCAAATGGTTGCTGACCTACTACAGCTCCTGTTGGCTTATCATTGATGTAGAAGTTTCCTGCTGCATTTACAAGCTTTTTAGTAGCTAGTTCTATTGCATATCTGTCTTGAGACAAAATAGCTCCGGTTAATGCATAAGGAGAGGTGTTGTTGATAAGTTCTAAAGTCTCTTCGAAGTTATCAGCATTATAAACATAGATAGTAACTACAGGTCCAAAGATTTCTTCAACCATTGTTAAAGATTGAGGGTCTTTAGTAAGTATTACAGTTGGCTCTATGAAATAGCCTTTAGATTTATCATAATTACCACCAGCTACGATCTCATTCAGGTCATTAGCTTTAGCTTTATCTATAAATCCTGCGATTTTATCAAAAGCACGTTCATCAATTACTGCATTAACAAAGTTAGAGAAGTCTTCTGTACCTCCCATTTTAACGCTTTTGAGGTCTTCTACAATGTATCCTTTTGTTTCTTCCCATAAGTTAGAAGGTACGTATACACGTGAAGCTGCAGAACATTTTTGTCCTTGGAATTCAAATGCACCTCTAACGATAGCCGTAGCTAATGCTTTAGCTTTCGCAGATCTGTGTGCTACGATAAAATCTTTACCGCCTGTTTCGCCAACAATTCTTGGGTATGACTTATACTTATCGATGTTGTTACCGATAGTTTTCCATAACTCCTTAAATACGGCAGTGCTACCAGTGAAGTGTAAACCTGCAAAATCAGGGTGGTTAAAGATAACTTCTCCTGCTACAGGGCCATCTACGTATATTAAGTTGATCACTCCATCAGGAAGGCCAGCTTCTTTAAATACCTCCATTATTACGTTAGCAGAATATACCTGAGAGTATGCAGGCTTCCATACTACCGTGTTCCCCATAAGTGCTGCAGATGCAGGTAAGTTACCAGCAATAGCAGTGAAGTTAAATGGAGTGATAGCAAATACGAAACCTTCTAAAGGTCTATATTCTGTTCTGTTCCATACGCCAGTTGATGATTGTGGCTGCTCAGCATAAATCTGAGACATGAAATAAACATTGAACTTTAAGAAGTCAATAAGCTCGCATGCAGAGTCTATTTCTGCCTGAAAAGCATTTTTAGATTGACCTAGCATAGTGGCAGCATTAATTTTATCTCTGTAAGGACCAGCGATAAGGTCTGCTGCTTTTAAAAATACACTAGCTCTGTGTTCCCAGCTAAGGTTAGCCCAGTCTTCTTTAGCAGCCAATGCTGCGTTTACCGCCTGCTCTGCATGGGACTTGTCACCTTCATGGAAATAACCTAAAATATGCTTATGATCGTGTGGAGGTGAAAGAGGAATTTTGTTTCCTGTTGTCACTTCTTCTGCGCCAATGTACATTGGGATTTCTATTTCCTTACTACGAGCTTCTTCGATAGCTTTTTTTAAACTAGCCTTTGCTGCTGAGCCTGCTTCGTATGCAGATATAGGTTCGTTAGTAGGAAAAGGTATATTATAAATTCCTTTAGGCATAATTTTGTGTTATTTTAAAAGTACTATATTCAAATCAGCTGCAAATTTACTTAATACTGAAGAGAAAAACGGCTAATTAGAGTATATTCATTAGCTCGCTTAAGCAGTTGATTTCCAGTTGTATATTTTTGTTGTGTTTTTGTTTTTGGGGGTTGAAGTATATAGCGTCTATTGCAGCGTTTTGAGCTCCTAAAATGTCGGCTTCAAGATTGTCTCCTATCATTACTGCCTCATGCTGAGCGCTTTCTGATGTGCTTAGTGCATATTCGAAAATTTCTTTATTGGGCTTTTTATAGCCTATAGTTTCGGAAGTTATTACGCCAGTAAAATATCCTGTAAGCGATGAGTTACTCAGTTTAATAGCCTGAACATCATTAAAACCATTAGTGAGTACAAAAAGAGTGTATTTTTCTTTAAGGTAGGTAAGCACTTCGTGGGTAAAGGGGAAAAGGTTGGTTTTGGTGGGGCACTTAGCAAGGTACTGTTCAGAGATGGCATTAGAAAGGCTGGTGTTTTTCACCTTAAAATGGTTTAGTATTCTTTTGAACCTTTCCGTTCTTATATCCTCTTTAGTAGCAGCCCCTAAATTAAATTGCCGCCACAGGCCTTCATTTACCTTTTCGAATTTTAAAATGAAGTCTTCGCAAGAGAACCCGCCCATTTGGTACAGGTTATTGTTACTGTATATTTCTTGTAGGGTTTCATTCGAGTTTTTTTTGTAATCCCATAAGGTGTGATCGAGGTCAAAAAAAATAGTTGTGTACTTCGCACTCATGACTTTTGCCAGTTTCTGGATTCTAGTTTGTTAAGAGCTAACTCTCGGTTAGAATACATTGTTTTGTAAATTTCAAAATCGGTGCGCAAGACTTGATCTTTTTGTAGAAATTGAAATATCTGGTTAATGATGTCAACAACCTCATCTTTCAAGTAATAAAAGGCCCACTGATCGTGTTTTCTGGTACTTAAAATGCCAGAATTTTTTAAATAAATGAGGTGTCTTGACGTTTTGGTTTGTGTAAAGTCCAGGATTTGCTCCAGGTCAGAAATACACATCTCTTTGTTTTTGTAAATGAGGTGTAATATCCTGAGCCTCGATTCATCCGAACAGGCTTTAAATATTTGAGAGCCAAAAGACAAGCTAAAGTTTTTTAATCTCATAGACGATAGAACCTAGGTATTATAGCACTTAACCAAAAATAAAAGAAATACTGAACATAATAAGGAAAATTGCCGTTCAATTGATAACTTCGGAGTTGAGATACAAAAGTTTAAGATATCTAATCAAGGGTTTTGGAGAAGGCTAGCGTAAAAAATATCGTATTGATAATGGTAATATTATCAGCGGCACTATTTTCAGTGAAAAATGCTCATGCCCAGGGCAAAAAGAAAATCATTCAACTTTCAGGTATTATTTTAGGTGAAGATAGCGTGGCAGGCATGCCAGGCGTACACATCTATGTGCCAAAAGCAGGGCGAGGTACCACTACTAATAGGGTGGGGTATTTCTCTTTACCTACTTTGGTGGGCGATGAAATTGTAGTGAGTGCTATAGGCTATGAAAAACAATATTTTACTGTGCCTGATAGTGATAATGAATCCCTAACCATTGTGGTGGAGATGATTTCTGATACCACTTTTTTGGATGCCGTAGAAATAATGCCTTTCCCTACGGAAGAAGTGTTTAAAGAGGCTATAGTAGCATTAAATTTGCCTCTTCATGAGCCTGTTAATGAAGAAAACCTTAATGAAGAGCTGTTGGCTCTAATGATGCAAACCATGCCAATGGATGGGCAAACTAATCATACCTATTATATGAATAATTATGTTCAATATCAGGGAGATAGATTTGGGCCAAGGCCTAATCCTTTGTTGAACCCTTTCAATTGGGCCAAATTCTTTAAGTCTTTAAAAACCTCAAAAAAGAAGTAGTTAAGCCTGTATAGCATACAAAGTGGTCTCTATTTAAAAAGTTTTTAAAAATAGGTGGATAGGTGTGCTGTAAGTTGAAAAAATATATTATAATTGCAACCCCAAAATGAGGGCGGGATGTAGCGCAGCCCGGTTAGCGCACCACTTTAGGGTAGTGGGGGCCGCTGGTTCGAATCCAGTCATCCCGACATCAATGGACACTTGGTGGATATACTAAGTGTCTGTTTTTACCTTAAAAATGAGGTGGTTATCTGGGTGAAAGTGTTGAAAGTCAATATTTGAGCTCTATCATTTTGGTGATCATATAAAATACCCTTGAGAAGCGTCAATTTTCGATGTATTTCTTAAGTTTTAATATCCCTTTTACTGTTACAAGTAGTAAGGGCAATAGTTCGGGGCATAGCGCAGCCCGGTTAGCGCACCTGGTTTGGGACCAGGGGGTCGCAGGTTCGAATCCTGCTGCCCCGACATAAAAAACCGCTTAATCTTTTGGATTAAGCGGTTTTTTTATTTCCGGTGTAGTATTCATTGTTTTATCTCTCCTTCATTAGTTTAAGATTTGGCACATAAACATCTGGGTGTACTGACTTTTACTCTCCATAAAAAGAGAGTTCTGTTAAAGATGAGCCATTGAAATGTCTCAAAAGAGGTTAACCAAGTCAGTTGTTAATCATGTGCTGCGGCATAGTTTTGCTACTCATTTATTAGAGGCCGGAGTGAACCTTCGCTAAGTTCAAGTGCTGCTAGGGCATAACTCAAGACTTAGCCAATACCTTTATGGAATTAATTAAAAATCCTTTAGATTGGCCATCATAATATAAATAAGGGAATGTTTGTGTCCCTTATACAATTGTTGTAGCCCATTAAAATTGAAAAAGAAAAATTACGATATCATACAGGAAATTGACCAGCGAATTAGAGAACATGACTGGTTCGATTTCCATGTGACCAGTTATGACGGTCGTTTTCTGGAAATTGCGGGTAGTATTGATCTATCTTATTATCATCAGCTTGAAATAATTTTTGAAGATGTCTTCTTTGCCTCTATCTTTTTTGAAGAGTGGCATTCGGATACAAAGAAACCCGTGATAGAACTACCAGATTCTAATTTGAATAAGGAATTAAACCTCAGATTCGAAATTGAGCAAGGGTATCAACTATTTATTATTCGGACGGAAGATTATAAAAACGACATTTATGTTGCGGCAAAGAAGATTTCATACAATACAGATACCGTCTACTACTATGATAAACCCGATTTAAAAGAGAACGAGCGATTAGCAGAGTTTGTAAAGAAGAAATGAAAACGGGCTACAATATCACCTAGCCCCAACCGGGCAAAATATAGAGCATGAAAGCTTGTTGCTCTAAACACGAAAATTGTAACTTGAAAGGAAAATGCCAACAAAGCCCGGTATGCTGGCTAGCCTTGGCGTTGTGTGGAATAAGATCTATGAGAAAAATTTTAGCAATGTGGATTCTGTTAATTGTTTCGTCTTGTGAACGAAAGAACTCTGTCGAATGTATTACCGTACCCTGCCCAAGACCTAACATCAACGATATCATCGAATTAACTCTTAATTTCCAAAACTCCCAAATTGGTGAACAGGTTAAATTAGTACGAATTAACAAAGCAGATCAAACAACTATTGACACTACAACTTTTGAACTAGCAGCGAACAGAGAAATTATTATTGGAAACGGAGGAATCGTGGGATTTTCTGAACCAATTTCTGGTGATGAAATTGAAGAATCAACGCTAGACTTCAAAGTTCTACGTTCTAACGAGCAAACCAATAAAATCAAAAACATCGAAATTGAGAGGTTTCTAACTCAGGATGAATGTGGGTGTGCCGACTACCAAATTTTCACACTGGAATTAGATGGACAAACTGTTGAAATCAATTCTAAAAATTTCACTCTAACCCTGTAAAACTCCACACAACAACCGCTAGCACGAATGCGCCAACTGCCACTTTGCAGATTTCAATGCAAACTTCACCATGAATCTGCTGCTGGGAAAGGTCAGTGCTTTCTACTCACCGTATCTCGCAGGATTTTTCATCTTTCTGAACGAGTGCCATTCTGATACTTTAGTTTTATCGGAACTTGCCAAGCTCGGGGCGCACTCCTGCTAGCTGGGCGTTATGTTTAATTCTAGTATAACCTATGATCACAGACTTACCAAATTCTCAGGATTACAAACCTCAAGGGAGAGAATGTTTGCTTCAATCATTTGATATTGTCTATGATTATTCAGGCGAATTGGAATACCTTGAAGACTGGAAAGAGAGTGATTGGCATTTCCACAAAGGCAAACTATCTACGGTTCTTGTATTAATTCATCAAGCCCTTGAATCCGTTCTTAAGTCAGAAGTCATTAAAACCTCATCTTCTTATTGATTTGGCTCCAAGCAACTGGCCCACACTTCCTGAAAGTGCTAATAAAAGTTTCAATGAACTGTATAATATGAATTCAGAAGCTTTACTTCGTGTTTATTGTGCACTTCAAGCCCTGACAAAAACAAAGAAGAACTCGTCAAAATATTCGAAGAAGTCCGAATCAAAAGGAATCAAATCGTACATGGAATTCATGAAGAGATTCTTAAACCAGAATACTTGATAAATCTACAATTTACTGCATCAAAAGAGTTTTTCGCGAACACTTTCAGAATTTGCTGAAAGTGGTGAATTTCTAATGAATCCGATTTTTAAATTTAGACCTGACTCTTTCAATATTCGCAAGCAAGACTTTAGAGGGGCTGGAGTTATAAAAGTGATTGATGGAATAACAAAATGCTTGATTTTGGAGAGCGAAGTTAATTATACGGATAATAAAATTATTATCGTAGACCAACACTCTAGAGATGTATTGAAATTGCGTGTAAAGAACGATATGGGGCTCTGGAGGCTTTATAAGCTTGAAAAAGCAAATGATGATACCCAACATACGCTATGAGTGAGTAGAACATCCTTGTGCGGAGTAAAAATATAAGCCGATAAAAAAAAATCAATAATATAGTATCATTCATTCTATATGAAAATTCGTGCTGATGTTTTGCTGTTGAGTAATTATAAAATTAGAGATAAAGAAATGTATTTATAAAAGTTATAATTTAGCAATTTTATTCACAACTGTATCTGGTAGAGTACGTTGTGAACAAGTTGGATCAAGATGAAAGAAATGAAAACAATAGTTGAAAACTATATAGCAGGACTTAAAAATGCATATTTAGAAAATAGTGGCAAAGAGGTTTGGGAGCATTTTGAAAAGGTAATACATGGTGCTGACAAGGAAAATATTGATACATTAAAGCGGGTTTACCCTAATATTCCTGATGCTTTGGTGGGTCTGCTTGAGTACGTTGATGGAACATATTGGCGTAAATACGGAGAAGAGGAAATTACATTTTTTATGTTAGGCTCAGATGTGTACGAATACCCCTATTATTTATTATCCTCTAAGGAGATAATTGAAAACCAGAACCAGGCAAAAGAGTATTATTCAGATTATATCGAAAGAAAATTCGATGGGGTTGAAATAGATGATAGAATTACCAATGATGCTCATGATCTTAAGTGGCTTCATTTTTCTGACTGCATGAATAATGGAGGTACCTCTCAATTATTTATAGACTTCAGCCCTTCTGCAAAAGGAAAGAAGGGGCAGATAGTTAGGTTTTTACACGATCCGGATGAGTTTAAAGTGATAGCCGATAGCTTTGAAGAGTATTTAGAAAAATTGATAGATAATGGATATGACTTTATCGTTGAAGATATGATGGAGTTTTGATAAACATAAGGTTAGAGCTAATTCAACTTGCTGCTTAAAATACCGGCTTTCTATCATGCAGAGGCAGGGATTTTACACGTGTAGCAGTGGTGAAAAACTAAAAGTGAAAAGATCTTGTCAGTGACAATCAAAATATTTTGCTTAAATATTCTATAAAATAAATATACTTTTATAGGCACATGGTAGCTACTTTTTATGCCTTAATAGAATATATGACCGTGTGATGCATGTGGTAGAATAAAAAAAACAGGAATCTTTTAAGGGTATCCATTAGATTTACTGTCTACCACTTATAAATGGTGTAAGAGCTTATGCCATAGCATGTTAGGGTGTTAAAGCGAATATAGGTAAGTATTGTTGAAAGAATTTTCTGAAGAGCGACTCATACAAATGCTAAGTAATGGAGATGAAAAAGCCATGGAGCTTATTTTTCATGGCTATTACCGTCCGCTTACCCTATTTGCAACCAAATATGTGAAGGATGTAGATGAGGCGCGAGAAATTACTCAGGAGTTTTTTGTTAGATTATGGACCAGGCAGCCCTCATTAAGCCCGGGCACACTAAAGACATATCTATATAGAGGGGTTCGTAATGCCTGCCTTAATTATATTGAAGCCAATAAAGTAGCAGCCAAAAAGTTGCAAGATTATAAAGAGCCGGAGTATACTCATGATAATGTTTTGCGGAAAATTATGCTTGCGGAGCAAGAGGCGGAGCTTATGCTAGCCATTGATAATCTGCCGCATAGGTGCAGAGAAATATTTTTAATGAGTCGGGTAAAAGAGCTTTCTTATAAATCCATTGCCGATGAGCTCAACATATCCACAAAAACTGTAGAGACTCAGATTAGTATTGCTTTAAGACGGTTAAGGGAGCTGCTAATCAGTTATTCCGGAGCGGTAATATTTTTTTTCAATTTCTTTTAGGGGTACTCCGAATTTATTCGGTCTGTACGAGTGAATGATCAGTAGGATCGTTTTTTTAAAGGAAATTATATGAGAAAATTTTACCTAAGTATTCACCAAATACTATTAACATCATTTTTTGCTTTTTTACTTTTCATCTCACTAACCAGTTATTCTCAGAATACTCCATTTTTTGAGGGATTTGACAATGTCGAAATGGGAGGGCTCCCATCAGGGTGGACTTTTTACCAAAGTGGAGGAACAGATCCTTTGGCTCGTTGGGGAGTTACTACCTATGGTTTTTTCGGTCAAAAAGTAGCTTTTGCCGGTATTGAAGCAGCTATGCCTGGAGTGATTGATGAAGATTGGCTCATTACCCCACAGATAACACCTGCAGAGGGTGACTTTCTTATTTTTGATGCAGCCCAAACATATACAGGAGTAGATTATGGTACTAAATATCACGTGCTGATATCTACTGCTTCCAATGATCATACTGATTTTATTGATACACTGGCTACTTTTGATGAAAATACATTTCCTAAGTATTTTGAAACCAAGTCTTTTGACCTTTCGGCTTATGGTAACCAGCCTATTTATATTGCTTTTATTCATGAAACAGCTTCTACTGATCCTAACCAGACTGATGACTGGTATCTGGATAATGTTTATGTACGCCCTATACAAGAAGCAGCTTTTGCTAGTGCAGAAGTGTATTGGCAGGGAGATATTCCTATTCGTATTTCAGAATCGTCTTTTACTCCTTTTCTAGGTTTTAGAGTTAGAATCAATGGTGATGAAGGAGTGCCAAATCTGTCTTCGTTAAAACTGACCACCAATGGCACTGGTGCTGACTTGAAAATAGACAAAGCTACCATTTATAGTACCGGAGACGTGTCATTTATCTCTTACTGGGATGGTAATGTAGACGCAGAGGTTTTTGGTGAAATAGAAAATCCGTCAGATACATTTGAAATTACAGGAGATCAGGATCTCCTCATTGGAGATAACTTCTTCTGGCTGGCTTACACCATTGATAATGAACAACAACCGGAATATCCTTATGAGCGAGTAGATGGTTCGCTTGAAGGAGTTACCATAGATGGCCTGGAGAATACAGGGGCGAAAGACTCATTAGTGGTTTCTCCATATGTTGTTCCAGATGTTATTCCTAATGATAATCGTGCTGGTGCCATTGAAATAAATGCCGAATCGGGCAGCTATGGTTCTTTTAATATGGGAGCCTCCCCTGAGGCCGAAGTGGAAACTCTAGCTTACTGTTCTGATGGTGGCACTAATGATAATGCCAACTCTGTATGGTGGCATTTTGTAGCTCCATCTGAAGGGTACATTACTGTAGATCTTACTGGTTCCAATTTTAATACCTTACTTGTTTTTATGGATGAGAATTTGGAGCAGCTAGCTTGTAATAATGATATTGAGACAGGGATTAATGTTCAGTCTAGAATAGAAGATTTCCCTGTAAAAACAGGGCAAGAGGTCTATATCAGAGTTACAGGTACAGGTACTCCGGGAGACCCAAATGGAGAATCGGGCGTGGTATCACTTGACTTTACCTACCGTGGACTGGTAAGCGGAGTAGATGATGATTTAGATAATCAGGCCATTTCTTTGCCTTATCCTAACCCTACCTCAGGCATTACTTCTTTTGATATTAAAATCAATAGGACTGATGAAGTAACGGCTGAAGTTCTGGATGTATTCGGAAGGAATTTTAACACCATATATAAAGGGAAGGTGTCAGCAGGAGAGACCCAAACCATAAATTTCGATACTTCATTATACCCATCAGGTACTTATCTGATTCAGCTCAGAAGTAGTGAAAAAATATATGGAACTCAACGATTGATAGTAACTCATTAACCGGCTGTTTATAGCCAAACGCAACTACTAATAAATATTATGGAATTGAATGATCACAATGAGCGGTCTTGGTATTTAGCCTATAAGGCTATTACAAGAGAGCTAACCCAGGCAGAAGAGGAAGAATGGCAGGAATTGTTGAAGGCAGACCCGGAGCTTAAAGCCGATTTTCAACATTTTAAATCATTATGGGAAAAGGCAGGATCACTTCCTTATGGGCAAATTAATGTAAAAAACGACTGGGAAGCTGTGCGTGGTCGAGTAAAAAGTAAAAGGCAGGTTAAGCCTCTTTACAAGTATGCAGCAGTTGTAGTCATTTTAATGATAGCCGTTATTACTTTATGGAAAAATGAAGTAGGCTCATTCTTTTATAATCCCCAAACGGTGTCTACGATAATTCAGGCGCCTACCGGATCTAAAAGTTATGTTTTGTTGCCCGATAGCTCTGAGGTATGGTTAAATGCGGGGAGCAAAATAACCTTTGATAGCAAATTTGGAATATCTAACCGCAAGATAATACTTGATGGTGAGGCCTTTTTTGATGTTGAAAAGGATGAGGAGCCCTTTCAGGTATTTACCTCCAAGTATGATGTAAAGGTATTAGGCACAGCCTTTAACATACGAGCTTATAAAGATGATAATGCAGTAGTAACCACGCTGGTAAGAGGCTCATTGAGTATAAATAATATCATTACCGCTGAAGGGCGAAAGTCTGCTTTGTTGGAGCCCGGAGATAGGCTTACACTGAAGAAAGACTCTCGTACGGCCATAGTGGAAAAAGGTGCCAATGTAAATCTTGAAACATCATGGAAAGACGGTCTACTGACTATTAGTAGCGAATCATTGGGCGAATTAGCCAAGAAGTTAGAGCGTCTCTATGATATACATATCAGTTTTAAGGAAGAGGAACTGAAAGACTATAGATATACCGGAAAAATTAAGCAATTAAGCTTGGAGCAAGTGCTAAAAGCGCTGGCTCTTACCTCACCGGTAAAGTTTGATATCAGTGAAAAAACCGTGACGATCAGTCTGGAAGAAAGCGAAAGCAAGAAATATCGTTCGCTTAAAAAAACAAAAAATTAATGATCACCAAAAGAGAAAATATGTAGCACTTGTACGATGAATGATATACCAGTTTAAAAAGGAAGGATCAAAAGATGGTGCAACATCTTCTGATCCTAAAGGACTGGTTAATAGTCTATATCCTGATCTTACGATTGTGGATAAGTATTTCGATTGTTGAATCCCAATCCCATATAATACTATGAAAAAATTAAAATATGACCAAATCTATGCTTGGTCTGTATTATCTATGATTATGAAAATATGGCTGTTTATATTAATTAGTGCAGGGGTGGCACTGGCAGGAACCGTCAAATCTCAAAACCTTAATATCAACTTAAAAAATGTAACTGTCCGCAAGGCGCTTAATGTGCTGGAAAAGGAAAGTGACTATTCATTTTTTTATAATGATTCCTTTGCTGATTTAGATAAACGCGTGTCTATTTCAGCTGAAAATGAAGAGTTGAATGGTGTTCTTACCAAATTACTTTCAAATACGGCCCTTACTTTTAAGTTTCTAGATGGTAATCTAATAGTCATTTCACCCAAAAATCCCATAGAGCCTATAACGGTTTCTGGTGTAGTTAGCTCTTCTGTAGATGGCGAAGTGCTACCGGGTGTAAGTATCACTATAAAAGGAACTTCCAAAGGAACTATCACCGATTTTGATGGTAAATATTCTATAAAAGTAGATCCTGAAGCTTCTCTGATTTATACATTTATAGGTTATGTAGATCAGGAAGTAGCGGTTAATAATCGTAGTGTAATTAATGTGCAGATGGAGGAGGATATCACCACTCTAAACGAGGTTATGGTAATATCCACCGGTTATCAGGAGGTAGATAAAAGGCTATTTACTGGTTCTGTAGTGAATTTAGAGGCAGAGGAAATCAATACAGAAGGTACAATAGATGTAGGAAGAATGCTGCAAGGGCGCGCTGCGGGAGTCTCTGTGCAAAATGTGTCGGGTACTTTTGGTACTGCTCCTAAAATTAGAGTAAGAGGTGCTACCTCTATCACCGGTGATAACAAGCCGCTTTGGGTGATTGATGGTGTGGTGCTAGAAGATATTGTAAATGTATCTCCTGATCAGCTTACCACTGGTGACCCTAGTACGCTAATTGGATCTTCGGTAGCAGGGATCAACTCAGAAGACATAGAAAGTATAAACATTCTTAAAGATGCATCGGCTACAGCCTTATATGGTGCTAGAGCTAAAGATGGTGTAGTAATTATTACCACTAAAAAAGGAAGAATAGGTAAACCATTAGTTACATATGCAGGTAATTTCTCTACATACCTGAAGCCTTCTTATAATAATTACAACATCATGAACTCTAGTGATCAGATGTCAGTCTATGCTGAGTTGGAGAGAAAGGGATATCTCAATCATTCCGATATATCAAGAAGTGCAAATGGAGGGATGTACAAAAAAATGTATGACCTTATTAACAATTCCTTTGATGCTAATACAGGACAATTTGCGCTTGAAAATACACCAGAAGCTCGTCATGCTTTTTTAAATAGATATGCTACTGCTAATACTGACTGGTTTGATGAACTCTTTAGAAATTCATTTGTCCAAGAGCATTCATTGGGTATTTCATCCGGTACTGAATCATCCAAACTCTATTTTTCTACCAGTTATTATAACGACCAAGGGTGGACCATTGCCGATAGAGTAAAGCGCTATACAGCCAATGCCAGAGGTACATTTAACTTGTCGGATAAATTAAGCGTAGGTTTTATTACTACTGGTTCAGTGAGAGATCAACGTGTTCCGGGTACGGTTGATCGCCAGACTAATACCGTATCAGGAGGCTACAGTCGTGATTTTGATATCAATCCTTTTAGCTATGCTTTGAACACCAGCCGTGCACTTACAGCATATGATGAGAATGGAGATCTGGAATATTTTACTCGCAATTATGCGCCATTTAATATCATTAACGAACTGGATAAGAATTATATAGACCTTTATGTTCAGGACTTTAAGCTTCAGGGAGAGGTTAATTATAAAATTTTAAAAGGCTTAAATTATGATTTTGTAGCGGCCGTAAGGTCGGTGAAAACCACTACTGAGCATAAAGTGGAAGAAGGCTCAAACATGGCCGAAGCCTATAGAGCAGATGAGTCTCAGGTCATTCGTCAGGGCAATAAGTTTTTATATTATAATCCTGATTATCCTAACATGGATCCGGTAGTAGTGCTGCCTGAAGGTGGTTTTTATAACCGGTCTGATGATCAGATGGTGAGTTATTATATAAAGAATCAGTTGGGTTGGAATCACCTTTTTAACGATCAGCACAATGTAAACCTAGTATTAGGGCAGGAAATAAGACAGATAGACAGACAAAATGCTTATAGTAATGGTTATGGCTATCAATACGGAAAAGGCGGAGTGCCATTTACTGATTACCAGATCATAAGGCAGCAGCTAGAACAGAATTTCAACTATTTCGGTATGCAAAATGCCTATGAACGCTACGCAAGTTTCTATGCTGGCCTTACTTATTCTTACCAAGGTAAATATGTGTTCAATAGTACTGTAAGATATGATGGCTCTAACCGCTTAGGTGAGTCCACTACTGCTCGTTGGTTGCCAACCTGGAATGTGAGTGGTGCTTGGAATATTGATACGGAAGACTTTATGCAGGATATAGATGCCTTTGATTTTCTAACCTTGAAAGTAGGGTATGGGCTTACGGCTAATATCGGTAATGCTACTAATTCCTCTGCAGTATACCGCAGCGGAACTTCCAGAAGGCCTTATTTAGATGAGACCGAGGCCGTAATTGGTATTGAGAGCCTTGAGAATTCGGACCTGACTTGGGAGAAACAATATGAAACCAATATTGGAATTAATGCAGGGTTATTCAATAGACTTAATTTTTCATTTGATTATTATAGAAGAGATCATTTTGACCTTATCAGTCTCATCAAGACTTCGGGTATTGGAGGTGAGGCCTATAAGTATGTTAACTATGCAGATATGAAATCTCACGGGGTAGACCTGACCTTAGGTGCGACCGTTTTTGAGAGAAGAGACTGGGCTTGGAATGCTAATTTCATTTTTAGTTACAATAAAAACAAAATCACTAATCTAAAGAACCTGCCGCGAATTGTAGATCTAATTTTTCCTGAAGGAGGAGCGCAGCAAGGCTACCCGGTGAGAGGATTGTTTTCTATTGACTTTGAAGGCTTAGATTCAGAAACAGGAGTTCCTTTGTTTGTGAACCAGGATGGGGAGGTGAGTCCTAATGTTTTTATGCAAAGCTATGAAACAGCTAACTTAAAATACGAAGGACCGGTAGACCCCACAGTTACAGGTGGTCTTTCTAACACTTTTAGGTATAAGGACTTTTCATTGAACCTGTTCTTCACTTATCAGGCAGGAAATAAGATCAGGCTTAATCCTGCATTTAGCAGCACTTATTCTGACCTCAATGCCTCTCCGCGCGAGTTTCATGACCGCTGGATATTGCCAGGTGATGAAGAGCGAACCAATGTGCCTTCTATTGCAGATTTAATGACGTTGAATCAGTTATATGCTACAGGAGAGGTGTATCCTTATAATAGCTACAACTATTCTACTGAGCGCGTGGCAGACGGATCATATATTAGACTGCGTACGGTATCGCTTACATATAATTTGCCTCATAAGTGGCTCGCTGATTTAGGCTTGCAAACAGCATCATTTAGCCTTACTGGTACTAACCTGTTTTTATTATATGCAGATAAAAGGTTGTATGGTCAGGATCCTGAATTCTTTGCTTCAGGAGGTGTGGCTATGCCAGTAGCTAAGCAAATCACTGCCTCTATAAAACTTAGTTTCTAAACGATAATAATATTGAGATGAATAAATATTCAGCAATTTTATATTTAATCCTTTTCATGCTGGCTGGTTGTGATGACTTCTTATCGCAGGCGCCAGATGACAGGACTAAGCTGGACACCAGAGAAAAGATAGGGGAACTCTTGGTAGATGCTTACCCGGAAGCTAACTACGCTCCTTTCTGTGAGGCCATGTCAGATAATGTGGAGGATAATCCTTCTGGCAGCCAGAACCAGCTTAATTCTGACTCGTTTTTTTGGAGAGATGGACTTACTACTTCTCAGGATTCGCCAGAATTTTATTGGAATGCTTGCTATTCTGCTATTGCAGCAGCTAACCATGCTATCAGAGCCATAGAGCAGGCAGATAACCCTGATGAATACAGCGCAGAATATGGCGAAGCTTTGGTAGCCAGAGCCTATTCCCATTTTATGCTGGTAAGCTTATTTGCCAATTTTTATAACCCGGCATCAGCAGATTTTGATTTGGGTATACCCTACGTTACTGAGCCTGAAACGGAGTCTTTAAAAACTTATGAAAGGCATACCGTGGCCTATGTTTACGAAATGATAGAAAAGGACTTGTTACAAGGTTTGCCTCTTATTGATGATCAATCTTATGAAACAGGAGATGCTACCGGAGTGCTCAAATATCATTTTACGAAATCGGCATCAAATGCTTTTGCAGTACGGTTCTATTTATTTAAAAAGGATTATGATAAAGTAATAGAATACGCTGAAAGGGTTTTAGGGTCAGGTGAGTTGGGTGATTACATGAGGCCATGGAATACAGATTATAAATCTCTTTCAGCTCAGGAGCTTGCTAACACCTACACCAGATCTACAGAGAGGGCTAACTTATTACTTTCTGAAACCATGTCAGGCTGGCCTAGGACTTTTAATAGCCTGAGGTTTTCTACTGGTGCCCCTAAGTATCAGCAGTTATTTACCAATCCTACAGGAGGCATGTTTTCATTCTCTACATTTTATACTTCTAATGGCATTTATTATATCAATAAATTCAAGGAGCATTTTGTGAGGATGGGAAATAATGCCAATACCGGATATCCTTATATGATGCAGCCACTGTTTACTGTAGAAGAAGTGCTTCTAAGCAGAGCCGAGGCCTATGCTTATAATAATGAACCGCATCAGGCTTTGGCAGATCTGAATACGTGGATTTCCAAACGTGTTGATAACTACGATCCTGATGTACATCAGCTTACTTACAACAGGCTCTATAATTACTACCAGTACAATATTAACCAGCAAAATCTTGTAGCCGCCACCTTACATTTTAGGCAGGTAGAATTTTTACATGAGGGTATGCGCTGGTTTGATATTCTGAGACATAAGATTCCTGTAGTGCATACAGCTAACAATGGTGAAACCTTTGAGCTTAAGGCGGGTGACCCCCGCAGAACGCTTCAGATACCTCAGGAAGCTATGACCGTAGGAGGACTCAGCCCTAATCCAAGATAATATTTAAACGTTTCAATGCAGCATTATGACTTTTAGAAAATATATAATCTATATAGCGGTAATTTTAGCAGCAGTCGCCTGTGATGATCCTTATAATGACTCAGTAAATGAAGATGCTGAGTATGTAAATAATGATGAGCAAACTGAGCCTACAGAGCTTGATAATTGGTTACAGACTAATTTCACTAGCCCTTTTAATATAGAAGTAAAGTACAAGTGGGATCTCTCAGAGCTTAACGTGAATAAGACTTTAGTGCCACCTGATGCCGGCAGAGTTCAAGGAGTGATGGAAGTGGTGAGAAAAGTATGGATAGATCCTTACGTAGAGCTTGCCGGAGATGGTTTTATTAAAGATTACTCACCAAAACAGTTCATGTTAGTAGGTAGTCCGGAATATAACTTTGATGGTACTATAAAATTAGGAACTGCAGAGGGTGGAAGAAAAGTGGTGCTCTATGTAGTCAATAGTTTTGAGCAGACTAATCAATACTCTGTAAAGCAGCTTATACATACCATAGAGCATGAGTTTGGCCATATTTTACACCAGACTAATTCATATCCTGCTGAGTACAAGGAGATCACGCCTGGTGATTATACTGCTAACTGGAATTTTGTTTCTTTGGCCGAAGCTAGATCCAATGGTTTTATAACTAGTTATGCTATGATGTCTCCTGATGAAGATTTTGTGGAGATGATAGCCATGATGCTGGTAGAAGGTAAAGACGGGTATGAAGCTATTTTAGAATGCGAAACTAATGCTGCCAGTAAAGCCATATTAAGAAGGAAAGAAGAGCTGGTAGTGAAGTATTTTGCCGAAACCTATAACGTTGACTTTTATGCCTTGCAGGATAAAGTACAGGCTGCAATCAATGAAATGGCACCAGATGGAGGGAATAATGGCGGTGATGAAGAGTCTACACCACTTCAAGAGCAATGGGGCCCAGATGAAGAATATACTACGCTTTATTATGATTTAAGTACTTTGGCTCAACCAGAAAATATTATTGTAAGACATGATTATGATAATAACCTGTTGCATCAATATGGTTATGCACTAGACTATAATTTTAAACTCTATTATTCTGCAGTAGGGGAGCTAACCCTCACTTTGTACTATCATACTATTAATACTACTAATCCGGAGTATTACGAGGCTAACTTTTGGTTTAATGTGCCAGAAGGGCAAGAAGAGGAAAACCGAACATTATATTATATGGGCGGAGATGCAAATGCCGGTTTTCTCGAATATGATGTTCAATCTACCGCTGTGGTAGCTTATTTCGCTAACAGAACATTTAAGCAGGCCTTTGAAAAGACATGTAATGGAAATTATTACCCTACACTGTATCCGCAAGATTCGCCTGAGGACTTTATTATCGGAATACTGGGTAACTAAACTGAAGAAATTATGAACAAGTCATTTTGTTATATATTAATAAGTCTTCTATCAATAGTGCTGCTGGGCTGCGAAGAAGATTATGATACTATTTTTGAAGAAACACCTGATGAGCGTTTGCAAAGCACGCTGGATGAATACACCAGCATGTTAACCAGTCAGGAAGCGGGCTGGAAGGCAGCGCTGACAACAGGAACTGACCGAAACTATTTTTATTATTTTGAATTTAATGAAGATGGTAATGTTACTATGGTTTCTGATTTTGACCAGACTACTGCAGGTACACCTGCCACTAGTTCATGGATGCTAAAGGCATTGCAAAGACCTACTTTGAGTTTTAATACTTACTCTTACATTCACCTGCCGGCAGATCCTGATGGTGAAGTAAATGGCGGAGCAAGTGGAGAAGGTCTGGTGTCTGATTTTGAATTTATCATTAGCGAAGTAAGTGGCGATAGTGTAATATTGGAAGGTCTTCAACGTGGCTCGTCATTAATAATGGTTCCTGCTTCTCCAAGTGAGAAAGAAGTGATATTAGAAAAGGAAATTTTGAAGGTGTTTAATGGCATCAATCAGGCTGTTGCTGCTAATAGAGGTCTTAAGTTTACACTTGCAGATGGGGCTGAAGTGCCTGTAGTAATTAATATGGCTAACAGGTTGTTTGGAGCTCAGTATCTGGCTGAAAATGGTAGCGAAATAGTATCATTTCAAACCGGGTTTAACTTTGATTTGGAAGGTATAAAACTGAGCGAGCCTTTTGAGATAGATGGGCATATCATTCAACATTTATCATGGGATGAGCAAGAAGGAGCTGTTACTATTGATTTGCAGTCTACAACTGCACTTGTAGGCTTTGATGATCCTTTTATTTTCGATGTAACGCCACCACTTTCCTCTGTTTTAGGAAGCACATATAGTACGGTTTTAATTCCTGCTGGCTCTGGTCAGGCACCACTTGTTGGGCAGTCAGAAAATTTCATTAATATTTATAATACAGCAGCTGACAACTTGTTAAACGGTTCCTATCAGCTCACTTTGAGAGACATAGAGTTTTTATTTGACGAACCTTCTAACAGTATGAAAATGAACGTGTACATCTCTCAAACTAATAACGGAACAGGTTCATTATTTGTGGCTCAATACAGCTACTCATATGCTACTGATAAAGATGGGCTTATGAAGTTTAGCTTCTTAAGTGCCAATGATAACGGGTGGACGATTTATTCAGATATCTATGACCTATTATTTCCTATAGAGGCAGACTATTTTCAAACGGAATATATAGGTGGGGATTTAAATCTGTTGGCCGGCTTTTTTAGTCAGGAGACCCCTGAGTTTTACTTTTCAGGCTATTTGTATAACAACTAATCATTTTTGATAAGGTTGTCCCCTAAGTGATCTCTCTGTTAATATGGGTGTGGAAATTGGCTCCCTAATTTTAAAAAGTAGGCAGGCCACATCAAAAAAACGGAGAGAAAACAGGTAAGTATATTATTGAGACCATAAATCATGTGGATGAGGGGTCTTTTTCTACTATATAATTCAGAATGCATAAAACAAGGCGTTGTATCCAAATATGATGATTTCATTGTATGATACAACACCTTGTTTGCATAATGAAGGCTGTAGTGACTTGATTTACAGCATCATTTCATATAAAGTACTTTTTTTACATGTACTTACGAAAGTGATAATGATGATGTGGTTAGACTTGATCATTAGGGGGGAATTAATCACAAGCATCACTTTTTGAGTCCCCATTAAACGTCCAGCCATTATTGACTAATATTTTACGTGCGGCTTCGCCTTCATCACAATATAGCATTTCCTTGGGGGCAAATTCTATGTTTTTTGGTATGGTTGGTAGCTTAGTCCAGCCCTTTAGCGTAGCGTCATAGTTGGCAGTGGCAAGCCCTGTATTATAAAAGAAATATTTCATTCGTTTTGCTGCAGAAATATTCCAAGAGCCCAAGTTCTGATTAAATGATGAAGCTTGAACAAACATATTGCTAAAGTCAGTAACCTTACTTACATTCCACGCACTAATGTTCTGATTGAATTTAATTGCAGAGGAAAATAGTTGTTTCATGCTTGTAACGTTGCTTACATCCCATTGGCTAAGGTCCTGATTGAAGCTAATACAGTTGCTGAACATGCCTTGCATTTCTTCCAGAGAGCTTAAGTCCCAAGAGCTAATATCTGAATTAAAAAGGTAGGCTGACCTGAACATATCTGACATGTCTTTTACCTGACTCACGTCCCATTGGCTAAGGTCTCCATTAAATGAGAAGGCTTGATTAAACATGTTTGACATGTTAAATACGTCACTTACGTTCCATGAGCTTATGTTACCATTAAATGAGGTAGCATTGGCAAACATACTGCTCATATTTTTAACGGAACTCATATCCCAGTTATTGAGGTCTTGGTTAAAAGCTGAGGCCGATGCAAACATCATGTCAGTTCGTGATGCATTGCTCATATCCCAGTCGTCAATATCGCCATTGAATGATGAAGCAGCTGCGAACATATATCTAAAATCTGACGTCTCATTAAAATCGGGATCATCGGTGGCCGTGTAGGTGAGGTTAAAGCACCCTTGAAAGCCATAAGCCATAGAGAGCCATTTGATTTTTCCCCACTGAGCTATACTGATGATATTTTTTTTGTATTCAGAGTTCTCGAAGTTGATAGTAGGGAAATTACCCGTAATGCTTACAGGGTATACGCCTGGCTGTGCATAATCGTGAGTGATTTCGGTGGTAACACCCTCATCGGTGTGGCCATCGCCCCAGTCTACATTATAATTGTAATAGGTAGAATAGCTAGAAACATACGGAATACCTATGGTTTCATTGGCAGTGGAGGTGCGCCAAAGGGTGACAAAAGCATCAGGGTTATAGTTAGAGGCCTTGGATATGATGATGGACACATTTGCCCGTGCTGTCATTTCCCCATCAGTGGCAGCTATGGTAATAAGGTGTGTGGTTTTAGTGTCAAAATCTAAGCTTTTACCGGGAGCCAGCTTTAGCAACCCATCTTGACTGATCTCGAAAAGGTCATTGTCATTGGTGCTGATACTAAAGGTTAGGATATTATCTGAAGTGCCTTTTACCTGACCTATGGGGCTTCCGGCATCCAAGTTTTCCCTCACTGTAAAGTATTGATCATCAATAGCCACTGAACCCTTTACATCTGTAACCTGAATGGTGATTTCGGCTGTGGTGGTTTGCTTGCTGTCTGATACCGCTACCAAAATGTTGTGCTGCTGGCTAGTTTCGTAATCTAATCTTTTGCCAGTGAGCAGACTGATGCTGCCATCATCAGCGATTTCAAAAAGGTCTTGGTCACCATCTGTGATGGTGAAGGCTAGCGGGTCATCCTCGTAGTCGATCGCGAGCACCTGGCCTATGGTCATGTCATCTCGCACATCCTCGCTGATTGTAAAAGTTTGCGACCTGATGACCGGGGCAAAATTAGATAGACCGTCATCATCACTGCCGCAAGAGATAAAAAAGGAAAAGCCTATAAGAGTAATAAAAAAATGTAAATATTTCATAAGGTTGAAGTGGATTAAATAGACTCAAATGTAGCGGTAACAGTGCTGAGAAGCGTTTCAGATTATAAATTGGCACTTGTGAAAGGGGATGAGTGAAGACTGTGCTACAGAGAATTGACTGCTGATGTTGTACCAAACCCTGATTAGTAATACTTAATGGCATTGTTAAGTGAGCGAGTTTACTTAGCTTGAAAGCCGGAATAGGAGTAGTGATGGGGTGCGATGGTGCAGGTTACAACGAAAGCTATTGGGGTAACAAAGTATACTAAAGGTTACTATTACTTTAGTATACTTTGTTACAAAAGTAAACTTGATAGCTTTAGCTTTGTGGCAATATAAATTTTGATAAAAAAGATATGGAGCAATTTACATTGACGGTAAAATTTACTGCCACCCCAGATAATAAAGAAACATTCAAACAAGAGCTTATCAAGCTATTTAAAATAATTGAAAATGAAGAAAAATTTGTGAGTTCAACTCTTCATCAGAATATTGAAAGACCAGAGGAGTTTTTAGTTTATGAAACCTGGAATGACAATATAGAACACTTTATGAATGTACAATTAAAAAAGCCTTACGCATCTCAATGGGAGAAGCTTTTGGTGGAAATGGACATAAAACGTGAGCCTACTGTTTATACTGCTTTTGATTCATTTGGTACAAATGCATAGCTTGGCTTGAATTAGGCGGTATGTTTTTTAGCTAAAGCCTATTGGGTAATACGCATTTTTCGTGAGTTGTTAAATGCGTATTACTTTGTTTAAAAATGATGATTAGTAGTGTAATTAAAATGATAATAATATTTAAATAAATGAGGTATATTTCTTTCAAAAAAGAATGAATCAATAGCTATTTGTATTTTAGTTTTTATCTACAAAATACTTACCTTTTTCTCATTTTTTTTGAAAATGGAAAAAAGCAAACTTGTTTTGCTAACCATTTGTCTATCTAAGGAATAAATATGAAAGTTAAACCGTATACAATTGCCTCACACATATTAGTTTGGGTGCTTTTGTTAGTGATCCCTTATTTTTCTACAGATCAGGTTTTTAATGCTCTAGATCCTCTGTCTAATCATAAATATTTAACACTATGCCTCTCGCTAAGCACAGTTTTAATGGCCATTTTCTATTTTAACTACAACTACCTTATACCAAGGTATCTCCTTCAAAAAAAATATTGGATCTACTTCTCATCTTTACTTTTAGCCATTGTTCTAGTCTTTTTACTATCAGGTGTAGTGTTTTTATCAGATTACGGTACCAGTGACTTATTCTCAAAAAATGATTCAGTTATTGAAAGAATATTTCCCGTTATCATAGTTAATGCCCTTTTATTATGGCTGCTGGTTATTGCTTCATCTATTGTATGGACTGTATATACCAGGCTAAGCCAACTGGAGAGTGAAAAGCTTGCTGCTCAAATTGCTTCGCTGAAGTCTCAAATAAATCCCCACTTTCTGTTTAATACCTTAAATAACATCTATGCTACAGCTATGGAAACCTCACCCAAAACGGCCGATATGGTAGACAAACTATCGGAAATGATGAGATATACCATGAAAGACACTCAGCAAGATTCTGTGCTTTTAGAAGATGAAATTAATTATATCAATAACTTTATCGCGCTGCAAAAACTAAGGCTGGACAAAAGTGTAAAATTAGATTTTCAGACTTTAGACACCGTACCCGAACTAAGAATAGCACCCATGTTACTAATTCCTTTTATTGAAAATGCTTTTAAACATGGCATAAATTCTGAACAAAAAAGTAATATTAGGATACACTTATCTCTCATTAAAACGGAGCTACAATTAATAGTGGTGAATAACAAAGTGATTATTCAAAGGCATATATCTGAAAGCTATGGTTTGGGAATTAAAAACACAAAACATCGTCTGAATCTGATATACCCATCAAAACATTTATTAGTAATCAATGAAACAGAGAAGGAATTCTCTATTTCTTTACACATTAATCTATCATGATAAATGCAATAGCCATAGATGATGAACCGTTAGCACTTACCGTTATTCAATCGTTATGCGATAAAAGTGAAAATATTAATCTCTTAAAAACTTTTACTCAACCTAATAAGGCACTTAAGTATTTGCGCAAATTCCCTGTAGAACTTATTTTTTGTGACATTCAGATGCCCGCCATGACAGGTATAAGCTTAGTAAAATCACTGGAACAAAATACGATGGTAATTTTTACTACCGCCTATAGTGAGTTTGCAGCGGTTAGTTATGATTTAAACGCCATTGATTATTTACTTAAGCCCATTAATCATAAACGCTTTTCTAAGGCTATCTCTAAGGCAACGGAGTATTTTAATTACATACAACCCAAGGCATTAGGTGGTGAACAAAATATTTTTGTTCGCTCTGAATTTAGCCTCATAAAAATTCCTTTGTGTGAGATACAATTTATAGAAGGCCTGGCAGATTATCTGAAGATTCACCTGAAAGACAGAAAGGCTGTTATAACGCGAATGTCTATGAAGGATATGACGGCAAAATTACCTGTGTCTGATTTCATCCGTATCCATAGAAGTTTCATTTTACCTTTTCATGACATAAAGGGAGTAAGAGGCAATACCGTATTTCTTGATGAGAAGGAATTTCCTATAGGCAGAACTTACACAGAAGAGTTTTTTAAAAGATATTCTGCCCACTAAAGCATTTCAAAAATGTAGCTAGCACTACATACTTCGACTAATTCATTCCCTTCTTCCCAATAAATTCTCCATTCTGCTTATAAGATTCACCTTTGATTAAAACTAATTAATGAAAGGTGTACTCAAGCAAAAATTCAAAATGGAGATTAAGAATATAATACTAATAATCCTATTAACTCTACTGAGTTTTACGGTATCTAAAGCTCAAAAGAAGTTTACCATAAGTGGCAGAATTACAGAACTCAGAACCGGTGAAACGCTGCTTGGTGCTACGGTAAAGCTGGTAGAAAACCCAAGCTTAGGCGTAATAGCCAATGTGCATGGTTTTTATTCTCTTTCACTGCCTGAAGGGAAATACACATTAAGCATTTCTTATGTGGGGTTTAAAGAAGAGCTAATTCCCGTGAATTTGAATTCGGATATAACCATTAATGTAACTATGGCTGAAGACAACACCTCTTTGGATGAAGTGGTGATAACCGGAGACAGAGATGACGATAATCTCTCAAAACCTGTAATGGGTGTAGAGAAACTCAACATGAAAGATGCGGCTAAGATACCGGTAGTTTTTGGAGAAAAGGACCTTATAAAAACCATTCAGCTAATGCCCGGAGTGAAAAACAATGGAGAGGGAACTAACGGATTTTCTGTAAGAGGAGGTGCTACAGATCAAAACCTGATAATTCTGGATGAAAGCCCGGTTTACAATGCCTCACACCTATTAGGCATGTTTAGTACCTTTAACAGTGATGCCATTAAAGATGTAACCATAATAAAAGGAAATGGTACAGCAAACTACGGAGGCCGCCTCTCATCAGTGTTAGATGTAAAAATGAAAGAAGGCAATAATAAGGATTATCAGGTAAGTGGAGGTCTGGGACTCATTAGTAGCAGGCTTACTATAGAAGGTCCCATTCAAAGAGAAAAATCCTCCTTTATTGTTTCAGGAAGAAGAACATACGCTGATCTTTTTGCCAGAATGTCATCAGATTTTGAAGATGTTAAATTATACTTCTATGATTTTAATGCGAAAGCTAACCTTTACATTAATGAGAAAAACAGGTTATTCCTTTCCGGATACTTCGGCAAGGATGTGTTTGGTTTATCTTCCTTGTTTAGTAGCGATTGGGGTAATGCCACCGGCACATTAAGATGGAACAGTATAGTAAGTAGCAAACTATTTTCAAACACTTCATTTATATATAGCAACTATGATTTTAATGTTGGCTTCGAAAATGATGGAAGCGAAATTACCCTAAATTCTAACATACAGGACCTTAACCTTAAGCAAGATTTCTTCTTTTATGCCAACGCCAAAAATACCCTGCAGTTTGGCTTCAATATCATACATCATACCCTTGCCCCTACTACTGCTGAAGGAACAGACATAACCAGTAATAAAAACGACCGAAAAGGATTAGAAAATGCCATTTACGCAAGCAATACTTATCAAGCTACCAGTAAATTAAGCATCGACTACGGCCTCCGGTTTTCATTCTATAATGTATTAGGAGGCGATACTTATAATAGGTATCAGCAAAATGAGCTTATTGATTCCGTTTATGTATCGAGCGGTAAAGTAGCCAAAACCTATTATAACCTGGAGCCTCGTTTATCTGCCAATTACAGAATAAGCAACACGGCCAGTATTAAAGCCGGCTATGCAAGAAATACTCAAAATCTACATCTGATGAGTAATTCTACCGGTGGCAGTCCTACTGACCAATGGATAGGCAATAGTTACAATATAAAACCAGAAATAGCAGACCAGTTTAGCCTTGGGGTGAGCAAGAATTTTAAAGGCAACTTATATCAATTCGATACTGAGATCTACTACAAAACGCTTCAAAATCAAATCGATTATACTGATGGCGCAGATATTAACACTGTTCCTGACATAGAGAGCCTTTTGCTTTATGGAAAAGGACGTGCTTACGGCATTGAAATGATTGTAAAAAAGAATAAGGGAAGACTTACCGGCTGGATAGGATACACACTTTCAAAAACAGAAAGGAAAATCAAAGGCATCAATAATAATGATTGGTATAACGCCAAGTATGATCGCACTCATGACCTATCAGTAGTGGCCGTATACACCCTTAATTCTAAATGGATGATATCTGGTTCATTTATTTACAGTACAGGTAATGCCGTAACTTTCCCTACTGGCAAGTACACCTTAAATGATTTTACCATACCTCAATACAGTAGCCGCAATGCTGACAGAATGCCAGATACTCATCGACTGGATCTCAGTGTTACCTATGAAAAAGAGCCTAAAGGTAGATTTCAAAGCTCATGGAACTTTGGCTTGTACAATGTTTACGGTCGTCAAAACCCCTTCAGCATGACTTTCGAAGAAAATGAGAATGACCCTACAAAAATCGATGCGGTACAAACCTCATTATTCCGATGGGTTCCAAGCATTACTTACAACTTTAAGTTTTAATAAATGAAAAATACAATCACAACATTGGCAGTCATAATCATCCTTTTTATTGCATTAGGATGTGAAGAAACGGTTGATTTAGATTATAAATCCAATACCTCAAAAATTGTTATCGATGGTAGCATTAGCAATACTCCGGGCCCGTATTACGTAAGAGTAACAGAGTCTGTAGCGTTATCAGAACAGGGAGTCTTTCCTGCTATTGACAATGCTATAGTGATGATTAGCGATGATGCAGGCAACAGTGAAATACTTACGTCTGATGGGAATGGCTATTATAAAACTTCTTCCATAACCGGAGTAGAGGGCAGAACATATACATTAACTGTAGAAGTACATGGAGAGAAGTACGTGGCTAGCAGTACCATGCCGCAGCAAGTAAATTTTGATGATATAAAAATTAATGAACAAGAGATACTTGGAGAAACCGAATATGAACTAATACCTATATATCAAGATCCTGAAATCAAAGGCAATTATTATCGCTTTGTAATGTCTGTTAATAATAAGTTGGTGAAACAACACCTAATACAAAACGATGAAATTAAGAATGGCAAAATCAATACTATGAGGCTGGAAGTGGATGAGGAAGATCTAGATTTGAAACCTGAGGATACATTATCAATAACAATGCAATGCGTAGATGAAAATGTGGCGTCTTTTTATACGTCATTGATTCTGATGCAAGATAGTGGCCCTGGTGGCGGTACTACACCCGCAAACCCGCCTAATAATATAGATAATGGAGCTCTGGGTATTTTTTCAGCTCATACCATACAATCACAAACAGCTATTATTGAATGATTGGAAAATGCCATGGTAATGACATTAGATTCTGAAAAACGATATTTTAGAATTACAGAGGAAATACTGTTTAAGTCCAGTGGCAATTCAGTAAAACATCTAAAGCCTCAAACTTCGTTTAAAGAAGAGCTAAATTTTGACATTAATGATTACTATTTTCTGAAAATAGATATTGAAGAGTACCTCAATATTGTAATAGATATAGATACCATTTTTGAGCTCAAGACCATTTCTGATTTAGTGAAGCTAGTAGCACATGCCCTGGATGACTACCATTAAAGAGGCTGTTTTTAAGGTAAATTCTAAATTTTTCAGCTCCTGAGAAGGCATTAATTTAATCACATTGTATTTTAGTTAAATAATTCTGATGTCGGCTATTGTATATTCATTAGTATTCTCCAAACTAGAGGTTTGGAGAATACTATCTGATATTATTATAAAAACTCTCCAACAATGCTGCTCTTAGGGCTGTAGAATGCCGATGAGTTGCTGGCAATTAATCATTCATAAAGACGTTAATAGGAATTAGTATCGATTTTTTCAAATTAACAATATAAGTCTTCATTCATATGACTGATGTCTTTTTGCTCTATGCCCGTAAATTTGTGCAATTGTCCCCTACTGATCAACGATTAATCAAAGACGCCCTAACACACCAAAAAATATCTGCAAAAACGGAATTGATTTCATATGGAAAAACTACAGACGTGCTGTTTTTTCTCATCAAGGGATGCATCAGAAAATACTATGTAAAAAACGGTGAGCAAATCACTATTTATATCACCACTGAGCAAAATTTTATAGGAGATTTTGGAGGATTCATTAATAATACAAAAAGTAAAGAAACTATTGAGTGTGTTGATGACTGTGAGGTTTTGATTCTAAAAAAGCAGGATTTGGATAAGCTTTACAAAACTGTTCCTCCGATGAATGAGCTTATTCGAAAAGTTCTTGAGCTAACTCTCATTCAATTTCAGCATGCTCTGAATTCTTTCATTGTGGACACTCCTGAAGAGCGTTACTTAAAACTTCTATCCTCTAACCCGGAGATTATGCAACGGGTGCCTCAACATATGCTGGCTACTTATTTAGGTATTACTGCCACCTCACTAAGCCGCATACGAAAGCGAATTTTAGAAAAGGAGTAGTTTAAAATTAATCAGCGGCCTTATTTTCTGCACTTATGCTGCCTTTCTTGTCTTTTGTAAACGTTTCACAACGTTACTCATTCAGAATTTTGCATTGCAAATATTTAAAAAACAATCAAAATATGAATACGAAAGTAAAGTCAGTAAAAGCAAAAAAACAGTTTATACTTTTTATAACAGCATTACTATTTCTGAGTACCTCAGCTGTAGCACAAACTACTGAAACAGACATTCTGGGGAAATGGCTAGATGAAGGCAAAACAGCGGAAATAACAATTTATCAAAAGGGAACAAAATTCTATGGAAAAATCAGCTGGCTAGATGAACCCAATATAGATGGAAAACCCAAAACGGATCAATTAAACCCTGACCCTGCCAGACGAAACGATCCAATATTAGGTCAGGAACTAATGAAGAATTTTGTGTTTGATGGTAAATCCAAATGGAAAGGAGGTACTATTTACGATGCAGAAAGTGGGAAGACTTACAAATGCTATATGAAACTGAAAACGAATAATGAGTTGAAAATTAGGGGTTATGTAGGTATTCCCTTACTAGGAGGAACTACCGTGTGGTATCGAAAATAGCAATATATTCTTAAAAAACGAGCGCTTCAAATGTAACTCCTTTGAAGCGTTTTGTGCTTCTTAGCGGTGGAGTTGCTCTTGGGGTTTTCTTAGTCAAATCCTCTGACTGATTATGCGTAAAACCAATCGCCCGGCTCTAGCTGAGTAATCATGATATTTTAGACTCCTGGCCGATATTGCATTGACCGTTCTACAGATAAGACTGAATGGAATGTGCAAACCTAATGGTTAACAATGGTTGTGCAAATGCATCTGTGCCTAACCGGCCGGAAACCTCTGCAATAGTTGTCACCCGGCATGAGCCGAGCGACTGTGAGTAGCAGAGCGATTTCATATAAGTCCGTATTTTAAAACCTTAATCTAAAATACATTCCTACTTGGTCACCACTCAGTGTTGGGGTCAGTGTAATTCCATGATCTTTTTTGAAGGGATTCCAATTTTTCAAAGGTTCGAAATGATATACCAGCTTGGTGACTAAAATTCCTAGTCCGGCTCCAACCATTACATCAGAAAGCCAATGCCTGTTGTTTACTATACGCAAGCTGCCTACCAAAGTAGTGGTTGAGTATCCACTCCAGGCTAGTGCAGGTGAGCTATCTTTAAACTCCTCGTACAAAACGGCAGCATTAGAAAAAGAAAAGGAAGTATGCCCCGAAGGAAAAGACTGTGAATGACCATTGGGCCGTTCTTTGTCAATCAAATTTTTGCCAGCATGGGTAAGTCCGGCCGTAATGATGTTTACTATGGCCAGGTATTTTGTCTGGTCAAACCAGTGATTTTTAGACTTGGCTCCTAATAAATCGGCAGTATAAATAGTGATGATCGGTGTATATTGTATTAGATCATCAATGGGCAGTTGAAAATCGATGGCATTTTCAGAACCATCATGAAAGTTCTTCTTTATTTCATGTTCTAAATGGCTACCGCTAAGTGCAGATCCTGCAATTATAAGAGATCCAGGAACTACTAATTGCTTGAGTTTGATCTTCTCTCTTTTTGAATCGATGTGGAGAGAATCAGAACTTTGAGCATGGAGCTGATGAAGAAATGATAGTACAGTCCATAGCAGAATAAACATTATTTTTTGCATAATTAAATCAGGTAATATAAGCCTAGTTTTAAAATTTAAATGAGGCACAAATGTGAAAGAAACCCCTGTAGAAGGAGTTCTGGATAGTTAGAACCTGATAAATGCGTACTTATTTATACTTTTTGAAACTGTTTTTTAAATGCTGAAGGTGTAGTACCGGTCTCCTTTTTGAAGGCAGTGTAGAAGGCGGTTTTAGAATTGAACCCCGCCTCTAGTCCAATAGCGAGTAAGCTATAGCGGTCAAAATCCGGATCAATAAGCATCCTTTTCACCTCTTCTGTACGGTAGTAATTTAGAAATTCAGGAATAGTTTTATCCGAGTGCTCGTTAATGACTGTAGAAAGATACCCTTCACTAATATTTAGTCTTTCTGCAATATCCATTCGGCTTAAATTTGGGCTGCGATAAATATGTTCATCCTCGAAAAGGCTGATCATTTGGGTGAAATATTGATTGGCAGAATCTTGACGTGGAGTATCTCCAGTGGCGATTTGCTTTTTGCTTTCTACCACCTGTCTTATTTCATATCTATTTCGAGCCAGCCTGAATTTCAAAATGCCTTTGTACCCTATCCAATAAAATAATATGTTAATAAAAATCCATGTGATGTAACTGAAATCTTTCTCTGAAATGCCCTCCGCAGTTAAAATAATTATCCACGTTACAGTTAGAGCCACATGAAAGCAGTAGAATATTTTTACCCATTTCATATTAGCCTCTAAAAGAGGATCTGTGGTTACTTTCCTTCTAAAAATCAGGAAGTATTCCGCGATCAATAGCCCTAGGTTGAAGGCCAAAGAAAAATAAAACTCCAGAGTGAAGAATATGGGTATCCATGCTTTATAGCTAATAGTATACCAATGAAAGTAAACCTCTCCACCTACATATACATTGGCAATGAGAGAAATAACGAAAGGTATAAATAATAAGAGTTGAGTAGGGTGCTGGCTGTTATTAAAACTCACAGAAGCCCTGTAATAGAGATATAGCGTGGCGGGAAATAGAAGCACCAATTCTATATCTTCAAAAATCCGTAATGCAGGATAAACCTCATAAATCGAGGATTTAAGAAATAACGTTTGTGCGTTGATCAGCACAATGATGATCAAGCTTACACCTAAAAGAATATTAGTATTGGTTCTGAAATACTTAGATGACATGATAATCAAGGCAAAAAAGAGGCCTTGCATGGCCCCGAATATGATTATCAAATCAATGAGATCAATCTGCATATTCAACGAATCGATAGCTTTTGAAATTAACTAAATTTCAAAGTTATTACTTGTTCGTGACATGGCAACCTGTTATGTATTTATTTAAAACTTTGAAAGATCCTAAATACTGTCTTCACCAGATCAGTAGAGGCACCTGCTATAAGGTTTGCTGTGGATTCGCTATTATTCTAATTATAGCAAGATCATCTGTTACAACATGTTTCATTTCTTTACTTAGCTCCCGGACTTTTCGTTCCAAAAAATTAGCGTTCTCACTGAAAGTCCTATCCTTAAGTAAATATTCTACTATTTCACTCTCAGATTTTTGTTTGGTTTTATCTTCAAGATTTTTAAAAGTAAATATCCCGTCTGTTGCAATCGAAAGGTCTGTAAATTTTGTAATGGTCTTTCTTTGTTCAAGCGAATCATACCAAGAATCAAAAGGCTCGTTAAGGTGATATCCTAAATAATCAGGTGTATTATCTTGTTCATATTCGGTTAGCTCTCCGTCAACATAAATAGCACCGTCTCCAATGGTCAAAAGTTCAGCAGAATAAGATTTAGTATTAGCTATACCAATTATGAGCGTTGATAGTAGCTCGTTGACATCCAGTCCTAGTTGATTTTTGATCGCTTTGGTTTCGGCAATTAATTGTTTTATACAGGACTTCAATAATGACTTTGATTCTAAAGATCTATTAGAAGTAAATTCTTGATAGAAATGATTTTTAGCAATGTTCCTTAAGATTTTACCATACAAAATTGAAGCAAACACGGATTCCGTTCCCATTGTGCATCCATCCAGTACGGCAATTAAAATTTCATTAGAGCTTATTTGCTCATTCACAAGAAAGTCCTCGCAATGATTAGTGTGAAATTCTCCAATATTTAGAGTTGAGTATATATTCATGTAGTCAATGATCCACAACGAAGTAATACATACAATTGCATATATTCTCATTATATTCTCCTTCTAATCTAGCAAATTTTTAATATTTTTTATGCTTTCAAGTCAACGTGCATATAAATCTCTTTGATACGAGAAGAAGAATGACCTAATAACACCTGAAGCACTATACTTAACCCCGGGAGCGCCCCCAAACATCATATCAAACGGAATGGATTGAGCAAAGATTGACTTAACCGAATGGTTAGCCTTTGTTACCACCGGTTTTAATACGATTCAACTAGTTGTTCCAACTGCATCATATACTCAAAAAATTCACCTTGAGTATAAGAGACTATTGGAGAGTTTGCTAACAGCGCAATAATAATTTCCTGATCCGGAAAAATAGCCAATATGGAACCGGAAGAAGGTAATTCTCCGGTATGAAACCAAATTCTTTTATTATTAATATTTTCTTCTACAAACCATCCTAAGCCATACCCCACATTTCGCATGTCAGAAGTTACCTGGTTTTGAAACATGAGCCTTTTCGTTTCTTGATCTATAAAATCATCTCCAATAATAGCCAGTCCGAATTTGGTAAGATCATCAGTAGTAGAAAGTAACCCTCCCGTAGAGTAGGAATAGCTTAAGTCATAAGGAGTTGCTTCCTCACCACTCAGGTAATAAAATTTACTCTTATGAGCCATAACACTGTCTGCTATATCTCCATACGTGGCATGCATCCCGATGGGGCCCCAAATATTTTGCTTCATATAACTCAAGTAAGGTTGTTGAGTTATATTTTCAATAGCAGCACCTAAAAGTATATAACCATTAGATGAGTATAAGAACTTCGTATCAGGCTTCACTTGCAACGAATCATTTTTAAAAATGGACAATGCATCGTTTAAATTACTATAGTGCTGTTGGATAAAGATCTCGTCCCAGCTTTTTCCATAATAATGCCGGATACCACTTAAGTGGCTGGCCACTTGCCTTACGGTAATAGGGTATTTCTTTTTGGGGAATGCAGGCACATAAGTCTGAATTGCAGTATCAAGGTCTAACAGGCCTTTAGCATATAGCAGCATAATAGCCGCAGAGGTCATGGTTTTTGAGACACTGGCAATACGAAATTGTGTCTTTCTATCTACAAGTATATTAGCAACTTTATCTGCATAACCATAGCCTTGGGAAAAAATGATGGTATCTGATTTACCTATTGATAATTGAAAACCTGTTGGGTTAAATTCGTTTTGAAAGTCTGTAGCCCATTGATCGATTTTACAAGCCAATGCATCGCATGGTAATTTGTTAGTTTCACGCTCACCTGTAGGTGGGTAATTCGATAATGTCACTTTTGCCGAAAGAATACCGGAAGATGTTTTCCATTCACCAAAACTATTGGAGCGATAGTAACACTTGAAGTGCTCACGGTCCTTTTTTGATTTGGTTACCCCAAACACTGTTCCGGCCACTACTGTGTTTACCTGGGGTATGATTACCTTCTCATGGTTGATAAGTACCGTGTCGTATGAAACCCTATCTGGGTACATTTTCATGTATTGCTCATATTTAGAGGTCACATATTTCCGATCGTCCTTATCCATGATCCATTCAAATACCAGAAAAAACTGATCTTCTTTGACTATTTGGGTATCGCTTATTTCGAAACCCAACCATCCCTTTTTAATGTCTGATGTTACTAATACCTGATGTGTAAGTAGGTCTACTCCCGGCTTATTGGTTTGGCTGTCTACCGACATGATCCGCATCCTTACCTTAAATTCAGGAGATAAATTTTTGGCAATATGTAAGGATACCTCTTTAAGAAATGTCAGGTTTTTATTGTCTGATTTGTCGATTAGGAGGGCCATGGCACTGCCAGCCGAAAGGGTGTCATAGTGGATTTGCCCTGAGAGCAATAAGCTCTTACCATTTCCCAGAGTAACGGATTTCTTTTTTTCATGTTTTGCCACTATTTCTACCTCGCCTAACTCCAGCACATTTTCGTTGAGCGAAACCACCAAGTTGTTTGCTGTGGTGGAGATCGAGGAAATAGGAAATGATTTTCTGATGTATCCTACAGAGGAAAAAAGCAGGTCCTGATCGGAATACTTTAGAGGTATGTTGATGGTAAATGAGCCATCCTCATTAGAAATTGTGCCAACTTCAGTATTAGCTATTCCAATGTTTACGTATGGAATAGGTTGTTTGGTTTGATTATTTATAACACTCCCTGAAATCAATGTCTGGCATTGCCCAATTACTATTTGGCAACATAAAACTAATAGAAGTATGAATTTTATCATTGAGAGTAATTATGGCTAACGGCTCGTATTACCGTCAGTTAAGAGATTAAAGTTACTGATATTCGATTTAGAGCTGGCGTTAGTAATTCCGAATGGATTCGGATGTAGTCGAATCTGCCGTAATTGCGGTTATACTTTATTAGCACCTTCTTTTATTCCATTGTTATTTTTTCAATCGCATTTTTCACCGAATTGTCGTTAATCAGATATTGTTTTTCTATTAATTCCATCAGTTTTTTATCATTTAACGTTGTTTGTAATGTTGAAATTAAAAAATCGTAATTAGTAAAAGTGGTTTCCGTTTCGAGAATTGTAATTAGCCATTTCCACATTTTTTCCTCTCCCATTTCCTCTTTTATTGCTGTGAAAATCAATGGCGCATAATCATAAACATACAGTTGTCTGTTTTCGTATTCGGTTTCTGATTTTATTTTGCCAAATGGTTTAGGACTGAATTTTTTTAGATGCTCAATTTTTTTATCCATCTTTTGTTGGTAGAGTTCTTCGCCCATTATGTCTTTTGTCAGTTGTAAGGATAATAACTCTGCAAACCCTTCACTCATCATATCCCCAAGTTCCGAGTTGAAGACTTTTAAGGTCCCAAAATAATAATGCCCTAATTCGTGTGCTATGTATGGACGCCAAAAGTTTTGATATTTAGGGTCAACAATATTTTTAAGCCCATTGCTCCAACCAATGCTATAGATGGCGGGATACGAAACAAACATCCAACTATCTTTTTTTGAAATAGGTGTTGTTTGTATAAAACTTACTGGTTGGTTAAAAGGTATATTTAATTTTTTGGCGTAAAAAGCCTTATAATCGTTTATAAGCTTGCCGAAGTTTTCTATTTCTTTTTTGCTCATTCCCGAATTTAAGAGGTAGGTGTTATTCAATTCGTCAAAATCGTAATTGCCACAAAAAAGGGTTATTTCTTGGGGAAGATCACTTTTGAAATTATGTTTTTGCGCCTTTACAGGTTGGTTGCCATTAACATATAAGGTAGAACAATCATTACAGATTATTTCTATATCGTAAGTAAGGTGTTCGTAAGTTTTGTCATTTGTTATGTCGTATAGAACAGGATACCAAGCAGATTGAAATCCATCTACCCGTACAGAATTGTGATTAAAAGCAATGTTTCCTTTCCAATCTTTTCGGCTATAATTTTCAATGGTATCCTTAACTACAGGGAACTTACCAACATATTTAAATTGGATTGAATTTGGAAGAAATTTGCCTTTCCCACTGGCATCCTCAAAATAATAAGCGTTACTTTCTCCTGTTGAGGTTGTATCATTAAATGCTCTGCTGTATTGTATTAAAAACTCTTCAGGTTTTAATGCCTTAATGTGCAAAATATTAAGTCCTGAATTTATTCGGATATAATAATCATTGATATCTGGAAGATCACTTAAAGTCAAATCACCTTCGATAGTCCCCTGTTCAATCGATATTTCAATTTTTCCAGTAAGTTTAGGAACTCCTGGTTGTGCTGACAATTTAATACAGGCTAGTAAAGCCAGAAGTAAAAATGTATTTTTCATTCGTAATGTTTTTCAGCTTGGTGCTAACGATCAGATATCGCGCTAAAGCCTCCGAGCTTAATTTATAGCGTTAAAAGTAGCTTATCTGCCGGTGCGATCAAAGTTTTGGAAGTGTGCTGTGCTCTGTAGATTAATTACTCCCACATGCTACAGGTGGTAAAAGGCGCTTCAGTTTCTTGGTAGCACATAAGCGGGATGTTTAGCAGGCTATTTGCCGATGGGTTAGTGAGGGCATGGGCTATATCGCCTGTTAGCCTCCTTTTATTTTGTTTTACTCACTAAGTTTGGTTAATTCCTGTCATTTGGTAGTAGAAGAATGGTATGAACCCAACCTGTTCGCAGACAATGTTAGAGTCTAGCCTATCCCGATCAGTCATAAGGTAAACCATTCCATTTTTATTCTGAAGTTGATTTGAACAATGTGATAGAAGTACTTTGCCAAATCCATTGTTTCGATGCTCTTCTTTGGTAAACAATATCCCTATGTCAGGATCTAATAAGGTACAAAAACTAATGATCTCCTCCTCTTCATTTTGGAGAACAAAAATATTTTCATTCTTAATATGATTGAAAACACGTTCCTCCATTTCTTCAATTGACTTATCATTTTGTCCACTATACTCTTCATGGTAATACTGTTGTAGCATAATGGCCAAGTCTCCTAAATCTGGCATTAAGGCAAGCCTTATGTTTGTGCTTTCATTTTCAATGGTATTTATTTGGTTTGTTTGATAAAAAACTCTCCGCTTCTTCACTTCAGAATTTCTTGGTTGATAGAAATCTAAAATTTGATTAATGAGTTCGTCATCACCTGCAAGTGTAAAGTTGGTGAAATTATTGAGGTTAAAGGTTTGACATATTTCATGGATTTGATCTGTACTCCAGTTTTCTCCATAGATCAGAAGCATGTCGCTATGAAGTATTAACACCCATCCTGTTTCTGAAATATTTAATATTGATGTCTCATAAATTGGGACTTGACCATGTTGTGACTTCTGAATGCAATCACGTAGGAATTTATATTTGTACTCCTCTAAATTGATATCGTCAAAAAGAAACCGATTGAAGTCAGCTTGATTATTTACAGGATTGAGATTCATAAAATTCCGATTAACGTTTTATAAAACATTAACTATCAATTAATTACAATGCATACTTCTTTTAGCCTTTGCCCCGCTATTCTCAAACCGGCTTTAGCACCAGAAATCAATGGTTCTGGTATAGGGGGAATTGAGGCTAACATAGTAATTTCTCATTATAACTCCTTCTTAATCTAGCAAATTTTCAATATTTCGAAACCCTTTCATGGCTACATTAGAAACACTTTATACCATTGACCAATTGTAGACGTAGCCAAGGTTATACCTCTCGGACTGGTCGTAGCATCCGCTATGATCCATATATAGCTTGAGAGTCCGCTCAAATTCCATTCTTTATTTATAAAATGGTGTTCATGAAATACTGACTGCGCATTGTAGCCACAGACACCTGCTTATCTTATTCCGAGCCTATGCTCTTGATTATAGTATGTCGTAGGATCGCTCCGCCTAACCTAAGACCAGTAGGATCAGGTTTTCATAATTTTTGACTAGGTTGAGGCTTGATATCGCTACTTGTCCCAATGAGTAATTATACCACCATACGCAGCATGGCGAGAACGAAGGGACTTTTTTTTATTGAGAGGGCTTTATTCAAGCAATCTATAAATACTATATTGCGGCCAGTAATGGAGAATGAATATACTATCACAAGGGCTATAGTTAAGAAGAGAACCCTGAATTGGTTGGGGTTTGTCCTTTTTCCTATTGTTTTCATCGGAAGTTTCATTGTGATGGATCGACTGGACCTCCCCTTGTGGCTAGGTTTAGTATTTCATTTCAGTCTGATTACTATAATTATTTTACATAACTACAAGCACTTTTATAACCTACCTCAGATTGGATCAATTAAGATAACTGATGATAATATTGTATTGTCAGCGGATGAGAAAATAATAACTATTCCGGGAAATGAGATCAAAGTGATCAACGTATATCCTCATTTAAACCTAGGCTCTCACACATTACATTGGGATGGATTCAAACTAGTAGAAATAGTAATAAAACTTCACTCAGGCCACCATTTCACAAAGATTGTTTACAACACAAAAAATGGATTTGAGTACAAGCCCAACGACCCCTCCAAATTATGGGAAACTCTTGACCGTTTTGGTGGCTTACATAATTTTAGAGTGAACTTACTTTTGAGAAAAAAGAAAGTGAGTAGCTAACAGCGACCCATTCCAGCTAGGTCGCAATTGTATTGCGGCTACATCTTTCCATGCATTTGTAATGCCAGGTTAATATTCAAACATACAAATAATAAGCTAATGCTTTTGCCTACTGACTGGTTGATTGCCTCAGACCTCCACTTATCTCATTCCGAGCATATGCTCTTGCTCATGGTAGGTCGTAGGACCGTTGCGCTTAACCTACGACCAGTTCTCGGCACACCTTAGACCAGATTGAGATCTCTTATATGTTCTCATCCCTGATAGTATTGATTTTTCAAGAGACTTAACATCGGAATTAAGTAGTGCACTAGATATAATAATACTATTTTTAGCATTCCAATTGTTAGCGAAGAGAAGTACTTTTTTTAAAAGATTCAGTCTCTTTAATTTAAAAACCGGTTCTTTCAAAGTTATCTCAATACTATATTTTTTTAATCTTTTTATCTTCTTGATATCACTGAAATTAATTTTTCCTATAGATTCATATCTTGTATTATCAACTAGATAAGTCTCCGAAATGATCAAAGCTTCCTTTTTACTAAACAATTGTCGGATAAAGGAATAAAACATTAACAAACTATATATAAACCCTATAGTTCCAACAATTTGTATATGTATCTTTTTCATTAAAAAATTTCTTATAAAGATTTCAGGATCGATCAGAAACCAAATTGAAATAACATTGAAAAGGACAAGATATACGAGTCCAAACAAAATTTTCCTTTTTTTAAGTAAAAAAGTTTTATTCATAACTTTCTCTTGTTAATCAGTTTTTTTCGTCATCTACAACATTCTCATATATAATTTCAACTCTTTCCTCTCCTACGCATCCTCCGTTCCCGCCATGCTCTGCATGGTGGTACTGTTTCATATCATTAAGGTTACGGCCAACATTCCCTTACCACCAGCGTAGTCGATAGCTGAGCTATAGAGATAATGATGAGGTTCATTAACTTCTCCCGATTCTACAGGATTAAAATGTAAATAATCTAAGTTTTTCTGAATCGCTTCATTACTCCACAATTCTATAGGTTTATTATGTTGCTGTCAAAACTGTATTTTATTTTTGGAGGTATAGTTCCTATGAGCAGCTAGTTCCATAAACCAGATGTAACGTTCTCGCTTACTTTCTAGCGGATGAGTCTTAATCAATTCTATTAGTTCCTTGGCCGTGGAGCTTTTAAAGCTTTGTAACAACCTCTGAGGATTCTGCTCTTTGGCGGAGAATATTAAATGAACATGATTACTCATAATGATCCATGCTCCTAAAATCATCCCTTTCTCTTCTATGCAAAACTTCAAGTGTTTTACAATGCAATCTTTATAAACCCTTCGTGTAAAAATACTTAGCCAAAATACTGTAGCAAAACTCACAAAATACCAGCCTTCAGGATTATAGAATTTATAGTTCCTACTCATTGAATAAAAATAATATTTATCTATTCAGATAGCAAACCACCATGCAAAGCATGGCGGGAACGAGGCTTTTTTTGTTGCAGTGTTTTCTCGATAATATATGTCACCTTTACATAATTCTTTTGCATCTTTAGACGCACATGACAGCGCAGTTCCTTTAGCAACTTCAATGGTAACAATTCCATCTTTTTCTATCGAATTTAATACAATAAGATTGTCAGATAAATCATTTATAAATGAACTTAAAGTTTCAGTTTTGAGTAATTTCAGAATATGATAAGGTTGTGCAAAATATTCTAAAGTTTTATCATCGATACCTATAATTACCTGTCCACCGTCAGAATTGGACATTGCCGAAATTTCTTTGAAAAGTTTAGTTTTAATTGATTTCAATTGAGATTCAGAGTTAGTAGTATTCCTGAAGTCTTTAAATTCAAGTCGATGATTTTCGGTTCTAGATTCTGTTCTTTTCAAAATGTATTGTAACGTAATAATATATGCAATTGCCTATACCTTCATTATATCTTTTCTTCAATATAGCTATTTTTTATTCTTTTAAGTCTACATGTGTATAAATCTCAAAGCCAAGAGAAGAATAATGAACTAATAATTTTTGAATATACCGTAACCCTCCCCTTCCTATAGCAGATGATGAGTGACAAAACTATAATTGAGTATTTAAGCTGTGCCACTTAACGGAGATATTAGGTAAGCTCATAATAAACAAAGCCAGGAGTAACTCTCCCGGCTTTGTTTCATTTATAGTACTGTCAATTATGTACAGCACATAGTATTTATCGAAATGGATCTATTTCACTATGAGTTTTTGGTTAATACTAGAGCTTCCATCGTTGATTTCTACAATGTAGGTGCCCGGAGTTAATGGTCTGCTTACTGATAGGCGACCATTATTAGCCTGAATACTATAGGCCAATTTGCCCAGCATGTTATACACTTTAACTGATTGAATTTTATGGTTAGCATCACGTGCCTGAACAACAAAATTTCCGCTGTTTGACGGGTTCGGATAAAGCATGAAATCCGGTCCTTCCACCTCACTGTCTTCTATTGAGGAAGCCGTTCTTGCACTTTGGTTAGAACTCACAGGAATCAATTCCCAACGTTGGTTATCATTATCATGGCAGCCCCATTGTACTATGTTAGCTCCATTTTCTGAATTTGAGCCTGACAAATCAATGCACAGACCACTATTTTTGTTGATGATTTTGTAATAACCATCACTCATTAATTGAAATTCAAAAGACTGGCAGTCGTGGCCGTTATTGTACCACTGCTGTAGGTTGCCACCATTTTCGTTTGAGGCATCAATAATTTCAACGTTCAGGCCGCTATAATCTGATACTATGGTGTAATAACCATCACTCTGCCTGGTAAGGTTAAAAAACTGACTGGCGCCTTCCCAGTATTCCCATTGTGATATATTTCCTCCGGCAGCAGTAGACCAATCATATACTTCCATTGCTTTGCCGCTACTTTTAGAGATAATGGCATAAGTACCATTGGCTACATTTCCTGCAGCCGGTGTGGCTGATTGTGGCCCTACAGCAATCTCATTACCAGACTCATCGTAAGTTTTTAACCAATAATAATAGGTGGTGCCATTGCTAACATTGGTATCAGTGTAACTATTTTCACCCCACACTATGCCCACTCTGGTTCTGCCTACAGGATCAGGGTCTGTATCTCGCATGACTTGGATGCTGCTAGACGGAATAAAATTAGCTGTCCAGTTTAAGTTAACTTGGCCATTTCCTCCACTGGCGCTAAGTGACATGGTTTTATTGGTATTACCAACTATTACAATATTAGGATTAGGCGGTGTAGTCATGCCTCCTCCAAAATAAAAACCCAAGTTGGGCGGCTGGTTGTAAGAATTATTTTGCCATGCCACTGCCGAGCGGTAATTAGGGTCATGCATTAAGGTATACATTCTTTGAGAAGTACTGTGGGGCGTTACAAAAACCACTAATTGCGTATTGTCTCCACTTCGGTAAATCACCTCTTCACGCCAGTCACCTAAAATATCGGCCATCAGGCATGGGTTAGATTTTGTCCCATTATTATCACTAATACTGGTTATATTATAGAGTGTAGCCGCCCTGTCAGTTCCTTGGTTGGCAGCATTCCACTTGGTAATCACCATTCGGTCAAGCAATTCTCTTTGCACATCGCCATCCCACCAAACGCCAAAGTTGTAGGTACGTCCACCACCAGCCGAAGTCGGTTGATTGGTAGAAATACGTGTACCTGTACTGCTATAGACACCAGAACCTTCTGATCCCCAAATCTCCATACCATAATGGTTTTCATCAATATCAGCCGCCATACAACGGCCAATGTCGCCAGTAGCGGCTAGAGACCACTGAATATTGCCGTTAGCAGCATTTCTCAGCGATAAACCCGGTATAGAAGAACCATTGGCACCTTCCAGACAACTAAAAAACTCTAATCCTGGTATATTCGGATTAATATCGGCCAAATGACCGGCATCTCCATGACCGTGCTGTGTTGAATAAATGCTTTGCCCATTTTCGTTTACAGCCATTGAGCCATAGATGATTTCATCTCGGCCATCACCATCAATATCACCAGCGGCAAGGTTATGGAAGCCCTGTCCGGTGTACGCAGTAGCAGAACCATTAGGATCACTGTCCCAAGCCCATCTTTTAGAAAGAGAACTATTATGGAAATCCCACGCTTCTAATTTTATTCTATGGTAAATGCCACGGCTAATCACGATACTAGGATTTATGCCATCAAGATAAGCAACAGCCCACATGCACTTAGTAGCTCTATGCCCGAGCTGAGAATCGTTCATGCCGGGCAGGCCCCACTGCACCATAGGTTCACGGTCAATATACCAGTTCCAAGCTACTTCTTGTCCTGTTTCGCCATCGAAAATAGAAATATAATCAGGCCCATCAACCCGGTAATAGCTCGAATTAAAAGCCATGGTAGAGCGATAGCTTGTCTGCCCATCACCATCGCGGTCTCCTATATTATGGCCGGTGCCATCAATCATTCCGTCTGAGGTGCGGGTGGCAATCTCTGCCTTTCCGTCATTGTCAAAATCATACACCAGAAAGTTTACCTCCACCGGATTAGCAATGTTAGGCCCTAAATTAATAGCCCAAAGAAAAGTGCCATCCATTTCATAAGCTTCCAGATAATGATAGGTAGTAGCTGAAGGCGTAGCATCATTAGACAGCCGCTTAATAACAATTTCATAGTCACCATCACCATCCAGATCTCCAACCGAGGCATCATTAATATTATAAGCAGCATAACTACCATTAATAGGCCGAACAGGAATGGTAAAATACTGATTAGTAAGCGTACTCACGGCCTCAGAAAGCCCCTGTTCTGCACCATTGATTACCGCTGCTACGCGGTAGCTGGCATTGCTGTTAGTAGCATCTACATAATTAGAAACATTAAGGTTAGATGCAATCAGGCTTGAGCCCCGATAGAGATTATAAGTAGCTCCCTGGGCATATTCATCTCCCAGAATCCGCCAGTTGACCAATACCTGGCTAGTAGAGGTGCGCACGGCTACTGTGCCACGATTCAAATTTTCCATGTAACGTTGCGCATGGATAAGGTTTGTATTGCTTATGAATAGCCATAGCAATACCATAAAGTTAAGTAGTCTAAACTTCATAAGAATTGGTTATAAGGTTGAACGAATAATAATATCATTTTGAAACATTTTGCCTCCTCACGATCTTTTATGCAGACTGCAGGATACTATCAATGTAACTCGGTCCATTTAGAGTTGCGGCCATGAACATTACGTATCCAGTTTGAGCAATTAATTAGTGAAAGCTCATTTCATTCTGCTAATACAAAGCGGAACTAGAAAATCGGTTTACTTATGTATTATGCCCTAAAATCGAGTAATTAGCTCAGGTTTGAATCAAAATGATCAATAAAATAAGGATATTTTTTGGTAAAAGAAATAAGGAAACATTGAAATAATTCATGAATTGCGCTCCGTGTGTTGTGTTTTATCAAGTAGGTAGATTGCTGTTTTTTCTAAGCTTGAATTGAAGGTTGGTATTTACTTTTGATATTTTGCTCCACTTTATATTCCCACACTATCATTCATTGGGCATGGTTCGAAAGAGTAAGTTTCTGCTTCTATATTTACCCTTTGGGAAATGATTTGGAAAGTTTACTATCATCTCATTATTAATGGTTAGTGTAATGGTCTATGACTTTTTTTATACTGATTACGCACTTTACAAAAACTACTCTTTCATTTTATCATGCCTTTTCTTTCTTTTGGCTTTTAATTGTAATTCTATATTAGAATAACTCATTAATTACTACACGCTAATATTTCAATTAATTTAAGGATTTGCTCTACGCTTCAGAACATATCGCCAAGCTTATTAAAGCCGGAGATGAAAAGGCCTTTGAGCATCTTTTTAGATCCAATTATGCAGGCATGTGCGGCTATGCTATGAAATACCTAGGTACTAAAGAGCTGGCCGAAGAAGTAGTGCAGGATGTATTTATGAATTTCTGGGATAAAAGGACTGTCTTAGAAGTTAGTGGATCTTTGGAAGCTTACCTCTTTAGGTCAGTAAGAAATGCATGTTTGAATAAATTAAAACATGCTAAGGTGCGTGTGCAGTATGTTGAATATCAGTTAAATGAGGCAAAACATGAAGAGGCGCAGGTAGCTGATGGTGTAGTAGAGCTAGAGCTGCAAGAGAAAATAGAGGAGTGCATAGGCCAATTACCTCCAGAACGGCAAAAGGTGTTTTTGTTGAGCCGAGAAGAGGGACTTAAATACAGGGAAATAGCTGAAAAACTTAAGATTTCAGTAAAAACAGTGGAGGCCCAGATGGGTAAAGCACTAAAATTCTTAAAAGAAAATTTGCAAGAATATCTGCCTATGCTGTTGATTCTGTCCTATTATAAGCTTATCGGCTGGTTGATGTTATGGAAAGACTTGTTGAATAAGTAAGGGTAAATGCTGTTGTGGGTGTCACTATATAAATGGATTAAATGAAGCATGAAGAGGAACATATCGAATATCAGTTAGTTTCAAAGTTTTTAGCTGGCGAGGCTGATGCTCAGGAAGAGCTACAGTTACAGGCTTGGGTGAAGGCTTCTGAACAAAATAGGAAGGATTTTGCTGATATGGAACGCCTATGGAAGCATACTGGTCATGTTGTGCCTCATGAAAAAGCTGATGTGAATGTTGATGCCGCTTGGGATACATTTAGGCAAAAGACGCAACAAAAAAGTGTAGCAGCTTCGAATACACAGATTAAACCTATGTATTATTTGATTAGAGTGGCTGCTGCTATCATTTTTGGTGTGCTAGTTTATGTGGGTTATAGAGGCTTGCAGCCCAAAGAAGAAGTTTTAGAGAATAAATTGCAGGCAACAGCGGAAACGATGATTCATTCCCTTACTGACGGATCTCAGGTAAGCTTAAATGTGAATTCTACTTTAACATATTCTGATAAATTTAATAGTAAGGAGAGGGCTGTGCAGCTAGTAGGGGAGGCTTTTTTTAAGGTAGCTGCTGATAAGCAGAAGCCGTTCGTTATTAAGGCGGAGCAGCTGACTGTTACTGTAGTGGGTACTGCTTTTTATGTGAATGCTTACGATAGTCTTGGCAATATTACGGTTGGCGTGGAGGAAGGTGTAGTTAAAGTAGCGGCTAATGATGAGGAGTATACGCTTACAAAAGGGCAGCATATCGCGTTCGATAAAAATAAGTCACTTTTTACTGCTGTAAATAGCTATAACGCGAATAAAATATTTTGGAAAACGGGTACTCTTACCTTTCAAAATGATTCATTAAAACATGTTTTTAAAACCATTGAAGAAGCATATCATATATCTGTTCAGGTTGAAAACTCCGCAATATTAAATTGTAAGCTTACAGCGAAATTCAAAAATCAACCTGTAGATAATATAATGGATATTATCAATACTAACTTCAATCTAGTCTCGGAAAAAAGGCAGGGTAGCATTTATATTTCTGGGAAAGGATGTCTGTAGCTATGCTTAGGTATATCTTGCTCTTTGCTTTTTGCATTACCACTTTTACATTGTCAGCTCAGGATGACCTGCTGAAAAGGCGAGTGAATGCACACATCAATAATGAGCCACTAGAAAGTGCACTAATGGCATTGAGTAACATGGCTAGTTTTACTTATTCCTATGACGCCAGCATTTTCAATACTACATCGGTTGTAAGTATAGCGGCTGAAGATAAATCTGTAAAACAAGCTTTGGATCAAATTCTGCCAAAACATGTGGTGTATAAAGTTAGTGGCAACCATTTGATATTACTGAGAAGGCTACAAGAGCCCGAAAGTGAAAAATTTACAGTATCGGGCAATGTGTTTGATGCGAATACAGGAAAGCCCTTGGCCAACGTTATGGTATATGAGGTGAGTAGTCTAGTTTCTTCCATGACTAATGAAAGTGGCGGTTTTAAAATGTCGGTGCCAGTTCAGTATGATCAGTTTGGTATATCATTTAATCAAAATACAATTAGAGATACGGTAATAGTAATACCTCCTAAAAACCATCATTTATCCATTTCTTTATCGCCAATAAAAGCAGCTAAGCAGGTGCAAAATATCGATATTGTTACTGATAAGCCATCGGTGGAATCATTGAAGTTAGTGCAGAAGTTAGTGTCTGATGAAGCATTGGTGAGGACCGAAAATGCTGATATAGTTATTCATAAAAAGGCGCAAGTTTCGGTGTGGCCTAGTGTAGGTACTAATTTAAAAATGGGTGGTTTCATTCAAAATACCTATTCACTTAACTTACTTGTGGGCTATGCTAGTGGTGTTGGAATTTTTGAGTTAGGAGGTCTTTTTAATATCAACCGAAGTGATGTAAGTGGAGTACAGATAGGAGGCGTAGGTAACATTACCGGTGGTGAGGCGCAAGCGGTGCAGGTTTCAGGTGTTTTTAATCATAATAAGGCGGCTATGGACGGTCTTCAGTTAGGAGGCGTTTATAATTTTGTGGCAGATTCGCTTGCCGGTCTGCAGATAAGCGGAGTGAGCAACAATGTACTGCATCAAATGAAAGGTTGGCAGATAAGTGGAGTGAGTAATTTGGTGAAACACAGGGCAAAAGGGGGGCAAATTTCGGGTGTTTCTAACTTTGTGAAAGAAGAAATGACGGGCATGCAGCTATCAGGCGTGTTGAATAGGGCCAAAGATATTGAAGGTTTGCAATTGTCTGGCGTGGCCAATTGGGTAAAAGGAGAAATTAGCGGAGTGCAGATTACAGGTATGCTAAATGTGGCAGAGAGCTTTAAAACTTGCCAGATATCAACTGTGGCCAACTGGTCTAAAAAGCCATCTTCAGGTATGCAGATAGGTGCGGTGCTCAACTATGCGCAAGATATAGAAGGAGCACAGGTGGCTTCGGTTCTTAACGTGGCGAGAAATGTTCAGGGAGTTCAAATAGGGCTGGTAAATATAGCAGATTCAATTACAGGAATACCTGTGGGGCTTGTTAGTATAGTCAAAAATGGCGGCATTCGACCTATTGAAATATCCACCAATGAAGTAACGGCATTCAATGTAGGTTTTAGAACTGGCGTGAGGAAATTCTATAATATATTTACTGCGGGGTATGGAGCTCTTGGAAGTGATACTCGGTGGTCTATTGGATACGGTTTTGGTACCGAGCGTAAATTGTCAAAAAAGTCTTTTCTAAATATTGATTATACCTCCAATTGGGTAAATGAGGGGGGCGGTTTTGTGAAGGAGCTTAGTATTCTTAATAGGCTAGATGTAAACTTTGGTTATGGAAAACAGAAAGGCTTAAAAATGGTGGCTGGTCCTTCTTTTAATATATGGCTTTCTGAAAATAGAGACCCGGATAGTGGGCAATATCTTACTAAGGTGGCGCCATATACTATGGTAGATCACGTTCTGGGTACTACTCTTATGCAGTTTTGGATAGGGGGTAGATTTGCTATAAGGCTTTGATTTGCAGTGTTTTTTCTTTTTAAGATTAATTTTTGATAAATATTTTCAAAAGAGAGTAAGGGTAGATTTATTCATAGTTGTGATCCTGATATAAACCAAAAATTATATCGCAATGAATAGATTTAACTGCTTACTTGTAATGCTACTTACCGTGTTAGCTGGGCAACATATTTACGCTCAATCAGGTCAAGTATGCCCAGTTCAATTGTCTTTTGTCCATCCTCTTGGAACAAACGGTAATTCCGCTTCAGATTATGTAAATCATTTTTCTTTTAATGTATTATATGGCAGTTCTGCTGGTGTTAGTGGGGCTGAGTTTGGGGGATTATTGAATCAGGCTTATGGCGATGTTCGTGGACTTCAGATGGCAGGGTTAGGTAATTACTCTGCAAAAGTAATGGGGGCACAATATGCCGGAATTTTTAATGTTTCTAATAATTTTCAAGGCACCCAAGCAGCGGGCATATTCAACATTAATTCTGGAGATAGCTCTCTGTCAACGGGGCTGCAGATGGCAGGTATCATTAATAAAAGTTCGAATATAGTAAAAGGAGTGCAAGTGGCCGGTATTGTCAATGTACAAACCGATTCTTTGAACGGACTGCAAATGGCAGGGGTAGTTAACCAAGCTAAAGATGTAAAAGGAGTACAAGCTTCGGGTGTTATAAATAAGGCTACTACTGTTACGGGAATGCAAATTGGCTTAATAAATATAGCCGATGAAGTTATTGATGGAGTGCAGTTAGGGTTAGTCAATATTTCCAGAAATGGATACAAAAAAGTAGAGGTAGAATACAATGAGAGTTTCTATTTAAATGTGAACTATAAAATGGGGAAGCGGCCACTTTATAGTATTTGGTCTATGGCTTATCGTGCCGATGCAGGTAAGAAGTATTGGGCTATTGGTTATGGGTTAGGAACTTACCATCAAATAGGTATCCTTACTTCGCTCAATTTGGATGCTATTCATCTCTTTGTAAATGAAGATGAATGGTGGACAGAGAAACTCAATATTCTTGAAAAGTTAAAACTCACCGGGTCTTGGCAGCTAACACCTGGCTTTGAAGTATATGCCGGAGCTTCTGTAAACCTTCAGTTTTCGAAGTTGAAAGATGCGGAAGGGAAGTTGCAAGGTAGCTCATTAGCTGTGCCCAGCTCATTCTATGATGAGGTGCATCATAATACCCGCATTATGATTTATCCGGGATTCCATGCCGGAGTAAGGTTTTAATACAAGCACCTAAAATCCTACATCATGAAAAATATAAAGGTCAATATATATGGTTTGCTGTGTAAAACAGCGGCTATGGCAACGCTCATCTTTTTATCCAATACATCATTTTCCCAGACTATTACTCAAACTATTAGAGGTAGAGTTACGGATCAAGACACCCGAGGTGCATTACCTGGTACTAATGTGGTTGTGATTGGTACTCATCCTGTTCAGGGTAGTGTTACGGATTTGGATGGTAATTTTAGAATAGATAATGTGCCTGTAGGTCGTGTGACGTTAAAAATCTCTTACATGGGGTATGAAGAACGGTTACTTCCTAACTTGCTAATTACATCTGCTAAAGAAATGGTTCTAGATATTGCTATGCAGGAATCGCTTACGGCAATGGATGAGGTGGTAGTAACAGCAGTAAGAGATAAGGCTGAGATAGATAATGACATGGCGCTGATCAGTGCAAGAGGGTTTACAGTGGAAGAAACTAAACGCTATGCTGGGGCATTTAACGATCCGGCAAGAATGGTCTCTGGCTATGCTGGGGTTAGTGGAGATGCGTCTGGCAACAATTTTATTGTGGTGCGAGGTAATTCACCAAAAGGGGTTCAGTGGAGGCTTGAAGGTATTGAGATACCTAACCCTAATCATTTTTCTGATGAGGGGGCTACCGGAGGCCCTGTAAATGCTTTAAATAGCCAAATGCTTGCTGATTCAGAGTTTTATACAGGCGCATTTTCGCCTCAGTATGGTAATGCCTTATCGGGTGTCTTTGATATGAAATTAAGAAAAGGCAATAACGAAAAGAGAGAATATAGCTTTAGCATTGGTGCATTAGGAACCGAAGCCACAGCAGAGGGGCCATTCTCTAAGGGTAGCAATGCCTCTTATCTTATAAATTACCGTTACTCTACAATGGGTATTTTGGATAACCTCGGGGTGGTAGATTTTGATGGAGTGCCAAAATATCAAGATATGTCATTTAAAATATTTGTTCCTACTAGTGCTATAGGCACATTTTCATTATTTGGCCTAGGCGGAAAAAGTAAAATTTTGGAAAAGGTTTATGATGATGAGGATGAAGATAAGCTGTTAGAACAGAATGATTATAAAGCTGATATGGGAGTGGTAGGATTGACCCACTATCTTTCGCTAGGTAAAAATAGTTACCTACAGAACATGCTTTCTATATCTACTAACGGAAGTGGGTTAAAAAGCTATAGACCTGATGGAAGTGCTAGCCTGATACTTCATGATGATGGAACGCTAAATAAGGATACATGGCGAGGAGCATCTACTTTCAATCATAAGTTCAATGCTCATCATAATCTTCAGGCTGGTGTCATTTACAGTGTGTATAACTTTGATTTTACCAATACTTATTTTGATGATGCCGAAGGTAGATTTATTGATGATCAAAATATCGATGGTGATGCAGGTCATTATCAGGGCTTTGTTAGTTGGAAGTATCGCCCTGTAGAGAAGTTGTCATTTGTAAGTGGTTTTCATTTGCATGGCACCACCCTTAATGATGAACTTTCATTTGAACCCCGAGCTAGCATGAAATGGCAGTTTAGCCCTGCTCAGGCATTTGTAGCTGGTTTTGGCGTACACGGTAAAATGGAGTCGCTTACCAATTATTATAGCATTATTCCTGATGCAAACGGTCAGGCTACTATGCCTAATATGAGCCTTGGTTTTTCTAAAGCCCTACATTATGTTTTAGGATATGAAAATCGGTTGGGAGCTAACCTGTTTCTAAAATTAGAAGCTTACTTCCAGCAATTGTATAATATTCCGGTAGAGAAGGATGTTAATAGCTCATATTCACTTATTAATCAGGTAGAATGGTTTACAGACAGGAAGCTTGTAAATGAAGGGAAGGGGCGTAACCTTGGTGTTGAAATTACATTAGAAAGGTATTTTTCTGATAACTATTTCTTTATGGTCACCGCCTCTGTGTATGATTCTAAATACACAGCGCTAGATGGCATAGAGAGAAGTACTAGGTTTAATGGGAATTTTTCTGGTAACGTGTTAGTGGGGAAGGAGTTTTTGTTGAGTAGTAATGACAGTAAAAGTAAAGTGCTAAGTGTTAATACCAAGTTATCCATTCTGGGGGCTAGGCGATATACCCCGATTAATTTAGAAGCCTCTATGGAGCAACAAGAGACTGTATTGTATGAGTCAGAGGCTTTCTCTCTGAAAGAAGATAATGTGTTTATTGGCAACTTGGCTATTAGCTATAGGGTTGATAAGAAGAAGACCAGTCAAGAGTTAAAGTTAGATCTTCAGAATGTTACTAATAACTCTGCTCAATTAAATAGCTATTACAATGATGTTTCTAATAAGCTAGAGTATTCAGAGCAGTTGCCACTGTTGCCTGTTATTATGTACGTGGTTCATTTTTAGTTAGATTGATCTGTATGAGCAGTGAAGGATATTAAATGGGTATATAGTGCATATACCCATTTAATATTTATTATTCTTTTATAAAAGTTAGTTGCGTGTTGGTAGCGGTCCTGATAAGGTATATTCCTTTTTTGAAATGAGAAACATTTATATCGGAATGGTTTTGTGTGCTGAGTACTTTCTGTCCTTTAGCATTGAATATATTAATTATTTCTCCAGTTTTAATTCCTTTAACCGAGATTGAACTGAAGGTGGGGTTAGGATAGACATTTACTGTGCTGATTTTTTCAGCGTTTAATTTAAGGTTGGTGTTTACTTTTGATATTTTGATCCAGTTTATATTCCATCCATCTGTCATGGCCCATAGCCCAAAAGAGTAAGTACCTGCTTCTATATTTACCGTTTGAGAAATGGTTTGCCAGTTTTGCCAGCCTCCTGTGTTTGGAATGTCCATTTCGCCCAGCCTTATGCTACCACTATTAAGGTCTGATGAAAATTGCTTATTATCATAAGGGGAGGCTACTCGATATTCTATCTTATAAGTTCCTGTTTCTGGTAAGGTAATGTTTTCGTATGCCATCCAACTGCCAGCTTCTATGTATGCTACATTTTCTCCGCCCTCGCTGCAGGCTTCAGTTTGCACGTTGTTATAGGCTGAATAATTTTCTGCCTCTATATGAATAGAAAGGTTAGAGGGTTGGTCTCCTGCCGGATTTATTTCGCGAATACTAACCATTTTGTATTGAGCTTCTTGTATGTCAGTATTTCTGATCAATACGGTGCCACCACCTTCAGAAATGATTTTGTTTTCAGCATAACCACAGTCTCCCACAGGTACGCTCCAAGACCCATCATCAATAATTTCGGCCACTTTTGTCCATGTAATGCCTGCCGAAGTATCACCGTTTGATTCTAGATCTACATAGCCTTCTAATTTCACATGGTTTGTGCCGGGTATATTATACGTTAAAAACTTAACACCTATCCACTTATCAGAAGGCATAATTTGGCTACCCGGTAAGAGCCTTCCTGATGATCCGTTTTCTCCAAAAGGATGAGTAAGTTCTTTGTAAAATACCCAAGTACCCGGATATCTAATTCCAAAATAGTAAGTGGTGGCTTCGCAGTTGTCTCTCCCATGGCCATTTATGCCGCTGCGTACTCCCATGATTAGGCCTCCATTGAAGGGGCCATCAGTCCCTATTCTTTTAAAATAAGCTGTAAACTCAGTGTTTTTGAAAAATAGAGGATGCTCTTGTGATGATTGAACGTAAAGGCGAGGCTGATTTCCTCCCATGTGTAACACCCCATTGCCATCGATATTAAATAGGTTGAAATCACCTCTTGGGGTGCTCCATCCAGTGGCATCATAAGGGTCGGGTGTATCTTGGTGTATATTTCGCGATGGACTGCCACTCCAGTGAGCCGAGTTCCACTCTAGTAAGGGCGAGGCTGAGGGCATTAAATATGGTATGCCAAAGGCATCTTTGTTTTGAGCGTTAACATCGAAAAAGACAAAAGCAGTAAGAATAAATGATGCCTTAATCAGGTAAATAAAATGATTCATTGGGTTAAGGTTATTGGTTGATTAATTAAGGGCATAATATACTTTAAAATATTAAATTTTCCGATGATAAATCGATTAAGCAAGTTATTGGGCTTGTCGTGGTTCAATGTAATGAATGATAAGAGGTAGAACCTACTTGATAGTAGTAGTTGCTAAAGTTGAATTTTGCAGCCGCAGCAGGGGCATTTTTTTACGGCATTCTTTTTATTGATTTTTTCCATAAAACCTGCACTTATTATTCCTGTTGGTAAAGCAATTAACCCGATGCCAAGTATAGCAATCAATCCACTTATAAATTTACCTGCTGCTGTAATTGGATAAACATCTCCATAACCTACAGTAGTAAGGGTAGCTACAGACCACCAGAAACTATCTAAAATGTTGCTAAATTTTTCTGGTTGAGCTTTACCTTCTATCTCATACATTAAAAAAGATGAGGTTAGTATTACTAAAAGTGATACGAATCCGGTGATTAATAGCTCCGATTTTTTATTGTTAATGACTGCCCAGATTTGTGTTAAAGCATTATTATATCTATTAATCTTGAAAATTCTGAAGAACCTCATTAGCCTTAATAATCTTAAAAACCTTAAATCTATAGTGATTAACAATGGTAGATAAAAGGGTAGTATGGCTAATATATCAATAATTCCAAATGGTGAAAATATAAATTTTAATGCGGATTTAGTGTGATTGTAAGCAGGGTGGCTTAGGTTGGAGATGTATACCCGTAAGATGTATTCAATTGTAAATATAATTATAGATATGAGTTCAAATATGCTCAGGAAAGAAGATAAAGTCTGGTGTGTTTTTGGGAATGTTTCTAGCATTAGAGCTATAACATTTAATAGAATAAGTGAGGTTATAAAGTAATCAAATATAATATTGATGCGAGAGCCGTGTGCTCCTTTCTCAATTAGTTTATAAATTATTAATTTCATCAATTAAGGTCAGTCAATAGGTTATTCATTTAAAGTATTAAGCCTTTTTAGGTCTTCTTCATATTCTATGATAAATGATTTTAGCTGTTTAGACATAAAGTTTTTTGAGAAATTTTTTTTGTGACGAGCGTCCACGTTTGAATGGCAAAGGATACAAAGACATTTTAAATTAGTATTTGAATTGTTGGATTTATTTCCATCTATATGATGAGTATGCCACCAACGTCTATGTAGTGGGTTTTTAGGGGCTATTGAACATTCCTCGCATATATAGTTTTTTTGACTTCTGTATTGCTTACTTACTTTTTCTTGAGTGTACTGGTATCCAGAAATATCTACATCAAAAATGTTTGCCTCTGTTTCATACTTTTTTAATATTTCATAAAAATCTTGAGTGTTCTTGATCTTTTCTTGAAGAGCACTTTTACAGTAAGCACACACTTCGAGTTTTATATCGTTGTGCTTTGTTTTACTTTGCTTGTCAATTAAATCATTTACATTGGAGTTAGACCATTCATATCGTTGATTGAACTTTCCTTTTCCTATGAATTCTTGAATTTTGCTACATTTTAATAAGTGAAATTTAGGGAAAACAGGAGGTTGACCATTGTAGGATATATAGGCTTCTTTAATGAACATATAACCCCGATATTTCTGACCTTCATTCTCTAAATAAATGCCATCATCTTCAAAATGGATTGCCCCGACTTTGTATGCTTTTGTGAAGTTTATTCCTTGAATTGTTTTGAATCCACTTTTGTAGTCAACCTTGGGGTATTCAAGCAGATCTAATTTTTTATCTAATTTTGAAAAGTTATATAACATTACTTGTCAATTTCAGTTAAGATTTTTTCTACAAGGTTTTCACTCTTAGTGACTATTCTGAATTCAACCCGTCTTGAAAGTTCATTGTTGATTTTCTTCTTACTTTTTATGGTTAAGGTTTTGTCAGAATCTAAAGTTCTGCCATAAGAAAGACCATTTGCGGTTATCCAGAATTGGAGTAATTGTTCAGAGGAGTCAGAAAGTTGTTTGTAATAAGACATATTGCGGAAATATTTTAATACTTCAGCTGAGCGAAATTGGGACAGCTTAACGTTTCCAATGTACGGATCTGAATCGTATTTTGGAGCAGGCACAGCATCTGTATGTCCTTCTATTCTTATTTCAGCAATTTTATCTAAATATTTTTTCTGTAACAAAATGCTAAAGTAGCGAGGTAGAAATCTATTTAATATGAGAGCAAAATGCGGACGGATTTTTGATTTTCCCGATTGAAATAATATGTCGGGGTTCGTGAATTTAATGGATAAATCTTTCCCTAATTCAACTTTCCAGTTTTTGAAGTCATTTGCAAATTCCGTATTTAATTCAGAGTATAATTGCTCTTTAGTTTCTCTAAATTCTTTAAATATAACATTTCTCCTTTGCTGCTCCTTCTGTGCTTCAACCATATAAGATATAGCAATGAACATGAATATCACCATTAACCCTGTCATAATATCACTTAATGATACCCAATTACTTTCTCCGCTATTTGATTTTTCTAATTTCATCATTAATTATAGTTAACAATGATTCGTTGAATTAATGTATCGAGGTTTTGTAATGTGCTATTCAAGCGGTTATAAAATTCATCATTAATACTTTCTAAATCACTTGATAAACGTGTGTTGGCTTTTTCTATCATGGAAACACCTTCATTCAGTTGTGCTTGTGTATTCTCCCAAAATATTTCATTGATATCTTTTATGCGATCTATATCTTCTAGTCTTGTTAAAAGTATAGATACACTGTCTGAAAAGTTCATTTGGTTTCGTACCCACGTATTTAATTTGTTAGTAGATTCATCAAATGAATCAGTATTATCTTTTAAGGTATTAACGGTAGAAGTTAATTGAGAAACAATTTTTTGATATTGCGTGTCTTCAATCATAACTTTTTGGAGTTCAGATATTAATTTGGTTAAATGACCATTGTTGTTAGTTAGTTTTCCTGTGTGGAGTGTTATTTCTTTTATTGCTTCGGATGTGGTTTGAAAGTTTTGAGATGTTTTTTGAAAATGATTAGTTAATTGTATAATCATTTCTTTGTTTTCCTTTTGCCATCCATTCATTTGTTGAACACTGTTATTTAACTCTTGAAAGTTTTCTTGAACGAGTTTTTCAATAAGTGATGACATTTGCTCATTGAATTGTTCTGTGGCAGATTGCATTACATTAACCAGCGCTTCTGTATTGTTTTTAGCTAATAGAGAGGTGAATTCATCGAATTTTTTAGCTAGAAGCACGTTGCTATTGGCCATCGAATCAATAATAAGGTTGATATATTTTTGTGTAGCGTGGGACGTTTCAGTTTGTTCAAGCCTTAGTTTTTGAATTTCAAAAAGTATACTAGCATCTTCATCATTTGATAGCGCCTGTTGAACATTAATTAATGTTTCATTTTGTTTTTGTGATTCAATTTGAATTTCATGCAGGTATTTAGCAATATTTTTATTCTGTTCTCCTAATAATGCTTTAATTAAATCAGCATGATTGTTTCCAAATTGATGTTTTATTTCTGATAAATTTTCAGTTACTAATTCGAGTATTGCTGCCTCTCCTGTAGGCTTAGAGGGGAGTTTGTCCTCAGAGCGTTTATAAGCCCATTTTGTTGTTTTATTAGTTATGAATGAACCACATATACCAAAAATTGAAGTGAGAAATGCTGTTTTAAGACCTTCTAAAAGAGGGGGAATACTTTCTGAGACATTATTTACATCGAATTTTTGTAGGCCGAAATAAATGCCTAAGAATGTCCCTAAAATCCCGATTGTAGTAAAGCCATTGGGGAGTGATTCATATAAATAAAGGTTTATTTTATGGGGCCCTTTTTTCAGGATGCAGAAAATGAATCCGATTGTGATTATACCCCAGATAATTAAAAGGCTATAAATGGCAATCATATATGTTTCCATCTTTATGTATTTCTTTGTTGCAATTTTTATTTTCAGGGTAGAGCTACTAACTATTCTTTTATGATATTATAGTCTACTTCTTCTTTCGTCCTCCAATATTGTACACCTCCATGATGAGAGCACGCCCCACGACCGGTAGCTGAGCTACCTGAGCCATCATTGCATATAGCTCCTACTCTATATGAGTGTTTGTATTTTTCACATCTGCCCTTTTCTATATAATTTTTAGAAACAAAGCCAGTGGTGTCTTCGATTGAAATTTTAATCCAGTCAGGATTTAAAGAATCATCTAATAGACTTACATTATCACAATAGGAAAGTTGGGTTATGATTTTGGCTGTTAGACCTGCTTCATTTCTCAAATTCAGAGATTTTGCGCTCACATAGTAATTTTGACCAAGTAAGTTGCTAGCCGTTAAAAGTAGTAGCATTGCTAGAATGCTTGTATATCTGTTCATCCTCTATATTATTTGAGTGTAAGTTTTAGCTGCATTTGCATCCAGTCCCCTGTATCCATTGGCAACACGGGCCATTACATTGATCTTTGTTTTTGCCAGAACACCCACAATTGGCCGAAGTAGGGCATATTTTTGTTTTTACAGATTTAAGGTGTTCACATGCTTTTCCGTCATTGTCAGCATCTAAGCTGCCATTACAAGTGGGGTCTGCTTCATATGCCGCTTGTGCTTCTTCTTGTGTAGAATAGTTCTCACAAGTATATCCGGGGCAGACTGAGTTGTTTTCAGATCCGCAATTGAAGAGTCCTATGGTGCTCAACAATAAGATTAGGTAGGTTATTATTTTCATTCTTACAGTAAATTCTCTTAATATTTTGTGGCCGTGAAATGATTTTTCCCAGTAAGGTCAATATGTTTCCCAAAGTGCATATTTGGTTTTCAGGTTACTACAACACATAACCCATTACAGGTTATGTGGAGGTGAAAATTATTCTTTGTGACATTCTTTACAGCAAGTCTTGCAGCCGTCTACATTACTGTAATGTTGCTGTGCTCGTATAATAGCACTGTAGCAGTTGGAGTGTAGCCCTAAGGGTGTTCTGTTAGAAGGTTTGGGCATATGAATGCAACCTTCTTTATGAACTTCATGGCTGTAGTTGGGGTTTGAAGCAGTGTTGTTATTTACCCGGTAATTATTCATGTTTTAATGTTTAAATGGTTAAAATATGATACATAGGTAGTGAAGTGAATGGAGGTGTAGAAATAGACTTTCCAAAGCTGGAGTTTTTATTTCCGAATGAGATGTTTAATTGTTTTCGGCTTGAATAAGTTTGGTCTCATTCACAATAGCAACTATTTCAATATTGATATTTATTCCATACATGCTGTCAGGATTTCTGACGCCTAAATACATGGCAGTGTTTGTTATTAGGGGTAGTTCCACTATTCCCGACTTGTAGTTTTCACGACTTCCTGAAGGGAAATATTGAAACGGTTCTTTAGCCAAAAAAGTATTATGGTTATTGGCATCAATGAGATAAATATCGCAATAATTTGAGCCAGGAGCCTGTGTTAGCTGGTTTACTCCGAAGGATAGTGAGCCTGTATTATCTATCAAGCTACTTATTTGAGATAGCAAATTAAGCTTTTTTTCAGTTGATTTAATGTTGCTACTTTCTCTCGATGCAGAAAAGGAGTAGTAACACCTGATAGTATTCTGAGGCAAGGAGAAAGCTAAGCAAATCCTTGATTTACCATTTTTAAAAGTGGCATTAGAACCACTGTTGATATAAAAACTTTGATCGGGTTGTATTACTTTGGACGTGTGAAAATCTTTTGAGATTACTTTGGTAACAAAGTCAATGGTATGGTGAGATGATGGGGTTCTTGATATTTTCATTTTCATATCTCGAGGGAAGGTATGGTAAGTTTTAAAAGAGAGACCATAAATACCCCTTTTTTTAATTTGTATAGTTTCATTGAGATCTTGAAAATTATCTTTTGTGTAGAGCACATAGTTATCAGGGTATGAAAATATAGAAAGGGAATTTGTCCCTTTTTCATTTATCATTTCTAAGTCAACTTTTAGGATGTCTCCTTTTTCTAAAGCATAATAAAAGGTTGGAGTATTTGATGTTTCACTGTGAACAATGGATCCGGGAATAGTAAAATCTACTTCGGCTATGGTAATGGTTTCGGGTGAGTCATCTATATTAAATTCAAATTTTAACACCTGTTGTGAACCAGTTTTCAAGTTCAGGATTTTATTTTTTTCTGTGCCACTTTTGGATAAGGGCTTAACTTGTAAATAATGCTCTCCTGCATTAATCTCGATTTTTTTTGGTATATCGGATGACAGTATTCCTATCGAATCAGCATCTAAATATATGCTTGAATTCTCATTAGATATTAAGATTAAAGTAGAGGTATTTTGACTATATATGGAGCCAAAGTTTATCAGTAAAAATATTAGTACAATAAAGAATTTCATGGTTTTAATGAAAGGTTTATGGGGGAGGGTGTAGTGAATATTAAATAATTGATAAGTGTGATGCTCCTCCCTGATAGTGATGGCTCCTTAAATTTTTATTTTGCTGTTGTTAGAGACGATTGACTCTGGCCTTTTCTATTTGATTTATTAAGTGCTTGATATTGTCTTGGTCTATTCCTTTTGTGAAGAACTCAATTTTGTTGCTTGCTGAAGATATAGCTATAACATGTTTTCTTGAATTAAGAAACAGGACGATAGATGTAATAAATGCTACTAGAAGAGGCATGGAAAAGTACATTTGTGAAGCGAAAAAAAATATAATTCCTCCTATTGCACTGAGAATTGCTATGAGTAATAATATGGGTTTGCTCGTATACTTCACTTCTATGCCGCTTATTTGATCTAGCATAATTGATGTAAATTTGTTGCTGTATGTGTACCTGATTCGATGGTTGGTAACAATCAGATCGTTTAATTCAGATCTTGTTATTAAATTTTCGTTATTCCAGAATTCCATAATATTTTACTAATGATATAGCGTACTTATGTTTGGGGTAAAAGTTTGATTCTGATATTTAAATCAGAGATTAATTTTGAATAGTACTAAAGTAACATGTGTTCTAAATGACATGGATTGAATTTTCCCAATGTAGGTTTTGCGTTTCCGAAAGAAGGATTATTGTGTGCGAGCTAAAACCCATTCATTGTGCTGTTTGGTGAAAGTGAAAACTTCATGTGGCTTAATGCCTGAGAAAATTGTTTGCCTTTTCTTTATCCAATCACTACTTCTAGAGTATGTCAAATGAACAGTAAGGGTACGGATATAATTTTCATAACCTACATATACGTTATATGTCTGAGTGTCTTGATGGTTTACTCCTGTTATTGAATAATCAACCGGTTGCGTATTTATAAATGTGTACTCAGCATCTAATGAAGGAGGTTTAAGTCCCTTGTTTTTAAAATATATTCGAGGAGCTTTAAAACCGTAATTGTCATAAGGGGATAGTGATTCTAAATCCAACTCTATAATGGGCTCTACGTATTTTTTGTACTTGTAATTATTATTGATTGTATTGAAATAGTACTGATTTCTATATTGTGATCTGATGTTTATGTAATTTTCATAAACATCAGTTATTTCAGATAGTAAGGCGGGGCGTCCATCTGTTGTGTTTATTGATGAAAGGTTGTTTAATGCTTCTTCATTTTGAGTTTCTATTCGTTTTATGATACTACTTTTGATTAGTTGTTCAGAGGGTGAATCATCATTGAAGTAAAAGAAACCCATTGAAGTTATCATTAATAATATAAGAATTATACTAATAGATAAAGAGCTTTTTTTTAGATGCTGACGCTTGATTTTTATCGGGGCTCGATTCGTGTCACTATGGTCTTTAAGTGCCTTTACTAATTTTCTGACGATATGATCTATGCCCTTGTCACTTTGAATAGCGAAGTTGTCTTTTAGATTGGGATCATATTTTTCTACATCAGCTTTTTTTATGTTATGCCAAACTGAAAATATAAGACTATTTTCACTATGTTCTCTAGCCCAAAGAACATGCAATTCCCTCTTGGTCCATTCACTTTGGATATAATTAGGGCTGACAATAATAAGGCCGTGTTTTGATTTATGTATACCTTCCTTTATTGTTTCATTAATATCTTTGCCAAATTGTAATTGCTGTGCAGCGTACCATACTTTTATTCCTGCATCCTTTAATTTATCAACTAACTCAGTGACTATGCTTATTTTATCCTCTACTGAGTAAGAGATAAATACATCATATTCATAATCTTTAGAATTCATATCAACCCGTTTTTTGTGGGATAGATATCTTTTCAGTGAGGATTATACAATTTTTATTTCCGAGAAGATGGGTTTGGTTTCCCAATACCTTATTTTACGAGGTTAATTTTTTGCATTACTGAGTCTCGATAGTTGCTACTCATTTGTACGCTATGTTTAAAGCCAAGTTTGATCATGTTCCCATCTATACCTGTGATGTGATTTATGTTGATCACATGGCTTCTCGATATTTTAATGAAGTCATGACTTGCAAACTGATCAAATACTTTTTTGAGACTATTTGAAAGGATATATTTCTTGTTTTGGGTCACAATATGACTGTAGGATCTATTGGCTTCTAAATATAGGATATCGCTATAAGTAATCATATCGGCAGACTGGGTATCTGTGCGGACTAATATACGATCTGTCAACTGAGGTGAGGTATTATTAAGTTGATGATTGGCGTTGTAAAATGCTATCTCCAAAGCTCTCAATAAATCGGCTGGATGAAAAGGTTTGGAAAGGTAATTAACAGGTTTAGTTTGTTTGGCTCTAGAAACGGTTTCATTATCTATATAGTCAGATAAGTATATGATTGGAATGTTTAATGTTTCATTAATTTTTGAGGCTGTTGCAATCCCGTCTAAGTCTCCGGATAAGTGTATATCCATTAAAATAATGTCAGGTCTTTTATTTTCTAATGATTCAAGAGCTCCTTCACCAGTGTCTACAATGTCAATAACATTAAATTGATGATCCTCGAGTTGATATTTTAAATTTCTAGCGGTAATAAGATCATTTTCAACTATTAATATTTCTACCTGTTTCATTTTTGTTAAGGTTTAAGGTTAGTGAGAAAATAGTTTGATTTGAGGTTTGCCATTCAGCGTCAGCTTTAAGCTGGCGCACTAAAGTTTGTATAATATTCATGCCCATGGACCCTGTTTTGTTTTCTTTAGACACAAAGCCTAGTCCATTATCTTGTACTTGTAGTTTTAGAGTTCCTTTTTCATGAGTTAAATGTACTTGCAATCTTGGATTAGGAACTTTAGGGAATGCATGTTTAAATGAATTGCTAACTAGTTCATTAACAATAAGACCTAGAGGTATAACTTTATCAACATCAAGGTTTATGGGGGCAATTCTTATAGATAAATTCTGATGAGTTAATTTGTGTCCATAGCTATATGCTAATGCATTAACGAGATCCGAGAGGTATTCTTGCAAGTTTATGCTTCTACTGCCTGTTTTTCGATATAGCTTTTGATGTATAATAGCCATGGCATTTACCCTATTCTCTCCACTTTTTACCGCCTCAAGGGCATTTTCGTCATTAATAGACCTAGATTGAAGACTAAATATGCTTGATAAAAGTTGTAAATTATTCTTTACCCTATGATGCAGTTCTTGCATTAGCGTTTCAACTTCTGCCTTTCCAGCTTTTTCTTTTTTCCATTGAGTGTATATTAAAACCCCGATGAATAGTAAGAGAATTGCAGTAATTACTAACGTGGAAATCCAAGTTTGTCTGATTTTTAATTCAGCTTCTTGTACTTGTTGGCGCTCTTCTAATAAACTTATTTCATATATTTTTCTATCGGTCTCATATTTTACTTGCATCTCTACTAAAGATTCAATCTTGCTTTGATTGAGAAGACTATCTTTTATTATAATGAGTTTCTTTGAACTTAGTAAGGCATTATTAAGTTGGCCAAGGGCCTCATAGGTTAAAGATAGGTTTTCGAGGTTATTTTTTAACTCCTCTAATAATTTGAGCTTTATTAGATCTTTATTCGCATCTAATAGGTATTTTAATGCAGTTACGGGTTGGTTTTGTAGATAATATAACTTACCCAAATTATTCATTGTAATTACCCTTCCAGTATAATCTTGCGTTTGCTCTCTATTCAGTAGGGCTTGATGTAGGTATATAGAAGCAGAATCATACTGTTTCATTTCCATATACACAGAACCCATATTATTCAGTACCACCCCTATGCCACGGGCATCTTTCGTTTGTTCTTTAAGTGAAAGGGCTTTTTTATAATAAATGATAGTACTATCGTATAAGCCAATTTTCTTGTAAATTATACCAATATTATTGTATGAGGATGAAAGCCCTTGCGTAAGGTTTAGCCGTTGCTTTAGGTTTATACCTAAACGATGATAGTGTAGAGCTTCTTGAAAATCATTTTGGTTAGAGTAAATAGAGGCTATTGTGTTATAACAACTAGCAAGGTCTGCATCTGCTTCTATCTTTTCAAATATTAGGGCGGAAAACGTTAAGTTATCTAAAGCTCTTTCATATAAACCGAGCAGTTTATATTGTTTTCCTAAGTTGGTCGAAACTGAAGCTAAATTTACCGTATCCTTTAATAGCAGGTACTCTTCCTTAGATTTGTTGTAGAAATAAATGCTACTGTCAATTTTGAAATCACTATAGGCGATACCTAGGCTGTTATAAATAAATGCCTTCTGTCTTTGGTTACTTCGTAGGCTGGAATGTAATGCTAGGTGTAAGTACTTTCTGGCACTGTCGTATTCCTTTGCATTTAAATATTCAAATGAAATTTGACTATACCAATAATCCTTTGTTTTAGGTGTTGACTGTAATGAGTCTTTATATCTGGTTAATAGACTTTTATTAATGCTTTGTGCAAAAAGACTATTAGTGATCATAAATAAAATTAAAAGCCTATAAAACATAATATGGAAATGTATCTTAAAAATATTATTTAACAAAGTAAAACCACCGTTTAAGAGTGGTTTTACTTCTATTAATTTTAATTAATAGTATCTAGAGGATATGTTGTGTTATTGGTAGGGGCGGGAGGTGCTATTATAATAGGGTCATCTTCCTCTTCGTCCCCACCGCGTTGAATCGGATTTACTTGATTATCACTACAGGCGAATAACATTGAACTTGCTAGTAAACTAATAGATGTGAAATATTTAAATTTTTTCATGATTTTGTTTTTATAATTTTTGAATTCGCAGGAGTGAGATTGAAATAGACATAATGGTAGTTTGTTCTTACTGATTGATAATCAGTGAGTAATAAGGAAGTCTAATTCCATTCTGGTGAACTGCGTTTACCTGTGGGATTGACCTGAGATGAATTTTTTAGAGGGAGTAATTCCCACTTTACTCTTCTAAAAAATTCATTGATCAGATTATAGAATCAGTTTCGCGAATGCTGATTCGGAATGATTAATCATTACAATACAAATATGAGAATTGGTAGAGGGACCGGGTTCCTTATAGAATACCTGTGTTCACGGTTATTTTACTTTTATTTACGGTTAAATTCTGTTTATTTGAGGTATGGCTAGTTATAATGTGAATTATTTGCAAATGTTGCTCACAGAGGTGTGTGCTAAGTATGGAGTGAATTCAGATCATTACGGATTGATCCATGTGGGGAGAAATATTGACCTAGGTTTTTCTGAGAGGTATTTGTATGAGCAAATATTCAAAAGGTGTGAAAAATCCCAAATAGAAGGTGCCGCTGAGATAAGTTTAAATGCAGACAAGGTGGAGTCTTTAAGCAAACATATAGGGTACCATAGTTTTAAACATTTTGTATCTAGTAAGTCTCCAGATATTCATGATTCTTTATTATCTATGAAAGGACATTATTATTCTTACTTAAGGATGAATAATCGTCAACGGGCATATATTTTACAATCACCTGTAGAGATATATCAAGATGATACTATGAAAAAGATGCTTTTTTTATTGAATGGACCGAAGCGAGATTACGTAGGCGAATTATCATTTGTGGAAGGTGTAGTTACTGTACTAATGAGGAGCGCGGAAGGCAAAATATTTTTTCATATTTATAAACTGGGAAAAACATTTGCGCCTTCAGTTATTCAAGGGACATTTTCGGGGACATCAATGGGGAATGATCCTATAGCAGGCCGTTGTTTGCTAATAAGGGAAGAAAATGAGACTGAGTTTAGAAATCAAAAACATAATATTGTTGATTTGGAAAATTCTTTGGACGATAAGGATAGAAGTATTGCACATTATTTTAAGAATTATGAGAATAATAATCTCGCTATCAATAATCCGATGAGTTATAATATTGAAGATTTATATTAGTTATTATATGATGATAATAATTGCCATGTTGTAAATTGTTGATTTTAAGGTTTTATTCCGTCATAATACCTGTGATCCTGATTGCCCACTGTCTTTACAGACGAACCTATTTCTCATTTCATATTTTTTTACTCCATCATGATGTGTTGCATTTACTGAAATTGCGTAATGACTTCAAAATCCGAAATTATTCGCATTGTTTTACGCAGCACTATTGATCTACTTTTCTAGGACTATTGTAATCCTCCTTTCTAGAAAAGCCATTCATCTTTATGATTCCAAGGATATTCAACTTCAATCTAACCCCCTTGGATAAATAAAGTGAATTTAAAAACTATGAAAAAACTTATTCTAATGTCATTATTTGTGGCATTTGTTGCTACTAGTGTAATGGCTCAAAGCCCCACTAATTTTGCCCACCCTGGAATTATGGTTACTCAGAACCAAATTGATTTTATCAAAGCTCAGGTAAATTCCAATTCAGGAAGTCCATTAGTTGCAGGTTATAATAAATTGGCTTCCGATTCAAAAGGTAGTACAAATTATAACCCTACACCGTATGCTAATGTCCATGTAATTGCGTCAGGTAGTAATGCAGAAGAACTTGCTTTCAGGAGAGATGGTCATGCTATGTATATCCACGCACTTAAATGGGCAATTACGGGTAATACAGCTAATAGAGATAAGGCCATACAAATTGCGAACGCTTGAGGTAATACCTTTCAATCAGTAATTTCTGAGTCTAACCATTCTAACCAAGGTACCTTAGAAACTTCTTGGGCATGTCCTATATGGGTAGCGGCTGGTGAGGTTCTCAAATATGCTAATAATGGCTCGTCAGGTTGGAATTCATCTAGCTTCGATGGTTTTGTTAGAAAACTTTTGACAGCCGTTAATGGTCCTATCGCAAATGCACCTAACTGGTATATATCTAAATATCTTTCACTAATGGCTGCAGGTGTTTATTTTAATGATGCCTCAATGTATAATACCGGTTATAATGGTGTTGCAGGTCAAATCGATGGTATTTCTGCTTCAGGACAAATGCCTGAGCTAACACGTGATTTTGTGCATCCTCAGTATTGTCTTATTGGTATGGCACAGTGCGCTGAAATCGCTTTCAATCAAGGTAATGAGGCTTTATTTACAAGATCTAACAATCGACTGAAGGTTGGGGCAGAGTCTTATGTTAAAAACTTAATGGGTACAGGCATATACAACTGGGTGTCTACATCAGCATGGGCAAGACACAGTGCTCCTTATGAGATTCTGTTAGCGCGTTATAATCAATTAGGTCAGTCCGCACCTAATGTTGAAAATTATGTATTGAATTTTGGTAACCGTGTGGAAGATGGAGCTGAAGACCATTTCATTGGTTGGCTAAGTGCTACGCACGCTGAAGTAACCTCTGCTTACAAACCAAAACCGGGTAACCTAGCGGCTAATCAACCCGCTACAGCTTCTGCAAATGATGGTAATCTGCCTGCCAATGCAGTAGATAATAATGCAGATACTCGTTGGTCTGCCAGTGGTTTTCCTCAATGGTTAGAGGTGGATTTGGGAGCTGTAAAAAGTATAGGAAGAACGGAGCTGGTTTGTTATAGTAATAGAGCTTATCAGTATAAAATAGAGGCTAAAACTAGTGCATCAGGAAGTTATACGCTGCTTGTAGATAATACAGGTAATACTACACCAGGAACAGCCTCATCTCCTATAGTAAGTGCTTTTTCCACAACAGATGCTCGCTTTGTACGCATTACAGTTACGGGTGCTTCGGGTTATACAGGTAGCTGGGTAAGCCTTGATGAATTTGCGGTTTTTGGACCTAATAGCTTTAGCCAAGCCATAGAGGCCGAAAATTATAATTTAATGAATGGAGTGGAAAGTGAAGCTTGTGTAGAAGGAGGTCAAAATATAGGTTATATTGATGCTAACGATTGGATGGTGTATAACACCATTAACATACCTGTAGGCGGAGTTTATGAAATAGCTTATAGAGTAGCCAGCCAAGATGGAGGAGGTGTGTTGCAGTTTGAAGAAGCAGGAGGGGTGCCAGTGTATGGAACCGTGAACGTGCCTGCTACTGGAGGATGGCAAAACTGGACAACCGTTTCTCATACTGTTAATTTAACTGCAGGGATACATAACTTTGGACTGAAAGCACTTGCTGGAGGCTGGAATATCAATTGGTGGTCTATTTCTGCGTCATCGTCAGCACGCATGGCCCAAGAATCACTATTAGTCTCTGAAACTAAGCCGTCAATCATATTATCGCCCAACCCAACTGCGAATTATATTTCTTTAAAAGGACTTAACAAAGATGAGAAAATCACTATTGTTGATAGTCAAAGTGGTAGGTTAGTATTAGAGTCTACAGTTACAGAAGGTGATAAAATAGATGTTTCATCACTGCCTTCAGGAGTATTCTTTTTAAGAGTAAATACTACTGGTAAAACAGTGAAGTTTATTAAAGAATAGCATCTTAAATATTACTATTAAATAAAAGGTCGGCTTGTTTTAATGAGTAGGCCTTTTGTTTAATATATAAAGAAGTTACTCTGCCAAAAATTGTAATAATTCACTGGTTTTGGTTGGTGTAAATTCTATTATTTCATAGTTAGCTAGGTCATTTATTTTGAAAGGATCTAAGGATATAATTTGTTCTACTTCGGCAAGGCTCGATGCTTTTGTAATTATAATACCTCCTGTTCTGGGGTTTTTCCTGCCCGACATTAAAAATTTCCCTTGTTCATACTGCTCATTAAGAAACTTTACATGATCTTCAATGTGAATGTCAATTGCATCTAAGGATGTTTTGTAAGTAATGTTAATAATAAACATGGTTAAAAGAATTTATTAATCGCTGATAAAATGAAAGGCTTTAAATGCCAAAAGCTATCCACGTACTGGTGGATAGCAGGATTTGGAGCCGAATATTTATAGTCCATATAGTGAGTCATGAATTAAATATAAGGCTAATTGGCTGGTGTCTTTAATTTTTAGATTTAATGATAAAGGCCTAGAGATAATTTTTCTCTTTCTATTCCACCACCATCATTTCTTTGATTTCATGTTCTAGTTGTTTAATCCAAGCCTCCATTCTTGATTCGCATAGCTCATATTGATTTTCGAAATCTAAAGCCAGCCCATAGAAATGATCATCATCGTATAAGCCTTTTGATTCATCAAACTGATAACCCGTGGTAGGCCATTTTCCAATGATATAGCCACCGTTTTGAACAATGATCTCGCCAAGAATCCCAAGGCCGTCAACAAAGTATTCTGCATACCCGGTTTGATCTCCTAAACCAAAAAGAGCTACTATTTTGCCTTCAAAATCTATAGTTTTAAAGTCTTCATAAAATCCTTCAAAATCGCTTTGTAAGTCACCATCATACCAGGTAGATAGGCCCAGAATAATTATATCATACTGCTCGTAGTCAGAGGTAGACATGTCGCAAGCTTCGATCATTTCTAATTCAGAAATTTCCCATAATTCTTTAAATAGGTGTGCTATTTCTTCTGTGTTTCCGGTATCTGAACCGAAAAAAAGAACGGTTTTGTTTTCTATTTGAAAAGACATGATATTGATTTAATGTGTTTGATCAGTAATTTGGTTTGAGTATTTCATATACTTCATTCATAATTTGGCACTGTTGGATTACGCTTAGTAGTTGCGTTACCTCTTTGCTAGTCATATACACCCCCATATAGCCTTTGCTGTTTTTTAACAAGGCTTTTGTTGTGCCAAAATGATTATAAGTAAAATCTGATGGCTTTAAGCTTTCTAGTATTTTTATGAAGGTAGCCAGCCCCCTTTTAGTGAACGACAGACAGCTGCAACCGAAAATGATAGTATAGGATTTACAACCGGTACACCACCTGATACTGATAGGTGCTTCTTCTGCTAAAACGATCTGATTTTTTTGATTACACATAGTAGCATTGTTTGAGTTGTGCCTCATAAAGTTGCGATACTTTCTATCGCAGCTTTAGAGGACTTGTATCAGTATCTTTTGATTTTATTGATAGCATGTAAGGACTTACATATTAAAAGATCACTGTTTTTATTTAGACTTAATATAAATAATGCAATTATACATAGTACGACTTAGGCTGTCAATAGCTAATAGTAGCTATTTTAAAATAATAAAAGCGTTAAAAGCCCCAGTCTCCATTATCTGTTATAGCAGCTGATTAAGCGAGCAGGCAGTTATGGTTTTTTCGATGAGACCGTTTTCTCGCTATAGTTGTATTTAGCTGAATGTGAGTGCGATGTATCTTCAATTTTTGTATTAATATTTGAAATTAATCCTTTGAAATATTGACTGAAGTATATTCTTAGTGTATCCTTGTGTTAATTTAGACTTAATCTAAATAATGTAAAAGGTTAATATACTGTCATTTGAATATTTTAAAGAGAAGAAAAGCCGATGTTGCCATGCCTGATTTCAGAACAGAAATTGGTTTTAAGCAACTCTACAACCAGAGTATTGCAAAGCTTTTCTCTATTTGCTACAGTAGAATTAACAACCGGGAAGATGCCGAAGAGATTGTTCTTGATGTATTCAGGTCAGTTTGGGAAAGACGATACGCTATCTATGATGTTGATGGCTCTATTGAAGGTTATTTAGTTAGATCCGTTAAATTAAAGACCATAGATTATTATCGAAAACAATCACACAACACTCAGTCTATAGATGTGGAATTGGAAGAAGCATTTATTGGAGGAGAATGTACCGATGAAAATCTTAATTTTTTAGAACTTCAAGACAGGGTTTCTTTACTGGTAGATCAATTACCATTTATGTGTAAAAAAGTTTTTAAGATGAGTAGAGAAGACGGGTTCAGCAATAAAGAGATAGCTACCAAATTACTCATATCTGAGAAAACTGTAGAATCACATATGACTAAAGCATTGCGTCATTTAAGGAGAAACCTTGTTGCTTGCATTATAGCATTAACGTACTTCATCTAAAATTTTCTTTTTTTTTCATTTCCACTCAGGGGTCAGCTTGTTGTTTACGATTGTATGAATAGATCAAAGTATTTATACAATGAAAGTTACTTCGGCACTATTGCAGAAATATGTAAGCGGACAATGCACTGCGGATGAGATAAAGGAAGTGGAGCGCTGGTTGTCATCTAATGAAGATGATGCTGTGCTATCTGCAAAGGAAATAGGCGCTTCACCTGCAACTATCCAAACTAAGCTATATGCATCATTATTTGAAGAGTCTGTAGCTACAGTGCCGTTGTATAGAAAATTCATCCAATATGCAGCAGCTGCGTGTATCATTTTTGTGGCTTTTTTTGGAGGTAGGTTAACCGCTAATACTGCTACTGCTGATGCCATTAAAGAGAACCATCCCAAAGATCAGCTCTATATTTCGGGGGGTAAAGGAGCTAAGGGTAACTTGCCCGGAAACTCTTTTAAAATAGGGTTTGATGGCGTGCTCAGGTTATATAATAACTCTCATAATCAGAAAAGTATCCATGTTGGAAGTTCTACTTTTTTATTAGAACCTAACCAATTTTATTACCTCATAGGCTCAACCAAAGCCCCCAAACTTATAAATAACGATGATTATACAGATGATCAGTACCAAAGGAGTGTACTTGAGGGGGATTTTTCTATTTTAAGATTGGACAGCAAGTAAGTTGAAAAATAATCTGTTTTTTATAGCGCTGCTGTGTATTTCTTTTCAGGGAATGTCTCAAATAAGGGCTTCTCTAAATGGTAAAGTTACTGATGAACATTCGAATGTTCTTCCGGGCATATCTGTAGTGCTGAAGCCTTCGGGTAAGGGCATAGGTACCAATGCGAATGGTGAATATGAAATTAAAGACATAGCCCCTGGTCACTATTCACTGGCAGTTTCAGGAATAGGCTTCACACCACAAACTCTGGAGTTAGAGCTTGCAGAAGGTCAAAAACTTAGGTTAGATATAAAGCTAAAAGAGACTGCTACCGAAATAGATGAGGTAGTAGTAACAGCGCAATCTGAAAGTCAATTGTTGAGGCTTTCGGCCAAATCAGTGCAAGTACTGGAAACTCGTGATGTAAAAACAAAATCTGCGGACTTAGGAGCTGTGATGGCTAACATAGAAGGGGTAAGTGTTCAGCGTGCGGGTGGCCTGGGCTCTAATACGCGCTTTTCTCTCAATGGTCTTTCAGGTGATAAGGTTCGTTTTTTCTTCGATGGTATTCCTCTTAATTATACTCCATATGCTTTTGGTATAGCCAATGTACCGGTAAATATGATAGATAGGTTGGAGGTTTATAAGGGGGTAGTGCCTATACAGTTTGGAGCAGATGCACTTGGTGGTGCTGTTAACTTGGTGCCTCCTGATGTTTATGAAGGTTGGGCTGGTTCGGCTTCGTATCAGCTAGGTTCTTTCAATACTCACCGTGTAACGGGTAATATAAATTATGCCAATAGTCAATCCGGAGTATACATTGTAGCAGGCGGTTTTTATGATTATACAGATAATAACTACAAAATAGATGTAGCTATAGCTAATGACAAAGGACAACTAGAGCAGCAGAAGGTTAGGCGTTTTCATGATGGATATAAAGCCTATGGTGCTCATGTGAGACTGGGAGTTAAAGATAAAAAATGGGCCAAGAACCTCAGCGTTGAGGGCTATTATGGTAATTATGATAATGAAGTTCAAAACAGTCAGGCACCGGGACTGATTGACCTACCTAGTTTGGGAATAGAGAAAGCCGTGGCAAGTAACCCTTTCGGAGATGTGGAGTTTACCAGTTTTTCTGAAGGTGTTAACCTTAACTATAATGTAGATTTTACAGATGAGCTAGCGCTGGAACTAAAGGCCGGCTATAATTATAATGAAAGGGTGGCCATAGATACTAGTAGGTGTCTTTATAATTGGTTAGGTGAATGCGTTAGAATAAATAATGTAGCCGGTGAGTTTGGAGATGCAAACCACCTGATTACCATTAGTGAAAGTGCATATTTAAGGCAGCAGTTATCATATATTTTATCTGAGAATCATGCTGTTAAACTTACCATAGCACCTACATATAGCTACCGTTCTGGCGATGATTATTTGGTGGATGGCGTATATGATCCTGCATTAGCCCAAGGTTATTTGTTCGATTTGGTAACAGGGCTAGAATATACATTTAATGCAGTGAATGAGAAGCTGCAAAATATTGCTTTTGTTAAAAATTACAGGCAAAATATTCGTATAGAGTCCAATGATCCTAGTTTGGATCAGAAAGCTGTAGATAAACGTGCTGTTAGCCAATATGGTGCGGGTACTGGCCTTAGGTATCGTTGGTCAGGGCGCTTCACTACTAAGCTGAGTTATGAATATGCCTATCGCTTGCCTCGGCAAGATGAGATTTTTGGAGATGGGCAGCTGGTTGCCGAAAATCTTCAATTAAAGCCAGAAAACAGCCATAATATTAACCTTCAATGGAATTATGATAGTAAGCCTTTAGCAGCTTTGCAACTGCAGGGTAACTTCTTTATTCGTAAAATTAATGATCTAATATTTTTATTGGTAGATCAGGATGATTTAGGCTCTTACCAGAATGTGTGGAGTGCTACTTCGCAAGGTGTAGAACTTAGTGGTAAGTGGAGGGGGCTGCTAAAGGGGCTAACGCTTGGCGCCAATACTACTTATCAGCAGTATCACAATACCTCTAGTGAAGGGCCATTTGCTTCATTTGAAGATGACCGCATACCTAATACACCATATTTTTTTGCAAATGCCTCTGCTGATTATCAGATAAAAGATCTATGGGTAAAGAATGACCAGCTATCCCTTTTCTGGAATGCTCGCTATGTGCATCCTTTTTTTATAGGCTGGGAAAGTGCCGGTTTACAACAATCGAAATCGGAAGTGCCTCGGCAAATGATACACACCGTAGGAATCACTCACAAAACTATCATTAAGCAATTTCAAAATACGCTGACCCTTGAGGTTAATAACATAGGAAATGCTAAGGTTTTTGACCTTTTCGGAGTGCAGCGCCCTGGTAGGGCAGTTAATCTAAAAATGACAATACAATTCTAAATTTTAAATAAAAATGAACAAACTAAATAATATAATGAAAGGCGCTAAGCAATGGTCATGGATTTCGATGCTATTCTCGTTCATCATTTTCATAGGTATAACTTCTTGCAGCGATGATGACGATGGAGCTGAGGAAGTAAAAGAGAATGACCCGACCACAGCTTGGCTTTACGGGTACAGGCTTGAGACTCCAGAGGGTAGGGTGTACTATATGAGTGTACATGAAGAGATTCCAGAGAAGGCTGATGCTTCTACTGCCATAGAGTTGAGTTTTAATGCCCGTATTTATTCTTACGGAGAGCATCCTTTCACTTGGAATGGAGATGCTGCTACCATGACTAAATGGGATGTGAATAAAGCTACGCTAGATTTGTCTCCTAGTGGTATTATTAGCTTTGCAAACACTGGGCTATCCGGAGCTAACCTTGCCGAACCAATATTTCTGTCTGAAACACAGGCAATATACTCTAACTTAGCTGAGGGTGTAGTGGTGGACTGGAACCCAACTACCATGGAAATAACCAAAGTTTATGATGTAGAACCACTACCAACACCATTGCTAGATGGTATGGACTATAGCGAATGGACCAAAAATTTAAGTAATGGGAAGATTATTATTCCTATTAGAATGACTAGCCCGGACAACTGCTGCGAATACCCTGAAGAACAAGTGGGAGCTATGGTAGCTGTATTTGACCCAGCCACCGGAACAGTTGTTTACCATACAGATGATCGATTAATATCGGGTTATTATAAGTTGTTAACAGATGTAAGCAATGGAGCTATGTATGTTCAACCTAATAGAGATAACTCGTATATATCTCCTTATTTTGATGTAGAAGACTCAAACTTACCTGATCCATTTGCTTTGCTAAAATTAACCGCTGACGGGAGTTTTGACCCTGATTTTTATATTGACCTAGCAGAGGTGGTACCCATGTCATACTTTGGTATAGCTTCATTTGTTTCTGATAATAAATTAGTCTTTAACTATATAGATGATACCCATGAATGGCCAGCTTCTTATGACGATGCCAGCGGCAGTGTTTCAGGTGTGGTAAAACCGTCTGTAATGGTTGACCTAGAAACCTTGGAAGTGACACCTTTTACTGCTTTTTCTGAGTACGGAGGCGTAAATCCATTAGGCACAGTAGATGGTACTAACTATTATTGGGGCTATAGTTTCTGGGGGAATGGTTATGATGAAGACCATTTGATTGTCCAGAATTCCGCAAATAGCTTTACTGTAGTTTCATCTATAGAAGGTGGAGGATTTCAGCATATTAACAAGTTGTGGTAGTCTATCACAAATTTTAGTTGATTTAAAATGATTATTCAGCTATAAGGATGATGCATGTCTCCTAAAAAAATAATAGGGAAAGTACACCTCTGGCTCGGATTCACTTCTGGGCTGGTGGTTTTTATTCTTGGAATTACCGGAGCTATACTAGCTTTTGAAGACGAAATTAAAGCTATTGTATACGCTCATAAATTACAAGTGACTCCCGAAAAGTCGCAATCGCTCTTGAGTGAGAGCTTTCTCAAAGCTCAGCGTGCCCTTGGTGACACCATACCTATTGAGCGTATTCGTATTTCAAATGAGCCTTCGCATGCTTACATTTTCACACATTATACCGCTAACAAAAAAGCATCTGGCATTTGGTATGGGAGTGATGTTAAGCATTCTTATTGGGTGTATACTAATCCTTATAGCAGTGAAGTTATTGAAGTGGAAGATCATACCTTTGAGTTTTTTAGGGTGGTGGCAGTGCTACACTGGAGGTTGTTACTTATCAATGATATAGGCCAACCCATAGTAGGCATAGCTACTCTTATATTTTTCGTAATGCTTGTTTCTGGGATTATTTTATGGTGGCCTAAAAATAAGGCAGCCCGTAAGCAACGGCTGTGGTTCAGGTGGAAGTCAACTACAAACTGGAAACGGAAAAATTATGACATTCATAATGTGATAGGTTTTTATAGTACGTTCTTGGTGTTGTTTGTAGTTTTTACAGGTCTGGTGTGGGCATTCGATTGGTTTGAAGACAGTGTAAAGTGGATTGCTAATGGAGGTAAAAACATTAAAGCCAATAAATTAGAGGTGTATTCTACCCCGTCAAGAGAGGCTGTTGGTCACCCTGTAGATATTGTATATCATCAGATTAAAACTCGCTATCCACGGGCTATGAGCTATAGCATCAATATGCCAGATGACTCATTGGCACCTGTTAAAGCTTCGATATACTTTCATGAGCGTTATAAAAATTTATCATTACAATTTGATCAGTATGATGGCAAACAATTAGCCATTGCTCGATGGGAAGATAAAAGCAATGGCGACAAAATACGCGATTACAATAAAGACATTCATACTGGAGTTATTGGTGGGGTTGTAGGTAAAACCATTGCTTTCTTTTTAAGTGTTTTTGCCGCTAGCTTGCCGGTTACGGGCTTTTTTATCTGGTGGGGCAGAAGAAAGAAGAAAGCGGTGCCTACACCAACAAGGCTGAGTAAGACTAAACCAACTCGTAAGCCTAAGCCTTTGCTTACTAAGCAATAGGGAGCAGGCATTGGATCTATTAAATGTCTACTGGTTTACTTTGCGGATGTCAGTAGGAGTGTGACCGTATTTTTTTTTAAAAGCTACAGAAAAGTGGGATAGACTCTCAAAACCCAAATCAAGATATATATCTGCTGGCTTTAAATTCTTATGAGCCATTAAAACATAGGCCTCTTCTAATCTTTTTTTTACTAACCAACGGCTGGGCGTATCGTTATATGTTTTTTTGAAGTCTCTTTTAAATGCTGAAATACTGCGGCCTGTAAGAAAAGCAAACCGTTCTATTCCCACGTTGAATTTATAATTCTGGTTCATGAATGATTCGAGGTTAATTTTTTCGGGCTCCGCAAAATCAAAAAATATGCTACTGAGATGTGGTTCGTGTTTTAGTAGGATGATCAGCAACTCCTCATACTTTAATTTTTCAAAGGAAGGATCGAGTGACATAACACCTTTATAGTATGGGGCTAATGACTGAATAAAACTTTGCATCATGCCTATTTTACCTATGGAAACAAAAGCATCTTGGGTTTTAAGCGAAGCCATAGGCGGTACATGTTTTTGCTGAAATTCCCTTAAAAAAGGTTCTTCGAAACAAAAAAGTATAGGATGAAACTCTTCCTTAGTTTCTAACAATATGAACTTTGCTAATTGGTTTTTTCTGGCAATACAGCCTTCTCCGGCATTTAAAGTATATGTTTTGTTGCCATCAAAGAAGCTAATGCCCCCTTTGGTTACATAAATAAAAACATGGTCGGGTATAAACTGCTCTTTCAATAACCTTGACTGAGTATCTTTAGTAATGTCTCTCATTGTATTACTCCATATTTAATCATGCTTTTTAACGCGGCTTCAATCGCTTCTTCTTGCGATGAAATGGGGAGCCAGTCCAGTAGGCGTTTAGCTTTTGAGTTACTAATATTTCTATTAATATTCAAAAGAAGCGCTCCTTCTTTGGCCTTTTCATTAAACAAAGAGGCCATTTTTATAATCCAGTTCGGGATTTGCTTTCTAGGTACTTTTGAGCTTATCGCGGGCATATTTTTTCTAATCCATTCGGCTATTTCTGGCATAGTTATTTGGCTGTCAGCGCTAGCAATAAATCTATGGCCGTTTGCTTCAGGCATTGTCATAGCCTTGATATGTAGATCTGCCACGTCACGCACATCAATAATATTAAGAGGTATGTTTGGCACTGCTTTCAATGAACCATCGAGGAGATGTTGTAAAATAGAAAAACTACCTGAAACGTGCTGATTTAAAGCTGGACCAAGTATTGCTACTGGGTTGATAGTAGCGAATTCTACAGGGTAGTTGTTTTCTTCGATGTATTTCCATGCAGCTTGCTCAGCCAGCGTCTTGGATTTTTCATATACTGATAATCCTTTTATAGAGGTATCTGTCCAGTGTTTTTCTGTAGTTATTATATTGGTGTTGGTTTGGCTAAAGCCAATAGCACCAAAGTTAGAAGTCATAACTACACGTTTCACCTTCGCTATTTTTGCAAATTTAAGAATGCGCAGTATACCTTCAACGGCAGGTCTGGTAGCCTCTTTTTCATTCTTGGGCTTATCGAAAAATACCGGAGAGGCCACACTAAGTACGTAATCACATCCCGTCATGGCTTGTAGCCAGTTATCATCTTTAGTAAGCTCGGTGGTAACAAATGTTAAATTGCCCAACGATGAAATGCCATGGTTATTAAGGGTTTTAATGAGAATATGTTTTTTATTGATGTCACGCAAAGTTGCCTTTACTTTATAGCCCCTTTTTAATAGCTGATAAACTATTTGCATGCCCACAAAACCGGTTGCACCGGTAACTAATACGGTATTAGAATTTGCCATTGCTCTATGGTTTAATAAATATCAATGCAAATATCAGGGGCGTGAGGTATTTCTGTTTTAGTAGGCAGTCCATTCTAACTTTACTGAGAGGTCCATAGATGGTAAAGGGAGAATACCTGAAAAGCTACAGGTTTAACCTGAAATTATACCTGAATGAGGAGGAGAGCTCGGTGTTACTTTGCAGTATGTTCAACGAGAAAAAATATAATTTTGACATGAAACGTATAATTAAGTCAATTAGCCTTAGTGGATTGCTTTTAAGTATAGGGTTTTCCTTTGCTTTGGCGCAGCAAGCTCCTGAATTAGTAGACCAGGCAGGTTATTATAACATGTGGGTAGGGAATATAAAGGTTATAGCATTAAACGATGGCACGCTAGGTATGCCTGCCGATGAGCTATTGATAGGTATAGAACCTAAAAAAGTAGAGAATATGCTAAGAGAAAATTTTCTCTCTTTGCCTTTAGAAAATTCTATTAATGCTTTTTTGATTCAAAGGAATGATAAGTTGATATTGGTGGATGCCGGTACTGCTGGTTTTTTTGGACCAACACTAGGTAAGGTTTCAGCTAGCATACAGCATGCTGGATATTCGCCAGCAGATATAGATGCAGTGCTAATAACGCATTTGCATCCTGATCACTCCGGAGGTTTATTAATTAATGGTAAGAGGGCTTTTCCTAATGCTACGGTGTATTTACATCAAGATGAGTTAGATTTTTGGATGGACGAAAGCCTTACAGAAAAGGCAGAAGGCAATATGAAGTATTTTTTTACTACTGCTCAGCAATCGATGAAGCCTTATTTACAAGCAGGGCAGGTAAAAACCTTCACAGGAGAACAAGAGGTGTTGCCAGGTGTCATGGCTATTCCTGCAGCAGGGCATACTCCAGGACATACTTTTTATAGTCTACAGAGCCATGGCGAACAAATGCTATTTGTGGGTGACATCATACATGTACCTGCCGTACAATTAGTAAAGCCAGAGGTGACTATTCAGTATGATGTAGACACTAAAACGGCTGCCAGCATCAGAAAACAGGCTATGGATGCAGCAGCAAAGGGTGGTTATTGGTTGGCTATTGATCATATGCCATTTCCCGGAATCGGACATTTAAAAAGTGCGGGAGCAGGGTATCAATGGTTTCCTGTAAATTATAGTACCTATAAATAAATGAACGTTCACCTCATGTTATGAGTATAATAAATGGCATGAGGTGAATTTTATTATAAATACAAGAAAAGAGTAATGCTGGTAGAACAAGTAAAAGAAACGTTTGATATATCTATTATAGAGTCAGATAATTGGCAAAACCCATTGCACAGGCATAATTTTTTTGAGCTTATATACGTAGAAAGTGGCAGTGTAAAGCAGCAAATCAATAATAATGCTAAGGAATACCAAAAAGGAAACGTTTTTTTGCTAACACCTGAAGATTCTCATGCATTATATATTACGGCTCCGTCAAAATTGTATTTCATCAAATTTAATCAGCTTTTCTTTAGAGAGCAGAAATGCCAAGGTGATTATGAACAACTGCAAGAGTGGCTGAAAAAGCTAGAGTACGTACTACATAATAGAAATAAATACTGTGGAGCCTTGGTGAGAAATGATGGCGACAAGCAGTATATGCGCACTTTAATTAATTTAATGATAACTGAGCATATTAATAGAGAGGCATATTATAAAGACAATTTAAAAAACCATATACTCACCCTACTTAATATTATCGTGCGCAATGTGGAAAATGAGCAAATGGAAACATTGGCCACTCGGCAGACTAATAATGTGCATTACATAAAAATCATGAATTACATTCAGGCCAATATTTATGAAAGTGATAGACTAACGCATACTCATTTGGCCGATCAGTTTAATATGTCTAAAACATATATAGGTGAATATTTTAAGAAACATACAGGAGATAATCTTTCGCAATATATTATAAAATATAAGCTTAAGTTAGCCAAAACTCGCCTTCAGTGGAGTGACCTCTCTATAAGTGAAATAGCTGACGAACTTGGTTTTACTGATGAGAGCCATTTTAGCCGATCTTTCAAAAAGTATTTGAATTTAAGCCCAAAGCGGTATAGGGTCAACCATACTACTTAGCATGATTTAAAAGCTGAAGAAAAGAAAGTTAATAAACTTTCACTTTAGTGAAAAATGGGAGCTTTCTTTTTGTAAAACTTTGCTTCATAAATAAAATTAAAAATTATGGAGCTTTCATCTATTGGCATATTTCATACAATAATCGGCATAGTAGCGCTGATATCTGCAATTATTTCATACATCAAGTTTGGTAAAATAGAGCTCTCTAACTTGGTAGGTAGGGTATATTTTTATGGAACGGTGATAACGTCCCTTTCATCTTTGGCTCTTGTAAAACATGGTACATTGAACCCGGGACACATAGCTTCATTGTTCATTGTTTTTCTCTTGCTGGTGGCATTTGTGCTGCATTATAAGCTGGCACAAAATAAAAGTGCACGCTACTTTGAAAACTTTATTTTATCATTCACTTTTTTCTTTTCTTGGGTGCCTACTATCAACGAAACTTTCACCAGAATGCCAGCAGGGCATCCCCTGGCTCAAGACATAAGTGACCCTATTATAAAAAATACACTGCTATTATTTTTTCTACTCTTTATTATTGGTTCAGTATATCAATTTCTAGCTCAGCGTAAGGCCAATAGATTGATAGAATCATAATAGATTAACTATAAATTTTGTTAGCTTTTTTTGGGTTGGGTCAGCACTTAGTCGAGAGCTGACCTTACTTTTGTTATTGAAAATAGCCTAAAATATTTCTTCCTATCCATCAAGTTGAATACGGCATTCTATTATAATCCTACTTTATAGAAATTTTAGCCGCATCAACCCAGTCAATACAAATGCATGTCTGGCAGTTATGAGTTAAACTTATCTCATGTCCGCAGTTATCAAAATCACCGTTTTGCCATTAACCCAATTAGTATAATCTTATGATAAATGCTAAGCAGCGAGGTGGGAGATAAATAAAAACGATCTTACTTGGAATGATCGTTCCGTTTAATTACGTTTACGGAATAATCATTCCAAAATAATTTAGATCATAAAAAAATGGAAAAACTAAAAGATAAAATAGCTGTAATTACCGGTGGAAGCACAGGAATTGGGTTTGCGACTGCTGAAGAGTTTATTAATCAGGGAGCTAAGGTGGTAATAACAGGTAGAAATAAGGATACCCTTGATGCTGCCGTGCAAAAGCTAGGTAAAAATGCGCTGGGTATAAAAGCTGATGCCTCTATATTAGATGATACCGAAAACTTGGTTGAGCGGGTAAAAGCAGAATTAGGCTTGGTAGATATACTTTTTGTAAATGCAGGTGTAGCACAACAAGAGCCCGTAGGGTCAATAACAGCGCCTGTTTTTGATGAGCTAATGAGCATTAATTTTAAAGGTGCCGTATTTACAACAGAAAAATTTATTCCAATTTTAAAAGATGGAGCTTCTATTATTCACATGACATCAATTAGCGCATTTGCATATGTTGCTGGCACGTCTATTTATGGAGCCAGTAAAGCTGCATTAACTGCATATAGTAAATCCGTTTCATTAGAATTAGCCGACAGAAAAATTAGAGTGAATACTGTGGCTCCTGCTATGACGGAAACGGAAATCATCTACCGTGGGCAGTTTGCAAGTGAAGAGATACATGATTACATAAGAAGTAAAATGCCTTTTCAAAGGTATGGGAAGCCTGCGGAAGTAGCCAAATTGGTGACATTTTTAGCTTCAGATGATGCCTCATTTATTTCTGGAGCTGAGCACGTAATTGATAGCGGAAGTAGTGTAAATGCACCACTTAGAGACTAACTTTTTTTTGTGTTAACTTGGAACAATCGTTCCAAGTTAACTACCTTTAGCCTATATCTTATACTAAGGAAAGTGATATGGCAAGAAGTAAGGTGTTTGACGAACAGCAGGTGCTTGAAAAGGCGATGAAATTATTCTGGCAAAAGGGCTATAATGCTACTTCTGCGCAAGATTTGGTAGAAGGTTTAGGTATAAGCAGATCTAGCATGTATGACACCTTTGGAGATAAACACTCGCTATATGTGAGTGCCCTTAAACAGTACCGCAAAGAGCGCATAGATCCATATTTAAACGGTGTAGATAGTGCTGAAGACATTGAAGAATATATTAAATCAGTATTTTTTGCATCTATAAATGATGTGCTTAATGAAGAGCATGTTAAGGGCTGTTTTATGGTAAATTCGGCTATAGAATTGGCTACGGCAGATAGTGAGGTGGCGAACATTGCCTACAGCATTATGCGTGATACGGAAAATGCTTTAATCAAGGCCATAGAAAAAGGTCAGCAACAAGGCGTATTTACTAAAAAACAATCTTCTAGGGCTTTGGCTCGCTTTATATTTAATGCACTAAACGGTATAAGAGTAACAGTAAAGTTAGCGGATGATAAAGTGTTATTAGAGGAAATAGTAGCTGTTAACTTACAGGCTTTAAAAGACTAGCCTCTATACCTGTTCTTTATTACTTATTATTTTCATAATGACCAGATGGCGAAAATCCAAAATGCTTTTTATATGCATATGAAAAGTGCGATAGGTTTTCAAAGCCAGCTTCTAGGTATACTTCAATTGGTTTTCGCTGGTTGGTACTTATTTGATAATGAGCAAACTCCAATCTTTTTTGTGTGAGCCACTTTTGAGGAGAGGTATTATAAATTTTTTTAAAATCACGCTTAAAAGTTGTAAGACTTCTGCCTGTGAGGTAGCCAAACTTTTCTGTGGTAAGATTAAACATATAGTTCTTCTCCATAAATTCTGCCAAGTTGATTTTTCCGGGTTCAGAAAAATCTGCCAATATGAAATTTACGTTACTGTTTAATGTTCTCAATATATTGACAGCTTCTTCTATTTTAAGGCTGATGATTTTTTCTGGAATGGCTTTTTGTAGTTCAAAATAAGGCATTAGAGAGGCGAAAAAGCTTTCTAATAGCGCATGTTGTTTAAAAGTATTAATACTAGGCTTTTGAGTATTTGATAGTTTTATCTCCTCCTGACTATATATTTGTTTTAACCGATCAGTAGTAAGCGTAATTAATATCACCTTACAAAAATCTCCATTTTTAGCTGATTTAATTACCGTGGCTAATTGATGCCTTGGTATTAAAAGTGTGTCGCCTGCATTATAACTATGGGTTTTATCAGCCTGTATCACCTTCATGTCGCCAGAGATTACTCGTGCCAAAGTATGGTGTTCAAATACTATTTCATGCTTAAAATATTTCTCTTCTATGCATGACATAACTATCTCTGCATATTGGTTTTGTTGCATCTTGGGCATAATCCTACAAGTTTAAATACTACAGTAAGGAGGAGTTTCAAAATACCTCACTGTAGTATTATTAGTGGAGCAAAGGTCTATATAACTATACGTAATGGCTATCCTAAAAAGTCCATTTCGGCTGCACTAATTTTGATATTGGCTGCTTTTATATTTTCTTCCAAGTGGGCAATAGATGTAGTGCCGGGTATTGGTAAAATTATATCTGATTTGTGCAGTAACCATGCAATGTTCACTTGAGCCACACTAACGCCTTTTTCAGTTGCTAGTTGCTTTAGCTTGTTCTGTTCTGCAGGAAGTGCCGTTTCAAGTGAAAAAAATGGTATAAATGGAATTTTTAGTTCTTCGCAAAGCGGTAGCACTTCTCCTCCTTGCATTTTAAAAGGATTGTCAGGATCGGTCAGCCTCTGAGAGTAACCATAAAGATTTTCTACACTGGCTATATCACAAATTTTGCGGGCTTTGTTGAATTGTTCAACACTTGCATTAGAAAGTCCGATGTGTTGAATTTTTCCTTCTTTTTGCATGTCAGCCATCACACCCAGTGAATTTTCATAATCTTCTTGGCTGTGTGCTGATTGACCAAAGTGCACTAGTTGGAGCTGTTCTAACTTCAGCTCTTTTAAGTTGTTTTCTATGCTTTTTCTAAGTTCTTCCGGTTGGCCGTAAGGTTGCCAACTTTTATCACTTCCTCTTTTTGCTCCTACTTTTGTGGCTATAATTACTTCACTTTTATAGGGAGATAAAGCTTCTGCCAAAAGCCTGTTGGTTACACCAGGGCCATAAAAATCTGCAGTGTCAAAAAAATTAACACCTAGCTCTACAGCTCTTCTTAGTAGTGCAATGGCTCCCTGCCGATCTTTAGGTTCACCCCAAATATCGGGACCTGTAAGTCTCATGGTGCCGTACCCAAGTCTTTTTACTTCTATAGGAGTGCTAGTATCTGCTCCAATGATAATTGATTGCTTCATGATCTATCTTTTTCACAAAAGTACCGTGGGTATTGGCTCGCATGGTTTGTTGAAGAGACCGAATTAGGTTTGTTCAGGAGGCCATTTTTGAATATAAATAACCTTGATTAAACTTATTTCATGCTTCTGTTGAGTATCACTCTAAGCTTTTGCAATGCTTCAGTTATACCTTCTACTCCAGCAGCTTCTTGCTCGCTAACCCATGCATCTTGGATGGCCTCATAGTCTGTGGCTTCTTTAAAAGCATTAACTTCTTGGCGGCTTAGTTCTCTTACAGTAGTGCCTAGTTCTTTAAGTTCATCTATTTGTTCATTATAGCTCATATCCATTCTCTTGCCTAAAAGTTTATAAGAGTAAAATGCAGCTCTTTTAATGGCATCCTGATCTCTTTTCTCAAGTGAATTCCATGTTTCTTTGTTAATGGCTACCATATAAAGGTGACCTAACCACAGGTTTTTAGACATGAGGAGATGTGGAGCATGTTCGTATAGCCTTAAGTTGTAACCGCTATCAACATTAACCATAATACCGTCTAAGGTACCATCGGCCAATGCATCATAAACTTCTTGTCCCCAATGCATTCTTACAGGTATTGCACCTACATTTTTCAAAAAATCTAAATGCCAGAAACTTGCAGATCTCCATCTCCCATCTTTTAAACCATTGAGACCTGTCATAGGATCACGGCTATAAAAACCTACAGGGTAGCCTGTGCCTAAGAATATTTGTACAATGTTGTTTTTGTCTAATTCTTGGTCAAATTGCGGTACATGAGCAAAAACATTTCTGAAGAAAGAAACTTGCTTTGCACCAGAAGGGCCAACGGGGAAACTTTTGAATAATTGGTGAATAGGCAGTTCAGCAGCAGTATATTCAGGAACTACTGTAGCTATATCCGTTTTATCACCTGCGCTTACGGCTCCCAAAGCATCATATGCAATAGCTATTTCACCATCCCAGTGCGCTTCAATTTTTAATCTGCCCTGAGATTCGTGTTCTATTGCAGGGAAGAAAATTTCCTTTAGAAATTTAGTGCGCATTCCTTCTAAAGGTTGATGGTCAGAGTAAATAAGCACTTTCTGTGCTAACGCAGGTTGAAGAGATGACATACCTAATGTAAGCAACAGAAAGCCTAAGAATGGTATGGATTTGAATTCCGTTTTTTTAAATGCTATCATAAAATTTATAGTAATTAATTGTGTAAAGGGGGTTAATTCATCTTTAAAAGCTGATTACTCATTGGGCATACCTCTCCCGTTTTCACTAAAAGTGAATGTTTGGTTTTGAGTAAAAAGGGTGATTATTAGTTAAAAGATTGCCGAAATTTAAGGGGCGAATATTGTGTCTTGGCTTTGAATAACTTACTGAAAGACTGAGAATGTTCGAAGCCTAATTCTATGGCTATTTCGCCTATAGACAAATCGGTAGTCGTTAGTTTAATTTTAGCAGCATTAATGATAGTATCATGAATGTGCTGTTGAGTGCTTTTCCCAGTGAGCGTTTTTAATAATCGGCTGAGGTAGTTTGAAGAAATATTAAGCGTATCAGAAAGGTATTTTACCGTAGGGATGCCTTCTTCCATTATCTGAGGGCTTTTAATATAAGCCTCCAGCACCTCTTCGAGCTGGTTGATAATAATGTGGCTGCTTTTTTTACGTGTTAAGAACTGTCGTTGATAGTACCTGTCTGCATAAATCAGAAACGACTCCAACTGTGCAATAATCAAATTTTGGCTAAAAGCATCTATGTTAGTACTGTATTCAGTAATAATAGTGTCTTTAATATTTTTTAAGGTATTTTCTTCTTTATCCGAAAGGAATAAAGCCTCGTTTACCGAGTAATTAAAAAACTCGAAGTCTTTTATACTTTTTGCTAATGGAGTATTCCATAGAAAATCGGGGTGAAAAAGTATTAAAAAACCTGATAAGTTAGTGTTGAGGTTGACATCGAAAGAAAATACCTGCCCTGGACCAATGAAAGATAATACACCCTCATCAAAATCATACTCTTGCTGTCCGTATTTCATTTTGCCTTTGAATCCTCGTTTTAGAGCAATGGCGTACAGATCGAAAATGTAGGAAATCTTTTTTTCATGGGTAGGATTTTTAATAGTGGTAAAGTCAATTACGCTTATCAGTGGGTGATCTGGAGTAGGAAGCCCTTTTAATTTATGATATTGAGAAACGGTTTTAATTCTATTGATTGCTGGATTTCTCATGAGTATGACTTTAACTTCTAAACGCCTCTGTTATTTTACATGTACCTTCTTATAGATTATAACTTAAATCATTTTATATGATGGTAGCAGATTTCTATAATACAAATCTAGATATGCTACAGGTATAATTTGTGACCAAATCTGCCTTTGTTGTAGTCAAAATTTAAAACTTTGTTAAGGATCTCAATGGACTCCAGAGGCTAATTTTTACTTTCTAAACGAGACCATAACATTGTAGAAAAGTAATTAATGCCGGTTTTGATGCAATTTTCATCTAATGCGAAGCTGGGAGAGTGTGGAAATGCAATAATTCCTTTTTGAAAATCTGATCCGCCCAAAAGGAAGTAAACACTAGGAACTTGCTCTTGAAAATAGGCGAAATCATCTCCTCTGCCATCTGGGATTACGCCATATAGCATAACCGCTTTGTCTGCGCCATATATGGTAGACATGCTTTTGATGGTTGATGCAGCTAATTTAGCATCATTATTAATATTGCCTCTATCTTTAGAAAAAGCTAGTATTTCAGAGCCATAATTGATGTCCATCAACAGTTTTGCATACTCAGAGTCACCAATTTTACTTTGTAGCATTTGCGGAATTGAATCAATTAAGCCCTTGTTACTTGCACTTACATAAGTGCTGATAATCAATTCATTTTTCTTAGTGGTGGTCTTTATTTTTGAATCTACAGTAATATAATTTTTAAAGATGGTATTGGGGTTTCCGATACCAATGTTCGGATCCATAAGATTACGAGTATCCCAAAATTTACTGTCAGCGCTTACATTTTGTAATCCTATTAATGTCTTTTGAATATAATTTTCTAATGCTTTATTGTCTTTATCTTTCGTAAATATGAGATTGATTTTTTTATAATCAGCGTACAAGTATTGTGGTTTGGTGGCTACTACGTTAGAAGGCATGGGAGAGATATGTGCGGCATAAATTTCTTCAGGTTCAATGATATCGAATAAATTGTCGGCTATCATGGCTTTTGCTCCCAGATAGTTTTCTTCTGATGGCTGAAAAATGAAATAAATAGTACCTTTCAACTGCTCTTTTTGAGTGGCTAAAACATTGGCTAAGCCTAAGCCAATAACAGTGTGGACATCATGTCCGCAAAAGTGGGCAACACCTTCAATAGTTGAAGCAAAAGGTGTTGATTCTATATAGTTGACAGGAATGGCGTCAATGTCAGCACGCCAAGCAATCTTTTTGCCTGGCTTTTTGCCTTTTAATATACCCACTACTCCATAGCCACCTATTCCTGTTTTCACCTCTAAACCCAACTTTTGCAGGTAGCCTGTAATTAAGGCAGAAGTGGCTTTTTCTTGCCCACTTAGCTCAGGGTGTTGATGAAGCACTCTTCTTATGCTTACCAGACTATCAAAAATAGCATCGGTATTTTTCTGGAATGTACGGGTCTCATTAGTGGAGTATTGGCCATATGCATTGATAGAAAACAATGCCAGATAGAATAAACTGGTCCACTTAACAAGAGCATGAAATTTGGTTTGCATTAGGTAGGGTGATTTATGAATTTGATAACTGTATGTTTACTTGGACCAATTGTGTTGTTCAAACCGATTCGTCCTTATTTCTATAATTAAGTGTTTGCAAAGGGTTTTGATTAAACTATTTATACTATGGCTTGAGGTGAAGCACTTTGATTAAAGTAATGATAATTAGTGTTTTATCAAAATTTTATATTCATATTTTAATAAGTTGAAAAGTGTTGGCTTATGTTTTTGCTGCTTCGCTTAGAGATTCTGCTGAGTGTTGTTCATGCTGTTAATGGAAAGTAGCTGGCTGTTCTACTGAAATAAAACAGCCAGTTACGTTATTGATTTAATGTATTCATAAACTTCTCTGGATATCTTAAGCCCGAAACTATACCTGAAGGCATAATCTCTTCTAATTTTTCTAACTCATCAGCAGATAGTTGTACGGATGTTGCCGCTACGTTTTCTTCTAAATATTTAATTCTTTTTGTACCAGGTATGGTAATAATATCTTCACCTTGTGCTAAAACCCACGCAATGGCCAACTGAGAAGTACTGCAGTTTTTAAGCTTGGCAAGCTCCGCGAGTTTTTCCACTAGCAGCACATTCTTGTTGAAGTTTTCTTCTTGAAAACGAGGCATAAAAGCCCTGGCGTCTTTTATATCTTCTGTTGTTTTAAATTGACCTGTTAGAAAGCCTCTGCTCAGTGGAGAGTAAGCCACCAAGCCAATGCCTAATTCACGAATGGTGGGTAATATTTCCTTTTCTATGTCTCTGGACCATAGCGAATATTCGGTCTGTATAGAAGTGATTGTGGCTGTTGCTGCAGCGCGTCTTATACTTTGAGCAGAAGCTTCTGATAAACCTATATATCTCACCAGACCATTTTGGACTAAATCAGCTAGTGCACCTACCGATTCTTCTATAGGAATTTCTGGATCTATACGTGCAAGACTGTAAAGGTCTATAAAGTCAGTTTTTAGGCGCTGTAAACTTTGTAGCACTGCATTTTTGATGTATTCGGGGCGCCCACAAATTGGTCCGGGTATAGTCTTGCCATCAGCATTAGAAGATAATAACTGACCTGTTCTTACTGCAATAAAGGCGTTATCTCTTCGGCCCCTTATAGCTTTGCCGATGAGCATTTCATTGTGCCCGGCTAAATAATGGTCTGAAGTATCAATATAATTATTGCCTAGTTCTAAGGCTCTTTGAATGGTCGCTATCGAATTTTTGTCATTGCTAGAGCCATATGCGCCAGACATGCCCATGCAACCTAAACCTACTGCGGATACTGCGGGCCCGTTTTTTCCTAATATTCTGTTCATCACTTAGATTATTTGTTTAATCAAAGTTGATAATCAGTGGGTCAGAATTGCCGGACAAAACGGATTAATACCCTGATAAATCCTGAATAAAGGAGGGGATGCTTTGTCCTGTAGATTTTTTGAAAAGCCTTGAAAAGTATTCTGGGTCGTTATAACCTAGCTTAAAGGCTAATTCTTTTATTGATGTACATTCATTATAATAAAGTAGTCTTTTTGCTTCTAAAATGAGTCTGTTAGAGATGAATTCTTTTGGTGATAGGCCTGAGAATTGTTTAACCAAGTAATATAAACTATTGGTGTTAAGCCCTAAGGATGTAGCTATTTCCTGAATAGATGGCTGATCAGTAAGAGTAGCTTCAATATGCTGTTTAAACCTGATATATTCGGAGAGCTTTGTGCTCGTAGGATTTTTTTCTGAATCGAAGTAAGCTATATTAATTTCTGATAAAAGGCTGTTCAGGTATGGTAAAATCAGTTCGGGGTCTGTGTCAGTGGAAGTCAATAAGCTGGACAGTGATTCAAAAATGGATGTAATGCGTTTAACTATTGCGGGTGTAAGTTTTAATTTTTGGTTGTTATAGGGATTGAGCAAAAACGGAAAATGCTTGGGTAATAATGATAAGCAGTGATCATCAAATCCAATTTTAAAGTAGTTGGTATCATGCCTTGCAGTTGGCAATTGGTGAATTTGGTGAGGCACTATGAATAGGAGTTCATTGGCCAGAATGCTATAATTTTGTAAATCTACCCTTTGAGAACTTTGCCCTTCTAACATTAACAAAATGAAGTAGTATGGTTTTCTATGCGTAAGTCCGTAATTACTCTTTATTTGCTGTGGGACATGACCAAACGTGGGAGAAATTAACCTGATGGCTAGTTTTTCATTCTGAGATATTTCTTTCAGAGAAGTAGGCGAGATTGGCATTTTTAACTTCTGATATTAAGCTTAAGTTGCCTTAAATCTAATAGATTAAATTACAACAACACAGCATATAGGGCTGTGTTGTTGTTCGTCACTATTATTGATTTATTGTATTCATAAAACCTCTTATTTTTTCAATAATTTCTTCAGCACATTCTTCTAATGCAAAATGGCCGGTATCATAGATGTTATAGTCTATGTTTTTGATGTCCTTTTTAAAAGCATTAGCACCGCTTTCAGGGAAATATTCATCGTTTTTACCCCACACAATTAATAATGGAGGCTGATGTTCTCTGAGGTATTCATGCCATTTTGGGTAGAGCTTAAGGTTGTTTTGGTAATCATAAAATAAGTCAAGGTTGATCTTATGTGCACCTGGTCGTGACATTTTCAAGAAGTCCAAATTCCATGTATCGGGGTTCACATTTTCAGCATTTCTGGTGCCATGGGTGTACTGCCAGCGTAGACCATCTAGAGAAAATACGGGTAGTAATGCTGCTTCTGTACTTGCATTACGGTCTGCCCAAAAAGTTTTTACATCCTTCCAAGCTGGCCCTATACCTTCTTCATATGCATTTCCATTTTGGTTAATTATTCCGGTAATTCTTTCAGGGTGGGCTGTTGCTATTCTGAAGCCTACAGGAGAACCATAGTCTTGAATCATAATGGCGTACGATTTTAGCTCTTGCTGTTCCAAAAACGAATCAATCACTTTGGCGATGTTATCAAAAGAGTATTCGAAATCATTTGGCGAAGGGAAATCGCTATTTCCAAAACCAGGGTAGTCCGGAGCTATTAAATGATAATCGTCAGCTAACTGAGTTAATACTTTTCTGTACTGGTGTGATGAAGATGGAAAACCGTGTAACAAAACTATTGTGGGGTTTTTCTTATCTCCAGCTTCTCTGTAAGCGATATTGATTCCTTCAACATTGCTGTTTTTATATTTTATAGTTGTCATATTTATAAATATTTATTATTTACGGAACGATCGGTAAAATTAATAATCAAATTTTTTTAATGCGATGAATAACGGTCTTCAATGTTTTGCATTGCCTGTTTAAATACATTCAAATCATTCATTCCTTTGCACACGATAAGGCTCCCTTGGATTTCTACCAAAGCTTGTGTTGCATATTTGCTGGCAAGGTTTTCTTCTAAGCCAAAAGCTAATCCTAGTTGATGAAATTTATCTATCCAGCTTTGCATGCCTTCATTAATCTGATTTTCGAAGAGTTCTAATCCGCTTTGCATAGACAGTGCACGGAAGAGACACACATTATTACCGTGGTCATAAAAAGTGCTTATATTCTCTAATGCTATTTTCAACCTTATTTTTGGACTATTTTCTTCATTAAGCAATTCAAAAAAGATATGCTCTTCCACCCAGGCAGAAACATACTCTAAGACCATAGCAGCCATTTCTTGCTTGCCTTTTGGAAAACGGTGGTATAAGCTGGCTTTTTTAAGACCTGTAGCGGCAGCGAGTTCTTGCAAGCTGGCTCCTTCATAACCTTGGTTGCGAAAAACTTTGGTTAATCCTTCAAAAACGTCTGTGTCTAAAACTTTTTGTGGTCTCATGCATCAATGTTAGGGTTAAGAAATATAATTACCAAACGATCGGTAAAATATTTTAAATAATAACTCAGCAAGTTTCGGATTTTATTACTGTGCATGTCAAGCGAATTTTGTAATATAAATTTTAAGATAATGGAAACGCAGGAGAACATAAGCTTTAATAGAATAGCTACTGCCATTGAGTATCTAAGAACTCATTTTAAGCAGCAGCCAGATTTGAATGAGGTGGCTGAAAAAGTCCATTTGAGTCCTTCTCACTTTCAACGGCTTTTTACCGAATGGGCTGGTACCAGCCCCAAGAAATTTTTACAATACATCAGTTTAGAACATGCTAAAGGCATTTTAAAACAGCAGGAGGGGGCAACTTTGTTTGATGCTACTTACGAAACTGGCCTTTCGAGTACCAGCCGGTTGCACGATCTATTTATAAATATAGAAGGCATGACTCCGGCTGAGTATAAAAATGGAGGCAAAAGCCTTGCTATTAATTACAGTTGGGCAGAAAGCCCTTTTGGTAATTTATTGGTGGCCTCTACGCATAAGGGCATTTGTCATATGGCTTTTCATGATGGTGAGGATGATGCATTGCAGGTATTACAATCCAAATTTCCTAATGCTACTTTTTCTAAAAAATTAGATTTGATGCAGCAAAATGCATTATTCATTTTTCAAAAAGATTGGAGCCAATTATCTAAAGTGAAATTACACCTTAAAGGCACGGATTTTCAATTAAAAGTGTGGGAGAGTTTATTGAAGATTCCAATGGGACAATTATCCACTTACGGAAGAATAGCCCAGCAAATAGGCAACACAAAAGCATCACGAGCGGTAGGGACGGCCATTGGGAGCAATCCGGTTGCCTTTTTAATTCCTTGCCATAGGGTAATACAGTCTTCAGGAGTATTTGGTGGTTATATGTGGGGACCGACCAGAAAGGCCGCAATTATAGGTTGGGAAGGAGCCAAAGTAGCGCAGTAATGGAGAATATGAACTGGAAAGTGAATGCTGTGGACTGGAAGTCTGTGGCATCAGATATGAATGCTAATGGTTATGCGATATTGCCTGGGTTTTTATCAGAAGAGGAATGTGAGGTACTTAAAACGTTTTATACTGATACGCATCTTTACAGGAAAATAGTGCCTATGGAAAGGTATAGGTTTGGTCGCGGTGAGTATAAGTATTTCAAATATCCTTTGCCCGATTGTATTGATACTATACGAAGAAATGTATATCCTTTTTTGGCTCCTATTGCTAATGTATGGATGAATGTACTCAATATTGATAAGGAATTTCCGAGTAGCTATGAGCAACTGCAGGCCGATTGTCATGCAAATGGACAAATGAAACCGACTCCTTTGATTTTAAAATATGGAGAGGGAGGCTATAATACGTTGCATCAAGATTTGTACGGAGAGGTTTATTTCCCCATCCAAACGCTTGCGGTGCTTAGTGATAGAGATAAGGATTTTACAGGTGGTGAGTTTGTAATGACAGAACAGGTGCCCAGAGCACAATCTAAGGCCATAGTGTTGAAACCCAATAAAGGTGATTTGGTAATTTTTACTACTAATTTTCGACCTGTAAAAGGTGCTAGAGGATATTATAGAGTAACAATGAAACACGGAGTCAGTAAAGTAGAATCAGGAGAAAGGTATGCTATGGGTGTTATTTTTCATGATGCTATGAGTTAATGTTTTTTATATGCTAAATCACTCATCACTATCAAAGAAACAGCTATTTAGCCTCATTAAGTCAAATAAAATCTACTTTGCCGGAAATCAAAAATTGAAAATATATGGTATGCTTCATTGTAAATCAGGGAAACGGATGAAAGTTGAGAATAGGGTATTCTTTACATCTGAAAATGAAGCTATAGCGCAAGGTTATCGCCCTTGCGCACATTGTATGAGAGAATTTTACGAACTTTGGAAATATGGATCTGTTTAGCCCTCAACCCGATAAAAATACTAATTGGCTTCCTTATGAAGGTACGGTACATTACTATGGTCACGTGCTTAGCCAAGCGAAAGCAGATACCTACTTTAATATTTTGATGGACACCATTGCTTGGAAGAATGATGAGGCGGTAATTTTTGGTAAGAAAATTATTACTAAAAGAAAGGTAGCTTGGTATGGAGATCAGGCTTTTGAGTACACCTACTCCAATACCACAAAACATGCATTACCCTGGACACAGGAATTGTTGGCACTAAAGAATATTACAGAAAAAGCTACAGGAGAGACGTACAATTCATGCTTGCTTAACCTTTATCATAACGGAGAGGAAAGTATGGCTTGGCACAGTGATGGAGAAGAAGATTTGAAGAAGAATGGCTCCATAGGTTCGCTGAGTTTAGGGGCCGAACGCAAGTTTGCCTTTAAGCATAAACAAACCAAAGAAAAAGTAGAATTGGTGCTGGCGCATGGTAGTTTGTTGGAGATGACAGGCACTACACAAACGCACTGGCTTCACAGGCTGCCCCCCACCAAAAAAATAAAAAGGCCAAGAATTAACTTGACCTTTAGATGTATTGTGGAATAATGTTATTTCTTGGGTTGTTTTACTAAGTCTTTTTTATACTTTTCTACATCCCAAGAGATATTCCATTGGCTTACATAATCTTCTATGTTGTTAAGTCCCATGTTAGCTCTTCTTTCATTAACATGGTCAGGGGCCTCTAAAGGTATAATATAAAATCCTCCAGCTTCTTCATTTTGGGCTATCTGACTACCATATATTTGTTGTTTTCCTAGGTTTAAAGCAAACCTATCTTCTAACAGAGCTAAACTACTTAAGGAGGCATTGTCTTTGCTCTCAGCTTCTCTCATTATAGGCAAGTATTTTTGTTGAATCTCACTTGAATTACTAAAAATAAAGCTGGGTTCCCTCTTATGCCTATTTTAGTGTCTCCTAGCCATCCTTAGTCATCAATTATTTCACGAGATGCAGGTCCATACATCTTTCTCATTTCACTTTCCTGTAGTCGATATTTTTAATCTTCTTGATAGATAGAGTCTAGCTTATGTGACAGTGCTTTGTATATATTTTGATCTTTCTTTTTTTCAACGTTACGGTTGCATGCTACTAGAGAGAAGATAAATGATATTAAAATAACGATGGCTTTACTTAAAGTAGGTATTGGTGAGATTCAATAAATTAAATTAAGGCAGGAAATAAGATAATATTTATTGTCATAGGTTTCTTTTTTAATGCGATGAAGTCTTTTTGTTTAATTGGATTATTTCTATAGCCCTAGGGATAATAAATGTCGTTTTTAGCCCTGTCGTTTTTTTGTCAGTCTTTGTCGTTTTTGTAACATTCATAGGTTAATCATTCCACTATACTTGTAACATCAAATAAGGCTGAAAGCATAAAATGCATGGCTTCATTAGTAAAAGTGTTAAATGTTTGAAGAACCTACATTGGCAGTAGTTTGATGGGATGGGGAATCATCAGACTCAGCTTTTTGATTTTTAGGTTTTCATGGCAAGTCAAATTTCATTTGGCTTGCCTACATTTTTTTAGCCTGTAGTAATTGATATCAATTAAATGGTTTTCTATTCTTCATCTTCCGATAGAAAAAGTGCTTCGTTTTCCGTATCGTGAAAAAATCATATTCCTATTGTTTCATATTTGTCCTTGTAGTTCATTCTTTTAACATCACCTTGTGAAGGTCAGGCTCAAAATAGCCATTACACTGATTAATGTGTTTGGCTTATGGGAAGCACCTCAGCTGATAAAATTCTGTAACGCTTTTTACTTTTTGAACTTCTTTCGTGTGGCTCGTTTAAAGGTGAAGCAAAATTGACTTTTGCTTCACTGTAGTTTATGTCTTCAATGATTTTATTTGAAATAAATTCCATTTTTTAAATCATCTATTAAAGAAGGTGCTGTAGGAGTCCAGCCCAATGCTTGCTGCGTGGCTTCGCTAGATGCCGGGTTATTAATAGTAGCGAAATGTGCGAACGAACCGTAATATTTTTCAGCCTCGTCAGCATTAATTGATTTGGTATCTATTTTTAGCTTATTGGCTATAATATTAGCTATTTCGTGAAAAGGCACTTGCTGGTCTGCCACGGCATGATAGCGAGTGCCCGGAATAGATATTTTTTCTAATGCCAAGCGAAATGCCTTAGCAGCATCTAACCTATGAACTGCCGGCCACACATTTTGTCCTCCATCTATAATAGGTAATATGTTTTGTTGCTTCGCAATGCTGATCAAAATAGGAATAAATCCGTGAGCATCACCTTCTCCATGTACAGAAGGAGGTAATCTTAATGCAGCTACTTTTACTCCCTTTGCGGCAACATAATTTACGGCTTCTTCAGTAGCTGTTCTTGGAATGTGTTTGTTTTCGGCTTTGTCTTTTTCAGTAACCATACTTTCTTTTGCGGCTACGGCTGTGCCTGAAGTTACTATAAACGGTTTTTCCGTTCCTTCCAGTACTTCGCCCATGGCTTTGATGGCTTCTTTGTCTATTTGGCAAACTTCAGCAAAGCGTGTAAAGTCATGAATAAAGCCTAAATGTATAACGCCATCGGCAATTGTGGCTCCTTTTTTTAATGAGTCCGTATCGGTTAAGTCTCCGCTAAGCGCTTCGGCTCCTAATTGTTTTATCTTTTCTGCAGATGCCTCTGACCTTGACAACCCTACCACCTGATGTCCTGCGGCTACTAGCTCTTTTACTACTGCTGTACCAATGAAGCCTGTAGCTCCTGTAACAAAAACTTTCATAACTATTATTATTTGTTTCGTTACAAATTTCAGTGACCTCAATGCCTTTGATGTATTCAAAACACCTTTGGTTGTAGTCAAAAGGGAAGCATTTGCACCTATACCTAATTCATTTCTGGTTATCATAAAACTAGGTTAAGTTTTGTCATTTTTTTCAATAGTTAATTTGTGTCATCTAATCAAAACACAGTGATTATGGAAAAGAAACAAGCGGTGGAGGAGATGATACAGCAGTATATGAAGGCATGGAATACTCAAGGAATGGGAGTGATTACTCAAGTATTGAGTACTTGCTGGGCTGAAGGAGGCACCTATGTAGATGTTGTTAACCCTCTAACAAAAGGAGTAGATGAGCTGGCAGCTCTTATTAATTATTCGTATGAGGTAATGCCCGGTCGAGCGTTTATCTGTATTTCTAAAATAGAATATAAAAATGGTGTAGGTCGATTTTTCTGGCAAAGGATTCTGCCCGATGAGGAGGTATTGTATGGCATGGATTATTTCGAGTATACAGCAGCTTTTAAGCTCACCAAAATTGTAGGTTTTTTTAATGCCTTGTGAAATTATAGATGATAAATATTGAATTATGGAAATCAACACATTAAATACCGATGCACTAGACAAAGCTGCTGCCCTTTTACCTAAAAACACACCAATAGTGATGGTAAACTTTGTTAAGTTCAATGACCAAGCTCAATATGTTAATGATCAGGTTTTTGAGCCTTGTTCTGGCAGAGAGGCATATTATTACCGTTATGCTCCTGCTTTTAATCAATTGGCGGCTGATTTAAAGATTGAAGGAGTGAAGGTGAGGTATGTTGGAGCTATAAAGGCAGGTTTGGCTATAGCTGACGGTGAAGATTGGGATGAAATAGTATTGGTAGATTATCCTTCTTTCGAAGATTTTAGGAGAATATTGGAAAGCACGGCTTATATTAATGAAACCGAGCTACATAGAAAAGCTGCACAACAAAATTGGCGGCTCTGGGCTACGGTTAAACCTTAATATTAATTGAGATATGTATGATCAAATTATGGCCAGTTTTGCCATGCACATAAGTTTGTCTGAAGAGGAACAGCAGCATATTCAAGCCATGCTGGAAGTGCGTGAGCTAAGGAAAAATGAAGCTCTTCTTAGCGCTGGCCATATTTGTAAAGCGATCTATTTTGTAAACAGAGGTTGTCTGCGCACCTACCATATTGATGATCATGGCAACGAACATACACTTTCTTTTAGTCCTGAAAACTGGTGGGGAGTAGATGTAGTTAGTTTTTCTAGTCAGACTAGGGCTATTTTTTCTATTGAAGCCACAGAAGATAGTGAAGTGGTGAAACTCACTAAAAATAAGCTTGATATTTTATACAAAGAGGTGCCTAAGTTAGAGCGTTTTTTTAGAATCCTTACAGAAAATGGTTATCGCCTTTACCAAAATAGAAATATAGCTAATGTATCCCTTACAGCAGAAGAACGATACCTTTTATTTAAGGAGCAATATCCGCATTTAGAGCATAGAATAGCTCAAAAGGACTTGGCTTCATATTTAGGTATTACACCAGTTTACCTAAGCAGATTGCGTAAACGTATGATTCGTTGAGTTTTAAGATACGAATAGGCAGTTGCTCACTACCTATTCGTAATAATTCCTTACCAAGGAATTTCGCCACCTTCGGGGTTAGTTTCTTCACAAAAGAATTTTCCAGAAGGACCAGATTGATCAATTAATGCATATTTCACTATTCTTTTGGCAGCTTCCATTACACTGCCGCCCCTGTTTCCTGTAAAATCAGTACTTGTAAAGCCAGGGCTTACGGCATTTACTTTTATAGTAGTGTCTTTAAGTTCATAGGCTAATACTACGGTGTACATATTCAATGCAGCCTTAGAAGATAAGTAAACGGCCCCTTTTACATCATAATATTTATAAGTAGGATCACTATGTAACGTGATTGAACCTTGGCTTGAGCTCACATTCACTATTCTTGGCTCATTAGCATTCTTGAGTAAATCCAGAAATGCTTGTGTCACACGAATGGTGCCGTATACATTGGTGTTATATACACTTTCGTAAACTGATATTTTGGTATCAGTGGCAGTTTGAGGAACGAAATTGCCTTCCTCGTCAAATTCTGCTCCGCTAATCCCTGCATTGTTTATCAGTGCATCTAACTTTTGAGTTTGTTGGCCTACGATTTTGCGAGCTTCCTTTACGGACATTTCATCAGTAACATCAAGTTGAAGTACCTTAATGTTGTGAAAACCCTCACTTTTAAGTTGTGCTGCCGCCTTTTCTCCATTAATTTGATTTCTACTGGCCAAATAAACGTAATAACCATTTTGCAATAACTGCCTTGCTGCTTCGAATCCAATTCCTTTATTGGCCCCTGTTATTAATACTGATTTCATTCTTGTGTTATTTATTTTAAACACTACAAAGTTTGAGGATGGAACTATGAAATCATTTGACATAAAGCAAAAAGCAACCTAACGGATGTTTTTTCTTATTCTGCTTAAAGTTGATTGTGTAATCCCGAGATAAGATGCCAAGTAAGACAATGGAATGCGGTTGGCTACTTGCGGATATTGTTCTAAGAAAGTTAAATAACGAGAGGTCGCATCTTTTTCAACAAGAGGGGCTTTCCTCTCTAATTTTTCGATGAGTCCCTTTTTAATGATTTGGTTGACAATACTATCCCATTCAAGAATAGTACGAGATAGGCTGAACCAGTCAGTTCTTGAAAATGCAATTAATTCACAATCGGTAACGGCTTGCACATATTCTGATGACTCTGTGTTGGCTTCGAAATTTTTGATATCTACGGCCAAATGCCCTTCATCAATAAAATATCGAGTAAACTCATTACCTTGATTATCATAATAACAAACCCTTAAAATCCCCTCTTTAGTGAAAACAACATGTTTCGGAACTTTACCTGCTTCAGTAGAGTATTCCTCTTTCTTAAGAAATAGAGGTTTTGCTTTTTGCTTTATAAGTTCAATTTGCTGCGTATTCAAATTCCCAAATTGCAAAAGGTAGTTTATTAGCTCGTTCATTCGGTAAAATTAAAAATGAATAAAGGGTTATTTTTTGACAAATAACAAAAGCTTTTAAATAAAACTTTCTCTATAAGCTTTAGGAGTCCTTTGTGTTTTCTTTTTAAATAGTTTATTGAAGGATTGTGGGTGTTCTATATTTGATGAATATAGTGGAATAGGTTAAAAATTAATTATATTTTATTTATTTTGTATCTATTAGGTGTTTTTTTTAATATAGTGTCATGAGAAAGTTATATATATTCATTTTTGTCATATCTATTCTGTTAATGTTGGTGTCGGGTGTGATATTCATATATGCTTTATGGGAAAATTATACTCATATCGTATTATTCTGGTCGGGGTTGAATATGATTACTCCTGTGGGATTTATTTTTTATCCGACAGCAATAAGCACTTTCCTTTTATGCTTTTCTGTTATAATGCTCAATGACAGGAAATTTTCAAAGAGAGTTTGGCGCTTTTGTACTTTCTTCCTAGCAATTTGCTTCTTTATAATGTTAATGAAATTTTCTGATCAGGGGCTTACCTTGGTTTTTTCAATATTGGGATTTGTATTGCTTGTAGCTGGGATTCTTTCCTTTATTATTAAAGGGGATAGATGGGTTCACTTCGTTTTAATAGGGCTAATAATTGTGGTGTTTTTTACATCTTTAGCCGGAGGAATTCAGTTTTTAAGGGATTGGTATGAATTAGGAAAAGAGAGAATAATGTATGTTAAAGAAGATGATAATTCTCAGTATATTATTAAAAGTAAAAATGGAGTAAATTATAGCCTAATAAATGAGCTGGGCTTTGGTTTGAAATTACATAAAAATCTTTACGATAGGGTATTTGAGTATGGTGATAAGGTCGCTGTTGAAGATGGCCGCTGGCTTAAGAAAGTTACTAATTGTGATTTAATAATAAGAGACGGAGAGGTTCATGATTTTGAAAGTTGCTATAGTAGACAAGCAGATGAATTGGTAGGGACTAATGAGGTTAAAGAATTCGATGCTTCAAAGGAAGGTATGGATGATGCTGTAGAAGAGGAATACGTAGAGGAAGAGCAGGAAGATGTCTCCAATGATGATTTTAAGCTAATTAGCGAGGAAAGTAAAAGTTGGAAAGCAGGAACGGTTCCATCCAAAAAGGTGAGAGAAGATATTTTTAAATATTTACTATTAAATACTTATCAGTCATTTTTTACTGAGGATGATTATGCTGAACCTGATTTTCTTTCTCATTCCATTACTTTCAATGGGAGAAAATTGCTTCCAGTAATTAATGGTATATATGGATTTGTCATTTATGATGGTGCAAATAAAGCATTAACCAAATATAATGCTGATCGTAGAGAGGAAGCAGAAGGTGAATCAAGTGTTGGAGTGGTGTTTGAAACCGATATTTTTCAGGCTCTGATAGGAGAAAAAATATATAATGAGCCAACAGGTATTGTCCCTTTTCATAGTTATAACCCTGCGGCTATTGACTGGGTAACAGATTATATGATTCCTGATCCTGAAGATGAATTTGGCGACTATACATATCAGGATATATATAACAGTAAAGGATTGAGATATTTTCGTTTAATGATGCAAGTTTATTGGCTACTTGAGGCCAAAGATATCACTAATGAATTGTTCCACTATAAAGAGGCCATCGATAGAGGAGAGGATGGGGTAGATTACCTTGACACTCACTATTCATATTATTTTCCGCAATATATGATTAATGATGATTTTGCATACTTAACACCATCTGTTGCGGTAGGATATTGGTTAAGGCGAGCTTGGGATGGCTCCATTTCCTCGTTCTATAGATTTCATAAAAACGTATTGAGAAAATATGATCAGGACTGGTATAATATAAATAATTTACATGATGAAAGGCCTGTGTTTAAAGAAGGAGAGCAAGAAACTTCTGTGTATACTATTAAACAATTCGATCAAAAGTATTTTTATTGGGAGTTCTTTGAGAAGCAAAAAGGTATTAATATTAAAGAATTACCAGAGTTTTCAAATGGCGTTGAAATACTTAAATCAATGGGTACGGAGGTTGGGCCAGGGTTTAACCTGACAGATTTTTCAAAAACGGACAATGAGTTGTTAGGTCGAATATTAATTGGAGGACGAAATGTATTGATTATAAGAAGTAACGCGGGCATGGAAAGAGATTTAATAGGTCTTGTTTATGAAGATGATGAATTTACAGGTGAGTACATTTGGCTCTCTTTAATAGAAAGGTACAGTGAGCAAGAATATGAACTGTCTACTTATATTGATGAGGAAAATGGTGTTGCTATTCAAACAAAAGAAACCTCTGGGTGGGGGTACAATAGACCCACTACTCATGATTATGAAAAGTATAGATTTAATTTAGCAGAGTTTTACTATGAAGAATAATTGTATAAAATGTTTTTTGAACAAAAGCTTTTAAATAAAGCTTTCCCTATAGGCTTTTGGAGTCTTCTGTGTTTTCTTTTTAAATAGTTTATTGAAGGATTGTGGGTGTTCAAAACCTAGTTGATATGCTATTTCGGCTATCGATAAATTGCTGACAGTGAGGTATTCCTTTGCTTTTTCAATCAGCTTGTCATGGATATGTTGTTGAGTATTTCGGCCTGTTACGGACCTTAGCATATCGCTAAGGTAGTGGGTGGAAATATTAAGTTCTGTAGCGAGAAACTCCACAGTAGGCAACCCTTTGTGTAATGATTTGTCACTGTCAAAATAACTGTTCAACAGGTGCTCTATTTTTGTTAGGGTGTCATTATTGGCCACTTTTCTGGTAATAAACTGCCTTTCATAAAACCTGTTGCAGTAGGTAAGGAGTAGCTCTATTTGTGCTATTATAATATCCTGAGTATGATGATCTATATGTTGATATTCAGCATCAATTTTATGATAAATATCAACGATGTTATCTTCTTCTTTTGCAGATAAGTGCAATGCCTCATTTACTTCGTAGGAGAAGAAACCATATTTTTGGATGCGATGAGTCAATGGATGATCACCTAAGAAGTCGGGGTGAAAAATTAAAACATATCCAGTACCACACTGCTCTAACATATTTTGTACTTCTGTCATGTCTATGGACTGTACCTGACGAGGTGTGGTGAAACTCATTATGCCTTTATCGTAATCATAATATTTTTGACCATACTTTACCTTTCCTTTAATGCCTTTTTTTAAGCCAATGGTGTAAAAATCGGTGTAAAACCGATCCCAGATCGGGTTGGGCTGAAATTTCATGTCTTCTACTTTAAATATGCTCACCATGGGGTGAGCAGGTTCAGGTATAGACAGCAACTGGTGAAATTGCGATATGGAGCTAACCGTATTCATTGTAATAAAAGAATTAACGTACAGGTAATTAACAGAGTTAGTTAATTACCTGTAAAAATTAATAATCATTAAGTGCCATTCCGAAATCATCGTATGGATTTCCGGTGTCAGTGCCTAAAGGGACTATATTCTCTAAAGTTTGCAGGTCAGTCTCGGACAATGTTATTTCAGTAGATGCAATATTTTGTTCCACATATTTCACACGTTTTGTGCCTGGTATGGGCACTATATTTTTGGACATTATCCATGCTAATGCAAGCTGAGAGGATGTAATTTTCTTCTCTGAAGCCATTTTTTCGATGGCGTGAACCAGCGTTATGTTTTTATGAAAATGTTCTTCTTGAAATCTGGGCATATTTCTTCTGAAATCATCAGCTGGTATATCATCCATAGATTTAACCTGTCCAGAGAGGAAACCTCTACCTAATGGAGAGTAGGCTACAAAGCCTATTCCTAATTCTTTTAATGTTTTTAGTACACCTTGTGCTTCGGCAGTTCTTTCAAAAAGTGAGTATTCGCTTTGCACAGCTGTAATGGGGTGAATGGCATGTGCTTTCTTTATTGTCTGAGAAGATGCTTCTGAAAGACCGATGTATTTCACTTTTCCTTCTTTTACCAAGTTGCCCATGGCTTCTACGGTTTCTTCTATCGGAGTGTTTTTATCTACTCTATGGAGGTAATAAAGGTCTATGCAGTCGGTTTTGAGGTTTTTTAAAGACCTTTCTACTGATTTTTTAACATATTCCTTTTTTCCATTTATTGCCCAGGTCAGCTTACCTTGGTCATCTATTTCCCATCCAAATTTGGTGGCAATAATGTATTTATCACGATTTCCTTTTATAGCTTTACTAATCAGTTGCTCATTCAGAAAAGGTCCATAAAGGTCTGCCGTGTCAAGAAAATTGCCTCCCAATTCTAATGACCGGTGAATAGTGTTAATGGCTTCCTTTTCATCAGCTTTTCCATACATATCTGCATTGTCGAGCGTAGTCATTCCCATACATCCTAATCCTATTTTTGGAGTGATTAGCCCTTGACTTCCTAATTTAACTTTGTCCATTATATATTATTTTAACCTAAAATCATTTGTCCTAGCTCTTTTCTAAAAGCTTCATTGCCAAGCTGAAGCCTTCTTTGGTACATTTCGTTTGCATCTTTTCCTGCTACATACCGTACTTGATCTTTGTTGTCCGTTGCTGCTTCAAATACTACTTGTGCGATTTCTTCTGCACTGGAGGCCGATTGCATCAGATCATCAAAGGATGAAAACATTTTGTCATGAATTTCCTGGTATTCAGGCATTGAATTAGTATCGAGAGACCTACCAGAAAAATCTGTTGTTATTCCACCCGGGGCTACGGTTTTGATGGCTATACCTTGCTGTGCTAATTCGAAAGACATGCTTTCAGACCAGCCTTCTATTGCAAATTTTGTAGCATGATAAACCGAACTTAAAGGGAAAGAGAATAGGCCTCCTATAGAAGTGGTGGCGATAAATGTGCCGCTTCTATTTGACCTAAAATGAGGTATAAAGGCTTTTGTAACTCGTAAAACACCTAGGAGGTTGGTGTTCAGTTGCTTAGTAATTTGCTCATCAGTAAGAGCTTCTAATTCCCCCATTAGCCCATATCCAGCATTATTAAATACAACATCTATTTTCGCTGATTCGGTAGCCTTAGTTACGGCAGTTTCTATTTGTGATGGCTCAGTAACATCTAGGGGGAGGAGCGTTACATTTTCCAATAGATTTAATTCTTGCTCTTTTTCTGGTGAACGCATGGTGGCAATAACCTGCCAGCCTTTGCTTTGAAATAGCTTTGCAGTGGCCTTGCCTAGCCCTGAAGATGCTCCTGTTATGAATATTGTCTTTTGCATTGTGAGGTCTTTTTATTAGTACAATGCAAAATTTCTGAATAGACAGCACTAAGCTGTTTCCAAAATGAAGCTTAAAGTAGCCAAAATACTGAATTGAGAATTGAGGTATGGAAATGGTGGTTTACAAGATTTGTAAAGTATAGTTCAGCCAACTTTGGAAATATTTGGCCACTGTAAAGCTTGCTGCTATTAATATAATATTGATACATGCCCTAACTACCCATGAATAATTGGAGAAATTATGCTTTAATACCTTAGAGAGTAAAAGCATAATAGACATAATGAAAAACCAATAAGTAAATAGGAGTGAGGTCTGCGATTTCACAATTAGCGATATCAAATCATGGATAGCTCCGCACAAAATGAAAGTTACAATTAATGCCACAGGAGCAGGTATTATTCTTTTAATAGGCTTATATACTTTAGTGCCTAAATAATATCCAAATATAGGATTCCAATGCTGCCAAAACTTACTGAAGTTTTGCGCTCCTAGTGACCTGTAAAGGTTGTTGGAAAGAGATTTATGGCTTGCCGCAGGCTCTCCATTGCGCTTAAGAATATATTCAGATAACCTCATAAAGTTTAATGACTAGGGATGATATTTATTCTAATATATTAAATATCTGTTTTTATACCATATAAATGGGTAATGGCTCTACAGAAGCAGCTGCAGAGCCATTAGGAGCCTTATTTTGCTACTGTATTATTGTTGAAGATATAACGATATATTTTCAATTGATTATTTTCCTTTTTAAGGATAAAAACCTCTTTATTGTTGACATTTATTTCCTCTTCAGAATTCAAAATTTTGGTACTACCCGTTGAGTGAGTCTGTACTATGGTGAAGTTCTCGTCTTCCATTACATCATCAATAACATAATTTACCTTTAGTTGAAACGAGGTAAATAATCTCAGGTAAGCGTCTTTAAGTTGCGATGTAGCGGGTGCTCCTTGTGGCATGAGTAGTCCGTTTTTAGCAAATAGCTGAGCTATAGCCGAGGCATCTGAGTTGTTTAATGCTACTTTATAATTGTTAATAATTTTAGCAGTTGCTGTATTGTAGATCATTTTCGTATTTATTTTAACTGTAATGATCTGTGCACAAATCTTAGTATAGTTTTAAAACATGACAAAGGTGAAGCTTTAAGTCTATTGGCACCCTTAAACTAGTTTAAGAAATTACCTTTGTTGAGCCAGTTTATTTCTGATCTTGCTAAGAAATTCAGGTGTAATGCCCAAGTAGCTGGCTATTTGAGTATTAGGAAGTCGATTAGCTAGTTGCCGATGCTCAGATATAAATTGTAAGTATTTCTCTTCAGCATTGGTGGACAAATGGCTGAGCATTCGATTTTGTAGCGTTATATACTGGTTTTCTATAATTACCCTGAAATCAATATTTAGTTTTTTGTATTTACTGAAAAGAGCAACCAAGCCTGGCTTGTCTAGTTGTAGTAAAGTGGAGTTTTCTAAGGCTTCAATATTTAGCTGGCTAGGCTTGTTGGTATGAAAGCTACTAATGTCCATAATCCAATCATTTTCGCTGGCAAATTGAAGGTTGTGTGCAGTGGCCTGTTCATCTATGGCATACATTTTCAATAAACCTTTTGCTACGAATGTATAATGATCGCATACCTTGTTTTGATGTAAAATGATTTCTTTTTTCTTGACCTTTTTCTCTTTAAAATACTGGCTAATGTCTGATCTTTCTATTGATGTTAGCGGTATTATTTTATCGAAGTAGGTTAAAAGAAGTTCTTTGCTCACGTATTGTCAGGAAATATTTGCTGTAGACTAAGCTAATACCTAATGATAAGAAATGAAAAAAATAGTGCCGAGAGCATGCATCTCGTTTGATGCTGGCTCTGCTCCCGGACTTGATTTCGTGTGACGTCATTTTGTTGTCATTGCGAAGCTACCACATGTATATTTATTTATAACATCATGTGTATTAAACCTATATTATTAATCTGACCGATGATTTAATCTTAAGTTTTTAATACCTAAACCATTCAGCAATACTCACCCTGTTTAGCTAAATGCTTTTTGCCATTTTTTAGAGAGTAAAATCATGATAAAGTTGAAAAACTTAAATGATAAATAGTATAATTTTTCTTTGCTCTATAAAGAAGAGGTTCTTAGTTTAGCATCAATCAATCCTAAACATAAGTATTTCTATAGCCTATAGAATTATAGGGGTATATAAGCTCTGACTTGTAATTTTTTATTTTTTTATTGAAACAGATAATGCTGTTCATTTTCAGCTGTTTACGCACTTTTAATGGGTGCTTAAATACTTGTAATTTTTTAATTTAATCGGGCTGTATTATAATTATTTCAATCTGATTAAGAGCGTTAATTATTGGGTGCCAACAGTTTAAGCAAGAGCTGCTGACATTCTTTTATGATAAAACCTTATTACTTTAATGAATCAATTTGACAAAAGCAAAATCATCACCTTTGAGCCAGGCTCTGCTAGCTCTATTCAGGAGGCACTCAATACATATCAGGAACTACTTAACACTAAACAGGCCTTTAGAAGCTCTACTTTTGATGTTGAATTTAAGGCTAAAACCGAAGATGGAGAAAGGCGCCTACAAACCAGTGACCCTAAAAACAGAGAGGTTTTAAAAGAGGCTTTATCTTATGGAAACGAAGATTTCTATACTGAAATTAAGATTGCAGAAGGTAAAGAGATCTATCTCTCCGAACCTATATTTTTTGCCTTAGCACTGGAGCATGAAGAAATCCTGCCTGACGTAGTAAAAACAGCAGAAGCCATGGTGGCCGCCATCCGCAGGGTTAATGATACGGACGCGGTATGGGTAGATGACATGCGTGTGTTTGGCGCAGAAGCCTTATTTATGTTAGCTGTTCAGCATCCTGAATATGCTTACCTGCTCGGATCATACTTTATACCGTACTGGGATCTGGAGCATGCCACCGGTTATGAAGATTATTTATTCTCCTTATTAAAAAAATATGGCTGGACCAGAGACCTGATTAAAGCTTTCATATGGTGTGATAATGACCACTTCAGACATCATATGCTTGAACCCTATGAAGTTTTCATGGATTCCGACATAAAACCTAATCCTGCTTTGGGAGATTTCTTAAAGGAAAACCCAGAAGAATACGCCTGGTTTAAGCAAGCAATAAAAGAGCGCTTTGAAGCCCAACCGATGCTTTGCTACTCAGAAAATACAGTGATTGAAGAGGAAAATCCGGTACTTAGTCTATATATCTCTCTTTTCTCGCTTAACCGCAACAACGAGTACTATGGTGAAGATGAAGACCAAAGCCCCATTTTACAACAGCACTTCATTACAGACACGCTGGAAAACGAAGCGATGGACCTGCAATTGGAGATCAAAAAGGCCATTAATGGCCCTTTAATGAAGTATGATGAGCGCACTCAGGTAGATATAGACAGAGAAAATTTTTACAACAGAGATGTATACCGAGGTGATGGCACCAGAGATCTTAAAGAGTTTATTTTAGCCTTACCTAATGGTAAAGAAATATGGGATTACATTGAAAAAGGTGATAATGTAGAGATCCTTAGCCAAATCCCTAAGACGAATATGGTAGCCATAGCTGAGCAACACGCGCTCAACTTCTATTATCAAATAACCTATTCCGCTTTTCCTCCTTTCGGCCCTGCGCAAATCAACGAAGAACTTTATAACATTCTCTCTAATGTTATATTCGATTTGGATATACAGGAAGAAGATGATGATGAAGACGTTCGGGAATCTGGCAATGGCTTGATTTTGACAATGACCGTTACCCCGGGTTCTGATGGTGAAAAATCTACTAAAAAAGATAAAAACGAAAAGTTCCTTCGCGTTCTCGATGTGTTTTACAGATTAATGGGTGTAAAAGAGATATCCAGTGAAATGCGAAATATCATAGCTGATGAAGAGGACTACCATATCATTTCTGAAGAGGATTTTTACAAGCGTTATAGTAAAAAAGCACCCAAGAAAAAGGTATGGAAGCTTTCTGAAGACGCCTTTGCTCCCTCCAGTGAAGAGATAGATCATGACGCATTTAACATGGTGAACCGCATCTTAGAAAAAGGTGGCCGTGCAATGTATGACAGCTCTAACTGGAAGTCTGACTCACTCAGCACACAAACACTAGCTGCCTATCTGCTCAATAAAGACAGAGAGGCTATGGTTTTTGATGAATATTCTCAAAATCTGGTAACCCTAATAGGAAAAGGCCCCTGGGAAAGCGCACTTAAAAAGCTAAAAAAACAGATAGACAAAAAGGCAATTTCTGATGAAGAATGGGAACTGATAGCGGACTACTTCACCACTCCTATGATGCCAAAGGCTGATCAGGACACCATCCTGGACTTATTAAAAAAGTACCTGTACCGTGAAGAGTGCTACAGAGGCAGCATTACGCTGAACAAGTATTCAGAACACCAACCTAGTTATGCTTTATTCTTCTATAAAGATGCCTACCAGCATGTACTATTATGCTGCTATTGGATGAGATTCTTCCCGCCACCATTAAGAATACAGGCTGACAGAATATGGAAACTGATGGTAGCACTGGCTCCTCAAAGGGTCATCAGGCTCGTTACTAAAATCTATTCTAGTGATTATTCTACCACCAGAATAGAAGATCATACTCAAGAGGAGCGCATATTTGATGAATTAGAAAAGGCAAAGGTTCCAAGAGAACAGGTGGCTGCTTTCCAAATGTCTCAGGCCCAAGACACTCACGCTATTTCTGAGCCATGTGTGGCAGATAAATACCTCTTCTGGCTAGACTTATATGATGAAATAGATGAGGAAAACCCAGGCATGATTGGCGCCTACCGTAAAAACCTGGCTATATCGTTAGACAAAGGCCTTTCTTATATAAACGAGAGTTCTAAAATCAGGTATTACCGTGACCTGGCCTTAAGAAACCCTCGTTTCCCTTTTTCTCAGGATCATGACTTGCTCCGCGCCTTAAAAATATTTGTAGAGTTTAATGCTAAAGAAGAAGCTGTAGATGCAGAAGCTCTTGCCAACCAAATCATGCAATACATGAATGGTGAACTGGATTATGCCGTAGTTTCAAAGGCCTTTGAGGAAAAAATTGATGAGAGAGATTGGCAAACAGAGCCTTCAGAAAGGATAAGCCAGTATTCTTTGGCGTCCTTCATCTGGTGGATTGAAAAAGAAAGACAAGACCGACTGGTCACTTTATTAGTAAACCATAGTGCCGATGGATATTCCATTCTGGACTATGAACTATTCCCAGCTTATATGCACCAGCTGGTAAGAGAGGAAGAACTCGACATGGAGGAAATGCTCTATTTATCTCCTGACCAATACGGTGATGAGATAGATGAATACAAAACTGGCATGAGAAAAATGCTCATAGACAAGGTAAACAAGCTGGACATCAATCTCGAAAACTGGATTGCATTCCTCCTTAGAGAAGAAGAAAACGATGAATATAATGAGGTGATTATATCATTAGCCAAAGAAGGGAAAATAGCTCCATTCCTAGAAAAGACAGGACTAAAACACAGGATGCAATTGGTTACCACACTGGCTGAAGCGGGTGAAAAAGCCCTATTAAAAGATTTTGAAAATGACCCTTCAAGAAAAATAAGGGACATGGTAAAACACTATAACTAATACATAAATGGCTTTTGAAGAAAAGACTCCTAAATACATCATTCATTATTCTCCCAATGACGTCACTTCTATTAGAGACGGGCTCACCACTTATGGTGAGCTGGTAGAATCAGAAAAAGCATTTAGTTCAGACTATTGTGTGGCGGCTTTTAAACCAGAAGTAGAGGCCATCCCTTTAAGCTTTTTTAAAGATCATCCGGTGATTACGAAGTTTCTGGAAGAGGCTATATACCCTTGCGAAGAGGAAGAAAAAGAAGATCTGACGAAGAATACGCTTACAGAAACCTTGTTTTTCGCTTGTGCTTTAATGTACCCTGAGCTGGAAGAAGACATAAAGAAAACCTGCGAAAAATTCGTTGATTACTCCAGACTCATTAACGATTCCGCTAACATGTGGATTACCGTAGAGGCTCCATTCGCTATTTCTCCACTCAAGCTTACAGCCAATGTATACCCTAAGTACGGGTATCTTATGGCAGGCTTCCTTATTCCTTACTGGGATGATGAGCACATGATGGAGCCACTATTTGAGTTAGACAACTGGGCCAGGCCACTAGGCATTACTGAAGATACACTCAAGGCATTCTGTTATTGTGACAATAGCATGGCTCGGTCATACATGCTAGGATATGATGTTTATAATGGACAAGTTCCAGAAGACGCCATTGGCAGTCATTTCGATCTCATTAGTTTCTTTAGAGAAAAAGAAAGCAACTATCAGCTTTTTAAAGATTTGCTAGTTGAGCGTTTCCAAAATCAGTCGTTCTTACAACATACTGATGACATCAGGTACGTCATTACCAACCCCATAGAGCATATGGTGCAGGAAATGATGATGCTGCATTATCCTTATGACTCCTGGGATGATGATTTTGACATAGATGAATATCTAACACAAAAGCTGGTAAATAAATCTGCCGAGGAAGAGATCGCGGAGCTCAAAGCTTATGTAGAAGAACGACTAGGCAAACCGATTGTATCCGCATCAGAGCCTCCGCAAGCAGGCAGACAAGGCAAGAAGGAAGTTTCAAAACCTGAACAGCCACTTACCAAATGGGAAACCTTCATTAAAAAAGGTTTTGCTTATGGAGAGCCTTTATGGTCTTATATAGAAGAAGGCACAGATCCTTCGATCTTAAAAGCCATTAAGCATAGAGACATTTTTCAACGCGCAGAAGAGGCTAGCTTTGACATTTTCGAAGATTTTGAAGAAGTAGGTTATTCTCTAAGCAGCATGTGGACTGATCTGGAATTTCTATTCAATCCACTTATAAAGCGTTACAAAAAATGGTGCTCTCAAAATGGCATTGAAGCAGAAGAGTGTCATGCTATTCTGCTTAGGTTAATAGAGGTGATTTTCCATCTTAATGGCAAAGCACCATTTCCTCCTACAGTTAAAGATTGTCTTGTTTTCGATCGAAAAATTTGTAGCAAAGAAGAATACGAAACCAGATATGCTACAGATTGGCTAGTTGAATTAGAAACCAAGCTTAACTCATTTGTTAGCCGTAAGAGTACGGTTACTCAAGAATTTCTGCACGAATTCTATAAGTTGATTAGAGACAACCGCATAGAGGCCAATGAGAAATTGCCTGAAACGCTGTTCGTAGCTCCTTCACCCTTCAATGAAGATGATGATGACAACTATACTTTTGCACAGCAATATGGTACTGAAGAAGTATCAGTAATAGCTGCCTATATCATACACCGTGAATCTGAAAATGCAGAAAGCACCAATATGGTAAGTGCAGCTGCTGATTACCTCAATAAGTATGCAGTAGATGCTATTATAAGTGACTTATATCATGACACTGAGTTCCCTCAGCAGTATATCATAGATATGCTACAGTCTGATCAGCCTAACACGCTCACCGAAAGTCACAAAAAGGAAGCGCGAGCACTTATCCCTGTTATGAACGCCTTTTCTGATTATGTTAAAACAGGTGTTTACATTCAAAATGGCAAAAAGTTATCATTAAAGGCAAGTGAAAAAGCGGCTTTTGAATCCATAAAGAAGCACCTGAAATATGATGATCATGAGATTTCGGGAAAACAAAAAAACATAGATTGGCTGAGAAACTTCTCTGACAAAACGCAAAAGCTACTTTATACAGCCCACATTGGAGCGCAACATGAAGAGTTAGCGTGTACTGATGCCTTAGGCAGATTGCTAAAACTAGCCTTTCATCTGGCCCCGGTAAGGGTGGTTAACTTGTTATCTAAAGCTTATAAAACAGATGAATATCGCCTCGATCATTCGGGCAATATGCTGAATATGCTAGAGCTATTTACTCCACAAGGGCTTCCTGATGCTGGCTATTGGGGCTATTTAATAGATGAGTATGCTGGTGATGCTGACCCTAACAGAAATGATCATTATAAACTTTTGCTCACCGAATGGGTAGATAGGAAAAAACCTGCCCCTAGTAATCACTTTCTGGCCTCTACCATTCAAGAACAACGCAAAGCTCTTGATGAAGGAGTACAACTTCTTCCCAGAGACACACAGCTCAAAGTGCTCAATGATGCAGCAAGAGCATTTCCTGAAGATGATTTTACCAGAAACTATGACAACCTTCTGACCGACCTTATCTCAAGGGAACTCAAAAAGGAATTTGTGGTAGAGCACCCTGCTATTTACTTTAAAAACAGGCTTCAATCTGAGAACATTTATTTTGAGTATATAGAATGGGATAAATGGGGAGAACACCCGGGTTTGGTCAGCAAAATCCTTAACGAAATAGAGGTGAGCAAGCCTGAGCACCTGGCAGATGAAAACCATGCTGAACAGGTAATCAACCTAAAAGAATGGGGACATCTTGTTTTACAAAGACAAGGTGACAAGCTCGTTCCTGTGTATGGAAAAGACTTATTATGGCTTATCCAAAAAGGTTTTAATGCAGAAAACACACATCAGGCGCGTACTAAACTGATCATAATAGACACAACTTGTCCACAAGCCAACTATGAGGAACTGATTGAGTTTTCAAACTTAGACTTTTCTGCACATGTGCTTAGGCAAGCCTTGGGTTATTTGATGGGATTTGCACCCCAGGAGCAGGCGGAAAAATTCATCAGGCACGGTATCAATAACTATTGGTTCCTCAATGGGATGAAAAATTATTACGACATAACTATTTCTGAGCTGATCCTTAAAATCAAATTTCAGCTGCAAGCATCTACCTTGCGTTTGCTCGGCATGATATCCTATAAGCACCTGCAAATGCATCTAGACATTCAGGATAGTGCCTATTTTGATATGCTAATGAACCTGAACGTAGATAGAAAGGCTATTTTCAAAAAACTGGTTAGTGAAAATAACATCTCGTTCATTAACAATCTGGCAAAAAGAACTGACATCAGGTCTTATGTATTAGAAGAGAAAATAGCCACGCAGTTACCTCTACTTTCGTCATTGGTGCACCTGCCTGGTTATCATGCTTTTATACTGAGCCTTGCCAACAGCGAATCCCTAAAACTTAAGGATCATGTGCAGATGCTTATAGAAAGATATAAGCTCAAGCCTGATGCTAACACAAAATTCCACATAGTAGACTATGGTGTGTATATGATGGGCGGCAACACTGATCCTGAAAGTGGCTCGGCCAATAAAACCGCTCGTGAGCCTGAGTGCACTAACCAAACTACGGAAATTAAAGCGGAAGTAGGCATGTACTTTGGATTCCGATTTACAGCTACTGACCCTGAAAATGCGCCAAAAGTACTGGTGCATGATGTTAAGGTGAGCCATCCGGTTATGGATCCTGAAACCAAAGAAATTAAAACGCAGACCTCTGGCTGGCAACAAAATGGCTATAGCAATTCGAATATTTTCTTAGGCTGGTTCTTTGAAACCGAGGAGGAAATAATACCTGGAAAATATGAGTTTTCTGCCTATGATACAGACGGACGACTTTTAGCGGAGAAGGCTTTTTTTGTTAAATGATATTGCTGAATCTAAATTTCTCTCGGTACATAAATGTGCCGAGAGAAATAAATATATTTAATTATTAATAGATGGATTGTTTTCAAGGAAAACAGGCGCATTAAACCTTTCTACAATTACATCCATGTAGTGCTTTATGCGTGGATACTCTTTTGGATTGTAAATTGATTTTTTGAATTTATAGTTGCCATTAACAAATAATAGGTTATTCTCTATTTTATAGGTTAAGTGAATGTCAGATAATTCATTTTCCATATGGTAGTCGCTAGGTATTTCAGAAATCTTATAACCTTCAGGTATTTCTAAAGTACATTCGAATGAATCGTTCCACGGGTAAATGAAGTCTATAGGATAGGTTCTTTTGCTTTGAGTTAAGTGATTTTTGCTAATAGGAAGGTTTAAGAATGGTTTAACTATTATTGAATTTTCAATTTTCTCAGTTTCATATAAGCTTTGTAAATAAATGGAATATGGCATTTCATTATTAGGCATGCCAATAACTCTTGCCGAGTTGACTTTCCCAATTTTATCTTCATAACTATCTTTTATTTTAAGAGTGTCATTTTTGAATTTTCTTCTATTTGAATATGCTTCGTATTCAGTTGCTTGAAGTGAAACCCGCGCTTCAACATCTAGGGTAGATTTATTAATGCTTAGCATTACCATTCTTTTGCTTAAAGAAGTGATGCTGTTTTTTAAGTCGATCCAATATGGTGTTTCTGATTTATCTACAATTATTCCTTTTTCATTATAGCATCTTAGGGGAAGCCTATTGTAAGGGAGTAAATCATTAGTGGCATCGGCAAGATATGGAGTATCTGTTTCTATTAAGGCTATTACATAATTAGTGTAATGATCAAAAGGGTAATTACTAGCAATTTTTCCATGACTTCTTGTGCTTAAAATGACTGGACGAGCAGCAATGTCGGCTTCGTGAAGTAAAGCAATTAACAGTAGGTTAATTTCAGCGCTATTTCCTGTTTTGCTTTTATATACCGAGTTAGCTGATTCAAATGCATATTTTGAGGTAATCTCATTCCATGTGAAATTTTGCTTTACGTATTCAATTATTTTTATTGCTTTTTCATTCGTTGTTAGCCCTTCGATGTTCACTTCTTCTTTAAATATCTTACTGGCTATCTTTGAACTGCTTTTTATATACTTCCCAAATGCATTATTTTTCAAAAGTTCTTCGTTTAAAGCCGGCCATGTTGATATTATATCAGAAGAGCCTCCAGAAGGGGAATGAAACTTCGCTAGTTGAAAATCCATTTTAATTATGTAATCGTTAATGGATGTTATGTAGGATTCATCTTTAAAAGCGGGTACATCTTTCATTACATATGTATGTACATAATCTTGAAACTCCACCCCAGAGCCTACATTTTGACCATAACTTTTTGTTACATGCCCCCATTTTCTTTTAATTTTAGATACAACTGATGAAGTATGGTCGAATCTGTTGATTCCTTGAGCGTTATATATATATTCATAAAATGGAATCATAGCTACCTTATATTCGCTATAGATGGTAGGGATTTTATCTTGAAATGTCCAATCGGGTAGGTTAAAGTGAAACGGTGTAATTAATTCGTACTTAATATCCAATATTGAGCCTTCTTGTACTCTTGGTAGGGCAAACTTTTTTTGGCTCCAATGTTTGTTTAGTTGCTCTACATAAATATTGGACTTGTCTAATTTGTAGGTATTTGATGCTCCATTTTCTACATTGAAAGTTGTAGCTTCGATAGATTTAATAATTTCGGTTTTGCCATACCCGTCACTATAAAGAGGTATGCTGAACTCACTGTACACCAGTCCTTTTTTATTGAATATTTTAATTCTTCTATGCCTGATAAATTTGATATCATACCCATTGTCAGAATCAATAAATTTTGATTCACCTATGTCAAATAATATTACAGCTTCTGCATCAGGGTCTTGTTCATATGTTGTAAGTTGTATTTCCTCTTGACTCAGTTTTCCAAATTCAGGTTGTAGGTTTTGTGAATAAGCATAGCTAACAATGCTCATTAAAACCAATACTATTATAGGTCTCATTTGATTGTTATTAAAGATTGTTTCTGGTAGTTATTTATGGATTCTATGAAATTGTAAAATTTAGAATATTCATCGATCGGGTATTTCCCATTTAGCAGGACAAATGATTCTGATACCTCCAAATAATTTTGTGTTTGTTGAATAGAGGTGGTGTAAGATCCGTATTTGGTAATTATTTCAATTTCACTAGGTAAATTGATTTCCATGGAATTGTCTTCCAATAAATACTTTGATTTGATTTTAATATTAGTTGGGTAGTCAATTTTCACATCATTTTTGCGTAAGTATATAGGCGATAATTCTGGGGTAGGTATTTTAAATGGATATATCATTTTAAGATGACCTATTTCCCGATAACTCTTAGGGTTGGTGCCAGTTACATTAATGTGTAAATTCAAACTGTCTCTATTGTAATCTATTATATTGTAGTCGTCTATTTTAAAATCATTTATTAAAATGATTGATTTGAGATAGTTTTTTATCTCATCATCGGCATAATTAATGATAATGTCTTTTAAATATTCAAAATGCTCGCCTCTAATGGTCAAGTCTAATGGAGTTGTATTTTTGTTAGAATCATTGATGATATAGTTGTATTTATGAAGTTCAAATACATCATCTAATTTAAGTGTTGGTGTTTTTATTAATTTACCACTATTGCTATCAGTGGCTAGCACATATCTATTTTGTGTAAAAGTGCCCAGATAATTGAAGGGAGTAGAGTTTGAGGTGTTTTCAAGCCAGATAGTGTCTGTCTTTAATGGAACCATTAATATCACATGGTTGAATTGTTGGCTCGGGAAACTGGTTATTGTCTCATTAATTTCTTTGCCTGCATTTACAATACTGTAATATGAATTGATGTTGTATGCTTTTAATAGAGCCTTCATATAGGTTGTTAGTGCTTTACAGTCCCCATATTTATTTTTACACACGTATGAAGCAGGATAGGTTTTAAGTCCTCCGGTTTCAATGGATATATTGATGTATTTTGTTTTATCCTGTAGATAGTGATAAAGCACTTTTACTATCTCCCTTCTGTCAGTGATACCTTCTATGATTTTATCAGTAGTCACTTTCTCCCATGATGGAAGGATATCAGTTCCTTCATTTAACTTTGATATCCACTTTCCAATTTCTTGCCACGAATCTGATGATCCAGAAACCCCATATTTAAAATTTGAAGGAATAGCAACTACAAAGTCAGTGTTTGAGAATGGTGAGGGTGATAGGGGTTCTTGCGTGTTAAATTTTTTATATGATTCATTCCATCTATATATTATTTGATCATTGTTTTTGATGGTTTTATAATTGGTGCTTGGGCTATAAATATTAAGCTTGTAATTGATAGGTGTGGCAATGGTTAAACTTGCATTATTTGTGTTAAAGTTGGAATATAAGGATGGTGTCCAAAAGGCAGCATTCAAAAACTCATCTTCTTGTATGGAATATGAATAATTAATTTGATAAGGATATACGTTCCAATATAAATCAAATTCTGTAATTAGATCATCTTGATAGAAGGTGTTGTGAGATAGATCATTTCTGGTAATTAGGTCTTTCTTTTTAATCTTTCTGACAGTATTTCCATGTCTGTCGGTTACTTCAGCGTATTTTAGATTGAGTTTTTGAAGGGGAGAATGAAGTATTTCTACATGTGAAGGCCAATTATCTTCCTTAGAGTTAATTTGAATTCGAATTATTTTTGTCACTGTTTTTGAATTATGATCATCGATCTCAATAGCGGTGCTATATTCAATTACTTGACCGTAGCTTGCTAGATGTAGGAATATGAATGAGAATATAATAGCAAACTTTATAACAGGCTTGAGCTGTATTGATAATATATAATTCAACTGGATTCAATTTATTAGAGTGTTGCAAAAATATGTATAAAATGTATTTGTTAATGTGTTTTAGTTTCTAATTTATTAGAATTGTTTGATTATTTTTAAAAATTAATGTTTTATTTCTTGTAAAAACTCGCTAACTCTTCAATTGAATAAGAAAGTAGAGCTTCGTAAGGATTGGTAGAGGTGAGCCCAAGTAATTGGGCAAAGGCGGGTTCAGTTTTTATGCCAGAGGCTTTTAAAGCGATGATTTTATTCCTGAAATTATTGCCTAGTTTCTGGATTAACTGATGCTCTATAAGCATGTGTTGATAGGCGTATTGCTGGTTGGTGGGGAGGTTTTGCCCAAATAACTCTATTTCAAAATTTTGGAATAAAAACCTGCTTACCACACAATTGTTTTTGTTGGTGTAGCAGGTGAATTCAGCAAAGCCTTTAAAGTTATTATTTATAGCAGTGAGGAATTTTTGGTGGTCATTGCAATAGCAAATAATGTCTAAATCACTGTTGTCTACATCGATGCCTATTGGAATCGTGCCTGTTAAAATGGGAGAGAAATCTTTGAGTACCTCAAATATTTTCAGTTCAGAGAGTGCGTAAAAAGCGAGCTGTTGCTTTTTGCTGCCTGATTTTAAATAGTTGATGTTACTAAAGTCCATAGGTCAAAATTATCATTCTAAGAATAAAAGCCCCTCAATAGGAGGGGCTTTTTAATGAATGGCAACCTTAATATAATAACTTATGTTTTTGGGTGACGGTGTTTTGTTAAAATGATGAATAATACGCCTATAATTCCCATAACACCGCAGCTGAGCATCATAGGCGGGATATTGTCTGTGTTGCTGGCATAGTATGATCCTGAAATGAGTGCTCCAAGGCCAATACCTGCTTCAATAGCAATGTACATGGTGGCTATGGCTTTACCTCTATGATCATTCAGACTCCAGTCTACAGTCCATGCATTTAAGGTTGGGGTGAGTATTCCCATTGAAAGGCCGTAAACAATAGCTCCGGCCATTAATCCAGTCATATTTTGAACAGAACCCATCGTGAACATGCCAACGGCTAGTAGTATCAGTCCTATGAGGGTGATGGGCATTCTTCCGTATTTGTCTGATAACTTTCCTGCAGTAAACCTTATAAATAAGGAGGCAATGGTAAATACAATAAAGAACATTCCTTTATTACTTATTCCTACATGCACACTCCAGTCAGGTATTAAAGTAAGCATCATCCCAAATGCTAAGTAGCCTAAAAATGTAACTATTGCAGGGATAATGACCCTTGGTTCGAAAATGTCTTTGCGAGCGATCTTTAATAAAGAAAACTTAAATGATTGAGGACTATTAAGAGTTTCTCCAATACCCATCATTGGTAAAATAGAAATAATAGCAAACAATGAAGAGCTATAGAAAAGCACATCATATGAGTATTGCATTTTTATATAACTACCTATAGCGGGGCCAAGTGCCATGCCTGTGCTCCAGCATAGCCCTTGTATTCCTAGAGCTTCGCCCCATTTTTTTTGAGGAGTTATGTCCGCTACATAAGTGGAAAGGCCGGTAGGGCTAAATCCGGTGGAGAAACCGTGAAATAATCGTAAAAATAGAAAGCCTGCTACGGAGCTCAGTAGAGGATACATGAAACCACACACAATACATACAATGGCTCCTATTATAATAACAGGTCTCCTGCCAATGGTGTCTGTTAATTTACCGCTGAAAGGCCTGCTTAAACCAGCAGTAAGTGTGAATAATGATATGATTAGCCCAATGTAGTGCTCACCTCCCATGCCGGTTAGGTAGGCAGGGAGTTCAGGTATAATCATGTTAAAGCTCGCAGAAAAGAACAACGAACTGACGCAAAGCAAAATGAATTTGTTGCTATATATTGTTTGTTTCTCTTGACTTATGCTAAAGCTATCAGATCTCATAATGCTGCAGTAGTTCTATGAATAAAATAGTAGTGTCCTATGGTGTAATTACCATGCACTATAAGTTATATATCAATTAATAAATTAATGATCTTAAATAATTAATTACATCACTAACCATGAGGGTGCGTTACATCCATTCATAATTAGTTGTTACTTCACTTTTTGCTTTACAAACGGAGATACTTCCGTTGATTTATACACAAATTAAAAGTTGATTTCCCATAAAGGGAAGGACATATGTCCCATTGCCGATAAAATGATCAGAATAAATAAAGAATTGGCTCGGTACCTTGATTTTTTGATTAAAAATGAGAGTCAAAATAAAATCGAAGAGCTTATTTATAAGCCTGTTTCTACTATTGTTACCCCAAAAGGAAGCGGAAGAAACGTCTTTTTTATAAAAAAAGGGCTAGCTAAGTGTTATACTCAAGAAGATACTGAAGAAGATTTTATACAAGAATTTTTTGGGGAAGGCGAAGTGTTTGGAGAGGTGGAAGCTATAAGTGCCGAGCCCGGTTTTGCTTATATCGATAGCATTACAGAAGTAGAGGTCTATAAATTAAGAAGCGATGACTTTTTAGAGATGCTTCAAAATGACCATAAATTTAATGTATTGATATTAAGGGCTTTAGCTCAAAAGGTGAAATATAAAGCCCTAAGGCATTCTTATAATAATTCCCATCAGGTAGATGATAACCTATATCGTTTAATACTTAAAGCACCTGATATTCTGTCTGTTATATCCAAGCAAGATATTGCCAATTATTTAGGCATTACATTAAGAAGTTTGAATAGAAGTATTATTTCCCTCAAAGAAAAACATCAGATTTAGGGCGTTTTTTCTCTTCTGTTTTTTTGTTTTTATTGTGAATTCCATATAAAAATTACATGGATTAGATAATTCGTGAATTTACTATTAGCAAGTTTCTTTGCTATCCATTTCTTTATCCTGATTTATAGATTGTTTGCCTCATCCCTTTAAAGTGATATTCTTGCCATAATAACCAAAAACCAAGGTCTATAAGAGGGTCTTATTTGAGTTTTTTAAGTAACAAAAATTAGTTTTAGGATTATTTTTATAACTATGCCAATTTTTGGAGTTGTTTAATGAGGTTTAAATTTCGATAAATTAGCCCTGCGTTTAGCGTGAATCCAGACTGCGATAGTCTTAAGCTACCTAAATAAAACCATAATACGGCTGCTGGTAGTGGAGCCGTATGAAAGCTTACGTGCTTTTGCACATATTTATTAATCAACCCCCAAAATTTATGTTCAACCCGAAATCCTTAACCACACTCTTGCTTGAGCAAGTGTGTGAAAGACCTCAGGATGTTGCTATCAAACATGATGATGATGTATTATCATTTGAGCAGCTGGGTGAGGCAAGTCACAAGATTGCACATGTGCTACGAGTACGCCAAACTCAGCATCATGTTGTAGGTATTTACTTAAACCCATCTTCACATTTGATTATATCCGTGTGGGGAACTTTGCTAGCGGGTAAAGGATATATGCCTCTCTCTACAGAATACCCTCCGGCAAGAGTTAAGTACATGATTGAAGACAGTGGAGTAAATATGATAATTACATCACGGTCTTTAAGGCAAGAGTTTGAAGCTTTTGAACTCAATGGAATAGAGTTAATTATAATAGATGATTTATTGGAAGAGCATATTGCTGATTTGCCAAGTGATATTATTGATTATAGCACTGATGAGGCCAATGCATATGTTATTTATACTTCTGGCAGCACGGGCCAGCCAAAAGGTGTGCTTATAGGAAGTAAAGCTATTTCTAACCAATTACAATGGTTAAAGCAAGATCAGGAAATTAATGAACACAAAGTCATATTGCAGAAAACTCCCATCAGTTTTGATGCTGCACAGTGGGAAATTTTAGCTTCTGCTTGTGGTGTGAAAATTATTATTGGCTCTGAAGATATTTACAGAGATCCTGAAAGTATTATTGAGCTTATTCAGGAAGAGGAAATTACTACTTTGCAATGTGTGCCAACACTGCTGCAGGCGCTTTGTCAGTTTAATGAGTTTTCAAACTGCGATTCATTAAAACAGGTTTTTAGTGGAGGGGAAGCTCTATCGGTGAAATTAGCCAAGCGTTTTTATGAAATATTACCTGATTCGCAATTAGTCAATTTATACGGACCTACTGAATGCACAATAAATGCTTCGTCATTTACGGTAGCGAAAGATGCTGATTTTGGAACTCAGCATATGATTTCTATTGGCTTGCCCGTAGCGAATACTAAATTTTATATCCTTGATGGGGACCTAAAACCTGTGCCAGTGGGCAAAACCGGTGAATTATTTATTGGCGGCATACAGCTGGCTAATGAATATATAAATAACAAGGAGGCTACCGCCAGTAAGTTTATTAATAATCCTGAGTTTGAACCAGAATACCCTAAGCTGTACAGGACAGGAGACTTGGTACAATGGAATGAAAACGGTTCAGTACAGTTTAAGGGCCGCAATGATAATCAAGTAAAGCTCCGGGGTTACAGGGTAGAATTAGATGAAATTCGCGTAGCTATTGAATCTCACCACTGGGTGAAAAACGCTGTGGTGTTAGTGCAAAAGGCAAAAAGAACCAATGCCGATTATTTAACTGCATTTGTGGAGTTAGATGCTGCCGAAGCTGCTCTTATGGATCAGGGTAATCATGGAAGTCATCATCAATCTAAGAGTAATAAATTACAGTTAAAGACTCAGTTGTCGAACTTGGGAATGAGGCAGGTAGATTTCGATAAGGATATTACTGTTAAGCTTTCGGCTGTTTCTGATAGTGAGGCGCGCACGCTGGCTTTTGCTCGAAAAACATATCGGTTTTACCAAGGCGAAGAGGTGACAGAAGCTAGCCTAAAGCATCTTTTTAGGTATAATCATAAAAGAACTATTACTGAAGAATTGGAAGCGCTTAATGAAGAAAAACTATCTTCTATTCTTAAATACTTCAGTCCTTTTGGTAGTGAAGAGAGGCTATTACCTAAGTATTGTTATGCTTCGCCCGGAGCGCTCTATGCTACCCAAATGTATTTAGAGATCTACAATATTGAGGGTATTAGTGATGGTATTTATTATTATCATCCTGCAGAACATCAGTTGGTTTTTATCCATCGGCACAGCGGAGCGGACAAGGCAAAAGTGAAGGTGCACTTTATGGGAAAGAAATCTGCGATAGAGCCTGTTTACAAAAATAATATTCAAGAAGTGTTGGAGATGGAAGTAGGGCATATGCTTGGTGTTTTTGAAAAAGTGCTACCAAGTTATGGCCTCTTTGTAGATGAGGGCAGGTTTACGCCAGAGGTAAAACAGAGGTTAGATTGTGCTGAAGAGGATTACTATCTAGGTACTTTCGAATTAACTCCATTTACTGCAATTCCGGCAAATGATGGGGTAGAGGTGTATTTGCAGGTAAATAATAAGAGTGTTGGCAGTTTGCGTAAAGGGACTTATGAAGTTAAAAGAAGCGGATTTAGAAAAATTTCTGATGAAGTGATAGAACGAAAAGAGGTCATTGCTATTAATCAGGATGTATTTGACAGGTCTTCGGTAGGGATTTCTATGGTAAGCCATGGAATAGCAGATTGGAAGAAATTTATTGTGTTGGGTAAGAAGCTTCAGCATTTACAAATGAATGATTTGTCATTTGGCTTTATGTCATCCGGGTATAGTTCCAAGTCAGGGCATGATTTGCCGGCAGCCATTAAATTGAAATCTATTTTAAGTAAAGCGGGCAAACCTATTTCAGAGTGTTATTTCTGTATAGGAGGTCTTATTTCGGCTGATCAGAAGTTGGCTCAAGGTATGGCAGAAGATGTGGTGCATATGAAAGGCCCTGCAGAAATGCTGAGGGATGATTTAGCACAAAGGCTGCCTCATTATATGATTCCGAATCATATTTCTATTATAGATGATATGCCTTACACGCCAAGTCAGAAGATAGACGTAAAGGCTATAGAAAAGCTAGGTCAGGAGCTGATTAACAATAATAAACGTGCTTTTGTGACTCCGCGAACAAGAGCTGAAAAATGGCTAGCCAAGCAATGGTCTGAGCTTTTAATGATGGAGGACTTATCGGTTACTGATGACTTCTTTGAAATGGGAGGTAATTCTCTACTGGCAGTGTCATTAATCAATAAAATCAATAAAAAGTATGGCTGCAAGTTGCCTATGCAGCTGGTTTTAGAGAATACTTCTATTGAAAAGCTAGCTTTGAAAATAAATGAGCGCTCAGAAAGAAAAGTGTCAAGAGCGGTTAACCTGCAAGCTGCGGGTGATGGTCAAATGATTTTCGGATGGTCTGGATTGGGAGGTTATGTGATGAACCTGAAGTTGTTGGCTGAAAAATTAGGAAAAGAGAGGCCTTTTGTTGGCATACAGTCACTAGGGTTAAACGAGAATGAAAAGCCAGCCGAATCTATCTACGAAATGGCTATAAGTGATTTGGTAGAGATAAAGGGTAAGCAAGCTCAGGGGCCTTATACCTTGTTGGGTTTTTCTTTTGGTGCTCGCATAGCTTTTGAAACCTGTTTTCAACTAGAGCAACAAGGGCAAAAAGTAGATAACTTAATTTTAATAGCACCCGGTGCGCCTAAGGTTTGGGCTGATAATGAAAAGCATGATGGAGGTGGTGAAGGCTTTAATAACCTCACTTTTGTTACTATTCTTTTCTCTGTATTTGCCGGTAGTCTTAAAGATAAAAGGCTCGAATCTTGCCTGAAGCAAACTAAAGATGAGGATTCCTTTATTCACTTTATTCATGGAAACTTCGCTGGCCTGTCGGTTGACCTTATCCATAGAATTGTCAATATAGTGAAGCTGAATTATGACTTCCGTTATAATTTCAGTGAACTCATGGAACGCCAAATTAAAGCTCCAATTACCATTATTAAAGCAAAAGGAGATGACTATTCATTCATAGAGAGCGTTCAGGGTTTTTCATCCAACGATCCTTCTGTATATGAGCTAGAAGGAAATCACTATGAAATACTTAAGCAGCCGCACATAGATGAGCTGGCTTCAAGGCTGAAGAAAATTCTTGGTCTTCGCAAAAATGATTTTGTAACCTTTAACTAAACCAATAATGCCACATATTAATATTAATCACTTTCCTAAAGATCTTGATGAGAAAGTGAAAGCAGAGTTAGTAGAGTCTATTTCTAATTTGATAAAGACCACCTTTGAATGCGATGATAGTGCCATTTCGGTGGTAGTAAAGCCGGTTTCGCCTGAAAATTGGCAAAAGGAGGTGTACGAGCCACAGATAGTGGATAATATAAAATGGTTAGTAAGAAAGCCGCAGTATGGGGCATTAGCTAAACTTTAAGATATGAGGACTAGAAATAATTTACCATTTGTCTTTTCTGAGGAGGTGCATGATGCGCTGAATGAGGGGAGACCTGTTGTGGCGTTAGAGTCTAATGTGATTACACATGGTTTTAAGTACCCTCAAAACGTAGAAACGGCATATAGAGTAGAGCAAGCTGTAAGGGCTTCGGGTGCTATTCCAGCAACTCTAGGTTTGGATAAGGGCAATATTCTTATAGGTATGGATGAAATGCAGATAGAGAAATTTTCAACTACTGCCAATATTCCAAAGGTAAGCAACAGAGATGTGGCTGCTATTCTTTCATCAAAAAGTTTGGGGGCTACTACCGTAGCTTCATCGGTTCTTTTAGCAGAGTTAGCAGGTATAAAATTTTTCTCTTCTGCTGGTATAGGCGGGGTGCATAGAGGGGCGGAGACGTCTATGGATATTTCGGCTGACCTTATACAGTTTACCCGTTCTAATATGGCTGTGGTTTGTGCTGGTTCTAAAAGTATTTTGGATCTGAACTTAACTATGGAGTACCTAGAAACACATGGTGTGCCTATAGTTTCTTACCAATTCGATGATTTTCCTGCTTTTTACTGTAAGTCCAGTAATATAAAAAGTCCTCATAGAGAAGATACTTTGGAAGGGCTAGCTGGCCTACTCAATTATCATTGGCAGTTGACTGATTACGGATCTGTATTAATAACTAAGCCAATAGAAGACAAGTTTGCTATAGATGAGGCGGAGGTCAATGGTATATTGGCTGAAGCTATACAGCGTGCTGAACAGGAGCAAGTAAAAGGCCAAGCCATTACAAAATTTTTGATGCAAGCCATAAACCAAAAAACAGAAGGGAGAACTGCTATAGCCAATCAGGAGGTGTTGATAAGCAATGCCGGATTTGCTGGTGAATTGGCTGTGGCTTATTCTCAGCTTCAAGATCAACCGTTGAAAACACTTAACCCTGCCTAAAACTACAAACCATGAATTACTCCATAAACAACGATAATAAAATTGAAAAAGACGATATAGTGTCAACATTGCTTAATGATGACCAATATCATATTGAGTTTAACGGCCACCTTACTAATCATGCCAAGCATGCCGTGATAGCCTTGGCAGGATTGGGGATGGAACCTGAAAGAATAAAGGCCTTTTACGAAAATCATGCTGATGAAACTACCTATGGTTATGGTTTAGAGCCTCGAAGAAGCTCCAAATATGCTATTACAGAAGATAATTGGAAGGAATATCTAGGGAAAAGGACCAGCTTTAGTTCTTATATGAGCTTTTTTGATGCAGAAGCCGATAGGTTGGGAATTAAAGGAATGGTAGAAGCCTATTTACCAACTTTGGTGAATGGCTGGGTAGGAGCTTTTACTCATGCCACTATTCATTTCGGGTGGGCACTTAGTGTCAATAATCGGTATATGATTGTTGAAGGAATTGCGTATATGGCATTTAGTTATGTGTCTTGTCATCCAGATAGAATGGCCAGTAGCACACTCTCGGCTAATGCAGAAGAGCGCCCGGTAGATTCACTCATTTCTATTGCCCAAAACATAGACCCTAAAAAGAAAGAATTCAAACAATGGGTGTTGGAGATGATAGAAAATGAAGATGCGGAGCAGGCAAGATTGATTCATCCTGAGTTGAGGAGGTCAGGTTTGCAGTATAGAATAGCTCGCATGTTGGGCGAAGGGCACGAGCTTATATACCAACGTCCGGCTTGGTTAGATAATACTGAGCCGCAGGAGTTATGGAGTGAGCTAAATTATATGGCTTCCATTCTTTACTTGGCTAAACCTGGAGACTTCGTGTGGCTGCACTTGATTACATCACTTTATGCTATGGAGCAAATAGCAGTGTACTTGCCTGAAGAAGCGCAGAAAAAGGTTATTCAATGTTACTGGATAGGGCTTTTATGTGTGGTTTTTTCAGGGGGTGAATTTCCTAAAAGTACCAAATTGCAGGCATTAAACGCTAGGTTTAAAGGTTTGCATGATAATGCAGACTCCAAAGAAATGGCAATGGAATGGGAGACTATGATAGCTCGTGCCTACGAAGAAGAGGAGGAGCATAACCCTAAGTTGGTATTTGTATTGAAAAGAATGTGGCATATTAATGACGGGCAGTCTGTATTTAGAACTGCAGCCTCTCAATTTACACTAACTCCAGCACTTCCACCTTCTTTTGAAGAAGATCCTGTATTAGAGGAAGAAATAGAGGCTTATTATGATCAAAGATTGGGCATAAACCATGATAACCTTTACTTATTGCCTCAGACTAATTTATTGAAGTCATTGCATACTATAGTGCGAAATAAAGATATTTCACGTGCTGACTTTAGATTTAATGCTGATAGAATTATTAAGATGTTGCTCAATAAAGGGCTCGATTTATTGGAATATGATGCAGCGGATGCGCCTACTCCTGTAGGTGAGTTTTACCATGGAGTGAAGCTGAAAGGAAAGGTGTGTGGGGTGTCTGTAGTAAGAGCAGGAGAAAGTATGGAGCAGGTGCTCCTTCAAGTAGATGATACTATTAAGATAGGTAAAATATTAATACAAAGAGATACCGAAACTAAATTGCCTTCTCTTTATTATAAAAAATTACCTTCTGATATAGCTGAGTCAAAAGTGCTTTTGCTTGATCCTATGCTTGCAACCGGAGGCACGGCCAATATGGCTATAGAGGTGCTGCTCGCTCAGGGAGTAAAAGAGAAAAATATTATTTTCATCAGCTTTTTAACTGTAGAGCAAGGTGTTGCTGCAGTGCATGTTAAGCACCCTCAAGTTAAGATAGTGACTTCAGCTATAGATGAAAGACTCAATGAAAACGCCTATATGATTCCAGGGATTGGAGATTTTGGGGATAGGTATTTTGGAACCGATAAATAAAATAGAATATGGATGTTATTATAGATTCAAAAATTGAAAAGGCAATCAAGTTTATTATAGAGGTAGATAAATTGAAGGCCGTAACACGAAAGGTGAAGCCATTGCATGTGCCTGAACGCTACGAAAACTCTGCGGAGCACAGTTGGCAAATTGCCCTGTTGGCTCTTACTTTGTCTTCATATGCGGGAGATGGTGTAGATATCCATAGAGCCATTGAGATGCTGTTAGTGCATGATATTGGTGAGATTGATACCGGTGATACTATGTTTTTTGCGGATGGCGATTGGGGACAGCGAAAAAAAGATGAGCTAAGGGCAGTTCGTAGAATTTGTTCATTGCTGGATAAAGAGACCTCAAGTTACTATGTAGGTTTGTGGCAAGAGTTTGAAGCGGCTGAAACGCCAGAGGCAATTTTTGCTAACGCTATAGATAGGGTGATGCCTGTTTTGTTAAATATTAATAATAACGGACAGAGCTGGAAAGAGAATGGTATTACTTACGACAAGGTGCTGAGTAAGGTAAGGCCGCCTATCGAAAAAGGATTTCCGTTGCTATGGGAGTATATTGAAGACAAGCTAAAAGAAGCCAATAAGAATAGATTATTCGCATAACGTGGTTGTTAAACAAAAAAAAGGTCTCAGTAATGAGACCTTTTTTCTATCTATAACTATTCATCATTTAATGACATTGAACTGGCGGACAGAGGTTTTTCCCTGATCCGATATTTTCATGATATACATTCCTGAGGAAAATTCACCTAGAGGGATGTTCGTAACATTATCTGTTAATTCATATTTATTCATGAATTTACCTATAGAGCTGTATATTTCTATATAAGCATTTTTGCTGATATTGTTATTAATCCTTTCAATATTGATGTTGTCATTGGCAGGATTTGGATATATGATTAATGATTCTAATAAATCACTATCTAATCCGGTAACTGCAGCTTGCTTTATGTTGATGTTGATGTTCTCTTCTTGTGCCTGAAGAGCTTCTTTTATAGGGTATCCAAACTGGTTAAGCTCAGGGCCATGCACATACTGAACTATGCCTACAAGGCTGTAATCTCCCGCATTGCCATTATTTAATGGTTTCCATGTAGAGTTGAGTGTTAATTCAGCATTGCTACCTGCTTTCCATGTGCCTGCCTTAGAAGCGCCACCCATTACAGGTAAATATTTTATAAATACATTGCGCAGTGTATCTCCCTGATAAGGCACTTTCTTTTGTATAACCGCTATGGTGAGCATTATCGTTAAGTTACCTTCCCAATTGTCCAAAACTCCATGAGGGTTTAGGTTTCTGGTGGCGGTAGCGTTTACTGCAATGTTGCCATTTCCATCTTCTGAGTAATTGATATCTACATCAAATGGAGTAGCCATTAATGCTTCGCGACTATATTGCTTAGCTCCCCAGCCCGAAGTAAAAGAAGTGGTATCTAATAGCTCTCCATTAACAATGGTGTAGCCCGGGCCATCTAGACCATAGAAATAACGCCTTGTTAGGTGGTCATTATCCATGTCTTTAGGGAAATAGGCATTGTAATAATATGGGTCGTTACCTTCATGCGTGTGGTATTGTATATAAACTATGCCGCTATGGGTTGATGTGAATTCTTCTACTTCCTCACGTTCTTTATTGATGGTATTACCTAATGTAACATTGGTAAAGTGCTCAATAAGTACATTTCTGCTCTTGTTTTTGATGATCACATCATCAAAAGCAAAGCCTTGAACTTCGTCAGTATCTCTTTGTTCTTGATTTAATGTAGCGAAAGCCACTCTAAACTTAACAGGTAAAGTATCCCCTGCATCTGTTTTTGCATCACTAAGGTCAAACGCTGCAGTTGTCCAGCCTGTAGAGTCTAATGAAGATCCTGCCCAACCTTTAATAGAGCCACCAGGGTTAGCTGAGATACTAGTGCCTGAGTACCAATTAAGTCCTCGTTCTTCCACTCCTAATATCTGCCAAGTCGCATTTTCTTTTTGAACTTGGTATTGTAAGACAGCGCCTTCTAGAGACGGAGTGTTGTACCATACTTTCATTTCTAGTAGGGGGTAATCCCAAAGAGAAAGATCAAAGCAGGGGCTTTCTACCCAGCTTTTCTCGTCATTATTAAATGAACCATTGTTTTCTGAGGTTGCCCAGGCATTCGAACCGTAAACATTGGAAATCTCCCAACTGCTATTTTGAGGAGTAAAGTTGTTGGCATCAGCATCACCATTGTTATTGTCCGTTTCTGTGGTAGATATCCATCCGCTAGTACTATCGTTAAAACTTTCTTTATATATAGTGACTCCGTTTTCTGAAATGGTGGAGGATGCTTGGAAAATTGGAATTTTCTTAGTGATAGAATCAGTACATCCAATTGCGGATTCAGGTTTTACGGTTACATTGTAGATGCCACTGGCGGGAAAGTTGTATATAGTATCAGGTGTATTTGATGTTAAAGTATCTTCATTGAAATACCAATGCCATTTAACTAATTTGTCAATCTCATTAGTGTTGGCGGTTGATATATCGGTAAATGTCATAGTCTCATCAAAACTACATATTTGATCAAATGAAAAGTTTGCTTTTGGGTTATCTCCAACGTACACTTTAACATCTGAACTGTTACTAAAACAGCCTGTAGTATCACTTCTAATTTTCGTTTTTAAATTAGTTTCTGAAGTTACCTTGTTGCTTATCTGAGCGTTATATGACCAACCTGAGTCTAATAGAATGTCAGAGCTGCTGTACCAGAAAAGATCATTATAGTCAATTATTGATGAGTCAGTTTCAACTGTTAATGTGTCTATGATATTTATTTCTGCTGTTGGGGCTAGGCAGTTTTTAAATACCAATGCACCAATAGAATCAGGTGTTGAGTATACATTTATATTTTCTGTAACTTCAGTAAAACAGCCGTCATCACTTTTGTAATTTAATGTAATATTATAGGCATTAGCTGTTGGTGGGAAATAGTTTGCTTTTTGCTGTTCTTCTACATCGGTAGGTGCCGTATAAAAATACATATTCTTATTTTCATCCAAAACGGTTTCTTGAGCGGTAGTATCATTAGTGACAATTACCTTAAAAAACTTTTCACCTTCAGGACTACCTACTAGCGTAATTGCTTCTCCTTCACAATAACTATCGCTTAAAGTACCTCCAGAGGCAATTGTAATGGCAGCTAATTTTGGAGGTACGATAGCAAGTGTTTGGGTTATTGTTTTGACTTTATCTTCTCCTGTAGTTTTATATGAAATGGTCAGCTTTAATTCCTTGCTGCTGGTGTTTTCAATTATATTGTGTTTAATTAAATAATAATCAGTGCCGTCTTCTTTAACAAGTGCATTTGCAATGGACGATGTTATTCCTTGAAGGGTTACTCCGTCTAAGTTAGTTCCAGTCCAATAAATTCTTACATCCTCATCTAAATTGCTGCATATTGCTCCAGTTTTTAAATCTAGGTCTGGGCTAATGATTTGATCCGCTCCATTAGCGTTATAAACGTTTATGATTATATAATTTGATTCGGCACAGTAAGGATAGTTATCAGGATAATATCTGACAGAAAAGGATGGTGAAGTGTTTTGATTGTGGATGTTAGACATATCAATGTAATATTTATTTCCTACTTTTTTTACATAGGAACCCGTGCTAAAATACCCTGATATGTCTTCGGTTAAAGTAAGTTCGATGTCATCCTCAATTGCATTAGAGAGAGAGATGCTTTGGGCATACTCAACCACTTCATCGCCCACTTTAATATTGTAATCTTCTACTTCTATTTTGTCTATTGTTTTTGCTTTTAATTCTAGAATTCCTGGGCAGATATTCTGAGAACTTTTACCCGATGATGTGATATAAATACTTTGGTTATTACTTAATTCTGAATTACGGATGGCAAATTCTTCAGGGAATGGAGATTGTGAAATGTTAATTTCAGTATCATCATCTGAATTGTATACTGCATAAGGAGGGGTGCCTCCAGAAACTGTAAAGTATGTATATGTAGACGATGGGCAATAGGAAAACTCATTGCCATTGGTGAGGTTAGGGGATATAACATTAATCTGCTCCCTGCCATTAATTGTGAATTGTGCAAAAGTATCTCCTGCTGAGTAAGAAATTCCAGCGAATGAATTATCTATTTCAGATATGATAATGTCATATGTAGTAGACGTGCTTGGAGGTGTGAAATCTTCATTAATTTGAATTTTTACATTAGTTATGAGTAACTCATCTACACTTTTATATGTTGTAGGTATATCGTTTGAAAAACCAAAATTTAGCGCTTGGTTACCATCTACCACCTCAATATATGCTTCTCCTTCTATGTCTACGTCATCTGGTGCACCTGTATCAACGGTATTAGTAATATCTCCGTTAATCCAAGAAAAGCCATTTGGTAAAGTAAGTTTTATATTTTGGTGATCGCCTTGAGATCCTCCTGTAAAGTTTGCCTTAAAACCTTCGTTGATGGTTATCTCAGGCAAATCGATTTGTCCATCACTAGCACAATAAGTGGAAGGGAAATCACTTGTGATTAGCGTGGGGAGGGCACCTGTGGTGAAGTTGAAAGTAAAGGGACCGGATTTATTACCGTCCGAATCTGTTGCTTCTTTTAACGTTATGGAATAATTGAAATTTTCAGAAAGGTAGTTTTGATCAAAAGCTATTTCTAACTTATTTTCCGGCACTATATAATTGGCTTGAAATGTTTCCCCATTATTAGCTGTTACAGATTCAATTAAATCAAGAGCACTACCACTGTAATCAGATGGAGTGGATGTAAATGTAATAGTTGCAATGTTATGTTTTGGCGAGATTAAAATAGTGTCTCCTGGAGAAAACTGAAGTGTGCCATCAAAACTTAAACTCACTGAAATTTGGCTATATACATTTATCGATAGCAGTGATAATACAAATAGTAGTACTCTTGATTTTTTCATATTTACAACTTTATAAATCTAATGCTTAATCCTACATTCGGTATGTCGCTATTCGTTTTTACTTGCGAGTTTGTGTAATATAGGTAGTCAGGAAAAGATTCTGTTTTAGAAGAAGCCCAAAGTCCTCCGTAACTATCCTTTCCTTCGAATCCACCGTTTGTTAATCTCTTGCCTGATAGTTGCGCTTTAAAATCACCATTTAAAAGGGAAGTTGCTTTATCATTACCTAAATTTAATATTAAAGTTTCGAAATCAGCTTTAGATGGTAATGCCCAACCTTCAGGGGCAATTTGTTGTGCTACATATGAGGTATATAACTTTCCATAAGTATCACAGTTAGTTGACTCACCATTATAACACCAAGAAGATGTAGAGTCATTTGTATTAGTATCTAGGTTGAAGTTTTCACCAAACCAAATTTGGCTTCCTATTTTTACTACTTTGTAGCTTTCTCCTTCTACAGTTACTTGTTGTAAATCTGCTGCTTTTACTATAGTAGAAGTAGCTGTACATCCGTTAGCATCTTTTACCATTACAGTAACATCTGTTGCTTCTGTTACTTCTATTGAAGCATCTTCAGTGTATGTAGTTCCTCCATCTACACTGTAGCTATAAGGGGCCATTCCACCTTCTGCTGTCGCCATTACTTCAAACGCAGCACCTGTAGCCGTTACTGATAATCCGCCAAGTGTTATGCTCTTTTCTGAAGTACAGTTGTTTCCATCTTTTACCGTTACGGTGTGGTTTCCTTCTGCTACACCAGAAAAGGCTGCAGCACTTTGGAAATCACCACCGTCTAATTGATACATATAATTTCCGCTGCCACCAGAAGGGCTAGCTACAGTTATAGTAGAGCAGTCAGTTACGGCTGTTTCAAAGCTTATGGTTGTGCCGCTGCAGTCGGTGCCGTTATCGTCATCATCACCACAGCTCATCCAGCTCATAGTAGCCAGGGCCATAGCAAAAAGTGGCATTTTACTTTTCATTGTTTTGAACATGGTTGGTTTTGAATTTTTCATTGTATTGAATAAATAGTTAAGATTTTCTAAAACATATAGTCTAATATATTCGAAGATAGCGTTTCTATTAGCGCTTTTCTATTTAATAGACTATGTTTTTAATGATTTAGTTGGTTTCAAATGTATAAGGCGTTGGTTACTATTTAATCAATATGTATGATTTAATGCAATTTTGTAATTTTTTCGACTAAAATCAAGTTTGTTTATTTAAATACTTAAAAAATCCTATTATTAAAACTCAAGAGCTTAAAAATTTTATATTATAAATATTTCAAAATAAAGTTAGGTAACTGCTTATTTTAAGAAAACTGGGGGAATTTCTTTCTTTTGATAAAAACAACATCAATAATTAAAATTAAATGCCTGATTTACAGTGTAATATGATTGATCTTGTTTTAGTTGTTGTTTTATAAATAAAGTGATATATAATTTAACTAATTATTTTGTACTGATGTGCTTTATTTCGTTAAAGTGCATTGCTGCTCGATGAGTAACGGAAGGCTATTCTGTGATAAAATTCTGAGTAAAAGGATGTTTTCAATGATGAGTATAGCACTGATATATGTATCTGATTTCTTTCGTTTCTAGTGTGCATGACTCTTGGTTTCTATTCTTTAAAGCGTAAATCCAGTAATTGATTTTTTGTAGCGCGTTTCATTATCACTACCATCCTTAATTTCCGACTTTCAGAGGAATAGAGTTCTGTGGTTAATTTGGGTTTCTTAGAAGTATAAAGGGTGAGTTGCCAAAGATATGATGCTTGGGTTTATCTGTTATTCCTGTAATCAAATGAAGGTTGCATGCTTCTATTTGCTATTCTTCCACCTTTCCATACTTCTCTTCGTACAGCTTTTTAAAATATGCTGGAAATGTTTTTACCACGCTTAAGTCTAGCCTTAATTCGGACTGGATGTACTTGGTTTCCTCATAAGGATTTATCCTATAATCTATATAAGATATCACACTTTCATCAGGGTAGTTGGCGTAGGATTGTTTAATATTCGTCCTAGGATCTAAATAAAGTGCATATCCTATATAATATAACCCTTGGTAAGGCAGCCAAATATAAGATTTGTGTTGATTAGTTCGGTAGGAATAAGTATCAAGTACGCCTAATACAGGTAGAGTAGAGCTATCACTTGTTTCGTAGTTTTGCATATCAATGCACAACATTTCCTTCCCGCCACTCATAGCCTTAATACTGACATTCCTTACATAATTTTCCATTTTTTCATCAAATGAAATACTATCACAAATAACTTGTATTTCATATTGATCAAAATTCTTGAACTCCTCTTGAGCAAAAGCGGTGTTATTTGCAAATACTAGCAATACCGAGATAAAAAGGATGTGCAGCTTCATGTCAATCACTCTTCCAGTTTCCCATACTTCTCTTCATACAACTTTTTAAAATATGCTGGAAATGTTTTTACCACGCTTAAGTCTAGTCTTAATTCAGACTGAATGTACTTTGTTTCCTTATAAGGAGTAACTCTAAAATCGTGATAAATAGTTACACTTTCATCCGGATAGTTGGCATAATCTTGTACAATATTCATTCGCGAATCCAAGTAGAGTACAAGACCTATATAATACAAGCCATGGTATGGTCCCCAAATGTATGATTTATGCTGATTGGTTTGGTAGGAATAAATGTCCAGCATACCTAATACAGGTAAATTAGAGCTATCACTTGTGGCATAATTTTGCATATCAATGCACAACATTTCCTTCCCGCCACTCATAGCCTTAATACTGACATTCCTTACATAATCTTCCATTTTTTTATCAAATGAAATACTATCACAAATAACTTGTATTTCATATTGATCAAAATTCTTGAACTCCTCTTGAGAAAAAGCGGTATTATTTACAAATGCCAGCAATGCCGAGACAAAAAGGATGTGTATCTTCATGTCAATCACTCTTCCAGTTTTCCATATTTCTCTTCATACAGCTTTTTAAAATATGCTGGAAATGTTTTTACCACACTTAGGTCTAGCCTTAATTCAGATTGGATATATTTAGTTTCCTTATAAGGATTTACCCTATAATCTATATACGATATCACACTTTCATCGGGATAGTTCGCATAGGATTGTTTAATATTAGTCCGAGGATCTAAAAAATGTACAAGACCTATATAAAACAAGCCATGGTATGGTCCCCAAACGTATGATTTATGTTGATTGGTTTGGTAGGAGTAAGTATCCAGAATACCTAATACAGGTAAAGTAGAGCTATCACTTGTTTCGTAGTTTTGCATATCAATGCACAACATCTCCTTTCCGCCACTCATAGCCTTGATGCTGACATTCCTTACATAATTTTCCATTTTTTTTTCAAATGAGATGCTATCACAAATAACTTGTATTTCATATTGATCAAAATTCTTGAACTCCTCTTGAGAAAAAGCGGTATTATTGATCGAAAGTAATATTATACAAAAACACAAGCTGAGTAATCGTTTAATTTTCATATTCATATCGTTTTCCTGCTTCTATACATAATCTACCTCCATTCTCTAATAGGTATGTCATGGATCTGTTCACTTTTAATAAAGTTTGATTATTAGATTTAATGACTGTTGCCTCAATGCGTGTTAATTCGAATTTACATAATGCACTATTGTAGTAGGTGCTTAATTCCAAATTGAATTCCACATTCGCACCATCAACCAAATCTCCTTTTGTTATTATTATCTTCTTATTCGAAATAGCTCGCTTGGGTCCATCAAATGATTTTCCCCAAAGAGTCTCAATAATCTTTACTTCATTGGTTTCTATTTCTCCAGCTCCTTGAACTACTGTAAACTCATCCTTCGCAGTGTTATCTTTTCCTTTTATATTGCCACTTACCTCTTTAGGATGCTCTTCTTCTTTTTCTTCTTTGCCTCCTTTTTCATCTTCACTTTCTATGCTAGGGTTGCTGCTTTTTATTGATTCGTGCAATATATAACCTTGCTCAATTAATTCTTGATATTGCTGGGCAAATCTTTCGTAGGTTTCTTTAAGCATTTGCTCTGTTTCTTTTGCTTCTTTTTCAGCCCCATTACCATCATCTCGCCAATCAGTAGAGGTAGGATCACCTTCTTTTGGCTCTGGACGATGGTTTTTATCCGTGACCTCTTTTAATAATGTATCTGCGAGCATTTCTGATAACTCATTCAAACCAATATCATCAAGTGATCGTCCATCATTAACAGTTATTTTTGCTCCCCTCCATAAAAGCACTAAAATCTCTATTCCCATGAAAACAAATTCCACATAATTCAAGAAGCTCAGTAACTTACCTAGTAATTTCCCTATTCTTTTAAGGGTTTGATTAGCCAGTTTCTTGAAAAACGGATTGACTATTTTTTTTTCTAGCTGTCTGCCTTGAGATTGTAAGGCTTTGAGTTGTTTTGCCTGCCTTCTGCCTACTTTTTTCAAGGCTACCAGTCTTTCTCGAAGAGCCTTATTTGTCTTATTAAATTGTTTTTCTAACTTTTCCCATTGCCTAGCACTAAGCTCATTTGCATTTTGTAAGCCTAATTTTCTTGCAGAATCATCTGCAAATTTGGCAAACTCTTTAGTTTTTTTTGTAACTAATGTATTAACCTTCTGTTGGGTTTTTAGTGCTGCTTTTTCAATTTTTCTAGCCTCGGCCATCTTTCTTTGAAAAGCCTTTAGTTGGGCTGCATCACCTCTGGTTAAATCAATAGTCAAGCTTACGTATAAACTCAAGTTACATCCGCTTGGCAACCTCTTGGTGAGCCCCTCAAACTCAGTAATACCTAGCAGTTTTAATCCTTCTTTACTGAGCTCGATTACATTAGAGCTGAATGTAGCAGAAAGAAAATCTACCTCACCATCTTCATCAATCTGCAATAAATTAAGGCTAATATTTATTGTAAGACCAGGAATTAACTCAATATTAGACAGCGTAGGTTTTGCTAGTGCACCTTGTGCTTGTTGTGCTAGGTAATTGGCTTCTAGCATGCCTATATTAGGTGTGAATTTTGCTTTTTGGCTTTTCGCTTTAGCTTTTTTCTTAGGCACATATGCCATTCCAATATTCAGTGTTCCAATACCTCGAACAGGCACTTTCTTAATCGCGTAATCAAATTTATGCTTTACAATTGACCCTTTACCAAAATCTTCCTTTTCTTCCTGATCAGGACTTCCTTTCAATTGAGAAGAATCATTATTGCTTTTTGTTTCTTGTTCTTCTTCGGGGGTACCATATGCAAATAATTTATCCATCGGCTACTTTTTAAGGTAAGGGTTTCGTTGCATACTTGTTCTTGCCATATTTTTATTGATACCTTCTCTTTTGTATATATCCAGAATGTAAGGCTCAATAATATTTTTGGTCAATACTTTAGACTGATTTCCAAGCGCCCGCACACAAGACAGTTTCATTACATTAGCGATGTAAGCACCTGTTAATTCATATTTTTCGGCAAGCATGTTAATGGTCTCGTCACTTTCAAAATTAAAACCATTAGGTAAGTGAGCCTTCCATAGTTTTAACCTTTCTTCCGCATCGGGGCGTGGGAAGTGTGTCCAAGACAAGACCCTTCGTTTAAAGGCATCATCCATATTATCTTTAAGGTTAGTAGCCAATATTACAATACCACTAAAAACCTCCACCCTTTGTAGTAAGTATGATATTTCCTGATTTGCATACCTGTCTTTAGCATCCTTCACTTCACTTCTTTTCCCAAAAAGTGAGTCGGCTTCATCAAAAAATAGAATGCAATTTTTACCATCAAAACGCTGAAATACCTTTTCTAGGTTTTTTTCTGTTTCACCGATATACTTAGATACTAATCGACTCAAATCTATTCGGTAGACATCAATATTCAGTTCATTGCCAATTACTGAAGCAGTTAACGATTTACCTGTTCCTGGAGGGCCGTAGAATAGTCCAATAAACCCTGGTTTAATAAGTCTTTGTGCATCTCTATCTTTTTGTAGCGCTTTAACATATTGCGCATAAAGCATTAAATCCTCTAATTGCTCTTTGGTGCTGTCCCTTAAGATAATTTCATCGAATGTGCGAGAGGTGATGAGTTGCTGTGCAGGAAAATCAGGGGTAATGCCTAGTCTCGGCTGTTTGCCCGTAGTGATATAACTAAAATAATTGTCATTGAGGCTGATGATAGCATTTTTAAAATTATTGTTGTCAGCAGAGTAATGCAGATTAATTATTTGCTCCTGAATAAGTCTGCTGGCTTTTAGCTGTTCATATACCAAACCAATATTTGTATCGCTATTACCAGCTATTAAAAACGCAACCGTCTTTATGGTAGGTAGAAACTCTTTAAACTTACTATCATACACTCCGCCTACTTCAGGGTAATCATTCATTAGGTGAGTAAGAGGAGTTAACTTATTTTCATAAGCTTTAGAGGCAAGAGCAAGCGCGAGAAGGGGTAAGTTGATATATGCATTTCCTGCATCTTCTAATATTTGGCTGATAGGTGAGGACGCATCCTTTGTGACACACTCAATCTCCAACTGCGATGCGGATAAGTCTCTATCGAGTTCTTCCTCACGTTGTTGGATGAGGGTGGTAAGCCAGTGAATGGATTCCAGAGGTGAGTATTCTGATATTACTATCTTTTCATCGATAGTAATGCTTTCTATATTGGTGTTTGTAAGTGTCTTAGAATTCGATTTATCTTCCCTCTGAATCATAATAAAAAAATTAAAAAATGACGCGTAAATATAATTATAGATATTTTAATTAGTAATTAAAGTGTCTTTAATTTCTGCATATGTACAATAACAATAAAAAAAAGCCACCTCCCAGGTGGCTTTCATTTATTCGTAGAATGATATTGTTGTATTTGGAAGTAGAGCTTTAATTCTTTCTATCTCGCTTTCATCTTCACAGAGAGGGTTTTTCTCTAGCTGAAGAAACTTGAGGTGATGTAGCTCTTTGATTGCTTCAGGTAATGTGGTGAGCTTGTTTTTGCTTAAGTTAAGATGCTCGAGGTTTTTAAGGTTCTTTATGCTCTCTTGTACTTCTAAAATGTCATTATCACTCAAGTCTAGTGATTTTAATTTGCTGTGATTAAGAATTAATTCAGGAATGGTTTCCATGCCACTTTCGGCTTTACTTAAACTAACGATGTTGTCCGGTAAGTAACTCAGGTTGTCAAAAGTTTCTGTACCACTATTATTTATTGATAGGTGATTTAGGGATTTAATGTCTTGAAAATCAGATGGTAGTTTGTAAAATTGATCACCTGTTTCAAAAGAGGAAATTAAATTGAGCGATAACGATTGAATATTTAAAGCATTAAGTATTTCTATTATTTCAGGTAGTTCGAGGTATTGTTGATAAGACAAATCAATGGCGCGCAAAGATTTCAACTCTTTTAAGCTTAATGGTAAGTGTTTAGCTTTTTCTGGCTTGTCTAGCAAGGAGGGGTCAGAACGATCTAGGCTAATTTTTTCTAATGATTTAAAAGCTGCAATGCTATTGTTTAGTGCGTCAAAATTAATATTGCGATTTTCGTTAAGGATCAGAGAAGTGATTTCTTTGTGTTTTAAAAGGCTTGTGGGTAATTCTTTTAAATTCTTGTCTGCTGAGATTTCTACTTCTTTTAGTTTTTTAAGTTGTGAGAAAATACGCTCATAATCAAGATTAGGGCATCTTATGATATGAATATTTTCAATATCCAATTGAGAGAAATCAGCAGTAATGTCATCGTCAATAGCTAGTATCGTTAATGTTTTTAATGAAGGCAGCTGTTTAAGTATTTCAAAATGTTGTTCGAAATTCAGGTTTTGAGATAGTCCAATTTGAATTTCTTCTAGCTCGATTAGTTTAGTAGTAGAAGGAGGTAGTTCTGAATATGGTACATCGTATAACCTGAGAAGTTTAAGATGAGGTAATTTTGACGCCTTATCAATAACTTCTTCAATGTTCACATTTGGAGTACTTTGAAGCCTTAAAGTTTCTAGCTTATTGAGCTTTTCAGGATCAAAGGGTAGAGCTGTGAAATTATTGGAAATAAAACCTAAGTAAGTTAAGCTTTCAAGGCGATTAAAAATTTCTTCTGCATTTCTCCAGTCAAGATTATAAGAATCTTCTATTCTTAAAAGTTTGAGATTTTTCGCTAGTTCAAACTGATTAGGTAATACTTGATATGGGAAATCATCTATATATAAATCGTATACGGTCTCAGGTTCTTTAACTATTGATCTTAGATAAGCTCCTCCTGCATATTCTATAGTAGTTTGTTCTGAAGTGTTGGTAGTCATTTGTTTGCTGCAGCTTGAAAATAAAATAAAAAAGAAAAATAATGGATAGTTTCTTATGCACATGTACAAAAAATTATTGATTAAATGTGAAGTTAACCAAAGGAGTGAAATCTACAATCTGTCCTTTGAAAAGCTCAGCATCTACTGCTATTTCGGTAGCACGGCCTATCTGGAATAGGAGCTCAGGTTTCTTGTCCCCTTCGGCAGTTATTTTTAATTTACCCTGTATTTTATCAGTGGTTTCGAGCATGCCGCCCATGTTACCCGTTGCTTCTAAACCGTCTAATAGCATGGCACCTGTAGTCTGAGTTAAAGCTGATTTTGCCTGTTTGCAAATACTATCTGTGGCCTCATGAGAGTTTAACGAAAGAGGTCGTGCATCAGGATCTTTTTTTCGTGTCAGAGCTCTGTGAGCATTGTAAGCTGATACTCCTGCTTGAATAAGTTGTTGTAGAATTTCCCTTTCTGTAAAATCTAAACTGGTAATATTTTCAAGGGCGTAGGCAATGCTAAATTCAAGTTTTTGGAATTTCCATCCGCTGTTTTCATCGCTTCTCCAGCTGCTTCTTTTTTTGGTTTTATCAAACGTTGCTATCATTTCTTTGCTGCCACTAAAGGAGCCTACATTAAACGCACTGGCTAGTTTTAATGCAAACTCTCTTTGTCCACCTACTTCGTAGTCTTCAAAAAATCCGGGATTTCTCTGTGCTCCCATAATGCCGGAGTCTCTTAGGGATTGCTGAGTAAGTTTGGTGGCCAAGCTGCCTTCTAGTTCACCTGTAAATGTGTCATCGGCAACATTAATTCCGAGCTTTGCAGCTGCGCCATAAGACGCTTCATTATTATTACCGTCTTCATAGGTGCCATCGGTGTTAATTCCAAATAGCTCACGTTCCATTTCTGCTACGTTGTCTTCAGCGCCTACATCATCTTTTGCCTGCGCTAAAATGCTTTCATTATTATCTGCATAGATATAGTTAAGTCCATAATATATTGCCAGCGAAGATGGTAAACCTCCTTGTGCTGCAGCTTTCCAGTTATTTAATAAATCTGCTGCTACCCGGCCAGATTTATAGAATCCGTAAGATAATAGCTGTGCTGATGTTTGGAAGTCACTGCTTTCTGCACCTAAAAACATGGCGAACTCGGCACTTCCCTCTCCTAAATGAGGTATTTTTACGGCTATGCCAGCCATACCTTTCAGTTGATTGGCTATTTGTGTTTTGTCATCTTTTCTTTCCTGCTCCACTTCAAATCCAAACTTTAATCTACCTACGGAAATGGGTACCTCGATCCCAAGGTTTCCTGTAAGTTTAGAGCCTTTTGAAGAGCCTAAGTAGGTAGACATCATGTTGAGCATGGTGCTAAGTAGTGCTTGGATAGGATTTGCGGCTCCATCAGCTGCGCTTTCGGCTTTTTGTTTTACTTTCTGAGATTGTTCTGCTGTTAAAGAAGTTTGGTCTACTTCATCTTCTTTTTTTTGCGGAACTCCAGAGGCAGCAGCAGATACTCCCGGAGTGTTGCTTGTTTGTCCATTAGCTATTTCGGCTCCTTTTTGATCAGCTTCTTTTTCTAAAGAAGAGTCATCATTTACAGCCTGTCCTTTCATCTGGGTGGTTGGACTTACTTGGCCTTTTTTCTGCTGAGCTACATGGGTTAGTTCATGTCCTATTAATTGCTGACCTTCATTAGTTTCGGGGGCATATTTTCCTGGGGCAAAATGAATGTCATTTCCTCTAGCGAATGCCAGTGCGCCCATCTGGGGGGCTTCTTTTGATTCAGGGTGAACTTTTACGCTAGACATGTCTTCGCCTAAGACTTCTTTTGAGCGGTTAATGAAAGATGATGGCAATGCCGTAGTAGCAGAAGAAGTTCCGTGGCTCTGTGAAACATTGCCAGCCTTTTTTTGAGTTGTCTCCTCGTTCTCCTCTTCAGGATCTCGCATTAGTTGAGCTGGGGCCGGTTTGGAAAATGGACTTTGTTGTGCAGCTTTTTTTTGCTGCATAGTATAGTTTTCACTCCCAGTAGCCTTTATATCAGTTTGACTAAATTCTTGAGGGTTGTGTTTTTTGATTTTTTCATTGCTTGCAAAAACGCTATTATCCATGTCCGTTGAGGCCGATTTTTCCATTTAAGATAATGTTCAAGGGTTGTATTTCTGAATCGACAGTAAACATATTATTTTTTTTATAAAAAACTAAACAAATCTATTTGAATTATTAGTGTTTTACATGTAAGTAATTTCAGATTTTGGATTAAATTCCATTTATGGGACAAAAATTAAGCCTTGGTATGGCGTTTTTTTAAGCAGAAATTATGTTGATAAATGTTTAAGTGTTTAATTTTTAGTTTTTTAACTGTTTTTCTGCTTTGCCATGTAAGTTGTAGAGCCGGTATTGGCAAGGTATTCGTATTATCCTTTACAGCATATTTTCTTTTTCATGAACGCTTATACTAGTCGTTCGGATGTGATGAAGTATTTTTAGCGGAACGAAGATATTAATTAGCATTTTTTAATGCTTTTGGGTTACCCTAAGGGAAGAGGCGATATAGGGACAGCACCTCCTGAGAGCGAAATAATCCGTCTTCATCACATCCTGCGATTTAGTGTTCTTACTTTCCTCAACGCTTTAATCGTACTTTTTTGAGCTTCCATTAACTTTTTATAAATCAATTAGGTTGATTATAATGTAAGATTTATTTTTATATTTCTTAAAAGAGTCAATTATTAATGATTAGGATTATTCCAGAAGGTTTGCGCTTAACGATAAAGCTTATAGTTAGAAGCTGGTATGATCGTTTTTTGGGCATTAATGATAGTTTGGCTAAAGCATGTGTTGACGATTATCAGTTTCAAGAAGTATTTTCTTTAAGTAAGCCAATACCTACTATTCCTTCAGCTTATGCATATACCTCTAATATAAAGACCGCTGTTAATTTAATAGAAAAGGTAGTCATTGAGGAAGATGAGGTTTTTTCTTTATGGCATATTTTGGGTAGGCCTACGTTAAAGCATGGGTACTTGAAACTGCCAGATGAAGCAAATCAAAAGCCTGAAGGGACTTATTTTGCAGGATTATCTTACTTGTCTAGTTTGCTACATTATATAGCGTTAGAAACGGGGCTTGAAATTATAGAGCGTCATCATCATTTTAGTAAAGGGTTTGACTCTGATCCTTGGCTCCCATTTTTGCAGGGGGAAGAGGCAGTGGTGGCCTATGGTTTCAAAGATTTGAGATTTAGAAATACTTATGGCTTTCCTTTAAAATTTAAATTTGACGTTACTGACCTCAAAATTACCGTTAACCTTTTATCCACCTCACCCATAGAGCGTCAAATGATTCACTTCGAAAAACAAGAAATATCTGAGAAAACTCAGGTTTCGGGGCGCAATAAACGCGGTAAGATTGTTAATATCTCTGTTTATAAAAATACCGAATCCATTATAAAAATGTAATAGAATACTGATGCTTTAAATGTATATTAAGGTTATCAGCTATTTACAGGTTTTGTATTAAAATGTACAAGTATTAGCTGCTTGTTTAGGTATAGTTTTGTGATCAATTAAGAAAAGATATGTCTGTTTACGTTTTTGCAAGAATGAAAGTTAAGTCAGAAAAGAGGCAAGAATTTCTGGCTGCTATTGAAAAATTAGTTAATGCAAGTCGTGATGATCATGGTTGTATTCAATACGATCTGCATCAAAGCGCAACAGACTCTAGCACTTATTATATGAATGAAATTTGGGAAAATAAGGGCGCCCTAGATAGTCATTCTCAACAATCGCATTTTAATAAGTTTATAGAGTCATCTAAAGATTTATTAGCTAAGGAGGTAGACATTTTTGTTTCTACCAAATTGGATGTTTAAAGCAATTAAGAATGAAAGCATATATTGTAGAAGAGCCGGGTGGTTCAGAAGTATTAAAACAGGTAGATGTAGCTGTACCTCAACTTAATGATGGAGAGGTTTTAATAGCGGTGAAAGCCATAAGTATAAACCCTGTAGATGTCAAAAGTAGAGAAGGCAAAGGTATTTATGGGCGAATAAAAGAAGAAACTCCACTTATTTTGGGGTGGGATGTTTCTGGTATAATTAAAGAAGTGAAAGGTAATGTCTCTGGTTTTAAAGAGGGAGATGAAGTTTTCGGAATGGTTAATTTTCCTGGTCATGGTAAGGCATATGCAGAATATGTGGCTGCTCCGGCTGATCAGCTAGCACTTAAACCATCTAATATTTCTCATGAAGATGCAGCAGCATCCACACTGGTAGGCCTTACGGCTTGGCAAGTAATGGTTGATCATGGTAAAATTAAAGAAGGAGATAAAGTGCTGGTGCATGCGGCATCAGGAGGAGTTGGGCATTTTGCTGTACAACTGGCCAAGCATTTAGGGGCTTATGTTATAGGCACTTCTTCTGCTAAGAATAGAGATTTTGTTCTTAGTATGGGGGCTGATGAGCACATTGATTATACATCTCAAAATTTTGAAGAGATAGTAAGCAATGCTGATTTTGTGCTAGATACTTTAGGAAATGATAATATTGCTAAATCTGTAAGTGTAACTAAAGATGGAGGGATGGTGATCAGTATTCCTTCGGGGGTAAGTGATGCTGTTTTGGGAGAAGCGGAAGCACGGAATATAGAAGCCTATTTTGTGTTGGTGCAGTCTGATGGTGAAGATATGAAAGCTATCGCTGATTTATTAGAAGCTGACAAAATCAAAATGCATGTATCTAAAAAATATAGTTTTGATCAAATGGCTGAGGCTCATAACCAAATTGCCAGTGGCAGAACTGTAGGTAAAATCGTTATAACTTTATAATATCATTAAAAGAGAGTGGCATCACTCTCTTTTTTTTCTAAACTCCTCAGGGGTTACGCCTTCATGTTTTTTGAAAAATTTGCTAAAATAAGAGTTGTCATTAAAATTTAACGTGTAGGCTATTTCCGAAACACTTAGATGGTTAATCACTAACAAGCGTTTTGCTTCTAAGATAATTCTATTTCTAATCACTTCCCCTGCCGGTATTCCCAAATGTTCTTTGCATACCGCATTAAGATGATTTGGAGTTATGTATAATAGTTCAGCATACTCTTTAGGTAGCTTTAGTTGGGTGAAGTTCTTTTCTATTAATTGTTGAAAGTTTTTAAGAATGGTGTAATTGTAATTGGGTGATTTTGCAGGAGTCTCTTTCATGTTCACCTGCTCTATAATCATGAAAATGTGGAGTAGTAGAGTCCTACATAGATCCCAATATACTGTTTTGGTATTGTTTACTTGTTCAAAGAGCTTCTCTGACATGGATGTGACCTCTTGCAGCGTAGCTGATGGGAGTTTTAATACGCCATCTTCAGCAATGCCACTGAAAAAACTGAAGTTATCTATTTGGTCAGTTTTTAACAGAAATGATTCGTAAAATGATTTATTGAAGTTAATAACATAACCATCTACATCAGCAGAGAAATTCCAAGTATGTACCTGTCCAGGTGTCATAAAATAAATTTGGCCAGGAATAATGTCAAATTTTTTAAAATCAATCGTGTGATGACCAGAACCCTTTGTGAAAATTACTAAATGATAGAAACTGTGCCTGTGAGGGAAAATCAGATTTTTGTTTTTCTGTAGATATGGGGCAAAGTGATCGATTAATATATCACTCTTATTTTCATCTGATAAAGTGCAGCTATCTAAAATGGGGATGTATTTCTTCATAAAGGCATAAAAATAAAATTTTAATGCCTTTATGAAGTATGAATTAAGAATTTATTAAACTGATGATGTATTTGCCGTAGTGAAGGATTCTTTTTTATAGCTTACTCCTCCAAAGAGATGAAGAAATAATATTCTACTATAGCGAAAAAGAACCGGTAATAATATAATTACTGATGAAATGGTAAGAGTAATGTAGGTGCTAAGAGGAAAATCTCCCAATACGCTAAGAGCTACTCCCACGGTAGTAAATATGGCTACAGAAAATGCATAGCTAATATACATAGCACCAAAAAAGAAGCCGGGCTCTCTTTCAAAATGCAATTGGCAATGAGGACAGTCCTCATGCATTTCTGAAAATTTCCTTAAGTTGTATGCTGAGTACTTAAACATTTTTCCTGTTCTACATCTAGGGCACTTTCCGTGTGCTACAGCATTTAATGCACTTGGTTCTTTCATCTTCTATCGATTTAAGTATGCAGCAAAATTAAAAGTTCATCAAGCTATTGTCTGGGTGTTTTTCATGGTTAATGTGGTAATATTTACTGGTGAAAAAGCTTTCTTACATTCTGTTATTTTATGCTGAGTATATAATTAAAATGGGTTTTTAAAATTATTTTTTACCTGTAACTTCATGTCGAAAACCAGATAGCTTTATTATGAATGTAGCGTTTTTTAGTACTAAATCATACGATAAGGAATTTTTTGAACAGTTTAGGCCAGAGGAGATTGCTATAAAGTATTTTGATATTCAGTTGAACCCTGATACTGCCAATTTATCCATTGGTTATGATGGTGTTTGTGTGTTTGTTAATGATAAACTAGGGAGCGATACCCTAAAGAAACTCGCGGACAATAATGTTAAATTTATTGTGCTAAGGTGTGCCGGGTTTAATAATGTGGATTTGGATACTGCAGCTAATTTAGGTCTGAAGGTGTTTAGGGTGCCAGCATATTCTCCACAGGCGGTGGCCGAACATGCATTGGCGTTGATATTAACGCTTAATAGAAAAACACATAAAGCATACAATAGAGTAAGAGAAGGTAATTTCTCCTTAGAGCGTTTGAGGGGCTTTGATCTATTTGGTAAAACTGTTGGCGTTATTGGTACGGGTAAAATAGGTGTTCTTTTCGCGAAAATAATGAAAGGGATAGGATGTAATATTATTGCATATGATGCCTTTCCTAATGAAGCACTTAAAAGTGAGGGTATCAACTATGTGGCTTTTGAGGAGCTTTTGAGAAATTCTGATATTATATCTCTCCACTGTCCTTTAGTGCCAGAAACTGAGCATATACTGAATAAGGTGAGTTTTGATAAAATGAAGCAAGGTGCTATGGTTATCAATACCAGTAGGGGAGGGTTGATAGATACTAAAGATGCCATTGAAGCGCTTAAGTCGGGTAGGTTAGGGTACTTGGGAATAGATGTTTATGAACAAGAAGAAAAATTGTTTTTTCAAGATTTGTCTGAAAGCATCATAAAAGATGATTTGATTGCAAGGTTGATATCTTTTCCTAACGTATTAATTACGGCTCATCAGGGGTTTTTAACGCAGGAAGCCTTGCAGCAAATAGCCAAAACCACTATCAATAATATTATTAGTTTCGGGAGTGGGAATGCTTCTGAAAATGAAGTGAAAGTAGAGCAATTTCAGGTTAATAAATAACCTGAAATTGTATTTGGCGGTATTAAAAATTGGTTGATTTGGACCAACTTTCCCATGCCTGCATGTTGGTTTTAATACTTTCGATTTTATCGTTAGCCCTGTTAAATGCATCCTCTCCCAAAAATAATAGCGATGGGGGTGATGGATGATTGGCAAGTTTTATTAATGCTTCTGCCGCTTTTTCAGGATCTCCGGCTTGTACACCATTCATGTTTTGGTATTTCTGGTGAGAATCCCTTACTGCCTTGTAGTCTTCAATAATAGTTGCAGACATTACCAATGAGTTTTGAGTAAGAAATTCAGTACGGAAGGCACCCGGGTCCACAGCAGTTACATTAATGCCAAATTCTTTGAGATCTAGAGCTAGTCCTTCACTAAGGCCTGATAATGCGTATTTTGATGCCGCATATAGTGGCCAGCCTATTCCAGGGGCAAATCCTGCAATGGAAGATATGTTAATGATATGTCCTGAGCGCTGTTGGCGCAAATGGGGTACAGCGTTTTTAATAACTTTCAGTGCCGCAAAGAAGTTGATTTCAAAGCTTTTCATGATTTCATCTGTATTTACTTCTTCTACGCTGCCGCCTATGCCATAGCCAGCATTGTTAATTAATACATCAATACCTTTAAAACGATCTATGCATTTGTCAATGCCGTTTGATATTGATATGTCATCAGTAAGGTCAACTTCTAAAGGCAATAAATTATTTGTGTCGGTATTGCTTAAGTTGCTTTTTAAAGCCTCGATGTTACGTGTGGTAGCCGCTACGTTCTCTCCTTGGTCTAATAAAGTTTTTACCAGACTTAAACCTAATCCTTTTGAGGTTCCTGTAATGAACCATGTTTTAATTTTACTCATAGCATTCGTGTTTTATGAGTGCAAAGTAGGAGCAATATCGGTTAAGGGCTGATGTTCAGATCAAACCGATGATTGCGCAAATCAAACAATTATGGAGTCTCGAAAGGATTTTGGCGTTATGCCTAAGTGCTTTTTGAAAAAGTTGATGAAATGTGGTGGTTCTGTAAACCCCATGCACGTAGATATTTCAGCAATGTTCCAGTCAGTATGCGCCAGTAATATTTTAGATTCCTGAATAAAACGTTCTGCTATCAATGTTGAAGTTGTTTTTCCGGTAACTTCCTTAAGCGATCGGTTTAAATGATTTACATGTATTGAGAGTTGGTCGGCAAATTCTACTGGTGATTTGAGTTTTACTTGCTGAGCTGCGGTTTCTATAGGGAATTGTCGTTCTAGTAATTCTGTGAAAAACGAACTGACCCTGACCGCAGCGTTGTTATTCTTATGGTTAGTGCTCTGTGCTGGCTGTAATTTTAATGCGGCATGAGTTATTTCATACACCAGATTTCTTAGTGCATCGTACTTAAATTCATAATCTGATTCTAGCTCTGAAAAGATTTTATCAAAAGTAAGTTGGAATTTTTCAGCCTCTTCATTGGTAAGCTGGAATATAGGTGTGGTACCCGGTTTAAATAGCGGGTAGTCTTTTAAATGACCAAACTGATTAAAAAATGTTTCGGTAAATATGCAGAAACAGCCTTCTAACGTTTTGTTTACATGTTTCCAACTGTAGGGTATTTGAGGATTGGCAAAGAGTAATGCATTTTCTTTAACATCTACCGTCTGATCTGCATAATAAAACTTGGCCCTGCCTCTAATTAAGCTTATTTTATAATAATCTTTACGGCTGTAGGGGGTGTGCTGTGCACAGTTTCCTGCAAACTCTTCCATTCTGAATGCATTGAAATGACCTAAACCTTTTTTAAGGTTAGATGGCATCCATTTTAATTTGTGTTTATAAAAATCTTCTAAGCTTTGCGTCTTATTCATTATATATTAGATACGCAAATCAAACAAAGAAGTTGGAAGCTTTGGGGAGTAGAAATAGAGCACTACATAAGGTGCTCTATTAACTTTTTATATATCAAATACTTGCATTAAGCTATAGCAATGCTTTCTACTGCTTTTCCTAAAGCTTGTGGTTGAAGCTCAGGTACTGCAGTACCTTCTACACGGTATACAGTAATGTCTTGTACGCCTAAAAATCCGAATACTGATTGAAGATAAGGAGCTACAAAGTCAAACTGCTGACTAGGGCCTTCTGAGTATATTCCTCCAGAGGCTAAAGCTATATATATAGTCTTATCTTTAATAAGGCCTTCAGGGCCATTTTCGGTATATCTAAATGTGATACCAGCTCTCGAAATATGGTCAATCCATGATTTTAAGCCAGAAGGTATTCCAAAATTATATAAAGGAGCATCGATAACGATATAGTCAGCATCCATTACCTGAGCTATTGCCTCATCAGAGCGGCCAGCAGCAACTTTTTGCTCTTCAGAACGTGAGTCTTCAGGAGTAAAAAATGCACCTAAAATATGACCATCAAGGTGTGGGTAAGGTGTAGAAGCAAGGTTATTTACAGTTACTGTGCTGTCAGGAAATTTTGCTTGTAATTTTTCTACTATCGCATTTCCTAATTGAGTACTGTAAGCTTCTTCTCCTCTGGGACTTGATACAATTCTTAAGATCTTTGTCATGTCACTAAATATTTAATGTTTAAACAAAGATATGAAATTTTACTATTTTTTCAGCGTTGCTATCATTATTGATAGTCCTGTGCTATACAAAAGTATAGTGAGGTTCTGCCTTGTTAAAGATTAAAGATAGATTTTATATGAGGAGCAATTTGAGTTAAAGGTAAAATTTTATCAGCAGCACCTATTTTTATGGCTTCTTTGGGCATACCAAATACAATACATGATTTTTCATCTTGAGCAATAGTAGCTGCCCCAGCGTTTTTCATTTCTAATAATCCTTTTGCTCCATCTCCTCCCATTCCTGTCATTATAATGCCTACTGCATTTCTTCCTGCATATTTGGCAGTGGAGTAGAAAAGAACATCTACGGAAGGCCTGTGTCTATTCACAGGGTCTCCGTCTTTTATTTCAACATAGTACCTTGCACCACTTCGTTTTACTTCCATATGTTTATTGCCGGGTGCTATAAGTGCTTGTCCTCTCAGTATGGAGTCTCCATGACTAGCTTCTTTTACTGTTATTTTGCAAGTACTATTTAGCCTGTCGGCAAAAGATTTGGTAAATAATTCAGGCATGTGTTGAACGATTACTATTCCGGGGCAATCAATTGGCATGTCCAATAAAAATTTCAAAACTGCCTCAGTGCCTCCTGTAGAAGCCCCTACAGCCACTATTTTTTCTGTGGTGCGTATCATGCTTTGGTTTGTAGGGAGAGCACTATTGGGGGCTGCTGTAGCCATTGGAGTGGCTTTAGTAATCACGCTTCTTTTTCTTTTTACCACTGCCTTGCCTGCAGCTTTTACTATATCAATAATATGTCTTTCTGCAGTAGAGATGTTGTTTTTGTTTAAAGCTGATTTTTTTATAACATCTACAGCGCCAATTTCTAAAGCGTGCACGGCAGTTTCTGTGCCTCGTTCTGTTAAACTGGAGATAATAACTACTGGTATGGGGTGTTGAGACATTATTTTTCGCAAAAAAGTAATTCCATCCATGCGTGGCATTTCTACATCTAGGGTGATAACATCGGGTACTTCTTTGCTGATCTTTTGTGCTGCAATGTAAGGGTCTGCAGCTGTTCCCATTACCTCAATTTTTGGGTCAGAATTTAATATTTGAGATAATGTTTGCCTTACAACGGCAGAGTCATCAATGATAAGCACTCTTAATTTATTATTGATCATACCTGCTATTTCAGCTTTTAAGGGTTAAATTTTACTTATAAACTTCATTAATACTTGTCCTGTTCCTGTATTATACAGGATTTTACGGCCTGTATCACCTCCGGTGTTAGCGGCTATAATAGGAATTCTATAATCTTTAAGCATATCTTCGGCTAGTTGCACGTTTTGCTGAGCTATGCCATAAGATGCCATTTTTTCATATTGCGAAGCGCCTCCAAAAACCTTAGCGATAAGATTTTTTTCATTAGCACCTAGTCTTATCATCCTTTCTAAGAGCTTTTCTATAGCTATATTCCCATATTTGGGAGAGGCTAATCCGGAGCCTTTCCATACCGGTAGCATGTAATGGTTAATGCCTCCAAAAGCCGAATACTTATCGTATAGGCATACCGAAACACAAGAGCCCAATACTGTTTGTACTATAGTGGGCTTTCTTTCTGCGAATAATGAGGAGGCAAAAAGAAAATGAGAAGGTAAATTGGCTGGCGCATCAGTCATTAGAAGATTTGATCATTGCCAAACATTGATTCATCCCACTTATCCATTTTATTTGCATTTTGTTTTATTTGGCAAGGTATGCTCACGGTGAAGGTGCTTCCTAAATTACTGCTGTCCGTAAGAGATAGTGTTCCTCCTAAAATCTCTGTGATTTCTTTGGTTATAGATAAGCCAAGGCCATGGCCACTATGTTCTTTTTTAATGCCATAGTCTAGTTGGTAAAACCGTTGAAATATCTTTGATTCCTCTTCTTTTTTTACCCCTTTGCCTTCGTCTTTGATGCTCATTTTAAAAACTCCAGATTTAAAAAATGCCTCAACTTTAATTACACCATGCGGCTTTGAGTATTCTATTGCATTAGAAATCAGGTTAGAAATAACGATATACATCATGTAGCTATCCGTAACTATGCACAGCGGCATTACTTCCATTACTTGAGAGAAAGAAAGGTTTTTTTGATCTATCTTAAATTGGAAACTATCAATAACGTCATAAATTAATCTGGTGATGTCCACCATTACCATTTCAGGGAGTAACTTGCCTGCTTCTATTTCTGCCGCGGCAAAAATATTACGCATTTGAAAGTCAAGGTTGAAGGCTTCATTATGGATTAAAAAAGCTTTTCTTTGAATAGTTTCAGGTTCAAGCCCATCTGCCTGCATTAAAAATTTGGATAAACCCAGTACTGAAGAAAGAGGGTTGTTGATTTCATTTCTTATGTTGGATAAGAAATTTGTTTTTAATTGTTCAGACCGCTTTAATTGTTCTCCTAGATCTTCAACAGTTTTGAATATTTCACTTTGGCTATCCAGCCTGTCTTCTCGGGCCTTGGCTAGTCTTGAGCTCAAAATGTTTATTAATTCATCATCTGATAGTCCCATAGGCATTATTTTTTTTGAAAGATGGTAGGTCTTTTTTGGCTCACAGGTAAGTTCATGTGGTATATAGATTCGGAATGTCCAATAAACAAATAGCCACCTGCTTTGAGGTGAGATAAAAGTTTAGAAACCACTTTCTGTTGAGTGGGACGGTCAAAGTAGATTAAAACATTTCTGCAAAATATTAAGTCATAATCGTGGTCAACGTCCAGCGTACCATCAATTAAATTTAACCTTTTAAAACCAACTTTGCTACGAAGTGCAGGCACTATTCTAACAGTACGGTTGATTCTATCTTTACTTTTTAGTAAATATCTTTTCTTAATTTCTAACGGGATATCTTCTACATCTTTTTCAGTATAAATGGCCTTGAGGGCTTTGTTGAGTATTTTTGTGGAGATGTCAGTAGCCGTAATTTTATAATCAATTTTGTGTTTTAGACCATATTCTTCCATTGTCATGGCTATGGTGTAGGGTTCTTCTCCCGATGAGCATGCTGAGCTCCATACCTTGAATGGTGTTCTGCTATGGCTAGCGGCATATTCGGGTAAAATATGTTCAGCCATAAATTGAAAGTGCATGGGTTCCCTAAAAAAATCAGTTTTATTGGTCGCTATTGCATCAATCATATGAACCAACTCTTGTTTGGCACCTGCAGGGCTCATTACAAAGTCGAAATAAGCTTCAAAAGAGGTGAGGTTAAGGAAAGAAAGCCTTTTTCTTAACCTACTCTCTACTAAAACTTTTTTTGGGGAGGGTAAATTTATACCGCATTCTTTATAAATAAAGCTACTTATCTGTTGAAATAACTTAGTCGATAAATTTACTGATGCCACACTTTCTAACATAGGCTTTAATATTTTTCGTACCCACTATCCAAACTATCTGCGCCTCCCATATCTAATTTAACGCCACCTTTTTTTGTGCTAGGAGCAGGTGTGTATACATGCTTTTTGGCTGGCTGTGGTTTTACTTTTTTAACTTCTGTAGGCTTGTTTGCAGTCTTTTTAAATTGCTGCATATTATCCACTCTAAAGAAAGAAATAGTTTCTTTAAGGTGTTCGGCTTGGCTTGAAAGTTCTTCTGCGCTTGTTGCCATTTCCTCAGCAGCAGCAGCATTTTGTTGTATGATTTGGTTAAACTGCTGAATGGCATTATTTACCTGATCAGCTCCTGCATTTTGTTCGATACTAGCCGCTGAAATTTCTTGCACTAGCTTTGATGTATTTAATATGTTAGGCACAATATGCTCTAAGAGTTTTCCAGATTTGTCTGCAACGGAAACACTAGAGCCTGATAAGTCATTGATTTCGGCAGCTGCGGTTTGGCTTCTTTCGGCTAGCTTGCGTACTTCTGCTGCCACTACAGCAAACCCTTTTCCATGATCTCCTGCTCGGGCTGCTTCTACGGCAGCGTTAAGTGCCAGTAAGTTGGTTTGGCGAGCTATTTCACCAATTATTGTGATTTTTTGTGCTATTTCTTTCATGGAATCCACTGTAAGGTTTACGCTCGCACTACCTTCCTGAATGTCATCAGCGGCCTTTAAGGCTATCTTTTCAGTTTGCTGAGCGTTATCGGTATTCTGCTGTATGTTTGAGGCCATTTCTTCCATGGAGGATGATATCTGTTCTGCAGAAGCGGCTTGCTCTTGCGTGCCTTGGGACATAGATTGTGAGGTGAAACTCATTTGGTTGCTGGCAGTGGCAATATGATCAGAAGCTGTGGTAATAAATGAAATTACTTCTTTAAGTTTTATTACCATGGTTTTTAAATATTCGAGTAGTTCTCCTATTTCATCTTGATTTTTATTTTCTATTTTGATGCTAAGGTTGCCTTCCGAAATTTGCTTTATTATTTCTTTTGCCTCTCTTATAGAGTTACCTATAGACCTGATGATCCATGTGGATAGGCCGAATGCAATAATTAAGCTTACACCCAATAAAATCAAGGTGTTTCTTTTAGAGGCCGAATAAGCATGTTCTGCATGGTTGCGAGCCTCGGCCAGGGCTTTTTCATTTTTTTTGACTATTCGGGTAATCGTGCTCACCGCGGAAAGGGCAGCATCTCGTGCTTCGGTGGTAGATACTGTGTATGCTTCTATGTCTGAAGAGTCGCTGTTAATAAGTGCTAGTTTTTTAATTTTTGAAAAGGATTTTTGATAATCTTCCCATTCGCTGTTGAATTCATCGATTATAGCTTTTCCGTTTTCATCAGAAATAGAGTTGAGCTCTGTTATGCGTGAAGATAGTTCTATGTTTCTTTCGTCAATCATTCGTAAATACTCGCGCACTTCCATCTCGGTATTTACTAATATTACTTCTTTTTCTCTTTTAGTAATATATTGAATGTCTTCAGCTGCTTTTGATGCTAATATTAATCGCTTAACGTTAATATCAATTATTTGATTGATGCGGTCATTGAGGCTGCTTAAGTTGGTGTTTCCTAAGTAAAAAATGATGCCACTAAAAGCCACCAATAGTGTGAAGGCTAAAATGAGCCTTGATTTGATACTTGTTGTCATGATGTAGGTTGGATTAAGTGGTTTTTTCTTCTTTGGTTGCATTTTGCAGCATGCTTAAATCTTCTGCATTGAATACACGGTTCAGGTTGAGCATCATAATAAATTGATCATCCATTTTAACCATGCCGTCAATAAACTCCGATTTATATTTAGAGCCAATCGATGGGGGCTCTTGCATCTCGCTTTCACTTACTTCCAATACTTCCTGCACAGTATCTACCAATGCACCTATTTCTAATTCATGCTCTTCTAGCTCTATAGATAATACAATAATGCAGGTATTGATGCTGTCTGAAATGGGCTCAAATCCAAATTTATATCGTGTATCTATAACTGGTAGTACATTTCCTCTTAAGTTGATAACACCGCGCATATAGGCGGGCGCTCCAGGAACTTTTGTTATTTTAGAAAGTTCTAATATCTCTTTAACTTGAGACACGTTGGCCCCAAAAAATTCTTCTCCTAAACGAAAAGTGAGATAGGACTGAATGGCAGACTCATTTGTTTCCATACTCATTAGTTATATAAAAAAATTACAATTGTGCTTCTTCTTCTTTTTGAATTAGCTGTTTAATAAATTTATTAGTGTCTAGTACAAGGGCTACACTCCCGTCTCCTAAAATGGTAGCTCCGCTAAATTCGTCTTGGTTTTGGTAAAGCTCACCTAGTGGCTTCATTACGGCTTGGTATTCTCCTATTATAGTATCTACAGTTATGCACACGGGAAATTCATCATATTTTATTTGAATAACTTGTGTCACCTCTCCTGTATGCGGTTGTTCATGAAAAGCCGACCTTAGGTTAAATACCGGAGTTAGTTTGCCGTCAAAAACATGTTTTTGACTTACCTCATCTGATAGCTTATCTGTATATATCTCAAAGCATTTATCTACATGATTAAGCGGAATAAGGTAGTCTGTGTCAGCTATTTTTACCAACATGCCATCCATGATAGAGAGCGTGAGAGGTAATTTAATAGTAATGGTGGTTCCTTCTCCTTTTTTTGAGGTGATAAATACTTCTCCTTTTATGGCTTCAATCTTTCTCTTTACTACATCCATTCCTACGCCTCTTCCAGAAACATCAGTGATGGTTTCGGCAGTAGAAAAGCCAGGGAGAAATATTAATTCCAGGGCTTTGTCTTCATTAAAATCTGAGGCCCGGGAGATTAGCCCTTTTTCAAATGCTTTTCGCTTTATTTTTTTAGGGTCAATGCCTTTGCCATCATCTTTTATTTGGATGTAAACATGTGTGCCTGAGTGGTAGGCATTAAGCTCTATGGTGCCATGGGCAGGTTTGCCCGCTTTTAGCCGATCTTTAGGGGATTCGATACCATGATCAATGCTATTTCTAATAATATGTAATATAGGATCACTAAGGTTTTCAATTAGTGATTTGTCAAGTTCTGTTTCTGTACCTAGGGCTACAAAAGTAACTTCTTTTTCTAGCTCACTAGCCAAATCGCGGACCAGACGCTGAAAACGAGTTACAATTATTTCTATAGGGACTAAGCAAATAGAGAATGTATTGTCCCTTAATCTTCGAGTGATTTTTTCCATGCTTTCAGCAAGGCTTGTCAACTCTGGGTTCTCATTTTTTTCGGCAATAAGCGTTATCTGAGCTTGGGTAGTGACTAGTTCGCTTACCAAGTTCATTAGCTCGTCAAGCTTTGAGGATGCAACTCTTATGCTGTTTTCTGACTTTCCTTTTTCTGAAGATGTTATAGTTTCTTTTGTTTCCGCTTCTTCGGTATGCGTTTTTGCTAATGTTTCGATTATTTCTAGTCCGAAAATGGGCGATTCAAAAGGCTTGGATTCTATGGTGTCTTTGAAGTTTTCAATTTCTAGTAAATTGCCAATGGCCAATTGCTGAATAGTTATATGGCACTGGTCTTCCGCAAAAATGAAAACATCGTTTATTTCTGAAATAGGCTTTTCTGTAGCTAAAATAATTTCAAAAGAAGTATAGCATTCATCGGGCTGTAAAGCTGAAAACTCAGGTATTTCACTGCCACTAGCGGCTACCGCAGCTTCACCTAAGGCAGCTACATCATCAACTAAAAAAAGAGGGTTTGTGCCATTTTTAAAGATGGAGGAATGCGGCTCTATTAATACATAGAAGGTTTTAATCTCTTCTTTTTCTTCTGTAGTTGTGGTGGTTTCAGGGGCGCTGTCGTCTGTTTTTTCCAGAATAGCTTCAATACTTTTTGTTATCTTTTCATGGTTGCTTTTATTTTTAGGATCATTTAAAAATTGGTCGTTGAGGGTTCTTTTTAAATGGTCTAAGGCTATGAAGGTAACATCAAGAATTTCTTTAGAAGCTTTTATCTTGTTATTTCTTATTTGGTCATAGATAGTTTCAAGGTGATGAGTAGTTGAACTTATAGAGTCAAATCCAAACATGCTGCCGCCCCCTTTTAAAGTGTGCATGATTCGGAAAATTTCTTTTACTGACTGTTCATTTTCTAAGTCCTGTTCAAAACTCAATAGTGCTTTTTCAAGATTGGCAATAAGTTCTTCAGCTTCTTGTAAAAAGGATTTTTGAAACTTATCCATAATTATCTAATTACTTTTTGAACTACGGCTAATAACTTTTCTTGTACAAATGGTTTTACAATCCAGCCTGTGGCTCCAGCTTCTTTGGCTTGTTGTTTTTTTTCAGCTTGAGATTCTGTAGTTAGAAGCAGTATAGGTGTAGTAGCATAGTCATTTTTGGCTCTTACTTCTTTGATAAGCTCTATACCATCTAGTTTCGGCATGTTAAGATCAGTAATTATCAGGTCGATAGGTTGTCCATTGAGCTGGTCTACAGCGTCTTGCCCATCTATAGTTTTTATTACTGTGTAGCTGGCAGACTGTAAGGTTAGTTCTACCAAATCTCGAATGCTTTCTGAGTCGTCAGCGATAAGTATAGTTTTACTCATGAATATATAGTTAATTAAGTTGTTTGTAATTGTAATAGTTGGGCTAGTCCTGTTTTTTTGATTAGGAGTTCGTCATTTGGACTTACATCAGCTATGATTTTGCAGCTTTTACCTTGGTTGGTGATGCTTTCGCTGTAAGACCATAACATTTGTAAGAAGCACAGATCAATGCCGATGGGCTCGTTTATTTCTAGCTTTATGTTTTTGCCTTCGAGTTTTATCTCTTGAAAAAGCTCATATAAATAACTAGCATGCTTAACCGTAAGGTCTCCTTTTATTTTAAGGTGACATGTTTCTGTGGATTCTTCTATTTTAGTTATTTCTGGCTTCATTTTTATTTTATAATATAAGCTTAAAAAAGGAAATCTGAGGCAGAAGTATCAGCTTTGTTTGTCTTTATTTCTTGTATTATTACCTCAGGACTAATAGATTCTACTCTTAGATAACTGCTAAGTACCTGGCGCTCTGACGCGGTAGAATACAATGTTTCAAAATATGAAACTTTTTCTTTTACATCAATGACTAGTCCATCGAGACCTAGGTCTATAATGGATTTAAACATATTTTTGATTCTATCAACCCATCTTATTATGAGGTTGTAAGTTTCAGCAGTATATTGAGGTTTGTCTTCCTGATCTAATAGGTTGAGACAATTGTTAATATTGTCTATGGTTTTGTATAATTCTATGCTGGCGACTTCAAACTGAAGTAAGTTGAGCTTGAATACAGAGTGTGTAGCTTGTGGAGTTGCAGAACTCTGAGTTTGCTGCTGGCTAAGCTTTTGCTTAATAACTGCATGAATACTTTTAATATGCTCAACTTTTTGTTGTAGCAGGTCAAAGTATTGCAGTTCTTCTACCAATGAAGGAAGCGCATTTTTATTGGTTTTAACCTCTTTTACTTTTTTGATATAATTGGAAATCTGCCTGAATTCAGTGCCTGTGATCTGAAGGAAGTCAGACAGAATTTTATCCAAATCTTTTAATAGGTTGTTTAAAAGTTCGATTTCTTCTTTTTTCATCTGCCAACATCAAAATAAATCAATGGAAATTTTTTGCATGAAGAATGTGAAAATGACTCTTTTTTGAAATTCTACCTGCGTAGAAGTAATAAGTACATCCACCCATTCTCCAGCATTATTTTTTATCATAGTTTCAGTTCTCACTGAAATCTCCTTTTCTTCGCTATTGTGGTGATAATAAGGTTTTGCTTTATCTCCATCTTTGCGGATGGATACTTCCATTAAGTTTGATAGTTTGTTATTGATGATTTCTGCTTTATTCATAGCGAATATTTCTGCAGCTATGCTATTGCAGAACTCAATCTTGCCTGACTCATCAAAGCTGATTACACCGTCAACGCAGCCTTCTAGTATGGCATTGTTGCGGTTTTTTTCCTCTTCAGCCGATTTGAGCTGCTCTTGAAGTTTTACTTGTGTTTCTTCTTGAAGCCTGTGTATTTCTACCAGTTCGTTAGCCTGTTTTTGGGTTAGCTCTTCAAGTTTTAGTTGAGTTTGTTTATTTACTTTCTGATTGAAGCTATGGGCGGCAATGCTTTCAGCTACTCTTTCAATGTAATCTATCTGCTCGGGCTTGAAGCCTTTAAATGAGGCTAATTCTATAGCACCATATAAATTGTTTTTAAATAATAAGGGCACCATTAGTACTGATGCGGGCTCAGAGTTTCCTAGTCCTGATTCTATTTTTAAGTATTGAGAAGGTATATTTTCTAATACTAATGTTTCTTTCCTTCTTCCTAGCTCGCCCAATTGCCCTTGGCCTAGGTATATCTTTTCATCGTTATTGGCCAAAATGCCATAACTAGATAGGCTGTGGAAATATGGATTTTGGTCATCGTCTTCGTAGTTATATAGTACGCTGGCCATAGACGATACTGATTTTGATAAAAGAGAGATTATTCTTTTGTATAAATCGGGGTCTTCACTACTGGTTTTGAGTAGTTTTTCTAGCTCTGATAAGCTGTTGTTGATCCATGATGCTTGTTGTTCTTTGCTGGATAGATCGTCAAGCTGCTGTTGCATTTTTTTGAGCGACTCGCCAAAATGCCCTGTTAAATGAACACTTACTTCTTCATCAACACGGTTTGTGGTTATTTGATCTACAAATTTAGAGGCCGATTGTTGGGTTTCTTTGTAATATCGGGCCAGTTTAATCATTCTATTTATAGGAGAACCCTTTATTTTTTTTCTCACACTTTCATCTACATTCTCTTCAAGAAAGAGATTGAGAGCATTTAATGGCTTCATATACCCATAATAATTGAATGCGGGAACACATATCATCACCATGCATAGTAATATTAGTGAGCTCGATTTGGTGTGTTTGTACCATTCTAAATGCTTGTTGTATCGCTGTATTGCTAATGTGGCATGCTCGTTAATAGAGTCTATAAACTCCTGCATGCTTTCTATGTTGTGAGCAGTTAGGGAGGTGTTACTAGTGGTGGATACCGTTCTAAATATGGGCTGGTTAAGTTTCTTTATAATTGATTCAGTTTCAATATTTAAATATCTTAATTCTCGTTGAAGTTGTTGTATGTGCTCTTGCTGCTGTTTGTCAACAGTGCTGTTGTATTGTAGCTCTAGGTGAACTTTCTCTAGTTGATTTTGAATGGACTGAAGCTTTACGATGAGCTCATGTTGTTCGGCCTTTTCTTCTGCGAAATAAAAAGTCACGAATAAAGAACCAGCCAAAAGAGTAAATACTACTATTAGCACTATAGTATAGAGGCCGCTTCTGTGAATTTCTTTCATGGCACGCTGATTTAGGAATTCTTAGTAAATAATTAAGAGTTATGGTTTCTTTATATATCAGACATGCACACGTTAGGTAAGCGGACTTTTCAAAGGATTTTTATAATTGAGTGTTATCCTTAGTATTGTTGATTTTGTATTTAATTGAAATGTCTCTGTATTATTTTGCCTTATGAGTTTTGTAGAATAGTTGCTTCGTAGTTTGGCTAAATTATTTTTTCATTTATTAATGCTTGATATAGATAAAATATGATACGGTATTTTAATTGAATTATTTTATGTATTTATTGATTTATAATTAAGTGTAAGTTTCTTGGTCAATGTTTTGAAATAAAAAAAAGTTATGAGTTCACACTTACTATATTACACAACTAATATAAAACGGATTTTCTATTAAACTGATTAACAGCTTAATATGAAGGAGGCGTAATGAAACTGATTTTTGTCACCTGTTTATGTCATTTATTCTGTAGTTGAAAGTTGATATCTTCATGAGTAAACAAAGCCATATTAATTAAGGAGTTTCATTTAAATCAAAATTAATGGGCTTAATCTGCATTTAAGAGCATAAATCATATTGCTATGGATCTTTTTTCTAACAGCTATTTCGCATTATTTCTAATTATAGCCTTAGGTTTTATAATTGGAAGGATACAGATTAAAGGAATATCACTTGATGTTTCTGCTGTAATATTTGTTGCCTTAGTTTTTGGTCATTATGGAGTGTCTATACCTAAAGATTTTCAATATTTAGGATTGGTCCTGTTTATCTTTACTATAGGTATTCAGGCTGGGCCTGGTTTTTTTCAGTCATTTAAAAAGAATGGTCGAGAGTTGGCTGTCTTGGCTGTTATTCTTGTGGTATCATCAGGGTTAGTAACTTATGCCTGCTGCTCGTTTTTTGGGGTAGATAAAAGTTTATGCATTGGTTTGTTAACCGGTGCACTTACTAGTACTCCTGGTTTGGCTGCGGCTATTGATACTACAGGTTCTCCATTGGCTTCTATAGGGTATGGTATTGCTTATCCATTTGGGGTTATTGGGGTTATTTTATTTGTTAGCTTTTTGCCCAAAATATTGAGGGTGAACATTAAGAGTGCTGAGACTGATTATTTGAGTGAGCAGTCTACCGGGTATCCTGAAATATGTACACGAAACTTTATTGTCGAAAATGAAAATGTGGTGGGCAAAACCATTGAGTCAATCCATATCAGATATATGACTAAGGCGGTGGTTTCAAGGGTGATGAAAGGAGATGAGGCCATAACACCTACTTTAGATACGGTATTAAATAAGGGAGATATTATTAAGGCTGTAGGTGCGCATAGCGCTCTTGAAAGTGTGAAATTACTGATAGGGAGAGAGACGGATATAGAAATCCCTTTGGGAAAGTCTTCGGAGGTGCGCTCAGTGTTGGTGACTAATAAAAATGTGGTCAATAAAAGCTTAGCAGAGTTAAATATTTTAAATACTTATAGTGCTACTGTAACCCGTATTAGAAGGGCCGGAGTTAATATCGCACCTAGCCCTAGTTTCAGGTTTAAAATGGGGGATAAGGTAATGGTGGCGTGTAATAAAGATAATTTACCTCAAGTAATTAGAATTTTAGGAGATGATGATAAGCATTTAAGTGATACGGACTTCTTGCCGATTGCTGCAGGGATAATTTTAGGTGTGTTAGCGGGTAAGCTAAGTTTAAGCTTTGGAGATTTTACATTTAGTTTAGGCCTTACAGGAGGCATTTTATTAACGGCACTGGTGCTTGGTAGTATGGGGAAAACAGGGCCTTTTATGTGGACTATGACCGGGGCAGCTAACCAGCTTTTAAGGCAATTCGGCTTATTATTTTTTCTTGCAGCAGTGGGTACAAGTGCAGGTAAAAGTTTAGTGGCCACCTTCAATGAGTATGGAATAGATCTGTTTGTGTATGGTTTTTTCATTACTATTATTCCATTAATAATAGCTACAGTGGTTGCTAGGTATTTCTTTAAAATGAATTTACTTACATTGTTAGGAACACTCACCGGTAGTATGACTAGTACGCCAGGTTTGGCCACTGTAGATGGCATGTCTGACACCGATGCTGCCAGTATAGCTTATGCTACGGTATATCCTATAGCTATGGTTTTGTTGATCATTACGGTGCAGATATTAAGTCTTGTGGGCTAAATTTTATTAATACCGCAACAAAAGTTGTGATTTCGCATTTAACAGAGCTAAGGGGAGTAGTAATGTACTACCTTTGATTAGATGTGAAACTAAAAAATATATTTCATGAAACTAGGTTGGATAGGACTAGGAAAAATGGGGCGGCCCATGTCCCAAAAGTTGATAGAGGCAGGTTTTGACTTAACGGTTTATAACAGAACTAAAGCTAGAGTGTCTGAATATGACCAAGTGGCTGAATCGATAGATGAGCTGGTCAAACAAGTGGATGTGGTTATTATGATGGTGTCTGATGATGCGGCCGTAGAGGAGATTTTTAATGCTGATAATGGAGTAGTTGCTGGATTGACTAAGGGTAAAATTATAGTAAATATGAGTACCATATCCCCTGAGGTGAGCAGGTCCATGGATGCTTTGTGTAAAGTGTCTGAAGCATATTATGTTGATGCGCCTGTTTCTGGAAGTGTTAAGCAAGCCGAAGAAGCTTCATTAGTGGCTATAGTTGGAGGCGAAGTAGATATAGTTGAAAAAGTGAAGCCAATATTAAATGCCATGACTAAGGCTACTGTGCATATAGGTGCTGTTGGGGCTGGTAATGCTGCAAAATTAGCTGTTAACACATTTTTGGGAGTAGTGACTCAAGGTTTAGCTGAAGCTATTCAATTTTCTAATGCCATGAATGTAAAGACAGAGGACTTGTTGGGGATATTAAATAACAGCGCCTTGGGTAGTCCATACATTAAAATTAAGGGAGATGCTGTTGTTAATGATAACTATCAGGCAGCATTTACGCTTGAGCATCTTGCTAAAGATTTAAGGTTAGCAAAAGAGAGTGGATTAAAAGGGGAGGTAAGCCTTACTACTCATGATAATTTTCAAAAGGCTAATGAATCTTTGGGTGCAGAAGATGTTATGTCCATCATAAAATATTTAAAATAGTGAAGCGGGGCCAGAGGCCCTGCTGTTTCAGTTTTTATTAAGAAATAACCTGCTGGTAATTAGTAAAGCCAAGGCTACTATTGGCATTACTTGAGCCGAAGTAGGATCTCCACTTACAGTGTGGCCAATAAATGCAGAAATAAATGTGATTCCAAAGCCTGCATAGGCCCATTCTTTCATGACTTTTGGCGCAACAGGGATCACTAAAATCAGTACACCTATTATTTTAGCTATGGCCAATTCAATCCTAAGATAGTCCGGAAAGCCTAGAGTTTGAAAGCTTTCTTTCATGTGTGGGTTAGTGAAATATGCGTATGCACTGAAAAGCATCATGAGGCTTATTAATGCCGTAGGTATCCAATAAAATAATTTGTTCTTCATTTTTTACTTTGTTTCTAACAAACTTAAAGAAGCTTACTATACTTTTGTAAGTACTATACCAAAGTATAGTGCTATACTTTAATATAGTATTGTTTAAATAATAAGCGTAATGAAATACAAAGATCCTAAAGACCATCCCAAGTGTGTAGGTATGATAAGACCAGTACAAGATGCTCTAGATATATTAAATGGTAAATGGAAACTTCCAATTATTGTGGCCTTGGGGTTTGGTCCCAAACGTTTTTCTGAAATAGCGGCTGAGGTAACTGGCATTACAGATCGAATGCTATCAAAAGAGTTGAGAGATTTGGAGATGAATAAGTTGGTCTCACGCAAGGTGTATGATACATTTCCTGTAAAAGTAGAATATTCATTAACAGAGTATGGAGGTAGTTTGGATGAGGTGATAGACGCTCTAAGGAAATGGGGGCAGAATCATCGTAAAGTTATTTTTAGTGATTAATTTATAATGGATAATATCAAACAAGGAGCCTATTGGCTCCTTGTGAAGGGTTAAAAATTAGTTTCAATTATTGGTGAAACTAATTCTGTGCTGGCAAAATCCATAATTATAATACCATGTTTTCCTGATCGAGGTGTGTTAAAATATTCAACAAGTTTAGGATTCATGAAATCTGATACTGCGTTGATATCTGGTATGTTAAAAATGCCAGGTTTAGAACCACTGGTGAAGTTTATGAATAGCTTGCCGTTGCTATTGCTCAGTGCTTGGTTAAAATGATCTGTTATTAAATTCCATTTATTGCTGTTGTTAGGCACATTATACACATCTTGCACGCCCATTAAAGGTGTGTTATTTGTGAAAACTGCATTGTCTGGCCAGTAAGATGCATTTATGCCTTTAGGTGCCGAAGCTCCAAATCTCCTGAATAGCACAATTTTACCTCTTACATCACTAAGTAGAGGTATTTCATCTGCCAAATGCCAAAGGTGCGGATTCTTGTTTGTGTAGAAATCGAATGTTTCTTCAAATGAACGGGTGTTGTTGCTGGGTTCATGCTCCTCTTTTACTGACATCACTATGGTTTCGGTAGGGTGGGCAGCTAAAAAACTATTGCAATAATTGATAACATCATCAAAATTTATGTTTTGATAAACTACTCCATGGTGTATGGTGAAGGAATTTTCAATATGCCTGCATCTAATATCTAAGAAGCGAACGCCTATATTTAGTTGCTCAGAAATAGTTAAATCCTGACATTTTGCTGTCTTTTTTAATATTACATGGTCAAATCTTGCACCGGCATCGTGAGTGCCAGGAATGGATATATCTGATATTTTCATGTTTCCATTAATATTTGCCATCCAGTTTGTAGGTAGCCAGTTTAGTGCAAGTGCTCTTGGTTTTGTGAGATTTTCTGTTTGGTATGGTGAAATTTGGTCGCCTTCGCATGAATACAATGCAATACTTAGCACAAGTAGTGTAATCAATAGCTTGATACTTTTCATAGTTTATTAGGTTTAGGTTGATTGTTGAATCTTCAAGCTATATATAATTCTGCTCATACATGATAAGAAATAATTAAGACTGTGTTAATTCCTTTCACATGTGGGTTTTATAGGCATAAAGATTTAGCAATTGGCTTTAAATGACACGTAGAGGCGCTAAATCGTAGGGGTAGGTTTAAACACTTAGGTATACTTATGGGTTTTTATATCACTTAGCAGTAGCTAATTATATTATATAACCTAAGAAACTAAACATATGTCAAGCATAAAGATAAATACCCGATTAAGTTTTAAAGACTATTTAAGAGCTAATTATTTTCTGTTGTATCAGAAGTTATCCATGCGAATAATCACCATAATAGGGGCATTATGTATGGTAGCATTTTTTGTGCTTTATTTAGCCGCAGATATTTTTATTGGTCCTCTTGCCTTTTTAGGGCTTGCCTTAACTACGGCATTGCCACTTTATACTTATATGCGAAGCTTACATTTTTATAATAAGAACTATAAAATAAAGGAGAAGGTGGCGTATTATTTTGATGATAACGGTGTGTTGATAAAAGGAGAAACCTATAATTCAAATTATAATTGGCCACAGTTTAAGGTGTCGGAAAGTGAAAAATCCATTTTAATATGGACTAACAACCGCATCTCTAACTTTATACCGAAAAATGCATTTACGAATAAGGACCTAAGTGCTTTCCGAAAAATGGTGCAAAATAGATCGAGAATGGGCAATGCATTGAGGGTTTCTTAATGATCACCATTTAGTATATTATTGAAATAAGGAGAGTCGTTCCACTTAATTTTTTTGCGTGGAAACTCTCCTTTTATGTCTTCTGGAATACACTCATACATTGCTTCACTCATTTTTTCTAACAGTAGTTTTTTAGTGAATGTATCTGACACTACTAAGCTTATTTCTCTTACGGGCTGAGGCGAGGTAAAAGTTTTAACCGATTTAGTATTCATTTCATTAATGGCCGCCAGTTTAGGGATAATGGCAAAACCTTGGCCTGCCTTCACTAGGTTTTTTAGTGTTTCGATAGAGTTGATATCATAATTAAATTGATGTTGTAATTCATTATCACTTTTTAATTCGCATATGTCTAATAACTGAGCATTATAGCAATATTCATTTTTGAGTAGCAATAAATCGTTCAAATTTTGGTGGTCAATAGAATAATGCAGCTGACTAGCCGCTGGGTGGTTGATGTTTAAATAGGCTACAAATGGCTCTAGGAATATCGGGAATTCTTTAAAGCCATTATGGCCAGTAGGTGTAGACATTAGTGCAATGTCTATTGCGCCCGTTTCCAAATCTTGCATTAGCTGATAGGTGCTAGCTTCTTTTATTATATAATGTATTGCTGGAGTTACATCTTTAATTTTGCCAATGAAATTTGGAATTAAATAAGGCGATAAAGTGGATATTACTCCTAATTTTATTTCGCCTTCTAAGCTATTTTTTTGTGTTGCCACATAGTTTCTAATTCCTTCTGCTTCTCTGATTATTTTCTTTGCCCTGAGTATAATTTCTATTCCTGCTGTGGTGGGCTTTAATGGAACTTTGTTTCTGTCAAATATTCTTATGCCGATTTCTTCTTCAAGGTTTTTCAGTTGAATCGTTAAACCTGGTTGCGAAACAGCACATGCTTCAGCTGCTTTTGAAAAATTTCTCTCTTCATCTAAAGCAATAATGTACCTGAGTTGCTGTATAGTCATGATTATAAATTTAATTTATAAATGTAAAAAATTATTAATTTGATTTATGTAATCGCTCATTCTATTTTTGAATCATGATTGAAACAGAAAGGGTTAAGAAGGTAGTGAATAAGTAATTATTGGCTGGTAATTAACCTGTTAAAATAAAATTTAAAAAACTTAAATATTAGCAAGATGAAATTTACAAGAAAAGCGAGCGCAAACTGGAAAGGTACTGGTATGGAAGGTAAAGGTACCATTAGTACTCAAAGTACAACATTGGATAATACTCAGTACTCTTTTAAAACTAGATTTGAAGAGGGTGTAGGAACTAATCCGGAAGAGCTTGTGGCTGCAGCTCATTCAGGTTGTTATACTATGCAACTGAGCTTTCTGTTGAGTGAAGCTGGGTTTACTCCAACTGATTTAACTACAGATGCTAAAATTACTTTTGAAGATGGTACTATCACAAAAATTCACTTGGAATTGAATGCAGATGTACCTGAAATATCTGCCGATGAGTTTCAGAAGATAGCAGTAAAAGCAAAAGAGATTTGTCCTATATCGAAATTATTGAATACTGAAATTACTTTGTCAGCTAACTTGGCTTAAGTAACACTCACCTATTGGAGGCGGTTCTTATTAAAGAACCGCTTTTTTTATGTCCAAATAATAGCTATAAGTGTAAGAGAGGCAATGAAAATCCAAAGTATAACGCCCTGCAAGAGCGGTCTTATGCCTACGGCTTGTAATATAGATTTGTTTAATCCACTGCCTATTAAAAAGAGTGTTAAGGTAAGTCCGTTTTTTGACAAACTTACAATGTAATGACTGACTGTAGCTAGCGAAGGCAGATAGGTATTAAGTACCATGGCTATAACGAAAAGTATTATGAAATACGGAAATTTTAGCTTAGTACTTTTGTTTTTAAATATTAGTGCTGCCCCAATAGATACAGGAATTATCCACAGAGCTCGGGCTAGTTTAATGGTGGTGGCGGTTTCTAGTGCTATATTTCCATATTTTGAAGCAGCGCCTACTACAGAACTGGTATCATGAATGGCAATAGCAGTCCATAGCCCAAATTGCTCTTGTGTTAAATGTAGCCAGTGACCAATAGGAGGGAAAATGAATAAGGCTACAGAATTAAGAATGAAAACTGTACCCAATGCTATTGAAATGTGTTTTTCCCGCGCTTTTATTACTGGTGAAACAGCTGCTATGGCACTGCCCCCACATATTGCAGTGCCAGCTGCAATGAGAAATGAGGTCCTTTTTTCTATTTTAAGGAGCTTACTTAGCAAATAACCCAAGGCTAATGTGCCAAGTATTGAAAACACAGTGAATATAAAGCCTTCGCTGCCGGCATGTATGGCACTGTTTACATTCATGCCAAAACCTAAACCTACTACCGAAACTTGAAGCAAAATGTTAGTGGCCTTGTGGTTTAAATGCGAGTAGGGGTGTCCTACTGCCTGAGCAATAAAAATACCTAATAGTAAAGCAACTGCAGGAGAGGGCCATGAGGACGCACAGATTAAAGCTGTTACGCTGAAAATAACCTCACGTAATGATATGTTGCTGCTTAATACCTTGTTGTAGTGGAGGTGTAATTGGCTTTTTATGTGGCTGTAGTCCCTCATGATGTTGATGTTTAAGGTGTAAAGCTCCTGAAAACATCATCATGAGAGAAATCATTATTTATGATCTGTTATAACTTTAGGTTATTAAACTCTAAAATTATAGTGCTTGCAGAATTTTAGGAATAAATCTACCAAATGATCATTTTGCCCTTGTGGTTGAATGAAATTGAAATACCTTTCAATATTTATTTCATTCACATCTATAATGCAGCATTCTTTGTTTTTAAGCTCTTTGGTAATGGAGTGTATCGATACAAAGGAGAGGCAGCTAGAGTTTAAAAGATATAGTTTAATGCTTTCAGTGTTGCTCAATTGCATTTCTACATTGAGATCAGCCCTGGTAACGCCTGCGCTTTTTAAAGAGTGGTCTATAACATCCAAAGTACCAGATCCGGGTTCGCGCATTAATAAAGGTAGACTCTTGAGTTCATCTATAGTAATTTGTCCTTTTTGGGCGTGTATGCTTCGCGTACTTGTAGTAAGCACAATTTCGTCTTTCAAAAAAGGCGTATACTTTAATACGCTAGTTTTCGAATGCCCTTCAATAATACCTAGATCAATGGTTTTGTCTAATAAAGCATTTTCAATTTTTTCGGTGTTGTCAGTATGTAGAGAAATGGAGATGTCTTTGAATTTTTCGTGAAATGCGGCAATTACAGGAGGGAGTACATACTGCGCTACTGTGGTGCTGGCGCCTATTCTTAGCTTGCCAGCATGCTTACTGGCAAGAGCGTTCATATCTATTTCTAGCTTACGGTATACCTCAAATACCTCTTCAGTATACTGCATCAGTGTTCGGCCTGCAGGTGTAAGTTTAATTCTGGTGCCGTTTCTATCAAAAAGCTTAGTATTGAAGTATTGTTCAATCTCTTGAATGTGTTTGCTTACGGCAGGTTGTGTAATGTACATTTCTTGTGCGGCTTTTGTGAAATTTAATCTTTTGGCCACAGTAAGAAATACTTTAAGTCTAAAATCAAACATTTGATTCTCGGGGTTTTCAAATAATCGGTTAAGGTTGAATTGCAAGGACTTGAGTTAGCGGGTTAATTGCTAAGTGAGGTCAAATCCAGCTACATAGCTTATATTACTATACGTAAGCAATTGGGTAAACGATAGCCTACCAAAATGGTAAAATATGTATTTTTTACATTTTATCTGACGTGATAAAGGTTATGGTATTGCTATTCAGGGTATTATGGCTTTTTGGATGCCCTTAATCCATTTGAATCTTTTTGCTTCTAGGTCAGGTTTATTTACCTGAGATAAGGGATTTCCCTCAAAATATTGGTAAAACGAGCTGTCATTTATGAAGCGAACCGTTTCAATAGACATAACTCGAGCGGGTATATTGCCTCCAAACCATCTTTTGTCGGGTGTTTGTTGCCAAGTTACATATGTTAAAATAGAGCCATTAGGGTAGTTAAGGTTATTGGCGGTTTCTAAGTGGTTAAAGGCAATGTCATTGCCATATAAGGTGGACATAGTTTGGTGTGTTTTATTGATGAAGCTATTAATAACTTTCCCTTTTAAAGGGTTAAAACCTAGGCTTTGCGCATCAATTGATGCTTTTTTATTTAATGTAGCCTTTGAATATTCATTAGGTCTACTGGTGCAGCTCCAAAGATTAAATGCTATAACTGCCAATGCTATGTATTTTATGCTTTTCATTTGTTTAAGGGTAAGGGATATGTAAATACGTAATCTGTGTTTTTTACCGGTCTGTGGCAATCAATACACTCTTGAGTGAATAAGAGATTTTCTCCATAAGGGATTAATGATTTACCTCTCCATCTTGCCCAGCCCCAGCCTTTGGTATCTTGGTATTTGTCAGTGTCTTTAATCATGTATTCAACCTGAATAAACTCTCCAGTACTGATATTCCCTTCTACATCAGCTAGTTGCTTCCAAGCTGTTTTTGCTAGGATAGATCCATTAGGCCATGGGTTTATATTTCCTTCTTCTATTGCTTTTACTGCAATCTCATTGCCGTAAATCACCCTCATTGTACCATTATCGAACCTATCGGTGGTGCTTATTGCTTTCCAGTTCCAATAATCTGGTATATAATCAATGTGATTTAATGTAGGCTGAACATCATTTTTGTTTAGATGACCTTTATTGTGCATATGGTTTTGAAAAACCTCTGATTGCTGCTTTTTATAATTATGAGTAGAAGGTGAATCTAATTTAATGGGAGAGCAAATAGAGGCAAGGTAATCCTTAATTATATTGATATCCTTTTTCGATATACTGTTATGGTGCAATGCGCTGTAACTAGGCAGTGGCATTTCACCTGAAATGATATCGTTTATAGCTTGAAATAGCTTTCCTTTTCTCTTGTTATCTGGAATTCGATCCCACTCACTAAAGTTAAGTGCGTTTCTACCCTTTTCTATATGAGATTTTACAAGCCATGGAGCCGGCCCTATTTTATCAAACCAAGCTAATTTGGTTTCATTAGAATGGCAATCATAACATGAATTGCGAAATATGCTTTTTACCTTTGCCGGCAATATGATATCCTGCGTAATAGGAGGGTTCTCCATTGTTGGAGAAAAAAGCTGTATTATAATGACTGCAGCTAGCACTATGCCAGATGCAATCAGCCAGGTATTTGTCTTTTTAAAATTCATTTTTTGACTATTATTGAAGCTGAAATTTTATAAGTCGCTTTGTATGTGTTAATCTTTAAAGTGACTCAAATAAGCCGTATGTCTAGTTTAATGTCCATTTTATGATAGCGAGAGGGGTGAAATCATGGGTGAAGAGGAAAAAATAGACTTGAAGAAAACGGTATGAATACTTAATTAACTGTTTAGATGACTAAAGAAAGATTATATATTTTTACTTGGTTGGGGGTATCACTGGTGGTAATACTAGTGAGCGCTTTATCATTCAATTATTTATATAAAGTAGGCAAAGCCGGAATACTTCATGCACATGTGGAGAGTAGTCATCGTGAGGCGCGAGAGATTGGCCGTATGTTGGAGCAACAGTTGAAGAGTGGTCTTACAGAAGAGGAGGTCAAAAACAACCTGCAGCAAAGTATAGAAAATACGGATATACAGTCGGGTTTTATTTGTATGTACGATACTGGCGGGGTAGAACTGTGCCACCCAGACCCGGGAAGAATAGGGGCAGTAGTGTCGGCAGGTAGCTCTGAAGTGAAGGATTTGAACAGTAGCTATTTGGTTGACTTTGTTGACTTGCTTAATGCTGGAAATGCAGGAGGAGGCCTAAGATCATATAAAAGTGGCTATTCGGAAATTATATATGTTTACCCCGTTAAAGATACTGATTGGATGGTGGCCGGTCATGCTAACATACTGGTAGTAAAGCAACAGTTGAGTGACTTGTATCTGCATTTTTCTATAATCTATATTATTACAGCTATTATAATTATTGTTAGTTCTGTGTTTACTATCCGATACATTTCTAAAAAGTATGAGAAAGCGCTAGAGCATAAGCGCAGTGTGCTTGAAGAGGATGTAAAGGCGCTTACGGTATTGAATAATGATTTAATAAAGCAACAAGAAGTATTAAGTAAGCGGGCCAATACTTTAACTACGATTGCCAATAAGGAGCATAAGCGCAGGGTAATGACTTATTATAAAGATGAAATTGTTGCTGTTGGTGTAGAGCAAATTTCTTTTGTTTTTACTCAGGCATCACTCACACACATTGTTACAAATGCAGGTAAACTATTGCATAGCAACAGTACCTTAGATGAGGTGATGACAGATTTACCCGAAAGAGAATTCTTTAGAGCAAATAGGCAATATATTATTGCAGTGAAGTTTATTGCCAAGATATATCGACATGGGAAAAATCAGCTCAAAATAGTGATGACTCCAACTGATCATGATGAAATAATCATCAGTAAAAATAAAGTAGCTGAGTTTAAACAGTGGCTGAATTCATAAGGTAAAGTATGAATTATTTTAAGTGCTTTCTGTTTACTTTTAACCAATAGAGTACAAGAAACACTGCAGATGGTACCAAGAAATACAGGGCAATATATGAAGCGATAAGGCCGGAACCCACAAATAGATCTTCGTATACCAAACAGGCATATATTACTGAAACAAAGTAAATTAATTGTGAAATACTGTAAATGTATAGCCCCTTCAATTTCTTTCCTAGCATAAAAATAGCTCCAAATAAAGTGCCCACTGATGATATAGCGTATACCCAACCTCTTAAATAGGTGTGATCTGGGCTGAAATACGCTACTATTTCATAAAAAAATGCACGCGCAATTGAAAATAATGACCCAATAATGGTAAGTACACACAAGACTATTAAAAAAGAATGGTTGCCAGTATCATTACTGTTGTATTCAACTCTTTGATCGTGACCGCACTTAGGGCAGAAATTATTGCTGTCTTTAATTTCAGCGTTACATCTAATACATTTTGACATTCTTAAAGGATTAATTATTATCTTATTGGTGGATCTTCTTTGTAAATGGAGCCGGGGCCTGTGCCATCAAAAGTTAATTCTACAATTATAATATAATATTAGGCGTAATTATTATTTATATTAGGTTTTAGGCTTTAATAATTCAAAATTATCTAAATTTTGTTCTTTCCCATTGATAATGATAGCTACCTTGTGTAAACCCTCATAGTATTTGCGTGTAGTGATAACCTTGAAGCTTTGGTTTCTGGTTATAGAAGTAGCGCTGTTGGCTTCATATTTTTTCTCACTTATCTTAAATACTTTTCTTCCAAAGTCTTTTAGTCTTTTGTAGTAGATGGCGTACTCCAGCCTGATAAGTTTATCTTCAGGGTTGTTATTAACAACATTAAAGGAAAACGTGAGGCTATCACCAATCTTAACAATAGGGGTAAGTATATTGAAGTCAGTAACTTCAATATTATCGGAGCCAAGGCCATAATAATTAAGTATTTCGGTATTGCCCGCTTTTAGTAAAGTTCTACAACCATGCTTTATAATACCATCTGTATTTTTATGGTGGTTTTTCCAACGGTGCGCCAGTTGAATAACTACCAAAGGATGGTCTTTAGAAATGTCGTTAATATTATTGGCTACACTTTTTCTTACCCACTCGCTTTCATCGTTAATCATATTTTCAATTATAGGCAGTATGGGAGATGGGTCTTTTTTAAGAAAAGGAATGGCCATGGCCCATGGTAGTCGTGGGCGAGCACCTTCGCTAGCCAAGCGCCTTACTTTATAATTGGGGTGAGTAGACCATGCCTTCATTTGATTGAGCATTTTTTGCTCATATTTTAAAATAAATGGTCTTACTGCAAATTCACAACTAATAAACTGTGTGAGTTGCTCGAAAATTGGAATAGCATTATCAAAATCATCAATGCCATAAGTTTCCACATAGTCGGGGAGAAACATAAAGGCCAATTGGTCTTTATCTTCATTATCTGCTTGTAACTGAGTGATCAGTTGAGGAAAGATAAGTGCCGTTTCAGGGAACCTTGAAGGTAAATAATTGTGAAGCGTGGCGGTCACATGCTTCATACGCTGTTTCCATTCCAATTGCTCAAATCCGTTACCCATAACATCAGTTAAAAAACCATCACTATCAAATGATGGAATTACCTTTGTTGCGCTGCTAATGAAGCGGTTGAAGAAAGCTAGGGAGTAAATATCTTTAATTAATGACATGTTTTTTGAAAGTTGGGTCTGTCAAAATTATCTTTAATTCAGTGATAATTTCTCGATAGCACTATCTATTTACTACCTTCTCTTTGGTTAATAAACTCAGTTGGAGTCATACCAAACTGCTTTTGGAAGTTTCGTCCAAAACTGGTTTGTGAGTTATAACCGACCATATATGATACTTCGTAAATCTTATGGTCGCCCGTCATTAATAACTCTGCTGCCTTTTTTAACCTTGCCAAGTTAATTAGTTCATTAGGGGTAAGGTTAGATACTGCCTTAATTTTTCTGTACAAGGTAGGTCTGCTCATGTTCATTATATCAGCTAAATACTCTACGTTTAGGTCTGTGTCAGATATGTTAGCATAAATGGCTTCGTTGAGTTTTTCTAAAAACTGCTCGTCAGTTTTAGAATGAGCCATTGTTTTAATATGAGTAAGCGGGCTATTGGCAAAGTATTCTTTGATTTTGTTCTTGTTAGCCAATAAATTTTTTATTTGTACATTGAGGTGAGCCAATGAAAATGGCTTTTCTATGTAAGCATCCGCACCGCTTTCTAAACCTTCTATTTTCGCCTGCATACTATTTTTTGCCGTAAGCAAAATAACAGGAATATGGCTGTATTCAACATTAGTTTTTACATTATAGCAAAGCTCTAACCCTGACATTACAGGCATGGTGACGTCACTTATCACTAAATTAATGTTTTCATTATTTATAATGTCTAGTCCGTCTTTGCCATTATGCGCAATGATAAAATGATACTCTGCTTTTAACTCAGAGGAGATAAAGTCAACCATTTCAAGGTTATCTTCAACTAATAAAATCACAGGCTTACTAGTTTGCCCATTGGCATTTGCTTTTTCAGCTTCTTTGGCAGAGTTTGCTTCCTCTTTAATGTAGAGGTTAAATTCATTGGCTTGCCTTACTGGTAGCGTTAAGATAAATGTATTATAAGGAGCTGTTTTTTTCTTAATAGTAAGCGAGCCTGTGTGTAGCTCAGCTAATGATCGAGCCAGCGGAAGTCCTATGCCTGTGCCTTCTTTCTCCTGAGTTTCCTCAAGCCTGTGGAATGGCTCAAATATTCGTTCTTTTTGGTCTTCAGGTATCAGTAGCCCATCATTACTCACTTCTAATACGAAGTTTTGATCCTTTTCTAGCTCAAACTCATGCAGGGTAACTGATACTTTGCCTGCGGCATATTTTAATGCATTGTTTAATAAGTTGCTCAGTATTTTTGTAAAAGCTTCAGGGTCTACATAAGCATAGCAGTTAGACTCTGGCAGGTGCAGGTTAAATTGTATGTCTCGCTGTTTGCTAAAAGGCTCGAAACGAAGATAAGTCTCCTGCAGTATCTGTTTTATATTGGCTTTTACAAAGGTTAAACTGAACTGTTTGATTTCGGTTTTTCTAAAATCTAACAGCTGATTGGTCAGTTCTAATAACCTATTAGTGTTTTTTTGCATTACTTTCAGGTTGTTCATCATTTCAACCTTATTGAGTTCTGCATTTATAAGTTTATCTAGCGGAGCAGTAATTAACGTGAGTGGTGTTCTTATTTCATGCGCCACATTAGTGAAAAACTCAATTTTTGCCTGATAAATCTCTTTTTCCTTCTGGCTTTGAAGTAAGTTGATTTTACGTTCATTTTTCTTTTCTGTACTCTTACTATAGGTTCTAAATATAAAGTAAAGTACTACTGAAGCTATAATAATGTAAAAAAGATAAGCCCAAACTGTGGCCCATATGGGTGGTAGAATGGTGATTTTTAATTCTTTAGGTTGTTCAGTCCAAATGTTACTAGTATTGGCAGCCTTAACTTGGAATAAGTATTCTCCAGGAGGCAACTCTGTAAAATAAATTCTTCTATTAGTAGTTAAGGTAGTCCAGTTTTTTTGCAAGCCTTTAAGTCTGAATTTATACTGTGTGGTTTTGGGAGCAGTATAAGTTAAGGCAGCAAAATCAAGGCTTATATTAGCCTGATCGTATTGTAAAGTTATTTCATCGGCATATAGTATAGATGCCGTAGGCATGCCTTTAAGTTCAGAATAAGGCGTGTTATTTACGTATAGGCCAGTAATGTGGAGCTGAGGAATATATCTGTTTTCTTGAAATTTATCAGGGTTAAAGCTGATCATCCCCTTTACTGTACCAAAATATAGCCTTCCATTTTCGTCTTTGTAAGAAGAAGAATAGTTAAACTGGTTGCTAAGCAAACCTTGGTCTTTAGTGAAAACATTGATGTCGTTAGTACGGGGGTTTAGCTGTACTAAACCTTTGGAGGTTGATATCCATAAAAAATGATTATTGTCCTCTTTTATGGCGAATACCATATTACTGGGCATGCCGTTTTCTAAAGTGTAATGGGTAAATTTACCAGTTGTTGGATTGAGCTTACTTAGTCCATTTTCAGTGGTAATCCACAAGTTGTTTTGACTATCTTCAAACAGGTTAGTAACAACATTATAAATCAATGAGTTTAAATTGTTGTCTTCGTGCGCATACTGCCCCATTACCCTGGTGATGGGGTTATAAAAGAAAACTCCATGACCATGCGTGCCTACCCAGAGTGTGCCGTGGCTATCTTCTAAGATGGATGAATATAAATAATTGGTGTTGAAGCCAGGTACAAACTCAAACTGATCTTTATGCGCAATATATTCATACAAGCCACCAGTAGTGCCAAGGAGTATACGGTTTTTGCTGGTTTGGCCAATGGTGTAGATAAAGTTGTTTTTAAGCCCACTACTTTGATCTTCACTGGTGTATTGTTTAATTACTTTTCCAGTTTTTACATCTAGTATATTTAGCCCATGTTCAAATGTACCTACCCACAGTTCGTCTCCCACTGTAGCTAAGCCGTGTATGTTGTTATAAGATAGCTTAGAGTTAGCCGTATTATAATGTACGAAGCTCTGTGTAGCAGTGTCATATTTGTTTAAGCCTGCATCTTCTGTACCTATCCACAGGTTGCCATATTTGTCTTTGGCAAATTCCCTAACGTCATTACCGCTAATACTTGCCTCTGCTTTATCAGGGTAGTACCTGCTGAAAGGTGTATATTGTTTTGGGAAATAATTAACGCCTCCAAAGTATGTACCTGCCCAAATGCCTCCTTCTTGGTCTTGGTAAAGGCTATAAATTGCATTATCGGATAAAGAATAAGGGTTGTTGAAGTCTTTTTGAAGGTTAGAATAGCTATCAGTAGTTAAGTTGTATATAATAATACCAGATTCGGTACCTATCCAATATTTATCATTAACCTTTAAAATGTCTCTAACAAAGAGTTCATGTCCCGTAGAGGTCTGAGTTACAAGATCTCGGTATTGCTTGGTTTTTCTGTCAAATAGCTTTAACCCTTGAGATGCCGTGCCTATTAATATAATGTCATTGTCATCTTTGATATAGAGTGTTTCGATCCATTTTGAAGGAACCTCTGGCGAGTGATCAAATAAGTTATATTGTTTAAAGGAGTTTTTTTCTTTGATGTACTCGTAAAGTGATCCATATGATGATACCCATATAGAACCATCTGGCGCTGCGGCCATAGATGAGGCCATAAAAGCTTGGCTGCCATTGTACCAAGTAACCTGATGAGATTTGGCGTTGTATTTTGCTAAGCTTACGTTATCTATAAACCAGATGTTGTTTTCTTTGTCTACACAAAAATCACGTGTATTGGTGTTTTCTAAGCCTATAATAGGTGAAAACTTCTCTGTTTTGGGCTGGTAGCTGTATATACCTTTGTCTGTACCTATTAGAAGGCAGGTATCGAGCTCTAGCATTTTACGGATATAATTACTCTTTATAGTAGAGTTAGAGTCTATGGGGCTATAACGGAATAGTTTAATATTATAACCATCAAACCTATTAAGCCCATCTTTGGTGCCAAACCAAATAAAACCATATTTATCTTGTAGGGTACAGATCACAGAGTTATTAGATAACCCTTGTTCTACCTCATAATGTTGTATGTTGTAAGGTTGAGCATTTAACCTTTTTGTGCCGCATAAACCAATGCAAAAAAATAGAAACCACAAGTGTAGTGTAGGCCTTCCCATGTGTCGTAAATTATAAAATATTATCAACAATATGTTTCAAATCATTATCATTTCGTGTCAAAGTAGTGACAAATTCCTTGTTTGAGACAAAACAGCGAAAATTAACTGAGCAAGAATTGAACATTCTTCTAATAATTTTCTTTACTTTATCGAACTCTGCAATCGTTACCAAGAGAGTCGCATCTGGTAAAAGATCGTAAATCAATAAATTTTTTCAACAATCCCCTTTTTCTCTGTTGATAAAAGTGGATGCAAACTAAATCGATTAAGCTACTATGACCAAATATCTCAATACGGGATTCATTCTACTTCTCATGTTAGTTATTACATCATGTAATAACTCTAAGCCTCAGGATGAGGATGTTAACAGCAAAACTAATTCATCTGAGACAACTACCCATAATTCTAGCGAAGGACGAGACAAATGGACGAAAGAAAAAGCAAATAAATGGTATGCCGAGCAGCCATGGCTTGTAGGGAGTAATTTCAATCCTCGCACTGCCATTAATCAATTAGAAATGTGGCAAGCAGACAGCTTTGATCCAGAAACTATTGATCAGGAGTTGGGCTGGGCTCACGATTTAGGTATGAATACCGCGCGTGTTTATTTACACGATTTATTATGGCAGCAAGATTCAACTGGTTTTGTAGATAGGTTAGACAAATTTTTGGCTATAGCTGAGAAGCATGAGATCAAACCTTTATTTGTGTTATTTGATTCGTGCTGGGATCCATATCCTGAACTAGGTAAACAAAGAGCTCCGAAACCACACGTTCATAATAGCGGATGGGTACAGAGCCCTGGAAAAGAAGCCTTGGAAGATACTACATCTTACCCAAGGTTAAAAAAGTATGTACAAGGTGTAGTAGGCGCTTTTGCTAACGATAGCAGAATTTTAGGTTGGGATGTTTGGAATGAGCCTGATAATGACAATGCTCGTGCTTATGGTAAAGTAGAGTTGAAAGACAAGCCGAAGTATGTGCTCCCTCTATTAAAGAATGCTTTTACTTGGGCTAGATCAGTAAATCCTTCTCAGCCACTAACTTCTGGTATTTGGTTGGGCGATTGGTCTTCAGAAGATAAGCTAAATCCGGTTCAAAAGACTCAATTAGAGCAATCTGATGTAATCTCATTTCACAATTATGATTCGCCTGAAGAATTTACAAAGAGAATTGGCTGGTTAAAAAGGTACGAGAGACCTCTATTGTGTACTGAATACATGGCAAGACCAAACGGAAGTACTTTCCAAGGGTTTTTACCTATAGCCAAAAAAGAAAATATAGCCATGTTTAACTGGGGTTTTGTAGATGGAAAATCTCAAACAAAATACCCTTGGGATAGCTGGGACAAACAATATACTTCTGAGCCGGATGTATGGTTTCATGAAGTGTTGAAGTCTGATGGAACTCCTTATGACACTGCCGAAACTAATTTAATAAAGAAGCTCGCGGCAGAGGCTAACTAAGAAACATTTATTACCGACTATATAATTGACATTAATATGCATTCGATTCTGAATAGAGCTCTGGCTCTTGTAATAGGCGTAACTTTTATTACAGGGTGTAACAGTCCTAAGAAGACTGAAGAAACCGCTGATACTGAAACTAAAGATAGTTTAGAAGTTTTTGGACAGGTAGATGGGACAGATGTTTACTTGTACAAACTTGAAAATAAGAATGGAGTAGTGGCCACAGTAACTAACTATGGCGGATTAATCACCTCTCTAATGACTCCCGATAAAAACGGTAAAAAAGAAGATGTCGTTTTGGGCTACGATAACCTAGATGGCTACTTAAAAGAAAGCCCATATTTTGGAGCACTTGTAGGTAGATATGGTAACAGAATAGCAAAAGGGAAATTTACCTTGGATGGGAAAGAGTACACTTTGGCTATAAACAACGGACCTAATAGTTTACATGGTGGAGATAAAGGTTTTGATAAGGTGATATGGGCTGCAGAGCAACCTAATGCAGAAACTTTAAAATTAACTTATACCAGCCCTGACATGGAAGAAGGGTACCCTGGTAATCTTGATGTAGAAGTAACTTATACATTGAATGATAACAATGAGTTGAAAATCGATTATAAAGCGGTTTCCGATAAAAAGACTGTTATCAATCTTACCCAGCATTCATATTTTAACCTTACGGGAAATACTAAACGAGATATTCTTGACCATGAGGTGATGATCAATGCTGACAAATTCGTGCCTGTGGATAGCACTTTAATTCCTGTGGGCGAATTAAAAGCGGTGGAAGGAACACCTTTTGATTTCAGAGAAACCACAAAAATAGGAGCAAGAATTAACCAAGATAATGAGCAGCTAAAATTAGGCGGGGGTTATGACCACTGTTGGGTTTTAAATAAAGATAAAGCCTTTAGCCTGGCCGCTACAGTGCATGATCCAGAAAGTGGTAGAACCATGGAAGTATACACTACTGAGCCAGGTTTACAATTCTATTCTGGTAATTTCTTAGATGGTAGTCTTACAGGAAAGTATAACACAAAATATGCACAGAGGTATGGTTTCGCTATGGAAACAGAGCATTACCCCGATTCGCCCAATCAGCCACAGTTTCCTACAGTAGAGCTTGATTCAGGGGCGGTTTATACTACTTCTACGGTATATAAATTTTCTACTAAATGAGGTATTTGATGCTTTTAATGCTTGTGTTGCCATTGGTGACACAAGCTCAGGATAAAACTTTTACTAACCCTTTGCTAAAAGGCGGGCCAGATCCATGGTCTATTCACAAAGATGGATATTACTACTATACGCACACTATGGCTAACCGAGTAGTAATATGGAAGACTGATAACTTGGCTAATTTGAAAGATGCAGAACAAGTTACCATTTGGACTCCACCTGCCACTGGAATGAACAGTAAAGAGATTTGGGCTCCTGAAATTCATTTTATTAAAGGTAAATGGTATGTATATGTAGCCGCTGATGATGGCAACAACAATAATCATAGGCTATGGGTGCTGCAGTGCCAAGGAAAAGACCCCATGAAAGATGAGTGGAAAGTAAAAGGTAAACTTCAAGATGAAGGAGACCACTGGGCTATAGATGGCTCAGTATTTACTTTAAATAAACAGCTTTATATGGTATGGTCTGGTTGGGAAGGATCCAAAAATGGCCGACAAGATATCTATATCGCAAAAATGAAGAATCCATGGACGCTGGAAGGTGAGCGTGTGATGATTGCAACTCCTGAATTTGATTGGGAAAAACATGGAAAAGTCACATGGGACGAAAAAGACCTAGACCATATATATGTAAATGAAGGGCCTCAACCTTTAATTCATGGTGACAAAATATTCGTGATTTATTCAGCTAATGCCTGCTGGACAGACTACTATGCGCTAGGAATGCTTACTGCTGACATAAATAGTGACTTATTAGAAGCCAAAAACTGGACAAAATCTAAAAAGCCTGTTTTTGAGCAAAACGAAGCTAATGGAGTTTATGCTCCTGGGCACAACTCTTTCTTTAAATCACCTGACGGCAAAGAAGACTGGATTTTATACCATGCTAACAGCGAGCCTGGTTTAGGTTGTGGTGATACCAGATCACCTCGAATGCAAAAATTTGAATGGGATGCCAGTGGCAGGCCTGTTTTTGGTACTCCTGTAGAGGCCGGAAAAGCCATGCCAATTCCTTCAGAAACTAAATAACTAACTTATACTCAATAACAATAACTCATGAATAACAAATTACTGATGAAATTATGGGTGCTATTGGCGGGCACTTGCATCTATGGATCGGCATGGTCGCAAGCAGAAAAAGCACCTGCTTACCCGCTCATTGCGCATGACCCTTATTTTAGCATTTGGTCATTTACTGATCAAGTAAATACAGCTTCTACTAAGCACTGGACTGGTGCTGACCAGCCTATAATGGGATGGGTAGAAGTAGATGGTACTAAATACAGAGTTTTAGGAAAAGACCCTGTTAATTATAGCGCTTTATTGCCTACTTCAGATCAGGAATCTTATACTGTTAAATTCACAGAATCAACTCCTGAGCAAGGTTGGGAAACATTAAAGTTTAATGATAAAAACTGGAAGTCTACCGAAGGGCCTTTTGGAGATAACCCTTCAATGGCTAAAACAGTGTGGAAAAGCAAAGATTTATGGGTGAGGCGTACTTTTGATTTACCCAAAAAGTTTGATGCTAATGCTCTTTTCTTAAAACTGAGCCATGACGATAACATAGAGGTTTACATCAATGGTGTTTCTATTTATGAATTTAAAGGATGGAATACTAAGTATAACTACCATGAATTAAACGAAAAGGCAAAAGCTAGTCTTAAAAAGGGTGAAAATGTATTAGCAGTACATGTGGCTAATACTGCCGGAGGTGCTTGGCTAGATGCAGGTTTATCAATAAAAGAAAAGCCAAAGAATGATAACATGCAAGTGGCTAAGCAAAACAGTGTTGATGTTACTCCTACACAGACTATTTATAATTTTGCCTGTGGTGCAGTAGATATGAGCCTTACGTTTACCTCTCCATTATTAATGGATAACCTTGACTTATTGGCTAGACCTGTATCTTATATTACTTATGGCGTAAAAGCTAATGATGGCAAAGATCATAAAGTAAAAGTATACTTCGGGGCATCAGCTACTCTCGCTGTAAACACACCTTTTCAGCAAGTTACTACTGAAAAATATACTTCAGGAGATTTAACCATATTAAAAGCGGGTTCTAAAGAGCAACCTGTATTAGAAAAAACTGGTGATGATTTAAGAATTGATTGGGGATATATGTATGTAGCTGCGGCTACTGCTGCCAATACTACTCAAGAAGTGCAAGAGCATCAAGAGGTAGCTGGCAAAACTACCGGTCAGGATGTAATTCTTGGAACCACTGTAGACCTAGGTCAGGTGAATAAAACTGCTAAGAGCCAGGTATTTATGTTGGGGTATGATGACTTATACTCTGTGGAATATTTTGGAAACGAAATAAAGCCTTGGTGGAAAAGTGGAAATGCTACTATAGAAGGAGAGTTGACCAAAGCATATAAAGACTATGAAAAAGTAACTAAAGCTTGTGATGCTTTTGATAAAGAATTATACAGCAGAGCTGTTAAAGCCGGGGGTGATGAGTACGCAAAACTTTGTGCTATAGCTTACAGACAAGCTATTGCTGCACATAAACTTGTAAAAAGCCCAGAGGGAGAAATTTTATTCTTATCAAAAGAAAACTTCAGTAATGGATGTATCAATACTGTGGATGTTACTTATCCTTCAGCGCCATTATTCTTAGTGTACAACCCTGATTTATTAAAAGGAATGCTTAATGGTATTTTCTACTATAGCGAAAGCGGAAAGTGGAAGAAACCTTTTGCTGCTCATGATTTAGGAACTTATCCTAAAGCCAATGGTCAGGTTTATGGAGGAGATATGCCAGTGGAAGAATCTGGTAACATGATCATTTTAACAGCTGCAATAGTAGATGCAGAAGGTAAGCCTGATTATGCTAAAAAACACTGGGAATCATTAACGCAGTGGGTTAAGTTTTTAGAAAAGGATGGTTTTGATCCTGAAAACCAATTATGTACCGATGATTTTGCAGGGCATATCGCAAGAAATGCAAACCTATCAGTAAAAGCTATAGTGGGTATAGGTGCATATGCCAAAATGGCTAAAATGCTTGGTGAAGATGAAATAGCTGAAGAGTATCACCAAAAAGCTAAAGACTTTGCTGAGAAGTGGATGAAGTTGGCTGATGACGGAGACCACTATTCATTAACATTTGAAAACCCAGGCACTTGGAGTCAGAAATACAACTTAGTGTGGGATAAACTTATGGACCTAGACCTGTTCCCAAAAGAGGTTTACGAAAAAGAGATCAAGTATTACAAATCACAGCAAAACGAATTTGGCTTACCATTAGATAGTAGAAAAGGTTACACTAAATCCGACTGGATAATGTGGACAGCTACTTTAACGGATAACAAAGATGACTTTGAAACTTTTGTGAAGCCAATTTATAAGTTCGCTACAGAAACTACAGATAGAGTACCATTAAGTGATTGGCACAGAACCAAAGACGGAACTCAGCGTGGCTTTCAGGCCAGAAGCGTAGTAGGTGGCTATTTCATTAAGTTAATGGATAAGCACAACAATTAATAACTACAGTAAAATTCAACTTTTAGAATGAATAAGATACTATCTATATTATTAATAACACTTTTAGGAGCTACCACAGCCTTTGCTCAGTGGAAACCCGCGGGCAATAGAATAAAAACTAAATGGGCTAAAAATGTAGATCCTAGTAATGTTTTGCCAGAATATCCTCGTCCGATCATGGAAAGGAAAGACTGGAAAAACTTGAACGGACTATGGAATTATAGCATAAAAGGAATAGATGAGGCTAAGGCAGAAAAAGCGGATGGTCAAATTTTAGTGCCTTTTCCGGTAGAGTCTAGCTTATCAGGAGTTCAAAAAAGAGTAAGTGAAAAAGAAGTAGTGTGGTACGATACTGAGTTTGAAGTATCATCTGACTGGAAAGGTCAAGATATATTACTTCATTTCGGTGCGGTTGACTGGAAGGCTGAAGTATGGGTAAACGACATTAAAGTAGGAGCTCATACAGGAGGTTATACATCTTTTAGTTTTGACATTACTCCATTCTTACAATTTTCAGGAAAAGAAAAATTAACTGTACGAGTTTGGGATGGTACCAACACTGGTGACCAGCCAAGAGGTAAGCAGGTAAATAAACCAGAAGGTATATGGTATACGCCCGTTACTGGCATATGGCAAACAGTATGGTTAGAGCCCGTGCCCGCTAAGCATATAGAAAACCTAAGAGTTACGCCTGATATTGACAGAAACTTGTTGCAAGTAGAGGCCAATGTAGCTGGCACAGCATATGGCGATGTTGTAGAGGTTCAGGCTTTAGATAAAGGTACAGTAGTGGCTACTGCTAAAGTTGTAGCAGGAGAAACAGCCGAGCTGTACATCAAATCTCCAAAGCTATGGTCTCCAGAGTCACCATTTTTATATGACTTAAAGGTAAGCCTCATATCAGAAGGTAAAAAGACCGATGCCGTAGATAGCTACTTTGCTATGAGAAAAATCTCAAAGAAGAGAGACGACAAAGGCATAGTGAGGCTACAGCTTAATAACAAGGATTATTTTCAGTTTGGTCCACTAGACCAAGGTTGGTGGCCCGATGGATTATACACAGCTCCTACGGATGAAGCTTTGGCTTTCGATATCAAAAAAACGAAAGATATGGGCTTTAATATGATTCGTAAGCACACCAAAGTAGAACCAGCTCGCTGGTATACTCACTGCGACAAGCTAGGAATATTAGTGTGGCAAGATATGCCTACAGGTGGAGGTTTCCAGAGATGGGAAAACCGTAGGTACTTCCATGGAGAAGAGCTACAGCGATCTGCTGAGTCTGAAAAGAATTTCCGTAAAGAATGGAAAGAGATTATGGACCAATGTTATTCCTACCCGTCAATAGTGGTTTGGGTGCCTTTCAATGAAGCTTGGGGGCAGTTTAAAACTAAAGAAATTGTAGAATGGACTACAAATTATGACCCTAGTCGCTTAATAGATGGAGCAAGTGGAGGTAATCATTTCGCTGCAAGTGACATGCTGGATTTACATAGTTACCCCGCACCTGAGCTGTTTTTGTACGATGGTCAAAGAGCTACCGTGCTAGGTGAGTATGGTGGTATTGGCATGGTTGAAAAAGGGCACATCTGGGACGAAGAGAAAAACTGGGGTTATGTACAGTTTAAGAATAAAAAACAAGTAACAGACGAGTATGTGAAATATGCCAAAATTCTGAAAGGGCTGGTAAAAGCCGGTTTTTCTGCGGCAGTATATACACAAACTACAGATGTAGAAGGAGAAGTTAACGGTCTATTGACTTATGACCGTGAGGTGATCAAGGTGGATGAAGCTAAGGTAAGAGCTATTAACCAAGAGGTAATCCACAGCCTTGATAAATAAGAAATCTTACTAAACAGTAAGGTAATGATGATGTAATCAGGATCGGTTAGTAATCACGGCAATTTTTGCGGTTTTGTTCTTTTTCTCAGGTGCAAAATTGTCGTGATTTTACAACCGTAAAAGTTACAGTTTAAAAAAATGGTGATTAGCCAAAATGTATGGTTTCAACTAACTACACTATGATTAGTCCAGTTTCTGAAAGTAAAGAGGCAGTAAGCCATGTGGATTTATGGGAAGGTGTAAAAGCTGGAAATAGGACGGCATTCAGAGCTATATACAATATGTATCTGGATGATTTATATAAGTATGGCATGCGGATTTCACCTGACAGTTCTATCGTACAGGATTGTATTCATGATGTTTTTACAGATATATGGAAGTACAAAGAGAATATTCAAATAAAGTCTTCACTTCAGTTTTATCTGTTTAAAGCATTACAAAGAAAGATTATAGTAACACTCAAAAAAGCTAATAAATACAGGGTTTCTGATAATTCATATTGGTTGCAAGAAGGCAGCCCATCAATAGAAGAAAGCCTTATACATGAGCAGACAGTGTTAGAAAGAAAAATGCGTTTTGAGCAATCATTAAGGTTTTTGACCAAAAGGCAGCAAGAAGTTATTCAATTGAGGTATATGGAGAATTTTAGCAATGAAGAGATAAGCGGTATTATGAATTTAAGTATAGAGTCAACTTATAATCTTATTTCTAAAGCTATAGCCTCTTTAAAAACCAATATTTAACCCAGAGTGCAAGACCTGAAAAAAAAGTAAAAAAATATTAAAAATAATGGTGAGTTATTCGATTTAGCTCACTCGTAGTTATAAATGGCAAGTTATCTTTTGATTTTCAATCGTTTTCATAACTCAGCGTGGTTATCTGTTTCTGATAAAAAGTCGGGCTGGAAAAACTACGCCTTAGAAATAACAAAAACTATATGTGCACATGTGCGCTACTCTCTAATTGATTCTTCTCAGTTTTTTTTATTTCTTAAACTGAAATCGATTTCGAAACAAGAAAAATACACTTTTCAGGTTTTATTACACTCATATTTCTGTGTGCGAACATTAAAAATCCTCTTTCTAAAACATGTTTTAGAAAGAGGCGCATACTATTACCGATAGCCCAAAAACAAAAAATTAAATCAACAATTTATTTAACCGACCCATGAAAGAAAACACTAATACGAGTTAACGCGGAAGATTAAATGTCACCCATTAACAAAGGCTCATCAGAGCATGCAGTGAGCTAATAACTCATGTATTTACTACTACTTATTTAATTAAATGATAATGGTATGAAATTAAAACTACCTCAAAATAGAGGGATGCGCAGACAGAAAGTGCTTTTTACGGTACTTCTGCAGGTGATTTTTGTAGGAATTTTATCAGCTACAGAAATTACTACTTCTCGCATCTCTAATAATAACACAACGCACCCTGTAATAGCCGAAGGGATTGATAAAATTAATGATGAGGCTGATGTTACAGTTGAAGGTACAGTTACTTCAGAAGATGGAGAAGCTTTGCCAGGGGTGAGCATTTTAGTAAAAGGAACTACCAAAGGTACGGTTACAGATATAATGGGACATTATACTATTTCAGTGCCTGAAAGCGGTACTACATTAGTATATTCTTTTATAGGGTATAAGCCTCAGGAAGTAGAGGTTGGTAGCAGAAGCAAAATAGATGTACAATTAGAGCCTGACGTAACAGCACTCGAAGAAGTGGTGGTAGTAGGGTATGGAACTCAAAAGAAAGAATCTTTAACAGGAGCCATAGCCAGCGTAAGTAGCGAAGATATAGAAAAGGTAGCTTCTGGTACTACCAGTGGAATGTTAGCAGGTAAAGTACCGGGCTTATCTTTTAGACAGCCCGATGGTCGTCCTGGTGCTACAGCCAATATTCAGGTGAGGAACATGGGTACACCATTATATATTATAGATGGAATTCAAAAAGATGCAGGACAGTTTAACATGCTTTCTCCTAATGATATAGAGAGTATTTCTGTTTTAAAAGATGCATCTGCAGCAATATATGGTTCACGTGCGGCTAATGGAGTTGTTTTGGTAACTACCAAGCAAGGTAAGTTAGGGCAGGGGCCAGAAGTAAATATCAATGGATATTATGGTATTCAGAATTGGACAAGGTTTCCTGAAGGTGTTAACGCCTATGAGTATAAGCGTGCTCAGGTAGAAGGTAGTATTAATGAGTATGGTTACTCTGATATTAGCCCTAATGAGCTGGCTAACTGGCAAAAAGGTACAGATGCAGGGTATAAGAGCTTTGATTGGTATGATTATATAGTGGAAGGCAACGCGCCTCAAAGCAACATTAACTTAAATGTGAATGGTGGTTCTGAAAATACCAAATACTATTTCTCTGTAACTCGTTTTGATCAAAAGGCTGTTTTTGGAGATGCTTTTGATTTTAATAAAACCAATTTGCAGTCCAATGTAGAAAGTAACATTACTGATAAACTGAAAATTGGGGTTCAGATTAATGGTAGACAAGAAATAAGAGAAAATCCAGGGTTGCCAGATCCTGATGATTACTTATTTCCAAGGTTAGCCATTTTGAAAAACAGACCTACAGAAAGACCTTTTGCAAATGATAATCCTGATTACCCGAATGCAAACCTTAATGACCCTAGTAAAAACTGGGCGTTTATGAACTATGAGACTTCAGGGTCTTTTAAAAGTGAGTGGAGAATAGCTCAGGCTAACCTAACAGGAGAGTATCAAATATTAGAAGGATTGAAAGCTAAAGGGCTTTACTCTTACTATCAAGCCAATAACATTACTAATAACTTTGAGTATACTTATACCGGGTATAATTACAACCCGGAAGATGACTCTTATGACCCCGTACAAATCAACCAAAACCCTTATAGGTCTCGTAGTTATGAGAATATTTTGGAAACGGTTATGCAAGGCCAATTATCATATAACCATACATTTAATAATGATCATACTTTCGGGGCTACTTATGTTGCAGAAAGAATTGAGCGCAACAGAAGGTATCAATTCATGCATGCTGTACCTACCAATAATTACCTCGAACTGATCAGGTTTGATGATATGGATGCTGATTATACTGATGAAGAATACGATCAGGCAAGGGTAGGGTATGTAGGTAAATTAAACTACGAGTATAAGAGGAAATACTATTTAGAATTAGCCGGCAGGTATGATGCTTCATGGAAATTTTCTAAAGACAACAGGTTCGGTTTCTTCCCTTCAGTATCTGCGGGGTGGAGGATCACAGAAGAGCCTTTCTTCCAAAATTTAGGCTTAAATGCATTGTCTGATTTAAAATTCAGAGCTTCATATGGTGAATTAGGAGACGATAATATTCAATATAACGGAGCAGATATAGACCCATATGCATATATCTATGGGTATAATTACGGGGCTTCAAAATATATAGATGGAGGTTCTGCAGTAAATGGATCAAGAGATAGAGGTATTCCTATCACAGGGTTATCTTGGTACACCAGTAAGGTGACCGATATTGGTGCTGATTTCGCTTTATTCAACAGTAAGTTAAGCGGATCACTTGATTACTTCTACAGACAAAGAGATGGTTTGATTCAGGAAAAATATGATGTGGTTTTGCCTTCAGAATTTGGAGCTGCACTGCCTCCTGAAAACCTCAATAAAGACGCCCAGATGGGAGGTGAAATTGCTTTATTCTACAATACTAATGTAGGTGATTTCCAATTTAATTTTGGTGGTAACTTCTCATATTCCAGATATAAGCAAATTTCTACTTACAAGCCTAGGTTTAAAAACAGCTGGGATGAGTATAGAAACTCTACTCAAGACAGATGGGGCAATATTTTATGGGGTAAAGAAGTTATTGGTCAATTCCAATCACAAGATGAAATCAATAATTACCCTGTTAACATAGATGGAAAAGGTAACGAAACTCTTTTACCAGGTGACTTAATTTATAAAGATGTAAATGGTGATGGTAGAATTGATGGCTACGATGATAGACCAATTGGGTACGCCAGTGGTGATGCTGCTCCTGTGCTCAATTATGGTTTAAATATCAGTGTGAAATATAAAGCATTTGATTTAACCATGGACTTCTCTGGAGGGGGCATGTTCACCTACGTGAGAGATCATGAAGTGAGAGAGCCATTCCAAAACAACGGTAACCTAAATAAAATCTTATATGAGGACCGTTGGCATCACGAAGACCCTTATGATCCTAACAGTGCTTGGATTCCGGGTGAAAACCCTGCTTTCAGAACTTATGCAGGTACTGGTGACCTTTCTAATTACAACACTTTATCTGATTGGTGGACAATTAACGTGAAGTATTTAAGATTGAGAACATTAGAGATAGGGTATACATTACCTACATCATTATTGGAAAAAGTGAAAATGAAACGTGCACGTGTGTATGTCAATAGTTACAACTTGTTGTCATTCGACAATGTGAAGAAATTTGACATTGACCCTGAAGTAGCTGCGGATAATGGTATCCAATATCCTCAAAACTTCTTAGTAAATGCTGGGTTTAATATCACCTTTTAAACACGCTTATTATGAAAATTAAAATATCAATATTAATCCTGATGCTATTCGTAGTGGCGAGTTGTAATGATCAGGAGTTTTTATCAAAGAACCCAACAAATATTTTGTTGGAAGATCAGATTTGGAGTGATTCGGATTTGGCATACACTGTGCTTACAGATTTGTATGACCGTTATCCTACCCATCAGCAGCTAGAAGCATGGTGGTTATTTGCTGATTTTGACGAAGGTTTAGGCTCGTTTGGTGCCGATCATTGGAGGGTGAAAAACTCAGAGTATGGCTATGATTTTCTTTCTTGGTGGGACTATGGCTATGTAAGGCAAGTGAACCTATTTATAGAAAAATCTACTGCTGCAGATAATTTTGATCCTGAAATTAGAGAACGATTCATTGCTGAAGGCCGATTAATTAGAGCTGCTATTTATTTTGATTTGGTAAAAAGAATGGGTGGTGTGCCTTTAATAACTGAGTCATTAGAATATAACTACGATGGTAATACCGAAGCTTTAGAGTTTCCACGCTCAAAAGAGTATGAAATCTACGATTTTGTCATCTCTGAGATGGAAGCCATTAAGAATACACTCCCTAATGACCCAAATATCAAAACAAGGGCAACGAAAGGTTTAGCGCTGGCTATTGAATGTAGAGCTGCGCTATATGCGGCTTCTATTGCTAAGTATGGAGCAACTACTTCATCTGTTAAAGTGGAGCCTAATATAGTGGGTATTCCTGCTTCAATGGCAGATGATTATTATAAAACGGCCTTGGAGGCTGGGCAAGAAATTACAGGTTATTCTCTTTACTTACAAGATGATGATTTAGAGAAAAACTTCTCTGACTTATTCTTAACCAAAGAAGGAAATACAGAAGTTATTTTTGCAAAAGATTACTTGCGTGGTTCTAGGTGGCATGGTTTTACTTTTGAGAACATACCGTTGTCAATGCGTGAAGATAATGATGCCGGTGGCAAATTAAATCCTTCTTTAAACTTAGTAGAAGCATTTGAAAAACTAGACAACACTTTTGAGCCTTTAAAGGCAGGTAAAGATGTATACTACGAAAACCAGTTAGATATTTTTGAAGGTAGAGATGCGCGCTTGGCAGGAACTGTAATATTACCAGGGTCAAAATTCAGAAGTAGAAATGTTGATATCCAGGCTGGATTAAAGTTGCCAAATGGAGATTTATACTCAATAAATGACCCAGGTAAATACGATACCATTCCAGGGACTGAGGTTACTGCAAAAATCGTAGGTAATGATGGTCCGGTGCAAGGAAGAGATTTTACCACTCAAACAGGTTTCTTAATCAGAAAATACTTAGATACCAATAAAGGAACTGGCCGTAGAGGCACGGGAAGTGACGTTTGGTGGATCAGGTATAGGTATGGAGAAGTATTGTTAAATATGGCAGAGGCTGCTTTTGAACTAGGTCAAAACGATGTTTCTGTCGGCTATTTGAATCAGGTGAGAGCCCGAGCTGGTTTTGAAACACCATTGACAGCTGCTGATTTGTCGCTGAATAGATTTGTGCATGAGCGTCAGGTAGAGTTAGCTTTTGAAGACCATAGAGTGTGGGACTTGAAGAGATGGAGGTTAGCCCATGTCATTTGGAATGGTCAAGCACTGTCTATTGATGAGTTGGATAATAATTTAGCGGATGCTACTTCTAAAAACACTCAGATGTATGGCCTATTGCCATATAAAGTTTATAACCCTGGAGATGAGCATGATGGACAATGGATATTTGTTAAATCAAAACCTCAAATAGTGGGTGATCCTGAAAGATGGAGATTAGGAAATTACTATTCTGAAATTCCGGCAGATGTTTTGGCTAATAACCCTAAGCTGGTAAGAAATCCAATATTATAAAATTTGAGATATGAAAATATTATTTAAATATATAACATTATTATTTATCGGGATTACTCTTTTTTCTTGTGATTACGATAATTATGATGGCCCAAATGCCAAATTACATGGAAGCTTGTCTTACCAAAATGAAGGAATTAACCTTGGGTATAATGATGTTAAGTTTTTACTATTTGAACCCAAATATGATGAGACACCAGGGTCAATGGATGTCTTTATAGATACGGATGGAAGTTTCAGTTCAGCTTTGTTTGACTCGCAATATAAAATCGTTTTTGTAAGTCAGGCTTTAGAACAATATCCATTTGTTTTGGGTACAGAAAGTGATACGATAGACGTAACAGTTTCTGGTAACACAGAATTTAATATTCCAGTTACACCGTATTATACAGTCTCTAACCCAGCTTACACTGTTACTGATTCAATTCGAGTAAGTTTTGGTGTAAATCAGATTATAGATGGAGCAAATGCTAAAAATGTAGAAAGAGTAAGCTTTTACTTAGGTAAAACACGTTTCGTTGATGATGGTAATAACATACAAGGCGATAAAGTTAGCAGTGATGATGATGATAACCTTCAAGGAGCTGCTAACATAGCAGTGGATGAAAATACAGACTTAAGTAGTTTTAATATGGTGCTGCCTAAGCCTGATTTTATACATGATCAAAACTATGTGTTTGGCCGTATTGGAATAAAATTAGCAGGTGTTCAATATATGATATTTTCACCTGTACAGAAAATAGATTTATAGTATAGTTGTACTATCACTGCGCCATTTGGTAGCTTGTCAGGTAATTACCGCCTATTAATCATAACATTATTAAAGAATGATACTTCAACATGATTGACAAGCACCATTTGGTGTAGTTTTATTATGTACTTACCCCGGGTACATCAATTTAGTTTTTGAGTAAGAAGCAGTTAGAAATTCTATCTCTTCTTTTTTACTAATAAAAAGCTAACCATGTATTCATTAAAGTATATAATGACCCTGGGCATTGTGGTGTTTGGTCTCAACCAACTCATTGCTCAGACTAAAAATTCTAATTATACGGGCAGTAGAGCCCCGTTACATCAAAATCCGTACATTTTATTACCCATAGGTGATGTTAGGCCTCAAGGCTGGTTGCTAGATCAGCTAATAAGGCAAAAGGAAGGCATGACTGGTCATCTCGATGAGCTATATCCTCTCGTAATGGGAGAAAGAAATGGCTGGCTCGGTGGTGATGGCGATCAATGGGAAAGGGGCCCTTATTGGGTTGATGGGCTATTGCCTCTGGCTTACATCTTAGATGACGATGAGCTGAAAGCTAAAGTGAAGCCTTGGGTCGAATGGAGCATAAATCATCAGCAAGCAGATGGTTATTTTGGCCCGTTGGAACCTGAAAAGCCATATAGCTACGAAGATGGCTTACAAAGAGATAACCTAAAGGACTGGTGGCCAAAAATGGTGATGTTGAAAGTGCTTCAGCAATATTATTCGGCTACAGAAGATAAAAGGGTCATCGAGCTGATGACAAAATACTTTCATTATCAATTGGAGGAGCTGCCCAAAACTCCTCTGGGGCATTGGACTTTCTGGGCCAACAGAAGAGGTGGTGATAATCTTCAGGTTATTTACTGGCTGTACAATATTACTGGCGATCAGAAGCTCTTAGAGTTAGCAGAAATTGTACATCAACAAACTTTCAATTGGACAGATGTTTTTCTACATCAAGATCATCTAACCAGAAAAGGTAGTCTGCACTGCGTTAATATAGCACAGGGAATAAAGGAGCCTATCATTTATTACCAGCAGGCTAAAGAAGATAAGTATCTCAAGGCTGTGGATAAAGGTTTTTATGACCTGATGAAATACAATGGTCAACCTTATGGCTTGTATGGCGGAGATGAAATGCTACATGGTAATGTGCCCACACAAGGCTCTGAATTATGTTCGGCAGTAGAAATGATGTTTTCTCTAGAAAGCATGCTGTCAATAACGGGTAACTTGAGTTTTGCAGATAGGTTAGAAAAGATAGCGTTCAATGCATTGCCAGCTCAAGTTACTGATGATTATATGGCTCGTCAATATTTTCAGCAAGCTAATCAAATTGAAGTATCGCGTAAATACAGAAATTTTGTGAATCCTAATGGTGCAACAGTTTCATGTTTTGGGCTACTAACAGGATACCCTTGCTGTACTGCTAATATGCACCAAGGCTGGCCAAAATTCACTCAAAATTTGTGGTATGCTACTATTGATGGCGGAGTGGCCGCATTAATTTATGCTCCTTCTAGTGTAAATATAAAAGTGGCAGATCAACAAAAGGCCACAATTACTGAAACCACAAATTATCCATTTGAAGACAGGATAGAGTTTCGTATTGAGAAGCTCTCTAAGAAAAATTTATCATTTCCATTTGAGCTTAGAGTACCAGAATGGTGTACCGAAGGCGTTGTTATGGTCAATGGTAAAATAATTAAAAAAGGTAAAGCAGGAGGATTGGTTAGACTTGAAAGGCAATGGAATAAAGGAGATAAAATTACCTTGCAGTTGCCTATGCACGTTACTACTCACACTTGGAGTGAGAATGCTGTTTCTGTTGAACACGGACCACTTGTGTATGCCCTGCCTATTAAAGAGGAGTGGAAGAAAGTAGAAAATACAAAAGACCCTCAGTGGTATGGGAATTTCTATTATGAAGCTTATCCTAAAAGTGATTGGAATTATGGTTTGTTAAAGATTAACAATGAGCCATTGGAGCCTAAAGTAGAAGTAAAAAGAACCACTTATAATGGTAAGTATCCTTGGAATCTGGAAAATAACCCCATAAAGCTTACTATAAAAGCTAAGAAAGTACCTCGATGGCAAGCCTATAATGGCATGGCTGGCCCACTTATCTACAGCCCCAGTGTAGAAGAAAATAAAGAGGTAGAGGAAATAGAGCTAGTCCCCTATGGAAGTACTATCCTGAGAATATCAGAATTTCCGGTAGTATGGTAATCGAGTACATTATTAATTAACCTAAATCTATAAAAATGCGTAATTTCTCTCTTACTCTAACTCCTAAGTTATTAGGAGTTAGAGCTATTATCGCTGTGGTCATGTTTTTCAGCGCCTACAGCAGCAGTCCTGCTCAAACATTGACTAAAGAGCAATACTATGACAAAACACTCGCCATGCTCATAGGTAGTTGTGGAGGAGTAGTAACAGGTTACGAATACCTGAAAGTATATAACACGCCCAATGGCTTTTATCAGCCTGGAGCTACCTTAAAACAACCTGTTGAATTTTTATTAGGCCTTCCTGATGATTGGTTTATCTTACTCAACGGAACCTTAGGAGGTACTACTCGTGATGAGTACAATTACTTTTCTAATTACGAACCAGGCATCATCTATTCGGATGACGACCAACATGTGGAGGTTTTAAATCAGCATATTTTGGAGAAGTTCGGTCCGGCAGTAGCTTATCAAGATATTAAGCAGGAATGGGTTAATCATGAGTTGATGGATTTTGGAGGCACAGCGGATGCTATAGGCCTCATCAATAGTAAAAATTTAATAGCACCTCTTATGGGGCAGCGCGAACATGGCAACTATGGGCATTGGCTGCCCGAATGCTATATAGAGCATGAAATGATGGGGGCCAATTTTCCCGGTATGCCCAACAAGGCAGCAGAATATGTAGCCAAATTTGCTAGCATGTCTGGAGAAGGAGAAAATTTGCTTTGGGGACAATACTGGGCTGCTGCTCATGCCATTGCTTATTTTGAAACAGATGCGCGTGTAGTGATAGAAAAAGCCTTGGGAGTGTTGCCACAAAACTGTTTTGCCCGAGAGATGTATCAGGTAGCAGTAGACTTACATAAAAAATACCCCAACGATTGGCGTGCGGCAGTAAGAGAACTATGGAATGATCATAGAAGAGGGGTGTATGCCGTTGGTTCAGATAAAATTCATTTACAACCAGAGGTGAATCATGGTATTGGTTTACTGAGTGTTTTGTATGGTGCTAACAATTATATGGAAACACTGAAAATATGCTCTTTGGCCGGAGGAGATGGAGACTGTACTGCAGCTAATATTTGTGGCATGATGGGAATTATTAAAGGAATGGCAGGTACTCCAGCCGCATTTGTAGATAAGATTTATGCCAATGGCGAAGGCAAGTGGATCAACGATATGAACCATGCATTGCATATGAATAAAGACTTCCCTGTAGAGCATAAATTCACCGATCTTACCTTGCAGTTTCAGCGAAATATGGAGCGTATGATAAGAGCTTACGGTGGTAAGATCGTTGACAATGCATATCAAATTCAGCCCCAAAGTGCTAGCTTACCAAGTGTTTATGCTGCTAACTGGGATTTTGAACATGGTGATTTTAATGGCTGGCAAGTATGGAATTCTCCCGGAAGTAATAACAGCGTGTTTGTAGAGCGCCAGTGTAATGATGTAACAAGAGCTTGCTTGGCAGCCACAGGAGAATATAAGGCCACTCTAATTACTGGTAATAATAATGACGAAGCCAAAGTGTTTAAAATTATTGGAGGTCTACAGCCTGGTGCTACTTATAAAATTGAAGGTAGGTTAAATGCTACAGCAGGTAGAGAAGCCAGATTATATGCGGATAATTATGGAGGGAGTTATATCTACACTTCTATTTATCAGCATCTGTCAGATTTCCCGTATAGACATTTGTACGTAACACTGGGCCCAACTAATACTTCTATGGAAGTAGGGGTACATGCACCTCCTTCAAGTAATCCTTCTAAATGGATTAATTTTGATGATTTGGTAATTACAAAAGTCAGTACGGTTCCATTTGCTACATATGAAGCTGAAAATGGAGTTGTAACTTCTGCAGTTGTGCATAATTCAGGCACTGCATCTGGAGGAAGGTATGTAGGAGGTTTAGATACTAATAACAGTAGCGTGCAGTTCAATAATATTCAAGCAAGTTATAGTGGTGAACATATAGTTCGTATTTACTATGCCAATGCTACAGCATCTATGGCCTTGCATCAGCTTTCAGTTAATGGTAAAATTTTAGGCAATGTAGAATACCCTGATAGCGGTCCTTGGGGGCAGTTTTCTCAGAACTTTATAGAAGCGTCTGTCAGGTTAAACAAAGGTGGTGATAATGTAATTAAACTCAGTAGAGTCTCCAGTTTTGCAGAAATTGATAGAATAGAAGTGGAAGCTGCTTTTGGAGGGCAGAAACCTTCTGATGATGCCGGTATAGTTACAGGCGGCATTTATAAAATCATCAATAAGAATTCACAAAAAAGCCTAGATGTAGGTTCGGCAAGTCAAGAGAATGGAAAGGAAGTAGTACAATGGGATTACTTTGGCAGCGATAATCAGAAGTTTAGACTAGAAGAGATCAATAGTGGTGTTTATGCCTTTTATGCTGTACATAGTAATAAAGTATTAGATGATTTGGAGTGGTCTTTGAATGATGGCGCTCAGGTGGTGCAATGGCAATATGCAGGTACACCTAATCAGCAATGGTCGTTACAAAGTACGGGAGGCGGTTTCTTTAAAATCATAAATAACCATAGCGGCAAGGCCATGGTGGTGGCTGAGTCAGCGACTAACAATGGAGCTCCTATAGTTCAAAGTGAGTATACGGGAGATAACGGCCAACAATGGATGTTAGAGAAAATTGCTGATCCTTCTCCTAATGAAGTAGTGTCAGGTGGGGTCTACAGCTTAATAAATAAATTTAGCGGAAAAGCTCTGGATGTAGATGATATGTCTCAAGGAAACTTAGCCCAATTGATTCAATGGGAGTACTTTGGCAATCTCAACCAAAAGTATAGAGTAGAGCTGGTAGAAGGTGGGTTTTATAAGCTAATAGCCATGCACTCTGGCAAAGCTGTGGAGGTGGAAGGTTTTGGCTTGGAAAATGGTCATTTAATAAAGCAGTATGACTACTGGGGAGGCATTAATCAACATTGGCAGATAATACCTGCTGGTGATGGTTACTATAAAATTATCAATAGAAATAGTGGGAAAGCATTAGATGTTTTAGGCGTAAATCCTAACAATGGAGCTCAAGTAGGGCAGTGGGACGATGTTGGAGGCAACACACAACTATGGAAATTTGACCGTGATTTTAATAACATTTCAGGTTATGCTAAAGTAGCTGCTGGCCCGCTTTCTGTAGAAAAGAATGAGGTTACTTTATACCCTAATCCAGCAAAAACTATCATTAATATCAATCTTCCTAATGCTGTAGAAAAAGCAACTGTAATCATAATGGATACTAACGGCAAGGTACATTATGAAAATGATGCATTTTCTGGCCAAACATTGGAACTCAATACAAGCCATTTGAAAAAGGGTATTTACTATGTGAAAACTCAGTTTTTGGATAAAAATGTATATAACAAGATAATTGTTGAGTAGTGTAAAGAGGGCAGTTTAAAAGTGATTTTGGCTGCCCTTATTTCATTTTAGGGTTCTATAATTCAAAGAAAGGGGTAATTCTATTCAGTTTACGGTGCCAATAATCAGTAATAGGTAGTTTAGCCCTAATCTACTATTACACTTTGCTATGAATAAATTTCTTATACTTCTGTTAGTCACATTTTTCACCTGTTCAATTACCACTAACGCTCAGCATACCCCAACTTTTAAAGCAGATAAAATCAGCATTAATAATCAATGGAAGTTTCATAAAAGTCATATTGACTTCCCTTCCCCTAAGGCTGTGGAGTGGCAGTCAATAGATTTGCCTCATACTTGGAATAATAAGGATGCTGTGGATGATATGCCTGGTTATTATAGAGGTGACGGTTGGTATTCTAAAACTATAACAGTTTCTGGAAAATGGAAAAATAAACAGGTTTACCTCTATTTTGAAGGGGCAAATCAGGAGGCGGACATATATGTTAATCAACAATTAGCCGGTTCTCACAAAGGTGGGTACACAAGGTTTTACATTCCTATTTCAGCATTCATTGATTTCTCTTCTGAAGATGAGTCGGTTCAAATTGATGTTAAAGTAAGCAACGCTCATAATGAAGATATCCCGCCTTTAAGTGCTGATTTTACGTTTTTTGGAGGTATTTATAGAGACGTCTACTTAGTGCTAAAGGATCAAGTACATTTTGATTTTGGAGATTTAGCCTCCTCTGGTGTTAAATATTATACTACTAATGCCTCTGTAGATCATGTTGATATTCATTTAGTTACGCAGCTGGCAAATGAATCTACAAATTCAAGAGATGTATTAGTGACTCATTTGATAAAGGACGCTGCGAAAAAAGTAGTGCAAAAAGTATCTGAAAAAGTGAAACTTGGCGCAGGAGAGAGTAAACAGCTAAGCCAAACAATAAAAAAGTTTAAAGACCCTGAATTATGGTCTCCAGAGCATCCTTATTTATATGAAGTGAGTTCCATTATTACCGATGCCAAGACTGATGAGCAGCTTGATGAGATTAGGCAATCGCTGGGTGTTCGCTGGTTTAGTTTTACGGTTAGCGAAGGGTTTAAATTAAATGGGCAGCCTTATAAGCTGATAGGCACTAATCGACATCAAGATTTTAAGGGTTTGGGCAATGCACTTTCTGATGCGCTCCACATCAGTGATATTAGCCTTCTTAAGCAGATGGGTGGCAATTTTCTGAGAATTTCTCATTACCCTCAAGCGCCTGAAATTCTACAAATGTGTGATAAGTTAGGAATTATAACTTCAGTAGAAATCCCCATTGTTAACAGGGTCACCGATAGTGAAGGTTTTAAAGCCAATAGTCAGGTAATGCTAAAAGAAATGATTGCACAGAATTATAATCATCCAAGTGTAGTCATCTGGGCATATATGAATGAGGTGTTGCTTTCTCCAAGGTTTAATGAGGATTCACAAGAAAGAGCTGATTATTATAAAAAGATACAATTACAAGCCCAAGCATTGGATGACATTGCAAGAGCAGAAGACCCTCATCGGTATACCATGATCGCTAACCACGGATGGTTTGATGGGTATTTTAACAATGGTTTGGCTGAGATTCCAATGGTTGTTGGCTGGAATTTATATCAAGGCTGGTATGGTGCGGATATTACAGGCTTTGAGAAATTTTTAGATATGCACCATAGTAAACTACCTGATGTACCTATGATTGTAACAGAGTATGGCGCTGGAGCCGATCCTAGGCTACACTCTTTTGCTCCTGAGCGTTTTGATTTTACTATTGAATATGAAACATATTATCATCAGCATTATTTGCCAGAAATATTAAAAAGACCATTTGTGGTAGGCGCTAATGTTTGGAATCTGAATGATTTTTATTCTGAGGGTAGAGGAGATGCGGTGCCTCATGTCAATAATAAAGGCTTAGTGTCTCTAGATCGACAACCAAAAGAAGTATTTTATTACTATCAAGCCGCATTGACTAACGCTCCTTTGGTGAAAATAGGAAATAGAAATTGGAAATACCGTTCGGGAATAGCCTCAAAAGAGGAAGCTGGCGTCAGTCTTCAGCCTTTAAAAGTTTTTAGTAATCAGGGTGAAGTTCGGTTAATTGTTAATGGAAAAGAATTAGAGACTAAAAAAATGGAAAACTTTACAGCTTCATGGATGGTACCCTTTAAAAATGGAAACAACTTAATTGAAGCCGTAGCAGAGAGTGAAACTGGTGAAATAGTTAAAGATTTTGCAGAGGTGCATTTTGAGTTACTGCCTTTTCAGTTCGATAATTCATTTGAGGCAATACATATTAATGTTGGTGCACATAGTTATTTTCATGACCCTGTGACGCATCAGGTTTGGCTACCCGATCAGGCATATAAAAAAGGGCAGTATGGTTGGCTAGGAAACGCTGAAGTAAAAGCAGCAAATGCTAATATTTTGAAAACTGAAAATGACCCACTCTTTCAAGTACAGCAGTCTGGCTTAAGCAAATATAAGTTAGATGTGGCAGCAGGTGAATATGAACTTGTTTTACATTTTGCTGAGCTGCTTTCTCATGAGCAACGTGAAGAGTTGGTTTATAATTTAGGTCAGGATACTAAACAGGAAAAGGGAGGAGAAAGAGTTTTTGATGTAAACGTTAATGGCAAGGCTATCATAACTTCATTAAACTTGGCCAAAAGCTATGGGGAATACCAACCAGTGAGCTATAAGGTAAATGTTCCGGTGGCTGACAGTGGTCTTACCATTACGTTTGATGCAAGTGTAGGCAGGTCAGTTTTAAACGCTTTAGAGCTGAGAAAAATATATTAAAAGCAAAAGGCTCCGAGTAGGAGCCTTTTACTTTATTTTTTTGCCATAATTATAGATGATTGTGGCTGCTTTAATATTTCCTTAAGTTCGTCAAAACTCACCCTTACCTCTGATGGGCCTTTTGCGTAAGCGGCTATTTCATAACTGTTGTAGAAAAATTTAATGCCATCATTTAAGATAGCGAAATTTCCCGGGTTGAAATATTCACCATTTTCAAATTCGTAACCTTCATCACTTAGGTCTGTATCCGGACTGATTTTATACTTCGTTCTAAATTTTTTCTCCACTATTTGGTTAAGCTTCTTCTCATAGCCAGGATTGAAAAGTGAGCTTAAAGAGATGCTATCCCCCGTCTGTGGGTTGTAATTTAAGTATTGTAGACTATAAGATCCGTGTGCTCCACCCGTATACATGTCAGAGGCTAGTACTATGCTTATAACAGCGGTGTCATTTCTTAAAACTTGGCCATTGAGCTTAATGTACCAGCCAAAAGCTTCACCAAATGTTTCTTTTACCTCTTTGTAGTCAGCTATAAATGTGTCGGCATATTTATCAAGAGATACTTCTCCTGAAGAATCACTTGCAAAGTCTGCCAAAACATGTTTTTCTATTTTTTCATTAATGATCTGGGCAGCGCCACTATTGTATAGCGTGTCAAACTGAGGGTAGTTTAAGATAATTTCAGTACAGTATGCACTAGTGTCAGAGTTGCAGTCGCCATATTTGCGGCTAAAATCTTTGAAAGTATAGCTTAGAGAGTCAGTCTTTTCTGAATCAATAGTGGTAGAAGAAGGTTGCTCAGTAGATTCATGTTTCTTTTTACATCCAACAATGCTGGAGAATATCAAAAGTGCCGTAAGTATTAAAAAATTGACTTTCATTCGTGTTTATAAAATTATTACCTGAAAATTATGCAATAAAAGTTATTCTTGCTTTTAATTGCTGGAATATTTTGTTCAAAGTCAGGTGTTTAGCCTGACTTTGATCTGTACTTGTAAAACAATAAAATTATAACAACTCATTTGCCAAATTGGCTAATTCAGACCTTTCTCCTTTTTCAAGAGTGATGTGAGCGTACAGTGAATGATCTTTAACTCTATCAATGAGGTACGATAGTCCATTACTCTGCGAATCGAGGTAAGGGGTGTCTATCTGATAAATATCGCCAGTAAATATAATTTTAGTATTTTCTCCTGCCCTAGTTATTATCGTTTTCACCTCATGTGGAGTTAGGTTTTGAGCTTCATCTACAATAAAGCAGATGTTAGATAAACTTCGTCCTCTTATGTATGCTAGTGGTGTAATTACTAGTTTCTCTTGGTTCACCATTTCCGTTAGCTTAGCATATTCTTTATCCGTTTCATGGTATTGGTTTTGGATGAATTTTAAATTATCCCACAACGGCTCCATGTAGGGGTTAAGTTTGGATTTAATATCACCGGGCAAAAAACCAATATCTTTATTACTTAGGGGGACAATTGGCCTCGCCAAGTATATTTGTTTGAAATCTCTTTTTTGTTCTAGGGCAGCGGCCAAAGCGATAAGCGTTTTTCCAGTTCCTGCCACACCTTGCATTGTTACCAGCTTTATTTCAGGGTTAAGTATAGCATGAATGGCAAAGGCTTGCTCTGCATTTCGGGGTTTTATACCATATGCAGATTTTTTTTCTACGTGCTCTAGGCTTGCAGTAATAGGGTTGTAGTGTGCCAGAATCGATTTCTTTCCACTTTTTAATATGTAATAGCTGTTTTTTGTAGGCTTTTCATCTCCTAGGATGTCTTCAGGTGCTGCAGAGCCTTCTTCATATAATTTATTGATTTTGTCTGGGGCAGCTTTGTCATAAATAATTTTGCCGGTATATAGTGAACTTACATTCTTAACCTTTCCTGTATTGTAATCTTCAGCCGGAAGCCCTAATGATTTGGCTTTTAGTCTTAGGTTAATGTCTTTGCTTACTAGTATTACCTTTTTGCCCTTAGCTTCTTGCTGTAGCTGTAGTGCGGCATTGAGTATTCGATGGTCCGCCTTTGCCTCATCAAATACTTCATTGGCATCTATTTTACTTTTAGAATACATCAGTACTTTAAACTTGCCCTTGGTTTTGCCATTCAGGCTGTTCCAGTTGTGCAACATTTTACCTTCTGCCAGTTTATCAATTAGGCGGGTAAACTCTCTGGCTTCAAAGTTTTTGGTGTCATTACCTTTTTTGAATTGATCTAGCTCCTCAAGTACCGTGATGGGAATGCCTACATCATGTTCTGCGAAATTCATGATGGAGTTATGCTCAAAGATGATTACAGAAGTATCTAATACGAATATCTTTTTTTCTTTAGTTTCAGCTTTAGCCATATAGGAGAGATTAGTTTTATAGAGAATGTGTCTTCTATAAATTTAATTATCTGTAGGTAAAACGGAAATAAAAGGAGAGTAAAGATCTGTACGAATATGAAATTTTTAATTAGCCTACGGAAGTGGATAGCAGAAGAAATGCTAAAGTAAAGCAGCTTTTTTAGAAGGTTTTTTCCATAATTACATACTGTTTACCTCCTTTTGTGAAGGTTTCGGGAGTAGTGTGAAGGCCAAATCTCACATAAAATGCGGTTTTATTGGTGCGAGCATTGCACCATAAACGCTTCACCTGGTGCTGGTGGGCTACATTGATGACATGTTGTAGTAGCTCAGAGCCATATCCATTACCTTGCTGACTTTCTAGAGTAGCAAATTTTCGAAATTGAGCTTCATTGTTTTCAATAAATAAAGAGATTACAGAAACAAGTTCGTTGTTTTTTAATAGCCCAAAATGCTGTCCTTCGGCATCATTTTTCAGCTTTACGTAATCAAGGGGCTTTTCAGGCCACATTACTTGTTGCCTTATCGGCCATGTTGCATTCGCTGAAATTTCTGTTATTGTATGCATTAGTAGCTACTTTTTACAGTAAAGTAATCTTCTTTTTCGTCAGGATGAATTTGTAAAACATTGGCAAGCACCATAAGGATTAGCGTACGGCTAGCCTGGTACTGGTTTCTGCCACTAAGCTTTTTAAACTGCTCGATAGTGATTTTATTATTTTCGTCAAGATAGGCCATCAGTAGTTTCTCTTTCTCACCAAAGTTGAACTGAATGCTTTTGTTTTTGCGCTGACGGTCGAGTATTTCTTTTACATGCTTGCTCGCTTTAATGCTGCGATCTTGAACCCTTACAAAAGCTTGTCTGTACAAATGCTGTTCTGCATTAATAATACAATGAGGCTTTTTGTCACTGGCCGGCACATCATATACTACAATAGAGTAGTCTTCGGTGAGGTCAACAGTGTGTATAGTGTAGTCAAAAGCAGGCTTGCAGTATTTTTCTATGGCTTTATCTAATGCGAAAATGTCATCTTCAGGGTATTTTACTCCTGCTAAACTTCCGTCATCGTTTACGCCAATAAAAAGATAGCCTCCGCAAGTATTTGCGAAAGCTACCAATTCTTTTATCACCTTTTCGGGGTGTCTTATTTTACGTTTAAACTCTATGGTATCGGTTTCTCCATTACGGATTAGCCTTTTTACTTCTGAGAGTGTCATTTTTTTGTCGGTTCATGTTAAAAATGACTTTCATCCTCATCCTCTTCATCATCAGGGCCAGGCATAGTAAACATGCCGCTCAATAGATCTTTAAATTGCAAGCCACGAACCAACTCATGCTTGCTGAGTAAACTATATTCTGCAAGACCATGTAAGGCAAATTCCATCAAGAATAGTTTGGTTGCCAAATCTTTGTCTTCGTAATAAGTATCTACTAATTTTTCTAGCCCAGGTACGCCTTTAAGTGCTTTTTCGTGCTCCTCATTGGTGAAGTCATTTAGCAAATCTAATTCATGTTCTTCACCAAACCAATCTGTAATAGTTTTGTATGGATTTTCTAGCTTTTGTTTTCTTAGCTTGTCAGGGTCTGGAAATAACTTTACAAATTGAGTTCTAATGGCCTTGCCTACCAAGTTACGAGCTACAATGCCAGCTCCCTCTTGCTCTCCTTCATACACTAGCTCTACTTTACCAGTAATTGATGGTACTGCACCATATAAATCAGACACTCTTACCCTTGTTTTGCCTCCATTATATAACGCCCTGCGTTCCGCTGCACTGATAAGGTTTTCGTAAGCAGAGATAGTAAGACGAGCAGAAACGCCACTTTTGCTATCTACATACTCACTGTCGCGCGCCTCAAAAGCTATTTGCTCTATCAGGTCTTTACTCAAATCATTGGCCTCTACAGTTTCAAGTTGCTCTTTTTTAATGAATGCTTCTTGCTCTGTAATTTTTCTTCCTGTTTCAATATCCTTAGGATAGTGGGTTATGATTTGACTGTCTATTCTATCCTTTAAAGGAGTGACTATACTACCTCTGTTAGTATAATCTTCAGGGTTAGCTGTAAATACAAATTGAAGGTCCAAAGGCATTCTCACCTTAAAACCTCTTATTTGGATATCTCCTTCCTGTAATATATTGAACAAAGCCACCTGTATTCTGGCTTGTAAATCTGGTATTTCATTAATAACAAAGATACCACGGTGCGATCTTGGGATTAACCCGAAATGGATCACTCTTTCGTCAGAGTAGGGCAGTTTAAGCGTAGCGGCTTTGATAGGGTCAACATCGCCAATCAAATCAGCAATGGAAACATCAGGAGTAGCTAATTTTTCACTGTAACGGTCGTCTCTATGAAGCCATGTTATAGGCGTATCATCACCTTTTTCGGCCACTACATCTCTGCCATATCTAGAGATGGGCTGAAAGGGATCATCGTTCATTTCTGAGCCTTCTATCACAGGTATGTATTCATCTAAAAGCTTCACCATCATTCTGGCCATTCTTGTTTTGGCCTGACCGCGAAGTCCTAGTAAATTAATGTCGTGCATAGAGAGTATGGCACGTTCCATGTCAGGAATTACCGTGTCTTCATAGCCCCATATGCCTGCAAATACATTTTCTTTATTTTTTATTTTATTGATTAAGTTATCTCGCAACTCTTGTTTTACGGATTTTGTGGTATAGCCAAGGGCTTTTAGTGCTCCAAGTGTTTTGGCTTCCTTCAATTGAGCTGATTCCATAAATGATAAAGTACCGGTTTAAAGTTTCTTTCTTCTGTTTTTTCTGTAGTCTTCAAAAATCAAATGCCCCAGTCCTTGAAGACTGCTATAGTATGCATTGCCATTATTTACTTGCGTAAATTCTTTTACAAACTCCTTTAAATAAGGGTCAGAGGCAATCATAAAAGTAGTGACTGGTATTTTTAGTTTTCTACATTGCTTAGCCAAATTCAGCGTTTTGTTCAAAATTTTGCTGTCTATGCCAAAGCTGTTTTTATAATATTTTATGCCTTCTTTTAGGCAGGTAGGCTTTCCATCTGTAATCATGAAAATTTGCTTATTAGGATTTCTCCTTCTCCTAAGCAAATCCATGGCTAGCTCAAGGCCAGCTACGGTATTGGTGTGGTAAGGTCCTACTTGTAAATAAGGTAAGTCTTTAATTTCAATCTGCCACGCGTCATTACCAAATACTATAATGTCTAAAGTGTCTTTTTTGTATTTTCTGGTAATGAGTTCTGCCAGTGCCATGGCCACCTTTTTAGCTGGGGTTATCCTGTCTTCGCCATAAAGTATCATAGAGTGTGAAATATCAATCATCAGCACCGTAGAGGTCTGTGTTTTGTATTCATTCTCTAACACTTCGAGGTCGTTTTCAGTCATCATAAAATTATCCAGACCATGGTTGATCTGTGCATTTCTTAATGAATCTGTCATGGACAGTTGTTCCAAGGTGTCACCAAATTGGTAGTCGCGCCTTTCGGTACTGGGCTCATCGCCAAGTCCGCCAAGGTTGGTCTTGTGCTCACCACGCCCCGATTTTTTTAGTTTGCCAAATATTTCTTCTAAAGCAGATGAACGTATTTTTTGTTCGCTTTTGGCTGTTATTTCGAAGCTTCCGTCAGGAGTATTATCAGTAAGGTATCCTTTATCTTTTAAGTCTTCAATAAAGTCACCTAGTCCATAATCAGGAGTGGTGAGGTTATATTGCTTATCTAGATTAGTTAACCAGGAAAGTGCTTCCGATACATCTCCACCTGTGATAGTAATGAGCTGCATGAAAATATCCATCAGCTTATCAAAATCCGATTTATTCTGCTCGGGAGCGGGTATATAATCTGTGAATTTGTAGCCTAACATAATGTATGGGAAAATATGTGATAAAGATTAACTAGTAAACGAAACTCAATGGTTTTCTGTTCATCCTAGTTGTAGGAACAGGGTCGTTCCTATATTGCATACACGCATCTGTTCAAATAAAGTTTTGGTATTTTTTTTGATTTCAGAATAACATGTTGAATTGGAAATAAAAACAATTATGAAAAGAACTTTACTAATTTTTGCAGTTGTGGCAGTATTAGCTTCTGGATGCTCAGCGTATACATGCCCTACATATAGTCAGGCACCTATAGAAAAAGCAGCTCCTGAGCTTGCAGAAGACTGTATTTAAAGGTGTTATCTCTTTAATGACTAGAGTAATTGTAAAGCCAGGAGCAGTGGGCGATGTGATGATTATGTAGAATGCTCCTGTATCTTTATTCTCCCTAACTGGAAGTTCTATTCCATTATTGGGAATTAATAACTCGATTTTTTTCTTTTTTGGAAAAATGGATGGAGAATCACCCTATCAAAAAGTATTAAGGAGATAATTAATAAAATGATAATAGATACATTGATCAGAGGGGTGACAGGGAGTGATACACCCGGAATATTAACACTATAATTTTTCCAGCTGAGACTAATTCCTTCAATAGTTTCGTGCAAATTACCAGACACAGGCAGGATTAAAGCAGTAATAATCGTTGCCAAAGCCAACGCAAGCATAATACTACCTATTATAGTATTTCTTTTTCTCCAACTTTCAGAAATCATTTTTACTGTGGCCACATCTTGCATTACTCTGCTGGTAAAGCTTAAGGAGGGGGTTTGTATCTCCGAGTGACTAAGTAGAGTATTTACTTTTTTAAACTCCAGTAACTTGTTATTCCATTCTTTATGCGTATTGCAGTATTGTTCTACCATTCTGGCTTCATCAATGGACAAATTACCATCTATGTAGTCAAATAAAATATCTTCGGTTATTATGAATTGCTTTTTCATGACTTTATAAGTTTACAATCTCCCCCTTCAATATGTTTTTCATTGCTGCTGCCAGCCTTTTGCGGCCTCTATGGAGCTTAACTTTAATATTACTAATACTTAAATCTGTTATTTCAGCAATTTCTTCAAGAGAGAATTCCTTTAGATAAAATAACGAAATTATACTTTTATCTATATCAGAAAGCTTATTTAAAGCTTGTCCTATAAGTTTTTTTTGATCTTCACTTTCTAGTGGAGGTTTAGTATTATGGTCATATACATGGGTAGCGGTATCAATATCTTCTTGAGGTAAGCCTTTCTTCTTTTTGTAATTAAGCGAAGTGTTGAATACTATTCTATAAAGCCACGAACTAAATTTCGCCTCTTTTTTAAAAGATGCCAGGTTTTGATAAGCTTTTATAAAACTATCGTGTGCAGCCTCTTCAGCATCTTCTCGATTGTTGAGAATATTTAAAGCAATGGTAAAAGCATAATTTTTATGCTTTTCGATAATAATATTAAATAGCTGGTGTTCACCATTTAATACCCTATCTAGTATAATATCGTCATCTTTAATTTGCACGCTTCTTAGACTACAGCTTTTTGATATAAGTTACACTGTAGGTGTAAATTTTTTTCAGAATAAGAATTTTATAAAAAGTAAAAAGAAGCTGTAACCTCCCATTTGATTTTTGTGTCAAAGGGGTATAATTTAATTAAAACTCAAAATAGATATGGAAGTAATAGCATTATTTATACCTATACTAGCGGTGGTAGGTATTGTAATTATGGTCATTTATTTAAGAAAGTTCACTAATGATGAAAGAATGGCTATGATAGATAAAGGTATAAGTGTGGAGGATTGGCCTGTAAACAGAAAATCTAATGCCAGTTGGGCTCTGAGGATAGCATTAATGTTTATAGGAGTGGGATTAGGGATTTTAACCGGTGCACTTGTAGCTAATAACTTGTCTGATGATCAGCAGCCTGTGGCTTATTTTTCAACTTTCTTTATTGGAGGAGGCTTAGGGTTGGCTATTTCGTACTTTATTGAAGAAAAAAAGAACAAGACACTTAATAATTAGAATTTATCAGGGCAGCATTCAGGGTCAAATGCTGCCTAATTTCTTCTTTGCACTCTACCCCAGCCTCATCATTTCTTGAATTTTATTTATAACGGATGCAGCCTTTTGAAAAATCTGTAGTCAATAAGGTGTAGGCTACAGTTATATCTTTGTTTTAATATGACAAAATCAATAAATTATTTGGTAAAATAAATTTATGTCATTTTAGAACCAGTAAACATTAAAGATAACCGCTCGCTGTAATACTAAAACAATGGGCTGATTATCTGCGGTATAATTAGACGTAATAACAACATCATCAGTATGAAAGGGTCAATTCATGCTGATGACAACAACAAAAACTCAAAATAAATTACTATGTACACTCTTTACAGTAAACTTTTACATGTAAGGCAGTTGTCAAAAATGGTGATGCTTGCATTATTATTTTGTCTGACAGCTCCTGCATTATTTGCCCAATATCATTTAACGGGTAAGGTTAAGAATGAGCAAGGAGAGCCAGCTCCTTATGCCAATGTCCTTTTGCTTAATGCTACAGATTCCTCTTTGGTAAAAGGTACAGTAACGGATACTACAGGGTATTTTGATTTGTATCAAGTTAAGGCGGGAGATTATATGGTATCTACGCAAACTATTGGTTATACTAATTATTATTCTGCTGCTTTAAGTATTAGTGCCGATAAAAACCTTGGAGTAATTCAAATTACGGAGCAAAGCACTCAACTTGATGCCGTGGTAATAAAAGCTGATAAGCCTTTGCTAGAGGTTACTCCTAATGCGATGGTAGTTAATATTGAATCATCAGCGGTTATGAAAGGAGGTAATGTGAAGCAGGCTTTGGAAAAATCTCCCGGTATAACCATAGATCAGGATGGTAATATTTCACTGAAAGGAAAGAGCAATGTACTGATATATATGGATGGCAAGCCCACCTACTTATCTGCTGCGGATTTGGCTCGCCTTTTAGAAAGTACATCTGCTGAAAATGTAGAGAAAATAGAAATTATGGATAATCCACCGGCCAAGTATGATGCATCAGGTAATGCAGGGATTATTAATATTGTAAGGAAAAAGAGTTCAGACCAAGGGCTGAACGGTACTGTTAGCTTACGCACGGGGTATGGTAAATATGCGAAAGTTAATCCTACACTTACTTTAAACTACAGGAGCGGTAAAATGAACCTGTTTGGTAATTATGGGTATTACTACAACAAGAGTTATCATAGTAATAATATTTACAGAAAAGTTCCTTTCGAAACATCGGAGGGAGAGGAGTCTCTTACCATATTTGATCTGAAAAATAAAGAGATTACTAAATACCATAATCATAATTATAGGTTTGGAGCTGATTACTACCTCAATAAAAATAACACTATTGGTGTTATGGTTAGTGGGCGTAATGGTGGATCAGATAATTTCGGCACTGGTGGAACGATGATAACTGGAGATAATAACTATAATTATGATGGTTTAACGGTTACGTCCCCAGAAGAAAGAACCAACGAAAATTCTACCTATAACTTTAACTATACTCATGATTTTAACGATGGCAGTGAATTTTCTTTTGATGCGGATTATGTGACTTGGGATAATACAAGTTCGCAAAAGAATGATAATTACTATTATACAAACGATGGTTCTGCCACAGATGACGCTTTATTAGTAAAGACAGATATGGCTACAGATATCGATATTATTGCTATTAAAGGAGACTACTCAAGAACAATTTTTAATGAATATGGGCTAGAAACAGGTTTTAAGATCAGTGATGTAAAAACAGATAATGACCTAAAGTTTTTTGAACAGCAAGATGGTGTTTATGAAAATGATGGGAAAAGAAGTAATAGGTTTAAGTATGATGAGTCTATTTATGCGGCTTATATGAATGTTAATAAAAAGATTAACGACCAATGGAAGTATACGTTTGGGCTGCGCGCAGAACATACCTCTTCACAGGGTGAATCAGTAACGCTCGATAGCGTGGTAAATAGAGATTATTTTAATCTTTTTCCTAGTGCTAGTATTTCGTTTGTTCCATCTCAGAAGCATACTTTTTCAGTTTCATATAGCAGAAGAGTGGATAGACCAGATTATGATGATTTAAATCCATTTGAATATTTTATTGATAAATTCACTTTTGGTAGAGGAAATCCATTCTTAAGACCGCAATACACTAATGCTTTTGGATTTAATTATGGCTTTAATAACATGATATACCTCACGCTAAATTATAATAGAACTACAGATATTATCTCTGATGTTATTATTCAGGAGTCTGCTAGCCAAATTGTATATCAAACCAGTAAGAATCTTAGCAATTGGCATAACTACAGTGCTAATATAGCGGCTCCTATTACTGTAAATGACTGGTGGATGGCCAACCTTAACCTTACCTCTTTCTATAACCAAATAAAAGCACAGTATGAAGAAGGTGTGGTAGATAAAAGGCAATTTGCCGAAATGGTGAGGTTGCAGAATACTTTTACATTACCTGCAGGCTTTAAGCTAGAGGTAATTGGCAACTATAGTACCCCAATGCTGTGGGACATATTTGAAATAAAAGAGCGCTATTGGGTAGATGCAGGATTATCAAAATCTATCGGTAAGTTTAACTTACAAGCCTCTTTAAATGATGTTTTTGATATACAAAGAACCAATATTGATATAAAACAAGGCGATGTAGATGCTACAGTTAAAAACAGGTGGGAGTCACGTGCATTTTACCTTAATGTTTCTTATCGGTTTGGTAATGATAAAATTAAACAAGCCAGAAGAAGGGGTACGGCCTCTGATGACTTAAAGCAAAGAGCAGGAAATTAAGTTATAAATAATAAAGCCAGTCTACGCTTAAGTAGGCTGGCTTTTATATGCTTTTGTAATGTTTCCTTCTTAATGCCTTACCATTGCTTTCGCTATATCGTGGGTCATCTATAAAAGCTTCTTTGTGCATTTCCATCACTTCTAAGCTATAAAAGTCAAATTCTTCCACCACTTTGCCTATGATATAATAAATCCCTTTGCCCCTAAAGGGCCATTTGGCAGCTACTGGAGGAAAATGTACTGTGTCAATAAAGTGACCTTCTACATCTAAAAATGTTCCGAAGTACATTCTGTCTCCCTTTGATGTCCTAGTGTTTTTTACAGCTACTAAGTAGCCATATATGGCCATGATTCTGTTTAAGTTGATTTTAAGATCGGGTACCGTATTGAAGTAGCTGGGTTTGTTTTTTAATAAGGTAAATGGGTTGCCCAAGAAAAAGCCAAATAATTCTAATTCATCAAATGCATTTTCAGCAGCTGTGGGGGCATTTACCTGCGGCAGTGTGGCATTCTTAATACTGCTGTCAAATAACTTGGGTAAAGGAATAGCCTTTTTTGTATTGCCGAGCACGAAATGAGCTTCCCAGAGTAATTCTTTTTTATGTTTGCCTGTAAAATTAAATACTCCAGATTTTATGAGTAGAGCTACCTGATCTAGTGATACAGTTACTCTTTTGATGAAGTCTATCAGAGAGTTAAAGCATCCATCTTTTTTTCGGCTAACTAATAGCTGCTCTATTACCCGATGATCCATGTCTTTAATAAACCCAAGTCCTAAGAATATGGTATTGCCAAAAATAGTACAGGTATCATTGCTATGGTTGGCACAAGGAGGCTGTATAATAGCACCATGCATGCGCGCCTCATGAATGTATAACTCAGTTTGGTAGAAGCCACCAAAGTTATTAATGGTGGCTACCATGTATTCTAAAGGATAATAGGCTTTTAAAAAAAGACTTTGGTAGCTTTCAACAGCATAAGAGGCGGAATGTCCTTTAGAAAAAGCATAGCCAGCAAAACTTTCTATTTGCCGCCATATTTCGGCACTTTCTTTATAGTCATAACCTTTTTCTTCGCAGTTGGCAAAATATTGAGCTTTGGCTTTTTGAAATTCATCTCTTGAGCGAAACTTACCAGACATGCCTCTGCGCAGTACATCTGCTTCTGCTAATGATAAGCCAGCAAAGTAATGCGCTACTTTTATCACATCTTCTTGATATACCATTACGCCATAGGTCTCAGGCATAATTTCTAGCATTACCTTGTGCGCATCTTTTCTTCTTTCAGGGTTTCTAAAGCGGAGTATGTACTCGCGCATCATTCCCGATTTAGCAACACCAGGTCTAATGATGGAGCTGGCCGCAACTAGGCCTAAGTAGTTGTCTGCTTTTAGTTTTTTTAGCAACATGCGCATAGCAGGAGATTCCACATAAAAACAGCCTATAGCTTCTCCTTGCCTCAATAATTCTTTTACTTTTTCATCTTTTTTGAAGAGGCTGATATCGTGGATGTCAATTTCTGGCGCATGAGGTTGATTTAACTTGACTATGCTGAGTGTATCTTTAATTTTCCCCAATCCTCTCTGGCTGAGGATGTCAAATTTGTATAGGCCGATGTCTTCGGCTACTATCATGTCAAATTGTGTAGTTGGGTATCCTTTGGGAGGCATATCGGTGGCTGAATAATTGTGAATATTTTGTTCCGATATGAGAATTCCCCCCGCATGGATACTCAAATGGCTTGGAAAGCCTTCTATTAAACGACTATATTTTAACACCAGGTTACTGTAGTAGTCTGGTTTTGCATTACCTTCTGCTATTGCTTCTATTTCGTGTGGAGGTAAACCAAATACCTTGCCTAGTTCACGAATAACAGCGCGTAGCTGGAAAGTGCTGTAAGTGGCAAGCAACGCCACATGTTTAAATCGCTTAAAAATATATGCTGTAATGTCCTCTCGGTCAGTCCAAGAGAAGTCAATGTCAAAATCTGGTGGATTTTTTCTGTATAGGTTAATAAACCTTTCGAAATATAAATCCAGCTCAATAGGGTCTACATCTGTTATTTTAAGCAAGTAGGCCACTATACTGTTGGCACCACTTCCTCTGCCTACATAAAAATACCCCCGCCTTCTGGCGTAGCTCACTATGTCCCAGTTAATAAGAAAGTACGCCAGAAACTCCTTTTCTCTTATAACTTGAAGCTCTGTTTTTAACCGCTTTTTTATTTCATCTGAGATATGAGTATACCTGTATTTTAACCCCTTATAGCATAATTTACATAGCTTTTTAAAATCTTCTGCTTCAGATCCTGTGTATGTACGCTGGTTTTTATGCTGTTGGTCTTCGCCAAATTCAAACTTGATGTTACAGTTTTCAAGTAACGTCTTTGTGTTTTTGATTATTTCAGGAAACTCAGAATATATATTCAATAACGTAGCTTCATCATACATTTGATGATGGGGCTGGCCTTCTTCATTTTTAGGGAGCTTGCTAAGTAGCGTGTTGTTATCAATAGCTCTTAGTAAACGATGGGCATTAAAATCTTTTTTATTCCTGAAAGTGACCGTCTGTAATATAACTGCTTTTTTAGTAATATTATTAGCTTTTTTAGAGAATTTAATATGACTGATGTGCTCAGGTCTTACCCCTATATATTCATTTTTCTTTAGCTTATGGCCAGTGTATTTTTCGTAAGGATATATGATAAAAGCATGTTGCAGCTGTTGCTCTAAGGTGTTAGGCATGGTGCAGGATTGATGCAGTGCTCTACTAAGTAAATCGTTTAATTCTTTGAACCCTGCATTGTTTTTTGCTATGCCTATAAACTGTTGGTCTGCTCTGTTTCTGAAGTCTATTCCTAAAATAGGTTTTATACTGTGCTGTGTAGCAAGTCTTACAAAGTTTAAACAGCCTGCAGTGGAGTTGATGTCGGTAAGTACCATGGTGTCAATTCCTTTGCTAGCAGCTTCTTCTAGCAGCTCTACACAAGACATGGTTCCGTATTTAAAACTATAATATGTATGGGAGTTGATATACATATTTATGCTTTGCGGTTGGGTAAAAGTGGAGGTGCATCCCCTTTGAAAGGGTTAAACCTTCCTATGGTTTTTGCCCCCATACTAGCAGCTCTTACCAGCATTCTGTCTCCGTGTTTATCACGTATCTTGTCCATGGCTTGGTATAAGTGTATCATTTCCAAAGAGTCTTCGAAAAGGCTTATTTGATAACTTCCATTAACCAAATGGCTGAATTTTACTCCAATCAGGCGCACCAAAAGTCTTTTTTGATAGGCTTTATTGAATAGCTCCATTACCGCAGGAATTAAAATATGGTCTGCTGAAGTATAAGGTATTTTTGCCTGCAATGTATGAGTATTAAAGTCCGAGTATCTAATCTTAACACTCACACATGCGGTTAGCTTTTGCCCTCTTCTGAGCTGAAAAGCTAAATTTTCAGCCATAGCCAGTATTATTGATTTTAGTTTTGTAATATCAATGGTGTCTCTATCGAAAGTGCGTTCTGTAGATATTGATTTTCTTTCAGAGTAAGGGATAACTGGCGATGTATCTATTCCATTTGCTTTTTTCCACATGGCAATACCGTTTTTGCCGAAGGCTTTTTCTAAAAGCTCTGGCGGAGTTTCCTGTAGCGTGTGGATTTGCTTTATGCCCAAATCGCATAGCGACATGAAAGTTTTCTCTCCAATCATAGGTATTTTCCTTACGGAAAGAGGTGCTAAAAAATGCTTTTCGCTACCATATTCTATTTGTATCTGATTGTTGGGCTTGGCTTCTCCTGTAGCTATTTTAGAAACGGTTTTATTTTCCGATAAACCAAATGAAATAGGAAGGCCTGTATGACTAATAATTCTCTCTCTAAGCTCACTGGCCATTCTATAGTTACCAAAGAACTTATCCATGCCTGACATATCTACATAAAACTCGTCTATAGAGGTCTTTTCAAATAAAGGAACTTGCTCTCTAATGATTTCTGTTACTTCGTTTGACTTGGCCGAATAAGTATTTGAATTGCCTTTTATTACTATAGCTTCAGGGCATAGCTCGCGAGCCATTTTCATGGGCATGGCAGAGTGAATACCAAACTGCCGTGCCTCATAACTGCACGATGCTACCACTCCTCTGTCTGAAGTTCCTCCAATCAATATTGGTTTATTGTTTAGCGTGCTGTCTATTAGCCGTTCGCATGACACAAAAAAAGTGTCTAAATCCAAGTGTAATATTGATCGTGAAACCATGATACAATATTACTAAATATATTAGTAATTACTAATAATAGTTAATCATATATTTTACAAACTCCATTGAATAAGATAGTTAGAAGCTATAGTTAAAATGATAATGGCCAGAATATTAAGTATGATGCCTGTTCTTACCATCTGTTTCATTTTTATATGGCCACTTGCAAATACTATTGCATTGGGAGGGGTAGATATTGGCATCATAAAGGCACAGCTGGCGGCTAGGGTAGAGGGCACAACTAGTAGTAGTGGGTCCATGTTTAGTCCTTGGGCAATGCCGATAGCTACTGGTATAAAAATGGTAACTAATGCTACATTGCTCATAATTTCGGTTAGAAATAACACCAGCGCAGTGATAATGCCTATAAATAGGAGGTGGTTGATGTCTTTGAATTCAGAAACATAAGCTCCTATGCTTTGTATAATCCCAACTTGTTCTAAAGCTTTTGCTAAGCACATACCTCCACCAAACAGAAGTAATATTCCCCATGGGAGTTTTTCTGTATCTTTCCATTTCAATAAAAATTTATTGCTTTTAATGTTTACTGGGGTTATAAACATAAGTATACCTCCAGCCATGGCAGTAGAAGTGTCTGATAGTAATTTTTCACCTATAAGGTTGTTGATCTGACTTTTGAAGATCCAACAGAATGCTGTAAGTGAAAATACGATGAGAACGAGTTTTTCTTCTAGGGATATTTTCCCTAAGTCTTTAAGTCGGCTGTGAATAAGCTGCTCCGATCCTTCTACCTTTTTTAGGTTGTTGGGGTAAAGTACTTTGGTTATCAGTAAGTATGTAATGGCCAATAGGCTTATGCCTACAGGCAGGCCTATGAATAGCCAATTACTGAAAAGCATTTCATAATGTAGCATTTCATTTAAATAGCCCGTCATTACTACATTGGGCGGAGTACCTATGAGAGTGATGGTGCCACCTATGTTGGCAGAGTAGGCGATGGTAAGCATGAGGCCTAGCGCAAACCGCTGATGCGATTTATCTTTTGTGCTCTTATCTACAAATAGGTTAACTACTGAGGCCGCCACGGGCAGCATCATTACCGCGGTAGCGGTATTGCTTATCCACATGCTTAGTAATGCGGTGGCAAGCATAAATCCGAGTATTATGCCATTGCCACTCGTTCCTGTTATTTTTATCAGGTTAAGCGCTATGCGCAAGTGCAGGTTATGCTTTTCTAGCCCCAGAGCTATCATAAAGCCACCCATAAATAAAAAGATGATGGAGCTGGCGTAAGGTGCAGTAGCTTCGCCAATTTTAAAAATACCCAATAGAGGGAACAGTACCATTGGAAGGAGGGCTGTTACGGGTATGGGGGCAGCTTCTGAAATCCACCATACTACCATCCAGGCAGCTACCGCTAGTACTTGCCATATCTCAGGACTTAATATATGAGTGTGCTGTAGCTGTAAAATTAAAAAAAGAGTAGTGGTCCCACTACGAGAAAAATGGGTTTGTAGGATTTCATAAGGTTTAAGCGTTTATTCAATAATCAATTTAAAAATTGATTTAAAAAAAAGAAACCCAATTAATCTACAGAAAATATGATTTTTGACAGGTTTGAGTAAAAGAGGAAAGGCATACTATAATGTATGCCTCATGTTTTAAGCAGACTGAATAAGTTCTCGTGCACTTTGAAATGCTATTTCGGAAGGCTTGTCACCTCCAATCATTTTAGCTATTTCTTCTATGCGCTCACTTTCTTCCAGTGCTTTAATTTTACTTACAGTCTTTTCAGAAGTATTGTCTTTAAATACAAAATAGTGCTTGTCTCCTTTGGCAGCAACCTGAGGCAAATGGCTAATAGTAATTACCTGGTGTTTCTCTGCCATTTTTTTCATCATGGTGCCTAGTTTTAGCGCTATTTCTCCGGATACTCCCGTGTCTATTTCATCAAAAATGATGGTAGGCATAGAGATTTTATCTGCCAGAATATATTTTACGCAAAACATTAACCTAGAGAATTCACCTCCAGAGGCCGCTTTTGATATTTCTTGAGGCGCTATTCCTTTGTTAGCACTAAAAAGTAAGTTGATGAAATCTATACCATGGTCAGATAATTCTGTGATTTCATTGGTAATAGATATAGCAGCATTAGGTATACCTACTTGTGCCAATAATTCCATAAGTTCTTTTTCCAGCTTGCTAAATACCTTCTGTCTTGAAGTGCTTAACGTTTCGGCCTCTTTTTGGGCAGTTTCTCTTAAGCTTGTAGCTTCTGCTTCTAAGCCTTCAATTTCTTCATCCATATTGTTGAACTTGTGAGCTTTCTCTTCAAGTTCTTGCTGTATGGCTAGTAATGCATCTATAGAGTCTACATGGTGCTTTTGCTGCAGCTGATATATCATGCTGAGCCTTTCTTGTGTCAACTGGGTAGTTTCGGGGTCAAACTCTATATTGTCTTCTTCCTTTTCCAACTCACTGATTACATCCTGAAGCTCTATAAAAGTGCTTTCGAGCCTTTCTGATAGTGCTTCATAGTTTTTAGAAAAGCCTTTCAGCTGAGCAACTAGCGTTTTTGCTTGTTGTAGGTTAGATATAGCTGCAAATTCACTATTGGATAATGCCGATAGTGATTCGTTCAGTTTAGTTTTTATCTCCTCAGCATGCTCCATTACTTCTAATGAAGCTTCTAGCTCTTCTTGTTCGTCACTTTTTAGTTCGGCCTTTACAAGTTCATCAAGCTGAAAGTTATTGAAATCTGCTTCTTTGCCTATTTCCGCATTTTCCTTTTTTAAGGCATCGAGCTGTTTAAGTACTTTTTTGTATGCTAAGTATGCCGATCTATACTTTTGGCGCTGAGCGGTAGTGCCGGCATATGCATCAACAAAGGCAAGCTGATAGTTGTGTTTACCTAAGCTTAGGGTTTCGTGCTGAGAGTGTACATCCATAAGCTTTGTGCCCAGCTTTTTAAGGACATCCAGCGTTACCGGAGTGTCATTAATAAAAGCGCGCGATTTGCCCGATGGACTTATTTCCCTTCTGAATATAGAAACAGTAGCATAATCAAGGTCTTCTTCATCAAATGCTTTTTCTAGCTGGTATTCGCTTAGATCAAACTGACCTTCTATTATACACTTGCTGCTTTCATCTAAGAGTGATTTTGTGTCTGCCCGCTTTCCTAAAAGTAGGCCTACAGCGCCAAGCATTATAGATTTTCCTGCTCCCGTTTCACCTGTAATAATATTGAAATTACGAGATGGGTCTATCTCTAAATGTTGGATTAAAGCGTAATTCTTAATTAAAAGATGTTTTAGCATCTATACTTTTATATCTACTATGATTTCAGAAATATCGTTAATATTGATCTTCTGCTTGGCCAAACGCATGTTTTGTACCTGCAGTGTATCTTTCTCTTTTTCAAGAAGAGTTACAAAGATCACACTTTTATTGTTCAATACAATATTAACTTTTTTGCCAGATACCTCTGACCATTTTTCTGATAGTAGAGCGGAAGGAATACGTATTTGCCTTTTAGCCATTTATTTTATGATTTTTTCATATGACTCTTGGCCGGAAGGATCCAGCTTCATGAGTATGTCATAAGCTTCTCGTCTCACCTGAATGTTTCCGTCTGAGAAGATATTGATTAACTCGTTTTTCTTAGCATCAAGAAAAGATATTACTAAAATAGAGTTAGGGTAAGCATCTTTTACCTTCTTTATATCTTTCAATACATCAAGTATTTGCTTTTTGCTTTTGTCTTTATCTTCTTCAAAAGTGTCTAAAGCCAGTCTATGATAAGCATAAGCGCCTCTTCTTATATTCGCCATTCTTTGATTAGTAAGATTTTCTATCAACCAATAGCGGTTTCTTGTACTTCCTAATGCATCCCATCCAGGCCTGTTAGCTTGCTGTGCATTGTTAACTATGTTCATTGCTTTTTGAAAATAAGGAGTGCCTCCCATTTCGCTGAAAGAATCATAATCATAACCTAATATAAGATAAGCATAGAACGCCAACATGGAAGTGAGGTTGGTGGTGTAGGAGTTGTCGTTATATTGTAATGGCTGCGATTCTGTATACTCAAAAGTCCAGTCTCTATCTGCAAAATTTAATAGAATAGACTCGTAATTGGCATTGTACACAGGCCTTGCAGATTGAATTTGTACCGTACCTTCATAATTACCTATGCTGGTAGGGTTTTTTAATGTAATTAATATATTACAATTTATTTTCTCAAAATTTTCGTAGGTGTTCTCAGTCCATTTTCTGGTATTTAGAAATTGAGAAAAGGAATTTTCCATGTCGGTAAATATCCTTCTGTCAGAAGACTGCACCTGATCGGCATTAATCTGCACTTTACAGTTTAATTCTTGAGCAAAGCTAGCAGGGGCTGAGGCCAGTAAAAGGCAAAAAGTAATTATTTTATACATTCAATAATGGTATTGACAATATCGTAAGCAACTTCTTTCTTACTCTTTAACTCAAAATGGCGAACTTTATTTTGTTTGTCTATGATTGAAATTTTATTGGTATCATGACCAAAGCCGGCACCTTTATTATTTAGTGAGTTAAGTACGATTAGGTCGAAGTTCTTTTTCTTTATTTTTTCTTGGGCATGCTCTAGCTCATTTTCTGTCTCTAGGGCAAAACCTACTGTAAACTGATTATTTTTTTTCACTTTTCCCAAAGCCTTAGCTATATCCTCTGTTTTTGAGAGGGTGAGGCTTATGGATTCAGTATCTTTTTTTATTTTCTGCGCAGCTACTTCAGCGGGTTTATAGTCTGCTACTGCTGCTGCAAATATGGCTATTGTAACTTGAGGGAAAAGTTTGGCGCATGCCTCGTACATATCTTGAGCAGACGTAACTGTTATCACCTCTATGTTAGGATGCGAAATATTTATCTTGGTAGGTCCGCTAACAAGTTTCACTTTTGCTCCTTCCATGGCTAACTTTTCTGCTAGGGCATAGCCCATTTTTCCGCTAGAGTGGTTGCCAATAAAACGTACAGGATCTATAGCTTCATAAGTGGGGCCTGCTGTTATTAATGCTTTATGCCCTTCGAGTCTCTTGTTATGTAAGGTGCTTTCTATAGCGTTGACTATAAATTCTGGCTCTTCCATTCTGCCAGTACCTATTAGCCCGCTGGCAAGTTCACCATGCTGTGCTTCTATTATTATATTACCGTACTCTTGTAGTTTTTTAATGTTGGCCTGTGTAGATGGGTGCTGGTACATGTCTAAGTCCATGGCCGGTGCTATTAATACAGGACACCTTGCCGATAGGTATGTGGCTATTAGTAAATTATCACTGATGCCGTTGGCCATTTTTGCCAGTGTATTAGCCGATGCCGGTGCTATTACCATGGCGTCAGCCCAAAGGCCCAAATCTACATGGTTATTCCATTCTCCTTTATCATTTTTGATAAAGTCTTTTAATACAGGATTTTTTGAAAGAGTAGCTAGTGTGAGGGGGGTAATAAAATTAGAAGCAGAGGTAGTCATTATGATTTTTACCTCTGCTCCTTGTTTTACTAGTAGCCTTGTTAATAAGGCTGCCTTGTAAGCAGCTATGCTTCCAGAAATACCGAGAATTATTTTTTTCCCCTGGAGCATAGTTTTTCTAATATTATAAGTTTAATCCGCCATCAGCTTCAGGTCTGCGGAATGTTACTTTACCTTCAATAAATTCTTCAATAGCTACGTTAGTAGACTTCGGCATTCTTTCGTAGAACTTAGAAATCTCAATCTGCTCTCTGTTTTCGAAAATTTCTTCAAGGTTATCTACAGTAGAGGCAAATTCAGCCAATTTGTTGTTGAGCTCTTCTTTTACATTTACTGCAATCTGTCTTGCCCTTTTAGAAATAATTGCCACACTCTCATAAACATTGCCGGTAGGAGCAGCAAGTTTGTCCATATCTCTTGTAACAATAGATGCTTGAATAGCCATAATGTTATTAATTAAGTTAATTTATTTTTTTGCCAATTCGCCAACTTTTTCAAGGCTGTCGGCATACCTTTTTTCAGCGTCTTTTATGAACTCACTATTAGGGTAGCTGTCTAAGAACTCTAAATAGTACTCATTTGCTGCTTGGTATCGCTCTAATTGTTTAGAGCGGATACTTTTTTCTGCCAAATTAAATTCGGCCATAAATTTCAAAAATGACACCTCTTCGTTGTACTGAGAGTCAGGGAAATCATTTCTGAATGAATCAAATGCTACAACAGCTGCTTTATATCTGTCTAATTTATAATACAACTTAGCGTTTTCGTAACCTTTTTTCTCTAACTTTCTCTGTATGTCATCAATTACTGCCGTAGCATCATCTCTAAACTCAGAGGTAGGGTATTTGTTTATGAAAGTCTGCATTGCAGTTACCGCCTCTTTACTACTCGTTTGGTCTAGGTTATAGGCCGGAGAGTTAGCATATAGAGAGTAAGCGTGCATATACTGAGCTTCTTGTGCAAATTCACTGCGAGCATATGTTTGGAAAAACACCTTGAAATGGTGTGCTGCCAACAAATAGTATTTTTCATAATACTGGCAGTATGCAAAGTAAAATTGCACTTTTTCTCCTTCAGGGAGTCCTCTTACTATTGGCAGTATTTGCTCAAATAAGGTTCCTGACCTGTAGTAGTCTTTATTTTCATAATACTTTAACGCTGCTTCATACTTCACTTTCCAGTCTTCACTTTTTTCTATTTTTCTGAACTTACTACACGAAGTCAGTAATGCCACAAAAATTATGAATAGCAGCAGATGCTTAAAAAATACCCGTTTCAACATAAGGGTGCAAATATAGGTTAGTAATTAATAATAAGCAATATTGCTATGTTTATAGAATTGCCTTTAATAACGTAGTTTTTGTTATTGTGGTCTATACTAACACTATTATTTTCTGATAATTAGCTTGTGAGTTAATACTCCTTCACCGTTTATGTACAAAGTATAGAAGTAAACTCCCGAGTTAAATGATTCTGTATCTATTTTAAATCGGGTTTCCATAACTGGTAGCGTGTGTTCGCTCACAATAGTTCCCAGCACATTATGTATAACCAATTTGGCGGAAGTGTTTTGGTTAATGATGTTGTAATGAAATATGGCAAAATCATTTATTGGGTTAGGGTATACCTCTTTTAAGATAAAAGATGAAGAACTGAAAATTACTTTTGGTTCTTGATTGCTGTTAACGGAGATCCTTAAGGGAGGATGGTTTTCCCCTAAAGTATATGCCATAAAATTTGCAGTAGCATTTTTAGAAATGCATATTGATAAAAGTAAAATAGCTACTGAAAGTAAAGCCTTCATTTAGGTCAGTATTAATAAGGTATAGGTTAGGTCTATTTGTGCTTCAATATATGAATTTATATTTAAAAACACGAGGCAAAATTACGCTATTGGACAATTACAATAAAATCAATCTTTTATTTTTCCTTACTTCTCTTTAACTTTTTCTTATTGATAATATTAACGCCAGCAGGTGATTTTATGATTTCATCATCATCAGTTTCCTCAGCTTTAGTGTCATTAGAGTCTTTTTCTTGCGTTATTCCATTTACTACTTCTTCTTTCTCTGGCTTCTCCTCTATGCGCCATTTAAAGCTCTTGAGCTTTGTTTGTGGAGCTTTTAATTCGTGAGGAGGAATAAAGGAAGCCTCTGGTTTAACGTACGAAGTGAGGTTATCTACTTTGTTTTCTTTAAAGTAAATGATCATGTAGCTGCAAGTGATCTTGTTCATGCCTACTAGGGCCGTTTCGGTGTCATTTAATGCAAAGAATAGACTTTCGGCATTGCCATTAACATCTACTTTACTGATATTGCCTTCTTTAAAGTAAGCCACCATGTCTAGCCCTTTAACCTGATTATAGTTCATAATGCTGTCTTCAGAAATTACAAATGAATTGTTAGTCATATTCATTTTGTTGATGGTGCCATTCGCAATTTCAATATTAATGGAGTCAGCAGTCATTTGTGATGAGTTAGACCATAATACAGGGTCAGTGTAAAAATATATGGTAGAATCAGACGTGAAATAAGCTAGTGAATCAGCCTTACCCTGAAGGTCTGATTTAAAGATTTTTACATTGTTGTAGGCTAGGAGTCTCTTTTTTGCCGGGTCTTCGTTTTCTATTGCCACAAGGGTGTCTGCTGTGAGATAGAGTGTGTCTTGCTGCATTATCTTTTTCATTACAGCATGGCCAAATACCTTCGAAATGCCTTGTTGCTTTTTGTAAAAGCCTTTATCTCCTGTTATAATCAGGTTCTGTGTTTTTGATTTTAACTCTACATTGCCCGTGGCTCGGTAGTATTTTCGTAAGTCATCTAAATTGAGATTATCACCTTTCAAGAAGTATTCAGGGGTTTCTACTTCTCCTATGTTCAGGTCAGATCGCTTTATCTTTGTGTCGTATTGGCCTTCTTTATAGTTAAATATATTTCCTTCTACATCCACAATCTCTGTCTGATCTCGGAAATACACAATATTGGTTTTTGTGTTATATTGTAATGTATCTGATTTTAATGTGTAATCAGGGTTGGTGGCTACTACATCTGATTTAAACGAGGCCATGTTAGTGTTTACCTGATAATATCCTTTTTTACTTGTTAGTACATTGGTGCTATCTACTAATTTACCACCATTATAGTACTGAGCTTCTTGCCTTAACCGATAATAATCTAAGTAATCTGTGTAAAGTGTTACTTGTCCTTTTTTAACAAAAACAACATTATCCCTTAGTTTGGCTTCTTTCTTATCTCCTTCATAAATTAAGCTTTTGGACGTAATAACAATAGAATCGCCCTCAGTGATTTTTACATGTCCAAATGCTTCTATGTAGTTTCTCTTTCCAAAGAAATGAGCGGAGTCACTGTAGATGGTGGTTTCATTTTGTTCGAATACTACATCTCCAACAAAGCGTTGAAAATTTTCTCCGTCTTTAGAACCTGCAAGAAGGCTGTTGGCTTTCTTTAATTTTACTTTTTTCTGAGCCGAGGCAGAGAAAGATGTAAAAATCCCTACAATAAGGATTAGTGCTATTTTTAGGATAAATTTGATCATGTTTTTCATTAGAGCCGTAAAATTAATTAAAAAACTGAGCAGTGCCGATGGTTAAGCGATTTTTAGAGTTTATTGAGCAAAATGTATTGTGTAATACAGGAGATGAAATTCTGGTTACAGTGAGTGGTGGCGTTGATTCTATGGTGTTGGCATCGCTGTTTAAAGCCTGTGGCTTTAGTTTTTCGGTGGCGCATTGTAATTTTAATTTGCGAGGAGATGAATCTGATGGTGATGAAAAATTTGTAAAACAATGGGCTGAAAGCATTGGGCATAAGTGTTATGTGAAATCTTTTGATACCAAAAATTATGCCGATCAGCATGGGGTGTCTATAGAAATGGCAGCTCGTACATTGCGCTATGCTTGGTTTTATGAGTTGGCAGAGACTCACGATTATACTTGCATAGCGACCGCGCATCATTTAAACGATAGCTTAGAGACCTCCATCTATAATTTGGTGAGAGGTACGGGTATTAGTGGGGTACGTGGTATTTCGGTGAAAAACAAAAGAGTTATACGGCCCATGTTATGTTTTACTAAAACTGAAGTAAAAGCATATGCAGAAAATGAAGGGATACGATGGAGAGAGGATAGCACTAATGTTTCAGTAGATTATATGCGAAACAGGATCAGAAACAATGTGGTGCCAGAACTGAAACAGATCAATTATGGGTTGGAAAACACCTTTAAGCATACTCAGCAGCGTTTAAGAGAGGCGGAGTCCATTTTGAGGAGGGAGGTGGAGAAATATAAGGCTAAGCTTAAACAGGATGGAGATGATGTGTACTTGGAGAAAAAGTGGTTTGCCAAAATTGAAGAGAGTATAATTATTGAAGAGCTATTGAAGCCATTTGGCTTTAACTACACTCAGGTGCTAGATATTCAGCAAGCACTTAAAGGTACTGAGGTAGGGAAGGTGTTTTATTCAAAGAGTTATTGCCTCAATATTGACCGTGAAGTGGTGATAATAAGTGCTGTTAGTGAGCAGGCAAATGAAGAGATTCTTATTGAAATAGATGATGTAAATGCTACTTATGCAGGGGGTAAACTAAAGCTTTATACTTCATTGCCGCATCAGGGTATTTTAAAAGAAAAGACAGCGGTAAGTATTGATTTTGATAAGCTTAAGTTTCCCTTAAAAATTCGTAAATGGCAGCAAGGTGATAGCTTTATTCCTCTGGGAATGAAGGGTAAAAAAAAGCTGAGCGATTTTATGATAGATGAGAAAATTCCTTTAAACTTGAAAGAACGTGTCTATTTACTAATGTCGGAAAATGATGTGGTGTGGGTGATTGGGCATAGGGTAGACAATAGATTTAAAGTTACGGCTCATACCAAAGAAATATATAACCTTGTAATAGCTAGCCATGGTTAACCCCTTTAAAAAAACATTTACTCCTGAGGAGCATGATTTATTTTTGTTTTTGTCAAAAATTAAATTGTTTTCTAGTCTGAATTACAAACAGATGTCTTTGTTTTTGCCATATATGCATGAAAGGAAATATGAGCAAAATGAAGTTGTTTTTTTTAGAGGTGATCCCAGTCATGCTCTTTACCTGATAAAAAAGGGAGAGGTAAGTCTTACTATAGAGGTGAATGATAAATTTGAAGCCTTGAATACTGTTTCTGCAGGAGTGGCCTTAGGTGAGAGCTGTCTTTTAAGAAATACTAAGAGGCTTTTGAATGCTTTTGTAAGTTCAGAGAAGGCTGAGTTTTATGTTATTCCTCAAGATAACATTTTCGATATTTTTGAAAATAACATTAAAATAAAAGCATTGATGTTGGAGACTATAGCGGAAATATACAATGAATACAATTCTAGTTTGTTTAAGACTTATAAATCGTCTCTAGGTTTCTTTAATTTAAGTCAGGTTTATAGGGGTTAAAGCCCTAATTTAATTGTTTGTATGCTTAGTGAATTGTGTCGGATTGGTTAGTTTTGTTCAACATACTTAAACAATTCATTCAATCATTTACATATAAAAATTATGAAAATAACAGTAGTTGGAGCCGGTAACGTAGGTGCTACATGCGCAGACGTGCTAGCTTACAGAGAAATTGCTAATGAAGTAGTTCTTGTAGATATTAAAGAAGGAGTTGCTGAAGGAAAAGCACTAGATATTTTCCAAAAGGCACCTATTAACTTGTACGATACAAGAACTATTGGTTCTACAAATGATTATACTAAAACTGCTGGTTCTGATGTAGTAGTAATTACTTCAGGTTTACCAAGAAAACCTGGAATGACTCGCGATGATCTTATCGAGACCAACGCGGGCATTGTAAAGTCAGTTACTGAAAATGTAATTCAACATTCACCTGATGCTATCATTATCATCGTTTCTAATCCTCTTGATGTAATGACTTATCAGGCTCACCTTTCTTCAAAATTACCTAGAACTAAAGTGATGGGTATGGCTGGTATCCTTGATACTGCACGTTACAGAGCATTCTTAGCTGAGGCTTTAGATGTATCTCCTAAAGATATTCAGGCAGTATTAATGGGTGGACATGGTGATACTATGGTGCCACTTCCAAGATATACTACTGTAGGTGGTATTCCTGTAACTGAGCTTATTGATGCAGATAAATTAGATGCTATCATTAAAAGAACTCAGTCTGGTGGTGGAGAGCTAGTGAAGCTTATGGGTACTTCAGCTTGGTATGCGCCAGGTTCTGCAGCAGCTCAAATGGCAGAAGCTATCGTTAAAGATCAGAAAAGAGTATTCCCTGTATGTGTGAAATTAGAAGGTGAATACGGTATCGATAACTGCTACTTAGGCGTGCCTGTAGTGTTAGGTAAAAACGGTATTGAGAAAATTATAGAGCTAGATCTCAATGATGAGGAAAAAGCTTTATTAGAGACTTCAAGAAAACACGTTACTGAAGTAATGGAGGTTTTAGATAAATTGAATGGTTAATTAACCTTTTGATTTAGTTACAATATTAAGCCTATCAGTTATTACTGATGGGCTTTTTTATTAACAGGCTGAAATTTTAGGCATAAAAAAAACTCTGCTGTACTTTTAGCAGAGTTTTTTATTTATGATTAAATGATATTTTATTTTGACCTCTTAGGCATTGTTCCGAAAATATAATCCCATAAAGGAGATGATACTCCAAATGCTCTTTCGGGATCTTTATAATGGTGGATGGCGTGATGCACCCACAATGTTTTAAATGTGTTTTTAGGAGGCTGAAATGCATGTACAATAAAGTGTACAAATAAGTAGCCTGCATAACCGATTAAAAAACCAGGTAAAAACCCAAAAACAAAATCACCCATTATCAAGCGTAATAAAAATAATAGGGTAGTGGCTATAGTTAAACTAGCTAATGGCGGCATGGCTAGTCTATCTTTATCTTTTGGATAGTCATGGTGCACTCCATGAGTAAGGTACTGAATTTTTCTTCTTAACTCGGTATAAGTACGCATATGGAAAAGGTACCTGTGCATGAGGTATTCAACAAGTGTGAATACTAGAATACCTGTGAAAAATAAAGATGTAGTAGTACTTACTGATAAATGAGTATTGGCTATACTCCAATACAATAATCCGCCAGAGTATATGGCAAATAACGTAATGGGAATAGATATATGAGTTCTTGTTAACCTTTCAATGAAAGGGTTTTTTGATAGAATTTTAGTATCGCTTGCTTTTGTTGTTTCCGCCATATCTGCTTATTTTTTACAAAATTAGTGGATGCATAGTTTTTTTAACAGCATTTATCAGAAAATTATTCTAATTAAATGGTGCTGTTCAATTTCTGTTTTTCTAAAACTTTGGTGTATATATTTTCATAGAGCGGCATTACCGTTGTGATGTCAAATGTTTTAGCCCTTTGTAATGCTTTTTCTTTGAAACTATTGAGGTGCTTGTTGTCTAGTATATACAAGGCATTTTTTGTCATGTCTTCAATATCACCTACTTTACTTAAAAACCCAGTTTCTCCCTGAATGTTTAGCTCAGGTAGTCCTCCGGCATTGGTAGAGATAATAGGTACCTCGCAGGCCATGGCTTCTAAGGCTGCCAAACCAAAACTCTCTTTTTCTGACGGCATAATGAAAAGGTCCGCTACAGAAAGTACTTCTTCTACGGCTTCAAGCTTACCCAAAAATCTTACGTCTTCAGAAATGCCGAGCTGACGGCAAAGTGCTTCTATGTTATTTCTTTCGGGGCCATCGCCTACTAGCAATAGTTTTGCGGGTATTTTAGCTCTAACATTTTTAAATATTTTAACCACATCGTTCACCCGCTTCACTTTTCTGAAATTAGAGGTATGAACAATCAGTGGCTCATTGTTAGGGCATATGGCTAGCTTAAAATGTTCTTTCTTTTGTTTCTTAAATCTATTAAGGTCAATGAAGTTAGGAATTACTTCTATGGCATTGTTGATTTTAAAGTGTTCGTAGGTGTCTTTTTTCAAATCTTCAGACACAGCAGTAACAGCATCAGATTCATTAATGCTGAAAGTTACTACCGGAGCATAAGATGCATCTTTGCCTACTAGTGTGATGTCGGTTCCGTGAAGTGTAGTAACCACGGGTATGTGTATGCCTTCAGTTTTTAAAATTTGCTTTGCCATGTAAGCGCTAGAAGCGTGTGGAATGGCATAGTGTACATGAAGGAGGTCTAGCTTTTCGTATTTTACCACATCTACCAATTTGCTAGCCAGAGCCAGTTCATAAGGAGGGTATTGAAACAAAGGATAAGATCTGATGTCTACTTCATGATAAAATAAGTTGGCATTGAAAAAATCCAGTCTAGTGGGTTGCGAATAAGTAATAAAGTGAATCTGATGTCCAGATTTGGCTAGAGCTTTTCCTAATTCCGTTGCTACCACACCGCTACCTCCAAATGTTGGGTAGCATACAATTCCTATTTTCATTGGATAAATATGTTATTAATACGCATAGTGGTTTTCATTGTACTTCCACATGGCTTCGTATATCACGTCCTGAATTCTTGTACGGATATTGTTTTTAATTAGTTTAGAATTATTTGCGTCAGGGTTAATTCTGTTTGATAAAAATATGAATATCAAATCAAATTCAGGGTCAGCCCAAATGGCGGTGCCCGTAAAACCTGTGTGGCCAAAGGTTTGTGGAGATGCCCATTGGGAGGTGGGACCGTACCATTTTCCTTGCAAGGGTTTATCCCAGCCAATGCCTCGTCTATTTGTTTTATATTGTTGGCTTGTAAAAGTTTTGATAGTACCCGGCTGAAAATATTGAGTGCCACCATATTGTCCGTCTTGTAAGTGCATTTGAAGCATCTTTGCTAGGTCTAATGCATTACTAAACAGGCCAGCGTGTCCAGCTATTCCACCAGATAATGCCGCGCCTTGGTCATGTACCATGCCATAAACTAATGTATGTCTAAAGTCTTGGTCATTTTCTGTAGGGGCTATTCTTGAAAGTGGAAAATGACAAAGAGGAAGGTACCCGGTAGTAGTCAGTCCCATTGGTTCGTAAAAGTTCTGATGGAGGAATTCATCTAATGGCTGATTTAATATTTGCTCCACTGCTCTTTTTAGTATGTAGTAGCCCATGTCACTGTACTTATAGTCGTATGGAGTATTTGGAGCTTTGTCTCTTACTCGTGCCTCTTTTATCCATTGCCATAGGCTGTCTTGCATTACTTCAGATGTGTATAGTCCGTCTGATACTTGAAAGTTGAACTCGCTCGTAGGACTGTTATTGTAGTACTTTCTTATGTAATGAGAGTCTTCTAATGTTTCTTTCCAGAAAGGAAGATATGGCCATAATCCTGCTTGGTGAGTTAATATGTCTCGCCATATCATATTTTCTTTGTTGGTGCCTTTTAAATCAGGTAGGTAAACTGAGGCCTTTTTGTCTAAATCAATCATGCCCCTTTCTACTAGGAAGGTAAATGCCTGCATGCTGGCCATTACCTTGGTTACGGAAGCAATATCATAAATGGTGGATGGAGAAACTGGCTGTAGGCTGTCATAGGTGTAGTACCCATAGCCTTTTTCCAATATTACCTTGCCCTTGCGTGCTACTACTATTTGGCAGCCAGGAGTTGCCTGATCTTTTATGGCTTCTGATACAATTTCATCTATTCTTTTTAAAGCATCTTCATCCATGCCTACTTCGTAAGGAGAGGCAAAGCTTAACCGTCCTAGTGCTTGCGTAGCATTGACAGTGCCTTGTTTAAATTTATTAATGGTTACTGGAATTCGACCACTGGTAGCAATTGCTCCGAATAAGGCAGAGGGAATAATCTTCTGTGTAAGGTTATTATTCTCATATGAACAGATGATAGGGCTTTCATTAGTGAATAATGATGCCGCATACGGAGAGCCTAAAAGGCATATTGTGACTTTAGTAGTTTTGCTCAGTCTTTTGATTAGGCTCAAGGCTTTTGCAGGTACATTGTATCTTTCTTTTGAAGGGATTATATCTGCAATGCCTATTACAATGGAACTATAGTTTTTTAGCTCTTTGTAAAGTATTTCTTCATTAGCACTTTCGAAATTGTAATTGCTGAAAGGAGCGTATTTCTCTAGATAATCAACAAATATGCCTGTATTGCCAATGCTAAGCGAGGCAAAAGATTCGTTGTCTAATGTCTTAATCGGTAATCGTTCATTAGGGTTGTTTATTACGGTTACAGATTTTTCATATAATTCGTTTTGGAGTGCTCTGGCTCTTGGTTCATGGAGCTTAAGCGAAATGTTCTCTGTATTTAACGGTTGCCAGGCGTTGTTAAGTCCTGCTTTGTATTTCGCTCTGAGTATTCGTTTAACGCTTGTTTCTAATTGGTCTTTATCTATTTTTCTTTTCTTTAAAGCATATTTTATAGCATTAAAGGCAAGAGGTATGTCATTAGAAAAAAGCAATACATCATTTCCAGCTTTAAGCGCTTCTACTTCAGCTTCACCATTACTATAGTTGTTGGTGATGGCCTTCATATTAAGGGCATCAGTGATAATTAAACCCTTGTAGTCATATTTTTCTCTTAAAATATCATGAATTGCTTTCTCTGAAAGTGAGGCAGGAGTGTTTTTCTTGCTGTCTATGTCGGGTACATAAATATGAGCAGCCATAATACTGGAAACACCAGCTTGCATTAGTTTTTTGAAGGGATAAAGTTCTAGAGTGTCTAGCCTTTCAGAAGAACTATTAATTTTTGGTAACCCTATATGAGAGTCAGTTTTTGTGTCACCGTGGCCAGGAAAATGCTTTGCGCATGCCAATACTCCATTTTCCTGCAGTCCGCGCATATAAGCAATGGCTTTATTGGCTACAATTTCTTTATTACTTCCGAATGATCGTGTTCCAATAACAGGGTTTAGAGGGTTGGTGTTGATGTCTGCTACAGGAGCGAAATTCATATGTACACCTAAAATTTTCATTTCACGTGCTATTTCTGCTGCCATTTCATAAACGAGACTATCATCATTTATTGCCCCTAATGCCATGGCCCTAGGAAAGGACAAGGTGCTATCCAACCTCATGCCTGCTCCCCATTCCATATCCATTCCAATAAGTAATGGCGTTTTGGAAAGGCATTGAAGCCTGTTGGTGATTTTTATTTGTTTAACGGGAGAGCCCTGCATAAAAATGAGGCCTCCGATGTGATATTCTTTAATTAATGCTTCTGTTTTCTGTAGCTCTTTTGCTGAAGCATGCGAATATACAGGTACAGTAAAAAGCTGGCCTATGCGAGCTTCGTTACTTAATTTATGATATACGCTGTCTACCCATTTTTCTTGTTTTTTGTCTTGTGAAAATGAGTGTGTTAGCGATATTGATAATATGAAAATGGCGCCAAAAACTTTTTTGAACATGCAGCCGTTACCTTTATGATTTAAACGTTTAAAAAATTAATTTTGTGTTACTACTAAGATATGAATAATAGTCAACATGTGTCCTTTTTTATGTAAACGGATTATGTACTAAAAAAATATTTATGAAATTCTCATTTTTGTTTAAAACTCCAAAGTATCAACGATTTCACATAGTTCCTCGTCATTACGATCCGGTAAAAGAAGAGGTAGAAGCACGCACTGCACGGATAAAAGGAGTGCTAGATGCTGATGAAGGATTGGAGTTTAATGAAGGGTATAGTAGATCTCGCATCAATGGGGCTTTTGCTTCTCGCAGACCAAAAAAAGCTGCGGTTAATTTTATGCAATTAATCATCGTAGTGCTCATTTCTGCGGGGCTTGCTGGCTATTGGTATTATGGAAATATCGCATTATATATTTTTCTTCTAGTATCTTCTGTACTTTTGTACTTGAGAATAAAGAGAATTATATAAAGCTAAATAAGATAAATGCCCGACATTATACGCCTACTTCCTGACTCATTAGCCAACCAAATAGCTGCAGGTGAGGTAGTACAGCGTCCGGCATCTGCCATAAAAGAATTACTAGAGAATTCTATTGATGCCGGAGCAGATGATATAAGTTTGATTGTGAAGGATGCCGGAAAGACCATGATGCAAGTCATGGATAATGGTAAGGGCATGTCAGAAACGGATGCTCGCATGAGCCTCGAGCGCCATGCTACTTCGAAGATTACAAAATCAGAAGACCTTTTTTCTATACGTACCATGGGATTTCGTGGCGAAGCGCTTGCTTCTATTGCTGCGGTAGCTCAAGTGGAGATAAAAACGAAACAAGAAGATGCTGAACTAGGAACAATGATTGTAGTGGAGGCATCTGATATTAAAAGACAAGAGCCTGTAGCTTGTGAAAAGGGTACCTCTATTTGCATTAAAAACTTGTTTTATAATGTGCCCGCCAGAAGAAACTTTTTGAAGTCTAATGGCGTGGAAATGAAACATATAGTAGAGGAGTTTCAAAGAGTGGCCTTAGCGCATCCTGAGATTAAGTTTTCTCTATTTAATAATGACCTGGAAATGTATAATTTACCTTCGGGTAAGCTTAGCCAGCGCATAGTAGGGTTGTTTGGGAAGAATTATAGAGAGCAACTGGCTGCTTGTTCAGAGGAGATGGCTGATATTACTATACATGGTTATATTGGCAAGCCTGAGTTTGCTAAAAAGACTAGAGGCGAGCAATTCTTTTTTGTAAACGATAGATTTATAAAAAGTAATTACCTGAACCATGCAGTGATGAATGCCTATGAAGGCTTACTGCCCGATAGTAGCTTTCCTTTTTATGTGCTATTTATAGAAACAGATCCGGTACATGTGGATGTGAATGTGCATCCTACCAAAACAGAAATAAAATTTGATGATGAACGGACCGTTTATGCTATAGTTAGAGCTGCGGTAAAGCAAGCTTTGGCTACGCATAATTTCACTCCAACTATAGATTTTTCTGCAGACATCAATCTGGGTACTAAACTAGCTTTTGATGCTCCTAAAGAATCGAGAGAAACTACCTCGATACAAGAAAAAAATTATACTCAATTTAAATCTACTCCACTTACTGCTTCACCTAGAGAGAAGGCAAATAGAGATAATTGGGAAAAGCTTTTCAGTCAAGAGCATGAAGGTAAACGCCCTTTTGTAGAAGTTGAAAGGGATGCTGAAGAGGAAAGCTTAACGTTAACTTTTGATAGTAAGCTTAATACGGAGCAAGATGTAGGGGTGAAGCCCGCTGAAGAGAGGGGGAAAGCTATATTTCAACTTCATAATCAATATATACTTATTCAGGTAAAATCGGGGATGATGATTGTGGATCAGCAAAGTGCCCATGAGCGTATTTTGTTTGAGAAATATTTGAATAATCTAAGCAATCATTCTGGGGCATCGCAGCAGTCGTTATTTCCGCAAACAGTTTCTTTAAACCCTGGCGATCACTCTCTCGTTATGGATATGCAGGAGGAGATGCGTGCGTTGGGATTTTTAATAGAGCCTTTTGGTGCTCATGATATTATAATTAAAGGTTTGCCAACAGATATCGGTAATGCTAGCGAGCGTGAGATTTTTGAAGGATTGCTGGAGCAGTTTAAAAAGAATAAGTCTGAATTGTCGATACCAAGAAGGGAGAATCTTGCCAGAGCTCTGGCTAGGCGTACTGCCATAAAAAGAGGGGCGCGACTTAGTGAAGAAGAGATGACAGGGCTAATAGATCAGCTATTTGCTTGTTCTAATCCAAATTATGCGCCTAATGGGCAAACAACTTTCCATATTTTGGATTTAAATAGAATAGAAACTTTTTTTAATAGATAAGAAATTTATGCAGCGTATAACACCAGTTGTTAAAAATTTGCTCATTATTAATATAGTAGTATTCATTTTGCAAAATTTGCTGAGCGAATACCATATTACAGAGTATATATCGCTTTGGATGGTCAATTCACCCAGCTTTAGGCCATATCAGTTCTTTTCATACATGTTTGCCCATGCTACTTTTTTTCATATTCTGTTTAATATGATGGGGTTGTATTTTCTCGGGCCACTGCTAGAGCAGTTTTGGGGGCCAAAGCGCTTTCTAATATTTTATATGGTTACAGGTATTGGCGCAGGTGTACTGTATTCTGGTATAGAATATTATAGGTCAGAGCAGCTAAAAAGCGAAGTAACGGATTATGTGCTTAGTCCTACTCCTGATAATTTTATGAGGTTTGTGGATGAGAACAGTATGTATTTTAATAGTAAGGTGAATGACTTTGCTAATGAGTTTTCGAAAGATGAAAACAATGAATACTATATTAAACAAAGTAAAGAGATTGTAAAAAATACATATTCTAGCATATTAGAAGGAAGTAAAATGTTAGGCGCCTCAGGTGCGGTATATGGTATATTGATGGCCTTTGGTTTATTATTTCCTAATACTAAGATGATGTTGTTGATTCCTCCTGTGCCGATAAAAGCGAAGTATTTAGTGTTGATTTTAGGGGGTATAGCCTTATATTCAGGGTTAAGTAGAAATCCTGGCGATAATGTAGCTCATTTTGCACACTTAGGAGGGATGATTTTTGCTTTCATAATGATTAAAATCTGGAAGGGAGACAGAGATAAATTTTATTAATAGATGTATAATAACGGAGGCGTATTCGGTGAGTTTAAAAATGCCTTTAACAGGCCTAATAATGCTCATATACAGCTTATACTGATAAATGTTGCGGTATTTGCTTTCCTTGCAATATTAAGGCTTGTGGCAGCGCTATCTAACTTGCCTATAATTTTCGGGGTGGTTTATGAGCAATTTAGCATACCACCAATATTCGCTGATTTCATCACGCGACCCTGGACTATTATTACTTATGCATTTGCACATGATTTAAGTAGTATTTTTCATATACTATTCAATATGCTGGCATTTTACTGGTTTGCAAGGCTAGTGGTGGAGTATCTGGGAAGTGATAGAGTCATTAGCATATATGTTATAGGTGCCATTTCTGGAGCTATATTTTATTTATTGGCCTACAATTTTGTGCCATATTATATAGAAAGATCGGGTATATCTGGCATGGTGGGTGCATCAGCGGCAGTATATGCTGTGGTGGTGGCAGCGGCTACTTTGTTGCCCAATTATTCTTTCAACTTAATGTTTATAGGTCCAGTAAAAATCAAATATATCGCTGCATTTTATATTGGCTTGTCCATTTTAGGTTCTGTAGGAAGTAATGCAGGTGGTAATGTAGCTCATATCGGAGGTGCATTTATGGGTTGGGTTTATATTAAACAGCTGCAAAAAGGGCATGATTGGGGGACTTGGATTTTGGCTATAGTTAGATTTTTTAAGAGGATATTTAGTAGTAATCCTAAAATAAAAGTGAGTTATAAGCGAAAAGCTAAAGCCGCTTCTTCATCAAAAAAGTCTACTATTAATGTAACACCTTCGGCAGCACAAACGAAAACAGACCAAGAGGAGATAGATGCTATTTTGGATAAGATCTCTGAAAGGGGATATGAAAGCCTAAGTAAAGAGGAGAAACAAAAGCTTTTTAATGCTAGTAAAAGCTAGTTATTAGATGATGAAAGATAAATAAAAAAAGGAGCTCTAGGCTCCTTTTTTTTATTTATTGGCTAATTGACCGCAAGCGGCATCTATGTCTTTGCCTCTGCTTCTTCTAACATTAACTATAATGTCGGCAGCTTTAAGCTTTTGTTGGTAGAGCTCAAGTGCCTCTTCAGAGGCTTGTTGATATTCTCCATCATCTATTGGATTGTATTCAATAAGGTTTACTTTACAGGGGATGATTTTGCAGAATTTCACCAGTGCATCAACATCTTCTTCTTTATCATTAATGCCGCGCCAAATTACATACTCATAGGTGACTTTTTTCTTAGTCTTGTAGTACCAGTATCGTAAAGATTCTGCTAAGTCCTCCAGCTTATTAACATCATTAATGGGCATTAACTTAGATCTGGTTTCGTTAATGGCGCTATGGAGTGATACGGCTAAATTGAATTTTACATCATCATCAGCCATTTTAATGATCATTTTTGGAATCCCCACTGTAGATAATGTAATTCTCTTTGGCGACATTCCTAAGCCTTCAGGTTTAGTGATTTTTTCAATGGCCTCTATTACATTAGCGTAATTTAATAATGGTTCTCCCATGCCCATTAACACAATGTTGGTCAATGGCCTGTTCATAAATTGCTCGCTTTGATCTTTAATGGCCACTACTTGATCATATATTTCATCAGCGTTCAGGTTACGCATCCTTTTTAGCCTGGCAGTAGCACAGAAGTTACAGTCAAGGCTGCAGCCTACCTGAGAGGAAATACAGGCTGTGATTCTGGTATCTGTGGGGATGAGGACAGATTCTACAATCTTTCCATCGTAAAGTTTTACTGCATTTTTAATGGTACCATCGCTACTTTTTTGCATTTCATCCACAGCAATGTGGTTAATGACAAAGTCAGTTTTTAGTTTTTCTCTGGTAGGTAGTGATATGTTGGTCATTTGGTCAAAATCTTTCGCTGATTTTTTCCATAGCCATTCGTGCACCTGCTTTGCTCTAAATGCTTTCTCGCCTATGCTGGTGAAATACGTTTTAATGTCTTCTAGGCTTAATTGCCTGATGTCTCTTTTCTCCCCTTGTGCTAACATAATTGCAAAGATAGATAAATGATTTTGATCTTTTTCAGCTTAAGAAAAAGTGAATGTGGCATTTGATGATTTAAGGAAGAAATGTCGTAATTCAGCTCAAAATAATGACATATTGTCTTTGATTTGGTAAAATAGGCTCGATCTTAAGACATTATTTCCGATTTATTTCAATTATAGTAAGTGGCTATATATTTGATTAACATCTGTCGAGACTATAAAAGAAACTACTGAATATGAATTTCGATAAATATACAATTAAATCACAGGAGGTGATTCAGAAGGCTGCGGAGGTTGCTACTGGCAACGGGCAGCAGGCTATTGAGCCTGGTCACTTGCTAAAGGCTATTTTAGCTTCAGATGAAAATGTAATTTCATTTTTAATTAAAAAGCTGAATGTGAATAGGTTGCATCTGGAAAATAAACTGGATGAAATTGTGAGTGGTTACCCTAAAGTAAGTGGGCAGCAGCCATACTTATCTAACGATGCCGCATCGGTATTGCAGCAGGCAGAAAAGGAATTGAAGCAGTTTGATGATGAATATATAGCTGTAGAGCATATTATTTTAGGTGTGCTAGAAGGTAAAGAAAAGGTGGCTAGGTTGCTGAAAGATGTAGGCTTTGAAAGGAAAACTTTGGTTGCTGGAATTAAGGAGTTGAGAGGTGGTAGTAAGGTGACTGATCAAAATGCAGAATCAAAATATAAATCACTGGAGCGCTATTCTATTAATTTGAATGAGCAGGCTAAGGCTGGTAAAATAGACCCTGTTATTGGTAGAGATGAAGAGATTAGAAGGGTATTGCAAATTTTATCACGAAGGACAAAGAACAATCCTATTTTATTGGGAGAGCCAGGGGTTGGAAAAACAGCTATAGTGGAAGGAATGGCGCAGCGTATTGTAGATGGAGATGTGCCTGAAAACCTTAAAAGTAAAGTGATTATTTCACTGGATATGGGGCTTTTGGTGGCTGGCGCTAAGTATAAAGGTGAGTTTGAAGAGCGACTTAAGGCTGTGATTAAAGAGGTGACCGATTCTAATGGTGAGATTATCCTTTTCATTGATGAGATTCATACTCTTATAGGTGCAGGTGGTGGAGGTGAAGGTGCAATGGACGCAGCTAACTTATTAAAACCTGCTTTGGCTAGAGGTGAACTTCATGCAATAGGAGCTACTACTTTAAAGGAATACCAAAAGTATGTAGAGAAGGATAAGGCTTTGGAACGCAGGTTCCAATCTGTAATGGTTGATGAGCCATCTCCTCAAGATGCTATTTCTATTTTAAGAGGTATTAAGGATAAGTATGAGCTGCATCATGGGGTTAGAATTAAAGATGATGCTGTTATTGCAGCAGTAGAATTGTCCAATAGGTATATATCTGATAGGCATTTGCCCGATAAGGCCATTGATTTAATGGATGAGGCCGCTTCTAAGCTTAGGTTGGAAATGGATTCAATGCCGGAAGAGCTGGATGAGCTTAATAGAAAAATTATGCAGCTGGAGATAGAGCGTGAGGCTATTAAGAGGGAGAAAGATGTAGAGAAAGAAAGAGTATTGACTAAAGAAATAGCTGACTTTACAGAAAGTAGGAATGATCTTAAGGCGAAGTGGGAAAATGAAAAGGCTGTAGTACAAGGTATTAGAGAGCAGAAAGAGGCCATTGATAAGTTGAAGTTTGAAGCTGAGCAAGCAGAAAAGTCTGGTGACTTCGGAAAGGTAGCGGAGATTAGGTATGGTAAACTTGTGGAAGCAAAACAGCAATTAGAAGATTATCAGAAAAAAATGTCTGAAATTAAGGGTGGTGGTTTAATGAAGGAAGAGGTTGATAATGAGGATATTGCTGAGGTTGTGGCGCGATGGACCGGCATACCTGTTTCCAAAATGTTGCAAAGTGAACGAAAAAAATTACTATATTTGGAGAAGGAGCTTGGTAAACGAGTTGCAGGGCAAGGGGAAGCCATTCAGGCATTGTCTGATGCGGTAAGAAGAAGTAGAGCAGGACTGCAAGATCCGAAACGGCCTATAGGTTCTTTTATCTTTCTGGGTACCACAGGTGTGGGTAAAACGGAGTTGTCAAAGGCATTGGCAGAGTATTTGTTTAATGATGAAAATGCCATGGTGAGAATTGACATGTCTGAATATCAAGAAAGACATGCCGTGAGTAGGTTGGTAGGAGCGCCTCCGGGGTATGTAGGGTATGATGAAGGTGGACAATTGACAGAGGCTGTGAGAAGGAAACCATATAGTGTGATTCTTCTTGATGAGATAGAAAAAGCTCACCCTGATGTATTTAATATATTGCTTCAGGTGCTTGATGATGGTAGGCTTACTGATAATAAAGGTCGTGTGGCTAATTTTAAAAACACGATTATCATTATGACTACTAACATTGGTTCAGGTATTATTCAGGAGCGGTTTGAGAACTTAACGGATGGCAACCTTGAAGAGGTGATTGAAAATACCAAAAATGAGGTATTTGAGCTATTGAAAAAGTCGGTGAGGCCTGAGTTTCTAAATAGAGTGGATGAAACCATTATGTTTAGGCCGTTGTCCAGAGCAGATATTAGAAAGATTGTAGATATACAATTTAAATTGATAAAACAACGATTAGATGAGGCTGGTGTTAGAATAGAAGTTTCTGATAAGGCCTTGGATCATCTGGCGCAAATAGGGTTTGATCCTCAGTTTGGAGCTAGGCCGCTTAAGAGGGTGATTCAGAGGGAAATACTCAATCAGTTGTCGAAAGAAATATTGGCAGGAACAATCAATAAAGATGCCCTAGTGGCCGTTGATATAAATGAGGATGGAAACATCGAATTTATAAATCTTGACGAAATTAAAGTTTAGGTATGTGAAGTTGGTATTTGGGTTTAGGTTGAACAGATCCCGGGGTGGTGCCCGGGATCACTTTTTTTGTACCTACTTCATTTAACAGACATGAAAAAACACATTGCAATTTTAAGGGGGATAAATGTAGGCGGCAAGCGCAAAATATTAATGGCAGACTTGAAATCGCTGTTTGAAAGTTTGGGGTTTGCTCATGTGAAGACCTACATTCAGAGTGGAAATGTGGTTTTTGATGTGAAAGAAGCTGTGGAGGATTTGACTTTAGCAGAAAAGCTGGAGAAGGCAATAGCAGAGCAATTCAATCTTGATGTGCCAGTGGTAGTGAGGTCTGCGGAGGAGTGGGAGAGTTTATTGACGGTTAATCCATTTTTAAAAAATGATTCTAGTGATTTAGAACGCTTGCATGTTACTTTTTTAAAGTATAAGACCGAAGTAAGTGCGGCAGAGGTGAGCGAAATGATTGATTCTGGAGATGATCGGTTTGAATTGGTTGGTAAAGATATTTTTGTGTATTGCTCAGGTAAGTACAGTGATACGAAACTGCAAAACTTATTTTTTGAGAAGAAATTTAAGGTGCCAGCAACTACCCGTAATTGGAAAACGGTATTAAAATTGAAGGAAATGCTGTAGTTGACAGCATAAATAATATAAAAGCCTGCACGTATTTTACGTTGCAGGCTTTTTTTATGTGTTCGGTATTATTTCAACTCAAGGGTGACAATGTTTTCAACATGGTGCGTATGAGGGAACATGTCAACAGGCTGAACTGCTGTTACTTTGTATTTACTGTCTAGCAGTGCAATGTCTCTGGCTTGTGTGGCAGGGTTACAACTGATGTACACTATCTTTTTTGCTGCGGTATTGAGTAATACATCGCAAACATCAGGGTGCATGCCTGCTCTTGGAGGGTCGGTAATCACTACCTCCGGTCTGCCATGCTGGTCTATAAACTCATTGGTGAGCATGTCTTTCATGTCACCAGCATAGAATAAGGTATTCTCAATGTTATTGATCTGTGAGTTGATTTTGGCATCTTCGATAGCTGCTTCTACATACTCTATGCCTATAACTTTTTTTGCTTTGTGAGCCACATAATTAGCAATGGTGCCTGTGCCTGTGTATAGGTCATATACTAATTCATCGCCTGTTAGGTTGGCCATTTCAAATGCCCTGCGGTAAAGTAATTCTGCTTGTTTGGCATTAGTCTGAAAGAAGGATTTAGGTCCTATCCTGAAACTTACGCTTTCTGCAGGCTTGTCAGGTAGAGGCATGTGCTCAGTAATGTATGGCTCACCATGATATGTAACTACCTCTAAGTCATTAAAAGTCTCATTTCTTTTCTGGTTGATCACATAGTTTAGTGAGGTGATCTCGGTGAAGGTTTCTTTTAAATGATCTAGAATGAGGTGAAGCCAAGTAGGTTCATTACCTGCTACTTGCAATATTACCATTACTTCTCCGGCAATGGTGTTTCTTATAATTAGGTTGCGGAGATATCCCGTTTGAGCTATCAAATCAAAGAAAGGGATGTTGTTTGTCTTGGCTGCTTCTTTTACTGCTAGCCTTATTTTGTTAGAAGGCTCTGGTTGTAAGTAACAATGGTTGATGTCTAAAATTTTGTCAAACCTTCCAGGTATGTGAAACCCTAAAGCATCTTTATCTATATCAGTGTCTGCACTTTCTATTTCTTCGCGCGTTAGCCATTTTTTGTTAGAAAACGTAAACTCCAGTTTATTTCTGTAGTATGTAGTTTCACTTGAAGCGTCAATGTAACTGGGCTCAGGAAACGGCACTTTTGCGAGTCTTTGCAGGTTGTCAACTACTTGCTGGTGCTTATAGTGTATTTGAGTATCGTATTGTATATGTTGCCATTTGCACCCGCCACAAGTTCCAAAATGCTCGCAGAATGGTTCGTTTCTTTTGTCAGAATATTGTGAGATTTTTACAGGTATTGCTTCTAGAAAAGACTTTTTCTTCCTTATTACTTTTATGTCCGCAATATCTCCTGGTGCTACACCTGTTACAAAAATCGCTTGTCCCTCGTATCTGGCTATGCATTTTCCTTCCGCTGCAATACCTTCTATTTCTATGTCTTTTAAAACTTTATTTTTTATCTTCATATAATATATACTACACTTAGGCTACTGTATACTTAAACCTTATGCGCAAAGTTCATTTAACTCTACTCATTATATTGATTTGCAAAGTTAGTTCTTTTGCTTCGCATATCGTAGGGGGAGAATTTGAATTCAGTCATGTGTCTGAAAATTATTACCGACTCAACCTCATTATTTACTTTGATGAGATTAATGGTAACCAAGGCGCTAAGTACAGTCCTACACCTGTTGCTTGGATTTATCGTAAGAGTGATAATCAGGCTATGACCAGTATTACTTTGCCATATCAGACAGAAAGTAAAGTGCAATATAGCCAGCCTGCTTGTCAAAATGATGCTGTTGTTAATACCACAAGAATGGTGTTTTCTAGTCTGGTGTCGTTAAATATGGATAGCTATGCCGATCCGCAAGGTTATTATATTGTTTGGCAACGATGCTGTAGAAATTATACTATACAGAATATAGTTTCTGAAAATCCTGATACAGGAGGTATTGGCTCTGGCCAGACTTTTTATTTAGAAATACCTCCGCTCAAAAAAAATGGGCAGCGTTTTGTTAATAATTCCCCTCAGTTATTTCCTCCATTGAGTGATTACGCCTGTATCAATAGAAGTTTTTACGCTGATTTTGGAGGAACTGATGTAGATGGAGATTCATTGGCTTATGAAATAGTAACTCCCTTAAATACTCCATCGGCCACTCCGCATCCACAGCCACCATCAAAGGCGCCATATCCAGGTGTTCAGTGGGAAGGTGGGTATAGTTTAAATGATATACTTCATGGTAACCCTGATCTTACTATTGATAAAAATGGAAGGTTGAAAGTGACGCCTACGGAGGTAGGGCTTTTTGTTTTTGCAGTTAAATGCAGTGAGTATAGGAATGGCCAGAAAATAGGAGAGGTAAGGAGAGATTTTCAAATGGTAGTGGTAGATTGTCAGGATGCTGGGGTGCCTCCGCAATTGCAGGTACAGTTGAAAGATGGTTCTACTTATCAAGAAGGACAGGTTTTATACTTTGATGCAGATAATCAGTCTAAATGTGTGGACTTTACGGTAAAAGATAATAGTGGTAAGCAGGTGGATTTTGATGTGGAACCGGTAGGTTATGAAGAAGATAATTTCACCTTTAATATACTAAGTACTTCGCCTTCTAAGGATGAGGTGAAGGTAGAGGTTTGTTTTACTGATTGTCCTCCGGAGGGAGATCTTCCTTTTAAGGTGAGTTTTATAGGTAAGGATAATACATGCCCGCAGCCGTTGCAAGATACGCTTACAATGACTATTCAAATAACGCCACCTGATAATAATGTACCTGTCTTAGAGCATAAGGAAGATATTGATAGTGATTATGATAATGCATCTGAGAGAGAAGTAGTGGTGACAGAGAAAAGTGGTGGACTGAAAATAGTGGAGTTGCTGGGGAGGGATGCGGATAATGAAATGATGAGCATAGATTATGAGCCTGTTGGTTTTGATATGAGTGAGTATGGGATGTCAGTTGTATCGCAAAGGAATGCATCAGGAACCATTGAAGAATGGCTGCAATGGAATTATGACTGCCAGCAGATAAGCTTTGATGGTAAAACAGAATTTGAAATTAAAATATATTTAGAAGATGAGGATCAGTGCGAGTATGATGACCCTGCTGAGCTTTTACTTAAGTTGAAAGTGATACTTCCGCCAAATACCGAGCCTGAAATTAATAGTGATGAATTGCCCGATGTGGATCATTACTATTACAAAGAGATAGCTTTAGATGAATCTTTTAGTTTTGACTTGGACGGGGAAGATCTTGATGGTGATTTAATAACGCTTTTTGCTGAAGGTGTAGATTTTGATTTCAGTGATTATTCTATTGGATTTAACAGTGTTACTGATCAAGGAGGTAGTCAAAGTAGTGAGGTGCATACTCGATTCAATTGGGATTTTCAATGTGATGATTTTAATCTGGTGGAAAGGGATTCGTTGCGAGTATATTTTATGGTTGAGGACTTCGATAAGTGTGAGATTACCAATGCAGATACCATTACTGTTGATTTTAAATTGGTTCCGCCACCTAATGAGGCTCCTGTTTTATTTGCCCATGTTGGGGCTGAGCAAGTTCTAGAAAGTGATAGTCTTAGTGTGATTGTGGGTGATGAGGTAGTGGTGAAGCTAACAGGAAACGATAATGATGGAGACCTCATTAATCTGTCTCTTAGTAGCGAATTTAAAGATGCGTTAGGTTATAGCTTTGAAGCTGTAGAGGGATTTGGTACTGTTCAATCAATATTCAGTTGGGTGCCTGATTGTTCTAGCTTAGAGGGTGCGGCCTCTAAGACATATGATTTGCCTTTTTTATTGTCGGATAGGCCGTGTGCCACTCCTGACTTAACGGATACACTGTGGCTTAAAGTGCATGTAAAAGATATTGATAATAGAGAAGAGCTTTTTATACCTCCAAATATATTTACGCCTAATAAGGATACGCATAATGAATTTTTTGGGATGTATTCTTTAGATACCGAAACTGGTGAGTTGCAGAATATTCTGCCTATAGATAACTGTGCGGGTAGTTTTGAGAAAGTGGTGATTTTAAACAGGTGGGGAAAAGAGGTTTATGAGAGTGATGATAGGGATTTTAAATGGTATGGAGAAGATATGCCCGCAGGAATTTACTATTATTATATTCAATACTCTAATCGGAAATACCGCGGGTCACTTACATTGATTTTTTAGATCAGTAAAAAGTAACAGGCATTAGTTTGTCACTTTTGATATATGCTTTTTGCCCTTGCCACTCTGTGGTGGTCCAAACGTCTTCAGTGTTATTAATGGGGAGTCTATGTCCCTTTTCTATAATGGCGATAACATCTGCGCCAGCAGAAGGACCTTTCATAAGGTAAGTGTTTCTTTTTATTACAATTCCTTTGTTGTAACTCCTTCCGAAGTTTAAAGTGTAAAACAATAGAGCTAAGATTATTAATGCTCCAAAGCCGCTGGCGATAGGCTTAGTGTGTTTTCTGTATTTTTGATGAAACATAATAGCTAGCATCAAAATAGAAAGTGCCAACAAGGAGTATACTATATGATTAAAGTATTTGAAGAAAATAGCTTTTACGAAGGCTAGATCATTGAATGCATAGCCTTCCAGCTTTTTGCTTTCAGCTAGTTCTTCCATTTTGCGCAATGCAGTTTTATCTGATGTATATAGATAGTAGAGGTTGAGGTAGTAGAGTGCTTTGCTGTAGTCTCCTAATCCTTCTTTTATATATGACATGCGCAGTAGCATGGCGGGAGAAGCTTGCTTCTCAACATGTAATAACTGCTCATATAGTTGAAATGATTCGGTAAACTTCTTCGAAGCAAATAATGAATCTGCCTCAGTAAGTATGTTATTAACCTGTTGCTGGGCATTGCATAGGGTAAATGAAAAAAGCGCAATAGAAGCAATGAGTATTTTTCTCATACAGATACCTATTATATTAATTCGTGCAAATATAAAATCGTAATGTTTATTAAACGAACAAATGGCGGTTCATTGTTATGTTGATATGATTTTGAAAAAAAAAACTTAATAATTTATTGTGGGAATGTTTGTGAAAAAGAAATCTTATATTAGTTTTGCATCTCCATTAAAAAAGAGGGCTAAACGAAGCAGCTCTTATGGTAAGATTCCGTAGCTCAGTTGGTAGAGCATCTCCCTTTTAAGGAGAGGGTCCTGGGTTCGAGCCCCAGCGGGATCACGTACTTAACCTGAGAAAGCTCAGGTTTTTTTATGTATTGAACGAGTGAATGGTTAAGAAGAAAAAATATTTTCTACTTAAATTTTGGAACTTAAAATAAAGTTCTTACATTTGCACTCCCATTAACAAAGAGGCTATCAAGTATCAAGTAGTCTTCTTTAAAGGATGATTCCGTAGCTCAGTTGGTAGAGCATCTCCCTTTTAAGGAGAGGGTCCTGGGTTCGAGCCCCAGCGGGATCACAAGTAATGACAACAGGTCAAAAGCAGAAAGCCACATATTTTATGTGGCTTTTTTTGTTTCTAATTATTTGATATGAATCTATTTTAGATTTACTTATCTCTTTTGCTTCTTTCCAAATTTCTTCGGGTGTTTCAAAGTTTGTATGTCTTGAGTGAGCTGAATGTTTTGTCTGCTAATTCATATAATTATTTTGTAGATACATTGATCTCGCTATGTAAATGGTTTCATGCTTATTCAAGACTGTAATTAAGAGTGATTGTCTATTTGCTGATATTTTCAGAAAATGTATGTTATTAAAAATTTGGATTTGAGTAATTTATAATTGTGATCTGTGGTGGTAAATTATTATTATAGGGGTTAAAAATGTAGGGTTTATGTTGCTGTCAAAAAGAGTAAGGATAGGTCGGGTTATTTCGGGATCATGGAAATATTTTCTTATTGATTTATTTATTTGTTCGCTGGTTTATTTGATTTATCTCTATTCTGGGGTGGTTTGGCATATTCCGCCATTATTGCCTACTATATTAGGTACAGCGCTTGCCTTTTTTATAGGCTTTAATAATAATCAGGCGTATGACCGGTGGTGGGAGGCTAGGAAAGTATGGGGTGCTCTGGTTAATGATTCTCGCACATGGGCTAGGCAGTTGTTATACTTTTCTGATTCTGCTTCTAAAAATGTAGGTAGACTGGAGGTCAACATGATTAAGAGGCATGTAGCTTTTTTGTATGCCCTAAAAGCAGGGTTGAGGGGGGGATCTCCGGATATTTTGCGTTCTTATTTGGATGAAAGCGAGTATGTGAAAGTTGTTGCTGATACTAATAAGGCTAATGCTGTGCTTAATATCCAAGCGGAAGATTTAAATACCCTTTATAAATCCGGTTTGATTGATGGTTTTCAGTTTATGCAGATGAATCAAATGTTGATCAATTTCTGCGATGGTATGGGGAAATCTGAAAGAATAGCAAAGACGGTTTTTCCTACTACTTATAATTACTACACACGTTTTTTTATATGGATATTCATTATTTGTGCTACAATGGTGGCTGCAGATAATATAGCTGGGTGGTCTATTTTTTTTGGTAGTATGATAGGCTATGTTTTTCTTACGATCCATCATATTGGCGAGAGTTTGCTTAACCCCTTTGAGGAATTGCCAACTGGTGTGCCTTTAAATCTTATTACAAGAACTATTGAAATTAATCTTCTGGAAATGCTTAAGGAAGAGGATGTGCCTGAGCAAATTCAAAGTGTAAATGGTGAGTATATCTTGTAGCCTCTCTATAATGATTTAATTTAAGGGTAACTAAATATAACTTTTCTTGTTTTTATTGACAAAAGTTGATTTTGTGTCGATTTATTCGACATAAATTATATTTTTGTCATGAATTAAACATTTTTAAATAAAATGTCGAAAATGAAATCGAAGGAAGAGTTTGTAAAGGCTCAGATTATAGAGTCTTCTAAAGACGTTTTTAGGCGTTTGGGATATGCGAAGGTGTCTATGGATGATATTGCAAAGGCATCAGGGAAGGGCCGAAGTACCCTATATTATTATTACAAAAACAAGCGAGATGTTTTTGAGGCATTTGTGAAAGAAGAATATGCCGAAATAATAAAAGATGCGCAGGCTCAAGTGAGTAAGCAAAAGACTATAAATGAAAATCTTGTAAGTTATAATAAGCTTAAGCTTGAGTTTTTCCAGATTAAAACAAGGGATTATAAGCATCTTGTTACTGATTTGCGTGAAAACGAAGAGGTGCTAATAAAGCTCTTTTTGCAAATAAGGACTTCGGACATAGAGCTGGTGAATAATTGCTTGGTCTGGGCTATTGAGAAAAAGGAGATCTCCCCGATCTCTTCAGAAGAACTGGAATACCTATCTCTTGCTATAGTAACCGCAAATAGTAGTATGGAGAAAGAGATGTTTTTTTATGGGTCTATTAAAGAGGATATGATGAATAGACTTTATTGGATCAATGAATTGATGATCAAAGGATTGCAGAAATAACTAAGAATTTAACTAATCAACAATATCACAAATGTGTAAAATGAATATACATCATGCATTTATTCTTATGCTGTCGATAATTTTTGTCAGTTGTGAGAAGAAGGAGACCGAACGGGAAGTTCAGCCAGTAGAAGTTAAGGTGTTAAAGATAGGGGCAGAATCTTCTTTAGGGGGTAGTAGCTTTGGGTATCCAGGGACTATTGCAGCCAATAAATCAGTGAATTTAAGTTTTCAGGTGCAGGGTACATTGCAATCTGTAGCGGTAGAAATGGGGGATTTCGTGTCTGAAGGAGCTTTAGTGGCCAATGTAGAGTCTACTGTTTATACTAATCAGTATGAAACTATGAAGGCTCAGGAGGAATTGGCTAAAGAAAATTATGAGCGGATAGATGAGGTGTTTAAAAAGGGGAGTATTGCTGAGATAAAAATGCTCGAAGCCCAATCTAATTACAAAAGAGCTAAGGCAGCAGCAAGTGCGGCATATCAAAATGTAAAGCACACCAAAATTTATGCTCCTTTTAGTGGATATGTAGGGAGTAAGGTGTTGGAGGAAGGGGGGTTGGCAAACCCGGGAGTGCCTGTGGTAGAGCTGTTGGATATAGACAAGGTGAAGGCAATTATTCCTGTGCCTGATAGCGAGGTGAATAAATATCAATCGGGAGATAGTGCTACAGTAAATATTGATGCTTTAAGCAAGGCCTTTTCTGGCGCGATAGCTGAAGTAGCTGTGCAGTCTGGAAATGGGAACCCTGTGTACACTGCAAAAATAGTTATTGATAATAAAAGCCGTATGATAAAGCCAGGAATGGCGTGTAAGGCATATTTATCAACTTCAAAAGATCAAGGTAATTCAGCGCAGCAAGAGATTGTTGTTCCTATCGAGAGTGTATCAGTTACGGACAATAATGAAAATTTTGTGTATACAGTGGATGGTCAAGGTAAAGCCCATCGGCAGACGGTGCAAATCGGACAGTTGTACGATAATGGCATCTCTATATTAAAAGGATTGAAGAAGGGTGATAAGGTTATTATTTCAGGTTATCATAAGTTAACCGATCTCACTCCAGTAAAAGTAATAGCCACCACTCTTTAAATTCTCGAAAAATGAAGAAGCAACGATCGCTCATCGAATGGGCCATGGAGTATAAGGCTTTTCCGCTTGCTCTCGCTTTTACTTTTGTAGCTATTGGTTTACTGGGGCTCTTTAATATGCCAAGAAACGAATTTCCTGATTTCACTATTAGGCAAGGGTTGGTGATTGGCTTTTTCCCAGGGGCTTCAGCTGAGGAGGTAGAGCAGCAGCTGACATCCAAGGTGGAGCAATATTTATTTAGCTACAATGAAGTTGATAAGGGGAAAACATACTCTTACTCGCAAGACGGTAAAATGTACATTTATGTAGAGGTGGCCAGTAGGTTGAACAAAGATGCTACAGAGCAATTTTGGAACAAGCTTAAAACAGGCCTTTTTGCATTTCAGCAGCAGCAATTGCCCTCCGGAGTTAGGGGTGTTATAGTAAATAGTGATTTTGGAAGTACTGCGGCTATGATATTGGCCGTAGAGTCTAAAAGTAGGCCTTACAAAGACTTGCAAAGGCATGTTGAGGACATTGAGGATGACTTGAGGCAAATAGAGGATATGGCTAAGATTAGTCATTCTGGGGGTATGACGGAGCAGGTGGCGGTTTATGTAGATCAAAATAAATTGGCGCAGTATGGTATAAGTCCTGCCAGTATAATGCAAAGTTTGAAAACTCAGGGTGCAATTAGCCCGAGTGGTACTTTGGAGGGGCAGAGTTTTGACTTGCCTATTCATGTAGATGTTTTTCTCAAAAATGAAAGTGACATTGCTCAGCATATTATCAGGAGTGATAAAAATGGCAACACGGTTAGGGTGAAGGATGTGGCAGAGGTGAAGAGGGAATATGAAGACCCTGATGAGTTCATACTTTCTGGAGGAACCAAGTCTATGATCATAACTTTGGAGATGGCTAAGGGACATAATATAGTTCAGTTTGGCAAAGAGATAGATGAGCACTTGGAGCGTCTTGAGGGGCAATTACCTGCAGATGTTCATATTAGAAAAATAGCCAATCAGCCAGATGTGGTGCATCATTCTATTGCCCACTTTATGAAGGAATTTGGTTTTGCTTTAATCGGGGTGATTATAGTAGCGCTAATACTGCTCCCTTTTAGGGTGGCCGCAGTGGCCGCAGCTACTATTCCGATAACCATTTCGTGTACGTTAGCCATTATGTACTTGTTGGGGATGGAGCTAAATACAGTTACTTTGGCAGCTCTAATTGTGGTGCTGGGTATTGTTGTGGATGATCCTATAGTGGTAATTGATAATCATGTGGAAAAGCTCGATGAGGGCAATTCGGTATGGAAATCGGCTATGAATAGTGCTATTGAGTTGTTCCCTTCTGTATTTACAGCAACCTTAGCTATTTCTGCCACTTTTTTACCTTTGATATTTTTCTTGTCGGGTACAGCACGTGATTTCTTAAGCACATTTCCTTTTACAATAATGATTGCGCTGTTTTTGTCTTTGGCTATTTCAGTGCTCTTGGTGCCGTATTTCAATACCATATTTATCAAAAAAGGACTGCACGATGAAGAAAAGAAAAAGTCAGAGAAGAAGTCGATGCTCGATAGGCTTCAATCTTTCTTTGATAAAACAGTAGAGAAGGCTTTGGATCATTACAAGCTCACCGGGTTGTTAGGGCTTGTTTCTATTGTGGTGGGTGTGTTTTTGTTCTCTTTGCTCAGTCAGGAGCTCTTTCCTATAGTGGAGCGTAATCAATTTGCTGTGGAGGTTTATTTGGCTAAGGGTGAAAATCTCGAAGAAACAGAGACGGTGGTTCGTGAGTTTGAAAAAGTTTTGGCAAAGGATGATCGTATACTAAACTATACTAGCTTTATTGGATCTAGCTCACCACGGTTTCATATGGTGTATGCACCCAACTTGCCAGCTAAAGATTATGCTCAAATACTCGTAACTACTGCATCTGATGATGCCACGGAGGAGGTGCTCCGAGAGTATGACGAGAAGTATTCAAGGCTATTTCCTAATGCTTATTTCCGGATGAAACAGCTCAATATGGTGGGAAAACCAGCGCCTGTTGAGATTAGGCTGTTTGGTGATGACATAAGTGAATTAAAGAAATATGGAGATCTTATCGTTGATAAGGCAAGGGCTACTCCTCAGACTATTTGGTCTAGAACTAATTATGGGGAGATGCAGAAAGGGGTGAAGGTTGATGTGAAGGAAGATGTGGCTGCAAGGTTGGGTTTAACACAACAAGATATTTCTAATACAATAGCTATGAATATGGAGGGTTTGGTAGCTACGCGAGTTTGGGATGAAGATTACCCGATAGATGTTAAGATCAAGTCTAAAAAAGGTGAAAATGAAACGGTAAATAACCTGCGGGAGCTTTCTATATTGGTGCCTTCTACGGGTAGTGTGGTGCCTTTGCGGCAGGTGGCGGATGTAAGCCCATTTTGGGAGCAAGAGCAAATTGTTAGAAGAAATGGAATGCGGTGCTTAACAGTGAGGATTGATATTGAAAAAGGAGCAGTGGCCAATGATATATTAAACGCCTTAAATCCAAAAATTGAATCACTGAATATACCGGAAGATATAAGGATTGGGTATGGAGGTGAGTTTGAAATGCAGCAAGAGAATCTACTTCCTATGGGAATTTCTTTGCTAATGAGTGTATTGGTAATCTTTTTGATCTTGGTAGGTCACTTTAAATCCCTTAAGCATGCTTTTTTGAGTTTTATGACTATGCCTTTAAGTCTTTTTGGGGCAGCATTAGGGCTTATGTTGATGCAGTATCCTTTCGGTTTTACTTCATTTTTAGGGCTGTTGGCGCTGTGCGGAATAGTGGTGCGAAACGGTATTATATTAATTGACTTTGCGGATGAGCTTAGGGCTGAGCATGGATATTCGGTTAAAAATGCAGCAATAGCAGCAGCTCAGCGAAGAATGCGTCCTATTTTCTTAACATCTTCAGCGGCAGCTGTGGGTGTAATTCCTATGATAGCGAGTAGATCTACTTTATGGGGGCCATTAGGTACTGTTATAGCTTTTGGTTTAATGCTTTCTATGGTGTTAACGCTTTTTGTGCTTCCTGTTATGTATTGGTTAATGTTTAAGGGGCAGGAGAATGAACAGCATGTTGAATCTGAAATGTCAAAATCATGATAATGAAGAGATTATTTTTAAATATAAAATATGGTAGCGCTGCATTCTTAATGGTTTTGGGGGTGAGTAATGCAGTGAAGGCCCAAGAGCAAGTGATAACTTTAGAGGCTGCAAAAGAAGCCGCTCTAGAGTATAGTAATGATATTAAGAATGGAAAGCTGAGGATAGAGCAGGCAGATGCGGCAAAGAGTCAGGCTTTGACTAATTATCTTCCTACGGTGCAGGCCATGGGGGTAGGGTTATATGCATTCAATGATTTTGTCGCTCCTATTCCAGGTATTTTGCCTGATGGTATAAATAATATATATCTGGCTACTGCCACGGCTACAGAGTTAGTTTATGCTGGAGGTAAAGTAAGGGCTGGTAGTGAGCTGGCTACTATACAAGTGGAGGCTAATAAAATAAAGGCAAGGCAGTCGGTAGATTCGGTGTTGTTATTAACAGAGCAAAAGTATTGGCAGCTGGTGCAGATTCAAGAACAACAGAAGGTGCTGAAGGTGAGTGAGGTTTACCTGAATGAGCTCTTGAAGCAGCAAAGTGACTTGCTTAGTGCTGGGCTCATTGCGGAAAATCAACTTTTACAAGTGAGAGTGAATAGAAGTAAACTGCTTTTGCAGCAAAGTAAGCTTAATAATGTACGTAAACTCGCCTTGTTGGATTTTGCTCTTTATACTGGCATTAGCTATGATACGGGGGCTGTAGTAGTAGATACTTTGGGGGCGGTGAAGTCACCAGTACTGAGTTATCAGTCACCAGAGTTGGATTTAAATAGAAACAGTAATTATCAGTTGCTAGAAAAGGCAATTAAAGCGTCTCAGTTACAGACGAAAATGGCTAAAGCAGATATGATGCCTCAAGTGGCAGTAGGTCTTAGTGCGGCTAAATTTGGTGTTGTTGGTCAAGATTTGGATTCTGACGTGCAGACAATAGGTTTCGGAACAGTAAGTATTCCTATATCTAATTGGTGGGGAAGTAATAAGTATAAAATACGGCAAAGGGAAATCCATGAGCATATTGTGGCTAATAATTTTAAAGACGTACAGGATAAACTTACGGTAGGTATTATGAAGGCATGGTATGATCTGATAGATGCTTACCATCAAGTAGAGTTTGCTCAAGAAAATCTAGATTATGCCAAAGAAAACTTAAAAGTGCAGAGAGATAATTACAGTAGTGGGTTAAATAATATTACTGATTTGTTAGATGCTCAGCGCATAGAGCAAGAGGCCAAAACGGAACTGGTGAATGCTTTTGCTAATTATGAAACTAAAGAAGTGGCGTATTTATATCGTACTGATCAATTGAGTCAGCCACTAGAAATAGAGGAATAAAGAATAGAAATGTGCATAGTGTGAAAAGGCTATTGTGCTATATGCACGGTAGCCTTTTTTTTGTTTAGTAAAAGTGGTATTGCCATTTAAGTAATAGATGTGGTGTTTTTATTTTAATTCTCTTATTATTAGCATAGTAGTTTAAAACAATTTTTATGAAGTATTATTTACTAAGTTTTATTATTCTTTTAGGTGGTAAGTTATATGCTCAGGCACCTGCGGCTGTTGATGGTCGTATTTATGATGTGATAGCTTCAATATCTGCAAAAAGAATAGAGGGTGATATTAAAAAGTTAGTTTCGTTTGGCACCAGGCATACTCTGTCAGATACTACTTCAAAAAAGCGGGGGATAGGAGCAGCAAGGAGATGGATTAAAAGTGAATTTGATGCCATATCAGAAGATTGTGCAGGTTGCCTCGAGGTGAGTTTTATGAAGGATATGGTGAAGGGAGATCCCAAGAGCAGAATTAAAACTGATGTGGAGATAGTAAATGTGATGGCTATTCAGCGTGGTACTAAATACCCGAATAGATACGTGATTATGTCTGGAGATATTGATAGTAGAGTTACTGATGTAATGGATGCTAAGTCAGATGCTCCGGGAGCTAATGATAATGCCTCAGGGATGGCCGGTGTTATGGAGGCTGCACGAGTTTTAAGTAAGTATAAATTTGAGTCGAGTATTATTTACGTAGGGCTTTCTGGTGAAGAACAAGGGTTGTTTGGTGGTAAGGCTATGGCTCAATATGCCGTGGATAACCATTGGGAGGTAATCGGTATTTTGAATAATGACATGATTGGTAATATTGAAGGTGTCAATCATGTGATTGATAACAGAAGTTTTCGTATTTTCTCAGAGCCAACACCTGTTACTGAAGGTGAAAGGGCTAGGAAAATGCGCAGGTACTATGGCGGTGAGGTAGATGGGGTGTCTCGGCAGTTAGCCAGGTATATTGCTAAAATAACGAATGTGTACATGCCTGAAATGAGGCCTATGATGATTTATAGGTTAGATAGGTTTGGTAGAGGTGGACATCATAAGCCTTTCAATGATGCTGGCTTTGCAGGCGTGAGAATCATGGAGACTAATGAGAATTATACTTGGCAGCATCAGGATATTAGAACAGAAGATGGGGTGGCCTATGGAGATGTTTTAGAGCATGTGAATTTTCCGTATGCCGCCAAGCTAACAGCTGTAAATGCGATAACAATGGCGGGGGTGTCTTGGGCTCCGCCAGAACCCAAAAACGTAGAGATTGCGGGAGCGGTACAGGCGAGTACCTCCTTAAGATGGAGTAAAGTGGATGATGATAATCTTGCGGGGTATAAAATTTATTGGAGGGAAACTACTGAGGCACAATGGCAATATTCAAAATTTGTGGGTAACGTGTCTGAGTATTTGCTCGAAAATGTTGTCATAGATAATTATTTCTTTGGTGTAGCAGCAGTAAGCAAAGAGGGGGATGAAAGTGTGGTGGTATTTCCTGGTGCTGTTTATAGTAGGGGAGATCATCATTGATGCTAAGGGTCTGTTTTGTTATTTAGTTTATGGTTGGTAATAAGTTTCAATAAGCAATATTTACTATGAAAATGAAATGTCATTATTTACTCTTTTTTGTCTTCGCATTGATCGTTGTTGAAAGTAATGCGCAAAAAATAGTTACGTGTAAGATTGTTGATGAGCTAACAGGAGAGTCAGTAGATAGTGCAATGGTTTCAGTGCTTAACAGTTACGAACATACACATTCTAATCGTCTGGGCTTTTTTCAGCTAGAGGTGAAAAAAACTGATGTTTTGAAAGTGGAACATGATCAATATCAATCTAATATGATATCGGTTCCTAAAGCAGATAAGTTTACCATTCAATTAAGAGCAAAAAAGTATGCTGAGTATGCACTAGTTGCTACCAGGTTTGAGAAAGGATATAAAGATGAGGGGCGTAAAGTTGGACTTTGGAGTTACTATGATCGTCCTGATGATTTATGTATGCAATTTGATTATGATAGTAATAAGATGAAGTACATTAAGCCCGATACTTCAGCGTTGAGGTTAAATGGAGAATACGTGTATAGTTTTACAGATACACCTTCTCATTATTTAGGTTCTATGGCTCACTGGTATACTGTTTTTGTTCAGTCTTTAAGAGAGTTGCAGAATGACAAACGAGAGGAGTCTGTAGTATGGGTTTTGTTTGATGTCGATGAAGAAGGAATGATAGGTGATTTACAAGTTGTAAACGGCTTTGGTGTTGAATATGATAATAAAATTAAGCAAGCTTTTCATCAAAATACTAATGGTTGGGTGCCAGCTTTATTGCATGGTAAAGCGGTTAGGTCCAGGTTTGCTATTCCAATTGTTTATCAAAATAAAAGGGATAAGGCTGTAGAAAATATTAGTCCGCCTGTAGTGGCTCGTAGGTTGCCTACAGTATTCATTTCTTTCGCTATGTTGTCTCATGCAGTGAGGCGTAATTGAGTGATTGTGTTAAAATTTGTAACCACCTAGTTAGTAGTGGGTTGAGTGGAAGGGGGTTGTGTTTTAAGAATTATCAAAATAATAATTACTTGTTGATAATTTTTTGTTTATTAAAATTTTGTTTAAGGCATGTTTTTCAGTGTTTGATTTTGATTGTTAAATAGTGTTTATTGTAGAAATTTTAATATACCAACCTTAATAAAATATGTTAAACCAATACCTTAGAAACAGTCTCTTATTATTTTTTCTGTTTTTCACATTTACAACATATGCGCAGTTAAAAGGAGATACATATGCTGCTGCTAAATCTAAAGGAGCAGCTCATTGGGTTTTCACGTATTCAGAAGCTCCTGGTTTTGCTACAAAAGAAGATGGAAAGCTCTCAGGAATTACTTTTGATTTAATGAATGCATTTAAGTCTTATGTTGAACAACAAAAGCATATTGAAGTTGAAATTACCTACGATTATGGAGCTTCTTTAGACTTCAAAATGTTTATGAAAGAGGTGAAGGATGCGCAGGGAGGTGTTTTTGGTTTAACAAGCGCCACGATTACAGCTGAAAGAAAAAGGGTTTACAATTTTAGCCCTCCTTATATTGTTAATATCAGTATGATTTTGTCGCATAAATCAGTACCTACTTTAAATAATATAGAGGAGATTAGTTCAAAATTTGCAGGGATGACAGCGGTTACAGTTCAAAATTCCACAAATGCCAAATTATTGGAGGAGGTGAAAGCAAAATATTTTCCAGCTTTGGTTATAGAGTATGCACCTTCTACGCGTGTGGCTATGGAAACAATTGCTAAAGACCCTAAAAAATTTACTAACGTAGATTTTAGTTATTATTTTGAAGCTGTACAAAATGGTGCTGATGTAAAGCGGCATCCTGCAGGTGATACAGATACTGAGCAATTCGGTATTATAATGCCTAAAAGTAATGATTGGGCTCCTGTTTTAGAAGAGTTTATGAGTACCGATTTTTTAACAAGCACTCAGTACAAGAAAATTTTAGCAGATAACCTCGGGCCTAGCGCCATGAAGTTTTTCGAAACATTAAAGTCTAAATAATATTTAAATTTCATTAAAACCTCTTGCTTGCAAGAGGTTTATTTTTTGTATGCGGTTTCGTTTACTTTAGGTCAAGTCTGACCTTTCATTATTTTATAGCAGTAGTAGGCTTATTTACTTTTCTTTTTTAACGATAAATTTTGCATTTTTATAATGCTAAAAAGATTTAGTAACCCTCATTCCTACTATTATATGAAAAATCTTTATATCCTTATTTTCGCATTGCTGGCATTTTCTTGCCAGACTCACGTGCAAGAGGTGGTGTTGGCTCCATCTCAAACTACTAAAGAGCTAAGTCAGAACTGGAGCTTCGAAGAAGTGGATGGTGATTTAAAAGGTAAAGCTACCGTGCCAGGTACTATCCATACTGATCTTTTGGCTGAGGGCAAAATTAAGAATCCATTTTATAGGACTAATGAAAAGGATTTGCAATGGATAGATAAAAAAGACTGGGTTTACCATACCATATTTGAAATCAATGAAGCTGAGCTCGCCAATACGCATATAGAGCTTGATTTTAAGGGGCTTGACACCTATGCTGACGTTTATTTGAACGATGAACTGTTGTTTGAAGCTGATAATATGTTTCGAGAATGGAGAGTGGATGTGAAAAATGTATTGAAGAAAGGTGAAAATCAGTTGAAGATATATTTTCATTCACCTATCACAAAAGGGCTTAGTGCTTTAGAAAATTCACCATACGGTTATCCTGCGGGCAATGATCAGTCAGAAAATGGTGGAGTTGGAGATAAAAAAGTGTCTGTTTTTACTCGTAAAGCAGGGTATCATTATGGTTGGGATTGGGGGCCTCGATTCGTTACTTCAGGTATTTGGAGGCCAGTGTCTCTAAAAATGTGGAGTGAGGTTAAAATTAACGATGTCTTTATTGCTCAGCCAGAGGTGACGGCACAAAGGGCTAAATTATCGGCCGAATTATCAATTAATGCTGATGATAAAACGAAAGGACAGGTTCAATTAATAAATGAAGCTACAGGGGAGGTGTTTGTGAGTGAGCAAATTGAACTGAACAAAGGAAGTAATGAAATAAGTTTACCTTTTAGTATTGCAAAACCGAAATTATGGTGGTCGCACGGGCTAGGAGAAGCTTATTTATATGATTTTAAAGTTGTATTTCAGTCAGAGAATGGTGCTTCTGATTTATATACTATAAAGACAGGGCTTCGCAAAATTGAACTGGTGCGAGAGAAGGATGAAGATGGAGAATCATTTCTTTTTAAGTTAAATGGTGTGCCGGTTTTCATGAAAGGTGCCAATTATATACCTAATGACAACTTTTTGCCCAGAGTGGATAAACAAGAGTACGATCAGGTGATTGCCGATGCAGTAAATGCTAATATGAATATGCTGCGAATTTGGGGAGGTGGTATATATGAAGATGATTATTTCTACGACCTCTGTGATAAAAACGGAATTCTTATTTGGCAAGATTTTATGTTTGCTTGTTCTATGTATCCTTCAGATTCAGCTTTTATCGATAATATAAGAGCAGAAGCTAAAGACAATGTAGAGAGGTTGAGGAATCATCCTTCCATAGCCTTATGGTGTGGAAACAATGAAATTAATACCGCATGGCATTACGGATCAGAAGGCGGCTGGGGATGGAAAGAGCGCTATACCTCTGAGCAGCAAGAGGAATTGCAAAAAGGATATCTCAAAATTTTTCATGAGGTGCTTCCGCAAGTGGTTAAGCAATATACCGATGGTGATGACTATTGGCCATCATCTCCGCAGGCAGGTCATGATTGGCAAAAGCATGCTAGTTATGATAATACCTCTGGAGATATGCATTATTGGGGCGTATGGCACGGTCTGCATCCATTTGCTGATTTTGAAAAATATAAAGCCAGATTTATGAGTGAATACGGTTTTCAGTCTTTTCCTGACCTAGAAATAGTGGAGACTTATGCCGTAGAAGAGGATTATGATATAGAGTCTGAAGTGATGGCTGCACATCAAAGAAGTGGAATAGGAAACCTGAGAATAAAGGAATACATGAGCTGGGAGTATGATGTGCCCTCAGATTTTGATGATTTTCTGTATATGAGTCAGGTTTTGCAAGCGAAAGGAACAAAGATGGCCATCGAAGCTCACAGAAGAGCGATGCCTTACTGTATGGGAACATTGTTTTGGCAAATTAACGATTGCTGGCCCGTAGCCAGCTGGAGTAGTACTGATTACACCCATAAATGGAAGGCTATGCATTATACTGTGAAGAAATTATATCAACCGGTAATGTTAAGCCTGAAAGCAGGTAAAGATCAGCAATTGGACATATATGGTGTGTCTGATTATTTGAATGATACTACAGGTATACTGAAAATGTCGTTGATGACATTTAGTGGAGATACCATAAGTTACAAGGAAGAGAAACTGAAAATGAAAGCCAATACCAGTGAAATTATTAAGACATTGAGTATTGCTGAAATGATGACTGATCAAGATACAACGAGTACATTTTTAGCGGTTGATTTTAGCGTTAGTGACAATGTTTTGGCAGATAACATTTATTATTTTGCTACTCCTAAAAATCAGCATTTGTCACATGCTGACATTAAAATAACCTCCACCAAAAGTGCGGAGGGAGTGATTTTGCAGGTAAATAGCCCTGAATTAGCTAGAGAGGTGTATCTCAATTACCCTGGTTTAGAAGATGTGTTTTCCGACAACTATTTTGATATTATACCTAATAAGGTCTATTCAGTGGAGCTGCAAGGCGTGAAAGATTTTGATGTAGATAGGCTGACTGTGAAACAGTTGAGTGATGTTCAAAACAACTTATAGCGCATAAGAAAAGGACCCATCACTGTCTGGATGTTGCTAAAAATCATTTTGTTTTCTTACATAAAGAATTGCGGAAACTCCCTCTTTTTTCTGAATGAATAAAAAGGAAGATTTCCGCAATGTCACCCAAAAACGTTTAAATATATTTAATAATGAATTGATTTTTAATTTGTTGTGTGTCTTTTTTACCTAAAACATCAATTTGTGAAATAAATACATGTTAATATTATGTTTGGATTTGTGTCGAAAGGTACATTGTTAATGTTGGGCTATAGCATTGATTTTTAATGGATAACAGAGAAATTATAATTGAAGTAGTTACAGATTCAGTGGCTTCCTGCGTAAATGCACAGGCAGGTGGTGCTGATAGGGTAGAGCTATGTGATAACCTTTTTGAAGGAGGAACTACACCGAGTGCTGGTATGATAAAGCTGGTGCGTGATAAAGTGAGTATTGGCCTTATGGTGATGATCAGACCACGAGGTGGAGACTTCTTATATTCAGAAGATGAGTTTGAGGTGATGAAGGAAGATATAAGGATAGCCAAGTCCCTTGGTGCAGATGGAGTTGTGTTTGGGCTACTTACCTCCAAAGGGCAAATTGATAAAACCAAAACCAAAGAATTAATCGACTTGTCCAGACCATTATCGGTCACTTTTCATAGGGCTTTTGATATGGTAGCAGATCCATTTCAGGCCCTAGAAGATTTGATAGAACTTGGAGTCGACAGAATATTAACTTCAGGATTAGAACGTACAGCATTAGAAGGAGTTGACCTTTTGAAGGAATTGATAGCAAAGGCCGGTGATAAGGTTGTTATACTAGCGGGAGGTGGTATAAGGCCACATAACATCAATAAAATAGTGAAAAAAACCAGTGCTAAAGAATGCCATGTATCTGGCAGGCAAGCTGTAGAAAGCAAAATGGAGTTTAGAAATAGCAGAGTATCCATGGGAGGAGCCTTACAGCAGCCGGAATATAGCACCTCTATAGTTGATGGTGCTGTTATCCAATCTTTTAGGAAATTGTAACAAACAATACTTATGTATAAATTATCAACTTTTGTTTTAGCAATATTTCTGTTTGCTCAATGTAGTGATACAAAGCCTGAGCCAACTGCAGAAATACAAACTGCTAATTTTACCAAATATGTAGACCCTTACATTGGTACTGGCTATCATGGCCACGTATTTTTAGGTGCTAATGTGCCTTTTGGCGCAGTGCAGTTAGGCCCCACAAATATTACTCATGGTTGGGACTGGTGTTCAGGCTATCACTATAGCGATTCTACTTTAATTGGTTTTGCTCACACTCACCTTTCAGGAACGGGTATAGGTGATTTGGGAGATATTATAATATTACCTACTACGGGAGATACGAAATGGACTCGGTATAATAAAGAGAATCCTGAGGACAGTTACATGGCCTATTATTCTCATAATGATGAAAAAGTACAACCTGGATATTATAGTGTATGGATAGATAAGTATAAGGTGGAGGCAGAGCTTACAGCCACCAAAAGAGTGGGTTTTCATAAATACACTTTTAAAAATACTGATGCCCCAGCCCATGTGTTAATAGATTTGGAAAGAGGCATTGGTTGGGATGGGCCGGTGCAAACCCATATAGAGCAGGTAAATGATTCATTGGTTACAGGCTACAGATATTCTTCAGGCTGGGCTAAAGATCAGAAAATATACTTTGCTTTAGTTACCTCACAGCCCGTGACAGGCATATCCTTTTCAGATAAAGATTCATTAATTACCGGTGCGGCTGCTGATGGTAAACAGCTGAAGAGCATATTGGATTTTGGTCAACTGAAAGATGGAGAACTCCTTATGAAAGTGGCTATATCTCCAGTAAGCATACAAAATGCCTTAGAAAATATGCAAGCAGAACTGGTTCATTGGAATTTCGATGCAGTGAAAGAAGCTGCTAATGATGCTTGGAATGGAGAGCTCGCTAAGATAGATGTAACTATGGCTGACGATGATAAAATGAAAGTATTTTATACTTCTCTCTATCACTCTATGATAGCCCCTTCAATATTTCAGGATGTGAATGGAGATTACCGTGGTGCTGACGCCAAGAATTATACAGATACTACTTTTACCAATTACACTACTTATTCTCTTTGGGATACATATCGTGCAGCACATCCGTTGTTTACGCTTACACAAAGAGATAAAGTAAAGGATATGGTAAATAGCTTTTTAAAAATATATCAGCAACAAGGTAAGCTTCCTATTTGGCACCTGATGGGTAACGAAACTGATTGTATGGTAGGCTATTCGGCTATTCCTGTAATTGCAGATGCTTACTTCAAAGGCATTGATATGGATACAGAACTGGCAATGGAAGCTATGTTAGCTTCTACCACAAGAGATGATGAAGGTGTGCAGTTCTTAAAATCAGAAGGATACATACCAGCTGATAAGGAAAATGAGTCGGTAGCCAAGGCGTTAGAGTACTGTATATCTGATGCTGCTGTTGCTAGGATGGCAAAGGCTCTGGGCAAGAATGATATTTATGAGAAGTATAAAGAGAGATCGGAGTCATACAAGAAATATTTCGATAAAGAAACTCAGTTTATGCGTGGCTTAATGGCCGATGGAAGCTTTAGAACTCCTTTCAGTCCGTTTAAATCTAACCACAGAAGTGATGACTATACCGAAGGAAATGCGTGGCAATATACGTGGTTAGTGCCAGCAGATGTAGAAGGCTTAATTGCGCTTTTTGGCAGTGAAGCTGCTTTTGAAACAAAACTAGATAGTCTTTTCATGGTAGAGGGAGATATGGGCGAGCATGCATCAGCAGATATTTCTGGGCTTATTGGTCAGTATGCGCATGGTAATGAGCCTAGCCATCATATCGCATATTTATATCCATATATAGGTAAACCTGCTAAAACAGCTGAAAAGGTAAGATACATTATGGACAGTCTTTACCTCCCTAAACCAGAGGGTATTTGTGGAAATGAAGATGTTGGACAAATGTCGGCTTGGTATATCCTTTCTTCACTAGGTTTCTATGAAGTGAACCCTTTTAATGGGCAATATGTGTTAGGTAGCCCTTTAGTGAATGAGGCTCACATCCAGTTAAACAATGGCAAATCATTTAATATTAAAACCGTTAACAATAGTTCTGATAACATTTATATTCAGAAAGTAACATTGAATGGTCAAGATCAACCTAAATCATTCATCACCTATGATGAAATTCAAAAAGGAGGAGACTTGGAAATAGAAATGGGGGCTAAGCCTTCGGAAACTTGGGGAGTAAAACCTGAGGATAGACCGAAAAGTGGAGAATAAGTAATTTGATATATAGTGAAAGGAGCTCCTCAAAAGAGGGGCTTTTTTTATTGTTTTAGAGTTTATGCTCGATTGAAAAAACAAGGAGACTGTATTTAAGAAATCTATCTGTTATATTTTAACAGGAGTAAATTCTTGCCTTCACCATTCCCAAAATTTCACTACCTTTACGTTAACCCTTGCCAAATGAACCTTTTTAAAGGTCTTTCACGTAAGGGAGAATGAAAGCATGAGAAAACTATTATCCATATTCCTGGCGTCTTTGATGCTGATGGCTAGCACTGGGGTCACTCTGGCTACTCACTACTGTGGTGGGCATGCGATGAGCTCAGAGGTGATGCTTGGGCAGCACGAACTGGGCTGTGGTATGCAAATGGATAAGAAATGCTCAGAGCCATCATCTTTAGAAACCATTAGTAAGCCCATCAAAAAATGCTGCGATAATGAATATCAGACCGTGAGTGCTGATGATTCTGTTATATCTAAAGTGGCCATTGATGGTATTAACCTGCAGTTTTTGGTTGCTTTTTCTTATACCTATTTTAACCTACAGCCGGTAGATGCCGATGTAGAGTATCCTCAAACCATTGATCCCCCTCCGTTGCTGGATCAGGATTTACATATCCTGAATCAGTCGTTTCTTTTATAAATACATGATGTAGATAGGCTTGTAAAAGCCTGCAGGAATGGCATGCGCTTTAATCAATGCTGCCCATCCAGCAAATTAGTTGATAGATCTCTTTGATCTCATTCTTGTCTTATATGACACTATATCATGTTGAATAAAATTATTAAATACTTCTTAGAAAATAAGCTGGTCACTTATCTGCTGCTTCTGGCGCTCATCGTATGGGGTATCGTTACGGCACCTTTTGGCTGGGATATTGGCTTGCCCCGCGATCCTGTTCCGGTAGATGCCATCCCAGATTTAGGTGAAAACCAGCAAATAGTTTATACAGAATGGAAAGGTCGCTCTCCTCAGGATATTGAAGATCAGATCACCTATCCGCTCACCACCGCCCTTCTGGGTATTCCGGGGGTTAAGACCATCCGTAGCAACTCTGTTTTTGGCTTCTCCAGCATTTACATCATTTTTGATGAGGAGCTTGAGTTTTATTGGAGCCGAACAAGAATACTGGAAAAACTGAATTCACTGCCGGCCGGAACGCTACCAGAAGCGACTACACCTGCTTTAGGGCCAGATGCTACGTCTCTTGGTCAGATCTACTGGTACACGCTTGAAGGTCGTGATCCGAAAACGGGTAAACCAACGGGAGGTTGGGATCCGCAAGAGCTGAGAACACTGCAAGACTTCTTTGTGAAGTACGGTCTTACCTCGGCTAGTGGAGTGGCAGAGGTAGCTTCCGTTGGTGGCTATGTGAAAGAGTATCAGGTAGATATTGATCCGGATGCCATGAAAGCTAGCAAGGTGAGCGTGGCCCAGATCATGCAGGCCGTAAAAAAGAGCAACCTCGACATAGGAGCTCGTACCATTGAATTTAACAAAGCCGAATACCTGGTTCGAGGTTTGGGCTACATTAAAAATCTGGACGATCTCAAGGAAAGCGTTGTCACAGTTCGTGATAATGTGCCGATCAGAATTCAGGATGTGGCTCATGTTTCTTTTGGCCCTGCTCCAAGGCGTGGCGGACTGGATAAAGGTGGCGCTGAGGCTGTGGGAGGCGTGATAGTTGCCAGATATGGTGCTAATCCGATGGAAGTCATCAATAACGTGAAAGCCAAAATTGATGAGATCAGTTCCGGTTTGCCGCAAAAAACACTTGAAGATGGCACCATTTCCAAGGTCACCATCGTGCCGTTCTATGACCGTTCAGGGTTGATTCATGAGACATTAGGAACGCTGGAATCTGCTTTATCTCATGAAATTCTGATCAGTATTTTGGTGGTAATTGTTTTGGTGATGAACCTACGGGCTTCCATCCTTATTTCCAGCTTGCTACCCATTGGTGTTCTGATCACTTTCATTAGCATGAGGTACTTCGGCATAGATGCCAATGTGGTGGCGCTATCAGGTATTGCCATAGCCATCGGGGTTATGGTGGATGTTGGGATTGTGTTTGTTGAGAATATCGTAAGACATCTGGAATTGCCTGAAAATGAAGAAGTAAAAGGAAATCGGCTGCAAAAAGTAGTGTATGAAGGGGCAAAGGAAGTGGCACCAGCTATTATGACGGCCTTGGCTACTACTGTAGTGAGCTTCATCCCTGTTTTTGCTATGGAAGATGCTGAAGGCAAGCTCTTTAGACCGTTAGCCTTTACCAAAACCTTTGCTATTCTTTCTTCTTTGGCTTTGGGAATCATTGTAATTCCGGCATTGGCACAATTAGTATTTTCCATTCGGATCGATAAAAATAGATCACGAAAGATCTGGGGAGTGCTTTTAATTATTGCTGGCGTAGTGCTTTCTTTAGTATTTGGTGAGTGGATGGCCTTACTACTATCACTATTTGGAGTAGTTGCGCTTACTCATGATTATTGGGTACAGCGAAATTCACACTTACCTAGCTGGATTAATATCGGCCTTTCTGTGCTCATTGTGGTGTTCTTCCTTACCCAGGAATGGATGCCGCTAGGACCGCAGAATAGCTTGATCATTAACTTCCTTTTTGTGGTAATCTTGGTCGGTGGAATTCTAGGTCTTCTTTTATCGGTTGTACATTTCTACCCTAGAATTTTGCCTTGGTGTCTTGATAATAAATGGACATTCTTAACCATACCTATCATTAGTATCTTGTTTGGAATACTCGTTTGGCAAGGCTTTAATAAGGTGTTTGGCTTTGCAGCCAATGGTGCAGAAAAAATAGGTTGGGAGGTTAGAGATAGTGGAGCCTGGCAATCCATAACCGATGCTTTTCCGGGAGTAGGGAAGGAGTTTATGCCCACGTTAGATGAAGGTTCGTTTCTTTTAATGCCTAGCACTATGCCTCATACAGGTGTAGAGCAAAATGTGGCGGTAATCAGGCAGCTGGATATGCGAGTTAATGCTATTCCAGAGGTGGAGTCCGTGGTGGGTAAATGGGGTCGAACCAATAGCGCTTTAGACCCGGCACCGGTTTCCATGTTTGAAAACATCATTAACTATAAACCAGAATATATACTGGATGAAGAAGGTCATAGAAAGCGCTTTAAAGTCAATAAAGATGATCAATTTGAACTGAGTGATGGCAGCTATTTCGATCCTAAGGCTGGCAGTCTGAGTACGTTTGACGCCAAATCTCTAGTGGAGGATCCCAATGGTGAATACTTTCGGCAGTGGCGGCCGGAAATTCAATCGCCTGATGATATTTGGCAGCAGATAGTCGCTCAGTCGGACTATCCAGGGCTTACTTCGGCTCCCAAGTTGCAGCCCATTCAAACCAGACTGGTGATGTTGCAAACCGGCATGCGTGCTCCCATGGGCATAAAAGTGTATGGCCCGGATTTGAAAACCATTGAGAAAGTGGGCTTTGAACTGGAGAAGATTCTAAAAGAAGTACCCAGCATCGATGGGCCTACAGTTTTCGCTGATCGGGTAGTAGGCAAACCATATCTAAATATTGATATTGACCGAGAGGCTATTGCCAGATATGGACTTACCATTCAGGATGTACAGAGCTATATCAGTGGCACTGTTGGCGGCATGGAGCAAACCTCAACCGTGGAGGGCAGAGAACGATTTGCTGTCCGTGTGAGGTACGCAAGGGAGTATCGGGATAGTCCGCAGACGGTGAAGGATATTTTAATTCCTACTTCGTCCGGAGCTCAGATTCCTTTGGGGCAGCTCGCTACTATCGAATACACACAAGGACCACAAAATGTAAAAAGCGAGAATACCTTTCTGGTGAGCTATGTGATTTTTGATATGAAGGAAGGTTTTGCTGAAGTAGATGTGGTGGAGGCAGCCCAGGCAGCCATTCACCAAAAAATAGATGATGGAAGCTTAATTATACCTGCAGGCGTTAGTTACCAGTTTACCGGTAATTATGAAAATCAGGTTCGAGCCACTAAAAGGCTACTGATTGTAGTGCCTTTATCGCTCATCATCATTTTTCTGATCTTGTATTTTCAGTTCAAATCCGTAACCATGTCGGCCATGGTGTTCTCAGGAATATTCGTGGCCTTCTCTGGAGGGTTTTTAATGATATGGCTTTATGGACAAGATTGGTTCCTGAATTTTTCTGTGGCCGAAACCAACCTACGGGATCTATTTCAGATGCATACCATTAACCTCAGTGTTGCGGTTTGGGTAGGATTTATTGCCTTGTTTGGTATTGCTACCGATGATGGTGTGATCATGGGAACTTACCTCACACAGACTTTTGAAAAGGAAAAGCCATCTACTAAAAAGGAGGTTCGAAAAGCTGTATTGCACGCAGGAATGATGCGTGTGAGACCAGCCATGATGACCGCGGCCACGGCCATTATAGCTCTTCTCCCAGTGCTTTCATCCACAGGAAAGGGTTCGGATATTATGGTGCCCATGGCCATTCCCGCCTTTGGAGGCATGCTCCTTCAGGTGATGACCATGTTTGTAGTACCAGTGCTGTACAGCATGTGGCAAGAAAGGAGGGTGGAGAAATGAGTAAGTTAAAATTTTACATTAAAATGAAAGATAATTTTGGCCTTAAGCAAAATCCGTTAAGAAATTATTGGACCAGAGCGAAAAGAAAATTTTCCTGTTTGAGCGTGTCTGGTAAGACACGTGAGTTTGAAAATTTTCCGCGGAGGTACGATAATTTTAGGAGTTTTGCTTACAGCCTTGATTTTTTGATCCTTTTTGATCAAGCAAAGAGAATAGGAATGATGTGGTTATTCCTAACGCTAAGTTTTACCTCATACGGTCAGTTAAATGAATACCTAAAAGAGGCCGCTGATAATAACCCAATGCTCCAGGCACAGTTTCATCGGTATTATGCTGACTTGCAGAAGGTGCCTCAGGTTGGAGCATTGCCAGACCCAAAGGCTAGTCTTAGTTATGCCATTTTACCCACTGAAACCAGAGTAGGAGAGCGGGTTTTAGGACTTGAACTGTCGCAGTCATTCCCTTGGTTTGGAACGCTGGCAGCGAAAAGGGATGCCGCTTCTCAGCAGGCAGAAGTGAGCTATCAGGAATTTTTAAAGACGAAAAATGAGCTTTTTTATCAGGTTAAATTGGCTTATTATCAGATATATATCACCCAAAAAAGTATAGCTACTACTGAGAAGTACTTGGGAATTCTGGATAGGGATGAACAAGTAAGTCTTGGTAGAATTGAAGGGGGAGAAGGCTCTATGGTGGATGTGCTGCAGGTGCAGATGGAAAATAAGGAGCGAGTGGCTCAACTGGAGGCTCTAAAAGATCAGCTACAAACGCAAACGGCTCAGTTCAATGTGTTGCTAAGTAGACCTATTCGTGAAGAGGTGCATATGCAAGATAGCCTCCAAACCTTATCTCTGCCTGTGGATGATCAGATGTTGCTGGATAGCGTGCTATTGAAAAATCCTGAGTTAAACGCTCTATATCAGCGGAATGCAGTATTGGAAAGCCAGAAAAATATCGTAGTGAAGGAAGGTCAGCCTTCTTTTGGAGTAGGAGTTAATTATGGCTTGGTAACGCCACGCACCGATATGGATGTGCCACAAAACGGTCAGGATATTCTTATGCCAATGGCTACGGTGAGTATTCCTTTGTATCGTAAAAAATATAAAGCGAAGATTAGTGAGGTGGATTATATGCAGCAAAGTTTGCAGCAGCAGATTGAGCAAAAGAAAAATTCATTGGAGGCTCAGATGATCCAGGCTATTAACCAGTACAAAGATGCCGAGCGTAAGCGCAAACTTTATGATGAGCTGTTGATCCAATCGCGGCAAGCATCTAATATTATTACTCAGGCTTATGCGGGAGGAGATGGTAGTTATGAAAAAGTGCTGGATATAGAACAGCAGATGCTACGCTATGAGCTGGCTTCAGAGCAGGCCAAGGCTAACGTTCACATTGCGATAGCATTACTTGAAAAATTATGGGCAAAAAACATTGATACTGATCATGAAACTAAATAAATCAACAATACTATTGATGCTGGCCGCCCTGACAGTAGGGGTGTTGCTTGGAAGTTTCTTCTTCGGAGGAAAGGATGACGAGCATCAGCATGCAGAAAATGAGGCTTCTGAAGAATCTACAGTATGGACTTGCTCCATGCATCCTCAAATTCGACAAGAAAAGCCCGGTAAGTGCCCTATTTGCGGTATGGAATTGATTCCGTTAAGCGATAGCAAAGGTAAGCTGGTTAGCAATGATGCCCTCCAAATGAGTGAGTCAGCAGCAGCTTTGGCAGATGTTCAGACTATTGTAGTGGGGGCAGGAACAGCGGTTTCTAAAAACCTTCAGCTCAGTGGAAAAATTGAGGCAGATGAAAGGAATATTTCTCTTATCTCAGCCCATTTTAATGGTAGAATAGAGAAGTTAAATGTGAATTTTACTGGTGAAAAAGTGAAAAGAGGGCAAGTATTAGCAACTGTGTATTCTCCTGAATTTGTAATGGCGCAGCAAGAGCTTTTGGAAGCTTCTAAAAACAAAGATTCTTATCCCGAACTCTATAATGCAGTTAGGAATAAGCTGAAGAACTTTCAGTTGGCTGAGAGTGAAATTGATAAAATTGAATCAGAAGGTAAGGTGAGTATGGCTTTACCATTGAGATCTCGATTTGATGGTGTAGTTCAAAAACTATACGCTTCTTCTGGTAAGCATGTAAAAAAAGGAGAACCCTTGTTTGAAGTTGTAGACTTGAGCAAACTTTGGGTGGTGTTAGATGCCTATGAGCAGGATCTGAGTCGCATTTCAAATGGTGATTTAATGACTTTTACCGTATCCTCATTGCCTGGAGAAAACTTTAAAGCGAAGGTGACATTCATTGATCCCTTTATCGACCCGTCAAATCGTGTTGCAGGTATTAGAGCTGAAGTGATTAACGACAAAGGGAAATTAAAACCAGAAATGTTTGTCAGAGCAGCTATTAAAAATGATGATCAATCAACTAGTAGTGAGGTGATTACTGTTCCTCAGTCAGCAGTTCTTTGGACAGGAAAACGCTCTTTGGTATATGTGAAGCTGGATAACTACGATCAGCCCACTTTCGAATATCGAGTGGTGACTTTAGGAGCAGAAAAAGGAGATCAGTATGTGATTGAAAGTGGATTGAAAGCAGGAGAAAGGGTAGTGGTAAACGGCACCTTTAGCATAGATGCCGCAGCTCAGCTGGCAGGTAAACCCAGCATGATGAACCCAAAGGAAGCTGGCAAGCAAATCAATATCTCTGATGAGGGCAAAAGTGCTCTAAAACCAGTTATCAATAAATATCTCTTATTAAAAGATGCCCTGGTAAATGATAATTTCAATGAAGGAAAATCACAGGCAGGTGAATTATTGACAGCTTTAAAGGCCGTAAACATGGAAGTGTTTATTGGAGATGCTCATATGCTGTGGATGAAGCAAGTTAAAACCCTCAAAGAGGCCGCAGCACTAATTTCTGACAGCAAAGATATTGGGGCAGCAAGAACAAGTTTTATATCGCTTTCAGAAAACATGATAGCCTTGGTTCAGGGAATGAACCCTTCGGCATCTACACTTTATGTGCAACACTGCCCCATGGCAGATAATAACAAAGGGGCAGATTGGCTGAGCAGCGAAAAAGAAGTAAAAAATCCATATTTCGGGTCATCTATGCTCACCTGCGGAGAAGTAACAAAGGTGATAGAATAGTTTCGATTCGTAAGGATACGAACTGAGGCTGTTGAATCTGCGATACTGTTTATGCTTGCATAAACGGTAAGCAAAAAAATAAAAGTTTGCTGTCTGAGCGCAGCGAGTTTCAAACTTTTAAGATTTTTTGCATACTTTTTTATCGAATGAAAAATGCATGGGATCGTCCGGCCATAGGACAGGCTAATGATGTAGAGAATACTGTTTGTGAAGACACAAACATTGCTTATAAAAGAAAGTATTAACAATTGAATTAAAATAAAACAAGAATATGAACACTATGAAATCAATATCAACACTATTCGTGGCCGCTATTATTGCTCTATCAATAACAGCTTGTGGTGACACTAAAAAAGAAGAAAACACAGAAGAAACTGAAGTAGTAACTGAAGCTACAGAAACACCTGTGGAAGAAAGTGAAGCAGGAGTTATGTCTCAAGAAGATGCTAAAGCTGTATTAGCCTCATATTTTAAAGTAAAGAATGCATTAGTAAAGACCAATGCAGAAGAAGCTAGCAGTGCAGCAGCTGAAATAGCCAATACGCTAAAAGCTAATGATGCCAGCACAGCAGAGACATTATATGCCGATGCTCAGAATATTGCTAACGTAAAAGATGTAGAAACACAGCGCAAATATTTCAACGAGCTATCGGAGCATGTATACACCTTGGTGAAATCTACTAAAGCTAATGATTCTACTGTTTACAGACAGTTTTGTCCAATGGCTTTTAATAACGAGGGAGCTTATTGGTTAAGCATGGAAGAAGAGGTGAACAACCCTTACTTTGGAGATAAAATGCTTCGCTGTGGTAAAGTAGACGAGACTATTAATTAATAAGTATCTGGTAGTTGATTTTCTAGATATTTAAAAAATGACAAGTAATTCTGAATGATGATTTCGCTGAAATTGTTATTCAGAATTTTAATCTCGAAATACTGATTGTCTGCAATGCCTGTATAGTATATCTGATTCATATTTATTGAAGTTGGATATTCTTTAACTAGTTGAGACAAGGAGATGTAGCTTTTGTGCAGTGGTCTTTCTTTTTCATTTTCATCTTTCTTTTTTTTGTATTTTAATATCCTTGCAGAATTATGAGCAATAGCATTTCTAAGTTCTTTTATTTTCATAATAAACTGCCATTCCTGCTTTGTGCCAATTTCTAAAGTGTAATTCTTTTGTATAAAGGATTTGCAATGATCAATTGTTAGGAAGTGATCATTTTCTTTTAATAATTCAGCTAGTTTTTTAGTTAAATGATTTCCATTATTATCATAATGAATACAAATAGAGATGAGAAAATCTTCAAATACTGAATGAGCAAGTAATACAATCATCATTTTGATATTATTAGGGAATACCTTTTCTAAATTATTCATTTCTTGAATATGGTTATCAATTTCATTTTCAAATTCAATTTCATCCTTATCAATTGGCTCTTCTTTTTGAGATAAGCGCTCTTTTTCTTTAATGAATGAATCTTGTGAATATTCATTATGTTTTCTAAGATCTTCTAACTTTGAATATATTGTTGAGAATATTGAGTACGGGCCAACCATTGGATCTTGTATCATAGTTTATTATTATTTCCTGAATATAATTTAATGATTTTTTTAATGGGTTATAGGTCTTAAAGAAGCTTTTTAAAACAATAATTCTATCCAACCAATATGAAAATAATTCACCAGAATGGTTCCGAAACTTATGCATTACATGAGGAATTCCAAGCTTCACTTTTCCAGCCTATATCCAAGTATGTGGAGTGGAAGCTGAGGAATGACTGGGATGATTATAACGAATTGTATCATGCTATTCATTTCATCGAAAGCATAAAGAAGAAGCCTGACGTTTGGTTCCATATTCATACTATTGAAAGAGGAGGTGAAATCATTGGCGTACTCACCGTAGTGGGAGGGGAAATCAAGGAGGTAGAAAAGCATTTGCCACAGGAAGAGGAAAAGACGGTCCTGCTAAAATATTTTCACATAGCCGACAAAGGAAAGGGATATGGAGGTTATTGGTTGAACCATGTTTTGATTCCTTACTATGCTGATCTTGGATTTGAATATATTCAGGTGGGGAGCAGTCACCCTAAATCTTTTTCTTTTTATGGTAAGTTGGGGTCGGAGATCAGTTCTTCAGAAAAGGATAGTGATAATCATTTATTTCAAAGGCAGGTGAAGGCCTTTTTGATTCCGATAGCAAATGCCTAGCGGCATAGCCGTGGAGGTTATCTTACCACTGAAATTTTCGGTGTTAATATTGAAATGATGATTTTGTAATTAGTAAAAGAGCGGCTTTGGGCCGCTCTTTTTATTCTATAGCATCAGTAATCTGATTTAGAAATTTCCACATAGTGTTTTTCATGGCTACTAACTCTTCATTCGGAATAGAAGATGATTCGGCTAACGATGCAGGTATACATTCTGCTTTATTTTTTAGTGAGTGTCCTGCATCGGTCAATTTTACAATTGATGAACGCACATCGGTGCGTTGTTTTTGTTTTTCAACGAGTTTTTTCTCTACTAATTTGTTAATGAGTGGAGTAATAGTATTTGTATTTAAGAATAACTTACTGCATATATCTGTGATTTTTATCTCATCATTTTCCCATAATACCAGCATTACTAAGTATTGTGTGTAGGTGAGACCTATCTCATCTAACAACGGCTGATATAACCGTATAATTAATCTTGAAGTAGCATAAACAGGAAAACACAGTTGCTCTTCTAGTGCAAGTAAATTTTCGTTACTCATTACTTTAATAACTTTGCAATGTCATCTTCAATCTTCTCTGGCTTTGTGGTGGGCGCATATCTTTTATAGGGTTTTCCTTCAGGGGTTATCAAAAACTTCGTAAAGTTCCACTTTATTTTTTTGCCCAGAGTGCCACCGAGTTCATCTTTTAAATATTTGAAAACAGGGCAAGTATCCTTCCCATTTACATCTACTTTTTTTGTCAAGGGAAAGGTTACTCCATGGTTGAGTTTACACGTTTCTACCATTTCATCATTGCTTAAAGGCTCTTGTCCCATAAACTGATTGCAAGGAAACCCTAAAACCTCAAGACCTTTGTCTTTGTAATCAAGGTAGAGTTTTTCTAAGCCTTCAAATTGAGGAGTGAGTCCGCATTGCGTTGCTGTATTTACTATAAGTACTGCTTTGCCTTTGTAATCAGACATTTGAAGGGTTTCTCCTTGAGGTGTTTCTGCTGTTAAATCGTAAAAGTCCATTTTTATATCTTGTTTAAATGTCGTATGCGATATAAATATAAGAATTAACATTATAAATCTCATGGAAAGCTTGTTTTAAATTCAATATGAAGTTAGTAATACATTGATTCATTAATTAGTATTTAACCAATTCTGTTGATTAAAGTTGAAAATAACTAATATTTAATGTTTTATTTCGCTGTTTTTCAGCTAATTTGGTGCCGTTGGAGTCTATTTATAGAAAGATTATGAAGAAATACTTATTTGTTTTATTCGCATGTGCTATGCTATTAATAGGTTGTGATGAAGAGGAAACTCCACGAGTTGCAGGAACTTACATGGCAGGGCAAATGAACTCTTCAGACTGGTATGGAGACATAGAAATAAACTATATCAAAGATGAAGGTAAGTTAATCTTGCTAGGGGCTACAGATGAAGCAAATCAGGAAACTTTGAGCTTAATCGTTGATTGGTTTTGGGAACCTAAGTTGATGGGTAATTTTAATGGAGAGGGAGTATCTTACTACACCACTATTGGTGGAGATGTGGTAGATAAAGAGTATGTGAGCAATAACTATAGTGTCTATTTGGAGTTTGATGAAACTACTATGATAATGTCAGGGACATTTAGAGCATTGCTAGTGAATAAGAAAGATTCAACGGATAAGATTGAATTTAAGAACAGTGGGGTAAGAGGTAAAGTAATGGTACAGTGAGATACTTTATAATAACTACTGCTCTTTTAATTTGCTTTTCATGCCATAAAAAGACTGAAAAGAGTGTTTCCTTTTACCACTGGAAAGCTAAAGCTGTATACTCAGGGGGAATAGACTCGGTATTGACGGAGACCAAAACCTCGACCATTTATCTACACTATTTTGATGTAGATGATTTGATGGAGCAAAATGATTCTGATGATGGCGTATACCCAGTGTATGTTTTAACAGATGTGGATAGTGGTTACTTAGCTTACAACATAGTGCCAGTGGTTTTTATCGCTAACGATGCCTTAAAACAAGCTGATATAAATACTTTAAATGCGAAAATCCGTAAGCTGGTGAATGACATCAGTATGCATAATTTTGGGAAGGTATTTACTGAATTACAAATTGACTGTGATTGGACTCCTTCAACTCAAGAAAAGTATTTCGCCTTACTATCCTCTTTAAGTGAGTCCTATGACTTAAGTGCTACCATTAGGCTACATCAAATCAAATACAAAGAAAAAACAGGGATTCCTCCTGTGAAACGTGGCGTGCTGATGTTGTATAATATAGGTCGCCTCGATGATGATAGTCACAATTCTATTCTTGAAAGTACTACTGTAAAGAGTTACATTAACGATGAAAGTACCTACCCATTGCCACTAAAGGTGGCGTTGCCACTATTTTCTCAAACCGTACTTAAAAATAATAGTGGAGAAATAAGACTTATTAATAGTATTGATGAAAATGCATTTACTACTAATTCAAGTTATTTTAGAAAAATTAGTGATACTCGCTATGAAGTTTTAAGAGATACCTTATTTCATAGCTTTTACTTAGGCCCGGGGTATCAGGTGAAGCTGGAAAAAGTTACTCCTCCGGAAATAGTAAAATCATACCAAGCCATTGAAGGTAGTAACCTTGATGTGTCAGGTGTGATTTTTTATCATTTAGATGATAACATTTTAAGAAAAATCAACCCTTTAAAAGTGATCAATCAATTATGAAGAAAATTCTTCTTTTGGCATTAATATTTACCTCGTATGTTGGGTACGGTTGTGGTTGGTACCCTACTGATGATCTATATTTCTTTTATAACTTATTCAATCAGGAAAACATAGCAGAACAAGCATATTATCCTTTTTTAAGAGAGGATGCTAATGTGTTTTATCATTCTGATGATCAGAAGCAATACCATGACGGAAATGTTGCGCTATGGGAAAAGATATTAACAGGTTGGTCTAAATCTGATATTCATAATATGCTTTTACCAGAAGATCAATCAGCTTACGATAAAATCTGGGTAGGGAAGTCATCTTCAAAAGAAAAGGATGCAAAAAAATACATGGACTTTGCACGCGAGTGTAGTCAAGTTTTTGAAAGCAGAAAAAGAGCCTCATGGGAGTATAGAGATATATTAAAGGAAAATAGCCCTGATGCATCGTATTTATTGGAAGAGGGGGCTGATTTGTGGAAAAAAGCATCAGATGATCAATTGAAATTGCGCTATTCTTATCAATTGGTTAGGATATTTCATTATACTGGTCAGTATCAGGGAGCTATCGATTTCTATGAAGCCAATGTATCTGGTAAATTCTCTACTAATGAAATGTACTATTATATGTTAGACCAGCTGGCCGGTTGTTATTATTCTTTAGGCAATTACGACAAGGCTGCTTACCTGTATTTACAAGTTTTTAATAATAGTGTCGATAGAAAAACTTCCGCCTATTTGAGCTATAGATTTTGTAATTATAAGGGAGGAGAAGGTCGATCGTTCTTCACTAGCAAGCAAGATGAAGCTGGTTATATCACACTTAAAGGTATCGGAAGCTTTGGTAATGACCTCAGAGTATTAGAGGAGCTGAAAAGAGAAACGCCTAATGAAAATCAGCTTGAATTGATTTTTATGAGATCGGTGAATAATCTTGAGAGGAGTATCTGGCCCACAAGGACTGGAGTTAAAGAAAAGTTATTGCCCATTTTAGAAGACGGACAAGACCAAAAGGCTCAGGCTCTATATGAATTTGCAGTAACGATGACAGAAGATAAGGAGGTTAAAAATGGTGATTTCTGGAAGCTGTCCGTTTCATATTTATCTTTTTGTAAAGGAGATGTTGCTAATGCACAAAAGCAACTTGCAAAACTTAAAGCGCCTCAATATGAAGAACAAATTGATGTTTTGGAACGTGTATACAAAGTTTTTTCATGGAATGAGATAACGCCAGAGCGTGAAGCTTTTCTTGCAACATTTTTGGGTGAAACAATGACTCAGGAAGGTGTGTCGGGCTGGAGTACCATGGAGCCATCTTGGAAGTATTTAATTATGGATCAGGTGGCGCATCTTTATTTTAAGCATAACCAAGTATCTAAGGCATTTCTTGTGCATAATAGAATTGAAAATATTAATCGTTTATCTTCTCTAAAATTGATTGATGATCTGATTCAGTTTGCCAGTAAATCAACAAAAAATAAGTTTGAGCAGATGCTAATGAGGAAAACCGTTCAGGATAATAATGACCCGGTAAATTATCTCAGGTATGCAAAGGGGCTGCACTTTTTAAGACAAGGACAACCTGAAGAAGCTTATAGTTATCTCAAAAATAATACGGCAGGTCATGATTTGGATCAAACAGTTTCTGCAAAAGTTTTCAGTAATAATATTGCTGAGTGTTTTAATTGTACAGATGACATTATGGAGGATTTGGTGTACCAGGCGTCTCCATTTAGCTTTATAGAAGCAAACTTCTCTTTGGCTGACCTAGCTAGTCATTTAATAAAGCTAAAGGATATGTCTCAGAATGATCAAGCTTTATGGAAACGAAAACTAGCTTACTATTTATTGGCTAATTATTATTTCAACGTTTCTAATACCGGCTATTACAGAGGCTTGCTCATAGGTAGGTCAAATTGCTGTAACTATGATTATACTCGATGGAAGTATAGCCATAGGCCAAAAGCTAAAGATGTTATCTTAGAGCAGAAAGGCTACAATTTGTTGGATATTGATGAATATTATGAAGTGTATTACCAATTGGCATCAAAATCTTATGGATACTATAGGGATGTAATTAACCTTTCTCAGGATAAAGAATTGAATGCTCGATGTCTATATATGATGGCCAAATGCGAGTTGAATGAAGCGTATGATAAGTCGGATGCGAGGTATTCATACAGTTATTACAATGGAAGTCTGGATGGGAGTTATCGTAATTACAAAAAGAGTTTTGAGGAACTCAATAATGAGTATAAAAACACTAAATTTTATCAGCAGATAATAGCAGAATGTAGCTATTTCGAAATTTATACTAACCTGTAAAACAATGTTTTAAGGTGAAGGAGAATAGCTTGCTGAAATCAGTAGGCTATTTTTTTAATATAAATTTTTGCTCTGTAATTTCTTTGTTGAAGGTGTCATTTGTTATAACCTCCTCTTCCAGTTCAAAGCCATACTTCATATATAATTTTATGGCGGCAATTTGCTCTGTTGTCGTCCATAAAAATGCTTGAGTATATGTTTTCTCTTCCATGAAGTCAACAAAGTTTTGCATTAGCAGATCAGCTACTCCTAGCCCCCTGTACTCAGGTAAAATTATAAAATACCTAAACTGAAGTAAGTCATTTTTATGGCCTGCCAAAAGAAACCCAACGATATTTTGATTATGCTCGCATATCCATACTCTATCTTTTTCTGTTTCATAAGTATCTAAAAATTCATACATACCTTTCAGTACATATTTTTCAAAGTTAAGGCCGTAGTTACATTCTTTGGCATATACTTTACCATGTAAGTGAGCGATGTATCCAAGGTCACCAGGTTTGAGGTGTGTTCTTATGGAGATGTTAGCCAATGTTGTTTTTGTCATATCTCTGCTAAAATATTAATAATCAAATGGTTTGATTGCTTAATCGATTATCTTTTTATATTCAATTTTTAGGGTGTCATTCATCGGCAATTGCGTGTTAATCATCCAATAAAATAGATTTGACCAAAGTCTTTTTTAATATTCAAGAAAAATTAACGCCAATTAAAATAATGATGTTATGACCAGTGATGTAATAACTTACGTGTTCTTTGGTGCTATTCTTATTGGAGCTTCCACGTATGCTTCTATAAAAATGTATGGTAAAATACTGAGTAGCAAAAAGCATAAACTGGCTATTATTATGGTAGTGTTTCAGGTAATATTAATATTGGGACTTTATATAAGCAAAGGTGGCGGAGAACAAGTAGTGCTTACATTTTCAAAATTAATGAAGGAGATGAACACTGTTTTAAGAAAGGGAACCGGCTGGGAGCAGCAAAATAAAGATGTGGTCTTTTTAGTGTATGCGCATACCAAGGGTCTTGAAGGTATGGAATTTTGTTCGGAGCGGTTGGTTTGTTTTGTGGATTTAAAATTGAAAAATAATTCATCTGAAATAATTAACCATTGATCGGAAAGATTACTCCATTCGATTTAAATGAAATACTTTTGACTAGGTATAACCAGATATATAAGCATGATACTCTTTAAAGATATCCGATGAGTATATGGAGGCGATAAAATAAATGCATATCAAGTACAATGACGACTATAATTAACAATTGATCTGATGTCTTTTAAATTTCTACAGTATAACGAAGTATGAATAAAAAGGAAAAAGAGAGGCTGAAAGTACTCCACTCTTATCAAATTTTAGATACAGGAGTAGATGCTGTTTTAGACAGTATTACATCTTTGGCTTCTTATATATGTGAAGTACCTATAACCTTAATATCGTTGCTTGATGAAAAACGTCAATGGTTCAAATCTAAAGTAGGTTTAAAAGTATCAGAAACAAGTAGAGATGTAGCTTTTTGTAATTATGCAGTTAGAGATAAGGAGTTTTTGCAAGTAAAAGATGCTCTTGCTGATGAGCGTTTTAGTTCAAATCCATTAGTTACAGGTGATCCAAATATCAGGTTCTATGCTGGGTATCCTTTATTAACTCCGGAGGGATATGCATTAGGAACACTTTGTGTGATAGATAGGAAGCCAAAAGAGTTAAATGAGCTACAAAAAGAGGCATTGTTGAAATTGTCAAAACTGGTAATGTCCTATTTAGATAAAAATAAGCAACAGCAAGACTTGCTTGAAGCCTTAAATGCAAAAAATAATTTACTGAGTTTAATGAGCCATGAAATAAGAACACCTCTTAATGATATCATGGGGGTGTCAAATCTTTTGAATGATTCTCAAGCCTCGTGGGTGGATAAAAAAGATCTTACTTTATTAAAGAACTCGTCTGACAGTTTGTTTAATATCGTAAACGAACTTTTAGATAGTGGAGATATGTATAGTGGGTTAGTGAAAGAAAGAAGAATATTGTTCAACCTCAAGTCATTAATGAGCGAACTTATTAATGAATTAAAAACGATGGAATACACGTTGAAGGTTAATTTTGACTTGGCTATTCCTGATTTTTTAATGGGAGATCCGTTGAGGTTAAAACAACTGCTAAGGCTAGTGCTGAAACGGTTTGTTACCGATGGTGAGCCTAAGTTTAATATAGATATAGAGCTTTGTGATGACGATGAAAGTGAAGTGGTAATTCATTTTAGTGTAGGAAGATTTGACAGAGGTCCTAGGGCCGAGGATTACGATAAAAATAGTTTTAATGTATCTTTTGTAGATCAGATAGTTAAAGTGCTAGATGCAAAGCTAGAAATGAGTGATAATGAAGCTTGCATAGCTGTAACATTTGATAAGTTACAGAAGCAGGAAGCTCCTGAGCCTGTACAACCCATGCAAGAAAATAGTTTGCAAGGAGTGAGATTATTACTTGTAGAAGATATAGAAACAAACAGGTATATAGCAGGTAAGTTTTTAAAAATGTGGGGCATTAATTATCATGAAGCTCATGATGGTTTTGAGGCTATCGAAATGGCGAATAAAAACACATATGATGTAGTGTTAATGGATTTGCAAATGCCTGGAATGAATGGTTATGAAGCAACTCAAGAAATTAAAACTATGCACGGTGGGAAATTCAAAGATTTACCAATTATAGCACTAACAGCTTCTATTTCGGTTATGGCAGAGGATAAAGCTGAAAGCCTTGGGCTGCAAGGTTATATTTCTAAACCATTCAACCCAAAAGAACTTAATGCAGCTATAAAACGAGCATTGAATAGAATGCCCTTTTATGTAAAATAATTAAAGTGTTTTAATACGTTTTAGAATATCATCTTTTTGAGACCTGCTTACTGGTATCGATTTATTGTTTATTCTAATCATATTACCTTCTAACTCCTCTATTTTATCTATTCTAACAATATACGACCTGTGAATTTGAGCAAATTCATGTGAAGGGAGTTTGTTGAGGATGTTTTTTAAAGGACTCAAAATCATTCTATACTTATCTCCCGTGTATATTTTTACGTAGTCGCCATATGCTTCTACATATGATATTTCGCTTAAATTAATTTTGATAAGTTTCGAATCTTCTTTTACAAAGAAGTAGTCATATTTAAGGTCTAGATTTTTTTTAGCCTTATTAAGAGCTGATAAAAAACGGCTATAAGTAATTTTTGGTTTTAATATGTAGTCAGTTACTTCAAACTCGAAAGCATCTAAGGCATATTGCTGTTTACTACTTATTAAAATTACCTGAGGTTGATAGGGTAGTACTTTTAATAATTCTAAGCCTGTCATTTCGGGCATTTCCACATCTAAAAATACAATATCAATTGCATGGGAGGTTAAAAAATTAGAACCCTCAATGGCATTATTAAATGTTTTAACTAATGTCAGCCCTTCTGTTTTTTCAATAAACTCTTTAAGAATGGTTTGAAAAACACTGTCATCATCTATTATTATGCAAGGTATATCCATCGTGGCACGAAGTATTAAATATCTATTTTAATATATATATTAATTAGAATTCGGGGTTAAAACAACCCTTATATATAAAATTACAAATAAAAAAATAGAGCGCCACTAAATTGAGTACGCTTTTGCTAGGCTGGATGCGGGGTGTGTTTTCAATGTAAAAGGCATGGTTATCAGTAGAATACCATGCCTTTTATATTAAACTTATTTTTTGATAATTATTTGCGCTTGCTTTATAGCATTTTTCATTTTTAAATCTATTGCTTGCATTTCATCTTTTTTGCTTTTCAGATACTGTATTTTCTTAGTGTCATTTACGGTATCATAGGGCTGGCTAGTGCCATTTGCATTGAGTGAAATTTCTAAAGAGTGCATCCAATCCATCATAGCTTTATCAGCATCTTCTAATTGCGTGATTGTAGAAGTGATGTTATTATTTTTAATAGATTCAGTGCTGTCTTTTTTTTCTTTAAGCTGGTTTTTTAATGTCATAATTGTTTGCATGCGGCTCATAGCAGAGTCATGCACAACAATTAAATCTTCTCTTAACTGATCTATTTCACTTAATTCTTGCTGTTCTGTTTTGTTATTACAGCTACTGAAAATAAATGGAATTGTTAATGTGAAAATGTATAAGTAGCTCGCTAGTTTTTTCATAAGTTTTCGGATAGTAGTCTAAAAGTTAAAGGTAAAATTAAGGCTTACCCTTTCATTAGCATTAATGTTAGCAATATCATCACTATTCATTTGTTGAGAAATGGGATCCTTATAATTTATTCCTAACGAAAAATTTTGATAATAGATGTCTAATCCCAAATTTCCATACAAAGCATTGCCTCCGGTATTTACTTGAATAATATTTCCATCTTCATGCTTTGCTGCATGTTCATAATATAAGCCTATTTTTGGAAGTATGGCTATATTATCTGACGAAAACCAATAGAATAAATTACTTGAGAAATTGAGTTGATTCCCAAAAAGGTAATCATTATTGTTACGGGTGTTGAGTTTATAACCGGCTTCATTATTAAGGCCTATTTTGTTATATCGAATGGTATAAGCAGTATTAAATAAAAAGTCTACACTTCCGGTGCCTAGCTGGAAATTGGGGTTGATAAGCAAGCCTTCATCTTTTTGTGTGTGCTTACCAGTTGGGAGTTTTATGCCTCCGCCCAGCATCCAAGTATGTTTAAGTTTTTTACTTTCATCATCACCTGTGTTTATGAGTTTGTAGCTTCCTATCAGGGAAATATCGCCCATGCCACTTGCTTTTACCTTTTGAATATTGCCATTCATATCATTAAATGAATAAGGTACAAATGCGTAAAGTTGAATTTTTTCAGAAAGGTTATATCGTCCCCAAAGCTCTAATTTATTATATGTATCGTTAGAGTATTCATTCTCAAGGTAGTCACTGTGATGATTCATGGTGCTAGAGAAATGGGCTCGTGAATACCTTAGTCCAATGAAATTTTTATTGAACATAGGTAAAATTCCGAGAAAATTACCACCAAGGGAGCAGCCACACACATCACATGCCATCGCATTTGATGTGAAGAGTAAACTGAGAATGGATATATAAATGGTTATTTTTATCTTTTTCATGTTGTTGGTGATTAGTTAGGGTCAAAGAATCGTGAATCTCTTGTAAATTCTCTGTCTGTCAGTGTTTTCAGAAATGCTATGATGTCACTTTTTTCATTATCAGAGAGAGCGAAGCCTAAGCGGGTTTCACCTTTTAGGGCAGGGTCTAAGGTCGCACTGTTTTTAACACCAGTATCATAATGATCAAGTACCGCATTGAGTGTTTTAAAGCGACCATCGTGCATATAAGGAGCCGTTAATTCAAGATTTCTTAAGGTAGGTACTTTAAACTTCCCCAAGTCTTCTTCATTTTCTGTGATCTTCATTCTGCCTATATCTTCAAATGCACTATCCAAACCATTGTTTCTGAAGCTGAAATCGGTAAATAGGTCAGAAGCGTGACAAGTACTACATTTTTGTTTTACAATCTCCATTCCTCTCATTTCCTGATCAGAAAGTTGATATCCTTCGTTTCTTACGTATTTGTCATAGGGTGATGATGCCGATACAATAGATGACGTGAATTGTGCTAAGGCATGTAAAACTTGCTGTGTGTCAATGCTGTCTTTACCAAATACATTTTTGAATTTGTCTGTATACTTAGGCATGTTGTTAAGTTTATGCAGAATGTTAGGCACGGTTTCATCCATTTCTAATTCATTTTCGAAGGCGTTTAAAGGAACAAAATCCAAGTGAGTAACACCTCCATCCCAAAAGAAAAATGGCTGAAATGCCATATTGAATATAGGAGGTGCATTTCTAATGCCTTTGCGGTCTTTCACTCCCACACTTAGGGTGTGCACAGGGTCTGCAAATCCAATGTAAGGCTGGTGGCACGAACCACAAGAGATGGTGCTGTCTTGAGAAATTTTATTTTCATAAAACAACATTCGTCCAAGCTCGAAACCTTCTTTTGTTATAGGGTTGTTTTGAAATGAATAAACCGGTGCGGGAAAGTTAGATGGTACTTCAATAGACCAATCTTCCGCACTGTTAACGTCCTCATCAGAACAACCTATAACAAAAAGTATGGCTGTAATAAACCATACTTTTATGTAATTATGCTTACTCATGAATATGATCAAGTACAAATGCGTTTACATAATTTTCTGCTATTTCAGTAGATGCAGCAGGAGAGTGACGAGATGCATTACTTGAAAAATCTATAGTATTTGGAGATTCAAATAACTTGGTAACATCAAAAATGAAATGTAATTGAGGGCGCCCAGATTTACTTAAAGTGAAGTCACGGGTGAAAGAAACCGCTTTTATGTTATCTGCTAAATTGGCATCTTCAGGATCACTTTTATATCCGCCAACATGGTAATTTAAAATGTGGTCATCTTCTGTAGATACAGGAGATACTCCCTCAAATTTTAAAAAGATATAACCACTATTCCAACTCCAAAACATTTGATTAGTAGCATCTAATGCTCCAGTTTGTGCTCCTTCTTTCACTCTGTCTGCGTCTACTCCAATGGTGAAAGTGATTCCGGTGTAATTGCCTTCTGGTACATTTTCTAGCAATACTTCTTGAGATGTTTTGACTGCTTCGTCTACCAAGTAGTAACCTACGCTGCCATCTTCGCTCATCGGTAATTCATACGTGGTGCCATCTTCTTTTGAGAGGATAACGTTGCTGATATAATACTTTAGCATAGTGACATTAAAAGACTGCCCATTAGAGTTTGTGTAGGGATAATCTTCTGTGTTTAGGTTAAGGTTAGTGCTTCCTACTCTATTGTCAAATTCTAAAATAAAAGATCCTCCTTCAGTAGCGGGGCTGCTGTCATTGTCATCATCACTGCATGCAGAGAATAATAAAGAGAATAGTGCTAATATTATATATAAATTAGTTTTCATTGGTTGTTTTCAATTATTAATAAATAAGGTATTGTATGTAATATGATATTACATTTCACAAAATGAAGCAGTACATATACTATGTGTTAGTATTGGCTCTGCGTATAGAATAATATGAAAACTTACAGCTGTGGGGGAATGAAAAAATCAGAGACGAATGATTGCGAAAATAGAGTTTGTTTCGCGGGGTTTAATATTTTCTTAAAATGGCTCCAGATACTATGACTTACTTTTTCTGAATAAATAATGTCAAACACAGGAATGTCTACATTAGTTGTAATGTTAGGCTTTGCCGGTTTATCATGATCTGTTTCAGCCAGTCTTTTTAATTCTTTGCGAAGTACACATTGTCCATAACATACGGTAATGGTTTTATTCCTGTTTTTACAGAGGTTTTGGGCAATGTAATCTTGCTGAATTTTAAAGCTAATATAAACTATAGGAGCTTTAAAGGCTTGGGAAGCCAATAATAGTACTAATAGTAAAACTCCTATTTGTTGATTAAACTTCATTTATATTGCTTGATACAGCAAAATTATACCTACCTGATTATAGAATCAAAGAAAGTGAGTGATTTTTTGTCAATTTATTTCTCTTTTGCTAATGAAGATCATTTAAAAGTTAATAAAAGAGGTAGAGTAAATGCTTCATTCTTTCTTGAAAGGTATGAGGAAAATAAGCCTGATTTGCTTAATCTGACTTATTTACTATTTTAATTTCTTTTTAAGCCATGCTCTTACCGGTTCATCGTATAGTTTTAAACTGCCGTAAGCCAATATAATAGCTCCTACAAAAACTAACAATGCAGTTGGGAGAGCTTCTAATAGGGTAATTCCTTTATTATTGCGAACCCAAGCAACATAGAAATAGACCAAGGCATAATGTGTCATATATAGAGGATAGGAAAGATCACCTAAAAACTGGCAAAAAGCCTTGGTGCTTTTATTGTTAACACTGCCACTAGCGCCTAAATATACTATTGCTGGGAAGATTACGATGATACAAAATGCCTCATAAAGGCCATTCATCCACGGGTGATCATCATTCCCTATTCTTGGCATAAATAGAACTGCTGCCAATAAAAGGCTACACCATAAAAACGCATTTTTAACGTAAGTGATTTTTACAGTTCGTGACAATAATAGGCCTGTAAAAAATGGAAATAGCGTTCTGGTGATCCCTATACGCATATGTGTAGCATTAAGAGTCCAGCCTCCGGCAATATCTCCGTTAGGGCTAGTAACGGCTAAGTGTATAAGTAAGCCTGCTGATAACAACACAAAGACTGTTAATGCTTTGTTAGATAGTTTTCTCAATCCTAAGGCATAGAGAATGTTGGCGATATATTCGAAAAACAATGACCATCCTACGCTGTTGAGTGGATGCATTTCTTCCCACCCACGGATGTCCATTGATAAAGGTAATGGGATTAGGGTATAACCAATGAGCATAACCACTATAAGTTTCCACGCAGGTACTGTGTGAATCATGGGCCAAATGGAAGAATCAGTGAAATAGAAGCCAATGGCTCCTAATGTCATTCCTAATATTACTAAAGGTTGTAAACGCTCTAACCTGCGCCTAAGAAAGCCTCCAATAGTCAATTTTCCCCACCTGTCATCATAGGCGTAGCCTATTACAAAACCAGACAGAAGAAAGAAAAAATCAACAGCCAAGTATCCATGGTTAACAATATTTTCGAAATGATTGCTGGCTAATGGCTCAGAAAGGTGGAAAAACACTACAATGATGGCGGCTATTCCTCTAAGCCCATCTAGTATTTGATAATGTGGCTTAGTGCTGAGCTTATTGTTATTCATGAGGATGAGTTTTGGTGATTAGTATCATTGTTATTTGATAAGTGGCATGGCTCTATGAACGGTCAACAGTAGTAGTAAAAAATAATAATGTTCATTTATAAAGCGGGCATTGTAAAATTAAAGCAATGAACGTAACGGCTGCTTACTCACTAAGTTAAGTAAAATAAGATGATTTGATATATTTAAATCGATTTAGTTGTGCGATTGACCAAAGGTGGGTTGTTGTTTTGGGATTAAGATAAGTGAGCTGCTAAATGAACCTGCTAAAGCAGTTTTTAGAGTTTATTGCATGGGGGTACGGGTGCATGTTGGGCGAGGATAACGAGGTTTATAAATCAATCAGCAATGACAACAGGTATTTTTAGTGTATTGTATAGCTTGTTTACATCTGATTGAACCTCATCCCAGTCAGCACTTCTTACTATTTCTAAGGTTTTGTTGTCGTATTTAATTTCGGCTATATATTCATAGTAATCTATATAAGAATCTCTATTTCTGGTATTAGCCGAATATTTTACTCTCTCTTTGTTGATGGTAATCTCCTGCAAATTGTCAAATTCTATTTTCAAAGATTTGGTCGGAATTCCTGAAAAAATGAATTCATCTCTGATGATTTTTTTATTGAGATTGATGGTGAAATTGTACTTTGTAGTAAACGTCATCGCGGTAAATAGAATGCAGAATAGCGGCAGCCAGTAATTGGAGTAAATTAAAACGCAATAAAGGGTGAGAATTATCGAAACGAAAACCATTGCATTCCCTTTGGGAAATAATATGTAGTAATGTTTACTTTCATGAATTATTGGTTAAGGTTAGTGTAATGATTCATTAAATCTATACAATCTCGATATTTTCAATCTTAATAGCTTGGCAATGTTGATTGAAAGTAAGTGGTGGTTTGTGGCTTTGCAATTTGATTATTGTCATAAAGATGTACGCCATCCAAACCTCCGAACCAAAGGTTACCATTTTTAGATCTTAAGATCCCAAAAATCATATCCTTATATGGTGAGTTAATTTCGTGACCTTTTGGAAATGGGCTTTTTAAGTCCTTTTTGTCATAATAGGAAATCAACCATTCTGATTTATTACTTTTTTTAGCGCTAGTCCATATGTTACCATCACTATCCTGATGGATATATAGAGTGAAATTATTTGAAATTTTATTAAAAGAGGTGCCATCATGACGCCATAACCCATCCTCGCCTCCGAGCCATATATGGCCATTCTTGTCTTTGATCATGGATCTGACATTGGTAAAGGGCTTACCCATATGCATGAATATGGTAAATGCTTTTCCATCATAAATATATGCGCTACCTCTTGTTCCTATCCAGTATTTGCCATTGTTATCTTTTATTATAGTATTAATTTCAGTGTTGGATAAGCCTTCAGCTGCAGTGAAATTTTGAAAAGACTTGCCGTTGTATATACTTAAGCCTCCTGCAGTGCCAAACCATATGTCTTTATTGTCATCTTCAAAAATCTCTAAAACGAGATTGTTGACCAGTCCATCAGCTGTAGTGAAGTGTTGAAAGGTATTGCCATTATAATAATAAACCCCTAAACCTTCTCCTGCGGTGCCAAACCAGAAGTTATCTTTGCTGTCCTGCAAAATGGAAAAGAATCGTGTATTGCTTATTTCACTAGTAATATGGGTGAATGAGGAGCCATCATATTTGAAAATTCCTTCGAAGGAAGCTATCCAAATATCACCCTTTTTATCTTCTATAATATTTCGAGAAATAAAATGAGGGCCTTCAGAAAAGGTGGAGTCCTTGATTTTTTGAATGATTACTTCCTTAGATACGTTTTTTTTAGTCGGCTTTTCGCAAGAGGTAATTAATGATAATACTAGTAGTAATGTCTTAAGGTGCAGTTGTTTAGGCATGTTGATGAAAGAAGAATTAGACATGGTTTACATAAGCTTATTCAGGAATGAGGAATAATAATTTCAATAATCCATAAATAAACAAGCAGACCCCTATAAAAGGCAATATTATACCCCACCATTTCATGCTGATGAAGAAAAGGGAATTTTCTAAATCTAGATAAATTTTTTTCCCTGAATCAGTTATAATATAATCTTTAGCAGTCAATTTAGTCCAAGTACCAGTTCCTATTAATATGAGAGCTCCAAAGATCTCTATGTTGAGGTTGTTTTTAAATTCGAAATAACTAGTTAATAGTGCATTTAATATTCCTAAAAAGAAGGTTACAACTATAAAGTAAATAATTATTAGAATTCCCTTTCCTTTAAAAATGAGTGTCATCATACTCCTTTAAATTTTCCCTTAAATATGGTTTTATTTTCTTAAAATATAATTTATTGATTGATTTAATTCTTGTGTATTTTGAGAATTCGAGCCGCTAAACAGTGTGCTGAGCTAAAAATATGCTATTTGTGGCGATAAATTAATCTAACCTATTGGATAATTGAATGAATTTCATTTCTCTTGTACCCCCATTGACAAGCTATATAAATTATGAAGAGATCGCAGATGATTACTCCTGAGGGATTAGAAAAGTTGAAGGCCGAACTAGATCACTTATGGCGAGTAGAGCGGCCTGAAACTACTAAGAAAGTTTCGTGGGCAGCGAGCCTTGGTGATCGTTCAGAAAATGCGGATTATCATTATAATAAAAAGCGACTGCGCGAGATAGATAGTCGTATTTTATACCTACGCAGGTGTATCGATGATTTTAAAGTAATAAAATATGATCCCTACCAAGAGGGAAAGGTGATGTTTGGTGCATGGGTAGAAATTGAAAATACTAAAGGTATGAAAAAGCGGCTCCGTATAGTGGGGTACGAAGAGCTGATAGGTGCTAAAGATTATATTTCTATGGATTCGCCAATGGCGCAGGCCCTGCTCAATAAACAAGTGGGTGATGAAGCGATAGTAAAAACTGCAGCAAGTGAATTTGTATGGCGTATTAATAAGATCGAATATCACACAAAAGACTAATTAATTAGATTATTAGTTAATCAGATCTTTCATTCTCGTGCACTATAAATGCTAAGTCTGGGGAGGGAATAGCTTTAGCTTGTTGTCTTTTAAGTCATGATTATAGCGTCTGCCTCAGCTTAAATATATTGGTAATTAGTAAGTTGACTTCTTCTGTATAGAATCTATTCCGTCCAATGGAATATTCATTAATTCTTACTTTGTAAGTTCTTTGAATCTATTCAAATTTTTTTTATGCGTTTCAGTTTAGCAAAACGGTTTACCTGATTCTTCCTTCATTAATACAGTGTAAGTTTTGTGCTTTTTTATTCGTTTTGGTAGTGTGTTTGATTCTTTCTTGGCGTAACTAACGGATATACCCATGACGTATTTAATTTCAGATAAGATTTTCACCAAAGTGCTGCTCATCGGTTTGGATCCACTTTGGGTTAAGGGAATGCATAATTACCTCAACCAAATTTGTTTTAACCCTCGTTTAATGGTGGCAAGTAGTTTGAATTATGTGTATGATAAAATTGCACTCAGCAGTAGGCTGTATGAGTATTCTCCAAATGTAATTTTTATTGATAATGGAATTTTGAACGCCCCTAATTTAGATGTCATTAAGTTATTACGTAAAGATTACTCATGCTGTGAGTTGCCCATTTATTTATTCTCTGAGAATGATGAAAATTTCAGCGCAGAAGCGGGGATAAATGGGTTTATCTATAAAAGCGCTAACCATGATTTGACTAAGGCTAAATTTAAATTATTAACAGATTGTGATGGCTGAATTTCTATGTTGTTTCATGTAAATAAGTCTTAATATGTGAATAAGTAATTTTTCAAAGGATTCATATTTTTTCATAATTAAAATTGTACAATTTTATTATTTTATAGGTTAAAATCAGTTCATCGGATTTTGATTGCAGTTAGTCGAGGAAATTCATCTCATTAATTTTGTCCATTTATATTCAGGGCATAACTAAATGAATATCCTATGCAACACTTTTATCTAGTCCACAAGCGGATCTTTTTTTTAGTGCTATTTTTAATATCAGCACTGTCCGCGCAGGCTCAGTTTGATACTGATTATTGGATGCCACCAGTCTGGGAACCTCGTAATGGAGGAGGAGATTCGGGGCCAACAGAATTGCTCATAACCACGGCATACCCTGTAGCACACTATACTATAAACTTACCAAACGGAGTTTTGGTGGCTTCAGGTACAGTGTCTCCGGGTAGTCCATCCACGGTGCCACTTAGTACTGTGTTAGGGATGACGCATGAAAATAACATTGCGGAAGACAATAAAGGGTTATTAATTAATTCTGATTATCCAATTCAGGCCGTTTATAGAAACACTTCCAACAACAATCAATGTATTGCCACATTAAAGGGAAGCTTTGCTCTGGGAAATGAGTTCAGGGTTGGTTCTCAAACTCGCATAACTCAAGATAGTTATGGAGAAGATGATGTGCATTTTATTTCTGTAATGGCTACAGAGGATAATACCACAATAACCATTACAGCACCTAATCAAATAGCGGGGGTAGGAAATCCGCATACCTTTACGCTTCAAAAAAATGAAACATACCTGGTTAAGAATAATGCGGGAGCAGGAGCCGGGGCAGATAATGTTACTAATAACCTGGCGGGTTCAGCTGTAGTGTCAGATAAACCTATAGCGGTTATGGCTGGGTCACAACATACCCGTATGAATTTTGGAGCTGCCAATGCAGATGCTGGTATAGATCAAATTGTGCCTATAAAATCTGATATTTTTGATGTTATAGGCTCTGAATATATTGTAGTGAGGGGTAGTTCAACTCAAGGTAGTGACTATGCACTAGTAATACCTACGGAAAATAACACTTCTATTGCTGTTGATGGAGCCAATGTCGGTACGTATAACGCGGGAGATATATTTGAGTATGAATTAACAGGTAATCTTGGAGACCCTCATTATATCACTACAAGTAAAAATGCGTATGTGTACCACATTTCTGGTTTGTTTCAGGAAGAGGTAGGAATGTCTGCTATTCCTTCTATCAACTGTACAGGGAGTAATTATCTGGAGTTTACCAGATTTAGCAATAATCAAAATATCATTCATATAATGATCAGTAATGGTGCATTGTCATCATTAACTATAAATGGTCTGCCATATACAAGTTATGATAATACACCTTCAGTAGTGCCAGGTGGAGCAGGATGGTCTACCATTAGTTTTAATTATCCTGACACAGAACCTTCTAACGTAGTGGTTCAAGCAGATGATTATTTTCATTTAGGAGTTATTGTAGGAGAAAATGGAAGAGGTACTTATGGGTTTTTATCAGGTTTTCCTGCAAAAATTGATGTTTTAGACCCTGTTGTAGGGTTGCCTACAACTATCTATGAAGTTGGTACATTGATGCAAGGTCAGCAATTAGATCATTGTTTGGATTTGCTTAGTTGTAGCGATATCTATAATATCACTTCAATAGATGATTCGCCCAATACAGGGGATGCGTACCCTATTGATAACCCAGGGCAGGCGTTAGACACTTGTATCGCTTACATTGCCAGTAATACACATCTGGGAAATGATACAATAATTGTTAATGTGGTGAATAATGTAGGAACTCCCGGACGAGTGAGATTGATTTACCATGTTGACGGATACCCTGACCCTCAAGATGATACTTTCACATTTAATGAAGACAATACATTAAACGGTAATGTTTTTACAAATGATAATAACCTTGAAGCTGGTGAGGTGGCTACCGTTGTTAGTGGAGTAGACCATGGTACGCTTAATTTAAATCCGGATGGCACCTTTACGTATGTTCCGGATGAAGATTTTTTTGGGAGTGACAGCTTTACGTATCAAGTTTGTGATGATGTGGAACCCTCCCAATGTTTTCAAGGAACAGTTTCTATTACGGTAAATCCGGTTAACGACCCAGCTCCTGTAGCAGTAGATGATAATGTAAATGTTAATGAGGACGCCAGCCTGACTGGGATTGATGTAATAGGTAATGACGTAGATAATGAAAGTTTAGGACTTACTATCAACACTACGCCAGTTACAGACGTAACATCTGGTACATTAGTTATTAATGCTAATGGCACTTTTGATTACACCCCTGATGAGGATTTTGTAGGATCTGATTCATTCGTTTATCAGGTTTGCGATAATGCTACACCTTCGGAGTGTGACAATGCCACGGTAACCATTACGGTTGACCCTACTAATGATGTGCCAATCGCGTTCAATGATACTTTGTCAGTAGATGAAGATGTGGAGTTGGCTGGCAATGTTTTAGGTAATGATGATAACCCTGACCCTGATCCTGTATCATTAGTGACGGACGCAAGCAATGGAACATTGTCAATTAATCCTGATGGAGGTTTTACATACACTTCTGATAATGGATTCAACGGTACTGATAGTTTTGTTTACCAAATTTGTGATACAGAAGCAGGTGGAGCATGTAGTCAAGCTACTGTTTTTATAGATGTTACTCCAGTAGATGATCCTGCTCCTCAGGGAGTGAATGACGTGGCCAGTGTTTTAGAAGATGGTACCTTATCCGGATCCTCAGTTTTAGCTAATGACATTGATAATGAGAACTTAGGATTAACTATTAATACAACGCCTGTAGTAGATGTCCAACACGGTACATTAACTATTAACCCTGATGGTACTTATACATATACACCAGATGCAGATTATGTAGGAAGTGATAGCTTCACTTATCAAGTATGTGACAATGGAACTCCTTCTGAGTGTGGTCAAGCTACAGTTTCAATAGATGTAGTAAATAGTAATGATGTGCCTATTGCATCAAATGATGCGGTAAATATTAATGAGAATCAGCTCCTCACGGGTGATGTTACAGTCAATGACTATAACCCTGATTTGGATCCGGTTACGTTGGTTACAGATGTTACAAATGGTAGCCTTACTTTAAATTCAGATGGTACTTATAGTTACGAGCCTAATTTTGGATTTAATGGTACTGATAGTTTTGAATACCAAATCTGTGATCAAGTGGCACCATTTACATGTGATCAAGCAGTAGTTACTATCACTGTAAATGATGTGGATGACCCAGCTCCGGTGGCTAATGATGATAATTATACCGTAAGTGAAGATGCTACTTTAATGGCTGCCTCTGTTCTTCAGAATGATGTAGATAATGAAGGGAATGGTCTATATGTAAATGTAACTCCTATTGAAAATGTGTCAAACGGTGTACTTACCTTAAACTCAGATGGAACTTATACTTACAAGCCTTTTCCAAATTATGTAGGTACGGACAGCTTTATCTACCAAGTTTGCGATAATGGGACTCCTTCAGAATGTAGCGAAGCGGTGGTTAATATTGATGTAACTGCTGAGAATGATGTGCCAGTAGCCGCTAATGATGTAGCAAGTATTGATGAAGGTCACGTAGCATATGGAGATGTTAGTGTTAATGATAGTAATCCAGATAATGATCCCATCAGTTTAGTTACAGATGTAACCAACGGTACTTTAGTGCTCAATGCTGATGGCACTTATACTTATGAGCCAGATAGTGCATTTTCTGGTACAGATCAATTTACCTATCAAATATGCGATAGCGAAGCTCCTTTTAGCTGCGATGAGGCCATAGTAGAAATTACAGTTAATAAAATTAACAAAAAGCCTTTGGCTCATGGAGATATTGAAAATATAGATGTTAATACTACATTACATGCCTCAGTAATTACCAACGATTATATTCCTGATGCTGAAGTACCAAGTCTGGTATCTAGTGTGTCACAAGGTAGTTTAATATGGAATGGAGATGGCACATACACTTATACCCCTGATCAGGATTTTGAAGGAGTAGTAAGTTTTATATACGAAATATGTGATGATGCACAAGTAAATGCTTGTAGTCAGGCTACTGTATATATCAATGTTAGTAACGATAATGAAATTCCATATACAGAAAATGATTATGCTACAATAGAAGAAGATGGAACATTATTAGGAAATGTATCATCTAACGATAATTACCCTGATGGTGAGATGGTGAGTCTGGTTTCGGGGCCTCAACATGGAGTGCTTACACTCAATGCAGATGGTAATTACACATACATACCTGACGCTAACTACTCAGGATCCGATTCTTTTATATATCAAGTTTGTGATGATGTTAATCCTGATGTTTGTGTCAATAGCTCAGTTAGCATTACAGTTAATCCTGCTAATGATGTACCTGTGGCTAATGATGATGCTATATCTGTTACTGAAGATGTGTTAGCATATGGAGATGTTACTATTAATGATAATGCTCCTGATAATGAGGATGTAACTTTGGTTACAGATGTGGCAAATGGTACACTTACTTTAAATGCGGATGGTACGTTCAGTTACATTAGTGATCAGGATTATTTTGGTTCTGATAGCTTTACCTATGAGATATGTGATGATGAGGCTCCTTTTGCCTGTAGCCAAGCCACAGTTAATATCTCTATAGGCAATGGTAATGATATACCTATGGCTTATAACGATAATGAAAACGTAGCTGTAGATCAGGTGTTTACTGCAAATGTGGGTGATAATGATGTTTACCCTGATGGAGAGGATTTTACTCTTGTTAGTGGTGTTACCAACGGTGTACTTACTTTTAATTTAGATGGATCTTATACATACACACCAAACAATGGATATGTGGGCTCAGATAGTTTTGTGTATGAGATATGTGATGATATAAATACAAATGAGTGTAGTCAGGCAACTGTTCTGTTAAGCATAGGAAACGGAAATCAGTTGCCTGCTGCACAAAATGATGTAGCGTACACAGTTGAGGATAATGCTGTTTCAGGCACTGTTACGGGAAATGACAACCTTCCAGATTCAGAATTGGTGAGTTTAGTAACTGATGTGGCTCACGGCACATTGCTACTCAATAGTGATGGTACATATACATATACACCGGATCTTAATTTTAATGGTACAGATAGCTTTGTGTATGAAGTTTGTGATGATGCTCAACCTACGGCTTGTAGCCAGGCTTACGTGTCTATCAATGTAGCGGCAGCTAATGACCTTCCGGTGGCTCATGATGATGTTGAGAATATCGATATTGATGAAATCTTAAATAGTAGTGTGGCTACTAATGACATTACGCCTGATGGGGAAGAGTTCTCGTTGGTGTCTGATGTATTGAATGGTACGCTTGTATTTAATGAGGACGGAACCTATGTGTATACTCCTTTCAGCGGCTTCTCTGGTGTGGATAACTTCTCTTATGAAGTTTGTGATGATCAAGCTCCATACGCATGTAGCCAAGGCGATGTTTATATACAAGTAGGTGGAGACAATATGCTGCCATACACTGAAGATGATGAAGAAAGTGTCTTGGAAGATAATGTATTGAATGCTTCGGTGGCTACTAATGATTCTTATCCTGATTCAGAAATTGTACAGTTAGTTGAAGATGTAATGCATGGTCAGCTAGTGTTGAATCCTGACGGCTCATACACTTATACTCCTGATGAAGGGTTTAACGGAATGGATTCATTTACTTATGAGGTGTGTGATGATGTAGAGACAGGTATATGTAATCAAAGTACTGTTACAATAACTGTACAAGCTGATAATGATGAGCCTATAGCTGTAGATGATGAGATTACCTTGGATGAAGATAGTATGGCTAAAGGTAATGTTACTGATAATGATGATATACAGGATGGAGAGATAATTACTCTTTTGACAGATGTATCACATGGTGAATTGGTGTTGAATAGTGATGGATCATATACTTATACACCTGATCTTAATTATAATGGGCCAGATGAATTTGTTTACGAAGTGTGTGATAACGTAGCTCCTTTTAATTGTACTCAAGGTACTGCTACTATAACTGTTAATAGTGTTAATGATGTTCCTCAGGCTAATGATGACACTGAAAATATAGCCCAGGATGCCACACTTAACAGTTCCGTAGCTGATAACGATGTGTACCCAGATGGAGAAAGTTTCTCGCTTCTAGATGATGTTGCTAATGGAGTGCTCACATTTAATGCTGATGGAAGCTACAGCTATGTGCCTAATAACGGTTTTAATGGTATCGATAGCTTTACGTATGAAATCTGTGATGACGAGGATGCATCTAATTGTAGTCAGGCAATAGTAAATATTGGAATAGGATCCGCAAATGCACTTCCGTCAGCCGAAGGTGATTATGAAGAGGTAAATGAAGATGCCGTTTTAACAGCTACTGTAGCTGGTAACGATACATACCCTGATAACGAAGTGGTAAGTATAGTAACTAACGTTCAGCATGGGGTGCTATCATTTAACCCTGACGGCTCTTATACCTATACACCAAACCCAGATTATTTTGGAAATGATTCCTTTACCTATCAGGTGTGTGATAATGTGGAGGCAGGTGTATGTAGTGAAGCCACTGTAAATATTTTGGTGAGGTCTATTAACGATGTTCCTGTACCTTATAATGATGAATATACGCTAGCTGAAGATGATGTTCTTAACGCTGATGTTAGCCTTAATGATGAAATTTCTGATGGTGAATCTATCAGTCTTGTAGATCAGCCTGAATTCGGAGACCTGCAATTAAACGCTGATGGTACTTTCACATATACTCCAGATCTTAATTTCAATGGTGAAGATAATTTTGTGTATGAAATATGTGATGATGTAGAGTCAGACGTATGTACAAGGGCAGTAGTCATACTGGATGTAACTCCTGTAAATGATTTGCCTGTAGCTACAGACGATTCATTTAGTATCACAGCAAATAATTCTTTGTCGGCTTCTGTAATTACCAACGATGTAGTGCCAGAGGGCGAAGCAGTTACATTGCTCGCAGCAACAGGTCCAGATAATGGAACCTTGACCTTGAATGGAGATGGAACATTCGTTTATACGCCTAATTTAGGTTTCTCTGGGCAAGATTCTTTCCAATATCAAATCTGTGATGATGAGGAGATTGCCAGTTGTACTATGGCTACTGTAACTATAGATGTAGCTGAAGGTAATCCAATTCCTGTAGCGCATGACGATTCCGTATCGGTGGTTCAAGGTGCTTCTGTAACTGCTAATGTAGCAGATAATGATTCCTATGAAGATGGTGAGGTTACTACCTTAGTTACAGATGTAGAGCACGGGGTACTTACATTATCTCCTAATGGTGATTTTGAGTATACTCCTGAGTCAACATTCTATGGAAATGATGCCTTTGTTTATCAAATCTGTGATGATGAACAGAAAGTGTGTGAAACAGCAACAGTTTTCATAGAAGTGACCCCAATAGATTCGGATATGGATGGAGTGGCTGATATAGATGACCTAGATTCAGATAATGATGGTATTCCTGATGCTGAAGAAATAGGAGCCAATATTAATGATCCTGTTGATACTGATGGAGATGGTATTCCTGATTACCTTGATTTAGACTCTGATAATGATGGTGTTTTTGACTTGGTAGAGGGAGGTTACGCAAGTGCCGATATCAATGGAGATGGAATGATAGGAGATGGTCAATACCCAGATACAGATGCAGACGGATTAGCCGATGTAGCTGATGGAGATTGTACTGCGGATGTGTGTGATGGTATAGTAGGTGTACCGTTTGACGCTAGCGATAGAGACTCTGATAATGATGGAACTCCTGATTATCAAGATGTGGATGACGATGGTGATGGTGTGTTTACAAAAGATGAAGATCTTGATAAAGATGGGGATCCTTTGAATGATGATTCTGATGGAGATGGCATACCTAATTATCTTGATGTAGATGATGATGGAGATGGCATTAGTAGTGCAGATGAGGATGCGGATAACGATGGCGACCCATCAAATGATGATTGTGACGGAGATGGCATCGCGGATTATTTAGACGCAGATCCTTGTGATACTACTGTAAGTCCTAACCCAGGATTCTCGCCTAACGGAGACTCTAAATACGACTATTGGATAGTAGAAAACATAGAGATGTACCCTGATAATGAGGTTAAAATATTTAATAGATGGGGAAATCTTGTTTGGGAGACAAGTTCATATGACAACGGATCTAATTCTTGGAGCGGGCTTACTAATAAGGGGCTGTTATTGAAGGAGAATTCCGAATTGCCAGATGGTACTTACTTCTATGTAATAGACTTGAAGGATGGTAACGAGCCATTGAGTGGGTACATGGTATTGAAAAGATAGTCTCATCATCAAAAACATTAATTATGAAAATCTTTAATTTGAAATATATTTTATCAGTTCTGTTGATTAGCATAGGAGGATACTCCTATGCCCAACAACAGGTTATGTATACACAGTATATGTTTAATGGGTTGGCTATCAACCCTGCATATGCAGGTAGCCAAGAGTCTCTAAGTCTTACAGCTTTAGCTCGAGAGCAATGGGTAGGCCTCGATGGGGCGCCAAGCACTCAAACCTTTTCAGCTCATAGTCCATTGCAAAATGAAAGGGTAGCTCTTGGATTATTGGCGGTTAATGATAAGATTGGAATTACCAGCCAGTTTGGAGTGTATGGAATTTATGCCTATAGATTACCAATGCCTAATGGAGGTAAATTGTCTATGGCAGTGCAAGGTGGCATAAATACTTATAATGCCAATTTTAGTGACCTTGGGCTGGCAGATGATCCTACCTTTAGTAGTGGTGATATTTCTGAAACTTCTCCGAATTTTGGAGCCGGAATATATTATTATACTAGTAGGTTTTATGCCGGTGTATCCGTGCCTCAGTTGGTTGAGAACGAGGTGGATAAGGATAATGCAGATTCTGATTCACGTCAAGATCGTCATTATTTTATTAATGCAGGTTATGTTTTTGACCTTAGTCCTTCTTTGAAGTTTAAGCCTAATTTTCTGGCTAAATATGTGACAGGAGCTCCGGCAGAGTTCGATATAAATGCTAATTTCCTGATCAATGAATTAGTTTGGTTGGGGGTGTCTTATCGTAGCTTCGATTCTTTTGATGCCTTGTTTCAAATTAAATTCAATGAAAGTTTGGCTTTAGGGTATGCCTATGATTTTGCCACAACTACAGAATTAAGAAGGGTAAATTCTGGGTCTCACGAAATTATGATTAGCTACAGGTTTGCTGGTAAAAAGACCAAAGTTTTAACACCAAGATATTTTTAATGGAGATTGTTATGAAAAGAAGATTATATAAAAAATTGCTTTTAGGTGCAATCGTATTATTACAGGTTTTGGGTAGTGAGGTTGCAGTAGCTCAAAAGAAAGCTTTAAAAAAAGCAGATAAGCATTATGATAAATTTGAGTATGTACGTGCCATTGCTGAATATCAAAAAGCAGTGGATGATGGTGCTGAAAATGCTGAAATTAAAATTAAGATAGCGCATAGTTATCAGAAGTTAAATGATCAGGTAAATGCTGAAAAATGGTACGCAATGGCGGAAGAGCAGAGCCACGATGTTTTTGCTCCACATGATGAATTAATGTATGCAAACTCTTTAAGCTCGGTTGGTAAGTATGATAAAGCGGAGAAGTATTATAAGCAGTACGAGAGTATGCAGGGTGATGATAAACGTGTGAAGAGTATTATACAGGGCTTGGAGGCTAGAAATGACTTTTATTTAAATGAGAAGTACATTTCTGTAGAAGAGGCTTCTTTTAATTCGGTTCACTCAGATTTTGCTCCGGCATTTTATGAAGGTAATTTGGTTTTTGCATCTGCTCGTAATAATAGGGCGGATGTATATCCATGGGATAATTCAAAATACTTGGACATCTACCAAGTTGACAATGCTTCGGGTGATATTACTTTGTTTAACGATCAAATTAATTCTAAATACCACGAAGGACCAGTTGTTTTTTACGATAACTATCGAAGAGTGATTTTTACACGAAATAATTACGTTAAGGGTAAGTTTGGAGAGAGTAAAAATGGTGTAAATAAATTAAAACTCTATCAGGCCGAAAAAATTGAAGGAGAATGGTCTGATCCTGAGCCACTTTCTTTTAATGATGAAAACTACTCTGTAGGACATCCTGCAATAAGTAGCGATGGGGAGGTGCTCTATTTTGCTAGTGACATGCCAGGGGGGTATGGAGGAGTAGATCTTTATAAAAGTACGTATGCTAATGGAGAGTGGGGGAAACCTGAAAATTTAGGCGATGTTATCAATACTGAAGGTGATGAAATGTTTCCTTTTTTAACGGACAATAATGAATTATACTTTGCCACTAATGGGCATAAAGGACTTGGAGGGTTAGATATATGTGGGGTTAAATTAGATAATGATCATTTATCTGTAATTAACATAGGTAGCCCTATTAATACAAGTAAGGATGATTTTAGCCTTATTCTTAATGATGACATGAGGTCTGGATACTTTTCGTCTAATAGGAAAGATGGTAAAAATAATGATGACATATATTTGTTTACCACAGACAAACCTTTGCTTACTACTTATCGGCTTTTTGGAAAAGTGCTCGCGCAAAATGACCAACAGCCTATTGGCAATGTAAAAGTTTCATTAACGGATGCTGATGGTGCAGTTGTAGATGAGCTTGAGACTAACGAAGATGGAGAATTTACATTCATGGTGGATCCAGATAAAGGTTATTCATTAAAGGCTACGAAAGATGAATATTTTGATGGCTTTGAGGAATTTACCGCGTCCTTTAAAGGCGATGAGACTGAATATGAGAAGAACTTATCTATGGCTAAAGACTATGGCTTTAGCTTGTTGGGTATAGTTACGGATAGTGATAGTAAAGCTGAAATTGAGGATGTACATGTGGTATTGATTGATAATATGACAGGGGAGACAGTCTTAAATACAAAAACTAATTCTCAAGGAAGTTTCCGAAACTCGGTACCGGGTAAGCAATTAAATGATAGGGTTAGTTATCAGGTGAAATTGGAAAAGGAGGGGTATTTAGGTAAATCTTTGATCTATAATGCTGAACTGAAATCTCCGGGAGAGATAAAGCTAAATAGTGCCTTAAATCTTTCGTTGGATAAAATCGCTATAGGAACAGATATAGGTAAATTGATTGATGTTAAGCCAATTTATTTTGATGTTAATAAATCAGTTATTAGGCCTGATGCGGCTAAGGAGCTAGATAAAATTGTGGCTGTAATGAAGGAAAACCCTTCTATAGAAATTGAATTAGCATCACATACCGATAGCCGTGGTAGCGATGAATATAACTTAAAATTATCGGATAAAAGGGCGAAGGCAAGTGCTGCTTATATTGTTTCCAAAGGTATTGATGAAGGCCGTATTCAAGGTATCGGGTATGGAGAGTCAAAATTAGTAAACCGTTGTGGTAATAATGTAAAATGCTCTGAAAATGAGCATCAGCAGAATAGAAGAACTGAGTTTAATATTACTAAGATGTAAATTGGATTAGAATATATTTTACTTGATAAAAAAAGCCGCTTTATGCGGCTTTTTTTATTTCCGTTATTTGGAATACGTTTCTTCATAAAGAGATTTATGATGTAATTTTTTGATGGATTTGTTAATATTTTAATAAGGTGTAACGGCTATGGTTTGTGTAGATTTATCGTTTTAGCAGTTTAAATGGGGCCTTTTTTCGATGGAGTGCTCATATACATGTTTAAACTGGCATTATATTAGAGTAATGTAACGTATAATAATAAACGTAGAAATCATGTACAAAACCACATCTATCATTCTATTATGGTTATTAATTATAAGCTTTTCGCAAGCCTATGCCCAGCCTGCTGGTTATAGCTATGGAAAGGAAATAACTATTCCTCAGGAAAATGTAGCTGGTAACTTAAATGAATTTCCGTTGCTAATTAGTTTAGTTGATAATGATTTGAGATCAACAAGAAGAGGCGGAAATGTATCGAGTATTAACGGATATGATATAATTTTTACGCTTAGCGATGCAAGCACGGTGCTACAGCATCAGATAGAAAAATTTAATGAAGATACAGGTGAATACGTAGCTTGGGTGCAAGTTCCTACACTCAATGGATCAAGTGCGAATCGTATTTTTATGTACTATGGTAATTCATCTGTAGCAGCAAGTGATCCTTCAACTAATTTGGTGTGGGGAAATGACTATAAAAGAGTGCTTCACCTACATGATGACTTTAATGATGGAACTAATAATAATTCTAATGGGACTAATGCTGGGTCTGCGGATGGAACAGGAAAAATAGCCGATGGTCAATTCTTTGATGGTACGGATGATTATATGACTGTAGCAAACACTACCTCTGAATCATTTACTATCTCGGCATGGGTCAATCCTTATTCTCTGGGTAGTAATGCTGATTTTAATGCATTCGGAGGGTCAGGGATTATCTGGTCTGATGTTTCGGCTTGTGCAGATGATATGATACCAATGGCCCTAAATAATGATAGATTTTCATTTGGAGTAGGAAATGCTGGATGTGCATATAATACATTACAAAGTTCAAGTGTGGCAACAGTTTCGAACTGGTATTATGTAGTAGTGACTAGAGATGCCTCCACAGGAGAAATGAACATGTATATGGATGGGGTAAATGTTGGTAATATTAATGGAGTCACAGGAAACCTTTCTGGTAATGGCAATATTTTCTTAGGCTCTAACCCATTAGATGGAAGATATTTCCATGGTATGTTAGATGAGGTGCGATTTTTATCTACCGTAAGGTCTGAAGAATGGATTTCAACAGAGTATAATAATCAATCATCTCCAGGATCATTTTATACCATTGGGAGTCAGGTTCCAGCTTCAGATTTACAAGGAGTATTACCCGTTACCTTCGGTGAATTTGGCATAAAAATAGAAGAAAATGCTGTTTCTGTGAGCTGGACTACACTCTCAGAATTAAATAACGATTATTTTGAAATAGAAAGGAAATCTCCCAATGGAGAATGGGAGACTGTAGGAAGAGTAGAAGGGAATTTCAATAGCAATCAGGTTATTAAATATAGTTGGATAGACTACCAGCCGTTGAACAACTTGGCATATTATAGAATAAAGCAAGTAGATTATGATGGTGCATTTGAATATGGAAGAGCATTATCTATCAATTTTAGAAAAGAAGCTGCAATGGAGAAGTTAACGGTATACCCAAATCCTACTCAGGGTGTGATGCACGTGAGGGGTATGGGAGCAGAGAAGATAAGCATATTTTCATACAGAGGAGAAAGCATGCAAGGAATGTTTGAATTGAATTTTGATGGGCAAAGTTGGACTGTGGATGTGAGTAAATTGGAGTCGGGGCTTTATACATTGATCTGTGATGGTGAAATAGTGAAATTTTACAAAAGATAATTATTTAAGGAGTTTGCAACTTCTTTATAATGAATAAGTTTAATTGCAAAATGGGGCTAAAATGTTGATCGGGAATATTCAGTAGTTGGTCGATCTTAATTATTGTTCTGATTAAAATTTAGCTCCTTGCCTCTATACAATTAATAAAACAAAGGTATGAGGCACATCTTAACAATTTTTTTCTGTTTCTCTCTTTCTACTTCATTTGCTCAGGAAGTAATTTTATTTGAGAATTTTGAGGGTGCACTAACAGGGTGGACTAAATCTATTACTGAAGGAGTACCCGATAATGAATGGTTTTTATTGCCATATAACAGCCCGTTTACTGCTGGGGGGCTTAGCTTAGGAGTAGACACAGGAGCAGGTACAAATACATATAATAATGAAACTTCAGACCATAGCGTATGGGTAAAGCCTAATTGGCCGGCTGTAGCTACTGATAAAGAAATCGTAATTCAATTTGACGGTTATTCTGATGGAGAATTGGTAGGAAATTTTGATTTGCTTACCATTTATTTGGCAGACATCCCAGATGGTGTTCTGGCTACAGATGCTAATTTGGACGCCTCCAACTCCATGGCCATTGGTTATTTGTACGATATAGATACATGGGGGCGTTTTGCCATAACATTGAATGCTTCACAGTTGAATTTCATTCAAAATGCAATCAATGGGGCTACATTATCATTCAACTGGATTAATGATAATGATGGTAATTTGGATCAACCACCAGGTAATATTGATAATGTTTTAATTACATGGCAATATTCAAGTAAACCTCCTTTGGCAGGAGATTATTCCATTGGCCTTAAAAACGGTGAGCAGTTCCCTACACTTACCAGTGCTATCAATTATTTAAATAATTATGGACAAAGTAATGATGTTAATTTTTACTTGTCAGATGAGCTTTATAATAAAGACTTTGAAACGTTTCCTATTATTTTAGGAGATGGATCCACTACACCTTATACAGGTATGGGCACATATAATCTTACTATAAAACCAGACCCTGGTACTGGGGCAACTCCTACTATTGTTGGTACTAATTTCTTTGTTCCTAATGTAGGAACGGTGACATTCCGGGGGGTGAGTAATATTACTATAGATGGGGCGAATACTATTGGAGGCGTAAGCCAGGATTTAAGCATTATAAGTAACAATAATGCTGATGATTTTGTGATGCCACTATTTATTGCAGGTGAAAATGAAACGGACGTAGTACAAGATATAACAATTAGGAATACTAATTTTTCTACGAATAGTCAGGATAAGGGGTATGGTTTAGTTGCGGGTTTATTTAGCGCTGAGACTACCAACACGCACTTTGAGTCAGAGGCTCTTTTTAATAATATTACCATAGATAATAATCATTTTGAATCTGTGTTGGAGGCAATTCACATAGATGGAGTGGACCGCTCTTTAACAGGTTTTAATGCAGGAAGCTTGGCATCCAATATTACTATTACAGGTAATAACTTAGTTTCACCAAACACTACTGACTGGATTAGAGAATATGGAATACACTTGCTAGGTGTAGATGTAGGAGAGGTGAGCAACAATCAAATAGGAGATTTTGACCAAACAGATTTAAATGCAGATGCTGGTTTGGTTATAGATAAAAACTGTAAGAATTTAAATGTTTTCAAGAATGAGATTTTTAATATGGGATTTGACGGTAACACCACCTCTAATCTTAGTGCTCATGCTATTAATCTCTACTCAGGGCTTTCTAATTGTAATATATCCATAAGTAATAACGTGATTAGGGGTATTAGTGGAAACGGAGCGAGTTCTACCGCTAATGCAGGTTTTTTAAATCCCGTAGCGATTTTTGTGGGCTTGGGAGGCGAAGCAGGACTTTTGCAGCTCTATAATCAGTCTGGTATATCCATATATAATAACAGCATCTATATGTCTGGCAATGAAATGGATTTCACTACTTCAGTATCTATGGGTATAGCAGTAGCGGCCAATTCTACAGATGTAAACTTCCAAAATAATATTATAAAAAATGATTTGGGAGGGGACAATAGCCTTGCAGGTAAAGCTTCGGCCTTGGCTATATTTATTGAAAATGATGGCAGTCAGCTTACTACTTTAAATTATAATGGTTACCATGTAGATGCAGAAGAATCGCACACTAATAATTACATAGGACTTGTAGGAAGTCTAGCTGACCTTTTGACTAATGCTAACACGCAAATGTATAATTGGAGATTGGCTACAGGTAAAGAATTGCGTTCGATACATGCTAACCCTGGCTTTACTTCAGCTACTTATCTAAAGCCAGATAATACTAATGCCAATAGCTGGAATGTAAGTGGCATGGGAGTACACTTGGCCGGAATTGTGGATGACATTGAAGGGGTGTTGCGCCCGGTAGATGCTACTGAAGGAGCACCGGATATAGGAGCTTATGAATTTGATACTGACCTTGTGGCTTCAACACCAATATCAATAGTAATCAATGGTCCATTTGTGGCAGGCGTAGAATATGTTATTAATGTTAACGAATTGGAGCGGGCTAGTATTACTTTTGATGGTAGCTCTGATATTCCTACTTCCATAACTTTTACATATTATTCAGGACACTGGCCCGAAGATCCTTTGACTTACAACATTGCTAATAATTATTTTGATGTAGAATTTAATGGCCAGCCAGAGGATGTTTATCTTTTTGATATTGATGCTAAATATGATGACCCTGGATTAGGAACTTTATTACTTACAGATCCAGATGTCCATTTGGCTTTAGATGATACAGGAAACGGGGAGTATAAAGCGCTAAATACTGCAGTAAGTATTGCTGATAAGTCTTTTGATGCCACTGGTGTGAGAAAAGGAGGAAGGTATGTGATGACCAGTGGTAGCACTCCTTTACCTATAGTATTATACTCATTCACTGGAGAAGCAAAGGATAATTACAATAACTTAAGGTGGGAAACTCTGGTGGAGGTTAATAATGATAAGTTTTTGATAGAGAAAAGTACAAATGGGCAAGACTGGGTGAAGTGGAGAACCGTTGATGGGGCGGGTGATTCAAAAGTGAATCGTACATATGAGTTAAATGATTTTGCTTATGCCGCAAAACAGTATTACAGATTGAATCAGATAGATTTTGATGGGACCCTGACTGTTTTAGAAACTGTGATGGTGGTAAATTATAAGCAAGAAGAGGTGTTTATTTATCCAAACCCAGTGAAACACAAATGTTATGTTACAACTAATAATGGATTAGAAGGGGTTGAGTATAAATTGTATTCACTAAATAACGAATTGGTGAAGTCAGGTAGGATTGGAGAAGACTCATCTATAGATATGTATTCAGTTGCTAAAGGGATATATATTTTAGAGGTGGGTATAGTTAAGATGAAAGTTATTAAAGAGTAGTTAGTTTTGTATTTATAAAGGCCGCACGAGTTTTCGTGTGGCCTTTTGTGTTCATGCGTATTTGTATGTAATTACTTGATTATGATCAATGAAGGCTTTTATTGTCAGCCTTCATTGAAGGCGTAATGTGCAGTGTTATTCGTTACGATCACTTATAAAATATGCGTTAGAAGTATTTGTTTTTTAGCCAAAATGAAACTTTAACGAGCAGGATGAGTGCCGGAACTTCTACCAAAGGGCCGATAACACCTGCAAATGCTTGACCAGAGTTTATTCCAAAAATGGCTATGGCAACTGCTATTGCTAATTCAAAATTATTGCCAGCGGCAGTAAATGCTACTGATGCTGTTTTGCTATAATCGGCTTTCATTGCTTTGGTTATGAAAAAACCTATCAAAAACATTGTAATGAAATAGATTAATAATGGGATGGCGATAGTTACTACATCCATAGGTATTTCTATAATCAATTCGCCCTTTAATGAGAACATGATTACAATGGTGAGTAGTAAAGCTATTAATGTTATAGGAGAGATTGCAGGAATGTATACTTTGTTATACCATGCTTCACCTTTAAGTTTTACAAGAATTAACCGGCTGAAGATTCCTAATAAAAAAGGAGTGCCTAGATATATAAAAACACTTTCGGCAATTGTTTCTATGGAGATATTTACGGCAGTAGATTCAAAACTGAATAATGGGGGTAGTTTGGTTATAAACAACCAGGCATAGAAGCTATAGGCAAATACTTGGAACACACTATTTAAAGCTACTAATCCAGCACCATATTCGTTACTCCCTTCAGCCAAATCGTTCCAAACCAGCACCATGGCAATGCAGCGGGCTAAGCCAATTAAAATTAAGCCAATCATGTATTGGGGGTGGTGATGCAAAAAGATTATAGCCAGAGCGAACATCAGAATTGGGCCAATGATCCAGTTGAGTAGCAATGAAATGGAAAGGAGTTTAATATTTTTAAATACTTTCGGTAACAAGGTATAATTAGCCTTCGCTAATGGAGGGTACATCATTAAAATCAATCCTATAGCAATAGGGATATTGGTTGTTCCTGAGCTTAAAGAGTTAACGAAATCAGGGAATTTGGGGATAAAATAGCCGATGCTAATACCAATGGCCATGGCTATAAAAATCCACAACGATAAATTTTTATCCAGAAAGCTAAGTCTTTTTGTTGTCATGGCTTATAAAGCGATTTTTGAGAATACATAAAACATCTCTGTAGCAATTTGTAAATTCCTTTCTTTGTATTTTTCTGCTTGTTGAGGGCTATTATCAAATGCCTTAGGATCTTCAAAAGTTATGGGTATACGTTCTGTTGCGCCAGCAATAAATGGGCAGGTTTCATTGGCTGAGTCACAGGTCATAATGGCGCAGAAATCTGATTTTGGGTTGAATTCATTCTCCAGTGTTTTTGAAAAACCTATGATTGGGGCTTCATTGTCTGTGTATTTGATGCTATAAACAGTGTTTTCTACCTGAGCAATGGTGTTTATTTCAAACCCAACGTTATTCAAAGTTTGTATTATCATAGGATAAAGCGCAGTGGCCTCTGTACCTCCCGAATAACAAAAAACGTTTTTTATGCCAAAGTGGAAGGCCATGGTTTGTGCCCAAACCTGAGCTAAATGGCTTCTTCTTGAATTGTGAGTGCAAATAAAATTTAGACGTATAGGTGACTGAGATTCTCTATTTGCTTGGATATATAGAATAAGAGGGGTTAATATTTTCTTTCTCTCTGCCGAAATGGAAGTTGAGTCAATACCCGATATGAATTGCTTTAGTTTAGGAAATGTATTCATTGTTATATTGCGATTATACGATTAATGAAGTTAAATTTTTTTAACAGCAATCGCTGTTAGAAAAATCTTGATTTAGAAAATTAGTCATTTGGTTTCTCATCTTATTCCAATTGTGTTCATCTATACAATAACACACTGTGGTACCTTCAATGCTTCCTTTAATAAGCCCTAAGTTTTTCAGCTCTTTAAGGTGCTGTGATATCGTAGATTGTGCTAAACCTATTTCTTTTACTAAGTCGCCACAAACACAGGCATTTAAGTTGAATAAATGTTGAATAATTGCTACTCTGGCAGGGTGTGAAAATGCTTTAGCAAAAAGGGCAATTTCATTTTGCTGTTCGTTAAATATCTGTGTTTTGGATGATCCCATATGTTTTTTCGTTATCGTAATATTACGATTAATTATTGGTTTGACAAAAAAATAATTCTTGTTAAGGGCACAGCTATATAAGTGCGGTTAGAATTTTGGCAGTGGATTCAACGCTGAAGCTGTTAATGGATTGGCCTACCCATAAACTTAGCCATTCGGTATCCATTTTTTTCTTTGCTTCATCTCTAAAAGGCTTGGTTAACTTGTTTTGGTAAGGATAAGGCAGTGTGTATTCACTGTTTTCAAAAAGCGCTATAAATTTATTGTTTAAACCTCTTGCATACCGACCTGAAAAACTATTAGTAAGAATAATTTCATCTTCCTGTATTCTCTTTATCCTTTCTTTTTGGAAAGTCTGCAATGCACTCTCTTCAGAGCATAGTAAAAGGCTTCCCACTTGAAAACCCTCTGCTCCGAGTAGTGCTAATGCGTCTATTGAGGCTTTGCTTGTTATTCCTCCTGCATATATCAATGGAGTCTTAATAGTATGTTTTACATTATGGAGTAGCGAAAACCCTGAAAATAGAGGAATATCGCTTTCCTCAAATGTGCCTCTATGGCCACCTGCTTCTAAACCTTGTACACAAATAATGTCAATTCCAGAATTTTCTAATTCAACAGCTTCTGCAACGGAATTACATGTTCCTATTAAGGTGATATTATGGTTATGCAGCAGTTCAATGCTATCATTATCCAGATTGCCGAAAGTAAAACTTAATATTTTGCACTTTTCTTCAATAATTGCTTCAAGTTGATCTTTATATCCTTTAGGCTTTATTTCATCAATTTCAGGCAGCAGTACATCATAATTTAATTCTTTTGACAGAGCATATAAGTGATTTTTTACTCTGTTGTACTTTTCTCTAAGCTGCTCCGTAATAGCCGGGATTTTATTGGTAAATATGTTAACAGCAAAAGGCTTATTAGTTAGTTTTTTGGTTTCCCTTATTTTTTGCGCGCACAATGCTGAGTTTAAATCTCCGAGAGGTAAAGAGCCGAGGCAGTTGGCCTGAGCAGCAGCAGCTACCATTTCTGGTGTTGCTACGCCAAGCATTGGGGCTTGAATAATTGGATGCTTAATGCCTAATTTGCTTACAAGTCTATTCATCTATAATGTTTACGCTATATTTAAAGAAGCTGTTGCTTTGTATAGTCATACTACTGAAGTAAACGTAACACATCTCATTCGGTTAAAATATACTGTAGGTTTTCATTTCGTAATAAATATTTATCCATATGTTATTCTTGTTTTATGGCTATGATTTGGTGTATAGTGTTGTTTTTTAGTGGATTGTGTGCTTGGCTTGCCATATGCTTTTAGAAAATTCTGTCAGAATTTTTAGATTTGTAGTTAATTCGATTTACTAAGTGATGTTAGAGAGCACAGAAAGGCAGCGACTCGATGCCTTAAAAAGTTATAATATTCTTGATTCTATTACAGAGAGTGATTATGACAATATCACATATCTGGCTTCTTCAATTTGTAAAACTCCTATTGCCCTTATTTCATTTGTAGATAAAGATCGGCAATGGTTTAAGGCTAAAGTGGGGTTGCGTGCAAATCAAACTCCAAGAGAATGGTCGTTTTGCGCGCATGCTATTGAATATCAAGAAGAGATTTTTGTAGTTGAAGATTCGCGCATGGACGACCGGTTTAAAAATAACCCATTAGTTACTGGAGACCCAAATATAGTATTTTATGCAGGGGTGCCTTTAATTACAGATAAGGGGTATGGACTTGGTACTGTATGTATTATTGATACTGTAGCTCGGCAAATCACTAATGAACAAAAAGAGGCTCTTAAAATCCTATCCAGAAATGTAATTAACCTTTTAGAGTTAAGAAAATCTAATAGTGAATTGCAGGAGGTGAAAAAACAACTTGAAATTAAAAACGGTGATCTGGAGCGCTTTGCTGCAATGGTTTCTCATGATATCAAGTCTCCGTTAACTTCTATTCAGCTTTGCAATGATATGCTAAAAGATAGTGAAGCTTTGCCGAATAAGGAAAAAGAGTTGATAGATGTTAGTAATTCAGCAGCCAACAGAATAAAGTCATTAGTAGATGGTATTCTTGAATATTCTAAGGCTGATGACAAGTCTATATACAATCAGGAAATAAAACTTTCTGAATTCTTTGCCGAATTAGAAAGATCGGTTATCACAGATAAATCATTGTCTTTCGAGTTTAATTGTGAATGTGATCAAATTAAATTTAATCGAACTAAGCTGCATCAGATTTTCTTAAACCTGATCAATAATAGTGTGCGGTATAATGATAAAGAGCAGATTTTTATTACCATAACAAGTTCTGAGGATTTGGACTTTTATTATTTCCAATTAACGGACAACGGCTGTGGAATAGCTGAAGGTGATTTAAAGTGTATTTTTAATACATTTACATCAAAAATAGACCGGTTTGGTATTGAGGGGACGGGTTTTGGTTTACCCACCATAAAAAAAATTATAGAGCATGCTGGAGGTGATATAACCGTTGATTCGCAACAGGGTAAATGGACACGGTTTTATTTTTCCATAAAAAAGAATCTTTTATAATACCGAGTGTATTTAGTTGAAGCGTTTGAATGCAGCTGAAAAAAAATGGAGCTTTTTATGCGCTGGTCTCTGAATATTCATAAACAATCAGTTTATCAAAAATATCCATAGCTTTAAAAATTTCTTCTTGTTTGCAGCACGTAAAACCAATGATTTTGGAATCATTCAGTAGGTGCTGGTTAGTAATTATGCTAATGTTTTCTTCAAAATCATTATAATTATTGTTAAGGTCTATCAATAATAAATCAGGCGTGCCCTGATAAAGGAAATATTGACTGTTAAGTTTTTTCTGAAGGTATGGCAAAGTATTAACAATAATAATTTCTGACGTATTGTTAATATTAGCTACAAGCAATGAAGTAGTGTATATCCATTGAGGGTCTTTCCCAACCATAAAAACTCTTGGTTTTGTTAATTTGTCTAAAAACTTCTCCATACCCATGTTTTTTTACTCTTTTGGAAGTCATAAACTATGCCATGTGGCCATATGGAAAGTATTGGTGATTTAGAACGTGTTTCATTTCCAATAGGTAGAATGTTTCTACTGTGTGGAGCTCAATTAAATAAAGATTAGCGCATTATACTTTAAGGCTAAAAGGCATAGATCAGCTTTCTATGAAATGTTTAAGTATTATTTCGCTTAGCACATCAGTAGTCAATGGTTTACTAAAAAAGCCCACGTTGGGCATTATGCTTTTTGCTTTTTCTCTGTGTTCTTTATTTCTAGCTGTAGTCAACATTACTATCAAAGTTTTAACCTGCTGTTCTTGTCCTAGTTTTTTGTACTCTTCTAAAAACTCCCAGCCATTCATTCCGGGCATGTTGATGTCTAAGAAAAGTAACTCAGGGCGAGGGGGATTAGTCTCAGGGGATTGACTCAGGTATTTTAAAGCTTCTTCTGCTGACTGCATAACTATCACGGTTTCCACTTTTCCAGACTTTTCTATGGTTCTTTTGTGAAAATAATTGTCATATTCATTATCATCAATTAGCATCACGCAACTTAATTTATTCATAAGGGTAATGGTTGTTTTGAAATAGTAAAATGAAAGGTGCTACCCTGATCAGGTTCTGATTCCACCCAAATATTTCCTTTGTGCATTTCTACTATCTTTTTGCAATTAGCCAGACCTATTCCGGAGCCTTGATAGATCTTTTCAGAATGAAGTCTTTGAAAGATATTGAAAATGCGATCACGATCTTTTGGGGCAATACCAATTCCATTATCAGAAATAGAAAACTGATAATAATCTTCCAATTCAGAACAGCTAACCCTGACTTTGGCAGTGTGCCCTTTCTTTTGAAATTTAATGGCATTGGTTATTAAGTTCTGAAAAATTTGTCGCAACTCAGTTTTATAAGCCCATATAACAGGTAGCTGGTCGATCGACAACTGAGCCGATTTTGTCTGTATTAACTGATGTAAATCTTCCATTACATCAATGAGCATTTTTTCACAATCAACAGCTACCAGCTGTCTGTTATTTCCTAGTTTGGAAAAGTCTAGCAGCGCAAAAATAAGCTTTCTCATTCTCTCTGTAGATTTACTAATGGCTTCTAGGTACATTACCGCTTCCTCAGGCAAATCACTCTGATAGTCTTCCTGAATTAGTTGAATGAAATTGGTAATAGTACGCAGGGGCTCTTGTAAGTCATGTGAAGAAATATAAGCGAATTGTTCCAATTCTTTGTTCTTACGCTCTAGTTCTATCGTTCGTTCCTGGACTCTGATCTCCAGATTTTTGTTGATATCGGCCAGCTCTTTTTTAGATTGCTCCAGTGCAGAGGTTCGTTGAGCTACAATACTTTCAAGCGTTTTATTTATTTCGGCAAGTTCTTTTCTTGATTGTTCTAGCTCGGTGACATTTCGAAGCATTACATATACATAGTTATCTTGGATGTGATGTACAGAACATTCATAGGTACCAGCAACCTCAGAGTTGGAATACTGCACCATGCCTAAATTCATACTTCCACCATTTACCGATATATCCCTGTAAGTTTCAATTACCTTTAGGCCAGTATCGTGTTCAAATGCTTCTGGCGCTACATTAATAATATAATTGCCAAAAACCTCTTCTTTTTCCTTTCTCATTTCCTGAAGTATAATCTTGTTCATGAAGATATACTTCACACTTTTTAAATCAGTGGGATCTGGTACTTGAAAAATTCCAATACCAATTGGTAAATCATCTAACAGTTTGGTGAGTATTTCAGAATTTAACTGTTCAATCATTTCAAAGTTTGGCTAGACTAACTTATAATGAAAATACTAAAATATCTGCATAAAATAAAACATGAGTGCTGTTTACTCTATAGTTTTAGGAATGTAATTATTGTTTAGATCAATCTTGCCCGAATGATTGTAAGGTGCTGATATAGAGTTGTTTTTTGTGATGATTCTCGTAAGCAGAAGTGTAAGCCTTTGCAGTAATTAGGATGAATTAGGCTTATGTTTTGTTATTAAGGTTTATGTGTTTACTCTATTTGAGGCAATATTACCTTCTCCAATTCTTCTCGATTTTCTTCACCCCACTGAGCGGTAGATTTAATAATTGGAATGAGAGACTTCCCTAATGGCGTTAAGGCGTATTCTACTTTAGGAGGTTTTTCTTCATAAATCGTTTTTGAAAGAATTTTATGCTGTACCAGCTGCTTTAACTGTGTTTCTAACACTCGCCTAGATGCATTTGGTATTTTTCTTTGTAATTCACCGGGACGTATAATGCCATTATACACGCACCAAACTAGATTGATTTTCCATTTTCCACTCAATACCTCCATAAATAAGTGAAGGCCACATTCGGCTGTTATTGGTGTTTTTCGAGTATACATAATATTACAATATTCGGATGTTAAAACATGATACGGACAAATTTATCCGTACTTGACGTGCAGTGTTATTGAGGTTAGGTTTGTCTCAAAATTAAAATTTTATGATGAGATATAAGTTATTTGGGGCTAATACAGGGTTGTATGCAAGTGAAGTTACTTTAGGTGCCGCCAATTTTGGTACTAGAAAAGGATATGGAGCTACACCAGAAGAGGCCAATAAAATACTTGCTGCTTATGAAAATGCGGGAGGAAATTTTATTGATGTATCTGACCTTTATCAGTTTGGTGAAGCGGAAGAAATTGTGGGCGATTTTTTAGGCAACAAGCGTAAGAATTTCATCATCTGTTCTAAATATACTAAAAGCAGTGAAGTTAATCCGGCTAAAAGCAATTATGGAAATCATCGTAAGTCCATGAAACAGGCAGTAGATGCCAGTTTGAAGCGTTTGAAAACTGATTATATTGATATTTATATGCCCCATTTTGATGATGGTGTAACTCCTATGGAAGAGATTGTTAGAGGATTGGAGGGGTTAGTGCAAGAGGGCAAAGTTCTTTATACAGGGTTAACGAATTTTCCTGCTTGGAAAGTGGCTTCTATTGCAAGCATTACAAATTTAACCGCACTGCAAATAGAATATAATTTGGTGCAACGCACAGCCGATCGGGAGTTTTTTCCTATGGCGAAAGAGTTTGGGTTAGGGACTATGGTTTATTCACCTTTAGCCGGAGGACTATTAACAGGAAAATATAGAAATGGAGATTCTGGCCGTTTGACTTTGGGTGGTAATACTGCATATACTGAAGATGAGAAGACAAAAGCAATTATTGATCAGCTTGTTGTTATAGCAGAAGAGCTAAAGGCTACTGCCGGGCAAGTTGCATTTGCTTGGGTGTTATCCAAAGGTGCTTTTCCTTTGATAGGTGCCCGTAAGCTTGCGCATTTTGAAGATGCTATGCAGGCTGTAAATCTTCAACTTACTGATGAACACCTGGCATCATTAGATAAACTGAGTTCCATCTCTCTAGGGTATCCGCATGATTTACTTGCCATGGTGAGGTAAATGTGTGAGTTGGTCAACATTAGAACGCTATCAATAACGGAGATGTTTCAGCGCAAGCACGTCTCTTGAATGGGTGTTGTATTTCGAAATATTAGCTAGGCACAAGCTAGATGACCGTGAGGCGTACCGTGGTTATAGGCTAACGTTTCGCCTCACGATCGTAAGTAGTTTTACTTTTCAATTTCTTTTAATAATCGGCTTATTTCTATCGTTAATTTATTGATTCTACCCTCATTCTTTTCTAAATATCGACTTCCCATATATTTACTTTCTTTTATGATAAATGGAATTTCATTAATTCGGTAAACAAAATTATTTTCTGTTGAGGGAATTTCTTGAGTTAGATTTAATTCGTTGAAATTCTCGTGTATAAGTTGACTTGCAAATGAATTTGAAATTATTACAACTTTAGGGTTAATTGATTTTAAAACCCTAAAAGTCAGTTTTATTTGATTTTCTAGGAATACCTTGTCTTCTTTCAGAATAGTTTTGCGTTTATATTTTTGTTCTAGATTTTTTTGATTAGAATCTCGTTCATAGAGTAAATCTAAGACAGTCTAAGGTTTAAATTCTTTTCCTAAATTATAAAACTTTTCAAAAAATTTATATTCACAATTCTCTCTTTTCCAGTCAATTATGGGGTAAGGGGTGTCAGGGTAATTTCCTTTTTTAGCATTGATTCTGTCTTTCGGTTGAAGCGATGGATTTAAGGATAAAAATGTGATTGAATGAGAGTATAATTCTTTTGGGAAAATTCCAGATAAAACTTCCTTATGTCCGTAACGATCAAACCATATTTTCTCTAATTCTTTATCAACTTCTAATTCATTCAATAAGTCGATTTTCTGTTCTTTGTGTGTCAATTTAAAGTGCAATTAAAATTAATTTATAACAAAGCTGCTTGATATAGTTTGCGCCATATTTTGTAGCTACTCTAGGCCTTATGTCCAAACCTGTTTTTTTACTGGCGGCTGGGTTTTCTGTCTGTTTTTCTTAGTTAAAAGATTGTCTGAACTCTAATGGTGATTGATTGGTTTTTGTCTTAAATAGTTTGCTGAACGATTGGGAATGTTCAAAACCTAATTCATAAGCAATTTCTGAAACGGAAAGACTGGTGGTTGATAATTTTTCTTTGGCCTTTTCTATGACTGCATTCTGAATGTATTGTTGTGTGTTTAGTCCTGTTAGTGAACGCAGCATATCGCTTAAATAGCGTTGAGATAATTTTAATTCGGTGCTGATATATTTCACGGAAGGTAAGCCATTTTGCAAACTGTCTCCTTCAAAATAGTTATTTAAAAGTTTGTCTAAAGAAGTTATGATATCATGATTAGCTGCTTTTCGTGTAATAAATTGCCTGTTGTAAAAACGATTACTGTAATTCAGGAGCAGTTCTATTTGTGAAACCAGAACATCTTGGCTGAAGAGGTCAATATTGTTGTCTAATTCATTGGCTATTGAAGTAAATAGATTAGCTATAACCTCTTTTTCTTTTGCTGATAAAAATAGGGCTTCGGTAACATTATAAGAGAAAAAGCCATAATTATTGATTGTTTTTCCTAAGGGATAATTTCGTATAAAGTCAGGATGAAAATACAAAGCGATTCCTTCATAGCTTTCTGCCTCTTCGGGTGAAAAAATAATTTGTTTTGGTTTCAAAAATGCCAATCCACCTTCTTCAAAATCGTAATGTCCCTGTCCGTATTTTATGTGTCCCGTGAAGGTAGGTTTAAAGGAAATTTTATAAAAATCAAAACTCACTTTTTGACCTATTGGAAACACTTTAATCGCAACATTATTGTAATCAACCAAAGCAACCAGTGGGTGCAATGGTGCAGGAAGTCCCAATATTCGCGTAAGCTGCGATATGCTTTTAATAGGCGTGATGTTCAACTGTTGCTGCATAGTTTATAAATTTAATCAATTTTATTTCGACAGAGGCAGTCTTTCGTTTGCTGCATAAAGTGTGGTGTGCAAAGTATTTAATTGCTTTGCACACCCTTTATAGTTGCTAACACTTTTTTTGCTTATTATTTGTCTATTTGTTTTGCTAAAACTTTTGGATAGCGGTCTCCCACAAGTGTTATTGCACTAACTGTTTTGTTTATTAAGGCAAGCTCATCGGCTGTTAATACAATATTTGTGCTTTCTATGTTTTCTTCTAAACGATGCAATTTTGTAGTCCCTGGAATTGGTGCCATCCAAGGCTTTTGAGCCAAAAGCCAAGCCAGAGCTAATTGTCCTGTTGTAATATTTTTTTGATTGGCAATTTCTGAAAGTTCATCTACTAAAACCTGATTGGCTTTTCTGTTTTCTTTGCTGAAACGAGGAATGATATTTCTGCGGTCGATATCCTCTAATTTTGTGTCCGCATTTATTGCACCAGTAAGAAAACCTTTGCCCAAAGGACTAAATGGAACGAAACCAATTCCTAACTCTTCTAAAGTTGGTATGATTTCATTTTCGGGTTCACGCCAAAACAAAGAATATTCGCTTTGTAATGCTGTTACAGGTTGAACTGAATGTGCCTTGCGAATAGTTTTTGCACCAGCCTCCGATAAACCAAAGTGCTTTACTTTTCCTTCTTGTATCAAGTCTTTTATTGTTCCGGCAACATCTTCTATTGGAACATTAGGGTCAACTCTATGCTGATACAGTAAATCAATGTAATCTGTTTTTAATCTTTTTAAAGATGCTTCGGTTACTGCTCTGATAGTTTCAGGTCTACTGTCCAAACCTGCTGATGGTATGGCATCTTTAAAACCAAATTTTGTTGCGATAACTATATCTTTGCGTACTGTTTGAAATGCCTCGCCAAGAATTTCTTCGTTGGTGAAAGGGCCATATGCTTCTGCTGTATCAAAAAATGTGATTCCTCTTTCCACTGCGTTGCGTAGGAGTGTTATTGCTTCTTTTTTCTCAATTCCTTTGCCGTAAGAAAAGTTTAAACCCATACAGCCAAAGCCTAATGCGGAAACTTCTAATCCACTACTTCCTAATTCTCTCTTTTGCATAATTCTTATTTATTGTTTTGAAATAACTTTATTTTAAGTACAAAATTCTTCAAAGTTATTCTATGAAATGTGTCCGAATTGGTAGTTGTTGTAGTGAGATTGTAATGGTCTAAGACAGGATTGATTCCTTCTGTAGTATGTTTTAGCCTTGATGCTAATGGTTAGTATAGCCGGTCGGTTTAATGCCATTTTATACAGTGAGGGGCGCCTTGAATGGCGAATATGACTCAAGAAATTGAGTACTCCAAGTGGTGAGAGTCCCTTGTGTGCGGGAGTCTTGTCCCAAAGCATTAGCAAGTCGCAAGGTGGTTTGTGGTAAGGCATGCACTGAAGTAAGTCAGGCTGCACATTCCGGGTCCAATGAACAGGAACTGGATACTGAGGCTATATGAGTCGGATGAGGCATCGCATCATACTGACGCCCAAAGGAGGTTATTCACTCGGCACCTATGCAGTACATCAAAGAGTGTTGGGTGCAAATTAGTGTGATTTCACCCTAATAATGATTACATAACAAGAGCCGCATGAATCTAGAGGTTCACGTACGGTTCTGTGTGAGGCTTAGGGGTGAGGTTCCCCTTTGCCTATTCGACTGGCGGTAGGGTGTATACTCATTAGTTATATCTATTTACCCATTATCTTTTTTCTATGTTTCATACCCCATTCGGCAATAGTATGAGTCAAATTTTTGAGGGTCGAGCCGTATTCCGTTATTTCGTATTCCACAGTTACAGGTTGGGTGTTTAATACTTTTCTTATAATGAGTTGATTCATCTCCAGTTCCTTTAATTCTCGACTCAACATTCTGCCCGATATTCCTTTTACCTCTCGTAATAATTCAGAATAGCGCATTTTTTTATAGCAGAGACAGGCGATAATAGATACTTTCCATTTGCCATTAAGGATATCCATTACATCGTGAATTGCTAAAATGGTTTGGCTACATTCTTTTATTGGTTCTTTTACTGTTTCCATAATAAGTCACTTGGTTACTCGAATGTCACTATTACTTTTTGGCTGTAAGTTACAAAAAGTAACCTTGTAGGCTTACTTTTGGCTCATCATTTTAAAGAAAATAGTAATGAAATTAATAGATGATTTGAATTGGCGGTATGCCACAAAAAAGTTCAGTAATAAAAGAGTTGCAGATGATGATTTGGAACAAATAATTAAAGCAATTAATCTTTCTGCATCTTCAGTAGGAATACAACCTTATCGACTTACCCTTATAGATGATCCTGTCTTGAAAAAAGATTTGGGTAAGGATTCTTTTAATTCTCAAATAGCCGAAGCCTCACATCTTTTGGTGTTTTCTGCTTTTACTTCCATTAAACAGGAGCATATAGATCGATATATTGAGCTAGTGGCAAAAGTAAGAGAAACACGTATTGAAGAATTGGCTGATTTTAAAAATTCAATAAGTACTTACTTTTTAGCTAAAACTGACGCTGATAATTTCAATTGGGCAACGAAACAAGCCTACATAGGTCTAGGGACGGGACTCATTGCAGCAGCTCAGTTAAAAATAGATTCTACTCCAATGGAAGGTTTTGATCCCGGTAAATTTGATGAACTATTAGGTTTGAAAGAAAAAAATCTCAAAAGTGTGGTAATTCTCGCTTTAGGGTACAGAGATGAAGAAAATGATTATTTGGCTCACCTCAAAAAAGTACGATTACCTTTAGATAAATTTGTAACAAGAACAAATTAAACATGATTATTATAGCAGGAAATGTATATGTAAACCCTTTAGAAATTGAGGATTTTGTTTCAGAAGCTCGTGCAACAATTCCCCTTGGGTTTAAAAACACAGGATGTATCTCAATTTCTTTTACTTTAGATGATAAAGATGCAGGAAGTATGCTCGTATTAGAACGCTGGAAAGACCAAGCATCATTAGATAAACACTTGGCTCAACCAGAAGTAATTGCTCTTTTTACAAAATGGGCTCCAAAAATGAAAAATGAGGTTAAAAAATACGATGCAGTAAACGAAAGAGATCCAAGAGATAAATAAGCTTCTGGCGAAGTTTTGATATAGTAAACTAGCTGATATTTTAATAGAAAAAAATCTCAAAAGTGCATTTTGCTTTATCAGGGCTAAAGAAATTTAGAAAATGATTGTTAAAAAAAACTGAAAAAAGCAATGATCTCTAAATGAATTTTTTCCCAAAATGTAATAGCAATTGGCCTTTGATTCAATTAAAAATACTGGCTGTAACTGGTCAGTGTTTTTTTTGAGTAAACCCGATAAATGAAGCCAAGAAGTAGAAATAGGTAAATTATTTTTCTTTATTGTTTATTTTGTTTTCGAAGCCATCACCGCCAACGATTAGCTAAAATCCGTAAGCTGATCGATTTTTCATATATCTAAAAGTACCGGATTCAAATGCCCATTGCAAGTAGCTCATAAGTCTATGAGGGTTAGCGCCTGTGGAGCGCCTTGAATGGTGAATATGACTCAATAGATTGAGTGATCCAACCTTGTGTGAGGGAGTCTTGTCCCGAAGCATTATCAAGTGGCAAGGTGGTTTGCTGTGAGGCGTGCGATGAAGAAAGCGAGGCTGTAAAATCCCATTCTAACAACTACCATCACCGCATTGAAAGCATGCTAGATTATTACCTCAAACTTCAACCCTAGATTTAATGAACCGCTGTACGCGCGAGACGTATGTGCAGTGGTCTGTGAGGCTCATCCTGAGTCATATTAACTCAGGCCGGGCTACTCGATGCGGCAACGTTTTTCTATCTATTATTCCACAATTCATTTCCTAAATAGAGTCGTTTAGTCAGTAATTCTTCATAGATTTTATCGACATTATCCCCGTTCAAGAATACTAAATATCCATTTTTAGACTTGGGGAACCATATGGCTAATGTACTTACTCCGGGGTCTTTTCCTGTATGCAGTAAAGCAAATTCATTATCACTGAATTCTGTTAAAATCTCCCAACCTAATCCGAAAAAATCATTTTCTTTAAGCTCCACTTGGTGTTTCATTATTTCTTGATAAAGGTTTACCGAAAGTCCAGCACCATTGATTAAATAAGCTAAAAACTTTCCATAATCTTCAACGGTAGTCAAAAGGTTTGCTGCTGCATTTGCTTCAAAATATTTTACTGTTTCTATTTTTTCTCCTTTTTCATTAAAGTTCTGAGCATACCTTGATTCATCCATTGTTGAATCCCACCAAAAGTGGGTGTCTATCATTCCAAGAGGTTCAAAAAGGAGTTCTGTGGCAAGTTCTTCAATGCTTTTGCCATGTTTGTTTTCAATTGCTTTTCTTAAATATTCAAAACCTTCTCCAGAATATTGATATTGAGTTCCTGGGGCAAACTCAAAAGCAAGTTTATTGGGTTCTGTCATATATCGCCAATTGGGAAAACCTGTTTGATGGGTTAAAATGATTTTTGGTGTCAGCTTTTTATATCGTTTATCATTTTTAATGTCTGGGTCAATCCAATATTTATATAAAGGTTCATCTAAACTCAGTAATCCTTTGTCAATTAGTTTTAATACAGTTAAGGCAACAATGGGTTTTGTTAAGGAGGCTACCTTAAATATGGTATTGTAGGGAGCAGTTGTTTGCTTATCCAACGTTCCATAAACTTTAACTTTGGTTAATTTTCCTCTTTCTATTATTCCAATTCCTAATGTAGGAACATTGTTATCTTTCAGTAACTTTTCGATTCCATTTTTAGGATTTTCAATAACCGGGTCTTGATGGTCGTAACTCACAACTTCGTTTAATTGCCAAATTTCGTTATACAGAACCCAAATATGAGTGAATTTTGCTGTACTGGTCCAGATATCTTCCTTACCCATTTCTCTTAAATAGAAATGATGAATCCCTTTCTGGATGGAACCATAAAGTTTTCCGTTATTGTACAGAGGAAATACTTCCAAGCTATTTGTGTCTACTTTGCGAATTGGTTTTATCCCTGAATTAGGACAAATGTATTTTTGAGTATTTTCCAAGAAGGAATTTTTATCTTGGAATCCACTTTGGTCGTGGTAAAATTTTAAATCTTCGGCTATGTGACTTTCTAAATAATCCAAATCACATTGGTTAAACCCACGTTCAAAGAAAATGCTGTCTTGCTTTTTGAGTTCGATAAATAAGTCTGAGTTTTTATCTGTTTGTGCAATGGCACTATAAATAGATAAAGCAAGAAAAGCTGCGCTAAAGAGAATTTGTTTTGTCATACTAATAATTTTTTCTACAAAAAAACTATTCCTTTTGATCAACATCATAAAAATCTACCCGCCATTATCCTGACAATATACCGCCATCTTTGCGTCAGGGATTCATATAAGACTAAAATTCAGTCTAAAAAACAGTTTCCCCTTCATGTCAATCTCTGCCGTATTTCTGAGGATGATGAACATATTTGACAAAACCAATAAAGTCATAATAATTAAAATAAACTTGTTCCCTAGCGAAAACCAATTTTTCATAAAGGAGCTTAGCATAAAAATAATACCAGCAATGATTAGCCATAAAATTTGAATGGAAACAATTTGTTTGACCATCGGATTAAATTGCTTTTTGGTAAACATTATAACAAGCGGAATTACAATATTTGCAGGTGGGATTATAGTAAAAGGCAATGAAGAAAGGTTGATAATCTTAATAAAGTTGGAGTTAATTTCAAAATGGATTTCTTCTTTTTCAAGCAATTCATTTTCTTTTATTCCTAAGGTCTTTGCCAATATTTTAAGTGTTTTTCCTTTTGGTTCATTCCCTGATTCAATACGCTGTATGGTTCTCACAGAAATCCCTGATTTATCAGAAAGTTCTTCCTGTGTCAAGTTCAGCTTTTCTCTATTTTTTTTCAGTATTGACATTCCAACTTGTTTTCTTTAAATGTTTGCCTAACATCCGTATAACCGAACATTTATGTCCGTTATACATCTATAATAAGAATAAGTTAAGTAAAAATGTTAATATATTGCTCGGTTAGGCAGGTTTAAAATTGTTGAAACCATATTTTACTGCAAATGAGTGATTTGCTTGTGCATATTAAATGCTTAAGGTGTGGGATATTTTTATAAATGTATTTTAAAAAAAATAGGCCGCCTAACCTGGAGGCGGCCCTTCAACATTTATAACCGACTATTAATCTATTGTTTAATTTAGTAAAATTATGCTAAAAGGTAATAAATGAGGGGGTTGTGGAATTATTTAATGATTTAAGTTATTTATTTTAGCACTTTATTAATTGCATTGTTGGCAAAATATTAGCAAAAAAATGCAACACATAAAACAAAGTAAATGGCAACTATAGTATTACACTTAGATACCCGAAATAAGAAAGCAAAAAAATTTCCCTTAGTTCTAAGACTCACTCACAAGGGTAAGCCTAAGATGATTTCATTGAATATTAAACTCGATTTGCTAGAGTGGGATTCTAATCATTTGAAAATAAAGAAGTCTGTAGCTCATTCATCGAGACTTAATACTCAAATTTTCAATAAATATTCCTTGGCATCACAAGTAATTGATTCATATTCTATGCATTTGGAAAATCTCACTGTATATGAATTAGCTGATTTAATTAAAGAAAGGATTGATAAAGATAGAGCAGAAAAGGAGGGTGTTTTAGAAATAAAGAAAACGTATTTCAAAGAATATGGAGAGAAGGTAAGGGAGATTTATCGAAATTCAAAACAGTTCTGGTTTGTCACATCGATTGATCAAACTATAAATTCATTAATTCAATATTATGGTAGTGATAAACTAACAATTAAGGAAATTGATGAATTTTTTTTATTGTCCTACGTAGCGGATTGTCAAAAACGCGGAATGAAAGTGAATGGGTATGGTTATTATCTTCGAATCATACGTAGAGTTTATAATTTGGCAATAAAAGATAAATCCACTGAATTACGAATGGAGGATTATCCATTTGGAAAAGGAGGATATAGTATTAAATCAGGCAAGGCGAAAAAGAGAGCAGTTAGTACGGATTATTTGAAAGAGCTACGTCTAATGAACTATGAAAAGGGTACATTAAAGTGGGATCAGCGTAATTACATTCTTTTTATGTTTAATACACGAGGAATGAATTTTATAGATCTAGCTTATTTAAAGCAAGAAAATTTAGTGAATGGTAGGTTAAAATATAGGAGGAGAAAAACTTCTCGTCACGGAAATGTTAAGGAGTTTGATATTAAATTGAATGAGGAGGCTTTAGCCATACTTTCTATTTATAAAGATGAAAATAGAGTTGGTGGCCTACTATTTCCGGTTTTAGAAAGAGGCTATGACGAAAGTAATGAAGCCGCTACGTATCGTGAATATCAGAATCGGAGAGCTCATCATACTTATATTTTAAAGAAAATAGGAGAGGATATTAATCTACCAATTAAACTCACTTCTTACGTTATTAGGCATACGTTTGCTACAGCAGGTTTAAGAAAGGGTGTTTCAAAAGCGCTAATAGGTGATATGTTAGGGCATACCAATTATTACACGACAGAGGCCTATTTTGATGGGTTTGAACAAGAAGCGCTGGATGATGCAGCAGACGCCATCCTTGGGTAGCTAAATAATATACATTTTGATTATCTTTTATATTTTTTATATAAATTGTAATTACATTTTGCTTGTTAATTTATATTTTTGAGAAAATATAGTATTAACCTAATCTGCCCTGTGAATCACCTGTTTAAACCTTTTTATGAAGTGTTGGAAGGGAAGTTGAACCCTTATCAAAATGATTTATTTAACTTCCCTTCTCTTTTAGAGCAATTGAATCCCAATGCTGATGAAATCAGCAGATTTTTTCATTTAAAATTCGAGGAAACGTCAATCAATGAAGGCGGTAATATTTCTCTGGAATATTGGTTTTATGAATATTGGCAGGTATTTGGAGATACATTACGCTTATATCCTCAGAACTATGACATGTTAGGAGCTTATCTGCCTGCAATAAAGAGTTTACTTTCTGAAAGCGATGAGATCATAAAATTATATCAGTACTATGATGATGCTGTAGAAGTAAGGGTACAGGAGGATATCGATGGGTTAAGTTATCTTCAAAAACGTTTTTATTATTATAATACCTTATTTAATAGGGCTTATAAACAAATTCTAAAAGAGGTAAATAGTATTTGTTACTCTTTGAGTAAGGAAAAAGTTAAGATAGGAGCAGTAAAGCAATACTTAGGCCATGTGAATTATCTTTTGCAAAAGTTTAATCAGTATGGTCAATCCATCAGTGTGTCTGAGTCGGTATCTATTTCTAGTCATCTGAGCGAAATAGATATTTATAAGCTTTTAAGGCAATACCTGGAAGCCATATATTTTTCTATTTTAACAGATTATGAGGAGTATGTGCCCTATGAATGTCATATGCCTTATCTTCATCGAAAAAAGTACGCACATGACTTAACTTCTAAGCTTACTTTTCTAGAAGAACATTTGCGTGAGGGGATAGTCGATGCTTCACTAACTACTGTAATCCTTGAATTATTGGAGGGAATAAAGACCCCGGATTGTAACTTGCCTCACGGTGCTTTGCTAATATGTAGGCAACTTGTCAATGAGACTTATAGGCTATTTAAAGAATATTCTAAAGGAGCTTTTAATAATCTGGAGGAGCGTTTGCTAGTTCTCTATCAATATCAAGGATACAATGCCCCTCATTTTATTCTTCATCTTAAAGAGAAGGAACGGAATTATATCTCTTTACTGGATCATCATCTGTTAGAGCCGTATTTGAAGGGAAGAATCAAAGAGTATAAAAAAATGGCTAAGGTAGCTCAGAGTCCATTCAATGATTTTTATCCTCCTGTAGAACAGGTTATGATTGAGTTTCTCTATCAGGTTCAGGTATCCGCTGAAAGAGAGATGGCGAGGAAAGGGGCAGGTGATTTAATTACTGTTAATGGATCTGTGGGAGAATTAGCACTATTTATCAGTAGTTTGATGGATTTGGGTTTTATCAGTGACATTAGTAAAAGAAGTGTTGCTCAAATAGGTAGTACTGTTTTTAAAACTTATGAAACTGAAAAGATTTCTTTTATAAGCTTAAAGAATAAAATGAGTGTTAGTAATAAGAGTACAGCAGATAAATTACTAAACAAATTAGATATACTTAAAATGCATATAGAATCACTTTACGAGTGATGATTCGTTTTATCCCACTGACTAAGTTTATGCATCATATTTTTGCTATGTAAAAGTAGTAATAACTCATCTAATAATTCACCTGTGTAACCAGGCATTCTTGATAATTGAGGAATGCCGAAAGCGGTCACCTCCAAAAGCGTATTTATTCCATTAGCTGTTAAGAAACCTTTTAAAGAGTTACTCATTCTCAAATCTTCAAGAAGGTAGTCTTTCTCCTTACCTTGTTTTATGTTCAGTTTCTGCATGAGCGGGCAATATATCACTTCTTCTACTGCAATAAAATATAATTCTAAAAATATGGGATTAACCTGTTAAAATCTCTTGTGGAAAAAATGTGAATAAGTTTTTGTGTGGATATATTTTTCTTGAATATCAGTTGTTTATGGGGTTGGGTTACAGGGGTGATTGGGGGGTGACACGGTTGAAGTGTCACCTCAATGGGTTAAAATTTTTACTTCTCTTTACAGTGTAAACAATATGTAAACAACACACTTATGGAAGTAATAATTTTTGAAAAGGAAGCCTATAAGCAAATGCTGGTGGAGATGCGCTCTTTGATAATGAGGGCGACAAGTCAGGCAGTTCGGGAGTCTATTGAATCATCACATTCTGTTAATGATTGGGTGAAGCCAGCCGAAGCCAAAAAGCTATTAAAGATTAAGAGCAATAATAAGCTTGTTCAATTAAGAGACAGTGGAGAAATCAGAGCCACTTTACATAAAAACATGTATCTCTATTCGAGAGATAGCATTGCAGCATTTTTCGAACGACATAAAATAGAGATATTGTAATGGAACCCGTAACTATAGAAGATCTTCAGGATCTAAAACATGCCTTAGAAGACAGTTTTAGATTAATCTTAATGGAAGAACGTCAACGAAGTCTATTCTATACAGCATCACAATTTTCTCACCTCACAGGAATGCCCTACAGTACTGTTGTAGATAAGTGTAAACGTGGAATTATTAAAGCGCAACAACACAGAAAAGGGGCTTCTTGGATCATAGATGGTGAAGAGTTAAAACGGTATCAGGACTGATGCTTGTTTCATTGACCGATTTTATGGAACGCCATCCTGAAGTGAAAGAGCTGTGGAGTGGTGATGATTTATATCAATTGATTAGGCTGGGTTATGTAGATAGCTGCCTGAAAAATCACCAGCTGATGGTTGATGAGTCCTCTGTTTTATTAATGTTTAGAAAATTTTTAATACCCAATAAATGAGTTTGTCCTTAGTAGAAATAAGAAATCATTATCGCTTCGATTATACCGAAATGTTCACTGCATTAAAAAGTTATATAGATAGCTATAATGAAAGGCACTGTATTTTAAAAACTAGAATTAATGCCTCACAAAGAGCAACTATAGAAGTGATGTTGAGGCTATATTTAAAGCAACTTAATGAAGCAGGTAAAACAGGTATTTATAGTTTAAAGACTTTGCCAGCTTTCGCCACCTATAATAGTAGCTTGGCTAAGCTGAAAGGCTGTACAACGCGTACATTGATCAATCATAGAGTACGCTTGAGGGAGGCTGGTTTGATTGTCAAAGAAGAACTTCATGGCCGTGACGGAGTTAAAATATGGGTTAATCCTTATGTGATTTGGAAGGCTGCTTACGGTGGTGAAAAGGGTAAATTTGGAGGAACGCAATACTGCTCTATTTGGCCAAAAATAGAGGGTAATATGAAAAAAATTCACCCATTACTACATGTACATTATATAAATAATAATAGCAGTGTGGATAATGTGGAAAACTTCATGTCAGCAGAGGTAGATGAAAAAGACGTCTTTGACATGAGTGGCTTGCCTATCGGCAACGCCTTGCAAGATGGAGATGACAAGCACACCAAGAAAAATGCATGTATGCATGAAGCTTCAAGCATGCCAATAGCAGAATCCAGCTCCCATGAACCTTTAAAAAAGGGGAGTAAAGATTTTAATGCGGTACCAAGAAAAATGCAGCCATGCTCATCACCTTCGAACCATGAAAAAGAAGATGAGGGCGGGCGCATTTTTAAACTGAACCTTGTACGTGAAGCATGGGCTTATGCTAAAAAAACATTGTTTACAGAGTTGCCGATGGATGTAAATGATGAGAAAACGGTCTTAAACCATGTTTACAGAAGCGTTTACAAAGGGTTTACAGAAGATGTAAACAAGAGTGAATGGCTCCAGTACCAGCAGGCGGTAATGGATAGAATAGACATGGTGAAGAAGTGGCTAGATAAAAGTCCGTTCAACTGGATTCCTCTACCTGAAATTTATTTTCACCCCTCGAACCATGTAAACGGCTTTAGGAATACCTGGAAATGGTATTTGAAGAGAGAGACATTAAGATTGCAAGTGCAAAATCGATTGTTGCTTCAACGCTGTAAAATGGAGCTAAATGAGCATCAGCAGAATAAAGGTGCTCATGTGGCTAAGTCAAGATTTGAGTTATTTAAATACCATAGAAAACAATTAGCAAGAGTAGGTGATGAGGCATTAAATACTTTGTACCTGAAGATGTATCACCGCAATATAGAACTCAAAGCTAAGCTTGGATGAGCGGAGGATTGAGAGAAAAGGCTTTGAGTCGACTCTGGGTATTGTTCAAAAACAATGAGTCACGTGTTTTTTATTCATTTGACAAAAAGAGTAAGATGGGAGTTCCTAAACGTGAATTGGGTTTACTCAGGTTTCAAAGGATGTTGGAGTCTGAAAAATTTGTTGGAAAGTGGCTTTTAGTAGTGTTGTATGATAATCAGAGAAGGAGTCTAAAAGGGCAGCGCTTTTTTCCTGGAGAAAAGTTGTTATAAGGTAAGCGGAGTCCCCAAATGTCTAATCATTTGGGGGACTCAAATGCTTTCCGTATTAAAATAATTTCCCAAGGATAAAGCAATTGTCTTTTGCCTGTTTCTAATCCTTTAATAAGTTTGAGCCTCTTTCTTAATGTCTCTCTACTTATTCCCAGTTCACCGGCTAATTCACTTTTACTTTTAAACTTCTTGAATTCCATTTCCTTTTTTTGCTAAAGATAACGGTTGAAATCTGCAACAATATTTAGTTATCTCTAGGAGTGCCAAGGTTTGCTGAAAAGTGGCATTGCATTCCATCTAACTACATAAAAACATTTGAAATCAGTTGCTAAAACATAGTTTGGCTGCATATGCCAAGTGAGGTTGAATAGTACAGTATCATGCTTAATATTTGAATAAAAATTCAAGAGTATGATCAAGTGGATAGCTGGTACTGCTGCCGGAGCATTGGTTTTAGGGTATTTGTTTAAATTAAATCAGGCTTCCAAAAGCATACAAACTTCGGTAGAGGTGAAAGTGCATCAAGTGAGTTTATCAGGCTTGGTGTTGAAAGTTTACGTGTCCATAAAAAATCCTAATAACCTCTCACTCGCAGTCCAGCAACCTCTTGTATCATTATACTATAAAGGAGGCATATTGGGCTCTTCTCAATTGAAGGATGAGAAAATCAATATTGTACCTAATGGGGAAACTAAGTTCAGTATTAGTATGCAGTTTGGCTGGTTGTCCTTGGTGCAGAAACTAGGAGGAGATATTGTTGATCAGTTAAGAAATCAACGCACGTCCAATCTTCCTTTAGAAATACAGATATCAACACAAGTAAATGGTATTCCTTTTACTGCCACTCAGAAAGCAGGATTAAATTTCTAAAAGGATGCAAGCGAACGGAATAAGGAATATCAGATCAGGAAAACTATATGACCATTATTTTCCTAAAAGTATAGGACAAGATACAGTAATCAAAAAGGCAGGCCAAGCTAAGCTGCATCATACCATTAACTTAATAAAGGAGATTGTTCATGAAACGCTATCTGATACTGAAAAAATAGCCTTACAGCTTAAAGGAGGAAATCTTTATAGCACCTGTCAGAATATTTGGGAGTTTGTATACAATCATGTGAGATACAAGCCTGATAAAAGAGGAGTTGAACAGGTGAGAAGGCCTTCAAGGGTGTGGAAGGACAGATTTGAGGGCTGTGATTGTGACTGTATGACCACAATGATCAGTAGCATACTGACCAATTTAAGTATTCCTCATAAAATTAGGATCACTAAGTATTTGCAGAAAGACCCTTTGATGACTCCAAGGTATCAGCATATCTATCCTGTGGTGCCTTTTAAGGGCGGCTATATCACTATGGATTGTGTGACTGATTGGTTCAACTATGAAGTGCCTTATTTGAGTTGTAAGGATTTTCTGATGTCAGACAGAGGTTATGTCGGAAGTATTGAGGGCTTGTCAATTGGTGGGGTGGATAGTCTGGCATTACGTGAAACAGTTAAGGCTGCCACACAAGGGAATTCTTCGCATCCTAAAAGAATAAGGTCAGTGAGAGGGAAAGTGAAGGTTCAAATAAAGAATGAGCAACTCATATTTTTTAATCAAGGCGAAGAAGAGGTTCGGAAAGAGCCAATTACTGAGTTGAATGAGAGAAGTTGTGCGGGCATCACTTCTTCGAAAAATAAAGATGCTTCTTTTTATATGGCCCTAAAAAAATGGGGAATAGCCTTCGGTGTAGGGGTGGGAGTTTTTTACATAGTAAACTATTTAAGAAAATAAATATGGAGTTACATCGATTGGATGGTTTGCCTGTTTCAGGCTTAGATCATGTAGATATTCATGATATTGATTTTGAGGAGCCAGAGGAAGGTTATATAGACTTTTCTGGATTGGGTTATGTGCAGGATCCGGATATCGCCTATGAGATTTTGGATGAGTATGGAAATGTGGTAATGTATGCTGATGCAGAAGAAAACCTGTATAGCGTAGAAGGACTTGATGGGCTTTTTAAAAAGATAGGTAAGGGGCTGAAGAAAGCTACCAAAGCTGTGAAAAAGGCAGTGGTAAAGCCAGTGGTGAAGAGTACGAAGTTTGTTGCCAAAAAAGTCATCAAGCCTGTTGCTACCATTATTAACAAGATTAATCCTGCGGCCATTTTATTACGCAATGGATTTTTGTTGGCGATGAAGGTGAATTTGATGAAAGTGGCGGAAAAGTTACGGTTCGGTTACTTGTCAGAGACTGAGGCGCGGAAAAGAGGGATGGATATGGGGGGATTTGCCAAGGTGAAAAAGGCCGTTAATAAGGCAGAAGATATTTATAAAACAGCAGGCGGTAATCCTAAGAATTTGAAGAAGGCCATTCTAAGTGGAAAAGGTAATGATGATAAGTCTGTGCCTTTGCAGGGATTTGGTCTAGGGGCTATAGAAGATGATTATGCCGATGAGATGGAACGTTTTATTACAGAAGCGGATGCTGATGAGGTATTGTCTATCGCTGAAGGCACTAGTGCTGTAGATGGTCTTGGAGTTGTAGCTAGTGGAGCTATGGCTGCGGCCAGTGGAGCTGTGGCAACAGTGTCTGCCCTATTAAGCAAAATAACTGGTGTATTTGACAAGGTTAAAGAAGCTAAAAATACTGTTACTAGTTTGGTGGATAAAGGAGCATCTGTTATAGATCAGGGCAAACAACTTGTAAATATTCAGTCTCATGCTTCATCTCCTCAGGCAGTGCAGCAGCCTGCGGTAATAAAAACTGTTCCTGTTGCGAGAAGTTTACCCCCGTCTAATATACCGCCATCTAATAGTTTAATGTCATCCACTTCCACTACTAATGAGGTGACTACAAAAAGCTGGGCTTCGCGGAATAAAATCATTCTGTTAGGAGGAGGTGTGGTGCTTCTTGCCGGAGGAACTGCTGCCTACTTTCTTTCTAAGAGGAAGAAGACAAAAACTACAAGGCGAAGAACTTCAAAGTCTGCTTTAAATGGCGTAGGAAGTCGAAAGAAGACTGCTAATACGAATAAAAGGAGTAAGACGAAACTAACACCTACGGTGCTGTTATAAACGGATTTTAACCATAAAAGAACGATGAGAAGACGATCTAAAAAATCACAAGGATTAGAAGTATTGAAAGCCTCGGGAGCACATATAGCGAGTGGTCTTGGCGGTGTAGTGGTTGGCAGTGCTGTAGGCTCATGGCCTAGTTTGGTGGCTGGTGTTGCCACTACCTTGGTTGGGGCTTATTACAATAAAACATGGCTCATGAGTGGTGGGGTAGCTATGATGACCAGTATTACTCCCTCACATCGGGAGGCTCAGGTGAATGGCTTTCAGGATGAAGTGAGCGAAGCTAAAGATAGAGTAACGGATACGCTAAAGACCTTTGGTCGCAAGTTAATGCTGCATAAGATTTCACCAGAAATGGAACAGAGCCTAGCATTGAATGGAGCGGATCAGGAGATGGTACTTTATGGTGGAGGCTATGATGATTTTGATACGAGTGAAGTGGATAGAATCATTAGAGAACTTGAAGAGGGTAATGCTGAAAATGTAGTTACTTCAAGCGATGACTACATGATCGAAGGAGTGGATATGGCAGAAGTAGATGGTCTTGATGCGCTCAGTCTTAATGTTACAGCATAAAATAACAACAACTCAAAATAACAATAACAACAATGAAAGGGACAACGAGAAGATCCTCAAGAGACCAGTTTCTTGAGATCGTAAATGCGAATGTACAGTTGAGTAAAGAGGGCAAAAAACATGATCCTCAAATGGTGCAAGTAGCCGAAAAAATTAAGGATGGTAGACTTCAACTTGCCGATACGGCCTATTATAGTATCAAATATGCTGGTGATAAGGCTACTATTCACATGTTTGAAACGCAGGATGCTAAGGAACGCGGTATTACTAATGTTACACAGAGTAAGCTGCCTAAAGACCGCTTATTCCTTTGTAACAGAATTACCTTGTTGGCAGTGGAGTTTGAGGGTGATATCCCACAAAGTGATTTCGCCTGGAAAAAACTCAAAGTAGCTTCCAATTTTGATAGTATTAAAAAAGTAGGAGGGCTTCAAAATGGTGATTTCACCTTCATGGCCAATAAGAAGATTATTGTGGATGAAAGGGCAATGAGCGATTTTGTTACTGATAATGATATGACTATCAATTTAGGTACTTATTACCTTGAAAACCCTCGCTTTATCAGGGACGATGAAGAGTTTGAATTCATGATTGAGCTTGGAGAGGATGCACCACTCAATACCCTAATAAAAGTACAGCTGGCAGGTACTTCTACAGTTCCGGCATAATTGAAGAAACATGTCAGATACTATTATCAGATACCCATTTTTTGTATTAGAGGTCACAGAGCCTAATAAGACTTATTTGCTTGAACGGGAGCTCAGCAAGAAAACCATCAAGGTACTGGCTTTACAGGTCTGGAGCAGAGAACACGATAAACTATGGTGTAGAGGGAGTCAGCGTATAGAAATTGGAGGTGATGAGCTTTTTCCTGACAATTTTCCAAGTGGGGCATTGCAAAGTACGGGTGATGTAAATCCCTATAAAAGGTATTTCCCCATGGGTGAAGTTTCTGCGGGTGATTTATCTATCAAGATGAGGTTTACCGATACTGATTATCCTAACGTGGGTTTTGATGAGGGGTATAAGTTATTTCTACTACTGCGAACAGAAGAAAAATTATGATTAGGGGAGATGAGCATCAGAAAGAGGGAAAGTCAGAGGTCAAGCGAAAGCCTTTCGGAGTAAAAATGAAAATAGAAGAAGCCTCAGTGAGAACAGCTTGTATCAAATTACCTTCAAAGGTTAAAAAGGTGACAGGAATAATGGTCTTAACCCGGCCGTGCCTTCATGTTGTAGATTATTGGTATGCAGGTGTTGCAGGCAGTGAAGAGCGTGATTATTTACAGTTAACGCAGGGGTTTAAAGCGAATGAATACCCTGAGGAATCGTTCAGTAAAGTCTATTTCGTAGAAGAAGGGCAGAGGCTTTATTTTATTCAGCCTCTTGATAAAAAGGATTACTGGGTAGAGCTGCAGGGGGAATTAAGTGCGCCATTGTATTATGTGGCTACTATTTACATGAAGGATTCTTCTACTGGTCGTGATGTGCCTTATTGTGTGCTGCAAAGTGATGAGTGGGTTGGAAGTGTCACTATGAATATTAATGCAGTATGAGCAGTGAAGTAAGGGCTTACAATGCCCGAGGACTGATCTATGTTGCAGGAATAGATCCTGTGTCAGGAGCAAGCATTCAGAGTGGCTGGGTGCCAATTTATGTTGAAAATGACTGTGATGCTATAACGGTGATGATTTACGATGATGGAAATTCATTGCAAAGCTATCCATATGAGGTGGAAGTTTGGGTGTTGGGGGAATATGAAAAGGAGGGAGTGTGACGGAAATTCTAGCACTTCGATATGGGATGCAACGAAGCAGGGCTCATGGTTATACCACCTTCGATATTGAGTATCGAACCATCAATTTGTTTCCTGGCGAGGTAAAAGTTCAATTGGCCGATAATCAACTTTGGTATGGTATTGAGCTTCCAACAACTGTTTTGGTTAGTAGTGATTATGGCGCATGGGGAATGAGTCATTTAAAGGTTGATGAGCAACAGAGCGAACACACTGGACTATTGAAATTAGTCAATAACGGTAATGAATTAATGATGCTAAGATTTCTGATTTTCAATTTAAAGGAATGATTGAATGGAGGTAAGAGAACGAAGACCTGGCTCAGTAAGGTTGACTGATGAGCAGTATGAGGAAATGGAGCTTCTGGGTATTGCTAATGAAAGTGAATATGTGCGGCATAAGTTGAATCATTCAATTGATGGTAATCCTGTCAATGTAGAAAAGGGTGAAGTTGATTTTTATGAAGTTAGGGCGAGTGATGAAGGTATTCAGGATAAGCTGGATTTACAAAGGGTGTACATGGAGAATGCACACCTTAAGGAAAAGCTAAATGAAATTCAAAATAAGCAGCACGATACGCTACAGGGAGTGCAAACGGAGCTGGGTAAACTGCTGGCAGAGGAACTATTGAAGCGAGATTTTGAGCAGCTGCGCAAAGATGGTTTGAAGCAAGAAAAGGAAATAATAAGACTGGAGCAGGAGCTGTCACGATCAGATAATAAGCTTCAAGAAAAAGACCAGCAGCTCGATGAGCTAATGAAGAAAATCGGCTTGATAGAGCTTGGTAAATCTTTACTGCCTGGAGCTATTAGCGGTTTGGCTAAGCGCTATCCACGTCAATTGCAAGGGCTGGCGGATACATTAGGTGAGCTTTCCGGGCAATTGCCAGAACATCCACCTTTGAATGATCCTGCTTTAGAGCTGGGAAGCTATGTATATGATTTATTTGATGATGACCATATAGAGTCTTTAATACAGGTACTTAATCATATCAGTGAATTGCTAAAGAAAGACGAGCAGACCTTTAGAAAACTACACTACTATCTGGAGAACTTATCTAAAGTAAAGGCGGCACAATCCAATGCAGAGCAAAATCAACAATTAAACAACGATCAAAATGAATAACCACGAATTAACAATTAAGCTAAAAGGTACTGAGGCTCAGGTAAAAGGCGTGAAGAAGGCCTTTGAAGCCATGCTTCATCATTTTGGAGCTTCAGGAGTGATTAAAATGGAGGAGATTTTTAATAAAGATACTTTGGTGCGAACCATTGTAAAGAGTAAGCTCAGATAGTTATGCTTCCATTGTTGATGGCTGCAAGGGCAGGGAGTTCGGGAATTGATTACGGGAAAATAATTGCTTTCGTGGCTGCTGCCGGAATAGGGGTGGGAGGCTTTATCTATGTCCGTAAAGTAGTGATAAATGCTAAAGTGAAAGGTATTCAGAAAAGAGCCTTGGAGCCTAATAACCCTGCCAGTGCAGCAATACAAATAAAGATGGCCTTTGAAAATGATAATTATATGGGCTGGGGAACTGATGAAGAGCTGCTCTTTAATGTTTTGGAAGACATTTCTTCTCAGGCTCAAATGCAGCAGGTACAGAAGGCATATAGGAACTTATATCAAACCGAGTTAGTGGCTGATCTTCAATCAGAGCTAGATGTGATGGAGTTTTCTAAAGCCTTGCAGATAATTAGATCTAAAATGTAGAATATGAAAAAGCGTAGTTCAACAAAGCGGAAAAGTGATAGTAAAAAATTGATGCTGTATGGCCTAGGAGCAGGAGCTGTGGCGGGTGCTGGATATTTGGCCTTGCAATATTATAAAAAGAGGAACGCCTATCCTGCTACGCTCACTTTACCTTCACCTGTTGAAGTAAAAAAGGTCATTAGCCAGAATAAAGAGAGTTTTCCTTTGGGGGTGGGGGCTAAAGGTAATCTGGTGAAAATGCTGCAGACAGCACTTTTATCCTTAGGCGGAGCTAGTGCCAATGCTATCAGAGCTACTAGTATAAAGCCGAATGGCGAAGCTGATGGAGTATTTGGAAATGGAACAGTGCAGGCACTGTTTGCAGCGGGTTATCCTGCCAGTGTGTCTGAGGCTTTGTTTACTCAAATTATTTCGAAGAATACAGGTGGTAGTTCAGTTTTTAATGCTCAGAGTTTGGCAGCATCCATAAAATCGGCAGCAGAATCCTCTGATATTCTTTCAGTAACTAATTCCTTAAGTAAGATACCTAATGTCTCTTCTTATCAAGCAGTAAGCGGATATTTTAAAGACGTACGGGTTAAAGGGGTAAGGGTGACTAGTCTTGTTAATGCACTTCTCAGTGTGGCTTTCGCCAATAATGAGGCCGCTAAAGTGAAAATAAGAAGTGAGTTTCAACGCATGGGGCTAGTAAACAGGGGGGGAGTATGGTCTTTATCTGGCTTCAACAATAATAATCGAGGCTATAGTAAAGTATTTCAACTGGCTGTGACCAAAAAGCCAACACTTTTGAAAGAAGGCCAAGGGGACTTTATTACTCCGGAAGTGGCCAGGAAGAAAGTGCTGGGGTATGTTACTGGAGGCAAGGCTGGCGTAGTGCAAGTATGTACAGCTGAAGGGCAGATTGTGTATGCTCCAGAGTCAAATTTAGATTTTATATAAACTCAAATTCTAATCAAATTCAATAACAACAATGAGCAAAATGAAATCATTTTTAAAACAAGTTTGGGCTTTTGTGAAGGTTTGGAGGGAACTCACGTCCATAGTGGTGGGGGTTTTACTGTGGATGAAGAGCAGTATTTTTCTTCATTGGGTGGATCCCACAAGTGCAACATACGATGCGGGCATTTTTCAAATAGTATTATTTGCTATTATCTCTCTATTCATCCTTCATGGTATTGTTCGCATACTTATGAAGCTGATATGGCCAACAACTGACCATTATTTGGATATCGAATTTTCTTCTGATTTCAACAAAATAACACCATGGCAAAAATTAAAATTATCTACTTCAGTCTTCTTTGGTTTTTTGTTTGCGGCAGTGCTGCTGGCCAGGGTGCTGTAAAGGATATTTCATGTACCTCTTTCACTGCGTTAACCAAGGCAAGAGCTTGTGTGAAGCGGGTTTATGATTCTCAAGTGGGAGTCCGTGAAGTGGGTGGAGCTAATAGGGGTACTCAGGTAGAAGAATACTTAAGGGTAACCGGGCTTGGTCCTGGCTATAGCTGGTGTGCTGCTTTCGTGAGTTGGTGTTATTTGTATGCCGGGGTTGATGCGCCTGTAAGTGCTTGGGTACCTACTTTTTCACGGAGTGATGATGTGATTTATAAAAGAGGTTTGCCTGCTAAGGCTACTCCAAAAACTGGTGATGTTTTTATGATCTGGTATGACCATCTAAAAAGGCCTGCGCATATTGGTTTTGTAGATGAATGGTCGAGTAATTATGTAATAACTGTGGAAGGTAATACCAATGATAATGGAAGTCGGAATGGAGATGGTGTATACCGCAAAAGAAGACTGATCAGGCAAGTGTGGGCAGTAAGTCGATTCATAGATGATTAAAGGTGTAAGAGGGATTGTTCAGTCAAAAGGTTATGTAGTTTATTCGAGGCCTTGGGAGCTTAATGTTGTAGCTTTTCGGAGTCATTTTTTGCGAAGCAATGCATTTGATGATCAGCTCATAGTGTTCTATAAAAATGATAAAGCACAGTGGGAATATCATTCTTTTGTATGCACTACAGATCCGGGTCAATTTTGGCTGGATAATCCTTCAAACCCTCAAGGTACCGCATTTTTAAAATCAGGTCAATATATTCATTCGCATCGGCTTGGCCTGCATCGTGGTGCATATGAAGCATTAGTGCAGGTAGCTCCGGTTACTGTTGTTCGTAATTATAACAGAACAGGGTTGTTTAACTGGTTTACTTCTGGTTATGAAGATCAGGGCTTATTTGGTATCAACGTACACAGAGCTATTAGGGAAGGGACAAGTCTCACTGTAGATAAATATTCGGCTGGGTGCATTGTTTTGGCAAGTGCAGAAGCATACAATAGCTTCATTGCATTATGCAATATACACAAGAGTAGGTATGGCAATCAATTTACAGTATCACTTATTGATTATCGAGACACCAGAAAGAGATTAATGTCGTCCATTGCTTGGGGAGCTTCAGCTTCTGCCTTTGGGTGGCTTTCATATCAACTGAATCAATAATGTACTTATCAAAAAATACTAAAAAAGCTGCATTAGTGGCGTTTGGAAGTTTATGTGGTTTGTCACTGGCTAACTACAGGAAGATTAAAGAGCCTTACCCTTATATATTACTTGGGGGCTTTTTGGGAACGGTAATAGGTGAAGAGTTATTTAAGTAATGGACTATGCAGGAGCAAGTAATAAAATATAGAGCCATGTATAAATATGAATTGGCCAGGTTATATCAGGTAAACGTGAAGACCATGACTTCATGGATGGGCTTATTTGAGCAAAAACTGGTAGGGCTTGGTTATCAAAAGCACATGAAGAAGTTGCCTCCTAAAATGGTTCAATGTATCATAGAGCATTTGGGGGAGCCTTAAATATGAACTAATTCGATTTAGCTAATAATAATATGACAATTATGGGTTAAATAATGATTTCTAATTGTCTGTTATAGAAATATGAAATTGGTTTTTTCTTAGGATTTTTAGGATCAGGAATTTCTTGCTGCTATTTCTAAAATTGTTTTGGTTAAAATTGCTTCAGCGTTTATTAAATCATCTGACTTTAATTTAATTCCATTAATAATTTCATTTACAGTGTATATTTCTTCCTTGCTAAAATCTTCAGTGCTGTCTAAATATAAAAGTACTGATGTTATTTTTGACCTTAATTCTAATGAAGATGATTTTAGTGAGTCCGCATATACTAGCAACTTATTCAAATATGGTTTTGAGTTTTGTACGGGTATTTATTGTATTTTATTTGTTATTACTAATAGTAAAGTTAAGGTATAAAATGCAATAAATACATATATTGCTGATTTATAGATTTTTATGATTTATTTTAAAAAATAACTTAATTGATTTGAGTATTAGATTAAAGGCCATGTGTTGAGTTCTAGGTACTTATTAAATTAATGAGTCTAGATAGTTTATCTCTAAAGTAAAGGGAAGGATATGATTGAATAAATATTGACTGAATTTTATATGTATTATTGTATTTTACGATAATTTTTTATAAATTCATAATAAGTGACATTTGGAATAATATTAATTATTATTGTTAACTATTAAAGTATGCATAGGAGGGCTGCACCGGTGAGTGGTGCAGCCTTTTGATTTTATTGCTTAATTATTTTTTGGGTCGAAATCTGTCCTTTTTCATTAGTGATCTTAATAAGTAAAGTTCCATGTTTCCGTATATGACTCAAATCTAATTGTTTGATTTCTCCTTTAATGGCCTGTACGTTTTTCTCCATTAGAATTCTTCCTTGCATGTCGTATATGCAGAATGTGTAATATCCACTTTCTTCTATGGCCATATTAATGCTGTTCTTTACGGGGTTTGGGTATGCTTTTGAAGGTGGATTTATCAATCCTTCGCTTAGTTTATGGAGGTTCTGAATGTTTGATATATTGCTAACATAAATTCCATTTACCTGAGCTTCTGATCCTGATAGAGCAGCTAAAGTTATAGATAACATGCCGTCATTTACATAGCTGGTAAAGGCATATGAAATGGCTTTATCATTCACTCCGCTTTCGTATAAATCTATTTGATTGAAGTATTGACCTTCACCGTATATTTTGAATTTACGTTGACCTAATGAAAGAGTATCAGTGTTTTTGGTGGCAAAGTAAAGCTCTACCTTGTAATGCCCGTTCGCTATGACAGGAATATTATACCGAATGGTGTCTCCAAATCCCGATTTAGTATGTCTGTAAGATCCTAATATTTCTTTTGGGGCAGCAGTATTATTTTGTTTCCCGAAGGAAGAAAATCCTCCTGTTGTGTAAGATAGATGATCTGTGTTATAATAGAGGTGAGGTTCAGCTTCTCTGTCTTTTCCCCAAGTGGTGCTATCATTAATGAATGCCTTAAATCCTGAATTTATATACGCTTCAAATGAAGTGTTTGAATCTTTGTATTCAAAAGCCCCAATGTCATAGCTCTCTCCTTGAGGTCTTGCTATTCCGTTTAAGTCAACATTAGCATAAGGAGCGTATGCACTTACATTTTTGCCGTTATCTATAGCGAATGCTCCTTCTGACAATTCATAATATCCAGATAATAACGGAGAGGTGGTTTGAATAAAATTTAATGTATCAGTCAGCTGTGTTTCAATATTATTGGACTTGCTAGGGTTTGTAGCATAAAAAGTGTTATTAAATAAATTATTACCATTAGCATTAGCTAATATGTTGTTTTCGTATACGAATATTGGCAGCCTACCATTGTCCGTCCAATTGATGTCTACAGCTGTTTTAATTTCATTTTTACTAACATTGATGATAGTATTGTTGAATATTCTTAAATAATTGTAATCCAGGTAAATGAAATCTTTATCGTTTTTAGCATTCACGTAAATACCATTTTCGCCTGTGCCTACTATAAGGTTATTATAAAAATTGGTTTTTAAATGACCTTTGATTTTGAATCCAATTCCAGTTCCGTTAATTACGCGATTATTGTAAACATCTCCCTTTGATGTGCCTATGTAAATTCCTTCTTGATGAGCTCCATTATTTTGAAGACCATAATTAGTAACTATGTTATTGTATACTAACATAGCACTATCAGCATCTTTTACTTGTATGCCATCATAACCTACAGAATCTACTCTATTGTTGTAAATTTTTACATTTCTTAGAGAGTTAGAGTAGGAGACTGTGCTGCAGCCTTTGTGTACTTTTCCTTGATAGGATTCATCACCCTTTCCGATGTAAAAACCTTCAGTCCATACATTATGCACATAGTTATCATGAATGAAAATATTTCTACTTACCCACCTATTAGGGTTTCCTCTCTCAAGAGTGTCTACACCCGTACAGTTAGGTTCATCCTTTACTTTTATGCCCGCAGCACCATCATGCTCGTCTAGTCCATAAGAAGCCCCCACGTTGAGATGAGCAATCTCCAAATCAGTAAACTTGCCATCAATTTCTATAATGTTAGCATCTGCAATGGCACGAATGCCATATTCATAATCTTCGCATCCATCACCTAAAATTTTCATGTATCTAGGGGCGAATAATTTCAATGCATAATCGTCAATACCCCTGTCTATAATTACTTGACCTCCGCAATTCTTTATAGTTACGGGGTTGTTTGGTGTACCATGAAATTCTTCAAAAATAAAAGGTTTATCATAAGTGCCATTTTGAATACATATAGTTTTTCCGGCTATTGCCCCTCCTAATGCACTTATTAAGTTGTTTTTTAATGTGCTGCCCTCAGCGTAGTAGTAAGAGTTTTGACCTGGTTGAATGGTATAGTCACAATTACATGTGCATTGTGCAAATAAATTTGCAGTTGTTGATACTAGAGCTACTAGTGTTGCTCCTATGAGTTTTTTTAACATTTGATAATGGTTAGAATGTTGAATGGTTTAAGATCGTTCGTGCTATTTCAACAAATAACATGTGTTGATCTGGTGTGTTTGGTTTTATTATATGTTTATATTAATTAATAAAAATGTGTAAAATACAATTTTATTAATTGTTGATGATTCTGAAAATGTGTGGCCATGGAGTGTGAGTTTTTGATCTTTGAGATTAATAAATATTCAGCACTTTAGGATAAAAAAATCGGTTAGGATGATTTGAAAAAATGGTATCTCATATGTTTTATAGGTTAGGTTAATGTTTCTGTGAGGATAGTTTTTTGTTGATTTATAACTTGATATTCGCAGTTTGGCAATTTCAACTTTTATGCTTCCACTATTGATTTAAACTCAAGGGGTTGAATTATATTTAAAATTTAATAATTGGTCATTTTTTGAAGGGTTAAATATTAATAGAATTATATGATGAACAGTGCCAGAATTTATTTATATCTCTAATAGATGATTATCATCTGACATTTGAAAGTAGTCACTAACTTTAAATATTTTCTATGAGGGCTCGTGTTTGCCTTAGTTAAAAGGCTGATTAGCTTTGTTTCTATTAATAATCTCAATTTAATGAATTTTCATGAAAAAGTTTATTAAATTATATCTGATGTTGGTCAAGGTATATATCTATGGAAGAGGTAAAGAATATAATTTTACTGATAGAGGATAGTGAGGATGATGTTATGTTTACCCATTGGGCGTTAGAAAAGGCCGCGGAGCCAATGGAAACTATAGTTGCGGGAGATGGAGAGACGGGTATTAATTTAGTGAAAACAAGAGGTGAACAGTTATTTTGTGTGTTGTTAGATATGAATTTGCCAATTATGGATGGAGGCGAGGTGCTTCATGCCATACGTTCATTTTATGCTAAAAAACAACTCCCTGTATACATATTGGCAGGCTCTAAGTCGGAAATAGAATATTGGGAATCTAAGTTGTCTGGTGTTAATGGGTATTTGATGAAGCCCCTAACTTCAGAAGACTGGAAACTCAAAGTGTTATCTGGATTAACCTAGTGAACAATATCCTTATTCATTGAATAGAAATGATATCCTTTTTCGGTAATGTGATACTCTTTACATTGTTTGCCAATAGATTTGATTTTTAAAAGGTTGTGTTCTTGGCAGTATAACCATGCTTTCTCTGTTTTCTATAGTAAAAAGATCTTCTTGACTGGTGGTGACTAAAATGTATTTATAGCTTTCGGCTATATCGGTCGCTGATGATACTATTAAACTTATAATGTCAAGAGGAATAAGGTTGTCTTGTAGTGTTTTTCCTTTTAGTTTGTTCGAATTTACCATTTTCAAATATATGAATTTCTTTCAGCGCATTAGCTGATTTAGTATGTAAGAACGGGTTTATTTATAGCATGATTGCCTGCTTTATAGGCGGTGATTTTTTGTTAAGGGGTGAATCTTACATATCATTTATTTGATGAACTAGATTTCGGTAGCTTTTCGATCATATTGTGATATGAGGATTGTAATTTATTGATAAATCAAAAATAAAAAAATGACAGTTTCTTAATTTCTCCTGTAAAGTTGCTTTTTTATATCATGTTATATTTTATGGCAATGTTATCAAGTTGTCATTTGAAAAATGAAGTTGTTCTTACGTGCTATTTATGAGGTTTTTTTATGAAATATGAAATAGCTTATTCCGGAGAGCGTATATTTTATACTAAATATCGTATATGCAATATTTGTGTAATATAATGCAAGGATAATTATAGTAACCTAATGATGATTTATGTAAACTTGAAGTACTAAATAAAATGCTTAAATTCAGGCGATAATAAAATCAAAACTAAAAATAACAACTCTTATGAAACCAGGTAAAATATTACTAGGCTTATTGCTAACATTCTCATTATTAAGTATTTTCTCTTGTGCGGATCCTAATGAAGATATTGCTCCTAAAAAACAACACGATGAGCTGGCCGATACCGTAGGTGGAGAAGCAGAAGATATCAGTAGACCTTAATTTAAACGAAAAACCAATGCGCTGTCGTATGAATAGAATGAATGTAATATAATACTGCATTTTAAATTGTTATATGAAGTGTTATTGGGCAACTTAGCAGGCATATTAAATCATAACCTAAAAACAATCAACCTATAATGTATAATACGTCTGGGAATTACTGGTGGGCATATCTCATGTCGCTGGTATGTCTGCTAAGTGCATGTTCTGATTCGGCTATAGAGCCACAACTCCTCCCTGATGATGCTGCGTCATTAGAAGGACTCTTAAAAATGTCTGAATCCACAGAAGAGCAAATGGACATTTATTATAAATTATCATTCGCTTATGGTTATTCGGATCCGGGTTTAGCAGTTCATTACCTTAATAAGCAGCTAAGTTTAGCGGAAATGACTAATGATGATTTTCAAAAGGCTAAGGCTTATAGTAGGATTGGTATATTTAAAAGGAAATCTGGTGAATTAAAGGAAGCATTAAAGTATTACTTACAATCTATTTCTGTTTTTGATGAGATTGGAGAGAGGTCAAGGGAAGCTGATAATTTAAATAATATAGGTAGCATTTTTATTGATGCTAAAGGTTATTCTGATGCTATCCCCTATTACTTAAAAGCTGCATCTATTTATCAACAAACAGGTGATCAGCGCTATGAAATTATATCTAGAACTAATTTAGCTTTTTGTTATTCAGCTCCCATGGTTAACCGATTGGCTGAGGCTCAAAATGAATTAATTGAGGCTATTGGTATTCAAAAAGAAATGGATTTAGCTAACGAAGTTCGCTTAGCTTATTTATATAATGAATTAGGTAGGATTTACTTCATTGCTAAAGAATATGATAAAGCGTTAGAGCAATACAGTACGGCACTGTCTTATGAAAAAGATATGGATAATGAGTCGCGTTCGGATATTTACCATAATATGGCAGAAGCTTATCTGTACAAAGGCAACTTTGATGAAGCTCATAATTGGATTGATATAGCTCATAATTTGTCAGATGCTACTTCAAGTAATGACCGTATTATGGTGAGGAGGCTCAATATTGAAGCGGAACTTTATCAAAAGGAAGGGGAATATAATAAAGCCTTAGCTATTTCTGAGAAAGCTATTAAAATTTCTAATAAGGAAGTGGTAAATGAGCCATTGCAGGAAGCTCTTGAATTGGCGCTTAAAAGTGAGAAAATGATTAGTCAATCTGGCGTAAGAGTAGCCACTGCTGATGTGTTTAAATTGACTGATATGCAGGCGCGCCAAGATGAGTTGAGGGATGAGTTCAATAGCATTGATAGAAAACCTCTTTTATCTGTGCTTTCAGATGAGGCTAATAAATACCAAGCTAAAATGCAGATATTAGAAAATAGCGCTTATAACAAGTTGATTACCACAGTGTCTAGTGTTATAGTATTTATATTGCTAGGTGTTATTGCTTTCATTGTTATTAATGAAAAACGGAAAAAATTAATTTTAAAAGCTAAATCCGATTATTGTATAGACTTAGTGGAAAACTGGGATAAACATATGGGTAAAAACAAAAATGTTTAGCCTATAGTCAATATTGTAGGTTATTATTAATATAAGGTAATCAAAAGCACCTCATTGAGGTGCTTTTTTATTTTGATATATTGTTCTTCATAAAATTGAGACATACGTCTAATTTGGCTCTCAACTCTATATTATTTTTTAGTACCACGTCCATATCCAAAACAGCGGCTTCCAACTTTTCAAGTGTTTCTTCTATTATAGGAGGGGAATTTTCTTTTCTTAAGCTTTTTGCATAGGTGAGAAAGTGTTTATATTTTTCTGATTGAATGTTGTGATCAGGGTTTTCTTCCAGAAACTCATAATTAATATTTCCTTTGCCGTAGAAAAGTTCTTCAATAGAAGTGTCGAACACATTGTTTACATGAGCCATAAATTCGGCTGTAGCTTTCATACTGGCTTTTTCAATTCTAAATATTGTATCTTTTGAATAGATATCTTTGCCTGCGTGTGCATTGAGTCTGTCTGCAAATTGCTGTAATGATAATTTTTCGCCTTTCCTTAATTCGGCAATGTTTTTACCGATAGATTCTCTGATATCTTTATTCATTTGAATATAAGCGATATGTGTGCTGCTACTAGTTTAAAAAATTGTTCTTAAGGAATAAAGATAGTTAAAAAAAATATTCCCTATCAATAAATGTAGCAATTAAACCCCCTTTAAGCGTCTTTAGGTATTTTTTTATCGTAATTGTATATTGTTTTCAATTATTCATAAACTATATTTCTCTATTATATATAAAATATTGCTTATATGTTTTGATAAATGAGAAATTAGTGTGTTATTTGATTTATGATAACGAAATGAAAGTGTTTACATCTTAATTAGTGAAAAGAAGCAATAAAGAATTACAAACTATGGCCAGTGAGCTGGCTGAGTCTTTTGAGGAATTAAAGCCCATGTATTATGAGGTACACTTTCTGTTAGAGCAAGGTGAAGATTTTGAGTTGATTATAAAAAAGATATATGTATTCATCAATGCTTTGTTTCAGTTTGAACAACAACTATTTGAGGTGCGGGAATTTGTCTGGCATGAGGTTAAGGCACTCATCGAAATGTCAAAAAATGATGGTGATAAATAATATCAACAACTGGGTTTAGGTTGGTGATAAGTCCTTTTGCTGCAGGGGTGTAGCGAGAGGCACCCTTTATTAATCATAAAGGTTATTCAAGCCCTTCAAACGGAAGGGCGGGTTTAGGTTGAACACCATTAGCTGCAGCGGCTTATATCTGACGGCCGTTGCACTAATGGTAATTGAAAATCTTTTTGTAATACTGATATAAGGAAGGTAGTGTGAGTTCATCTCAGCACTACCCTCCATTTTCTACTAATTGCTAACATGAATGATGATAAAACCCTGAATGTCGGTGTTTGAATTCAGGTAGGTATGAAAAGTAAAGAGAAACGTTCCCTCTTTGCTGCTCATGCCTGATATATTAATTAACTATTACCAAAGTCCAAGGGGACTAAGGATAAGCTTAGCAGGGGAAAAGGTTCCGATATTTTTCCCTTGAGGTTTTGGAACAAAGAAGTTGTCCCAATGAATAAATTAAAATTTTAAGTTATGCAAGAAAAAGGAAAGAACCAACATAAGGACGTCAAGGAATTAAGAAACCTTTTAGATGCTTTTATAATGGATATGCAGACACAACTGAATGCTTATATTGAACTTAATACTGAACTAGTGGCCTGTATTAATGAGAAAGGCCTTTATAATAGTCCTAAGCTTAAGGCTTTTTTGGCTTCTTTTGAAGGTGAATTTCAACAGATGTATGATAAAATGCAGGCCCATATAGCCTTTCTTAAAAGCAATAGTGAAAAGTTACAGGCCTAAACATATTTAGCTAAAAGCCTCTCTGTTATGACTAACAATACATTTAATGCTACGGATTACCAACACTTTTTGCAGGTGTATAATCAACTTATAGAATCAATGGAAGAACTGTTTAAACGCTATGAGGCAAGCCATATGGAATTTTCTAAAATCATTTATGATGATGCAATGACCTCTATAATGAATGATGCGCACTTCATTACTCCGTATGAGCATCAGGTGACCATGATGCACGAGCAGTTTAAAGAACAAATAATGCAGCTCAAAAGCTTCCGCGGCATGGTGCAACTAAAGCGCATAAAACAAATGATATTGGAGACTACTTGAGTGGGAATGTGAAATAAAGGCTAGAACATTAGTATGTTAAGTGTACTTAAAAATATTACAGCTACGTTTTAAATTATCAGTAGTTGAAGGAGGTTATATAGGAATAGGAGTCGTAAAAAATATGGCATTCAAGGGGATGCTACCATAAGAAATTGGATAATAAGTGTGATAGGAATCATAGATTGGGGTAATAAATCACACCAAACAGTGTCTCAGACGTCCGAACAACAGTTGCTAGAGCTTGACCAGGGTTTATTCCAAAAATGGCTATGGCAACTGCTATTGCTAATTCAAAATTATTGCAAGCGGCAGTAAATGCTCCTGATGCTGTTTTGCTATAATCGGCTTTCATTGCTTTGGTTATGAAAAAACCTATCAAAACATTGTAATGAAATAGATTAATAATGGGATGGCGATAGTTACTACATCCATAGGTATTTCTATAATCAATTCGCCCTTTAATGAGAACATGATTACAATGGTGAGTAGTAAAGCTATTAATGTTATAGGAGAGATTGCAGGAATGTATACTTTGTTATACCATGCTTCACCTTTAAGTTTTACAAGAATTAACCGGCTGAAGATTCCTAATAAAAAAGGAGTGCCTAGATATATAAAAACACTTTCGGCAATTGTTTCTATGGAGATATTTACGGCAGTAGATTCAAAACCAAATAATGGGGGCAGTTTGGTTATAAACAACCAGGCATAGAAGTTATAAGCAAATACTTGGAATACACTATCCACTGTAACCGTCAAAGGCTTCAATTTTTTTGGTTTTCTCCTATAAGCTATCTATGCCGAATGTTTGAAATGAATTATTTTACGGCTACGTAGTAATTCGTTTAAAATGGAAGGGGTAGAGGAGAAAAAAAGCGACTTTCAAGTAATTGAAGGTCGCTTTTTTGTGGTTGCTTTACCTCGTACGAAATGTCTATAGCAAGATTTAGATTTAAGTAGCAACTGTGGCTTGCTAAATATTTAAGTCAAATTCGATTAGCGATAAGCAATCTATTTATTATGTACTGTTTCCGATTTAAGATAAAAGGTCATTATTATTGCTAATGCAGCAGCTCCTATAATGATGCTATATACCATGAAAAAACTACCGGAAAATGTCTTTATATATCCACCAATAACATTTCCTAACATTCCTCCAACTCCAACCGTCACGTTAGCAACACCAAAAATAAAAGTTGCCTTTTGAGGGTTAAACCTTTTACTTATGTAAGCAGGAACCAAACCAAATATAGGATAAAACGAAAAGCTAAAGCATATGGCAGCTACCCATAATATCACAATAGATGAATGTAAAAGGACACCAACTGCAGAAAGGGTTAGTAATATATAAGTTAATATTAACGTTTTTTTAATCCCAATTTTATCAGAAAGGGCTCCTATTAAGAAACCGGAAATCATTCCAAAAAAGCCAATTCCTGACCAAATTTGACTAGTAGTATTAACATTAAATCCTAGTTCATCTCTTAAGAAAGGGACGAGGAAATTTTGAAATGGCATGACTGTCAAGCCATTTAAAAATGTTAATATAAAAATTAAAAGCACGGAGCGTTCAAATATTTTAAATTGGTTATTATCACCATTTTCTTGATCCTCTAAATTTTCTTCGGTTGGTTTGGCAAATACATTTAATTTGGCGAATACAATAATAGAAATCACTACCCATATTAATGTAGAGATCCCTAAAATTGTCCATATACTTCTCCAGTTTCCTTCAATTATAAAGACAGGAATGATTAACCCATTGACAAATACTCCGTAACTAGTACCACTTGAGATTAATCCCATTATTTTACCTCTATGTTTAAGGCTTATGAAACGGGTTAAGATATCTACAATTGGGACATAACCCGAAGCAGCCATTCCGCCCAAGATGATTAAACAAAAGCCTAAAGAGTAAATATTCCCGCAATAGGGTATGATTAATAGCATTATTCCGCATACAACTACTGATAGAATACAGGTCATGCCACTACCTAGTTTTTTTGAAATATTGCCTCCTAAAATTGCAAATAACATAAATGATATTTGCGCTATTCCTGTGACCATTCCCGCGTCTGAATATGAAAATCCAATATCATTTTTCATATCTGGCATTATAGCTGAGAATAGGTAAATTCCAAAGCCATATATAGCTGCCACAAAGCCAGTTAAAAGAATGGTTAATAATGTATTTCTTAACATAAGCAGTATTAATTTCTCTTTTTAACTATATGAATTATAAAATCAACATTATCTATCTGTGTTAAGCTTGCAAAGTCCCCGAAGACTTGGTGGTCTGCAAAACCACACTGCATTAATTCCTCCTTAAGCTCGTTTAGGGTTATTGGATAAACAGATAATTCAAAATGATTTTGTGAGTTGTCGTATGAAAAACGGACTAAACCTGATTCTTCCAATTTAGCACTAACTTTAAATTCTTTTCCACAATAATATTGGTTGCCCTTATTTGAGAAGTTCCCATTTATCAAAGAATCAAAGTTTCTATGATCAATAATTAAAATTCCATCCTCTTCAAGAATTGAGAAAAAATTATTTAGAGCTAAAATTCTATCTTTTTTATCGATTAAATGAGGAAATGAACTTCCTAAGCATATTGCAGCGTGATATTTATCACTTATCTTATGTTGAATATCTCTCCAATCACATTGTATGAACTTTATATCAGTCTCATGTGAATGTGCATTTTTAGCGGCTTTTTCTAGCATTGCTCTGGAATAATCTAAAGCGGTTACATCAAAACCTTTTTTTGATAAAGTAATTGCATGGTATCCCGTTCCAGTCGCTAAATCAATTATTTTAGTGCAATTGTTTTTGTTTAATATTTTTGAGAAAAATTCATTTTCAGCTTTATGTCTTCCATCCCAATCTATTAATTCATCCCAGATTAAGGACGGGCTCCCTGAGTATTGATCTGTGAAATTAGTCATGAAATTTTATTTGAAAATTTTACATACTTTGATTGAAGTTCATTGGCTACTTCATGAACATCTGATAGCTTCATTTTTTCTATAAAAAAATCTAATTTCTTCTCCATTATTCTCATGGTTTCTTCCACAAAAATTACATCACCATTCTCTTCTATTCTTTCGATCCCATCTAGTTTTTGACATTCCATGTTTATTTTTTCTGCCGCTTCTATTGAAACATTTTTAGGTAGAGATATTTCAATGTCACCATTTTCAAATTTCACTGGATATCCACCACAGTATCCTTTGACCCCTGGTGAGTGTCCGAAAGAAGGTTTGGAAGATAGTAATCCTTTTAGAACTAAAGCTGCCGAAGATGCGGTTAATTGCTGTCCTGCTATTCCTCCAGTTCTTTTTAGCTCATCTTTTAGTGGCTGTAGAAAGCCATTACTTAAGCTTAAAATTTCATTTTCAATACCGCCTTCGACTGAGTACCAACATAAGTACGGTGCACCTCCATCATTTCCAAAACGAGGAGCATAATGTGAAAAATAATGTTGTGTTACGAGTTTTATTGTAACCTTATCTGGGGTGGTGTCTTCTTTGGCTGCCACGAGAAATGTTAAAGCAGGTATAATATTGGCGCAATTTCCAATTCCACATGTTGGAGTTAGTCCAACTTTATGTAATACTGGATTAACTGCATCTGGGAATGCTGCATTTACAACCGGTTTTTTAATTCCAGATAATTTAACTGCATTCATTAAATGGAGCATTGGACTTAAGTGCATTGGAAGCCAAGGTCCAAATTGTGCTTGATCTAATTCATTGAATACCGTTGGGGGCAATTTTGTTAGTTCTCTCCATGATTGGATTGATGCTGTGTTAAAAATTAAGTCAGGGTTAATTTTTGATATTAATTCTGCAATGTGTTCCTCATTTTTTAAATCCCCTTTATATATGTTAACAGTATGAAAATAAGTCAGATTCAAACCAGAAAAACGAATTAAATTTACATTTCGTTTTACCGTATCTGGATTTCTGCAAATGATTGAAAACTTAATATTTTCAACATCATTATATAAATTGCTTAGAGTTTTAAAGGCTAAATCTCCAAAGCCAATAAAAAGAATATGTTTCATCATTGTTTTATCTTGGATAACAGCCGTTATCAATTCCTAAAATTTTTCCTGTAATGCATGAACTTCCTTTTGCCAAAAAGAAATTAACTACATCTGCGATGCTTTTTGGGACTATTGGTTCATTTAAAAGTTCTTGTCCTACGTAAGCCTTTTTCCTATATTCAGGAATTAAATTCCAAATATCAGTTTCTCTTACAGCTGCAGGAGAAATGGCATTAACTCGTACGTAAGGGGCGAAATTCATAGCGTTAGCCTTGGTTAAACCAAAAACCCCTGCCTTGAAAGCAGCATATGGTGATTCTTGACTGCCTACTTCGGCTGCAACTGTAGAAATGTTAATTATTCGACTGTCTCGTTTTTGTTTTAAAAAATAATTGCCGAAATACTCAGATAAAAGCATGGGAGCCATAAGATTGACATTCAACGAATTTAAAAGTTCTGCTTCGCTAAAATCTTCATAAGGCTTGCCATAATAAGCTCCTGCATTATTAACTAATGCATATATTTCCACATTTAAGTTTTCGACCCAATTATAAAATTGAATTATGCCCTGTTTATCATTTAAATTAAGAGCATAGTACAAAATGTTTTCATTTCCGAATTCACTTCTTACTTTATCTATTTTTTCTTCATCCTGGTCTGTTGCAATAACTATGAAGCCATCATCAATAAGGCTTTTTAAGATTGCAATGCCAATACCTCCTGAGGCACCTGTGACCACAACATGTTTTTTATTATGCATTTTTAACAAGGTTATTTTTTTCTTTTTTCATTTGATCGTAATAAAATAGATGATGCCTAACATAGGCTTTTACTTTTGCATCCATTTTTGATAGATCATAATTAGAAGGTGGATTTGAGAAGCCTGAACTATTAGAAACTTCATTGTGCCAATAATCCCAACTTTTCCATTTAGGGTTCATCCCGGGAGCCCAGGTAAGCTTATCTGGATTAAAATCAATATTTAAAAATGCACAATACTCATTAATAGTGTCTTCTGGATTATTTGCTAGATCATCAGCATCAATTACAAAATATTGTAATTCTAGTTTTTTGACCTTTTCAAGTAAATCATATACAGATTCATGTCCAGCAGATTTTAAACTAAATTCTGGTCTGATTTTGTAATGGGAAGGGATTGATTTATAAGGGTCTCGTATTAAAAATGTATGCTTTTGCTTTTTCAGGAAATCCTCATCTACCAATAATTCATCTATACAGTGATAACACATGTCCTTATGGAAAACGGGTTGATTTTTTGACATGTCATATATCATTTTTTTTATGCCCTCATAGTCTTTGGGATGCTTTGCATCAATATTGCAATCTATATTTTCATGCTTTTTTGAAAAAAAATAATGATATGAAAATGGTTCATGATATACGTAATGATCGTTTCTCTCAATGAAATAACGTTCAAAGGCTGTTGACATGGATCTGGGGTGTGTCCATAATGCTACAATATCATTCATGGTTTTTATTTTTTATAAATGGAGAATTTGAGTTAATTAATTTTGTAATGCAGGTGAGGTGATCTTGGAGTTAGTGCCTAATAGAGTAAGCATTTTGTGAGATGCGAATGATTCATTTATTGTATTAGAAAAGGCTGTGCTTTTGTGGAAGTCATTGTCAAAAAAGCCTATTGGATCGTAAGACTTATTGAAGTAATTTAATTTCAATAATTTTTTTAAAGATTCTTCTGAGTCATCTTTACAGTATTTTTCGTAGTCTTCCACCGAACAATTCATCAATTTTTTCAATACACTTGGGCGACATGTGTAAATGACGTTATTTGAAGATGTGTTTAAGAGATTCATGATCATGATTTCCTCTGAAAACAATGGATCCTCAGATACTAAACTGGAAAGCAAAAGTTTAACAGGGTAGGCACATGTTGAAAACAGAGAGCTTATTCTTTTAGAAATTAAAATACCTGCCCAAGCTAAATCTCTTTCTGATAAAGAAATTCCGGTTTGTTTAGCTTCTTTTAATAGCTCTCCCATAAATTGAAAGCGGCCAATCATGAATGTGCTAACCGCCCTCCATGGTGTTATTGAATTGTTTTTTTCAAAAGCCTTCCTTCCCCGATATATAGCCTGAGCATAAGCTAACGCCTGAGAAGTATTAAATGAAAAAGTTCCATTCGTGGAAATACCCTGCCCCGCTAGTTCTTCAATCAGGATACATCCCTCTTTTGTAACGGGTACTTTGACCATTACATTTTTATTAAGTTTGGATAGTCTAAAAGCATCGTGTCTCATTTTATCCAAATCTGAAACATTCTCGGGGTTTAATTGCGCGCAAACCCAACCATATTGGCCATTACTTTTTTTCCATAAATCGTATAAAATATCAGAAGATTTCTTAACTACGTAATCATTAAATCTGTTGAACGAATTCAGTTTCGTGAGAGAGTTTTCTTTTATGTATTGCTTGTAATCATCAATATGTCTGTAAACTTCAAATCTTATTATATTAGGATTTGTAGTTACGCCTTTTACAATAGAATTCGAATTATTAAAGTCAAAAAGAACTTTTAAAGCCTCTTTTTCGTCAGCGGAAATATTGTGGTCTTCATCCAAAAATTGATTGCAATACATTGGAGTGGAGTCCCACCATATTTCAGATGTTTCATTAATTTTTTTTAAGATTTTAGAGCAATTGTTTTTAATCATGGTTTAAGGAGATTTTAGGTTATGGTTATTATAAAATAGAATGCAAATCATTCATGTCATTGAATTCAAATTTTTCGAGTTGGGGATTGTTAGGTAGGAAATTTAGGTAGTTCATACAGGCGTTTTTAGCAGCTTCAATTCCGATTTTACTATCTTCAATTACTAAGCAATTTTTAGGATCTATACCGAAATGTGAAGAGGCTGCAAGAAAAACCCCAGGATCTGGCTTCCAAGCATTAATATCATAAGAGCTGAATATTATTTCATCAGGGAAATAGTCTTTCAATCCTGATTGTTCTAAAACAATATTGATGTCTTTTCTTGGAGAACTTGATGAAATGCAGTAGGGTACTTTAATTTTTTTTAGTACATTTTCAATGCCCGGAATAGATTGAACTCCTAGGTCATATTCTTTATAAAGCGTTTCTCTGAAGGAATGATATTTGTGATTTAAATCACATTCTGCTCCGTACAATTCACGTAAACAATCTCCAACTTTTTTGCCTTTCTGAATTATACTTTCGGGAAACATATCAGTATTCCCAAAATCATTTTTATATAACTTTTTGTAGGCAGATGATATCACAGGTTCTGTATCTACAAGTACTCCGTCACAATCAAATATTAATAAAGATATATTATTGAAATCTATTGAGTTTATCATATTTGAAATATATTTAATATAATTTTTATTTTAATTAATCAATTATTTTTCTAGTTTAATTAACTAAAAATTATTAATTATATGATTATAAAACTACAACAATAAAGATGGAAATCAAAATATGACAACTCAAGTTATGATTAAATAAATGTTAAAATTGTATTTATTTAATATTTGAGAATGATTTAATAGTTTATTTGCCATATTTTAATATTAAATATGGCTTGAAAGGCTGAGGGGTAGAAATTGAATAAATCAAAGAAGCTCAGGGCCTTATGAATTAATAAGCATTGAGAAAGAATATTTTTGATAGTACATCCTTTATTTTTTTATAAAAAAAATAATTTATAACACTTATTATCATAAATAAATTTACATGAAAAAAGGCAATTTTTTAATCCAAAAACCGAAAAATGAACCGGTTTTCAGCTATAATCTTGACAGTGAGGAGCGTAAAGAATTGATGGCTGTTTACAAAAAGATGTTTAATGAAACGGTTGAAATACCAATGTATATTGGGAGAGAGGAAATATACACTTCCAACAAAGTTTCTATGACTTGTCCGCATGATCATCAGCATATTTTAGGGTATTTTTCAGAAGGAGACAGCTCTCATGTTAACATGGCCATAGAATCAGCATTAGCAGTTAAAGATAGGTGGGAAAGCATGTCTTGGGAAAGTAGGGCTTCAATATTTTTGAAGGCAGCTGATTTGCTTGCGGGACCATATCGAGCAAGAATAGTTGCAGCAACAATGTTGGCGCAAAGTAAAAACATTCATCAAGCGGAAATAGATGCTGCGTGCGAGCTTATTGATTTTTTGAGATTCAATGCATATTACATGCAGAATATTTACAACCAGCAACCAGATTCTGAATCAGGTTTGTGGAATAGGATGGATTATAGGCCACTAGAAGGTTTCGTTTTTGCTATTACTCCATTTAATTTTACAGCAGTTGCAGGAAATCTACCTGCTGCCCCTGCTATGATGGGTAATACAGTGATTTGGAAGCCAAACTATACTCAAGTTTATTCAGCAAACATTATTATGGAAGTTTTTAAAAAGGCGGGACTTCCTGATGGTGTTATAAATTTAATCTACGCTGACGGTCCAGTGGCTGGGGATATCATTTTCAGTCACCCTCAGTTTTCAGGCCTTCACTTTACAGGAAGTACTAATGTTTTTAAAAAATTATGGCATACAATTGGCAACAATATTTACAATTATAATTCATATCCACGAATAGTGGGAGAAACAGGAGGTAAGGATTATATAATAGCTCATTCATCAGCTGATGCTCAAGAAGTGGCTATTGGGATGATAAGAGGTGCGTTTGAATATCAAGGTCAAAAATGCAGTGCTGCATCTAGAGCATACATTCCATCAAATATTTGGCAAGAAGTTAAGGGATTAATTATTCAAAACTTAAATGATATTAAAATTGGGTCACCAGAGAATTCCGAAAACTTTATAAATGCGGTGATTGATAAAAAATCATTTGACAAGATTAAGGATTATATTTTGCGAGTAAAGGAGGATCAGAGCATTGAAGTAATTTGTGGAGGTAACTGTGACGACTCTAAAGGTTGGTTTATTGAACCAACAGTTATAGAGACAAAAGATCCAAATTATTTTACAATGTGTGAAGAAATTTTTGGTCCATTACTTACCGTTTTTGTATATGAACCAGAAAACTTTGAAGAGACACTTACAATTATAGATGAGACATCTCCTTATGCGTTAACTGGGGCTATTTTCTCTCAAGATAGGTTTGCAATTGAGAAAGCTACTTGGAAATTAAGAAATTCGGCAGGAAACTTTTACATAAACGATAAGCCAACAGGCTCAATAATTGGACAACAGCCGTTTGGAGGTGCAAGAGCATCAGGAACTAATGATAAAGCCGGGTCAATGATGAATCTACAACGTTGGGTAAGTGCTAGAGCAATAAAGGAAACATTTGTACCCCCTAGAGACTATAAGTATCCATCTATGGATATTTAGTTTTTAGGAATACTACATAGGTCTAAATACAAGATTAAGCCTGTGTAGTATCTTCTATATATATCATAAGTTACTTTTAATTTATATTAATTAGGGGGTATAGAGGGGTTGAATTAATCTGATTTTAGGGGTTGCCCACAAAATCAAAATTGGAAGAGCATACCCGCCTAAATAAGATATTTCATAAGTAAAAGATATAAAAATAATTGTTAATAAGATTAATATTTACAACAGCTATTATTGCTTATACACATTTTAGTGTGCATTGAATCGTGTCTTAATTTCATTAGGAATACTAAGTTTATAAGTAAATATATCCTTTTCTTAAGCAGGCTGAAGTGAAAATTTAGTCCCGAGATTCAATGAGCTAGGTCGTACAAGGTTCTTACGCTACGTGGTGTGTGAGTCGAACCGTGGCTCACTGTCATTTACACGATGTGAGCTGTGTAAGCTGCTGTAAAGATGGAGATATGATCTTCTGGCTAGGTTTTTCGGGAAGACTGATTAAACCACATTCATGATGCATTAAAGGTAACGGAGATGTGTGAAGCGATGAAAGAAAAGGCTCCAAAGAGTAGTCAGGTGTGAATAATAAAGATGAGCGAGAGCGAACCTTTCGAAGAAGTGACGAAAAGACCAGTTGTTGTGAAACCTAGACTATATTGTGGGTTTGGGGAAGAGCATAGAGGCTGACTGATTACCGACTTTGCGCCAACCATCATTAAGAATGATATTCAGGCTTTTAGCGGAATCACAGGAAGTCTATGAGCTATGTTGAAAGAAAGTGGCAAGCAATACTTGTTAGATGGTTACTAAGAAGTTGATAGGTGACCATGCTGCACGAGCAGTTTAAAGAACAAATAATGCAGCTCAAAAGCTTCCGCGGCATGGTGCAACTAAAGCGCATAAAACAAATGATATTGGGAACTACTTGAGAGAAAATGATAAATTCAGCAATATTTTTATGCTTACTAAATGCGAATAAAATACAATAGGTACAATTACAGCAGGAAGCCAAACCAAAGGAAAATAAGTTACACCAATATTGGGCTGGTCAAATGCTAATTGCTGAATAGGGGTTTGAGCGCTCAAAACTGCTATAGTCAAAATATTAACTAACAATCCTAAACAAATGAAATTCCATATTAAAAGTCCCTTTTCTCTAATCCATTTCTTCACAAATACGGCATAGCAAATTAATGGTGCTGAAATGCCAGAAAGAATGTCATAGTTATAGCCATCAAAAGTCATTAAATCAGGAATATAACCTTCTATGAAAATATAGTACAATACAATTTCTACGGGAATCCTAATCGTATGTAATAAAGTCAACCATTTTAAATTTTCCTCATTTCTAATGTTACTGCTTTTTACAAAGAAAAAATACACAATAACATAAAGGAGGCCTGGAGCTAAAAGAAAAACAAATCTTGGTGGTATCGTATTTTGAACTCGGTAAAACTCAAAATACCCCAAGATTCCGACTACAGCCATCCAAATGAGAATACCTGCAAGTTGCGTTCTACTTTTATTGGTTTGATAAAAGCACAACAAAGTAACTAAGGTTGTAAAAGTGAAAAATATTACGATTGAAGTAGAAATTTCTGCCATTTCAATTAAACTTTTGTACAAAGTTCAATAGGTGAGATTCAAATCCACTTGACAAAAGGCAAGAATTAAAATCTACATTTTTTTTCTTAACCTACTCAAAGTGCTATCGGTAATACCTAAATAAGAAGCAATGTACTTTAGAGGCGCATATTGTAGTATTAAGGGATCTGTGCTTAAAAGGTTCTGATATCTCTCTTTAGCTGTTCGATTTATCATTCCATAGTTTCTGTTTTGAGAAGCAATAAATTTTTTCACTAAAATGGCTCTGCCAAAATCTCTGAATGCAGGTTTATCATGAAATAGCGTATTTAATTCTTCGTACGAAATTCTAAACCCTTTACATTTTGTAATAGCTTGTATATATGCCTCTGAACGAACTCGATTAAAGAATGAAGTAATTTCAAATACAATGTTGTTTTCTGTAAAGAAGTCTATGGTAATTTCTTCACCTTCTAGGTTGTAAAGAAAAGTTCGCATTAATCCACTTTCCAAGTAGAAGTAATCATCACTTACTTCATTCTCCCTTAGTAGATAGTCTTTTTCCTTTAATTCAATCGGATGAAAAACTTTCGAAATTTCTTCGGCATCATCTTTTGAAGTTTCGACAACCCTCAAAATGAATTTAATCAATGATTCTTTATTACTCATTTCGTCATATTCTGACTAACGGTTTGGCTATGGTTCATGTCCCGCTGGTTATACACTATATAAATTTCGTACGTCCAGCATTGGCATCAGGTATTGAATATATCAAATTATTCCGGAGGGTGAAAGTCCCTTGCGCACTAGGGGCGTGCTCGGAAGCCAAGCCAGTGGCAAGGTTGTCATCGGTGACGATGTAACTGAAGTAAGCTAGGCTGCGGTGTTTGTACTGAAGAACATGAACCACATGCAGAGGCTAGTGCCGAAATAGTAGATGTGGCAGCGATAGACACAAGGATATTCACCTTACCTTGGAGGTCTCTCACTCACGGGTTGGGTAGAGAGAAGTCAGCCGAGGTCATATTGGTAACGAGCCTTGAAAACAAGGAGGCCTCACTAGGTAATGAAGGACTGAATATTGAATCGTGTCGTAATTCGATTAGAAATACAGGTCTTTGAGCCTTTATAGCCTTTTCTTAAGCAGACAGAAGGAATTAAACCCGAGATTCAATGAACCGCGTAGTACGAGACCCGTACGCTACGTGGTGTGTGAGGCACACCGTGGCTCAATTTCAGTCAGAGCCGTCTACACGATTGGCAACTGGCTTTTTTTCATTATGATTTTTTCCCTTTAAGTAAAGCATAAATTGCCATTGCGTGACCGTGTCCGAGTTCAAATTCTTGTTTTAACCAATCTGTTATTTGAGTTGCTTTTACTCCGTCTTTAATCTTACCGTTTTCAGTAAATCCTTTTTTTTCAGCTAGCTCTTTAAAATCAGTGGGTGATTTTCCTGTTTTTGCTTGAATATTATCAAGATATGCTTGAAATGACATTTTAATTTGATTTATTAAGTTTATGAAATGAAATGTATGATGCGATTAAAATGCCTAAAAATATCAGAGGAAAGAATGATTGAAAATCCATTCCATCAACTGCAAAATGACTGATACTGGCAAATATAAATTCAAATACAAATCCTGCGTATGCCCATTCCTTAATTCGTTTCGGTATTTGCGGAACGATTAAAGTCAGTGCTCCTAGAATTTTAAATACTACCAAAGTACCACCAAAATATTCTGGATATCCTAGGTGTCTTATTCCTTCTTTGGCGATTTCAGTTTGTGAGGTTAAAGCGGGCATTACTCCTTCCATTATAAAAATGATAATAGTAGTTGTCCAAAAGATAATTTTGTTGGTTTTAGTCGATGTCATGGTTTACATTGTAAATTTTATAATTATTCGATTAGTTCGTTTATTTTTTTGCTTGTTGCCAATGTCCAGCTAAATTGAGTATACGCTCCAGTTGCTAGAAGCACTGAAGTTTGTGTTTCTCATTGATCTTTCAAGGTGCTTAGTTCGCATATTCATTTTAGTGTTTGTGGTGCGCTTTGAATGGTGAATATAACTCAAGAAATTGAGTGCTCCAAAGGGGAAGAGTCCCGTAGGCACCGGGGGCGTGCCCGGTAGCCAAACAAGTGGTAAGATTGTCATCGGTGACGATGGAACTGCAGTAAGCCAGACTACAGAGCCCTATTCTTAGAACTAACATTACCGTATGACTACTAAGAAAGGAAGGTTATAAAAGCATGCTGGAATATGACCAAAACTTCAACCCGAGATTCAATGAAACACCGTATGCGAGACCCATTTATACGATAGTTAGTGAGGCGCGCCATGAGCTTATAGCTCATGGCCATCCATACAATTACCTGCAGGCATATTTTAAAAGGATAATTGATTATTTTAGTTCAGTATCTTTATCATTAATCAAATCATTTTCAATTTTTTCTCCGTTTATAAATTTAAATGCTAAAGCTTTAAAGCTATCAGGTGCAAATAGAGCTATAAAATGAGGAGCGTCTTTTATTTTTGAAAAAGTCACAGCATTTTCCTTGGGTAATTTCTTATAATGCTTAATAGCTCCAGTGATATGTGTTTTAGGGTCTAATGTTCCATGTAAAATTAAAGTTGGAGGCATTTGTTTAGGAATTTCTGTAAAATAATTGTCTCTTGGATAGGTAGGCATAGAATTTTCAGCTAGTAAGCCTGCTAATGGGCTTGAGAATAATAGCGCTTCTGATTCTGCTATTACTTCAGTTTTTTTAAGTTGAGGTCTTAAATTATTTTCAGAGGCTGAAATTATTTGAACTAAAGGTATTGAATTTGAAGATGTCTCATATCTACCATAATTGGAATAAAACTCTGTAAGTTCTTTTATAGCATTATTTAAGGGATCAAAGTTTTCCTTCTCTAATCCTTTAATAATTTCAGGTATTTGTTTTCTTGTTTTTGGTATATCCAGTAACCTTCCTAATATAATAGATAAATCTTGTTTAGGTAAGCTTTTAGAGAAATCCTCATCGTTCTTAGCCCTTTGTATAATTCTTTTTAGTCTAGTGGCTAAAGGAGCTTCATCATCGTTTATTATGGTATCATAATATGCCAATACTGAATTTCCAATATCATTTACTATAAATGATCGATGGCTTAAATCGTTCTCCTCATCATCTTGTAAAGGAACTAGTGAATCTAATATGACGCCATCTAATTCCGTAGTTTCTAACTGTAGTAAACGCATTACTAACTGCGTTCCATATGAAACTCCATATACATAACGCTTTCCTGTTCCGCTGAAATTATTAATAAGTAAACTAAGGTCTCTTGCTGCATTGGTGATTGAAAAAGCCTGTACATAAGAGGTATTGGTATACATATGGTTAAAACAAGGACCCCACTCATCATTTGCAAGTGCAATTCCGTTTGGAGAATCTACCGATTCTTCCTTAGGGCATATTTTGCTCGATAGTCCCGTTCCTCTATGGTCTGGAATAAAGATGTCTAAATGAGGGAATGTTTTTGAAAACAAGTCCACCAAAGGGTATAAGCTCGCTCCTGATTCTCCAGGTCCTCCAGCGATTAACCAAATAGATCCTTCTCTATTCTTTAATGAGGGAAATTTTCTAACAAATAACTCAATGGAATCATTGTTATTTGATAAATAATTAAGAGGGACTTTTTCAATGATACAAAGTGACGATTTAAATTCTTTAAAATCATCGCAATCAGTACATTTTGAAAATTGCGCTTTTACGCTGATTGTACATGAAAAAAATAATATTAAAATTATAAACTTATCCTTCAGCATTTGGTATTTAATTTTAGTTTGTTTTTAGGCTTGCAGGTAATGGTATTGTCTATGTAAAGTAGCTGATTTGGAGCACTAACTCTTAGCTTACAAGTGACCTTCATTTTTATCAATTATCTTTCATTTAACTCCCTAAACCACAATTTTTTATAAACTCCATATGTGTCGTGAATGGTGAATGTAACTCAAGAATTCGAGTGTTCCAAGAGGTAAAAGCTTTTTACGCGCTAAGGTCGTGCCTGGAAGCGAAGCAAGTGGCAAGGTTGTCATCGGTGACGATTGAGCTGAAGTAAGCCAGACGTGTCTGTACTGAAGAACGTAAACCACATACAAAGGCTATTAGGCCGGATAAGGTAACACATGCTGCCAAAGTCCAACCCCCTCGAAAGAGGCTCGTGCCGAAATAGTAGATGTGGCAGGGATAGGCACAAGGATATTCATCTTATCTGGAAGGTCTCTTGCTCTCGCATTGGGTAGAGAGAATTCAGCCGAGGTCATAGTAGTTATTGGTAACGAGCCTTGAAAACCAAGGAGGCCTCACAAGATAATGAATTACTGAACATTAAATCGTGTCGAAATTCGATTAGAAATGACTGTCTATGAGCAATTATAGCCATATCTTAAACTATGACAAAGCTGTAATTGGTGTAAAGAGCGATTGCAGTATGCTTAACGAACCGCGTAGTACGAGACCCGTAGGCTATGTGGTGTGTGAGGCTCATCCTGAGTTATGTTGACTCAGGTCGGGCTACTCAATTTATGCACCCTATATTAATAAGCATTTAAAATTCTTTAGCTGTTTCATTTTTTTTCCTGAATATTAAGAACCAATTCGGCATTCAGATTAGAAGCTAATTCCTTCGCATATTTGACTGCCTTATCCTCATATGAAGATACAAATGAAAGCACAGGTACAGAGGGTTTTGAATAGATAAGTATTTTGAACTCCTTTACTCTTCCTGACAAAGTTGGGCTTATTCCATTTGGAGTATTACTACTTATGTAGCTATTTGAAATTACTTTGACTTTTATAATTTCAGGGAGAGTATTCCATTCACCGAATTTATAACCAACTACCGATTGATATTCTTTAAATCTATTTTGGGTAAAATCAATCAGAGTTCCACCATAAGAAGTTATGATTAAAAGACCTATTATTATAGCACCTATTCCTACAGCCAAGACCCTTTGCATTGAGCTTCCACTTTCTAAGAATGTTGGACTTACTAAAGCAAATAAACCTGCAACAATCAGGAGCGTTCCAAGTAGGTGTGGCCCTGATATGAAATTTCGATTTTTAAAGTTAAGACTATTCATGTTGTATCGTCTTGTGAATGCAAATTGTATGACATGATAAGTTCAGGGAATACGCTAGCCTCTTTAATTCCGACCCTTAAGAGATCATAAAGCTTTATACTATTGAAACTTAATTCACGGATGCTTTCATTTTGATTGGCAATTCCTAAGCTATTGATTTCTTATACATGGTAAAGAAAAAGAAAGGAAGAAATCCAAGTGCAAATACAAATGCACCAAGCATCAGTAATAAGTCGGCACCCTGCAAATGCATCAACTTAAATAGCCCTGAAATACCAGTAATAATAGCCGCAACAGCACCTAAAATTATTTTCAATTTTACAGAAATGGTTTTAACTATAGAAACTTTGAACCTATCAATAGCTAATAAGGGAATAAAAACTAATAGAAGCATCAAGAAGCCTGCTGTAAATAATTCTGTCCCGAAAGGCATTTGAAGTAATTTAAAAGTCACTCCGGCCGTCAATGTAATTGAACCCAAAAATCCTATTGAATACATTAGTTTTTTCATAATCATTATACGTTTAGCGTTTATTAAAAAAATTGTTTCATGCTGAATTTCAATCAATCCATTTGGTGCTAGATCCCTCAAGGCTTCATTTAACAATTGTTCAAATGATTTACCATTTCCCAACTCACTCTGGATAACACAACATAAGTGATCTATCAGATCATCACGGAGTGTTATAATTTCTATTCCTTGAGCATCAACTAAGTTCTTGATAGCATTTTCTTGATCAGCGGTTAATTTCATACCATTTTGAGGTTGGAAAAAACAAGTTTGTTTAGGGTGGTCAGAAAATCCTTCAATTCTTCTAGATATCGTACTTTTTCCATTTCGCCCTTGGGAGTTAGAAAATAGTATTTCCTCACTCTTTTTCCGATATACTCTTCTTTGTATGAAAGAAGACCATCCTTAGTCATTTTTTGCAAGGCTGGATATAATGAGCCATCCTTAAGTAAAATTTTTTCATCTGATAGCTCTTTCACTCGCTGGAAGATTTCATAACCGTACATTTTTTCATTTTCGGATAATAAATTCAGAATGATTGCGGAAAGAGTTCCTTTAAGTAGTTCTTTTGAATACATAGAACAAATATATATAAAATTAATATACATCATAATTCTATATATTAGATTGTTTTAATTCACATGAAAACTAGATTTGGTTTTTGGCTAGTAAAAATTATTAATGTGGAGGGATAAAGTCGGGATTGCTGTTGTTCAAGTTGTCCTACAGCCATGCCCGCTACGGTTTGTGTATGGCGCGTATCCCAAAGGATATGCATTCTATAACTTGTGTGTGCCCAGCATGGACATGAGGTATCATAGATATCAAATTATTCCAGAGGGTGAAAGTCCCTTATGCGTGGGAGTCGTGTCCCGAAGTATTAGCAAGTCGCAAGGTGGTTTGTCGTGAGGCATGCACTGCAGGAAGCGAGACTGCAAATCCCGGTTCCAACGAACAGGAACTGGATACTGAGGCTACGTAGGTCGGACGAGGTAGCACATCATACTGACGTCCCAAAGTGGTTAGCCACTCAGCACCTATGCAGTAGATCCAGTGGATATTGGGTGAAGGAATATGCCCTTACCTGGGGAGGTCTCTCGCTCACGGGTTGGGTAGAGAGAAGTCAGCCGAGGTCATAGTAGTTATTGGTAACGAGCCTTGAAAAACAAGGAGGCCTCACTAGATAATGAAGGACTGAACATTGAATCGTGTCGTAATTGGATTAGGAATACTGGTCTTTGAGCCTTTATAGCCTTTTCTTAAGCAGACAGAAGGAATTACAACCCGAGATTCAATGAGCCGCGTAGTACGAGACCCGTAGGCTAGGTGGTGTGTGAGGCGCACCGTGGGCTTAAAGCTCACGGCCGTCTACACGATTATCTCTCGTTTTTATAAACCCATTCATTGAAAAAGCCCTTTAGTTGAACCCCTGATCCTTCCTCAATAGCTTTCTGAAAGTCTGTTGTTTCGACAGACTCCCCAAAATATTTTGTAGAATAGAATTTTATCGCTTTCCAAAATATTTCATCACCTAATCTTTTTCTTAACAGATGTAAAACATAAGCACCTTTAAAATAGACTAAATTTCGATCATCACTTGACGGGTTTGACCAATTTGCAAAAACCAGAGGCTTATCATTGCCCCGGTTTTTTATAGCCTCATATACTGCATAGTATGAATCTACATCAGATTGATACTTTTCTTTACCAAAGCGATATTCATTATACGCTGCTGATAGGTAGGTGGCCATTGCTTCATTAAGCCAAAAGTGATTCCAATTCTTACAGGTAATTCGATTACCCCACCACTGATGAGCCAGTTCATGCGAAATTAAATTGGTCTCAGTACTATCCTTCAGAACCAGCCTTCCATACGTGTCTTTCAAGGCTGAATAACCTGACATTTCTTGATAATGATTACCTATAAGTATTTGGGAGTAGGTCGATTGATCATATTTCACACCAGCTTTATCCTCAAAAAAAGCAATCATCATGGATGTTTCCTTGAAAATGGTCAGAAGCTGACTGGAATCGTAGTCCTGTGAGTAATATCTAAGTAACACATCTCCTGATTTTTCTTCTACTTGGTTGAAATTGCCAATGGCAAATCCATATGTATAAGCAGGAGATTCATAACTTTGCTGAAAGGAATATTGTATTTTATTATTCTTATGCACCTTGTTCACCAACTCACCACTGGCAATACAATCTTTATCTGCTGAAACAGAAATATTCAGATACAATATGGCTTTATCTCCAGGTAAGTCATTACAAACCATCCATTGACTTGTCGAATATATCGTAAAGGCTTGTCCTCTTTCAGTGTTGAACAAAAGTCCATTACTTGGATTCCCGTGATAATCAATGGTTATTTCGTTATACTTTCTTCCTGTTTCAGAGAGATTAATGACTAGATTGCTATCCCGATTCTCAAAACTTTCAACATTATTACCAGTCACCTTATCTATTATAAGATTTCCAGACTTAAGCGCTACAGAATTAGCATCATTTTCAACTTGAAACTTTATAATAACTGTGCCCAAAATGGATTTTGTCTCAATACTAGGCTCTATTGTCAGATGGTAGCTGATTACATCCAGTTCTGAACCAATAGGGTTGGATTGAACAGGTGCTGTTAGCAAAAACAATATTGAGCAGGTAGAGATAATCCTATAAATCATGTTTTATGAGAGATAACGCCCCTGTAAGGCGCGTTTGTTTACTTGTTTTACAAGGCATAAAACTAGCACGATTTGGTTTTAGAACCTAGTAAGCAGCTTAAGACACCCCGTCCTTACAAATAGTCCACATGTTAAGAGGTGAAAGTAGCTATGAAATACTAACCCAAAACGTGCGGTGGAGACTCACCAAAGCATTTTAGGACTTCGCACGGTGAAGCCTAAATACGCTTTTACACCCTGTGTGTGCCCAGCGTGGGCATATGGTATCTAAGATACCAAATTATTCCAGAGGGAGAAAGTCCCTTATGCGCGGGAGTCGTGTCCCGAAGCATTAGCAAGTCGTAAGGTGGTTTGTCGTGAGGCATGCACTGAAGGAAGCGAGACTGCAAATCCCGGTTCCAACGAACAGGAACTGGATACTGAGGCTACGTAGGTCGGATGAGGTAGCACATCATACTGACGTCCCAAAGTGGTTAGCCACTCAGCACCTATGCAGTAGATCCAGTGGATATTGGGTGAAGGAATATGCCCTTACCTGGGGAGGTCTCTCGCTCACGGGTTGGGTAGAGAGAAGTCAGCCGAGGTCATAGTAGTTATTGGTAACGAGCCTTGAAAACCAAGGAGGCCTCACTAAATAATGAAGGGCTGAACATTGAATCGTGTCTTAATTCGATTAGGAATACTGGTCTTTGAGCTTTTATAGCCTTTTCTTAAGCAGACAGAAGGAAAACCAACCAGAGATTCAATGAACCGCGTAGTACGAGACCCGTACGCTACGTGGTGTGTGAGGCGCACCGTGGGCTTGCAGCTCACGGCCGTCTACACGATTACCAGTAGTTTTTATTCTGTTTTTTCTTGATATAACCATTCATATACTTCTTTTAATACAGGTTTTGTGCAAATTTTTTCTTTGTCTTCCATTAATAGGTCATCATCGCATTCATACAAATAAAATAAGCAAAAACCACGTATCTCTATTGGATTATCCTGATTAATCAGGATTTCTTCTGCGACAGATTGCGAATTAATATTACAGCTTAAAACATCAATGGCTCTTTCTCCTAAACCTTGTGGTCCATTCCAATATTCGTTTTTAGTGAGATTAATCACACGTTTAAGTTCATTATTATCTAATTCAGAGCAAATTTGGGAAGCATAATTAATTATTTCTTTTTCTTCTTTGTTATTGGGATTCCATGACCACCTAGCTCTACCGCAACCATATCCAAGTATATAAAGCGCGTCTTTACTCAATTCTACATCATCGCTCAAAAGGAGTTTTTTCGCGATATAAATTGTAATCTTTCTTTCTCTTGAAAAAGGATGGTTTGATAAAATTAAAAAGCCTTCCTTTTGATGTTGTAAATCATTACTTAAACATTTCTCAGTTGAATCAAACAATATCTTTTCATCTTTATAAACTTTTAAAATATCCTTGAACTGCTTTGAGATTGTTTCAGAACTAAATTTCTTATCAGTTCTTACCTCTATTTTTGTTATTGGCAATCTATCATGATATTCCTCGTATTTGACTAGACTTTTAATCTCAACATAAGATGAAATATTTAAGGTTGGTGAATAAAAAATTAAAATTACTGGAACAACAAATTCATTCCAATAGTCGATATGATCTTGATCAACATAAAGCCTAAATGTATCTTTGCTTTTGTTTAGATATGAGTCACCAGTTTTAACTTGGACTGCAATTAATTGTCCAGTTGCGTTTTCGTCCTCTACGTATTCAATAAAGCCATCAATTCCGATATCATTTTCTTCATGAACAGGTCTGAAAATTGATCCCTGTTTATTAATCTCCTCTTGCAGGAACGTTATACCTTGATTTGCAATTATGTTTTTTTTATTCCATTTCACTTTAATTGTTGATTATTAGTGTGAAAGCCTCGGATTTTAAATTACTGGTAACGCCCAGATATGGCGCTGTGGCATCCGAGCTTTTTAAGTTCCGATAAAAGTAGTTTATCTGCCGGTGTGATCAAAGTTTGTGAAATGCACAGCGTCATCACAGATAAAAACTCCCACGAGCAGGGGAGGGTAGAAAGGACAATACTTGCTTGGCGGTAGATAAGCGGGATGTTTAGCAGGCTCTTGCAGATGTCTCAGTAGGCCATGCGCCATCATCGATTGTGTGTGCCCAGCATGGGCATATGGTATCATAGATATCAAATTATTAGTCCCTTGTGCGCGGGAGTCGTGCCACGAGGCATTAGCAAGTCGCAAGGTGGTTTGTTGTGAGGCATTCACTGAAGGAAGGGAGACTGCAAATCCCGGTTCCAACGAACAGGAACTGGATACTGAGGCTGTATGAGTCGGCTGAGATAGCACATCATACTGACGTCCCAAAGTGGTTAGCCACTCAGCAAAGTCCAGATATATGGTAACAATTCGGTTCAGGTCTTTTAGTTCCTTCTCGCTGAGATAGTTTTTGACTACTGATACATCCGTTTTCAATACTTTTCCTGAAGGAGCGTTTATCCAAGTGGTTAACCCCATGTTGGGTTTGTCTTTATTAGCTCTTTGTTTGATGATGTATTCACGAAGGGTTTTGGTTGCCCAAATACGGAACTGTGCACCCTGTTGCGATTTACACGCTAGCGAACAGAAATAATGACATCCAAATTGTCGAATGATGTAGTGTATTCTTTGCTATCATCGGCAGTTGTTCGGAATTTCCGAACAACTGAGTTTTCTTCTAATTCTCCTTCTTTAAAAACATTTCTGATATGCTCACTAATGGAGGCTTTTGCTTTACCAAAGAGCTCTTGCATGGCTTTTGGGGTAAGCCAAACCGTTTCGTCTTGAAGAAGCATATCTCCTTTCACCTCTCCACTTTGAGAGGTATACAAGATGAATGAGGATTTATTAGGACATAGTTATTCCATTAGCTTGTTGTTTGAAGATTGTAGGTTTGTTCTTTTATCCAGTTCATAGCCGTTTTTTCATCTTGCTCTATGGCCATCTCTACGGCTTGCTTGGCAACTTCTAATAAGTGTTCGCTTTGTTGCTTTAATGAAAAACTTTCAGTTATCAATTCCTTTATTTGTTCCTGAATTTTAGATTCAACCAGCGGAATATTGATATTGAAAAACTCATCTTTATTTATAGCTGTCAATATTGTTCCTGAGCAGTTTTGCTTTAGAATGTTCTTTATTAACTGTGATTTAAATAAAACCAGTAATGTTTCTGAGTTGATGATTTTGGATTTGATTACGTAAAAGCCTGTTGAGCAAATAGCTTTGTCATATTCAGCAGTAACTAATGCACAAGAGTCTAAACTACCTTCAATGGAACTAATAATAACATCACCTTTCTTTACCAGTCTTCTTGCCCTTGAAGGTAATTCATTTCCAAAATCGATTGTACACCCAGTAATATCACCTGTTTTTCCAATATTGGAAAGTTCAATGTATTTGTATTCTACATTCTCAGAAGGTGTGAAATTCTTGATTTTAATATCACATACAGATGCAATTGAATCAGAGCCGTTTGAATAGCGTTCGATTGAAGCTGAATAATTATCGTACTTCACCTGATAATACTCTGCATCTAAGCGCCCAGAGCTACCAAAAGATTCTGAAAAGCTTTTGACGTTCACAGGTTCTTGACTGGGTTGGAAGTTGGCTAGGTTGAGTTCTTGGAGTAGGAGTTGTTCGGCTTGGGTATATATGGATTTAGATTTATTCCGTAGGTCTAACGAGTTTAAATAACAATCTTCAATAACTTTATTAAACAACTCAGAAAATTCTGGGACTAGAAAGTTTCTAAGTCTTTCTAAAGTGATCATTTGTTGAACGCCTCCAGACCCTCCTCGTAATGACTGAATACTTCCATATTTGCTCATTAAAAATGTACTAAGCAGATATGGCGAAAGATGATTGTTTTCTAATGGTTTAAGAATTGCAACATCTCTATTCATATTAGCAGGCAATAACCAATCTTCTGCTACAGCAACCTCTCCTAAAGTGCCTTTAATTGAAATAAGAAGATCGCCAACTTTGACTTCCGCTCGTTTATTTCTTTGATTTACTTCTTGGTCGACATAGCGTACTTTTGAGATATCAACATATCCACTCTTTACATTTTCAGCAGTCAGGTACTTAATTCCATTTTCTCTTAGAGTAACTGAACCATGCTCGCCATCAGTAACTTTATATTGTTCACCTATCAGATGTACTGGACTTTTTTTAAGAAAAGATTCTGCCTCCAGAAATCTCTTTTGAAAATATTCACTATCGTATCTATTCTCATGAATGATATTTGAATATAGGATTTCACTAATCTCCAGCCCTTCCAACAATTCCCTGTATCGGGTTTCATTAAAAGGGCTTAGAGCTTTCCCACAAATGAGAGTTTCTCTTTTTTAGCAAATTCCAGAAATGCTTCTGCTATGCCGTCTTTGGTGAGTCCGTCATGGTTAAAAAGGTCATGCTTTACCACTAAGTGACCATGAGAATCTAGTAGATATTCATCCAAGTTCGCAGGGGTAGAGTCGTAGTTGTCTAGGGGTTCGGCTACATCTGGCAAACCCTCCGAGGTTTTCGAAACCTCGGAGGATTGAGTAGTTGGAAAATCCTTTTTACGGACAAATATCTTTTCACCGCTGTTGTCTTTGCTGGGTTCTTGCATGGTAGCAAAGAAAATGGGGTAATCTTCTACTTTGGGGCAAAGGGTTTCATCCCATTTCTGTACAAAAAGTACAGAGGTTTTAGTACCTGTATGCGGTTTGAATACATTGCCGTGTAAACCTACCACAGCCAATATTCTGCATCTCTCGGCTATGTAGTCTCTTATGGCTTTGTCAGAGCTGTTATTGAACCTTCCTTGAGGCAATACCACTGCCATACGTCCACCAGGTTTTAAGAAATCGAGGTTACGTTCTATGAACAGAATATCACGCCCTACTTTGGTTTGGTACTTGCCGTTGGGCTTTTTACCCAAATCGTATTTAGCCAAAATTCTACTTTCCTTGATGTCGCCCGCAAATGGAGGGTTTGCCATCAGCACATCAAATTGGAAATCACGGCATTCGTAAATCTCTTTTTCCTTTACATAGATTTTTCCGTTTCGTTCTTCTTCAATCGTTACCGTTTTTGGTTTGGGGTTGGCTAGGTGTTTTCGGATGTTTTTCCAGCCATTTCCATATACGTCTAGCCAATTTTTATCATCGTAGTTATTGTCCCATCGGTCATAGTCGAGGGTGTTCATGTGGAGCACATTGGTTTGCCCATCACCAGCAATCAAGTTCAGGGTTCGTGCCACTCGTACCGCCTTTTCGTCAAAGTCAATGGCAAATACTTTATTTTGTACATAGTCTATTTGCTCAGGCAGTTTTTCTTCGGCTGTGAACAAATGACTTTTAGAAAGTCCCTTCGCTTTGAGCTGTTGTTCCCAAACATGAAAAATAGAGTGAACAGGGAAACCACAACTACCAGCAGCCGTGTCAATGACAGTTTCATCTGCTTTAGGATCCATCATTTTCACACACATGTCAATGACAAATCGAGGAGTAAAATATTGTCCTTTTTCTCCTTTACTACTTTTGTTGATGAGATACTCAAATGCTTCATCTACCACATCCAAGTTGGAGTTGAAAAGTTTGATTTGCTCCAAGGAAGATACACAGATGGCTAAGTGCGAAGGTGTCAAAGTAATTTTTGAACTTTCGGTAAATACACCTTCCCATTTTTCTTTGGCTTTTTCAAAAAGTGCCTGAATCTTTTGTTTTAGTTCGGTTTCTGTTTCTCCGTAGTTTCTAAATTCAAGGTGCCTTGTTTTGTTTCGGGTGCTTTCTAACTCGTCATAAAGCTTGGTGAAAATCAGTTGGAAGAGTTCTTCAAATACGTCCACTCCAGCATTCGCCAACACTTCATCCTCCATTTCGAGAATAAGGTCTTTTAAGGATTTACGCTCTTTGGAAAGTTTGTCATTCTCAATTAAATCGTCAATCGTCCAACGCTCTGTTAAGATGTCCGTCAGCTTTTCGGTCGCTTTTGGAATATTCGGAATGTCCTTGAAATAATTGGGATCTCTTCTGTTGTAGTAAGAAATGGATTCCCCATTACTCCAAATTCCAATTGGTGCACCTGTAGCGTTACAATAAGATTTTAGCTGTTCTTTACCGTCTTTAAGTTTAGGCTTTTTCAGCTCCACCATGATAAAGACAGCTCTAGCATCTTGCTTGTCGAAAATCACAATGTCCGCTCGTTTCTTTTCTCTTCCGAAACTCACTGCATACTCAATTTCCATTCGGTCATACGAATAGCCGTATTCTTCATGTAGCACCATGAGATATAGTTGTCTTACAACTTCTTCTGGCTTGAGTTGAATTTCTTTTCTCCTTACAAGGCAGGTGATAAAAGGTGTTGTTTTTCCTCTTGTATCTTTTAAAGTGATTGACTCTTCTAATTTTTCAATTTGGGACTTTGAAAACTGAGTCATTTTATAATTTGAGTCCTTTAAAATATCTGATAATGTCATCTTCGGATGCTTATTTATTTCTTTCTATTAGTAATTCTTTGACCTGTACGTCAAGTATTTCTGCAATCTTGTATAAATCTTCTAAGCTTGGCTGTCGTCTATTTTGAACATAAGAGTTTACCATATTGTAGCTCTTATTCAGTTATTCTGCTAATCAGACTTGCTTGATTCCTTTTGCGCCTAATACTTCTTTTATCCTGTTCATTTTGGATAATTTTAGATTTGCGTGAAGATACAAAACCATATCATTAATGATATATTATTACCATCTCTCAAACGTAGAGATATTTTAGTTCTTTTGGTTTTTAGGGTGGGATTAGTGCGTTGGCAAAACCAAATGTGCTAAAATTTGTGATGGGTTTTTCGATTACACCATGGGATACAACGGTTTTGTGTATGATTAGTGACGTGTTTTTAGCACGAAATTTAGCACATAAAAAACCGAATAGATAATCCGTGAGGATTTTCAGAAGTAGGCGAGAACAAGCAATTACTTATAGCCATTGTGTGCACCTTGAATGGTGAATATAGCTCAAGAAATTGAGTGTTCCCAGGGGTGAAAGTAACATTTCGAAGAAAAGCTGTTTTACTTTCAAATGTATTATTATAGGTGATAGATATAATCATGTCAATCATATGATAATATATTTTTTTATAATGATTTGAGATAATATTATTACAATCGTTACTTATTTTATCCTTTTATCTGAATAGTGCAATATTATTCTATGTCAATTACTTCGAACTCTCCCAAATAACGTAACCTTTAATTTCAAAGCTAATACAATTGCTCATGGTTAAAACTATAGATATGGGTAATTCAGATAGTCAGTTAGAGCTTAATAAGGAAATAGAAGCATTCATTATTACTAAGGATAAAGAGCGTAAGCAGTACAGCGTAGAGGAAAAGAAATTTATTAGTGGTTATACGGGAGAGGGGAGGCCTACAGGTAAAGGTGAAGGCAAGCTTTATGAGTTTTATACCCCAGAATACCTAGTGGAGCTGATGTGGAACTTAGCCACTTACCATGGTTTTCAAGCAGGAGGGAAGGTCTTAGAGCCATCATGTGGTACAGGTGTATTTCTAAAACATGCTCCTAAAGGTAGCAAACTTACGGGTTTCGAAACCAATGCCATAAGCGCGAGAATCACTGAAATTTTATATCCTGAGGCTGAAATTCATCAGTTGCATTTTGAAAATGCTTTTATGAAAGCGCCTCGTTATACTTCACGCATTACTGAGGGGCTAACTTGGCTCAATAATTATCCTTTTGATTTGATCATTGGGAATCCCCCTTACGGGAAATATAAGAACTGGTACAGTAGTTATTTTCCATGGCCTAAAGTGTTACAAACTGAAATGTTTTTCATGTATTATGGACTTAAACTTTTAAGAAAAGGAGGACTTCTTGTATATGTAATTCCCTCTGCCTTTTTACGAAATGGTATAAGTTATAATAAAATGAAAAAAGAAATGGGGTGGATTTGTAAGTTAATAGATGCTTACCGCTTGCCTTCAGTATTTAAACATACCAATATCCCTACTGATGTAATTGTTTTAGAGCGGACTTAATCGGGAGTAACCCACCTTAATTAGGTAGTATCACGAAGTAAGGAGTATTAAGCGGTGTAGGATTGTTCTATGAATAGAAACGAACAAGAACACGATAAACTTAGAAGCTTAATAAGAAAGGCACTTGCTAAGTGTACTACATCGACTACACCAAAATTGAGCGAACTTCTGAAAAGTCCAAGCGCATACAAAAAGACAGAGAGCCTGGTACTCAACTATGCCATTAAAAATGGGATAAGTATAGAAGCTGCCATCGGACAAATTGAGAGCGAGCTGTTATGAATACTATTAAACTAACAGCTCGCCTTGAATACATCTCACAACTCATGGCATTTATTGCACAATTACAGCGAAAGACTGATCTTCTGGAATTGAATAAACGCTATGAAAATTATTTGAGATTACTTCGAAATGGACACCTCTCTGAAGAAATTATATTATGGGCGAAAGATCATGATTTTAAATGCACTAACCCTTTAAGTGACACTTCACCTAGCACTCTAAGCTTTTTTGATCTCACCCGATTTAATACCTGGTTTGAGCTTCACCCAGAAAAAGTGGCAGGAAAGGAATATGTTACTACCTCACGAGATTTTCCTATTCGTATCAAAGGCGGTAAAGAAGAGGTGCAATCCACATTGAGCCCTATAAAATTAAAGCAAAAAATTGCTGTAAAGAGCAAAGCCGTACAATTGAAATTAAAAATACTAGAGATGAAAATATCAGCCAACTATGCCTTGTCAGGAATAACCGATGAAGTGTTTTTCCAAGGTCTTGGAGACTTATTAGATGAAGATAAATCGTTGATGAAAAATAATTACCTAGAGGTAAAGCAGGTAATTGCAAAATCAGAAAAGGAGCAAAGTTTTAGAGGCAAACTATTGAGCTTTAATCAGGTGGATACCACTTATAACCAAGGAATAAGTGAGGGGGAAAAGAAGGTTTGGGTTTGGTATAAAAGATCTCTTGGTTACGTCATGAAAGGTTGGGAGCAATATTATACAAATGATAAAAGTAAGCAGACTTCAGAGGTATTGCGAGCAGTGAGAGATGCTGTAATCAAGGATAATACATGGAAAGATATTAATAGTATAAAAAAGGGGAGTGTAATAGGTAAACCTACAAGGTTCAGCCATGAGTATAGAGATGAAAAATATATCATTTTTATAGGGCTTGACGGGAATAAATATCTTATTAAGGAAAAGGATGTGCAGCGGGAGAAAACGGGGCATCAGGTTAGTGAACGTCAATTAATGGCATGGGTTAAAGATGGACTTTTATATTATTCTGATGGAGAGTACCTACCCTATCCTATCTATGCTTATGGCAACATGTATGATCGAGAACTACAACTTGAAAAGGATGCAGCAGAGATAAAAAGTAAGTATGGGGATAAGGTGTTTCAAGCACACTCAGCTTTGATTCAGAAACTCAAACCAGCCATTATCACCGTTACACATGCTAATCCTTCAGAACGACCAAAAATATTGTGCATATCTAAGTTTGCCAGAGAGTTTTTGATCTCAGGATTGCGAGAAGATAGTGGGGTAGTGTTGAATTCTAATGAGGAAAGCCATTGTAGTTTGGTAGATGCTTTTAGTGGTTGGTTAAGATCATTGGAAAAACACCACTTTGAAGAGGTCACCGCTTTTCAAATTATCTCCTACTATATCAATGGTAAAAAATTGAGCAGATCCTTAAGTGATGAAGAGAAAAGCACTATTGAAAAATATGGAAGAATAGAAGGGGAACAGCTTTTCAGTAAGTTTTTAAATGAGGCGGTACTACCAGAAGATCAGCGCAAAATAGATTTTAAGTGGAATAGAGAATATAATGGCTTTAGCTCGGTACCATACCATCGAGTGCCCGTAGGTTTCAGCTGTTCTAGTCATTTCAAAAGCTTTCATTTAGAGTTTACCCCTGCACAGCGTGAAGCTATTGCTTTTATGGAAATAGCTGGTTCGGGAGTTATAGCCTATGATGTAGGAGTGGGTAAAACCATGTCGGCTATTATTACGGTAGCTAATACACTTTATTCAGGTAAATGTAAACGTCCATTAATTGTAGTACCTAACCCCACCTATAAGAAATGGATAAGAGAAATTATAGGTTATAAGGATGATACTTCAGGGGAATTTATTCCTGGGGTAATGTCTCATACCGGAGTTACTTTGAATGAGTGGTACAACCTGGGTAAGGGCATTACAGGTAAGGTTAATTTGAAACAAGTTGTAAAAGAAAACTCCATCACAGTAATGACTTACGAGGGATTCAGTAAGATAGGCTTTTCTATGAAAGTAATGAAGTTGCTTTTTGATGAACTCAGTAAAATATTGGCTCAGGAAAATGATGATCGAAAATCACAAAGAGACCTTGAAATGAAGTATCAAAGTTATCGCGAGCTAATAGGGTTAGGCTTAAAAAATACCGTGGCTGATATAGATAGTCTAGGCTTTGATTATATCGTAATTGATGAAGCGCACAATTTCAAAAATGTATTTGATCAGGTGCCGGCCGATGAAGAAGGAGTAAAACGATATAAGATTACAGGAAGCCAAAGTGCCAGAGCCGTGAAGGCTTTTTTTCTCTGTAATTATATCCAAAGAATGTATGGTGGCAATGTGATGTTGTTAACCGCTACTCCTTTTACCAATAGCCCTTTAGAAATTTATTCTATGTTATCATTAGTGGGGTATGAGAGCATGTGTAAGATGGGGATTACATCCGTAGAACGGTTTATGGAGACCTTCGTTTTACAGTCACTTGAATATGTTAATTCCTATGACGATACTATAAAAGAAGCTCCTGTGGTGAAAAGCTTTAACAATAGGCTTGTGTTGCAGAGATTAATCCATAACCACATTGCTTATAAAACAGGAGAGGAAGCTGGAGTAAAACGTCCTTGTAAGGTAAACCTTCCCATGATTTATACTACTAATGAGAATGGAGACACTCAGAAATTACCTTCAGAACAACAAGTGGTGACTTACCTAAAAATGACTCAGCAGCAAATGGATAATCAGGCTGAAATCATTTCTTTGGCTAAAAATGGTAGTGCTATAAATGGAGATGTGATGCGAGCAATGGGTAGATCACTTGACAATGCCTTAAGTCCATTTTTATATAAGTTCAATAGGCCTCCTGAAGACTATAAAGATTATGTGGAAGGTAGCCCTAAAATTCATTATGTGATGGAGTGCGTAAAATCAGTGCGGTCATATCATGTTGAAAGAAATGAAGAGGTTTCAGGGCAAGTGATTTATATGAATAGGGGAAAGGATTACTTTCCACTGATCAAAGAATATCTTGAAGAAGAGATTGGATATGCCACTAGGGTGAAATTTCAATCGAAGGTTTTTGATGAGGTTGAAATTATATCTTCGGGAATATCAGCTGCTAGAAAAGAGGCCTTGAAAGACGCTTTTCTTGAAGGCAAAGTGAAGGTCATAATAGGTACCGCTACTATTAGGGAGGGAATTGATCTACAGAAGAAAGGGACAGTAATTTATAATTTATATCCAGATTGGAATCCCACTGATGTGAAACAGCTTGAAGGTAGGATTTGGAGACAAGGTAATGAGTTTGGTTATGTTCGTTCTGTTATGCCTTTAGTGGAGAATAGTATGGATGTATTTGTTTTTCAGAAGTTAGAGGAAAAGACTTCAAGGGTAAATGATATATGGTATAAAGGGGATAGGGGTAATGTCATAGATTTGGAATCTCTCGATCCAGAAGAAGTAAAGTTTGCCTTATTTACAAATATAGATGCACTTACCAAGCTAGAGATTGATAAGGAGAGGAAGGAGATAAAAAGAAAGCAGGCTATAGCCCTGAATAATGTAGAAGTGATAAAGAGATTTAAAGTCACTTATAGTGGCTATCTTACTACTCAGTCATTGTGCAGGGAGGGGCTGGCTAAAACCTTAGATCATTTTAAGGTTTACTTTTTTGAGTCTTCGAAAGCCTATGAAAATGCCTTGTGGTTTCATTCAAAAACTGAGGCAAAGAGAAAGACATTTATAGGGGGAGTCGAATTGCTCATTAAAGAGGTAGAGCAATTTTTAGAGTCGACATTACAGGAAGATAAGTTACTGCTACAGTTAGGAAGAAAATTAGTTAAGGTGAGTTATGACGTGAAGCAGGGGCTATTTGCACTTGAAAATCACTTGAATCGTTTTAGAGATTATTTGTATGAAGTAAGGAAAGCCGAAAAGAGCTTGCTCCAAGGTAAGGGGCTTACGTTAGATGATAACCTAGATGAAATCATTTCAGCTTTTGATAAAGAATTAACTAAAGCTACTGGAGAACTTCAAAGCACGGAAAGTCAAGAATACTTTGAAAAGAAAAAGCAGGAAGTGAAGTTTAAAAAGGAAAAGATGGCTATCTCGGGGAAAACGGCAAAGGAGCGAGCGAAGGATTTTAGTAGCTTGAACTACTTATTGTCTTATAAAGCTACAGACATGCCAGGGCAGTCGTGTGCATTACCTTTGAAAGAACGAGAACCAATCAAAAAAGCTGACCTTAATTTAATAAAGGTGAAAGCTAAGGCGCTTAAGTTAAAGCTCAGCTTACTTCAATTATAGCTGTTATTGGGTGCTATCGACCTTAATCAGGTAAATGCAATACTATACAGAAGTAACATTACAATAAAAAGTAATGGTTACAATAGATAATTATCATGAGCAGGTAACACCTGCTCTGATCCAAAAACTCCCCTCAGAATTAAAGCAAGCCCATGACAGTTTTGATGAAATGGCGGCTTATTACAAAGCAGATGCTGATATAAAAGAAACAGTGGATGTCTATATCAATGTTCTCAATAAGTTTCTTAGCTCACAAAAAAAGCAACCTTTATCACCGAATCCAAAGCAAGAAAAGTCGAGTGCTAAGAGACCAATTGCAACTTCAAAAACTAAAATTCAAAAGAGTGATGATTTTAAATTCTTCTACAAAGAAAGTAGGGATTACTATTTCATTAAACGGTTTTTAAGAATAATAGGGAAGGTAAAAGCACGGCATCATATAGGCTTATATGTAAAAGCTTTGCAAAGAGCCATTGTAGCTAAAGAAATTACAAAAAAGTCAAAGTATGCCACTCAAATTAAAAAGATCCAAGATAAGCTTTGCCGTCAATACAACGCTATGACACCAGATAGAGATGTCATTCTTTCTATTCCTGAGGCTTGGCATCAACAGCTTTTAGATATTATCTCAAAAGAGAGAGTGTATAAGTCAGTACTGCTCATGAAGCGATTTATTGGTTTAGAAGGGAGTGATGACAAAAAAAGAATAGGCACTTTACTTAAAGCCTTGAATTTGGCACTGGATAAAAAGCATGTTGTGCCAACGGATCCTTATTATAAATACTTGATTAGTATTCGGAAGAATTTAGAAGAAAGGCAAAATGGGAAAACTATTGAAATGGATGCCCTTGAATTGAATGGGATTCAACAAGTGGTAAATGATCACGAAATTAATGCGCTTGAGGGGTGTAACTGTAGAGGTCCAATAAGTAGTGTTGACTTTGCTAAGATGAAGTTTACCACACTTGGATTTCAAGGGAAATGGAAAAAGTTTCTAGGTGATCCTACTCCGGGTTTTACAGCATTAGTATATGGAAAACCTAAAAGTGGAAAGAGTACACTCTCAGCGATGATAGCCGGTTATTTGGCTAGTGAAAAAGGGAAGGTTTTATATGTGAGTAAAGAAGAGGGGAAGAATGGAATACTCCAAGAAAGGTTAATAAGGGTTGGGGCTACGGATCCTAACTTATTTATTGAAGATCATATCCCTTATGATCAATTGAAAAATTATGAATATTTGATTTTGGATTCAGTTCATAAATTAAACCTGGATGAGGATCAGCTGGACAAGCTACCTAAGAAATACCCTAATATAAAAGGATTCATATTTATTATGCACTCCACTAAAGGAGGAGATTTTAGAGGGAGTCAGACCTATGCCCATAATGTAGATGTTTTGATCCATGTACAAGAAGGAGGGATCGCCACACAGACAGGAAGGTTTGCGCAAGGTAATGAAATGAAAATCTTCAATTAGTCATGACGCTTATTGCATTAAAACTTTTGGGTAGATACTACTGGGTGGCATTACTCATAGTTATAGCGTTGTTGTATATGGCTTGGCGAAAGGAAAAAGAGCAGGCGGAAGATTATAAGTCTATGAAAGACCTTACAGAATTGAAGGTGGAAAAGTGGAGAGATGAGGCAGGGAAATATCATGCATTGTCGCAAGCAGCAGAAATACAGGCTAAGAATGCTAAAGAAGTTTTGCCTTCAGTATTGAGGGAAGAGCTAAAATCCACCGTAGGTAATATAAAAAGGAACTTAATAAGTCACGCGGCAGTCACTGCTAATACAAAAGGCTCAATCATAACAGATGTGCAGGATACAATAGTCATTGTTTCAGAAAAGCCGAAGTTAGCCAAATCCTTCTCCTATAAGGATAAGTATATTCAATTATCAGGCTATCAATTAAATGATAGCTTGGTTACAAACTATCAATTGCAACATCACTTTACATTAACATATTCATATAAGCGACCAGGTAAGCCTCCATTTAATTTATTTAGGAAGAAAAGAGCTGTAGCAGAAGTGAAATTTGATAATCCTGATACGCAAACAGACAGTATATATTCAGTGATTTTGAAGAGGTGACAAGAAAGAATTAATTCTGGATTGCTAGTGACTAATAGTTTTTATAATGTGTAATAGATTTTAGCAAAATTTTAGCAAATTTGAATAGTAAAGAATTGAGATAATGTAAAAAAGTGCCTTTAAATAAATAGGCCGCCTAACCTGGAGGCGGCCCTTCAACATTTATAACCGACTATTAATTGAAAAACTCAATCACATAATCCATAATTCAGATGTGCTCCCGGCCAAGGAACAACAGAGGTACTGGCGGAGCGTGGTGCGAACCGCAACTCCGCCTATATCTGATTAAAAGCTTTACTCATTATAAGTAAGTAGTTCGGAAAAGGGTAATAATTCGGAAAGCTAGTCTGTTATATCAGATTTTCAATACCTCGTATTGGGCATGTTAAACTATTAAGCTGTTTGCATGCCGTGTGCTTAAACTTATAAACTCAACAATAATTCAAATACCTAAATACCATTCATTTCACCTGCCTTTATTCAGTAAGTGTTCCTGATTTTGGCAGGTGTTAATTTGAAAAATTGATGACGCAAATAAATATAAAATTATCATGATGGGCGGGGGTACAGCGTACTTACTATAGGCCGTAAAAGTCCATAAGGATTGGTTTTTGTACACTACAGAATGCCACATATGCAAATTTATTGAGGTGTTTTTCGTTTTTAATTTTGCATTTTTGTGTGAAACCTAAATCTTTTTCAGTGGAATATTTAAATACTACAGTAAATCCTGATTCGTACGAATGTACCCTTACGGTAGATTGTGCCATCTTCGGTTTTCAGGACAACGAACTCAAGCTTTTACTAGTGAAAAGGTGCATAGAGCCCTATAAAGGACATTGGCTGCTGCCCGGTGGTATTATGGGGAAGGGGCAAACGCTAGAAGAGGCCGTAGAGAAAGTTTTGTTTAATCTTACAGGTATAGAAAACGTACATCAGCGTCAGGTAAAGGTATACAGTAACATTGAGCGGCATCCCGTAAAACGTGTGGTAACGGTAAGTTTCTACGCGCTCATTAAGCCAGAGAATCACCCCGCGATAGCTCGTGATTATGTAAGTGAGGTAGAGTGGTTTCCGGTATTGTCGTTACCCGATCAGCTAGGGTTTGATCATGACAAAATAGCCTTAGATGCCCTAAAAAAACTCCGAAAAAATTTACAAGACGAGTTGATTTTTGGTGAGCTTTTGCCCAAAAAGTTTACTCTTAAGGAGCTACAAGATCTTTATGAGTCTATTCTCAATGTATCGCTGGATAGAAGGAATTTCCGCAAAAAAATTATGCAAATGGAGCTGCTAGAAAAAACTAATGAAAAGAAAGTAGGAGTGAAAGGCGGCCCCGAACTGTATATGATTAAAGAATAAACAGATTATTTTTTAAGTTATTGATATATTGTACTAGAGGAGAACTGTAATTTTACTACCGTGTATTTATTACACAGATATAATGTATATTGCATCAAATTTTTATTTATGATATCAGAAGATAATAATTTAAAAGATAAAGTAGCTGTTATAACAGGGGGAAGTGGTGTTTTGGGAGGTGCTATGGCTAAGGCTTTAGCAGGTAGAGGCGCTAAGGTAGCAGTTTTAGGTAGAGATAAATCTAAAGCTCAGCAGGTCGTTTCTGAAATTGAGGAGGCAGGTGGTATAGCTATGGCGGTGGCTGCAAACGTTTTAGATAAAAGTAGTCTACTACAAGCCCATGAGCTTATCGCTGAAAAGTTGGGGCTCTGTGATATTTTGATTAATGGAGCCGGAGGTAATCACCCTGATGGCACTACGGATAAAACTCACCTTGATTATAAAGACATTAATGCCGATGCTGAATTAAAGACCTTTTTTGACCTAGATGGTGAAGGCATACAATATGTTTTTAATCTCAATTTTATAGGCACGCTGTTGCCCACTCAGGTTTTTGCGAAGCACATGGTAGGAAAAGAGGGGTGCAGTGTTATAAACATTTCTTCAATGAATGCTTTTAAACCACTGACAAAAATACCTGCGTACAGTGGCGCGAAGGCTGCAGTTAGTAATTTCACTCAATGGTTGGCCGTGCATTTTGCTAAAGTAAACATTAGGGTAAATGCCATAGCGCCAGGTTTCTTTTTAACAGCACAAAATGAAAAACTGCTTACCAATGCTGATGGTAGTTTAACGGATAGAGGTAATACAATTATAAGTCACACACCCATGGGGCGGTTTGGAGATCCTGATGATTTAACGGGTACTTTGCTATGGTTATGTAGCGATAGTTCAAAGTTTGTAACTGGTGTGGTGGTGCCTGTAGATGGTGGCTTTAGTGCATTTAGTGGGATATGATGATGGGGTTAGAACAAACATGGCGATGGTATGGATCTAACGACCCCGTGTCGTTAGCAGATATCAAAATGACTGGAGCTACAGGCATAGTTACGGCTTTGCACCACGTGCCTAATGGAGAGATTTGGACGGTAGAGGAGATCAAGAAGAGGAAAACAATCATCGAAGATGCCGGCTTAGTGTGGTCAGTAGTAGAAAGTATACCTGTACATGAAGACATAAAGAAGCGTACGGGTGATTTTAATAAATATATAGAGAATTATAAGCAGTCGATTATTAACCTCGGGGTCTGCGGAATAGATACTGTCTGTTATAATTTTATGCCTGTTTTGGATTGGACACGTACCGATCTTAATTATCAAATGCCTGATGGTTCTAGAGCCTTGCGTTTTGATGCTGTTGCTTTTGCAGCTTTTGAATTGTTCATCCTAAAAAGAAAAGGTGCTGCTCAATATTATAATAATGAGCAGATTAATAATGCCAGCCTCGCGTATAAATCCATGTCAGAGAAGGATATTGAACTGCTTACTAATAATATAATTGCAGGTTTACCAGGAGCTGAAGAGGGCTATACGTTAGCGCAGTTTCAAGAGGTGCTAGATGGATATGCTTCTATAGATGCCGATGCTTTGAAACAAAATTTGTATCTTTTTTTACATGCTATTGTGCCCACCGCAGAGAGTGCGGGAGTGCGTATGGCTATACACCCAGACGATCCTCCTTTTCCTATTTTAGGCTTGCCCCGAGTGGTAAGCACAGAGAAAGATGCTGCTGATTTATTGGCAGCGGTGGATAGCCCTAACAATGGTTTGTGTTTTTGCACAGGCTCTTATGGGGTGAGAGCAGATAATGATTTAGAAGGAATGGTGCAGCGTTTAGGAGGCCGCATTCATTTCATTCATCTGCGCAGTACTAAAAGAGATGAACTCGGAAATTTCTATGAGGCAGATCATCTGGATGGAGATGTAGACATGTATAAAGTAATGAAAGCGCTGGTAGAAGAACAGATGAAAAGAAAAGCGTCAGGCAGAACAGACTACCGAATGCCCATGCGTCCTGACCATGGCCATCAAATGCTCGATGACCTGCAGAAAGAAACAAATCCGGGCTATTCTGCCATTGGCAGACTGCGCGGATTGGCCGAATTGAGGGGTTTAGAGCTGGCTATAAGAAGGGATAAGTTGAAATAAAAACTATTCTGGCCTGTACGATAGTGCCCCCGTTATTGTACTGATATTGTCAGTTCTCTTGGGCATATTCGTTAAAATGCACCCTCAAAAAAATAACCCTTTATATAAAATTGAACATCAGGTTGCTAAAATATTATGCTTTAAGTATTGTTTGTTTACTGTTGGTTGTTAGGGCTTTAGGGCAAAAGGTGCCTCTTAGGTTCGAACGATTTTCTACCATAGATGGTCTTTCTCAAAGTACAGTAATTACTATGGCCCAAGACAAGCACGGCATTATGTGGTTTGGAACCCGAGATGGGCTTAACAGATATGACGGTCATAAATTTGAAGTTTATAGAAGTGAATTATCTGATTCGGCTACGCTAAGCTGTAATGATATTGTTGACCTTGATATTGATGGGCAGGGAGACTTGTGGATTGCTACCTATTTTGGACTGAATAGGTATGACTCTAAAAAAGAAAGGTTTCATAGGTATATGACTGATGCCAAAGATTCTTTTTCTATTTCTACCAATAATATTTGGTGTGTAAAAGCCATAGGAGAAGATGAAGTATGGGCAGGCACACCACAAGGATTGAACATCTACAACAAAAAGACAGGCCGTTTTGTAGTACTCAGGCATGATGAACAAAATCCATCGAGCTTAAATAGTAATAATATTCACTGTATTTTTAAAGATAGCAAGGGAGATGTTTGGGTGGGTACAGACCGGGGCATTAATAAGTTTGATAAAAAAGTAGATGGCCGCTGGCAGTTTGTTAATTATGATACAAACTTGGGCATATTAAATGTGCAAGTGATTTGCGAAGACTTGCAGCAAAATATCTGGTTTGGAACAAAGTATTCAGGGTTATTTGGTTTTACAGGTAAAAACGGAAATGTTAATCATATCACCGCAGATAGTAATGATGCTTCGTTACATTTATTAAACAACGATGTAAGGGGGCTGGCGTGCGATTTCTCTAACAATCTTTGGGTAGGGACTTATGGAGGGCTTACCAGAATAGATCATTCCAGAACATCATTAGTACATGCTACCCATTCACCGCTATTTGAAAATAGCTTGTCAAGAAATACTGTAAAATCTGTATTTACAGGCCGAAATGGTTCGGTTTGGATAGGGACTTACTACGGAGGTATAAATATGTGGCATGCCAATAATTTCAATTTCAACAAGCTACAGCAGTGGCCCAATGGTGAAGGGTTAAGTTATAATGTGGTGAGTGGTATAAAAGAAAATAATGATAAGTTATATATAGCCACAGAGGGGGGAGGAGTAAGTATCTGGGATAAAAGTACGCACACTTATGATTATATAGACCCGGTAAAGGAGGGGATGGCGAGCGATAATATTAAAAGTATATACATAAGAAATGAGAAAGTGTGGATGGGTACACTTGATCAGGGATTATATGTTTGGGATATCGCTACCAAAAAGTTAGTAGACCATATTTCTATGGAAAATGGGCTGATTAATAATACTATTTATTCTGTAATAGCATATAACGATAGCTTGGCGGTGGTCAGTTCGTTTGGCGGAGGTCTTAACATTTGTCATTTAAATACGGGCAAAGTAGAGCAGCTGTATGCCCTTAGCAAGTCACCAAATACACTTTCAGAAAACCTGATACGATTTATTTATAAAGATGCGGAGGGCAATCTCTGGCTTGGCACCCCGAATGGGTTAAACTATATTTCTGCAGAAGATCTACTGAAGAGAAATTATAAATTTAAACACTACTTTCTGGGAGGAGACGAACCTTTTGCAGCTATCTTAAGCATCTTTCAGGGCGGTGATGGCACCATTTGGGTAGGAACAAAAAATAGAGGCCTTTTTAAAAACTCAGGCAATGGTTTTGAACATGTAGATGTTTTTAAAAATTATAAAAATATAAGCCAGGCGATTCATAGTATTACCGAAGACAAAGATGGTAAAATCTGGTTGAGTTCAAATAATGGCATTGTGAGATACGATATGGCCTCGCAAGACATAAAGATGTACGTAGAGTCTGATGGTTTAGTGTCTAATGAATTTAATGACAATGCTGTTTTAACCAGTGTAGACGGAACGTTGTATTTCGGTGGCCCGGTAGGCATCAGTTATTTTAACCCTAATACCATTAAGCGAAATTCGTATGCTCCACAAGTGGTCATTACGAATTTGAAAATCTTTAATAAAATTATCAGGCCGGGAGATGACCGATCTGTGCTCCATGAAAGTATATCAGATACAGATATGCTTAAGCTCGATTATGATCAATCTAGTTTTGCATTTGAATTTGCCTTGCCTAATTATGTTAATCCAGAGAAAAACACCTTTGCTTATAGGCTGGTGGGCTATGATAACGAATGGGTGTATACTAATAGTAATACGGCCTCTTTTACTATTCAAAATGCAGGCAATTATGTGTTTGAAGTAAAAGGTGCAAATAATGATGGCGAGTGGAGTGGAGGTATTACTTCTGTTCACATAAAAGTGAATCCTGCTCCATGGAAATCAGGCTGGGCGTTTGTTTTATATGCTTTAGCCATTGTTAGTGCCTTGGTATTACTATTAAATATTATACAATCTAAATCAAAGCTAAAGCACGACCTAGAGCTTGAGCATAAATCTAAGCAGCAGCAAGAGCAGATCAATAGAATGAAGCTCGATTTCTTCACTAATATATCTCATGAATTTAGAACCCCATTAACACTTATTGTTGGGCCAATGCAGAAAATTCTTGAGGGCTATCAAGGAAGTAATAAGCTGTACGAACAACTGGTAGTAGTGCAGCAAAATGCCAATAAACTGCTGAAGTTGATTAATCAGCTGATGGATTTTAGAAAACTCGAAACAAAACAGAAGATTTTATCTGCTTCTAAAAGCAATATTGTACCATTTGTAAAGGATATTTTCGATTCTTTTCAGTCACTGGCTGATGATGGTAATTACACCTATACATTAGAAAGCAGCACGGAGATGATAGAGTTATTTTATGATACAGAGCAGTTAGAGAGTGTTTTTTATAACCTTATTTCTAATGCGTTTAAGTATACTCCTGAATCTGGTGAAGTAATAGTTGCTTTAAGTGTAGAAGAAAATGAGTGCGTAGTTACCATAAAGGACAATGGCATAGGTATAGATCATGAAAACCTTGAAAAAGTATTTGACTGGTTTTATCAGGTAGCGCCACAAAATAGTGATGCTAAAAAGGGTACCGGCATAGGTTTGGCTATGGCCAAGGAGATAGTGCAATTGCACAAAGGGGAGTTGGCAGTGAAAAGTCGAAAAGGTGAAACGGAGTTTACCGTAAGGTTGAAATTAGGTGTTGCGCACTTACAGCCCAATGAAATTATAGAAAAACCTCAAGTGCCACTTTCTGAAGATATAGGAGATGCTGCCATAGATGCTAAAGTGGGTAAATCACCTATAGAAGATACATTGAAGGTGAAAGATGTGGCGAAAAAAACGATTTTGGTAGTGGAGGATAGTGATGATGTTTTAGCATTCATCACATCGTTATTAGAGCAAGATTATAATGTTATAGAAGCGCGTAATGGCAAAGAGGGAATAAGACGAGCATTTATCGATCAGCCCGATTTGCTAATTAGCGATGTAATGATGCCAGAGGTGGATGGTATCCAGCTTTGTCATCGGCTTAAAAACGACATCAAAACCAGTCATATTCCAATTATATTATTAACAGCCAAAAACTCTGATGTATACAGGCACGAGGGACTTTCTTCTGGTGCCGATGATTATATCAGTAAACCATTTAATGTAAAGGAGCTGCAGCTTAAGGTGAGGAATATGCTCAACATGGTGGAGGCTCTGAAAAGTAGATTCAATGCTACGGAAATGGTTGTTCCTGAAGATATCACTTTATCATCAGCAGATGAAAAGCTTTTTAATAAGGCAGTGAAGATAGTTCAGGATAATGTTTCTAACGAAATGTTCGACATTGCGAATTTTTGTTCAGAGCTTGGAGTAAGCCGCACCATGCTATTTACGAAAATCAAAGCTTGGACTAACCTTACTCCTAATGAATTTATCATGTCCATGAGGATGAAACGGGCAGCGCAGTTGTTAGAGACCAATAAACTGACTGTTTCTCAAGTGTGCTATCAGGTAGGGTTTAAAAATCCTAAGTATTTCAGCAAGTGTTTTGTGAAGCATTTCGATATTACTCCATCAGCATATGCTAAGAAGTTTAGCTTAGATGCATCATGAGTATCAAAATGGGGGTAAAATAATACCATATTTATTTTGAACTATCCTTATGCCCCCTTTGAACTTTTAATTTGTGACATAGGCCTATTTTGAAAATAAAATACACACGGCCATGAGATTAAGATTATCCTGGAAAGAATTACTACTGGTACTTTTTATTTTAGGTATGTCCTTGATTCTTATCTATCTAAGTTAATTGCTCTTATGAATAAAACTCCTTTTTACGCGCTACTGTTATTACTTGCTTTTTGTATCTGCTGTTCGGTACCACTAAAGAAAAACCCACCAGATAAGTTACTTTCCAGACTTGAATATTTAAAGGCTTATCCTCTCGATTCTACCAGTATACCAAGAAGCGTAGAAGAAGATGGTTCTGTGAGAGGCGTAGGGTCTGGAGATTGGACCAGTGGCTTTTTTAGTGGATCGCTCATGTATGCTTATGAGCTTACTAACGATAGTAGTTTTTTAGAGAGAGGGGCAAAGTGGAGTGCGTTTATTAAAAAAGAGCGTTTCAATGCATCATCGCACGATATAGGTTTTCAAGTGAATTGCAGCTATGGACATCTCAATAAATTAAGGCCAGACCCGGGATATATATCCATTATTGAGCAAAGCGCCACTACGTTAGTTAGTAGGTTCGATGCTACTGTAGGCTGCATCAGGTCATGGGACTTTGGGGGCAACAGGTGGAAGTTTCCTGTGATTATTGATAACATGATGAATCTAGAATTACTATTTGAGGCTTACGAATATACACAAGATTCTACCTTTAAAAACGTGGCTATTTCACATGCTGATAAAACACTGGAAAATCATTATAGGGGAGATTATAGCTGTTTTCATGTTGTTGATTATGATCCTGATAATGGAGATTTAATTAAGAGAATAACATTTCAAGGTTATAAAGATGAGTCAGCTTGGGCGCGAGGGCAGTCTTGGGGCTTATATGGTTTTACTATGGCTTATCGCTACACACAAGATTCCGCGTATTTAAAACAAGCTCATTATATTGCTGATTTTCTAATGAACCATGCTAAAATGCCTGAAGATAAAATCCCTTATTGGGATTATGATGCCCCTATTACATCAAACACCCCTAAAGATGCTTCAGCGGCAGCAATTATGGCTTCTGCCTTGGTAGAGTTATACACATTTACTGATGATGAGCGGTATTTGATATTTGCCAAAAGCATACTTCAGTCTCTGAATTCAGAGGCTTACCTTCTCAAAGAGGAAGATGAAACCCCGTTTATTTTGGCGCACAGCACAGGTAATATGCCCAATAATGATGAAATAGATGTGCCAATTAATTATGCCGATTATTATTTTTTAGAGGCATTAGTAAGGTTAAAACACTTAGAGAGGTAATTGAAGAAGGAAATGAGGTTTTTTATAGTGCTCTGTAGCCTGTTGTGCATAAACTATTTTGTAGCAGGGCAAGAGACTAATAAATATAGAGAGTTACAAAATATTAATGAGGGCTGGACTTATCTCCAAAAACCTTTAGAAGAAGTGTTTAAGGTCGCGCGCGCAAAAGGCTGGGTAGATATTGATTTACCACATACTTGGAATGCAACAGATGTAGTAGATCAGGCGCCTGGCTATAGAAGAAATGCCAGCTGGTATAGAAAGGTACTAAAGCTTTTGCCAAAAGAAGGGAAACGTTATATGCTTTACTTTGAGGGTGCCAATATTACTACTGAAGTGTATGTAAACGGTCGGTTGGCGGGGGCTCATGTTGGTGGCTATGTGGGGTTTGAAATTGAAATTACACCCTATTTGCAGCAAGGCGAAAATGGCATTTTAATAAGGGTAGACAATAGTTATGATCCTCAGGTTATACCCTCTCAAAAGTCTGATTTTTTTATATATGGAGGTATTACAAGAGATGTTTGGCTCAAAGAAGTTAATGAAACTTATATAGACCAAGTGAGAATTTCAACGCCTTCGGTCTCTGAGAAGGCAGGAAAGGCAGAGATAAATGTCAGTTATAACGGAAATATTAAGGCTGATTATCAAATAAAAGCGTCACTAATTTCTCCTGATCAAGAGGAGGTGGCTGTAAAAACAGTGCGAGCACGAAAAGGAAAGGCTCAACTAAGTATTGACGTGGATCACCCGCAACTTTGGGATATTGATCAACCTCATCTTTATACCCTAAAAACTACTCTTGTAGCCAATGGTAAAGTGGTGGATCAAACATCTGATGATATTGGCTTTCGCTGGTTTGAGTTTCAAGATCATGGGCCTTTTTTACTCAATGGTAAAAGGGTGCTGCTTAGAGGTACACATAGGCACGAGGAGCATGCAGGTTACGGAGCTGCCATGTCTAATGCCATGCACAGAAAAGATATAGAAACCATAAAAGAGATGGGTGCCAATTTTGTAAGGTTAGCACATTACTCTCAAGATCCTGAAGTCTATAAGGCTTGCAATGAATTAGGGATTTTGGTGTGGGAAGAGTTACCGTGGTGCAGAGGAGGAGTAGGAGATGAACAATGGAAGATTAACACTAAAAGGTTGCTCAAAGAAATGATTAATCAGCACTATAATGATCCAAGTATAATCATTTGGTCATTGGGAAATGAAATATACTGGCTACCAGACAATGACTCCATAAGTACCACTGAGCATATGAATACATTTTTAACTGAGTTGAGTGATATTGCTCATGCAATGGATCCGGGGCGAAAAACAGCTATCAGGAAGTATTATGAGGGGGCGAGTATTGTTGATGTTTTTAGCCCTTCAATTTGGTCGGGCTGGTATTCGGGTAATTATAAGAACTACAAGCATGTTTTAGATAAGTCCATTCATGATTATCCACATTTTTTACATATGGAATATGGTGGTGCCAGTCATTCGGGAAGACATACAGAAAATCCCATTACTGGCGGTGGTAAGGTGAAGCCTAACGAGTGGGAAGAGCCTATAAATCAGGTTAATGCTGTTAATATTGCAAATAATGGTGATTGGAGTGAAAATTACATCGTCAATTTGTTTGATTGGTATCTGCATATATCAGAAAATCACCCCACGTTAACCGGAAATGCACAATGGGCTTTTAAAGATTTTGCTACTCCACTTCGTCCTGAAAATGATATACCATATGTAAACCAGAAAGGCCTTTTGGATCGTGCCGGAAAGCCTAAAGATGCATATTATGTATTTAAGAGTTATTGGAGCGATAAACCATTTGTATACATAGAATCTCATACTTGGAGAGAGCGATCAGGTCCGGAAGGGAAAAATAAATATGTAAAGGTCTATAGTAATCAGCCTAAAGTAGAGCTATGGCTCAATGGTGAGAGTTTGGGCGAAAAGGAAAGAAGTATAGAGCAGTACCCTGCTTGCGGCTTATATTGGAATGTGCAGTTCAAAGAAGGGCAAAATACTTTAAAGGCCACTGGTAAAGATCATGTTAATGTAATGTCTGCCAGAGATTCTATGTCGCTGACTTACTATTTTTCTCCATCGGGAGATCCTGATAAAATTGCTTTGACATATAAAAAAACAGAAGACGGCAATTATTTAATTACGGCAACGGCTATTGATAAATCAGGCAGAAGAAGTCTTCATTATGAGGAGAAGGTTTATTTTCAATGCTTAGAAGGCGGAGAAATGTTGAAAAACCAAGGCACACCCACTGGCAGTGAAGTTATAGCTATGGCTAATGGAGAAGCTTCTATAGTGGTAATGCCTGATCTGGAGGCTAAGAAAATGGTGATGAGTGTGCTCAATCAGAACTTTAAGGGTACTTATATTGTAATTCCCCTGCTGTAATTTCTCAATATAGTACCATGTGGGTAATGGTGCCGCTTTATATTAACCTTTTGACCATCAGGTTTTTTGGTTTTACCTTCCAGATAGCACCATTAAAACCCCGCAATATTATTATTTTGCATTTGTGAATTTGAATTTCTTAAGATTATAGAATTTAAATTAATAGCCTTATATTGCCTTCATCGAAATCGATTTCGGTACTTTTAAAAGAGTGGCTATTTAAATTTTCTTATAGAAATACATTTATGAAAAGGATTCTGTATTGGTCAATCACCATCGCTTTAGGAGGTTTTTTATTCGGGTTTGACACAGCTGTAATTTCAGGAGCGGAACAGTCGATTCAGAAATTATGGAACCTCAATGCTTTTGAGCACGGACTTACAGTGTCTATTGCGCTGATAGGAACCGTATTTGGAGCCTTATTTGGAGGTTACCCGTCTGATAAAATGGGTAGAAAGCAGACCTTAATATGGATAGCGCTTTTCTATTTGGTATCGGCACTTGGCTCTGCCATTGCTACTAATTGGTACTTGTTCTTGTTCTTTAGGTTTTTAGGAGGTTTAGGGGTAGGAGCCTCTTCAGTGGCAGCCCCTATGTATATTTCGGAAATATCACCTGCTGCACAAAGGGGAAAACTGGTTGCCTTATTTCAATTTAATATCGTGCTGGGTATTCTCATTGCTTATGTATCAAATTATTTTCTTTCAGGTGTAGAGGCACTTGGATGGAGATGGATGCTGGGGGTAGAAGCGCTACCTTCGCTAATTTTCTTTTTTATGCTATTAGGTGTGCCAGAGAGTCCTAGGTGGTTAATTATTAAAAAAGGCGATTTACAAAAAGCTATCCCCATTCTTCAGGTAATAGCACCCGATTCGCTCGAAAAAACTATTGAAGATATAAAGAACTCTGGGCACAACGATGAAAACACAACGCCATCAGCCCTTTTTTCTGCTCAGCATAAAGTACCTGTTACTTTGGCTATATTATTTGCCATGTTCAATCAATTATCTGGTATAAATGCAATTATCTATTATGCACCACGTGTGTTCGAAATGACTGGTTTAGGTACTGAATCATCGTTGCTTTCGTCTATGGGTATAGGAGTAGTTAACTTTCTGTTTACACTCATAGCAGTAAATTTTATTGATGTTTTAGGGCGCAAACAGTTGATGTATATTGGTTCAGTAGGATTAATTATTACCTTGGGATGGATCAGTTACACCTTTTATACCGAAAGTTTTACAGGGTATTTGGTCCCTGTTTTATTATTTGTTTACATTGGTTTTTTTGCTTTTTCACAAGGGGCTGTTATTTGGGTGTTTATTTCTGAGATATTTCCCAATAAAGTGAGGGCGAAAGGGCAAACGCTAGGGAGTTTTACGCACTGGATTATGGCAGCTATTATAGCCTTTACATTTCCTATTATCGCAGAAAAACTTGGTGGGGGGCATACTTTTTTAATTTTTACAGTAATGATGTGTCTTCAGTTGCTTTTTGTTTGGAAACTGATGCCAGAGACTAAAGGCAAGTCATTAGAACAGATTGAAGATCAGGTAGAATTATAAATATTAAGCTTATGGAAAGGCGTAATTACGTGTTATTTGTTTTGTTGTTATTGATGGCTTTTTCATGTGCCGCACCTAAAGAGGACAGCAAAGACAATCAAAAGAAAAAGGAGGTTAAAGTTGTTTCTGATGCATTTTACAAGGAGAAATATAGACCTCAGTTTCATTTTTCACCGCCCGCTCATTGGATGAACGATCCGAATGGAATGGTGTATTATGAAGGGGAGTATCATTTGTTTTATCAGCATTATCCTGAAAATACCGTTTGGGGCCCGATGCACTGGGGGCATGCTGTTTCTGAAGATATGCTACACTGGGAGCACTTGCCAATAGCTCTTTACCCTGATTCATTGGGATATATATTTAGTGGTAGCGCAGTAGTAGACTGGAATAACAGCACAGGTTTTGGTAAAGACGGTGTCCCGCCTTTGGTAGCTATGTATACTTACCATGATGCTGAGGGAGAGAAAAACGGTACAAATAATTTTCAGACACAAGGTATAGCTTATAGTAATGATAAAGGACGTACGTGGACTAAATATGAAGGTAATCCTGTTATTCCAAGTCCGGGTATTAGAGATTTTAGAGATCCAAAGGTGAGGTGGGATGAAAATTTAAATAAATGGATACTTGCTTTGGCGGTAAAGGATCATATCGCTTTTTATGATTCTGATGATATGAAAACATGGAATCACCTGAGTGATTTTGGCCAAGGTATAGGAGCGCATGGTGGTGTATGGGAATGCCCCGATTTATTTCCGATGCGCACGGGCAATAATAGTGTGAAGTGGGTGTTGTTTGTGAGTATTAATCCAGGGGCTTTGCAAGGAGGTTCTGGAACGCAATATTTTGTGGGTGATTTTGACGGGAAAACATTCACCCCTGACAAAGATGGATATGGCTGGATAGACTATGGGCCTGATAATTATGCTGGAGTTACCTGGTCAGATATTCCTGCTGAAGACGGCAGAAGATTGTTTTTGGGCTGGATGAGTAATTGGCAGTATGGGCAAGTAGTGCCAACTGAAAAGTGGCGCAGTGCCATGACTGTACCTCGCACTTTGACTTTAGAGGCTTATAAAACTTCATATTTATTGGCCTCACATCCAGTTGATGAGCTTAATTTACTAAGTGCTGAATGTGTAGAGTTTGACACAACAAACTTGCATTCATCGGTTAATCTAAAAGAGGGGCTTGAAGATGTTACTACCTATAAGTTAGAATTGGAATTGGATGAAGTAACGAGCCACTCTTTCTCATTAAACTTATCTAATGCAGAAGGACAAAAATTAGTATTTGGTTTTGATGGACAAAATGAATATTTTATTGATAGAAGTAAAGCTGGTGAGGCAGCTTTTTCTGAAGAGTTCTCGCGTGAGTATAAAGCTCCTAGGTTCGTAAACTCTAATAAAATGAGTTTAGAAATATATGTAGATGTGTCTTCCATAGAGGTATTTGCAGACGGAGGCGCTACTTGTATTACATCATTGTTTTTTCCAGATAGCCCTTTTATAGGATTAACTTTTGAGTCAGAAGGGGCCATTATTGAAAAGCTGAAACTGTGTGAGTTAAAATCAGTTTGGAATCAAAAATAACTTTATGAAGGTACTTAGTTTTGGTGAGGTTTTATTTGATATCATTGAAAATGAGCCGCATCTGGGAGGTGCTCCTTTAAATTTTGCAGCCCACTTTGTAAAGTGTGGCGGTGATGCTGCTATAATGTCGCGCTTGGGTAAAGACGTGCTTGGAGAACGCGCTGAAGCAGAAATAAAGCAATTGGGTGTAGATATAAAGCATTTGCAGTGGGATGGAGAGCACGCTACAGGTACAGTAGAAGTAACTTTAGAGAATGGTCAGCCTGAATATAATATTATCAATTCGGTGGCCTATGATTTTATCGAGTACCCTAGTGAACAAGTTCTTCCTGAATTTGATGTGTTATATTTTGGCTCTTTGATACAACGCAGCGAGGTATCTACATTGGCGCTTCATAGCTTGGTGGCAACCAACACCTTTAAACATATATTTTTTGATGTAAACCTAAGAAAGGACGGCTACAATAAAGAAATTATAGCTCGCTCTTTATTAATGTGTAATATTCTTAAGCTCAACGATGCTGAAGTTATGGTGCTGGCTGATTTATTATACGACAGGCCAATGAGTATGCAGCATTTTTGTTCGAGATTAACTTCTGAATATGATATTAAACTAGTGTTGATAACTGCAGGAGGAAAAGGAAGCTACTATTACGCTGAAGGAGCATTGGTCTTTGTGAGTGGCAATAAGGTAGAAGTGGCAGACACAATAGGAGCCGGAGATGCGTTTAGTGCGGGGTTTGTGTTTAAGTACTTACTAACTAATGACCCGAAGTCCGCTTCTAAAATGGCCAATAAAGTTGGTGCATATGTAGCTTCTCGCACCGGTGCTATTCCTGAATATGATGATTCTATAAAAGAATTGCTGGTAGAAAGTAAAGCATAAATATTAGAAAAGGCCGAAGCTATGATAGCTTGCGGCCTTTTACTGAACCAACTAAAACAAAAAGCTATTACTTTAATGTCTTACAATAATTTTTTCTTTCAAAAGTGATTCTCCTGTATTGATAATTAAAATGTAAATTCCTGGCTTCCAGTTGCTCACCTCTATTTTGGATGCTTGCCTAGATAAAGTGCCAGTTGCTATATAAGTACCTCTTTGATCAACCACATCATAATCAAACTCACTTTCAAATGCCGCCATAGTCACCTTTACATATGTGTCTGCAGGGTTAGGGTAAATGTTTATTGCTGTTGCAACTTTCCTTTTTACTATAATGACTTTTAGGGTTTCTGAAGTGCCGTCAAAGTCAACTTGCGTTAATCGGTAAAACGTAGTAGCCGATGGATTGAAGTCATTCCAAGTATAGGTGCTTACTTCTTGAATAGTACCGTTACCATTAATTTTGGATGCAAACTCCCAATGCATATTATCCGTACTTTTTTCTATTACAAAATAGTCATTATTTAGCTCCGATGCAGTTTTCCAATCTACCGTATTATAATTTCCATTTTCATAACCTTTAAACTGTATTAAAGTCACAGGTAAAGAGCTGACAGCGCTGCTTATCGTAAAACGGCCATATTTACTTGCGTCCGTAGCTTGTATATTATAATCTGCGGTGTTAAAGGTGCTATTCATGGCTTTATAATCTCCATTGAAGTTGGCATCATTAGCTAAATGAACATTAGGGTCGCTGGTAGAGACGGTGCCGATTTCTGAGGGAGAAAACATATAATTCATGTCAAAGTTGTAGCTGTTGTTTGCATCTCCAGAAGCTTCAATGTCAAAGTAATTGTTAGAAACACTATAATTGTTAGGGTCAGCCGGCCATACACCACTATAAAATGTCAAGGTTAATGCATCGGGGAGGTCTGACCCTGGAGTGAAATATATTTCTACCCGATCTAATCCGTTAACTTCAAAAGTATAAGTAACGCCAGTGCTGAATGGGCCATTGAGGACTACAGCAGCAGGTGTAGATAGGCTCGGGTTAGCGGTAAATTCAAATGCGCCAATATCAGGAGCTCCTTCGGTGGCATCTACAGGTCTGGCAGTGCCTGCTTTGTCATCAGTAATGGCAGATAAGTGTGTGCCTGTTCCACTTACTGTCCAGCTATTAGCGTTGCTGGCATTAGGTTGCAAATTGGTAGCGGAAGTAAAGCCAGGGTCTCCATATACAGATTTGAGATCGCTGGAGGTAGAGGTTTTCCATGCCGGCAAAGAAGCGCTCCCATTGGCAGCTAAGTTTGCTAATGAACCTACAAGGCCTACGTATCTATTGGTATAAGCGCTGTTGCTATTAATATGATAGGCATTGTGGTTTAAATATGCCAACTGTGAAATGTTAGATTCTATAAATACCCCCAGAGAAGAGGCTTTTCCTGCTAAAGAAGTCTTTCCTCCTAAGTCGTTTTTAATAATGTTGTTGGCCATGGAGGCACTGGTAGTGTTAGCTGCTATGGCTATACCTAAAGCTATAGATGTAGTAAAATCCATTGTTTCACCTGACATGTAAATGGAATTGTTGTATAGCATTATGCCACTCTGGTTGTATGCTTGGGTTAACCCCGCTTCACCTCCCAAGCCTAAAAATATAGCTGCCGGGTTGTTAAAGCCTGTATTAGCGGTAGAATTAGCCCCATTGCCAGAAATTTCATAAATCTCGTTATTTGAAATTTCAATGTTGCTATTAAGCAATCCACTGTTCACATTTATACCATGACCACTATAAGATGAAGTAGTGTTACCATTAAAGTTAATGTTGTGAATAGTATTTTTTTCAATCACTAAATTTTTTGAATTCTTATCTATTTTTATTCCGGTATCGGTATGCTGGTCTGTACTATTAAAGTTACCGATGTTATTCTCAGCCACCAGCCCGTTATCTACTCCTAGTAAATGGATGCCATCTTCCCTGATATTAGTATTAATGTCATTTCCAATAATATTGATGTTAGTAGCTAAACTATTGGTGGTATAACCTCCACCAGATCTGTCCACTCCATCAATATGGATGGCTTCTTTCACGGATTGAATGGCATTGTAGTTAATAGTAAGGTTGTCAAACCTCGCTTCTGATCTAAAGTGAGCGTTGGCTGTGCTGGCACCGTATAAGCCAGCAACTATTCCATATCCTTTAGTTTGGCTGTTTGTTGATAAGTTGGTGTGTGTTACGGATATATTACTGACTGTATTGGTTTCATTAGCGCCTGCAATAAACAATGGCATTACAAATGTGTCGGCATTGTTGTTAGAGATTATGGTCAAATCCTTAGTGGTTCCTCCGTTTGTATTAGAGCCATCAATGGTAATATTATTTACCGCTCGTAGTGTTAGTGTCCCTACATTGGCTGTAGTGAAATTGTTGCCAGTAACCGTTGGGGTTACTCCAGTACCGGGCTCTGGTTTTATGGTAAGGTTGTATGTGCCCATTCCTGTGTATGGCGTAGTGCTTCCATCACCAATGATTAAAGGGAAAGTTTCGAAATCAGTATTATAAGTCTCGTCTGAAAGGAAGAATTTCACATCAGCACTTTGCCCATAATTGTTGAGGTAATTAACAGCTGAAGTTAAGGTAGGGAAGTCTTCTCCATTTTTTAACCCAATAGCATATTCGCCATTTAAAGGTCCTTTGGCTGATGGCTCAGATGTTATTAGTACATTATCAATGGCCGCAGGAGGGTTGTCTACGTAACCATCATTGTCATTTACCCAGCTAAACACCAAAGTAGCTCCGTTGGTGGCATTTTGAATAAAGTTTAAATAAGTGGCATTTAGAGTGATGTTAATCCTTGTCCAATTGTCTATATCTGCCAGATAGCCTAATGAAATAGAATTGCCTCCATTTAGTGTAGCCTTTGAGGGTACTATGGTGTTATCGATGTCAGCTAAAATTAATTCCATCTGATCGTATGTGCCACCAGCTCTTTCTCCATCAGCATATCCATCGAATTGAATTCTTATTTCTTTATCAGTGACAACGGCAGGCCAGTTAGGTTTTACCCATGCGGTATGGTCCGAGGTGGTGTTGATATAAGTGTTGTTGCCATCTCCAGAAGATACGCCTAGTCCAAAGTTGCCTGTGGTTAGCGAACTATTGTTATTTAATAAAAACCACTCGTTGTCTGTTACCCCTGTAGTGATAGATTTCATCCATCCAGCTACAGAACCTTCAAAATTCTGGAATAATATTACTTTCTGAGCTTCTGCCTTTAAGGCTAAAAATATACATGCGATTATTAAAGCTAATCTTGCCATCGTAGTTCAGTAATTATCTTTTTATTTCTTCAAATATGTAGCTAAAACCGTTTTTAGGGAAAATATATGGATGAATGGCAGGGACTTTCCGATGAATAAATCCGTATCTGTGAAAAGGATAAAATATTCATTCTTTACTTAAATCTTACATTGCTTTATTCTTAAGATAGTATTTAATATATTGTTACTGATGAAATCGGAACTTACACCTGACTTTGCTGTTTTAATAGAGTCTCTGGATGAGGGCATTGCGCAGTTAGATAATGAGGGCAAGATAGTTTATTGCAATGCTAAGCTCGCTTCTATTGTTGGTATTGAAAAGCATTCTGCTATTGATACTTTTTTCTGGGATTATCTTCCTCCAGAAGAAATAGAGACATTTAAAATAGTTTTTTCTGAATGCACCAAATCGCTGCCTTCATATACCAAAACACTTTGGATCAATACCATACCCTGTAAGGTAAAGCTCAAAGTTCATAGAAATGAAGCGGATGAGCATGGTCAAATACTACTGCTTATCTACCCATTGGAAGAAGATGCCTTTTTCACTCGATCTGTTTTAGACAAGAGCAGGCTTTTTTCTTCTTCTCATACCATGGATGTTTCACTTTCTCAAAATGAAGATGATTTTATTCAGGTGATACTGAATACGATGACAGAGTCTGTGGTGGTGTACAATGCAGCCGGCACTCTGGTATATATGAATGAGGCAGGAAAGGACATGATCAACATGGCTTCAATCAATAATATTAAGGAGAATGTTAGGTTGTATTATAGCGATAAAGAAACATTAATACCGGAGAAAAGACACCCTAAATGGAAGATTTTAGGCGGTAATTTAATAGAAGAGCAAGAAATCTATGTACACAATGCTGTTGCTAATGTAGGGGCATTTATCAGCATTAAAGGGCAGCCCTTATATAATCAAACTGGCAATATTGTAGGGGGTATTATCATTGGTGTAGATATTTCAGAAAGGCGGGCTAGTGACTTTGAAATGCGCAAAAGTTCCGAATTACTGTCTCAGGCGCAAAAAATGGCGAGTATAGGGCATTGGGAGGTAGATTTGTTAGCCAATGAAGTGTTTTGGTCCGAGGAGACCAAGGCCATACATGAGGTGCCTCAAAGCTTTAAGCCTACTTTTGATGCTGCAGTACATTTTTATACAGTAGAGTCTCTTGCTGTTATTTCTAAAACTATAGAAGAGAGCGTAAAAACGGGAGAAAGCTGGGATTTGAAACTTACTATAAAAACCAGTAAGGGGAACCTTAAATATGTGAGAACTATAGGTAGAGTGGTGAAGGTAAATGGAGTAGCTACAAAAATTTATGGTGTATTTCAAGATGTTAGTAAGGACCAGCAAAAGGATGAGCAATTAATAGCATTTGTGGATGCTGCACCTGCGGCAATAGCCATGTTTGATAAAGATATTAGCTACATTGCTGCCAGTGAAACTTGGTATAAAACGTATAATCTTGAAGGCGTAGAGATCATAGGTAAGGGGCATTACGAAATATTTCCTGAAATAACTGGTGGTTGGAAAGAAATTCATCAACGAGCATTAAAAGGTGAGTTGTGTAAAGCTGAGGAAGATAGGTTTGATCGGTTAGATGGTAGTGTGCAATGGCTAAAATGGGAGGTAAGGCCATGGTATGCCATGTCTGGTGAGATAGGCGGTATTATTATGCTCACAGAAGATATAACGCTAGAGAAACAAGCCAAAGAGGAGCTGAGAATGGCTAAAGAGGCTGCAGAGGAGGCGTCTATTGCCAAAGAGGAGTTTTTGTCAACGATGAGCCATGAAATAAGAACGCCTATGAATGCGGTTATAGGTATGACTCACTTACTGTTACAAGAGGAAAAACTGCCGCATCAGGAAGAAAACCTAAGAACATTGCAGTTTTCCGCAGAAAATCTTTTAGTGCTCATCAACGATATTCTTGATTTTAATAAAATTACTGCTGGTAAAATTAATCTAGAAAATACTGCTTTTAATTTAAGAGAGCTTGCATATAACATTCGTAAATCTTTTGAATTTAAATCTCAAGAGAAATATTTAAGGTTGTCATTTATTTTTGATACCGATATACCCGAATATTTAATGGGTGATCCTACCCGTTTAAGCCAAATACTTACTAACTTAATAGGTAACGCAGTGAAATTTACCACTAAAGGTATGGTAAGGCTCACGGTACAGTTGGTGAAAGAAGATATGGAGTCTGTAACCATATATTTCTCTGTTAAAGATACGGGTATAGGTATACCTAAAGAATATCACAAAACAATATTCGAACGGTTTAATCAGGCAGGGAAAGAGACTACAAGAAAATTTGGAGGTACAGGATTAGGGCTTGCAATAACCAAAAAGCTGCTAGAATTATTTGGAAGTGACATATTGTTAAAAAGCGAACCCGGAAAAGGATCTGAATTTAAGTTTGAGATTACTTTCGATAAAGTTAAAAATATGCAGGAGATTAATAATAAGGTTAAATACGAGGAGGGGGATCATGAAACGGCTGGCATACAGGTGCTTTTGGTTGAGGATAATAAGGTGAATCAGATCGTAGCTTGTAAGTTTTTAGATAACTGGAATATTAGTGTAGATATAGCCGAAAATGGGCAAGAGGCTGTAGATAAGGTGCATAACGCTTCGTATGATTTGATATTAATGGATTTGCAAATGCCCGTGATGGATGGATATGAGGCCACCAAGGAAATAAGAAAAAATACTAGTTTTGACAGTTTGCCAATAGTGGCTCTTACTGCTGATGCTACTACTGATATCAAAAATAAGGTTCAGGAGGTAGGAATGACCGATTTTTTAACTAAACCTATAAACCCTCAGGAGCTATACAATAAAATAGTGCAGGTTACCGCACATAGGCAGGTAGACTCAAAAGAGCAAAGCCAAGAACAGCCAGAAGATAATGATGCTGCAACTCAAGATATGCTGGATTATGCTCTAATCAAGCAATTGTCTGATGGAGATAACAGCTTTTTTAAGAATCTAATTATCTCATTTAAAAATGAACTAGTGAAGTTCAACGAAGAGTATGAAGGTTTTATTAATGATAAAGATGCTGATCAGTTAAAGGCCTTAAGGCATAAAATGAAGCCCTCATTTGAACTTTTTTCTACCACTCATTTGGCGGATGCCCTAGATGAAGGTATTGATATTGTGGAAAAGGAAAAATTTGATGAGATAAATACTTCTGTGAAAAAGGTGAAAATGTTAGGGGATAGTGTTATCAATCAATTAGTTGAAAAGGAAAATACGTTGTAATACAGTATATGTCTTTGTAATTTGATATTTATAATTTAACATTAAGCTGTAATCAAATAGCTTGTATCTTGGCTCGTTATCTTCTTATTTGCGTTAGCATATTTTTGTCTTCATGCCATCTTTTTGCTCAGTCTAAAAATGATATTAAGGTTCAGTTAGTAGGACTTTATTCTGCTCAGGATTTTGAGTGGTCTATAGCGGCAAATGGTATGGACACTTCCCCCAATATTCTTTCAGAATTATCTTGGAAGAGCCTACATGCGGCAGGCGCAAAAGTAAATGTGCAAGTGCCTATATATCGTAATTTTTTGATTAGTACAAATGCATCATGGCAGGGGATATATTCTGGCGAGGTTACCGATAGAGATTATGAGGCTGATGACCGTCAAAGTATGGTTTATGATTTAACTGTAGATGCAGGAAGAGGATTTGTGTTGGATTTGAACCCAGCTGTAGGCTATTTATTTCAAAGTAATAAATTTTCTATTATCCCTCAGGTAGGTCTTGCTTATATCCGGCAAGATTTTTACTTGCAAGATAATGAGATAACAAATGGCTTAGAAACGCTAAAAAGTACCTATGAAACCAAGTGGGAAGGCTTGTTTGGTTCTGTTAATGTAGAATATGTGTATTCTGATTGGCAGTTTGAGTTATCATTTAAGTATAGTCAGCTTAACTATCATGCTAATGGTAACTGGAATTTGAGAGATGACTATATGCATCCTGTAAGTTATTCTCATAAAGCTAAAGGTTATGATGCTATGGCAGGTATTGGAGTGCACCGATTGTTAACTGAAAATTGGTCGGTTTTTGCAGCTTTTTCATACCAAAAAAGAAGTACAGGTAAAGGTGCTGACATGTTGTATACAAAGGCTGCCAGTACTCCAGTAACACAACTGAATGATGTCACTAATAAGGTGAAAAATATTGGCCTTGGGGTTTCTTATTCTTTTTAGGCTTATACCTCATACAATTCTATAGGTAAGTTATCTGGGTCGAAAAGAAAAGTGAATTTCTTCTGTGTATCTTCATCAATACGAGCATCCTCTACCTTTAATTTCAACTTACGCAGTAGGGTAATGCTTGCATCTACGTTATCTACTTCGAAGGCTAAATGTCGCAGGCCTGTGGCTTCTGGGCGAGATACTCTGGCAGGAGGAGAAGGGAAAGAGAACAGCTCTATGATGTAGCTCCCATTCAAATGTAGCTCTAATTTATACGAATCTCTTTCTTCTCTGTAAATCTCTTTTCCGGGGGTTAATCCCAATACTGAAGTGTAAAATTCTTTAGACCGCTCATAGTCAGAAGCAATAATGGCTATATGATGTACTTTGTTGATTTTTAACATCTACAATTCTGCTTTAGGTGTATTTCATTTTAAAAATACATGTTTCTGTAAAACATACTCAACACTTTGAGAAATACTGTGGCATGCACTGCTCGGATGTTTTTTGACCCGTTGTGCTATCTCTCTTTAAACTGGTGTTTTCTGTTTTTTTAAGTGCTGGATTACAACTTGCAATTCAGTGAATAAGATCTGGAAAGTCAAATTTAAAATCCAATGACATGTTTCGGTTCGTAAATATTAAAAAATGCTTCAGCAATGAAGTTTAAATTTAAAAACCAATTATATGAAAATGAACGCACTAAAAGTAATGGCAATATTATTCGTAGGTCTTTTTATGGCTTCTTGTAGCGATGATGATGATGACAGTGGAATGGTAACGCCAGAAGAAAAGACCGGTAGCTTTACAGCCGAAGACCAAATGGTAATGTCAGGCAATATGATTACCGTAAGTTCTATTACGGTTAATAAAAAAGGATGGGTAGTAGTACATGCTGCTAATGCCGAAGATGATGGTCCGATGGTGCCAGCTATTATATCTAAACCAGTTCAGGTAGAGGCAGGCACAACCCAAGATGTTGAAATTATGCTTAATGAAGATGCAGGTGTGGAAGATGGAGATAACTTATGGATAATGCTTCATACGGATGATGGAACTATAGGAGAATACGAGTTTGATGGGAGTAATGGATTAGATGCTCCAATAGTAGATGATAACGGAGCTCCTGTAATGTCTCCAATAGAAGTTAGTGTTGCTAGCGGTATGGTTATGGCTTCAAATCAACTGGTGGGTTTTGCTGATGAGATGTATACAGTAACTGCTACAGTAACTATGAACAAGTCGGGATGGTTAGTGGCGCATGCTCAAAATGAAGATATGACAGGCCCGGTGGTTCCAGCAATAATATCAATTCCAGCAATGGTGCAAGCAGGTGAGGAAACTGAGGTTACAATTAGCATTAAAAAAGAAGCTAATCTGCAGGCCGGTGATGTGATTTACTTGATGCTGCACAATGATAGTGGTACGATGGGTACATATGAATTTGATGGAGCAAATGGGTATGATTTACCTATATATTCTGCAGGCGGAAGTATTGAAATGGTATCGATAGAAGTGTATATGCGGGCATAAATTAGAGGTACTAAATAAAAAAAAGGAGGCCATTTGGCCTCCTTTATATTTAAGCGTTTGTCTTTTCATCATCTTCATCATCATCGGTTTCCGTCTCTTCCTCTTCCTCCGATTCTTCATTTTCTAATTCTTCATCTTCGTCTGTTTCCTCTTCTGTCTCGTCACTTTCCTCTTCGTCTACCTCTTCTTCGCTTTCTTCGTATTCTTCCTCATTTACATCATCCTCTTCACCGTCTGTTTCTTCATCTTCTTCCTCAGCATCCTCTTCATTAACATCCTCCTCTTCATTTACGTCTTCCTCATTTTCCTCTTCCTCCTCTGTTAATTCAGATGTATCTTCTACGTCTTCGCTGTCTAAGTCGGCTGCTTCTAAAGTGATTTCCTCATCTTCTTCCTCTTCTGGAGCTTCGTCCTCTTCAGACTCATCTTCATCCATGTCTAAGTACTCACCTTTGCCAAGTTCAGCTTCTACCTCTTCTTCGTTTTCTTCAGTCCCTTTATTAACAGCTCCTATTACTTCACCAGTGTTTTTGTCAATTAAGTCGTTGCCATCTTCCTCATATTCCTCCTCGTCATCGTATTGAAATCCTTCAATTTGGCTAACAGGCTTAAGGTTTGAAGGTATGTCATCAGCGTTGTAAGGGAATACCTCTACAAAATTGGTTAAAGTGATGCTAGGTATTTCATAAGGTACTAGCATGCTATCAAAGTGCTTTTCTATCCTTTCGTAAGCTTCTTTTATATTGTCAGCAGACACCAACAGGTAAGTGTTAATTTTTTTCTCCTTCTCGCTGTCAGCATCAAGGGCACTGTAAGATACTTTGCTTTTAAACCAGGTCTCTGAATCTTCATAATTGACTACCTCGGCAATGTTCGTTTTGCTAATGTTAGTCACAGCAAACTCTCCGGGCAATTCGCGGCCTATTAAATCGTGAACACGTGTTTCAGCGTCAGTATACGAAACAGCATCCATCAGGTACGCATCGGTAACCTGCTTTAATGAGCCTTCATCCGTTTCTCTTCCATACTTTACTTTACAGGAAAACCAGGTTTTCATAATTATTGAATTTTAATTTCATGAAGGCTGCAAAGATAATATCCTTATTAAGGAACCGAACTAAAAATTCAATAATATTATTTAGATCATGCTTTTATATCCACATCATTGATTTCTAGTTTATTAACATTTACTATGATCAAGATTGAAGTTGTTTTTGATATTAAACTATGATGATGTTGCAATAAATTCTGTGTTATTTCATTTATAAGTGAAAGGGTATATTTAAATAAGCATAAAATGATGTCTGTTTTGCGACTTGTATTAATTGTTTTTCTTACAGTATTTTGCTTTTCTTCTTTTGCACAAAGTATAGAGCCACCAGTGGCTAAAAAAGAGGAGCATCTTACTATTATTCATGGAGATACCTTAAAAGATAATTACTATTGGCTTCGGAAAAAGGGAGATTATGAGGTGATTAATTACCTCTCTGCAGAAAACGGTTATGTTCAGCGTATGACCAAAAGTGGAGATTGGATCAGAGAAAAGCTCTTTGAAGAAATGAAAGATCGTCTGCAAGAGGATGATCTCTCAGCTCCAACCAAAAAGGGTGATTACTTCTATTACAGCAGGTTTGAAAAGGGTAAAGATTATACTATCTACTGTAGGAAAAAAGGAAGCATGGATGCAGAGGAGGAGGAAGTGCTGCTGGATATCAATAAGCTGGCCGAAGGAATGGGGTATATCAATGTAACTACCTCTGTCAGTCCAGATCATCAATGGCTTGCTTACCAAGTAGATTATACAGGAGGACATAAGACCAGTGTTTATTTTAAAGATCTTAATACCGGAGAAGTGATTAATGATGAGCTTCATCGGGTAGGCTCTATGGTTTGGTTTAATGATAGCAAAACCATAGTCTATACAAAAAAGGATACCACTAATAGAGACTATGTATTACTCACACACAGGCGGGGAGATGACGTCAAAAATGATAAAGTACTTTTTGAGGAAAAAGATAAAACATTTAGTCTGACTGTAGGTAAAACCACCTCTAAAAAATATATTGTAATCATCTCTTCAGTGACATTATCTTCAGAGGTTAGGTATATGGAAGCTGATAATCCAGGTTCGCAGTTAAAGCTTTTCAGAGAGCGAAGAAATGATCAAAAATATTCTATTGATCATTTTCCGGGCGAAGAATCTTTCTACGTAATAAAAAATTTCCCAAATAAAAATTATGATATTGTCCGTACGCCAGAAAAACAGGTTTCTGAAGAAAATTGGAAGTCCTTCTTCCCTGTTAATGATACTATTCCTTTAACTGGCTTTTCTCTTTCACCAGATTTTATGGTAGTGAATCAGCTGGTTGATGGGCTTCCTTCCATTATGGTGATTAACCGTAAAACACAAGAGAACTATAGGCTGGAGTTTCCGGATCCTTCATATTTTGTTTCAGGAGGAATTGAGCTGGAGTATGGTCCTGATATCTTGATGTACAACTATTCATCGCAAAAGCAGCCCACAATAATGTATAAGTATAACCTGAGTACCAAAGAGAAAACCATTTATAAAGAATGGGAAGTGCCTGGTTATGATGCTGGTAATTATACTACAGCCCGTGTTTTTGCTGCCGCTGCTGATGGAACTGACATCCCAATTTCTTTAATATATAAGAAAGGTTTAAAGTTGAATGGCGAAAATCCAGTTTGGCTAACGGGCTATGGTTCTTATGGTATTTCAAATTTTCCTGCTTTCAGTTTGGCTAAGGTCGGCATGTTGGAGCGAGGTTTTGTTTTAGCCACTGCTCATGTAAGAGGTGGTGGAGAGTATGGCCATGATTGGTATGAAGCAGGTAAATTATACAATAAGAAAAACACATTTACCGATTTTATTGCATGTGCTGAGTTCCTGATTAATGAAGGTTATACTGATACTAGCAAGTTGGTCATTTCTGGCACTAGCGCTGGAGGCTTACTGATGGGGGCAGTGTTGAATATGCGCCCGGAATTATTTCATGCAGCCATTGTAAATGTCCCCTTTGTGGATGTGGTCAATACCATGTTAGATGAAACTATTCCACTTACCACCTTTGAGTATAACGAGTGGGGTAATCCAAATGAAAAAGGATACTTTGATTATATGATGTCATACTCCCCTTATGACAACATCAAGGCTCAGGATTACCCTATGATGCTGGTGCAAGGTGGCTATAATGATCTCAATGTAGCTTATTGGGAGCCTGCTAAATATGTGGCAAAGCTTCGGGCTACAAAAACTGATGACAACAGGCTTTATTTAAAAACTGCCATGAACGCAGGGCATGGACTGACTTCTGGTAGATACAACTGGTTGAAACAGAAGGCATTTGAGCAATCGTTTATGCTTAATGCTGTTGGCGTAGATGCGGGTTATGGGACTATCCGTGGTACGGTTACTGATCCTGAAGGCGAGCCTATGCCCTTTGTAAATGTTTTCATTAAAGGATCTACAACAGGTACTACCACAAATACAAATGGTGAGTATGCCCTGGACTTAAGAAGTGGTGATTATCAGATTGTATTTAGTCATGTGGCCTACACGAATACTATTAAAGATATCACTGTAAAAGGTGATGTAGACCTCGATGTTAAATTGTCGTCAGATGCTATTATGTTAAAAGATATAGTGGTGAATGATAGTTATGAGGATGCTGGTTATGAGATCATAAAAAAAGCAATGGCCAAACGAAAGGACTACCTTAAAGCGGTAGATGGCTTTTCTGCTGATGTATATATGAAGTCTTTTGATAGGCTGGATGAAATTCCTGAAAAGCTCCCGGCCTTCCTACCAAAAGAGGATTTGCCAGATAGTACAGACCTCGGGCTCATGTATCTAAGCGAATCCATCTCAGAATTGTATAAAAAACAACCTGATGAAGTAAAGGAGGTGATGATTTCCTCTAAAGTGGGTGGTTGGAGTCAGGGCTATAGCTGGAATCAGGCAGGGCAGATTGATTTCAACTATTATCAAAACCTTATAGATATTGGTGATTTGGCGGCCAGAGGAATTGTGAGTCCAATTGCGGCCAATGGTCCTATGTTTTATAAGTACAAATATCTGGGTGAAATAGAAAAGCAAGGAAGTAAAGTTAATAAGATAGAGGTAATACCCAGACGGAGAAATGATCCGGTGTTTGCTGGTAATATTTACATAGCTGAAGATACTTGGAATGTGGTAGGTGTGGATATGATACTGACCAATAGACAGATTGAATTTTATGACACACTACATATAGAGCAGGATTATGTCAAAATAGAAGATGACTTGTGGATGCCATTGTTGCTTAAAACTTATTCTAAAATTAAAATCTTCGGTTTTGCAGGCTCTACTAATAATATTATAAGTTATAAAAACTATGAGGTAAATCCGGATTTTCCTAAAAACCTCTTTAATAATGAGATTTTCAAAATAGAAAAAAATGCCAATAAAATGGACTCATCTTACTGGGTAGAACATAGGCCTGTGGTACTCACTGATGAAGAGATCAAATACTATTATAAAAGCGATAGTACAGAAAAGTTGCATCAATCTAAAGAGTATCTAGACTCCTTAGATAGAGAGAGGAACAAGGTGAAGTGGAGTGAGCTTCTTACGGGTGTAACCATACGCAATAGATATAAAAGTACGTTTTATAATTTCTCGGGTTTGTTAGACATGTTGCAGTTCAACACTGTTGAAGGATTGGTGGCTAATTTCAAGTGGAGGAGATATAAAGGAGAATGGTGGACTTTCGATAAGAAAAGTTATAACCTCAGTGGTACGCTCAGATATGGCTTTGCTAATCAAGTTTTTAATGCTACGGGTGCTTTTGATAAAACGCTGAATAAAATGACAATGGAGCGGATTTCCTTCTCCGGAGGTCAAACTGTGGCTCAGATTAATAACTTAGAACCTATTTCTCCTATTGTAAATGCTACATATTCACTTTTGGGTAGAGATAACTACATGAAGCTTTACCAGAAACAGTTTTTTGAAGCTGGCTATCAGAAGGAGGTGACCAACGGTGTTTTGCTAACGGGGCAGTTAGGGTATGAAAACCGAAAGCCTATGGTTAATCACTCAGACTATGCCTTTGTTTCGGAAAAGGAAGATAGAATGTATACTTCTAATAATCCATTGTCTCCATATTCTGATGAGCCACTTTTTTCAGAGCATCAGGCTTTAATATTTAATGCGCAGGCTCGTTTCAGTATTAAACAAAAGTATGCTACCCGACCAGACCGGAAGGTGATATATGGTTCTAAATACCCAACGTTTACATTAAACTATAAAAAAGGTATATCAGCTTTAGGTAGTGATGTAGACTTTGATTTTGCCAATATAGTTATAGGTGATAATCTGGATTTAGGGCTTTTGGGGGTGTCATCTTATGATGTCACTTTTGGAGGGTTCTTCAATAAGTCTACAGTGCCGTTTTTGGATTACAAACACTTTTTAGGTAATGAAACTATATTTTTAAATAAGCAAGAGTATTACGGACGAGATCGTTCGCCATTAAATGCCTTTCATATTCTAGATTATTATAGCAAGAGTACCACTAGCACCTATTGGGAAGGTCACTATGAGCATCACTTCAATGGCTTTTTGTTAAATAAATTACCGTTATTAAGAAAGATGAAGTTCCAAGCCTTGGGGGGTGTTAACCTGTTAAAAGCTGGTGATAGAGAATATACCGAGCTATACTTCGGAGTCGAAAATATCTTTAAAGTGATGCGGGTAGATTTTGCCACCGGTTATGATGATATAGATAAAATGAAAACCGGAGTCAGGGTTTGGATAGGTCTTTCTAATCTATAAAAGGGGAAAAGGGTGTATCTAATTATATATCGATACACCCTTTTATTTATCTCAGATAGAAAGAATAATATCCTTCTCGGCCTTGTCGGTTCACACCTTCAATAATTACGCGGCCTCTAATTTTCTCTAATATATCTACCAGCTTTTCAGGATCTTTTATGGCTACCCTGTTGATGTCTGTTATGATGAAATCTTCAGATATACCTATTCTTTTAATTAACCCATTTTGGATGTTAAATACTTTAACTCCATAATCCAGACCTATGAGATCTCTTTCCACTTTAGGTACAGACTCGAATTTAGCGCCTAACGATTCACTGGTGTAAATTTCACGCTTAAGTATACTTGTAGTGCCTTCTCTGTTGGTTAAAACTATTGGGGCCGACTTAGTCTTTGAGCCTCTTTTGTAGGTAAGCGTAATTTTTTCGCCTGGCGAGTGATAGCTCAGCTCTTCTTCGAACTGGCTTCTGCTATTTACAGGTATAGCATCAATAGCCGTAATAATGTCCCCCTCTTGTAAACCTGTTTTTGCGGCAGCTCCATCTTCTTGTACATAGCTTAGTAAAACCCCATTGAAACCATTATTGGGCTCAAACGGAATATCCATTTTCTTGGCTACAGTGGCGTTAAAGTCAGTGACTTCACCTCCAAAGAAAGCTTTTTGCACTTCTCCATATTCTATTAAATCGCCTACTATTTTTTTAACAATATCTACAGGTACAGCAAAACCATAACCTGCATAAGAGCCCGTCATAGAAAGTATGGCTGTATTAATGCCTACCAGTTGCCCGTTTTTATTCACTAATGCTCCACCACTATTACCTGGGTTAATAGCTGCGTCAGTTTGTATAAATGATTCAATGGGAAATTTACCTTGTAGTATGTTTATTTCTCTACCTTTTGCACTTACAATGCCGGCAGTAACAGTGGAGGTAAGGTTGAAGGGGTTTCCTACAGCGATCACCCACTCACCAACTTTTAGGTTTTTAGAGTTGCCCACGGGTATTGAGGGGAGATTTTTAGCATCTATTTTTAATACTGCTAAGTCTGTAGAAGGGTCGGTGCCAATAAGCTTGGCAGCATAAACATTTTTATTATAAACCACTTCTAGCTCATCAGCATTTTGAACCACGTGGTTGTTGGTTACAATATAACCATCGTTGGTGAAGATCACTCCAGAACCACTACTAATTTGTGTTTGTGTGCCTGGTGATCTATCAAAAAACCAATCGAGATAAGTGCGGCCATAAGCTCTTTCTGTTATGTTTTTTATATATACTACACTTTGGGTGCTAATTTCTGATGCAGACACAAAATCGGTGCTCATGTCAGCTATAGCGCTACTATTAGTCGAATAATTGGTGTGTTGTGGCCTCGAGCTGTTGCTGGCGAAGACTACATTACTATAATCAATAGAAGCCTCTGGCTGTTCAATGAGGCTGGTTTTTAATAAATCAAAGGTATAGGCGCCACCAATACCCGCAGTAAAGCTCAATAAAATAATATATAAGGTCTTTCGCATAATTCTGATTTAGGGTTTAAAATACAAAAATTGTGCAGGTATAAAGAACGTTACAATTCAATTGAAGTTTTATACTTTCTCTGTTAATAAATGTTAAAAATGATAAAATATGCACGCCTAATACACATAGTGGAAGTCTATTAGTTGCTTATATTTGTGAGATGGGAATACGATCGGTTTTAAGTAAGCCTTTTGCAAGTTACGTAGTAAAAGAGCAGAAGAAATGGTCTCAACAGCCAGGTAAATATCAGAAGTTAGTGTTTGAAGAGCTTATTTCTAAAGCTTCAAATACTGTTTTTGGTAAAGATCATGGCTTTAAGGATATTAAAACATACGATGATTTTAAAAAGCAAGTGCCTGTTAGGGATTATGAACAATTATCTCCATATGTAAAACAAATACTTGATGGTGGAGCGGACATATTGTGGCCAGGAAAACCAGAGTATTTTGCTAAAACTTCCGGCACTACATCAGGTACTAAGTACATTCCTATTACTAAAGACTCCATTCCTAATCATATTAATAGTGCTAGAAATGCCATCTTAAGTTATGTAGCAGAAACGGGGAAAGCTAAATTTCTAGACGGTAAACTCATATTTCTTTCAGGGAGTCCTGTTTTAAGTCAAAAGGCTGGCATTAATACAGGTAGATTGTCCGGCATAGTAAATCATCACGTACCGGGCTATTTAAGAACTAACCAAATGCCTTCATACGAAACTAACTGTATCGAAGACTGGGAAGAGAAGCTTGAAAAGATTATAGATGAGACTATAGATAAAGATATGAGTCTTATTTCAGGTATACCGCCTTGGGTACAAATGTATTTTAATCGCATTCAAGAGCGTACGGGTAAGCCTATAAAAGATGTTTTTCCAAATTTCGATATGTTCATTTATGGTGGGGTGAATTTTGAGCCGTATCGTAATAAGTTATTTGAATCAATAGGAAAGTCAGTACCATCCATTGAAACATATCCTGCTTCTGAGGGTTTTATTGCATATCAGGATAGCCAGTATGAAGAAGGCCTATTGTTATTGGCGCATTCAGGAATATTTTTTGAGTTTATACCCGTTGAAGAATTTTTTAATGATAACCCTACTCGCCTTACTATAGATGAAGTGGAACTAGGCGTGAACTACGCTATTATTTTGAGTAGTAACGCAGGGCTCTGGGGGTATAATATTGGAGATACGGTGAAGTTTGTATCTAAAAACCCTCATAGAATTTTGGTTACCGGAAGAATTAAGCATTTTATTTCTGCATTTGGAGAGCATGTAATTGGAGAGGAAGTAGAAAAGGCCATGAAATTTACCTTAGAGAAATATCCTGAAACTGAAATAGTAGAGTTTACAGTGGCTCCGCAGGTTACGCCTAAAGAAGGATTGCCATTGCATGAGTGGTTTGTTGAGTTTTCTAATCAGCCGGCTGATTTGGCAGCCTTTGAAAAAGAGTTAAATTTGCAATTGCAAAAATTAAATACTTATTATGATGATCTTTTGAGTGGAAACATCCTTAAAAACCTGGAAGTAATATCATTAAAAAGAAATTCATTTATAGAATATATGAAATCTCAAGGTAAACTTGGAGGGCAAAATAAAGTGCCTCGTTTATCTAACGATAGGAAAATAGCTGATGCATTAATTGAATATAAGCAATGATACGCTGCTGTGATGTAGGAGTAAATTTGCTTGAAATTAATGCTTGGTATAAAAATCGATTAAATTGTCTACAAAGAAAAATATAGCCATTCTTGGCTCTACAGGTTCTATAGGAACTCAAGCTTTAGAAGTAATTGAGGCTAACCCTGATAAGTTTCAGGCCGAAGTGCTTACAGCGCAAAATAATTGGGAATTGTTAGTGACTCAAGCACAGAAGTTTAAGCCGAATGCGGTGGTCATTGCTAATGATGATTATTATCAGCAAGTTTTTGATGCATTGGATCCTTTAGATGTCAAAGTTTATGCAGGTGAAAATGCACTTGCCTCTGTAGTTGATATGGACAGTATTCACTTGGTTTTAACAGCCCTTGTAGGATACAGTGGAGTAAAACCAACTATTAGAGCTATAGAAGCGGGTAAAAACATTGCACTTGCCAATAAGGAGACATTAGTAGTTGCTGGTGAATTAATTACTAAGATGGCTGCTGAAAAAGGCATAAATATCTATCCTGTAGACTCAGAACATTCGGCCATATTTCAGTGTATGGTGGGGGAGTTTCATAATCCTATTGAGAAAATTATTTTAACAGCTTCTGGCGGGCCATTTAGAGGTAGAGATCGTGCTTACTTAGAAACGGTTACTAAGGCTCAAGCTTTAAAGCACCCCAACTGGGATATGGGAGCTAAGGTCACTATTGACTCTGCTTCTTTAATGAATAAAGGCTTAGAGGTAATTGAAGCCAAGTGGCTTTTTGGGTTGCCTACCGAAAAAATAGAGGTAATTGTACATCCTCAGTCTATTGTGCACTCACTAGTGCAGTTTGAAGATGGTTCTATGAAAGCGCAAATGGGATTGCCAGATATGAAATTGCCAATACAGTTTGCTATGACTTATCCCGATAGAATTAAGTCAAATTTCCCTAGGTTTAACTTTATGGATTATCCGGAGCTCACCTTTGAGCAACCCGACATGCAGACTTTTCGTAATCTAGCATTAGCATTTCAGGCTATAGAAAAGGGAGGTAATATGCCATGTATTATGAATGCTGCAAATGAAATTGCCGTTTCGGAATTTTTAAAAGACAATATTGGTTTTCTACAAATGTCAGACATAGTAGAGAAATGTATGGAGAAAATTTCGTTTATTAGCAGTCCTTGTTTTGAGGATTATGTAAATACAGATAAGGAGACTAGAATAAAAGCTTTAGAATTAATAAAATAAATGGAAGGATTAGTAATGACTGCTCAGATTATTCTGAGCTTATCAATTTTAGTAGGGCTGCATGAAATGGGCCATTTGTTGGCTGCTAAGTTATTTGGAATGAGAGTAGAGCAGTTCTCAATTGGTTTTCCTCCAAAGCTATTCAGTTTTAAATATGGAGAAACCGAATATGCTTTAAGTGCAATTCCCTTGGGTGGATTTGTGAAAATATCAGGAATGATAGATGAGTCTATGGATGTAGAGGCTATGAAAGAAGAGCCTAAGCCATATGAGTTCAGGGCTAAGCCTGCTTGGCAGCGTTTAATTGTAATGCTTGGAGGTATTATAGTAAATGTTATTACTGGAGTAATCATTTTTATATGCCTTACTTATACTTATGGTGAGCTTTACATTTCTAATAACGCTGTTAATGAAAAGGGTGGAGGTATTACTGCTCTTGAGTTAGGAGAGGAATTAGGATTTCAGGATGGCGATAAAATCGTAAAAATCAATGGGCATGAAGTTGATGATTTTTCAGAAGTACTCAATCCTAATGTGTTCATGGGATCTGGCTCTTACTATACGGTGCTGAGAAATGGTGAAGAGGTAAAACTTCCTGTACCTGATAACTTCATTGATAAGATGAATACTAAGGAGTCACAGGCTCAATTTATATTGCCAAACGTACCACCTTTAGTTAATGAGGTGCAAGATGGATCTTTAGCTTCTCGCATAGGACTAGAAAAAGGTGACAAAATATTAGAAGTAGATGGTACTCCGGTAGCTACAAGGGAAGAGGTTCATGACTTAGTAACCTCTTACAAAGGAGATAGCCTGAGGTTCAAAATTTCAAGAGGAGGAGAACCTATAGCGTATAAAGAATACTTTAAGAATGATACCATTATCGGAATTAGCTTTATGAGTCCTTTAGATCTTTACGGAGATCAAGTTGATTATAGCTTAGGCGAATCTATGACTAAAGGAACCAAAAAGGCTTTCGGAATAGTGTTTTTACAGATAAAAGCTTTCGGTAAGATGTTTAGTGGAGACCTTTCGGTACGTAAATCTTTAACAGGGCCAATTGGTATTGCAAAAGCTTACGGTGGCGACTGGCAATGGGAGAGGTTCTGGAGTATGACAGGTTTATTGTCTATGGTATTAGCATTTATGAATTTATTACCAATACCTGCTTTAGATGGTGGTCATGTAATGTTCTTAACTTATGAAATGATTTCAGGAAGAAAACCTTCAGACAAAGTGCTAGAAAATGCCCAAAAGGTGGGGATGGCTTTCTTACTGTTACTTATGGTATTCATATTTGCTAATGATATTTACAAACTGTTTGTATAGTCGGTAAAACCTGCAATAAGAAATATTAAGCTGCCTGATAGGGCAGCTTTTTTTGTTTTAGAATAAATCGGCTATAGAAAATAAAAGGCTGCAACGCTGCAGCCTTTTCAAAACTTGAAATGATGAAATGATAACTATTACTTTTAATTTAGTAATTATTTCGCATCATTTAGTAACTCTAAAGCAATATAATCTCGAATTAATCAGTCAGTAACCTTTGAGTAATATAGACTATCAGCTTTGTGTTACTTATATTGTACAGAAAGTATTACAAGGTTGTCAATGTTTGCTCCTCCTGAGAGTGCTAGATCAAATTTTAGGCTAGTTTCCCAATCAAAAACTTCTTTTTTTTCAGGTAGGCATGAGTATACAAAATCTCTAGAATCTCTTAAAATGCTGCCATCCTCCTTCGGTAATGCGAAAGTAACTCGTAATCTCATAAGGCTTGTTGATTTATGATTGTAAAATAGGTGGCTTTTTTAAAATTTATCTCAGGGTTTTCCCTGTATTATGAAAATACTAAATACTCTTAGGATTTATTTTAGAATTATAAATGTAGTGTAGCAGACAAATGACATCTTTAGTAACTCTTGGGCGTAGTAACAAAATTAATTTTGCTAGTATTGTTTAATCATTAATAATATTCCACATGAAGTTATCAAAATACGTAGCGGTTTACCTTTTCTTGTTGTTAACAGCAATATCTTGCTCCGAGCCTACTATGGTGGAGCATATGGAGAACGCACATATGAAATCTGCATTTTTAGAGAAAAAGGCTGTGCAGTTTGATTTCGATTTAATTTTTGGAGGTAAACAAAGGTTGCTAGGTAAGATAACGCTCCTAACTCATTCAGGGGAAGGTAGAATTGATTATAGTAATGGCAATGTGGTGATTTTTAATGGCAATAAAGTTTACTGTTCTCCTGCTTTAAAGGATAACCTTAAAGGTGTAAGGTTTGATGCTTACACTTGGGCATATTTCTTTCTTTTTCCTTATAAAATGAGTGATGAAGGTACTGTGTGGCAAATGCAAGATGCGGTTGAAATGAGCGGAGAGAAGTTTGATAAAGGTCGATTATCGTTTAAAGGAGAGATAGGTGACGCACCGGATGATTGGTACTTGGTATATTCTAATCCTGAAAACCATCTTTTAGGAGGGTTGACCTATATTGTAACTAGCGGTAAAACACTTGAAGAAGCCGAGAAAGATCCACATGCTATCCGATATTTTGATTATGAGAATGTAGATGGTATACCAATATCAACTAACTGGAAATTTTATAATTGGGATAGCTCAAATAACACATTTGCTGATCAGCTAGGAGAGGCCAAATTGAGTGATATTCAATTTGTAGTGCCTGAAGATAGTTTTTTTGAGCCTACTGATAATTTAATTGATGTTATGAATTAAAAGGAGGTAAACCCCCTCTTAAAAATACCTTACGCTCGGTTCTAACCTTTCTCTGATGCCCATTTAATGGCATTGGAGAAAATTACTTTAAACTCTTCTGTGGTGAATAGTTTTGCATCATGGCCAAAGAGGAAATATACATTTCTAGCTTTTTTTGTTTCGTTGATCCATGCCACAGGGTGAGCACCCATCTTAATGTCAGATGGTGGATCATAGCTCTCTTCATCTACATTAGCCAAAACATGTACATTTGGTCGGGGGCTTTTATTGAAGGTATACCATTCATCATCAGGTAGGTCAAATTCATGTGGGAGCCCCGAAGTAATAGGGTGACCGTTATCTTCAATATGTACAGTGCCTGTAGCTTTTGCCGCTATGTAATTTTTGAATCTAATGCCTCCCATGAATTCTGAAAACCAATTCCACATAGGGTAACCATCAAATTCACCTAGCAAAGTAGCGTGGTGAAAGCCTATCCAGCCGCCTTTGCCGTTTTCGATATAATCTATAAAAGCTGCTTCTGCAATACTGCTCCAGGTGTAAGGCGGATAGTTTAATTGGATGAATAAATTATATTGTTTAAGATAATCAGCTGTAATAGGCGCTGTATTGTTGATTACATTATATTTAAAATCATGAGATTGAGAATAATTGTTTAGCCATTTTAGGGCTTCTGTTACAAAGCCTTCGTGTTGGCCTCCTCTCTCAGTAAGTACCAAAGCTTTGATGTGACCTTGAGAGTAAATTTGCAAGCATGACAGTAACATCAATACTATCGTTAGGGGTACGATAAATTGTTTCATAAAATAAAAATTATAGTTGGGTAATTGATTACTTAGTATGACATGGCGGTAATGGCCTGAAGGAACCATGCCGAATGAGGTATCCATTGTTCACTCCATCTCCATTCATTGCCATTGTCTTGTGTTTTGAAGTCTAAGCCAGAGCCATCTTCATCTTTAGCGGTAATGCCATTAGAAATTCCTCCTTTTTCGGTACCATGACCGTACATTGATTTCATATAAGGGACATTGTTTTTTCCGTAGCCATACATCATGCACATATTATATGGGTTGGCGCCTAGTATCCAATCAATCATTTTATAGGCTTGTTGATTGCTGGCGTTGGGAGATACTAGTTTATTGCCTTCTATAATGGCTGTAGCCAAAGAGCCTAGACGTGCATCTTCACCTTGCCACCACCACCCGCTTTCGTTTTTATGAGGGATAAAAAAGCTATTGTAAGTCTCATTATATGGAGCGATAGTTTGTCTTGGGTAGCCAAATGGGTTGGGCACTTCTGTGTTTATTTTAATTTGATAGTCAATAGCGATTTTTAAAGTGGATAGGGCCTGTGAACGATACGGTTGTTCAGGTTCCATTTCAAGGTATCTGACTAGAGCCAGCAAGGGGAGGCCTGCATCAGAAGCATGCCAGAAAGGCCTGTTGTTGTCGTCTGCTATAAAATAGCCTGTAGGTGTAAGTCTACGGGTTAGGTTTTGTGAGCGTACACGTGCTGCATCACGATAAGTGTTTTTGCCTGTAGCCATCCACAGTTCTGTGGCTGCCAATAATGCACAGTAGTCATCTATAATATTATCTTTTCCATCATCAGCATATTTGGTGCTGTTAGCTTGGGCATGAGCAAATGCTCGTTCTGCCGCCATTAAATACTGCTGATAAGTATATTCTCTTTCTCTTTTTAACCTAGAAACACGCGCTAAAGCAGCTATGGCCATACCTGCACCTTCTCGCCAGGCACATTGGTAGTCCGCAGTAGTTTTGCTGTCGGCTAATAAGCCTACCACTCGCCTTTCATTTGGATCTTGTTTGAAGTAGCTAAATACTGTCATGTAAAAGTAGCCTTCTGCTGATAACGATCGCATGATATAGTCAGCGCCATATAATGCCTCATCAATAAAGTCATCGTATATGTTTAACTCTGACAGTAATTCACTGCGCTTGTCAATAGTGTTGGTCAGCGACCATGTAACCAACGGTATTTGCTGTGGAACCATAAAATTAGTATAGGCTAAGTGCGAGAAGTACTTACTTACATCGCCACTGGCATCGCACCAGCCGCCACGTAGATCTACCGTTTTTTCGCTGTTAAAAAGCTTGATGTGGCTGTCAGCTTCTAGCTCTTCGGGCGAGTCTGCCCTTTGGTTTTTAAAGAAATTTAAAATAGCAGGTAATGTTGTTTTGGCTAATCCGTTGGGTTGAATCGTGATTGGGTACGAAAAAATGGTAGTGTCTTGTGAACTGATTTTTATTTTGAAACGACCTTCTTGCTGAAAATTGGAGAAATCAAGAGTACTGTAGTAGGAGTTTTTACTCCAATCTGGTATTTGCTCACTGGCATTAATGACATTACTATAAATTTTGAGACTGTCATCTTTAACAATGTAAAAGCTGTCTGCGAAGACACTTTCCGAAGTTTCTAGTATGGCAGATTTAGGAGCGCTGGCATTGTTGATTACCTGATTGGTTAATATTCTTGGTAGCTGAGCCTGAGATTTGTTTCCTACTATGAATAACAGGAAGAGAGAGTACGGTAAAAAGGATAATTTTTTTAGCATTATATATAGGGTTTAGGTAGTTGGGTAAAAAAAAGAGGCACCGTACGATGCCTCTTGTATGTTGTGTAATAATAAGATAGTCTTTAATTGGACGCTGTTATTATAAAAGTACCGTTGCAATAGAGTGAGGTAAGCTTTTCATGTCAGCCGCTTTACCATTGCACCATAATTTGTAAGACATTTCAGCGTCAGTAGTATTTAGCACTACTACTACAATTTGCCCGTCTGGGTTAACAAAAGCGGTAGTTTCTAATACATCTCTAGAAGAGGAGCTTACAATTCTTTTAGCACCTGGCTTTAAGAATTTAGAGAAATGACCTATGTAATAGTAGCTATTAGTGTATATAAGCTCGCCTTTAGGTAAATCAGCATGAATAGGAGCGAAACAGAAGTTTCCAACATGGTTAGGTCCACCTTTTTCGTCAAGGAGAATATTCCAGTCAGTCCAGGCTACAGTACCTGCGTTAAAATCATTTACCATAGAATGCGCATAGCGCTCTCCTAATCTCCACTCACCAGTTTTGTTGTAATCAAACTTTTCAACACACCCTTCAGTAAAAATTAAATGTTTGTCAGGAAATGCTTCTTGTACCAGTTCTAAGTTTTGGAATTGCATCTTGCTTCCAGTCCATGTTTCGTACCAGTGAAAGCCTACACCCCAAACATATTTAGCAGCTTCAGGATCATTTAAAGTGGTAGATGCTCTTTGGTAGATTAAATCTCTGTTATGATCCCAGATGATTAATTTCTTATCGCCCAAGCCTTCTTTTTCTAAAGTTGGGCCTAAAAAGTTTTTAACGAAATCACGCTCGTCTTCAGCAGTATAAATACATGACTCCCAAGTTTGAACAGCCATTGGCTCGTTTTGAACAGATAATCCCCAAACAGGAATACCTTCAGCTTCATATGCTTTAATAAACTTAGCGTAGTGGTTGGCCCATGATTGTCTGTATTTATCTAGTAATTTACCACCCTTTAATCTATTGTTAGTGTCTTTCATCCATGCAGGCGGACTCCAAGGGCTTACAAACATGTCTAGTTTACCACCTGCCGCTTCAATGGCCTTTTTTATCAAAGGAATTCTATACTGCTTGTCGTGCTCTATAGTAAATGAATTTAACGAAGAGTCGTTTTCATCAACATAATCATAGCTTGCTGAAGAGAAATCACAGCTGGCAATGTGCGTTCTTGAAAAGGTATAATTAATACCTTTATCTTCATCAAAATAGGCTGTAAGCAGTTCTTGCTGCTTAGCTTCAGGAAGTTTGGCGAAAGTTTCTGCCGCAGCATCAGTAAAAGCTGCTCCTATCCCCACAAATGTTTGAAATGTGTGTTTAGGATCAATAAATATGCTAGGTTGAGTTTCTTTTGGCTGTTTAAATGTAGTGAAGCTAATGTTTTCGCTTTTGGTAAGACGGCTGTCAGTCCCTTCGGCAGTAACATAAACTACACCACTTTCTATATTATATTCTTTTTGCGCCTCTTCTTTTTGTGGGGTTTCTTTAGCCACAGGAGCTTTTTCTTCTTTATGCTGTTCTGTGTTTGTTTGGCAAGCCCATGCTAAGCACGAACATGCTGCTAATCCCAAAATCGCTTTTCTCATTTATTTAAGGTTTGTTTTAATTAATATACATTGATCCAGTCTATAAGTGCCTGGCCTTTTATTATAGCTAATTTAATTTCATTTTCTCCTTTATTGAAAATGTATGTCGATAAAATGTAATTATTTAGGTCTTTATTTTTAATGGTGATACTTTCTGCTTTGCCATTTACTTCTATCAGAATGGTAGCTTCTTCACTCAATGCTTTTGCGTGTAAGCTTAAATTATAAGCTGAGTTTAGGTCGCTGTTTACTTGGTATTTGGTCCATTCTGTGGCGGATAAATTTATGCCTTGGGTGGAGGTTCTTTGAGTGTTGTCGTTTTCAATTACTTCTACCGAAACAGCCTCTAAAGTACGGTAATTGTTAGATTTAAAAGCAGCATTTTTTACATAATAAGAGTTGTTTATTCCATCTTGTGCATAATTTTCAGCTTCAATTTTTAATGGTACACGGCACATCATTGCATTTACTACATCAGGGTAATATATGCAGTTTTCAAGTTTAATATTTTCCTCTAGCTCTTTGAAGATTCTTATAGCCTCTTCTTTGGTTGGCTTGCCTTCTCCTCTGGAGTAAGCTGCTACCTTATCCCAACCGTTTGGGGGTAGTATAGAGTAAGGTGTGTTTTTTGTATCCATTTTTTTCCATGGCCAAAAAGACCAGCCTATATTATTAGCTTCAAAATATTGAGCCGTTCCAAAATATATAGCATTTCCTTTTTCTCCAGTTTCACCTACCCATATAGGTACATTTAACTCTTTTTGTTTTTCTAGGTAGTAATTAACATCCTTAAGGTAATCGGGTTTGTCCCAGCAGTAATAATGAAACTGGTAAAAGATGTTACTGTCCAAAGGCTCATCAAAAAGAGACCAGTTGTTAGCCCAGTTATAGCCCTCAACTGTAATCATATGTTTGGTGTCTATTTTTCTAATAGCTTTGATCAGTTTTTCATATAAAGGCACTAAATCTTCTTTGTATTGGTTCGCAGCTCCTGTGTTTTCTGGTAATGGTTCGTTGAGTAAATCGTAAGCTGCCACGGTAGGTTCGTTTTTATACCTTTCAGCTATTTTTTCCCAAAGCTTTATGGTTAACTTCTGATTTTTAGCTTCAGAAAATAGCTCAGGAATATCTTGAGGGCTATCATCAATGTTTTGGCCTGTTTGACCACCAGGAGCACCATGTAAGTCTATTATTACATAAATGTTATATTTTTTGCACCAGCTAATTAGATTATCTAGCAAAAGAAATCCCTCGTCAATAAATTTATTTTTTTTGCCTTCAGTTACAAATAATCTCGAATTTAATGCTGGCCTTACTGAATTGTACCCCAACTCACTTATTCTGGCAATATCAGCCTCAGTAATATAATTGGCTCTATAAGCTTTCCAGAATTGGTTGGCAGCATCTTCTCCAATCATTTCACTAATCAGATGTTCGATCCTACGAGGGCGATCGCCATTTTTGCCGAATTTCCACATGTAGCCTTCAGGAAGCATCCAGTTTCCAAGGCCTACGCCTTTTAGGAATATTTTGTCTCCTTTTTCATTTACAATGTCGTGTCCCTGTGTGTGTAAAAATAACTGTGCCGATAGTGGCATAAATGATATGTAAAATAATATCAGTAAAGAGATTTTTTTGCTGAGGGTTTTTAGTAGCATAGTTTATTAACTTGAATGTTATTTTAAATTATGAATTGTTTATAAGGATGCAAAATAGATTAACGGTTTAGTCGCTTAGTAGTCAATGTGTACAAGAGCGCTGCTGCGTTAAAATTGGTTGCAAATGGCCTCGAATAGAGACACTATTTTACAACCGGAAGGATAGCAATTTTTTACGATAATTAGGTGCACAATCATACACATTGAAGGGCGTTAATGTGCAAATTATCGATTTCATTTAGATAGTTTCTTAAATTATGACGTTCTTTATCTAATAATCACGTAGTGATTTTACCAATTAATTATTCAATTTAAACCAACATTTATGTTTTACAACTTTAAACCCCTAAAAATGGTGGCATTTATGTGTGCGAGCACAATGGCCATTTTATCATGTACTAGTAATGAGAAAGAAGTGGGACCCGACACTTCTGTTAGTCTTGATGCTGCTAACAATGCTAGCTTAGTAAAGGCTAGGGTGGCAGTAAATGATGTAGTTAGTTTTGTAGGTAGTAACGGTGCTTATGTGTCTTCAGAAAACGGTGAAGATGTAATGCACTGTGATAGAGATGCAGCCCAAGAATGGGAGGAATTTACTATTGTAGATGCTGGTAATGGTTTAGTGGCATTGAGAAGTATGGGTAAATATGTATCATCAGAAAATGGTGAGCAGCCGATAACTTGTAATAGAACTGCTGTTGATGACTGGGAGAGATTTGCATTAGTAGAAAATGCTGATGGTACTGTTTCTTTCAGAGGTAATAATGGTTTTTACCTTAGCTCAGAAAATGGTGAGCAAGCAATGACTTGTACACGTACTTCTATTGGCGGATGGGAGAAGTTTGCAGTAATCAATCACACATCAGACGATGATAGCAATGATGATACTGATGACGACACTGATGATAGTGGAGAGTGGAGAGTAGCTAATTTAACTAATTATACTTCTTACCCAGACCCTGATAGTGATGAGTGTAAATACTATAATGGATGTACTTGGGCTGGATACTTCGCTTTTGTTAATGGCCAGCAGCCTGAGACTTGGGTGGAAACACATAATATTATAGCAGTACACTCTAAAGATGCTGATCAATATGCTCTAAAAACATTGCGCTTAAGACAAGGTAACTTGCAAATTGATGCAGTAGTTTATGATATGTGTGCAGACTCTGACTGTAATGGCTGTTGTACTCAAAATAGCAGCGAAACAGGTTTCTTAATTGATGTAGAGAAATATACTATGCAACGCTTTGGTTCTGGTAGTGGCATTGTAGAATGGAAATGTCTAGACTGTAATTAATAAAAAAAGCCACTCGTGAGAGTGGCTTTTTTCGTTTATTTAATAACTATATTCTGGCGAAGAGAGTCTGATGAGCTTTTTGTTTACAAATTCAAGAATACCCTCTTTTCCTTGATCTCGTCCGTATCCTGAGTTTTTAGTGCCCCCAAAAGGCAGTTCGGGAGATATACCAGTAAGGTGGTTGATGTACACCATACCACTGTTTATTTGTCTGGCTACTTTTACTGCACGTTCTTCGTTGTTTGAAAATATGCTTCCTCCAAGGCCAAATTTTGTGGCGTTGGCGAGTTCTATGGCTTCAGATTCATCTTTTACGCTATATAACATGAATACTGGCCCAAATATTTCTTCATGGTAAGCATCCATTTCAGGCGTTATGCCTGTGATAAGCGTTGGTTCCATAAAGTTTCCTTTACCATCTATTTTTCTTCCTCCAGCTTCAATGTTAGCTCCTTGTTCTGCTGCCTTTTGCACTTGTTTTACCACATCTTTCAGTGCTTGTTCACTACTCAAAGGTGCCAATGATGTGGTGCTGTCTAAAGGATCTCCTACTTTTAATTGATCAAATATTGCTTTGGCCTTCTCTTTGAATTGCTCAAATATTTTTTCGTGTACAATAATCCTTTTAGGTGAGGTACAAACTTGTCCGGCATTCCACATGCGGCCTTTTACAGCTGCCTTAGCCGCTTTTTCAATGTCAGCATCATCAAGAACTATAAACGGATCGCTGCCTCCGAGTTCTAATGTTGATTTTTTAATATATTTACCTGCTGCTGCAGCTATGCTAGATCCGGCAGGCTCACTGCCCGTTAAAGTAACTCCTTTTATTTTATCGTGACTTACCAGTTCGGTTGTAGCTGACCCTGGAATAATTAAATTATTATAAACGTATTCTGGAGCTCCTGCATCTTTAATCAATTTTTCCATTTCAATGGCACATTGTGGTACAATAGAAGCATGTTTTAATACCATGGTGTTTCCGGCCATTAATGTTGGCGCCATCGATCTTACTACCTGGTAGAAGGGGAAATTCCACGGCTGTACACTTAATATCACTCCTAGTGGCTCATAACTGATAAATGCGCTGCCTTTTTCTGTTTCTATTTTTTCATCAGCAAGGAATTCTGCTCCATTTTTGGCGTAGAACTTAAATATTGCACTACAAATTTCAAGTTCAGCCTCGCTTTCGCGTTTAAGTTTTCCCATCTCCTGAGAGGCTAATTTTGCTAGTGCATCCTTTCGTTCAATGATTAACTCAGCAGCTTTATTTAGTATTTCACTCCTCTTCTCAAAAGAGGTGGTTTTCCAAGTTTGAAAAGCTTTGTCAGCTTTGTTTATAATGTCTTCAACCTCCTTGGCTTGCATAATATTGAATTCCTTCAATATTTCTCCTGTAGCAGGGTTAAATGATTTTATCTTGGATTCTTTTATCTCTAATTCCATAGCATTTACTGTTTTAGTGGTTATTGGTTTCTAAGAAACCTGCAACAGTCTGTTGCTACTTAAAAAACAGGTGCTATGGGCTATAGTTCATAATTTTTTCAATAATTGTAAGGGCTACATTTTATTGATAAGTGTTATAAACCAATGGTTTACGTTTGAATAGGTGTAACCTATTATAGATCAGTGAAGTAAGCTGTATGCTTCGTCTAGTGTAGTTACTTCCTGAGTAATATATTTCGCATTAGCGCTGGCCTGATTTTTTCTGAATTGTGCCTGTGCAAATACCGAGTCAACTACTCGTATTGTTTGTGCAGCTCCTTGGCTATAAAGCCATTCTTGAATCTGTTTTACCCTCTCTGCATCGTCAGTTTTCATTACCTTGAACTTTGATATATCATTGATTATGGTAAATCCAGCTTGTAGTTTGGCTGTTTCTTCATGTAGTATGGCCATAGCTTGTGGAATTTCACCTTCTTTTACTACGCCATCTAAAACAATGAGTAAATAGTTCTTTTCTGTATTAGCTTTTATTTGAAACATAAGATAATCTAATTAAAGTGAGAGTACTGTTAATGATGATTTATAATTAAAGGTAATCGGTTAAGCATCATTATTTTACGCTTTTTGTTTCATGAGAGGTAGTGTTGTCTGTTTATTAATATCATTTCTAATAATGACATTAATTTTTAACTTAGTAATGTTCTAATAATGTTTTAAATGAGTTATTTAGTTGTTTCCCAATGGTGCGTAGGGGTGTTGTTCACCTTATTTGGTTTGTTGAAGGTTATGGACCTTCGCGGGTTTAAAAGGCGAATAGAAGATTATGATTTTGGATGGGCTAGTAATGCGGCTTTTTTTATTGCAGCGGTAGAGCTGTTATTAGGTGTGGCGCTGCTGCTAGGAGTGCAACTGCAAACAATGGCTATGATTGCTTTAATACTAACTACAGTATTGACCATTATTTTTGGTTACGGCTATTTTTTTAAAGGTGTTGATGATTGCGGATGTGCTGGTACTTATTTTAAAATTCACCCGGTTATTTCATTTCTTAAAAATCTACTTTTAATTGCTTTGTGCATAGTAATTTATTTGAATAGTTGATAATGAAAAAAAAACCGGTGATAAAAACAAGAGTCATATGCACCGGCTTTTTGTAAAATATTTTATCCCTTATTCTTTAATAAAGGTTTGTGATTTTTTCTGTTGACCTGCTTCTAGTAGTAATATAAATGTTCCTTTTGGTAAGGCATTGATATCAATTTCGGTTTTTACATCCTTAATAGCAATAGTTTTTATGGTTTTTCCATCTATGCTAAGTATTTCGGCTTTGGCATTTTCCGTTAACTGACTTTCATTTATAGTTAATGTAATTTTACCTGTTGAGCTAGGGTTTGGAAACACTACTAATTCGTCTTTCAATTTATTTTCTTGGTGTGCTACCTTAGCATTTGTAGCATTAGAAGAGAATACTACCGTGTAATCTTCAACTTCTCCATAATTGAAAGTGCCACAGCTACTTGGGCTGTTATTATATCTCATCGCTATTCTCATTCTCGTGCTGGCTACTGACACTGAAGATGGAATACTTATAGTGCCACTAACAGCAGAGCTACTTGTTGTTGAATATATTTGTTCATTGCTATCCGTAAAATCTCCATCTTGGTTAAAGTCTATCCATATAGCCCAAGATTCTGAGTATGAAGAACCAGCAAAACCAGGTGTAAGGCTTACTGCGTAAGAAGAGCCAGGGTTCAATGATATTACGGTAGAGGTGTAGTCACCATAACCTCCATCATTGTTAGAGGTATTATTAGTGGCGCCTACACTAATTGAACGTATGTACTCGTAATTAGTGCTATTGCCTGCAGCGTCACAGTATTCTACTGGTTGAGAAGAAAGTGTTCTAAATGTGTATGTAGATGAATAATTAGAATTTTCATCTTGGCAATTAGATCTTACTTGAAAGTCATAGCTTGTGTCTTCGGCTAAGCCTGTTATTGTTCTGCTGTTGGTAGTACTTGTACCGCTTATCCAGTTGCCAGAAGAAGCCACCTTGTATCTGTAGGTATATGATGCTGCTTGAGAGGCATTTGACCATGAAAGGCCAGCCGCTGAAGTAGTGATGTTAGATGCACTTAAATTTGTAGGAGTACCACAAGATGGTGCGTCTCCGTCAGAGCCTTTAGCTACTTCTATTAGAAACTCTAAAGCTAATTTAGTGAATTTAGCTGCGTGCAAAGAATTGGGTACAGGTGCCTTGTCATAAGTGTCACTAGAGCTGTGTATGTATGGGTTGCTATCATTAAAAGTAGCTTCGATAGGGAAGGCCGCATTGTAACCTTCTCCTTCCCAACTTGCATGATCAGAACATCCGTAGTTACACTGAGAGGTACCATAAGTAATGGCATGCGTGCCGCTGGCATTATAATGGTCAACCAGTTCCATTAAAAATGAAGTAAGCTGAGGTGTGGTGTAACTATCATTAACAAAGTAAATGTCATTTGATGATCCTTTGTAGTTGGTCATGTCAAATTGAGTATAAGCTATTACATTTACATTTCTGTCTTTATAATCTTCAGCGATTTCTGCTGAACCAACAAGACCAACTTCCTCAGCTGCATATGCCATGATTTCAATGGTTCTTTGAGGTTTAAAGTCCATTTCCATTAAAACTCTCAATGCTTCAGTAATAGTAGCTATCCCTGAAGCATCATCGTCTGCGCCAGGAGCATTTGAATTTCCTCTAGGGTTGATAGAATCGATATGCCCACCAATGATAACATATTCATCGGGATAGGTAGTACCTTGAATGGTAATGATAGCCGATGGCATGTTAGTGTAATAATGATCTACTAGCCTTACAGAAACATCACTTCTACCTGCGGCATAACTTTGCCATTTGGTGGCAATGTCTTGTACTGATTGTGCTGCAGAGCTATAAGTATGATATCGAGATCCATAATCAACTAAGTCAAGTATGGTGCTTTCAATTTCAAAATTGTCTACTAGGTCCAAGCTTTGATTTACAAAATCATCTTGATCGATAGTGTAAGTTACAGCTGCTTGCGCTATTGCCTGTGCATTTTTAATCTTGCTTTTTCTTAAGATTGAAGCTTCGGCTTTTTTAAGAGTAGGCATGAAAATGTATCCAGGTCCATGTGTTAATACATTGTGATGTAGGTACTCTGCTGCTTCTTTGTGCATATAAACTGCACTTTCACCATCAGCGCTTGAGTAAATTGTTATTTTGTCAGGAAATAACTTTGATAATGTTTTAGCATCCTCTGAAAGAATAGTAGCATAAAATGCTTCAGGAGTGCTTTTTTCTGTTTGTGACCACGAATTGTGGCTAATCATGCATAAGGCCACCGCCCATGCTACGAAGAGTTTCTTCATGATAGTTTAGTTTAGGTTTTTTGGTTAAACTTTAAAACTACTTCTGAAGTGTTCCCAATGCAAGGTAAAATATTTGATTACCTTACATGTATCAATATTCATTTTTCTTTATCTATTGATGGTTTTAAGGTGTTGTTGGTCAGGGTATTAGTTTTTCTGTTTTTATGACTGTGCAAGAGGCTGCATGAGCTTTTGAAACCACTGTGTTGCCGGAAAAATGAATAAAAGTCAGCGAAGAGGTCACTAATGAGTCAGGTTTTAACTTTGCTCAGTTGTAAAATCCTTACATTCAGCCTAAAATGTGGTTAGCTTTTGTATGCAGCTTATCATGGTTATATGATGTCCACTAATTCTACCTCATAAATTAGCGGAGAATACGGGTTTACATTGGCAAAAATAACTTGGTCTCTAAGTAATGCAGGGCGTAAGCTAGGAGGTAATACCTGTAGGCTTTCTTTAAACCCTATGTCACTGGTAAGGATAAGTATAGATTTACCACCTTTTTTCATTTTATATATGCCTCGTTCTAAGCCTTCTACGGCTTGGCCTGTGTTTAGTTGAAAGGTTACAGGTCGGTCTGCCGGAGTTTGTTCAATGACTTCTCCATTAATATATTTTCTTGTGAATTTTATGGCTACAGCATTATTAGCATTTGGGGTGCGGCCTGTGCCTGCTTTTATTTCGCGGTAATAAAGGCCATTATTTAAGTTTTCGTCATCTTCTAGGCCTTCATTCTTTAAGTATGTTTTGATTTGTGCAATCTCAGATTTTCTTATTTCTGCAGGTGTTTTTATGCTATCAAGTTCTATTTCTATCTTAAATATAGTGTTGGCAGGGAAGAGTTCAGATTCATAATTAGCATATGCCAGTGCACTGGGTAGATATAACCTGTATTTCTCGCCTTCTTTCATTAGTTCTAATCCATATTCTATACCTTGTGGTAAAATGCTTTGGTAATTGTGTAAAAGGAGCACGGGGATAGAATCAGATGATTTGGCTAGAGTCTTACCATCTAAAGTAGTCATGTTATAAAAGATAGAAGCTATATCATCGGGCTGGATACTGCGGCCTTTTTCATTAGCTTCTAAAATTTCATAATAAACTCCACTAGGGGTTTTGTAAGCGTTAATGTTATTGGCTGTTAAATAATTTTCTATTTGGTTGGTATCTTCCTGTATTTGCTTGTCAACATCACTGTCTGACATGCAGGAAAATATAAAGCAGGGTATGCTATATATAAAAAGAATAAATGCAGCGCTTCTCATAGCAGATTATGTGTAAAACTTTATTATGAGACCCTAATAATACGAAATAGGTTGCAATCTGTTATGCTGTTGAAAGTGAAGGAATTAATTGGTGTATATAATTTTTAATATAAACTATAATAGTAAACAAACTCTATACCTATAATACTGTTTTATTAATTAATTTTATTGGCCAAAATAGTTTTAAAAAAATCTGATATGCTGAAAATAATATTTGTCTTACTAAGTGTCTGCTTAAGTGTAGGGCAGTCTTTTTCTCAAACTAAATCATTATTATATAAGATAACAGGAAAGGGGATTCAGGCTCCTTCTTATATCTATGGGTCTATTCATATTATTTGTTCAGAAGATTTAATAGTGAGGCCTGAAGTGAAGCAGGCTTTTGATGCATGCAATCATGTGTTGATGGAATTGGATATGGATGATCCTACTTTTATGATGAAAATGCAACAAGCATCTGTAAATACGGATGGCACTAAGCTGACAGATCATTTAAACGAGGATGAGGAAAAACTTATTAATGACTTTTTGATGGCTAATTATGGGATGGGCTTGGGAGCATTTAATGCATTGAAACCGTTTTTGGTTGCTTCTTTAGTAATGGCTAAAATGGTTGATTGTGCTCAGCCTGCTTCTTATGAAATGACTTTTGTAAATATGGCTAAAGAAAAAAAGATAGAAGTTAGCGGTTTGGAATCAGTACAAGAACAAATCAATATTTTTGATGCTATACCTATAAAGGAACAAATTAAGATCACAACGGAAGTGCTTCAGGATACAGCACAAAGCAAGGCATACCTCAGAAAAATGATTTCTACTTATAAATTGAATGATGCAGAGGCTCTTTTTAAAGTGATACAGGAAGACCCGCAATATGAAAATTCCATGGATGTATTACTTGATGATAGAAATGAAAAGTGGATACCTGATATTATAAAGTATATTCACGAACAACCTACATTTATAGTAGTTGGCGGTGCGCATTTAGGTGGAGATAAAAGTGTGTTAGCGCTTTTAAAACGTGCGGGTTATACTTTAGAAGCCGTTAATTAATCTGTTTTAAACGGAGAGAATATGCTTTTAATTTTTTCTTGATAGAAATAAATAGGATCATTAGAATTAGAGAAACTGCTCCATAGCTCATACGGGATAGTGTCATAAACTACAAGGCTATCCTTGCTCTCTTTTACAATTAAGAAGCCCACTTCACCATTGCATGAGTAGTAATATGCCGCATTGGGAACTCGGTAGTCAGAAAGTTTTAAGCGCTCTTTAACTCTAAATGTAGAGCGAGTTATAGTTTCAATGGCTTGTTGCTTATTTGTGAAATGCGCGGTGTCTAATTTCTGGCAGTCGGTGTTTTCAGGTCCTTTAGAGAAATTGTGTTGCACTTCTTGTGCTGAACAGTAGGCTGAAATCGATAATGATAGTGCAATCAAAAGTATTTTCATACTTTATATAATCAATTATGGTAGTAATTGTTTCAGCTGCTTAAAATCCTCATTGCTAAAGGCTACTAAAAATATCTTTTCTAAAGTTGAGGTTTTTGTTAGAAAGCTATTGATGGATTCAATGGCTATTTGAGCTGCTCTTTCAAATGGAAAACCATAAACACCTGTACTGATAGAAGGAAAAGCAATACTTTTGAATTGGTGGTCTTTGGCAATTAATAGGCTGTTTATGTAGCAATTGGCCAATAATTGATCTTCGTTGTAGTCTCCACCTTGCCAAACTGGTCCTACTGTAGAGATTACATGCTTTGCTGGTAAATTAAAACCCGGGCTAAGTTTGGCTTCTCCGGTATTGCAGCCATTAAGCTTTTTGTTAAATTGAAGTAATTCAGGCCCTGCCGCCTTATGTATAGCGCCATCCACTCCACCACCGCCTAGTAATGAATTGTTAGCAGCATTTACAATGGCGTCTACTACAAGAGTAGTTATATCTGCATGAATTACTTCAATAATGGTCTTCATTAGAACCAGCTAGCACCTAAGTTTCTGAATGGCCAAGGAATGCCTGCAAGCATCACTATAAGACCTAGGATGAAGAATGTAACAATGGCCTTAAAACGTTTCTTGTCTTCGGTTAGCCTTTTGGCTTTGCTATAACCTATGGTGATTAAAGCTACTGCTATAATCATCATGCTGATGTGTTCTACAAGATAGAAACGGAGTACAGAGTCTCCCATGGCAGCACCAGAGAACATTACTTTAGGGCTAATAAAGTATAAGATAAGGCCCAAGAGTAATTGTATATGGGTGAAAATTAATGCTACTAAAGCAAGTTTTCTGTCCTTCTCGGTGAAAGGAGTATTTCCACTTGTTTTGCCTATTGCATTGGCAATAGAAACTAATATAAATATTAAAACTAACCACCTAAGGCCGGAATGCGCGTGTACGAGTATATTCATAGCTATAAAATAATAAAACCGGACCAAAGGTAGTCCGGTTTTAAGTGTAAGACAATATTTCTTAAGACTTTCGTCATATACTATTTCATTGATTCTGCCATTTCAATTGCATCATACGCATTGATCACTCCTCCGGAAATAGAAAGCTCTTTAAAGTCAATCAATTCACTGTCAGAACCGGGCTTCAATACTTTTAGGTCATCAAATTTTCTTGAAGACTTCATAATAATTTCTTTTACCTGAACGGCCGTTAAGTTAGGGAAGTAAGACATGATTAAAGCTGCTACACCAGAGGTGTTTGGTGCTGCCATACTTGTACCATTGTATGATTCGTACGTGTTGTTTGGTGTAGTGGAATAAATATCAACACCAGGTGCAAATACATTAACGGTTTTCTTTCCATAGTTAGAAAATGAACCAACAAGCTCTTCATTATCTTCTGCAGAAGAAGCACCTATTTCCATCCAGTCTTGAGCCTGAGTATTGTCAAGATAAATTTTAGTAGGGAAGTTATCAGCGGTGTCTACGTCTTTAGAGCTGTTGCCGGCAGCGTGGATTAATAATACTCCTTTGCTTTCTGCGTACTTTACAGCTTTGTCAACAGCTTCTTTTTGCGGAGAGTATGATTTTCCAAAGCTCATGTTGATGATTTGCGCTCCGTTATCTACAGCATAGATAATGGCATTGGCCACATCTTTATCTCTTTCATCACCATCAGGTACAGCTCTTACTACCATTATTTTTACATTTTCTGCTATACCTTTAATTCCAAGGTTGTTATCTCTGTTGGCAGCTATAATTCCAGCTACGTGCGTGCCATGGCTAGGGTCATGACCTTTAACGTCATTGTTTCCATAACCTTTTTCATAAGAGTCTGAATAATCATCACCTACCACTGTGCGAGGGTTGAAATCAGTATTTAATGCATATTTAACCTGATTTTCAAAGTGCTCAACTGCCCCAGTTAATTCTTCACCAATAGCATCGAAATCTGCATCTTCGCCAGCATTTTGCAAAATCATCCCTACAATGTTTCTGGCTACTAAAAGCGTAGAATCTTGAGTGTCAAGATCTCTTAAATCGTCCATAGACACTTTTTCTACATTAAAATATGCTTTAAGAAGTGTGTTAAATCTTGATATGTTTTGTTGTAATTGGCTGTAGAAAGTATACTGCTCTTCTGCTTTTTCATAAGTGCTTTCAAAGTCTTCTTTTACTTTTAACCATTTTTTATACTCTTCACGGTTTTTCTTCTTCACTTTCTTTTCTTCCTTGTCACCGTATTTAGCTTTTAAATCAGCGTATATTCTGGTTAGCTCATAAGTGTCTTGCTCTACGTTGCCATCTTTTCCGCCAATGAAATTCCATCCGTAACGGTCATCTATGTAGCCGTTCTTGTCATCATCGATGCCATTGCCTTCTATCTCATCAGTATTTACCCATATTTTTCCCTGAAGATCTTCATGGTCAATGTCTACTCCAGAATCAATAACAGCTACGGTAACTGTGGTAGATTTTTTGTTTTTTAAAATTGTGTTGTAAGCTTTTTCAACACTAGATCCTTCAAAGTGATCTGCAGCAGGGTCTAAAATAAACCAATCTTTAGGTGGGTTTTCAGTGCTGTCTTGTACAGCATCCTGAGCGTATGCCGCTCCTGAAAATATACTGCCGGCTAGTATGGTTCCGGCTAAAATTCCTCTAATACCTTGTTTCATAATTTTGTTCTACCTTGGAATTATATTCTTTTAAAAAAGTTTGCCAATATACGCTAATCACACCAGAAATGGCTCATATTTTATACTATTGGTATTTGTAAATCTACCATAGCCAACCAAAAAATCGTTTGTTTTGGTTCCCTTATGAGGCTCTTCTTCCTTTATGATGGCGGATGTGCAAGAAGCGTATCAAAAGTGTAACTATTTATTTCACCATCTGTTTAACAAAGTAGTGGGTGTTGGTTAGCCTTCACCTTATCATCATTAATAAACTAAGCCTCACTCAGATGTTATTGCAAGAAGTAGAATTAGCAGAGAAATATTGGAAAGTAAGAAAAACCACCGAACAGATTTGTAAGCCCTTACATGCTGAAGATTATGTGGTGCAGCCAATAGTGGATGTTAGTCCTCCAAAATGGCATTTGGGGCACACTACTTGGTTTTTTGAGACTTTTATTTTAAAGCAGTTTGCTGATAATTACAAAGTGTTTAATGATGGATATGGCTTTGTTTTTAATAGCTATTATGAAAGTGTAGGGAAGAGGGTAATAAGAACTGATAGAGGTAATTTAACTCGGCCTACAGTGGATGAGGTGATGGCTTATCGCTCATATGTTGATGAAGCAATGGATGACTTTCTTAAAGGTGATTGTCCATCTGCAGTAGATGAGCTGATGATGTTAGGGCTGCAGCACGAGCAGCAGCATCAGGAGTTATTGATGTATGATATTAAATACATACTAGGTAATAATCCGCTGTTTCCTGTTTATATCGATGGTAAAGTAGAAGAGACGAAAAAAAGTAAACCACTTTCTTTTTTAAGTGTGGATGAAGGTGTTTACGATATCGGTCATAATACAGACGGCTTCTGCTTTGATAATGAACTAGGAGCTCATAAGGTCTATTTGCATGGTTATGAAATAGCTGATAGGTTGGTGACCAATGAAGAGTATTTGGAGTTTATGGAAGATGGAGGTTATACCAATTTCAAACATTGGCTTTCAGAAGGCTGGGCTTGGGTTAATGAGCATAAGATTGTTTCTCCTTTTCATTGGCACAAAATAGATGATGAGTGGTGTCAGTATTCATTGCGTGGAGGACTTAAGCCACTAGATTTACATGCACCTGTTGCCCATGTTAGTTTTTTTGAAGCTGATGCTTTTGCTAAGTGGAAAGGGATGCGTTTACCCACGGAGTTTGAATGGGAGACAGCAGCTAAAATTTTTGAAGAACCTAGAAGTCAGGGTAATAGTAATTTTTTAGAGACTGATTGCCTTGAACCTATGGCTGCAGGTGATAATAATCAGTTTCTTGGCGATGTGTGGGAGTGGACCAACAGCGCTTATTTGCCATACCCTTACTACGAAACTGCAGAAGGAGCGGTAGGCGAGTATAATGGCAAGTTTATGGTTAATCAAATGGTGTTGCGAGGAGGATCGTGCGTTTCCCCTGGCAATCATATTAGAAATACTTACAGAAATTTCTTTCACCCCAATTTAAGATGGCTGTTTTCAGGTTTTAGATTGGCTAAAAATATTTAATTCAACTTTTACTCATTCCTCATGAACAAACAATTTGCCCAAGACGTAATTGAAGGGCTTAATGCTACTCCAAAAACACTTTCGTCAAAGTATTTTTATGATGAAAAAGGAGATGCTATTTTTCAGCAAATAATGAATCTCGATGAATATTATTTAACCCGAAGTGAATATTCAATCTTTGATCTGCATAAAGATCAAATGTTGAAGATTTTTAATGCAGGGGTTGAGTCTTTTAACCTTATTGAGTTTGGTGCTGGAGATGGATATAAGACCAAGGTGCTGTTAAAGGAGTTTTTAAAAAAGGAGACAGACTTTAAATATATGCCTATAGACATTTCTGGGCATGTGCTAGATGAACTCGAGGGGGCTCTTAAAAAGGATTTACCAGAGTTAAAGGTAAAACCATTGCAAAATGATTATTTTAAAGCGCTTAGCGAACTAGATAATAGTAAAACAAGAAAGGTAGTACTCTTTTTGGGGTCTAATATTGGTAATTTTTCTGAAGAACAAGCAGTACAGTTTCTAACCGAGCTTAATCAAGTATTACGAAAAGGAGATTTGGTGATGATTGGCTTTGACCTAAAGAAAGATCCTAATGTGATACTGAATGCCTATAATGATAAAAATGGAGTAACCAGAAGTTTTAACCTCAACTTGTTGAACAGAATCAATGAAGAGCTGAATGGTAATTTTGATATCAGCAAATTTCAACATTTTCCTACTTATGATCCTCTAAGCGGCACCACAGCCAGTTATTTAATTAGTAAAGAAAAGCAAAGAGTGGAGATTCTCGATCAGTCAATAGAGTTTGAAGCTTGGGAAGCAATACACATGGAAGTTTCACAGAAATATGACTCTTTAGACATCGAAAGCATGGCATCGCAGGCCGATTTTACGGTGGTGAACAACTTCTATGATAGCAATAAATATTTTGTTAATTCTATATGGAAAAAATAGTAATGCCGTGAGGTTGTATATTTGAATCTTATGATTACATTTGTGCCCCATTTCAAGCACTACCACACTATGCGCACGTGGCGGAATTGGTAGACGCGCCAGGTTGAGGGCCTGGTGGCCATTGCGGCCGTGGAGGTTCGATTCCTCTCGTGCGCACACTTTTTTCTCGAAAAAGTGTTTTTCTGTAGTTAAATTTAAAAATCTAGGAATTTAAATCGTTTGCAGTTTGTTGATGCCGTATATTTGCATGAGAAACGTTATTTTTTTCTTAAATATATAGGAGTATGAAGAAGACTGGGATTATATTTTTTTTTCTGATAACAATGAGTGCGCTAGGATATGCGCAAGAGCATGATTTTGGTCCTGAGGCGAAGAATAAAAAACCTTGGGATGCAAAAAATACAGAATCGGTAATCTATTTTGCATCTGGCGAAAAAGAGGTAGGACCAAGTAGGAAACATTTGGTAGGGGTGAAGCCAGATAAGCTAGAGAAAGTGGTTGTTAAAAATCGCAAAGAAAGGCAATTTGGGCCAGCGGCAAAAAACAATAGAAGATAATACAAAGAGAGGCGTTAATTTCAATTAACGCCTCTCTTTTTTTATTGAGCTCTAAAGTAATGTGTTATAATATTGTCAGAAAGAGGCTTTTCAATATAAGCTATTACATCATCAAACTCAGTAGCCCTATCTCTTTCCTTTTTGCGGATAGATGTAGTAAACATCATGATCTTCGAAGCACCTTTGTAAATGCTACTTTCATACCAGCTAAGAAATTCAAAACCATTCATTAGTGGCATGTTGATGTCTAAAAGCACATATTTAGGCAAATCTTCCGGGTGACTTTTAAAGTAGTTTATAGCCTCCATACCATTAAGAACAGTAATTATTTCTATGTCAGAAATGATTGACTTTATGGCTTGCTCAGCAACGTAATTGCTTATTTCATCATCATCTATAATTAATACATTAGAAGTCGTTCTCATATCTGATAGGTTTAGTTGTATAGATATAATAAAGGACGTGATATTTTTCGTTCCATATTATACATATATCTACGTATTTTTAATTTATTTATAGATTTTACCACTACCTATTTAGGTCAAATATGAGAAAACGCAATTGATTTGCTTAGTTGGGCAAGTAAATGGTGAATATTGATCCTTCACCTTCTTTGCTGCTCACTTCTATTTTCCCTCCATATTTTTCCACTATAGATCTGGTAATGTGTAAGCCTATTCCTTTGCCGTTAACATCGAGATGAAACCTCTGAAACAGCCCAAATAACTTGTTTCCATAGCTATCTAGGTCTATCCCTCTACCATTATCCTGTACTTCTATGCAGGTGAAATCACTTTCTTTGTAGCACCTGATGTTAATAGTTGGGTCTGCGTCATTTTTTCTATACTTAATAGCATTGGTTATTAAGTTTTGCAGTATGTTTTGAAAATGAACAGGCGGGAAGTTAACTACATCACAGTCTGTAGTGTCTAGGTTAATTTTTGTGTTGGTAGTACTTATCTTCTCATCTATTCCCTGCATAACCTCTTCAATGGCTTCGCCTATATTCAGTATTTCACATTTTATGTTTAGGCTTTTCTTTACCGCAATGACTTCATTTAAGGTTACAATAGTTTTTTTCATTCGGAAAACAACATTTTTTAATCTTTCGAAAACCTTATCGCCATCTTCTTTAATATAACTTTCTTTTTCGATAATTCGAATTAATGAATCAAGATTTGTGATTGGTGCTTTTAAATCATGTGAAGCAAGAAAGGCAAATTGTTCTAATTCTATGTTACTTCTTTCTAGCTCCTCAGCTTTTATTTTAAGCTGTTGTTCTATTTTTTTAAGTTCATTAACATCAATAAAAACAAACACAACACCTTTTACCTCCTTTTTAGAGGTAATGTAAGGCAATGCTCGCATTAGGTAAACTTCACCTTTTGTTGTTACTACTTCTTTTTCTATAGGGCTAAAGTCAGAAAGTAATTTTTCCGCTACTGGTATAAGATTAAAATCTTTAAAAGCACTGCTAAAATCACCAACATGACGACCTATGTCGTTATTGTTGATTTTTACAAGGTTAGAGATGGCATTGGTAAACCGTTTGATATTAAGATCATTGTCAAGAAAAAGGGTGGCAATGTGAGTACTTTGTAAGAAGTTTTTGAGGTCATCATTTAGTTCTGTCATTTCAATGAGCTTATTTTCAAACTCATTGTTTACCGTGTAAAGTTCTTCATTAACGCTTTGAAGCTCTTCATTACTGCTTTGAAGCTCTTCATTGGCCGCCATAAGTTCTTCATTAGTGGCTTGAAGCTCTTCGTTTGAAGTTTCTAACTGTTCAATTGTGCACTGAAGATATTCTTTAGTTTCCTTTAAATCTTCTTCTAGTCTTCTAATATGCAAATCTTTTTCTTTGCTGAGGTCAGAGGCAAATTCATCATCTTCCATGGCAGCAGGGAAGACGTTGGTTGAAACCTCTGGCAGGCTAATGATTACATAGTTATTTTTAGTGCTGGGTTCAAGGTATGGCTTTGCTATTATTTTTAAAAAGCTTTTTTCTTGATCAATGAATTCAATTATAGGAGAAACATATTTTTTCTTCTGGTTTTTAACCTTCGAAATAGCATTGCTTACAGCTACATAGAGCTGCTCATCAATCATTTTCAAAATATTAAGCGTTAGTTGCTTTTTGGGTAGTTTGATGAACTTGTCAATTTCTCCAGAAACGTGTACTACATCTAAGTTTTCATTAACCAGTACAGTAGGTGGAACTAAGTCATCTAACAAGGCATCTTTGAAGTTAGAGAGTATCTTAGAATCATTTACTGTTTTAGTAATTGATTTGGGTTGCAATGGCTCAGTAGTAGGCCTGCTGTTTTGTTCAAAAGGACTTAGTCGATGTACATCTACAATACGTGTTGTCATTCTATTTTTGTAGATTTTGTACTTTTTGCTTACCTCTTCAAATGCATTAGTAAGCATACCCGGAGTTTCGCTACTGCCCAAGAATAAATAACTGTTCTCGTTTAGCGAGAAGTGTATGTATGATAGTATTTTCTCTTGTAATTCTGATTCTATGTAGATAAGTAGATTTCTACAGCATGCTAAGTCAATATTGTTAAATGGAGGGTCTTTAGAAATGTCGTGCTTGGCGAATATTACCATTTGGCGTAAGTCCTTTTTTACTTGATAAGCATCGTTTATTTTGTTGAAATACTTGCTTAGCAGTTGTGGAGGAACCTCGTCTTTGATGGTTTCTGGGTAAATGCCCTTGCTAGCTTTGTCAATTGCCCTTTGGTCAATGTCAGTGGCAAATATTTTTATTCCTGCACTTTTACGTTGTTTATGAAACTGTTCTTTCAATAGCATGGCCACAGAATATACCTCTTGCCCTGTGGAGCAGCCAGCTATCCAGACCCTGATATCTTTATCTTTGTGAACATTTTTCACTAATTCATAAAGCACATTTTTGTCTAACTCTTCAAATGCCTGATTGTCTCTGAAAAAACCTGTTACGCCAATTAAAATGTCATTGCCTAATAATTCTATTTCTTCAGGGTAAGCCTTTAAGTGTTTTAGGTAAAGGTCTTTGTTTAAGATGTTTCTAATGCTCATTCTGCGCTCTATCCTTCTTACGACAGTACCTTTTTTGTACATTCTGAAGTCTAGTTTGGTGCGCTGATGAAGTAGCGTTAAAATTTGGTGTAGTTCATCGCCTTTTTCATTGTCATACTGCGAGCCTAAGTCGTATGATTGTAACTCCTGTCTTTTGACATACGGATGTTTTACATAGTTAATGATAGCTTCGGGCATGCGTGCAGGGTGCAGTATGTAGTCAACCAAGCCGGTGGCTATTGCGCTTTTAGGCATGTTATCGAAAGCAGCGCTGCTTGGGTCTTGTGCTATTACCATGCCTCCGTTTTCTTTGATAGACTCTATGCCCAAGGTGCCATCGCTACCTGTTCCGGAAAGAATTACCGCTATAGCTCTTTCTTTCTGATCTTCAGCCAATGACTTTAGAAATATATTTATAGGTAGATTAAGTGCTTTTGGGTTGCCTCTGTCTTCTAAGTGCAGTACACCATCTTTTATTATAATATTTTTATCTGGCGGAATTGTGTATATACAATTGGGTTCCACCTTCATTTTGTCTGTTACCTTAGATATTTTAACAGAAGTGTGTTTAGCCAGTAGCTCTGGCATTAGCGACTTGTAGTCTGATGATAGGTGCTGCACCAGAATAAAACTTAACTCTGGGTTGGCGGGTACTTTATCAAAAAAAGCATTGATAGGCTCTAGGCCTCCAGCAGAAGCACCTATGCATACAATGTTTAATGTTGATGTGTTCTTGTCGGTTTTAGAATCCTTTTTTATCTCTTTAATGGTTTTGCTGGTTGTATTATTTTTTGCCATTATAAGTTGCTTAAGGTTAGATCGATTCCTCGTTGTTGTTGGTTAGTTTGTTTAAGTCATCTAATGTTTTAGATAAAATGTCGTTTACATTTTCAGTATTGCCATTTCTCTCTAAAAAGGTTTGTATTCTTTGAAGAGCCTCTATGTTTTTATTTACTCTTGTATGAATTTTATTGCTTATTCTTTCTATTCTCTTTTTAGACCATTTTCTATGATGTTGAAATGCATTTTCTACAGATTCGGGTAGTTTGTTTAAATTTGATTTAAGAACTAAGCCTGAGGCTCCGTTTAAAATGGTTTCTGCGGCTATTTCTTCCCCTACTGTGCCGGTAACAAATATGAATGGTGTTTCTGGACATGAATCAATAGCTACACTAAGAGCTTCATACCCATTGAACTCTGGTAAGTTATAATCTGATAGAATTAAATGGGGCATAAAATAATGAATGTGATTGCTGAAATCATTTCGGTTATCAGCTATTACATGCTCAACCAAATACCCATGGTTTAAGAGCTCATCTATCATTAATTCAGCATCTTCTAATGAATCTTCCAGAACTAATACTTTCAAATATTTCTTTTCCTTGAAGTTGTGGATGCTCATATGTTTGAGTTTAATGTAGTATTTAAGTCTAGCCAGAAAGATTTTATTTGTTCTATAGCTTCATTAAACATAGAGTATTTAACAGGTTTTACTACATATCCATTGGCACCTAGATCATAAGCTGTATTTACATCTTCTTTTTCGTTAGAAGATGATAAGATTATAATAGGGATTAACTTTAAAATAGGGTGGTCCTTTATGGATTTTAAAACTTGTAAACCATCAATTTTGGGAAGTTTTAGGTCTAGTAAGATCAATTTCGGTAAAGGATCGTTCTGAGATATTTTTTCTTCATCAAAAAAGTAATCGAGAGCTTCCTGTCCGTCAGTTATTAATTTTATATTTCTTGATACGCCATGTTCTTCAAGGCAATCAATAGTTAGCTCTGCATCAGCGGGGTTGTCTTCAATATAAACTAGGTCAGCGGTCAGGGTGTTAGTTAGGTTCATCGTGGTCATGGTTAAAGGAGAAGAGAAAGGTAGCGCCAACTCCAAGGGTAGCGTCAGCCCAGATGTCACCTCCATGTTTTTCAATTATCTTCTTGGTAATGGCTAAGCCTACGCCCGTTCCTTCAAAATCAGCATCATTGTGTAGCCTTTGGAAAACACCAAACAATTTTTTCTTGTGCCTCATGTCAAACCCCACACCATTATCTTTTACAAAATAAGTAATTTGCCGGTTATCTTTAAAATACCCTACCTCTATTTCAATATTATTTTTTTTACTTGAATATTTGATAGCATTGGAGAGTAGGTTGGTAGCTACTTGCCTAATCATGGTTTCGTCTCCATAAGCATTAGGGAGGTCAGCTATTTTGAAATTTATATTTAATGGGGTGTGCCATGTTTCTATCAGGTTATGATATGAATGCGAGAAAATGGCCGTCATATTTATAGGCTTATTAGATACATGTTCGCGGCTTACCCTAGAGAAGGCCAAGATGTCATCTATAAGTCTATCCATTTGGTTTGTGTTTTTGACAATGATGTCAATGATGCGAAGGGTTTCACTATCAACAAATTCCTGGCTTTTTTTCATTAGCTTGTTACTAAAGCCAATAATGGCTCTTAAAGGAGCTCTTAAATCATGACTTACAGAATAGCTAAATGCTTGTAGGTCATTGTTACTCTGCATGAGCTGAATATTGAGCTCTTTTATCTTTATTTCATTCTTTTTGATATAGGTAATGTCTTGTTGTAGACCTATCATATCAGTAGCAACGCCTTGGGCATTGTAAACAAAGTAACTGTTGTAGTATATGTGCTGTTTTTTCTTAGTTTGTGGGTTAATGATCGTGTACTCTGTAGAGAATGAAGACTTATTGTTTAATGAGCTTTTAAACTTTCTCAGAAAACCAAATCGCTCTTTTGAATTTAATTCTTTTAAGAAGTCCTCAGCGCAGTATTCGGTAGTAGTAATGCCAAAAAGCAAAGAGAAATTTTCAGAGACGAGGCATTTTCCTGTAAGAAGGTTAATTTCAAAATAGCCCATTTGCCCTGTTTGTTGAGCTAATTCTAAGTTTTTGAGGTACTCTTTTCTTTGTTTTTCTCTATTTATTCGTTTTGTTATGTCTCTTAAAGATACTGCTAGCTCAGCATCTGACTTTTCGTCTCTAATTGTAGAAACGGAAATTTCTATAGGAAACCTGTCTCCTAGGTGATTAATCCCGTTTAATTCAGAGGTTTTGGTAAGAGACGGGCTGGTATTACTTTTAGCGCTGCCTATATTGATGATGCTGTTGAAGTCAGGGATATACTTACCTATGTTGTGGTGTGTTATTTCTTCATGAGGTTGAGCAAATAGTTTTTTTGCTAGTCGGTTGCTGAAGTTAATATCACCTTCATTATTTATAATAAGCATAGGGTCGGGTGTAGATTCTAGCAGTAGTTTAAAGCGCTTTCCTGCTTTAATAATTATGTTCTCGTGCTCTTTTTTGCTGGTAAGATCTTGAGTGATGTTAACATACCCTGTTAGGTTGCCCGCTGTATCTTTAAGGCTGCTTACTACAGTGTTTCCCCAGAATATAATCCCATTTTTTTTAACCTTCCAACCTTCATATTTTGAGCTGCCCAACTCCTTGGCCTCAAGTAGTATTTTTTCTGGTTTTCCTGCTGCTACATCTGCAGGTGTGAAAAAAGCGGAGAATGATTGGTGTAGTACGTCTTTTTCTGTGTATCCCGTAATCTTCTCAGCGCCTTTGTTCCAAACTAGTACACAGCCTTCTAAATCTAGCTTTATAATGGCATAGTCTTTTATGTCTGTTACTAGCTGGTGGTAGGAGGCTTCGGACTGTTGAATAGCCTTAAGAAGTTTTTCGTTTATCGCTTCTTTTGATTGAATGTGAAAGGCAGTGATAACTATAAGTGCACCCGATAGTAAGCTGATGAAGCCTAGGCTTGAGATGAAGGCAATGGAGGCATCTATTGATTTGTTGTTAATAGTATAGCCAATAAAAAAGCTAATGAGTAATGGGAGTAATACTACCAAGGGCAGTAGTATTCTGGTCATTCTTCCGCTTAAAGACTTACTTCGTATTAAGCCCATAATGCCAAAATTAGGATCTAGAGAGATGATGCCTACAAAAAGAGAGATGCTCATAAAGGCAGTAATAGCAGACATACCTATGCCTGACTTGGGCTGGTAGCTATAAAAATTACTGGCCAAGCCTGCATACCCAAATAGAGCTACCCACGGTATGATCATGCCAATAATGCACAAAGTGTGAGCTATTAACCTATTGTTTTTGAGCTTTAGGGAAGACATGAAAAGGGCTATGGCAGCCAAAGAAACTGTAATTAGCGTTCTGGGAGAGGGTCTTCCTGGGTGCAGGAAGTGCTTGCGGCTACTTAAATTTTCTTTAAATAGTAGTAAGTCAATTTGAGTGATTTTAGGAACTAAGTATTCGGCTATTAGCCATATGCATAGCGTCAGGGTGCCCAATGTTATCAGTCGGGAAGTGGTTAGGTAGCTGCGTTTGCGCTTAATAGTATGAAATTCTGATATGCAAACAGATGCACCTAAAAAGCCTATCATTAATGCTGTGAGTGGTGTGCTGGCAGGTAATGAAGGTCGGAGGTTAGTTAAAAAGGGTATGTCTAGCAGCCAGCCAGTAAATACATTTAAAGCGCAAGCAATAGTAATAAATCCACATAAGAGAGAAATGTTGAGCGGGATCATGTTGTGAGGCTTTTTCAATAAAAATAAGCAGAAAGTTTTTCTGCAATATACTTACGGTGTATTAATTATGATTAAAGTTATTTAATTGATTGGTTTTTAGGATATTGTTGTGTTTTCTCTGTTAGGAGGTGTGGTTCAAAAATTGTTTTGTTTTAAGTAAGGCATATGACGAATGCGCTTATATTTTGCTGAGAAATGATTATATTCATATAAATGATAAAGTGAGCTTTTGGGCGAAGTTTTAAGTGATGAACTAGGAAACGGGTTAAGTGTATATGTCTCTTATATCAGACAAGTTGAGTTTTGAAGTTGATAGGCTACGGTTAATTTCTGATAATACCACTAATATTATAATTTTCTCTGATGTTGAAGGAAGAATTACTTGGGTGAATAAAACCTTTACCAAAGTTACCGGATATACCATGCCTGAATCAGAAGGAAAAAAGCCAGGGGATTTGCTGCAAGGAGAAGAAACTAGTGAAGATACTATACTTTTCATGCGGCAAAAAATTGCTGAGCAGGTCAGGTTTAAGACCGATGTGATTAACTACACCAAACAGGGCGCGAAGTATTGGGTGGAAATAGAAATTATTCCGCTAAAAAATGCTGAAGGCGATTTGGAAGGTTTTATGTCGGTTCAAAGTGATATTTCACCAGTGAAAACCATTATTGGAGAAATGTTAAGTGCCAAGGGGATATTAAAAACGGTTTTGGATACTACTCCGTTGTATGTCTCTGTTAAAGACAAGAAGGGGAGGTTCATTTTTTACAATAAGAGGTATCACCAAGAGTTTGCCCGTGCCGAAGGTTATTTCGATTTGCAAAAGCATGTAAAGCTCGAGAAACATGAAAAACAGATTTTCGAGACGGGAGAAAAGATTTTTTATGAAGATACGCTTACTGTAAATGGAAAAGAGCATCAGTTTTTAATTATCACTTTTCCATTAAAAGATTCTGGAGGAGATATTTATGCCTTAGGGAGGTTAGCCATAGATATTAGTGAAAAGAAAAAGGCGCAGGATATTTTGCGTGGGCAAGAGCAGTTGTATTATTCTACTGTGCAATCTATAAATGATGCCGTAATTACAATAGATAAAAACTTCAAGATCCTCTATCTCAATCCTAGTGCGGAGCAACTGACCGGGTATTCATTGAGCGATGCCGTAGATCATGAGTATTACCATATCATAAAAATAAAGGAGCTCCATAGCGAAGCAGCTGTGAATATTTTGCATAATCCACTGTATAAAGATGGTGATTTACGTGAAGGTAAATATCGTTTGATTTCTAGGTTTGGAGATGAAACACCCATTGGAGATGAAAGTCTTACTCAGATGATAGACAGTGATGGGCAGTTTAGAGGCATAGTGCTTTTTTTTAAAGATATATCTGATAAGGTGGAGCGCGAACGACTTGAAAAGGAGATTGAAATTAGCAGGATAGCTGCGCTAATAGAGGGGCAAGAGGTGGAGAGAAAGAGAATTGCCAGGGAGCTACACGATGGATTGGGGCAAATGTTGAATCTAGTTAAAATGAAGGTTTTTCTGGCGCAAGAAACAGTAAATGACAGTTTGAATAAACTTATAGATGAGGCCATACAGGAAACTACCCGTATTTCTAATGACTTAACGCCCTCCAAATTACGTGATTTTGACTTGGCCACCGGAATCAATTCTTTAGTAAGGCAATTGAATAATATTTATGATGTACAAATTACTTTTTACTCCTGGGTGCGTAGCAGCATAGGGGAAAGTAAAAAAGTGAATATGTATAGGGTGGCTCAAGAGGCTATAAATAATGCTTTAAAGCATGCTAAGGCTAGTTTTATATCGGTATCACTTATAGAGCATGGCGATAGAATAAGCCTTACAGTTGAAGATAATGGTGCGGGCATGCAAAAAGAAGATGAGATTTACCTTGATGCCCTTCGTATTAAGCCTGATGTGATACATCATGGTTTGCAAAATATGCAGCAGCGAGCAAAGATAATGGGAGGGCATTTTTCAATAGAGTCGGGAGCGGGGCTCGGTACTTTAATAATTGTAGATATTCCAAATGATGAAATATGACGAAGTACAAAGTAGTACTAGCAGATGATCATGAGCTTTTTAGGGAAGGCATTAAAACTTTTTTGACAAAAATTGATAATGTGGAGTTAGCTGGTGAAGCCAAAAATGGTGCTGGTATTATTTCACTTTATCAAAAGATCCGACCAGATGTGGTGCTTATGGATATTTCACTGCCAGATATCAATGGAATAGAGGCTACCCGACAGATTTTAAATGTTGATGAAAACGCCAAGATCATTATACTTTCTATGTATGACGATGAGGAGTATATTGGGGGCTGTCTAGATGCGGGGGTAAAAGGATATGTGGTGAAAAGTGAATCAGCAATGGAGCTTAGGAGTGCCATAGAAATGGTGCTTGGAGGTAGCAGTTATTTTAGTCACATGGCGCAGGAGGTAGTGATCAGGCGTTTTAAAAAAATGCGTAGCGAAAATGGACGTGATGACAGCGAACCACACATTACAAAGCGAGAATTAGAAATATTAAAACTGATAGCTAAAGGGCATACCAGCAATGAAATCGCTGAGCAGTTATTTATTAGTATTAGAACTGTAGAAACTCACCGTAGCAATATCATGCGAAAATTGGAGGTGAAAAATGTAGTGGAGCTGATAAAAAGAATAATGGAAATGAAGCTAATTACTTAACTACGTAGTTCTTCTTATATCATATACCATATATTTGGTATGAGTAAATACCATTAATTGAGGATGGATTTTAATCATAGCTTTAACTAATTTAATTAGAGATAAAATAAGGATATGATGATTGAAACTCAAAATGATGGAAGCAAAGCATCTGTCCCACAACTTTTCTCTAATCTTCTTGAAAGTCAAGTTTTTGGAGTGGCTATCGTTGATGAAGATAGAAATATTATTCATAAGAATAGCTGTTTGCAAAATATCTTCTCTATTAAGGAAGATGTTAAAACTTTGGATGACCTGTTCATTAAAGATTTGGAAGAGGATTGGGTGGAAAAATTGACTTTGTTTATGGATAAGGCAGCTAGGGGCCGTTCCGGTGCTTTTAATGCTGAAACAGTCAATGGCTGGATTAAGTTGAACATCTCTTGTAGAACATATGAAGGCGCTCCTATATTCATATGTATAGTAGATAAGGTGCTAACGCCAGATCATAGGCCTAACTCGGCCAAGGATTCTATTGCTTTTGGTAAGCTGATAACGGACAATACTTTTGAGTTGATTTTCAGGTGTGATGGTGCGGGTAGAATTGTGTATTTCAACCGTATGTTTGTAGAGTCATTGGTATTTCCTACGCTCTGGTCTGCTAGAAAAAAGAATTTGCAACAAATTCTTATTGATGATTTTGAGAGCATTAAAGATGAATTTCAATCGGGAGTTAATGCGATAAAAAAACAGGTTTGGTTAAAAAAGGAAGACGGAGGGGTGTTAAGAGGATTAGCCAAGATTAGCAGTTATAAGGCTTCCTCAGGAGAACTTTTTTATAGTTGGGTAATACTAGACTTGTCTCGTCACACAGAATATGAACACTACCTCAAATCTGCTAATAATGAGCTGAAAGAAGTGAAATTTCAACTAGAACAGTTCCTTTATAGCACATCGCATGATTTAAGGTCTCCTCTCACTAATATTTTGGGCTTAGTCAATTTGATAAAAACCGAATCTCAAAACGATAATATTAAGGAATACGTGTCAAAAATTGAAGAGAGCGCTAATGGTCTTAATTCCATGATAACCAATATTGCATATCTCACCAGGGTGAACTATTATGCTAGTAATTGCGAGAAAATATCACTGAAGAAGTTGCTTAAGCACGTAATTGATGAATTTCATTCATTGGACAATCATTTTGAAATAAGGTTTAATGTCTGTGTTGAAGATGATGCCTTGCTTTTTTCCGATGAAGAAAAAATAAGGATTGTGTTGGATCAGCTCATTCGTAATGCCATTATGTTTAGAGACCTAAATAAGGAGGTTTTAATAGTGGAGATAAAAGTAGTGAGTAAAAATGGAAGGGTGCAAATTTCTATTTTGGATAATGGCATTGGTATAGAGGAAGAACATATGAAATACGTATTTAATCTCTTTTATAAAGGGACTCCAAAGTCTCCCGGGTCAGGGTTAGGGTTGTTTATTGTTAAAGAAGCAATTGATAGCTTGAAAGGAATTATATCGATAGGTTCTCAGGTAGGTGTGGGCTCTTGGGTAACCTTAGAAGTGCCAAGTCATGAGAAAAAACATAATGCAATCATCAAGTCAATATTAAAGCACGATACACAAGGTGCCGCGTAAATATGGTTATTAATGAATTAATATGCTGTAGTAAATGTCTGATTGTTAATAAATAAGAGTTGATGTTGATTATACCATCACGATAATAAATAGTAGTAGTAAAAGGTGGCGGAGGCAAGAATGGAAACATTCTTGCCTTCATTTTATAGTGAGCCAGGGGGTTAGTGTCAATTATTTGAAAATCGCTTGGTTTATTTATTATTATTCCTCGTTATTTGCATAATATTTATGATGTAAAAAGGATGGTTCGCATTGCTAAGTATTTGATGGTTAGTGTATTGTTGGGTGTTTTGTTTGAAGCTTGCAATAAGCCTACTAGTGAGGATGGAAGGGAGCATCAAAATACCATAAAAGGAGAGATTTTCGACCACGTTGATACGCCTGCCGTTCCTATTGGGGGAGAAGAGCTTTTTAATAAGTATATAGCCGATCACTTGGAATATCCCATTGCCGCGAAGGAGAAAGGCATAGAGGGGCGGGTTTATGTAGAGATAGTGGTGGATGTTAATGGAGGCATAGGAAATATAAATGTCATTAAATCAGACAGTGAGCTGCTAAATGAGAAAGCTCTTGAAGTAGTAGAGCAAAGTGGTGCGGCTATTAAATGGGCGGCAGCACAGCATAATGGTGAAAAAGTAAATCAAAGATTAGTATTGCCCCTAAATTTTAGTTTAAATTAATACTTTACCAAATAAGTGTAAAATATACATATATAGTGCGTTATCGCACTTTTTCCTCTCTTTTTAATAATTTAATACTAGTAAAGTACTTTTTTTATATCTATAAGAGTAAAAAATACGTTAACTTTAATTAGTAGCGAAATCGCGCTTGTAAAGCATTTAAATCGATTGAAACTGTTAGTTCTAAATGATTAAACTCATTTTCAATTTATTTTGTCTTTGAAACCGGACTTTTACTGTATGTGAGTATGGTAATTTACTCTGCCATTAAATTGTAGAATTTAGTGCTTAGAGACATTTAAAATATAAATAACGTTTAATAAATGCATTTTGCACAGTACTTTGTAATTTAGCATGAGATTTATAAATGTAGGAGGGTTTTGAAAAAATAGGGTGAAAAAATACCCTGAAAATAAATGATCCTTATCATTTTTAGTTTTATAAGTCGTTTCTAATACCTTACTTAGCTTTTTTAACGAAAACTTACATAATAAATGGGCGTAACATTAAAGGACATAGCTTTTACTCTAGGGCTCTCACCTTCTACTGTTTCAAGGGCGTTGAATGATCATCCGGATATTAATGAGCAAACACGTAAGTCAGTAAAACAGTTGGCCAAAAAGATGAACTATCAGGTTAACAAAATGGCGAGTGGGTTGCGTACCAGAAAAACTTATGCAATTGGCGTTATTGTACCTAAAATAGCAAGTCATTTTTTCTCTTCAGTGCTCAGTGGTATTCAAAAAGTGGCCGGAAGCAATGATTATCAAGTGTATATATGCCAAACGAATGAATCTACTAAACAGGAAATAAAGTATATATCTTCATTACTTGCGGGTAGTGTTGATGGTATATTGGTTTCATTAGCAAAAGGGACTAAAAACCTTAAGCATATAAAGCAGGTAATAGACAGCAACATGCCATTGGTGCTTTTTGATAGAACTAGTGATCAGTTTAAAGTGCCAAAAATTGAAGCAGAAGATTTTAAAGGTGCTTATAGAGCGGTAAGTCATCTAATAGAAATTGGATGCAAGAAAATTGCTCATTTAGCAGGGCCCGATAATTTGGGGGCTAGCCATAATCGTATGTTAGGGTATAGGCAGGCATTGATAGATCATAAAATTCCGATAGATGAGAGTTTAATCATTCCTTGTGATTTTGATCCAGAAAAAGGTAGGGAGGCTGTAAGAGAGCTGATAAAAGGGCCAAAAGACATTGATGGTATTTTTAGTGTTAATGATGAAATAGGCGTTGAATCTATACTAGCATTACAAGCTATGGATATTAAGGTGCCTGATCAGGTTGCGGTAGTTGGATTTGGCGATTTTCCTATCTGTGAAATTGTTATGCCTCATTTAAGTTCTGTAATGCATAACCCTTATCGAATTGGTTATGAAGCAGCAGAATGTTTGTTTGATCAAATTAACTCATCTCAGAAAGGGAAGAATTTCAGACATATAATTCCTTCTCAATTGGTTATCAGAGACTCTTCAAGAAAGATAAAATAAGAGAGACTTAACTGCTCTAAAATAATAGTTTAAAGGCTGTAGGGCTCATCATTGTTAGTTATGGTGATAGGCTCTACAGCCTTTTGTGTTTTTAGACAAAAAAGTTTTAAACAAAAATGGCCTAGCCCTGTTCCTTAAGTTTGTACTAAATTCTATTTATAATATTATTACCCTAAATAAATTGATTTTTCATTGGGTCACATTTTCCTTCAGATTAGAATTAATTAATTACAATGTGAAAATATGAATCAAAATAGCTTTTATTTTGCATCATATCTTACATGTCTTATGAAGATGAAAAGTTCTTATTTATAAAAATTTACATGAAAAGAGTATTGTTTCTTGTCTGTATGTGTGTTTCTACTTTCACTTTGGCTCAAGTAAATTGTGAGGTAGACTTTGCAGGTACAGGTAGTACTAATTATAGTCAGGTATGTGCGGCAGGTAGTAATGCAGGAAATTTAAGCCTTGGAGTAAATTACTTACTTGATGATGGAGATGTATTTACATTTGATACTCCATCAGAGATTACAATTAATGGTAATTTAAATATAAAAGCTTCTGGAAATGGTAAAATCATTATTCCTGAGGGAGTTACTGTTAATGTTCTTAATAATGTCAATCTTGATGCCGGTGATGGCGGATGTCAAAATGCCGAATTTTGTAGTCTTCAATTTGTAGTATATGGCACCCTGAATATTGCAAAGAATATAGAGAACCATGTTTCTACCACGGTTTGGTCAGGCTCGGGCACGGTTCAGGTGAATAAAAATCTTAATAACACCAATAACGGCTGCATGGAATGTGGTGCATCTTGTCCTGCTTTTCCATCGGCCGGAGGAGCAAAGTGCAATGATGACGGTAGCTGTGGCACAAACTTTTGTAGTAATGGAAATTATGGCAATGATGATCCTATAACAATGATTGCCGATGCGGGCCCCGATCAAGTGCTATGTGGTGAGTCGGAAGCTAAATTGGAGGCCAGTGAAGATGGAGGCCCAGGGCAATGGACAACAGAAAATACCTCTATTACTATAGAGTCACCAAACGATCCTCATTCTATTATTACAGGACTTAGGCCAGGTGAATATGCTCTAACTTGGACCAATGCCTATGGTAGTGATGACGTGAATATCACTATTGTATCTATCCCTGAAAAACCAACAATAGATTTTGAAATAGGTACTTTGTGTATTTATTCCTTAACAGCTTCTGAGGCTCCTAATGGAGGCTCTTATATTTGGTATAGAGACGGAGTCGAAATTAATCGATCAGGAAGAACGATAACAGCTTATGCTAGTGGTAAGTATACCGTAGAAATTGAGGATGGAAATGAACCTCATTGTATAAGTAATCCTAGTGATGCCCTTCAAGTTAATGCGTTAACTCGGCCTTCAAAACCTGTTATTACATACAATACTTTGTCAGCCTGCGAAGGTAATAATATAATATTAACAATTGAGGAGGTGCCAAAATCGACATATAGGTGGGAAAAGGATGGTAAGGCAATGCTCGAACTGCAAAATAGTAATACTGTTACTTTAAGTAGTATTGAAGAATCGGGAAGCTATACAGTTATTGTAGTTAATGACATCAGTTGTTGGAGTCCTGAAAGTGATCCTGTAGGTGTTACTATTTCAACTAAGCCGTCAAGGGCGGAGACAGAAGCTGATAAAACTATTTGTGATGCTAACACTACCTCTATTAATGCAGTAGAGCCCCGAGTTGGCACAGGAAAGTGGTCTATAGTATCCGGAGAAGGTCAGATATCGAATGAATATAGTAATGCTACTTTTATAACAGGTTTGTTGAAAAACTCAGAGACTGTTGTACGCTGGACGGTAACCAATGGAGCTTGTGTTGATACTGACGATTTGAAAATTACTTCATCCGTTTCTCCATTAAGTACTGACGCGGGTGATGATCAAGTTTTGTGTAATGCTAGCAACAGCCGGTTAAATGCTGAGGAGCCATTGTATGGAACGGGTAAGTGGGAAATAATTTCGGGCAATGCTTCTATCTCTGATGTTTCAGATCCTAAATCTATTATTAATTCAATTATGCCAGGTACTGAGCTAGTATTAAGCTGGCGAGTAACTACTGCTTGCGGCTTTAGTGAATCTCAGGTTAAAATCACTTCTCTACTTCCGGCTGATGAAGCTAATGCGGGTGAAGATATATTTTTATGTGATAATTACTCCACTCAGTTAGCCGCAACTGGTGTGGGCGGACATTGGGAAGTGCTTTCAGGAAGTGGAACGCTTAATGATAGTCATAAGCCAAATGCTACCGTGGAAGGGTTATCGTTAGGCGAGAATAAACTGCAGTGGGTTATTGATGGTGAGGCGTGTGACTCCTCTGTAGACGAAATAATTATTTATGTCAGTCCCAAACCTTCAACTGCCAATGCTGGAGCAGATCAGGTCATTTGTAATGGGCAGGAAACGGTGCAATTATCTGCCTCAGTGCCTAGTCAAGGGAGTAGAGGCAAGTGGAGTTTTATTGAGGGCGGAGGAAATATTGAGGATGAAAATGCAGCTAGTACAAGTGTAAATGCCTTACGAAATGGAATTAATGTATTAAGATGGACCGTGTCCAACAGTGGGAGTTGTGAGCCTTCATATGATGATGTGGTCATTGAATTTTATGAAACACCTGGCGTGACCAGTAGTGAAGAGGTGATTTGTGCAGGAGAAGCAGCCAAGCTAGAAGCGTATGGAGGTAGTAACTATGTGTGGTCCCCTGCCGAAACGTTAGAAGAAGCTAGTTCAGACAGGCCTGTAGCGAAGCCAATAAATGACACTAATTATTCCGTGAAAATAATGAGAGGAAGTTGCGAGCCCAAGACGTTTACAGTGAGTGTTCAGGTAATTCCATTACCTAATATTAATGTAAATAGTGATGCTACTATTCAGCTTGGTAGTTCTATCCAACTTCAGGCATCAGGAGCTGAACATTATTCGTGGAGTCCCGCTGGTAGTTTAAATAATGCACAAATTAGTAATCCCGTGGCTACCCCTGAAAATACAACTACTTACACCGTAACCGGAAATAATGGCTCGGCATGTGAAGGAGAGGCTAAAGTCACTATAAATGTAGAAGATTACTATGAGGTCTTTGTCCCTCAAATGTTTACTCCCAATAATGATGAGCATAACGATATTTTATTAGTTAATACAATTGGTATAAGCGAATTAGAATTTAAAGTGTACAATAGAAGAGGGAAAGAAGTATTTGCTTCTAGCAATACAGAAATTGGCTGGGACGGCACCGTAGATGGAAAAGAACAAATGGCAGATACATATGTTTATTTCGTTCGGGCTGTTACAATAAGAGGTGAGGTAATATCTAAAAAAGGGTCTGTACAGTTAGTTAGATAGAAGTGAGGTATTTAAAGGTTGTAGTTATTTTCGTAATAGGAGTGATATGCGCTAGATCAAAATCTTACGCACAAGACCCGTTTTTTTCTCAGTTTTATAATTCACCACTTACGTTAAATCCTGCTCTCACAGGAATTTCTTATGGTAATATACGAGCAGGTATTAATTATAAAGACTATCTGAACGATTTTGCTGAGATACAAACCTATGCTTTGTCGGTAGATATGTCTTTAATGGAGGCTGATCGTAACCCCGATTTTGCAGGTGTAGGGCTCGTTGTACTACAAGATAAGGCGGGAAATAAAGCGTCTAACACCAGAGCCATGTTATCATACGCTTATCATAATGCCATAGGTGCTAACGGCAACAGTTATTTGGTGCTGGGGCTTCAGGCAGGACTAGATGCGATCAACTTAGATTATTCACAACTATCTACACAGAGTCAATGGGTAGATTTTCAGGGCTACAACCCTGAGTTATCTAATGGAGAAGCGGTAGAGGTTGATAGTAAAGCAGTATTTGACATGCAAGCAGGTCTTCTTTTTTACTCATTTCTTAAAAATAACAATACTGTTTTCGGAGGGGTTTCTGCTGCACACATGACGGCTCCTGATAGAAGTTTATTAGGGCAGCGAGCCGTCTTGGAAAGGAAGTATATTGTTCATGGAGGTGCAAAAATAGCAACAACTCAAAATATAAATATCGTGCCTACGGCTATGTTTTTTACTCAAGGAAACAGCAAAGTGATTAGTGCAGGCGTATCAGCCGAATATACAGTGAATGAGAATAATGCAGAATATGGTCAGGATGGTGTATTGCTGTCTTTAGGTGGCTGGATTCGAAATACGGATACCATTACTTTAGGAATGGGTTTTGAGTATGGTACTTTAAATGCAGGGCTAAGTTATGATTTAATTACTTCTTCACTTGGAGCTCAAACTAGAAATGGAGGCCTTGAAATAAGCTTAGCCTATGCGTTTAAAAAGAAATTTAAAGCTAGGACAAAAACTTTTACAAACCCTACACCAAGATTATGATAAGAGTACAACTGATATGCATTTTTGTACTTCTTTTGGGTGTTGGAAGGGGTAATGCGCAGCATATAAAACATTTTAGGGATTTAGATACTGAGCCTAGTGTAAAAGAACTGCGAGAGGTGGCTCAACAGCTGATGGCTGATAATAATTATTATGCTGCCATTCACAGTTTGGAGCAAATAGTTCAACAAGACCCAGATATTAACTATAGAAAAATGTTAGCAGATGCATATTACAATGTAGGCTGCTATGCTGATGCCCAAAAATACTATTTGGAGTATATTAATGCGGAGAGTGATAGTAGCTTTCCTGTTGTTGATTACAATTTAGGTGTTATTAATGTAGGGCTTGAGCAATATGATAGCGCTCAGTATTGGTTTACAAAATGTAAGCAATCTAGCTCTGATAGTTTGTTGTCAGCGAAAGCCGATAGGCAAATTCAACTATGCGAGCAGGCTGAAACATTGAAAGGAGTAGCAAAGAATACGGAAATAGCGCTAAATTCAGAGGATAGCGTAGTGGGTATTTATAGTCTTAATGGCTATAGTATTTACACTAAAACTAAGAAATTGTATGTTCCTCGTAAGCAAAAGTTAAAGCAGGGGGTAATACTCTTGAGTGATACTACAGTAGTTACTCGGCTATACACTAAGCAAGAGGGGCTGTTCTATGAACTCGGTTTTAACTTCTCTGATGATATTAACCTAGGAGCACCTTCTTTGAATAGTGATGGTACTACCCTGTATTTTACCGCTTGTAACAAACAAGGTGATTGTAAGATTTATGAGTCCAATAAGGTAGATGGAGAATGGCATACTCCTGTGGCGCTGAACGAGAAAATCAATGTGCCAGAGTATTCATCTAAATACCCATCAGTGGTAGCCTTAGAAAATGGGGGCAGCCTTTTGTTTTATAGCTCTAATAGGCCCGGAGGTTTTGGGGGAATGGATATTTGGTATGCGCAGCTTTCAGAAGAAACTTATGACAGTGCCATTAATCTTGGCTCAGGAATTAATACAGATGAAGATGAGATAACACCATTTTTTGATATGAGCTCCGGAAGTTTATTCTTTAGTTCTAAAGGGCATGTGTCAAAAGGTGGTTTCGATGTGTTTATGGCTAAACCCACATGGAGTTATGGCTATGGTAGGGTATATAATATCGGACAACCATTAAACTCAGGGATGGACGATTTTTACTTTTCGTTAGTAGATGGTGATCCTGAAGGTTACCTCACGTCTAATAGGGGAGGCTGCATGGATAGAACTTATAATATCCACTTTGAGGTGCCTTTTGCGTATAATCGTCTTCCTCAATATTTGGAAGAGGTCAATAGCTTTTCTATTAACGATACCCCCTTGGAATTAATTAATGAGCACTTTCAATACAGTCTTTTAGAGCTAAAAGGCCCCACCGTAGATTTTATGGTGGCTGATGATGCGGTGATCTCAGGGCATATTTTTGATGCAGAGGAAGATAAATCGGGGCATAAAGTCATGCTTTTGGATGAAGCTGGAAGCGTTATTGATGTGGCTGTTACTGATAAAAACGGAGATTTCGAATTTAGAAAATTGCCAAATGGGGGCGCTTATACACTTGTATTATCAGAAGAGGATGCAGGAATGAATGCGAGCTTAAAGGTAAGTACTAATGATGAACAACATTCTTTTTCAAGAAATGAGCATGAAGAGGTGTTTAACTATAGAAAGTTAACAGAATATGAATCAGAATATTTTTATATATCAGAAAGTGATGCAGCAATTAATGGTAATATAGGTCAATTTGATGGGGCATCGGGGCATAAAGTTTACTTGGTGGATGATAATGGTAAGGTAGTTGATATTGCTGAAGTAGATGAAAATGGCGATTTTAAATTCAGGCGATTGCCTGAAGCAGGCAATTATGCTATGGTGCTAGAGGCGGAAGATAGTAATATGAACATTGCTTTTTCAATGTTTGATAGCGATGGGGAAATTACTAATCATGTAAATAAAGATTTGCAAGCAGCTGCATTTCATTATAGAAAATTAGAAGATTATAATGATAGGTATTTTGTGTTAGAAGAGGAGGACGAACAGATTCAAGGTAACCTGTTTTTAACGGGTGAAGAAACTCGCAAGTTAAAGCACAAAATACTATTAAAAGATGTAAATGGACGTACCGTAGCTCATGCCTATACAGATGCTGACGGCAATTTTATTTTCAGAAAACTGCCAGCTGCAGGTAAATACTATTTCGAGCTGTCAGAGAATGATGCTGCAATGGAGGTAGATGTTGTAGTTTTAAATGGTAATAATCATTTAACCCAAAGAATTGGTTCTACAACCAGAAATAAAGTATTTAGATATACTAAACCACAGGAAAGACGAGTTATGGTGGCTCAAGAGCCTGATAAAACAGACACTTTTACGGAAGATTCTGTGAGAGTTACTAACGGTACGGCAATGGTAAATAATGCAGTAGCAACCACATCACAAACTAATGAACTGCATCTGGAAGAAGATAAAAATGAAATAAAAGATGAAGATACAAGAGGCAGTGCTTTTGATAATTGTGGTATATATTGCTTTATTGCGGTTGCTGTGATCTTTATCTTTATTATGTACTTGAGGCGAAAGAGAAAAAAAGAAAACAACAGTTGATAGAATAAATAAAAGTTGAATATCTTAAAGAACATAAAGTCTGTAGTTGGTAGCACTAGGCTATTGATTGTAATGATGCTATTTATAGTGTTTATTACCAATAGCTTGCAGGCTTTTGCTCCTGATATTAACGCTAAGGTTAAAGCTATTTTTTTATATAATTTTTCAAAATATATTGAGTGGCCATCTAATATGGCTACGGGCACTTTTAAAATTGGTGTGCTGGGAGATTACCCTGCTCTTATGGGGGAGCTTAATCAAATGGCGGCCCAAAAAACACGAGGTGCGCAAAAGTTTGAAATAATAACTTTTAATTCAGTAGAGGAGCTTCGGCAATGTCATATGCTATATATCACTCATAGGCAAAGTAACTTACTAACAGAGGTGATGAAAAAGCCTAAGCTAGTTAATACTTTGATAGTTGCAGATCAGGATGGAGCTATTAATAGAGGAGCTATAATCAATTTTTTTTATGAAAATAATAAGCAGAAATTTGAGGTGAGCTTGTCGCGCCTTAATAGTCAAGGATTGAAGATTAGTGATCAATTACAAGTCTTAGCCAAAGTGGTGAAATAATATGAGAAAATATATTTACATATTGCTCCTATTTATTACAACGCAATCATTTGCGCAGACTAACCCTTTGAGTGCTGCTCTGGACTTATATAAAGGAGGGCAGTTAAATGAGGCTAAGCGTACTATTGATTCTGCCTTTATTGCCAATGGTTATTACTCTCAAAATGCTGTAGCTCATTATATCAGAGGGTTTATTTATAAAGATTTGTATAAGCAAAATGCTGGAAGTGAGGCCTCGTATGTGTTGCGTGATACGTCCGCTAGTTCTTTTTATTCGGTATTAAGGTTAGATAAAGACAAAACTTATGCAAAAGAGGTAAATCAGAACCTTAAGTATATTGCTACTACCTATTATAATGATGCCATGTCTTCAATAGCAGCTGGCATATTAAATAATGCAGAGCAGTTTTACCATCATTATAATGTAATTATACAGCAGGTTGGCGAAGTTGGATTTAACCAGAAGCAAAGTAATCGACAATTTTATTTAGCATTAGGTGCAGCTTATTCTAAAATGGATGGTGTCGACTCGGCCTTTGTTAAAGCTGTTGAGTCTTTTAAAGTAGTGTTGGCATCCGATAGCTTAGATAAACAAGCTAATTATAACCTTGGTGTTTTGTATTATAATGAAGCGGTAAATAGGATATTAGGCTTGGGATTTGACGAAGACCTTACTTCTTTTGATGATTTTGAAGATAGAACGATTGAATTGTTTAAAAGTGCTCTTCCTTATATGAAAACGGCTTATAAAGTAGATCCTAAAGATGAAAATGTATTAGAAGGGTTAAGTGGTATTTACTTTAGCTTGAGGGAATTTGAATTATCATCAAAGTATAAAAAAGAACTAACTGCACTGCAAAATTAGAGTGCCGTTAGTTCTTTTAAAATATTAGTTTTTCTTTTTATTCTTCTTAAAGATGTTTCCTATTTTATCTAATAGGTTCTTCTTTTCTTCTTTTTCTTCTCCGAACTCAACGGTTCTTTGATCTTTTTCTTTTTTTCCAAAGAGCCATTCCATAAACTGTTTGTCATCTTTTTCTGCATCGCAGTTTATCCATCTTTCTATTTGTGAGGGCAGGGGTTCAAACTTAGCAAAGCCAATACTCTTTAATTTGGGGTCTCCATGTAACTTATCAAAAAACTTGGCTACAATGGGTAAAGCCATGCTGGCACCAGAGCCCAGGCCGGTGCTTTTAAAATGTACGGCTGGGTTATCTGCTCCTACCCAAGTGCCTACCACTATATCTGGGTTGTAGCCAATAAACCAACCATCAGTATTGTCTTGAGTGGTGCCGGTTTTTCCCGCCAGTTCATTGCTCATTTTATATTTACTGCGGTATCTTATGCCTGTGCCCTCGTTTACTACTGCTTGCAATAGGTTGTTCATAATCTTACAGGTAGCTTCAGAAATTACAGGCTTCTCTGTTTTTTCTGTTTTAAAAAGCTCTATAGGTTCTCCTCTACTATCTGTTATGGTAGTAATGTATCGTGGTTTGACCTGATATCCTCCATTGGCAAATGTGGCGTAGGCCGTTACCATTTCTATTAGTGAAATATCCGCTGTGCCTAATGCTATTGAAGGCACCTCTGGTAACTCCGATTTTATGCCTGCTCTATGTGCTAGGTTGATGGTTTTTTCTATACCTACCTCTTCTAGCACTCTTACTGTTACTGTGTTTACAGAGTAGGCTAGCGCACCTTTAAATGTATATTTTTTGTCATACTCATCGCTGCTAGCATTTCCTGGTGACCAGTTATCCATGTCTGTGTAGGTACTTCTTTCTCCTGATATGAAATTACATGGTTTCATGCCATCTTCCAGTGCAGAAGCAAATACAAAGGGTTTAAAGGTAGAGCCTACTTGGCGTTTGGTATTTTCATTTACATGGTCATATTTAAAAAAGCTGTAGTCTATGCCTCCAACCCAAGCTAAAATGTCTCCATTTTTAGGGTTCATGGCCATAGTGCCACTTTGGAGTAAAGACAAGGTGTATTTTATCGAATCTATAGGAGACATTTTCACCTCTTCATCACCCTTCCATTTAAATATTTTCATGGGTACTGCCTCTTTCATTTTATTTAAAATGGCAGTTTCGCTTAATCCTGATTTTTTAAGGTGTTTATATCTGCTAGACCGGTGTATGGCACTAGTAAGTAGATTTTTATTGGCTTTCCAGGGGTTGCCAGCATTCCAATGCTTTTCAAACACGCTTTGAAGATCCACCATATGATTTTTCATAGCGCTTTCGGCATATTTTTGCATGCGCGAATCAATGGTAGTATAAACCTTTAAGCCATCGGTGTACAGGTTGTAATTGCTGCCATCCTTTTTAGTGTGTGCTTCACACCATTTTTCCAAATCTTTGCGAAGGTACTCTCGGAAATAGGTGGCTATACCGCTGTTATGTGTTATTTTGGTGTAATTGATATCTAGCGGTTGGTTTTTTAAAAGCCCGTAATCATCAGCAGACAAATAACCATACTTTACCATTTGCGACATTACCACATTTCTTCGTTGTAACGATTTTTCTGGGTATAGCCTAGGATTGTAAGAGTAATTGGCTTTAAGCATACCTACCAAAACAGCGGCTTCTTTTACTTTAAGTTGACTAGCATGTTTATTGAAGAATCTTCGACTTGCCATTTCTATCCCATACACATTATCACCAAAGGGTACAGTATTTAAATACATGGTTATTAACTGTTCTTTAGTGTATATTTTTTCTAATCGAGTAGCTACTATAGCCTCGCCAACTTTGTTAGCAGGTATGGTAAAAACACCGTGAGATTTTCTAGGGAATACGTTTTTTGCCAATTGCTGTGTGATAGTACTTCCTCCTCCGCTACTTCTATCAAGTAGTAAAATGGTTTTGAATAATACACGGCCTAAGCTTCTGTAGTCTACACCATCGTGCTCAAAAAAGCGAGCATCTTCGGTGGCTACCAAAGCATTAATTACATTTTTAGAAATGTCATCATACTGTGTTGATGTACGTTCTTGAATATAAAACCGGCCTATTAATACACTATCAGCACTGTAAACTTCTGTGGCTACATTGTTTTCTATTTTAGAAAGAACCTCTTTGTCGGGCAGTGTGCCAAATACACCTTGCTGAACGGCAAGAAAAAATGCTCCTGCCGCAAAACACGCCAGAAGCATTAGTATGAAAGTGTATTTCAGTATTGTTTTTAAAAAGCTCTTTTTTTTCTTCTTTGGTTTTTTCCTCCCAGCAGGTCTTTTCGCTTTCGCCATATTTAATTAATAATGAATAATATTACACTCAGGGTTAGCTTGTTTAAAATCTTCGATTCTTCCGCTCGAAATACGCGTGTTATAACATTTTACTGTTTTTAACTGTAGATGAGAAATCTCATCCAGTTTTTTTACATTGGTGTTAGAGCAGTCTAGGTATTGAAGATTTCTTAAATTATCTAATGAGCTCAATTTCTTGATTTGCGTTCCAGCACAATTGATTTCTTCTAATGAAGTTAGGTCTTCTAAAGGGCTCAGGTTACTTACCGGAGTATTAGAAATGTCTAGCTTTTCAAGTTTCTTTAAACTCTTTAAAGCACTTAAATCGCTTATAGGTCCTTTGCTTAACTGCAAGGTTTTAAGCTCATGCATATCAGAAATTACACTTATGTCTGAGACACCCGTTCCTGAAATTTTCAGGCTTTCTAGCCTAATGAAATTACTTAGCGGAGTAATGTTAGACACAGGCTGCTCAATAATTTCAATTTGCTTCAGCTCAATTAATTTGTGTAGTTGAGCTGTAGATGGAGTAGCGGCTAATGTAGTTTGTGTCGCTAATATACTTCTCCATGTTTCTGATAGGTCGGCCCACCAGCTTTGTAAGTAATCGCTCTCAAAAATAATGAGGCAGTCAGGGTGAGTTTCTAAAATTTTTTTGGCTTGTAGCGCTGTAATGTTGGTATAGTCTACCTCTAGCCTTTTTAATCTTTTTAGAGATTTTAGCGTGTCAATATTACTGAAATTAGTTCTGTTTGCTTTTAATATGGAAAGCCCTTCCATGCTATTAATAATGCCAAAATCTTCAATTTTGGTATTTGAAACATCAAGATATTCTATATTTCTTAAGCCACTGAGCGGAGACAGGTCAGCAGTAGCAGTATTGGAAATAATCACGGTGTGCAATTTTCTTAACTGGCTAAGTGGCTCTATATTTTCAATATATATATTGTTATCTATATTGATAGAATCAATGGCAGTAATTTTAGCTAAATCTTCTTTAGATGGGGTGTTTCCATCGATGGCTACAAATTGTTCAATTACATTTTGCCAAGCTACAGGTAGCTCAGCCCACCAGTGTTTTAGGTTGTCGGATTCAAAAACAACAAGCACGCCTTTGTTGGCTGACATGAAATCGTTAGCATCTTCTTTGGATATGTTGGAGCTGTCGCAATATATTTTCTCTAAAGACTTGCAACTGCTTAAAGGCGATAAATCATCGATAGTGGTAAAATTAATAGACAATACCTTTAGGCTTTTTAATGTAGCTAAAGGCTGTAGAGAATATACCGGAGTGCTATCTGCCTTTAAAACTTCTAGTGCATTCATTGCTTTTAAAGGGCTTAGCGCATCAATTCTGGTACTGTTAATGTTCAGCTCTTTAAGATTGGCTAATGGCTCTATTACATTCAGGTTTAGAATTTGAGTGCCCGCCATGTTGAGCTTTTGAAGGTTACTTGCTTTGCCAATAGAGGTGAAGTCTAAAATTTGGGTTCTGCTTATGTTTAATTGCTCAAGTTTGTTTAACCTACTTATGGTGTTGGCATCTTCTAATGGAGTATTTTGTGCCTCTAAGTATTTTAACGAACTGGCGTACTTTAAAGGTTCTAAGCTTTTTACTTGGGTGTATGATAAGTCTAATTCTTCAATATTAGTGAGGTTTCTGATAGGCTTTAGGTCTTCAATATTGGTTTTTGATAGGTTTAAGCGTCTCAGTTGGGTTAATTGAGATAGAGGCTCTATGTCCACTATGTATCTATTGCCCGAAATATCTAATTCATCTATTTGTGATATATTTTTTATATCACTATCAGTAGCTGTTTGGGTAATGCCAGCTTTTCTTTTAAAAATAGCCTTCCACTCGTATGATAGCTCTTTCCACCATTTTGCTAAGGCTTCTTTTTGACTAAACTGATTGGTGTAGAAGCTTACTATTTTAAGGTCTTGCTCTTCTGGGTCTAGGTTTACTTCAATAAATCTTTTTTTGGTGTTATTCACAGAGTCATTTTCTATGGTAGTACCTTTAAGATTTCTGGTCATGGTCACCTTAAAGAAAAGGTCGCCTTGGTCATTAACATAATGACTAATGTCTTCAATGTTGAAGTCGAATTTTACGGTTTTGAAAAAGAAGTCTATGTCTTTAAGATATGCCTGCACATCTTTATTGGTAATTACATCTCTTTCTTCGTCAAGGTCATCTTCTACTTGCACATTGGCATCTCTAAATATTTTAGTGTAGCTCTGGCTAACAATCACGTCTTTGTCTCTGGCTGAGGTAGATTTGTCGCCAAGGGTATTTAAGAAATACTCAAGAAAATTAACTATTTCAGTTACTTTTTGCTCATACTGCTCCATTTGCTGGTCGTCAGTTTTTTGTTGAGCAAAAGAAATATTGGAAAATCCTGACATGATAAATGCCAGGGCAAGAATGCTAAAGGGTTTACTTATCTTCATAATAGATATACTTTTTCAGTAGGTCTTTATCTTTATTGGCCACCTTTACAAGGTTAGACATGAGCCATCCGGTGTTATACCCGGGCCTGTGAAAATTAGATAATTCGAAATACCAACCATCGAGCTGAAAAAAGTGGAATTTTACATCCTGAATAGTTTTAAACTGTAGTGTGCCTGTTTTTATTTCATACAAAAATAGGCTTAAATAATCGGGTTTGTAGTTTTTTGAAGTAAATTGATTTACGGTAGACTTATCTCTGAAGGCCTTGCGTAAATTCATGAAATCAAGTTCATGACTCATGGGGTGCAGGAATTTATCATGCTGAGTAGTGTCTTTGTGCATATACTCTTTTAAAAAGTCTGCATATACTTTAGATATTACCCATTTGTATCCTAAACCCTCTTGTTCCAGCTCCATAAATAAAATAACGTTTTCATTTTTTCCTTTATAGGAAAAAGAAGTATGAACTTCTGAAAACCATTTACCTCCGTGGAAGTCTAAAAACTTAGGACTTTCTTTGCTTGTTACGTCAGTGATAAACTGAGTTTTAACCTCTTTTTTTACTCCTGAATTACTGGCATCAAATAAAATGCTTATATACTTCTGGCGCAGCTTTTGGTCGCGGTATAGTTTGTCTTTTTGGTAATATCTATCTCCCTTTTCGTCTTCCTCCCCGTTAAACCTTCTAAAAAATTGATTAACCTGTTTGGTTTCTGCATATAGCTTGCTTTCATCATCCATGTCACCCACAAGCTGAGCTTGTGAGTGCATAGAAATGAATATTAATACTATCGCAAAGAAAAACTTTGAAATATAGTGTTGTCTCATGCTGTAGTTTCAGTAACTCTAATGTCTCCAAGAAGAACGTCCCAGAATTCAATTACTCTACCTGATATTTGTGTTTTCTTTCTTTCTACATAAATAGTGATGTCCTTTTTAGTAGTGTCTTTATACTCTAAACCGTCATCTGAAGTACCTTCAAATCTTTGATATACAGTAACAACACCTACATACTTACCATCGGGTTGTCTCTCTAAATCACTGATATAATGAATGTCATACCATTTGATTTTTACTCTGTCATAGTTTAAGGCCATTAACCTTTCAAAATATTTTCTTATCACAAAGTAGCTGATATCAGTTTTGCTTAAAGAAGAAACGCCAATTTCGCTGTCTGCGGCAAATAGTTCTTCGGCTCTATCCATTACTCTATTGGCTTCAGAAAATGGAGTTTCTTTATTACCAATAATGCTGATATACTTACTTAAATCTCTTACTTTTTCCAGAGCCAATGAATCTATGGCTTGCTTTCTTTTAGGGCTGATTTCGTCATTTTGAGCATACAACCCCACTGACAAGAGCATGAAAACTGCACTTAAAATTATTTTATACCTATTCATAATTTGCTTTTTCGTTTAATAAGATATTTTACTTTACCAATTCTACTTCGGTGATTTTACCTGAGCTATTTACTTTCAGCTCACTAATGCGGTCAGCATCTTTTTTCTGATCTTTCAGGTAATTGAGGTAATCTTTGATAGTAGTAGGTCTATCGTAGTCTTTCTGGCCGTTTTCTTCGCTAATCACTATAAGTACGGGTGTTTCAGGTGAAGAAAACATAGCTAAAGCCTCGTTAATAGATCCATTGGCAGCACTTGCACTTGAAGCATTAGCAATGGCATCAAAATAATTCGCTAGTCTATTTTCAGGTCTGTTGGCTCTAGCTTCTGCTTCAGCTCTGGCTCTTTCTCTCTCTACTGCTAGCCTTGCTTCTTCAGCCTTGCGTCTCTCTTCTTCTTCGCGTCTGGCTTTTGCTTCTTGTTCCATTTTTGCTCTTTCGGCATCCGGATCTGATACATCAGAAGCTTGTTTTTTACTTTTACAGCTAGCGCCAAAAATTAACAATAGCGTAACGGCCATCATCAATGTGTATCTCGAAGTTTGAAATATCTTTTTCGAAATTGTTTGTATCATAAGTAGTTTATTATAAAAAGTTCTAGAGTTTTTCATTACAGTAGTAAATAGTGTGCCAAAAATCTTGTAAACCCACCATTATGCTTATGCAATTATAAAGTTTCTCCTGTGTATATAAACTTAATAGTGTGGAATTTATTATACAACAGATAAAAAGGAAGAGGGTTCTGAAAAGAACCCTCCTTTTATTTCAAGGTTATGATTTTGTGTGACTTAGTTTACTTTTACCACTAAGTATTTAGACGAGTTCCAGAATTTATCTGGGTTGGTAATTATAAGTTGTTCTATTTCTTCTTTATCGTTTTTAGCTAATTTATAAGAGTCTATTGGGTGACTAGTTACTAGTTCTAATTTTTTAGCGAAAACAGGAATGCTGTTGGTCTTGGTGATGTCAATTTTACTAAACGCATTGTTATTGGCATTAGCTTTTAACTTTTCAGTAGATCCTAACCCTAATATTCCTCCATCTTCTTCTATTACGTCTTCATTCTCTAAATCTTTTTTAGTACCAATGGCCACGTATGCAGTATTTAAAGAGGTAGTTTGCGCATCAATAGTAGCAGTTTGTGCTGCAATCAACTGTCTCTGCTGAGTACTTTTGGTAGATAGTGTATCTACAGTGTGTGTTAAATGCTCAACATTTTGTGTAAGTTGCTCTTTTTCAATGTTTAACTGCTCTAAGTTTTCTTTCATAGTAGAAATTTCAGAGTCTTTTTGTTTAATTCTTTTGTTTAAAGAAGCTACCATTTGTTTAAACTCTTTGCCGCTTGAGCTTAACTGATCTTGTAGTTCACCCATTTTTTCTTTATTCTCGGCCATTAAATGGTTAATTGCCTGAATATCTTTCACTACTGATGTCTTTTTGTCTGAGTCGTTGTACTCCACATTGTCAGAAGTGCTAACATTAATGTTATTTTCTCTTGCTTTAATTTCTTCGAGGTTACTTTCGATCTCATTAAAGGTTTTCATATAGCTTTCTAACTCAGCATTTAGCTGTTCTTTTTGCGTTGACAAATGCTGGTTTTCTGCAGATAACTGATCTACTTTCTTTTGATTACAAGCTACAAATGCTGGAGCAATTAATAATACTGCTATATATTTCTTTATTTGTTTCATCGCTATGTTGATTAAGTTATTGTTGATAATTTTCAATTTGAACACTGTTGAGGAAGTGCCAACCTTTGTTTTATATGTAATGATTTAATATTTTTTCCCTTACAGCCTTTCTTAAAGTAGACGATACTCTTAAGAAAGTGTCGTTGTCTTTTACTATGTATTCGTAAATACCATTGTTGAAAAGCTCTATTGTTACTTTTTGATCATTTTGACCAGACACCACAACTACTTTGCAGTCATAGCAATAGTCTTTTATCGTTTTAAGCATTACTAAGCCAGGGAAGGGGATTTCTCCTGAGTCATCTTCCAGATAATAATCCAAAAGCACTACATCTAAGTCTTGCGAAATATTTTCTAGAAAATCTATCGCTGAGCTGTAAATACTTATGTTAAAATCTAAGTTAGAGTCTGACGTAGTGAGTTGGTTCTCAATATATTTTTTCTGAGCTTCAGCAAAATATATATCATCCTCCACTATGGCTATATTAATTTCTTTGAGTATTTCCATTCACATTTTTCATTCTATTTAGTAGAAGTTTATTGTTGAATATCAATATGCCAAAGTTGTTCCAATTTGTTAACTACCTGTAAATCAAAGAGTTAAATAAAATGAGGTGTGGAATTTTTTTTCAAATTGACGACTTTTGTTAAAATGAAAATATTATTAACCCTGAGATAAGCTTTTGAGGAGGGAAACGATCGTTGTCAATAAAAAAGGCTCCTTTTGTTGAGGAGCCCTGGGTGTTAATCTTCTTCTATTTCTTCATCAATGCCTTTTTCGTTTTTAAGGACTCTATAAATGGTGGAGTAACCTATATCTAACTCTTTGGCTGCTTCTTTAATGTTATTTTCGTGTTTTTTAAGGTATAGTTTAATTATCCTGTTGGTATGTTCTTTTAAAGTCATACCAGTTAGCGGTGGATTGTACAGTTCTTCGTTATTACTGAAGTTAATATCGTCTTCTGTAATTTCTCCATTATTGGACATGACTACAGCCAGTTCTATGAGAGATTTTAGTTCGCGTACGTTGCCGGGAAAGCTATATTTCAATAGTTTCTTTTGTGCTTGGTTGCTTAGTATTGGTGCTTCCTGGTTATTTTCTTTGCAAAAATGGTTGATGAAATATTTTGCTAATAATATAATATCAGTATCTCTACTTCTTAGCGGAGGCATTTCTATGGTTAGCCCAAAGAGTCGAAAATAAAGATCTTCTCTGAAATTACCTTTTTTTACCTCTTGCAATAAGTTTTTGTGTGTAGCCACTATTATTCTACAATCAGTCTTAATGGTCTTGTTGCTGCCTACCCTATTAATTTCTTTTTCTTGTAGTGCTCTCAGAAGTTTGGCTTGTAATGTAAGGTCCATCTCACCAATCTCGTCTAAGAACAGTGTACCCTTGTCAGCTTCTTCAAAGCGTCCTATTCTGCGAAAGTTAGCTCCAGTAAAAGCACCTTTTTCATGTCCAAATAGTTCACTCTCTATTAGCTCTTTGGGTATTGCAGCAACGTTTACTGGTACAAAAGCCTCATTTTTACGTGCCGAATTATAGTGTATAGCTTTTGCTGCAAGCTCTTTACCTGTGCCTGTTTCTCCTGTTATGGTTACACTTATATTATTGCCAATAGCTTTTTCTATCAGGTTATAAACCTTTTTTATACTGGGGCTACTGCCAATAATGCTATTTTCAAATTTGTATTTTTTTTCTACCTCTTTTTGTAAGGTGTCAACTTTTCTTTTTAGCGTGCTTTGCTTGCGGATGTTATTAACAGCATTAAGCAGCTTGTCTCTTATATCTTTACTTTTTACTATATAATCATAGGCGCCAAGATTCAGTAAGTTAACTGCAGTTTCTATCTTTTCTTGTTCAGAAATAATAATCACTTCAATAGAAGGGTCGTACTCTTTGATTTTTTTGAGTACATCTTCGCCTTCCGCATCTGGTAGCCTGTAATCTAAAGTTACTACATCGGGTTTTTTACTTAGTGCTTGAAACAGAGACTGGGCTGAGTCGAATTTTTTTATTTCATAATCTGGGTTTAATGATAAATTGTGAAAGAGTAGTTCTCTGTACCACTCATCATCTTCTAAAACATAAACCGAAAATTTTAACATTCAATATTATAAATTAAGCCTACTATAAAATTATGAATTTATTGTTGTTAAGCAGTGTCTAAGCGATTGTCGCTTAAGATCATATTGCTCAAATTAGTATAAAGATCATTATCTTTTTTAAGAAAACCCATGGCACCAAATTTTTTAAATTCCTCTTCAAAATTTGCCCATTCGTATTTTTGAGACATTACGATAACTTCTATCTTATTGTTGTACGATTCTATTTTTTCTAATACATCGTACCCAGTAAGTGTAATGTCATTATTTTCATCTAGGTAAAAATCAAGAATTACGAAATCAGGATTTTCAGTGATGTGTTCCATGCAATTGCCCCCGTTAGCAAAGCTGCTGACTTCGGCATGGAAATTATTTTCTTTAGCTATTTTCTGGATGTAAGTTGATACTAATTTATTGAAGTATTCATCATCATCTACCACAAAAAATTTAAATACCTTCTGAGCTTTTAATTCATCTAATAGGCTTGTGGCAATGCTTGGTTGGGCGTTCGATGTTTCTTTCATACTAATTACAATTAACTGTTTGGCTCGCTTTGTTCTAGTTTTTGAATTTCAGCTTCAACTATAGGCTTTAATTGCATGTATATTTTATGGGTTTCTTCTATTAACCCTTTTATCTTATTATAGTTTTGGTCAGTGTCAGCATTTGTTTCTGCTTCTTTTAAAATGCTGACAAGTACATTCAGCCCTAAATGTCTGCAAGGAGGAATCATTTTATGTGCTTTACTTTTTATGCGATTCCAATCTTTAGTTTCAAGAGCATTTTCTAGGTCGGCTTTGTCTTTGGTGAAATTGTTAATAAAAATCTCCAGCATGTTTACCACAAATGATGGATCTCCGTTACCAAGTTCATATAGATCATCAAAATCAATGATTTTTTCATTTTGTAGCTCAGGTGACTTATCGTTAGTGTTATTTTCGAGAGGTGCATTGGTTACTTCACCGCCTTGGTTTAAATACTCTACTAATTTGTTATACAAGTCTGTTTGAGTAAAGGGCTTGAGTAAATAATCATTCATGCCTGCATCTATACATTCATCGCATTCTGCTGTTGAGCTGCCAGCCGTTAAAGCAATAATAGGAGTTCTTTGATTTCTTCCTCGCTCATGCTTACGGATAATCTGAGTGGCTTCTAATCCACTGATTTCAGGCATTTGCACATCCATCAATATTAGATCAAAGCTTTTGGCTTTGTATTCATCTACTGCTTGCTGCCCCGAATTTATTAAAGCTCCTTCGATACCCCATTTTTCAAATATTACCTTAATGAGCTCTAAGTTATATTCTTGGTCATCTACCGCCATTATTTTTTTACCTCTTAGCTTATCAAATGATAGCTTCGGTTTTTTTACTATCTCAGGCAAATCGGCTTTGCTGCCAATCTCATAATTAAGGGTAATAAAAAAGGTGGTGCCTTTGCCTTCTTCACTATGTAGCGAAACATTGCCATGGTGCTGTTTTACCAGCTTTTTAACTATGGCAAGCCCTAGGCCCGTGCCGCCATATTTACGCGTAGTACTGCTGTCTACCTGAGCAAAGTCTTTAAATACAGAGTGTAGTTTAGCTTTAGGTATGCCTATGCCTGTATCTTTTACAATTAGCTTTACACGCACTTCTTGCTCTGTTAGTTTATCGGCAATTAATTCAATTGTGATGCCTCCTTGGTCAGTGAATTTGATAGAGTTACTTATCAAGTTGATCAGGATTTGTTCAAACCTTACAGGGTCTCCCTTCAGTACCTCAGGAAGTTTTGGGTCTAATTTGGCATCTATAGAAAGTCCTTTTTTCCTTACATCAGTTTTAAAGGTTTCTATTACATTATCAACACATTGGCTTAGTTTAAACCCAATAGATTCTAAATTTAGCTTGCCTGCATCTAGTTTGGTGAAGTCTAATATGTCATTAATCAGACTTAAGAGATGGTCGCCAGAATGTTTGATGCTGCTAAGGTATTTCGATTGGGTATTGTCTAGTTCGCTGCCTTCAAGCTGTTCTGTAAATCCAAGAATGGAGTTTAAGGGAGTTCTTATCTCATGGCTCATATTAGACAGAAATTCCTCTTTTACCTTGGCCAGTGCCTCTGCTTTATCTTTAGCTTCTTTTAGCTTTTCTTTGTTTTTCTGGTTTCTCGAAATGTCATTAAATATAATGAACAATAGTATGGCAAAAGTTGTAAGCGCTATTATCCATGTTACAGTGATGGTTTTTATAGCTTTGTCAGTAGCTTGCTGCGCTGCTTCGGCTCGGTTCTGAGCATTGATTTTTTCCTTTTGTTCAAACCTGTCAGCCAAAGTTCGGATACGCTGCATCAAGGCCACATCTTCAAGGGTTAATGATAGCTCTTGCTGCCTTACAGCTTGTTGGTTTCTGTTTTCTTCCTTACCTATTTTATTAATAATACTGCCTATTTCTTGAGAGTTGAGGTCATTGTTAGAGGTAGAAGGCAGGTTGAGATTATGAGCGCTGCTAGTGTCAGTAACATTTGTATGTTTTTTTATGCTACTGTTAGCAGGTGCATTGTGTGTTATAATTTTAGATTCTTCATTAGCTTCTTGTTCATCGTTTTTTCCAAAAATCCTCTGAAATAGTGTTTTTCTTCTCGGCCCGGGGTTGTTTTCGGGCATTTCTACCTTTTGGATAATGTCATCGTTAAGGCTGTAATAATATTGTGCATCTCTATCAATAAGTGAGGGGACAGAATCAGGACGTCTTAATTTAGCAATATTGTCGAGTACTTTTTGTAATACTTTATTGGTTGACCTATCCTTTTTTATGTCAATGAGCTGCTTCATTACCGTGTATTTTTTGCCAATAAGCACTTCAATGGAATCGGCCAGCTTTATCTGATCCTTGTTTTTGGTCAGTGCATAAAACTGTTGCATTTTGGGGTCAAACGTGGTAATAGATTGGTAAAAAGGCGTTAAACTTTCTGTCTCTTGAGTAATGGTATAGGTTCTTACACTATTTTCGGCAGTAGTAAGGTCAGATAGAATGTCTTTTAATGTAGTTAACTTATGGTTAGGGCGTGATTCCTTTTTTATAGACACTATAAGTTGAGTGAGAGTACTTTGCCCTACAAGTCCTATTAATGACAGAGCCACTAGTGCTAATACAAAAGTTAGTATGATTTTACCTTTCATAAATATTTGGGATAATCAAAGCAGTAATAGTATAACTGTTTTAGGATAACACAAATTATGAACAAATGTGTTTTATAACAGAGAAAAAAAAGTAGGGTGAGGGAGGAGAATAAAATAGCAGGGGTAGAAAACCCCTGCTTATATTGGTTAGCCTAAGTTGGCCAGACTTTCTTCTAAAACTTTAATTTTAGCTTCAGCATCTTCTTTCTTCTTCTTTTCATTAGCTACCACTTGTTCTGGTGCTCCACTTACGAAGCGTTCATTGCTAAGCTTTTTATTTACAGAAGCTAAAAATCCTTTGGTGTATTCTAGTTCTTTTTGAATTTCTTCTTTTTCCTTTTCTACGTCAATGTTGCCTTCCATAGGAATGAAGAATTCGTCACCTTTTATAACAAAACTTATAGCTCCATCTACCTTTTCAGTTACTTCTTCCAAATTACTCAAATTGGCCAGTTTACTGATAATGAAGTTGAAATCTTCAAACCTTGCAAAATCTTCTGTTTTGATTTTTAATTCAAGGCTTTCTTTTGGAGAAATCTGCTTGGTGTTACGTGTATTTCTAATGTTAGTAACAATCTCAAAAGCTAAAGCAGCATTGTCTAATAACTGTTCGTTTATAGCTCCTGCTTTTGGCCACTCTGCTACTATTAAGCAATCTTTTTCATCTCTTGTTCTAAGCTCGTGCCATAGCTCTTCTGTTATAAATGGCATGAAAGGATGAAGTATTTTTACGATTTGCTCGTAGAAAATAATAGTTTGCTCTAAAGTTTTAGCATCAATTGGCTGACCATATTCTGGTTTGATCATTTCTAGGTACCATGAACAGAAATCATCCCAGATGAGCTTATAAACAGACATCAGAGCATCAGAAATTCTGAATTTCGTGAATAAATCTTCTACCTCTATTAATGTTTGGTTATAGCGAGACTCAAACCATGCAATAGCGGTTTCATTGTGAGAGCCATCTAAGTTGGCATCTACTTCCCATCCTTTTACCAAGCGGAACGCATTCCAAACCTTATTGGTGAAGTTACGGCCCTGCTCACATAGCTTTATGTCAAATAACAAGTCATTACCAGCTGGTGAACTAAACAACATTCCGGTTCTAACGCCATCAGCACCGTAATCTTTCATAAGTTCTAGCGGGTCAGGAGAGTTGCCTAAAGATTTAGACATTTTTCTGCCTTGCTTATCTCTTACAATACCTGTTAAATAAACATTTTTGAAAGGCTTTTGGCCTTTGTATTCATATCCCGCAATGATCATTCTTGCCACCCAGAAGAATAGTATTTCAGGTGCAGTTACTAAGTCATTGGTAGGGTAGTAGTAGTTGATGTCAGGGTTCTCAGGGTTTTTAAATCCATCAAAAACAGAAATGGGCCATAGCCATGAAGAAAACCAAGTGTCTAATACATCTTCGTCTTGCCTCAACTGGTCAGCAGTAATGCTAGCATCTTTTTGCTGCGCCTTTTCCAAAGCTTCTTCTATGGACTTTGCTACTACATACTCTCCGTTAGGTAAATAATACGCAGGTATTTGATGCCCCCACCATAACTGTCTGGAAATACACCAGTCACGCACATTTTCCATCCAATGGCGGTAAGTGTTTTTGAATTTAGGAGGAATCAATTGAACCTCGTCATTCATAACATTTTCAAGAGCAGGAACAGTAATATCTTCCATTTTTAAGAACCATTGCATAGAAAGCTTAGGTTCAATAACTGCATCAGTTCTTTCAGAGAAGCCTACATTATTAGTGTAATCTTCAACTTTAGCAAGTTGACCTATTGCATCAAGTTCTTTTGCTATTTTCTTTCTTACTACAAACCTATCTTCACCTACAAATAATTGAGCTTTTTCATTAAGCGTACCATCATCATTAAGAATGTCGATAGACTCTAAGTTATGTTTTATCCCTAATTCGTAGTCATTGATGTCGTGCGCAGGAGTTACTTTTAAGCAACCTGTACCGAAGTCCATAGCCACATATTCATCTTCTATGATAGGAATAGAACGGTTGATCAAAGGAACTAAAGCCCTCTTGCCTTTTAAGTGCGTATACCTTTCATCGTTAGGGTTGATACATATAGCAGTATCGCCTAAGATGGTTTCAGGCCTTGTAGTAGCTATAGTTATAAAAGTATCTTCACCTTCTATTTTATAGTTTAAGTGGTATAGTTTAGACTGTACTTCTTTGTGGATCACCTCATCGTCAGATAAAGCAGTTTTACCTTGAGGATCCCAGTTAACCATTCTTACCCCTCTATAAATTAACCCTTTTTTATGCAGGTCAATAAATACTTCTATTACGGCTTCAGAAAGTGATTCTTCCATGGTGAAACGCGTACGGTCCCAATCACATGAAGCACCTAACTTCTTAAGTTGATCTAATATAATGCCACCATACTTCTCTTTCCATTCCCAAGCATATTTTAGAAATTCTTCTCTGGTTAAGTCTTTCTTATTAATGCCTTTTTCTTTTAACATGGCCACAACCTTAGCCTCAGTAGCTATAGAAGCGTGGTCTGTACCAGGCACCCAGCATGCCTCTTTGCCTTCCATACGTGCTTTTCTTATTAACACATCTTGTATAGTGTTATTAAGCATATGCCCCATGTGCAATACTCCGGTGACGTTGGGAGGAGGGATGACTATGGTGTACGGTTCTTTATCAGGGTTAGGTTCTGAATGAAAAAAGCCCTGGTCCATCCAGTATTTGTACCACTTGTCTTCTACTACCGTGGGATCATACTTCGTTGAAAGTGACATGTTTCTATTTCTAATTTTTGATTAAGTCCGCAAAAATAGCAAAATGAAACAGCATTTAACGAATTAAATAAGGGAATATAGCGGTGTGGCTTTATAGATTACCATTACACTTAATTTGTTGCTTATTTTTTAATAGATTACAATAGCAGTAAGTTTTAACAAACTTTGACTACTTCCGTTAGAAAAGAACTTAAACAAACAAAATATTATGAAAAGAACAGGTTTACTACTAGCAGCTATATTTATGATGTTATTTACTACAGCTACCATGGCTCAGAAAAAGATGAAGAGCCCACCAGCCACTGCTAAAGGAACTATAGATGGAGTAAATATTGAAGTAAAATACCATCAGCCATCAGCCAAAGGTAGAAAAATAATGGGGGGACTTGTGCCCTACGATAAAGTATGGAGAACAGGAGCTAACAACGCTACCACTATATCATTTGATAAAGACGTGACTATCGAAGGAAAAGATTTGGCTAAGGGCTCGTATGCGTTATTTACTATTCCTGATTCAAAAAATTGGACTATTATTTTTAATAAAAATAATAACCAGTGGGGAGCTTATAACTACGATGCTACTGCTGATGTGCTAAGAGTAAAGACTAAAGCTGAGGCTACTGACAAAATGATAGAAACTTTTGTTATAGAAATAAAGGGGGATAACGTGGAGCTTTCGTGGGAAAATACAAGGGTGCCATTTGAAGTGAAAAGTAAGTAAATAAAATAGTTTTAATATTTTAGGCTGAGACCATTGGCTCAGCTTTTTTTTGCTTATTTTCAACCCGTTTTATTAAAATTAAAATGAAAGAAAAAATCATCATTGGTAGAAGTGATAAAATAGATCTGCCTGACCTTCATTTATTTGAGCTAGAGGCCAAGGTAGATACAGGAGCATATACTTCAGCCATACATTATCATCATGCAGAGGTGGTAGAGAAAGATGGCAAGCAAATGCTGCACTTTACACTTTTGGATCCCTCTCACCCAGATTATAACGGCAAGAGTTTTTATTTCGAAAATTATGAACAGAGAGAAATCAAAAATTCTTTTGGTGATTCGGAAGTTAGATTTATTATAACTACCAATATTGAAGTATTCGGTAAGTCTATACCAGCAGAGTTCTCATTAAGTAATAGGGGCAACTTAAAGTTTCCTATTTTATTAGGAAGAAAACTGCTGAAAAATGGCTTCATAGTAGATGTATCACATTCAAATTTATCATACAAACAGAAAAATAGGAAAGCACGAAAAGGATGAAAATAGGTATTTTATCAAGAAATAGTGAATTGTATTCAACCAAAAGACTAGCTGAGGCATGTAAAGTTCGAGGTCATGAATATGAAATAATAGACCATACTAAGTGTACTATTGTGATGGAGCAGAATAAACCTGCTGTTATTTATAATGGTAAAAATGTAGAAGATCTTAGTGCTATTATACCACGGATAGGTGCTTCCGTAACTTTTTATGGATCGGCAGTGGTTCGCCAGTTTGAAATGATGAAGGTGTTTACAGCAGTGGAGTCTCAGGCTTTAATTCGCTCTAGAGATAAGCTGAGAAGCTTGCAAATATTATCAAGAGCCGGTCTTGGTTTGCCCAAAACGGTATTTACCAATTACTCTAGAGATACAGAATCTATTTTAAATGCAGTAGGCGGAGCACCGGTAATTATCAAGTTACTAGAGGGTACTCAAGGTCTTGGAGTGGTGTTGGCAGAGAATAAAAAAGCAGCCACTTCAGTAATAGAGGCTTTTCATGGGCTTAAAGCTAGGGTTATAGTACAAGAGTTTATTAAAGAAGCAGGAGGAGCAGACATTCGTGCCTTTGTGGTAGATGGTGAAGTTGTGGGCGCAATGAAGCGCCAAGCTAAAGAGGGGGAGTTTAGGTCTAACCTTCATAGAGGAGGTTCTTCTAGTGTTATTAAACTTTCTAGAAAAGAAAAAACGGCTGCTGTTACTGCTGCCAAAAAAATGGGACTTGGTGTTGCTGGTGTAGATATGCTGCAATCTAGCAGAGGGCCACTTATTTTGGAAGTGAACTCTTCTCCTGGTTTAGAAGGTATAGAAAATGCTACTGGGCTTGATATTGCAGGTCGAATAATAGAATACCTTGAGCGCAATAGCGATAAAAAGGGTAAAATTCAAAAAGATAAGGTGAATGCCTGATATTATTATAGATGGACATAAAATTGCTCCTGGAGAGGAGCAACAAATTAATGCGTTGATAGCAAGACTACCCACGCGAACTCCTATTAACATTCCAGTTTTTGTTAGCCGAGCCAAGGAGCCAGGACCAAAGCTATTGGTGATGGCCGGTGTGCATGGTGATGAAACCAACGGTATTGAAATTTTAAGAAGGATAATAAGCCATAAATACCACAGGCCTACTAAAGGAACTGTGATAGCCATACCGGTATTTAATGTTTATGGCTTTATTAACCATTCCAGAGGGTTGCCTGATGGAAAAGACTTAAACCGTTCATTCCCTGGTTCTAAAAATGGATCTTTAGCAAGTAGAGTTGCCAATTTCATGACTAGTGAGATTTTACCTCAAGTAGATTTTGGCCTTGATTTCCATACAGGTGGTGCCAGTCATAATAATTACCCTCAGATCAGAGGTGTTTTTAATTCAGATGAATTATTGAATGTGGCAAAAGCCTTTGGCGCTCCATTTATTATAGAATCTCCGTATAGAGATAAGTCTCTAAGGAAAACTGCAGCCAAAGCAGGCAAATCTATTTTGGTTTATGAAGGCGGAGAGACTTTAAGGTTAAGGAAGTCCGTTATTGATACAGGTGTAGATGGTTTTTTACGGGTGATGAAGCATATGGGGATGAGAGATGATGCTCCCGAAATAGATCGTGAATCTATTTTTATTAAAAACTCATCGTGGGTAAGGGCAAAGTATGCAGGGCTGCATCATGCCAACGTTCGTAATGGTAACAAAGTAGAAAAAAATCAGGTCTTAGGGCTTATTACGGATCCCTATGGCCAGTTTGAAAAGCAAATAAAATCCCCAATGAATGGTTATGTAATAGGCATCAATAACTATCCTGTATTAAATATGGGTGATGCCATTATGCATATTGGTAGTGAATAGAATGAATGAACCTATGATTTCTGAGCTAAGTGAGCAATATCAAAAGCTTGAGGTTATTGTAAAAGATAACTTTACAAAAGTAATTTTTGCCGATGTGTCGGCTCAAATTACCTTTATTTCTGCTATTAAGGAGGCTCAGGAGACGTTTTTTAAGGCTGAGGTAGAGGGTAGTGAAAATAAAGTAATTCTTAGGGCCGCACAGCAATATAAAAAAGATCTATTTAACCTTGTAGATGCACGGTTTGCTCAGCCAAGAGAAGTGAACTACGATGCTGATTTTATGCCTTACCACAATGAACTAGAGGCATATGTTAAAACAATGCCTGTAGTTTTAAAAAGGGCTCAGGAGAGAGAAAGGTTTAAAGTGCAGCCCGGAGATAAGATGGGCTTAAAGGTGAAAAAACAGTTTAAACAGCTGTTTTATTTCATTAATAAAATGCCTGTAAGAACGGGTAATAGATTGAGAAAGGTGTTTAAAAAATCACCTTCTATAGTTAAGCCATGGTACCACAAAGTGCCTATGCAGGCTTTGGTTAACTATTATTTTAAAGAAAAACTTCCTCAGGGGTTAATTCCGCTCATGAGCCAAGTTTACTTAAGCATTAGTGCCTCTTCAAAGGCAGCTTGGAAAGTAGACGAAAATATAGATGATTATCTTAAATCTATTTCTTCAGAAGAGGTGCTTAGCCTATCGAAGGCCAAGTCTTTTCACAAAGAATTAACCGATTACATTGATGAGTTACAGTCTTATGAAAATAAGATTGTAGAGTTTGTGCAAGAGGTGTTCAAAAATACTTTTTTGGCTTTCGAAAGAAGCTATCTTAAAGTTGATACCATTGAGCTGTCTTCTAAAAAGTTTTCAAAAAACGTTCTAGCCAAAGAACATCAATTATTATTTAAAGCTTATAAGGCTGAGAAGGAGGGGTGGAATAACACATTAAAGGCGCTGTCTGATGATTGGCAGATAGATTTAGAACTATACTTAATAGTTTATGCCTCTATTCAGCAATATGGCAGTGCAAAAGCCAAACTGCATCAAAGAGTAGAAGAGGCAATAATTTCTCAGCTCAATGTGCTGAGTGATTTATTGGTGAAAAGTAAAGAACGAGTAGCTCAATACTCAGAAAGTGATCCTCAACTGAAAGACGTATTGCAGAATGAACTGGACTTTATTAGAAATCAGTTTTCGAGCAATAATTTAAGCAGCACTAATGAAACGATTTTAGCTCAGGATTTGCCCGCTATAATCAATGATATAGAAACAAGAATAGATAAACTCATAAGAGCTGTTTCTGAAAAAAGAGGAATTGTTAAAGGAGCTAGTTATGATGAGCCTATAAAAGCCTCTTCCATCAGCTATATTTCTCCATATGAACTGATACAGTTTGAGTCCTGGGAGCAACTGATAAAGGTGATTAGAGCGGTTAAAATAATGATCACCGAAAGTCTCAGTCATGCTCAGACGGAAGTGTTGGGGCTTGGTCAAATTGCTGAATTTAATATTGAATCAGCCATTTCATTATTCCAGAATGAAAGCAAAGGAGATCATCCGAAGGTTATCGCTATAGATGGTATTACCAGAACTATAGAAAAGGTAGAGGCTATAAAAACAATATTTTTACAGTTAGATGATAAAATAGAAGAGCAGCTTTTGCCCGGGTTGCGCGAGTTTAACAGGTCGCTCATCAAGTTTACTGATAATGAGAATATTTATGATATCAGGATCAGGATTACTAAGGCTAAAGCATTAAAAAGAAGCAAGGAGGTAAAAGAACAGGTTATTTATAAGGCCAAGAATCTTTTGCCTACCATGGTAAAATGGCTGGAAACAAAATATCAAACTGGTCAAAGTCAGATCAATGATATTTTTAAGAAATACGGTATTACCAAAAAAACAGAATCTATATCTGCAGAGCTCGCTGATTTTTTTGCTGAAACTGAAAAATCTATTGATAGACTTCCCTTTGTTTATCAGCGATTATTTAAGTCCACTCCTCTGACTGATGCTGCATTTTTTGAAGGTAGGAGGGAGGAGCTGCAACAGTTAAATACTGCGTATAATAATTGGATGAAAAGTAGGTATGCTACTACTGCGCTTATTGGAGAGAAGGGCAGCGGAACTACTACGGCCATCAATTTCTTTTTAGATGATCTTACCACTAGTAGCACCATTATAAGGTTTGAGCTTGATGAGCTCACTACTTTAGAAAAATTGCTGGAGCGATTTGAAGAGAAACTAGGACAATCATTTAATGACTTTAATGAACTGGGCGTATTTCTCAATGAGAATAGACGTATAATTATAATTGAAGGGCTTCAAAAATTATATTTAAAGAAAATTAAAGGTTTTACCACAGTAAAGGCTCTGTTAGATTTGATTTCCCAAACCAACAAAAAAGTATTTTGGATATTGGTTTGCGCAAAGTTTGCCTGGGATTACCTTCAGAAAACTATAAATATTGCGGAGCACTTTAGCTATGTTGTCAATTTGAATGAATTTGATAACGAAACCATTATTAATATTATCAATAAGAGGCATCGTGTTAGTGGGTACAATGTGAATTTTGAACCTTCGGCCGCTGATTTAAACAATAAAAAATTTAATAAACAGAGTAAAGAAGATCAGCAAGCATTTTTGAGAAGCAGGTATTTTGCCGAGCTGAATAAAATCGCAAAAAGTAATGTGAGCCTAGCATTGGTTTATTGGCTCAGGTCTACAAAAGAAATTGAAGGCAACACTATTCATATAGGATCTTTAAAGGAGATAGATTTTTCATTTATGAAAGCTTTAGCGCCTTTAAAAGTATTTGCCTTGGCAGATATTTTAGTTCATGATGGTTTAACGCTAGAAAATTACTTGCAAGTGACAGGTTATAGTGCTGGTAAGGCTAAAGCTATCATTATTCCTCTGTTTGAAGATGGTATTTTGAGCATGAATAAAGAACAATATTATATTAATCCATTGCTTTACAGACAAACAGTGTTGTTGCTAAAGTCTAAAAACATCATACATTAAGGTGAGAGCTATATTAAGTTGCATATTAATACTAATTATTAATGCTGGCATTTATGCCCAAGATAGCACAGAGCATAATGCTAAGGATACTCTTATAGTAGTAAATGCCGATACTGCTGTTGCAAAAGTCAAAAATGTGGATAGCGTTTTTGAAGAGCAAGCAAAGAATATTGAAAAACAGCTACAAGAAGATGCTAAAAACAGTAGTGAACAGTGGTTTAAGGTATTCTCTTTCGGTCATATCTTTTGGGCGCTTGTAGTTCTAGTAGGAGGGTATTTTAGTATTAGGTTTATTGGTTCGGTCCTAGAGAGGATGGCTGAAAAAAGTACCAATCATAGAATAACACTGAAGGGTGTTATCCCTATCATCAAAATTTCGGGGTGGATTCTCATTCTGGTAATAATTATAGCGGGTATTTTTCAGCCTCCGGTAAGTATGGTGACAGCCATAACAGCTTCCGTAGGTATTGCTGTAGGTTTAGCAGCACAAGATATACTTAAAAATATCTTTGGCGGTATTATGATCTTATTCGATAGGCCTTTTCAGGTGGGCGATAAAATTGAGATAGGTGAATTTTATGGAGAGGTGTTAGAAATTGGTTTAAGGTCTACCCGTATAGTTACTGCTGATGACTCTCTGGTTACTGTGCCTAATAGTGAGTTGATGAATAAGTCAGTTTCTAATTCAAATAGTGGAGAGGCGGATTGTCAGGTAGTGGCTGAGATTTATTTGCCCATAACCATAGATACTGAAAAGGCTCGGCAGATAGCCATAGAGGCAGCTCAGGTATCTAGGTTCATTTACTTGAATAAGCCAATAGTGGTTTTGTTTTTTAATGATGTGAAGGAGAGACGATCTTATTTTAAAATGAGGCTAAAGGCTTATGTGTCAGATATTAGAAATGAGTTCGCTTTTAAAAGTGATATGACAGAAAAGGTAATGAAAGCTTTCTTAGAAGAAGGTTTGATTGCACCTGACGATTTGAAATAATGAAAAAGCAAGAGCCTTTCTCATTCGAAAAACGTCTTCACAGCTTTAAATATGCATTTAATGGTATTGTTTTGCTTTTTAAAGAAGAGCATAATGCACGGATTCATGCTGTAGCCGCAATTATGGTTGTTATTCTTGCGGTTTTATTAAATGTCAGTAGACTCGAATGGATAGTGCTTGTATTCACCATAGGGTGGGTGTTGGCTATGGAGGCAGTGAACTCTGCTATTGAAAATTTAGCAGATTATGTGTCGCCAGAAAGGCAAAATTTAATAATGAAGGTTAAGGACCTTGCCGCAGCGGCAGTGCTCATTAGTGCTATTGCAGCCACCGTAATAGGTGGCTTTATTTTTATTCCTAAACTTCTCCCTGTTTTGGTTTAAAATAAGGTAGCCAATTGTTTTTCTTGCCACCCTTTTAGTTTTAGCATCTGAGCTTTGTCTATATCATAAACATCCTTTCTAAAGTTGATCAAACCCCTTTGGTCTATAAATGCGGTGCGGTATACGAAATACACCGGTAAAGACTCAGTGAGCGTTACATTTACAGGCTGCTCTTTATTCATGTGCTCTTTAATTTTTTTACTGTCCCACTTTTGATCCTGTAAAAGGTATTCAGCTAGCTTGGCCGGCTCATTTAACCTTACACATCCATGACTAAATGCTCTTGCACTTCTACTAAATAAGTAATGAGATGGCGTATCGTGCAAGTAAATATTGCGCTCGTTAGTTAAAGGGAATTTAACCTTACCTAGTGCATTGCCAGAGCCGGGCTTTTGTACTATACGCACTTGATTAATATTCTCTACACTGTCCCAGTTATAAGCCATTGGGTCTATAGGTTCATCATTTGCATTCCACCCTTCATAAAGTTGATAACCATTTCTGGTCAAGTAGTCGGGATCATTTTTTATCTTGGGTAACATTTCGTTTTGAATGATTTTTTTCGGGATAGTCCATGTTGGACTGAAAACCAAATAATTTAGCCTGTCATTCATTACTGGGGTAGCATGATCAGTTTCTCCTGTAATTACCCGCATTTGCAATGGTATCTTTTCATCTTTATATACGTAAAGCATGTATTCAGGAATATTTACATAGATGTAATGCGACCCAAGCTGATCTGGCATCCATCTTATTCTTTCTAGGTTCAATTTAATTTCTTCTATTCTGTCATTGACAGATATGTTCATTTGTCTAATGGTTCCTTTCCCTACTATTCCATCTATTTCTAAGCCATGCCTGTCTTGAAATCTCTTCACTGCATTTTCTAAGTCGCTGGTAAATATTAATGAATCTGCTCCCACCGCATTAGATTCTAAGTCTTGGCTAATATATAAGCGTTCTCTTAATAATGGCACCACGTTGCTGCTGTCTCCAAGCCTTATATTGGCATCTTCTGGCAGTACAGGCCAACCTTCGTTTAGTGCAATGGCCTTATATCTCTCCAAAGCCTTTTTTAAGCCGCTATAATTTTCGTTTTGTGGAGTTACAGAGTCAATAGCATCTTTAATTTTAAGCGAACATAGCCTTTTGGCCACGCTTTCGGGAAGTGAACTGTTGTTCCATTTTTTGTCTATTTCAATGGGTTCTGTTCTTCCATTGGCTAAGTGGTAGCCATAAGACACATAGGCACTTGTATAGCGGATGTCTAACTGTATTAACTGAAGAACGTTTAGGTGCTGCTGGCCAAATACCTCTTGTTGAAAGTTGATCAATTTAGAAATATCATAATCTTCAGAATTTAAGCCATTAGCAGAGGCATTTAATAGTTCACTGATTAATACCTTGGTTTGAGGCCTTACATTGTGAGTTGTGGCCCAAAACAACCGATTATCATTCAAATGATAGAAACTGTCGATTTCGGCTTTAATTTGTTGTTGATGCATTTTATCTTTAACATAATGCCCTACTTGTAGGGTGTCAAGAAAATTAGAAATATAATGCTGTATCTCTTCTGTTGAAAGATCTAGCTTAGCACCTAAATAAGGCTGCACGTTGTAGGTAAAGGTGTCTAAAGGATCATGAACAGAGGCGGGGTCAACGCTAACGGAAGGATCTGATGGCTGCACTCTATTGTTACACTGCATTAAAAGTGCAGAGGCAAAAATAAAAAAGACTAAATAATATTTATTCATGCCCAATGTAGTGTAAATTTTGTGCCATATATTTAATATACACTGAAGGCTCATTTATAAGTTCCTCATCAGTCGGTTTTTGTGGATTTAAATACACAAGATGAGAAATTTTTTAAGGGAATGAATTTTTTTTAAACAATGTTCGTTCGGCATCAGGAAGACTTATAATAATTATTCATTGAAAAAACTTTACTGTTAATGATTAAAAAATGTTCTTTAGTTTTAGTTGCGCTTTTAACTTTCTCTAACATTTTTGCCACTACCCCCATTGCTGAAAAAAGCAAAGTTCTTTCAGAGTACATTCAATCCAGTTATTCTTTAATAAGTTTTAAAGGAGAAAAACCCGGATATGATTTATTTAAGAAGGGCATGGTAGGTTTTTTAAACTTAAAAAAACAGCACAAGCTTTCAGATGACAACATTTTAACACTTATCGATTTTCGTTTATCATCTAACAAAAAACGAATGTGGGTAATAGACTTATCAGAGCACAAGGTGCTTTATCACAGTTTGGTAGCCCATGGTAGAAACACAGGAAATGAATTTGCAAAGAAATTCTCTAACGTCCCCAATTCAAACACTAGCAGTTTGGGTTTTTATGTTACGGGAGAGACTTACTCTGGTAAACACGGCTTATCGCTAAGATTAGACGGTGTGGAAAAAGGGTTTAATGACAATGCACGTGAAAGAGCTATTGTAGTTCATGGAGCTGATTATGTTAATCCTTCTTTTACTAATATCTATGGTAGGATAGGCCGAAGTTTTGGTTGCCCCTCTATACCGATGAAAGGACATGAGGAGGTGATAAATAAGCTGGCAAATAGAACCTGTATGTTTATTTTTTATCCTGAAAAGGAGTACTTACAAAATTCAAGCTTAATAAATGAAGAAGGAGCTTATGATGTATTACTAAGCTCCAACTTAATTTAATTTTTTGTTTTGCCTTAAATAGATGGAGGGGCCTGCATTAAGGCCTCCCATAATGTTTTGTCACGGTTATAAATGTCTTTTCTGAATTGGATAGTGTTATTTTTACTGAATGCTGTCCAGTACATAATATGCACCATGATGTTTTCCTTTAAGATTACGGTTACATTCTTGGCGGTTTTTATGGTTAAGTCTATCTTATCTTTATTCCAAGTAGCATCGTTCTGAAGTACATAGTAAGCCATTTGTTTAGGTTGGCTAAGCCTTATGCAGCCCGAGCTTAAAGCCCTGTCAGTATTTCCAAATAACTCACGATGATTAGTGTCGTGCATGTAAACATTGTAGGGGTTAGGGAAAATGAATTTTACAATGCCCAAAGCATTGTTTTCTCCGGGGTCTTGTCGTAATTGATATGGGAAATTTCTTGCGGTCATTTTACTCCACTCAATACTAGCAGGATCTATTATTTTTTCTCCATCCACCACATTAATGTTTAATTTTTTAAGATAGTTGGAGTTCTTTTTTAGCGCTGGCAGTATATCTTGGCTTAAAATAGTAGGAGGTACCGTCCAATAAGGGTTTAATACCAAATATCTCATTTTTTCGCTAAATACCGGAGTTTTGCGGTATGGCTTGCCTACCACTACATTCATAGTAAGTGTAGTGTCATTATTCTTAATGGCAGTAAGCTGGAAGTCAGCAATGTTTACCATTATGTAGTGGTTGCCCAATTCTTGAGGTAGCCATCTGCATCTTTCTAAATTGGCTTTAATGGTAGTTACCTTTTGCTCAGGAGAAAGGTTTAGCATATTGATGGTTTCATTGCCAATAACGCCATCAGCGGCTAAACCATTAGCAGTTTGGAATTTCTTTATTGCAGCTATTATATCGTCATCGTATTTTAACGAATCTTCAGCATTAGAAGTGAAGGTTGCTCCAAGGGCTATTAATCTACTTTTGATCGCAGGTATTCTTTCATCACTTTTGCCTTCTTTAATGGCTTCACCATTAGTGATGCTTACCCATTTAGCATTGCTGTCATAGTTTTTATAGTATTTTAAGGCCGTTTTTAAATGCTTGTAAATACTGAATTTAGGCTTGATTTGATTGATGTTGTAAGCCACTAAATTTTCTGCTAAAGATTGCGTGAGCATATCTTTAAAGTTGCTTTCTTTTTTGTTTATTCTCCACTCGGCATCTAAAGTTTCAGGATTGACCTTGCCATTCAATAAATGTGATGTGAGCAGGAAATAAGCATCTGTTAAAACTATGTCAGTGAAAGGGGTAACTTCTTTTTTGTTTTGATAATGCTCTACTAAATAGCTGAGGTGGTAGTCTTCTGGGTTAAGGCCATCATCTTCGGTAAGTTTAATTTGTGCTATTAGCTCTTCTATATTATCATAATCTTCCCAGGCTGGTTCAAAACCGCGATCTAAATAAAATTCTGGGAGAGTTTTACTACAATGAATAATTTCATTATCAACCTTAAATGTTTTAGATTCTACCCATCTCCTTATCAACTCATCAGGCTCAATAGGGGTGTTGCTCAATAAATTTGCTTGTAGGGTAAGGCAGCAAAGTAGGCTAAGGAAGTATTTCATAAATGTGATTATAACCAGTCTTTTCTTTTAAAATATATAACCATGCAAATGGTGACCACAATCATAACGGTCCATGTAGCATAATACCCATAATGCCATTGCAGTTCAGGCATGTTATTGAAATTCATACCGTAAATACCAGCTATAAATGTCAAAGGAATGAATATGGTGGAGATGATGGTTAGCACCTTCATTACTTCATTCATTTTATTGCTTATGCTGGTCATGTACATGTCCATGAGCCCTGTAGTCAGGTCTCGATAAGTCTCTGTAGTTTCGATCACATGTATGGTATGATCATAAACATCAGAAAAGAAAGTTAATGTATCGGGTTTTATGAAACTGTATTCGCCTTTTAGAATTTTACTGATAGATTCACGTAGTGGATAAATTGATTTTCTTATAAAAATCAATTCCTTTTTTAGCCTTTGAATTTGAGCCAATGTCTTTTTGTTAGGCTCTTCGTAAACTTCGTCTTCTAGCTCTTCAATTTTTTCGCCTATTTGCTCTAATACAATATAGTAACTATCTACAATGGTGTCTATGAGTCTATAAAAGAGGTAGTCAGCTCCTTTTTTGCGAGCTCTAATTACATTGGTATTGCTATTTTGCCTAAGTCTAACTCTTAGATTATCAAACAAGTCTCCTTCTTTTTCTTGAAAAGACAGTAAGTAGTTGTCTCCCAGAACAAAGCTCATTTGTTCATAATTAATTTCATCGTTGGTCATAGAGTGCAATGTTTTCAGCGTGAAGAACATGTGACTGCTATACTCGTCAGACTTTGGTCTCTGGTCGGGGTTTAGGATATCTTCTAGCAAAAGGGGGTGTAGGTCGTACTTTTCGCCAATGGCTTCGATAAGGCTTACATTATGCAAACCATCTATATTTAGCCAGTTGACTTTATTTTCCTCTGTTTTATTGAGGATTTCAGGAAGCTCTTTACTACTAAATTCTATGATTTCATCTTCATTGTATGAGATTAGGTCTACCTCTGACTTAGTAGTCATCTGACTTCCGGTATAAATTAATGTGCCAGGAGGTAAGCCTGCTTTTGCTTTGGAGTTGTGTATGCCTATAAGTTTAGACAAGCGCGAAAACTTAGGGATATTCATTAAGCTGATTTCTTTTCTTTGTAAACAATAGTTCGGTGTGGGTAAGGAATACTTATTCCTGCCAGATCAAACCTTTCTTTAACAGATTTATTCATGTCACATTTCATTATAAAACCTTCACCGGGCGTATTAGCCCATAAATAAGCACGTATATTAACCGAGCTATCTCCAAAACCAATTACTCTAACAACAACTTTAGGAATATCATTAGAAAGGTCTTCTTCTGTGCGGTTATCTATTAAGTTAGCATGAGCCTCTGCTTCTTCTCTTATAATATTTATGGCCATGTCCATATTAGATTCATAGCTGATCCCTATTTCGAAGAAAACACAGGTTTTGGTTTCTGCTAAGGTAGAATTTACGATAGTTTGATTACTAATAATAGAGTTAGGTATAACTATTCGTCTGTTTTCATAATTATTGATGACAGTATGCCGGAGGGTTATATCCTCTACAGTACCTGTATAAGTATTACTTACATTAATAATGTCTCCGACTCTAAAAGGTTTGAAAATAACTATAAAAATGCCACTTATAATATTGGAGAAAGCACTTTGGGAAGCGAAACCCACTATGGCAGCTACTACACCGGCACTTGCAAATAAGGTTACTCCATAACTTTTTAGTTCAGGAATAGTAAAAAAAATGAGAATAATAGCCAGTATGTATATAATGAAGCTTAATGCATTTTTAAGGAAATTATATTTGGTAGGGTCTACATTAAGTTTGGTAGATGCATTTTTAACAAAGCTATTGAGTATGTTTCTTAAAAAGTAAGAAAACACCGCTGCCATAACTAATATGGCCAACGGAATTATCATGTATTTGAAATACCAGAGTTGTAAGTTCATTTAACCAGCAAACTTAGAGAAAAATTGAATTGTACGTGCTACTGCTGTTTTAGTATCTTCTGGCAATGCGTTGTGTTCGTAGGGGTGAGCTCCTCCAAATACATGGTTAGCATTGTCAATCAATAATAATTCGGAGTGAGGACAACTCTCATGTAGCATAAGCGCACTCGTGTGCGGTACAGTTTCGTCATTGGTGCCGTGGATAATTAAAAATGCCTTTTTAAGATTTTTAGCAGCATTGGGTATACTCAATCGTTCTTCGTTAGCATAAAAGTCCTCTACAATCTGGTACTTCATTGGCATATCCTGCTTGGTTCTGCTATTAGGCATCATAAATACTCCTTCTTTTTTCCATGCTTCAAGAATGTGATCTGGCCAGCCAAATTTGAAATCAGCTACGGAGGCCCAGGTGGCAACAGCTCTGATGCGGTCATCTTCATAGGTCTTTAGTATGGCTAATCCTCCGCCACGGCTATGGCCTATTAAGAATAATCTTTCTAGGTCCATCTCATCTTTGTCTATGTCACACTCTGCAGAATGTAAATAATCAATGACAGTACCTATATCGTCTAATTCAATGCTAAAGTTATTTTCGCTAAAGGCCTCCATGTTGCCATATTCTGTTGGGTTGTCTACCGTGGTGCCGTTATGCGAGAGATTTAACTTTACGTATACGTACCCTGCTTGAGCCATTTCGTTGGCCACCAGGTTAAATGTGCCCCAATCTTTGAAGCCTTTGAAGCCGTGAATAAAAATAATTACAGGTTTTTTTAATTTATTTTGCACGTATCTGGTGTCGACTAATATTTTTGCAGCTTTATGCTCACTTTCAAGTATGATGTCTTGCTTTATTTTCAAAGAGTTAGTCATTATATATTTTGATTAGGGTTATTTCGTGATTAATATTGTAGCTCACTGGTCAACATGGCTTTAAAACTAAGAGATATTCAGGCACCGATAGCTTCAGAGATGGAGGAATTTGAAAAGAAATTCCGATTATCTATGAAGACAAAGGTTTTATTATTAGACAAAATAATGAGCTACATTGTTAAGCGCAAAGGTAAGCAAATGAGGCCTATGTTTGTGTTTCTTAGCGCGGGAGCTTGTTCTGAAATTACAGAAGCTACATATCGTGGTGCTTCTCTTATAGAATTACTTCATACCGCCACCTTAGTGCATGACGATGTAGTAGATGATGCCAATTACAGGAGAGGCTTCTTTTCTGTAAATGCGCTGTGGAAGAATAAAATAGCGGTGCTTGTTGGTGATTACTTGTTAAGTAGAGGCCTACTCCTCTCTGTAGATAATGGTGATTATGACTTGCTGAAAATCGTTTCGCAGGCGGTGAAGCTAATGAGTGAAGGGGAACTGCTGCAAATGGAGAAGGCCAGAAGGCTGGATATTACCGAAGAGGTTTATTATGAAATAATCAGACAAAAAACGGCTTCTTTAATAGCTTCTTGCTGTGCTGTGGGGGCTGCATCTACTAATCAGAATGAAGATGTAATAGAGAAGATGCAGATGTTTGGAGAGAAGGTAGGAATGGCTTTTCAGATTAAAGATGATTTATTTGATTATGGTGAGACCGAGGTAGGGAAGCCTTTAGGTATTGATATTAGAGAAAAGAAAATGACCCTTCCTTTAATTAATGCATTAGAAAATGCCTCTAAAAGGGAGAAGCGTCATATCCTCAATTTGGTGAAGAACCACAATGACAATACTAAAAAAATTAATGAGATAATTGCTTTTGTAAAGGCATCGGGAGGGTTGCAGTATGCTCAGGATGTAATGCATAAGTACTACCAAGAAGCTTTGGCTATTTTAGATGCGTTTCCTGAATCTCAGTATAAAACTTCATTAAGGCAACTGGTGCAGTTTACCATTGAAAGAAATAAATAGAATAAACTATATCAAAAATAAAAAAGCCAATTGCACTGCAATTGGCTTTTTTTATTGGAGGCTTACATTAAATGTGTTACTGAGATGCTTCGTTTTCCTTTAGCTCCGCTTCCATTTTGGTGTATTTTTCTAAAAAATCTTGAAGCCTATCGGCAGGCAGTTTTTTAGCAATAATTTTCTTTTTGTCGTTCAGTACATAAATAGTAGGAGTAGTTAATGCATCGTATAATTTACGGTAATGCTCTGTGTACGTTCTTGGGCCGTTTACTGTGGTCCATTCCTCAATGTGCATTTTTTTGATGTACTCCTTCATTTTTGTTAAACTAGAATCTGCCGAAATAGCATATATACCTACGTCAAAAGTGGTTTCATCGTAAAAGCTTTTAAGTTTAGGTGTTTCTTTTTTACAGTGCCCACAATCAGGATCATAAATATAAATGATGGTGTATTTGTGAGGTACATCATACAAAGCTTGTGGTACTAAGTTTTCGTCTTGTATTTTTAGAGGCGGGGCTTGCTTGCCAACTAAGCTATTTCTAAGTTGGTCAGCCCTTTCTTTTAAGTTTTTCTTTAAGCTAGCATTAGCCCAAAAATCCATTTCTCCAGATTCGAAATATTGATCGTAAATATCTACGAAAACTTCATCAAGGCCCATGATTTCGGGTTGTTGATATTTAATGGCAGCAGTCCAAACCAAATATTTATAAGTATCGGTGTTCTTCTTAGCTACAGCTGCCATTTTGTTTAATTCCTTTATGACAGTATCAGGGTGTTGTACTATGAGTTTGTCTAAGTAATCTTCTACCTTTTTCTTGTAGATGGGGTCAGCTAAGCGAATAAGCGTAGGGTCACTTAAATCAAAGTAATCCCAATAGTGATTTTTGTAATAATTATATCTGAAGTCAGGGTCTGGTTTGCCATTAGCCATTAGTGGAGCTTCAGGAACGTCAATTCTTTTGTTGGCTTTAAGCATCTTGGCCACAATAGAATTAGGGTGCTTGGCTATAATTTCGTCTTGGTGCTGCAGAACTTTCTGATTTATCTTCTCTAGCCCTTTTCTTGCCTCTGCTTTTTTGTCTTCTGTTTGCAGGCTATCTTGTAATATCTTTACAAAAGGTTGAGCCTCATCATTTCTTTCAATGTTATAGATGATGTTACTAAAGAAGATTTGATTTTCTTCACTGCCAGATATTTTAGCAGATTTTACAAAATCAGGTCGGTTAGTTTTTATAGAAAAATCCTGATCTTTATCTATCACTATGTCAAAAAGACGAGATTTATTGAGTACGATAAAATAAACGCCAGTTTCTAAAGGTTTTTTGCCGGTAAAACTAAAGTTGCCGTTAGCATCTACCGTGGCAGTATCTCTCACATAAGTGCTTTCTCCGAAAAAATTACCTAAGTAAACGGTAGTATCTGCTATTCCTGCTACATTAAACTTTATGTTATAGCCCTTTTGAGCGTGAGCTGAAACAATACTTAGCGTGATAAAAATTAAAAATAATACCCTTTGTTTCATGTTTATCAGAATTAGGTCTGTAAGTTTGAAAATCAACAATAATACAAAACGTAAAGTTTCTTATTGTAAGATTACAATTTTACAGATTTACAATTGAAGTTACTATGCAATCACGGCCTATAATTTTTTTGCCATAAATACAGTAACTTAATAAATTTGTCGTTGATTTTATACTATGTCAATAACGGTTAAGAGTCTTACCAAGATATTCGGAGAGCAGCGGGCAATAGACAATGTATCTTTTGAAGTGAAAAAAGGAGAGATACTGGGGTTTTTAGGGCCAAACGGAGCTGGTAAATCCACTACAATGAAAATAGCTACTGGTTATTTGCCGCCCACCACAGGTACGGTAGAAGTTTGTGGGTTTGATGTTTTAGAAAATTCTTTAGAAGTACGCAAGCATATTGGTTATCTACCTGAGCATAATCCTCTTTACTTGGATATGTATGTACGCGAATACCTGGAGTTTATAGGTAAAGTGTATGGGATGAAAGGTAAAGCTTTGCGTCAGCGCCTCGATGAGATCATTGCTTTATGTGGCCTTACCAGAGAGCAGAATAAAAAGATAGAGGCTTTATCTAAAGGGTATAGGCAAAGAGTGGGGCTTGGGCAAGCATTGATTCATGATCCGGAAGTGTTGATTTTGGATGAACCTACCACTGGGCTGGACCCCAATCAGATTGTAGAGATACGACAACTCATAAAAAGCATTAGCCAGAATAAAACCGTAGTTTTTTCTACGCATATCATGCAAGAAGTGCAGGCGCTTTGCGATAGAGTAATTGTGATTAATAAAGGTAAAGTGGTAGCTAATGATGCTATAGAGCAGTTGAAGACCACTTCTACCAAAGTGGCTGTTATTACTGCTGAGTTTGATGCACCAGTGTCTGTAGATGTTTTGAAGGATATTGAGGGGGTGCTTGAAGTAGAGGCATTAAAAGATAATAAATATTCCATAAAAGCAGCATTGGACAAAGATGTGCGTCCTGCAGTATTTAAGTTTGCTAGCGAACAAGGCCTTACCTTGTTGGGTATGCAGCAGCAGGAAGTGACTATAGAGAATGTATTTCAGGAGCTTACAAAAGGAGGAGATAAATGATACAGGTTTTTGTAAAAGAGTTTAATAGTTTTTTAAACTCACTTATCGCCTATATTGTAATTAGCGTGTTTTTAACGGGCATAGGTCTGTTAATGTGGGTTTTTCCTGATACATCTGTTTTAGAGTATGGCTATGCCGATATGGAAACGCTGTTTTCATTAGGACCTTATGTTTTTATGTTTCTAATCCCCGCTATCACCATGCGTATGTTTGCGGAAGAGAAACGTGGCGGTACCATAGAGTTATTGTTGACAAAGCCGCTAACGGATTGGCAAATTATTTTAGGTAAATACCTTTCTGGATTTATGCTAGTGGTTTTTGCTGTACTGCCTACACTCATTTACTATTGGTCTATCTATCAACTAGGAGCACCTAAAGGAAATATTGACACGGCAGGAGTGATGGGTTCTTATATCGGGTTGCTGCTTTTGGGAGCAGTTTTTACAGCTATAGGCATCTTCTCTTCTTTAATTAGTACTAATCAGATAGTTTCATTTATAGTGGCGGTGTTTTTATGCTTTATTGTCTATACCGGATTTTCATCTATTGCTGCTATTAACGAATGGGGAGGCTTCTCTTCTTTTATAGATCAACTAGGGATATTATATCATTACGATTCATTAAGCAAGGGGCTGATTGACAGCCGTGATGTAATTTATTTTTTAAGTGTAATTACAGTAGTGCTTTTGGCTACTAAATTAATTTTAAGCAGCAGAAAATGGTAAATCTCAACAGTCGGAAATTAGAGTCTTTTTTAAGATTTGCTATAGGCTTAGTGGCTGTTATATTGATCAATATAGTGGTTTCACAACATTTTTTTAGAGTGGATCTTACTGAAGAGGGACGTTACTCTATAAAAAAGCCAACCAAAGAGATGCTCAAAGACCTCGATGATGTGGTGTATATTGAAGTTTACTTGGATGGGGAGTTGAATGCAGGTTTTACTCGATTGCAAAAATCTATAAGAGAAACTCTTGAGGAATTTAGGGTTTATTCTGGAAATAATATTCAGTATACTTTTAACGATCCTTCGCTGGCAATGAGTGAAAAGGCCAGAGGTGAGTTTATGCGAGGCTTAATGGCGAAAGGTATTCAGCCTACTAATATTATTGATGAAAAAGATGGTAATAGGGTGGAAAAGCTCATTTTTCCAGGGGCTGTTATCAGTTATGGTGGTGCCGAAGTAGGAGTGATGCTGCTAAAAGGAAATAAGGCTTCTACCGCAGAGGAGAAACTCAATCAGTCTATAGAAGGCGTTGAATATGAGTTTGCTTCAGCTATAAGAGGTTTAACTACATTAGAAAGAAAGAAAATTGCAGTCATTAGAGGGCATAATGAACTTGATTCATTAGAAATGGCTAGTCTGAGCTCATCTCTAGCTGCTAATTATGATTTGGCTAAAGAAGAATTGAATAAAGATTTGCAGGCTTATGATGCCATGATAATAGCTAAACCTACCACATCATTCTCCGATTATGAGAAGTATTATCTAGACCAGTACATTATGGCTGGAGGTAAGGTACTATTGATGATGGATAAGCTCTATGCAAATATGGACAGTGCATCTGCCGCTAACAATTTTGCCTTGCCCTATGATTTAAATTTAGATGATCAACTTTTTAAATATGGTGTTAGGGTTAATGCTGACTTAGTGCAAGATCAAAGGGCTGTAGGTTACCCCGTAGTAGTCGGAAATATGGGAGATCAGCCGCAGATTAAACTTCAAAATTGGCCTTTCTATCCTATAATAAATAGGTTTGCTAATCATCCTATAACTCGCAATATGGATGGCGTATTGCTGAAGTTTGCTTCTACTATAGATAGCATTACTGTAGCTGGCGTAAAGAAGACACCTTTATTGTTTACCTCTCAATATTCACGTTCAGTAACAGCTCCTGTAAATGTTTCAGTTCAGGATTTAAGAAAGAACTTAACTCCAGAGATGTTAAACAGGCCATTCATTCCAGTTGCTTATCTGCTTGAAGGAGAATTTGAATCGTTGTATCACAATAGGTTTAAGCCAGAAGGAGTAAATGATAAAAACTTTAAAGAAAGGGCCGCTGAAGGAGCTAAGCTTTTGGTTGTGGCTGATGGTGATATTGCCGCAAATGAAATCAATAGGAGAACCGGAGAACCTCAGCCTTTAGGTTTTTATCCTTTTGTGAAGACTGAATTTGCAAACGAAGATTTTCTTATGAATGCAATAGCCTATTTACTTGATGATTCAGGAATTATTACAGCGAGGAATAAAGAAATTAAAATCAGACCATTGGATAAAGTAGCCATTAATAATGAAAAAACGGAATGGCAATTAATTAATCTTGTGGTGCCCGTGGTGCTGATCATTCTTTATGGACTACTAAGGTATTATTTGCGCAAAAGAAAGTATACTGGATATTCTACAGAAGAGAAATAAACAATGCAGAAGAGACGAAATATAAGGCTTCTTTTAATTTTAATAGTACTGATTGGGGCTACTGTACTTGCGTATTTTGTAACTAGGCCAGAAGATAGGCTGGATGTAAAGCGGGAGCTTTTTAGCTATGCAGACCCTAGCCATGTTAATAAAGTGGAGTTTGTGCAAAATGGGAAGGTTAATACCTTAATGTTTAACGACAGGGAGTGGAAAATCAATGATAAATATGAGGCAGATCAACAACGTGTAAGCGTTTTGTTTGCCGTACTTAAGCAAGTGAGGGTGAGGCGTAGGGTTTCGAAGCATAAAATTGATTCTATAGAGAGTAAAATGAGGGTTGATGGTGTAGAGGCTAAATTCTATGAAGGTGATAACCTGATAAAAGATGTAGTTATCTGGGGAGATGAAGATAATCATGTTACCTATATGCAGAAAGCAGGTGATTCAGAACCTTATATAGTGGAGATACCTGGGTACAGAAGTTATTTGGCAGGTATTTATGATTTAGATGAGAATGGATGGAGAAATCCATTAGTTTTTGATGTCAACTGGAATAATCTAGAGCGAGTAAAAATGGATTATGCTCTTCAATCTACTGAAAATTTTACGGTAGAACATTCAGAGGGTTTTTATCATATACCACAAATAGAAAAGACAGACTCCCTTAAACTAACAGGGTTTTTAGATGATGTTTCGCTTTTGTATGTAAATGATTATCTTAATGAGACGGAGGTGGCTGAACATCAGCAATATATGGTGGATGGTCCGCAGGCTGTAATAACGGTTGAGGATATTGCCAATAAAAAGTATACCTTAGAGGTATTCAAGGAGATTAAAAATAAGAAAGAAATCTTGGTAAGGATTGACTCTTCAGAAATGGGTGTGGTGGATTATTATAAGATAAAAAGAGTCCTTAGGCCTAAAGATTTTTTCATTGAAAAGAAACGCTCGATATAATGCAATATCCCGTTTCCTATAAATGATTTTATTTTTAACTTTACCGAGTTTAAAATATAACTATACGTAATCATCATCAGTAATGAAATTTATTGTTTCTTCATCAGCACTTTTAAAGCAGCTTGCAAGTATCAATGGAGTAATTACCACTAATCCGGTAGTTCCTATTTTGGAGAATTTTCTTTTTGAAATAGAAGATGGGAAATTAACTGTTACAGCTTCTGATCTGCAAACTTCTATGATTACTGAAATAGAAGTAGAATCAAAAGAAGGTGGTAGCATTGCTGTTCCTGCAAAAATTCTTCTTGAGACACTGAAGAATTTACCAGAGCAGCCAGTGACTTTTTCTATTGATGAGGATACCTATAGTGTTGAAATCAGCTCAGATAACGGTCGTTATAAGTTAGCAGGTGAAAATGCTACAGACTTCCCTAAAGTGCCTACAGTATCTGATGATTTCTCTGTAGACATGTCTACTCAGGTTTTGAGCAGTGCTATCAATAATACTATTTTCGCAACTAGCAACGATGAATTAAGACCGGCCATGACTGGGGTTTACATGAACCTTACTGATACAAATACTACGTTTGTATCTACTGATGGTCATAGATTGATTAGGTATAGAAGAGTAGATGTAGCCTCTGATAATGGCAATGCTATCATCATACCACGTAAGGCATTAAATCTATTAAAGTCTACGTTGCCTTCTGAAAATACTAATGTTTCTGTTGAGTTCAACGTGTCTAATGCGTTTTTCAGATTCAATAATATAAAAATGATTTGTCGTCTGATCGATGAGCGTTTTCCTGATTATGAAAACGTAATTCCTGCAGATAATAACAATACAATGATTATTGACAGATCTGATTTGGTGAGTTCATTAAAGAGGATCGCAATTTATGCCAATAAAACAACACACCAGGTGAGATTAAAAATTACTGGTAGTGAGCTTCAAATTTCAGCTGAAGATTTAGACTTTGCTAATGAAGCTAATGAAAGACTTTCGTGTGAACATGATGGAGAGGATATCGAAATCGGATTCAACGCTAAGTTTTTAATAGAAATGCTTAACAATGTAGATTCTGATAAGGTAGAATTAAGACTTTCTGAGCCTAATAAGGCAGGACTTTTAATTCCTACTGATAAGAATGATAATGAAGATATATTAATGCTTGTAATGCCTGTAATGCTTAATAATTACGTGTAATAGGTATACATGCTGATGAACAAAAAAGGCTTTCCTTACAAGGAAAGCCTTTTTTGTTTTATATAAAAGTAAGTTTTTATTCTTTGCTAGCCGTTTCATTGTAAATATGAACATCTCTTTGTGGGTATGGAATAGAGATGCCATTTTTATCAAATTCAAGTTTAACATTCTCTTGGAAGTCCCAGTACAGATTCCAGTAATCAGCACGATTAACCCAAGGTCTAACATTGAAGTTAACAGAGCTATCGCCAAGACTAGCTACTGTTACAGTAGGTTCAGGCTCCGCAAGCACTCGAGAATCATTTTTAACCATGTTCTCTAGTATTTCTTTAGCCTTTTTAATGTCATCGTCATATCCAATTCCAAAAACCAAATCAACTCTTCTAGTATCGTTGGCCGAATAGTTTTTGATCGAGTTATTAGATAAGTCTCCGTTGGGTATCACAATTCTTACATTGTCGGGAGTGGCCAATACAGTTTGGAATATTTGTATTTCTTTTACCGTACCGGAGTGTCCGCCACCTTCAATATAGTCACCTACTTTGAAAGGTCTTAATGTAAGCAGTATTACACCTCCTGCAAAGTTTTGTAGAGTGCCTTGAAGAGCTAGACCTATAGCAAGTCCTGCGGCTCCAATAATGGCTACAAAAGAGGTCATTTCAATGCCTACTGTAGTGAGTACACTAAGCACTAGTAATACAAGTAGGGTGTTGTGGAAAAGGCTGCTAAGGAATGGTTTTAGTGAATCATCAACCTTGCGGCCCTCTAAGAATTTTGTGAAAGAGCGAGATATAAATTTTACAACCTGCAAGCCGATGACTAATATAAGTACGGCTTTTATGATCATTAGGCCTATATCTACCCCTTTGGTGGCTAAAAATAGTTTAGCTTGATCTAGGTATTCCATAAAAGATAAAATTGTTAAGTTTTAAGTATATCTAAAGACGCATAGTTACATGTAAAATAACTTAAAACTTAACAATTTCCTAGTCTTAATGTTCTAAACGCTGGATGTCAGCACCTAAAGCTTTAAGTCTTGAATCAATATTTTGATATCCTCTATCTATTTGTTCTACATTAGAGATAATACTCTCACCTTCTGCTGATAATGCTGCAATGAGTAATGAAACACCAGCTCTAATATCAGGAGAAGACATTTTAATGCCTCTTAAATTTTGCTTTCTGTCTAGGCCTATTACCGTAGCTCTGTGCGGGTCGCATAATATAATCTGTGCGCCCATGTCTATGAGTTTGTCAACAAAGAATAAACGGCTTTCAAACATTTTTTGATGTACGAGTACAGTACCCTTTGCCTGAATAGCTGTAACCAATACAATGCTAAGCAAGTCAGGAGTGAAGCCAGGCCAAGGTGAATCTGCAACAGTCATGATGCTACCATCAATGAAAGTGTCAATTTCATAATGCTTTTGCGCAGGTACAATAATGTCATCGCCATTAAATACCATTTGTATGCCGAGCCTTCTAAATACTTCAGGGATAAGTCCTAGTTGTTCAATCCCTGCATTTTTTATAGTAATTTCAGACTGGGTCATAGCGGCTAAGCCAATGAAGCTACCTACTTCTATCATATCAGGAAGAAGTGTATGTTCTGTGCCTCCAAGTTGGTCTACTCCTTCAATAGTTAGCAGGTTAGAGCCAATGCCCTGTATTTTTGCTCCCATCCTATTAAGCATTTTACATAGCTGCTGTAAATAAGGCTCACAGGCAGCATTGTAAATGGTAGTTTTGCCTTTAGAAAGTACTGCCGCCATTACAATATTTGCGGTACCAGTAACAGAAGCTTCATCAAGGTGCATATAGCAGCCTTGAAGATTAGACGCGTCAATTTTAAAGAATCCGTCTTTAGAGTTATAGTTGAATTTAGCTCCTAACTTTTCGAATCCTATAAAGTGAGTGTCAAGTCTTCTTCTTCCTATTTTATCACCACCCGGTCTTGGAATTTTAGCCTTTCCGAATCGGGCTAATAATGGGCCTAAAATCATTATTGAACCTCTTAAAGAAGCCGCTTTTGATTTGTAAGCGTCTGTCTCCAGATAGTCTACATCTATATTTTTAGCTGTGATTTTATATGATTCTGAATCTAGCTTCTCTACCGTAGCTCCTAAATCACCAATTAGCTCTATAAGCTTATTTACATCCCTTATATTGGGTATTTTGTGGAGGGTAACTGCTTCTTCAGTGAGCAACGTTGCAGCTACAATTTGCAATGCTTCGTTTTTTGCTCCTTGAGGGATTATTTCTCCGCTGAGGCTGTGACCTCCTTGTATTTTGAAAGAACTCATTAATTTCTTCTTCTTCTTCTGTTGTTGTTGTTTGACTTTCTGTTATCTCTATCTCCCGATTTTCCCTTTTGAGAATTATTTTGATTTGTCTTACGCTTGTTTTTGTATAACTTCTCAAATAGGTTGTCTTCCTTCACTTTTTCAAGATCGATGTCTAAACTACCACCAGAAATGCTTTTAATATTTTCTAGAATAACAGAGTCATCAATTACTTCTTTATTCCAGCTGCCATAGAAGCTTTTCATTAATTTACCTATGTAAATAATAGCTTCTTCTCTTTCTTGAGGGTCTTCTTTTTTTATAGCTTCTTTTATTAAAAGCTCTATGTTTCTGCCGTAATGGCGGTATTTAATATGATGATAAGTATATTCTAATCTCTTTGGCTTTTTAAAAAGTAAACCTACTTCTGGAGCAGGGTATGGACAATCGATATCTAGGTCAAAGTCAGCCATGATAAAAAGATCGTCCCAAAGCTTTTGGCTAGTTTCAGGGGTTTCTTTTACAGAAGGAGTAACCTGTCTCATTAATTCTATTAGCGTTTCAGCTTTTTGCGAGCGCTCTTCCCTGTCTTTTATAGTCTTTAAGTACTTAACTAGTTTTTGTACATTTCGACCATATTCTTTTAAAATGAGTGGTGGTTGGCTAGTGTTATATTCCATCGTGAGGATATTAGTGCTATTAATTAGCGTGTATTTTTAATTTAGCAAAACTAAGTAATAAAGTCTTTTCTCCAAAGTCGTCAAAATGAACTTTGGCCTTTCTATTGGCGCCCGATAGATCCAGTTCTACAACTTTTCCAAACCCAAATTTTGGGTGTTCTACTTTCATGCCTTCTTTTAGCTGCGAGGTATCGCTGGGCTTAAAGTCTGCCGAAGGTTTGTAATTAGATTTTCTTACAACGGGTTGAGATCTAGTAGTTTTTTTTATTCCATTAACTAAATCTTTCGCGTAGTTAGAGTTGGAGCTGCTTTCTCTTACTGCTGGCCCTGATTCTACCTTTGTATGACGCCTGCTGATTTTAATAAAAGTAGGGTCTATCTCATCAATAAATCTGCTAGGTTCGCAGTTTTTTAGCCTTCCAAATCTATATCTTGATAACGCATAAGATAAATAAAGCTTATGTTCGGCTCTGGTTATGGCTACATAGAACAAACGTCTTTCTTCTTCAAGGTCGGCTCTACTACTAATCATCATCTGAGAAGGAAAGAGATCTTCCTCCATGCCCACCACATAAACATTCTTGAACTCAAGTCCTTTGGCCATGTGTATGGTCATCATGGTTACTTTTTCTTCGTCATCATCCTTATCGTTATCAACGCCTGTGATCAAGGCCACCTCTTGTAAGAATGATCCTAAAGATTTGTCTTCCTTCTCTTCATCATCTACATATTCTTTTACCGCATTTAAAAGCTCTTGCACGTTTTCGTACCTGCTAAGCCCTTCTACAGTTTTGTCTTCGTAGAGTTCTTTTAGCATGCCTGAGCCTTTTGCAATAGTGTTTGCAGCTTCAAAGGCATCCTTTTTTTCAATTTCTATTTTGAAACGTTTTATTAAAGTCACAAAATCCATCACGGCATTGGCAGCTCTGCCAGGCAGGTACCTACTAATGTTCGTTAAAACGTCCCAAAGTCCAATGTTATTTTCATTGGCAGCAACTACTATTTTGTCTATGCTGGTGCCTCCAATCCCTCTTTTGGGGTAGTTGATGATTCTACGTAAAGACTGCTCGTCATTGTGGTTAATGCTATACCTTAAGTAAGCCATTAAATCTTTGATCTCTTTACGTTGGTAGAACGATAATCCTCCAATTATTTTGTAGGAAATGTTCATTCGCCTTAGGGCTTCTTCCATAGCCCTTGATTGACTATTGGTTCGGTAAAGAATGGCGAAATCTTTATTTGTTAATTGGTTTTGAGCTTTCTCTTCAAATATGGAGTTGGCTACCAATTTACCTTCTTCATTATCACTCGTGGCTCTTAGCAGTTCTATTAACGTACCATCATTATTGGCAGTCCAAACGTTTTTCTTTAACTGCGCGCGGTTTTTAGCTATAATAGAGTTGGCTGCATTTACTATGTTTCTGGTTGATCTGTAATTTTGCTCTAGCTTAATTACTTTCAAATCAGCATAGTCCTTTTCAAAATTGAGTATATTTTGAATATCAGCACCACGGAAGGCGTAGATACTTTGAGCGTCATCACCTACCACGCAGATGTTTTGGCGAACTGCAGACAGCTTTTTCGTAATTAGGTACTGGCTGATGTTGGTATCCTGAAACTCATCTACCATTACGTAATGAAAGCGCTGCTGATATTTGTTTAAGACATCAAGGTGTTCTTTAAAAAGCACATTGGTGTTGAAGAGTAAATCATCAAAATCCATAGCACCTGCTTTAAAGCACCTTTCTGCATACGCTTTGTATATTCTTCCCATTTCTGGCTTCATGTTGCTTTCATCATCAGCCTTATAAATGGGGTTCCGCAAGTATTCTCGCCAAGAAATAAGTCTGTTTTTAGCTCCTGATATTCTATTAAGTACCACGTTGGGCTTATATAGTTTATCGTCAAGACCCATTTCTTTTACTATGGTTTTAATGAGCTGTTTAGAATCATCAGCGTCATAAATAGTGAAGTTACTTGGGTAGCCTAGCTTATCTGCTTCGGCCCTTAAAATTCTAGAAAACACGGAGTGGAAGGTTCCCATCCATAGGTTTCTTGCATCTTTGCCCACCACAGATTCAATACGATCGCGCATTTCTTTTGCGGCTTTATTGGTAAATGTTAGGGCTAATATATTAAAAGGGTCTATCCCCTTTTTTTCCATTAAATAGGCAATTCGAAAGGTTAATACTCTGGTTTTTCCCGATCCGGCACCCGCTATAATCATAGTTGGCCCGTCTGTGTTTACCACCCCCTCGTACTGCGGTTCATTAAGAGTTTTTAGATAATCCATTCTCGATCTTTAACAACACGTATACTATTCCAAAGTTCAAAAATAACTTAATCTTTTGTAATATGTGGAGTGCCTGCTTGTAATTTGCAGATTTACACGTTTAAAGACTATTAATTTTTAAATAAAAAGCTGTGTGTTAGAATATTCGAGATTTTTCTTCTTCGTTTTTGCTTCTATCCATATCACTTTTCACTTTGCCTCCGATGCTGTAGGTAAGCCTTAGTAATACATACTGGGAATCATAATATCCTGTAAAGGTGTTTTTTATGCCATCGTAATAAGAGGTGAAGATGGCTTTTCGGCTTTTCAAAATATCGTTGCCTGTTAGTTTAACCTTAAGGGCTCCATCCATTAAACTCATATTTACTCCGCTATTTAAATAGTAGAAATCGCTGCTGCTATCAAGGTTGTAATTTCCTTTGGTAATGTAGCCGAAGGTTATGAAATATGAAATATCTGGCGATTTACGGAGTTCTAACTCATTACTGATGATGAAGTCTCCATTCCATCCTTCAAGGTGGTTAAGTACATCAGGTATGGTGGCAGTGGTTTTGGAATAATATCCAGAAAGTTGAATGCTTGTTTCGCAATATGAAAGGGGGTTGAAAACTATATATTCGAAAATGCCCCAAGTGTTATTAGAATAGAAATTAATGGGGTAAACGGTTTGTGTCTTGGCTTCATTGTCTAAGATAGTTACTTGCTCGTAACCGTTATCTAAATGTGAATAATAAAACGTAGTGGTAATACTTTCCTTCCACATCGTTTCTAGCTCTATATTATGAGTATATGATGGTCTTAGGTTTGGATTTCCTTTAGAAGTGGAGTAGGGGGAATATACCCACACAAAGGGGTTGAGATCAGAAAAATAAGGGCGACTTATTCTTTTACCATACTTCACCGAATAGCTGAAATTACCATCAGGACTGTAGGAAGCATAAAAGCTAGGAAATAATTTTGAATAATTGCGCTTGTTAGTCTCTAATGAAGATATGCCTTTTGTTTGCGTATATTCTGCTCTAAGGCCAGCTTGCAAAGACCATTGTTTTGTTAAATCTTTATTCACTGATATGTAACCTGCTTGAGTATGTTCCTTAAATTGAAATTGATTGTATATTTCAGTCATATTCCAGTTAGAATATATTAAGTTATCGGTATTTGAAAACGAAAATTTAGCCCCGTAATTAAAATTCACCAATGTGATAGGGTGCTCTATATTAATATTTATGGCGTGGTTTTTAACGCTTTGTGTTCCTGAGTTTAAAAAGTGCTGATGTTGGTTAGGCTCAGAATTGTTGATAAGGGAGGTGTGTTGATTGTCGTTATTATCATTACTATAATCAATGAAATCATAATCTAGTTCTACTTTTCTGTTTTTTGAATCTAGTATATATTCTGTATGTAGGTTGGCCGTGTGAGTGTCTTTAATAGAGTAATTTTCACCAAGAGTTAATAAAATGCTATCAACGCTAAGTTGCTCATTGTAAATGCTAGTTTCAATATTGTTATCAGCACTATCATCCGCCCTGTTGAATCCATAATTGAACCCCGCCTTGAAATTATCATTGAATTGATATTCAGTGCCTAGTTGAAAAGCATATTTGTCTATTTTATTTTTAGTTCTATAATCTTCAACCCAAAGATTATTAGGAAAGTAAATTTTAGTAACATTAGAAATGTGTAGGTTATAGCTCGAATAGTTTATGCTACTAGCAATATTTAATTTTTTCTTATTCAAATTTAGATTAGCGAAAGCTCCATCTGAAGTCATACTGCCTTGTCTTACATATGGGCTTATTGATGCACTCCAATTTCTGCTATCTTTATTCAAAATAATATTAATCATCCCACTATTGCCTTCTGCGCTGTATTTTGCAGGAGGAATGCTAATTACTTCTATTGAAGCTATATTTTCGGCTGGTATCGTTTTTAAATAATTAAGTAGATCTGTGCCGGTTAGTTTTTGTAATACGCCATTTATCATAACTCTGATATTACTTTTGCCCACCATTTTCAAAGCATCTTGATCGATTCTTATTCGTGGAGTGAGTTGCAGTGCGTCAACTGCATTTCCCTGTGAAGCAGCCACACTTTGATTGACATTAAACACTAGTCGGTCAGCTTTTTGTGTGATTATGGCTTTTTTTCCATGTATCGTAAGTTCTTGTAACTGAACATCACGCTGTGCGAGTTTAATAATGTTTAATGTTATGTCTTGTGACATTTCTATGGATTTGGAATAAGGTTCATATCCCACAAAACTGGCTGTTATATTATACTTACCCTTTTTTAAATTAATGCTGAAAAAACCGTTTTTATCAGTAATGACACCATTACTAGTGTGATGAATACTGTCAGTTACAATTATATTTACAAATTCTAGAGGTTGATCTGTTGCATCAGTAACATGACCAGATAAGTGTACCTGTGCCATTATTTCTGTATTAGTGGTTATTAGTATAAAGAGTAATAAAAATAGAACCAGTAGCTTATTTGTATGCATTGTAGAAATAAGTAAGGACAGTTGAGTTTAGGATAATATAGTATTATGATTAATTAATATAAATATAATTATTTTAAATTGATTTTAATAAGTATTTTGAGACGTAAAGAATTAGAGGTTAAATAATCAGCTGTATTTGAGAGTTTTATCAAGATTGTAATGGTTCTAAATAGTGCATAAAACTGATTAGGACTACAAAGGGATCAGGTAAAAGAATTAATTTTGAAGTATGATAGAATTAGAAAATACAATCATATCAGATGATATAAAGGAAAAGTTCTTTGTATGCAATCTGGAGAAATGTAAGGGGGCTTGTTGTGTAGAGGGCGATTTGGGCGCTCCTTTATTGGAAGAAGAGTTGGCTGTATTTGATGAGATATATGATAAGGTAAAGCCATATTTATCAGAAGAAGGGAAAAAAGCCATATCGGAGCAAGGGAGGTATATTTTAGATGAAGATGATGAGTTTTCAACTACTACTATAGAAGGAAAAGAGTGTGCCTATGCCATTTATGATGACAAGGGTATTTTAAAGTGTGGTATTGAGCAGGCGTATAATGATGGGAAAATTGATTATCAAAAACCTGTTAGTTGTCATTTGTACCCTATAAGAATAACAAAGTACGACCAGTTTGAGGCCTTAAATTACGATAGATGGGACATTTGCAGCCCAGCCTGTAGTTTGGGTGAAGAGTTAAGTGTACCGGTATATAAATTTGTAAAAGGACCTCTTATTCGTAAGTATGGAGAAGAATGGTATGCTAAGCTTGAAAAAATTATTGATGAAGAAGGTGATAAGGCCTAAGGTAGTGGCGCATAAATTGCTATTCTAAAACTCAAAATATTATCGTTACCAATATCCCCTAATTCAGATATATTGTCCAAATAATCTGTTAGGGGATTTTTTATTGATGCTTGAAGCCCCACGCCCATTTTATTAGGAAGCCTGTAAATTCCCCCAACTGAAGTTGGCAACATTAGCGTTGAGTTGCTGTATGTTTCATCTTCCTGCCTGCTATTCTCGATGTCAGACAAGTCATTACCTTCACTATCTTTAGGCGTAAATCTTATTAACCCTATACCTTGCCCTATATAAATGGTATAGTCCGTTTTGTAAATAAGGTTGTAATGAAGTTCGTAAGTAAAAGTGATAAAATTGGATTTGAAATATCGGTTAGGTCGTGCATTTACTATGCTATTGTCTGCGTTAAACTGGTAGTTCTCACCAGAAACAGATCCTATACCTAGATTTAAGCTGCCATTTAATTTTTCTTTTTTATGAAACTGAGCACCTGCTTCAAAAGAACCTCTATATCCTTCATAAGAAGATAAATCACCGTTATACGAATTCATACCAATACCAACGTATAGGTTAGTTTGAGCATAACTGCTGATAGTGGTTAAGAGTATAATGTAAATGATACCAAGTGCTTTATTCATAAATGAGCATTGATTTAAAGTAAACCAATTTATGAAATTAAAGGGCATAAAAAAAGCCCTAACCACATAGGTTAAGGCTTTTTTTATATCATAGTCAGATACCTTATTTGATAGTGCTGAAATCAAATGTATCTAAGAATTTGGTAGTGAAGTTACCTTCATTAAATTCTTCGTTATCCATTAATGTCAAATGGAAAGGTATAGTAGTTTTAATGCCTTCAATTACGAATTCATTCAAAGCACGCTTCATTCTGGTAATTACTTCTTCTCTTGATTGTCCACTTACAATGAGTTTCGCAATCATAGAGTCGTAGTTTGGAGGAATAGTATAGCCAGCATACACATGGCTGTCTACTCTTACTCCATGTCCACCAGGCATGTGCAAGTTAGTAATTTTCCCTGGAGATGGTCTGAATCCGTTAGAAGGGTCTTCAGCATTGATTCTACATTCCATAGAATACAAGTTAGGGAAATAGTTCTTACCTGAAATTTCTATACCAGCAGCAACTTTAATTTGTTCTTTTATCAAGTCAAAATCAGTTACTTCTTCAGTAATAGGATGTTCTACCTGAATACGAGTATTCATTTCCATAAAGTAGAAGTCTCCATGCTTGTCCACTAAGAACTCTACAGTACCAGCACCTTCATATTTAATAGCTTCAGCTCCTTTTATGGCAGCTTTACCCATTTTTTCACGAAGTTTTTGGGTTACAATAGGAGAAGGAGTTTCCTCTACTAACTTTTGGTGTCTTCTTTGAATAGAGCAATCTCTTTCAGAAAGGTGGCAAACTCTTCCGTTTTTATCACCTACAATCTGAATTTCGATGTGTCTAGGCTCTTCAACAAATTTCTCTAAGTATAATCCGTCATTACCAAATGCAGCACCCGCTTCTTGACGAGCATCATCCCAAGCTTTCTTGAATTGAGATTCGTCATTAACGATACGCATACCTCTACCACCACCACCGGCAGTAGCTTTTAGTATAACAGGATATTTAATTTTCTTAGCTATGTTTAACCCTTCTTCTATAGAACTTAAAAGCCCTTCAGAACCAGGGATGGTAGGTACTCCTGCCTTTTGCATTGTAGCTTTGGCAGTAGCTTTATCTCCCATGTTGTTAATCATATCAGGAGATGCCCCGATGAACTTAATACCATACTCCGCACATACAGCACTGAACTCAGCATTTTCAGCCAAGAAGCCGTAGCCAGGGTGAATAGCATCAGCATTAGTAATTTCAGCCGCTGCTATAATATTAGGTATATTTAAGTATGACTCACTACTAGGAGCTTTACCTATACAAACCGCCTCGTCCGCAAACCTAACATGCAAACTGTCTTTATCAGCAAGTGAATAAACAGCCACAGTTTTGATGTCCATTTCACGACATGTGCGGATAATCCTTAAGGCAATTTCTCCTCTATTGGCAATTAATATTTTCTTAAACACGATTGTCGGTTTTTGTTGCTTATAAATAACTTATTTTCCGGATTCCTTGAAGAAATCCATGTACTAAGGTGATACCTACAAGCTTATTATGAAGGATCTACCAAGAATAATACTTGATCATACTCCACAGGAGAAGCATTCTCAACCATTACCTTAACGATAGTACCAGAAACCTCTGATTCAATCTCGTTGAATAATTTCATTGCTTCAACGATACATACAGGTTGTCCTATTTCGATTTTATCTCCTACTGCTACAAAGGCAGGAGAATCTGGGTTAGAAGATCTGTAGAAAGTACCGATCATAGGAGATTTAACCTCTATATATTTAGAAGTATCTTCTTTAGGTGCAGCAGCAGGAGCCTCTGAAGTACTAGCTGCGCTTGGAGCAGAAGTAGGGGCTGGTGCTGGTGTTACAGGTGCAGGAGCTGATACTGGCGCACTTTCAATATACTTAGTCTCAACATCAGGGCTACGCTTTACAGAGAGCTTTAGTTCTTCTGTTTCAATGTTAACTTCGTTAAGCCCACTTTGAGAAATGAAGTCTATAAGATCTCTTATTTCCTTTGTTTTCATATAAGTAGCAATTTTTTTTAGTAAAAATTTATTCTTTAACCCTTTCAGAGTATGAATTTGTACGGGTATCTATTTTTATTTTATCACCTTCATTGATAAATAAAGGTACTTGAATTTCTGCTCCTGTTTCTAACGTAGCAGGTTTAGATGCATTAGTAGCAGTATCACCTTTTATACCAGGTTCGGTATAAGTAATGGTTAACTCTACAAAGGCTGGTAATTCAGTACCTATAATTTTTTCTTCTTCTGCATGGAAAAGCACATCAATGATTTGCCCGTCTTTAATGAGACCTGGATTTTCAATTAAATGTTCTTCTACTAAGCCTTGCTCGAAGGTTTCGGTATCCATAAAATTAAAGCCCAAATCATCTTTGTATAAAAACTGATGAGGTCTTCTTTCAATTCTTGCAGTATTTACTTTGTGACCTGATGAAAAAGTGTTGTCCACCACTTTACCTGTAGTTACACTTTTAAGTTTAGTTCTTACGAATGCAGGTCCTTTTCCTGGTTTTACATGCTGAAACTCCACAATAGTGTAGAGATCATGATTGTAATGGATGCATAAACCGTTTTTAAAATCGGCTGTTGTTGCCATAACAGAAAATAGTTTAAATCTAATTTACAATTCAAATAACGAATAATCCGCCTGGATTATTTGGGATCGTACGCCCATTTTAAATAAATAGCTCCCCAAGTAAAGCCTCCACCAAAAGCAGCCAATACTAAGTTATCGCCTTTTTTTAATTTGGATTCATAGTCCCAAAGTAACAAAGGTATAGTACCAGCAGTGGTATTGCCATACTTTTCTATATTAATCATTACTTTATCATCAGTAATGCCCATACGGTTAGCTGTGGCGTCAATTATTCTTTTATTCGCTTGGTGCGCTACTAGCCAATCTACATCTTCAGACGTAAGATTGTTGCGTTCCATAATTTTTGCAGCATAATCAGCCATGTTGGTTACAGCAAATTTAAATACTGTAGCTCCATCTTGTCTTGCATAATGCTCGCGAGCATCTATAGTTTCGTGAGTAGCAGGATAACGGCTACCTCCGGCTTTCATATTTAAGTATTCTGCTCCTTTACCATCACTTTTGTGAATAGAATCTATAATACCTGTTTCGTCAGTGGATGGCTCTAATAGTACCGCACCGGCACCATCACCAAAGATAATACAAGTTGTACGGTCAGTATAATCAATAATAGAAGACATTTTGTCTCCTCCTATTACGATTACCTTTTTGTACATTCCAGATTCGATAAATTGAGAAGCAGTAGTTAAGGCGTATACAAATCCTGAACATGCCGCTGAAATATCATAACTGAAAGCGTTTACCGCTCCCACTTCAGCAGAAATGATGTTGGCAGTAGAAGGGAATACCATATCAGGAGTTACTGTAGCACAGATAATTAAATCTATATCTTCAGCGTTAGTTCCTGTTTTTTCTAATAACCCTTTTACGGCAGCTACTCCCATTACAGAAGTACCTTGGCCTTCACCTTTCAGTATTCTTCTTTCTTTTATTCCCGTTCTGGTAGTGATCCACTCGTCAGAAGTGTCTACCATTGTTTCTAACTCTTGGTTAGTTAGCACATAATCAGGAACGTACCCTTGTACGCCTGTAATTGCGGCTTTAGCCATATTTTTATAAAAATTTATTCTCCTAAATGCTCTTTAATTTTCAAATGAATGTTTGACTCAGCCATTTTTAATGAGAGCAATATCATGTTTTTGATAGCTTCTGCACTAGAAACACCATGTCCAATTACCACATTGCCATTGATACCCAAAATTGGGCTTCCTCCAATGGCTTCGTAATTGAAGCTGTCAAAGTATTCATGTTGAATATTACGTGATTTCAATAAATCATAAAAAGTTTCAGCCATTTTCAGAATCACGTTTCCTGTAAAACCATCGCACACAATAACATCAGCCTTGTCGTTAAAAACGTCACGGCCCTCGATATTACCTATAAAGTTGAATTTTTTTGTGAGCTTGAATAATTGGTAGGCTGCTTGGGTGAGGAGAGTTCCTTTTTGTTCTTCTTCTCCTAGGTTCATGAGTCCCACGCGAGGGTTCTCATATTCTAGCACGTGTTTGGCGTATAACGAACCTATTTCCCCGAATTGATAGAGTACATCCGGTTTGCAATCTGCGTTGGCTCCTACATCCATTAGGATACCAAACTTACCGGACTCCTTTGGCACAAAACCGGCAATTCCCGGTCTAATGATACCTTCTATGGCTTTAATGGTGAACATGGCTCCTACATGCATGGCGCCAGTGTTTCCTGCACTACAAAAAGCTTGAACGGCACCGGCTTTTAATAAGCCATAGCCTACTGGAATACTTGCATTAGGCTTTTGCGATAATGCCTTAGTGGGGTGTTCGCCCATTTCTATTACATCATCAGCATTGAATATTTCAATGTTGGGAGATGTAACATTGTGTTCTTCCAGTTTAGCTTTTAGAAGGCTCTCTTTCCCGACAAGTACTATTTTTACATCATCGGGCATTTCTTGTGAGGCTAATCCTGCTCCCAGAACTGTGCAGTCGGGAGCAAAATCACCACCCATTGCATCTAATGCAATTTTCACAAGCAACGAAATTAAGCCAGAACTTCTTTTTCCATCACAACTTTACCTTTGTAGTAAAGTTTGCCTTCGTGCCAGAATGCACGGTGTGGTAAATGAAATTCGCCTGTTGTAGGGCATACTGCCAAATGTTTAGCTTCGGCTTTGTAATGTGTCCTTCTCTTATCTCTTCTAGTTTTAGACGTCTTTCTTTTAGGATGAGCCATTTTTAAAAATTATTTAAAATTAAAATTTTATTTCAGGTTTTTAAGTTTTTGCCATCTTGGGTCAATTTCATCTTCCGATGTATCTTCCTGCGATGGCTCTTCAGTCTCTGAAGTATATATTATTTCATCGACTTCATTATCTTCTGCTTCTTCGGCAAACCTTGGGTGCAACTTCTTCATTGGTATTGCTAAGCCAATGAATTCGTATATATAATGCGCAAGGTTAATTCTTTGCGTATCTCTTCTGATAATGCTTATTTCATCATCAATTTCTTCGTCTTCTTCTCCAAATTTTAATATTAAACTGTCTGAAGTGCTTAGCGGATAGTTAAATAAGTCTAAACTTCTATCACACTCTAATTCTACTTCAGCAGAAATATTAAACTTAATTCTGATGAAATTATCAGTTTTTTCAAGCGATACGTCTACATTTCCTGAGCCTTTCTCGATAATACTATCGGGTAAAGCTTCAAAAAACAAATTACCAATTTCAAATTGGTAATCGTGAATGCCGTTTTTAAGCTTAAATATGTCTACGTTAAATATTTCTAAAACGTCCACAGTCATTCCCTCCAAATTAAGGATGCAAATTTAAAACATAATTCTAATTAGAAAAAGGAAGTTAATACCTTTTTATTTGAGAAGGCTAAATACATGTAAGTCTTCACCATTATATTGAAGTTACATGTTATCTGTCAGATATGCAGTAAGTAAGGGGCTAAATGTTAATTATACTCTGCAAATATAATCTTTTTTAACTCTTTTTTAGAATAAGAATGAATTTCATCTTTCAAAAAAAGTACTACATCTTTTTTAAAACCTAGCTTAATAGCAATGTCAATGCAGAAGATTATTTCACTGTCAAAAATTTGTTCATCTACCAACATAAGTTCTATGCAGCTAATAAGGTATTCAAATTTTTGCTCATCAGACAATGCACCAAACGAACCAATGGGTTCTGGGTTTTCCATTAGTTCTTGTACACAGTCGTTAGAGAAGTTACGCTTTTCTGCTATTCTGTAAATCAAGTTTTTCTCCAAAGTAGAGAAATCTCGATCAGCTGATGCTAATTGGATTAGAATATTTAACTGTTTACGTGTTACAATATCCATTTGCTTAGGAGTATATCGGTAATGAATCGCTTAAATTTAGCTTTTTATAATGAATTAACATAAGTCCTTAATAAATAGTTACAAAGGCTATGTTACTTCAATTATAAATCAAGGATTTTTTTGAGATTCCTTTGTGCTTATTTCCTCAGAATGAGTTTTCCTATGTTTGTAGATGTCTCTGGCCATATATATTGCTTGTAGCATGCTAGTGGCATTGGCAATATTTTTACCTGCTATATCATAGGCTGTGCCGTGGTCTGGCGAGGTTCTGATGATAGAAAGACCAGCAGTATAATTTACTCCATTTTCAAAGGCTAATGTCTTAAAAGGTATGAGGCCCTGATCGTGGTACATGGCTAATACAGCATCAAACTTTGCATATTCTCCAGTTCCGAAAAAACCATCGCTAGGGAAGGGGCCAAAAATAAGGTTGCCTTTTTGTTTTAGAATTTCTAAAGTAGGTTTTATGAGTGCTTCTTCTTCTTTGCCTAGTAGTCCTTCTTCTCCCGCATGCGGGTTAAGGCCTAGTACTGCTATTTTAGGTTTTTGAATGCCGTAGTCTAATTTAAGTGAGTTAATCATTACATTTAGCTTTTTAATGATCAACTCTTTAGTTAATGTTCTGCTTACCTCTTTTAAAGGAATGTGACCTGTGGCAACACCGATCTTTAGATTTTCAGTAGTCATGAACATTAGACTGTCTTGCGCCTCAAAATTCTTGGTGAAGTATTCTGTATGACCAGCATATTTAAAGTCTTCACTTTGGATGTTATTTTTGTTAATAGGTGCTGTTACAACGGCATCTATTAAACCGGCTTTTAAATCAGTAGTGGCTCTTTCTAATGCTAAATAAGATGCTTTTCCTCCTTCTGGGGTTACTTCTCCCATTTTTATTTCAAGCATCTCATTCCAACAATTGACTACATTTACTTTTTTATGATGAAATTTGCCATCATCCTTCACTTGAATGTAGTTGAAGTCGTCAATTTTTAGTGTTTTTCTGTAAAAAGATAACACTTTGGTTGATCCATATATAATGGGAGTAACATAATTTAACAAACGATTATCTCGGAGTGCTTTAATGATCACTTCTGGCCCTATACCATTTATATCGCCTATTGTTATACCAACTTTTGGTTTGTCTTGATGTTTTGAATGACTACTCATTATATATTAACAACTTTAAAATTCCGGAATTACCGGTAAAATATCATTTTTGTGGATGCAATTTAAAGCATTTTCTAATTATTGAAAAAACATGGTAAGAGCAAAGAAACATCTTGGGCAACATTTTCTTAAAGAAGAGAATACCGCATACGATATAGTAAAGTTATTAAAAAGGAATGAGGAAGGAGTAAAAATTTTAGAAATAGGTCCCGGGAAAGGTGTTTTTACCCAGTTTTTGTTTGAGATGTATGGCGCCAATACACTGGCTATTGATGTGGATCAAGAATCTGTTAGGCATTTGAAAAAACGTTTTCCTGATTATGAAGAAAATATAATTTTAGGAGATTTTCTTAGAGAAGACCTTAAACATAAGCTTGGAGATAAATATTTAGTAATAGGTAATTTCCCTTATAACATTTCGTCTCAAATTTTTTTTAAAATACTAGAAGATAGAGATGCGGTATTAGAAGTGGCGTGTATTCTTCAGAAGGAAGTAGCCGAAAGGCTGGTGTCACCTCCAGGAAATAAGGCTTATGGTATATTGAGTGTGTTGCTGCAGGCATGGTATGACCTTGAGTATGTTTCAACTTTACCTGCTAGTGCTTTTGAGCCAGCCCCTAAGGTTAGCTCAGGTATAATCAGGTTGAGTCGTAACAATGTTACGGATTTGGGGTGCAGCGAAGAGCTTTTTAAACAAGTGGTGAAACAGGGCTTTCAAAATAGGCGCAAAACGTTGCGTAACGCGCTCAAACCTCTAAATTTGAATGATGAAGTGAAGCAGTTGCCCGTGTTGGACAAGAGGGCTGAGGCCTTGTCAGTAAATGATTTCGTAGAATTAACTAATGCAATAGAAAGTGGAAGAGATAATAGAGTTTGAGTTATCAAATGAGTTTAGGGAGCGCTTTGAATTGGCGCTAGAGGAACATGACGAACGCTTTATTAAAGCTGTTTTGGAAGGGGTTAACCCTGCGGATATTTCCACATTATTGCATGAGTTTGATACAGATCAGTCTAAGTATGTAATTGATTTGCTGCCAGGTGAAATAAGGGCTGATATCATTAATGACTTAGATGAAGATATCAGAGGGCGATTTTTAAAGGTATTTGAGCCTACGGAGATCACCGCAATAGTAACGCATCTGGACTCTGATGATGCTGTGGATATCCTTAATGAATTACCTATCAAGGAGAGGGAAGAGGTAATAGCAAGTCTGGATAACGAAGAGAAGGAAGCTAATATACTTGACCTTTTAAGGTATGATGAGGATGTAGCCGGTGGTTTGATGGCCAAAGAGTTAATTAAGGCTAATCATAACTGGACCGTGGTGCAATGTATAGATGAAATTAGAAGGCAGGCCGAATATGTACAGAAACTTTACTCTGTATATGTAGTAGATGATAATGATATTCTGCTCGGTCGTGTTTCTTTAAAGAAGATCGTATGTGCTGATGACCATACCTATATTGCAGATATTTATGATCCGGGTGTAACCAGTGTAGAGACTTATATGTCAGAAGAGGAAGTGGCTCAGGTGATGCGTAAATACGATTTGGAGGCTGTGCCTGTGGTAGATGTAAGGGGGAAGTTGCTAGGAAGAATTACCATTGATGATGTGGTGGATGTAATTACTGAACTTGCCGAAGAGGAAAGACAAGTGATGTCGGGTATTAGTGAAGATGTAGAAGAGGCGGATAGCGTTTGGATGTTGACTCGAGCCCGATTGCCTTGGCTTATAGTAGGTGTTTGTGGCGGTTTTATTAGTGCCAGACTTATAGGTGTATTTGAAGAAGAATTGACTAGAATTACCGCTATAGCCTTTTTTATACCTTTAATTCAGGCTACTGGCGGCAACGTGGGGATACAGTCGTCATCCATTGTGTTGCAAAGTTTGGCTAATCCATCAGCATTTAACGATAGTTTGCAAAAAAGGCTATTTAAAGTTTTTATGGTGGCAGCATTAAATGGGGCGGTTTTAGCTACATTGGTTTATGGAGGTAACCTGCTTACCGGAGGCACGCCTCAGTTAGCCATGGTGGTGTCATTTGCATTATTCGCAGTGGTTTTGATTGCTTCATTTATTGGGACTATAACTCCTTTATTGCTTAATCATTTTGGTTTTAACCCTGCATTGGCTTCCGGGCCGTTTATTACTACCACTAATGATGTAATGGGGTTAGCAATTTATTTTTATACTGTACATATATTATTGTAGCTTTAAAGAATGAAAGTCCTTATAGTTGATTACATGCATGAAAGCATAGGAGAGTTGATGAGTGGTATTGGCGTAGAGGCAGATTATTCTCCTGAAATTACAAGAGCTGAAATACTTGAGGTTGTTCATAAATATGATGGTCTTGTAATAAGAAGTAAAACCAAAGTAGATAAGCAATTGATCGATAGCGCCACTACTTTAAAGTTTATTGGCAGAGCCGGTGCGGGTATAGATAATTTAGATGTCGATTACTTAGAGGAGAAGGGTATTACTATACTTAATGCGCCTGAGGGTAATAGAAATGCCTTAGGAGAACACTGCTTAGGTTTGTTATTGTCATTATTGAATCACATTCCTAAATCTGATAAGGAAGTGAGAAATGCCGTATGGGATAGGGAAGGTAACAGAGGTTTTGAGTTGGCAGGTAAAACTGTAGGGTTGATAGGGATCGGCCACATGGGGATGTCATTTGCTAAAAAACTTAAGGGCATGGGAGTGCGAATATTGGCTTATGATAAATATAAGTCTGATTTTGCTGATGATAAAATAGAAGAAAGTAGCTTAGATAATATATTTAGTGAGGCAGATATACTAAGTATACATGTGCCACTAACGGACGAAACGCGCTATATGGTAGATGCGGAGTTTATTGATAGTTTTGATAAGCCTATTTTTATATTAAATACATCTAGAGGTGAGGTTTTATCCTTAGCAGCATTGTGCGAGGCGCTGAAGTCGGGAAAAGTGTTAGGTGCTGGGTTAGATGTATTAGAAAATGAAAAACTTGCTACCCTTAGTACTTCTCAAAGAGTCTCTTTTGATTACCTGGCTAATTCTGATAAAACGATATTGACTCCACATGTAGGAGGTTGGTCATTTGAATCTTATGAAAGAATTAATCAAGTGCTAATTGAGAAAATAAGAAAAGAAATATTGTTAACTTAATATAGAATATTACGTGATAGCGGAAATTAAATTGCAGTATATTTTTTAATTTCTAGCTGCTTTTTGTTAATATAGTTCAATATACTCATTTTTTCTAGTCATCCTTACGATGCTTAAAAACCAAAATAAAAAACTCGTAGAATATGTAAACTCAATTCTGGAGAAGCCTTTGTTAACTTCTGCCATAGTATTGGTTTTGCTCTCAATTATTGTTCTCGGGTTAAGTTTAAAGTATTATATCACAGAGTTTCATGCCTTTTTTGGACAGGTATTGGCCGAAGCACACGGAATGCTGTTTGATATAGCCGTAATCGGTATGTTAATATTCTGGTTAAATAAGAATGGAGAGATAAGGCAGAGGATAAGGATGTATAAAGATGAAATTGATGATTTCCGTTTGTGGGAATCTGAGGAGGCAGCTTTTAGAACTGTGGGTAATATAAAGCGATTAAACAGGCATAATATTCATGAGATTAATTTGGTGAACTGCCACTTAGCGAGGACCAACCTTAACTATGTGAATTTGGCAAGCTCTAACTTGAATTCAGCTAATATTTCTAATGCCTATTTAATAGAAACCAACCTAGAAAACACAAGATTAAATCAAACTAATCTTGAAAACTCAAACCTTAATCAGGCAATATTGTTAGGTGCTTATGCCAGTGGCGCTAATTTTAAAGATGCTTATTTGATTAAGGCTCAATTAGAGAATGCCTTCTTAATAAAGACTAATTTTCAAAATGCCTTTTTAATGGAGGCCAATTTAAGGAACTGTTACTTAACGGGGGCTAACTTTGAAAATGCCAGTTTGTATAAGGCAGATCTAAGAGGAGCAAAAGGACTTACCATAGAGCAGCTGACACAGGCAAAAACGCTTTATTTGGCTCAGTTTGACGAAGAAATCTTAAGCCAAATCAAGACCAACATGCCCGAGTTGGTGGGCAAGTAGTTTGTGGGAATGTTTGAACATCTCCAATAATGACTTAACTTTGTGATTAACATAATAGCAATAATTAAATAAAACGGTTTCGTGGTAGAGGCCGTTATTTGTTTTTTATAGAGATAATAAAATATGAAATATGGGACAGGTGGCATACTATACTAAAGAAGGTTTAGATAAGTTAAAGGCTGAACTGAACGATTTGAAGACTAAAGGGAGGGCTGATATTGCAAAACAAATTGCTGAAGCCAGGGATAAAGGTGATTTAAGTGAAAATGCAGAATACGATGCGGCTAAGGATGCTCAAGGACATTTAGAAGCTAAAATTGCTCAATTAGAAGAGGTGGTGGGGAATGCCAGAGTGATAGATGAAAATACAATTGACACTTCGAAAGTATCTATTCTGTCGAAAGTGAAAATCAAAAATAGAAAAAATGGAGCTGTATTTACTTACGCATTGGTTAGTGAGGAAGAGGCAGACCTTAAGGCTAGTAAAATATCTGTTCAATCTCCAATAGGAAAAGGATTACTAGGGAAGAAACCTGGAGAAACGGCTAAAATACAAACTCCTGGTGGGGAAATTGAATTTGAAGTAATTGAAATAGGTGTTTGATATGGCTACTATCTTTACTAAAATAATTAATAGAGAAATCCCAGGACACATAGTGGCTGAGGATGATAATTACATTGCTTTTTTAGACATTAGTCCATTGGTTCATGGTCACTGCTTGGTAGTGCCTAAGCAAGAGGTGGATTATATGTACGACCTCGATGATGAGGTGCTTGCAGGATTGCATGTATTTGCGAAAAAGGTAGCTATTGCTATTAAAAAAGTAGTGCCTTGCATTAGAGTGGGGGTGGCTGTTATTGGCATTGAGGTGCCTCACACGCACGTGCACTTGGTGCCTTTGAACTCTATGGATGATATTAACTTTACCAGACCAAAGATTTCACCTTCTCAAGAAGAGTTAGGAGAAATGGCAGCGAAGATAAAAGCTGCCATGTAATTTTTACAAGAAATCAATGTCTACATTGTAGGGGTAGCGCATAAGCATTTGAAGTGCTTTTTCTGCTGATAACCCTTCAAATAAAACTTCGTAAAGGGCTTCTGTAATGGGGGCCCTTAATTTATTATTGTCAATTAGTTTTTTCATAATACGGATGGTATTCACACCTTCCGCCACTTCTTCTAAGTTGGCCTGAATGTCAGCTAAAGATTCCCCTTGGGCCAATCTCCTTCCCACAGTATGGTTGCGGCTCAATGTACTATTACATGTGGCTACCAAATCTCCAATACCTGCCAGACCTAAGAAAGCATTTACATCACCACCAAGCATTTTGCCTAGATGGATCATCTCAATCATACCGCGGCTAATTAATAGTCCTTTGGCATTTTCCCCTAAGCCTAATCCGCTGAGTGCTCCTGATGCAATAGCAATTATATTTTTTAATACTCCTGCAAGCTCTATCCCTATCAGGTCGCTATTGCCATACACCTGAAACCTCTCGTTTCTGAGTAGCTTTTCCCCTGCTCTGATAACTTCTTTGTAGTGGCTGGCTACAACTGTAGCTGCAGGGTGATTAGCCGCCATTTCTTTTGCTAAGTTAGGCCCTGCTAGGCAGCCTATTCTAAGTACCACGCTCTCATCCATTATCACTTCACTCATGGTTTTAATATGGGCCCTAGAGAGGGCTTCGAAGCTGTCTAGCGTTTCTCCTTTAGGAAGTGAAATATCAAGGCCTTTGGTGCCGTGTATTAGTATGTGATAAGGGTGTAAATATGGAGATAGCTGCTGCATCATACTTCTGAAAGCCGAAGACGGCACTATGGGAAATATAATGTCGCAAGAGTTCGCTAAGTAGCTTAAATCCCCTGTGGGCGTTACATTGGTATGTAGTTTATGTCCACGGTTTTCCTTTTCTTCAGCTATTTTTCTTACCGTTTCGCTGGTACGGGCATATAATAAAACTTCGCTCTTTTCAGCTAAAATATTAGCTATAGCAGAACCGAAGCTGCCAGCACCGATAACTCCTACAGGTTTGTTAGACGTACTTTTCGAGGTCATAGCCATCCATTCTGTTATGGTAATAATATAAAGTATTCAAGTCTTTAGTAATGATATTACCTTCTTTGTTAAACAATAGAGGTCTTTTAGAGTGGTACATGCCTACGTTATCTATGCCTAGTTTTATTACTTGGTCAAGGTCATCTTTTAAATGTGCGGCTATGTTTACCTTTTTGCTCTTTTTTAGTTTAAATACTTGCTCTCTCAATGTTTCAAAAGTGCTTTTAAACTCATTGTAGTCTATGAAAAGCTCTTCCTCGGGAAGTCTAAGAAAATCGTATAAGTCAAGTCTTTTGTATTTCTTTTTCCAAATTTTAAAGGCAGTAAAGGCCACTAAATGACTGGCGAATACCCTGTTTATTCTGTGGAATTCTTTTATTATGATTTGACTCAGTCTTCTGGTGTATTCTTCTTCTCGCTGTTTGTCTATAGTTATTATACCTTCTGATGTGAAGTAATCTTTCGTATCTATAAACCTGCCTTGCTTGTCTATGCTGCGCCCTTGGTTGTCTACATAATTACCAAGAAGATCCATGCCCCTACCAATAGAGACTGAAATGTCAGAGCCTTTTGTGAAGAATTTGATCAGAAATTTGATCATCTTATAGGAGGTGGAATAAGCATCATTTTCAATGTAATACTTTTCTCCTCCTTGTCGCTCAAGGTGTTCGTGTATTAAAGCCGGAGCTTCTAATACAAAGTTGTAATTAAGGGTGACGGGTACTATGAATATCTTTTTGGGGTTGCCTTCAGAGCTGTTCATAAACATGCTTCGCTGAGCTTCCATAGCAGTACCCAATAGCCCAAGCTTCAGGTTCGTTTCTATTTTCCCTGATCGGGATCGTGTTCCTCCAGGGAAAAATAGGCTATGCGCACCTTCTTGAATAGCCAAATTGGAGTATGCCTTAAGTGTTTCAATGTAGATGAAGTTTTTCTTTCTTCTATCTACTTTGTAAGCCCCTAGGCTGTTCATGAAATAGGCGAAAATCTTTATGTTAAAGAGATTGAGTCCTGCTCCATAAATAAACGCTGGAAGCCCTAAGATATGAATGATCCAGCCTATGAGTACCGAGTCGAGATTACTGAAGTGTGTAGGTACCATCACTACAGTGCCTATTTTTGCAAGCTTTCTAAGCTGCTTGGCTTTGCCAGTAATTTGTATTTTATCTCTTAGGGTATATTGGTTTCTAAAAAAGGCACCAAAACGCTTTACTCTCGTAGCGTTAAGTAATCTTGCAAAACCAAATTTAACTAGTTCTCTGGCGAGCTTATACCTGCTCTTTTTGAAATTACCAGCTATTTCACTCGCATATCTTCTAATGATTCTGCGAAGAATTTCCTCTTCCTCTTCCTTTGATTCATCTTCGCCAGAAATAGTCAATAAATCATTTTTTACTTTACTCCAAAACTTATGCTCGTCTTGGGGGTCAACGCGCCAAGGGTTTTGTTTAATCCTCAGTCTTTCCAGATAAAGCGTGTTTTCAAGCTCATCTCTTAGCTCTTGCTTACCAGGATTTGCCTCTATTACTTTTTGAAGAGTCTCTTCAGTAACCTTTTCTATAAACTTCTTCCTGTTTTTGCTAAGCTGTACCACAGGCCAGTGCTTAGTGCCAGGGAGAATAGGTTTGTAAGATTTATTTTTTGAATTGCCTTTAGGCTTCATTACAGCTTTTTTGTGAACCTCAAATATACTAGAAACCACTTATTTCTACCTTATACCTCTTCGATATATTGAGTAGGAATGTTACTGGTGATAACAGGTATGCGGTTGTTTTTGTTGTGATCCTCTTGAAACGAGATGTTTATTCGGTGTTCGGTAGGGCGAATGCTCAGTAGCTTGTCTTTAGCGCTTAAGGTTAAGCCAAATCGTTCACTAGAATTATAAAGTCGGGTAGGTTGGGTGATTTTTAATAGTCCTTTTTCCTTGGCCAATCGCCATTCCTCAATAGGGCAGATGAAATAGAATACATTGAACATCTCTTGGTCTGATTGGAATTTTTTAACGTATTGTGTAAAGGCTATAAGGTTTGCAGATGGCTTTTTGATAAAGAAATCATATTCTTTAACGTGTGTTTTTACAGTAAATGTATGAGATCCTTCCCATCCCAAATAAAATAAAGAGCCTCCCAAGATAAGGAGACTGTAAAGCAGCCAAGGGGAATATAAATGGTTTAGAAGAGCGTGTAAGCTCAAGGGAGCAATGATGCCGCCTATTACCAAAGGAAGAAGTATGAATTTGTGTTGTAAAGTAATGTCTTGAATGATTTCAAGAGGGAAATTACTGAAATGTTTTTTCTGTTTAACGAAGAGGCTTTCATTGGATACAAAACATGCATTGTTATTGTCTCCATCCTTTTTGAAGTAGCATACGGCTAATATAGACTGTCCGTCAATTTGCATTTATAAAATTGAACTCATTGATTTTCGTAGTGCCAAATGCATTTGCATGAAGTTGTTTTTTACAGCCTCCAAAAAATCATCATTTACAATTTCTTTAAGCTCATCTTCGCTGGTAAGGTCAAGCTCATTTATCTTGTAGGATTGCTCTAATGCACCTTGCTCAAATTTCAATATATATTTTTCATTCCACTGAAACACAGTGATTTTAAAATCTTTATTGGGGATTTCACCAATTACACGCATTCTTATGAATCTTTAAAATAAAGGTTTACGTTCTGGAGTTATATACTTACCATTGTGTAAGTGTATTAACTATGTAGATGTTACAAATATTGCAACATATTAGTTAAATTTAATGTTTATCAATCATAACTTTCAATAATTCTTAAATCTCTGTGGGTAGGCGTAATTTTTCTTATTTAATTATTTTGGCAGCAGTTTGCTTTTCGTTAACTGCAGGTATATTTAATTATGCCTCTGCCACTCATTTGCGTGCGGGTGAAATTACAGTAGAAAGAAAGGACTGCTCATCTCGTACATTTATTATTACCATACGCGTGTATACAGATACTCAGTCTGATGTGAAATTTGGTGAGGGCTTGTTAGATTTTGGAGATGGCACAGATCCTTATCAATTGCCGCAAATAGAGAATACCGGTACTGGCCTTGGTGATGATGTAGGGGTTGCTGAGTTTACAATAGAGCATGCTTATAATTCTCCTGGTAGGTACACTATTTCATATGCCGAGCCCAACAGAAATGAAGGCATTTTGAACATAGATAATTCTGTAAATACTCCGTTCTGTGTGCAAACGCAAATCTTAATAGACCCGTCTTCTGGGTGTGATAATTCTCCTGTATTATTAATACCGCCTATTGATAAAGCCTGTTCAGGTATTGCATTTTATCATAATCCTGGTGCTTACGATCCTGATGGTGATAGTTTGGCTTACGAAATAGTGACGCCAAAAAGAGATCTAGGTGTAGACGTATCTGGTTACAGACCGGTTAACGACCAAGGTTTGTATAGTAATTATAATCAAGGAAACCAAGATGAGGATGGACCTCCTACATTTACTATAGATCCATTTACTGGAGAGTTAGAGTGGGATGCACCTGGTTTTGTGGGAGAGTACAATGTGGCCTTTATTGTAAAAGAGTATAGAATGATTTATGGCGAGTGGAAGCTTTTAGGTTACGTTACTCGTGATATGCAGATTATTGTGGAGGACTGCCAAAATGAACCTCCTGTTTTGCAAGTGCCTGGTGACTTGTGTGTAGTTGCGGGTGAAACGGTAGATGAAAATATAACAGGGAGCGATCCTGATGGTGATCCCGTAAAAATTGAGGTTTTTTCGGAGTTATTCCCTAATGATAATATTACTTTAAACCCTTCTGGAGCTCCTTTTGAGGCTTCGCCAGCTAATTTAAATTTCAATTGGTTGACAGAATGCCTAGATATTAGAGAAGAACCTTATCAGTTAGTATTTAAGATAACAGATAATCCGCCTGATTTAATTGTAGGTGGAGTGAGGCACCCACAACCAAAATTAGTGGATTTTGCCACATGGAAGATAAGAGTTATTGGCCCAGCACCTGAACTAACTACCTTAAGTCAAACAGACCAGAGTATAGTTGTTAATTGGAACTCGTACTTCTGTGATATTAATGCTGATAGTATTCAGGTGTGGCGAAAAGTGGACAGTAATAATTATACGCCAGACGAGTGTGAAACAGGTATGCGTGAAAGTAGTGGGTATGAATTGATAAATACCGTTTCTGTTGATGCTACTTCTTATCTTGATAATGATTTAGACCCGGGAGCAAAATATTGTTATCGGTTAGTGGCTAGCTTTCCGCAGCCATATGGCGGTGAAAGCATAGTGTCTAATGAAGTATGCGCAGAACCTGTTTTGGCTACAGCCCCTATTATTACGAAAGTTAGTGTAATAAGAACCGATGAAACCCAAGGTCAAATTACTTTAGAGTGGAGAGAGCCATTTGATTTAGGAACTATAACGCCTCCATTAACCTACAAGGTTTATCGTTATGAAGGGCTGTCAGGACAAGATAATGAAGTGGTGATTACTGATAATTTCCAAGTGAACAATTTGGGCGAAGTAGCATCACTAACAGATACAGATATAAATACAACTGAACTGCCTTACCATTATGTGGTGGCACTGATTGACGGTGCTGATGAAATTAGCTCTGCGCCAGCTTCATCTGTGAGATTGGAGTCTGAACCTCAATTTGAGCAAATTCAGCTCACTTGGGATGCGGTTGTGCCTTGGTCCAATACAGTGGTGTCACCACCAGAAGATAGTAAACATTTGATTTATAGGGGTAGTGAAGGCGATACGGAAGAAGAGTTGGAGTTGATTGATGAAGTAGATGTTACGCAGTATGGTTATGTATATGTAGATAGTGGGCAGTATAACAATACTCCATTGAGAGATGATCAGTTGTATTGCTACAGAGTTCTTACAAAAGGCACTTATGGAAACCCTGATATCGCTTCTCCATTAGAAAATTACTCGCAAATAGTATGTGCTCAACCCAGCGATACTGTTCCTCCTTGTGCACCTTCTTTAAGCATTCTTACTCCTTCGTGTGAAGAAGTAATGGCTGCTAATAAGTGTAATTTTAGTGATTTTAATAATGAATTGTCATGGGAGCGTGGAGGAGACTGTGCTAATGATGTAAGGGTTTATCAGGTTTACTACGCAGAAACTACAGAGGCGGAGTTTGAGTTGATAGCAGAATTGAATGCTACTACTTTCCTGCATGACAGATTGAGTTCTTTTAAAGGATGTTATAAAGTACGAGCCATTGATAGGTCGGGTAATGTAGGTGAGTTTAGTGAAACCATATGTAGAGATAATTGTCCTAATTATTTGCTGCCGAATGTATTTACGCCTAACAATGATGGTTGTAATGATGTATTTAGTGCATATGGGCAAGAGGTAGCAGTAGATGAGGGTGGAGAATCTGGTGGATGTGGAGCTGTTTTAGCGGTAGGTGAATGCGCTAGGTTCGTGAAAACGGTTCACTTTACAGTGTATAACAGGTGGGGCGGAAGAGTCTATGAGTATGAAGGTCAGTTTGGATCTGAAAATGGTATTTATATCAATTGGGATGGTCATGACGATAATGGCACCGTGGTGGCATCTGGAGTTTACTATTATTTAGCCGAGGTGGAGTATGACGTAGTAGATCCATCTCAAGCAAATAAAAAGTTAAAAGGCTGGATTCATATTTTGCGATAAATTGCAGACTGAGAATAAAAATATTGTGTTTTTCGATGGTGTATGTAATCTCTGTAATGGTGCAGTGAATTACATCATCGACAAAGATGTTAACAAGAAATTTAAGTTTGCATCATTACAATCACCGGTTACAAAGCAGATACTTAAAGGTCACTCATTTAACCCCGATCATTTAGAAAGTATGGCCTTGCTTAGCAGTGAAGGCCATTTTTACACTAAAAGCAGTGCTGCGTTATATGCCGCTAAGCAGTTGGGAGGTTTTACTTCTATGCTGTTTGTTTTCATAATAATACCCAAATTCTTAAGAGATGCCGTATACGATTTAGTGGCTAAAAATCGTTATCGTTGGTTTGGTAAGAAAAACCAATGCAGAGTGCCTACCCCCGATCTTAGGAAGAGATTCTTGGACGCTTATTGAATATATAATTTTGTTTATGTTACTTTTGTGGCCAATTTTTTAAATATCACTTTAACCTTTATTAACTTTTATATAACAATAGAGGTTAAGTGTATGATGACTAAAAAACAAAACTTATGAAGGCATATGTTTTTCCCGGACAGGGATCACAATTTTCTGGTATGGGTAAAGATTTGTACCAGTCTAATGAGCTTGCAAAGAAAAGGTTTGAAGAAGCAAATGATATTTTAGGTTTTAAAATTACCGATATCATGTTTGAGGGAAGTGCGGAAGATTTAAAACAAACCAAAGTAACGCAGCCGGCCATTTTTTTACATTCTGTAATTCTTTCAGAGACTATCGCAGATTTTAAACCTGCCATGGTTGCAGGTCATTCTTTAGGTGAATTTTCAGCATTGGTAGCCAATAAATGTTTGGCTTTTGAAGATGCTCTTGTTTTAGTGTCTAAAAGAGCTTTAGCCATGCAAAAAGCATGTGAAGTAAATCCTTCAACTATGGCTGCTGTATTAGCTTTAGATGATGCTAAAGTAGAAGAGATATGTGCCGCTATCGATGGTGTAGTAGTGGCAGCTAATTACAACTGTCCTGGGCAATTAGTAATTTCTGGTAGTAACGAAGCCATTGCTGAAGCATGTGAGAAAATGAAGGAAGCTGGTGCAAGAAGAGCATTGCCATTGCCAGTCGGAGGAGCTTTCCACTCTCCTTTGATGGAGCCTGCTAAAGTAGAGTTAGAGGCAGCAATCAAAGCTACTAAATTCTCTGATCCTATTTGCCCTGTTTACCAAAACGTAAACGGGATGCCTGCTACTAATGTGGAAGAAATTAAAACTAACTTAATAGCACAATTAACTGCGCCAGTTAGATGGACTCAGTCAGTGCAGAAAATGGTAGAAGATGGTGCTTCTGAGTTTGTGGAGTGTGGTCCTGGTAAAGTATTGCAAGGATTAGTTAAGAAAATATCTGCTGAAAGTGCAGTTAGCGGAGTAGCTTAAACTCTGTTAACGGGTAGCGGATCAGTACAATCAATATATAGCTCTTGGTTAGATTTGTTCAATATTGGATGAATGTAATCAGGAGCTATTTCATTTAAAGGGCATAGTGTAAACTTCCTTTCAGGTATGCCTGGGTGTGGAATGCTCAAGTTAGGCGTGTCTATGATTTGATTGTTATAGTATAGAATATCTATGTCTATCGTGCGGGTGCCCCATTTTTCTATTCTTACTCTCCCTAGCTGTGCTTCAATTTTATTGATGCATGCCAGTAAATCTTCTGGCGATAATGTGGAGCTAATCACTAATACCTGATTATAAAATGAGGGTTGATCTTCTTTGCCCCATGCAGCAGTTTCGTATATAGATGACTGATTGGTGATAACGCCAGCTTTTTGGCTAATCGCTTCTGTTGCTTGCTGAAGCATTAATTCTTTATCACCTAAATTCGAACCTAAGAGTAAATATATTCCTTCTATCATAAATCTGCTCAAAAATAAAAATCGCTGCGTATTTATGTATTATGAAGTTGTTATTTTTGGTCCCTTATAAATAAAATAGACATGAAGTTTTTGAGAAATTTGTTGGCCTCTTTTTTAGCATTGGTGATTTTCTCCTTGCTGGGCTTAATAGTTGTGGTTGGAGTTATTTCTATTATGGCTGAAGATGAGCCTGTTGCCTTAACATCTGAAGGTATTTTATATTTAAATCTTGATAAACCTATTTCGGAAGTGGAACTGCAAAATCCTCTGGCGGAGGTAGGGGTTATTTCTACTGTTCCTAATAGCATAGGCTTAGTGCAACTCAAAGAAGTTATTAAGCAGGCAAAGACGGATGATAAAATCAAGGGTATCTTTCTTAATCCTTCAGGCTTACAAGCCGGTATTGCTACCATAGAAGAGGTGAGAGGCGCGCTTGAAGATTATAAAGAAAGTGGTAAGTTTTTAATATCATACAGTGAGTATTATTCTGAAGGAGCATATTACTTGGCCTCAGTAAGTGATAAAATATATATGCAACCCGAAGGGGATTTAGAACTCAATGGTATGAGTGCTAATGTGGTTTTCTTGAAAGGTTTATTTGATAAACTAGGTGTAGAACCTCAAATTTTCAGGGTAGGAGAGTTTAAAAGTGCTGTAGAGCCATTTATTAGAAAAGATATGAGTGAGGCCAGTAGGCTTCAAACTACCTCTATGTTAACTTCTCTGAATGATTTTATGCTTTCAAACATTTCTAAGTCTAGGAGTATCCCGCTTTCTAAGCTAAAGGAAATTTCTAACCTGATGGAGGCAAGATCTCCCAAAACAGCAGTTGAGCTAAAGTTAATAGATGAATTAGCTTATTATGATGCTGTAGAAAAGGATATGATGAGTAAGGTGGAGGTGAAGGAAGGTGAGAAATTGCCTTTAATCAGTTATTCTAAGTATAAAAAGAGTTTTAATAATTATGTGAGTTCTGATAATGAAGTGGCAGTGATTGTGGCTTCGGGAGAAATTCATGGAGGGGAAGGTGATCTTAAAACTATTGGTTCTAAGACTTTTTGTAAAGAAATAAAGAAGGCCAGAAACGATGATGAAATTAAAGCTGTAGTGATAAGGATAAACTCTCCTGGAGGAAGTTTTGTAGCTTCTGATGTAATGTGGAGAGAAATTAAGCTTACTTCTGAAAAGAAGCCTGTAATTGCAAGTATGTCTGATATGGCTGCTTCTGGAGGTTATTACATGAGTATGGCTTGTGATAGCATTGTGGCACAGCCTAATACCATAACAGGTTCTATTGGTATTTTTGGTATGATATTTAACTTCAAGCAGTTTCTTAACGATAAGTTAGGGGTAACGAGTGAAGAAGTGAATACTGGTGAGTTTTCGGGAATGCACACAGCCTCTCGACCATTGACTGAGCAGGAAAAGGCAATAATTCAAAAAGATGTTGAAGAGGGGTATGAAACATTTGTAACTAAAGCGGCAGAAGGTAGAGGCATGTCAGTAGAGGCGATAAAAGATGTGGCTTCAGGTAGGGTATGGACTGGGGCGCAGGCCAAAGAAAGAGGATTAGTAGATGTGTTAGGAACGTTTGACGATGCTATTGTTTTGGCTGCTAAGGCTGCAAAAATTGAGGATGACTATAAGGTTCGCTATTATCCTAAGCAAAGATCAGTTTTCGAACAATTCTTTAAAGATTTAGAAGAAGAAACAAAGACTAAAGCCTTAAAGTCAGAACTAGGAGAATTTTACCCATACTTCAATGCTGTTCAAAAGGTTAAAAAGGTGCATGGAGTACAAGCCAGGATGCCTTATGATCTTTATTTGGATTAAATCTTTCCTTATTTTATAAGGCCTTTTGGTGTTTATGTGCTTAATTTAGACCATCATAAAAATATACTGTAGGTGATATGGCAGAAATAAGAAATGACTGGACTAGAGAAGAAATTACTGAAATATTTAATTCTCCTATCCTAGACTTGATGTATCGTGCTGCTACGGTTCATCGTGAATATCATGAAACTTCAGAAGTGCAGGTGTGTACCTTACTTTCTGTGAAAACAGGTGGATGTCCTGAAGATTGTGCATACTGCCCTCAGGCAGCAAGGTATCATACTGATGTGAAAGTGCATAAGCTTTTACCTACCGAAGAAGTTTTAGCTAAGGCGAAAGAAGCAAAAGATGCTGGTAGCACTCGTTTTTGTATGGGGGCTGCATGGCGCGAAGTTAGAGATAATAAAGATTTTGACCGTGTGTTAGACATGGTAAAGGGTGTAAGTGCTTTGGATATGGAAGTGTGCTGTACATTGGGTATGCTTACTGAAGATCAGGCTGAGAAGTTAAAAGACGCGGGTCTGTACGCTTATAATCATAATCTTGATACTAGTGAGGAGCACTATGGTGATATTATTTCTACCAGAACGTATGATGATAGGTTAGATACGTTAGAAAATGTACGTAAGGCTAATATATCTGTTTGTTCTGGAGGTATTATTGGTATGGGAGAAAGTGATGGAGATAGAGTAGGTATGTTGCATACACTCTCTACATTGCCAGAGCACCCAGAGTCAGTGCCTGTAAATGCATTGGTGCCGGTAGAGGGAACTCCATTAGAGGAGCAACCAAAAGTATCTGTATGGGAGATGATTAGAATGATTGCTACTGCAAGAATTATTATGCCCAAAGCAATGGTTAGATTGTCTGCAGGTAGGGTAAGAATGAATATGGAAGAGCAAGCTTTATGTTTTATGGCAGGAGCTAACTCTATATTTGCAGGAGATAAATTATTAACCACTCCTAATCCTGATACTGTTACGGATGAGGAAATGTTCCAAGTGCTTAACTTAAAGCCGCGAAAAGCATATAAAGGAGAGAAGTCTGTTAAGTTTGAGCAAATTCCTTTGCATTAAGAGAATTAACTCCTTAGATATATAAAAACAAAGGGCTAACAGATATCTGTTAGCCCTTTGTTTTTATATGTGCAATCCACATTCAGTCTTTGATTGGTTGCTCCAGCGGCCTTCTCGGCCTTTTCCTTTCTTGGTACAGTGAGAACACCCAATAGAGTCGTATCCTTTAGCTATTAATGGGTGTGCGGGTAATTCATATATTAATTTATACAAATCAGCATCTTGTGCTGACATGTCAATTAATGGGTGAAATTTTAATATATCTTGCTTTAATTCAAATATACGTGTGTTACTTCTGTTGGCATTTTGGTGAGCCATCAATCCCGAAATCCACACCTTATAATCATTTTTAATCTGACTTAGAGGCTCTACTTTATTTATATAGCAACATAAGTCTTGGTTTAATTTGTAGGTGAAGTTTTGCTTTGTGAATTTATTTTTATTCTCAGGCGCTTTTACCTCAACAAGGTTAAGTTTTAATTTCTTCTGTAGTTCTTTTTTATAGTTAAGCGTTTCTTGAAAATGAAAACTAGTATCAATAAAGTGTACTGGTTGTTCAGGTGCTACTTTGCTTAATATATGTAAAAGAATGGCAGAACTACTCCCAAAAGATGATGTAATAAGGATGTCCTCAGGGGCATAATCATCAAAAAGTTTTTTTATTCTGTCTTGTGGCGTTAAAGGCTCATAAGCTTTGTTGGAGGGAGTAAGGCTATCATTGATCAGACTGTTTGGATTCATGGGCAACCAGGTCTTTTGTGTGTTCATTTAAAATCTTTACTTTTTCTGAGAAACCTACTTTCAGCTTATTTCTTATCAAATGAAGGTTTTGAATTAAGCTGTTGGTTTCGTCAGGAAGAATTTCTTCCAATACTTCTCTAAAGCGCTTAGCGAAAGTAGGCGATTTTCCATTGGTTGATATGCCCAATTTAAGGTCGCCTTTGGTCACAGTTGATCCAAGATAAAAATCACATAGATCAGGGGTGTCCGCCACGTTGGTTAAAATTCTTTGTTGTTTAGCTAAGGCATAAATCTCAGCATTAGTATCTCTGTTATCAGTGGCTAAAATAAGCAACTGTATATCTCCTTCTAAGTCTTTCGGCTCAAAGGGTCTTTCTATCAGCTCTAGTTGAGTTTTTGTAGCCGCTATATCTTTAATTCTATCATCAATAGCTGTGGCTACTATGGTTACATTAGCTTCGGGGTCATTTTTTAATAAAGCTCCTAGCTTTTCTAAACCTACTTCACCACCACCCACAAGTAAAATATGGATTTGATCAATCTTTAGAAAAATAGGAAAAAGCTTATTTGTACTCATAATGATTGTTGTTGTATTCCGGGTGGTGCGTTTTCAAATATTGACCAACGGACTCTCCTATAACAATAAGTGCAGGAGATGGTATTTCGTTTTTCTTGTTTAATATGCTGCTAATACTGCCTGTGGTCACTTTGCCTTCAGGTAAAGAACCTTGTGAAATGATAGCCACAGGCCAGTCTTTTTTATTGTATTTAGTGTATAGGGTTACTATTTCTTCTAATTTATTTAACCCCATAAAGAATATTACTGTAGCACTTGATTGGGCTGCCAGCTCAGCATCTTTTGATAGCTTGCCATTTTTTGTGGTAGCTGTCACTGCCCAGAAACTTTCATTAATGCCTCTGGTGGTCAGTGGAATGCCGTAATAGCCAGGAAGATTAATGCTCGAGATGCCAATCACTACATCGGTACTGATGCCAAAACTCTTAGCGTAGTTTAACTCTTCCATACCTCTAGCAAAAATAAAAGGGTCTCCTCCCTTTAGCCTTACCACGTGCTTGCCCTTTAGTGCGTGCTCTACAATCAGAGTATTTATTTCGTCTTGATTGGCACTATGTTTTCCAGCTCTTTTGCCTACAAATACTAATTCTGCACTGCTTACAGCATATTGTAGTAACTCTGAATTTGCAAGGGCATCGTATAATAATACATCAGCAGAAGCAATGGTTTTTGCTCCTTTAACACTAATCAGGTCCGGGTCTCCAGGCCCGGCCCCAACAAGTGTCAATTTTCCTTTATTCATCATGCTCTGTAATTGTTGATTACTTCTTTTTCAACGTTGCCTTCTTCCAGTTGAGATCTTCTGGTAGTTTTAACTAAGTCAAAAAAGTTTTCAGCTCTAGCTAAGAAAGTCTTAGCGAAACCTTCTTCAGGAGCATGATTGTTAATTTCCAAAGCGAATGATTCAAAGTCAGTTTCTAATGATAAAATACCGCTATCAATATATTCTTTCTGGAAATCTTTTATGATACCTATGTGTGTGTTACACTTTACATCTTTGCTAAGAAGCAATGCTTTTGCTCCAATTACTATAGAGCTATAGCTATGATAAATTGAATCTGAGTAATATCCTTCTTTGAATGATTCTTGGGCATATTGAAGACGCTCGTCAGAGTCGTTAATAATGGTCCCTACCATATCATAGCTTACGCCTGCACATTCCCCTGTACCTATTTCAGGTATGAATGAGTCATCTTGTCCCCAGTCTTTGTAATCATCTTCACTTAATGAGTCTATGTCAGCTAATGGCTTAAGTAAGTTGTAGAAGTACATTTTCCCATTGCGTACAAAGAAATCGTTGAAGTACTCATTGTCCTCGCCATTGGCATCAAAATCATTAAGAAGTATTCTTACTGCTTCCGGAATCCTCTTTGTAGGTAATTTAATTACCTTTTCGGCTACAAAGCCACGGCCTTGCTCATCTACACCGCCACCAAGCACTACCTGAAGAGCAGGGATAACCAAACTCTTATTTTTAATAGAGCTACCATGGAATCCAATATTTGCAATCATATGCTGACCACATGAGTTCATACAGCCACTTATCTTTATCTTGATTTCAGAATTAGCAATCAAATCATGAAATTCTTTGCTAATCATATCTTCAAGTACTTCTGAAATAGCAGTACTGTTAGTTACACCCAAGTTACAAGTGTCGGTTCCAGGACATGCGGTGATGTCCACAATGGTATCACTACCAATGTGAGCGAGGTCTAATTTTTTAAGAATAGTATATAAGAAAGGTAATGCCTCCTTAGTGGCGAACCTTAATAATAAACCTTGTGATATTGTTACTCTGAAGTCGTCAGCAACATAACCCTTTGTTAGTGCTACAAGCTGGCGAGCGGTTTCCGCCTGAATGTTACCGAGTGGAAGCTTTACTTTTACTCCGTAATATCCTTTTTGCTTTTGTTCAAAAGTATTGGTAGCTAACCATTCTTCGTATTCAGCACCAGAAGGTTGCTCAAACTCAGGAAGTGGCTTCGCTGCAGGAGCAATGTTATCAAATCCTGTAGCGTCTACAGGAAGAGAATGTGTTTTATTAGAAGGCTTAACCTCTTCTATTAGTTCTAAGAATTTATCTAAGCCCAAGCCTCTTTTCTCCTCAATGAGGAACTTCATACGTGCTTTAAATCTTTTCTCACGCTCACCGTAGCGGTCAAACACCCTTAGGCCAGCCTCAATAAAAGGTATTACCTTATCTTCAGGTAAAAATTCATAAGCGGTTTGTGCTATAAAAGGTTGAGCGCCTAAGCCGCCACCCACTACTACTTTAAATCCTTTTTGACCATCCTGAATTTTAGGGATAAAGCCAAAGTCATGAATATAAGTAAAGGCGCTGTCTTTTTCGCTTGATGAAAACGCCATTTTAATTTTTCTACCCATATCTTGGTTGATAGGGTTTCTTAAGAAATACTGTGTAACAGCATGTGCATATGGAGAAACATCAAATGGCTCTTCGGGGTCGATGCCCGCAAGAGGAGATGCAGTAACCGTTCTTACAGTGTTACCACAGGCTTCTTTTGTAGTTACACCCGTTTCTTCAAGTTTCGCCCACATCTCAGGAGTGTCTTCCAAGTGGATGTAGTGAAGCTGAATGTTTTGTCTTGTAGTGGCGTGCAGGTTGCCATTAGTATATTGGTCAGAGAGATCTGCTATACGTACAATTTGCTCGCCAGTAAGCTTACCATAAGGTAGCTTTATACGAAACATTTGAACTCCAAGCTGACGCTGACCATACACACCTCGAGTTAAACGAAATGCTTTAAATCTTTCTTCAGGTATAACGCCAGTTTTGAATTTCTCAATTCTTTCTTGCAAGTCAAGAATGTCTTTCTGGGCGGCTGGTGATATTTTGTCGTTAAGTGTTACGCTCATTTCTTCCTGATTTAGGGTTTGGTTTAAAAGTTATTGGCCTATTTGTATATCCGAAAGAGGCCTCTTTTAAACTACTTCCGAATAAGTTTTTTATTAATGCCTCAAGGTTGTTTTGAGTCCCTTAGTGCATTTTCTATATCTTCTATAATATCGTTTACGTTTTCTAGCCCGGCAGAAATTCTTACCAAGCCAGGTAGTATACCTACATTAGCACGCTCTTCGTCAGTGAGCTTAGAGTGTGTTGTAGATGCTGGGTGCGTTGCTATGGTCCGCGAATCGCCTAGATTTGCTGTAAGCGAAAGCATCTTTAATGCATTCAAAAATCTTCTTCCTCTGTCTATTCCTCCTTTCACTATGAATGTTACTATGCCTCCTCCTAATTTCATTTGCTTTTTTGCTAGCTCATGTTTAGGGTGCGATTTTAAAAACGGATATTTTACTACTTCCAGTTCCTCATGCCCTTCTAAATATTCAGCTATTTTTAAAGCATTTTCGCAATGCTTCTCCATTCGTATGGCTAAGGTCTCTAGGCTTTTTGAAAGCAACCACCCGTTGAATGGTGATAATGAGGGGCCTGTATGTCTGGTGAAAAATCTTATTTTTTCAATAAGATCAGCGCGGCCTAATATGGCTCCGCCTATAGTTCTTCCTTGTCCATCTAAAAATTTGGTGGCAGAGTGAGTCACTATGTGCGCTCCAAATTTTGACGGCTGCTGAAGGTAAGGTGTAGCAAAACAATTATCAATATTTAATATTAAGTTATGTTTTTCTGCAAGCTTACCTAGCCACTCCAAGTCAATGATGTCCAATGCAGGGTTTGAAGGTGTTTCCGCAAAAATCAATTTGGTGTTGGGCTGTATTTTTGCTTCCCACTCATCGGGGTTATTAATATCAGCATAAGAATGCGTGATGCCCCATTTAGGGAATATTTGAGTGAAAATTTGATGCGTAGATCCAAATACAGACCTAGAAGCCAAGATATGATCTCCACTTTCTAAAAGCCCAGCCATACTGCAAAACATTGCAGCCATACCCGATGCAGTAGAAAGACCATCTTCTGTGTCTTCTAAAATGCATAGCTTTTCAATGAATTCATCGGTATTAGGGTTAGAGTACCTTGTATATATGTTGCCTTCAATTTCTTCTGCAAACATGGCTCGTGCCTGTTCTGCGTCTTCAAAAGTGAAGCTCGAAGTCATATATATAGGAGTAGTGTGCTCGTTAAAGCTCGACTGCTCACTTTGGTTTCTAATGGCCTGGGTTTCGAAGTGTTTATATTTAGACATACTTGGAGTAAACGTGTTTAATTAAATTATGATGCGTGAAGCCACTCTTGTTTTGCTGTTAACTCATCTTCTGTTTCTTCATAGTCAGGGTCAGGTACGCAGCAGTCTACCGGGCAAACGGCCGCACACTGTGGTTCTTCGTGAAAACCAACGCACTCGGTGCATTTACCAGATACAATGTAAAAGAATTCGTCAGAGAAAGGCTCTTGCTTCTCAGTAGCGTCTACTTCAGAGCCATCTTCTAGTTCTACGGCAGAAAGCTCGGTGCCATCGCCCCATGCCCATTGCTCTCCACCTTCATAGATAGCCGTATTAGGGCATTCTGGTTCACAAGCTCCGCAGTTAATGCATTCGTCTGTTATGTAAATTGCCATATTTTTTCAGTTTAATGATGATTAGAATTAAAGATTTTGTTTAGTAGGTGTATCAATTCCTTTAATCTCAATGCTGAGGTGGAATTATACAGAAGGAAAAGAGAAATTTTCCCTTAGCAACAACAACAGCAAATATGCTTTGCTACAGTGTTGGTAGAAATGTAATGGTTGATTGTTAGCTCGTTGCGTTTGTAAACTGGTGCAGAAATGATATTCATTGTATTCTAAATTTGTCAATTTATATTCTCCTGCTTGCATTTTGCAAGGTCTTAGGATCAGGATTTGGCACCTATATCACGTTTAAACGATTGATGGTTGCCAGAGGGTCTTCGAGCCTGTCTCTCACCTCTTCTTTATAAATCAACTACGCTTTCGAGTAATTGATACTGTAAATATAAGTAGCTTCTTTTTATAACTCCAAATTTCTAGAGCATTTTTGTGTTATTTATACCTAATAAAAATAGTGAGTGTAAATATTGTCTAAGTCTGTGAGTATTAATTGTCTTGTGAATGAACAGAATAATTTTTGATTGGTTAATATTGAATCTAGGTTCAAAAAGAATTTTTAACGTAAAAACAGATAACAATGGCCATAGATGTAAATCTTCTAAAACGCATATGTGAAGCTCCTGGTGCACCTGGTTACGAAAGTAAAATCAGGAATTTGATAGTGAAAGAAGTTAGTCCTTATGTAGATAGCATAGAGATTGATAATATAGGAAATGTTATAGCTATAAAAAAAGGAAGGACAAGTGAGAAGAAGGCCATGGTAGCTGCTCACATGGATGAAATTGGGTTTATCGTTACTCATATTGATGATAACGGATTTCTAAGGTTTACTACATTGGGAGGTTTCGATCCTAAAACGCTTACAGCGCAGCGTGTGATTGTGCATGGCAAGGAAGATATAATTGGTGTAATGGGAACTAAACCCGTGCATGTGATGGAGCCTGAGGAGAGAACCAAAATGCCAAAAGTGAAAGATTTTTACATAGATCTTGGGATGCCCAAAGAGGAGGTGGAGAAAATTGTATCTGTAGGAAATCCTGTAACACGTGAGCGAGGGCTTATAGAAATGGGAGAGTGTGTGAACTGTAAATCGTTGGATAACAGGGTTTCGGTTTATATACTGGTAGAAACGCTTAAAAACTTGAAAGAATGTCCTTATGATGTCTATGGTGTATTTACAGTGCAAGAGGAGGTAGGCTTAAGAGGGGCTAATGTGGCTGCGCATACTATAGATCCCGATTTTGGTTTTGGACTAGATACTACTGTGGCTTATGACCTTCCTGGTGCTGCTCCACATGAAAAGGTAACATCTTTGGGTAAAGGTACGGCTGTAAAAGTGCTAGATGCTATGACTATTTGTGATTACCGAATGGTGGATTTTATGCGTCAAACAGCCGATGAAAATAATATTACTTGGCAAAATGAAGTGTTGGTAGCTGGAGGTACAGATACTGCAGGTTTGCAGCGGATGGGAAAGAGGGGGGCTATCGCAGGAGCGGTTTCAATCCCTACAAGGCACTTACATCAGGTAATAGAGATGTGCCATAAATCAGATATTCAAGGGAGTATCGATCTGCTGTCGGCTTGCCTTATTTCGTTAGATAAATATGATTGGTCACATAAATAAAAAGTAATATGAAAGTGCTGAGAGGAAGTTTAATGCTGCTAATGTTTGTGGGTTTTGCTACAATTAGTTTTGGGCAAATAGTAAAGGCACCAAATTCAGTGCGGTTAACCGGTTCTGTGCTAGATGCTGATCAGGGTAAAACTTTGCCTTATGTTAATGTGAGGGTTAAAGGCACCATGTATGGTACATCTACAGATAATAACGGATATTTTACCATATTTATTAGTGCAGGTGATACGCTTTCTTTCTCGGCAATAGGCTATCGAGATGCTACTTTCATTATGCCTTATGAGGTGAGTTCTGAGCAGTATTCACTGATGCAGTTGATGCGTGAAGAAACAGTATTGCTTAGCGAAGTGGTGATTTTTCCTTGGCCTTCTATAGAAAGCTTTCACAAAGCTTTTATGGATACAAAGCCCAAAAGGAATATGGATGATTTGATCTTTGAGGTGAAGCGTGATTTGGATAAGGATGTAAAAGAAAACGAAGAGAGTAAATATTATTACGATCAGATGAGGTATAACCATTTGTATCAGATTAGTGGGCAAATGCCTCCTAATAATTTTCTCAATCCTATGCGCTGGGCTGACTTTTTAAGGGATATTAATGATCAGAAAAAATCTGATAAATAGAAATCAACAGGTGCTGTGAAGTGCGCAGTGCCTGTTTTACATCCTGCCTCTGGGGTTACTCATTTAGAATGGTAAGCCATTTTATAAAATGCCAGGCACTGACTTGGGTGTTTTATTGGAATTTCACTTCTTGATTTTTTTTGAGCATTTTTTCCTTAAATACTGAATTATTTTTTGGTATTCTGTGTGCTCTTGATAAGACAGATGCAGCCTTTTTCTGTTATCTATGAATTTTATTTCTACCTCCTTAAACGTTCCTGTAGCTGTTTTTACAGTGTTTTCTTTCCAGTAATCTATGTTACTAATGCTGAAATGCTTGGTTTTGAACTGTACAGGGAAGTGAATATCTATTTTTTCTTTTCCTATGGTAACTGTTTGGTAGCCTACTATTGTTTTAGCTAAAATTCCAAGGCCAATGGGCCCCAAAATAAATAATAAGGCAAGATGATACCATGCAGGTGCATTATTGCCATATACCTCTGTGGCTCCGTATATTGCTCCTGCTGCACATATTGCTATAAATGCCCCTAACGAAAAAAGTGTTCCTGTTTTTGGTTTAGATACTATCAAAGCCGGTAATTTTTGTGTGCAAAGAAACAAAAGGAGTAAGAAAAGACACTGTTTTTGTGGAATTATTACTCGTTTCTACTGATCGATGGGCTTGTTTCTTTTGTTTTTGGCCCATTTGGGGTGTGGCACTGCATTTGAATATTGTTAATCGAAAATACAACGCAGTTGACTTAAGAAATATAATAAAAATATATACAGACATGAAAGAGGATATTATATATACAGACGGACACGGTGTTAAAATTACCCGCGATAAATTTTATACTGATCATCATTCATATAATTTAAATGGTATCACTAGTATACACTTACAGCGGTTGCCGGCTACCAAAGCACCTGGCATTGTTTTGTTTTTGTTAGGGTTTGCTAGTATTTTATTAGGCTCTATGGACTTTTTTGCTGATGTGACTTATAATACACAAGAAGCACTTTATTTGATAGATGCCAATATGGTGTCCATAGGTGCGGGTGTTCTTTTTATCTTTGGAGGTATTGTGTGGATGATTGCCGCAAAAGATAAGTATGCGGTGGAGATCACAACGGCAGAGGGTGACAAAAGACCTGTTGTGAGTAAAAGAAGAGAGTATGTGGCTCATGTGGTAGCCTCGCTTAAAAAAGCTTATTATAGATATGTAAAAAGAGAAAGAGTGGAAACCGTAGTAGTTAGCTAATGCCGGAAATAAAACCTTTTTCGATTTATTAAAGCTGTTTGCCCTTCCAAACAGCTTTTTTTATATGGGAAATTGGTAAGTTGATTTTTGCGAAGTAGTCATGTCTAGACTTATTTTTAAGATTTCGCCCATAGAGCTACATTTTAAAAAGTCATCATTGTCATAATGCTTTGCTAAGTCTACTCCCAAGCTTTTAATATTTTCCTTTGTGGATATTTGATCGGCCGACATGGCCGTAAGTAGCGTATCTATTTTAGTGCGGCTCGCTTTTACTCTGGCAGCTATTAATGACCTTTCTTCTTTTTGATATTGCTTAACAGTTTCAGGAGTCATGCATTTTATGCCTATCTGTATTAGAGGATTATTCTGTTTAAAATACTGAGGTAGGTATATAGATTTTCTTCCTTCATAAGATTGCTGATCAAAGTCTATTGCTCTTATACGGTAGTCTACATCTTCGAAATCGGGAGTGATGTCAATTACAAAATTACTACTATGCATATCTCCCAGAAGCCTAACGAAACACCTTTCGTTAAATTTCACGAACTCTTTTGCTAGTCTAATTTGGTTTAAATTGGGTGCTGTAAGGTAGGTTTTCATAAATTGATCGCCCGGTATGCCTACTATGTGCTCTTCTACCAATGTGTCATGGTCTACGGCATAGCTTATCCTGTTTGGTGATAATAGGTGCTCTAGTTCTAAACCATAAATTCGAGATGCATCAGCATGTTTTATGTAGAAGTAATCGAAGTTATCGTTGATTCTGTTCACTATTCTGATCCTGAAAGGTTGAGTGTTTCCATACACACAAAGATCAATTCTGTCTACAAAAAGGTGATCCATTACAGAAAGGTCTCCATCTGCTTTAATAATGGCATATATTTTTTTTAAGCCATAGTGAATGTGTTCCATTTCAGTCTGAGGAAAAAGAACTGTTTCCCATAGCGTATCATTATTATGCTTATCCACCAAAGGCAAAGAATTGTCGTACCGCTGAAGGTCATTATAATTGAGGGGGAGCGAGAGTTCTCTGTCATTTTCTTTAAGGTATTTTCTTAGAAGGTTGCTGACTGGATATGTTTTTTTCTTTTTACTAATAATAGCCATTGAATATGAATCTTGATGAATTTTTTAACGAACCAAAGCAATAGAAATTAGACCTTACCTTGTTTTGTGATTGTAGTGTTTGTGGTATGAATATACGTTTTTTAATGGTTAACATTCATTTCTTGTAAAAGGATATAGTATGATAATAAATCTTATATCGAAGGTTTAAGACAAATGGATGTCTTTTATTTGCAGCAAAATAAATGCACTTATGGAGGATTTTGACATTAATAAAGCGAGGCAAGAGATGGCCGAATTACTTCAATATAAAATGCCTTTTGGTAAGTATAAGGGTATGCTATTGATGAAGCTGCCTGTGGAGTACTTAGTTTGGTTTAGGAGAAAGGGATTTCCTCCGGGTAAATTAGGCAGGTATTTGCAAATAGTTTTAGAAATGAAGGCATAAGTTATAAAGCTTGTGCCTTTCTCATTTTTTGAATGATTGAATTAAGTTCATTCTCTTTTACTCTATAGTATTCTTTTATTTCATCAAAAGAATTTTCGCTCTGCTTTTTAAAGCTACTTACCCATTCTAGAAACTCTTCGTTGGCTTCTTTTAGTTGTGAAGCTTTCATATTATTCTCCCTGTTTTGGGTGTTTATAATGGCAAAATGATTATTGACTGTAGGCATAAGCGAGTCGTATTTTGACATTATCTTATCATAAATAATGTTTAAACTATCTATCTCATAAACAGATAATTGAGCTTTTTGTTGCGTTTTTTCGCATGAAAATAATAGTGTGGCTATAAGCGTGTAGCACAAAGACAATCTGATTAAAATCATTTTTCTGGATAATTATTATTTTTATAATTTTAAATATGAATTAAATTTTATATTTGTTCAATTATTTTGTAATTGCTTTTTATAGTTAATTCTTCCAATTTTTTAATTTTCATTTATTATGGCGGCTTCTAAATCCTTCAGATTGATTTTGGTTGCTGTGGTGGCAGTAATACTGGCCATTACAGCGGTGTTTTATTTTAATGAACCCAGCAGGGCGAAAAATGTTGAGTATCCTACTAATACTATAGATCCAGCGTTCAGTGCTTTTATTTCTTCATATACTGCAGGTGTAATATCATCTCAATCTTCAATTCGAATACGTTTGGCTATGGATGTGGCTGATTCTGCGCAGATAGGCAAGCAGTTGGAGGAGACGGTATTCGATTTTGACCCTAAAATTAATGGGGAGGCATTGTGGTTAGATGCACGTACTATTGAGTTTACACCTGAAAAATCACTTGTATCAGGTCAATTATATAAAGTGAATTTCCACCTTTCTAAGTTGATGGAGGTTTCGGAAAACCTTTCTACACTTACTTATAATTTTCAGGTTATCCATCAAGATTATGATTTAAGCGTAGAGAATGTAGCTACTGTAGCAGATACGGATTTTAGGACTCAGGAAATCAAAGGAGTGTTAAATACTGCAGATAAGGCAGATGAAAAACAGGTAGAGAAAATGCTTGTGGCAGAGCAAGGTGGTCAAAAGTTGCCGGTTAAATGGACGCATGTTCAAAATGAACATTACTTTGTAATTGGAGACGTAAAACGTGGAGATAGCAAAAGCGAAGTTGATTTAGAAGTGAATGGAGAGGCTTTGGGCATAGATAAGGAAATGGAAGAGGATGTGTATATTCCTCCGCTTGGTGATTTTACGGTTACTAATGTCAAGGTGATTCAGAGCCCTAGTCAATATGTTTTGGTGCAGTTTTCAGATCCTTTGCAGGCAGACCAAGAGTTAAAAGGTTTGGTGAAGGTTAGTGGTGTTTATTCATTGAATTATGACGTGAAGGGAAATGAATTATATGTTTATCTACCTACCAGACAAGTTGGAGATAAGTATGTGAGCGTATTTAAAGGCATAAAAAATGCAAAAGGTTCTAGGTTGGGGGGTGAAAGTAAGTATCAGGTTACTTTTTCTCAAATAAGCCCTGATGTGCGTTTGCTTGGCAAAGGAAATATTTTGCCGAGTTCAGAAGGGTTGATATTTCCATTTGAAGCAGTTAACCTAAAGGCTGTAGATGTTGAAATTATAAAAGTATATGAAGATAATGTCATTCAGTTTTTGCAAGCTAATGATTTTGATGGTTCAACGGAGTTAAGAAGAGTAGGTAAGCCCGTGCTAAGAAAGACGGTGGCACTGAATACTTCAGGTATAGTTGATCTTTCTAAATGGAACAGGTTTACGCTTGATCTATCTCAGTTGATTAATGCAGAAGTTGGAGCTATTTATCAGGTAAGGATAAGCTTTAGGAGGTATCAGTCGGTGTTCTTCTGTGGAGAGGCTCCTGAGGAAGAGGATATGATGCCGTTGGAAGAGAGTAATTGGGAGGATGATGATAAAATGTTTAGTCGTTATGATTCTTATAGAAGATATAAATATACCTCTGATTATAGATGGTCTGAAAGGGATAATCCTTGTCATGTAACTTATTATTTGGAGCATGAGGGAGTAAAAAGAAATGTTTTGGCCTCTGATTTGGGTTTGATGGCTAAAAGAGGGAATAGTGGTGAAATATTGGTTGTTGTTACTGATCTGAAAACAGCGCAGCCAATATCTGGAGTAAAGGTTGAGGCCTATGATTTTCAGCAGCAACTTTTAAACACAATTGAAACGGATGCTAACGGTGTGGCGCATATGCCAGCCGGCAGAAGACCTTTTTTAGTGAAGGCTACTAGTGGTTCGCAGCGTGGTTATTTGAAAATGGATGATGGCTCATCATTATCGCTAAGTAATTTTGATGTGAGTGGCTCGGAAGTGAAGGAAGGTATTAAAGGATATATTTATGGCGAGCGCGGAGTTTGGAGACCTGGAGATACATTGCATTTAAGTTTTGTTTTGGAAGATAAGTTAAAGAGACTTCCTGAGTCTCACCCTGTGATAATGGAGCTCTATAATCCGTCTTGGCAGTTGGTGAAAAAGGAGGTGAAAACGCAAGGAGAGAATGGATTTTATAGGTTTGATATAAGTACTGACTCTGAAGCGCCTACTGGTAATTACACCGCTCAGGTTAATGTGGGAGGTGTTCAGTTTACTAAAACGCTCAAGATTGAGACAGTTAAGCCAAATAGATTAAAGATTAAGTTAGATTTTGGAGGAGCCAAGCTAACATCTAATAATAATAGCATTTCTGGAGATCTACAGGTTAACTGGCTGCATGGGGCTCCTGCGCGTGGCTTAAAAGCAGAGTTTGATGTGAAACTTACGCCAGCTAAAACTGTATTTGATAGATTTAGAGCCTATACTTTTGATGATATTGGCCGAGATTTCTACAGCTCAAGTAAAAAGATATTTGAAGGTTATGTAGATGATGAAGGGCATGCAAAAGTAAACGCCAGTTTGTCAGCGGATGGCGAATCGCCAGGTATGCTAATGGCTAACTTCACAGGAAAGGTATTTGAAGAAGGAGGTAATTTTAGTATCGATAATTTTTCATTGCCCTACTATCCTTATAACTCATTTGTAGGTGTTAAGCTTCCTGAGTCTAAAAGTTGGAGTAAATTATTTTACAATAAAACCAATAAGATTAATGTAGCTACTGTGGATTCAGAAGGAAATCCTATTTCAAGAAATGGAGTTGAAATAGCTGTTTATCGACTTTCATGGAGTTGGTGGTGGGATCAGGAAGATGAGTCGGTCGCTAATTATATGAGTAGGTACAGTGTTAGTCCTGTTGTTAGTGGCAGGATCAATACGGTTAAAGGGAAAGGTACTTTTACTTTTGATCTCAATGATTGGGGTAGGTACTATATCCGCGTTTGTGATCCTGTAAGTGGTCATTGTACCGGAGAGGTGCATTATACCTCTTGGGGAGGAGATCAAAGTGATATGCCAGGAGGGGCAGCTATGCTTAATTTTACGGCTGATAAAGAGAAATATGAAGTGGGAGAAACGGCTGTAATTAAGATACCTGGCAGTGATGTGGGAAGAGCATTTATCAGTATCGAAAATGGAAGCCGGGTGTTGCAGTCAAATTGGGCTGATACCAAGAAGGGAGAAACAGAGTTTGCTTTTGAGGTTACTCCTGATATGGCGCCTAATGTGTATGTTTTTGTTACGCTGCTACAGCCTCATAAACAGACTGTAAATGATTTGCCTATAAGGCTCTATGGAGTTATTCCTATTAATGTTGAAAATCCAAGTACTATCCTAAAGCCTAAAATTCAAATGCCTAAAGTGCTAAGTCCTGGGGCTGAAGTAGAGATTAAGGTTACGGAAGAGTCTAAAAAGAAAATGACTTATACTGTAGCTGTTGTAGATGAAGGCTTGCTTGATTTGACGCATTTTAAAACGCCTAATGCATGGGGGTCTTTTTATGCTAGAGAGGCTCTTGGGGTTAAAACGTGGGATATTTTTGATTATGTTATAGGAGCGCATGGAGATAAGGTAGAGCGTCTATTGTCTATTGGGGGAGATGAGCAAGGAGATAAATCTAAGGGAGCCAAGGCAAATAGATTTAAGCCAGTGGTTAAATACTTCGGGCCATTCACTTTAGAGAAGGGAAAGACTAACTCACATAAATTTATAATGCCTCAATATATAGGATCTGTAAAGACTATGGTAGTGGCAGGTTACGAGGGTGCTTATGGCAGTGCAGAGGAGGTGACTCCAGTAAAGCAACCTTTGATGGTGCTAGGGACACTGCCTAGAGTTTTGGGGCCTGAAGAAGTGGTGAAGTTGCCTGTGACTGTTTTTGCCGGTGATAAAAGGATTAAAAATGTGAAAGTGACCGTTGCGACAAATAAATTACTTTCTGTGATAGGTGAAAAAACGAAGACAGTTTCTTTTACGGAAGCCGGTGATAAAGTGGTTTATTTTGATGTGAAGGTAAAGCCCGCGATTGGTATAGCTAAGGTGGATATTACTGCCACTTCAGGTCAGGAAAATGCTAGTCATAGTATCGAGCTCGATGTTAGAAATCCAAATCCTTCAATAACTCGTGTGTATGATGAGTTGCTAGATTCTAGAAAGAGCTTGAGTATGGACTTTAACTCTATTGGTATGGAAGGTACTAACGCTGCCGTACTTGAAGTTTCTAATATTCCTTCCCTTAACTTGGAGAAAAGGCTAAAATACCTCATTAGATATCCTCATGGATGTATTGAGCAGACTACCTCTTCAGTTTTTCCTCAATTGTACTTATCAAAATTAATGGAGCTGTCAGGTGTTGAGAAAAATAGAATTGAAGATAATATAAAAGCTGGAATATCGAGATTGACCAAGTTCCAGAAAAGCGATGGAGGGTTTTCGTATTGGCCGGGAGGAGAAAATTCTGACAGTTGGGGTTCTACCTATGCTGGACATTTTCTAGTAGAAGCAGAAAAGCATGGGTACAAAATACCAGCAGGGATGTTGAGGAACTGGAAAAGATATCAAAAGCAAAAAGCAGCTGAATTTAGAAAAAATAACAATTCTTATTACCGATCAGATTTTATTCAGGCATATAGGCTTTATTCATTGGCTTTGGCAGGCGCAGCTGAGAAGGGTGCTATGAACAGGCTGAGAGAGCAAGGTGGGTTAACATCCGCTGCTGCGTGGAGGTTGGCAGGCGCATATGCTTTGGCAGGGCAAAAGGAAGCTGCTAATGAATTGATCGCATCATTACCTGTAGTGGTGGATAATTATAGGGAATTGAGCTATACCTATGGTTCGTCATTAAGGGATGAGGCTATGATTTTAGAGACATTATCTCTATTGGGAGATAGAAAGAAGGCTGTGCCAGTTTTGCAGGCCATTTCCAAAGAAATGAGTTCAAATAGTTGGTTGAGTACTCAAACAACTGCTTATTGTTTAATTGCTGCTGGCCAGTTCTCTGGTGTGTCGAGTGGTAAATCTATAGATTTCACCTATTCCTTAAATGGGAAAGAGATTAGGGTTACTACGGGCATGTCAATGGCTCAAAGTGAACTAGCTGTGAAAGAAGGAGGCTTGAATAAGTTTAGTCTGAAAAATAATAACGATACGTTCTTATATGTGACATTGGTAGTTGCAGGTACGCCAATGAGAGGTGTTGAAGAGTCTTCTCAGCACGATTTAAGAATGGAAATGGTGTATAAAGATACTGATGGGAAATATATAGATCCTGCTACCATTGAGCAAGGGATGGATTTTGAGGTTGCAGTTACTATTACCAACCCAGGACTAAGAGGTGATTATGAAAATATGGCATTAACGCAGATTTTCCCTTCCGGATGGGAAATTCATAATGCTCGATTAAACGATATGGAGGATTTTAGTGGGCAGTCTGTACCAGATTATCAGGATATTCGTGATGATAGAGTTTATACCTATTTTGATATTAAGGCTAATGAGAAAAAGGTTTTTAAATTCTTGTTGAATGCTAGTTATCAAGGGGAGTTTTACATGCCTGCGGTAAAGTGTGAAGCTATGTATGATAATACTATTAATGCCAGTTTTGCAGGAAAAGAGGTGCGCGTAGTGAAGCCGGATAGAATTCAGTAGTTACTTAAGTTGAATATATGATAAAGGGGTAGCCATTGGCTATCCCTTTATTGTTTGTTTTTCTCTTTCTTTTAACTCTTTGTTTATTATTAGTTCCCACTTTTCTCTAATAACTATTCCTACGGGCTTCTTGTATATCTTGCTTTCTAGCCACTCTATAATGTCAAAGTAAATAAAGGCTCGCTTTTCGTAAGTGCTGCTTTTTAGTGGGAGCAGTTGAGCGCGTAGTTTTACAAATTCTGGTATTAACTGATCTTCCGTAAATTGGTAGCTCAGTTTTTTCAGGAAATTGAGAATGTACTTTTGGTAATTGTGAAGGTCATCCTTTTTTAGTAAGAATCGGTACGTAGATCTTATGTAGTAATCAATAACATCAAGGTTGCCCAACTCATAATGGCTGACTAAGTTGAGGATTCGGGCAAATGAATGTATGTCTTCTCTAATATCTACATTTTCGGAGTTAAGAATGCGGTTGAGCCAAAAAATGGTTTCATTGTATTTTTCGTTGCCAAAATATAAGCACGACATCTTGTAGTACATAATCAATTTAGAGTGGTTGTCTAGTTGACTGATGAATTGCTCCAAACCCGGCTTGATTTTATTCATTAACGATACGCCAATGTCAAAATCTCCGCGCATAAAAAATCGGTTAAACTCATGTACGTAAGTGTATTTCTGTAGTTTAAGTTGAATGTTTTCGTTCATTACAATTTTAGGTAACGAGCGTATTTCTCTAAGCCTTCTACTTGTTTGCGTAAATTCATAATATTTAAACAATTTGTACTGAGCTATCATTAAATTATTGATGGCTCTTATGTACATCTCTACCCGCGATACCTTCAGTTGCTTTTGTTGGGTAAAAAGATCTACCCATTTTTTTGCATATAAATACCCTTGCTTAAAATCTTGTATAAAGAAATAGTAGCTTACATAAAGGCTGTATAAATTCAGCTTCTCATTTAAGGAGAGTCTGTCTTCTTCGTAAGAAGGAAGGCTGGCGTTAAAAAGGTTTTCAACCTTATCTAGGTCCATTTGGTTGCGAATGAAACCAATTTTTAAATAAATAGAATTAAGCTTAGCCGATAGGTTGGTGAAAATGTTAATGTTATTGATCCTGTTGTTGGTGTCTTGGGCTTCTTCTATAATTCTGTTTACCCTATTTTGATTTCCCGGTCCAACGGTTTGTGTAAGTACATTCTTTTCCCATTTTAAGATTTCAAGTTGAAGTTCTAAGTTGTCTACTTTTTGAGCTTGCTTTTTGGCCTTTTTGAGTATACTAACGCACTGTTCGTACAGGCTTCTGTTAAATAGAATCTGAGCATAATCAACCATTTCCCGAATTTGTATGTCGAGCACAGAGTTTTGATGGTACTGCCGTAGGCTTTGTAGTATCTTCTTGTATAGATGAGCTTTTAAGTTAGAGATCTGAGAAGGTCGAATATCCGGAGATGACTCTATAAGCTCCTCATCGTTAAATTGATTTTGACTATCAATCAGGTCGAATAGTAGAATATATTTAGGCATTTCATTACCTTCTTCTTCAGCAAATACCAACTTAAAATACCTCTTTTCACTTTTTTTTAATGACTTTATTAAGGTGAATAGGGCGTCTGATTTCTCCTTGGGCATCGTATTTATTATTAGCTATTGTCTCTTCTAAATTAGCTTAAAGTCATAATTTTTCAAAATTCAATAAGTTAGGGATTGTAATTACCCTTGATTTAGGTATTTCTCACCTCTTTATTACACCATAGATTTGAACCATTGATATTTAATACAAGGAAACCTTATATCATTATGATTAATAGAATTCAGATTTTTGATACCACATTGAGAGATGGAGAGCAGGTACCAGGCTGTGGGTTAAGTAAGAACGAAAAAATTACTATAGCTAAAGCACTGGAAGAACTGGGGGTAGATGTGATAGAGGCTGGTTTTCCAATCTCAAGTCCGGGGGATTTTAAATCTGTGGAGGCTATATGTAAAGAAGTGAAGACCTCTACTATTTGTGCGCTTTCCAGAGCCGTAGAAAAAGATATTGATGCAGCGGCAGAAGCATTAAAATATGCCAAATTACCAAGAATACATACAGGTATTGGTACTTCTGATCAGCATGTGTTTACTAAAATAAAAACTACCAGAGAGGATATTTTAGAGCGTGCTGCACGTTGTGTGAAGTATGCTAAGAAATATGTAGAAGATGTAGAGTTTTATGCTGAAGATGCAGGACGTACCGATAATGAGTTTTTAGCCAAAGTGATACAAGTGGTGGTAGATGCAGGTGCTACCGTAGTTAATATACCAGATACTACAGGGTTTTGCTTGCCAGAGCAGTACGGCCAGAAGATCAAATACCTTAAAGAAAATGTAAAAGGCATTGATAATGTAATTATCTCAACGCATTGTCATAATGACCTAGGCTTAAGTACTGCCAACAGCATAGAAGCTATAAAAAATGGTGCAGGACAGATTGAATGTACTATTAATGGTATAGGAGAGAGAGCAGGTAATACATCACTTGAAGAAGTAGTGATGATCATGAAAAAGCATAGCTGGTTAAATTTTGAGACAGGTATAGATACTACAAAACTTTTCCCTATCAGTCAGTTAGTGTCTAAAACAATGAATATGCCTGTACAGGCTAATAAAGCTATTGTAGGAGCTAATGCATTTTCTCACTCGTCTGGTATTCACCAAGATGGAGTAATCAAGAATAGAGACAATTACGAAATTATAGCTCCTGAAGAAGTAGGAGTAACAGAGTCTTCTATCATATTAACAGCGCGTAGTGGTAGAGCTGCTTTAAATTTTAGAGTAGGAAAACTAGGAGTGCAGTTAAATAAAGAAGAATTAGAAACTGTTTACCAAAGATTTTTAAAAATAGCTGATGAAGTGAGTGTCGTCAACGACAATGAATTGAAAAAGCTTGTCAGTGAATATCTTATCACTAATACTAACTTTTAATTTTTTATTTGAGCAATGAGCAAAACACTTTTTGATAAGATATGGGATAGCCATGTGGTTCAAGAAATAGAAAATGGACCTCAGGTTTTATACATAGACCGCCATTTTATTCATGAAGTAACAAGTCCACAAGCTTTTGCTGGGCTTAAAAAAAGAGGTATTGGTTTGTTTAGAGCTGAGCAAACTATTGCCACTGCAGATCATAATGTGCCCACCCAAGATCAACACTTACCAATAAAAGACCAGCTAAGTAGGCACCAAGTGCAGACTTTGGTAGAAAACTGTAAGGAGTTTGGGGTAGAGTTATATGGTTTAGGGCATCCTTACCAAGGCATAGTGCACGTGATAGGACCTGAGCTAGGTATTACACAGCCAGGTATGACTATAGTTTGTGGTGATAGCCATACGTCTACTCATGGAGCTTTCGGCAATATCGCTTTTGGAATTGGTACCAGTGAAGTAGAGCAAGTAATGGCTACTCAGTGTATTCTTCAAAAGAAACCAAAAACCATGAAGATTCAGGTTGATGGAACTTTAAAGCCGGGAGTACTATCAAAAGATATTATCCTTTATATCATTTCGCAAATTACTACAAGTGGTGGAACGGGATATTTTGTGGAGTTCTGCGGATCAGCCATAGAGTCACTGTCTATGGAAGGTCGTATGACTATTTGTAACATGAGCATTGAAATGGGAGCTCGTGGAGGTATGATTGCTCCTGATCAAATTACATTTGATTATATAGAAGGAAAAGAATTTGCCCCTAAAGGTGAAGAGTGGGATAAGAAGTTGGCCTACTGGAAAACACTTAAGACTGATGCAGACGCTGAGTTTGATAAAGTTTATGTTTTTAATGCCGATGATATAGAACCTATGATTACTTATGGTACTAACCCGGGTATGGGGATAGGGGTGACCAAAGATATTCCTGTCTCTTTAGGCTCAGGCTCCGAGGCTAGTCTTAAAAAATCATTAGAATATATGGATTTGCAAGGCGGCTCTCAGCTTTTAGGTAAAAAGATAGATTATGTATTTATCGGTAGCTGTACCAATAGTAGAATAGAAGATTTGAGGCTTGTGGCCAATCTGGTAAAAGGGAAAAGAAAAGCGGAGCATGTAAACGCAATGATTATTCCTGGATCAAAGCAAGTGGAGAAACAGGCTATAGCTGAAGGGTTAGATAAAATATTGTCAGAAGCAGGTTTTGAATTAAGGCAGCCGGGCTGTTCAGCATGTCTTGGGATGAACGAAGATAAAGTGCCAAGAGGTAAATACTGTGTTTCTACCTCTAACAGAAATTTTGAAGGTCGTCAGGGGCCTGGAGCCAGAACTATGCTGGCTAGTCCATTAACAGCAGCGGCAGCAGCTCTTAATGGGTATATTACTGATGTTAGAGAAATGATATAAGAAATTACGATGGATAAATTCAATACATTAATATCAACATGCGTTCCGATTCCTTTGCAGGATATCGATACGGATCAAATTATACCAGCACGTTTTCTTAAAGCTACCACGCGTGAGGGCTTTGGAGATAACCTTTTCTGTGACTGGAGGTATGACGATAATGGAGAGCCTAATCCTGATTTCGTAATCAATAAAGGAATATACGAAGGGCAGGTATTAGTAGGAGGTAAAAACTTCGGCTGTGGATCAAGTAGAGAGCATGCTGCTTGGGCTATATACGATTACGGATTTAAGGTTGTGATCAGTAGTTTCTTCGCTGATATCTTTAAAAATAATGCATTAAATAACGGTCTGTTGCCTGTGCAGGTGTCAGATGAGTTTCTTAATAAACTCTTTCAATTATTGGAAGAGAATCCTAAAACAGAAGTTAAAGTAAGCCTTGAGGATCAAACAGTAAGTATAGTAGGGACCAAGCTTACAGAAGAATTTGAAATAAATGCCTACAAAAAGCATTGTTTAAAGCAAGGGTATGATGATATCGACTTTTTGCTTAGCCAGCTTGATCAAGTAGCGGCATTTGAAACCAACAAAGTAGTTTAATGATGGGTGCAAACAGTCCCCTTTTGGGCTTATGATGAAATAGGTTGACCATGGGGACTGTTGCTTATAAAACCAGAAAATCGATGAAAAAAAATATAGCCGTATTACCAGGCGATGGTATCGGACCAGAAGTAACTAAGCAGGCCATTAAAGCTCTTAAGGCAGTGGCTGAAGCTTACAATCATGAATTTGTATACGAAGAAGCGTTAGTGGGGGCGGCAGCTATTGATGCTACCGGCAATCCTTTTCCTGAAAAAACAGAAGAGGTTTGTAAAAACTCTGATGCGATCTTGTTTGGTGCTATCGGGCATCCAAAATACGATAATGACCCTAAGGCAAAGGTAAGGCCTGAGCAGGGGTTACTTGCTATGCGTAAGAAGCTTAACTTGTTTGCTAACGTTAGACCTGTAAAAAGCTACGATGCACTTTTGAGTAAATCTCCTTTGAAAGAAGAGATAATTAAAGGTACTGATTTCGTAGTATTCAGAGAGTTGACAGGGGGAATTTACTTTGGTCAGCCAAGGGGAAGATCAGAAGATGGCACGCAGGCTTTTGATACTTGTAATTATAGCAAAGAAGAGATTGTAAGAATTGCCAGATTGGCTTTTGAAGCTGCGGGTAATCAAAACAAGAAAGTGACTTTAGTAGACAAAGCAAACGTATTAGCTACTTCTCGTTTGTGGAGAGAAACAGTGCAAGAGTTGGCCGCTGAGTACCCTGATATTACTTTAGATTTTATGTTTGTAGATAATGCTGCAATGAAAATCATTCAAAATCCACGTGATTTTGATGTGGTACTTACCGAAAATATGTTTGGAGATATTATCACAGATGAGGCTTCGGTAATTGCAGGTTCATTAGGTATGCTTCCATCTGCTTCTATTGGTAGTGCGCAGAGTCTGTTTGAGCCTATTCATGGTTCTTACCCACAAGCAGCAGGCAAAAATATAGCTAATCCTTTTGGTGCTATTCTTTCGGCTGCTATGCTCTTAGAATATTCATTTGGGTTGGTAGATGAGAGTAAGGCTATACAAGAAGCAGTACTTAAAGCGGTGGATGAAGGATTTGTAACTGAGGATATTGACTCAGCTAACTCTAAAACCACCGAAGAGGTAGGTGATAAAGTGGCAAGTTTAATTAAAGCCACATTAACCGTATAAAATAGTTAAGTGATGAAAAAAATAGAACGAGTTTCTTATGTTTTTCTTAACTATTTGTTTAGCTTTAAATCAAAGAACAAAAGTGAACAACAATATTATTATCATATCGCTGATTATTATTAATGTCGTTATTGTAGTGACGGCCTCAGGGGTGTGGTGATTCTATTTGTATATAAAAATATTAAGCGCCATCCCCATAAGGATGGCGCTTTTTTTATGACCAAATTTTTCAAAAAAATGTTATAGGCATGTATTTCGATGACCAAACCACAGTATTTCAGGACGGAAAATGGTTGAGCGCTAAAGATGCTCAGACCTCTCTTTATGGACAAACCTTGCATTACGGCACGGGTGTATTTGAAGGTATTCGTTCTTATAAAAATGTCAATGGCTGCAATGTATTTAAAGCTAAAGAGCATTATGATAGACTCCTCTATTCTGCAGAGAAGATGAATATAGAGGTGCCTTATACTGTGGAGGAGCTGGTCAATATTACTTACCAATTGCTAGATAAAAACAACCTTACTGATGCATATATCCGCCCTCTGGTATATCCGGGCATGAATATGAGCCTAACGGCAACATCAGATGTACATGTGTTTATCTGTGCGTGGGACTGGGCCAAGTACTTAGGTACAGAACCTTTAAAAGTAATGATATCTTCTTATCAAAGGCCAAACCCGAAATCATGTCATGTAGAAGCTAAAGTAGTAGGGCATTATATTAATTCTGTACTGGCTACTACAGAAGCTAAAAAACTGGGGTATGATGAAGCCCTTCTTTTAGATATGAATGGCTTTATAGCGGAAGCTGCAGGGGCTAATTTCTTTTATGAAAAAGATGGGACCTTATATACCCCTCCTGCAGGTCATATTTTACCTGGCATTACCAGGTCTACTATTATGGAACTTGCCAAGGAACTGGACATACGCGTAGTAGAGAAGCACACTACTGTAGATGATGTCTATAAAGCTGATTCAGCATTTTTGGTGGGTACAGCTGTTGAAGTTGCCCCTATAGAATCTTTAAACGGAGAGGTGTTTAAAGGCAAATGGGAAGACTCGGCAGGTCATAGTTTGTATATGATGTACAGGACTAAAGTTCAATTTAACGAATACCAAGGACTTACAATTGTTTAACCAAACCAATGTCAAACGAACTTAATAAATACAGTAAAACTGTAACTCAGGATCCTACGCTGCCAGCGGCTCAGGCCATGCTGCATGCTATAGGGTTAACTGATGAGGATCTTAAAAAACCACAGATAGGTATTGTTAGTACAGGTTACGAAGGCAACCCTTGTAATATGCACTTAAACGACCTGGCAAAGGTGGTGAAAGAAAGTATTAACCAGCAGGAATTGGTAGGCCTTATTTTTAACACTATAGGTGTTAGTGATGGTATTTCTAATGGTACCCCAGGGATGAGGTACAGCCTTCCTTCTAGAGACATTATTGCTGATTCGGTGGAAGTGGTTGTTAATGCTCAATCTTATGACGGTGTAGTCACTGTTGTAGGTTGTGACAAAAATATGCCAGGAGCTATGATGGCTATAGGTCGATTAAACAGACCTGCTATTTTAGTCTATGGAGGTACAATTGCTCCCGGATGCTATAAAGATAAAAAATTAGATATAATCAGTGCTTTTGAGGCTTTAGGCCAAAAGATAGCAGGTTCTATTACTGAAGAAGATTTCAAAGGGGTAGTGCATAATGCTTGTCCTGGCCCGGGAGCTTGCGGAGGTATGTATACCGCTAATACTATGGCTTCTGCTATTGAGGCTTTGGGTTTAAGTTTACCATTTGCCTCTTCTAACCCAGCAGTAAGTAAAGAGAAAGCTGATGAGTGTACTAGAGTAGGGGAAGCTATGAAGGCACTTATCGAGAAAGACATAAAGCCTAAAGATATTATCACCAGAAGTTCGATAGAGAATGCCGTAAGGTTGATAACAGTTTTAGGAGGATCTACCAATGCAGTTATACACTTATTGGCAATTGCACGTGCTTTTGATATTGAATTCACGCTCGATGATTTCAAGAAAATAAGTAATGCTACTCCATTATTGGCTGACTTAAAGCCTAGTGGCAAATACCTGATGGAGGATTTGCATGATGTAGGTGGAGTGCCTGCAGTTATGAAAATGATGCTAGAAGAAGGTTTGCTTGATGGAAGCTGTTTAACAGTTACAGGTAAAACCATAGCGGAAAACCTTGCTGAAATTGAAGGATTCAAGACGGGGCAGGAGGTGATTAAACCAATAGCTGAGCCTATTAAGACTACAGGGCATATACGTGTGCTAAAAGGTAATTTGGCTCCAGATGGTGGTGTAGCGAAAATCACAGGTAAAGAAGGTGAATTTTTTGAAGGCCCAGCTCATGTTTTTAATAGTGAATATGAGGTGAGTGATGGTATAAGTAGAGGTGAGGTGAAAGCCGGAGAGGTAATAGTAATTCGCTACGAGGGGCCAAAAGGAGGTCCTGGAATGCCCGAAATGCTTAAGCCTACATCTGCTATAATGGGGGCTGGTTTAGGTAAATCAGTAGCCTTAATTACCGATGGAAGATTCTCAGGAGGAACACACGGTTTCGTAGTTGGGCATATTACGCCAGAGGCGCAGGAGGGTGGTCCTATAGCTTTAGTAGAGAATGGTGATATTATCAGAATAGATGCGGCCAATGATACTATTGATATAATGGTAGATGATGCTACCATGAAAGCAAGAAAAGATAAATGGGTAGCTCCTCCATTGAAAAAGCCAAGTGGAGTATTATATAAATATGCAAAAAGTGTTTCATCAGCATCGTTAGGATGCATAACTGATCTTTAATTATGGATACATTAACCAAAACAGTTGGTGAAAAAGAAATTACTAAGCAGAATATGACAGGTGCTGAGGCGGTCATAAGATCACTTCTGGCTGAAGATGTCGAAACTGTCTTTGGGTATCCTGGTGGTGCCATTATGCCTGTTTATGATGCATTATATCATTTTCAAGACCAAGTGAAGCACGTGCTAACCAGGCATGAGCAAGGTGCAATACACGCTGCTCAGGGTATGGCAAGGGTAACTAATAAGCCAGGGGTCGTATTTGCTACCTCAGGTCCTGGTGCTACTAACCTTATTACTGGTTTAGCGGATGCAAAAATTGACAGTACGCCTTTAGTTTGTATTACTGGGCAAGTAGCTTACCCTTTGTTAGGGACTGATGCTTTTCAGGAAACGGATATCATGAGCATTTCCATGCCCGTAACCAAGTGGAATGTTCAGGTGACTAAGGCTGAGGATATTCCTAATGCCATTGCTAAAGCATTTTATATTGCTACTTCGGGTAGACCGGGGCCGGTTTTGGTAGACATTACCAAAGATGCTCAATTCGCAAGCTTTGACTTCTTATATAAGAAATGTGAGGGTTTTAGAAGTTATGTGCCTAAGCCAGCTATAGATCTGGATGAAATTGAAAAAGCTGCTGAACTTATCAATAATGCCAAGAAACCATTCGTTCTATTTGGGCAAGGTGTTATTCTTGGTGAGGCCGAAAATGAATTCAAAGAATTCATTGAAAAAACTGGTATTCCTGCTGCATGGACAATTTTAGGATTGTCGGCTTTGCCAACGGATCATCCATTGAACGTAGGAATGTTAGGGATGCATGGTAATTATGGACCTAATAAATTGACCAACGAATGCGATGTGCTTATTGCCATCGGTATGAGGTTTGATGATAGGGTGACAGGTAACCTAAATGGCTATGCAAAACAAGCCAAGGTTATTCACTTGGAAATAGACCCTGCAGAAATTGATAAAAATGTTAAAACTGATATTGCCATTCTTGGGGATGCAAAATCATCATTGGTGCTTTTAGCAGAAGCTTGTAAGCCGAATAGCCATGACGAGTGGAAAGCTGAATTTGATAGACACAAAGCTATAGAATTTGATAAGGTTGTTCAGAAGGAACTTAACCCCGATAAAGATGGCCTTACCATGGGCGAGGTAATCAGAAGGGTGAATGACCTTACCGATAGCAAAGCTGTATTAGTTACAGATGTTGGTCAGCACCAAATGGTAGCTTGCCGATATGCCACTTTTAAGCTGAGCAAAAGTAATGTTACTTCTGGTGGGCTAGGTACTATGGGGTTCTGTTTGCCGGCTGCATTAGGAGCCAAGTTGGGTGCACCCGATAGAGAGGTAGTAGCAGTTATTGGTGATGGTGGTTTTCAAATGACTTTGCAAGAGCTTGGTACTATATTCCAAACTAATGCAGCGGTGAAAATCATTATCTTGAATAATCAGTTTTTGGGAATGGTGCGCCAGTGGCAGCAGTTGTTCTTTGATAAACGCTATTCATCTACAGAGCTGGTTAATCCTGATTTTGTAGCCATTACCAAAGGTTTTGGTATAGAAGCTAGCAAGGTGAGTGATAGAGGTAACCTTGATGCAGAGATACAAAAAATGTTTGACCATAATGGACCATACCTCTTAGAGGTAATGGTAGAAAAAGAGGATAATGTATTTCCTATGGTGCCTACCGGTGCATGTGTAGATGAAATCAGATTGGAATAACCTAAACGTAGTTCAAAGTGAAACAACCATATACAATCGTAATTTTTACGGAAAATAAAATAGGTCTGCTCAATAGAATTGCAGCTCATTTTACCCAGAGACATATTAATATAGAAAGTTTAACTACTTCTGAATCTGAATACCCAGGTATACATAGGTTTACGGTGGTGATAGAAGAAACAGAAGAGCGTACAGTTAAAGTTGTAAAACAGATAGAAAAACAGGTAGAAGTTTTAAAGGCCTATTATTTTGCTGATGACCAGACGATTCATAGCGAAATAGCTTTGTATAAAATAAAACTTACTGCAGAAACGGATCGAGAGCAATTAGATGCTGTTTTAAAGGCTCATCAGGCTTTTGTGAAAGAGCAGCTAGGAGAACTCTTGATCATCGAAAAAACAGGAACAAAAGAAGAAACTCATCAGCTTTTTGATGAGCTGTATAAGTTCGGGATTTCCGGATTTGTGCGCTCAGGTAGAGTTTCTTTATCTAAGCATATGAGTACGTTTGCCAGTTATTTACAGGCATTAGAAACGCACTCAAAAGGTATAATTACAGATAACTTATAAAAACACTAATCAATCAAATAAAAATGGCACAAATTAATTTTGGCGGAGTAACCGAAGACGTTGTAACTAGAACGGAATTTCCTCTAGAAAAAGCTAGAGAGGTACTTAAAGAAGAGACTATTGCTGTGTTAGGGTATGGTGTTCAAGGACCCGGACAGGCATTGAACTTAAGAGATAATGGTTTCAACGTAATCGTTGGTCAAAGAAAAAACTCTAAGACTTGGGATAAGGCTGTTGCTGATGGCTGGGAGCCCGGAAAAACCCTTTTCGAAATAGAAGAAGCATGTGAGAAAGGTACTATTATTCAGTATTTGCTTTCTGATGCAGGTCAAATTTCTTTATGGCCAACAGTTAAAAAACACTTAACTCCAGGAAAAGCATTGTATTTTTCTCACGGGTTTGGAATTACTTATAAAGAGCGTACAGGTATTGTGCCTCCTGCTGATGTTGATGTGATCTTAGTTGCTCCTAAAGGATCAGGTACTTCGTTGAGAAGAATGTTCCTTGAAGGAAGAGGATTGAATTCAAGTTATGCTATTTTCCAAGATGCTACAGGTAAAGCCAAAGAAAAAGTAGTGGCTTTAGGTATTGGTGTAGGATCAGGATATTTATTTGAAACTACTTTCAAAAGAGAGGTATATAGCGACTTAACTGGAGAAAGAGGTACTTTAATGGGCGCTATCCAAGGTATTTTTGCTGCTCAGTATGAAGTGTTAAGATCAAATGGTCACACTCCTTCTGAGGCTTTCAACGAAACTGTTGAAGAGTTAACGCAGTCTTTGATGCCTTTAGTTGCCGAAAACGGTATGGACTGGATGTATGCTAACTGTTCTACTACTGCTCAAAGAGGAGCTTTAGACTGGTGGAAGAAATTTAGAGATGCTTCTAAGCCTGTTTTCCAAGAGCTTTATGATGAAGTAGCTGCTGGTAACGAAGCTCAAAGATCTATCGATAGCAATAGCAAAGATGATTATAGAGTGAAATTAGAAGCTGAGTTAGAAGAGCTTCGTGAGTCTGAAATGTGGCAGGCTGGTAAAGAAGTAAGAAAATTAAGACCTGAAAGCAATTAATTTTCAGCTTAGTTAAAATTATAATTGATAGGACAACAGATGTATTTGCATCTGTTGTTCCTTTTTATAGCTAATAAAGCATATTGCTTTTGGCAATATTTAACCCCTAATACCTATCAAATAAAATGAGTTCCGAAGTAAAGCAAGTGAAAATATCAGTTGATAATATATTAGCAGCTGCCGAAAACCTAAAAGGGGTGGTGGTAAAAACACCATTGATGGAAAACCCATATTTTAAAGAAAGGTTTGGCGCTAATATTTATCTTAAAAGGGAAGATTTACAGGTAGTACGATCGTACAAAATTCGCGGTGCTTACAATAAAATTCAAAGCTTATCAAAAGATTTGCTTTCAAATGGCGTAGCCTGTGCCAGTGCAGGAAACCACGCGCAAGGGGTAGCGCTAGCCTGTGCGCTAAAGCAAATCAAAGGAACTATTTTTATGCCTGCTCCCACACCTTCTCAAAAGGTGAATCAGGTGAAAATGTTTGGTAAAGAATTTGTAAAAGTGGTGCTTACGGGCGACACCTATGATGATGCATTTGCAGAGGCTTCCAAATTCTGTGAGGCTAATAATGTAACTTTTATACCCCCGTTTGATGATCCTCAAATTATTGAAGGGCAAGCTACAGTAGGAAAAGAAATTTTAGAAGACTGTAATGAGCCTGTAGATTATTTAATAGTGCCAATAGGTGGTGGTGGTTTAGCTTCTGGTGTAAGTAGCTATTTTAAAGTGGTATCACCACATACCAAAATTATTGGAGTAGAACCTGCTGGAGCTGCGGCTATGAAGGCTTCTATAGAGGCTGGAGAAGTAGTGGTTTTAGATAAAATTGACAAGTTTGTTGATGGAGCTGCCGTGCAGCGTGTAGGGAATTTAACTTTTGAAATTTGTCGTGAGTTGCTGGATGATGTCATTACAGTGCCAGAGGGGCAAGTTTGTGGTGAAATATTGCGGCTTTACAATGAGCAGGCCATAGTAGTTGAACCTGCTGGGGCGCTATCAATTACGGCATTAGAAGTGCTAAAAGATCGATTAAAAGGCAAGAATGTGGTTTGTGTAGTTAGTGGAAGCAATAATGACATCACAAGAACCATGGAAATTAAAGAGCGTTCTTTATTATTCGAAGGGCTAAAACATTACTTTATTGTCAATTTCCCTCAAAGAGCTGGAGCCTTGAGAGAATTCTTGATTGATGTACTAGGACCAGATGATGATATTACCCATTTCGAATATTCTAAAAAGAATGCAAGGGACAGAGGGCCAGCAGTAATTGGTATAGAGCTAAAGGATAAAAATGACCTTAATCCATTGATAGAAAGAATGAATCTTAAGAAGTTTAAATTTGAATATATCAATGATCAGCCACATCTATTTCATTATTTGATTTAAATATTTGAAAGTGTGTTTGAAATTAATGAATTTGGTCTCTTCGGAGGCCTTTTTTGTTTTATAACGTAGAATAAGTTGAGTAAATATTTTTTTGATTTGGGTGTTGGCGTGTATTTAAAGCGATATAAATATTATCTGATAACCTTTCTGGCTGTATTGTTCGCATTTTATTTTGCCTTACCAGCTTCATTATTCAGTGACCCTTATTCAACGGTAATTGAGTCTGCTGATGGGCGGCTGCTCGGAGCCAGCGTGGCAGATGATGGGCAGTGGCGGTTTCCTGCTATAGACTCATTACCAGAAAAATATGAAAAAGCTGTTACGCTTTTTGAAGATGAACATTTCTATTATCATCCAGGGTTCAATCCTTTTGCATTGGCACGTGCTACTTATCAAAATATTAATGCAGATCGTGTTGTAAGTGGCGGGAGCACTATTACCATGCAGCTGATAAGGCTAAGTAGAAAAAACAGATCACGAACATTGTGGGAAAAGTTAATAGAATTAGTATTGGCAGTAAGGGTAGAGTGTTCTTTCTCTAAGGATGAAATATTGGCGCAGTATGCATCTCATGCACCCTTTGGAGGTAATGTAGTGGGGCTAAACGCTGCTACATGGAGGTATTTCAGAAGGGGCCCTTTTGAGTTATCTTGGGGAGAAGCTGCTCTTTTGGCAGTACTTCCTAACAGTCCAGCGCTTATTCATCCAGGAAGAAATAGGGCTAGCCTGATGAATAAAAGAAATAGGCTGTTGGTGAAATTGAGAAATAATGGAGAAATAGATAGCCTAACCTGTCAGTTGGCAATGGAAGAAGGAATACCCGAAGCTCCTTTGGATTTACCTAAATTGGCTCCTCATCTTCTTACCAGGGTAATTAAAGATGGGGGTTCTGGTCAGCGAATTAGGACTACCATAGATGCATCATTACAAAGTAGAGTAAATAGAGTTATTGATATTCATCACCGTCATTTAAGAGGTAATGAGGTGTATAACGCTGCTGCCATAGTAGCAGATGTGAATACAGGAAATGTGTTGTCGTATGTTGGTAATGTAAGCGCTGCAGGTGCTGAACATGATAGTGATGTAGATATTATTACTGCTCCACGTAGCACGGGTAGTACGCTGAAGCCTTTTTTATATGCCGCTATGATGAATGAGGGGCAGTTGCTTCCTGAAATGTTGGTGCCCGATGTGCCTATTTTTTTTAATGGCTTTGCCCCTAAAAATTTCTCTAAATCATACGATGGTGCTGTGCCTGCAAATAAGGCTTTGGCAAGGTCGTTAAACATCCCGGCTGTGGCTTTGCTGAAAACATACAGGTATGAGAAGTTTTATAGTTTGCTTAAAGAATTAGGCATGACTTCACTTGGTTTTGATCCCGATCATTACGGCTTAGCATTAATTCTTGGTGGTGCTGAGGGCAGCCTTTGGGACTTGTCGGGTATGTATGCCGGGATGGCACGGACACTAAACTTCCATCAAAAATTTAGTGATAGTTTTAGTTACCAAAAGCATGCCTATCGACCTTTAACATATGAGCAAAAAGAGGTTGAGATTCAACGAACCAAGGATAAAACTTTAAGTGCAGCAAGTATCTACCACACGTTTGAAGCTTTACTAGATGTGTATAGACCAACTGAAGAGTCGGAGTGGAGGCTTTTTGAAAATTCAAAGAAAGTAGCATGGAAGACGGGGACTAGTTTTGGGTATAGAGATGGTTGGGCTATTGGTGTCACATCAGGATATGTGGTAGGAGTTTGGGTGGGTAATGCGGACGGTGAGGGTAGGCCAGGTCTTACCGGTTTAAAGGCTGCCGCGCCTATAATGTTCGATATTTTTGATTTACTGCCCAGTACGCCATGGTTTGCTCAACCCACTAATGAAATGCAACCACTGAAAATTTGTAGCCAGAGTGGGTATCAAGCTAGTGATATATGTCCTGAAACACATACTGAATATATTATTAAAGCAGCTCAAAAGGTAGAGGTGTGTCCTTACCATCAGTTAATGCATGTTGACAGTCAGGGATATCAGGTAAATTCAGAATGTGAAAGTGTTAATAATATGAAGCATATTAGCTGGTTTGTGCTGCCCCCAGTTCAAGCTTATTATTACAGGAATAGAAATCCTTCATACAAAAAAATGCCTCCCTTTCGAAAGGATTGTATGTCAGAAGTAGGTCAGCTGACGTCTATGGAATTGATTTATCCAAAACCCAACGCCAAAATTTTCATCCCTAGAGAACTCGATGGAAGTGTTGGAAATGCAGTGTTTGAGGTGGCGCATAGACGCCCAGAAAGTACAGTGTTTTGGCATTTAAACGGGAAGTACGTGGGTGAAACTAAAAGAATACATCAATTAAGTCTTAGTCCTTCCCCGGGAAAGTATATAATTACTTTGGTTGATGAAAATGGAGAAACTTTGAAACAGGCCTTTGAGGTTATTTCTGAATAGTTTAATATTTTGATTTACAATACTTTATGATTCATTTCTTTATTTAAAGCTTGAGGCTTTTATTTTTCAATAAAAATCTTTAACTTTTGTAATGAACTATTGTAATTTTTATTGAAATATGAAAATCTTAGGTGTAGTCATGTTGTTTTTGTTGGCTTTTAGTAATGCGAAAGGGCAAGGGGAGTTAGAAGTTGATCATAAATATTATGTAGTAATAGGAGCCTTTTCTTTAAAGTCTAATGCCGAGAGGTATGTAAGTCATGCTACAAGCAGTGGGTTGCAGGCAGTATATAAGATGAATACTAATAGAAACCTATATTATGTATTCTCTATGACTACAGAGCAGCGTCAAGAGGCATATGATGAAGTGTTAAGGGTAAGGGCTGATTATAATGATTTTACTGATGCCTGGGTGTTTAATAATGGGGCATTGCCTCCTTCTGAAGAAACCAATGTAATGGCAGTGGCCGAGCATAGCTCCACAGAAACTGTAGCTCCAGAAGCTTTGGAGGATACTTCTGGACGAAAAGTTTTGAAAGATAATGAAATACAGGAGTTTGTGTACGATCATGCCTCAGCAGATACCGCGGCCACAGCAGTAGCGTCCGCACAAGTGCCCAGAGAGGATGGGGTGTATGAGGTTTATCTTAATGCTATTAATGTAGGTAATTATAAAGAAGTAAAGGGCAAGGTTAAGGTGGTGGATCCTATAAGAACCAAGGAAATTGGGCAACTAAAGACTCATAAATTAGAAGAGGTACATGACCCTAACAATAGAGCAAATAAAGTTACTTTCATTACAGATATATTTGGTTTTAGAGAAGTGCAACACACCATAGTGCTAGATAAGCCTATAAATGATACCACCAAGGCTTTCACTCATGTAGAAGGAGATAGTATTATTTTAGATTTTGAGATGAAGCGCTTTAAAAAAGGCGATGTATTGGTAATGTATAATGTTTACTTTTATAAAGATGCGGCTATTATGCGGCCAGAATCTGTCTATGAATTAAATAGTTTGCTCGATATGCTGCAAGAAAATGAAAATTATAGGGTGGCTCTTCATGGTCATACAAATGGAGGTGCTGCAGGTAAAATTATTAGAGTGAATGAAGATAATAAGAATTATTTTAGTCTTAGCTCTGATAATATCGAAGGCGTAGGTAGTGCCAAAAAACTTTCTTTTTATAGAGCAGAAATCATTCAGGACTGGTTGATAGAACAAGGAATTGATAAAAGTAGAATGGAGGTAAAGGGCTGGGGCGGAAAAAAAATGCTTTTTGATAAATTTGATTCGCAGGCTTACAAAAATGTTCGAGTAGAAGTTGAAATAACGGATGATTAAAGTAAATTGAATGATAAACCCATACTTTAATATTATTTAGTAATGAATAAAATAGTCTCCTCCTTAATTACAATAATTTTATTAGTTTTTGTTTCAAATACGGTTTATAGTCAATCTAAGGGCTCTCGTTATACTCTACTCAAAACGGGGTATTATGTAGTGGCTGGGGTGTATTCTGTTAATAAAGAATCATATGCTAAGTCTTATACTGCCAAGTTGAAGTCGAATGGAATTGATGCAGACTATGGCTTATTTAGGCCTAAAAACTACTTCTATGTTTATGTTGCTCATTCTGATCACTATAGGGAGGCTATAGATTTAATGAAAGAAACTAGACAAAATACTGATATTAAGGATGCTTGGGTTTTTGTTTGCCTTAATAACGAGGAGGCACAAACTGATAATGCAGAAGTGGAGGAGGAAGTAGCCGAGAAGGTAGTGGAAAAGAAACCACAGGAAGTGAGTGAGGTTGAAGCTAATGATGTAGATAGTAGTGCCGTGGCTCCTGTGGACAGTGTGGCGTACGAAGAGAAAGATGATAGTCAAGTATCGGATAGTGAAGGTGGCCTTAGTGTATTCTTTAATTTGATAAATAGTAGAAATAATAAAGACGTAAATGGAGAAGTGCAAGTGATAGACCAAGAACGGTTTCAATTGCTAAACACAAAAAAGGCAGGAGAATATACTAAGTTGAAAGATCCAAATAACGGAACCGGTAAGTTGCTATTGTTGTGCGATGTTTTCGGGTTTAGAAAGGATCAAAAAGAGCTTAATTATTATCACCCGTTACAAGATACGGTTTCGGAAGATATATTTCTGGTAGGTGAAGATTTGGTGGTGAAGTTTGACCTTGTTAGGTATAGAAAAGGTGATATAATAACTATGTATAATGTTTACTTTTTTAGGGATGCTGCTGTTATGAGACCCGAATCTCATTATGAAGTCAATCAGTTATTAGAAATGCTTCAGGAAAATGAGAATTATAAAATTAGGATTCATGGGCACACCAATGGTAGAGCTTCTGGCAAAATGATAGCCATGGGCAGTAGTAAAACATTCTTTGCATTAAGTGATGAGAATAAAACATCTATAGGCTCAGCTAAGAAACTCTCGGGCGCACGTGCTCAAGTCATTAAAGATTTTTTAGTGGCCAATGGTGTTCCTGAGGACAGGATGGAGATTAAGGCATGGGGAGGCCGCAGAATGCTTTATGATAAAAATAGCAGTAAGGCTGATAGAAACGTAAGAGTGGAAATAGAAATCTTAGAAGATTAACTGATAAAATATTTTCTGTACCACCATTGAAACACTACTAATGCCCATATTTTAGCATGGGCATCTCCAGGATCAGAAGAGTTGAGCTTTTTGATCAATGCTTTTATGGTGGCGTAATTAAAAATATTCTGATCTTCAATGAAACTTTGAGAAAGCAGGTCATTGGCAATTATATCATGCATTTCATTTTTAAGCCACTTTAAAAGAGGTACTTCAAATCCTTTTTTAGGTCTGTTGTAGAGCTCATTGGGTAAAATGTCTCTGAAGGTGTCTTGCACTATTCTTTTTCTTATATCATTATTAATTTTAGAGTCAGAAGGTAGTGAAAAGGCAAATTCTACTACTTCGTGGTCTAAGAATGGTACACGTACTTCTAGCCCGTTTGCCATAGACATTCTGTCTACTTTAGTGAGCATATCATCTGTTAATACCAGATTTACATCAGTATAGAGCATATCGTTGATGTCCATGTCAGCAAGAGGTATGCTAGATATCAGTTGAGTCTTAAAGTTATGGTATGCTGTACTGTCTATTTTAGCATTAGTTTCTTCATTAAACAGCCTGTTGAGTTCATTTTTATGTGTAAACCCAGCCCAGTTCCAATACCTTTCTTTGTTATTGAGCTTTAGCCCCTCGCTAAATTTATGAAGCTGACGAAACGTGTTGGTGATTTTATTGTTTCTGGATTTTGGTAAAGCACTCCACAGTGGAGACATGTTTTTGATGAGGTTATTAGTGGAGTTGCTCTGTAGTGTTTTTAGAAAGGCTGCATGTTTATTATAGCCAGAGAACAGTTCATCAGCACCGTCACCAGAGAGCGCCACAGTAGAATGCTGCTTGGTTTCTTTTGATAAAATATAAACTGCTATTGCTGATGAATCAGCAAAGGGCTCATCAAAATAGTTAAGAATATTCTCTACATGATCAAAAAGATCTTTGTTGCTCAAAGAAAAGACAGTGTGGTCTGATCCTATTTTCTTAGATACTGCTTCAGCATATTTTGTCTCATCAAAGAATTTCTCGTCTTTATAACCTATAGAAAAGGTGTGAAGATCTGGTTTGTGTTTTTTTGCTAAAGTGGCAATTACAGACGAATCAATGCCCCCACTTAAAAATGAGCCTAGAGGAACATCTGAAATTAACCTTTTCTTTACAGATTCTTCCATGAGTTCAGCTAGCTTTTGCTTTTGCTTGTCATAGCTAAGGCTAGTGTATTTGTTTTTTGTATATGGGATTTTGTAGTAGGTATCTTTATTAAATGTGCCCGGCTTTATGGTTAGGTATTCACCAGGCAGTAATTTTTGCACACCCTCAATTATGGTTTTGGGAGCAGGTATATAATTAAGATGAAAATACGTTTTTAGCGCGGTGAAGTCTATTTTTTTATCTATGCCATATTCAAATATGGCTTTCATTTCTGATCCAAATAATACACGGTTATCATCTTGAAGGTAATAGAGTGGCTTAATGCCAATTCTGTCTCTAGCTATTAACATGCTTCGCTCTTCTTTGTCGTAAAAAGCGAAGCTGAAAAAACCATTCAATTTCTGAAGGCAAGAGATGCCTTCGTTAATCAATAAATAAAGTAGTACTTCAGTGTCTGAGTCTGATTTGAACTGTATCCCTTTCTTTTCAAGATCCTTTTTTAGTTCTAGGTAATTGAAAATTTCTCCATTGAATATAATAATAAACCTGCCAGTATTGTCCTGCATAGGCTGGTGCCCTTCTGGAGAGGGGTCAATAATCGATAACCTGCGGTGTCCTAGTCCTACAGTTTGGTCAGTATATACTTTCTGAAAGTCCGGGCCTCTTTGAGCTAAGGCTTCTGTGGCTTTATTTACATTGATCATACTTATTCTGCCGATCATGTTGTACGCATAAATGCCCGTAATTCCGCACATAGTATTTTTAATTAAAAGGTATGTGTAAAGTAAACTCTGAGCCTTTATGAGCCTCAGACTCTACTAAGATATTAATATTTAATATCTCTGCTGCTTTTGCTGCTAAATAAAGACCAAGGCCATTACCTTTTGATCTGGTATTGCCTTTGAAAAAGGCGTGGTATATTCTTGGGAGGCATTCTTCACTTATGCCATCACCATTGTCGCTAATGCTAATAACATATTCTCTGTCTCTTTTTTCTGCTTTTATTTTAATATAAGGGCTGTCTTCATTGCAGAAATAAATGGCATTTTCAATGATATTTCTCAGTATAATTCTGAAAATATCAGAATAGGTAGTGAAGTCAAGTTGAGGAGAGTCAATTTCAATTTTGATATCGTGCCGTAAAATAAACTCTTCGTATTTTGATATGATGTTTTCGGTAAAGCTTGTTATTTCAATGATTTCCTTGCTCTCAACTTGATGGTGTAGCAGGTAACTCATTTGAAGTTTCCATAGCATGTTGTCCATGCTTTTGGCAGTACTTTTAATGCGTGTCAGTATCTCTATTAGGTCATCATTGTCAGTGTAATTCCTACCTAGGTTTTCTAAGCCTAATATCGTAGCTATAGGCTGCCTGATGTCATGTGATGCTCTATATAAGAAGGTGTCTAGCTCATAATTGAGCTTTTTAAGCTTGGCAGTTCTTTTTTCTACTTCTTTTTCTAAATTATCATTGATATCCTGAATTACCTTATTCTGAGCATGAAGCTGTTCACTTTGGCTTTCTAGTTCTTCGTTTTGAGCTTCTATTTTTTTCTTTTGCTTTTCTAAAAGCTTGTTGTCTTTTTTCTTTAACCTAAATTGGTTGTAGATAAATAGTGTCATGCCAATTACAATAGAAATTAAAATAATTGACCCGGAGATAATTAAGTTTCTTTTTTCTATTTCTTTTTTCTGGAGTTCACTGCTTTTAGTTAGTAATTCTATTTCGGCAAGTTGATTGTCAAAATCCTTTATGGCTTTAATTTCAGCCAATTTCATTTTAGTGTTTTCAGTGTTTTGATGATTCATCTGCTCGCTATACCTCACATGGTAGCGGTAGGCATTTTCAAAATCACCTTTGTCGGCATACCAAATGGAGATATATTGGTAGTATTTCATTTTAACATGCACTAAGTTAGTTTGAATGTGCTTGTCTATGAGCATGTTGGCACTGTCGTAATAATTTTTAGCAGTGACAAAATCTTTTTGAAGTCGATATATTTCACCAATATTGAGGGCTGCAGTTACTGCACTTCTCCATTCTGTATATTTTCTACTGATTCTAAAATCGTTTTTTAATCTGGGGAGTGCCTTGTCATAAATGCCCATTCTAAGGTAAATAACGCCTAAGTTGCCATTGCTGAGCCCTTCCCAAAACTCGTTTTTAAGAACTAACGAAAGGTCGTGAGCTTTTTTTAGGTAATAGACCGCACTATCATAATTAAATAACTCGCGATGACAAACACCAATAGTGTTAACGGCATTCATGTAATTTAGAGAGTCGGTAATGGTGAGGTTTGTGACTGATTCGTATAGTTTTATTGCCGTGAGGGCATTGTCTATTGCAATTTCGTAGTTATGAAATTGGTATTGAGTATTGGCCAGTTGAAATTGGCAAAAGGCAGCCTTAGTGCTATCGTAAGCTAAAATGTAAGGGTAAGAATCAAGTTCAGATTTTAGTGCTTCGCCCTTTTTGTCTAATGAACCATAAATTCCTGCCATGTCCATAAGTACATTGCCAAGAATAATGTCTAAGTGATGGGCCTTAGCAATTTCTTCAGCTTGTTTTAAAAGGGCTATGGCTCTAGCTTTTTCACCTTCAGAAGAGGCCAATGTAGCCAGGTTTTTATAAGCTAGTGCAGAAACTAGGTGGTTGTTATCTTTTTCGCTTGCGGCAAGTAATTTTTTATATAGTGATGAAGAAGCAGAATCGTTGTTTGAACGGTCATTAATCAGAGAATCGAAGTAATTGTAAGCTTTTAATTCATAATCTTTACTCTTCCAATTACTTACAGTAGAGATGATGGTATCCACCTGCTCTTGACCATGTACAATATGGAAAGTAAAAATTATAACGAGTGAGAGCAGGCGAACTTTCATTACCGAATTTATAAATAACTCATGATATAATGCAAGGTTTTCCTCAAATTAGTGCAGCATATAGTATTTCTACTGGGTGCTGAGCAGTTCGTGTAGTTCCGTCTTTAATTTGATGTCTACAGCTTGTTCCACTCGCTGCTATAATAACTTCTTCTGGTTGCTTGCGTACCGTAGGGAAAAGTACTAGTTCTCCAATGGACATGGATATGTCATAGTGTTCTTTTTCATACCCAAAAGAGCCGGCCATTCCACAACAGCCAGAGGGTATCATGTGTACTTCATAATTTGTAGGTAAAGAAAGCATTTTTTTAGTAGGTACTAGTGATGATACCGCCTTTTGATGACAATGCCCATGGTATTTGATTGTTAAAGAGTCTTCTTTAAACTTGGTTTTGTCAATGTTACCTTTGTCTATTTCCTTGGCTATAAACTCTTCTATAGTAAAAGTATGCTTGGCCAATTCTTGCGCCTGTATTCTGTTCTCTGAAGATACTAAATCGGGGTATTCATCTCTAAAAGATAAAATGGCACTAGGCTCTAGCCCTACTAACGGAGTGTCATTAGATATAATGTCTTTAAATATGCTGAAATTTTCTCTAGCATATTGCTTTGCATGATCCAGCATTCCTTTGGACAAATATGTTCGTCCACTTTCTGGGTGGCTAGCAAAATTCACCTTGTAACCTAGTTTAGATAGTAATTTTATTGTGGTAATTCCTATCTCTGTATCATTGTAATTGGTAAACTCATCTATAAAGAAATAAAGTTCTCCTACTACATGTTTTGGCGTAAGGTTATGGATGTTTTTATGATACCAACGCTCTAATGTGTATTTGTGAAGTTTAGGTATGCTTCTGTCTTTGGCAAATCCACTAAATGATTTAATGATGCCACTAGTCAGTTTATTAGTTACCGAAAAATTATACAAGCCGGGGGCTTTAGAGGCTAGTTTATTAAGTGCGCTGAAATTGGAGATAAGCTTGGTCCTAAACGGAATTCCATTAGCTTTATAATACTGATGTAAAAATTCTGTTTTCAGTTTTCCCATGTCAACATTAGAAGGGCATTCTGATTTACAGCCTTTGCATGACAAACATAGATCCATCACATCTTTGATCTCTTCGCTATCAAATGGATTACTTTTAGAGCTGTTGGTGAGTACTTCTCTCAGGATGTTAGCTCGGGCTCTTGTAGTATCTTTTTCATTTTTTGTAGCCATGTAAGATGGACACATAGTGCCGCCTGTTAGGTGCGTTTTCCTACAGTCTCCTGAGCCATTGCACTGTTCGGCTGCTCTCAGATAACCTTGATATTGGTCAAAATTGAGCGTAGTGTCAAATTGCCTTGTTTCTTGGCCTGCCTTGTACCTTAGCATGGTATTCATGCTTGGCGTATCAACTATTTTGCCTGGGTTAAATATATTTTTCGGATCCCAGGTATATTTTAGTTGTTTTAATAAATTATAATTGTGTTCACCGAGCATGAAAGGTATGAATTCGCCCCTTAAACGGCCATCACCATGCTCTCCACTTAATGAACCTTTGTATTTTTTTACCAATTTGGCTATTTCATCCAATATTGTTCTGAATAGCTCGTGCCCCTCTTGCGTTTTTAAATTCAAAATAGGCCTTAAGTGGAGTTCACCTGTACCTGCATGAGCATAATGCACACAAAAAAGGTTGTGCTTTTTTAGTACCAGGTTAAAATCATTAATGTATTCTGGGAGGTCATTTACATCAACAGCAGTATCTTCAATTACTGGTGCGGGTTTAGCATCACCAGGTATATTGCTTAATAAGCCCAAGCCTGCTTTTCTTAAATCCCATACCTTTTTAGTATCTGCACCTGTTATTAAAGGGAAATGGTACCCAAGATTATTATTCTTTAGGTCTTCTATTAATGTGTTGACCTTATGGTTTAGTTCTTCTTCACTATCTTCTCTAAGTTCTACAACTAAAATAGCTTCAGGGTCTCCTTCTACAAAAGATCTGTTTTGACGATATTGTATGTTTTCTTTGGTGCACTCTAAAATATAATGATCCATTAGCTCACAAGCTGTAGGGGCATATTTCAGCGCGATAAGGTTGCCTTTTAACGACTCGTAAATGGAGTTGAAATGGATGCAGACAAGTCCTTGATGAGGTTTTGGAAGAGGAGAAACGGCTATTTTAGCCTCAGTGATAAAAGCTAAGGTTCCTTCTGATCCTGCAATGAGTTTACAAAAATTAAAGGGCTCGCCTGTGTTGTTGAAAGGGGCCGCATCTTTTAATAAATCAATGGCATACCCTGTATTTCTTCTATCTATACTTTTTTTAGGGTAATGCTCTTCTATCTGACTTCTATTAGTAGAATCTGTCAGTATGGCTTTAATGTTTTTATAAATTTCCCCTTCTTGGGTGGTTTGCTTGCATTTTTCTTCAAACTCTTCGTTGGATATCTCCTCGAATATCGTTTCATTACCATCACTTAGTATGGCGTTGACTGATAAGAGGTGATCTCTCGTGCTGCCATATACCAGTGAGTTTGAGCCGCAAGAGTTGTTACCAATCATACCTCCGATCATAGCTCTGTTGGCCGTTGATGTCTCTGGGCCGAAGTACAAACCATATGGTTTTAGGTGAAAATTTAGCTCGTCTCTTACTACGCCTGGTTGCACACGCACCCAGCCTTCTTTTTCATTTACCTCTAATATTTTAGTGAAATGTTTCGAAACGTCTACGATAATGCCATTACCCACTACTTGGCCGGCTAGTGATGTGCCTGCAGTTCTGGGTATTAATGAAGTCTTATGCTCGTTAGCAAATTGAATTAAGATCTTTAAATCAGCTTCGGATTTAGGAATGGCTACCGCTAGAGGCATTTCTCTGTAGGCAGAGGCGTCAGTAGCATATAAAGTGCGCATGGTGTCATCAAAATAAAGATCTCCCTCTAATTGCGCTTGGAGTTGGGTTAGGTTATCGTAGTATTGCAAAGCCTTTTCTAAAATTTTTTTGAAATTAAAATCTTTTTGTTTTTGTAAAAAGCACTTAAGCAATTAAGTTAACAGTATCAAAATTTTTTCATCTATTAATACTATATATGAAACAGCAATTACGACTCGTTGTCTGGTTGTCTTTTATCATAATACTATCATCCTGTGCTTCTGCTCGCAAGGCTAAAGTTAGGCAGCAGAAAATTGAGACCGTTATTAATACAGCAAAAAGTTATATGGGTACACCATATTTGTGGGGTGGAACCTCGCGTTCGGGTATGGATTGCTCGGGGTTACTTTTAAATGCCTATAACGCTGTAGGGTATCCTATACCTCGAACCTCAATTCAGCAAAGCAAGATTGGTAAGAAAGTTAAAAAGAAGAAGCTGGAAGCAGGAGACTTGGTATTCTTTGCTACGGGAAAGAAAAAACGGGAAATAACGCATGTGGGACTGGTTACGCGTACTAGACGAGATGGGGTTAAGTTTATACATAGCTCATCGTCTTTAGGGGTGGTAGAAAGTAGCCTAGAAACTAAATATTATAAAAAAAGATATATTACAGCCAGGAGGCCTTTTTAGTAAATGTTTTTTTAATATATTTGCTGCCACTATAGCAGATGGGGGATTAGCTCAGCTGGCTAGAGCGCTACACTGGCAGTGTAGAGGCCACCGGTTCGAATCCGGTATTCTCCACAATACATTAATAACTCACTGAAAAACAGTGAGTTATTTTTTTGTGTTGATGTATGCTACAAATAGAGCTACAAAAAAGTCCGAAATTCTAATGGATGAATTTAGATCTAATTACCCATATAAACTTTGTGAAATTAAAGTCTAATAAAACATAAATATTGTGAAGTGTTTTTGGCGTTTGGTTGAAAATAACTATTATTTTCTTGGTTAAATTCAGCAGAATTTTCATTTTAAGCTTTCATAATTTTTTTATATGCACGTAGGTAATTTAATTAGAGAAATTCTTCAGGCTAAAGGAATGAGTGCCACTGAATTAGGTGGGCTTATTGGTCACAGCAGTGCGGGTGCTTCAAAGATTTTAAAAAAGAAAGGGATTAATACAGAGTTGTTAGAGCGTATTATGATGGCTTTGGAGGTCAACATCTATGATATTTTGTCAAAAAAGTGGTCGGGGAAGACGGAGGATGGCAATCAGTCTATTACAGCAATTGAATTAGATGAAATTTTGAACAGTGAGAATAAAAAGGAGGTATCTATTCAAATTAAAATGCATAATCCTAAGACAGCTGATGTTTTAAAATATCTATTTGAAAAGTAATTTTTATTAGTTTTTGCTGGAAATAAACGTTACTGCAGTGCTACATTTTGAGGGATTATCTAATACTATTTCCATTTTGTAGCTATTGCGCAAGGTTTGTTTTAAGTGAGGGTAATCCGGTATTCTCCACAAAATAAAAACACCTTACATTTTGTAAGGTGTTTTTGTTTTATACCCCTCAAGGTTTGATTAAAGCAACAAACCTTACTTATCTAATAACTTCAGGTTTTCTACCTATCAAATACACCAAATACAACCACTAAAAAATAACTTACTTGCTGAATACAATAATCATGTGTAATTTTAGTTAGAATGTTACATTGTATGATTTTTGGAGTAATTTCGAACTAAAGCCTTAAAATATTAGGGAGGTGAGGGTGTAGGGTGAGGTGAATTGCATTTAACTGCTTGATATTAGATTGATTTTCAGCATATATAGGGGGAGGGGCGTACTTGTAAGGCTTTGCTTCTAATATTTTACTTTATACTAATTATATCGGTTTAATACACTTTTTCATTACATCATAGTCTTAAAAGTGTATTTCCAACTGCTAAACGCACGCTATAAGTACTAATAATTTTGTGCTCTGATGTGAATGTATAGGATATATTTAGTATATTTTTCCGATCTTGGTTAGGTGAAACTGATTTTACCTTTCCTTTATAAAAAGAAAAGTTATTAAGAATTTTATTATTTGGAATAAATACCGTCTATGGCTAAGCTGAAAAACATCATAAAACAATTATCCAGCAGGGACTACCAAGCAATACATGATTCACTCCTTGAGAGCAATGCCGATAAGTCAGCTTATTTAATAAAGGCCATGCGCGAGCGTCAGCTTTCTGATAATAAAATTATGCAGGAGCTGGAAGTAAATACCAATGCGTATTATACTTTGCGATCCCGCCTTAATCAAAAAATAGAAGAATATCTGCTTCAGCAGATGGAGAGCCCCAGGACAGATATTCTTAAAAAAGTGGCCAATATTAATGAGATCATCTTTACCAAAAAGAAAGCTATCGCTATTGCCACGCTTAAAAAGTTAGAGAAAGAGTTGCTGGATTATGATCTTTCTAATGAATTAACAATCGTATATAAGTCATTAAAAAAGCTTCATATTAATTCTCCTGATTACTATAACTATAGTCAGTTATATAACCGTCATGTTGCATACATGCTGGCTGTTGATAAATCGGAAGACTTGTTATCGGAGTATTTTAAAAAATATGGTAACTATACTTTGTCTGGTGACGAAACGGATAAGCTTGGATTAAACCTTCTATTAAAGGAGATGCACAATGTGAGTGCATTGTATGAATCTCACCGTTTGTATGTTTACTATAGTTGTATGGTTATTTTCCATAGGCTATTTGTAGACCAGGCAGATACAATGGATGAAAGCCTTGAGCCAATTGAAGATATACTTGATAATGTGCAGAAGATATTTAATCAATATCAACTGGATTCTATCTATTATCACTTAAACTTAGTGTTTGAGTTCCTTAAACTGGAATATTACAATCATTATAAGGTATATCGTAAGGCTGAAAAATTCTACGAAGAGGTTAATGATGCAGCCAGTAATTTATTAACCAATTATGCGCTTTATACATATCCTGCGCAATTCTTGATTACTAAAATGGAGCGCCATATTAGAATTGGCAATGTGAGGAAGGTGTATGAAGAGAATGATGGACTGTTTCACGATTTTGAGGTAGATAAATTAGATGTAGCATCTTATGTGACTTATACTATGTACAGAGCTATATCGTGTTATTATGTAGAAAAATATGATGAGGCTAGTAAATGGATTAACACTTTGCTTAATGAAGTGAGTCTAAAAAAATATCCATTTATGCAGCTGGAAATAAAAATTATCTTGGCTCTTCAGTATTGTTTAATGAATGACTTTGATTTGTTTAATCAGTTAATCAACAGTATTCAGAGACAAATTAGGTTGTTAGGTAAAGAGAATTGTGAGCATATACTTCTTTTATCTAAAATCATGAAAGTATCTATTAGTGAGATTAAGAAGAATAAGACAGAAAAAATAAGAAGTTTGATTAATAAATCTGAACCTAAAAAATCTATCTATTTCTCTCCTACGCAGATGATTATTATGGATGAAGATTTCATCAGTAGGTTAAGTAACAGGCCTTAATGGAAGGTTAATAAAAAACATTAAACAAAAAGAGCTGCCAAATTTGGCAGCTCTTTTTGTTTTGTCTAATGTATGCGCAGTGAGAAGGACAGTATGTTATATATTTAGCTTGGCCAAATTGTCTTGAGATAAAGGCTTATTAATATATTGTTTTACATAACTGTATTTCTTTGACTTATTAACGTCTTGCGGATTGATTGAAGAAGTTAGCATCACAATTTTACACTTGTTTCTGGTGCGCTCAGATAGCTTTTCAAATTCATCTAAAAATTGAAAGCCATCCATTAAGGGCATATCAATATCTAAGAAAATAACGTTTGGAAGTATCTTGTCAGAAATTTCTTCAACCTTTTCGATGTTTTTTAAAAACTCAATTGCACTTTTAGCACCGGTATGTGTATAAATATATTGTGATATATCAGCTGCCTCTATCATTTTTTGATTGATAAGGTTATCGATTTCGTTATCATCGATTAACATCACAGAGATATATTTTTTGTTGTTATCTGACATATATTTTTTAATCTTATGTAATCTAAATATAATTCATACCACAGTAATTACAAAATATTAAAGTGTAGATAAAATCTAAATATTATTTTAAAACCTAGAATTATTGCTCTCTAGTAAGATTGATGTAAGGTTTTGTTTTAAATATTGAATTTTATGCCTTGAGCTAGCGGCAGTTCTGTTCCGTAGTTGATAGTATTGGTCTGCCTTCTCATGTAAACTTTCCATGCATCGGATCCGCTTTCTCTTCCTCCTCCTGTTTCTTTTTCTCCACCAAAAGCTCCACCTATTTCGGCTCCAGAGGTGCCTATGTTTACGTTTGCAATTCCGCAGTCAGAGCCGGCATGTGATAAAAAGGTTTCCATTTCTCTCATATGGGTAGTCATAATGGCTGAAGATAAACCTTGTGCTACTCCATTCTGTAATTCTATGGCTTCGTCTAAAGCATTGTATGACATAATGTACAGAATAGGGGCAAAAGTTTCTTGCTGTACTATGTCTAGGTCGTTAGTTGCCTCTGCAATTACAGGTTTCACATAACATCCAGATTCATATCCCATGCCTTCTATAATGCCTCCTTCAACTAGTATTTTGCCTCCTTGAGTTTTAATGGCTTCAATTGCTTTAAGGTAATTCTCTACTGAGCCAGTATCTATTAATGGACCCACATGATTTTTTGTGTCTAGAGGATTTCCTATGCTTAGTTGCTTATAAGCTGCAACCAGCTTTTCTTTTACTTCGTTATATTTACTTTCATGTATAATTAGCCTTCTTGTAGAAGTACACCTTTGGCCGCAAGTTCCTACCGCTCCGAACACAGCTCCTAATATGGCTACATCAAGGTCGGCATTTTCTGTAATAATTATAGCGTTGTTTCCTCCTAGCTCTAATAATGATTTGCCCAATCTGGCACCTACAGTAGAAGCAACTTGTTTACCCATTCTGGTAGAGCCTGTAGCAGATACTAAAGGTATCCTTTGATCTTCAGTCATGTATTTACCTACATTGTAATCACCATTGATGAGGCAAGAAACCCCTTCTGGGACATTATTATTGGCAAAAACTTCTTGTACAATATTCTGGCAGGCAATACCACATAATGGAGTTTTTTCTGACGGTTTCCATACACATACATCACCACAAACCCAAGCAAGCATAGTGTTCCAAGACCAAACGGCCACAGGGAAATTGAATGCGCTAATGATGCCTACAATGCCTAGCGGATGATACTGCTCATACATTCTATGGTTTGGTCTCTCAGAATGCATGGTTAACCCATGTAACTGGCGAGATAAGCCTACGGCAAAATCACATATGTCAATCATCTCTTGAACTTCACCAAGTCCTTCTTGATATGACTTTCCCATTTCGTAAGATACAAGCTTACCTAGTTCTTCTTTCTTTTCTCTTAACTTGTCGCCAATTTGTCTTACGATTTCTCCTCTTTGTGGAGCAGGCGTTAAGCGCCAAGTTTTAAATGCTTCGGAAGCTTTAGTAATTACTTGCTCATATTCTGCATTAGTAGTTACCTTAACTCTTGCTATTAAATAACCATCAACAGGACTATACGAGTCTATGTATTCATGCCCTTCGCTTAACCAACTACTGCCAGTAGATGTCCCGGCATTGTCTTCGTTAATATTGAGGGTTTTTAACGTTTCAGCTATGCTTATTTTTTCGTTATTCATGAGTTTAATGATTTTGTCTGTTAACAAAACTAATGAATGTGAGTAACTGTGTCTATTAGAATGTGGTTGATTTTACCAGTTGATGCCGTAAATATTCTGGTCGCCATTTGAATTGATTCCCTCTACCAAAATGCCTCCCTGCTTATTCGCTAATGTGCGGTTCAGGTCTTCTAGGTTTGCAATGCCTACTTTGTCTATTTGTGTTATTATAAAGCCTTTTGCTACCCCTGCTTCTTTCCATTTTCCATCATTTAAGGCTATAATTTTTACTCCACCATCAATATTAAAAGTTTTCATCTCTTCTACTGAGAGATTTTTGAATACAGCTCCTTTAATGTTGGTTTGGATCGCTTTTTTTATAATTTCTGTAGTGCCTTCAGTATTTCTTAAAGTTGCTGTAACAGTGTTTTTTTTCTGGTTTCTATAATAAGTTACCGTAATCTGGTCTCCTGGGCGGTTACGAGCTACCATTTCTTGTAATTCTGATACGTTGTTAGTAGGGGAGTGATTGATAGAAATAATAATGTCGCCTTCTGCTAGTCCTGCATTTTCTGCTGCACTATTGGGGTTTACCTGACTTATAAATACTCCTGCAACTAAATCCAATTGTTCCGCTTCTGCTATTCGTGCGTTTACATCTGCTATACGAATACCTAATAAGCCTCGCTGTACTGCGCCAAACTCTAAAAGGTCATCAATTACTTTTTTTACTAAAGATACTGGCACTGCAAATGAATAACCTGCATAGCTGCCGTTTGGCGTGGCTATAGCTGTATTAATGCCAATAAGCTCACCATTTAAATTGACTAATGCGCCTCCACTGTTTCCGGGGTTGACGGCTGCATCTGTTTGTATGAATGCCTCAATTTGTAGGTTGTTTTTGTCTCGTAATATTCCTATGTTTCTAGCTTTAGCGCTTACTATCCCTGCAGTTACCGTGGAGTTAAGATCGAAAGGGTTGCCTATGGCTAATACCCATTCTCCTGGTAATGTTTTGTCGGAGTTGCCGTACTGAACAAAATTGAGGTTTTGTTCTTTTATCTTTAGTAAAGCAAGATCAGTAGTAGGATCAGTTCCAATGATCTTTGCAGGGTAGTTTCTGTTGTCATTTAGCACTACATCTATTTGGCTAGCACCCTCAATTACATGATTGTTGGTGATGATGTAGCCATCATTACTGACAATTACACCCGAACCGGAAGAGCGGGTAGGGTTGCCGAAATATCCTTCCAAAGCATTTAAGCTAAATTTTCCGCTGCTGTATAAGGTTCTTATATGTACAACTCCTGGAATTACTTTTTGGGCAGCACTAACAAAGTTTAGCCCTTTTGGGACAGCGTAGGCGCTATCATAACTTATGTAATTGGCCGCCTTTTTTTGCTGTGCCGAAATAGAGTTATAAGAGGCTTGATTATAGTCTTCGTTATTGTAAGCAACAATAATTAAGCATGCTGTAATGGCGCCAATTAACGCAGAAGTTAATGAACTAATAAAAAAGAGCCTCTTATTCATATTTTCATTTTGGTATAACGGTTAATCTTGTTTTTCTTTCTCTAATTTTTGTAGTTCTAGTAGCTCATCTCGAAGTTTAGCAGCTTCTATAAAGTCCAGCTCTTTCGCAGCTTTTTCCATAGCCTTTTGGGTTTTGTTAATCAATTTCTTGATTTCCTCTTTGCCCATGTAAGATACTACGGGGTCAGCTGCTATAGATGGAGCTTCTTCGCCTGTGTAGTATTTTTTGTTTGATTTATTGTGATCAGCAACGTTTGTTTGCTGCATTATAGATTCTTTCGATCTTAGTATGGTGCGTGGTGTAATGCCATGCTCTTCATTATACGCCATCTGAATGCTTCTTCTACGGGCAGTTTCGTCTATAGAAGCTTGCATAGATGGGGTTACGCTGTCAGCGTACATTATTACCATGCCGTTGGCATTTCGGGCAGCTCTACCAATCGTCTGTATCAAAGATCTTTGATTTCGTAAGAAACCTTCTTTGTCAGCATCTAAAATGGCCACAAGCGAAACCTCTGGTAAATCAAGTCCTTCTCTTAGAAGGTTTACTCCCACCAAAACATCAAACTCACCTAACCTTAATTGTCTCAAAATTTCTACCCTGTCCAATGTGTCTACTTCGCTATGGATGTATCTACATTTTATACTAGCCCTTTCTAAAAATTTAGTAAGTTCTTCGGCCATTCGTTTAGTTAATGTAGTTACTAAAACGCGTTCATCTTTTTGTATCCTATCGTCTATTTCACCCAGTAAGTCGTCAATTTGGTTGGTGCTAGGGCGTACATCAATTATAGGATCTAATAAACCTGTTGGTCTAATGATTTGTTCGGCCACTACGCCTTCAGTGTTTCTTAATTCATATTCTGCAGGAGTTGCACTTACGTAAACTACCTGATTTTGTAGTGCTTCAAATTCATTAAAAGTTAAAGGGCGGTTGTCTAACGCGGCCGGTAACCTAAATCCAAAATCTACAAGATTGACTTTCCTGGACCTGTCACCACCCCACATGGCTCGGATTTGAGGTACTGTTACATGACTTTCATCTATAAACATTAAATAGTCGTCAGGGAAATAATCCAGCAAGCAGAATGGGCGCGTTCCTGGTAGTCGTCTGTCAAAGTACCGTGAATAGTTCTCTATACCAGAGCAATACCCGAGTTCACGCATCATTTCTATATCAAATTCTGTGCGTTCCTGAATTCTTTTAGCCTCTAAATGTTTGTGCTCCGTCTCAAAGTGCTTAACCTGGCTTACAAGGTCATCTTGTATTTGGTGAATAGTTTGATGAAGTAGTTCCTTGCCTGTTACAAACAAGTTGGCGGGGAATATTGTGATTGCCTGCTCTTCAGATAGCGTTTTGCCTGAGTTGGGGTCTATTTGCTGAATAGTTTCAATTTCATCTCCCCAGAACATAATGCGGTAGGCAAAATCTCCATAAGCAACAAATATGTCAACAGTATCGCCTTTTACCCTAAAGTTACCTCTTTTAAATTCTGCCTCTGTGCGGCTGTATAGTATGTCTACCAGCGCGAAAAGTAATTTATTTCTTGCAATGGTCTCTCCAACTCTGAGTTTGATTACGTTTTTACCAAATTCTTCGGGGTTTCCTATACCATATATACACGATACTGAGGCTACAACTATAATGTCTCTTCTGCCTGTAAGTAAAGATGAGGTGGCACTTAATCGGAGCTTTTCAATTTCTTCATTAATAGATAAATCCTTTTCTATATATAGGTTCGAAGATGGAATGAAGGCTTCAGGTTGGTAGTAATCATAATATGATATGAAATACTCTACAGCGTTTTCAGGAAAAAATCTTTTAAATTCTCCATAAAGCTGTGCTGCAAGGGTTTTGTTGTGGCACAAAATTATTGATGGCCTATTCATGTTGTTGATTACATTGGCCATTGTAAATGTTTTTCCTGTGCCGGTAGCTCCAAGCAGGGTCTGATATTGCTCTCCATTTTCAATTCCTTTGGTCAATTGAGCAATGGCAGTGGGTTGGTCTCCGGTGGCTTCGTATTCGCTGGTTAGTCTAAATTTCATAAGGTATTATGTTCCAGATCTAATTTTAATAAGAACTAGTACCTTATAATACGTAATAGAAAGGAAATGTTAGAGAAATAGAGCAATTATAATTGATTAAGAAGAAAAATCGGACACTATATTAGTTGTGAAGATAATGTCCGATTGATTTTTATAGATTAATGAGCCATTTTTCAGCTTCAGGTATAGAATGGAATGTGGTAACAACATCGCTGGCCGGTAGTGCCTTTTGAGCTGAAAGCTCAGCAAAAATATTGGGCGAAAATACCCATGCGAAGTACTTGAGTCCGGCAGCTTCCATTCGTGGAAACCAATTTTTAGATACCCATTCAGCGGCATCTTGCCATGGGCCGGTGACACCACTATTGTCATTCAGCACTTTGAATGCTTTTTTCGTTGCAAGAATGGATAAGATTTGCTCACCACTGCTCATTATACCTTCTTTGTTTTGAAAGCCAATCCATTTGCAGTGAAGTATTTGTGTTTCTTGATCGTAAGAAACCTCTAAATTTTTTTGTCTTAGTAAAATTTCGAGTTCCATATCCATGAGGAAAAGTTATTAATGAATAAATATTATATTAACCTATTCTCAATGTATGAAATTAATTAAAAAAATACTTGATTTATGATTTTTATAAACGTTATAATATTGAAATGTATATAATCTATATTATTCTAATTTAATTATCTCTCCCATACTAAGTAAAATACTAATTCTTTGCCATTTGATAATATAGGTGGAGTATAAATCACTAAGTTGCCGTTTTCTAGTTTTACGAATCTTCGTTGCTTTTGTCCTACCCAATTAGCTAGTATACAACCTTCTACTTCATGGACTATGGTTCCGGGTTCTTCTTCATAAAATTTGCCGTAATAGCCAAAATAGCTTTTATATGCAGCAATCATTTCTTCTGGAGTACCATCAAACATGCCTTCTTGGCTAAGTTGTGGCCTTCCTGATTGAACAAGGTGAGCACTCATATATCCATCGTTAGTGTAAGTTAGTCTGCCGGTTGGCATTGGGCCAAAGAAATCGGTTTTGTTACCATCATTGTCTTCATAGTGCCATGATATTAACTTCCAAGTGCCTAATAATTTTTCTGTAAGTTCGCTTTGTGTGGTTGTCGACATTATTTATGATTTTAAATAGGTTGAAATAAAAAAAGAGCAGCATATAGCTCGAAAGTCTATAGCATGCTCTTTACTCTATTTACATTATTTAGCTTCTTATTTTAGTGCAGGTTGAGAGGTTTTTAGCCACTGCTCTGCATCATAGAAAGAATGGAAAGTTGTAACAACCTCTGAATCTGGCTTGGCTTTTTGAGCTGATATTTCTGCAAAAATATTGGGAGAAAATACCCAAGCAAAATGTTTTAATCCTGCAGCTTCCATTTGAGGAAACCATTCTTTAGATACCCACTCTGCGGCATCTTGCCATGGGCCTGTAACTCTTGTGTTATCGTTCAATACCTTAGAACACTCCTTCTTTTTCATTAGGTTTAAAATATCTCCACATCCGCTCATTACGGTTTCTTTCTTTTGAAATCCAATCCATTTGCAGTAAAGTATTTTAGAGTCATTGTCGAAGGTTACTTCTAGGTTTTTTAGTTTTAGTAAAGTTTCACGTTCCATAAGGCAATCAATTAAATTTAATATAGCGTCAATCTATATATTTTAAGTCCATAATAATAATGATTTATCATGCTTTCATTAGGTGTATGATTTATGGTGTTAATTTTTAGAATAATTGATAAATATTATTGCTTTTGCCTCTGTTAAAGGAATTTATATTCATAATAATAAATAATCACACTCATAAAAGCTTGTGATATAAGTGTGGTTATTTAATAATATTTGATTGTTTTAGTAATTTTTATTTAATTCTTACGTTTTGTTCAATCATTTAAAAACAGTTAATGTTGTTTAATTGATTTTTTTTAGCTTTTTTCCATCATAAGTCGAGACGATTTACCAATTTCAGAGTTAATAAAGTTGATGATGAAGTTCTGATCATGATGGATATAATTGTGTCCTCCTTGTCTTTCTAGTAGTTGAAAGCCAACAGTTGTTTCATTTTTCCAATTCTTAACCTGAGTCTTGCTAATTCTTGGGTCTTGAGCTCCGTGTATTCCTACTACAGGAATGTCAAACGGTGGTTCAAAGTTGTAATGGTAATTGTTAATAAGTGCCAAGTCTATCCTTAGTAATTTGATTAGTACTTTCCTCAATTCTGGATCTGGAGTATTTTCTTCGCTAATATGAGGAAAGGCTTTAGTTAGTTGTTGTAAGTCCAAATCGGGATCCATATAAGATTTTTCGAATGTGGCTAAATGAGGTACAGAACTCACAAAAAGTTGTTTAGGCATAGAGAGCTTTTGCTTACGTAGTTCTCGAGTTAGTTCAAATGCCAGTATTCCTCCCATGCTATGCCCAAAGAACGAAAACGGCTTGTCGAGTAGCTTGAATAAATGCTTTAGGACTACCTTGCTAGCCTTTATCATATCGTTAAAGGGAGCGGAAGATAACTGTTTCCCTCTTCCAGGTAATTCAACAATAATAAGTTCTATGTTAGGCGTCAGCATGGTTTCCCAGTCATGAAATAATGAAGCGCTACCTCCAGCATCGTGAAAGCAAATTAAACGATGTGTGGCGTTTTTGTTTGGTTGAGGTATAATTATCCCATGATTGATAGCGGGCTCCCCACTTGTGTGTGACTTGTGATTTGGTGCAATGGTGTTTAATAAAAAACCAGCATATTCGCCTATAGTAGGATACTCCCAAATATTGGTAACGGAGAGTTTTAAATTGAGATCTTTTTCTAATTTATTGCGTAACTGAACCGCCATTATAGAGTCAATGCCGAGGCTTTTAAATCTCATATTTACATTCAGCTTATTGGCGCTTGTTTTTATTATTTGAGAGGTCAGTTGTTTCAAATGATTTTCTAATGCTAGCTTTTTCTCATCATTGTCTGGCAAAAGCTCTAGTAGTTGTAATAAGTTTTGCTTTTCATCATTTGACTTTTCTATCTGTAGTAGGGGGCTGAAATAATTGCTTTTCTTCAATCTAGGGAAGTAGTCGGCCGTCTGTGCTGCATTTAGTTTGAATATTCCAATATTAACAGGCTCTTGATATAAAATATTCTCTAGGGCAGTAATAGCTTCGCTCATAGATGTAGATATAAATCCTTCTGCTTTAGCATATTTTTCTAGAGACTCAGTATTGGCAACCATGCCCGAATCATTTATGGCACCCCAGTTAATACTGATGGCAGGTAAGCCATTAGCAACTCGGTATTGTGCTAGCCCATCTAGGTATGCATTGGCTGCAACATAGCTAGCCTGACCACTAATGCCTATTAGTGAGGAGGCTGAAGAGAAGGTGATAAAATAATCTAATTTTGCTTTTTTAGATAGCAAGTGAAGATTCCAGCCACCTTTCACTTTGGGGTTGAGGATAGATTCGTATTCATTTTTACTTAAGCTTACTAATGGTTGTGCACTGATGACCCCCGCTGCATGAATAATTCCTTTTAGTTGTTTAAGGTTAATGTGTCTGTTAAATATATTTTCGAGTGATTTGTAATTGGCTACATCACATGGAATAATTCTAAATTCACCACCTTTCAAAGATAGGTTTTCAATTTTTTCAGATACGTAATCGTCTGTTTTGCCATTTCTGCTGAGGAGTAAGAATTTTCTTGCCCCTTTTTCATACATCCATTCTACAAGTCTAAAGGCAATACCATTATAGCCTGTTATTAAATATTCTCCGGCAGAATCGAAATTAATATCTTGTATCTGGAATATGTCAGGGGTGGTTTTTGTCAATCTTGCTCCATAAATATCATTATTTCTAATGGCAATTTCTCTTTCTAACATGAGCGGAGATTGCAGCATGTCGAGATACAGATCAAGTTCATTATTATTAATTAGATAACTGAAATCTATGTGCTGTATTTCATATTCAGGGAGCTCATTTGAAATGACCCTGGCTAGCCCTGTGGCTGCGGTATGTCTCAGGTTGAGTAAATTGTTTTCTACGGCCTGTGCTCCGTTGGTTATTATGGTCACCTTAGGTGCTTTATTAAGCTTTTGAGCTGTAAGCGCTTGCATTAAACTTACTAAATAATAAGAATGAGCCACTTCTATATTACTGTTAGTTTCTACTTGCTCATGACCTATGCAGTATAATATTTGATCTACTGTTTTTAAATTTATTTGTTTTAAAGCATAATGAATAGACTCACAATCGTTGAGATCTGTGGTTATAATCTTGCTGTCAGAATCCCAAGTTTCACTTGATATGATATGGGTAACATGCCCGCTGTCATTTAATTTGTTGTAGAGTCGTTCAAAATTGTTGTTGTTGCCATCAGTAATAATTACAAACTCTTTTTGTTGAGGGCTTTCAGCGTTTTTCTTTAAGCTTCCTTTGCTCCATTCTACTGTATGATACCATTGGTTGCCTGGTTGTTGAAAATCAGTGGTAGTAATGATTTTGCCGCTTAGCCTGTCTATTTTTAAAATCAGCTGCCCTGACTCGTTGAAGATTAGCATATCTGCCATGATATTGTGTATGTGCGGAGAATGCTGATCTGTAGGGTAATTGAAAGTTCTTACAATTAAATTGCCATTTGTAGGCATTTCATTAAATACTTCAAAACACCCAATACTTGTTAAATATGCCGTTTTGTTTTTATCTAACTCTTGCTGCGTAAAATGGGTAAATATTAATTGCAGGCAACTGTCTAGTAGGGTGGGGTGGTACTCAAACTTTTTAATTTCATTTTGGGTATAAGGGGATGGGATAACGAATGCTTCAACTTCGTTTTCACTGAGCATTATTTTGTTAATTCCCTTAAAGTATGTGCCATAATTGAGGCCTAGCTTAGCTAAAGCATCGTAATACTTACTTACTTCTAGTTCTGAGCCTTCAAATTTTGTTAAAGCTGGTATGTTATATAGTTGTAGGTTGTGTTTTATGTGGTATTGCCCTTCTGCTGTTAAGGCCCAATGCCCTTGTATTTCTTGAAAAAACTGGAAACTGGCGTAGCCACGATCTTCTTCGCAAATTTTTAACTGTACTTTTACTGATTCCGCAGATTCAAATGTAATTGTGTTTTTGAATTGGATATTTAATAATTCGCATTTGTCAGAGCCAGAATATTGCTTTAGGGCAGCTAGTACCATTTCAATGTAAGCTATACTTGGCAATACAATAACATCGTTTATTTTGTAATCTTTTAAAAAGCTGAATTCATCTAGGTGTATGTGTGCCTCCCAGTAATGGTGAGAATTAAGGTTTGCAAGTTTTATTTGCTGGCCTATCCAAGGGTGTCCGCTATTGCTTTTAATGACCTTGTTGTTAACCCGCTCTGTGAATGTGTATGGTTCTCTTTGAAATGGGTAACTGGGTAAAAAAGTGAATTCAGTACTTACTTCACTATAGAAATCTTTCCAGTTTATATTGAGCCCTTTTTCGTAGAGCTGTCTGTGGTTGGCGTATAATTCTTCTACTTCAGGTTTGCTTCTATATGTCGATGCTGAAGTTATACCCTTGGTTTCAAAACTATCAAGGCATTCGTTGATGGCTGTAATTAGAACTGGGTGTGGGCTTACTTCTATAAATATTTTGTGCCCATCGGCTGCCATTAATTGCATAGTAGAGGCAAACTGAACTCCTTGCCGAAGGTTATTGACCCAGTAGTCAGAGGTGAGTTCCGTGCCATTTATTTTTGCACCTTTTACTGTTGAATACAGGGCTATTTTTTCGCTAGATGGTTTAAGGTCGGTCAGTGCATTTTTTAGATCAGCTTTTAAAGGATCCATCTGTTTGCTGTGCGAAGCAACATCGACCTTAACCTGCCTGCAAAATTTACCTTCAGCTTCGAGTAGCTCCAGTACTTGCGATATTTCTTTTTGATCCCCTGCAAGTACTGTTGATTTAGGGCTGTTATTAACAGCGATAGATAAGGTCGAGTACTCTTGGATAGTTACTTCCGCTTCTTCTACAGTAAGTTCCGTTACTGCCATAGCACCTCCTTTTCCGCTAACCGTTTTCATTAGCTTACTTCTAGTACATATAACAGCAGCTGCTTCATCTAATGTTATACTTCCTGAAAGATACGCGGCTCCCACTTCTCCCATGCTATGACCAACCACCGCATCTGGTGATACTCCCATTGATATCCATAGCTTAGCTAAGCCAATTTGCATAGCTATTAACATAGGTTGAATTACATTGATTTCAGACAGTCTACTGTTGTGTTCCTCAGCAAACATTTGGTCTAGTAATGACCAATCTGTATGCTTTTTAAAGGCAGTGTCGCATGTGTCAATAACATTTTTAAAAATAGGTTCAGATTGATATAGTTCCTTGCCCATTCCTAGCCATTGAGAGCCTTGACCAGGAAATACAAAAACTATTTTATCTTCTTTAGAAGTAGGGGTGGAAAGGTTCCATTGATCATTATTGTCAAGGAAATCTCTCATTTTTTGAATCATACTTTCCTTAGAGGTGCTAGAGAAAGTAGTGCGATATTCAAAATTGGGCTTCTTAATGGCTGAAGACGCACATACGTTAATAAATTGTTGTTTTACACCATTAATTTTTGATTCTAAATGATGGATGTGATTTTTGATGTTTTCAAATAAAGCTTTGTCGGTACGTGCAGAAATAGGCAGCAGGTAATTGCTGTGGTTATATTTTTCTGTTTTAGCGCTTGAAATGTTAGGAGTTATATATTCTTCTAAAATAGTATGAGCATTAGTGCCACCCCAGCCAAATGAATTGACACCGGCTCTCAGTGGTTGTCCTTCTATGGTTGGCCAGTCAGTAAATGCATCTTGCACTTTGAGTTTTAAACCAGTGAAATCTATATCGGGATTTGGGGTGTTGAAGTGGAGGTTTTTAGGTAGTTTTTTGTTGTTAATGGCCAGTATAACTTTTATTAGGCCTGCAATTCCGGCTGCACCTTCAAGGTGTCCAATGTTAGTCTTTACTGAGCCTACTCTTAATTCCGTACTTCTGTTTTTCTTGAAAAATGCCCCAATGGCGTTACTTTCAGTAGGATCCCCTAATTTGGTGCCTGTACCATGAGTTTCAACATAATGCACTTCGTTGGGTTGAATTCCTGCCCTTTCATATGCTTCTTTCAGCATTTCTATTTGGCCGCTGGTGCTTGTAGCTGGCAAATTAGAGTTGTATCCGTTATTGTTAACGGCACTGCCTCTTATAGTAGCATATATTTTGTCTCCGTCTCGCTCTGCATCTTCCAGCCTTTTTACCATTATTATTCCTGCCCCTTCTCCTCTCACAAAACCATCGGCCTCAGCATCAAAGGTACTACAAGTGCCTTTAGCCGAAAGACCACCAAACTTGGAAAGAAATATATTGAGTTCTGGATCTAGGGTGTGATTAACGCCTCCTATCATACATTCATCTACGCTATGGTCCCAAAGGCTTTGACAGGCTAAATGTAAGGCCACTAACGATGACGAACAGCCAGTATCAACAACTAAACTGGGACCCGTAAAACCAAAAAAGTACGAAATGCGGTTTGCTATTATATTAGCGGATTGTCCTAGGGCCGAATGTGAGGTGATTTGAGCATTTTTATCTTTGCGTAAATGTTCATAATCATTCCAAATGTTGCCAATATATACACCTACCTTTCTGTTAACTATTTCATTGTAGGGACGGGAAGTGTTTTCTAAACATTCCCATGCTAATTCCAAAATGAGTTTTTGAGACGGGGCCATCTCTGATGCTTCGGCTGGTGAGATATTGAAAAATAGTGGATCAAAATGGTCGACCTTTTCCAGCATAGCTGCGTGCTTCTGATGCGATTTGTCAGGAGCAGCTTTGTCTGGGCTGTAGTATAAATCATTATCCCATCGGTTCGTAGGGATTGTTTCAACAGCATTTTTACCTTCTTTTAATAATTCCCAGAACTCTGAGAGGTTATTGGCTTTTGGGAATCTACAAGAAACTCCTACAATTGCTAGTGGTGATGCTGGGGGTGTTTGGTGGTGAATGTTTGACTTCATGATCATTAGCTTTGGTGGTTAAATCATGTGCATTTGCATCTTGCAAATTAAGTCTTATTAAATATTCATGTAAGTTAAAAACTAATTATACTATACGTAAGTAATAAAATATTAGTAATATTTTATTTTTAATGATCTATTTATAACTATATTTCTTTTATAAATAGCTATTTATAGTAGTTGGCTTGTTCTAGTATTAATATGTTGATAGGTATTTTTACTATGTAGTATAGTAGTAATCTTTGTTAATTGTGAGCCATTAATTAGTCAAAACTGTAATAATATGGCTTCTGTAGGATAGAAAATGAATATGATTTTTATCACTTTTTAGTAAAAATCATGTTTTTGCGTATATAAATTATATAATATTCATATTACATATATATAATATGGTGCTGATAGGTAACTGTGTTTAATACTTTTTTTTCAAAAGTAAAATACCCTCGAGTCTACTATAAAATGGAATGAATTAAATTGTTGAATGTTTAACTTTTTATTTTTCAGGGACTTATACTTATTGTGATAATGGTAGTTTAACAATTAGATTAAGTAGAATAAAAAACAGTTGTTTTAATTACAGTATAATTAACAGGTAGTTAGCTGAAGAATTTGCTTATAATTCTTCACTATTCCATATTTCCCACGCTTTTTCTGCTTGAAGGTGTAGCATTTCAAGTCCGTTTTTGATGTGTGCTCCTTGTGCTTTTCCGTTCTCTAAAAACTGAGTGCATTCAGGGTTATACACTAAATCATACAGATAATATGATTCATTTAGTAATTTATACGGAATAGCTGGAGCTTCGGTTACATGGGGGTGCATTCCGAGTGGAGTGGTGTTTATTATGAGTTGGTGACCTTCTATAATCGACAAATTTTCAGCCAAACTATCATATGATAAATGATCTTTTCCGTTTCGGGATACAAAGCTAAAAGGGATATGAAGGCTATTAAGTGCAGCTGCTACAGCCTTGCTAGCCCCACCGGTTCCTAAAATAAGTGCTTTAAAGGAATGGTTAATAGGTAGCCATTCTTCTAAAGATAATTTGAATCCGTAGTAATCAGAATTATACCCAATTAATTGAGAGCCTTGTTTTTTAATTACATTAACAGCTCCAATTACAGCAGCACTTTCTTCAAGTTTATCTAGGTATGGTATAACTTCTGTTTTGTAAGGAATAGTAACATTAAGGCCTTTTAAGTCAGGGTTGCTTTCTAGGAGTGTCTCTATCTGTTCAATATTTTCTAAAGGATACAATTCGTATTCATGATCAGATAAGTTTTCTCGTTGAAACTTATCTGTAAAGTAGCCTTTAGAAAATGAATGAGTTAGTTTCCTGCCAATTAGACCGTATTTATGCATTAATCTGTAGGGGTTGATTTGTAGCTAGCTATTTTTTCGATACCAACTACTAATAAAATTCCGATGGCTAAAAATAAGATGGCCAAAAATATTTTTGGATCGTTGTTAGTAGCCTCCATATATTCGGATGGTAATACATTTTTAGTAAAGCTAACCACTTGTTCTCCATGGCTGTTTACCCTGAATGCTGTAGGCAACTTCCAAGGCCATACTTTGTTAAGTGAGCCAACCATAAAGCCGGCTAGTACACCTATGGCAATGTCATGATATTTTTTAAATACCCATGATACTAGTCTTACAAAGGATAAAAGGCCTGTTATACAACCAAGAGCAAATACCCCTATAGTTGCGAGGTCGATATTACTAATTGCGTTGAATATATATTCATATTTGCCTAAAATAAGGAGTATGAATGATCCGGAAATTCCAGGTAATATCATGGCGCAAATGGCAACAGCTCCGGATATGAAAATATAAAGGTAGCTATTCGGGGTTTCAGCAGCAGACGCAGCTGTAATAAAATAGGCAATAGCTATACCTAAAATAATGGCTATAATCACTCCGATATTATAGCTTTTAATGGCCCTTAAAACTAAAAGGGCAGAAATAATAATAAGGCCAAAAAAGAATGACCATATTGGAATGGGAAAATTGTCTAAGCAATATAGGATTACTTTGGATAAAGTAACTAAACTAGTAAGTATTCCTAAAAAGAGTGGAAGGAGAAACTTACCGTTTATTTTATTCCAAAATTGATCTAGTTTAAATGTAAACAGTAATTTAATCGCTTCAATATCTAGTGATTTAATTGAGTTGAGAAGCTCCTCATAAATACCAGTTATAAATGCAATAGTACCACCTGAAACACCAGGAACTACATCAGCTCCACCCATACCCATTCCTTTAAAGAAAAGGAGTAAGGCGCTTTTAAATTTTCCCATTCGTTATATTAATGCTTAGCTGTTTTGTTCTAAAGAAAGAAAATGATTGAATGTATCACCTCTTAATCCTAAGCGAATAGTTTCTAACGGAATAATTTCATTAGGAGCAATGTTACCTAAGTTTACATTGGAACCTAATAACTTGATGAACCATACTTGCTGCGCTTTTTGTGGCGCTTCCCATATGATTTTCTCAAATGGTATTTTTGTTAATATTTCTTGAACTAAGCCAGATCTAACTTCACCGGTAGAGCGGAATAGTCCAACATTACCACTTTCTCTGGCTTCGCCAATTACCTTCCAAGCACCAGCATCAAGTTCTTCCTGCATCAGTTTAATCCACTGGTAAGGAGGGATGATTTTCTCTTCATCTTTAGAACCTACTTCGGAAAGAACAGTTACTTGCTTAGAAAGTTTACTGATAAATTCACATTTGTCATCATGGTCTAATTCAATAGAGCCATCAGAGACTTCTGCGTATTGAAGGTTGTACTTGTCTAAAACTTTACGATAATCATCGAACTGACCTCTGGTAATAAAAGCTTCAAATAGGGTTCCTCCAAAATATACAGGTATACCTGCATCATGGTAAACTTTGATTTTTTCCTTCAAGTTAGGCGTTACATACGAAGTGGCCCATCCAAGTTTCACTATATCAACATAATCTCCTGAAATACTAAGGAAATCTTCAACTTCTCTTATGCTAAGACCTTTGTCCATAGCCATAGTAAAACCATACTGCCTGGGCTTTGTAGTACGCTCAGGAACGTTCTTTAAAGTATAATTCATTAGGAATTCTCTTTTCTAAATTGTTCAATGATTTTATAAAGTGCCTTTTGTGTTTCTAGTTGAGGGAAAAACTCATAAAGCAACTCGTGTTTATCAAAGTCCAAAATTAAGGCATTTTCCAAATAATTAAAGGCTTCTTTGTATTTACCGGCAGATATAAGGTAAACTGTTAGTCTGTAAAAATAATCAGCGTCATCAGGTTCTTCTTCTAATCCGCTCAATATCAGACTTATAGCTTTTTCAAAATCGCCCTGCTCATAATAGATGTAAGACCAGCTCATCCAGATATCTTTATCATCTGGCGTAAGCATGCTAGCTTCTTCATAAGCATCAATACTAGACACGATGTTGCCTATATTGTATTCAGCTTTTGCCACAGCTTTCCAATATTCGGCATTTTCATGGTCAAGTTTCAGCGCTTTATTGTAAAAATGCAAGGATTGATACCACTTTTCTTGATTTTCAAGACATTTTCCCGCTCCATACCATGCTTCATCGTACATGGTATCTAGTTTACAGGCTTTTTGAAAGTATTTTAAGCCTAGTTCGTTTTGTCCCATTTTCTCATACACTAAGCCTATTTGGCAATAAACTTCGGGGCTGGCACCTTCTATGTCCAAAGTTTTTTTATAAGCATTTAGTGCTTTGGGATAATCTTCTTTTTGTGAGTATGTATTGCCTAAATTGAAGTAGGCCGATGAAAAGTTTTCTTCTATTATAGTTGCATAATCATATGCTTCTATTGCATTATCATACTGCCCAAGTTTATTGTATACAATACCTAAATTGTACCAAGCAGCTTGAGAGTAAGGGTCTGCATCAATGAATTTTTTATAATAAGCAATGCTACTTTCTAGTTCTCCGCATACATCTAAACAATAGGCTAATTCATAAAGGGCTCCCTCGTGCAGGATATTCTCCTCTATAGCTTTTTTATAGGCATCTATTGCTTGGTTGTATTCATCCATACTTTGGTAGGCAAGCCCAATACTATAATATACTTCGTCCTTTTCCTCTGCGAAAGGTAAAGATTTAATGTATACTTCTATGGATGAAAGGTAATCTCCCTGCAAAGAATATATTGAGCCCTTCAAAAATGAAATTTCTGAATCATTAGGCTGAAAAGACTCAGCTTTATCTAACAGTTCTAGAGCTTCGTCATATGCCTCCAAATTGCTTAGTACCTGTGCCTTTGTTATTAGCAGTTCAGTAGAAAATGGATACTGATCTAATGCTATGTTTACGGCATTTAGTGCGCGCTTATATTGACCTCTATCCAAGTATAAGCCTACAATTTGCTCAAAGCTTTCTAGCTCAAAGAAATAGCTTGCTTTATTTTTTATATGTTCTTCGAACTTTTTTAATAGTTCGTTCTCTTCTCTTTTTTTGAAATTCTCTGCCATTCAATCTCCTCGAAAGTTTTAACAATTAATCTTTTTTTAAGATTAAAATCAAGTTCTATTTCTTTTGCTTTTCTTTATAGAACTGACAAACCCATTCTAAAGTATCTGAAAGGGGCACAAAGTTATGATTAAGTTCACTCTTGATCTTAGAATTATCAAAGTATATTTTGTTTTTGCTAACCCTTGCCGTTTCTCGGGTAATTAACGGTTTTTTACCAGTAAAGGTTGATTTAATAGTTTCAGATAATAGTGCAAATTTTACCATCCATGGTTTTGCGGCAATGTGTGGTGGTTTTTTATTGAAATTATTAGCTACTTGGGTTAAAAAATCTTTATATGATATTGAGCCACCGTTAACAATATACCGTTCATTTGTAATCTGCTTTTCTTCTAGCTTTAGTATAATGTCAGCAACATCTCTCACGTCTACATAGTTCATCTGTCCTTCTGAGTAGTATTTTCCTTCATTCCAAATATATTTGAAAAGCTGAGAGCTACTCTTGTTCCAGTCTCCTTGGCCTAAAACTAAGGACGGGTTGATTATAGCGGCATTTAAACCTTCTGACATTCCCCTATGAATTTCTAATTCGGCCAAATATTTTGATTGAGCGTAGTTGGTATGGCTTTGGTTTTGATCCCATTTTTCATTTTCGTTAATAATTCCATTTGTAGGCTTATTGCCAATGGCCGCGATTGAGCTCACATGTACAAAATAATTTGTATTATAATGTAAGGCTAGGTTTACCAAGTTTTCCGTTCCTTCGGCATTAATTCTAAATAGTTCTTCTTTTTCTTTTTGCAGGTAAGATACCAATGCTGCGGTATGTATAACGGTGGTTACTTCTCCAAAGATTTCTTCTAAAGAAGGAATGTCGTTGACTTCGCCAATGTGAAATCTTATGCTATCTTTAATATCGGCTAATAGCTCTAGATTACTGTTTTCCCTTATTAAAGCAATAAAAGGCTTTTTATTAGCTAAAAGTAATTTACATACTTGGCTGCCTATTAAGCCATTGGCACCGGTAACTAGAATCATAGTGTATGGTTTAGTAAGGGTAACTGAAGCGCTTTCTGATAATTTTTTTTGTCTATTGTGTTGCAGAATGCATTGAAGTGTTTCATGTTGTGACAATCACTTCCCAAAAAATGAATTAATTCTTTTTTAATAAGCTTTTCTGCTACTTTTTTAATGTCTTTGCTATAGTATCCTGATAGAGAATTAATGTTTAGCTGCATTTTAACACCACGTTCCACATAATCTTCTATCAGATCTATGTTATCAAAAATATAGGCATACCTTTCAGGGTGAGCCATTATAGGGGTGATGCCGCGACTTTGTACTTCAAAAATAAATTCATCTATGTAGAATGGCTTATTCATGAATGAAGTTTCAAAAAGCATATACCCTTTTCCGAAAGTGAGTATTTCGTGAGATGTGTCTTTAATATTATTTAAGAGCTCATCATCTAAGTAATACTCCGCTGAAGGTATTATCTCTATGTTCCAACCTTTTTGTTGAACTAATTCATTCAACTTTTTTGCTTTGGTTTTGATGACACTAGGAGAGTTATTATAAAAATCACTCATAATATGCGGTGTTGTTATGAGTTTTTTATATCCTAAATTTTTGAAGCCTTCAATTATTGTTAGTGCCTCATCGTAAGTTGCTACTCCATCGTCAATCCCAGGTATCAGGTGTGAGTGTAGATCAATATTTAATTGATATGACCTGTTATTGTCCTTTTTTCTGAATAAGCTAAACACACTTATTTATTAATAATATTTCTTAATTGATTGAAAACTCCTTCAGGTTTTTCTTCATAATATCCGTAGCCATAGCTATTGCTGCCATTAGCAGACGAATCGTTAAGAATTACGGCAAGGTTACTGAATTTGTTTACGTTAATCAATCTGTTTAAGGTGTTAATAAATATTTTTTTAGAGTAGTTAGCTCTTATAATGTATATAGAAAGGTCTGTTTCTTTCATGGCCAGTATACCGTCTGTTACAAGACCAACAGGGGGCGTATCTAAAATTATCAGATCATATTCCAACTTTGCTTGTTGAAGCAATTTGTCAAATTCGTTATTTAATAAAAGTTCAGATGGGTTGGGTGGCATAGGACCCGCAGGCACGTAATACAAGCCTGGAACTTCGGTGCTTCGCACTGCTTCTGCCAAAGTGTTCTTGTTTATAAGAACCGTACTTACTCCAATACTACCGCCTTCGTCTTGAAATGCCGAGTGTACCCTTGGTTTACGCATGTCTAAGTCAAGAATTAGTACTTTCTTTTTTGTTAAAGCTATTATTCCTGCAAGGTTAGTGGCAATAAAAGTTTTGCCCTCGCCACTGATTGTAGAAGTTATGGATATTATTTTGCAAGTACTAAGTGATACCATAAACTCAATGTTTGTTCGTATAGCTCTTAAAGCTTCACTTACGGCTGATTTAGGGCGCTTATCTATTACTAGCTGTGTTGAATCCAGTTTAATTTGAGTTTTAGGGACCGTGCCTAAAATAGCTGCACTGGTTAATCTTTCAATTTCTTGAATGCTATAAATTTTGTTATGCAATAAATATTTTATGCCTATAAATAACAGACTTAAGATGAAGCCAAAAACCAGGCCTATACCTTGAACCATTAATTTATTAGGTGCAATAGGAGTAGAGGGGAGTGTTGCCGGAGATAGAATTTTAAAATCTGTGGTCGTGCCTGCTTGTGCAATTTGAAATTGAGCTTTACTTTGCATTAGCGACAGATAGAACTCTTCGTATAAGTTGAAAAATCTTAGTTTTTGATTGTATTCGGTACTTTTTCCGGGTAAAGTAATAAATTCCTTTTCGAGAGTTTTCTTTCTGCTCGCCAATCTGTTTAATTCCTTGTTGTAACCCTCTTCTAATTCTCTAATTTGATCTTCTATCGTTTTTGTTAGATTAGATATTAGCTCCTCTTGCTTTTTGTAGGCGAAGGTGGACTCTTTGTAGCTTAGTTTTAGGGTTTCTCTTTTTTGAATTGCCTCTGAAAGTGAATTTATACTTTCGGAAAGGAAATTGGAAAATTGCTCAGAGTTAGATAGGATGTCCACAGAGTTGCCATCATCTAAATCTGATAATAGAGATTTAACTCTTAATAGTTTTTTATTGAGTATATATTGTTGAGAATCTATAGCATTGATTGCTAGTATAGTTTTCTTTAAATCTTCGTTTAGGTCATTTGTTCGATTGTCTATAGTGAATGCTTCAAAATAGTTTTCATAAGCTTCAAGCTGATTTTCTATCTGTTTTAATTCACCATTAAGCCAATCAATTTTTTGTGTATTTTCTTTACTTTTCTCTTGCTGAGTGTAGTTAAGATATAGAGTGTCTATTGCGTTGATTAAATCCTTCGCTTTTATAGGGTTATGATCCTTAAATGTAATGCGAATGGTGTTTGCGTTAATATTTAGTGGCTCTACATTAAGGTTGTCCGCTATATATTTAATTTGAGAATCGTTACTGTTAACAATAAAAAAGAAGTCTCGATCTTCTTGTGAATAGAAGTTCTCTGTTAAATATGCTGTAAATTCAATATCTGCAGTATTTACCGGTATCCCAAACTTATACACATGTTGTTTTTCTTCTTCAGAATCAGGGTTGAATCGTATAGAAAAGGATTTTTCATTTAAAATGGTGAGGTATATTCTTTTATCAAGAAGGTTAGAGTTTTTAAGCTTATACTCTATCCTAAAAGGGCTGCTTTTAAATTTTTCGTCAATAAGAACATTTCCAGAAGTGAAATAGCTAATATCTAAATTCACTGCCTCGATTACTTTTGAGAAGAATAGTTTTGATTTCAATAATTCTATTTCTCCGGAGATGACATTGAGGTTGTTATTGTCAGAAATTCCAGTAATACCTAGCTCGGAAGCATCTGACTTAACATCTAATTTTAATTCAGATTGAGATTGAAACAGTGGGCGTGTGTAGCGAATATATAGATATGCTGAGGTATTAGTAATTATAAAAATTACAATTATCCAAATAAGGTTCTTTTTAAGAACGGAAGAGAGTTTTGTGAGATCTAAACCTTCGGTACTTGTGTTAATCTTATGTTCCAATTATTTAACGCTGATTAAGATGGCGACTAAAGATACTACACTGCTTAGTACTGAAATAACAGGACCATTATCTTTTATGAACTCATTAAATGGTCGTTTTACTGGCTCAATGTAAATAATGTCGTTTGGTTTTACCTTTATATTTGATGCGAGGTAGCCTTGGGTAGTACTTAAGTCTATAAAATATATATCTTCTCCTCTTAGAAGTTTAATTCTTTGCATTCTTGCTTTCTCATCGGGTTTTGCTGTTAAAGCCAGAATTTCTGTTATTCTGATATTTTCGTTAGCCAGTGGTACTACCTGACTTCCGAAAGCTCCCAGAACTACTACTCTTTTATTTAAATAATTAATAGTAACGTAAGGGGCTTCGTACTGTTCACTATATTTTTCTTCCAAAATTTCTTTTGCCTCCTGTAAGGTTAGGCCGGCAAGTTTTATATTGCCTATCATAGGCAGGTTGGTAAAGCCATTAGTTTGTACAAGGTATTGCACTTCAGGTTTAAAATTTACTCCATTTTGAGGGATTTCCCTCGCAAGTTCTAAATCAGGATCTATTATTCGTTCTCCTGATTGGGTGTAAACTTTTAAATCTAAATAATCACCAGCTGATATTGTATAATTGTTTTCAGCTTCGCTTACAGCCTTCTCTAACGAGGCCACTTTTGTGTCCTCGTTATGCTTAAACATAATATTTTGCTTATAAGATGAGCAAGAGCTGAAAGCGAAAAGGAATAGAAAAAAAAGTGAATGTAAATTCTTCAATGAATGCTTTTTAAGATTTAGTTAGAGAAGATTCAAATTCATTAAAGCTAGGGAGCTCTAAGTCTTTTTCTGAAATTATTGGATTTTCAACCTTCCAGTCAATATTGAGAGTAGGGTCGTTCCATATTATGCCAGATTCGGATGCTTTATTGTAAAGGTTACTGCATTTATAAGAGAATATACTATCTTCTAATGCTGCAAAACCATGAGCAAACCCATCAGGTACCATTAATGCATTATTTTTTTTAGCATCTAACACTACTTGATATGATTGTCCAAAGGTTTTAGAGTCTGGCCTTAGGTCTACCACTACATCTAAAACTTTTCCAGTCATTACTTTAACTAATTTGGCTTGAGCAAAAGGCGCATGCTGTAGATGTAAGCCTCTTAAAACTCCTTTCTTTGAAAAGGACTGATTGTCTTGTACGAAATTATACGTAATACCCATCTCATTAAATCTCTTTTGATTGTAAGATTCAAAGAAAAAACCACGATCGTCTTCAAAAATCTGAGGCTCTAGTTCGTATAAGTCAGCTATTCCTGTTTCTATTATCTTCATATTAAGAGTTTTGCTAGTAAAATATAATTTTTGCAATTTATGAAATTACGTACTTACTCTTAAATTTCATCTAAAGATTTTAGGTATTTATAAATAACTAGATTTTCATTGAACTCTCTTTCTATTTTTAATCTCCCATTAGTACCTAAAGTTTTTATTTGATCATCAGAGAGAGAGAGTAAATCTTTCATTTTAAAAGCTAAATCATCAGAATCTTTTATTTTACAAAGTAAGCCATTGTAATTATTCTCAACTACGTTATTGCAACCAGGAACGTCCGTGGCAATAATTGGTTTAGCTGAACTTGCAGCTTCTAATAATGTTCTTGGAGTTCCTTCTCTATAAGAAGGCAGTACCACGCAGTCAGCATCTTTTATGAAGAGCCTTACATCATTTGTGGTGCCAAGATATTCCACTACTTGGTTGTCAATCCAGTCATCAATTATATCAGTGCTTATTCCCCTTCTATGCTCAGGATCCTTTGGTCCTAATAGTTGAAAACGAGCATCTACGCCTTCTGATTTTAGTTTTTTAACAGCATCAATGAATTCCACTACTCCTTTGTCATGTATTAGTCTTGAAATCATTAAAAAGGTGAAAGGCTTATTTCTTTTAAAGTCTAGGGCAGGAAAATGCGATGGGTCAATGCCAGAACCTGGTATAACTTCACAAATTTTCTCTTTAATGAGCTTTTCTCGAACGAATAATTCGTAGTCATGAGAGTTCTGAAAGAATACCTTTTTGGGAAATTTAAATGCTACTTTATACATCCACATAGCAACACTTGATACTATCCCCTTCTGTAAGAATACAGTGCCAAGTCCACAGACATTATTAATCACTGGTATTTTTAAAGAAGATGCTGCCAATGTGCCATAAATATTGGGCTTAATAGTGTAATGGAGTATTACATCAGGTCTAATTTCCTTATAGATGCCTCTTAGCTCAAAGAATAACGCAGAGTCTTTAATAGGGTTTGCACCTCTGCTATCCATTTTTACTGGGTGAAAGTAACAGCCTGCATCCTTAATTTTTATAGAGTAGTCATCTACTGGAGCAACTACATGAATCTCATGCTTTTTTTCTTGTAATGCTTTTATGAGATTCATCCTGAAGTTGTAAACATTCCAGGAGGTATTTAGTACAATGGCTACTTTCATATAATCAACTAATTCTTTGTTAAAGCGTTTATTAAATAATAAAAGAGGTATTTTTTAAATTTGGCTCTTATAATAAATATTGCACATTTTAGTTTAATTTCAAAAATGTTTAAAAAGTAACCAATTTATTACATGGCAATTATACTTCATTAAGTATAATGTGTATCTCTTATTTAATTTAAATTATTACTATCTTATTAAAATAAAAAATAAAGTCACAAGAATGGGGAAAAAGATTGAGACGGGAGTGCTGGTAGCTGTAGCTGAGAAAGGCATAGATGATCATATTATTGAAGAACATCTTGATGAATTAGCTTTTTTGGCTTCTACGGCTTTTATAGAAACAAAAGCAATATTTACTCAAAAGCTTGAAAAGCCCGATATAAGAACTTTCGTAGGTAAAGGAAAGCTAGAGGAAATAAAGGAATATATTACGATTCATGAAATTGATGTAATAATTTTTGACGATGACTTGTCTCCATCGCAGTTGAGAAATCTAGAGAGAGACCTTAACTGTAAGATATATGACCGTAGTTTGTTGATTTTGGATATTTTCTTGAATAGAGCGCAGACTTCTCAGGCAAAAACACAAGTTGAACTGGCGCGTTTTCAATATCTAATGCCAAGATTAACCCGCATGTGGACTCACCTTGAGCGGCAAAGAGGTGGCACAGGTACTCGTGGTGGAGCTGGGGAAAAGGAAATTGAGACGGATAGAAGGAATATTCGTAACCAAATCACTGTGCTAAAGAAGAAGCTAGAAAAGATTGAGAAACAGAACGAAGTACAGCGTAAATCTAGAGGAGGGATCGTGCGTGTTGCTCTGGCTGGATATACAAACGTAGGGAAGTCTACTTTAATGACACTGCTTTCTAAAAGTGATGTAAAAGCTGAGGATAAATTATTTGCAACGGTAGATTCTACAGTGCGAAAGGTTGTTTTTAGTAATATTCCATTTCTCTTGTCAGATACTGTTGGTTTTATAAGAAAACTGCCACATCATTTAATAGAGTCTTTTAAATCTACTTTAGCGGAAGTACGAGAAGCTGATATTATTCTTCATGTTGTAGATATTTCTCATCCCGCTTATGAAGATCAGATACAGGTGGTTAAAGAAACTTTAAAAGAACTAGATGCAGGAGATAAGCCAACGGTTTATATTTTTAATAAAATAGACCTGCTGTCTGAAGAAGATAGAGTCGATTTGGAAACAAGGCACATTGCTCATGTTGAAGAAGGCAATGATAAGGTATTTATTTCAGCAGAAAAGAAAATTAATATTGATCACTTGAGATTAATTATTCTTGAGAATATTAAGAAGCGACATTTTCAAATTTACCCACATTCTTTGAAGGATGTTACATGGGATGGGGGAGAGGTGTTTTAAATAAATGGAGAACTAATGACTGGCGCGAGAGTTGTTGAAAATTACAATTTCATAATTTCTCGCACAGCCTTCAGTTGTCTTTGTGTTTTTTCATGCTCTATAGTCATGGCATGAAGCTTTTTTAACATCTCCACACTCAATGCTTTTAAATTCATAAAAGCTTCGTCAGTATTGTTATTGTCATAGTCAGCTTGGGCGCTAGCTATTCTATCTCCGATTTCTGCCAAATCATCATCTGTCAAATTAGGAGTAATGGCAGCGTTTTTTTCGTTGTGGTCATACAGCTCGTTCACCGAGACTTTGAAAATGGAGGCTAAGATGTTTAATATATCCATATCAGGGGCCGTCTTACCATTTTCCCAAGACGAAATAGTTCCTTGTCGAAATTTTTTCCCTGTATGTTTGAAAACCTCTTCGCGTAAGTCGTGTTGTGTAAGTCCTTGCTTTTTTCTAAAAAATGCTATCTTGTTACCAGAGTTTGTCAATTTAATCTAAAAGTAGTTTGCGTTTAAGGTAATTAATTTATTCGTTTTATGGTATAAAATCCTGCTCTGGTTTTAAAAAATATTAATAATATCAACTGATTGAACTGTAGCAGGTTAGGCTTGGCAAAGGTATATTATGATGTTTAACTTATCAAAAAGTAGAAATTATCGCAGTGTTATTAAACGCATAAATTGTAATTAACACCAATGAAATATTAAACTTTTAAGTAAAATGAAAAAAAAACTTACATTTTGTTGAATAAAAATTCTTTATACCGTTTATTTGAGTAAATATTAATCAGAAAAACGTATATTTATCTTGTGATTAACGAAACATTTAGAATATACTTCTGTTAATTAATAACAAGCGTATAACGATTCGCTTACAGAAAAAAAACTTGACAAATTGTATACTGACTTAAAATATTTATCGTTAAAAGCGTATAAGTCAGTAGATAAAAATATTAAAGATAACCAGTGGGTTTAGGTTGAACGTCATCAACAAGGGAAAGGTGGGGGCACCTTTCCCGGGATGACAACTCTCACTATTATCTTATCCTTCCTTAATAATCATACTCTCACTTTTATTTCCATTAATTTTATTATAACAATAGCGTATATTATACGTTGACCAGATATTTATTAAGCAAATTCATGAGAGAGAAAAAAGATCTTAATTTGGCCGTTTTAATCGATGCGGATAATATACCATATGCCAATATAAAAGGCATGTTAGATGAAATAGCAAAGTTAGGTACACCTTCTATAAAAAGGATATACGGTGACTGGACTAAGCCAACCGTTAGTGGTTGGAAAACGCCTTTGCTTGAGCATGCCATAACACCAATACAACAGTATAGTTACACTACAGGTAAGAATGCTACAGATTCTGCTATGATAATAGACGCAATGGATATTTTGCATAGTGATAAAGTAGATGGATTTTGTCTTGTTTCTAGTGACAGTGATTTTACCAGGTTAGCTACTAGGTTAAGAGAGTCTAGTAAACTGGTAATAGGTATTGGGGAAAAGAAGACACCTCAGCCTTTTATCGTGGCTTGTGATAAGTTTATATATATTGAAATAATAGGGGCGAAAGATAAACCTAAGAGGAATGAACTGAGCAAAAATGAAATTGATGACCATGGAGATGTTGAAGCGTTGGATAAAAATTTCATTCAATTAATCAGAAATTCGGTAGAAGATCTTGCTGATGATAATGGTTGGGCATTCTTGGCTGAAGTAGGTAATCTCATAATGAAGAAAAAGCCAGACTTTGATCCTAGAAACTATGGTTTTAATAAGCTAACTCCATTGATAAAATCTTTGGATAAATATTTTACTGTTGATGAGAGAGAGGTGGAGAAAACTCACATTAAGCATATTTATGTGAAGATTAAATGACTTGCTATTTAAGTAGGTTTCGCAAATAAGCTGTAAATGTGCTTTTGTTAAACAGCCAGTCGGAGTATAAGAGTGGGTGTATGTTAATCCCTGCTCTTTTTAATATTTTGTATTCGTTTAGAGAAAGCGCCTGTTCAAAAGCTCCTTGATGTCCAATCAAATCAAATGCAATGTATTCGTCTTTGTGATAAAGTAAAATGTCTAACTGAATGCCTGCAACCGTATAGTTGATCCAGTAATTTTCAATTCTCAACTCTTTGAGTAAATTAATTATTATTTGAATAAAACTGTCTTTTTCATGATTTGTGGTGGTTTTACTCTCCTTGAATTCCGTAACCTTGCTGAGGTACTGATTTAATAGTGATGTAGCATCTAGTTCGGTTTGAGAGATAGAAGTGTATACATGCTGATGTTTTTTTGCTCTTGTAATAGCCACATTAAATACATCTCTTTTGTTGAGGTGTCCCCACGCTGAATGATGTGAATTTTTATCAATGGCCATTGATAGAAACATCTCGTCTCTTTCTTCTCCTTGGAATGAATATGCTGTACCTACCTTTATCTTATGTTTTTCAATTTCAGAAATGCTAAAATCTTTAATTACTCTATTGCCAATATATTCAGACTGATCTCTGAAGGGCGATAAAATCCCTATTGTAGTGGCATTTGCCTCAGCACTACTTTCATCATTAATAATTTTTTTTACTTTATTTATTATCGCTTCAGCTTCTTCAGTGTTGTAGCCTTGTTTCGTTCTGCTGCCGTTGATTTTATGAATTGAGATGGACGGTTCATTGCTGTGAGGCCTGCTGGTCATAATTCTTAATGCTCCGTCATAAAAATGCTGATTACTAAATGCGATGATGGGGGCTTTGCTCCGGAAGTGTTCATCTAGCATGGCCACCTGACCTTCGGTTTGCAGCGCATCGATAGTTAGATCTAAAATACTGTTGTTTCTATAATTTAGGAAGTCAGCGCTTATATTTTGTAGCTCGTGTTTTTCTTTGAATAATGTTTGTCGTGCTTGTGACAGGAATGAAATGTGCTTTAATTGATTGGGGTCTCCTGCAATTACAACTCTTTTAGCTCTTTGAAATAATGCTAGGCAGCTAGCAATGTCGCATTGAGTTGCTTCATCAATAATGGCTACATCAAAAAGTTCCTTTTTAAATGGGATTACATCCTTCAATTCTGATAACGGGGCAAGCCAAATAGGAAAAGCTTGTTTTATGACATTGAAATCGAGTGCTTGAAGTTTCTTTATCTTTACCGTGTCACTTTTTTCTAATAGCGCTTGCCTGAAATTTTTGAGTGACTGCCACCTGTTTTTCTTTACAATAGCTATATTTTTTGCGCTCTTTAATCTTAAATATGTTTTTACATTTTCAATATGCTGTGCTTCAAGAGCGTTGAAATCCTTGAAAAGCTTGTTGAAGTCTTTTTGCCAGTTGAGTTGAATTTTGAAGAATAGAAGTTGTAACCTTTGTATTATCCCATAACTGCTGTTGCTTAGTAATGGACTGTAATTCTCTTCTTTAAAAATCCTTTTCTCAATTTTCTTTTTCCAGCTTCTGAGTTGTTTAGTTTCTTTTTCTATTTTTTTGCTATGCTCTGCAAAACTACTTTCAATGCTATATAAACGTTTTATTGAGAGGTTAAACTTTTCCTTAAGTAGGTCTTGGGTATTAAGCCTGGTGATAATGGCTTTTAATAGTTGAGACGTGGGGGTAGCATATTTTCTTCTTTTTCCTGCTCTGAGTGCTAAATGCTCACATCCGATTTGCTCAGCTATTTTGTTCTTAATTACATCTACTGCTTCATCTGTTCGGGATGAAATTAATACTGATTCGCCCCGACTGAGATGGTCTGCTGCTATAGAAGCTATGGTATAAGATTTTCCGGTGCCAGGAGGACCAACAATTAAGGTAAGAGGGTTAGTGGCGGAAGAAATGAGGAGTTGTTGTTGTGCTTGGCTTAGTGTATATGGCAGGTGACTTGTTTTATATTTACTTTCTTTAATTTTATTGTTGAGAAATAGGTTTTGAAGAGGGAGAGAGTAATCTTTTTGATCGGCCAGTTCCTTCAGTTCGTTCAGAATACCCCTAGAACTTGAAGACTTTTCTATAATGCCCAGCATGCTCGAGGGTATTATTTTTAACGTGTTGAGCTTTTTTTGCTCAGTTACTGTGCGTTTAATACCCGATAGTGCTTGCAATGATGGATAATTAAATAGCTCATCTGAATTAACGGAAGGGAAGAATTTTTTAAATATTGCATCAATATTATGAATCTGAGAGAAGGTTATTAGGCCTGCAGGTAAGTCTTTAAATGCATTGTCATCAAGGTCAATGTCACTATTTTCTTTGTCAAGAAATTTAAAAGTAGGATAGTTAATTATTCGGGCTTCCGGATCAATGGATAAATAATGATAATCTCCATTTTGTGATATCTCAGCCGGGTAATAGAAGAGAGGCGAGCATAGATCAACTAGTTTTCCATTAGTATTAGTGTATTGTCCACAAACAAAAAAGGAGGCATAGATTAATTCTTTTTCTTTTTGGTATATGTCTAGCTTTTTTAGAATATCAACTGCTAGTTCACTGTCAATAGGAATTATTGGTGCATCGCCAGTTAATAGTTCTTCTTTACCTTCTATCGTTATTTTGTTTTCTATTGATGAGTGTAAAAAATTAAATAAAGTTAATTCTCTATTGTCTGCACGATAACAATCATAATAATAGTTGATTAAGTTTTTTAACTCCATGTGAACAGTAAATAATAATTGAAGGACTAATATATTACTTTATTTATAAATAATAGACTTCGGAAATTCACTCATTCGGTTGCTGATTGATAATAATGTAAATCACTATTTATAGCTATTGCATAAAAGGAAGGTTAACTTCATATTTACATTATTTAGAATGATTATAAATAATTAATCGATGCCTATTATGAATTCAAGTGTTGAAATCTTGTTTGGGGTGATTAAGGATATTGAAAAGGAGACATCCTTTGAGCGGGTGAAGCCCTATTATTTTATGAAAACCTTTGTGGATATAATATTAGGTGTCGATGAAAATCGGAAATATAAAAGCTATGTAAAATGAACAGTGCAGTAGAATTAATAGGAACAGAATATTATTCCATATCACAATGTAGTTGTTGCGGTAAGGTGGGTATACATTATAATAATATACTTATAAGTCTCCAAGAGCATGAATTTAAAGCATTTGTTAGGTCTTTTTGTCGTATAAATTTTAGCCAATCATGTGACATCCTGAATGGCCGAACAGAGCAAGTGATTATTAATACGCCTCAGCAAAATTTATATTTCACTTTTGATGAGTTTGATTTCCACGAGTTTAAAGATGTTTTGCAGCAATCTTTGTTGCTTATGCAGGCCAGAAGTTTAGTGAATGGATAAAATATTAAAGAAGGTTAGCGTTCAGTGCTAACCTTCTTTAATATTATGCTAATTCTACCACTGTAATGCCCGCGCCACCTCTATCTACGTGCTCATCTGCCACGGAAGAAATTCCAGGTATTGATTTTAAGTGATTTCTTATCAAATCTTTGAGGATTCCATTTCCTTTTCCATGTAAAATTTTAAGCTCTGACATGCTGCTTAGTAAAGCATCGTCAATGAATTTGTCCACTATGCCTAGTACTTCTTCTGCTCTTTTACCCCTTACGTCTAGGGTGGAGCTGAAGTTGGCTAGCTTTTGGTTGAGGTCAAGGCCTGCAGTGGATTTTGTAAGGTTTCTGTTAATCTCTCTGGCTTTCGTTTTTGATATTTTTTCCAGCCTATTTTTCTTGGCTACAGTTTTGAGGTCTCCAATTTTCACCTCAATGTCTTTTCCTCTAATATCTATAACTTCACCCGTTACCTGATTGTCTTTAAACCTTACTGTATCTCCAATAATTATGTCGCCAGGTAAAACCTTTTGCGGGGCAGCTTTTATTTGCTGTTCTACATGAACCTGATCTTTAAGATCATTTAATCTTGCACGCATTTTGAGCGTTTCCTTCTTTTCTGCCTTATTCTCTTTAATGTGGCGAATAGTTTTCTCTATTTCCTTGTTAGTCTTAGAGAGTAGAGCGGCCGCATCTGACTTAGCTTTGTTCAGGATTTCCTTTTTATTGCCTTCTAGTTCTTCGTATAACCGGTCATACTTGGCCTTCATACGTTTCACTTTTTTGTCGGTCTCGTTTGCTTCAGTCTTTCTGCGTTTTATTTCCTGCGTTTGGCGTTCCAGTTTAAGGATAAGGTCGTCTACATCCATGCTCTTTCTGCCAATAATGTCTTTTGCATAAGTGATAACATCGTGCGATAAGCCAATCTTTCTAGCAATTTCTAAAGAGAATGAACTACCGGGGTTGCCAAGCTCCAACTCATATAATGGCTCAAGGTTTTTGATGTCAAATTTCATAGCCCCGTTCATTACGCCAGTCTTATTAGCTGCATAATGCTTAATGTTACTATAGTGAGTAGTAACTACTCCGTGGGCTTTTATATCTACCAGTTTATCTAAAATTGCCTCGGCTATAGCACCACCGTAATGAGGGTCAGTGCCGGTTCCAAATTCATCAATGAGGTACAGCGATCTTTTCTCAGCATTTTTAATGAAATATTTCATGTTAGAAAGGTGAGAGCTGTAGGTACTCAAATCATTTTCTATTGATTGCTCATCGCCAATGTCTATAAATATATCCTCAAAAATACCGGCCGATGAATCCTCTCGTACTGGTATTAATAAGCCACATTGTAGCATGTATTGCAATAGAGCTACTGTTTTTAAGCACACAGATTTACCACCTGCATTAGGTCCTGAAATAATAATTACCCTCTGCTCACCATTGATTTCAATGTTTAAAGGAACCACATGTCTGTTATTATCTTTATAGGATAAGAATAATAGAGGGTGGCGAGCTTCGTGCCATTTAATGCCGGGTTTATTGCCTAAATGAGGTCTCACCGCCTGTAGGTCTAAGGCTAAGCGTGCTTTAGCTCTAATGAAATCAACAAATGCTAAAAACTGATATGCTTTCCTTACTTCAGGAAGGTTAACTCGTAATAAGTTAGTGAGCTCGGTAAGGATTTTTATTACCTCTCTTTTTTCAGCGTTTTCGAGCTCTCTTATTTCATTGTTGCCTTCAAGTACTTCAGATGGTTCTAAAAATACAGTTTGTCCGGTTGATGATTCATCGTGAACGAAACCTTTAATTCTTCTTTTGTACTCTGCACTAATAGGGATTACCATTCGGCCATCCCGTACGGTTAAAGATGCTCCTTCTGGCACGTATCCAGATTTTACTGCATTTTTATATATCGAATCTAATGTGCGCCTTACTTGTGAGTGCTTACCTTTTAATTGTTTGCGAATCTCGGCTAAAGCGATGCTTGCAGAGTCTTTCACGAAGCCACCTTCATCTATTTTATAGCTGATTTCATCAACTAATGATTGGTCAAAATTAACTAATCTATTAAGCTGAAATAGATACGGATATTCTTCTTCTTTTTTATTAAGAAAATTGACACAAGCGGTAATGGTTTTTAAGGATTGATGGATTTTTAAAAAATCATCTTCGCTCAAAAATGCCCCTTCAGTACGTGCTTGTTTTAAAGATAAGGATACGTCAAAATAGTGGTTAGAAGGAAATGGTTCTCCACTAGATATGATGTATGCAAATTCAGATGTTTGATGAAGTAATTTTTCAATTAATTCATGGTCTGTAGAGTAAGAAATTTTATCTACAATAGATGCCCCTAAAGAAGAAAGGCATCTTTCGCTTAATAAAACTCTTATTTTGTCAAAACCTATTTTTTGTTCTATGTCTTTAGGATAAAGCATTATTTTGCCTCCAATTTATTTTTCTCTGTTTCTGGTTTAACCTCTTTCAATCTTTCTTGCATTAGGTTGAGGCTATCTAGTACTTTACTATAGATTTTCTCTAACTTTTCAGGATTATCATAGTAATAACTAATGCTGGTTCTGTATACGCTATCTTTTACCTGATGTTGGGCAAAAAGTGAATCTTCATAAACGGAGAAAATAGACATACTAGAGTCTCTGCTTATTCTTAAATTATTGACTTTGCCTTCTGCAATGTACATATCTAGGTAAAGCGCTGCCATTTTGTCTGGCGGAATTATACCCTCAGGTACATCATCTTCAGATGAACATGCGAATAGCAGGGTAAATGCATAACATATAATTAATAATTTCGTTTTCATGACAGTAAACTAAGTTTGTTAGCGTAAGCAGCAGGGTTTATATTTGCCTCTTAGGGTATAAATTTCCTAAGAATATCAAGGTTAAACACCTGTCAAATCTTACACAGAATTATGTGTAGCTAATATTCTTAAAATTTGTTCTAATTTTATAGCGAAAATTGGGCCAATGAAACACCTTTTAAAAAAGCTACGAAAATACGAAATACAAATTAGAAAGGCTATTAACAGCCAGATGCAAGGTGATTTTCACTCAATATTTAAAGGATCTGGGCTGGAGTTTGATGATGTGCGTACATATCAGTATGGTGATGACATCAGAACTATAGACTGGAATGTAAGTGCTAAAGGGCACGGTACATTTGTTAAAACCTTTAAAGAAGAGAAGGAACAAACTGTTTTTTTTGTATTGGATGTTAGTGGTTCTCAAGAAATAGGAAGTCCTGGAAAGCAAAAGCTTGATGTAAGTAAGGAAATTTGTGGGGTTTTAGCATTGTCTGCTGTAAAGCAGGCCAGTCAAGTAGGTTTGGTTTGTTATTCAGATCAAAAAGAAAAGTATGTAAGGCCTGCTAAGGGCGCTAAGCAAGCTTATGAAATCATTAATAGCCTAGTAAAAGTACAGCCTACTTCTTTGGGTACAGATCTTTCGCAGGCCATCATGTATAGTTTGAAGACTATTAGGAAACGAAGTGTGATCATTTTTATCAGTGACTTTATTGATGAAGGATATTATCACAACCTAAAGGGGATGGCCAAAAAACACGATTTAGTGATGATCAGGGTTACTGATAAAAGAGAAACTAAATTGCCAAATTTGGGTATTGTGCCGGTTTATGAGAAGGAGAGTGGTAAAACTATTTGGGTAAATACCTCTTTTGGAGATTTTAAGTCAAAGCTTAAACAGAATTACTCAGATAAAGAAGATGAACTTTCTACATTTTCTAAAAAGCATCAAATTAACTTTATCTCAGTGGACACTGAAGAAGATTACGTGCCCAAATTGTTGAAATTATTTAAAATCAGAAATAAAACAGTAAAGAGTGTATAAAGGAATTATTAGTCTGGTTCTGCTTTTATTTTTTGCATTTCCTGAGGCTATAGCGCAGGAAATCAAGCCTCATGGTGAATTTGCAATGGACACCATTAAAATTGGAGTTCCTATACCTTTCTCATTGTCAGTTCGCTATCCTAGAGAAGTGGATGTGGTTTTTCCTGATTCGCTGTATGACTTTTCTCCTTATGAGCTGGATCATAAAGTTTACTTTCCAACGCAATCTGACTCGATAAATAGTTATGATAGTGCGGTTTATTACCTCACCTCTTTTGAAATTGATAGTGTACAGGAATTTCAGTTGCCAATTTTTGTGCTCCATGGAAACGATAGTACAATTATCAACTCAAATATCGATCAGGCAATTTTAGAGCAACTTGTATCTGCAGTGCCTGACTCTGTAGCCGTGGATGCTTTACCTCTTAAAGAAAACGCAGATTATATTAAGGTAGACTTTCAGTTCAATTATATCTACTTCCTTATAGGTTTAGGCATTATAATTATAGGTCTAGTGGTAATTATTGTGGTTTTTGGAGGAAAAATTAAAACTCAGGTTAAGCTTTGGAGAATGAAAAAGCACCACGCTAAATTTATTGCTGAATATGAGGTTATAGCTCAGAAAGGCAATATTTCGGCTAGTGAAAAGGCTAATGAGGTACAGTTAAGATGGAAGACATATTTGGGCAAGCTGGAGAAAAAACCTTATAAAGAATTAACCACAAAAGAAATTGTGAATAGGTATGGTATTGTAGAAGCAGAAGAGGCCTTGAAACAGATGGATAGATTAATATACGGAGGTCAAAGTATTGATAACATGCAGACTGACTGCGCTACTTTAAAGCAAATAGCAATTACAAGATATAACAAGAAAGTGGAGGAGGTGAAAAATGACTGATCAGGTTGGATTTGACATGCCTTGGTACTCGTTAGATTGGTTTGCTCCTTCTACCATAAAAAATTTCACATGGGAAAATTCACTGTATTTATATGGATTGGTGCTTATTCCTATATTTATAATTCTGCGATGGGTGTTCAGGTATTTTTTTAATCAAAAATTACCAGTGGCATTATCTAAAAGTCAGGTGAAATCTAACCCGCTTAACTTGGTTCGTTTACTACCTGATGTGCTTATGGTTATGATTATGGCCTTGTTAATAGTGGCCATGGCACGCCCACAAAAGAGTAATGAGCGTGTTGATCAATGGACCGAAGGTATTGATATTATGCTTGTGATGGATATCTCTCAGTCCATGCAAATCGAAGATTTTAAACCTAACCGCTTAGAGGCGGCTAAGGGTGTAGCTAGAGAATTTATCGATGGCCGTTTTCAAGATAGAATAGGGATGGTGATTTTTTCTGGAGATGCTTATTCTCTATCTCCATTAACAACTGATTATGACTTATTAAAATCTTATATAGCAGATATTAATTTTGACATGATAGAAAATAGAGGTACTGCCATTGGTAGCGCCTTGGCAGTGGCTACAAATAGAATGCGAGAGTCAGATTCTAAGTCTAAAGTTATCATCTTACTGAGTGATGGAGATAATACTGCAGGTAATATTGATCCTATCACAGCAGCCAAACTGGCCAGTGCTTACAATATAAAAATATATTCAATAGCTATAGGTAAAGAAGGTCAGGTGCCATTTGGCAAAGACTTTTTTGGTCGTCCACGTATGATTGATAATTCTATGGATGAGACAACACTGCGTGAGATAGCCAAAATAGGGGAAGGACAGTTTTACAGGGTGTCTAATAATAAAGCATTAGAAAATGTATTTGGCTTGATAGATAAATATGAAAAGGCTGAAATAAAGGAGACTAGGTACAAGGATACCACTGATTTTTATAGGAATTACCTAACCTGGGCCATTTGTTTCTTCTTACTTTGGCTGATGCTTAAATCTACATTTATAGCAAACGTATTACAAGATTAAGGCTTTAGGTGCGAGTAAGTGTAAAACAACATGTGTATGCCAAAGCCGATCATGGTAATGCCTACCAGTAAGTTTAAGATTTTAAAAGTTTTTGGTTTGATAAAACTTCTTAGTTTGCCTGCCAAGTAAGCTTTTAGCATATCAGATAAAAATACGGTAAGCAAAGTGGCTGTAAAGAATATAAAAAGTTCTTTGCCGTGGTAGCCGTATCTCATAGATGCGAGACTCATGGCTCCAATCCAGAATAAGAGTACATTGGGGCTTATTCCATTAATTAAAAAGCCTTTTATGATAAACCTAAATGTTCCTTTTGCAGATACTGAATGAGCTTCTGTTATAATTGATTGGCGAGATTTCCATAAATAAAAAAATCCGAAAGCACATAAAATGACTCCGCCAGCATAGCCTAGCCATTCATCGTATCCTTTTTCGTTGATCAATTGAGATATTCCTATGTAGGATAATATGATGAATAAGGAGTCGCTGCATAAAATTCCAAAGGCCACTAATATGGCCTTTTTGAATCCTTTTTCTATACTGGTTTGTATTAAGGTGAAAAATACTGGTCCTATTAAAACCATCAAGACCAGTCCAAATAAAATACCGTTTATTACATACATGAATTACACTTCCTTGATAAACTCCTTCCAGTTTTCGTATTGATGATTTTTGATTACTCTCGGGAATTTATGTTGCCCACCTACTTTTCCTTGCGATTCCATCCATTTATAGAATGTACTCACAGGTAAAACATCTACAAATATATCTTTTAGTGCGGCACTGCGCTCTACTTCATAATCATCATTCAGCTCTTTTAAGTGCTCGTCAAGTTTTTCTTTAATTAACTCAGGGTCTACATCAGCATCGGTACCTATATACCAATGGTGGCCAAATAGTGTTCCGTGCGGAATGCCCGCCACCGTAAACTCTGGTATGTTAATGTTGAAATCCTCAGCTACCCATTCCATAGCCTTATTCATATTGTCTACAGAAAGGTGCTCACCACATAAGCTTAAAAAGTGCTTGGTTCGGCCTGTAATCACTATTTCATGCTCTTGCTTATTAGTGATTTTAACTACGTCCCCAATCATGTATCTCCATGCTCCAGCACAGGTTGAAATCAATAATGCATATTCTTTACCTTCCTCTACTTCATCAATCATGTATGTTTTTGCATCTGATGCAATCTCACCATTCTCATTAAAGTATTGATCTTCGAAAGGCACAAACTCATAGAATATACCATTGTTAAGTACTAATTTCATCACACGCTGATCAGGAGCGGCTTGAAATGCGATAAAGCCCTCTGAAGCCAAGTAGGTTTCAATGTATCGGATGTCTCGCCCCAAAAGTCTTTTGAAGCCTTTGCGGTAAGGGTCAAAAGAAACTCCGCCATGTACATATACTTCTAGGTTAGGCCATATCTCATGAATGTTATCTACATGGTGGTATTCCAATATTTTTTCCATTAAAATTTGAATCCATGCAGGTACGCCAACAATAATGCTAATGTTCCAGTTTTTCGCTTTTTTCGCTATCTCATTCAGCTTCTCTTCCCAGTCCTTGGTCTTAGCTATTTTTTTTCCTGGTTTATAAAAATGCTGAAACCAAAAAGGTAATTGAGCTGCTTGTATACCGCTGAGATCTCCTTCAAAATAACTGCCTCTATTATTGAGATGAGTGCTTCCTCCGAGCATTAGGATACCTCCCTGAAAAAATCCCGAAGGCAAATCATACTTAGAAAGTGATAAAATTTGGCGAATACTAGTTTTTTGTATTGCCTTTTTCATATCCCTTGTAATAGGGATATACTTTGAAGATGCTTCAGATGTGCCAGAGCTCAGTGCAAAATACTTAACTTTACCAGGCCAGCATATGTCAGATTTTCCATCTTGATTCATATGCCACCAATCGGCAAACATTTTATTATAGTTGTGAATGGGCACATTCTGAGTAAATACTTTAAAGAATGCTTTCTGATCTGATTCTTTATAGGCGTTTAATATGTTTGCAAAATTATACTGCTTGCCAAATGCGGTTTGGCGAGCTGTAATCAATAATTTTTTTAATTCTTGCTTTTGTAAGTCATAAGGATTGGAAAATTCTTGATCTAAACTTTCTCTAATCCTAATTCCTTTCTTTAATAAAGTACCTAAAATAGGCATAAGCTATCATTTAAAATTTCTTACTTTGTTAACAGTAAATCTTGACTCGATATTAAAACTATAATATGGATATCAAAAACAATATTAAAGAATTTCAAAATTTTTTATCTGAAAAAGAATGTCAATTAGTGGCGGTGAGTAAAACCAAACCTGTTGAAATGTTGCAAGAGGCGTATGATGCTGGTGTAAGAATTTTTGGTGAAAATAAAGTGCAGGAGCTGGCAGAAAAGTATGAAGTGCTACCAAAAGATATCCAGTGGCATATGATTGGCCATTTGCAGCGGAATAAAGTGAAATATATTGCGCCATTTGTGAGTCTTATTCATTCGGTAGATAGTTTACGATTGTTAGAAGAAATAAATAAACAGGCCGAGAAAAATAATAGAGTTATTGAATGCTTGCTTCAAGTCCATATTGCAGAGGAAAGTAGCAAGTTTGGATTATCTCAAGACGAACTCCTTGAAATGCTTGATACGCAAGAAGTAGAAAATTTAACCAATGTGAAGGTAGTAGGACTGATGGGAATGGCCACATTTACTGATGATGAAAATCAAATAAGGAGAGAGTTTGCATTCCTAAAGCAGCTTTATGATAAAGCTAAAAGTGTACCCGTAGCTGATAATGTAGAAATAAAGGAATTATCTATGGGTATGAGTGGTGATTATAAAATTGCAATAGAGGAGGGAAGTACCTTAATCAGAGTAGGAAGTGCTATTTTTGGAGAACGTAATTATGCAAAGTAACAGTAAGAATATTATTATAGTGGCTGCAGTTTTGGGAGCATTAGCAGTAAGTATTGGTGCTTTTGGAGCACATGGTTTGCGCCCATTGTTGATGGAGCATGGTCGGGTAGAAACTTTTGAAACAGCAGTGAAGTATCAGTTTTACCATACGTTAGCATTGCTTTTTATTGGGCTTTTGTACGATAAGTTTCCAATGAAACAGTTGACTTGGGCTGCTTATGCTATGTTTGTTGGGGTGCTAATTTTCAGTGGTTCTTTATATATCCTTTGCGTAACTAATGTTAATATGCTGGGAGCTATAACTCCTATTGGTGGCGTTTTTCTGATCGTGGGGTGGATAATGCTTTTGCTTGCCGCAGTGAAATCGAAAAATTGAAATAAGACTATAAAACAAAAAGCCCCAATAAAGTAATTTATTGGGGCTTTTTGCGATAAAAGCTTGTGTTATTTATTGCTGTCTTCCTTAGGAAGTACATTTGTTTTTATCATCAACTTATTTTGACCAGAAGCATTGCTTACTATAGTAATTACTTTTGTTTGCATTCCCATTTTGCCTGCACTATTAAAAGTGATTTTGATGCTTGATTCTTGCCCTGGAGCGATAGGGTCTTTAGGCCAATCAGAAGCAGTACATCCGCAAGTAACTTGTACATTACTGATGACTAAAGGCTCATTTCCAGTGTTTTCAAAAGCAAAAGTGTGTTCTACTTTGTCTCCTTGATGAATATCCCCAAACTCGTGCTGAGTCTCTTCGAAAGTCATTACTGGTCCGTTTTCGCTGCTTTCCTGAGCCATTACACTACCTATAGCGAAAAGGCTGAAGATAAATACTACTAATGTCTTCATAATATAGTTATCTGGTTTTGTTTAATTCAATTTAATAAAGCTATAAAGAAACGATTTTCTTTAAAAAGAAGTCAACTATGAGGTAAACAATTTTTTGTTAAAGTTTACTAAAAATAGCTGAGTAGTGGCTCTGGTGACTGCAGTGTAGAGCCATCTCACATACTCTTTATCTATCTGATCGTCTTTAAGGTAACCTTGATCTACAAAAACGGCATCCCACTGGCCACCTTGAGATTTATGGCATGTTAAAGCGTATGAAAACTTCACCTGAAGAGCATTAAGGTAAGGATCCTTTTTTATAGCGTCTTTTCGGTCCTTCGTTTTCGGCATGTCTGCGTAATCTTCAGCTACCGCTTCATATAATTCTCTGTATTGATCTTCAGTTAACGAAGGCGATTCAGAATGAAGCGTGTCTAGCATTACTTTAGCTTCAAAGGTGGTTTCATTGCCATAGTCCATAAGTCTTAGGCTTAACGTAGCAAACCTTAGGCCATAAATTTCTTCGAAGTTGATAATCTTCATTACTTCTACAAAATCACCATTAGCTAAGAAGTTTCCAGGGTTGTCATCAGGGCTATAAACGTAGTTATTTCTCACTATCATTAGATATTCACCTACTTCAAGTTCTGATTCATAATAATGAAGTCTATTTCTGATGTATTGGTTGTAGTTATTCGCAAGTTTATTAGACCTGCATATAATAATTGTGTTTTCTATTCCAAAATGATCATAAGCATACCTTAAGCCATCTTCTAGTTTTTCACCTGTCATCCGGAAAATATCCTGATGCTGTTTAGTGCTAAAGCCAATTGAAGGGGTATCTTTTACCAGTTCAGTTCTTAACTGGGTGGCGTTAAATAGTATGCCAGAGTCTTCTTCTTGCCTCATAACTTCCGTCAATGTGGTGTGATGTACCGAGGCTCCGAAATTACCTTGGATGTAATCGGGGTTCAATGCCGGACTTAATGTTTGGCCAACCGGAGGTAACTGAGCATCATCACCTATGAGAATTAGTTTGTTAGTGGGCTCTGAAAATATATATTTAAATAAATCGCTAAGTAAACCCTTGCTGCCAAAACTACGGTCTTCACTAATCATTGAGGCCTCATCTACAATAAAAACGGTGTTCTTAGAGTAGTTGCGTTGAAGTTTAAATGAAGGGCCATTGATCTGTTCGCTCGTTTGTTTATATATTTTTTTATGTATAGTAAAAGCAAGTCTTTTGGAATAGCTACTCATTACCTTTGCTGCCCGTCCTGTAGGGGCTAGTAAGGTAAATTTCATATTGAATAGTGGAAGCACTTTTACCAATGTACTTACTACTGTAGTTTTACCGGTACCGGCATACCCTTTTAAAATTAATACTGATTTCTCATTCTGCTCTTCTATGAAATTATCAGTTAATTGAAAAAGTTTTAATTGTCCAGGTGTGGGGCTAAAAGGGAATTTATTTTTTAAAATATCTGATGGCCTGGGCATATTAATTTAATGGAATTTAGCGTTTTTATTAACAGTAAAGTGTCATGTAGTAAAACACAAATATAGTATTTAGTGTTAAGGGTGTCCTTATCTTTACTGTATAGAGTGGCAAATGACAATATGAAAGACACTATAAATAAAGTATACGGAAATAAAGTAAGAGTTAGGGCGTGTGGTGTTTGTACTGAAGGAGATGCTATATTATTGGTAAATCATAAAGGTTTGGGCGATGGAGATAATTTCTGGGCTCCGCCAGGAGGAGGAGTTGAGTTTGGAGAAACAGTAGAGCAGACTATAGTGCGTGAGTTTAAAGAGGAGACGGGGCTATTAGTGGCAGTGAAAAAGTTTTTATTTGTAAATGAACTTTTACATGAAAACTTACAAGGAATAGAGTTGTTTTTTGAAGTGAAGAAAGTAGGAGGGGAGTTAATGACAGGCACCGACCCAGAGCATGAAAAGTCTCAACAAATAATAAAACAGGTGAAGTTTGTGACTTTTAACGAATTAGCTTTTATGAATAAAAATGCTATGCATAATGTGCTTCATGGCGTTGTTGATAAAAAAACACTACTAAAAATGAGCGGCTATTTTAAATTTATAAGATAATTGCATAAAATAGCGGTTTAATTAATTATGTATTGCAGTTCAAAATTTTTATTATTGCACCAAAAAATTTCTAAGAAATGAACGTCACCAGAATACTCTCTATAATATTGTTAGCTTGTAGTCTTGGATTAGCTTACTATTTAGTAAAAGATGTTAAGACTGATATCGATGAGAAGGAGTTAATCGCATCGCGTGAAGATGCCGTTATCGAAAGGTTAAAATTAATTCGCGAAGCTGAAATTGCTTTCCAAAAAGTACATGGTAGCTATACCAGCGATTGGAATGAATTAGCTAATTTTATAAAAACAGGCGAGGTGCCGATTATAGAACGTAAAGAGACTGTTATAACTTTAGCATATGGAGCTGATAGTTCTGTTGTGAGTTATGATACTTTAGGTTTTGTGTCTGCTAAAGATGAAATTTTTAAAGATATTCATAACGTAACAGCTGCCAATAATGGTGAGTTCGTTAAATATTTAGTTAAGGAAGGATCGGAAGTTAATAAAGGTAATAGCGCTTACACTTTAATCCAGAATGGTAAAAAAGTAACTCATGACTTTAAAGAAAAAGGTAAAGTTACTAAAGTGGAAAATGTAAATGCTGGCACTATGGTTAAGAAAGGTGATTTATTACTTACCTTAACAGAGGCTATGTTTAGCTCTAATGTGAACCTAGATCAAATTGGAAATGTTCCGGGTTATGAAGGTGTGAAATTTGAAATCTTCACATCTAAAGTTGACAAAGGTGGATCTTCATTAGATGTTATCGAAGTGAAAAATCCTAAGCCTTTTGATAAAACAAGATCTGAAGGAGCTGAGAGTAAAAACAGAAAGCCTTTAAGATTTGGTTCTAAAACAGATGTAACTACGTCAGGAAACTGGGAATAATATTATCTTGGATACAACAAAAGTCAGTTATAAACTTATAAAGAAGGTAAAGGATGCGAAGTTTGACGTAGACAAACTGCATCAGTATAATCTTATGCTCCAGATTGGAGTAAGAGATGTACAGGTAGGCGTGGTGGACTCAACTACCAATGATACCCTTTTACTTGAAGATTATATTTTAGCAAGTGTAAAGTCTCATCAAGAGTTTGTAGAGATACTCAATGCTCTTTTTGAAGAACACCATCTGTTGATGGCTGGCTTTTGGAAAAATGTGCGTATAAGCATCAAGAATAGTAAGTTCTCTTTGGTGCCATCTTCATTGTTTGTGAAAGAGGCCTTAGTAGATTATTTACAACTTAATAGCCACGTTAATCCTGAGAAAGAGGACGTTCTCTATTATAAACATATTAAGTCTGATGTAATCTGCGTGTTTGCAATACACAAAGAGCTTACAGCTTGGCTACATAGCTTGTATCCTAATGCGGAAGTTGGTTTTATCCATCAATCTAGTGCGCTTATTGAAGGGGTTACCAATTACGAGAAATCCAATAAGAAAAATACTTTATACCTGTATATTGACAGGTTTAAACTGCACATAATAACCCTGAAGAATAATAAATTAGAGTATTATAATCAGTTTTCTATAAAACAATTTAATGATTATATACGCTATATTATGTTGGTGATTAAAGGTTTACAAAAAGATCAGCAGCAAAGTGATGTTATTCTTTGGGGTTATATTGGCAAACAATCACCTCACTATAACGAGTTCTATAAATACATTAAGAACATATCTTTTGGAGAAAGACCTGATTACTTGAAATACGGGTATGTTTTTGATGAGGTTCAAGATCACCATTTCTTTGATCTTTACAGTATCCATCTCTGCGATTAATAAAACTAACACATGAGTCGAATAGCTATATTCCCAGGTTCTTTTGATCCATTTACAAAAGGTCATGAAGATATTGTTTTACGAGGATTACAGCTTTTTGATGAAATTGTGATAGCCATAGGCCACAATTCAAAAAAGAATAATAGATATTTTGAAGTAGAGCGTATGGTAGGCTTAATTGAGCAGACCTTCGATCAGTACGATAATATTAAAGTTATTATTTATAATGAACTGACTGCCGAGTTGGCTAAGAAGCATGGAGCTAGGTTTCTTTTAAGGGGGTTAAGAAATACAACAGATTTTGAGTATGAAAACAGTATAGCTCAGGTTAATAAGCATTTGAACGAAGAGCTTGAGTCTGTATTTCTTATTACTTCACCAGAGTTTGCGGCTATTAGCTCTTCTATTATCAGGGAAGTACACCGCTATGGAAGCGATGTAAGCGATTTTCTTCCCTATGAGATTTAAGCTTCACTTTTAGATTCTGACTTCTCTTTCTGAAAGTATTCATCAAATACGAAAGCTATTGATTTGTAAGAATCCTGAATAGCATGAAATACTTCCTTGCGAGTCATCCATCTTACTTCCTCAATGTCTTCCTCAATTTGAGGTTTCATTTTTGAATCCTTTAAAATATCCATAGTGTACCACACTGTCTTTTTAAGGATTTTTCTCTTTTTCATGGTATAGGTATGCCAAGTGGTACAAAGTTTTTCTTTTGTAGTCACTTTTACGCCACATTCTTCTTCTACCTCACGTTGAGCTGCGGTTTTATTGTCCTCGTCTTTGTCGAGTTTTCCTTTCGGTAAATCCCATTTTTTAAGGCGGTAAATCATCAAGATTTTATCTTTTTTCCTTACCAAACCTCCTGCAGCTCTAATTATTTTAAATTTCTTCTTAAGGAATTTCTTGATATCATCGTAATCATCTACCGTAAGGGTTATAGAAATAAGACCTTGCGGAGAGATGGTGTCTAGCATGTCTAGAAGATGATCAATATCTTCTCTTTTGGCATGCTTAACCCACACTCTGTGCAATAGTTTTGCCTGAGTAATAGGTTCTGTTTCTGCATTAATGATATTGTTGAATTCCGTTTTATCCGGCTTTTCTTCCGTCTTTATTAATTTTAATGGAATGTCGTTGATGAATAGGTTCATCTAAGGTAGTTTAATGTATATCGCAAATGAAAAAAATATTTGGCAGCACAGCAATAGAATTTCATTTTTTTAATCCATAATTTCGCAAACAAACACTTGAATATGCAAAAAGACATCGGATACACTATTGCAGGTAAACTTTTAGATATTGAGGCAATTAAATTGAATCTCGAGTCTCCTTTTACATGGAGTTCAGGTTGGAAGTCTCCAATTTACTGTGATAACAGGTTATCATTATCATTTCCTGAAATTAGGACATTAATTAAAGATCAGTTAGCAGAAGTAATTAAGGAAAAATACCCAGAGGTGGAAGCTGTAGCTGGCGTGGCTACTGCAGGTATACCTCAAGGTGCTCTTGTAGCTGATGTACTTGGTGTTCCTTTTATTTATGTTAGAAGTAAGCCAAAAGGTCATGGTATGGAGAATATGATAGAAGGGAAGGTAACGAAGGGGCAGAAGGTAGTGGTAATTGAAGATTTGGTGTCTACAGGAGGTAGCTCTCTTAAAGCAGCAGAGGCTTTAGTGGCTAATGATGTAGAAGTGTTAGGTATGGCAGCTATATTTACTTATGGGTTCCCATTAGCAGATGACAATTTTAGAGCTGCAAATATACCGTTAGTTTGTTTAAGTAATTATGAGCTGCTAATAGAAGAGGCAGTTAAAAGGGGCTATGTAAAAGAAGGTGAAGTTGGTCTTTTGCAAGATTGGAGAAAAGACCCTGCTAACTGGCAAGGGGCATAAAGCATAAAAGAGAGAAAGGTTATGGCCTTTCTCTTAAAACTTTTCTTCTACACCTAAGCCAAATAGGGCAAAGTCATATTTTATTGGATCTTGAGCATCAAAGGCCTTTAGGTTATTAGTTAGTTCTATGGCAGTTTGCCAGTCGGTTTGTTTCCTCGTTATTAGACCTAATTTGCGTGCTACTCTGTCAACATGTAGATCGCAAGGACATACCAGTTGAGAGGCTTTGATGGTATTCCAAAGGCCGAAATCTACTCCATTATTATCTTTTCTAACCATCCATCTCAAAAACATATTTATTCGTTTACATGCTGATTTTCTCTCGGGAGTAGCTATGTGTTTGCGAGTGCGCTGTGGGGCATCTGGCAAGCTGAAGAATAAATGATGAAACTGTTTTATCCCTTGTTCTACCGAATCGTCATGGGGGCCAATAGCCTTAGAAAAGCCATCTTCTAAACTCTGATGGTGTGAATAGAACCACCGAAAGAAGTGAATAAAGTATAGTGTATCCGTGGCGTTGAATGTTCTGTGCTTGAAGGAGATGAATTTTTTTAAGTCAACTTCCTCATGTTGAGTAATAAATTCAAATGGGGCATTGTCCATAAGCTCAAATAATTCTTTGCATTTGTTGATTATCGTTTTTCGCTGGCCCCAGGCAAGTACAGCAGCAATAAAACCTGCTATTTCAATGTCTTGCTGTAGTTTAAACATATGCGGAATGGATACAGGATCGTTAGTGATGAAATTTGGTTGATTATATTCATCAGTTTTTAAATCTAAAAAGCTCTTGATCTCTTCAAAGTTTGAAATCACAATATTTGTATTAAAGTTTTAAATATTTGGAATAAAAATATTTTAAGTTTTGTTATTAACTCATAAACAAAGAGTTATTTATGATGTTGTAATTTTAATTGAATCCTAACACCCTAAACTACCTTAACCATGAAAAAGTGCTATTTAGATAATAAGTTTTTAATAATGGTAGCTATGTTGCTCAGTGTGCAGCTAAGTTACGGACAGATGATTGAAAAAATTACCCTTGGTGGTGTACAAAATGAAGCTTTGGTTTATACGCCTTCAGGTTATAGCGCATCAGGCACAGCTCATCCACTTTTGGTCTTTTTGCACGGAGGGGAGGGGATAGTTAAAGGTTTGGATAATGGAACTGTTTTTACTCAGCCTTATGGACCAATATTATTAGCAAGTGAGGATAATCGAATTAATAAGTCTTGGCCAGCTTTAGGGGCAGAAGAATATATAGTGCTTGCTCCACATTTACCTAGAGATGAGAGTATCGGTAACAAAAATGATCAAGAATGGCCTGTTGAATTTGTTAAAGGTTTTATTGACTATGCAAAGGCGAATTATAATGTAGATGTGAATAGAATTTATTTGACAGGGATAAGTTTAGGAGCCAAAGGGGTTTGGGATTATTTGGCGGTATATCCCAATGATATAGCCGCAGCGGCTCCAATAAGTGGAACGGCTGTAATTGATGATCTATGTCCGCAATTGGCTAATATTCCTCCTGTGTGGGCTTTACACGGTAAGTCTGATGGGTTGGTTGATCCAGAAGGTGTATATGATGACGGAAGGGCTGGTAGTAGCCTTATAGTCCAAAGTTTGAATGAGGGATGTAATGAGATGTATTCCTCATATCCCTTGCGTCTATCTATTCTGGAGGCAGTGGGGCATGATCATTGGAATGAGTACTATGATCTAACTATGGGGTATAACATATATGATTGGTTTAATACTTTTGAAAAAGGTAATAACTTAACAAATAAAGCTCCTGTAGTTACAGTTGATCAGGAGACTGTTACTATAGTTGGAGGTGGCTCACCTTTAGTACTCAGTGCTAATGCATATGACCCTGAGGGAGGGGTATTAACTTATGCATGGGAGCTAGAGGGGGCAACGGTGCCGTTAAGTATAAATATAGGAGATGCTAATACTTCTAAAACCACCATTTCTGGTTTAACTACGGGGGATTATTCTTTTAAGGTTACGGTTACTGACAATGCTCTGAATGCGGTGAGTAAAAGTGTAGAGGTAAAAGTGCTAAATAGCATAGGGACTACCCCGGCTGTTACTACCATATGGTTGGAGCCTGTGGGGGGAGGAGATGCTGTAGAACTATCAAACGGGCAAACTATAAGTACAGATACTTATGGAGAAGTTTTTAATATTAAAGCCAATACGATTAACACTACTAATGGTTCTAGTGTGGTATTTCAGCTCAATGAAAATAGAAATATAGGTACTGATGCCAGTAATCCATATTATGCTCAATTGAGAGGAAAGAACATAAAGTGGGAACCCAAAAACGGGAATTCTTATGTGATTACTGCCACAGCGTATAATGATAAAAACCCATCACTAACACCTGGAGTATCTTTAAGGATGAATGTCAATTTTCAAGCAGGGCCATTGCCTGTTGAATTTTATAGTATAGACGCAAAAAGAGTCAAAGGTAAAAATGTGATTTATTGGAAGACTGCCTCTGAATTGAATAATGATTACTTCACAGTAGAAAAGCTTACTGCTAATGGTGTCTTTAACAAAATAGCAAAAATATATTCTCAAGGAGATAGTAAAGAAATAAGACACTATGAATATTCTGATTTAGAAGTCAATGCGGCAGATCCTTGTTACTATCGTGTAAAGCAAACTGATTTGGATGGGAAATTTAGTTATAGTGAATTAGTAAAAGTAGAGACCACTTCTTTTGGAATACTAAGTTTTGAAGTTTATCCAAATCCATTAAAAAACAATCAGTTGCATCTGCGTTTAGATAATCAGATAAGTGGTAGTGTAGAGCTGAAATTAATTGATGGAGTAGGTGTAGTTTATCAGAACAAGACAAACTTAAATGATGGTGATAATGACATATTTATAGACCTTGGCAGTGAACACCTGCAAGGCTTATATATATTGCAGCTAATGTATAAAAATCAAATTGATACCAGAAAGGTATTAATTGACTAAAACGAAAAAAGGGAGCTCTAGAGCTCCCTTTTTTCGTTTTCTATAAAAAGCCAGTATTACTCAGCTTTTTGGAATGTCATATTCCATGTACCCTCTACACTTTCAGTTTTAGCATTGCTGTAACCAGGACCGCTATATGAGAAAGTTAACTTAAGAGTGTTATCCGTTAATTCAAAAGAAGATGTAGTTAAATCTCCTAATTTAATGTTTGTCGCATTGTCATCTGTAAAACTCCAGTTTCCTGATGGTTTAATAGGTACCAAATCAGGACCATTACTTGTAGTATAAGCAGATGAAGTAAATGAGATGGTATATGCAGGATCAGTAGTGTAGTCAGAACGATTAGTTCCATCGCTTACTGATGTTGCAACCCATGCACTTGTGGTTAATTGCTGAGTTTTTTCTTCTTTAGGAGATGCAGGAGAATCATCACTACCGCAGCTTACGGTAAATAGAAACATAAAAATGGCACCTGCAGATAGTAAGTATTGTAATTTTCTCATTATAAAAAAGTTGTTTAACTAATCAGATTCGAAATATAGGGAAAAATTTAAAATTTATCTTAAATTATTTCGCTAATATATGATTTTGTTTGCTGTGTATAAGTTTAAATACGTTATTTAACTAAAAAGTAACATTAGAGGTCATTTTTTTAGTTGAAATGCAGCTTATGGTTTAAGTTCTTGAATGTTAATTATGTTAGGGCAATATTCTTTATATTCATAGTCTTGGTTAGAAGCAACTATTAACGAGATGTTTCTGTCGTTGTTTATCTTCTTTATCTCTTGATGGTACCAGTCTATGCCTTGATTATCTAAATTTGAGGTAGGTTCATCAAGGAAAATCACCTCTGAATCGGTATAAAAAGCTAAGGCTAATCGTAACCGTTGCTTCATACCCGAAGAGAAGTTCTTGATGAATTTATCTTCTGATTTGCTTAAATAGGCTATATCAATAATGTCTTGGATTGATAAGTTACCTTTTAATTTTCTGAATTTAAAATGAAATTCAAGATGCTCCTTTAGAGTGAAATCTTCAATTAGATCCATGTAAGGAGTGGTGATGGATATTTTTTGAAATACAGTTTCTATGTCTAATTTTTGATCACCTTTGCTGTACTGTATTTTGCCTTCAGAAAGAAGGTGATAGGAGGTGAGAATTTGTAATAGCGTGCTTTTTCCACTTCCATTGGATCCCGTAAGGGCATAATTCTCACCTTCTTTAAAAGTGAAGTTAAAGTGTCGAAATATCCATTCTCTATGGAATTTTTTACCTCCCTCTTGAATGGATATGTTCATACTTTATTAATAGCTATAACCTTTCATTACACCGCGGTCAGAGTTTCTGATGAAATCAATGATTTCGTCTCTCTCTTTTGATGGTGCTAATTCTAGCTCAACTAAGTCTAGAGCTTTAGAGTTATTAAGGCCTTTTAGGAAAACGTATCGGTATATTTCCTGTATTTCATTGATTTTTTCTGATGAATATCCTCTTCTACGAAGCCCAATAGAGTTAATTCCACAATAAGTAAGAGGTTCTCTTGCCGCTTTTGTATAAGGGGGAACGTCTTTTCTTACTAAAGATCCACCTCCTATGTAAGCATGGGCACCAATTCTAGTGAATTGTTGTACAGCACATGATCCTCCAAATATAACGTTGTCTTCTACTATTACGTGTCCGGCTAGTTGGGTAGCATTACCTACGATACAGTTATTGCCTATAATACAGTCATGCCCCATGTGCACATAAGCCATTACTAAGCAATTACTACCAACTTCAGTTTTGTATTTATCAACAGTACCTCTGTTTATAGTGGCACACTCTCTTATGGTCGTGTTGTCTCCTATGATGGTTTCTGTTTCCTCACCGGCAAACTTAAGGTCTTGCGGAATAGCAGAAATTACTGCACCAGGATATATTTTAACATTTTTTCCTATACGAGCCCCCTCAAATATGGTAACATTTGGACCTATCCAAGTTCCTTCTTCTATAATCACGTTTTTATGAATAGTAGAAAAAGGCTCTATTACTACATTTCTGGCAATTTTTGCCTGGGGATGTATATATGATAATGGTTGATTCATATAATTCTCATTAATTAGTGCAACAATAGGGTCTCTCTATTGCCACGTGTTTCCGTAAGGGTGCTAGTCTCTCAATATCAATTTTTATGCCTTAAGCATCTTTTTTTACTATGCTAGCTGTCATAGTACCTTCACATACCAAATTATTTCCAACATAAGCCCTACCAGACATTTTTGCGATTCCTCGCTTAATTGGTGCTAATAAATCGCATTTTATGATTAACGTATCACCAGGTAACACCATCTTTCTGAAACGGAAATTTTCTATTCCTAAGAAATAGGTCCAGTAATTTTCTGGATCAGGAACGGTATTTAAAACTAATATACCTCCAATTTGAGCCATAGCTTCTACTTGTAATACACCAGGCATTACAGGATTTCCAGGGAAGTGTCCTAAGAAGAAGTGCTCATTTAGAGTAACATTTTTTATGCCAGATACGCTGTGCTCATCTAAGTGGATAATTTTATCAATTAAAAGAAACGGATATCTGTGCGGTAAAATATTACTTATCTGATTGATGTCTAATACTGGAGGTGCACTAGGATTGTACTTAGGTACATTTTGTTTAGCACTGCTTTCCATAGCTCTTTTAAGCTTTTTGGCAAAAGCTACGTTAGCAGCATGGCCTGGTCTAGCAGCCAAAATTTGTGCTTTTATAGGTTTTCCTGCCAAAGCAAGGTCACCCATTACATCAAGCAGTTTATGGCGTGCAGGCTCATTTTTATATCTTAACTCTACGTTATTAAGAATTCCTTCTTTTTTAACCTCTACTTTAGGTTTGTTAAACAAGCTAGCAAGGCTTTCTAATTCTTCATCTTTCACTACTCTATCTACAACTACGATAGCATTGTTTAAGTCACCACCTTTAATAAGGTTGTTTTTATGAAGCATTTCCAATTCGTGAAGGAAGCAGAATGTTCTACATGAAGCTATTTCCTTTTCAAATTGGCTAATGTTATTTAATGAAGCGTGCTGGCTACCAAGTACGGGCGAATTGTAATCCACCATAACTGTAACACGGTAGTCGTCTAAAGGTAAGGCTGCTATTTCTACGTCTCTTGATGCATCACTATAGAAAATGCTATCTTGTACTTCGTAGAATTCACGTAAAGCATTTTGCTCTTCAGTGCCAGCTTCTTTTAATATGTCTACAAATTGCTGGGAGCTACCATCCATAATTGGAGGCTCTGGCCCATCAAGTTGAATTAATACATTGTCAATTTCAAGGCCTACTAATGCTGCCAAAGTGTGTTCTACCGTGTTTACACGTGCCCCACTTTGTTCTATAGTAGTACCTCTTGATAAGTCAACTACGTTATCTACATCAGCATCAACAATAGGCTGACCTTCGAGGTCCGTTCTTTGAAACTTAATACCGTGTCCTGGTTTTGCAGGTAAGAAGGTCATCGTTGCGTTTACACCTGTGTGTAGACCAACACCTGATAAACTAACTGATTTTTTTATTGTATGCTGTTTGATATTCATTGCTTTTCCTGAAATGTCGGCAAATTTAGAACTTTTTCTTCAAGTTGTTTTAATCTGATATTTAAATCAGGGAGATTTTTAAAAACTGCGTAAGCTCTGTAGTAGTCCTTGTAGTTGAAGGCTGGGCTTCCCATGAGTTGTTGGCCTTCTTCTTTTATGTTTTTTCCTAAACCGGCTTGAGCACCGATGGAAGTTTTATTTGCAATTGAAATATGACCTGCTATACCAACTTGCCCGGCTACAACACAATTATCTCCTATTTTTGCAGATCCACTTATGCCACTCTGGGCGGCAATAACAGTGTTTTTTCCAATTTCTACGTTATGAGCTATTTGTATTAGGTTGTCTAGCTTGGTGCCATCACCTATTTTGGTAGCATCCCCGTAAAAAGTGGCGCAGTCGATAACGGTATTAGCTCCAATATCAACATGACTTCCAATTTCTACATGACCCATTTGAGGGATCGTTTTATAAGATCCGTCAGCCTGAGGAGCAAAGCCAAAGCCATCACTACCTATTACACAACCAGAATGGATCACCGAATTGTGACCTACTTTGGTGTAAGGGTAAAGCTTTGTGCCCGCGTTTATAATAGTGTTATCACCAATTTCGCAGTTATCTCCAATGTAGGCGTTAGGGTAAATTTTTACATTTTCACCCAATTTTACATTATTGCCAATGTACGAAAAGGCTCCTCTGTAAAGATCGTTTCCGGCAGAAACATCTTTTCCAATAAAAGAAGGCTCTTCAATACCCGACTTTTGATAACTTAAAAACTTATGATATTCCTCTAGCATTAAGGTGAAAGAACTGTAGGGGTCTTCCACAAAAATGAGGGTGCTGTTAATTTCTTTCTTAGGTTTAAAACCTTTTTTTACGATTACTGCACTTGCCTGAGATGTGTATATGAAATGTTCATATTTAGGGTTAGCAATGAAAGATATTTCACCTTCTTTGGCATTTTCAATTTTTGCCAACATGCTTATTTCGGTATTGCCATTCCCTTCTACTTCACCTCCTAAAAGTGATGCAATCTGATCAACCGTAAACTTCATTAAACTAGTGTAGGATAGTTATATTCTTTTTACAAAGATACATTTTTGGGGCAGCATAGATAGTATTTTTTCACAATTTTACTCATAGCTTTTATGTTGGGTAAATCAGCAGCTTCGGCAATGTCTATAACCTTTCCTTTTTTTGTTAACATATTGATGGTCTGTCCACCGGCTATGTAAGCTTTGTTAGTCACTTCTCCATGAGCAAAGAAATACCTGCTATCGGCCCTTAAGACTCCATATTCTTCACTTATATGATTGCGTAAAGTGGTTAGGGAGTCTTTGCTCAAAGGTTCATTGCTTAGGTGTATTTTAAATAGCTTTCGGTTTAAAAGATAATTACTTAAAGTGTTGAGGATTTTATCATCACTATTTTTCCATACCTTAATAGCTCCCCATATATCATAATCATCGAGGTCGCCAAACGTAGCGAGTATTTTGGGGTTTTGCTGAAAGTCTTCTAGGGTATATTCTTTGTAGAGAAAAGCTTTTAGTGCATCAGAACCAAATATTTCATGACCTCCGGTGGCTAAATCTTTGGCGCGTAAAATTAAATTGATGAGCATTTTTTCTGCACTTACAGAAGCTTTGTGTAAGTATACTTGCCAATACATCAACCTTCGGGCGTTTAAGAAGTTTTCTATACTGTAAATTCCTTTTTCTTCTACCACAATATTATCATCTACTACATTAAGCATGCTGATAATACGCTCTAGGCCTATGGCGCCTTCAGATACACCTGTGAAAAAACTATCACGTTTTAAATAATCAAGCCTGTCCATGTCCAGCTGACTGGAAACTAACTGATGTAAAAATTTTTTATGATAGGTATTCTGAAAAATCTTGTTGGCAAGCTCTAGCTGGTTGTCAAATTCTTTATTCAGCTGTTTCATAAAAAGAAAAGAGATACTTTCGTGCTGAATGCCATGCAATAAGCTGTATTCTAGAGCGTGTGAAAAAGGCCCGTGGCCAATGTCATGCAAAAGAATGGCCACCTGTGCAGCTTCGTATTCTTCGTCTGTTATTTCTACATCTTTGCTGCGAAGGCTGTCTAATGTGCGACACATGAGGTGCATAGCACCTATCGCATGATGAAACCTTGTGTGCAAGGCACCAGGATATACCATGTCGGTTAGGCCTAGTTGCTTGATGCGTCTTAGTCTTTGAAAAACAGGATGTTCAATAATATCGAACACCAAATCGCTTTTTATGTTAATAAATCCGTATACCGGATCATTGAAAATTTTCTTTTTATTCAATCTTATCTGGAGTTAATGCGTTACGATTGTAAAAGAAGTTATTATTTTGAGAAAAATATCAACCTATGCAAAGATATAATATTTTGTGGGCAGACGATGAAATTGACTTATTAAAGCCACACATACTATTTTTAGAGAATAAAGGGTATGACATCACTCCTGTAAATAGTGGGACAGATGCTATTGAGCAATGTGAAGAAAAGCATTTTGATGTAGTTTTTTTAGATGAGAATATGCCGGGGATGACAGGTTTAGAAACCTTGACCCAAATTAAATCTACTAAGCCAAATTTGCCTGTGGTGATGATCACTAAGAGCGAAGAAGAGCAGATTATGGAAGATGCCATAGGAGCTAAAATTGCTGATTACCTTATTAAGCCTCTTAATCCAAGTCAAATTCTGCTTTCTGTAAAAAGAATTTTAGATAATAAAAGGTTAGTGACGGAGAAAACTAATCTTAGTTATCAGCAAGAGTTTAGAAATATAAGTATGGCTTTTCAAGATGACTTGGATCATCAGGAATGGGCAGAGATTTATAAGAAACTTATTTTCTGGGAAATGGAAATTGACGAAACAGAAAATAAGAGCATGGCTGAAGTTTTATACAGCCAAAAGGATGAGGCTAATAATCAGTTTACACGATTTGTGAAAGAGAATTATGAGTCTTGGTTGAATGACCCAGATGTGGATAAGCCGTTATTATCTCATCAGCTGATGAAGAAGAAAGTGTTTCCGCAGCTTAGTGATGATAAACCATTGTTTTTTTTGGTAATAGATAATTTGAGGTATGATCAATGGAAAATTATTGAACCTTCCATTCTTGAATACTTTAACGTGGAGTCAGAAGAGACCTATTACTCTATACTTCCTACTACTACTGCCTACGCGCGTAACTCCATTTTTTCTGGAATGCTTCCTTTAGAGATGGCGAAAAAACATAAAGATTTGTGGGTAGGTGAAGATGAAGAGGACGGAAAGAATAATAATGAACAGGAGTTTGTTGAGCGCCAGCTGAAGAGAAATAACCTAGACATTAAAATGAGTTACACCAAGGTGAAGCAGATTAGTGAAGGGAAGCAATTGGTAGATTCTGTGAGAAACCTGATGTCTAACCCGCTTAACGTGATAGTGTACAACTTTGTAGATATGTTATCGCATGCGCGTACCGATATGGCAATGATTCGTGAGTTGGCTCCCGATGAGGCTGCATATCGTTCTATAACAAAATCATGGATTGAGCATTCACCTTTGTTAGAAGCTATGCGCATTATTGCAGAGGGTGGTGGTAAGCTTATAGTTACTACAGATCATGGTACTATTAGAGTGAAAAGGCCGTTTAAGATAGTAGGAGATAGAAATACTAATACTAACTTGAGATATAAACAAGGTAAGAATTTGGGTTACGATAGTGGTTCAAAAATAATGGAAGCAGTAAAGCCTGAAAGGCTGCATTTACCTAAAGTTAATGTGTCTTCTACCTATGTTTTTGCTACCGAAGACCAGTTCTTTGCTTATCCTAATAACTATAATTATTACGTAAACTACTATAAAGACACCTTCCAGCATGGAGGAGTATCCATGGAGGAAATGATTATTCCAATTATTTCACTAAATTCGAAATATGGTTGATAAAGAACTGTCAGGCTTGCGCTTAGAAACCAGTGGGCCAGACCTGCTTAGCGATGCCGCAAAGCAAATTGTAGACTTTGCAGCGGGGTGGAAAGTGTGGGTTTTTGAAGGAGATATGGGGGCTGGTAAAACTACCCTTATTAAAGCCATTTGTGAAGAATTGGGAGTGTTGGATATGGTGAATAGCCCTACATATTCTATTGTAAATGAGTATGAAAATGAGAATGGAGAGGTGATTTTTCATTTTGATTTTTATAGGCTGAAAGATGAAATGGAAGCCATGGACATTGGCACGGAAGAGTATTTAGATTCTGGAAATTATTGTTTTGTGGAATGGGCCAGTAGAATAGAAGGCCTTTTGCCAGACAAGCTTTTGAGAATAGATATAAGTATTGTAGACGAAAAGAAAAGGTTAATAGAAGTAACCAAGTATGAGTAAGAAAGAACGCCTAGGGTTTGCAGAATTAGCAAAGGAGTCGAGCCTGTATCCTCAGGAAAAATTGATGGCTGTAAAAAGGAATAAACATTCTTTTTTTATTGGTTTACCCAATGAGATTTCTTTGCAGGAAAGAAGAATTACATTGACTCCGGATTCGGTAGCACTTTTAGTGAATAATGGTCATGAGGTGTGGGTAGAGACGGGTGCAGGTAAGGGGTCTAAATTTTCGGATACTCATTATAGTGAGGCGGGAGCCAAGATTGTATATTCTGCTGAAGAAGTATATAAAGCAGATGCAATTTTAAAAATTGAGCCGCCTACTATGGAAGAGATAACATTAATGCAGCATCGCCAGGTCTTGATTTCGGCTTTGCAAATGGGCAGCCAATCGCCAGAGTACATCAAGGCTCTTAATGCTAAGCAAATTACAGCACTGGCTTTTGAATTCATAGAAGATAAAGTAGGTGGAATGCCTATAATCAGGGCTATGAGTGAGATTGCGGGTAATACTGTAATGTCCATTGCTGCTGAATACCTAAGTACCAGTAGTGGAGGTAAAGGTGTGATTATGGGAGGTATTACGGGGGTTCCACCAACTAAAGTAGTGATACTTGGTGCAGGTACGGTGGCTGAGTATGCAGCCCGTGCTACTATAGGTCTAGGTGCTGATTTGGAAATCTTCGATAATCATATTTATAAGCTTAGGCGCATTAAACAGGCGTTAGCAAGGCAAGTGTATACTTCCACTATTGATTCTGCAACATTAGCCAGATCTTTGAAAAATGCTGATGTTGTGATAGGAGCGTTAAGGCCTGAAAAGGGAAGAAATAGGTATGTGGTAACGGAGGAGATGGTAGCAGAAATGAAACCTGATTCTTTAATAATAGATTTGTCGATTGATCAAGGAGGGTGCTTTGAAACCTCTGAACAAACTAGTCTAAAAAGTCCTGTTTTCAGGAAATTTGATGTAATACATTATTGTGTGCCTAATATAGCGTCAAGGGTAGCACACACAGCTACTACTGCGCTGAGTAATATTTTTACTCCTACTATTATTCGTGCTGCAGAAGAAGGCGGAATGGATGATATGATTTTTGCTCATAAATGGTTTATGCGTGGTGTTTATACCTACAAAGGAAGCTTGACTAATGAGCATATTGCACGTAAATTTCATATGAAACATAAAGACCTTGGCTTATTAATGGCTGCTAGGTTTTAATTTAGAAAAGCATATAAACAAGAAAGGCTTACCAAAATGGTAAGCCTTTCTTGTTTATAGTTTAAAGCAATTAACTTTCTGCTTTGTTTGCCATTCTCTTTCTCTCGTTTTCATCAAGATAAATCTTTCTCATACGCATAGATTTAGGCGTAACTTCTAAGTACTCATCTTTTTGAATGTATTCAAGAGCTTCTTCTAGGGAGAAACGTTTTGCCGGAGCAATTTTAGCGTTACTATCAGAACCTGATGCACGCATGTTTGTAAGTTTCTTTCCTTTTTGAATATTTACTACTAAGTCATTGTCACGAGAGTGCTCTCCTATAACCTGACCTACGTAAAGTTCTTCTCCTGGATCTACGAAAAATACTCCTCTATCTTGTAACTTATCAATAGAGTAAGCTGTTGATGGGCCTGATTCCATTGATATTAAAGAACCATTAACTCTACCAGGTATATCACCTTTGTAAGGAGCATATTCCTTAAATCTGTGAGTCATGATAGCTTCACCAGCAGTGGCAGTAAGAATATTGTTTCTTAAACCAATGATACCCCTTGCAGGAATATCAAACTCTAAATGTTGTAAGTCTCCTTTAGGCTCCATGATTTTCATTTCACCTTTTTTCGCACTTACTAATTCTATTACTTTACCAGAGCTTTCTTGAGGCACATCTACTACCAAGTGCTCGATAGGCTCATGCTTTACGCCATCAATTTCTTTGAATAGTACTTGAGGCTGACCTACTTGAAGTTCGTAGCCTTCACGTCTCATTGTCTCAATTAATACAGACAAGTGAAGAATACCTCTACCAAATACGTTGAAACGGTCTTCAGAAGTAGTATCTTCTATTCTTAAAGCAAGGTTTTTCTCTGTTTCTTTGTATAAACGATCTCTTAGGTGTCTAGAAGTAACGAATTTACCTTCTTTACCGAAGAAAGGAGAGTTGTTGATAGTGAAAAGCATACTCATGGTAGGCTCATCAATAGCAATCCTTGGAAGTGGTTGAGGGTTTTCGTAGCTAGTAACAGTATCACCAAGCTCGAAATCTTCAACTCCTACTAAAGCACAGATTTCTCCACTAGAAGCTTCTGGTACTCTTTTCTTACCTAAGCCTTCGAAAATGTGAACTTCTTTGATTTTTGCTCTTTTTACAGAGCCATCTTTTTTAGTAAGTCCTACAGTATCGCCTTCTTTTACTGTGCCTTGGGCAATTCTACCAATAGCAATTCTACCTACATAAGCAGAGAAGTCTAAAGAAGTTACCTGCATTTGTAGAATACCTTCTTGCTGAGGAGCAGGAGGGATATATTTTACAATAGCATCTAGTAAAGGTAAAATATTGTCAGTTGGTTGGTTCCAGTCAGTGTTCATCCATCCTTGTTTAGATGAACCGTACAATGCAGGAAAATCTAACTGCTCTTCTGTTGCCTCTAAGTTGAACATGAGGTCGAATACTTGCTCATGAACCTCGTCAGGACGACAGTTTTCTTTGTCTACTTTGTTAACAACTACTATAGGCTTAAGACCTAAAGATAAAGCTTTGCTAAGCACAAATCGAGTCTGAGGCATTGGACCTTCAAAAGCATCAACTAATAAGATAACACCGTCTGCCATCTTCAAAACACGTTCCACTTCACCACCGAAGTCCGCGTGACCAGGAGTATCTATAATGTTGATTTTGGTGTCATTATAACGTACTGATACGTTCTTAGATACAATCGTAATACCTCTTTCCTTCTCTAAATCTTCGTTATCAAGAATAAGATCGTCTGTTTCCTGATTATCACGAAGGATTTTCGAAGCATGAATGATTTTGTCAACCAAAGTAGTTTTACCGTGGTCAACGTGTGCTATAATAGCAACATTTCTAATATTTTGCATAGCCTAAAATTGAATTTGCAAACTTACTAAAAGCAAATTAAAGAATGTAATCTCAAACCTTTTTTTGGTGTAATAAGTTGCGGTTTGCTCGTATATTTCCTTTATATGGCCAAAATCAGCTATAATTCTTAATGTTTTATTATATTATGAAGTTTGTGAAGTTAAACTAACAATCATTTAATATGCCGAAATTGTACTGTAGAGACTGTCAGTATAATTTTGCTTGGATGTTTAAAATCTATTCTCTAAAGTATTCGCTGCCTGCTGTTTATTCCGCTGTTATCTTAATATTAGCAGTGTTGTATATATTATTATCTTCTTTTGTTCAGTATAACTCTGTGGGTACTACCATTGAATCATATCTGACAAATTTTAAAAGGGAAGTTAGTGACCTAGATATTGCCGCAGAAAAGTTAGTGCATGGCGAGAGTGATTTGAAAGATTTCAGAGCTCAATTATCCAGAACCAGAAATAGTTATAAATCTATAGAGTTTTATCTGGCCTATTTGTATCCTGAATATGTGAACAGTAATATTAATGGGGCTCCTATTTTGCATATCGAAAAAGAAACTACCAAGGCAATGGTAGTGCCTCCTGTGGGCTTACAAGTGCTAGATGAGTTGGCTTATGACGATGAAGTAGATCAGGTGAGGTTACGCAATTTATGTAAGAAGCTTACTGGTGCTATTGATATACTTTTTTATAACAAGCTAAATACTGATATACCACAATATGATCTGGTGAATGCATTAAGGCTACAGTTGGTAAGAGTATTCACGCTTGGGGTTACAGGGTTTGATACTCCAGGATCATTAATGGGCGTAGAGGAAACAAAATATTCTATGCAATCATTAAGAGCCATAGTGAAGCGCATGAGTTTTGACGATGAGGAAAAGGAAAAAATGATTTTACTTTTTGATCATGCCATAGGGTATATTAATGATAATGACAATTTCGAGAATTTTGATCGGTTATATTTCCTTAAAAACTATGTTGACCCGCTATATGAATTATTAGGAGAAGTCAATTCGAATAAATCATCAGTAAAGTTAGGAAATTGGAATAATCAAAGTCAGCATATTTTTTCAGATAGTTTTCTAAATCCATATGCTTTCACTTTTTTGAATGAGCAAGAAGACAGTGATCAATTAAGGGCACTGGGGAAAATGCTTTTTTATGATGCAAGCCTTAGTGGTGATGGCAAAATGAGTTGTGGTACTTGCCATCAACCCGAATTAGCTTTTACTGATGGTCAGGTGAAATCTAAAAGTAGTGTGGAAGGCGAGACTGTTTTAAGAAATGCGCCAACATTGCTTAATGCAGTGTATGCCGATAGGTACTTCTACGATCTTCGTGCTTTTAGCCTTGAACAACAAGCTGAGCATGTGATTTTTAATAGAAACGAATTTAACACTGCCTATGATGACATAGTGGCTAAGCTAAAACGCAACAAGGCTTATCAAAAGGCTTTTTCAAAAACTTTTAAAAATAAAAAAATTAATAAAGATAACTTCTCAAAAGCCTTAACCTCTTATGTAATGTCGTTAAGATCATTTAATAGCCAATTTGATCAATATGCCAGAAATGAAACCGCCTTACTACAAGAGGAAGTGAAAAATGGATTTAATTTATTTATGGGCAAAGCTGCATGTGGTACATGCCATTTTGCTCCCACTTTTTCTGGTTTGGTGCCACCGCTTTATCAAGATAGTGAAAGTGAAGTGCTTGGTGTTTTTGAGCATGCTGAGGATAAAGTTTTAGACAGAGATGAAGGACGCTACGCAAATGATAATACAGGTGAACAAGCATGGATCTTTAAAAATAGTTTTAAAACTCCTACTATTAGAAATGTGGAGTTAACCGCTCCTTATTTTCATAATGGTGCTTATTCGTCTTTAGAGCAGGTGGTGGACTTTTATGACTTGGGTGGTGCTGAAGCTCAGGGCGTTCAAGTTGTTAACCAAACGCTGTCAGCGGATCCGCTTCAGTTAACTGCAAAAGAAAAAAACGAGTTAATCGCATTTTTAAATGCTTTAACCGACAATCCTTTTAAAAATAATTAATGCTATAAATGTTAGGTAATAAGGTTGTAAGATTACTATTGATTATATGTTTAGCGATGGTGAATGTACAATCAAAATCAATATTTGATAATGATGGTTATAAGAAAACCATCTTAATGGATGCAACGCAACTAAAAAATGAAATAGATCAGCTACTCCAAATAGAGCATGATTTTGAAAAAGGGAATGCAAGCATAATAGCATTAAAAAATCAATTATCAGCCACTAGAAAAGCTTATAAAACTATAGAGTATATTCTAGAATATTTATTCCCTAAACATGTAAAAGCTTATATCAATGGGGCCCCTCTTGATCATATTGATCCTTATCCTTTGAGTACAGCTGTTGATAGTCAAATTTATGGAGATCCTGAATTGTATAGAAAAAGTTATCCTATTGACTACCTCAACCTAGATCATCATAGAGGTGCTAATAGGGTAGTGGCGCCAGCAGGTTTGCAAAGAATAGATGAGCTTTTGTATCAAAATGATTGCCGTGAGTGTATTGTTGAGTTGATTGCTTTAACTCAAAAATTAAAAGAAGACTATGCAATAATCTATAAATCTATTGAGCAGTGGAAATATTATTATGATTATCAGGTTTTTGAGGCGTGTAGGCTTGAGGTGGTGCGAATATTCACCTTAGGAGTAACTGGCTTTGATACTCCTGGCTCATTAAATGGGATAGAAGAGGCTCGGTCTGCTTTGAAGGGAATGCAGAAAGGCTTGCCGGTATTAGTAGGTAATAAAGTAAGTGTAAAACCGTTGATGGCCCTGTTTAAGAATACAGATAAATACTTAAGCAAACATACGGACTTTAATACTTTTGATAGGTTAGAGTTTCTTATGACGTATGTAAACCCTATTTATGCTGAACTGGCGGCTTTAAAAAGTGAAATGGGACTGCCTTCCTCTGCTGAGAAGCACCATTCTACCCCAGCATGGAATGGCAACAGCACCAATATATTCGATGAAGATTTTTTAAATCCATACCATTATAGCTTACTCAAGGCAGAAGAAGACAGCAAGGCTTTAAGAAAGTTAGGTGAAATGTTATTTTATGACCTCCAGCTAAGTAGTAATAGCAAGTTAAGTTGTGCTAGTTGTCATCAGCCTAAGTTGGCGTATACTGATGGCGAAAAAACTTCATTGGCAGGCATTGACCATTTAAGGGTAAAGAGAAATTCACCTACATTAATTAATGCAGTCTTTTCTGATAGGTATTTTTACGATATGCGTTCTATGGACTTGGAGGATCAGGCTGAACATGTTATTGAAAATCACCTTGAGTATAATACCTCTTTTAGTGAGATTTTGAAAAAGTTAAATGCGGATAGCGGTTATACAGCTGCTTTTGAAAGCTTATTCAAATCTTCAAAAATCACAAGGTATAATTTTTCTAAGGCCTTAGCTTCTTACGTTATTTCACTAAAATCAGTAAACAGCCCTGTAGATCAATACATAAGAGGGGAAATAGCAGAGCTCCCACAAACAGTAAAAAACGGTTTTAATTTATTTATGGGTAAGGCTGCTTGCGGCACTTGCCATTATGCTCCTACTTTTAGTGGGTTAATTCCGCCTACTTTTACTGAAAATGAAAGTGAAGTTTTAGGTGTGCTGCAGCAACCTAATGGAAATATAGTAGATAGTGATTTTGGGCGCTTTGACAATGGGGTTGTAAATGAAGCGGTAGAGATTTATCGCTATTCTTTTAAAACCATGACGGTCAGAAATATAGCTTTAACAGCCCCTTATTTTCATAATGGAGCCTATACAACCCTTAGAGAGGTGCTAGATTTTTATGATAAAGGAGGAGCTGCTGGCATAGGATTGTCAGCTCAAGTACCTCACCAAACATTGCCCGATGCCCCCCTTAACCTCACCGAAAGCGAAATAAGTGATATTATCAATTTTTTAAATGCGCTTACTGATATTAGTTTAACAGAAGGTACAGATCATTGACATTGATTTTAAGTCACTGTTAATGTATTAATAGAATATTAAATAACAGTGCTTTTTGATTATTGCCCTTTATCCTACATTCTGACCTTCAGTACATTTAATTTTTTAGTTTCAATAGTATTGCTTTATCTATATTGTTAAGCCTTAAAATCATATAGAGTCCTTATGTTAATATGGTGTAAATCCTATGTAAATAATGATGTAAAATGATAATGAATGCTTAATTGATAAGGACAATAAACAGATTTGTAAGGGTATAATTTTGTTTGCTAAATAGGTTTATTTTAAAATATTATGAAGCAATTTAACTACTTACTAGTCGTCTTGCTGGTATTTGCTGCCAGTTTAAAAGTAAGCGGTCAAACACTTCCTGGAGATTCTATTGTTTACGGACCCATGTTTAGTCCTGTATACAATAATTCAGTGAGAGTTTGGGTGCTTACAAAGCAAAATACAGGTTCTGACAATGCACTTACTTTGGAAGTTGCTGGAGCAGGTAATCCCTCTACACCTCTTAGCGGTGAAGTGTTTAATAGTGATGATAGGCTCGGATACAGCCTGAGGTCATTTGAATACACAGGCCTTACCCCAGGTGAAACTTATCAGGCACATATAAAAGAAAATGGTGTAGTGCACGCCAGAACGGCTTCTATTGTGAACGAAGCTGATCTATTGAGTGATTTTGAGTTTTTGGCCGGTGGTTGTGGTAGAATATATGATACCACACGCTGTATAGATAGACCAGAATCCCAAACACATAAAAATGGTGATCCCGAAATATTTAATCAGATGTCTACCGAAGGTAGTGATCTAATGGTCTGGTTGGGAGATGCTACTTATTTGCTAGGCTTGCAGCACGCTATGGGGCAGTGTCCTGATGGTGTTGATGACTGGGCCAATAAAGATATGGCTTTTGATAGGTATATGTTTTATCGTCAGTTTCACGATAAATTATTGATGTCAATGCCTCAATTGGCTATCACGGATAATCACGATGTTGGCCCAAATGAGTTCAATAAAACTATGCCTACGTTAGGTGAAATGCGAGACATATTTAAGGATTGGTGGCCAAACCCTGAATATAAAAGCACTCCTGAAGGACCGGGCTTATTTTCTTCATATACATATAAAGATGTGGAGTTTTTCCTTTTGGATAATAGAAGTTATAGAGATGGTACTGCTCAGCACTTAGGTCCCGATCAGCTGGCTTGGCTAAAAGAAAGCCTTTCAAACTCTAACGCCACGTTTAAAGTTCTGATTTCTGGAACACCTGCTTTTGCAAAGCACTGGGGAGGAAGAAATTTCTCGGTAACAGCTCAGGGAGATGATCTGGTAAATTATATCCAGCAAAATAATATTGATGGGGTGCTTTGCCTTAGCGCTGATATCCACCAGCAAGAATTGTATGGTAGATATGGAGATGTCAACTATCCTTTGTTTGATGTTTTGTCGGGTAATATTAATTCTGATGTTGGTGATGGTAACTATTCGGTAGATTATAATAGCGATCGTATTCTTAGAGGGGTGAAGCAAACCTACTTAAGGATAAATGTTATAGGTGAGCAGAAAGACCGAAAAATGAAAGTGGAATATGTGGATTTAGAAGGGAAACCATATTTTGAAACGATAATTCATCAAGATATGCTGGCCAGTGAGCGTGCAACAGCAACTGAGCTAGATCTGTCATTCACAAATAATACTTTGGATTCATCGGCAAATGATTTACCCGTAATTGCCAATAATGTAAACTTTATAAAAGATAAAAACGGAGTCACTAATTCGGCTATTGAGTTGTCAGAGGAATCTGAAATTAAAATAGATTATACCCAAGAACTTAATATGGCTGATAAGGCTTACACTCTTTCTTTTTGGGTGAAGCCTCAAGTAGCAAAAACGAGTACTATATTTTCTAATGTTAATGGAGCCTCAGGCTTATCATTTAACTTAGATCAAGATAATTATCTTCATTACAAAGATATAGCCAATAGCATAGATTTGGTGAGCTCATTTGCATTGCCGGTCAGTAAATGGTCTCATGTGGCGTGGAAATACGATAATGTGAAGCGCTCTTTGAAGTTGTATTATAATGGACTCGAAGTGCAAAGCTGGTCAAATATAGTGTCTTCTAAATCTTCTGACGCATCTATTTATGTAGGAAGTGATACTAACGGAAATCGATTAGTAGGAGGTTTAGATGAATTTGAACTGTATAGTAAGCTTATTGATGATGAGGCTATCAGAGATAATGCAGAATATGCTTCGCACCGAGGAGAGGTTTTGAAATTGAATGGAGCTCAGCAAATGTATATCCCTTCAAATATTGTTAATGAAGCTCTAAAGGAAGATTTTACCATTGCGTTTTGGGCGAAACTGACATCAGATCCAGGTGATAACTTTAAAATTTTATCTTCAAATGGTCGCGTAGATGGCAATAGTACAGGTATTTCATTCGAGTATCCGGGCAGCAATAAGCTTAATGTTGTATTGGGTAATGGAGGTAGTGACTGGACCAGCATTTCAGAACAAGGTGATGTTTGGAATTTGGGAGAGTGGAATCATGTAGCATTTTCTGCTAGGAAGAATGATAAAATGTACTACTATGTAAATGGTGAGCTGGTGGCGGAAGGTGATTTCTCTGGCTATGTTCCTAATAATTTTGATGGACTTGGATTGGGGTATAGCCCTAATTATTCTGGAGCTATACAGGCTGAAATGGATGAGCTTAAAATTTATAATACTTCATTGACGCAAGCTCAGGTTAATAAACAGTTGCATTATGAAATTACGGGTACAAATGAAGAAAACTTAGTGCTCTACTATGATTTTGGTCCTTATGAAGATCATTCAATTATCAGTAAGGGGAGTGAACCTTTTGAAATCGAACTGAATGGAGCCGAGCTCATATCGGGAACGTCTCCTGTAGGGAGTATTCCAGGTGCATATACTTCTGAAGTAACTGCTTATTGGAGCAAAGGAGGTAAGCCTAATAACGGACTTTCAATTGCCGACCCTATTACATTGTATAATAGTAATGTAGTTATTGGAAGTGGTGATGGCGCTAATGAAGTGATCGATTCAATAGCAGTAGAAGAACTATACTATTCAAATATAGGTTGGAGCATAGACCCCGTAAATGTTTCTTTCGCTACTCTAAAAGTAGATTTGGAAACAGCTTTGGCGAATTATGATAGCATTACCAAAAATGCCAGTGAATACTATTTGCTTCAACAACAAGATGGTGGTTTAACCGCAATCGGGAAAGGTGCATTTGACGGTAGAAGCGTTACTTTCTTTAATACATCATTAGAGAAATCTGAATACTTCATAGCCTGGAAGGCTGGTGAATATGGAGCTGCAGGTAGAGGAGGAGCCTTGTCGCTCATAGAAAATCATGATGTAGTCATTCCGTCTGTGGACGTAAATCCATTGTTGTCTAATTCATTTACTATAGAGTTTTGGTCAAGGTTGATGAAAGATCCGGCTAATAATGATAAGCTTCTTTCTAATCATGGTAGGGTAGATAATAATAGTACAGGCTTCAGTATTGAAGTGCCCGATGATAATACCATAAAGGTGGTTTTTGGCCTTAATAATAATGATTGGTTAGAGCTACGTTCGCCTTCGGCAGTAAATGTTGGAGAGTGGAATCATATTGCAGTAACAGCTGCTCCCGGAGAATGGGTTAAATTATTTATTAATGGCTTAGCAGTAGATAGCGCTGAATATGACAGTTACGTACCCAATGAAAATTGGGATTTGGCATTAGGCGAGAGTTTAAATTATGGAGGTGAAACCATCTCAATGATGGACGAACTAAGGGTTTGGAGTCAGGCAAGAACGGCTACTGAAATTCATTCTAAAATGTACTCATCTATAAAATCGGATGACGAGCAATTGGCTTATAACTTTACTTTCGATCAAGAAAATGATGGGAGTTTGTTAAATTCTGGTGTTAAAGGAGGTGAAATACCTTCTTCTAATGCTAATATAGTTGCGTCTAGTGCACCAGCAGGTACAGTTCTGGAAAACTATAATGAGAATATAGCTGCTAGTTGGAGTGTGATAAGAGATCAAAGTACAGGGCTTTTTGTAGAAGGAGCTATTCAGGATTACACGTCTAATTTAATCGTCAGCTCAGCAATTAATTATGGCATAAAGCCCTTAGCACAAGATTCATTTTATATCGCCCAAGGATGGAGCATTAATGCTCTGAACTTGCCCGTGGCTGATTTAAAAGTGGATGTGCGGAGAATCGTTAACAATGTAGATTCACTATTGAATTATGTAAGTGAGTTTTATCTCCTTCAAGGTGACCCTGAGTTAAATTACGAATTGATAGCCAGCTCAAAGCCAGAAGGAGCCTTAGTAACTTTCGCTGATGTAAATTTAAAACAGGGCGTATACTACTTAGCTTATAAAAGTAGTCCTACTGAAGCATTTTCAATTCTTGCAGCTTCTGATGATGCTGAGCAAGATGTGGAGTCTGGGCATATGTATATCGATAGTTCTGATATTGAGCTAACCAAAGACGGGGACAGTGAGCAGTTAATTGGACTGCGTTTTGATGAGGTTAATTTGCCTCAAGGTGCCATAATTAGAAATGCCTATATTCAGTTTACTGTGGATGAAGTAAATACAGATGGTGTTGTCAATGTGGCCATTGGTATTGAAAATAGCGTTAACTCATTGCCAATACAAACATTTGATTTTGATCTTTATCACCGCACCATGTACTTGGGTGATACCGTAGTTTGGCAAGCGGCTCCTTTTGCTAACGTAGGAGATGCAAACGAAGCTCAAAGAACGCCAAATATTGCTCATTTGCTAGATTCGGTTTTGAGTAATCCTGCATGGGAGAAGGGGAATGCTGTCACATTCTTGCTGGCGGACCCCGTTACATTTAATATACCGGGTTATAGTGCTAATACTAGTAAAAGAGTGGTGCAGACTTTTGATAAATCTGCTACTGCCGCAGCTAAGTTAATAGTTACTTATGATATGCCTGATAGGTTCATTAATGGAGATTTTCCAATGGGAAAAGGTGCATTATGGATGTATAATGATAATGGAGAAAGCCTAGATGAGGTGGATTGGACTGCTTTAGATTTTGCGGACGATGAATGGGCCTATGGAAATGCAACTCTAGGTTATGGTGATGCATCAGTAACCACTTTAAATTATGGAGATGATGCAGAAAATAAATATCCAACAACGTATTTAAGACATGTTTTTAAGGTAGAAGATAAAACGTTGTACGATTCACTAGTCTTTGATGTATTGAGAGATGATGGTGCAGTAGTTTATGTAAATGGCATAGAGGCCTTCCGTATGAATATGCAAGAAGGTGAAATTAACTATAATACTCTAGCTACAAGTGCTGTTTCTGGTCAAGATGAAGAAAAGTATTTTAGAGTTAAAACTGCCAATTTATTAAATGATGGCTTAAATGTAATAGCAGTTGAGCTACACCAGGCCGCATTAAATAGCTCTGATTTAGCTTTTGATATGCAAATTGGCTATGAAGAACCTCCTTTGGCTCCAGCAAATTTCCCTCTAGTTAAAGCCTCTAGTTGGCATTATCTCGATAATGGAAGCAGCCTTGATGATGTGGAATGGATGGATACCTCTTATGTTGCATCTAATTGGTCAGATGGTGAAGGTCCATTAGGTTATGGAGATGAAATGAACACTGTGATATCTTATGGAGAAGATGCTTCAAATAAATTTATCACTACTTATTTTTATCGTGATATACTTATTGAAAAGGATAATCTAAATAGTGCTCTTGAGCTTGGACTTAGGAGAGATGATGGCGCCATTGTTTATATCAATGGGAAAGAAGTGGTAAGAAGTAATATGCCTGAGGGAGATATTAATTATTTAACTACTTCTTCAGCAATAGTTGATGGAGCAGATGAGCGTGCTTATTTTTCATACATCATAACTTCTGCAGATTTTAGAGAAGGCCTCAATAGAATTGCTGTAGAGGTGCATAATAGAGACGGCCAAAGTTCTGATTTAGGGTTTGACCTTTACCTTAAAAATGCATCAGAACCAAACCCTCCGGTAGACTGTGGCGAAGATCATATTGGTTGCTTCACATCTATTGACCCTACCGGGCAGACAGATAAATTGATTATTTCTGAAGATCATGACTTTCAGTTGTTATTTAAACAAGGGGATAGGTATACTGAAATAGAGGGTGATGTGCCTGGTAATAATGATTTTACCGCTTATGTGCCGATTAATGGAAGCAGTATTCAAGGGTATTTATCTGTTAACCATGAAAACACACCAGGTGGAGTGTCTATGTTAGATATTCATTACAATACCGATAATTACTTGTGGGAAGTAGATAAGTCAACAGCGGTAGACTTATATAATAATGCTTTGGTTACCACTACTAGAAATTGTTCTGGAGGTATTACTCCATGGGGTACAGTCATTACTTGTGAAGAGTCAACCAATAATGGTGACTTAAATGGTGACGGATACCAAGATGTTGGATGGCCCGTAGAGATAGATCCTAAAACTGCTCAGGTAGTTATTTACGATGAAAGTGTAGGGCAGGAAAAACTTTGGGCAATGGGGCGAATGAATCATGAGAATGTTGTAGTGGCTGATGATAGTGTTACGGTCTATTATGGCGAGGATGGAGGCACACACTGTGTTTATAAGTTTGTTGCAGATGAACCTGCAAATCTATCTTCAGGCAAGGTATATGTGCTAAAACTTGATGATCCACTAGTGGCCGATGATCCATCAGGGTCTACTGCTACTTGGGTACAGGTACCTAATGTAACCAAAGAAGATAGAAATAATATCAATAGCATGGCGGCAGCTTTAGGAGGTACAAACTTCAATGGTGTAGAAGATTGTGAAATCAGCCCTATTGATGGTAAAGTGTATTTTACTTCTAAAGGAAAGGGAAGGGTTTATCGTTTTAAAGATGAAGGAGATCATGTAAGTGACTTTGAGACTTTCGTAGGTGGTAGATCTTACGAAATTACTACAGCTGCGGGTGTTGTAAATGAACCTTGGAGAGGTGGTAACGATAACCTTACTTTTGATGATAAAGGTAATTTGTGGGTGTTGCAAGATGGTGACAATAATTACATCTGGGTGGTAAGGCCTGATCATACCCAATACGCACCTAACGTAATGTTATTTGCATCAATGCCTATAGGTTCTGAACCAACGGGATTAACTTTTTCACCTGACTATAAATTTGGTTTCTTTTCAGTGCAGCATCCTAGCTCTGCTACTTCATATCAAAAGGATGCAACGGGTAACGATGTTAAGTTCGATGCCTCTGCCACCGTTGTGTTTGCATTAGAAGATAACTTGGGAATGGACTTGCCAAAAGTGGTAATAGATGCCGATACTACCAAAATAATTGTAGGTCAGTCGGTTACCTTTTCTGATGTAAGTTGGGGAGCTGTAGTTGAAAGAACTTGGAATTTTGATGGCGGAAGTCCGCTAACTTCTAACAATAAGACTGAAGTGGTAACTTACAATGAAGTTGGTGAATATACTGTTAAATTGACTGTAACTAACGTAATAGGTACAAGTTCCAAGGAGTATCCTGCTTATATATCTGTAATGAATCCATTGCCTATGGCAGAGTTTGAGGCTAATCCACGTACAGTTTTTAAAGGAGAGTCAGTTAAATTTACTGATATGAGTACAGGTTTCCCTAATATATGGGACTGGAGCTTCGAAGGAGGCACTCCTAATACTTCAGATATTCAAAACCCTACGGTAGTTTATGATACTCCAGGAGTGTATGATGTGTCATTAAAGGTTTCTAATGAATCAGGAGAGAGTCCTGTCAGACAAAAAACAGGTTATATTGAAGTGTTAGATGATGTTACAGGGGTTGATCCAGGGCAGGAGACCTCGGTTCAAATATATCCTAACCCTACAAACGGCACGTTAACATTGAGTTTTGGTAATAACACTGTTTATCAAAATGCTGAAGTGGAGGTGTTTAATGTTATGGGTATATCATTGTTTAGCATGGAAACCAGTAGTGCTGAAATAACCATAGATCTTAATGATTATATCAATAGCAGTCAAATGCTAGTAATAATGGTCAAAAGGGCAGATCAGGTTACCAGATATAGACTTCAGTTCATTAAAAATTAAATTATAATTCAATCAATATATTAGAGAGTCGGCTAAGTCCGGCTCTCTTTATTTATGCACATGAGAGCTATTATATTATATCTTTTAGCAAGTTTTTCAACTGTCTTTAATGTCTCTGCACAATATGTAAATCCATTAAAGGAAAAGGTTTATACGAGTATTACAGATGCCGTAAATGCAGATACGAAGGCTAAACAATTAAACCTGAGAGATCAGCACCTGTTTAGCTTAGACGATAATATAGAAAAGCTTAAAGAACTGAGGTTTTTGAATATTATGCGTAATAACTTCGAAACTTGGGATCATTCAATATTTGAATTAAGAAAGCTAGAAATCTTAAATGCTAAGTTAAATACGTTAAAGCTAATCCCTGATGATATTAAGTTGCTGCCGCACTTAATTAAGCTAGAGCTTTCTAATAATCACATTATGGAGGTCAGTAAAGATGTGGCGAGGTTAAAGCACTTAGAATACCTTCATTTATCAATTAATGATCTTGGGAGGTTTCCTGTGGGCTTTGCGGAGTGTAAAAAGCTTAAGGTAGTAGAGCTAGATTATAATCAGATAAGTGATGTGCCTTATGATTTGTCTAAACTGCAAAAGTTAGAGGTCCTCAACTTAGGGCATAATCAAATGAATGAAGCTAATGTAGACTGGAGTGGACTTAATAACTTAAAGGAATTAAACCTTGAGTTTAATAAGTTAAAAGCGCTGCCTGAAAGTTTGGGTGAACTAAAGTCTTTAAAGGCATTAATAATAAATAATAATCAATTAACAGCTTTACCAAATTCTATTGGAAAGTTATCAAATCTAGAATTGTTGATTGTGTCAGATAATGAATTAGAAAGTTTACCAGATAATATAACACAGTTAAAAAAACTGAAAACATTAATCATAAGGAACAATCAAATTAGTGAAATAGAGGTAAACAGCATCAAAAACTTACTTCCTGAGTGCAATATTTATTTTAAATAAAAAGAGACTCAATGGTTAACACCGTGAGTCTCTTCCATCATTAAATGATTTAAGTCACATTATGTTTTGGCAATTAACTTCCAATACCTCCATTTTCACTGTCAACTGGATTGCCTTCAGAACCTCCGCCTTCAGTAAATTCTTCTTGGTTTTGACGTGGATTAATATCCTCTTCAGAACATGAATAAAAAATGCCAGACAATAATACAACTGTAAAAAGGGTTAATAACTTAGTTTTCATATGTTTTAGTTTAGTTTTGAGAATACTTTGTTGTAAAAAAATAGTCAAATGATGAAAAAATTTCTTTTATTTAAAAAAGAATTGTGAGTCGGCAAATTTATTTATACTGATATTAATTAGGATAAACAATAGATGCAAATTAGCATATTATTTTATAAAGACTCCACTTAACTTTGACTATAAACTTACATGTGTTTTTGAAAAGGATATTCCTTGTGAAGCGAAGCTTAATTATATACTTGATTATCACTTTATTTCCTCTGTATTTATCTGCGCAAGATAATTTAGATTCTCTAAAAAATTTATTGAATTCTGAAATAAATAGTGCAGAAAAAATGGATTATGCCAAGTCATTATTTCTCAGGTATAGAAAGATTGACATTGACAGTGCTATAAAGTATGCGGAGGTATTTAAAGAATTAGCAATTGATAAGGGGGACTCTGTGTCAATTCTCCAATCTGACTTTAGTATAGGGTTGTTGTATCAAAAAAAGAGCTTTTATAAAGATGCTATTGATCATTATAAACAGGCCCTTATTATATGTGAGGTTTTAGAGTCTCATGAGTCATTGTCAGAAATACTCAACAACTTAGGTAATGCCTGCTATTTGTTTGGAGAATATGATGCAGCATTAGATTATCATTTAAGAGCTTTAAGGTTAAGAGAAAAAGAAAGAAACCCCGTTGAAATAGCTAATTCCTTTAATAATATTGGCTTGGTTTATTTGAAAATAACTGATTATTCAAAAGCACTTGGATATTTTTTAAATACTCTAAAAATTCAAAATAAAATCGGGGATGACCTTGGGGTAACGAATACCTTGTACAACATTGGTGTCTGTTATACAGATTTAAAAAATTATGAAAAGGCATTAGAGTATTTCAATCAGGCTCTGGAGTTGTGTGAGCAGGAGAAATGTAGTGAGCTCAGTAAAATAAGTGTATATAGCGGAGCTGGAATCGCTTACTTTCATGAAGAGAAATTAATGGAGGCAGAGGAAAACCTTCAAAATTCAATTACCCTTTCTGAAAATGGTAATTACGAGAGGTATCAGGTGATAAATTATCACTTTTTAGCTTTTGTAGAACTTAAAAGGGGGAATTTGAAAAACGCCAAACTCAACCTCGATAAAAGTCAAAAATTAGCAACCAAGCTAGAATATAGAACATGGTATAGGGATAATTACGATTTATACGCAAAAATTTATTTTGAATTAAATGAGTATAAGGACGCGTATTTGTTTAAAGAAAAATACGATTCGTTAAACAGTCTGATCCTAAATGAGGGGGTTATTAAGAATTTGGCTTCTATACAAGTTGAATACCAAGAGAAGGAGAACCTTGAAACTATAGATTTTCAGAAAAACGAGATAAGTAAAAGAACTACCTTGTTGATGCTGCTAGGGATTATTACACTTATGGCTGTAATTATTCTTATTATATTGATTAAAAATAATCAACAAAGGAAAAAGGTAAATCACGCTCTATCTACAGCAAATGCCACCATTGAAAAGCAGAATCATGCACTTACAGATGTTAACTTTAAGCTAGAGGAGAAGGTTAAGGAAAGGACCAAGGAGCTGAAAGCTTCCAATGCTGCATTGATTAAATCTAACAACGAACTCGATAATTTCATTTATAAAACCTCTCATGATATCAGAGGGCCATTGGCAACGCTGCAAGGTATGTGCAATGTAGCAATGATAGATATTGAAGATGCTAAAGCTCGAGACTATTTTGAAAAGCTAGGCAAAACGGCTGACCGATTAAATGAAATACTATCTAAGCTGTTAATTATAAATCAGATCAATACTTCTTTGGTAGAGAAAAATACCATAGTTATTCAGCCTGTAATACGAGATATTATAGCAGAACAACGAAGTAATTATAAAAAGAAAGATATTGCTGTTAATGTAGATATAGATGAAGGGTTAACCCTGCTGAGTGATGAGGGGCTTATCAGAATTATATTGAATAACTTAATTAGCAATGCCTTTAAATTTCATAATACCTCTGAACGTTTAGCATCTTTTGTACGAGTAAGGGTGGAGAAGAAGGAAGGAATGGTGTTTATGGAAGTGATAGATAACGGAATAGGCATAGATGATAAGCTAAGCCATAAAGTTTTTGAAATCTTTTCTAAGGTGTCAGAAATAGCTGATACAGCTGGCTTAGGGCTTTATCTGGCTAAGTTGGCTGTAGAAAAGCTAAAAGGAGAGATTAGTATTAAAAAATCTAAGGAAGGCTTTACCATCTTTGAAGTAATCCTTCCTCAGTTCTAGTGTTAGTCATTAAAGCTGTTCATAGTTCTCACTGCTCCTATAGTACAGAATGACAATATCATATCTATAGCTTTATCCATTTTTTCTGGGAGCATGTCAAATTCAGATCGAGTAAATGAGCTGAGTACAAAATCAATTTGTTTCCCTTTGGCATAGTCATCGCCTATACCAAATTTAAGTCTAGAGTAATTGCTTCCGCCACAAACTTGCTCTATGTTTTTAAGCCCATTATGTCCGGCTGCAGATCCTTTGGTTCTCAGCCTCAAATTGCCAAAAGGAAGCGCTATATCGTCTACTATTACTAATAGGTTCTCTTTAGGAATTTTAAGCTCTTGCAGCCAGTAATTAATGGCTTTCCCGCTAAGGTTCATGTAAGTGGTAGGCTTTATTAAATGAATTTGACGAGACTTGTGCTTGAACTCACTTTTAAAAGCGAGTTTGCTTACTTCAAAAGATGCCTTTTCCTGTTCAGCCAGCCTGTCGAGTGTTAAAAAACCGATATTATGCCTTGTGGTTTCATATTCGGCTCCTATGTTTCCAAGTCCTGCAATTAGGTATTTCATTGTCTGTAATTGTCTTTAAACAAAAAATCCTACCCTTATTAGGGGTAGGATTTGAATCTTTAAAAAGCAGTTATTATGCCTCAGCTTCTTCTTCAGCATCATCATCAGCCATATTAGTTTTTCCTCTAAGTGCTCTAGGAATTTCTACTACCGCTACTGATGCAATTTTAGAGTCTAAGATATTGAAATTATTCTCTTCAATTTCTTGAACTTTAATTGCTTTACCGAAGTCTAAAGAACTAAGGTTTACTGTTACGAATTCAGGCATGTTTTTAGGCAATGCCTCGATTCTTAAGTATCTTCTTTTCTTGATTAAAGTACCACCTTTTGCAACTCCTGGAGATTCTCCTTCGAAGTGTACAGGGATATCCATTTTTACAACTTTTCCATCGAATAATTGTAAGAAGTCAGCGTGAAGAATAATCTCACTTACTGGGTGGAATTGTATGTCTTGAAGAATCGCTTGGAACTCTTCTCCTTCTACGTTAATATTAACGAAGTGAGCTTTGTCAGTATAAACTAACTCACGGAAAAGAATCATTGGAGCGTAAAAGTGAACTTGTTTGTCTCCTCCATAAATTACGCAAGGTACATAACCTTCTGCACGTAATTTTTTAGATTCAGACTTGCCGAGATTTGCTCTTTTAAACCCTATAATCTCAACTGTTTTCATAGTAATATATATTTATGTTAGAAAAAATCTTATGAATGAATGAACAGTGAACTGATAGATTCGTGATCATGAATCTTACGAATAGCCTTTGCAAATAAGTCAGATAAAGTAAGAACTTTAATTTTGCTAGACTCTTGCTTGATAGGCAAACTATCTGTTACTACTAATTCTTCTAATACCGATTTCTCGATATTTTCGTAGGCTTTGCCTGATAATACCGGGTGAGTGGCTACTGCTCTTACAGATCTTGCTCCTTTGTCTTTCAAAAGGGCTGCTGCTTTACAAATAGTGCCTCCAGTATCGATAAGGTCATCTACCATTACTACATCCTTACCTTCTACATCACCAATAAGCCTCATAGTGGCTACTTCGTTTGCTTTCTCTCTAAACTTGTCACAAACTACCATTTCTGCATTGAAGAACTTGGCGAAGTATCTTGTGCGCTTCACACCACCAACGTCAGGTGAAGCAAACATGATGTTTTCTAATTGTAATGATCTGATGTATGGAATAAAGATTGAAGTCCCATCCAAGTGATCAACAGGAATATCAAAGAATCCCTGAATTTGATCGGCATGTAAGTCGCAAGTCATTATTCTGTCAGCACCAGCAGCAGATAAAAGGTTGGCCATTAACTTAGCTGCGATAGCAACTCTTGGCTTATCTTTTCTGTCTTGGCGTGCATAACCGAAATAAGGAACTACGGCTGTTACATATTTAGCGCTGGCTCTCTTTGCTGCATCTATCATCAGTAACAGCTCTAAGAAATTGTCCGCTGGAGGAAAAGTTGATTGAATTAGAAAAACATCGCTACCTCTTACAGATTCTGAGAAGAATGGAGACATTTCTCCATCGCTAAATTTTTGGAGAGTAACTTCACCTAAAGGTTTACCATATGCCTGAGCTATTTTGTGTGCTAGATACTCAGTAGACTTTCCGGAGAAGATTTTAACTGATGACATTTTTTTCATTTTGCCGTTTAAACAACTAAGGCGGACTAATTAGTCCGCCTTTTTAGTTGCCCGACTAGGGCTCGAACCTAGACTCTTCTGAACCAAAATCAGACGTGTTGCCAGTTACACCATCGGGCATTTTGTGTTTCCCTTATCGTTTGGGAATGCAAATGTAGTAGGAAATTTTAAAAACAAAAACATTGTGCGAAAAAAAATGTAAAAAATTTCAAGATCCATCCGAAAGTGCCTCATTTTGCTCCTTCAAAAAGTCCTCAGCAAAGAATTGATATTTGTTCAAAATGGACTTTACAGCGTTATTTACGTCTTTTATGTTATTGAAGTCTACCTTTTTGTAATAGTCGGTGGCATAACCTTGCCAAATCGACATTTTTTGTTTGCGATCAAAAAATTGAATCAGTAACGTTCCTTTTTTTATATCATACTTTTGTCTTTCATAAGTAATTTCTGTTGATGGGCGTTCGGCCCACTCAATAATGTTGGGTTGCTTATAGCCTCTGAAGTTTAGGCTATCCATATAAACTTTAAAAGATAAGAGTAAGTCGGGCTTACTGTTATTCTGTTTGTAGCCCAAAAATTTCATGTGATTTTCAATAGCGTATGTTATAGCCTTAGTACTGGTTAAGTTTTCATCAATGTCAGTCTGAATGAGGAAGTCGTAAGTTTTGTATTTTTTAAACTTACCACGGTAGCTATAGTCGTATTCTACAGGTAATTCTCTGTAAGTAAAACATGCATATAGGAGTAGAGGCATTACTCCTATGAGTAGGATGGTGATGAGACGAGATTTCATATGGTCAGTTATTTAAAAGGGAAGTATTATTAATATAATATTTATTCTTCTCTTTTTATAGTAAATCCTGTCCTTATTTAAATGAAATCTCGTCTTATTGTATTTTAATTATTTTTTTCTAGCAACCAATTACGGGCATTTACAAATGGCTCTATCCAAGGGCTTACATCGTCTTTTCTGCCTTGAGGGTAGTCAGCCCAGTTGTAAGGATATAAAGAGCGCTCTAAGTGCGGCATAATGGCTAAATGACGACCATCCACTGAACACAATGCAGCCGTGGCATAATCTGACCCGTTAGGGTTGGCAGGGTATGCGTCATAAGCAAATGTTGCAGCGAAGTTGTAATTTCTCTTATCACCTTCTAAGTCAAACCTTCCTTCTCCATGTGCTAGCCAAACTCCCAGTTTAGTGCCTGCAAGTGTGCTAAATAGGATAGAGTTAGATTGTGGAATTTCCAAATTAATGAAGCATGACTCGAATTTTTCCGATCTGTTGTGCTTCATAGTAGGATGGTTTTCCATTTCAGGGTATATCAAGCCTAGTTCCATCATTAATTGACAGCCATTACACACACCTAAACTCAAGGTGTCAGGTCGGCTGTAGAAATTATCTAAGGCCGCTTTTGCTTTTTCATTAAATAAGAATGCACCTGCCCACCCTTTAGCAGAACCTAATACATCAGAATTGGAGAATCCTCCCACGAATACAAGGAACTGTATGTCAGATAAATCTTCTCTACCAGAAATTAAATCCGTCATGTGAACATCCTTTACATCAAAGCCAGCAAGGTGCATTACCCAAGCCATCTCTCTGTCTCCATTCACACCTTTTTCTCTGATAATTGCGGCCTTTAAGCCAGTTTTGTTCTTCCTGTTAAGGTCTATGTTGTATTTGTCAAGTTTGCCTGTAAAATGCTCAGGGAAACGATAATTAAGTGGCTGTTTTTTGTAGTTCTCGAAACGAGCTTTTGCTAAATCACTTGCTGTCTGTTGTCTGTCAAGTAAATAACTTGTTTTGAACCAGGTGTCTCTTAAGTCATCTATGTCAAAACTGTAAGTGCTGCCGTTAAAGCTGATGTTCAAGCTTCTCTCAGTAGTGGTTTTGCCTATTTTGTAAGCTTTTATACCTTGATCTTGCAGATGATTGAAAGCACTTTCATTATTAAGCTGAAGGATTAATCCAGGCTTTTCACTAAATAAAATCTTTATGATGTCACTTTCTGGCAGTGCGGAAAGATCGATATTTAGACCTAGTGATTCGCTAGGGAATGCCATTTCTGCTAAAGCAGTAATCATACCTCCTGCAGAAATATCATGACCGGCTAATATTAAATCTCCTTTGATCAGTTTTTGAATAGCTCCAAAAGATTTTTTGAAGTATTCTGCATCTTTTACAGTAGGGGCTTTCTGACCTAACTTATTAAGCACTTGAGCAAATGAACTGCCACCAAGTTCAAACTTATCTAACGAAAGATCTACGTACGCCATAAAGGCATTGTCAGCCTTTTTAAGGTTTGGAGTGATGGTTTGTGTTACATCGCTCACTTCACCTACCGAACTTATGATAACTGTCCCTGGTGAGTAGACCACTTTTCCGTCAGGGTATTTCTGGGTCATAGATAATGAGTCTTTACCCGTAGGAATGTTGATCCCTAGCTCTTGGGCGAAGTTACTCACCGCCTCTACGGCACTGTAAAGTCTAGCATTTTCTCCTTCGTTTTTGGCAGGCCACATCCAGTTGGCGCTAAGAGATATTCCGCCAAGGCCGTGGCTTAGTGGTGCCCAGATGATATTGGTCAAAGCTTCTGCAATAGATAGTTTTGAGCCTGCATCAGGATCAACCAAAGCACTTACTGGCGCATGACCAATAGAAGTGGCGATACCTTTTTTGCCTTTGTAGTCGAGCGCCATAACCCCAACATTATTAAGCGGTAGTTGTATTTCTCCGCATGTTTGTTGTGTAGCTACTTTTCCTGTTACAGACCTATCGACCTTATTGGTTAACCAATCTTTACATGCTACAGCTTCCAGTTGTAATACGGCTTCAAAATATGATTTGAGATTCTCAACGCTATACGATAGGTCTGAGAAGTTACTCTTAGAAGTTTTGTCTTCTAATATAGTTTTTGGAGATGAGCCAAACATATGCGATAGATCCCAGTCTATAGCATTTTTGTCAGCATCTTTATTTTCAAATTTAAAATGACCATCGCCCGTAGCTTCACCCACAACATACATCGGTGATCTCTCTCTATCAGCCACTTTTTTCAGTAATTCAAGATCTTTTTCCTTCATTACTAATCCCATTCTTTCTTGAGATTCGTTACCTACTATTTCTTTATCAGATAGTGTAGGGTCACCCACAGGCAGTTTTTGTATGTCTATGGTTCCTCCAGTTTCTTCTACTAGTTCTGATAAACAGTTGAGGTGTCCTCCGGCTCCATGGTCGTGGATGGAGATGATAGGGTTTTCATCACTTTCTACCATAGCTCTAATGGCATTCATTACCCTCTTTTGCATTTCCGGGTTAGAACGTTGAATAGCATTTAGTTCTATAGAGTTACCAAACTCACCAGTGGCTACAGAAGATACTGCGCCACCACCCATGCCTATGCGGTAGTTGTCGCCACCAAGTATTACTATTTTATCCTGAATTTCAGGAGATGCTTTTAAGCTATCTTTTTTCTTGCCATAGCCAATACCGCCAGCAAGCATAATTACTTTGTCAAAGCCATATGACTTATCATTTTCAGTATGCTCAAAAGTTAATACGCTACCGCTGATAAGTGGCTGGCCGAATTTATTTCCAAAATCACTGGCTCCATCAGACGCTTTGATGAGAATGTCCATTGGTGTTTGATACAACCATTTTCTTGGAGCTAAATCTTTTTCCCAGCTTCTGTTTTCTTCCAATCGTGAGTATGAGGTCATGTACACAGCAGTTCCGGCCAAAGGTAAACTTCCCTTTCCGCCAGCTAGTCTGTCTCTTATTTCTCCTCCTGAACCTGTAGCAGCACCGTTAAAAGGTTCTACTGTAGTGGGGAAGTTATGTGTTTCAGCTTTTAAGCTGATTACCGTGTCAATGTCTTTGGTAGTAAAGAAGTCAGGCTTGTCTTGCGTAGCTGGGGCAAACTGCTCTGCCACTGGGCCTTCTATAAAGGCTACGTTGTCTTTATAAGCAGAAACTATATAATTAGGGTGCTTGTCTGAGGTGTCTCTTATTAATCTGAATAGAGATTTTTCTTTTTCCTTTCCGTCAATAATAAAGGTGCCGTTGAAAATTTTATGACGGCAGTGCTCTGAGTTTACCTGAGAGAATCCAAAAACTTCACTATCAGTAAGTTTTCTTCCTAGCTTCTCACTTACACCTTCTAAATAGTTAACTTCTTCTTCACTTAGGGCCAAACCTTCAGCTTCATTATAAGCTGCAATGTTGTCAATTTCTTTTACCGGATCAGGACTTTTGTTGATAGTGAAAAGGTCAGCATTAAGGTTGTTATACAAAACCTGCAGCATAGGGTCGTGCGCTGCATCTGCATTTTCTACCTTTTCAAACTCTTCAATACGGCTAATTCCGCTGATGCCCATATTTTGAGTTATTTCCACGGCATTGGTACTCCATGGTGTAATCATTTCTTTTCTAGGGCCCACAAAATAGCCTGATAGGGAATCTGCGTCAACTAATGCTGCATTACCCAATAGCCATTTTATTTTTTTTGTATCGGTCTCATTAAGAGGCTGCGATAGTTCTACTGCGTAATACCGCTGGTCTGAAGCATGGAAAAATTGGATCATCAAATTTGAAGATTTGGTGGTTAATTTTTAATGCTGCAAAAGTAGTTAAAAGAATTAAAAAGATTATTTAAAAGTAAAGGATTAGCCTTTCTTAAAATCTTAAATAACTGGAATATAGCCTTTATGGCAGGGGGTGGCTATAAAGTGGAGGTTATGGCGGTGTTTTTATTGCACTTAGGCGTGAAGATATGCTCTTCTGCCACCTGTTATGAGGCAGAAGAGCACGGCATTAAAAGAATTTTTTGTAATTGTCTTCATCTTTCCAAAAATCCCTACATTTCTCTATCTGTTCATTTTTAAACGATTCGTCATTTTTTAAGGTTTGCCAATCTCCATAGCCCAACGTTTCGCCCAGTTTAAAAAACCTGTTGCCTTGTCCGTTTTTGGCATCTTGTATAAGTGCACTTAAAAGTGGGCGCCCTTGTTCATGCTCTTCGATAGAGATTTCGTCTAATATAGTGCCTAATAACTGCTTTTCGTGTTTTATGTCCAGATTCAGGCCTAATTCAACAGTGTTGATTAACCTTCTGTAGGAGATAGGAGCACTTTCAGTTCGTGCTAACTGTATCAGTTTGTTTCTAATCCTTGTATCCAAAATATCTACGTATTTAGTTTTAAACTATACATTGTTAACATGATTTTTAATCGAAAAAATCAGTGATTAACCATTTTTAAATGCTTAGCAACCATAAGAATTAGCTTATTATGGTTACTGTCCAAAGTCACTAAATTGTACACATCCAGCAATTTGATCAAATTTTTAACTGTTTTTGTTGTAATTATTTTATCCTGGGCGCCAATATATATGTTTGGTTTTATCTTATTTTGATTAAATGTAGACGCTAATTTTTTTGTGCTAAATTTTAGTTTAGAGAAGATCATCCAAGTGTTATAGACCAGTTCTCGTTTGGCTTCAGTATTCATTTGGCTAGAAGCAAATTTATGCAGCCCCCTGTCAAGAAACCCTATTTTTTTTAGCGTATTGATGATGTTGAAAAACCTTTCAGGCCTTTTAATCATACTTTTGAAATAGTTGCGCGTCAATTTTCTTTCAGTAGCTAATTTATACCAAAAGTTTGTTTTTATGCCATCAGGCGCTATTAATGTCACTTTGGTGATTTTTTCTGGGGCAGTAATTATTGAAGCTAATACTAACTTATTGCCAAGGCTGAAGCCCATTAGCTCAAACTTCTTGATATGATATGTGTTGAGGAAATTTGTTAAAATTTCAGACCAATTGGTTAGGCTGAACGGCTGGTTGGGGTCTAGCCACCTGCTTTTGCCATGAAAAAATAAATCGAAACTATAAAGCGTGTAATCTGGGCCTAAGCTATTGTAAACATTTTTATAATAAGTTCTGTCTTGGCCAAAGCCATGGAAACAAAGCATAATATTTTTACCTTCACCATATTTGGAAAAGTGCAAATGAAACCCGTTTTCTATGATTGTGTGCTCGGTCAAAATAACTAAATTATTTTTTTTATAAACTTATAAAATATTTCTCTTACTCGTTCGACTATAGGTTTATATGAGTAATGGACAGACCATATCGGTAAATGTAACATCCATGAGCAATCATCAGGAAGAGACTATAAAGCGGGAAAGAGGGCGACTTTTAAATTTTATAAGGTCGAAGGTAGATAATGCTGAAGATGCAGAAGATATTTTGCAGGATGTATTATTTCAATTTGTGGATGGGTATGGAACCATTAAATCTTTAGAGCGTGCTACTTCATGGTTATTTAGTGTAGCAAGAAACAAAATCATTGATTCTTACAGGAAAAGAAAGATAAAAACCGAGGATTTGAATTATCAGTCATCGGATGATGAAGGTCAACTGATGTTGGTAGACATATTGCCCGACTTGGGGAGCTCTCCTGAAGATGTGCATTTTCGTGAATTGATATGGCAGGAGCTTAATGTGGCGCTTGATGAGCTTCCTGAAGAGCAGCGCGAAATATTTATTCAGCATGAGTTTGAAGAAAAAAGTTTTAAAGAGCTTTCTGCGAAGTATGGTTTGCCAGTAAATACCTTAATATCTAGAAAAAGGTATGCGATGCTGGCACTTAGAAAAAAATTAGAAACAATATACAAGGAGTTATAAATAATGGCACTTAGAAAACGAAAAAAAGTGGGGCTAATCATTGTAGGAGTAATTACTATGATTGGAATTCTGGGAGCATTAGTAATGGTGTTATGGAATAATTTAATTCCTGAACTATTTCACGGACCAATGATTACTTATTGGCAAGCCTTAGGCTTATTAGTGTTGTGTAGGTTACTGGTTGGTAAGTTTGGTGGAGGAGGACCTGGAGGTAAAGAAAGATGGAAACGAAAGTGGGAAGGCATGAGCCCCGAACAGAAAGAAAATCTAAAAAATAGGTTTTTTCAGAAATGGTGTGAGCCGCACGAAAGAGGGAGAGGAAGGATGCATCCCATGCAGGCTGCTCCGCCACCAGAGAAACACGAAGAAAACTAGTTCACTTTAGGCAGAAAATTATCTGCCTTTTTCTCTTTCAAAAACCGAGGAAACTTTCTGGATAATAAAAGTTTCCTTAGTTTCGTGACAAATTTAGGAGTAGTGGACGATACAAGAGAAAAGTTGATAGCGGGAGCCTGTGATATGTATACCAAGTACGGTATCAGAAGCGTTTCGATGGATGACTTAGCAAGAGAGCTGTCAATGTCTAAAAAAACAATATATCAGTTTTTTAAAGACAAAAAAGAACTAGTGCATACATCAATAGAGCATGTTTTGCATGAATTGCATGCAAATTATATTCGTATACAGGCAGTTGCCGAAAATGTTATTGATGAGTTGATTTTGTGTAGCAGGTGTATGAAAGATGATTTTGAATGTATAAACCCATCTTTACATTTTGATATGCAGAAGTACTACCCAGAAACTTGGGCGCTGTGGAGTAATTTTAAGGATAAACACTTAAAAGAGTTTATAGCCGATAATTTGGATAGAGGTATAGTTTCTGGCTACTACAGAAAGGATATTGATACTAAATTATTAGCCGCCTTTAGGGTAGAGTTAGTAGAAACAGCATTAAACGATAAATTATACCCTGATGCTTCTTACAATATGAGACAGGTACAACTACATTTGTTTGATCATTTTATGAGGGGCATTATTACCAAGCAAGGTGAAGAATTATACGAACAATATTTAAAATTAGAACTACCAAATAACCATAACCATAATTGAAAATGAGAGTAAAACATGGCTTCATAGTATTGCTGATACTATGGGTAAGCAAATTGTCAGCGCAGGAAAATCCCCCCACTGATTATTCTTTGCAACAATGCATTGATTATGCCATGGAGCATAATCAGGACATTATAAATAAAGCTTATGATAAGGACATAGCACAGACGCAGGTGGGCGAAACACTGAGTAAAGGTTTGCCACAAATAAGCGTGGGAGCAGGAGTCAACTATAACTTTGAAGTTCAAAAGTCATTGTTAGATGCCAGTACTTTCGATCCTACTGCACCGGTAGGTCAGGAGGTGGAGTTTGCTTTTGGCCAAACTTACGATGGCAACATTAGCCTGTCGGCCACTCAGCTTATTTTTGATGGTTCTTTCTTTGTGGGCTTACAGGCCTCAAAAACCTACAAGGAACTTTCGACCAAAGATCACATTAAAACGCAAATAGATGTGATAGAGGCAGTTTCAAAAGCTTATTATAATGCTTTGGTAAGCGAAGCGAGGTTTGAACTACTGAAAACCAACTTCAATAGGCTGGATACGCTATTATATGAGACGCAGAGTATGTTTGAAAATGGCTTTGCTGAAAAAATAGATGTTAGCAGATTGAAGGTGCAGTATAATAACTTGGTTGTGGATTTAGAAAACGCTGAAAAAATGCTTGCCGTAAGTCGTGACTTGCTAAAGTTTCAAATGGGCGTTAATCTTTCTCATCCTATAACTCTAACAGATGAGCTAGAGGAGGTGACTTTTGAAGATCCTGGTACGCAAGGAGAAGACTTTAACTATGCCGAAAGAATTGAATACTCTCAGTTACAAACTAATATGGCATTAACACAGCTAGATTTGAAAAATAACAAGGTGCAGTATGTACCTACTTTATATGCTAAGTTTAATTATGGATATAACACACAAACGAGTGAGTCTAATGAGTTGTTTGAGAGAGATCGTTGGTTAAATTATGGTTTGGCGGGTTTAACGTTAAGTGTGCCTATATTCGATGGGTTATTAAAGAGTAATCGTATTCAAAAAAATAGAATACAGATTAAACAGTTAGAGCAGTCTTTTACTCAGCTAGAAAATAGTATAGATCTTGAGATGAAGCAGTCCCGCATTAATATGGAGACAGCGCTTAAAAAAATGGAAGCTCAGAAAGAGAATATGGAACTGGCTGAAGAAATCTACAATGTAACCAAAATTAAGTACCAGGAAGGAGTGGGCTCTAATTTGGAAGTAGTAGAAGCGGATGCTGATTACAAAGAAGCTCAAACCAATTATTATAATGCCATGTACGAAGCGCTAGTTGCTAAAGTAGAACTTCAGAAGGCATACGGTCAACTCAATAAAAATTAATCACCTCTATTAGAAAATATACTTATAATGAAAAATATACTAACCTACGTAGTTATACTTTCTGTCATGCTTGCAGCTTGCAAAAAAGACGGGTTAGAAGCCAAAAAAGAAGAGCTTGCTAAGTATAAAAAAGAAGCTCAGGACTTAAAGCTAAAAATTAAGACTTTACAAAAAGAGATAGCCACTCTTGATACCACAGCAGTAAAAGGTACTAAAAAAGGATTATTGGTAAATACTGCCAGTATTCAGCCAGTTGATTTTAAGCACAAAATTGAAATCAGAGGAGCTGTAGAGTCAAGAAGAAATGTAATGCTTACGTCTGAAACAGCAGGAATTATAAATGATGTAAGAGTTTCTGAAGGGCAAAAAGTTTCTAAAGGCCAAGTGTTAGTAGTGCTAGACGGTGATATTTTGAGAAATAGCATTGCTGAGATAAAAACTAACTTGGAATTAGCTACCGCAGTGTATGAAAGACAATCTAACCTATGGGAGAAAAAGATTGGAACGGAAATGCAGTACTTGGAAGCTAAAGCTAATAAAGAAGGTTTGGAGAGGAAGTTAGCTACTACTAATTCTCAGTTAGCACAAACTATAGTAAAAGCTCCTTTTAGTGGAATGATTGACCAAGTGCCTGCCAGGGTAGGTGAAATGTCTCAGCCAGGAAGAGAATTGGTGAGAATAGTAAGCCCAGAGATGATGTACATAGATGCAGATGTTTCTGAGCGCTACATCGATGACTTTAAAGTAGGTGATGAAGTAGAGCTACATTTTCCTATAAAAGATAAAACGGTGAAGTCAGTGATATCATCAGTAAGCAGTGTACTTAAAACTGATAACAGAACATTTTCAATTGAAGTAAAAATACCTAAGCTTGATTTTCAGGTAAATCCTAATCAGGTGGTAATGCTTAAATTAATTGACTATGAAGATAAAGGAGCTTTAGTAGTGCCTACACAAACTATACTTTCTGATAGTGAAGGTCAATTTTTGTACAAAGCTGTTAAAACTAATAAGGGCTCAATAGCTAAAAAGCAAAAGGTGAAAGTGGGGCAAAGTTATGATGGTGTAACTCAGGTGCTTGAGGGAGTAAAGCAAGGAGATTTAATAGTGGTAGAAGGGCATAGAAGCTTAACTGACGAAGTTGCTATTCAGCCAGTAGAAAGAAGTACTAATAACACTAACATCTAATCAGTATAACTAATATTTGATATGTCTGAGAATTTAGATAAAGATTTATTATCGTCTCAAGGTAAACCACAAAATACTCCTGCAGAGCATCATGAAGATAAGGAGTTTGGTTTAACCAAAATGGCGTTAAACAATAAGAATACCGTGTTTTTCTTATTGTTTTTGATTGTAATTACCGGTATTAGTGCATATGTTAATCTTCCAAAAGATAGTTACCCTGAGGTAGAGCAACCTATGGTTTATGTAGGTACACCTTATGCTGGTAACTCGCCTATCGATATCGAAAACCTGATCACTAGGCCTCTGGAGAAAGAGATTAATGATATTTCTGAAATTGATAATATTAAGTCAACTTCAGTTCAGGATTACTCTACCATTATTGTTGAGTTTGAGCCAGATATTGATATCGATGATGCGCTACAAAAAGTGAAAGATGCCGTAGATAAGGCCAAGCCAGATTTGCCTAATGATATGGATCAAGATCCTAATGTTTTTGAAATGGATTTCTCTGAAATGCCTATCATGAACATTAACCTTTCGGGTAACTTTAGTTTAGAGCACTTAGAAGATATAGGAGAGGATTTAAAAGATGAGCTAGAGAAAATTAGCGAAATTTCTTCGGTAGAAATTCGAGGTGTGGATGATAAAGAGGTGAAGATTATGGCTGATCCATACCTTATGGATGCCCGAAAAGTAAACTTCAGTGATATTGAAAATGCTGTAAAGGCTGAAAACTTAACCTTTTCTGCAGGTAATATCAAAGAAGGAGACGTTAGAAGAACTATTCGTATTGTAGGGGAGTATAGTGACCCGCAAGACATGCTCAATATTGTAGTAAAGCATGAAGACAATAACATAGTTTACCTAGGCGATATTGCCGAAGTAGATTTTGACTATGTGGATCCCGAAAGTTTTGCCCGATTATCTTTAAACCCAGTAGTTTCTGTAGATGTAGTAAAAGGAAGTGGAGAAAACTTACTTATCGCGACAGAAAAAATTAATGCGGTTTTAGAAAAAATGAGGGAAGATTTCCCTAACGGCTTAGAGGTATCTATTACCAATGACCAAAGTCAAATGACTAAGGATTTGGTAAACAGCTTGGAGAATAACATCATTTCTGGTGTAATATTAGTAGTGTTGGTGCTATTGTTCTTCTTAGGAACAAGAAATGCGCTATTCGTAGGTATGGCTATTCCTGTATCTATGTTTATTACTTTCCTTATTATGAGTATGCTCGGCATTACCATTAACATGATGGTGCTATTCTCACTTATTTTAGCCTTGGGTATGTTGGTGGATAATGGTATCGTTATCGTGGAGAATGTTTATCGTTTAATGGAAGAAGGACAAACAGCATGGCAAGCAACTAAGAACGGAGTAAGTGAAGTGGCATGGCCTATTATAAGCTCTACAGCTACCACGTTAGCCGCATTTTTACCTTTGGCCATGTGGCCTGGGCTAATGGGAGAGTTTATGAAATACTTGCCTATTGGTGTAATGATCGTACTAACCTCTTCTTTATTTGTGGCATTGGTTATTAACCCTGTAATGATTGCTGCATTCATGAAAATAGAAGATGAACGCAGAATTGACAATACCAAAGTATTAAGAAATACGGGCATTTTTGTGCTACTAGGTACCATTTGCCTTGTGATAGGATGGACAGCCTTGGGTAACTTGTTAGTAGCTGCAGGCTTATTAATTGTACTTAATGTTTATGTGCTAATGCCATCGAGTAGAAGGTTCCAAGAGAGCTTCTTGCCATGGTTAGAAAATATATATTCTAATACATTAAAATTTGCGCTGAAGGGCTACAGACCTATGTTGTTCTTCTGGGGTACTATAGTGCTACTTTTCTTATCTATATACCTTAATGTACTTAGCCCTCCAAAGGTGTTGTTCTTCCCAGAGAACTTGCCAAAATATGTGAATGTATTTGTGGAGTTTCCTATAGGTACGGATATAGAAAAGACTAATGATTTTACCAAAAAGGTTGAAAAACGTGTGCTAGAGGTGGTAGAGCCATATGGTCCTGTAGTTGAATCTGTAATTGCTAAGGTAGGTCAGGATACAGCAGATCCAAATGACCCTGGAGCTTTCGGGTCAACGGACACTCCTAACAAAGGGCGTATCACTGTTAACTTTGTGGAGTTCAAAGACAGAGACGGTGTAGATACCAGAATAATAATGCAGAAAATCAGGAATGCGATCAAGGGTTATCCTGGCGTTTCTATTACTGTAGATCAAGATGCAGCAGGGCCTCCAGTAGGTAAACCTATCAATATTGAGGTTAGTGGTGATAATATTGATTCTTTGGTGAGCATCACTGATAGAATGAAGAAGTTTATCAACGAGTCAGATATTGAAGGTATAGAAAATTTACAAACTGACTTAGAGACAGGTAAACCTGAGCTTTTGGTAAATATAGACAGAGAGAAAGCCAGAAGGTTTGGTCTTTCTACAATGACTATTGCCAATGAAATCAGAACATCATTATTTGGTAAAGAGATTTCTAAATACAAAGAAGGAGAAGATGATTATGAAATTCAGCTTAGGCTTCAAGATAAGTACCGATATAACTTAGAAGTACTTAAAAATAAAGAAATCACTTTCCGCGATCAAAAAGGTCAGATGGTGCAAATTCCAATAAGTGCGGTGGCTACTATGGAGCTCAGTACTACGTATGGTTCTATCAAGAGAAAAGACTTAGAGCGAGTGATTACTTTGTACTCTAACGTGTTACAAGATTATAATGCAACAGCCATTAATCAGGAGATTAAAGATTTGCTTACAGACTTTAATATGCCAGCGGGCTATGATTATAAATTTGGTGGTGAACAGCAGAAACAGCAAGAGGAGATGGATTTCTTGTCTCAGGCGTTAATGTTGGCAATTTTCATCATATTCTTAATCATTGTAGCTCAGTTTAATAAAATTACTACACCTATAATCATTATGTCATCAGTGTTATTAAGTACTGTAGGTGTATTCTTAGGGCTATTCATATTCAATATGGAGTTCGTAGTAATTATGACCATGATAGGAATTATATCACTGGCTGGTGTGGTAGTAAATAACGCTATTGTACTTATCGACTTTATTGAGCTTATCAGAGAGAGAAAGCTAAAGCAACTAGGTGTAGATAGACTTGATTTTGATGATATCAATGATGCTATAGCTGAGGCCGGAAAAACCCGATTGAGACCTGTATTGCTTACTGCCATTACAACAATTCTCGGTTTAGTGCCGTTAGCAATAGGTATAAACTTTGACTTCATAAAGTTCTTTACCAGCTACGATCCTGATTTTTATTTAGGTGGTGATAACGTAGTATTCTGGGGACCAATGTCATGGACAATTATCTTCGGACTAACTTTCGCTACTTTCTTAACATTGGTGATTGTACCTATAATGTATCAGTTCTTTGCTAAAATTAACCGAAAGCTTAATGTTAGCTAAGAAGTAATATTCTTAATTTTTGAATTAAAAACTGTATCAAGTTCTTATAGTCAATATGTCTGGAATTTTTGATACAGTTTTTTTATTGGTTTTTTTTATGAATAAATTGATGTTAATTCCTTTGATCTTAATAGTGCTGCTGCTATTGGATTTATATGTTTATCAAGGGGTTGTGTTCGTGTTAAAGCAAAGTTCATCGCAGCTGAAAAGTATTGTTAAATGGGCTTATTGGGGTTTAACCGTTGCTACCTTTCTGATGATATTAGTCTATAATTTTGGTGACCCTGAATGGTTTACCGGAGCTTCAAGAGGGTTGATTTTGACTGGGATATTCATTAATTACTTCTCTAAGTTTTTTATCATTATCTTCCTTTTTATAGATGATATTACTCGTTTCTTTAGAGCAGTTTTTGGCTACTTTCAAAGTAATGATTCTACGGCAGCTACTGGTAAACCCATACCTAGGTCTGAATTTTTAACCAAAACGGCCATACTAGCAGGTAGTGTCCCTTTTATAACTATGAGTTACGGTATCATTTCCGGAGCGCATGATTATAGGGTGAGAAGAAAAACTGTTTATTTGCCCAATTTACCCAAGTCATTTGATGGGGTAACTATAGGCCAGCTCTCTGATATTCATACTGGTAGTTTTTTTAATAAAACAGCTGTAAAAGGTGGGGTAGAGATGTTTATGAAAGAGAAACCAGATATGGTGTTTTTTACCGGAGATTTAGTGAACAATGAAACTTCTGAAGTTAAAGATTACATCAATATATTCGATAAAGTAAAAGCTCCATTAGGGGTATATTCTGTTACGGGTAATCATGATTATGGAGATTACCGCGTATGGACTAAAGCGCGGGATAAAGCTCAAAACTTTATTGATCTTAAAGACGCTCATAAGCATATGAATTATGACTTGCTAATGAACGAACACCGTTTTATTGAGCTAGGAGGTGAAAAGATTGCCATTATAGGTAATGAAAACTGGGGAGCAGGTCGTTTTTCTAAATATGGTAAATTAGATCAGGCATATGCTGGTACCGAAGAAGCTTCCGTAAAGTTGTTGTTGTCACATGACCCAAGCCATTGGGATGCACAAGTAAGGCCTGATTACAGTGATATTGATATTATGTTTGCAGGACATACCCATGGGTTTCAGTTTGGTGTAGAGGTAGGAGATATCAAGTGGAGTCCATCGCAGTATGTTTATAAGCAATGGGCAGGTTTGTATCAAGAGGGTAATCAATATTTATATGTTAACCGAGGCTATGGGTATCTGGGGTATCCTGGTAGGGTAGGCATGCCTCCCGAATTAACAATTATTACTTTAAAAAGAGCTTAAAAGTAGAGGCTCAGTTTTTACACTGAGCCTCTTTCTTTATACCCATGAATATTTAAATGTAAGTTGTGGAAAAGCTTTTATTATACTGACTGCGATATACAAAAGCTTGAAAAGCGGGTATAAGTTTTATATGCTAAACATGAACGATGCTACGATCATCCAAGCACCTACTATTAGTCCTAGAACTCCAAATTTACCTTGTTTAGGAGCAATAGAAGCTCTTAATGAAGCTGCTTTTTCTTGAGCAGTAGGGCTGCTGCCAAGTACTAATTTGTTAATTAACGAAAAGCCCAACATAAAGCCTAAGCTTGCTTCTACCACACTGCCGGCTAATAAAGTACCCCACCAGATAGGAGCGCTGGTTAACCAACCTAAATTGAGGATAGCTGAAATAATTCCCCACACACCCCAAAAACAGAAAACTAGACCGATCCAACCTTGGTAAGGTTCTACTTTAGACAGCAATTCTGCTGCATTTGGCTTTTTAGCAAGAATTAACGAAGGCACTGCAATAATGCTTAATAAAATAAGTGTAATACCGTATATCATAATTTTAAAGTTGTTTATTAATTATTATGATACAAAGATGAAGATACCTCGGCCCCTGGAGTAGACCATAAATGGTGAAAGTGCACTCACTGTTTTCAGGGGTGTGTTAATCTACCAGCCCATTTTCTAATGCATATCTTGTAAGGCCTGCTAAATTTCTAACCTGTAGCTTAGATATTAAGCTTTTTCTGTAGCTTTCAATAGTATGCTTGCTTAAAAATAGTTGATCTGCTATTTCTTGTGTGGTATACTCTTTAGCAATTAATTTTATTACTTCTTTTTCTCTTTCAGTGAGTACTATTTGAGGGGTATTATTGGCTTCGAAAACGGCCTTCATCATTACTTGCCTAATTCTATCAGAGAAATAATTTTCTCCTTTGAGAATACTTCTTATAGCTTGTAATAGCTCGTGTTTTTCTGAGTTTTTAGAAACATACCCATTTACTTGTGCATCAGCCAGTTCTTTGATTCTTTGTGCATCTTCGAGCATACTTACTACCAGAGTCTTTATCTGAGGATAATCTTTTTTAATAGTACTGTTTAGCATAACTCCATTCATTTCGGGCATGTTGATGTCAGTTATAATAAGGTCAATGACATCGTTACTAAACATTTTTAGGTATTTGATCACCTCTTCACCATGTGTGGCAGTGAGTTTGATCTTTATGTCTGATTGATCTGCCAATATGCTTTTAAGCCCGTCAGTAAACATGGCATGATCATCGGCTATAATAACATTATAAGTCTTTTTCATGGCTTAAGATTTGGGTACGCTTATGCTTATTACTGTTCCTCTTTGTGCAGCACTGTCTATGGCAATACTGCCATTAAAGTTACTCACTCGTTCATTTATATTCCGGAGTCCTATTCCTTTTTTAGCTTTTTCTGGGTTGAAGCCTACGCCATTATCTTCATATAAGAGCTCCAGTGTATGCTCATCTTCTATTATGTTTAATTGAATATTGATAATAGAAGCTTCTGCATGTTTAAAGGCATTTGTGATTAGTTCTTTAATGATGTTGAAGAGCATTACTTGCAGCTGCTGATCTAGTAAGTTAATTCTGGCTTCAGGATAAGCACTGAAATTTATAGTAGTTTGCTGGCTATCATTTAAATTATTAAGATATGCAGTAACCAAGTCAATAAAGGCTTGGTCTTTAAATGCCTTTGGTATTAGGCTATGCGAAATCTCTCTTACCTGATGGTAAGTCATGTCGAGCTGTTGTATCAGTTGCTGTGTAAACTTGCTTTGGTCGGGTAAAGTATGCATTTGCAGCTTTATGCCGGCCAAATTACCACCTATACTATCGTGTAGCTCTCTGGCAATGCGGTTGCGCTCTTTTTCTTGAGCGGCTATGGCGGTTTTTGCTAATTGGAGTTCTTGAGATTGTAATAATGATTGCACCTCTTGTTTATTAATTTCATCTTGCTGCTTATTTAATAAACTTTGCGCCTGTAGTTTTTGGTAGTAAACTACAAGTAATAAAATAATAGGGGCCAAGATTACAACAAAACCTATCAATATGGCATTTTTAATAGTTTTTTGGTTGTCTAATTCTGCCTGCTTTTTTATCTGTTCTTTTTGAAGAAGATCAATTTTACGTTCCTTTTGTAGTGTTTCATACTTTAGCTCTATCTCATGGAGCTGCATTTTATTTTGCTTCGCAGAGATCATTTTTGTAATGTTGGCATCTTGGGTCATCAGGCTATATGCATTTTTGTAATCACCCTGGCTGACATACAAATTCACCAATGCACCTATCACTTTCTTTTGAAGTATAAGTTTGTTCCACGATACCGAATTTATGTAAGCCATAGTCAAAGCTGCCTGAGCTATTTCAAATTCATTTAACTCTTGGTATATGCTCCCTTCATTTAGAATAGCGGTGATGTAGATGTCATAAAACTCATGCTTTAATGCTTCATTTTTAACTTTCCTAAAAATTAAAATGGCTTCTTCTTTATTTAGGTCAGTTTTTGCTTTTACTAAGCCTCTGTTGACCTCTGCTCTTAGTTTAATTTTGGGGAAATATCCTATGTTTTCATTGTCTAAAATAGATTCGTAACCTGATAGTGCCTTGTATGGATCTCCTGCATAAAAGTAGTAATTGCTTTTGGCCATTATTAATGATAAGGTCAGAGAGAAGTCTTCTTGTAGTATTGGTATTTTTTCTAGTAGACTGTGGGCTCTTTCAATATCGTTTCTTATCAGGTATGTCTCAGCTAGGCCTAGTTGCAAATAGTAGTACATGGTGGAGTCTCCATTTATAACCACCTGTAAACCTTCAATAAATGTGGCTACCGCATCTTCAAGGAGTCCCATTTCACGTTTACCAACTCCGGCATAATAGTCAGCTTTTTGTTTGTAAAAAGTATAGGTGGCGGTGGTTGAGTCAAGCCTAATGACCTCTTGGTCTATTTTATTTCCATAGGCAATAATAGAATCTACATAATCAGCTTTAAAAAAAATATGTGCTATGGTATCAAGGTAGGCCAGTCGCTTTTCAGGATTATCAGCATTATTCAGCTCTTGATATAATGACGGTTCTACTGTGGTGGGAATCTCAGAAAAAGCTTTAAAATGAGACATGTCTGCCTCTTGCGCTTTGGCATTAACAAATACTAAAGACGCAATTAAGAAAAATAAATGTTTGTACTCCATTCGGCAATAAATGTTGGCGATGCAAAAATATTACTTATTTCATAACTCATTTATATTCAATGTGATCATTTTAATATATTTATAATCTGTAACGCATAAAAAAAGCGCTTTCGGATAGAAAGCGCTTTTTTTATGCGTTATATAGTTTTAGTAAGCTCTTTCTATAGTTCCGGAGCCATAAAGTTTACTCTCTACTTTTTTAGTGGAGCCCTTGTGTTTAACCGTACCAGTACCGTATATTTCAGCTTCCAATAGGTTGGTTACATTTACTTCACATAAACCAGAGCCGCTTGTTTTTACTGATGCCTCTTCAAGCTCGCAATCAAATGCATGTAGTGAGCCAGAGCCACTTAGGGTTATATCATTTTCAGAAGCATATCCTTTAAGGTTAATGCTGCCCGATCCTGATATTACAGTTTTAATCTCTGAGCCTTTAATATCTAAATCAATATTTCCACTTCCTGTAACGCTTAAGTCTAGTTCGTTAGAGGCTATGGAATTTTCTCCGATAATTTTTCCCCCTCCATTTACTTTTAAGTCATGAATGTCTTTAACACTCACGTATAATTTCATGGTAGGCGCTATTTTTATATCCTCGATCTTAGACCAAACGCTCTTACTCTTAGTGTCTTTTTTTCTTTCTACATTTACGTGTAGAACACCATTTTCTACTTTAAACTCACTTAATTCATATATTTCAGTTAGGACCTCTACAGATACTTCTTGCTTGTTAGTTTGCTTGAGGTATACTGTATAATTTGAGTTGACAGAAATACTATTAAATGAAGGTAAGTCAATTGTTTTAGTAGTTATATCAGGACCTCTTTTTGGCTTTTCTGTGGCCAATAAAGGTGAGCTGAATAAACATGCTAATATTAAAATGATCTTAAATTTCATAGGTGTTTGGTTTTAATTATTATGCTAATTATTAACCAATCTAAAGACACATATTCTAATTATTCTGAGATTTTTATCCAGTCGTCAGAAGATGAAACTTCAATTACACCATTTTTATGCTCAAGTATAAAGTCTAGCATAACAGGTTTGCGGCATCCTTGAAATTGTGTTTCTCCTGTGCTTTTTAAAAGAACAGGATAAGAATATCCATATTCTCTTTCAAATTTTACAATTTGATTGTTCTCGTCTAGTAAAAAGCCCCATTCTAATGATATAACATCCTTTTTACAACTTTCAGGAGCAAAGCCGAATACATCGTACTTATAAGAGCCCGTACCGTCTTGGTTAAGCTCTAAAAAGCCAGTTTTTCTACCAGAGTAAGTGCCATAAAATGCTTCAGGAATACTGAATGTGGTTTTTACAGCTTTTCCGTTGTATTCTATTTCGCGAACCTTGTCAGATGATGACAGGCCGATGAAAAGTAATAGTGAAAGCGCTAATGTTTTCATAAAATATTAAAAAGGTAAATCATCTTCATCTCCATTGCTAATCCAACCTGGTTCTTCCATTTGATCCATGCCGTTGTCGGCTGCTGGTGGAGGAGGGGTGTTGCCGCTTTGTGGTTGAGCGCTTGAAGCTCCTTCTAATTTCCATGCTTGTAAAGAATTGAAATATTTTACAGAACCTTGCGGGTCTGTCCATTTTCTTCCTTTTAAGTTGAAGTGAACATTTACTTCATCATTAACCTTATAGGTGTCTAAAAGATTACACTTATCCTGGATCATTTCAAATTTCACATACTCAGGATACTGCGGGTTTTCCGCATATTCTAATACAAATTCGCGTTTTTTGAAACTGCCTGTTACTTGTTGAGTATTTGAAATCTCAATGATTTTACCCTTTACGTTCATTAAATCTTTACTTTTTTATTTTTAAATATTTGTTCGCCAGCAAAGTTAACAGATAATAATAATCTTGTTACCTTTTTCTGAAGATAGCCCAAAAGATGACTACAAACAATATCATCCCTATCACCATAATTAACAATGTAGGTGAATCGATAAGTTCTACTGCGTGCATGTTTGTATGTTAAAAAAATGTATGGCACTAAGTTACTAACTCTGTAAATTTTATGAATAATAAATAGATAAAGAGAAATAAAAAACGGTAAGTGCCTAAAAAATAATTCGTATCTGAAATTTGAGGTCGGTCTTAATACTACCTTGTATTTCTTCTAAGCCAGAACTTATTACTTTGCGGTCACGGTAGTTGGTTCGGGCATATTTACCATAGAGATCGAAATGTCGGCTTATTTTGTAGCGTAAAACTATATATTGTCGTGTTCCCCTGCCATAATACGCGGGTATCGAAAATGCATATAATACATCTTTTTCATATACGTATTGTCTGTTGTCATAATCATCAGTATCAAATAAAGCAAACCGGGTAGATACGCTAAATTTTTTGTAGTTGAAAATAAAATCTTGTGCTAATACGTAGCCAGTGGTATAGTTTCTATTAAAGTTATAGTTGCTAAACTGAACTCTTGATTTTAACTGTATAAAATCACTTGCTACATGGTCGAGGTTAAAAATGAAGTTTTGTTTAGTGGCGGTTTTTGCTGTTTTGATATTACTTGTATTGTCTGAAGATGAGAGGTTATCGTCTTTGGTTTCATTTCTAAGCTGAAAATAAAACTTGCTGAGTTTATTTAAGGAGATTGTAGTTCTGAAAAGGTATTCATATCCATGTGATGGTTTGGCAATGTTCGTGGTTAACCATGGAAATGAAAAGCTGTCGAAGTAAGCAGAAAACTCTAATTTTCTTGAAAAAGTATATTTTAAACCCCAGTACCATCCTTTTTCATTAATGTTATAGCCAGATGACTCTGCAAATGCACTGCCATAAAAGCTATAGAAATCTTTGTCATAATTTCGAAGTAGTACTGATGTATGTACGTTGTGACTTAGTGGAGCTATAAAACCAAACAAGTAACCTTTTCCGTGTTTGTAGGTTTGTGCTAATTCGCTAAAAAAACTTATGTTTTGCCATGTGTAATTAAGACTGGCACCTGCTATTAGATTATTATTACCGTTGAATGAATAACGGTATTGTGGAGAGTCATCTTTAAGTATAGGAATGCTGTAATGATTATTCATTATACATATACCCGCTTCAAAATTTTCCTTAGCACCTTTGTATAGCAAGTAAGAGCCAATGGTAGTTTCTCCTATTTTGTCTTTTGCTTGTAACTCATTAGCTGTTCTGTGAAATCCGCTATTTTGTAAAGCATTTATATATGATAACCGTGAGTAGCTAGAATCTTGTGCAGTTCTAATGACTGCATCTTGCTTTAGGTGTGATAAAAACGAGGTGATTTCAAGTCTTTTGTTAATAGAAAAATTACTGGCAATACCTCTAAAATAATTAGTTTCCAATGCAGAGGTATAAGGTCGCACGCCTATATTTGATCGCCTCACAGTACTGATAGTTTCACCTCCTTTACCAACATTAAAGCCCGAGGAAAGTACAAGTCCTTGCCCGTATTGAATTTGATAATCTCCTATAACTGTATTTTTAAACCTCCCTTGATTCTTTAACTGAAAATGATAACTGTAAAAATCAAACCCTTTTTTGTTCTGATTGAATACAAATGCCTCTCCCGCATCTTTTTCCGCAGTGAATCCCAGACTAAAATCTTCAGTGTGGCTAATTCTAAACCTTACATAGAGTTTATCAGGTGAGCCGTTGTACCTGTTTACTCCTTCATCAGCAGAAGTATATCCCTTTTTTTCTTCTAGAGTGCGTTCATGTCTTATTATCAGGTAATTATTTTTTTCAGATATAATGCGCTGTATTAATGGCCTATTATCTTTATGTATGTTGAGATCTCTGACACTGACAAATGGTATAAGCTTTTCAATGTCACTCAGGTTAAGGGTGGGTATAGCCTGGAGCTCATAAATAGAAATCAAAGGCCCATATTTTTCAATATAGTTGATGATATTGCTTATTTGCTCTTCAGTAAGGATATAAAGTGACCTTAATTCATCTTTATCGGCTTTATTGAGGTTAATAGGGTTACTGTAAAATAATAATAGTGACTCATATACCGCCTCATAATCGATGTCACTGTCTTGTACTGCAAATATCTCTTCAATAAATTGTTGCATATCTATTTCTGGGCGTTTAAATTCTTGAGCTATAAGCTGATTAAAAGTCAATGTGGCAGTGAATATGGTTAACATCAACCTATTCATGTTTATTGATTTTATAATTAAGAGATACCTGATGGGTGTTGCCTAAATATTGATTATTGGAATAGGCATAATCAATATTGAATTTGATGTGCTTAAACCCTATTCCTAAAAAATGGTTGAAAGGGAATGTGTTGATGCCTGTGCGTATTAAGAACTTTTTTAGAAATTCATATTCTAACCCTATTTTAAAATTTGCATCATAGTCAATGTCTTTTTCTGCTTCTATGTTTACTATGAGTTTATTTGTGGGTAAATAAGAAATGCCTGCATACATTATGGTTGGAATTCTCTCATCATGAAAGTCAGATAAACTGCTCTGATTAATATTTCGGATATATGCACCAAAAAATAACTGTTTGCTGAGTGCTGTTATACCGCCAATGTCTAAGTATAAAAAGCCCTTTGTGCCATAGTTTTCAATATGGTATTGATGATAATTCATGCGAGCTCCAAGGGTAGTATTGCCTAATTGATGACTGTAGCTTATCGAATTTCGGATTTCATTGTAAATGTCATCTCCGAATTTTATCACCGAAATGCTTGCGTATCCTTTTAGCACAGGGGCTGAAATGCCGGCAGCTGCAGACCCTAACCCACTAATACCATAACTGTTACGATAACCTGCTAAAACCTCTATAGAAGTTAGGTAAGAGAGACCTGCAGGATTATTAAAAGCGGACCAACAGCCTTTAAGCGTACTTGCAGTATTTCCCATTCCTTCTGATCGTGCTCCGTAGGTCTGTTGAGCCAATTGAGCATGACATACCAAAGATTGGAAAGCGAAGATGCAGAATAATATAGGCGTATATGCGTTCAATCCATTATGTTTATACTATATATAAATTAATGAATTAGACACTATTTATGCAGTATTGCTTTATTAAAATAGGTAAATATATTGTTGTTTTTGTTTTAATTGTATTATTTCAAAAGCCAATTCTAGCTCAGGATACGCTTTATTATAAAACAGGAAAATTAAAGGCTGTAGGCTATGCCGTAGGTGAAGAGAAACATGGTGCTTGGCATTATTTTTACCCTAACGGCAATGTTAGTGCTGTTGAGAATTATGATCACGGAGCCTTATCGGGTAGTATTATTTATTATAACACTGAGGGGAATAAAGTGGGGGAAGAATATTGGAAGGATAATTTGCCTCAAGACTCAGCCTTTTATTATTTCGATAGTGGCCATTTGCATAAGAAGGGCAGGTATAAAGATGGTCAATATAATGGTGACTGGTTATACTATCATGAGAATGGCAGGCTGGAGAGAATTGTTCATTATTTTAATGGGCTCCCACATGGTGATTGGAAAGTATATAATAATAATGGAGTATTAATACAACAAGGCCAGTATGATGAAGGTAAAGAAACTGGTGAATGGAAATTTTATACCCAAGAGGGAAGTTTGGAGTATGAAGGCAGATATGAGCAGGGAGAAAGAGTAGGTAAGTGGTTTTACACGAATAAAAAGGGTAAAAGGAAGGAAATTAGTTATTAAAACTCTTTCCTGAAGTGAATAAAGAGGCCTGATTCTTTTTCTTTATTCATGCTGTATTCAAACCGAAGCACGGTATCATAATAAGTTACAATATCTATACCCACACCTGTTCCATATATTAATTCATCAGAAAAGCTGGTGTTAAAGTCATAATGTTGAAAATTTTCGGCATAGCCAAGGTCTAAATAACTTTTTAAGTATATAGCAATAGGAATGTTTTTGAACTGATCTATAGGAATGAAATTCATATGAGACACTGTTTGGAATAACCGTTTCTTGATAGTAGTACGGTTGAGGTAATAAGACTTTCCTTCCACTACATAAAGTTCATAACCTCTTATAAAATCGCTTTTATAGCCTAAACCAACCAAGTTAGCATAAGGCTGACGCTTAGGTGTGCTGGCATAAACAGAGGTATAATTGGATAGGTAAAAACCTTTGTGAAGGTCGAAAAAATGAGAATATTTTATGCCTGCATCAGTTTGGTCTAAGTCATTATAGAGGCCTATGCCATATTTGTCTATGTAGAAATTAAATTTATAACCAGATAAGGGATAAGATACATTATTTCTTCTGTCAAGATTGAACTCATAAACTAAGCTTATGTATTTCTGTCTTGTTCGTCCATTTAAATAGAAATTCGGGTTTTCTTGAGCTACTTGATCTTCAATGTCATTGTCATTATACTGCAGGTATAAGTAATGAGTGCTGTAAAACGAATTTCGGAAGGTATAACCTAAAGAGAATAAACGCTCAGTGCGTAATACATTTTCAGAATCAAGGAATTCCCTTTTATGCTCCACCGTTCTATACGGAATGTTCTTATTTTCAGAATACCTGTAGCGTATGCTTAGCCCGTGGCGTTGTCCTTTATCTATGTACGGAATACTGTAAGCCCCTTCAAATTGTTTAGTATAGCCAAACTGTACTTGAGCTTTTAGCTTTTCTCCACGCCCTCTCACATTATACTGATATAGGGTAAGCCCATAATTGATTCGGCTCAAATCATGGTTTTGGTTTTGCCACCAATCGTTGAAATTACGGTCTACAAGGTCAAAAATAGGTACAGGGAAAGTATACCAGCGTTCTGTTACTTTTATAATTATATCTACAACATCATTGCCCAATTCAAGCAAAGAAATATCAACGGTGTTAAATAGGCGAGTGTTAAATATTTTATTTTTATCGGCTTTCAGAATTAAATTTAGGTCTTGCTCATTATAACGCTCGCCTTTCCTTACGCTTACCTCCCTTTCTATCATACGTTGCTTGGTTATTTTATTACCAATAATGATGATATTATCAATATACAGATAGCGTGATTTAACCGTGTCTTGTGCTATGGTAGGACGATTTCTCTTTAACGAATCAGCGGCATTATTCACATCTGCCACCGAAGGTACGGTATAAAACAAGGATGTGATTAATAGAAATATAAATGCCAGCATCTGATCTTTCAGCCCAATAAAATCTTAGTTTAAAAAAAGCGTACTTTAAAAATTAAATATCTTAACCACAGAAAGCAAATTTTCTGATGTTAGTAATTTAATTAGCTATGTAAACTAAGCTTTTTTTCTTTGATTAAATACAGCTCTAACTAAAATAATTATACCTGCAATAATAAGTGGGATGCTTAGGATTTGCCCCATATTTAAAGTCATACCATCTTCAAAGGCTACTTGGTTTTCTTTAAAAAACTCATGCACAAATCGTAACCCAAAAATCCAAGTAAGGAATATGCCAAATAATAAGCCACTAGGTAAATCCTTTTTTCTTTTATTCCATAGAACCATCAACAGTATGAATAAAAGCAGGCAAGTAAATGATTCGTACAACTGTGTAGGGTGTCGTGTAATTCCGTATGTATGAACATGTGCTATAAAAACACCTGCTGTAGGTTCTTCTACTTCGTAATTTAGCTCGCCTCTTTGATGAAATTGAGCTTTTAGATAATCCCATTTTTCTAAATTGGGCTGAAAAGTAGTTTCTAAGTATAGAGATACGCCCTCTTTTGTTTTTACGTCAGGGTGTGGTTTAAAAGACAGGTTAATGATGATTGGTTCGTATCCGGGGGTAGAAGTTGGCTTATGGTCATCTTTTTCAAAGTCGATGGTTTTTATTGGACTGGCATCAGTTAAAAATGCATCTTTTAGATGGTTAGTAAATACGACCCCATATGATGAATGAGTCGGTTTTCCATAAATTTCGGAGTTAGCGAAGTTACCCATCCTTATTAAACAGCCTACTAATGCCACAGCTATGGCTATCCTGTCTAATGTCTGCAAGTAGCTCTGATTAATTCTATTGAGGCGCTTTACATGAAATTTGGTGTATAACCATAACCCTAAAAATATGCCTATGGCTGCTCCATGGCTGGCCAGCCCTCCTTCTGTAAGGTATAATATTTCGATAGGATTATTAAAGTAGCGTTCGGGCTCATAAAATAATATGTGGCCTAAGCGGGCACCCACTACAGTAGCTATTAGCATATATATTGTGAGTGTTTCTACATCTTTTTGAGGCTTATCTTCCTTTTTAAATATATAGAATAATAACCTTTGGCTGATTACAAAACCCAGCATAAAGAGTATACCGTAGTATCTAACAGGGTTATTTAAAAATGGAAGAGTAAATGCCGTAGGGTCAAAATCCCAAATTATAAAATCAAAAAAATGCATGTAGCAGGTGAATTAAAGCTTTTGTTATAAATTTTCTAACGCTAAGAGTTCCTCATGGAAGCTGCTGCTCAAAATAGGAAAGCGGCACCAAGTTCTAGGATCCACATTAAAGTCATCTAAATGGAAGGCAGGAGCTATTCTTTCTCTTTTCCATTGGTTTCTTGACCATAATCTGTAAAACTTAGCAATGTGAAGTTTTAAAAGCGTTTTAGGTTCCAAGTCCCTTTCTGCTAGTATAGCATATACTTCTTGAGGAGACATATGCTGTTGAATGGCTAACTTTTCAATTTCTACAATGATGTGATAAGGCATTAAGTCAGTTTCATCTGTTTGTACAGAAGCCAATGGCCGTAATTCGGCACTAGGCTGCAAGGAGTTGACATGAGATAAAGAGCTATACCCCAGCTTTTGCTCTGCCCATTTTAGCCAATTGATAATGAAAAATTTATCTACTGCTGCAATAGGAGCTATACTTCCGCTAGTATCCCCATCCATAGTAGCATAGCCTACATCTCCTTCACTTCGGTTAGATGTAGTGAGCAATAATCCATTTTGAATATTGGCAAACATCCAAATAATAGGAGAGCGCGCTCTTGCTTGTATATTTTGCAGGGTAATGTCGTCTTTCTCCCAAGTTAAGTCTCTGGAAATGGCCTTTTCTACTTTTGAAGTGTAAGATTTAACCTCGTCATCTATCAACCATGAATGGAAAGTAGCACCTACTTCTGTTGCTAATTCTTTCGCTGAATTGAAAGTGTCTTCAGAGCTGTTTACTGTACCTTGGTAAGCACATGTAAATATTTGACCGGTGATTTCTTTGATCTGATCTTCAGTACTTGTTGAAGTTAATGGCTTTATACGCAGATTTGATTTTTTTATAAACGGATCAACTCCAAGTGTATTGACTCCTATTTTTACCATTTCAGCTACTAACACGGCTATAGAGGAGGAGTCTGCTCCACCACTTAATGAAAGTACAAAACCATGACTTCTGCTCTTGCGCATATAGTCGTACAATGCTAAAGTATTGGCTTTAGTAAACTCTACATTTTTATCTGCAGGCTCAAGAGTTACTTCATTATAAGCTTCGTGTTCATTGTCGAAATCCACTTTAGCTTCTAATAATTGTACGCTTTCAAAAGAAAGTAATTCATTACGAGCTATTAGTTTTCCATAACGAGAAATCATAATTTCTCCATCATAAATCATTCTCCCGGCTTCGTTGCCTAAGAGATTAGCGTATACATATGTGCAATGGAAATTTTTAGAGCTAGTCATAATTAGCTCTTGCCTGGTAATGGTTTTGTCAAACGCAAAGTGGCTGGCACTTGGGTTTAAAATAAGGTTTACACCTTTTTGTACTAATCTGCATGCAGGTCTGTCATCTCGCCAAGCGTCTTCACAAATTTCAAAACCCATTTTAACCGATCCAAACTCAAATATTAGATCGCCAATATCATAGGTGTTTTCTGCTATTTCAATAGTGTCGATTTTGCCTACAGGCCATGGGGTAAACCAGCGAGGTTCATAGTGTACACCATCATTGGCCAAGTTTTGTTTGGCGTAGAAGCCGAGAATGTGAGCGTCTTTTATAACACATGCAGCATTATAATTGATTCCGTTATGCTTAATAGGTAAACCTACAGCTACAGTAATGTCTGTACATAGAGGAACTATCTTAAGTAAAATATCTACTGATTTTTTGTAGATCCATTCACTTAAAAATAAATCTTCGCAACCATAACCTGTAATGCATAGTTCAGGAAGGCAAAGAATGTCAACTTCTTGTTGTTGAGCTTGTTCTATAGCCTTAAGAATGTTTTTTAGGTTATTGGTCCAGTCGAGTGGAGTCTGATTTAAAGTTGCCCCTGCCAGTTTTTGTATATTCACCTTCTTCGCAATTATTAAATGAGCTAATGAAGGCGAAGATCGGAATCTTTACGGTAAGTTCAAGATATCACAGCTTTTTTGCGCTGCATCTTGTTCAGCTTTTTTCTTACTGTGGCCGTAACCTTTAGCCATAGGCTCATCATCTACATACACCTGCGCAGTAAATTCTCGATGTTGCTTATCTGTTTTTACACTGATAATTTCGAACCTAAGATCTTTACTTTCTTTCTGTGACCACTCTATGATCTTGCTTTTCCAGTTAGGGTTGGACCTAACTACTTCATTAAGATCATAATTAGGAATCAATAACTTTTCTATAATAAAATTTCTACAGAATTTATAGCCATGATCTAGGTATACCGCACCCACCAATGCCTCTAAAGTGTCACCATAAAGTGATTTATGAGATAGTTTAGTCTTTTTATTTTGATCATACTCCACCACCTGATTAAGACCAATCTTTTTACCAAGTGTGTTTAATGATTCTCTATTAACTATCCGTGCCCTTATTTCGGTAAGAAAACCTTCGTCTTTATAAGGGAAGGTTTTAAAGAGGTAATCAGCCACCGCTGCTCCTAAGATAGCATCACCCAGGTATTCAAGCCTTTCGTTAGACTCTTTAATGCCCAGATTATTGGCCTTAGCCATGGAGCTATGTTTTATCGCCAGCTGATATAAGTTAAGGTTAAAAGGCTTACTACCAACAATGGTAGTAATTGCGGTAATAAGCCTTTTATCTTTTTCTGATTTTGTCTTAAATGTGTTAAGCAGGCGTTTTACACCACGAAGCACAGTTATTGGATTTTTTTAAGAATTATGGAAGTATTATGACCTCCAAACCCAAATGTGTTGCTTAATGCAATATTAATCTCTCTTTCCTGAGCTTTGTTAAAAGTGAAGTTCAGTTTGTTATCTAACTGATCATCATCGGTAAAGTGATTAATAGTAGGAGGTACTAAGCTATGATTAATAGCCATAATACTCGCTACTGCTTCGATAGCTCCTGCTGCTCCAAGTAAGTGACCAGTCATGGACTTAGTGGAGCTGATATTTAAATTATAGGCATGTTCACCAAAAACCTTTTTAATGGCTAATGTTTCACTAGTATCTCCTAAAGGAGTAGAAGTTCCGTGAACATTGATATAATCAACATCTTCGGGCTTAATATTCGCATCAGCCAAAGCGTTGATCATAACATTAGTAGCACCCAAACCTTCTGGGTGAGGTGCAGTAATGTGGTGGGCGTCAGCAGACATACCACCACCTATAATTTCAGCATATATTTTAGCTCCGCGTGCTTTGGCATGCTCGTATTCTTCAAGAATAAGTGCACCTGCACCTTCGCCAAGAACAAAACCGTTACGATCTTTATCAAATGGTCTTGAAGCGGTCTCTGGAGAGTCATTGCGCTCAGAAAGTGCTTTCATTGCGTTAAATCCTCCAATACCTGCTTCTGTTACTGCTGCTTCACTACCACCAGAAATGGCTACATCCATGTGGCCTAATCTGATATAGTTCATGGCATCTATTAAGGCATTAGTAGCCGATGCACATGCAGAAACAGTAACGAAGTTAGGACCGTGAAAGCCATATTTAATAGAAATATAGCCTGCACTGATGTCCGCTATCATTTTCGGAATGAAAAATGGGTTAAAACGCGGTGTGTTATCGTTGTTCGCGTAACTCTTTACTTCTTCCTGAAAAGTCTGAAGACCACCTATTCCAGAACCCCAAATAACCCCTGCTCTATCCAAATTAATGGCTTCCAGGTCCAAATTTGAATCTTTGATAGCTTCATCAGCTACAATGAGGGCATATTGGGTGAAAGGGTCCATCTTACGAGCTTCCTTCCTGTCGAAATATGCTTCGGCATCATAGTTTTTTACTTCACAAGCAAATTGAGTTCTGAATTTCTCGGGATCAAATCTGGTGATACGTGCCGCTCCACTTACTCCGTTTTTTAAACCTTCCCAGAATTCTGGGGCTGTGTTCCCGATTGGAGTTAGGGCACCTATACCTGTTACTACTACTCTTCTCAATGTCATAAAAGAGGGTTCGGATTAGATAAAGGGGGTATTAGTTTATTTTACGTTTTCTTCTAAGTAAGAGATGGCTTGGCCAACTGTTCCAATGTTTTCTGCCTGATCATCAGGAATTGAAATGTTGAATTCTTTTTCGAATTCCATAATTAATTCAACTGTGTCTAATGAGTCTGCGCCTAAATCGTTTGTAAAGCTTGCCTCAGGAGTAACCTCAGATTCTTCAACTCCTAATTTATCAATGATTATTGATTTCACTTTTTGTGCTATTTCAGACATGTTTTTAATGTTTTAATAGTTAAAATATCTGCAAAGAAATACATTAAATGTATTAATGTCAAACAATTTAAATAAAGTTATTGACGCGGCAAAAATGCTGAATATTAGCATAAAAACTTATAGTATTTGCAAAATTTCGCCAACTTTGAGGTTGGAAAAGGATTTGGTGTCAAATATTTAATCCTATATATATTAAGGTGTAGGCACCTAAATCATGCTTTAACGGAGGGCTAAGCAACAAATACTAAGCTTAAATATAAGTGAAAAAAACGAAACTTGTCATCGAATATGAATACGAATTTGATCTTTTAGGGATCATTTCTTCGGTGAAGTTCTACAAATTAGCCTGGTATATAAATAAACATTTGAAAATAAGATTTAAAAAAGAAGAGGATCTAAAGCTAAATGTTACCGGCAACCGTTCTTCTTATTTTGGAAATTATTTATTCGAAACAGAAAACAATGATGTGTGGCTATATAAAAATAAAAGCGTGGATGGAGAGGCGTCCTTTCTTATTCCTGAAATGCAACATTTCGACTACCTGATCAAGTCTGACAAGGAGTCGCAAACGTTTGCATGTGAAGAAATACTGAAAGGGCTTAAAGAAGTCCCGTGGATTGAATATATTGCCAACATTGAAGTAAATAAATTAAAGTCTAAAGACAATCTTTTAACTTAATATGGATCAGGAAATACAGTTTAACAAAACTAAAATTGTAGCAACCGTGGGCCCTGCCTCTAATAGTAAGGACATGCTCCGAAAACTAATGGAAGAGGGAGTGGACATCTTCAGGTTGAATTTCTCACATGGAACTCACGAGGACCATGCAAAAGTAATACAGTACGTTCGCGAACTCAATGAAGAATTAGGCAGTCATGTTTGTTTACTTCAGGATTTACAAGGACCTAAAATTCGTTTGGGAGAAGTAGAAAAGGGTGCTGTTATTGAAACTGGCCAGAAATTCGTTATTACTAGCGAAGAAATGGTGGGTAATAGCCAAAAGGCTAGCACTGTTTACCAAGGACTTGTTAACGATGTAGAAATCGGAGACATGATTTTGATCGATGATGGAAAGATCGAATTAAAAGTTACTGGTAAAAACGATAAAGAAGTAGAGACTGAAGTAATTTTTGGTGGAAGCATTAAGTCAAGAAAAGGAATAAACATGCCTTTTACTAAGGTATCGGCTCCTTCGCTTACTGAAAAAGATATAGCTGACTTAGAGTTCGGGTTGCCTCACGATATCGAGTGGGTAGCACTTTCTTTTGTTAGATCTGCTGATGATATCAGAGATTTAAGAAGAAGAATAAGAGAGGGTGGAAAAGATAGCCGTATCGTTGCTAAAATTGAAAAGCCTGAAGCTATCAATAATATTGATGAAATTATTGCAGAAACTGATGCAGTAATGGTAGCTAGAGGTGATTTGGGTGTTGAAATCTTCATGGAAGAAGTGCCAATGGCTCAAAAAATGATCGTTGAGAAATGTAATAAATTGGCTAAGCCTGTAATTATTGCTACTCAAATGATGGAGAGTATGATTGAGAACCCTCGTCCTACACGTGCAGAGACTAATGATGTGGCTAATGCGGTAATGGATGGTGCTGATGCACTTATGCTTTCTGCTGAGACTGCTGCTGGTTTATTCCCTGTAGAGGTAATCAGAAGTATGGTTAAAACCATTACTAGTGTAGAAAGACAAGCTGATGTTTATTTCAAACATGAGCCTAATGATAAAGAAGATCCTTTATTCAATAACAACTCATTAATTTTAGCTGCTTGCCGTTTAGCGCAAATTTCTGATGCTAAGGCTATCGTAGGTATGACTGCATCTGGTTATACTGCATTTAAAGTAGCGGCCAGAAGACCTAAAGCTCACATCTTTATCTTCACAAACAACAGACCTTTATTAAATACGATGAATTTAATTTGGGGTGTTAGAGGTTTTTACTACGACAAAGAAGAGTCTACAGATAAAACTTTTGCTGACATTGAAGAGATACTTAAGAAGAACGGTCACATCAAAGAAGGTGAAGTATTCATCACCACTGCTAGTATGCCATTAGATGCAAGAGGCAGAACAAACACAATTAAACTTAACGTAGGTTAAGTAATACCAATCATTTATGGATCAGGTTAGAAGGATAACTTGATCCTCATTACTATTTTATTGACAATTAACAAGGGGCAAGGGGCCTCCGTTAATTGCTCAATAAAATCTTGTCCCTTTTATTTTCCAGGTCTTACCAAAACCACCATTTCTTCCTTATCTACTGCTACTGCACCTGCAGGGTCACCTTTGCGTTTTCTTACATATTTTCTAGGTGTAACTATTACGGGGCATAGTGTATCATTTTTTCTTTTAGAATAATACGCTGCCAATTCTGCTGCTTTTTCAATTACATCTTTAGGTATTTTTTTGCCAGCTTTTTGTTTTATAAGTACATGAGAGCCACTTACGTCTTTGGCATGCAGCCATAAATCTTCTTTGTAAGAATATTGTTGCAGCATCAAATCATTGTTTTTGGCATTTTTTCCAACCCAAATATCATAACCATGGTGGGTGAAAGCATTAAAAGGTCTACTGCCTTTATCTTGCTGAACAGTGTCACTTTTCTGTATTTTTTTAACTACTGACCGTAACTCTCGTAAGTCTTCGGTCATTTCTATTTCCAGAATTTGATCTTCTATTTCATTTACCAATTCTTTTTTTGAATCTAAATTCTCTTCGAGGGCTTTTATTTCAATAGCCTGATTTTTAGCTTTTCTATAGTAGTTTTCTGCGTTTTTCTGTGGGCTTAACTCCTTTTTTAAGTTGATGGAAATTGGGGCGTTGTTGTTATAAAAGTCTTCCAGCTCAACAGTTTTGGTTTGAGGCTTTATACGGTGCATATTAGCCATTATAATGTCGGCTAGTTGACTGTAGTTACTTTCAGATTTTATCTGATTAAGTTTTTTAGAGGTTTTTGTAATATAACTTTGAGTTTGTTTTAATACTTTATTGAGCTGGTTAAGGCTTTGATTTTTAGTGTTACGAATGGTGAATTCGCTAATGTATTTGATAAAAAAAAAGTTGATGGCTGTGATGGCTTTATCAAATTGGTTAAGAACTTTGCCAGATGAGATTAAACTCAGGTGTAAACTAGAGTCTTGCTGCTCAGTAATGTGAAAATTGGACTTATCAAGTTCAGAAACTAAATTTTGTAATGCCGTCCATCTCTCTTCGGTAGATAGGTCCTCAATTTTAATTTCCTCTTTTAGGTAAGCAGTTATCTCTTTTCCAAAAGTGGGGTAGAGTTTGTAAATATCTCCATTATGCTCTTCAAATGCTTTAAATGATTGGTCAATAGGCCTGTCGATAGTCAATAAGTCGATATCAAAATCATTTTTGAGATTCTTTTTGAAGACAGAAATAATTTCGTTTTGCTGGAAAAGAATCAGGTTGGACCTATTGCCATGCATTTTAAATAATAGAGTGAAGCCATCTTCAAATATCAAAGAAAAACACCGTTCGTTGAGATATTGACGGGTATCAATAACTTTTTTATTTATGATAGGCTGCATTAAATTCACGCTATTCTTTTTTGCTCTGCTGAAGTCATCAGGGAATGTGAGGCAACAAAAGTTAGGGTCTAGGTGGGCTTTAATATAGAAGTCTTCTTTGTTGGCTAATGAAAACCCAAAAATCAACTCATCTTTATTTTGAGAAAAGCATTCTATTAAGCTAGCAGATTGGAGTATAGGCTTAAGCTCAGCACTAAGGTGCTTTAAGAAATAGTAATTATTATGCATAAATTAAACGTCCAGTGTGAGTCCATCGTAGGCCAGGTGGACATTTTCTGGTAGCGTTTTTTCTATGTCTCTATGCAGGCCCATTCGGTGACCAATATGTGTTAGATAAGTTATTTCGGGGTTGAGTTCTTGGGCTAAAGCTATGGCCTGCTCAAGATTAAAATGAGATATGTGAGTTTCGTGTTGTAAGGCATTTAAGATTAGTACTTTGGTGCCTTTTATTTTTTCTTTTTCAGTTTCTGAAATATGGTTAGCATCTGTGATGTAGGTGAAGTCATCAACCCTAAAACCATAGACAGGCAACTTATAGTGCATAACCTCAATAGGTGTAATATCTATTCCTTCTATGCTAAAAGGTGCACCATCGAGCTCTTTGGTGTGTATTTGTGGCACGCCAGGGTATTTTACTTCTGTAAAAGCATAGCTAAATTCCTTTTTAAGCTGCTCTATAACTCTAGGCCTGCCATACACAGGCATATCTTTTTTTTGCTTAAAATTGAAAGCTCTTACATCATCTAACCCAGCAGTGTGATCTTTATGCTCGTGGGTGAAGATTATAGCATCAAGGTTTTTGATACGTTCTCTTAGTATCTGCGATCTGAAGTCCGGTCCAGTATCAATCACAAAGCTTTTACCGTTTTTTTCAATATGTATTGAAGAGCGGGTTCTCTTGTCATGAAAATCCAATGACTCGCATACCTCGCATTCGCACGCTATTACAGGTACGCCTTGTGATGTTCCGGTGCCTAATACAGTTATTCTCACAGTTCTAGTTTTGTCTGCGCCAACTGATCGTACAACTTTTGATTTTTCTCGCTCAGTTGGCCTTTGTCTATGTCTACTGTTTTAATGATTTCTAATAAACAGTTGATTTTACCATCAAGCGCAAAGTATTTATTGACAATAATTACTTTATTGTCATTGAGAACACACCAACCAGAATTAAAGTTACCCTTTTCGTATCTTAAAATATACTCTGTTTCTGCAATAAGATCTTCGAGCTTATTTAAGAAGTGTTTAGAGTATTTTACATCCATACGTTAAGAGTATTTTTTTACAGCATCTACCAATGCATCATAATCCAATGGTTTAATTAGATATTCATTGATTCCTGCTTCTTCAAAATCTGTTTTGTCGTAGTTTTTATAATTGCCTGAAATAGCTATGATCGGAATATTAGCCTTTTTAGAGTCGCTTAAACCTCTGATTTTTTTTGCTAGTTCCATTCCATCAGCACCTGGCAAAATAATGTCAAGGATTACTACATCATAATCATTACCTTCTATTTCTTTAAGTACGGTGGTGCCTGATTTTATGCCTTTGATATCATAGCCTTGTCCTTGAAAAATCTTCTTCGATAAGGTTTGAATTACCGGGCTATCATCCGCAAGTAAAATTTTTTTTCCCATTGTTAACGTTTAGTTTATTAAACTTTGTAATTCTATAACGAAACTCTCGTAGTGAGTTTTTAACTGAATCAAATCAGTCTCAAAATTAGGATATTTTTTGTTTTTTGCTTTATCCTCCATGATTTCGGCTTGTCCAGCAAGTTTTTCTACTCCCAATGTACTCGCATTTCCTTTCAAGGTATGTAAAACATCTGACATCTCCTTGAATTTTTCTTGTTTATGGAGAGTAGAACAAGCACTTATTTGAGATTGACATTCATTATCAAACTCGATAAGTGTTTCTCTCAAAACCTCATCACCTGCATATTTACGCAAAGTTTCTAAAGTCTTTACATTGATATCCAATAAAATTCTTTCATCATCCTTCACTTCTTTTTCATCAGAATTATCCATTTCTGATGAAGTCCATTTTTTCACCTGTTTAAAAAGTACCCTGGGCTGTATGGGCTTCGGCACGAAATCATCGAAGCCAGCTCCAAGAAACTTCTCTTTATCTCCATGCAGCGAATAGGCTGTCATGGCTATAACGGGAGGTATATGTTCACACGTCTCTCTTATTCGTTTTGTAGTTTCTATACCATCCATATCAGGCATCTGTATGTCCATTAATACAATGTCGTATACATTGTTTAAACATAAGTCTATGGCCTTTATTCCTCCATCTGCAGTAGTCACATCTCCTCCAGCATTTTTTAGCATTTCTGAGGCCAGCTCAAGGTTTACTTTATTGTCATCTACTACCAATATTTTAGGATTATGATTTAGATTAACTAATTCTTCCTCAGGAATGTTTAGCTCTTCTTTTATTTCTACAGGCTCGGTTTCAAATGTAAACCAGAAAGCACTGCCTTTACCTTGCTCTGATTTTATACCGATTTTACCGTTTAAAAGTTTTATTATTTTTTTAGAGATATGCAGCCCAAGGCCAGTGCCTTTATATATTTTGCTTCGGCTGCTGTCTAATTGTGTAAATATGGAAAATAGTCTCTCCTGATCTTCTTTTTTAATGCCTATGCCGGTGTCTTTTACCTTTCCTTTTAATATCAGGTGTCCATTTTTTTTGTTCTTTTTCAGTTTTAGCGATGCGGTTACTGAGCCCCCAGCAGGGGTGAATTTTATGGCATTAGACACTAGGTTGCTGTATACCTGTAGCAACTTAGTTTCATCAGTTACTATATGTGAAGGTATGCTATTATCAAGCTTTTGCTTGAGAGCTATTCCTTTGTCTTTGGCTTGCTGCTGATATAGTAAAATTAACTTGCTTAATAGCTCGTTAGTATTTACAGGAGTTTGTTTTAACTCCATTTTTCCTGCTTCTATTTTAGAAATATCTAACAGGTCGTTGAGTATGTTTAGAAGTATGTCCGAAGAACTTTTTAATGCCTTTACATGGCGAGTCTGCTTTTCGTCTAAAGAGGTTTCGTCCAATAAGTGTAGCATGCCAATGATCCCGTTTAAAGGGGTGCGGATTTCATGACTCATGTTAGCCAGAAATTTCTCCTTTATTTTAAGAGATTTTTCAGCTAGTTCTTTAGAGCGTTGTAGTTCTTCAGTGGTTTTCTTTAATTCTGAAATGTCTCGGGCCACTCCCTCAATGCATTGCGGTTCGCCAGCGTCATCATAAATTATACGCATATTGCATATGCAGTATATTATTTTTCCTGATTTATGAACCAAGCTGGCTTCAAAGTTACGCACGCTTCTGTCGCGCCTTAAAGTCTGTAGTAGGTGCTTGGTTTTTATATTGTATAGGTAGTAGTTAGTAACATTTTTTCCTAGCAGCTCTTGCTCGCTATATCCGGTGATGTCTTCTACCGAAGGGCTTAGCATGCTGAGTATACCTCTGAAATCGCAGCGGAAATATAAATCTTGAAATGACTCGAAAATGTTACGGAATTTTTCTTCGCTTTTAATTAAAGCGAGTTTTGATTCCATCTTTTCGGTAATATCATAAGCAAGGCCAGAAACACCTGTAATATCACCGCGTGAATCGTAGATGGGAGTTAAAAATACTTCCTTCCATCCGTGAGTATTGTCAACATCAATACAAATTTCGAAATTACTAGAGCTGCCTTTTAATGATTGCTCATACTTGGTATTCCAAAATTTTTCTAAGTTAACGTAAGTTACAACTCCGCCTTTTTCGTACCCAACTTTTTCGCCTGCATCTTTTTGCAAGAAGAAGTTGAAATAGTTTTGGTTAAAGCTGGTGAGGTCTTTTTCTGAGTTGATGGCCCATATAATGAGAGCCCCACCTTCTAGTATGGCATTGGTAAATGAGTTTTTGTGTTGCTCATCGGATAGCCGCCTCTGTAAATCAGATATTTGGTCTTCTAACTGCTTTATGGTGGGGGTGTTCTCTTTCATGGGCTGTGAATATAATAAATTCTACAAATAAAAAGTGTTCTTATATTATAAGCGCATTGGGTAAGTGTTTTTATAGCTATATTTTTGTGTCGATGGAAAAAGAGAAATACCTGATAGTAGTGGTGGGGCCTACGGCAGTAGGTAAAACTAGCTTGTGCATTCAGCTGGCTAATGATTATAATACTGAAATAGTATCGGCCGATTCTAGGCAAATATTTAAAGAACTGAATATAGGAACAGCTAAGCCTACAGCAAAGGAGCAACAGCAGGCTAAGCATTATTTTGTAGATTCTCATTCTATTCATGATAGTTATAATGCTGGAGATTATGAGCGCGATGCTATTTTAAAACTAGATGAATTGTTTTTGCAGCACGACTATGTGGTGTTAACGGGCGGATCGGGCTTATACGTAAAAGCTGTAACAGAAGGAATGGCCGAAATGCCAGAGGTAGATGAAAGCATTAGAGAGAAGCTGCGGGTAAGGTTAGCCCATGAAGGGCTTGATGCGTTAGTATCTGAATTAAAGCGCTGCGATCCTGAATATGCTGCAGAAGCAGACCTTCAAAACCCTCAGCGTGTAATGAGGGCTTTAGAAATTTATGAAGGTACTGGTATGAAATTTTCCTCTTTTAGAGATAACAAAAAGAAGAAAAGGAATTTTAAAACAATAAAAATTGGACTGACTCGCAATAGGCAAGAACTTTATGACCGTATTAACCTTCGTATGGACCAAATGATCGAACAGGGGTTGTTTAAAGAAGCCGAAGAGTTTTTTCCCTTTAGAAGTATAAATGCTTTACAAACCGTGGGCTATAAAGAGATTTTTGACTTTATGGAAGGTAAATATGATAGGGAGGAGGCTGTAAGGTTACTAAAGAGAAACAGTAGAAGGTATGCTAAAAGACAATTAACCTGGTTTAGTAAGGAGGAAGATATGATGTGGTTTCATCCTGATGATTATGATAATATAAAAAGATATATAGATAAAGTCACTAGAGCCTTATAAATGGCAAAATTGGTGAAATTATTTTAACTTGGAGAGCGTTTGACTTTTACTGAAGTAAACTATTATGAAAAAGATATTATTTAGCTTGTCAATTTTTGTTGTATTTATTGTTGGTTCAGCATTTATAAAGGAGACCGATGGTGATAGTTGTCAGCAAAAAGTGGAGACCGTAGAGGAGGAAGACGAAAGTCCTGTGCATTGGATGTCTTTTGAGGAGGCTGTAGAAAAATCAAAAGAGGAAAAGAAAAAGATATTTATAGATGTGTATACCACATGGTGTGGTTGGTGTAAGGTGATGGATAAAAATACTTTTAACAACCCTACTATTGCAGAATATCTAAATGAAAATTTCTACCCTGTAAAGCTAGATGCAGAGCAATCTGAAGATATTGTTTTCAAGGGTAATACCTATCAGTTTGTGCCTTCCGGAAGAAAGGGGTATCATCAGTTGGCTGCCGCTTTATTACAGAATAAGCTGAGCTTTCCTACGGTGGTTTTCCTTGATGAAAATTTCAATATGATTCAGCCGTTACCAGGCTATCAAAAAGCTCCTGAATTTGAAAAAATAGTAAAGTTTATAGGCGGAGATCATTATAAAAACACAAAATGGGAGACTTGGACTAAAGACTTTCAATCTGAGTTGAATTAATAAATTAGTCTTTTATTTTGGGTAATGACAGGTTGTATTTGATAGCTACTATTCTTATGGTAATAATAGCAAGAATAGTAATGGCATAAGCAATACGAATATCTAAACCAGAGTAAAAGTCTAAAATCAAAAAGATGGCCGCGCCTAATAGGCATGCAGTGGCATATATCTCTTTTCTAAAAATGAGAGGTATTTCATTGCACAAAATATCTCTTATTACACCGCCTACTACTGCCGATACCATGCCCATTACAATAGCCAAAAATGGGTTCAGGTTCAGCATCAAGGCTTTTTGCATACCACTGATGGTAAAAAGGGCAATGCCTAGGGTGTCAAAGACGAAGAAAGTGCGCTTCATATTAACGATATACTTTCTGAATAGTATAGTAAACGGGAGTGCCATTAAAATAATCAATGGATAATTAGTGTCTTGAATCCAAGCTACAGGATAATTTCCTAGCAGCACATCTCTTGTAGTGCCTCCACCCACAGCTGTAACAAAGCCAATGACGCTGGCCCCGAAAATGTCCAGTTCTTTTTTTGCAGCCAGCCTAATGCCGCTGATGGCAAACACAAAAGTACCTATAATATCGAGAGTATAAAGGAGCGTCATGGTGCGTTTTTTCGCGAAGATCACAGTTTTTTACAATATAAGAAAGAATAAACATTGAAGGTACACGATGGTAACAGGGTTATTTTTAATTCGTGATACGATTATGTAAATTTGTGCTTCCTTGAAAATCAAGGATTGAATCAAAAAAATAAAATACCAAATTCATGTCTGAAGCAAAAAAAGGCGACAGAGTAAAAGTACATTATACTGGTAAACTTAAGGATGGAACTATCTTTGACTCATCAAAAGATAGAGATCCTTTAGAGTTTGAAGTAGGAGCAGGAATGATGATTGCAGGTTTTGATAAGGCTGTAACCGGAATGAAAATAGGTGATTCTAAAGTAGCTGATATCCCTGCCGATGAGGCATATGGTCAGCGTAATGATGAGATGGTGGTTGAAGTACCTAAGACTCAGCTTCCTCCTGATTTAAAGCCTGAAGTAGGACAGCAATTAGCTATGCAGCAGCCTAACGGTCAGTCTGTGCCTGTATTAGTAAGTAAAGTGAGTGAAGAGACTATTGAGATTGATGCTAATCACCCACTTGCTGGAAAAGATTTAGTTTTCGAAATTGAATTAGTTGAGATTGGATAATTTCTATTCAACTTTAAAAATATAAAAGCTGCCTATTCAGGTGGCTTTTTTTATGTTGATACCAATAGGGTATAAAAAAAGCCCTTTCGTATGAAAAGGCTTCTGATATCTTAAGAATCGATTGAATTTCGATTTTAGTGGTGCTTAGTTTCTGTGTCTTGCTTTTTGTTAGTCTTAATGAAGTCAAGAGCGCCAATTGCTGCTCCAAAACCTACTAAACAAGCCACGATAGTGATAAATGTGCTGGCTCCATCACCAATAAACTGTGATTCAAACATAATATTTAATTTTAAGAGGTCCTTATTTGCTCGCTCAAATTTAGTAGATAAACATGGTTTAGTAAAGGTATTAGCCTTCTTTTTTCTGAAACGGATCTATATAATTCATTACATATCATTTCATGGTTTTTATACGTTCTTAGAAGCATGGAAGATCATTACCGAAAGCTTGAACACGTCTATCTTCATGAGGCTCCTATCAATAAATTTTATAATCCTGATATAAAAATTTCTAAAGGAGAGGCTGAAATTACCATTACTTTGGAAACGAAGTATTTTCATGCAGCCAATGCTGTACACGGGTCAGTGTATTTCAAAATGTTAGATGATGCAGCTTTTTTTGCTGTTAATTCATTAGTTACTGATACTATGGTGCTGACTAAAAATTTTAATCTTTACTTTATTAGACCTGTGGTATATGGTAATAAAAGCTGTAGGCAAGGTAGTGAGTAATGCACGAACTTCATTTGTAGCGGAAGCTATTTTATATAATGAAAAGGGGAAAGAGATTGCCAGAGGCAGCGGTGAATTCGTAAAAAGTAGTATTGAGCTTAATGAAAGAATAGGCTATTAAGGATACAAGAGCATAAGTCAGGCCTTTGCTTATGCTCGATCCGTGATGTTATTATAAAATAGTGTTCAACTTGCCACCATCTACTCGTAATGCAGCACCATTGGTAGCACTGGATAAAGGAGAGGAGATGTATGTTACCATATTGGCTATCTCTTCGGGTGTAATAAATCGTTGCAGTAAAGAGCTTGGACTTGAATGCGATATTATACTTTCTTTAATAACATCTATTGACTGATTACTTGCTGAAGCCATCTGCTCTATAGTTTGTGATACACCATCGGAATAAGTAGGACCGCCAAGAATGGTGTTTACTGTTACTTCACTATTTTTGGTGAGTTCAGCTAGGCCTCGGCTTATTGATAGCATAGCTGTTTTTGTAGTACCATAGTGAATCATGTTTGATGGAATGTTTACACCAGATTCACTGCTGATGAAAATTATTCTGCCCCAATTCTTTTTAAGCATTTTAGGTAGTAGCTCACGCGATAATCTGATGCTGCTCATAACATTTACTTCAAACATTTTGAGCCAATCATCATCAGTGATTTGATCAAATTCTTTGAGTTCAAAAATGCCTACATTATTGATCAGGATATCAATGCTGGGAAGTTGAGCTAACAGTTGCTTGACTTCTGCACGATTGCTGAAGTCAGCGGCAATTCCTGATATCTTGGCACTAGGGTATTCAGAGCGTAGTTTTTCTAGAGTGATATTGAGTTTTGTGGAATTACGGCCATTAATGATGACCTGAGCTCCTTCTGATAACAAGCTTTTGGCAATACTTAGTCCTATACCCTGACTTGACCCACTGATAAAGGCTGTTTTTGATGATAAATTTAAATTCATAGTTTTTTACCTATTTTTGTAATGATCATTACAAAAATAGGTAAAAAAATTAATTCAGTATACTAAGTTGCATTTCAATTTGTTCTGTAAGTGTTTGCTGATCAGGATAAATTCTCCTTAAAACATTGAGGCCACTCCAAAAAGTGATTAAATACTTTCCTAGAATATGGGCGGGAGTTGTGTTGTTCATTTGTCCTGTTGCCTGCGCCCGTGCAATGGCTGCGGTATACATTTCTTCTACTTCTTGTAGTATCCTTGTGGCATCTTTCTCTAAATCTTCATCAAGAAATGTCATTTCCACAACTGTGTTAACAATTAGGCAGCCTTTTAAATGACTGTCGTTAGACTCATGAGCAATGCTCTTATAGAAATCTTTTATCAGCTCTAGAGGTGTTTCAGATTTTTCTAACTGAATTTTGAAGGTGTTAAAAGCCTCTCTTCTTTGTTCTATGGCTTTTTTGAAGAGTTCTTTCTTTCCGCCTTTGTAGGCATTATAAAAGCTTCCATTTCCCATGCCCATAACTTTAAAAAGTTCGCTCAGTGAAGTAGCTGTATAACCCTTAGTCCAAAATAGGTTTTGAGCTTTTATTAATACATCCTGATCATTATAGCTACTGGGGCGTCCGCGCATAAGTCTTGCTTTTATGCAAAAGTATTAAAATACTGGTGATTTGCTTTATATTGAAAGGTTCGTCTATTTACTTTTGGCTTCACTAAATCTACCTGCAGCAAATGAATGCTGAGAATTTAAGGGTGCACAGCACCCTTGATAAGTGAGTAAGTGCGGTGTTAAGCCGATTTTCCTTTGATCAGGACTTTTAGTGCACCGGTTGACCATAGTGCCCAAACGATTAGTACGGGTTGAAAAAAAAGTCGGATCAGTCTTTTTTGATCAGTATCTAGTCCAAAAGCATCTCTATGGTGAATGTATTGCGCTATATTCCCAGGAAAGATTAAAATATAAAAAATTGCTAAGGCTATGCCTACATATACTCTTTTAGAGCGCCAAAAGATCATGCTTGTTCCTAGTATAAATTCTACTACGCCAGAAAGTATCACCACCATATCTTTACTGATAGGAATCCAGTTGGGAACCTGTGCCTGAAATTCTTCGCGTTGAATAGTTAAATGACCAACAGCGGCTAGTACCATAAATAGGCCTAATATAATTCTAAATACTTTTTGTGCGGTAGAGGTTGGGGTAGAGCTTTTCATAAATTTTATTTTACTTAATAACTGCAATTATGGCTAAAAGTTAGAATATTTTTAAAATAATGTTTAAACATTGAAACTTAAAAAGTGTGGCTTCGTTATAATTAATGTTTAAACATTGAATTAATAATAACGGTAATAGCGATGGAAACTTTAGTAAAAACAAAGTGGTTAGTAGACCCAACTCACTCAGAGTTAATTTTTAAAGTAAAGCATATGATGATTTCTACGGTAACGGGTCATTTTGAAAGATATGATGGTGCTGTAGAGGCTGCGGGTGATGACTTTAGTAATGCAGAAATAGAGTTTAGTATTGATGTAAATTCTATTAATACTAAGAATTCAGATAGAGATATTCATCTCAAATCAGCAGATTTTTTTAATGCTGATGAGTATGGAGAGATTAAATTTAAATCTACTTCATTTAACGGTAGTAAATTAACGGGAGATTTAACAGTAAAGGATGTCACAAAAGAAGTGACTTTTGATGTTGACTTTAATGGTATAGCTGTTGATCCTTATGGACAAACCAAAGCTGGTTTTGAGGCAGAGGCTGAAATTAATAGAAAAGAATTTGGGCTGACATGGAGTGCTGTAACAGATGCTGGTAGTATTGTGGTGTCAGATAAAGTGAAATTGTCTGTTAACGTGCAGTTTGTGAAGCAATAGGCGTTTTATTTTAGGTTTTGATTAAAAAAGGTGAAGCTATTTAGCTTCACCTTTTTTAATTATTTCTTTTCGAATGAAACTTCAGCTTCTAAAGCTACTTCACTCCAAGTTTTGCTTACGCCATCAGGTCCGGTGTGTAAAGCTTCACAAGCTTTGTTGATGGAAGATACTGCCTCTAGAGCATCCCAATCTTCTAAGTTAATTACTGCCTTAAAAGTGTAGTAAGTTTCAGAAGTTACTTCGTAAGTAAATGGTACGTTTACTGTTTTTCCGTTTAAAGTGATGTCTGCAGAGCACGTTTCTTTGTCTTCACCTAATTTGAATTGACCAGAAATGATATCTGTATCTACCATTTTACCAAAAAAGAACTCTATGATTTTAGGGTCTCTGGTGCCTGTGGCATCGTTAGTGAATAAACTGCTAACAGTAATGTTGAATTTTGTTCCATCTAAAGCTTCTAATGGAGAATCACCTTCTTTAGAATTAGATAATTCAATTTTCTTAAAAGTACCTCCAACTGGTTTTTTTTCGGTGGTTTTATAAGCTGTGAAATTAACTTCGGCAGAAGATGTAACTACACTATATTTTCCTGTAGAAGTAGTTGCTTCAGTGGTCGTAGTTGTACTTTCTGTATCCTCTTTTTTTTGCTGACCGCAGCTTGCTGCAATTAATATAACGCCTAAGCATGCAAATGCTAATTTTTTCATAGTTCTGTGTTTTGCAAGTTTGTTATTAGATAATTAATAGAACGATCTAACACTATTTTCGTTCATCGAATTAAGTATTATTAATTATACAAATCTATTTTTTAAACTTAATATTCGCATAGAATAAGCGTAATTAATCCTGCTTTTTATGTTAGGCGACTTATCTGTTTACAAGAGGAGTTATTTGTAATTCTTTGGTGAAATTAAAGCGAGTAACCTAATGATAACCCTCCGTAATACGGTAAATAGCTGCCGCAGCAGGCCACAGGAGGAACCCAGTAAATCCTAAATATAATACCGTTTTTATAGCTTTGGTATCGGTAGCCCATTAGAAATTGCATTCCGTTTTGATACATGTCATCATCATCATCATGTCCCATGAAAGTAGACGCATCATAATCAAAAAGGTAGTTAGCTCCTAATTCAAATCCTCGGTGCTTTCCAAATATATAGTTGAAGCCTAAATGACTAGAAGTTTTTGTGAAGTTATTAACCTTGCCAATTCCTCCACGAAATCCCATCCTAACTGTTTTAGTTAATACAACTGTTCTTTCATAGGCTATTCCATAACCCATTATCATTGGTCCAGCTAATTCTATTATCACAGCATTTTTTCTTTTAAACTCATTTTCCTGAGCAGTAGATTGTATTACTATCACTGTTAGTAAAAACGACAGTAGGATATATTTCATTTTAATATCAAGGTTTAGGTGTTAAGACTATGTTGAGATGGGGAATAAATTTAATTTGTTTAAGCTAAAGACCCACTTAATTTCACAAAGGTTGTAATTATATATTATTATTGCAAGTATATTTTTTCTTTAATAAAGACGCGAGAGAAATACTTTTTTAGTAAGTTCCTACTTTAGAAGATTTTGGGCTTTTTTGCTAAAGTTGATTAACATAAGATTAGAAATAACATCACTCAATGAATATTTATAAAACCATTCAGGCCGAAATCATAAAGGCTGACAATATTATCATTACCGCTCATAAATCTCCTGATGGCGATTCCATCGGGTCCTCTCTCGGTCTTGCTGCTTTTATAAAAGCATTAGGCAAGCAAGTAACAGTTTGTCATCCAGATCCGGCACCAGAATTTCTCCATTGGTTGGGGGTTGAGTCTATATTGACCATGAGTAATGAAGCAGAAAAGATAACGGAGTTATTTGAAAATGCTGATCTTATTTTTTGTCTTGATTATAATTCGCCAGATAGGGTGGGTGATGAAATGCAGGCTTTATTAATAGACTCAACTGTCAAGAAAATTATGATCGATCATCACCTTGATCCAGCTGATTTTACTGATATCATGCTCTCGGAGGTTTCAGCATCTTCTACTAGTGAGCTAATAGCGGAGCTAATCATAGAATCTGGCAATGAAGCTCAATTAAATGAACAAATAGGTACGCCTCTTTATTTAGGGATTTTAACTGATACAGGAGCGTTTCGCTTTTCTTCTGTACAGCCCAGAACTCATGAAATTTTAGCATTTCTTTTAAAGGGTGGAGTTCAGCATCATTTGGTTCATGAGCAATTAAATGATAATAATACACTCTCTCGCCTGAGGTTGCAAGGATTTGCTTTAAGTGAAAAATTAGAGGTTTTGGATGATTTTAAGGTGGGAATTATCGGTTTGAGTAAAGAAGAATTGGAAAAGTTTAGCTACCAAAAAGGTGATACTGATACTTTGGCGAATCAGATATTATCGATTAAAGGTATGAAGGCAGGTATTGTATTTACCGAGCGTGACGGTATGATGAAAATCTCTTTTAGGTCAAAAGGAGATAACCATGTCAATACATTGGCCGCAGAACATTTTGAAGGAGGTGGGCATGCCAATGCTGCAGGAGGAAGAAGTGATTTATCGGTAAATGAAACTATTGAGAAGCTGAAAAGGTTGGTGCCGGTGTATTTTGGTGAGGGGTAATAGTTTTGTTATTATGATAACTATGTTTTTTCAGCATAAGAAACACTTTAATCTATTGCTTGTGCAGAATGGATTTGGCACATAAATATAGAGGAACCAAAATTGGAGCCATTTTTACAATTGGAAGCTTGATTTTAACGGTTACAGTTGTGGTTCCAATCATTTCAGTGATGCCAGGCATATTAGCAGAAGAGCTTATTTCTCAATTTGTGAAATTTGAATCTAATAAGGAGGTAGGAAGTGGTGTAATTATTCTATTTTCTGCTTTATTAATCCTTCTGCTAGCACTGTTTCTTTTTTGGGAAAAGAGCCAAGACAAAAAAAAGAAACAGATAGAGAATAAATTCATATACTTATTCATGACTGTTGCTTATTTCGTTTTGCATCCGTTGGGTTTTGTTATTATTGGCTATTTAATTGATTTTGTGCCGGTGTTGTACAAGCGAATAAGGTAAGCGTGGAACTTCATCGCCACCTTCACACACATTTGCAATGCCCCTTTAAAGCACATCCCCAACATTCCCACCACTCATCAGTCCTATTTCTGATGTTGTTAGAATTCACAGAAATAGGAATATATTGCCCGCAGGCAGATCAAATTGGTCTAGTGAGAAAATTTCGCAAAGACTTCAGGTAAACAAAGCGAAAACAACTTGTTGGGGTAATATTCAAGAACTGAGAAAAAGACATGATGAGGAAGTTCTTCAAAAGGTATATGACTTTTCGCAATCAGAGGATAGAAAGAAACGTATCATAGGAAAGGAGTTTTGACACAAGGTGATATTTCACTGAAGTTTATCCATCCGATGGCTCTAAGCCATCGGATGGATAATTGAGCAACAGTTAAATAGACTTATATTTTACTTTTTGCGTAGTTCAAATTTTATGGGTAAAATGAGAACTGAACTCACGGGCTTGCCATTATGCATGGCAGGGGTAAACTTTCCTAATGTGTGTATTGTGCGCACAGCCTCGTCTTTTAGCTCTTTGCTTCCAGGCTCATTGGAGTCATTATTTTGGTCACTGTAGCCAACCACTACTATTTCTTGCAATAAGGTGCCATCGAGTTTTTCTGCCACCACATCTTCTATGTTTCCTTCTTTGTTTACTGTAAATGATACATAAACCTGGCCTGCATTTGTGGCCTGTCTACTCATGGCGGGGTATCGAATCTCATTACCTAGTTGCTTGTACATCGCTTTTTCGCCCTGAGTATATACAGCAGTCGTGTCCTGACTAATAGGATTAAATGCGCTAATCAATAAGAAGAATGCCATCAGTGGCAGAAATAGGGCTGCTTTAAGATAACTGAGTTTGGATTTTGAATCGTGTTTTTCCATTTTTTTGAATCTTATATTTAAACTTGTTTTATTGCTTATGCCATTGCCTATTGGTAGAGAAATACCTGTTCTGGTCTTAAATAGGAGTTTTTGATACTCCAGAGGCTCTACACCGCTATTGAGAACCATCATGTCAGCAGCATATTCATGCTCTGCTTTTATATCGCGTTGAAACAACCAGATAATGGGGTTAAACCAAAAAATGATAGTGATTATTTCAAGCAATAAAGTATCCACAGTATGCCATTGATCCTTGTGAAATTTTTCATGAGTAAGGATCATTTCCAGATTCTTTTCTGTCATGGTTCTCTGCCCAATAAAGAGCACGCGGCCAAATGTGAAAGGTGAAAGGTTATCGTATATTATAGCTGTTTTGAAGTGCCCTAGGCGAGTTTTTTGTGCTTTGAGATATAAATAAATGATTTTGGATATGCCTGATAAAAATCTGAAGAGAAAGAAGGCCATACCTATTAAATAACAGATGAGTAGAATATTTATGGAATCCTCTGAGTTGACCGAAGCCACCTTCTGAAAGGTCTGTTGAATGGCATTACCTTCGCTTAGAGAGAAGTAGGTGACCACAGGCTCTTGCTGATCGAGGAAATATTGCTGTATAGGGAAGTGGATTAGCGTAATAGAAAATAGTACGCATGCCATGCCTGCAAAACGGTTGATGTGATGATTGGATTCGTAGCTGATAAATAGCTTGTAAATCGGGTATAAAAGCAGTAATGATAGGCTGGAGGTGATTAGGTAGTTTTCCATTATTTCTTGTTCTTTTCGTCTATCATTTTTTGAAAATGAGCTATAAGCTCTTCCATATCACTGGTAGATAACTCATCATCACTACTTAGCTCAGAAACCATTCTCTTGTACGAGTTAGAAAAATAATTCTTCACCATTGATTTCATCATATGGCTGGTATAAGCTGATTTTTTCACCAGGGGATAATATTCATAGGTGTTAGCAATGGCTGTTTTACCGATGAATCCTTTCTTTTCTAATATTTTAATGATGGTGGCCACGGTGGTGTAGGCAGGCTGTGGAGGCTCATATTCGTTTACAATATCCCTTATCACTCCCTTTTTTATAGACCATAATATTTTCATGGCCTTTTCCTCAGCTTTTGTCAGCTCGAACTGGTTGTATTCTTGTTTCATAAATCTAATCTACTAAAAATTTAGTAGATCTACTAATTGTATAGTAGAAATATGTTTGAGATGAAATGATTTTAGTTTTGTAGAAGTAGTGTTTGACGATCGGTCATTACTTTATATACAGTTTCTCAATGCACTTGGCCTGATGATATCCAATTTGTGGAAGGATACAGAAAAACATTATTTGGGATGACAATGTCCTTAAAGATCAAAAGGCATTTATAGAAAATTTGAGCTAATGAACTATAAGGGCGAAACAGTGGAGGCCTTAGATCTCATATCTATGATTGGGAGTTAGATACTTTTTAATTAATTATTCTGTTTTGGATTCAGTTAGGCTCAATGGTAACGCTGACATTAATTATTTGCGAAATGTTGGAGTAATCAATAAGCCTTGGGATAATAGAGGAATATTGTATACTGATACTTTAGAATTTAAATTTAGAAATGTTTATGTGACGAAGGTTGCCACTGATGAAATAGTGGTTGATGCTGTATATATTTCTATTACTTATATTGGTTATTTCGAATCTACAGAAAACGTATCATCCGATCTGGAATACACGAGGTGTTATGAAATTATTAATTCAAAAGATCAGCCATTTGAATGGTGGTTTTTAAGAAAATATTAACCTTGATCGCAACTTCCACAGGCATTTGCCATGCCTCTTCAAAACACTTCCCCAACATTCCAACCACTCATCTGTTCTATTTCTGATGTTATTAGAATTCACAGAAATAGGAATATATTGTCCGCAGGCAGATATCTACATAGATCCCTGGAAGCCGGTAGATCGAGCGCTGATTACCCATGGGCACTCTGATCATAGCCGCTGGGGGCACAAATATTATTTGTGTACTGAGGCTGCCATGCCGGTGATCAAATATAGGCTGGGGCAGGATATTAATGTGGAAACTGTAAAGTTTGGTGAGATAAGAACCATCAATGGCGTAAAGTTTTCGTTTCATCCGGCCGGTCATATTATTGGTTCTGCTCAGATCCGAGTAGAGTATAAAGGAGAGGTTTGGGTAGCTTCTGGAGATTATAAGGTGGTGGAAGATGGCTTCACGGAGCCCTTTGAGCCAGTGAAGTGTAATACCTTTATTACGGAGTCCACTTTTGGTTTGCCTATTTATAAGTGGAAGTCGCAAGAGGAGGAGTTTAAGGAGATCAACAATTGGTGGCGTACTAATCAGGAAAATGGCAAAGTTACGGTGCTCACAGGCTATGCTTTAGGCAAGGCGCAGCGCATTATTCAAAACCTGGATGATTCCATCGGTACTATTTATACCCACGGGGCAGTCGAAAATGTTAATGAAGTGATTCGTGATCAGGGTATTAACCTAAAACCGACAGTAAGAGTAACATCAGAAATTCCGAAAGAAAAATTCAAAGGAAATATAGTAGTGGCCACGCCCTCAGCGGTAGGCTCACCATGGATGAAAAAGTTTATGCCTTGCAGTGTAGGTGTAGCCTCTGGGTGGATGAGCCTTCGTGGAGCCCGCAGAAGGCGTGCAGTAGACCGCGGCTTTGTGCTCTCGGACCATGCTGATTGGGATGAACTCAATACCGCCATAAAAGCCACGGAAGCTGAAAGAGTTTTTGTTACCCATGGTTACACCAGTATTTTCAGTCAGTGGCTCAATGAGCAAGGCATAGAATCTGGTCGTGTAGAAACTCAATATGAAGGTGAGCTCAGCGAAATAGGAGAATCAACTGTGAAAGAAGACGAGGAGGAAAGCTGATGAAGCATTTTACTGAGCTATTCACCCGCCTGGATCAGACCACAAAAACACTGGTAAAGGTAGATGCCCTTACCGAATATTTCGAAAAGGCTCCTGACAAAGATAAGCTTTGGACCATAGCGCTCCTTTCTCATCGTAGGCCTAAGCGAACGGTTAATCGAAATTACATCAAGCAGTGGGCCGCAGAGTTCAGCGGCCTGCCTTTTTGGCTTTTTGAAGAGAGTTACCACGTGGCAGGAGATTTGGCTGAGACCATCGCCCTCATATTACCTAACCCGGCTACCAGAACTGACTTCACGCTTACTTACTGGATAGAGTTCATACAGTCACTGGGAGGTCTGGAGGAAGAGGAGAAAAAGGCTAAATTAAAGGATGCCTGGCTTTCGCTGGATGCCATTGAGCGCTTTGTGTTCAATAAGCTGATCACTGGTGGTTTTAGAATGGGTGTTTCCCAAAAGCTGATGACAAGGGCTTTGTCGAAATATACAGGTGTAGATGAAAGCAGTCTGGCACATCGCCTTATGGGTAATTGGACTCCTGAAACTACTACTTTTCATGATCTGGTGCTGTCTGAGGACCCTAATGAAGATAATTCAAAGCCATATCCTTTTTATCTGGCCTATGCTTTAGAAGATGAGGTGGACTCACTGGGCAGCCCTGATGAATGGATGGCAGAAAGAAAGTGGGATGGCATCCGCGGGCAGATCATAGTTCGGAATAATGAACTCTATGTATGGTCCAGAGGAGAGGAGCTGGTAACAGATAAGTATCCTGAATATGAGGTGCTAACAGATAAACTACCCAACGGCACTGTGTTAGATGGGGAAATTCTGCCTTTTAAAGATGGACAGCCGCTTTCATTCAATTTACTGCAAACAAGAATTGGTCGTAAAAATCTGACTAAGAGTGTATTGCAAAAGTCTCCTGTGGTTTTTAGGGTATATGATGTTTTAGAATGGCAAGGAGAAGACATTCGTCAAAAGCCCATGCAAGAAAGGAGGAAGCTGCTGGAAGAAATTGTGAGCCAGGTGAATGATCCTGTTATGCCTATTTCTGAGCTGGTAGCATTTGAAAGTTGGGAGCAGCTGGCAGAGGAGCGCGACAAGAGTCGGGAATACATCAGTGAAGGCATTATGCTCAAGCGCAAGGATTCAATTTACCGTGATGGTAGAAAAAAAGGCGATTGGTGGAAATGGAAGGTCGATCCTTTAACTATTGATGCCGTTATGATCTACGCTATGCGAGGCAGCGGCCGCAGAGCTAATTTATATACGGATTATACTTTCGCTGTCTGGGATGGAGAGCTGCTGGTTCCATTTACCAAAGCCTACTCTGGCCTCACCGATAAAGAAATTGGGCAGGTAGATCGGTTTGTGAAAAAAAACACCATCGATAGGTTCGGGCCGGTAAGAAGTGTAAAACCAGAGCTGGTCTTTGAAATTGCCTTTGAAGGCATCAATAAATCTACCCGCCATAAATCAGGTGTGGCTCTTAGGTTTCCCCGAATAAAAAGATGGCGACATGATAAAAAGAAAGAAGAAGCCAATACTTTAGAGGAGCTGCATCAGTTGCTAGAAGTATATGGTTAAGTTATAATATAAAAAAATCAAAAATGGAATATAAGAGACTCGGAAAATCAGGTTTACAAATAAGTAGATTGTCATTTGGTTCATGGCTTACCTTTGGTAAACAGATAGGAGACAATACTGCAGAAGATCTCATGAAGATGGCTTATGATGGTGGTATCAACTTTTTTGATAATGCAGAAGCTTATGCTGGCGGCAAGTCAGAAGAGGTAATGGGTGAGGTACTTAGTAAAATGGGGTGGAGAAGAGATAGTTACATTGTTTCGAGTAAAGTTTTTTTTGGTGCTGATGAAGGTGCGGGAAACTTAAAGCCAACCCAAAGAGGTCTGAGTAGAAAGCATGTTACAGAAGCTTGCCATCAGGCGCTGAAAAGATTAAAGGTAGATTATCTGGACTTATATTTTTGTCACCGGCCTGATAAGGAAACTCCTATAGAGGAAACGGTCTGGGCGATGCATAATCTGATTCAGCAGGGTAAAGTGCTCTATTGGGGTACTTCTGAATGGAGCGCGCAAGAGATCATGGAAGCGCACATGGTGGCCAGACAGTACAATCTCATAGGCCCTACCATGGAGCAGCCTCAATATAACATGATGGTGCGAGATAAAGTGGAGGTGGAGTACTCGCAGATATATAAAACTGTAGGTTTGGGTACTACCGTGTGGTCACCATTGGCTTCAGGGTTGCTTACAGGGAAGTACAATAATGAATCTCCGGAAGATACTCGCTTTAAGTTTGAAAGTTTAGGATGGTTAAAGGATATAACTCTTGCCGAAGAAAAACTTGAGAAAGTAAGAAAATTAACCGCTTTTGCTAAAGAATTAGGCACCACAATGCCCTTATTAGCTTTGGCGTGGTGTTTAAAAAACGATAATGTGAGTACTGTTATTCTGGGTGCTTCAAAAACGAGCCAGCTGGAAGAAAACCTGAAAGCTATTGATGTAAAAGAGAAGCTCACCCCAGATGTAATGGAGCATATTGAGCAAATTCTTGATAATAAGCCCCAGCAACCAGCATTCTAACGTATGGGGCAGGAACTTATTCAAATAGGTGAGAGCTGGTTTAATGACCAAAACTGGAAGCCTTTTCAATTTCAATTGGAGAGCTGGCAGGCTTATTTGGATGGTTATAATGGGCTGGTAAACGCGCCTACGGGTAGTGGTAAAACTTATTCTTTGGTGATGCCTATTCTTTTGGAATACATTAGGGAAAACGGAGGTGCTACTTCATCTATTGGGAAAAACGGCCTTCGCGCCATTTGGATTACGCCTATAAAGGCACTGGCCAAAGAGATCAGTAATTCAGCCCAGCGAGCGGTAAACGGGCTTGGTCTTGATTGGCAGGTGGCGCTCAGAACAGGAGATACATCACCAGCTGACCGGCAAAAGATGAAGAAAAATCCACCTGAGTTTCTGATCACCACGCCTGAGAGTTTGCAGCTTATGTTAGCTCAAAAGCAATACCCTAAGTTCTTTAAAAACCTCAGAGCCGTGGTGTGTGACGAATGGCATGAGCTGCTGGGCTCTAAACGTGGAGTGCAAATGGAGTTGGGCTTGTCCCGATTAAAAAATATTTGTCCGGATCTGAAGGTGTGGGGAATATCAGCAACCATAGGTAATATGGATGAGGCTGTTCAGGCGTTGCTGGGATCTACTTTAGAGCAAGGTAAAAGCAAAATTATTCGCTCAGATATAAAAAAGGCGATTGAGGTAGAATCTGTGCTACCAGACACTTTGGAGAAATTACCCTGGGCTGGCCATTTGGGAGTGAATCTTATCGATAAGGTTATACCTATCATAAAGAACAGTAATAGTACTTTGATTTTTACCAACACACGGTCTTTCGCAGAGATTTGGTATCAAAAGCTTTTAGAAAGAGCACCTGAGTTGGCCGGAATAATGGCGATGCATCATGGTTCAATCAGTAGAGAGCTGAGAGATTGGGTCGAAAATGCACTGCATCAAGAGCAGCTCAAAGCCGTGGTATGCACCTCAAGCTTGGATCTGGGGGTAGATTTTCGACCTGTAGAAACGATTATTCAGATAGGGAGCCCCAAGGGCGTAGCCCGGTTTATGCAGCGAGCAGGTAGAAGTGGTCATCAGCCAGGGGCGCTGAGTAAAATATTCTTTGTACCTACTCACTCCCTGGAGTTGGTGGAGGCAGCTGCGTTGCGGGAAGCGATTAAGGTGGGCCTTGTGGAGGATCGTATTCCTTATATCCGTTCTTTTGACGTACTCATCCAGTATCTGGTGACACTAGCCGTATCTGATGGCTTTAACGAAAAGGAAATCTTTGAAGAGGTAAAAGGCACTTTCAGTTTCAATAGCATCAATCGTGAAGAATGGGTGTGGTTGCTTAGCTTCATCACTACCGGAGGAAACGCTCTTACCGCCTATGATGAATACAGGAAAGTTGAGGTTGAGGATGGTCTTTACAAGGTGAATAACAGAAGAATAGCTATGCGACATCGCTTGTCCATCGGCACTATTGTGAGTGACTCTTCCTTAAAAGTGAAGTATGTTACCGGTAAGTATATCGGTACTATTGAAGAGTGGTTCATTGCGCGCTTATCTCCGGGTGATGTTTTCTGGTTTGCCGGAAGAAATTTGGAGTTTGTACGTATTAAAGAAATGGCTGTTCAGGTGCGTAACACCAAGAAAAAAGCAAAGGCTGTTCCTTCCTGGATGGGCGGCAGAATGCCGCTTTCCAGTCAAATGTCCGTGATGCTGCGCAAAAAGTTGCATGAGGTCACCTTGCCGGGTAAGAAAGAAGATGTAGAACTCAACTTTCTTCAGCCCTTGATGGATTTACAACGGAAAAGATCTCATTTGCCTTCAAAAGATGAGTTTTTGATTGAATATTTTAAAACCAGAGAGGGCTATCACGTACTGATGTATCCTTTCGAAGGTCGTTTTGTTCATGAAGGTATGGGAGCGCTGTTGGCCAAAAGAATTAGTGAGATTACACCCATCACGCTGAGTATTGCCATGAATGATTATGGCTTTGAACTACTTTCTGATAAAGAAATTCCTATTTATGAAGCCCTGGAAATAGATATCCTTTCCTCTGATAACCTCTATCAGGATATTCAGGGAAGTATGAATAGTGTAGAGATGGCCAGAAGGCGATTTAGAGATATTGCCGCCATATCAGGCTTGGTGTTTAAGGGGTATCCTGGTCAGCAGATTAAAGACAGGCATTTGCAGTCGTCCTCACAGTTATTTTTTGATGTTTTTCATGACTATGAAGCTGATAACCTATTGCTGCTTCAGGCCTATGAGGAGGTGATGGATTTTCAATTAGAAGAAGCACGTATGCGAAAGGCTCTGGATAGAATCCATCATCAAAAAATCATTATTAAAGAGCCTGAAAAGCCCACACCATTTGCTTTTCCTATTATGGTAGATAGAATGAGAGAAAAACTGTCTTCTGAAAAATTGGAGGATAGAATAAAGAGGATGACTTTACAATTTGATGAATAGCCTAGTTTTTAAAGAAAATATGCACCTTAATTGGCTTCATTTCGTTTTGTTATTGTAATTAAATAAAAAGCATATGTCAAAGTTTAAAGATTTAATTAATGGAGATAAACCTGTTTTAGTTGATTTTTACGCAACTTGGTGTGGCCCATGTCAGATGCAAGCCCCTATGTTAGATGAGTTGAAGGCTGAAATTGGAGATAAGGCAAGAATAATAAAAGTAGATATAGATAATAATAAGCAGGCGGCTCTGACTTATGGAGTTAGGGGAGTGCCTACGTTGGTCGTTTTTAAAAACGGTCAGATAAAATGGCGGGAATCAGGAGTGCATACTAAGCAGCAGCTTGCTGATGTGCTTAATATTTATGCATAGACCGATTAAAACGACAAAGGGTGCTGAATTCAGCACCCTTTGTCGTTTATGTTATCTCTAAGCTTAAGCTAAAGTTTTGCCTTTAGTTACTGCCCAGATAGTGTTTATGTTTTGAATTAATTGTTTTAATTCAGCAGGCTTTAAAGACTGTTTTGGGTCATCGCCAATTCCGAATTTAGGGTCTACGTGCGTTTCGATAATTAATCCATCGGCACCATAAGCCATGGCAGCCATTGATGCTGCTGCTACATATTTCGCTCTTCCTACTGAGTGAGAAGGATCTACAATTACTGGAGCCCAAGTTTTTTCCTTTACTAAAGGAGTAATGCTTTCGTCAGGATTATTTCTGTATCCATCAACTTGAGGAATAGTACCCCTCGGGCAAAGCATTACATTTGGATTACCACCAGCAGCAATATATTCTGCGGCCGCGATTAATTCATTAATTGGTCCCATAGCTCTACCTCTTTTAAGAAGAACGGTAGTGTTGGTTCCTGCAGTTTTTTCTCCAATCTTTTTAAGAAGAGAGTAGTTTAATGCATTTCTTGTTCCTATTTGAAGGATGTCAACTTGTGCTTCTAAGGCTACTTCAAGTTGGTGCTCATCCATTACTTCCGTGTCAACAGGTAGGCCAGTTTGCTCTCTCGCTTCTATAAGCGTTTTGATAGATCTGTCATCCCCTTGAAATGAATACGGCATTGTTCTTGGTTTCCAAACTCCACCTCTAATGGCTTTAGCGCCAGCTTCTTTTACAGCGTGAGCTGTCTCGATAAAGTAGTTAGGATTATTAGGGTCAATAGTACATTGGCCTGCTATAATAAAAGGCTCAGCACCTAGAATGTTGCTTCCTATTTTGATTTTATGGTGAGCCAATTCTGAATGAATGTCCATTAATTTATAAGGAGAGTCAATAGCGTCAAACCTATCAATATAATCAAGTCCCAGAATTCTGTTAATCATTACTTGTTCTCTTTCTTCGCCAAGTAGGGCATAAATAGTTCTGTGGTGACCTTCGATAGCCTGAACTTTACAATTGTATTCGCTTGCTATCTCATTAATTTCGTTTTGCTGTGCTTCTGTCAGCCTGGGTTCCTTGGGTATTATCATGATTACCGTATTTTCAATAAAGATTCAAATGTAATCTTAAATGATAAATTTCAAAGAGAATAGGCGTATTTTCGTTACCGCAATGCAATATTTTTAGCAAATTAGTAATTATTGCTCGTATAAATGAAAATCATTCAAGAAATAATCGGTTTGGAGATTAGTTTATCAAAAAGTGAGGTGGTTTTGTTACCTGAAAAAGGTATTGTTCTCAAACAAGAAAAGATTTTGCTTTTGGCAGATTTACATTTAGGTAAAGCTAACCATTTTAGGCGGTCAGGTATTGCTGTTTCGCGGCAGGTAAATGATGAAAATATTGATACGCTAATAGCTTTATTGCAAAAGTATAATATACAACGCGTTATATTTTTGGGCGATTTATTTCATAGTCACTATAATCAGGAGTGGGAAGTGCTGGGGCAGGTTATTGATGCTTTTCGAGAAATTTCATTTGAACTAGTGATGGGGAACCATGATATATTGAGTGATTATCAATATTTCAAGCATAATATCTATTTGCATAGGGAGCCTTTAGTGTGCGGTAAGTTCCTGCTGTCGCATGAGCCATTAGAGAATATTCCTGATGGTTTATATAATCTGGCAGGACATATTCATCCTGGAGTTACGCTGCGAGGGAGTGGTAGGCAATCTATTACATTGCCATGTTTTTATTTTAAAGAGAATCAGGGTTTGCTCCCTGCATTCGGTGCTTTTACAGGTTTATTTCGTTTAAAGCCAAAAAAGGAGGAAAGAGTTTTTGTAATAATAGAGGGGAAGGTAATGGGGGTGTGAAATCATCTTCATTAATAAGTTTAATGAAGATGATATTATTGTAACTAATTCTGCTAGTTACTTTTTTCCTCCGAAAATGTAAGCTCCTATTCTAACACCCCAATAGCTATTTTTAATCTCATCGATAGTAGCTGTTGTGCCGTTTTCATACTCAACCGTTACACTTTCTGTGTTTCCGATAATGTTATAATCGAAATTAAGGTTGAAGTGTCCTATATCTAATCCTAATCTTGGGTAGAACCCGAATTTAGATCCGCCCCCAACTTCTCCTGTACTCGATCCAACAGAAGCTGATGCCATTGAGAATATACCAAGTCCTAGGCCCACATATGGACGAACCTTAGAATCAGACAAATAATATTGTCCATTTACAGTGTAAGAGCCACTGCCGGTAACATCAGCTTCTTCATTACCGATTTGTCTTGCCATAGCCGCAGACTCTATTCTTAGTCCCACTGCTATGTCATCATTAATGCGGTAGGCAGGTTCTAAGTCAAGTAAAACTCCACCGCCTCCATCGCTAGGAGAGCAATAACCTAAGCCAATACCTAATTTAAAGGCTTTATAATCTTGTGCGTTTACAGTAATTAATGCCATTAAGGATAATGCGAAAGAAAGTACAACTCTTTTCATGATTTGTTTTATTAAGTTATATAATTAAATAAAAGTTGTAAGTATTTAAAAAATTCAGACAACAATAGATTTTTTGCAATGTATTAAGTTTAGTTTTAAATAAAAAAAATTCAATATTAAAATGTAATAAAAGGTAGTGTATTTGGTCATTTGTTGATTGGAGTCAACTTTGTTGAATAAAATATTTAATTGGTTGTAACATTTATTATGCCAAGTCGTCCTCCTTATGAATCATGGATACAGAAGTTTTTAAAAATCGAATTCTTCCTATAAAGAATAAGTTGTATCGTTTTGCTTTTCAGTTTCTTAAAAGTGAACCTGAAGCGCAGGATGTGGTACAGGATGTCTTTATAAAACTCTGGAATAAGAGGGGGGAATTGGATCAACTTCAAAGTGTAGAGGCATATAGTATGACGCTCATTAGAAACCTTTCCTTGGATAGGTTGAAGGCGAAAAGGGTTAAGATAACAGATTCTATTAAGGAGGATTTTGATGTAAGTTCTGGTGAAAATTATACTCCTTATAGTGTGGCAGAGAGGCAGGATGCGATGAATAAGGTGGGATATTTTATTGATCAATTACCTGATAAACAGAGGCAGGTGATTCTCCTAAGGGATGTGGAAGGATATAGTTATAAGGAGATAGGTGAAGCGCTTGAAATGGATATGAGTCAAGTGAAGATAAATTTATTTAGAGCACGAAAATCAGTGAAGGAAAAATTATTAAATATCAACGCGTATGGACTTAGCTAAGATAGACGAGTTGTTAGAAAAATATTGGAATGGGGAGTCTACTGTTGAGGAGGAGCAGGCATTGAAATGCTTTTTCAATGAGAATGAAGTACCGCCAAAGTACAAGGATGTAGCCCCTTTATTTCAGTACTACAATTATGCGGAAGCGGAGCTGAAATTAAGTGACGATTTCGATGAGCTAGTTTTGGGGCAAGTAAAGAAGGAGCAGAAAAAGTCCAAAGTTAAATACTTATTTAGTGAGGTATTGAAAGTTGCTGCAGTAATATTGGTTTTGGTTACGGCTGGCTATTTTATGTATCACGATTATGCCATTAAAAAAGATGAAAGGCTTGCTGCGGAGACTTTTGAGAACCCTGAAAGAGCGTTTGAGGAGACAAAAAAAGCGTTATTGTTAATATCAAAAAATATTAATAAAGGAAGAAAAGAGGCGCAGAAGGTGGGTGTGTTTCACGAAGCGCAAAAAAGAATTAAAGAAACAGAAACATTATAATTAATAAGATGAAATCAGTAATAGTGGTGATTGTTGGTCTTTTGATGTCGTTTCAGGTTAGTGGACAAGATGCGATTAGTAAGTTTTTTGAAAAGTATGAGTACGATGATTCTTTTACTCATGTATCAATAACTAGTAGGATGTTTCAGCTATTTACTAACCTAGAAATGGATAGCGAAGAAGATCAGCAAATAATGGACGCAATTAGTAAATTAAAAGGGTTGAAAATCTTAACCAAGGATGCTACATCTCAGGGGAAGCAATTATATAAGGAAGCCTTTACCCTTTTGCCTAAAGGGGAGTATGACGAATTGATGTCTATTCGAGAAGAAGATAGCGACATGAAGTTTCTGATAAAAGAAAGTAATGGTAAAATCAGCGAATTGCTGATGCTAATGGGAGGGGATAACGAGTTTTTTGTGTTGAGTATTTTCGGAGAAATAGACTTGCAGCAGATTGCTAAAATTTCAAAGGCTATGGATATAGAAGGCTTAGAAGGATTGGAGAAATTAAAAGATAAGAAAAAATAGAGGTTAAAGTGGTCAAACTTCTAAGGTCATAAATAATAACAACTACAATTTAACAACAACTCAAAATAAAAGGATTATGAAAAATTTAATAGTGTGTGCGTTAGTGCTGGTTACTACGAGCGTTTTTGCTCAGAGTAAAACAGTTGAGGAATTTCAGGCTAAGTATAAAGATCATCAGGATGCGAAAGTGGTAAGTTTAAATGGTGGGTTATTTCAGCTGTTAGCAAGCATTACTTCGTGGGATGAAAATGATGAAGAAGCGCAAGTGGTGTCAAGAATAGCTTCTAACATTAAATCAATGAAAATACTAGCTATTCCGGTTAAAACTACGGGGTTTGATAAAAAACAAGTGGATAAAATGCGTAAAGAATTGGGCACAGAAAAGTATGAAGAGATGATGACCATGCGTGATGGAGATGAGAAAATATATATGCTTACCCAAGGCACAAAAAATGAAATAAAAAATATGCTCGTATTAATTCAAGATCAGGAAGAGTTTGTGGTGATGAATGTAGATGGAGCTTTGGATATGAAGGATTTGGCATATCTGGCGAAGAATTGTAAAAAATATGATTAATAATATAAGCGAGCTACTGCATTTCATTATGCAGTAGTTTTTTAATATGGTGTACCGATTGATTGTAATTTTATGTGTTTTACCTTTTTTGGTGAATGGACAAAGTAAAACCACTCGTGAGTTCTCAGAGCAACATGATAGTGCTTTTACTCTGTTTTTTTATAACAATACCTTGAAAATGCTAAATCAAAGTCATAGTGCGGAGTTTGATGAACTTGTTGATGGTATTGAAAAAATGAAATTTGTTAGAATAAATAAAGCCGCTGAAAAATTTGATATTAGTTCGAGGAAGGAATTGGTTGGCGCTTATCATAAAGAAGGATTTGAAGATTTGATCAGTTTGAGGCAAGAGGGGTTGGATGTGCAGGTTTATATAAAGGAAGAAGCGGGAGTAACTGAAGGCTTACTTTTTTTAATGTCAGATGATGAAAGCATATCTATTTTTGATATAAAAGGCAGTGTTCCTCTCAATAAAATAGCTAGTTTTATTTCTCAACTACATCGTGCTGAAGATTTTAAGTTTAACTAAATTGATGATCTTTCAGCTTAACTATAGAATAACAATAATTTGAATACAGTATTAGAAACCCGAGGATTAACCAAGGTGTATGGTCGAGTAACGGCCGTAAATAACCTTAACCTTAAAATAGAAGAAGGTAGTGTGTTTGGTATTTTAGGTCCCAATGGCAGTGGTAAAACCACTACTTTGGGGATGATTCTCGATGTTATTAACAAAACAAGAGGAGATTTTTATTGGTTTAATTTACCATCATCTAAAGAAAATAGGAAAGAAATCGGGGCTATTTTGGAGACGCCTATTTTCTATCCCTACATGTCTGCGGCTAAAAATCTGGAAATAGTGGCTGATATTAAAGGTGTGTCTTATGATAGGATAGAAGCTGTCTTAAAAATGGTAAACCTTTATGAAAGAAAAAACGATGATTTTAGTACCTATTCTTTGGGGATGAAACAGAGGCTTTCTCTCGCGTCTGCTCTTCTTTGCGATCCCAAGGTTTTGGTTTTGGATGAGCCCACTAATGGCTTAGACCCCCAAGGTATTGCCGAGATAAGAAGCTTAATAACAGATATTGCCAAAAGAGGTAAAACTATAATTTTAGCTAGCCATTTATTGGATGAAGTACAAAAGGTATGTACACATTTTTGTGTGATGAAATCGGGCAATTTACTTCATTCTGGCCGTGTAGATGAGATGAATGAAAATACTATTTCCGTAGAGGTTGCTTCAGCAGATATGAATCGTTTACGAGAGGTAGTTGTTGATTGTCCAGGTTTTGTAAGGGTGGAAGATGCAGAGCATGTTTTGACTGTGGTGATTAGTAAGGATGTAGCACCTCAAAATTTAAATACCTTCTTGTTTGAGCAAGGAGTAGTGGTAAACCACCTAATGGTGATCAAGAAAAGTCTTGAGAAACAATTTTTACAACTTTTAGCGGAATCTGACAATGCTTAACTTATTAAAGATAGACCTTAAAAAGCAACGTAATTATAAAGCGTTTTGGGTGCTGAGTGCTATATATGCTTTTTTGATTATGAGTATACCGGCCACTGTTTTAAAAATTTTACAGATGGTGAAAATTGGTGGAGGTAACTTTGATAAGTTCGATCCTATGCTCATTCCTGTATTGCACTTTCCTGATATCTGGCAAAATGTTACCTATGTCTATGGCTTTGTTAAAATATTTTTAGCCATCATAGTCATTATGTCCGTATCTAATGAGTTTAGTTATAAAACAGTAAGGCAGAATGTAATTGATGGTTTTAGTCGAGTAGACTTTATGAAGTCTAAGCTCTTCACAATTGTATTTTTGAGTTTATGCTCAACTTTTTTGGTTTTTTTTACTGGCTTAGTAACCGGCATGGTGTCATCTCCTGAGTTTGAACTAGCGCGTAGTTTCGGTGGAGTTGAGTTTGTGCTTGCTTATTTTTTAGAGTTGTTAACTTATTTAACCTTAGCCTTTTTGATTACTTTATTGGTGAAAAGGGCTGCATTGGCCATTTTTACTATGCTATTGCTAACTCCAATTGAAGGGATTTTAGATTTTTTAATTATTCGAGGTCCTTTAGAGTCACTTTCGCCTTACTTGCCTATGAATGCAATGGATGCATTAATTCCTTTTCCGTTTTCAAAATATTGGTTTCAGGAAATACAAGACTATGTTGCTATGTCTTCTGTAGCTTTGGTTTTGGCGTATTTATGTCTCTTCATTTACCTTATTTATTATAAGCTGAAAACTACTGACTTGTAAATTCGAATATATATTTTTTAATATCCTTTTAATTCCATTAGTATATTAATACTTTCGAGTCACTGTTGAGCTCTAAATACTGAGGTGAATAATGGCTGCGCATGAAATTATTAAAAAATATAAAGATGCTATAATAGAACGATGGCTCGATGAGGTCATTGCTGAGCTTCCTGCATCTTCAAATAAGAAAAGGCCTGTTGTCAAAGATGATATTCCTGAATTATTAAATCAGTTAATTAATAAGCTTGCTTATGGACAGGACGATGTAAGTAATTTTAATGAGCTACATGGAGTATTACGGGCTAAGCAAGAAAATTATTCTTTGGTAGATGTGCTGCGTGAGTATCGCTTGCTGAAGAGGGTAGTTATTAGATGGGTAGACTTAAAAGAAGTCTTGACTATTGAAAGTAGAAACTTGATTCTTGACTTTTTTGATAATGCCACAGAAAAGGCTGCTCAGTCATTTTTTGAAGAGAAGAATCAGGTGCAAGTGAAGGCCAGGATTGAAGCAGAAAGTAGAGTAGGTAAGTTAGAAAGTGATAATGATTTACGTACGCATTTTATAGAAGGCCTAACTCATGATTTGAAAAATCCTTTAACCAATATGAAATTGGCGTTGGAATACTTGGAGGCATCAGAGCAATTTAAGGAGAGGAAATTACTGCATTTAATAACAAAAAATATGGCTAAAACTGAAATTTTAGTCAATAGTTTGTTAAATATTCAATTGGTCAATGCAGGGGCAAGCTTTCCGATAAAAATAGCTTCATGTGATCTTGTAGATGCACTTTCTAGTTTGGTTAATGATAATAGGCTAGGAGAGTATGTTAATGTGAATTATGATTTTGTTGAAAATAATATACAAGGTTATTGGGATGAACAGGCCATAAGACGAGCTGTAGATAATTTGGTGCAAAATGCTATTCGATATGGAGATAGTCAGAAGCCAATTACAGTTAGTGCCCGGAGGTATGATGATATTACACATATATCTGTACATAATTATGGCAGAGCAATACCATTTGAGGAGCAGGTGAAGATATTTACTCGGTTATATCAAGTAGATGGTAAAAATGGGGGTAGTGGTTTAGGACTATATTTGGTAAAAGAGATAGCAGAAGCACACTATGGAAAAGTGCAGCTAGAAAGTTCTGAAGAGGCAGGTACTACATTTATAATATCTATGCCTAATGATATAAGGCAGTATGCCGAGCGCAATAATGTGATAAGTTAATTGCAGCATCATTTTTGATTTAAATATCAGATGTAAATTAAAAATGATGATATGAATAAGGCACTTAAAATAGCTCTTACCTTAGGGAGCATGGCAGGAATGCGGAGTATGACCGCACCAGCAACATTATCCAATTACTTTGTTAAAAATAAAACAGCTGGAGAAAGTAAAGCTGCTCAAATCTTGAGTAGCCCAGCAATGATTATAGCTACTAATTTGATGGCATTAGGCGAATTAGTTGTTGATAAATCGCCTCAAATTCCTGCTAGAATTACCCCGATAGCTTTGGTAGGAAGGGCAGCTTCAGGGGCTATTTCTGGTGCTGCTATTTATAAGCATGAAAATAGAAAGCCATGGAGTGGAGCTTTAATTGGAGGTGCAGTTGCTGTGGTATCAACTTTTGTTACTTATTACTTAAGAAGGAAGCTTAAAGAAGCGCCTTACCTCGATAATACTACAAGCGGGATTATAGAAGATGTGGCCGTGGTAGGAAGTGGTGCTACTATGGCACTCAGCGTGTAAAGGATTAAAGCTGGCGAACTATCTAAAGTTGTTTAATGATTTGATTTACTTTTAAATGCTTTCACGCCAGCTTTTACTTTTGTTTTTACTCTGTTTTGCCTAGGCACTAAAGGGCACGAAAAGCGAGAACTATAGGCGCAATAAGGGTTGTACGCTTTGTTAAAATCTATAATTATTGTTTTCCCTTCCGGAATGGATAAGTCAAGGTAGCGGCCGCCTCCGTATGTTTCTTCTCCATTACTATAATCCGTAAAAGGTAAAAATAGGTGATTTTTGTATTCTTCTGTTCGCCTTAAATCATGGCTTTGGAAAATATCAAGTTTAACTTCTATTGAGTCAAGGGAAAACCTTACTTCACCATATTTTTCATAAACCGGTTTTCGATCGGTAGAAGTGGCCATTTTAAAAGGCTTTTGGTTAGGGGTTCGTGTAAACTCAGCAGTAATGTAATATGCTGTGTCAATATCAAAAAAAGCTAAGCCTTTAAACTTCCGCCTGTCTTTTTTGTCTAATGGACTAGTAGATTTATTGCTAAATTCCTCATTAAGCTCCGATTGAAATGCTTTTATTTCTACAATTTTATTCTGAGCGTATATGCTTGATTGAAAGCTTAATATAGAAATTAATAATAGTATAAATCTCATGTCTGCATCTTTAAAATTATGCTGCTAAGGTAATTAAACTTGCTAGTTTAGTGCGGCTTGCTTGTATATTTCTCTTGGTAGGCTACAGGTGGGAAGGGTATATGATTGAGAGAAGGAATAGTTACCAATTAATTGGTAACTATTATGCCTATTGAAATTTCCAATCCAGTAAAATCTACTTTGGCGTTGTCCCAGTTTACTTCTTTGGTTTGTAATGGACCAGCCATATTTCCTCCAACATAATTGCCCTTTAAGCCAAAGCCGGCATCTCCAATAAAATAATTAGCTTCTAGGCTTAGGCCCCACCTTCTGGTTACATAAACCACATATTCAGCTCCTCCGTATATTCCAAGCCCTAAACCATGGTTGTACGTAAAATGAGAGTTGGCTACATCCCAATTTTCTGCTTTTCTTATGGCTTTATCCATATTGCCATAGTCTAGCTTGTTGTCGAAGCCATAAAAACCAAAGCCACCAGCTTTAAAACGCAATTCTTGTTTATTTCCAACAAATTGAAGGGCCAATTCAAGTGGTATCATGAGTGTGAAATTGGGGCCAAGTAGCGGGTCTTTGCTTTCAAATGCATCAATATCTTTGATGTTTAGCCCACTCATTCTATATAATGAAAAACCCGTTTGTAAAGCAAAATACTTATTTAGATCAATACCAACGCCTCTTACTGAAAATGGACTTATAGGAGTTGATAGATAACCATTTTTAGGTAGGAAATAAGAAAATGAAAGGCCTACTTCCTGAGCCTTTAGGTTAGTTAATGAGAAAAAAAAGATAAGGAAAAGGAATGGTAAAATACGCTTTATTAATGGGCTCATTATAGTTGGTTGTATTGGTATATATAATTTGTTTGAGTTATTAATTGAAGAACCAATATAAGATTTCTTTAACATCATTTTCTAATCTATTTCAGATTTCATGAGCATGAAAGTGTATTTGTTATTTATCGCCATGAGTAGTAAATGTTTATATTCTTAATGTTTGATTCACTACTTTAGAGTGAATTTTCAAATGCAAGTAATTAAAATCTTTAGAAGAGGCTAATCCATTGACTTATGAATAGACTATTTTATTTCACCTTATTGTTTTTCTGTTTGATATTCTCATGTTCTCAAGAGAAGAAAGAACCATCTGCTGATAAGGTGATTTATGGAGGTGTAATATATACTGTAAATAAAAATAACGATCAGGTAGAAGCAGTAGCCATTAGAGACGGGCGAATAATAGCTGCCGGAAGAAAAAGTGAGATAGATCATTTGGTGGGAGATAGTACCACATTAATTGATTTAAATGGAGCTACCATGACACCTGGTTTTATAGAAGGGCACGGGCACTTTATGGGGCTGGGATTTAATGAGCTTACACTGAACCTGCAAGATGTAAAAAGTTATGATGAGTTAGTGGCAAAAGTGCAAAGTGCTGTGACCAAGGCTAAGCCTGGAGAGTGGATAATTGGTAGAGGGTGGCATCAAAGTAAGTGGGATAAAATGCCGGAAAATATAGTAAAGGGCTTTCAGACTCATGAAAAGCTGAGTGCAGTTTCGCCAGATAATCCTGTCTATTTAACTCACGCTAGTAGTCATGCGGGGTTTGCAAATCAAAAAGCTATGGAAATAGCCGGTGTTACGGCATTGTCTAAAGAGTCAATGTCGGCACATGAAGTTGAGGGAGGTGAAGTAATTAGAGATGAGGTAGGTAATCCGACAGGTATTTTCAATGAAACGGCCATGAATTTGATTACTCAGCATATACCCGATCCTACAGTGGAAATGAATTTTAAGGCATTTGAGTTGGCTCAGCAAGCGTGTTTTAAAAATGGTATCACTAGTTTTCACGATGCCGGGATAGATAGTTTAACATTGAAACTGTACCATGCAGTAAAAGATAAGCGTCAGTTGCAAATAAGAATGTATGCTATGCTTTCGGGTAGGCAACCAGAATTGCTGGAAGAGTGGTATAAAAAAGGACCAGAAATTGATACGGTAGACAACCTTTTAACTATCCGTTCCGTGAAATTACATTGTGATGGAGCTTTAGGTTCGCGTGGAGCATGGTTGTTAGATGAATATACCGACCGAGCGGGGCATTATGGCATGGCGACTATTCCTATGGCATATGTAAAATCCACGGTGGATAAATCATTACAATCGGGTTTTCAAGTTTGTGCTCATGCCATCGGAGATAGAGCTAATCACGAAGTGTTAAATATTTATGATAGCGCATTTCAAGCATATCCTAAAAAGTCTAAAGATTCTAGGTTTAGGATAGAGCATGCTCAGCATTTAGCGCCTAACGATATTGGTAGGTTTGCTCACTTGGGAGTTATTCCATCAATGCAGGCTATTCACATGTCTTCAGATAGGCCGTGGGCTATAGAAAGATTAGGAGAAAAGAGGATTAAAGAAGGTGCCTATATGTGGCACGATTTAATCTCTTCAGGTGCTGTTTTAATGAATGGTACAGATGTGCCGGTAGAGCCAGTAAATCCTATCCCTTGCTTTTATGCGAGTGTAAGTAGAAAGACTTTGAAAGGGGAGCCCGAGCAGGGATTTGAACCAAAGCAAAAAATGACAAGAGAGGAGGCCTTAAGGTCTTATACCATTAATAATGCTTATGGTGCATTTGAAGAAAATGTGAAGGGAACAATAGAGGTGGGTAAGTTGGCCGACTTTACTATTTTTTCAGAAGATTTGCTAACGGTGCCTGAGTCAGAAATATTAAATATAGAGGTTTTAAAAACTATTGTAAACGGAGAAGTAGTTTACGAAAAAGAACAGTAAAGAATTATGAAAAAGTGGAGTATTAATGATTACTCAAAAGCATTAGTAGTCATTTGTGCCTTTGGTTTGTTAATTAGCTGTAACAAAGTTGGTAATACTGGAAATCAAGGAAGTGATACTACAAGCACCTCAGGTGATGATGCAAGAAAGGAAGCTCCTTTGGCCAGTCCAAGGCTACAGGCTGAAGGGAAATCTGATGGGGTGAAAGTAACTGTAGATTATGGATCTCCAGGGGTGAAAGGTAGAAAAATTTGGGGTGGTTTAGAGAGCTATGGAGAAGTGTGGCGAGCAGGCGCCAACGAAACTACGGCATTTACTTTTCATCATGATGTTACCATTGGTGGCGTGAAAGTGGAGGCAGGAACGTACGGTTTTTATTTGATTTTAAACGAAAACGATAAATGGACTGCCATCATCAATGCTGACTGGAGTAAGGAAAAACATTCAGCTTGGGGTGCATATAATTACAAAAAAAGTCATGATGTAGTAAGGGTGGAGTTGCAACCACAATGGGTGGTAGACAATCAGGAAAGGTTAAAGTATGAAGTAACCAAAGAAGGAATTCTATTGGCCTGGGAAAAGATGAGGCTATTGTTGCCCATAAAGCGGGCTACAGCGAAATAAAAAAAAGGCCGGAGTTAAATCCGGCCTTTTTTTATTTTAAATATTTTTGAGCTTTTTTACGTAGTAAGTCTCTGTCAGCCGTTATCGAGGGGTCACTAAATATTTTAGATGACAATTCAGCAATAACTCCTTTTTTATAGCCAAGTCTTTCAGCTATCTCTTGGCAAAATACGATTTCACTTTTGAATACCTGTCCATCAACTTTCATCAATTGAACAATGTGATATAAGTGCTCGAATTTCTGATCTTCAGTTAAGGTACTTAGATCTCCTATTGCTCTATTAGGATTTTTAAGCATCTCATCAATCTCTTCTTTTGATACTCCATTTGACTGGCCAATAACGTGAATAAGTTGAGCTTCTTTATCGGCTACATGGTTATCACTTGCAGCAAGTTGAACGAGTACGTTTAATCTATCCTTTACCATTGTTTGAAAAAAATTTTGTTGTCCCAGTTAATGAGCTAAAGTTATAAAATTATTGCCTTACCAATATAGGTAAAATAATCTTATTTATTACAGGCTAATTATAAATGACGTATTTAAAATCTTTAAGTGTAGTAATGCAGCTTTAAACATAATTTGTCAAATGAATTTAAGTGATAGCTTATGGTTGCTGCATTGATGAATATTGTATTATTTTGGTGTGTATATATTAATTGAAGGCTTTTAATTGCATTTGTGCAACCTTTAATATATTCACCTGTCTTTAACACGAACATTAAAAACAATAATATGCGTATCGTACAATTACTAATATTACCGTTGCTGATAGGGCTCAACTGGGGCGTGGCTAATGCACAGAGCATGGTAGAAAGGAAGTTAGATAGTTTCGATGAGCTGAGGGTAGGTCAAGGAATAACGGTATATCTTAAGGCTGGTGATAGTGAAAGAGTGAAAATAGAGTATAAAAATATGGATCCTGATCGCCTGATTACAGAAGTCTCAGGCAGCACTCTGCGTATTAGCTATGCCAAAGGAAATTATTCTAATACGCAAGTTAAGGTATATGTTACCTATAAGAAGTTAACAGAGATAGATGCTAACTCTGCCGCAAGTATTTATACAGAAAATAAGATAAAGGGCGGATCGCTAGAGGTTCATGTGTCGAGTGCAGCAAATGTGGAGTTAGATGTTGAAATGAATAGTTTTGAGGCCGAGGTATCAAGCTCAGGAGATTTGGAAGTAAGAGGGGATGCAGCAAAAGTAGGGCTCTTTGCCAATAGCGCAGGGAGTATTGATGCCTATGACCTGAAGGGAGAAAAGGTAGAGGTGAAAGCTAGCAGTGCTGGTAGCATCAAGGCTTTTGCCAGTAATGAGATAAATGCTAATGCTTCTAGTGGTGGCAGTGTAAGATACAAAGGAACTCCTCAAAAATCACAAGCTAATTCAAGTAGTGGAGGGTCGGTAAGACGAGTAAACTAAAGTAAACATAACTATAAAAGGCCTGGCTATTTGCCAGGCTTTTTTTTATAATGAAGTTTTAAGTCTCTCTTCTTGTAAATTTAGCTCTAAATTAAGAACAGCATCATTGAAGTGCTTCATGTATGAAGCGTCAACAGATTTATTCATTGCTTTTCTTATATTCCAAGTCGTTTTTTTTAGTGCAAAATTAATCATAAGAAAAATTCTTTGTAAACGAAAAAATAGTTCAGTTACCTATATAGACAACCCTTTTTTGCAATACGTTGCTTCGTTTAACGTAAATTTTAAAGTTAAAGTGCAAATATCTCGATTACCGGCCATATATGAAGCTAATTCGTATTTATTTTATGGTCAGTGGTACTTCTTTTTAGCACGTAAAACTCTACATCTTTATTGTCAGGGTTTTGTAACTCCATTTCAATACGAAATTGAAAAACAAATGTTTTGAAAAAATAAAAATTTAATTCTGTTATAAAAGTATTTTGATAAGGTGAAAATCGAAGATAAATTCATAATAGATTCACTAAAATCATGTATACTATGAAAGAAATTTTATTTAAACTTTTTATTTTTTGTAGTTTTTTTGTTTCTAATTATGGCTACTCAAAAATCATTACCGAAAACATTATTCATCCAGAGGTTTTTGGAGCAATAGCTGGAGATAATCAGGACGATTATGCAGCAATACAGCAAGCGCTAGATAGCGCAGCTCTCGTTGGAGGAACCGTACAGTTGGGTACTGGTGTCTATTTAACTACTAATACATTATCAGTTACAGCAGGCGTAACATTGAGGGGAGAGGGGCGTGGTGCTAGCGCTACCAATACACCTTCTACCGGTACTATAATTAAAAATATAGGTATTCATACCACCATTAAGGTTACTGGGCACAATGTGGTGGTAGAAAATATGGTTATTTATGACTCTGACAATGAGGGGGCTGCCGGAGGTATTGCTTTGGTGGGTGATGGAAGCATTGTGGAAAGTGCCGTATTACGTCAAGTCTTAATCTTTGGATTTACAGACGGAGACGCTTTATTGCTAGAAGCCAAAAATAGCGGGGGTGTTACATATTGTTCATTTTATGATGTAAGAATCAGGCATGCTAAAGTAGGCATTAAAATTAAGGAGCAGAGTGGCTCATTTGTTAACTCAAATAGTTTTTACCATGGAGCTATTTCAGGTGGAGGGTTTGATTATTGCTTAAAAGTGGAAGGGGGTAACAGTAATATTTTTAATGGTATTGTTATGGAGCCATACACTTCTAATTATGGTCATCTGGTGGTAGATGCAGGACAGGTAATAGGTATTACTATAAGGATTGAAGGGGCGCAGCAACCTAGCGATATACCCCTGATAGAGTTTAAAGAAGGCACTTTCAATTCTATATTAGCAGGGACCTACTCTGGAGGCTTAACCATTGACGATGGTGATAATTATATAGATTTGACTAGTGGTAAGTCTATTGATTTTAAAAATGCTAATAACAATCTGTTTAAAAATGCGGCTTTTAAAAATGTAACTAATAATACCATTCCACTGTGGGAAATTTCCGGATCAGGCGTAACAATAGAAAGTAACGCCCCTGAGTTTTTGCCAGAGTATAACGTGGTTAAAATTAATATTCCTCAGGGTGTTTCGGGGTATATACGACCAGCAGCTGCCTATTTACCTAAAGCTATGGCTCCTTCAAAGTACGATCATGTTAATTTTGGAGCAATTGTGAAGGCCTCTATCCCAAATTTAATTACAGCCACCTGCAAGGCGCCAGCAGGGATAGTAACCAGTAGCTATCACCCTGGTGACGGTGATTGGCATACCGTAGGCATGACAAGTGCAGTAGACAAAACTACTTCTTACGATCCTAAATTCATTTTTAATAACACCAGTGGTGCTGCCACTACAATATATATTACTACACCAGCATTGAATTTTGGGTATTCTCCCTTAGAAATAGAGTCTTACCTTTCTACAGCAGGTGGGGTGTTGTATGGTACACTTACTACAGGTATCTCTTCTCACAGCACTCAGTCTAGCGGTTTTTTGGTGTTGCCAAAAAATGCCAACGTATTTGAAATTTCAGGAACTAATACCATTATGAGAATAAACCATGGTACGGGCGATAGATTTCTGAAAGGTACAGTGATTACGCTGATATTTAATGATGCCAGTACCTCGGTGATTAACAGCGGATATATTAGGCTAAAAGCTGGCTTTACTTCTATTCAAAATAGCTCGCTTACCCTTGTTGCAATGGGAGATGGCACTTGGCGGGAGATAAGTAGGAATAATTAAAAATATGATATTTGTAATATATAATTAATATATTTTACCTTTATTTGAGGCGTTATAATTATTTTTTTACCTTCTTTAAGTTTTTTGTTTATGAATGATCTTCTGAATAGAAATTTATTCTTCGTGAAAGAACATGTAGGCATGTTCAAAGCTGCTAACAATTATGATATTTTCGATCCGCATACTCAGGAGAAAATCATGGAATGCAGAGAGGATAATTTAGGCTTTTTTACAAAAATGTTCCGTTTCACAGATTATAAAAGGATGACTCCTTTTCATGTTGAGATTAGAAGTGTAACCGGAGAAAAATTATTAACAGTAAAAAGAGGAGTAACTTTTTTTCTATCAGAAGTGGAAGTGCTAGACGGTAACGACCAGCTAGTGGGCAAGTTTAAGCAAAAGTTATTTTCAATAGGAGGTAAATTTAACATTTACGATAATAATGAAAATTCATTATGTCAGTTGAAAGGTAAGTGGACGAGTTGGGATTTTAAGTTTGTAAAGGATAATTTCGAGTTTGCTCGAGTATCTAAAAAATGGGCCGGTTTTGGTAAAGAGTTATTTACTACGGCTGATAATTATATGCTTGAGATTGGAGATAAAGTACCTTTAGATCACCCCTTAAGAATGCTGATTTTGGCCGCGGTAATGTGTATCGATATGGTTTTAAAAGAGTAATCCTTATTAGTTAAAAGTTCTGAAAGATGTCTTTCGGCAATAAAAAAGGCGAGTCTATACTCGCCTTTTTACTTTTTGTGCTTTAGATTTTTTCTACTTTTATCGAAGAAATGACATCATTGTAATCATAGTCTACCAAACATCCAATATCAAAAGATGCAGAAGCAGCATTGCCGCTAAAGTTATCATCAGTATAAATGATAATTCTATAGCCACTCTGTACTCTAAAAGAACTGATATCATCATTAACCGTACCTTTGGCCATCATCTGACCTAAGTTATAGGTACCTACACCATAAGTTTGAGCTGCACCTGTATAGTTACAGTCAGCATATACTGTAACAGGGCCATTACTGCCTCCTTCTGGGTATAAAGATTGAACAGCAACTTGATCATAATAAGTAAATCCACTCCAAGGAAGTACCCATGAATTCATTACTGAATTTTCATCGGTTTCGGGGGTTCCGGGTATAGTGCTACCATCAGTTTGGTTAGTGTGCAATAAACCAAAGTTATGACCCATTTCATGCGCCATGGCAAATATCTTTTGGCCAGCTTCAAGATCATTGAAATAGGTATTGATTTCTAATGAGCCTCCAGGTGTTCCGTTAGCACCAGGTAGTGTAGCGCGAGCTATCCAGTTAGCTCCATTGTCTGTTCCCATTTTAACCTGAACATTGGCATTGCCACTGTTAGATACCTGAGAGATGTAAAGCTTTGTACCATTAACAGCATTCCAAGCATTGATGGCTTGGGTTATAGCGGTTCTCCAACTTTGAGGAACACTACCATTGATGAAGTATTTAATGTTGCCAACATAAGCGTCTCCTACAACATAAGTGTATCGCTTTTGTAGTTCCCGGGCGTTGGTAGTGCCTTCAAAATCATCTCTTTTCATGTAGTTTTCTACTTCATTTTTAGAGATTTGTAAGTCTTCATCAATAGTGAATAACCCAGTTTTAGCGTTAAAAGTAATCTCTTCTTTCTCAAAACCGGTGCTTTCAAGAAAAGCTACATGCTTATTTAATGATGTAGGAATACTTTCTGAATCTGGGGCAAGATTCTCTTCTTCCTGACTACATGCTCCGGCAAATAGTACGCATGCGGCTAATGACATAGTCTTAAGATTTTTCTTAAAACTGCTGTGTTTTAAAAATTCCATAATTAGGGTTTATGTTGGTTATAAATTTATTGTATTAATAATTTAACAACTTTAATGATAATATCCGCGCACATGTAATACTAAATCGTTAAAGCGTAGTTTATTAAGTTGAATTAATCTAATATCGAAATCGATTGTGAAATGGATGAAATGAAGGTTTTTGAGTTTATATTTAAATTAAACATTATTTTACTGGACAAGTTGATTTGCTTCTTTGTAAAAAGGGAATTATATAATTTTGGAGCGAATAGAAATCGATGAAGATGACAGAGCGAGATATTAAATTTATGAAAAGAGCTATTGAATTGGCTCAGACCGGTATGAATAACGGACATGGAGGTCCATTTGGAGCTGTAGTGGTTAAAGGGGATGAGATAATAGCAGAAGGCTATAATGTGGTAACTTCTACTAATGATCCTACGGCCCATGCAGAAGTTACAGCCATTAGAAGGGCATGTGAAAAATTAGGAAGTTTTCAACTGGAAGGTTGTTCTATTTATACGTCATGTGAGCCATGCCCTATGTGTTTAGGGGCTATTTACTGGGCTAGGCCAGATCAGGTATTTTATGCATGCAATAGGCAAGATGCCGGAAATATAGGATTTGATGACCAATTTATATACGATGAATTAGCCGGAGATATGAATGATCGTAAAATCAAGTTTATTCAAGTGGCAAGAGATGAGGCACTGCCTGTTTTTGATAATTGGCAGAAAAAAATAAATAAAATTGAATATTAACAGAGGTGCCAATTAATGGCACCTTAATTTTTTACGATTTTATGATATTTCCAACGCTTATTTTCTTGCGTTCTTAAAGTATATATACCTGAAGCCAGGTCTGAAAACTCGAGGTATAATAAATCTTCATCTTTTTTTCTGATTATTTTTCCACTGCTATCCATGAGTTCAGCATATACAGGCATGCTGAATGAAAGTTTATCATGTACAGGGTTAGGGAAAATCTCCAAATTCATTTCAATGCTGCTAATGCCAGTAACAGTTTGAGAAATGTTATTAATTTGTATTACATCACTGTCTTCACAGCCAAGGTAATCAGTGACCATTAGCTCAAGGGATGCCTCTCCGTGTAGCATAATTATTGGGTCTTTTTCTATAGATACGGTGTCGCCATCCAATAGCCAAGTGTATGAGGTTAATCTGCCAGTGCTATTGTTTTCAATATTGATGCTCTGATCTATAACGTATGCATTAAAAGCCGCGTTTGCGGTTGATAATGTGATATTTATTTTGACCGGTGTACTTTCCTTCCATTGATCGAAGTTCGTCACATATATTGATCTGGCTTCATTGACATCAGAAAGCATTAAACATTTTCCTTTATGGAGGATTTGATTTAGACTGCTGTCGGCATAGTAAAAAAACAACTTGCCATTTGTTGGAGAAATAGTTGCTCCTTCATTTTTACATACTTCTATGTCATTAGCTAATGGCGTAATAGATTCTGAGGGGGTAATTGTTTCTTGCTTAATGTTGAAACACCCCATAGCATCTTGCGCAATTAATTTGATTGAATATGACGAGTCCGCATCGAGCGCAAATTCAATATTCTTACTTTCAGAACTGAAAATATCGTTAATGTACCATTGAGCAAAGTTTTCTTTTTCACTTGTATTTGTAAGTAGTACCACATTGCTGTCTAACTGAGTCGTGTCAATTGATATTTCGAAATTAGCCTTTACCTTACTAGTTGTAATATGGACAGGCTGTGGATTGCTTTCATATAAAGAGTCCATGCTAGTGACATAGAAGGTAGTATCCGATGTAATAGGAGCACTGGTGAATGAATTTCCTGTGAATACCATTTCTGTTAAGAGCGCATTGCTATAAACGTTAATTTTATTTGTGTTTGTGGCCGTGAGTGTTATTGGATCATTTTCACAAATATATTGGTCTTTAATTTCGGGTTTTAAGCTTCTATTAGCTACAAGTAATTCTTTTCTCACCTTTTCAACACATCCTAGGTCATTAGTAACTTCAAGTTCTATGGTATAATTACCGGGCTTAGGGTAGTGCATGAATGGATTTTGACTATGACCTTGATAGCCGTTGCCAAAGTCCCAGCGCCACCGTATGGCATCTTTGCTATAATCTTCAAATTGTACTTTTGTATTGTTGTTTTCATCAATTAATAGAGGAGCCGAGTCCATAAGGAAATTGGCACTGAGCAGTTTAGGGGCTGCAACTACTCTTTCAATATCTGAATCATAGCCTAGGTCTTTCCTTACTACGTAATAACTGATAGGTTCATTTACAGTGTCACTAATGATAGACGCACCAGAGCTAATGTATTTGGTAAGTGCAGCATCTTCATAAAAATCATACATTGCTTCATCAGTTGATGGCTTTACTTCAACGGTGTTACCTTTACATGTGTAGGCAATATGAGAAAGAGGAGGAGATTCAAGGTACTGATGATAACGTTGTTCTGCATCTGCAATATTCTCTTTAAGTTGCTCTAGGGAGTGTGCTGCCGAGATTACAAAAATAATCTTAGCGTAGCTTTTAGCATTTAGTGCATTAATACTGGCCCCGTTAATCATGGATACATCATTGCCTGTACCTTGGTCGCCAGCAGATAGGTTTTGAATGCCATTTGATATTATTTTGTATTTGATTTCATCGTATAAAATACTAGGAATATCCCTGTCATTACCGTTGTAGTTCTTGTTGTCCAAGGCATTGAAAATAAGGTTTTCTCCTTTTATTACAGTTATTCCTGCAAATAGGTTGTTACTCTCATTGTCCATTACATAACCGATGCCGTCTTCCCAGTGTGCCGAGTTGTTATTTTTTTCATTTAGATTAAAATCGGCCAAAATAGCCATTTTCACCTCATCCAAATGCTTAGTGCCATTATTGATTAATCGATATTCAATAACTATATAATCTTCATTCTCCCACCCTAAGTTTTTTTGCTCTATAATTAGTCCATCATTGGTCATGAAGGAGTGCCTTGCATCGCATGATGCGATGGAGTTTCTGTAAAACTTAATGTTGCTTGCTTTTGTGAAGTCATTATCCCTCACATTTAATGTTAAGCTATTAGAGATATTATCCGAGATGGTAACAGAATCTGTAGAGATGATTAAACCAAGGTTGTCTAGTAGTAATTGATTTTCAAATTGATAGCCGATGCCATTACGGAAACCATCTTCAGCATACGCCAAATTACCATTACTAGCCAAGGTTAATTGAGTGCTACCTCCTTTAAAGTTTATGTAATCTGCATTGCTCTTAAGCGTGAAATATTCAAAGTCATTGTAACCCGTACTTCTATAATCTATTCGAAATGTGATTTGATGATCAATAGGTAGGTCTTCTGACATAATCACTTTAAAAGGCTCTGAAGAATTATTGGCAGTTTTAAAAGTGCCTAATGCGCCTATTTTAAAAGAGGGGTTAATGATTTCTACATAAGGAGAGTTGGAACTTATGCTAACATTCATGTCAGAGGCTGAAGCAGCGAGGAAGTTTTTTATTTCAGTGGTTATACTGATAGTGTCTCCATGGAAAATGTATGCGCCATGGCCATTGGAGTAAGTAATGTTTTGAGTTCTTAGTGAAGGAGATTCAATATCTGTAATCGCGTTTAGGATATTTAACCTGCCTTTGCCTAGAGCCCCGAAATAATTAGAATTAGACCCTATTCCATATATGTCATCAGCGGTAACTCGTACTTTTTCCATGGCTTGCTGAGCGGTAAGTTCAGGAAATCGCGATCTCACTAAGGCTAATGCACCAGCAACTATTGGTGCAGATAAAGAGGTGCCCTGAGAGTAAGTGTAGCCTTCATTTTTTGAAGTGCTAAATATAGCATTTCCAGGAGCGGAAATGTCCACATTATAGCTGTAAGTGCTCCATGCTGTTTTTTCATCTGACAGAGTAGTAGCAGTAACAGAAAGTACATTTTTATAAGATGCAGGGTAAAAGTCAAGATGAGCAGAAGTGTTTCCTGCAGCAGCTACTATAGCAGCATCTTTTTCTTCCACAGCATAATTTATAATGTCTTGAGCATAACTGCTATATCCACCTGCATCTCCCCAAGATAAGTTTATTACTTTACACCCCATATTAGCAGCTAGGGCTATACCTTCATAGCCATTATAGAAGGAGTTACTGCCACTTTTGAAAATTTTGATCGGTAAAATGGATGAGTTATAACCTACACCCGCTATTCCTGTATTGTTGTTAGTGGCTGCACCAGCTACACCAGCCACTACTATTCCATGAATGTCTGTGTCAGCTGCTGGTATATTATCATTGTTAGCAATGTCCCATCCATAATAATTGTCAACATACCCATCTCCATCATCGTCTATGCCGTTGATTGGGTCAGCATCATTAATCTTAATTTTTGACTCAAGGTCAGGGTGATATAAATCTATGCCTGTATCTAAAATGCCTATTGCTATGTCAGGGTTACCCTTTTCTATACTCCATGCGTCATAAGCCTTTATTATTTCCAAATAGTTTTGCTTCCCCTTGGAGGGCACTGATTCTGGGTCGTTAGGCACATGCAATAAATGATGACTGAAATATGGTTCGGCATATATTACATTCTCATTTTGAAGTAACTTGTTTATGGCTTCTATAATGTCAGTACCGGTTGCGACTTCAATTTTGTAAATATTGGATAATGAATTAGACGAAGATGATCTTGCTTTCGTGTTTGAGGCAGCTAATTGGGGTAAAGCATTTTTTGCGGATAATGTATTGATATTGGCTTCATCTAAAATGCGTTTTAAATCATTTGAAGAACCATGGATGTTGCGCGCATTATCAAATGACGAAGAAGATATTTTTAAAATAATAATATTTGATGCATAATCATCCGTAGATAAACTGTCGGGTAAATTATAGGTTCTGTTTTGTGCATTAACAGAAACACATAAGATTAAAAAATATAGAAGTATACAGTATTTCAAGGGGTTATTTGTTTACATGTTTATATGTCAAAAGTCGTTTTGGTAAGTGGGGAAGACAAAAAATAAAGATGAATGGAAGTTTTTATTCGATCATTTGTATTGAACATTGGACTGTAAAACAAAGTAGTGCCTCTTATTTGGCTGATATCGTTAAAAAAGTGCGGCTAACTTCTTTTTTTTTAGTTTTTTTGCGGCACTAACCGATTCTTATTTTATAACAATGGAGAAAGTAATAATAAAAAGCCACGAGGAATTTGAAAAATTTATAGGTAAGGAGATTGGTACTTCTGATTATTTGAAAATTACTCAGGAGCAAATCAATCAATTTGCTGAAGCCACATTAGATCCGCAGTGGATACATACTGACCCCGAAAGAGCTGCTAAAGAAAGTCCATTTAAATCAACTATTGCGCATGGCTATTTAACAGTGTCAGTAGCGCCTTATTTGTGGAAGCAAATTGCAGAGTTTCATAATATTAAGATGATGATTAACTATGGCATTGAAAAGTTAAAGTTTAATCAGCCGGTGTTAGTGGATAGCGAAGTGAGACTGGTGGCTAAGTTGGAATCTTTGGTGAACTTAAGAGGAGTGTCAAAAGCTCAGTTACATGTGACTTTAGAGATTAAAGATTCTAAAAAACCTGCTTTCAGCGGTTTGTTAGTGTTTTTATATCACTTTGAATAATCAAACTGCAATTCGTTTAACTTTTTGCTATAAAGATTGCTAATATTAAAAATGGCTATGCAAAACGAGAAAGCTTTAAAAGAGCAAATTACCAAGCTGATAGAAGGAGGTAATGCTCATGTTACTTTTTATGATGCTATTAAAGATTTACCTGCAGCAGATAGAGGTAAAAAACCTCAGGGTTTACTGTATAGCATATGGCAATTAGTTGAGCATTTACGAATTGCTCAGTACGATATTTTAGATTTTTCTGTTAACCCAGATTATAAAACACTGGAGTGGCCGAAAGATTACTGGCCAGAAAGTGAGGCGCCTGAAAATGAGGAAGCGTGGAATTTATCAATTGCTCAGATAGAAAAAGATCAGGCTACATTTTTAGATTTGGTGAATGACGATAATGCAGATTTATATACGCCATTTGCGCATGGAGATGGGCAAAACTTACTAAGAGAGGCTTTGCTTATTGCTGATCATAACAGTTACCATATTGGTCAAATTGTAATTGTGAGGCGCATGTTAGGCGAGTGGAATTAAATAAAAAAGGAGCGGAAACCCGCTCCTTTTTTATTTTTTCAACTTATAGGTAACAAAGTCAAATGCGTAATTGTGTCTATCGTCTTTCGGGTGGGGGATGCGTTCTACTTCTTCCCATTGGTTTTTATTAAACTCTGGGTAAAGAGTATCTCCATCAAAAGATCCTTTAACTTCAGTAATATACATGGTGTCTGCGAAGTCTAGCCCTATTTCATAAATTTGACCTCCACCAATAATAAATGCTTCTGTTTCTTTGTTGTTCTCAGCTATTTTAAGCGCATCTTTCATTGAGTGTACTATTTCCACACCATCGGCACGCCAGTCATCTTTTCTTGTCATTACAATATTGGTGCGCCTGGGTAGAGGCCTGAATTTTTCTGGAATCGACTCAAAATTGCGCCTCCCCATAATTACATGATGATTAGAGGTTTTATCCATGAAGAATTTCATGTCATCGGGTAAATCCCATACCAAATCATTATCTTTTCCTATTACTCGGTTTTCGGCTACTGCCGCTATCATTGAAATTTTCATGCTTTATTATTTAGAGCTTATTACCTCTTAAAAATTCATCTATAGTCATTCTGCGCTTTCCTTGGATTTGTAGCTCCTGTATATCCAGTGCTCCATCTTCGGTACGAAAATACAAAAATGTTTTATTGTCAGTTTTGTAATCTCCTGGTTTTAAGTCGTTTGTTTCTGAGGAGAGCTGTAGTTTATTTACTTTATATAATTTAAGGTTTTTATCATTAATTTCAGTCCATGCGGCAGGGTAAGGAGATAAACCTCTTATGAAATTATAAACTATATCCGTGTTTTGTTGCCAATTGATTTCACAGGTTTCCCTGAAAATTTTCGGAGCACTTTTTAATGTAACGCTTTCATCTTGGTCTATTTGAGGGTAATCTCCTTTTTGTATGGCTTCTACTGTTTTTAGAACAAGCTTACCACCTAAATTCATTAACCTGATATAAAGATCACCTACAGTGTCGGACTCTTGTATTTGCTCTTTTTCCTGAAATATGATTTTTCCTGTGTCAATTTCGTGCTGCAAGAAAAAGGTGCTTACACCTGTTTCTTTTTCGCCATTAATTATGGCCCAGTTAATAGGTGCTGCACCTCTGTATTGAGGTAATAAAGAGGCGTGAAGGTTAAAAGTGCCAATTTCAGGCATGTCCCAAACAGCTTCGGGTAACATTCTAAAAGCTACTACTATTTGTAGGTTGGCATTGTAGCTTTTTAGTTCTTCTAAAAATTCTGGTGATTTAAGATTGGTTGGCTGCAAAACAGGTATGTCATGTTTTACGGCACAATCTTTAACAGGCGATGTAGCTAGCTTCTGCCCACGACCTTTAGGTTTGTCTGGGGCCGTAATTACAGCTACAACATTAAAATTATTTTCTACTAATATTTCTAATGAAGGCACAGCGAAATCGGGTGTACCCATATATATAATGCGTAAGTCTTTCATTTCAGTTATTTAATGAGCCAAGGATTGTGTTTGTTGTCTATTCACAACCAATGTGCAAAGCTACTAGGCTAGGCATGATATGCAAACAAGAGCAGATACGAATGCATTATTGTGCTCATTTTAAATTAATTTACTCAAAAATTCAGGTTTACTGTATCCCTATGGATTAAATTCTTTTCTTTGCAGCTTAAAATCATTAATACATGCTTTCAGTACAAAATATATCTTTACAGTTCGGAAAACGAGTACTCTTTGATGAGGTGAATTTGAAATTCACAGAGGGAAATTGCTATGGTGTAATAGGAGCAAACGGTGCGGGTAAATCTACATTTCTTAAAATATTATCTGGTGATGTAGAGGCCAACAGTGGAGCGATATCTTTGGAGCCAGGGAAACGTATGGCGGTGCTAAAGCAAAATCACTTTGAGTTTGATGAGTATTCGGTTTTGAATACTGTGATGATGGGGCACAATGATTTATGGAAGATCATGGAGGAGAAGGATGCAATATATGCTAAGCCTGATTTTTCTGAAGCGGATGGTATAAGAGCGTCTGAATTAGAGGCTGAGTTTGCAGAAATGGACGGGTGGAATGCTGAGTCTGATGCAGCAGCTTTATTAAGTGGCTTGGGGATTACAGAGGATGTGCACTACTCGTTGATGAAAGACTTGAGTGGTAATCAAAAAGTAAGAGTATTATTAGCTCAAGCATTATTTGGTAATCCTGATGTGCTTATTCTTGATGAGCCTACCAACGACCTTGATATTCACACGATCTCATGGTTAGAAGATTTCCTATTAGATTTTAAAAATACAGTAATTGTTGTGTCTCACGATAGACACTTCTTAGATACCGTTTGTACTCACATTGTTGATATTGATTTCAGTAAAATTAATGTGTTTACAGGTAACTATACTTTCTGGTATCAGTCTAGTCAGTTAGCATTAAGCCAAAGATCTGCGGCCAATAAAAAGGCAGAGGAGAAGAAGAAGGAATTGCAGGAGTTTATTGCCCGATTTAGCGCTAATGCTTCTAAGTCAAAACAGGCGACTAGTAGAAGAAAGTTATTAGACAAAATTAATGTTGAAGATATTAAGCCATCTTCAAGAAGATACCCTGCTATTATTTTCAACCAAGGAAGAGAAGCCGGAGATCAGATTTTGCAGGCGGAAGAATTAAGCAAGTCTACGGAAGAGAAGACACTATTTTCTAGCTTAGATTTCTTTGTTAATAAAGGAGATAAAATTGCTTTTATTAGTAGAGATAGCATGGCAACTACAGCGCTATTCCAAATTTTAGCGGGAGAAATGGAGGCTGATAAAGGTGAGTATAAGTTTGGACAAACGATCACGACTGCTTATTTACCTAACGAGAATGAAAAGTATTTCAAAAATGACCTAAATCTTATCGATTGGTTGCGTCAATATGCAGAAGGAGATGACAAAGATGAAGTGTACATCCGCGGATTCTTAGGTAAAATGTTATTTTCTGGACAAGAGGTGTTGAAGAAAAGTAATGTGCTGTCAGGAGGAGAGAAAGTAAGATGTATGCTTTCAAGAATGATGTTGGCAGGGGCTAATTTATTATTGTTAGATGAGCCTACTAACCACCTTGATCTTGAATCTATTCAGGCACTAAACAATGCTTTGAAAGAATTCCCAGGAACAATACTATTTACTTCTCATGACCATGAGTTTACTCAAACGGTAGCTAATAGAATTATCGAAATTACACCTAATGGGTTTACTGATAAGTTAATGACATTCGATGATTATATGAATGATGAGGCCATTCAAGAACAAAGAGAAGCCTTATATAAATAAGATAATTTTATATTCAAGTTTAAAAAGCCACTATTCAGTGGCTTTTTTTATTTAATGAAGTTGCTGCCAGTGTGCTGTACAGTGTTCATCAAAAGGAAAGCTAATATTGATGATTATATAATACTGTCCATCATGAGCTAAGGCAGAATAGGAGCAAGTTTGTAGGCACTGAACTTAATCTGTTTAATACATACCTCAATGAAATAATACTTTTGTCCGTACATTAGCAAGCACTATTTAAGTTATGCAAGATGATGCTTTAGAGCTTTTCTATTGAAGCGGTTATTTCAAATGCTTTTGAATAAGGCGAAGATCTGATAAACCGAGAGGGGAGAAAAGGAGGAGTTAATTCAAAAAATATTGCCATCAGCCAATGATTTGGTTGAGGTAGATGCAATGAACTCAATATCGTAAATTACTAAAAATAAAGGCCTCTATCACTAGAGGCCTTTTAAGTTTTAAGCAGCTTGTGCTGCGTTTTCTTCTGGATCTTTTGGGTCTTTTTTAAGATACATCATTACCAGACCAAATATTATGAAAGGGATGCTGAGTAATTGTCCCATGTTGAATAACATGCCTGCTTCAAATGCTGATTGATCTGCTTTTACAAATTCGATTAAGAACCTAGCTATGAATAAAAGCGTAAAGAAAAGCCCGAAGATAAAGCCATTGTGCCTGTTGGATCTTTTTAATAGGAAGCTTAAAACTAAGAATATTCCAAAGTAAGTGATAGCTTCATAGAGCTGGCCGGGATGACGAGGTAAATCATCTACTTGTTCAAATATAAATGCCCATGGAGCATCAGTTGGTTTACCAATAATTTCAGAATTCATTAGATTTCCCATTCTTATGCAGCAGCCTGCCAATGCTCCAACCACACTAAGTCTGTCTAAAAGCCAAAGAGGCTTTACCTGATATTTTCTGCAGAAAAGTAGCGTTGCTATGAAAACACCTAATATTCCTCCGTGGCTTGCCAGGCCTTGGAAGCCTATAAACCTGAATTTAGGCTCGAATTTAAATGGAAGAAATATCTCCAACAGGTGCTGCGAATAATAGTCAAAATCATAAAATAGACAGTGAGCTAACCTTGCACCAATAACAGTGGCCAGCACAAGGTACATAGTTAACTTTTCGAGCTTGGTTTCTTCAAGGTCGGCTGTTTTAAATTGCTTTTTTAGGATATAATAACTTAAGGCAAAACCTAAAGCAAAAAATAATGAGTACCACCTAAGTGCGTAAAAACCAAAGTCTATGAGGATTTTATTAGGATCCCAATGTATGTAAGCCATGAATTTTGTTAATTAAAATCTGGGTATAATAAATATTTTTTTCTTTTTTCTTTAAAGGCATTCAAAGGATCTTTCCATGTTTTACGGATCTCCTTTTCTGAAAGACCTTGCTCTATTTGTTCTTTCAGTTTGTTTGTACCTGCCAAGGTGTTAAAATAAGAAGTAAAAAAATCATCACCTTTATATTTTGCATAAAAATCAATGAGATAGTGTAAATCCAAGCCTCCACTGACTTCTTTTTCAGCAGTGAAATCTATTCCATAGCACTTTTCATTTTCATGCTTTGGGTGTTTAGCCATGCCGTCTATACTTACCGGAGTAAAGGTATATTTAAATTCACTAAAATCAGGGTGACCTATTTGCTGAAAAGGTTTATAGGTGCCTCGGCCTACACTTATTACTGTGCCTTCAAATAAGCACAGTGAAGGATAAAGTTTTATAGACAAGTTTGTAGGTAAGTTGGGCGATGGTTTTATAGGTAAGCTATAGTTGTCATTATGATTATAATGCTTTACGGGGATAATTTGAATATCGCACTTAACCTTATTCGAGAGCCATTCTTCACCATTAATCATCAAGGCCAGTTCGCCCACAGTCATGCCGTGTAAAATGGGTAGTGGATCAAGGCCTACAAAGGATTGAAATTCAGGTTCTAACATGGGGCCATCTGCATACATGCCATTTGGATTGGGCCTGTCAAGAATAATCATTTTAACATGATTTTCTGCGCAGGCTTCCATCATATAGTGCATGGTGCTGATGTAGGTGTAAAATCTAGTGCCCACATCTTGAATGTCAAAAATAACAATGTCCAAACCTTTAAGTTGTGCAGGAGTGGGTTTCTTATTATTACCATACAAACTGATTATGGGCAAACCGGTTTTTAGGTCAGTGCCACTTTTAACCTCTTCACCGGCATCGGCTTTACCTCTAAAGCCATGCTCTGGCGCAAATACACTCTTAATGCTTACTCCAACACTAAGCAAGGAGTCAACCAAGTGCGTGTTGTTGATAAGTGAAGTTTGGTTGACCACCAGCCCAACGGTTTTGTTTTCTAGCAATGGTAGGTAGGCCTTGATGTTGTATGCTCCGGGTGTGATTGCCACATTATCGGACTGAGAAATGGCACACGAATGCAAAGCCAATAAAAATGATATCAATAATATAAGCCTGTTCAATTCTTAATTAGTTAATTTGCAGTATAACGGTCTAAAATTAAGCATATTCTTGAACCTGTCGTATTTTATATCCAAAAGAATAGCCTCTAACACAAAAGGGAGCTTTTCTTCCACTATTCACAAAATAGCAGTTGGTAGCATTGGCATAGGGCTGGCTGTAATGATTGTATCCTTTCTTATCTTAAAGGGATTTCAGGACACAGTAACCAATAAAATCTACAGTTTTAGTTCTCATTTTCAGGTTACGAAATACACCTTGGGTAATTCGTACGAAGAGGCACCTATTTCCACCAATAATGAGCTTTATAACAATTACAAGAAGTACGATTTTATTGAGCATGTGCAAGAATACAGCCATAAAGCAGGGCTTATAAAAACTGACGATGAAGTATTGGGAATAGTTTTTAAAGGGGTAGGGCCAAGGTTTGATAAAGAAAAGTTTAGTCCTAATTTGCTAGAGGGTAGGTTTATTAATTACCAAGATGGGAACTATTCAAAAGAAGTGGTACTGAGTAAAGCTATTGCAGATAAGTTGAGGTTGAAATTGAATGATGACGTAATAGTTCATTTTTTTCAAGACCCTCCGAGAGTTAGAAAATTGAATATTGTAGGTATTTATGAAACTAACCTTAGTGAGTACTATGACAATAAATTTATAATAGGAGATATAAAACTTATTCAAAAACTAAATAACTGGGCAGATAGCATTGCTGGTGGCATGGAGGTTTTTGTGAAAGATGCCCGGAAAATAGATGAAGATGAGCTGAAACTTGAAGAGATAGTGGATTATGATCTTTTTGTGGAGAAAGTGAGCGATAAATACCTACAGGTTTTTGATTGGTTGCATTTAATTAGCCGACAGGTAAATATATTTTTAGGCATCATACTGTTTGTAGTTTGTGTTAACATGATATCCATTATTATTATTTTAATTATGGAAAGAACGCAAATGGTGGGGCTTTTAAAAGCTTTCGGGGCTAACAATGCTCTTGTACAGGGCATTTTTGCTCTTAATGGAATGCAGCTAATATTGAAAGGCCTGGCTTTAGGTAATGTTCTGGGTATCGGGCTATGTGCTATTCAGTATTTCTTTAAAGTTATACCACTTAACCCTCATGATTATTATATGAGTTACGTGCCTATAGGCTGGAATTGGGAGATTATTATAGCACTTAATTTATTGACATTCGTAGTGGTAAGTCTTATTATTTTAATTCCTACTAATATCATTGCCAGAATCAACCCTATCAAAAGTATTAAATATGATTAAGAGGCAGGTGTAACTGACTCTCAATTCAAAGTGATATATTGACTGTTTTATGAGAATAGCAGAGTGGTATTGCAGCAGCTTTTCTTGCAATAAATACTCTTTTCTATATTTCAATATATAGAAAACGCTGAACTCATATTAGCCTATCTGTAGATTTTAGGAAGAAGAGGTGATCAGAATATTAAGTTAATTTCTGTGGTACTTTTTAAACCAGCTATTAATTTTTAGTTGTATTACACCAAAGAATGCTTCTTTAAAAATTGATCCAGACATTTTTGACTTTCCTCTTGTTCTGTCAGTGAAAATGATCGGTACTTCATCTATTTTAAAGCCAAACTTCATGGCTGTAAATTTCATTTCAATTTGGAAGGCGTACCCGATAAACTTAATTCTATCTAGTTCAATAGTTTCTAGCACTTCTCTTTTAAAACATACAAAACCAGCGGTGGTATCATTGATTTCCATGCCTGTAATAAAGCGCACATACATGCTGGCAAAGTAACTCATCATAACCCTGCCCATTGGCCAGTTGACCACGTTAACGCCCGTTATATACCTAGAGCCTATGGCCATATCATACTTCCCTGTGGCGCAGGTCTCATATAAGCGCACCAAGTCTTTAGGGTTGTGTGAGAAGTCCGCATCCATTTCAAAAATGTAATCGTACTTTTGTTCTATTGCGAATTTAAATCCTCTGATGTAAGCAGTGCCAAGCCCTAGTTTGCCTTTCCTTTCAATTAAATGAATGGTGCGGCCGTTATTGTCTTGGGTTTGTAGTTGCTTTACAATATTTCCTGTGCCATCAGGAGATCCGTCATCAACTATAAGAATATCGAAAGGGTGAGGTAAATCACATACTGCCTTGATAATGAGTTCAATGTTTTCCTTCTCGTTATAGGTAGGAATAATTACTAGACTATCGTTCACGTTACAGGTTAAAGCGTTTTTTCTGAATTTGAAGGGGTTAAAAATACTAAATCTTGATTAAACACTAACGTGTGGCATTTGATTTTCTTGTGTAAATTTTATTTTTGCATCTAACAGCAACGATAAAAATAATTATATTTTGAAAAAGTGTATTTTTTTAGACCGTGACGGAGTCCTGAATAGAGATTACGTAGATTACGTATATTCAGAAGAGAAGCTAGAAATACTTCCTGGAGTTAAAGATGCTTTAATCTCATTGAAGCGCGCAGGGTATTTGTTAATAGTAATTACTAATCAATCAGGGATAGCCAAAGGGATTTATACCCGTGAGCAGATGCATGAATGTCACGAGTTGATGCAGAAAGCATTTGAATATGCACTTGACGATATTTATTACGCACCTTTTCACCCCACAGTAAGTGAAAGCTTAACGCGTAAGCCTGATTCACTCATGTTTGAAAAAGCTATAGCCAAGTATGATGTGGATATTAGCAGGTCTTGGATGATAGGAGACAAAGAGCGTGATTTAGTGCCTGCCAAGAAGCTAGGCATAAAAACCATTCAGGTAGATAATGATGATAGTAAATTGGCTGATTTTAAAGCTACAGATCTGCCAGATGCATTAGAAATAATATTTGGATAGCAATAAAAAAGGGTATTGAAATTTCAATACCCTTTTTTATTATTTAGTAGCCAAGTAGTTTAAGCATCGCATCGCTTTCTTGCTCTTGAGAGAAAAGCTTTGTGGTTATATTGCCATTGGCGTCTTTGTCAATTAATACATGTTTTGGAGCCGGAATAAGGCAGTGTTGAATTCCGCCATATCCTCCTAATGACTCTTGGTACGCACCAGTGTGGAAGAAACCTATATAAAGCTTTTTCTCGTCATTAGGGTCTGTCATAGGCATGAATACATCCCCAGAATGAGCTTCGGAGTTGTAGTAGTCCATGCTATCACAGGTAAGTCCACCCAAGTTAACTTTATGATACATTTCATCCCATTTATTTAGAGGAAGTAAAATGTATTTCTGGTTTAGTCCCCAAGCATCTGGCAAGTGTGTTATAAACGAACCGTCAATCATGTACCAAAGCTCTTTGTCGTTCTGAAGCTTTTGATCCATAATAGAGTAAAGTACGGCACCACTTTCACCTACAGTAAAACTTCCAAATTCAGTGAAAATGTTAGGTACAGGTACATTGTTTTTACCACATATCCATTTAATGTTTTCAATGATTTGCTCCACCATGTATTTGTAGTCATAGTCAAAGTGAAGCGAAGTTTGGATAGGGAAGCCACCTCCAATATCAATAGTGTCCAAATCAGGGCACTCTTTCTTTAATTCACAGTATTTGAAAATAAACCTGCTTAGTTCACTCCAGTAGTAAGAAGTGTCTTTAATTCCGGTATTGATGAAAAAGTGTAAAAGCTTAAGTTTTGCTTTTTTGCTGGGTTTAATTTGGTCTCTATACAGCGTATTAATGTCGCTATATCTGATGCCTAATCTTGAAGTATAAAATTCAAAGTTAGGCTCTTCATCAGCAGCAATTCTTATACCTACATTAAACTCACCCTTTACTGATTGCTCATAAGCTTCCAGTTCGTTTAAGTTGTCTAATACGGGTATACAGTTTTTGAAACCATCGTTTAATAAATCACTAATATATTGTTTGTAAAGCGGACGTTTAAAACCGTTACAAATAACATAAGTGTTTTTGCTGATTTTCTTCTTTTCGTGAAGCTTTCTTACGATAGGAATGTCAAAAGAAGATGATGTTTCTATATGAATATCATTCTTCAGTGCCTCTTCCGTTACAAAATTGAAGTGTGAAGATTTAGTACAGTAGCAATAAGTATAACTTCCCTCATAGTTATACTTTTTTATAGCATCATTAAATAATTGCTTAGCATAACGTATGTTTTGCCCTATTTTAGGGAGGTATGTCAGTTTTAGCGGAGTGCCATACTGCTCTATAATATCCATCAACGGCACATCATTGAAGTGCAGCTCATTATCCACAACTTTAAACTCTTGCTGCGGAAACTCAAAGGTTTGTTCAATTAAATCTATATACTTTTTCACACTATAATATTAATAGTTTCAATCTGTACAATGTTACAAATTTTGCAAAGGATTCTCTATATGTAAATAAGAAAGTGGTGGATAAAGTTTTGTGAGGTAATAGCTAAATTAAAATTATGCAATAACGTAGCAGATATTTAAATTTGAACTTGTATAAATGTAGTTACAAGGCAATAAATTTATGATAGATGTTTATGTGAATGATGAAACCTCTCCGCTGAGGTCGGTAGTGCTAGGAATAGCCGAAGGTTTTGGAGGCGAACCTAAGTTGGAAGAGGCGTATGATCCTAAATCTAAGGAATTTATAAAAAAAGGCGAATACCCTACTGAAGAAGATGTGAAAGCTGAAATGGCTGGATTTGCAGCAGTTTTAGAGAAGCATCATGTAAAGGTATACCGGCCTGAAACTATTGGAGATTGTAATCAGGTTTTTACCCGAGATATTGGTTTTGTAGTAGAAGATAAATTTATCAGAACCAAAATACTGAAAAATAGAAAAGAAGAGATAAAAGGTATTCAGTACATTATAGATCAAATAGCTGAAGATAATTTGCTAGAGGTGCCTGAAGGTATTAGAATAGAAGGTGGTGATGTAATGCCCTGGAAGGATCACTTGTTTGTAGGGTATTCGGAGCCAGAAGATTTTGATAAATATGTGGTTTCCAGAACCAATAGAGGTGGTGTGGATTTTTTGAGGGAACACTTTCCTCAAAAAACGGTTAAAGGCTTTGAATTGAATAAATCTGATGTGGACCCAAGAGAAAATGCTTTGCATTTAGACTGTTGCTTTCAGCCTGTAGGTACTGACCACGCCATCATTTATAAAGGTGGTTTTAAAAATGAGGCTGATTATCAGTTTTTAGTGGATTTCTTTGGAGCTGATAAAGTAATAGAAATTACTAAAGAAGAGATGTATAATATGAATAGTAATATATTTTCTATATCTCCCAATGTAGTGGTTTCTGAACGTGGTTTTACAAGAGTGAATACCATTTTAAGAGAGAAAGGCTTTACCGTAGAAGAGATCAAATATTCTGAAACCTCAAAAATGGAAGGGTTGCTCAGGTGTTCTACATTGCCATTGTTAAGAGAAAAAAACTGAGTAAAATGAAAAAGCAAAGTACTGATACATTAATGATGATAAGGCCGGTTAATTTCAGGTTTAATGAGCAAACGGCCGTAAATAATTATTATCAAAAAGTATTAGATGGTTTAGCCCCTGCTGAGGTGCAGCAAAAAGCTCAGCAAGAGTTCGATGATTTTGTGAATAAGCTTAGCGCAGTGGGTGTAAAGGTAATAGTGATAGAGGATACACTATCGCCAGATACTCCTGATTCTATATTTCCTAATAACTGGGTCTCATTTCATGATGATGGACGCGTGACTTTGTATCCAATGTATGCCGAAAATAGAAGGCTTGAGCGCAGAGATGATATTTTGTCGGCCCTAGAGAATGAGCACTGCTTGAAGGTGGCAGGCATAGAAGATTTTTCTTTTCATGAGAAAGAAGATAAATATTTAGAAGGTACCGGCAGTATGATACTGGACAGGCCTAATCAATTGGTTTATGCGGCCTTGTCAGAGCGAACCAATCATGATGTTTTGGAAGAATTCTGTAGAAAATTCGGTTATAAACCTGTAGAATTTACCGCTTTTCAGAATGTAGAAGGTAAAAGGAAACCTATTTATCATACTAACGTTATGATGTGCATTGCCAGTGATTTTGCCGTGATTTGCCTTGATTCAATTGATGACAAAACGGAAAGAGAACAGGTAGTAAATTACTTAACAGAATCAGGAAAGGATATAATAGAAATTTCGGAAGATCAAAAACATCATTTTGCAGGTAACATGCTTGAGGTTACAGGTAAAGAAGGTAAACGCTATTTGGTAATGTCTTCTGCCGCATTTTCATCTTTAAAAGAAGAACAAATAACCAACATCGAAAAACATTGCCCTATCGTTCATAGTTCATTAGATACGATAGAAGCTTTAGGAGGGGGAAGTGCTCGCTGCATGATGGCAGAAGTGTTTTTGCCTTCAATTAAATAAAAATTAATTGTATAAAATTTAATAAAATGGCTCACTCGTCTATTACAGAGTTTATAGAAAAAAATTATTTGCATTTCAATGCTGCTGCATTGGTAGATGCAGCCAAAGGTTATAAAGCACACCTAGCTGAGGGTAAAAAAATGCTAGTATCATTAGCAGGAGCTATGAGTACTGGTGAATTAGGTAAGTCTTTTGCCGAAATGATTCGCCAAGATAAAGTTCAGATAGTATCTTGTACTGGTGCCAACCTTGAAGAAGATGTAATGAACTTAGTGGCGCACAGTCACTACGAAAGAGTGCCTAACTATAGAGACTTAACTCCAAAAGAAGAGTGGGATTTATTAGAAAGAGGGCTGAATAGAGTTACTGATACTTGTATTCCTGAAGAAGAAGCTTTTAGGAGAATTCAGAAACACATTTTTGAAATTTGGAAAGATGCCGAAGAAAAAGGAGAACGTTATTTTCCGCACGAATTCCTATATAAGTTAATAAATTCAGGTGTTTTAGAGCAGTATTACGAGATTGACCCTAAAAACAGCTGGATGGTGGAAGCTGCTAAAAAGAACTTACCAATGGTAGTGCCAGGCTGGGAAGACTCTACATTAGGAAACATCTTTGCATCTTATTGCTTAAAAGGTGAGTTGAAAGCATCTACTATGAAGTCAGGTATTGAGTACATGGTTTGGTTAGCAGACTGGTACACAGAAAATGCAGAAGACAAAGGAATTGGCTTCTTCCAAATAGGCGGAGGTATTGCTGGTGATTTCCCTATTTGCGTGGTGCCAATGTTATATCAAGACCTTGAAAGGACAGATACCCCGTTTTGGAGTTACTTCTGTCAGATTTCTGACTCTACTACAAGTTATGGATCTTACAGTGGTGCAGTGCCTAATGAAAAGATAACTTGGGGTAAATTAGACATTAACACGCCTAAATTTATAGTTGAATCAGATGCTACTATAGTGGCTCCGCTGATATTTGCTTACGTACTAGGCTGGTAAAATATGACTGAAAAACACGAGGACGGCTCACACCTGCTGGTCACCAGAAATATTAAACTATCGGACTATGACCGCATAGTAGAGATAATGCAGAAATGTTACCCTTTAATGAAGGGTGACATTTGGCTGAAATCTCAGGTCAAAAAGCTAATACGAATTTTTCCCGAGGGTCAACTTTGTGTGGAGGACCATGGCGAAATGGTAGCATTTGCTATGTCTATTATAGTTGATTATTCAAAATATGGTGATAGTCATACCTATGAAGAAATAACCGGAGAATCTGGTTTTAATACGCATAACCCTGAGGGTGATGTTTTATATGGTATTGATGTGTGTGTAGACCCTGATTATCGTGGAATGAGACTGGGTAGAAGGCTTTATGATATGCGTAAGGAGCTTTGCGAAAAGTTGAACTTACGTTCTATTGTAGCAGGTGGTCGTATACCCAATTACCATAAACATAGCGATCAGTATACTCCTCGTGAATATATACAGAAGGTAAGGGATAAAGAGATTTACGACCCTGTACTTTTCTTTCAGATGAGTAATGACTTTCACGTAAAAAAGGTCTTAAAAAATTATATTCCTTACGATAGAGCTTCTGGTGCTTATGCCGTGCTTATAGAGTGGAATAATATTTATTATAACGAACAAAAAGTTCATTATGGAGTGCGCAAAACCGCAGCGCGTATTGGAGTGGTGCAGTGGCAGCTGAGAAGCGTAAGATCGTTAGAGTCATTTTTTGAAAATGTAGAGTTTTTTGTAGATGCAGTAAGTGGCTATCAGGCAGATTTTCTAGTATTTCCTGAGTTGTTTAATGCACCCTTAATGGCAGAGTTTAATGAAGACAATGCCGCAAAAGCGATAAGGAAATTAGCGCAGTACACCGATGAAATCCGCGATAAAATGGTGGAGTATGCCGTTTCTTATAATATCAATATTATAGCAGGTAGTATGCCGGTTTATGAAGATGAGAAACTGTACAATGTAGCTTATCTGTGTCGTAGAGATGGTACTTACGAAGCTCAATATAAAATACATGTTACCCCAGCAGAACGTAATGATTGGGGGATGGTAGGCGGAAACAAAGTGCAGGTATTTGAAACGGATACAGCGCGTATAGGAGTCCTTATTTGCTATGATTCTGAGTTTCCTGAGTTGAGCCGAATTTTGGCTGACCAAGGCATGGAAATACTTTTTGTGCCATTTGCTACAGACATGCACAATGGTTATAACCGTGTTAGGGTATGCAGCATGGCCAGAGCTATTGAAAATGAATGTTATGTGGTGATTTCTGGTAGTGTTGGTAATTTGCCTAAGGTGATAAATATGGATATTCAGTATGGCCAGTCGGCTATATTTTCCCCTTCAGATTTTGCCTTCCCTCATAATGCCATAGTTTCGGAGGGTACGGCCAATACAGAAAATACCATTATTGCAGATGTAGACCTTAATGACTTGAAACACTTGCATATGCATGGCAGCGTTAGAAACTTGCTCGATCGTAGAAACGATGTTTACGAAATAAGGGAGAAATAATAGATATAAAAATAAGGAAGCCGGTGAATACCGGCTTTTTTTTTGTCTAAGTTTTGAAGCTGGTTTTCAGAAAGGTTAAATCAAATCTTCTTTTTTAGATATTTTAATCCAGACTGCATTAACTTTGTGGAGACTGATGGTCATACTGCGCTATCAGCTGAAAAGAATATATATTACTTCAAATTTAGCATGAATATAGAATTACAGTTAAAGCAAGATATATCTAACGCATTTACCTCATTATTTAGCACTGAATTGAAAGTGGAGGATATAGCATTGCAGCCTACACGCAAAGAGTTCGAAGGTTCTCATACTTTTGTTTGTTTTCCATACGCAAGGATTTCAAAGAAAAACCCTGAAGAAACAGCCAAGGTAATAGGTGAGTATTTAAAAGAAAATGCTGCATCAGTAGTGGACTATAACGTGGTGAAAGGCTTTTTGAATATTGTTTTAACTGACCAGACATGGATAGATTTATTCTTGTCTTTCTGGGGTAATAAGAATTTTGGCCAAATGCCATCTAATGGTAAAGAAGTGATGATAGAATATTCATCACCCAATACCAATAAACCACTGCACTTAGGGCACCTAAGAAATAACTTTTTAGGCTGGTCTGTGGCTGAAATTATGAAAGCCAACGGTTATGATGTGCACAAAGTACAAATCATTAACGATAGAGGTATTCACATCTGTAAGTCTATGCTGGCGTGGAGCAAATTCGGTAACGGAGAAACTCCTGAAAGCTCGGGCAAAAAAGGTGATAAACTGGTTGGGGATTACTATGTGAAATTCGATCAGGAATATAAAAAGGAGATAGCTGAGCTTGAAGAAAAAGGTATGCCCAAAGAGCTAGCTGAGAAGGAGGCTCCTATTATGAAAGAGGCGCAGGCATTATTGAAAAAGTGGGAAGCTAAAGACGAAGAAACGTATAAGCTTTGGGAAACTATGAATGGCTGGGTATATGCCGGCTTTGATGTAACCTATAAAGCTATGGGGGTTGATTTTGATAAGCTTTATTATGAGTCTGAAACCTTCTTGTTAGGTAAAGAAGAGGTGTTAAAAGGAGTGGAGCAAGGTATCTTCTTCAAAAAAGAAGATGGTTCTGTTTGGGTAGATTTGACAGATGATGGATTAGATCAGAAACTATTGCTTAGAGCAGACGGTACTTCTGTGTACATGACTCAGGATATAGGCACGGCTATACTTCGTTTTAGAGATTTCCCGAACATTATTCGTCAAATATATACAGTTGGTAATGAGCAAGAATACCACTTCAAGGTGTTGTTTATTATCTTAAGTAAGTTGGGCTACGAGTGGGCTAAAGAGTGCTATCACTTGTCTTATGGTATGGTAGATTTACCTACAGGTAAAATGAAGTCTCGTGAAGGCACTGTGGTAGATGCTGATGATTTAATGCAAGAAATGACAGATACGGCTCAGCAACATACTGAAGAGTTAGGTAAAATAGAAGGTTTTACGGCTGATCAAGCTGAAGAATTATATAAAACGTTAGGAGTTGGTGCATTAAAGTACTTCTTGTTAAAGGTAGATCCTAAGAAGAGAATGCTATTTGACCCTAATGAGTCTATTCAATTCCAAGGAAATACAGGTCCATTCATTCAGTATACTCACGCACGTATTTCAGCTATTTTAAGAAAAGCAGAGCAAATAGGTGTAGAGCCAACAGAAGAGGCCATTAAGCAGATGGAAACCTTGCAGGGGAGTGAGCAAAATGTGATTGCATTGCTTAATGATTACGCCAGTAAGCTTAACGAAGCCGCTACTAACTACTCTCCTGATGTAATTGCACAATATGCGTATGATCTGGCTAAAGAATATAACCGCTTCTATCAAGATGTGTCTATTTTCAATGAAGAAGATCAAAATGCACTTCAGTTTAGAATAGCATTTTCAAAAGTAGTAGCTAAAACAATAGCTAAGGTCATGGGACTTTTAGGTATACAAGTGCCAGAAAGAATGTAATTACAGATTTAGCGAAGATACAATGAATATAAAACCCTGGATAATAGCCTTCAGATTAAGGACTTTACCTCTTGCCCTTGCCAGTATTGGCATGGGTAGCTTTTTAGCAGCTGCCAATGGCTTTTTCAATGCTAAAATATTTGGGTTATGTGCTCTTACTACCATTTTATTACAGGTTTTGTCTAATCTGGCTAATGATTATGGCGATACGGTTAATGGAGCAGATAGTAGTGATAGAGAAGGGCCTTCTAGAATGGTGCAATCCGGGGCTATTAGTTTAAGCCAAATGAAAAGGGCATTAGGTATTTTTGTAGTGCTGACGTTGGCTAGTGGGGTTTCTTTGTTATATGTGGCTTTTGGCTGGCAGCTTCAAGCCTTCTTATTCTTTTTTGTATTAGGGCTGTTATCCATACTTGCAGCATTAGCTTATACGGCAGGGAGAAAACCTTATGGTTATATGGGGTTAGGCGATCTGTCTGTTTTGTTATTCTTTGGTATTACCGGTGTACTTGGTTCTTACTATTTGTATGCCCAGCAAATGGACTGGACACTGCTTTTGCCTGCTTTTAGTTGTGGGTTATTTTCTGTAGCGGTGCTTAATGTTAATAATATCAGAGATATAGAGTCTGATAAAAAAGCAGGTAAATATTCTATACCGGTGAGGATAGGTCGTGCCAATGCAGTTAAATACCACTGGACAATACTAATTCTTGGTGTGCTATCTGCTATAGTTTTTACAGTGATTAATTTTCAGGCTTGGTATCAAGCTATATTCATTTTGGTTTTACCTCTTTTTATAGTTAATGCCAAAGCCGTAAAGCAAAAAGTCAAAGCACAAGACTTAGATCCTTATTTAAAACAAATGGCTATTAGCACTTTGCTATTCGTTATCTTGTTCGGAGTTGGCTATATTTTGGCCTAATAATACTTAATATTTTTGGTAGGTAGTAGTAAGCTAATTTAAGTTATTGATTAACTTTATTCTTGCCAAGGATGCTCATTTTAGAGCATCTAAAGGAAGAAATTTAGAAAATTAACGCTACGGCCATGAAAAAGATACTAGTACCAACAGACTTTTCTGAGCACTCTTTATATGCTCTGGAAACAGCCTACCATATAGCCCAAAAAACATCTTCAAGTATAGTGCTTATCCACGTGGTGGAAGACACAACTGTTGCTTCTGTGCATTATACAGGAGAAGTAGACCTGCCCTACATGGAAGACAGGGTATTTATGCTTAAGCTTATTGAAAAGGGTAAGCAAGATTTGGCAGACTTAGCTTCTAATCCTGCTTATGAGGGAGTAAACATCAGTACTGAGCTTAGAATAGGGAACCCTTATCATAATATAAAGGATATTATTGCAGAGCATGATATGGATTTGGTGGTTATGGGCACCAAAGGCAGCTCTGGCTTAGAGGAATTTTTAATAGGCTCTAATGCCGAAAAAGTGGTGAGGCATGCAAAATGCCCAGTGCTAACAATACATAAGAAGCTAGAAAGTGTAGATTTTAAAAACATTGTCTATGCTACAGCACTTGATGAGAAAGAGGCTCAGAGCATTAAGGTTTTAAACGTTTTTAGAGAACTATATGGAGCTGAAGTCACAATAGTTAAAATTAATACACCTAATAATTTTCAGTCAGACAGGGTAGCATTAAAAGAAATAGCAGATTTTGCAGAAAACAATGGCTTAAGTAATTGCAATTTCAGAATCTACAATGAGGCTACTGAAGAAGAGGGGATACTCTATTTTGCTGAAGAAATCGATGCCGATTTAATAGTAATGGCTACTCATGGTAGAACAGGCTTGGCTCATATGTTGGGTGGAAGCATTGCCGAAGATGTAGTGAATCATGCAAAAAGGCCTGTACTTACTTATGTAATTGGAAAATAAAGTTACAGTCTTTAAAGTTTAAAACTCCATTTCACTAAATGGAGTTTTTTGTTTTATAATAGTCTCATAAATAAAGCCTCATATTTGTAGTTTTGAGGTTCGTAAAATTATTCCCATCTCCACGCTCAACTAGTTGCTTAATATGTCTGCAAAAAGCTTTGTAATATATAGATCTTCTGCCGGTTCAGGTAAAACCTATACCCTTACCAAAGAGTACCTAAAGCTGGCTTTAAAGCGAAATAAATACTACAAGCACATCTTGGCTGTTACTTTCACTAACAAGGCCATGCAAGAGATGAAAGACAGAATTGTGCAGAAGCTTTATGAATTCTCTACGGGCAAGCTTGATGTTATGGCTGAAGAAATTATGGCGTATCATCAATTAGATACTTTCGCTTTTCAGCAAAAATGTAAAGACACTTTAACGGATATATTGCATGGTTACTCTCACTTTTCTATAAGTACAATAGATACTTTTTTTCAGAAGATCATTAGAAGCTTTGCCAAAGAACTCGGCTTGGCAGGGAGCTACAAGCTAGAGATGGATATTGACCTGGTGCTCATGCAAATTGTAGATGATTTACTGTTTGAAGTAACGGAAAATAAGCAAGTCCGTGAGTGGATCATCAGTTTTGCCAGAGAGAATTTGCAAGAAGGTAATAGTTGGGATGTACGTAAAAACATCAAAGACTTAGCTTATGAAATATTTCAGGAGAATTTTAAACAGATAGAAACCGAAATATCTCAGCAAGATGCCAACTTAACTAAAAACCTCAAGAAACAACTAGATGAGGTAATAAAGACCTTTGAAAATAAGATGGATGCTTTTTCAAAAGAAGGCTTTAAAATATTGAAAAACCACGGGCTTGATGTAGCAGACTTTTCTTATGGAAACAGCGGGGCTATGGGGCATCTGAATAAAATCAGTAAAGACAAGAAAAGTTATGAGCCAGGGAAAAGATTACAGGCAGCTTTGGACGGTGGCAGTTGGTATGCTAAAAAATCTACTAAAGCAGGTGATATAGATACTGCATTGGCGGCCGGCTTGCAAGATGCCCTGAATCAATCAGTGGATTACTTTAATGCTGAACATCAGGCTTATACCACTGCGGTGCAAGTGAAAAAGTTCTTTTATGGCTATGGTTTGCTGGCCGATTTGTCTCGTAAACTGCAAGAGTACAAGCGTGATAACGATGTGATGCTGATTTCGGATGCTACCAGATTTTTAAAGGAGCTGGTGCAGAATGCCGATGCACCATTTGTATATGAGAAAGCCGGTTCTTTCTATCAACATTTTTTGATTGATGAGTTTCAAGATACCTCAGGCTTTCAGTGGGATAGCTTTAAGCCTTTAGTAGATAATAGCTTAGCAGAAGGAAATAAGAACCTTGTAGTTGGTGATATAAAGCAATCTATTTATAGATGGCGTGGAGGAGATTGGGAGCTGCTATTGCATAAAATAGAAAGTGATATAGGTTCTCTTAGAACTCAAAATGAAGTGTTGGACACAAATTTCAGAAGTGAAGCCAACATTATACAATTTAACAATAGCCTTTTTAAACAAATGCCCACCACAATGGTAGGCATGGCCAGTAACGGTATAGAAGAGTGGAAAGTGTTGGAGAAGGTGTATGAAGATACTTATCAAAATATTCCACCGCACAAGAGTAATGATCCGCAAGGCTATGTTAATATCTCATTTTTAAAAGACGAAGAAGAGTATTCATGGAAAGAGCAGGTTGCTGAAAGGCTTCCACTTTTAATAGAAGAGTTACAGGATGCTAATGTGCCACTAAAGGACATTGCTATTTTGGTGAGGCGAAACAGAGAAGGGCAGGCAGTTACAGATTTTCTTACACAATATATTCAGGAAGGTAAAGCTAAGGAAGGCTATAGGTATGATGTAGTTTCTAATGAATCTTTGTTTTTGATAGCTTCTCCTGTAATAAGGTTAATCATAGCATCGCTTCGATATTTGTATGATAAAAATGACAAGGTGGTGCAAGCCGAAATGGTGTACGAATATCAGAAGGGAGTGCTGGAGGCAGATATTTCTGAAAGTCATATTTTTCAGAGTATCAGTGCTGGGGAGTTAGAAAAATGGCTGCCGCAGTCATTTGTGGAGGCCGGAGATCATGTTTTATACCTACCTTTCTATGAACTAGTAGAGGCTATAATCGATTATTTTTCTTTAAATAGGTCTGCGGGGCAGTATGCTTATTTGCAAACCTTTCAAGATTTAGTGTTGAAGTTCTCTCAGAACGAAAAAGGTGACATCCATTCATTTTTAGAATGGTGGAATGAGAGAGCTTCTAAAGAAAGTATTAAGGTTTCGGATGACCTGGATGCTATCAGAATCGAGACCATACATAAATCTAAAGGGCTTGAATACACTTCTGTAATATTGCCATTTTGCGATTGGGAAATAGATCATAAGCGTTCGCCCATCATCTGGACGATTACTGACAAACCTCCTTTTAATATTGGGCACTTGCCATTAAAATATAAAAAGGAATTAGCCAATACTTATTATGGCGTTGATTATGAAGAAGAACGGATAAAGGCTCATCTCGATAGTTTAAACATGCTTTATGTAGCATTGACAAGGGCAGCTCATAACTTGTGGATTTTTGCTCCAGACAAAAGAAATAATATTGCTGAAGTAATGAAAAATACGCTCAAGTCGGGACAATTTGAGCTAGCAGAGCATTTTGAGCCAGAGAGCAATGTTTTTGAATTTGGTAGTCGTGATTTTAAGCTAGAAAAGGAAGAAACGGTAGTTTCAACGGCATTGACTTTAGATGCGTACCAACATTTTCATTGGCGAGGTAAATTGGCTGTAAAACAAGATGCTGATGACTTTTTACAAGAGGAGGAAGATGGGCGAAGAATGAAAATTAACTATGGTATACTCATTCATAAACTGCTTTCTAAAATTCATTATATGGATGATAAGGAAAGGGCACTTACGGCATTATATTACGAGGAGGGATTAAATGCAGAGCAGAAAACCGAAATAGAGGAATTGCTGGGCAAGCTTTTGGGCAATAATGAAGTACAGGAATGGTATGCCAAAGGCTGGACTGTGTATAACGAGATGCCCATTATAACACCGCAGGCAGAGTACAGACTGGACAGGGTAATGCTCAGAGCTGGTAAGGCTGTGGTAGTAGATTATAAGACAGGCTTGCCAAAAAATGAAGATGTAAAGCAGATGAAAAGGTATAAAAACCTTTTGAATGAAATGGGATATGAAGAGGCAGAGGGGTATTTATGGTATTTGGCAGAAAACAGAGTTCAGGAAGTTAATTAAGAGTATACATACAGTTTAGGGTCGTATAGAAATAATAATGTCAACTTTTTTACATCAAATAGCGGAAACGCTTATCAAAGATTATGGTGGTCGGCTAGCCGAAGTCACGCTAATATTTCCTAACAGAAGGGCAGGGTTGTTTTTTAAGGAAAGAATGCGCGATTTAATTGCTCAACCTACTTGGTCACCTCGTATCATGTCTTTTCAAGATTATATGGCCATTCAGTCAGAAATGCAGGTGGCTGATAAACTTTACCTTACACACAAGCTGTATGATGTATATTCTAAAGTGCTAAAGACAGGCGAAAGCTTCGATCGTTTTTATTATTGGGGGCAGATGCTGCTGAAAGATTTTGATGATGTAGATAAGTATTTGGTTAATCCTGAAAACTTGTATGCTAATCTTAGTAGCCAAAAGCAACTCGATCTGACATTTGATTTCTTAATGCCTGAGCAAAAGGAAATTATTCAGCGATTTTGGTTGGGCTTTGATAAGAGTAAATCGGAGCAAAAGGAGAGGTTCGAATTTGTTTGGGATAGGCTTTATAAAGTCTATGTTAGTTTTCAGCAGGCCCTTAAAGATGAAAAGTTGGCTTATGAAGGTATGCAATACCGTTATGTAGCTGAGAGGATGGATAAGCTAGACTTCAAATTTAGTGATGGTCCTGTGGTTTTTGCAGGGTTCAACGCACTAAATAAAGCTGAGGAGACGATTATTTCTTGGTTTCTAGAAAATAAAGAAGCCAGAATAGAGTGGGATTTAGATGCATATTATGTAGAGAATAGAAATCAGGAAGCGGGTATATTTATGCGGGAGTATCGGGCTAAGCCTGCCTTTGCTCAATCTTTTCCAAAAGAACTCCCCAACCAGTTTAAGACTGAGAAAAAAGATATACGTGTAATTGGAGTCCCTCAGTATGTGGGGCAGGCAAAGCTCATGGGGCAGCGGTTAGGGCAGTTATTAAGATCGAACCCTGAGCTTAACATCAAAGATGTAGCAGTAGTGCTGGCTGATGAAGCCTTGCTATTTCCGGTGCTTCACTCGTTGCCTGAAGAGATACAGGCCATTAACGTTACCATGGGTTTTCCTTTATCTTATGCGCCAATCAATAGTCTTTTAGAGCATATCCTTGAGCTTCAGCGTACTATTAGGGTTGATCCTGATGAGAATACACTGTATAATTTTAAGCCTGTCTTGGCTATAATGAGGCATCCGTTGATTCTAGCATTGGATGTGGAAAAGGTGCAGGAGATTGCTCAGAAGATTGAAAAGGAAAATAAAGTATTTCTAACGGCAGCTGATATTCCTGATCTGGAGGTGTTGAAGTATATTTTTATGCCTGCGGAAGATGATCTCATCAAGTATTTGGGGGATATTTTATTGGCATTACATCAGTTGTCTAATGATGAAAATAGTATTGAGGTAGAGTATATTCATCACTTTTATCAAATACTTAATCGCTATGAGGAGCTTTTGCAAATCGGGAATCAGAAAACGGATTTGGCCTCTTTTAGCAGGCTCTTTAAACAACTTGTTCGTACCGAAAGATTGCCTTTTGCGGGTGAACCAGTTATAGGTTTGCAAATTATGGGAGTGCTAGAAACTCGTAACCTTGATTTTAAGCATATTTTTGTATTGTCAATGAACGAAAGCTTCTTTCCTGCTCAGGGAGGTAAGCATTCATTTATACCTTATAATTTAAGAAGAGCCTATAGGTTGCCCAATTATGATCAGCAAGATGCCATTTACGCTTACCTTTTTTATAGGCTTTTGCAGAGGTCAACAAATATTGAGCTTTATTACAATACCGAAAGTAGTGACTTAGGAGCTCAGGAAATGAGCCGTTTCTTGCAGCAGTTGATTCATGAATCTGGCTTGGAGATAAAGCAGGAAATGCTGGCCAACTTTTCTGAGCTCGAGAAGGCCCGTACGATTACAATAGCGAAGGACGAAACGGTGCTTAAGAGTTTGAACAGATATTTAAATACTGAAAGCGGTAGAGCTTATAAAAGATTATCTCCTTCGGCCTTAAGTACTTATTTAGATTGTAGGCTCAGGTTTTATTACCGCTATGTGGCAGATCTTTTTGAGAAAGATAACATGGAGGAGGATGTGGATGCTCGTACTTTAGGTAATGTATTGCACTATGCCATGGAGGTGCTGTACAAAGATTATGTGCAGGAAACGGGTAATGCCGAAATTCATGAGCGCGATATAAAGGCTTTGACGCTAAGGGTAGAGAAGGCGGCCACGCATGCTTTTAGAGAGCAGTTTGCTATAGAGGAGGGCCGAGTGTTTTATTTTGAAGGGAAGAATATTATAGCCAAGGAAATAATAAAGGACTTTATGCTCAATATATTAAAGCTCGATAAACAATACACGCCATTTGAGTTTGTGGGGGCAGAGTTACAAATAGAGCTTGATTACAATGTAGTTGGAGAAATAACAGCATCTGATGCTGGTCAGAAATACAACGTAGGGTTGCGTGGTACGATTGATAGAGTAGATAGAAAACAACAAAGAGTAAGGTTAATTGATTATAAAACAGGTCAGGATAAACATGTTTTTGATGGTATTCCGGAGCTTTTCGATAGAAAGAAAAAGAACAAGGCCGCTTTTCAAACAATGTACTATGCCTTATTGTATGATCATCTACGCAAAGATGATGAACTGATGATTCCAGCTGTTTTTAACAAAGATTCCCTGTTTTTAGGAGAAGATGTGTTGTTAGTAAATAAAAATATTGGAGTGGTGAATAATGCATCGCTTTACCTAGAGGAATATAAGCAGCATTTGGGTGAATTGCTTAGTGAGATATTCAATAAGGGTATCCCTTTCGATCAGACGGATGACGATAGAAAGTGCTTATATTGTGCGTATAATAATATTTGTGCTAGAGGATAAAAGTAATGATGAGTAGAGTTTTCATATTTGTATTATTTACAGTAGTGTCTCAGATGTCGTGGGCACAGTCAACTAAGTTAGTGGTAAGGGCGAAAGCTAAAGACGCTAAATTTATAGGGTCTTCTATTGGTGGAGCACAAGTGCTGGTGAAAAATGCCAATACCGGGGAGCTTCTGGCTAAAGGAATTACGCAAGGAGGTACAGGTAATACTGATCTTATTATGAAGCAACCTCATAGCAGGGCTCAGCGACTCAGTGATGATGGTACTGCTAAGTTCGTGGCCGATTTGAAGATAGAAGAACCCACATTTGTGACAGTAGAAGTAACATCTCCAATCAACCAGCCGCAGGCAGCTGTGCGTGCGTCTGTTCAAACTTGGTTAATTCCCGGAAAAGATATCGATGGAGAAGGGTTGGTTGTGGAAATTCCTGGTTTTGTGGTCAACATATTAGCACCGCAGACGCACGAAGGTATTGAGGCTAAAAAAGCATTGATCAAGGCTAATGTAGTGATGATGTGTGGCTGTACCATTTCTAACGGTGGGTTGTGGGATGCTGAAAAAATCGAAGTGAATGCTATTATTAAATCAGAAGGAAAGGTTGTAGACACTGTACCATTACATGTTAATAATAAGGTGAATACATTTGAAACGTATTATGACTTCAAGCAAGGAGGTCTTTATGAAGTTACTGTTTATGCTTATGATTCAGAAACAGGAAACACCGGAGTTGATAAGACCAATTTCATTGTGAAATGAAACTAGTAATTAGCATTTAAGAACATAGTAAATACATCCTGTTTCTCGTATAAGCCTTCATAAGAGTCATACCCATCAGGGAGTGGTATTATTCGGTCGCCATTACTGAACTCAAATTGTCGGTTAGCCTTTGGCTTGTCCTCAATTAATTGCTTGGGTAATGAACGTTGGTTTTCATCCCATAAAGATTCATTGTATACAATAATAGGGTTAATCATCTCTTGGTACAGAATAGTGCGTTGGCCATAGTTTAATTCCGTAACATGGTCTTTTTTAAATACTCCGCCTATAATGCTTATTTTCTCGCTAATGGTATCAGTATTTACATAGTATTCTGTATTAAGGGTAGTGCTTTTCAAGTAATAGTCATTGGCAACTTGGGTAAAGTCAAGCTGAAAATGAGCTTTGATTTTGTGTACTTTACATGTTTCTGGATACAATATGTTTTCAGCATTGTTGTCGTTGATGTCTAGTCTTAAAAGCGCATAATCATCTACTTTAATATAAGCCATGCCAGTATAGGTAAACTTTTTGGGGTCAATAGGTCTAAAGCCTATTACAAAAACATCAGTGTTGTTAAAAGAGGTAATGCTATCCACCGTAAAGCGGAACTGTTTGCTTACTTTTTTCTCGAAAAGGCTATTGTATAAATACTCGCTTTTGGCTCTGTTGAGCTTGTCTATTTCTAATGTTCTTTTTTTACTGCTGTTGCATTCTGAATTAACCGTGTATTTTGTTCTGCGTATGTTTTTCCACTGAGCTATATCGTACGAAAATAATTGGTTTTTTCGGTTGTAATTGGGCTGGTATCCAGCAATATGAAAAATGCCATATGCTTCAGTGTAGCCCGCATAAAATGAGTTTTTGATCACTTCTTCGGTGTAGTATCCATATAGATAATATGGGTGCTTGCCTAGTAATAGCTGCAGACTTTTTCCTGTTTCTTTAATCATCTCTTCGGCAGATTCACGGTCAGCTTTTACAGTTATCTCTCTTAGCACAGTTACCTTGGGCTTTAATAGAATGGTGTCTTGGCTATGTTTGCTCAGCTCTTGAATAGATATGGTATAAGGATGATACCCTATGTTAGAGATCAATAGATTTTGGTTGCGGTTGCTGGCATCTACTTTTAGTACAAATACACCCTCTGCATTGGTGCTGAATCCATATTGAAGAGCGGGAAAGGCTACCGTAGCAAAAGGCACAGGCTCTTTGTCTTCAGCATTCAGCACAGTTACACTTATTTGCTGAGCCGCAACAGTTAATATATTAGCGCATACCAAAATGAATAAAAGGCTAGCGCGCCTAAGATAAGTTGTTTTAACGTTGTTCATTGGTAAGTAATGATATCTAAAATAGTAGCCTGGCAGATTGCTGGTTTTGGTCAATATTAAGCCTGTATTAATATACTGCTGTTAATTTTAAATTTAAACGAATACAGGGTTAAGATGTTTTTGGAATATGAAATAAGAAAGTGAAACTTATTATATCACTGAATAACTTCATAATTTTGTTAAAAAGAGATAAACAGAATTATGTATTATAACTCCATTATAGAAGCCATAGGTAACACTCCCCTTGTAAAGCTTAATAAGGTGAGTCAGGGAATAAAGGGAACAGTATTAGTAAAGGTAGAATACTTTAACCCGGGTAATTCAATGAAGGACCGTATGGCGCTTAAAATGATAGAGGATGCCGAGAGAGAAGGGCTGTTAAAGCCAGGAGGTACTATCATAGAAGGTACATCGGGTAATACAGGTATGGGATTGGCATTGGTAGCCATTGCTAAAGGCTATAAATGTATTTTTACATTGTCAGATAAGCAATCTCAAGAGAAAATAGATATACTAAGAGCTGTAGGAGCAGAGGTGATCGTTTGTCCTACCAATGTGGCTCCAGAAGATCCAAGGTCATATTATTCTGTAGCTAAAAAATTGAATCAGGATATTCCTAACTCATTTTATCCCAACCAATATGATAATGTTTCTAATGCAGGAGCGCACTATGAAACTACAGGGCCAGAGATCTGGAAGCAAACTGAAGGGCAAATAACACATTATGCTGCAGGCGTAGGTACTGGTGGCTCTATGTGTGGAACAGCAAAGTATTTAAAAGAGCAGAACCCGGCAGTTACTACAGTAGGTATTGACAGCTATGGTTCGGTGTTTAAAAAATATAAGGAAACAGGTATTTTCGATCCTAACGAAATATATCCGTATATGACTGAAGGTATAGGCGAGGATATTTTACCTAAAAATGTTGATTTTGATGTTATTGATCACTTTGTGAAGGTAACTGATAAAGATGGCGCCATTATGACGCGTAGGCTGGCACGTGAAGAGGGGCTTTTTGTTGGGTGGTCGTGTGGGTCTGCTGTATTTGGAGCATTAGAGTATGCCAAGAAGAATCTGAAAGAAGATGATGTAATGGTGATTATTTTACCTGACCACGGAACACGTTACTTAGCTAAGATCTATAATGATAACTGGATGAAGAACCACGGGTTCTTAGAAGAGAGAGAATTTGCTACAGCAAAAGATATTATTGACAGGAAAAACGGAGCGGGTAAACTTTACACAATAGCTAAAGATCAAAAAGTGGGTGATGTGATGCGTATCCTCAATAAAGAAGGTATTGATCAAGTGCCTGTGGTAGAAAATAGTCAGTTTGTAGGAAGTGTTTCCACAACAAAGCTGTTAGAGGCACTTATAGATAACCCTAATGTTAAAGACCAATCTGTAGCTGATATTATGGATAAGCCAATGCCTTTCGTGGCTATGGATAATACCCTAGATGTACTCTCATCTATGATAAACAAGGATAATAAGGCTGTATTGGTAAGGGATCATCAAGATGAAGTGCATATCATTACTCAGCACGATTTGCTAGAAGCTATCAGTAACGGATAAGATATTTTGTATTGGCATAGATATTGTCTTGCTTATAGCAAGGTTGATAACATGTTAATGTAAGTAAGTTTTGGGACAAAGGCCTCGCTTAAAACGTAAGCGAGGCCTTTTTTTGTCTTTATTATACTAGGTGATAAATCATAAAAAAAAGGCCAGTACATTAATTAAATGTACTGGCCTAGATTATTTTAAGAGTAATCTCTTTATCTATATCAGCGTCTTACTGCGCCTGAAATAAGTGATATTACAAACAATACAAGGAATACGAAGAATAAAATCTTTGCGATTCCTGCTGCTCCTGCTGCTATTCCTCCAAATCCGAATAATGCTGCAACTAAAGCTACTATCAAAAATATTACTGTCCATCTAAGCATAATTGAAAATTTTTGGTTTTGATTATTCTATTGGAAATATTGAGCCATATTATTATTTGTTATTTAAGTACCTGTTTTTCAGTTTGTTATAAATTTTTGGTTTTCCGTTTAAGCCTGAAATATTGTGGAAAAGTTATGTATGTGGGTATTTTTTTACTCAAAACATTACATAATATAGATTGCTACATACCTCAGAAAATTTTACATTGTAATAAAGAATGAGTATGCACTATCGTTTATCGCTATATATTCTAATAACAGTATTGCTGTCACATATTTTTATTTTTTCAGGTGTGGCGCAAACTCCATTAATGGATAGCCTTTCAAGAAGTTATCATCAGGCTGTAACTGATAGCGCAAAAATAAGGTTACTTACTAGCTTGGCTTTTGAGTATACTCATGTGGCTCCATTAGTAGCTAAAGACGATGTTGATATTATCATTAACTATAGTAAGCTAGTTGGATATCCGGCAGGAGAGGGTATGGCTTATAATGTATTAGGAAGTGCAAATTGGGCGATGAGCAATTACCCTGAATCGTTAGAAAATTACTTAGATGCCTTAAAAGTGTTTCGGTTAGTAGGGGATGTTCAAGGAGTTTTTACGTGCTATAATAATATTGCAGAGGTATACAAAAAGCTTAATGAATATGACGATGCACTTCAATTTTTATATAAGGCTAAGCGATTAATTAATAAGCATCCTGAAATCGAAAATCAGTTTATGATTACCTTAAATATAGGGGAGGTGCATGTGGGCAAAAAAAGCTATGATTCTGCAAAATATTATTTTAAAAAAAGCTTTTTGAAAGTTGGAGATGATAAAAGGGCGCGCGCATACGCTTTTAGTGGTATAGGAGATGTCTATTATGCAGAGGGTAGTTATGACTCTGCTATTATTAATTACAAAAGTGCACTCTTGTTGAGAAAGCAATTGAAAAACATGAGAGGCGTAACTTTATCATATCATAAGCTGGCCAATGTTTATATGAAGCTAGCAGAGGTGTCTATAGCTGAAGATTTTTTTAATAAAGCATTACAATCAGCACTTAGTGTAAGTGCCAAAGATTTGGTCATGTCTATTTATCATGATAGAAGTGAGCTGTATAAATCCACTAGAAGGTACGAGGAGTCATTAACTGATTATGAACGTTTTTTTTCTATTAGAGATAGTATTTTTAATGAAGAAAAGTCTTCTCAGATAGCTCAGATGAGACATTCTTATGAGACGGAATTATTAAAAAAGGAAAGAGAGGCTTCAACTTTACAATTGAGGCAGCGTAATACTATCATTATTACGGTTATGATACTGTTCTTTATTTCTACAGCGTTGGCTTACGCATTTTACAAGCAAAGGAAAGTACAAACAGAAGTGAATAAGCTGCTGGCTGATAAAAATGATGAGATACAGGCCCAGTCCGAAAAAATACAGGTACAATCTGACAAACTGCTGAAGTTGAATCAAAATTTAGGTGCGCTTAATGATTCTTTGGAAGATAAAATAAAAGAGCGTACTAGGCTTTTGAAAGAGCAAAATCAAGTATTGGCCGAGTATGCCTATGTGAGCGCACATGAAGTGCGCTCTCCAGTAGCCAATATTATTGGTTTGGTAAATTTGCTAAATAGCAGTGCTATGAATGATGATCAAAAAGAAATTGTCTCCCACCTCAACAAAAGCATAAAAAATCTCGACTTGGTAATTTACAATATAAGAGCGAAGCTGGAAGATAAGAGCAACCAGCAACCTGGTGATTAAGTTTAAATGAGCACTAACCTACGGGTAGGTAAAAGCTCTTCTAGTTCTGGCGGTGGTCCAAAATGTTTGCCCAAAAAACCATTCAATTCATCTAGGGTTTCAGTGGACAGGATTTGGGTTATTTCATCTAATGCCGCTCCACATATCATATAAGGCATGTGCCCAAGTTCCATTTTAGTGCCTTTACAGTGGGCGTAAAGCTGAAATTCTTCCAAGCTGTTTTTTTCGTTTCCTTTAATTAAGCACTCACTGGTCCATTCTTTTGGGTTATCAGGGTGGTTTTGCATTATGTTTAACCTGTTAACCATGTTTACATTTTCAGTGAAATACTGTTCTATGCTTTGCATTGATTCTTTGGATATCTTATGCCTCATTTTTTCGGCACAATCCAAGCAAATGGCGTATTCAAATATTACATCAGCAGCTTTAAATCCATTATACTTTTTAACGGCTTTTTCTATAAAGTATTCCGTGTCATCATCAAGCAGATGTTTATCACATTCAATGCATTGTTCGAAGGGCTTTCCTTTACTAAAAGAATGAAACTCCTCTGGTATCTCCACCATTCTTCCGTTTTTTTCATCATTCATGGCTGCAAAATTAGTTGATTATAACCCTCATTGAAAAATATACGATCACAAAATCTGATTTTTTGTTTTCAGTATAGCCTAGTAGTTAAAACAATACCGTCTATAAATAACAATTTTCTACACCTAAAATTGTGCTTCATAAAAAGTTAAAACAATTAGACGGTGAAATTTATTAATACTTAGTGAAGTGAAATTGTAAGTGTTACATTGATAATTTTAAAATATTGATAAACATTTTTTATCATTTTTTAATTAAATGTGTGGTTATGATAAAAATACTCAAACTGGAAAACTATCTTTTTGTCATACCAGCAATATGTTTTAACTTTTCACTCATTAAAAGAGCTTCTTATACATAACATATATATCGATAAATGGATATCCAACTAAAGGACATAAAGAAATTGATGGTAGCTAATCGTGGAGAAATCGCGATAAGAATATTAAGAGCTACATCGGAATTGAAAATCAGGTCAGTAACTGTATTTACTTATGAGGATAGGTATTCTTTGCACAGATATAAGGCTGATGAGGCTTATCAAATAGGTGATGATAACGATCCTTTAAAACCTTATTTGGATATTGAGGAGATTATAGCGGTGGCCAAAAGAAATGATGTGGACGCTATACACCCTGGTTATGGCTTCTTGTCTGAGAATGTGAATTTTGCGCGCAGATGTAAAGAAGAAGGGATCATTTTTATTGGTCCGGAGCCTGAGGTGATGGATAAGTTGGGGGATAAGGTAGAGGCTAAAAAAATAGCAATAGAGGCCAATGTACCTATTATTGAAGATAGTAAAGAAGAATTGGTAAACTCTGATGTGGCGCTGGAAGAGGCCCGCAGAATAGGATACCCTATAATGGTAAAAGCTGCTGCTGGTGGTGGTGGTAGAGGTATGCGCGTAGTGCGTGACGACAGCCAGTTGGTAAGTGCATTTAACGAAGCTAAAAAAGAAGCAGGAAATGCCTTTGGCGATGATACCATATTTTTAGAGAAATTTATTGATCAGCCCAAGCACATTGAAGTGCAAATAATGGGTGATAACTATGGTAATATAGTTCACCTTTTTGAAAGAGACTGTTCTGTTCAAAGAAGGTTTCAAAAAGTGGTGGAGGTGGCTCCTTCAATCACGCTTAGTCAAGAGACAAGAGATAAGCTTTACGAATATGCTTTGAGCATTGCTAGTAACGTAAAGTATAATAACGTAGGTACGGTAGAGTTTCTGGTGGATAAAGAAGAGAATATCTACTTTATAGAGGTGAACCCAAGGGTGCAGGTAGAGCATACCATTACCGAAGAGGTGACAGGGATAGATATCGTTAGATCTCAAATCTTAATTGCCCGTGGATATGACTTGGCTGATCCAAGAATATTTATAAAAAGCCAAGAGGATGTAAAGTGTAATGGTTATGCTATTCAGTGTAGAATTACTACAGAAGATCCAAGCAATAACTTTAAGCCAGACTACGGTACCATTATAGCATATAGAAGTGCTAGTGGTTTCGGAATTAGACTTGATGCGGGTAACTGTTATGCTGGGGTTACTATATCTCCTTTCTTTGACTCCCTTTTAGTGAAAGTATCATCTTGGGGAAGAACATTAAAAGGCGCTGCTGAAAGGCTGGAGCGTGCCCTAAGTGAATTTAGAATTAGGGGTGTAGAGACTAACATTGGTTTCTTAGCTAATGTAATCAGTAATCCAGTATTTTATAAAGGCGAGGCTACGGTTAACTTTATTGGAGACCATCCAGAGTTATTTAATATGCCAAGACGCCTCAATAGAGGTACAAAACTGTTGAGTTACCTTGCTGATTTATCAGTGAATGGTAATCCTAATATTAAAAAAGCAGACTTAACTAAAGTATTTAGAGAGCCTAAAGTTCCTGAGTTTGATCGTTTGGGAGAGCACCCCAAAGGAACTAAAGATAAGCTTACTGAGCTTGGGCGAGATGGGTTTGTAAAGTGGTTGAAAGAAGATAATAAAATTCACTTCACTGATACTACTTTCCGTGATGCTCACCAGTCGTTATTGGCTACAAGGGTGAGAACGGTAGATATGTTAAAAGTAGCGGAAGGTTTTTCTAAGAACCATTCTAATATTTTCTCTATGGAAGTGTGGGGCGGAGCCACGTTTGACGTGTGTATGCGATTTTTGCATGAAAACCCATGGGAAAGATTGAAGTTATTCCGTCAGGCAATGCCAAATGTATTGCTGCAGATGCTTCTAAGAGGTTCTAACGGAGTTGGGTATAAGGCATATCCTGATAATTTAATTGAAAATTTTGTAGAAAAAGCCGCAGAAACCGGAATTGATATTTTTAGAATATTCGATTCATTGAACTGGGTAGAAGCTATGAAAACGAGTATTCGCACAGTAAGAGAAAGAACAGATTCTTTAGCTGAGGCGTGCCTATGTTATACTGGAGACATTCTGAAGGAGAATACTAAATATGATTTGCAGTATTATCTGGATTTGGCTCGTCAACTAGAAGATGAGGGTGCACATATACTTGCCATAAAAGATATGGCTGGTTTATTAAAGCCACAAAGTGCTGCAGTGCTTATTACTGAATTGAAAAAGGCAGTTGACCTTCCTATTCACTTGCATACTCACGATACTTCTAGCATCCAAAGTTCTACCTACTTTGAGGCTATTAAAGCAGGGGTAGATGTGGTAGATGTAGCTATAAGTTCAATGTCAGGGCTTACCTCTCAGCCGAACTTCAACTCTATGTTGGCCGGTCTGGAAGGTAATGAGAGAGAACATAAATTTGATCTTCATTCATTAAATAAGTACGCTAATTATTGGGAAGATGTAAGAGAGTACTATTATCCTTTTGAATCTGACTTGAAAGCAGGGACAGCAGAGGTATATGAGAATGAAATTCCTGGAGGGCAATATTCTAACTTAAGACCGCAGGCCAGAGGCTTAGGCTTGGAAGAAAAGTTTGTGAAGGTGAAGGAAAACTATGCTTTGGTGAATCAAATGTTTGGTGACTTAGTAAAGGTGACGCCATCATCAAAAGTAGTAGGGGACATGGCTTTGTTCATGACTGCTAATGATCTTACACCTCAAGATGTAATTGAAAGAGGGCACTCATTATCTTTCCCTGAGTCAGTGGTGAGCTTGTTTAAAGGAGATTTAGGTCAGCCGCATGGAGGATTCCCCGCAGAGTTACAGAAGATAATTCTTAAAGGAGAAAAACCATTTACTGATCGTCCTAATGAACATTTGGAACCGATTGATTTTGAGAAGGAATTTAAAGAATTTCAAGCGGAATTTGATGAGTATTGCGATGAACTAGATTTCTTGTCTTACAAGCTTTACCCAAAAGTGTTTAAAGATTTTCACGCTCATTGGCAAAAATTTGGAGAAGTGTGGAGACTACCTACGCCTGCATTCTTATATGGATTGAGGAATAATCAAGAGATATTTGTAGAGATAGGCAAAGGAAAAGCTATCATTATTAAGAAACTATACCGTTCTGAGCCTGATGAGCGAGGAATGTGTAAGGTTTACTTTGAGATGAATGGACAAACAAGGGTGCTTGAGGTGAGAGATGCCGACTTTAAAACTGATAAGCTTACGCACATAAAAGCGGAAGGTAATAAGCAGATAGGAGCACCTTTACAAGGAAGGCTAGCTGAAATAAAAGTGGCTGTAGGAGATCAGGTGAAAGAGAATATGCCATTATTTGCTATTGAAGCCATGAAAATGGAGTCTACCGTAAGCTCGCCAGTTTCTGGTGTAGTAAAGAAAATTCACCTACCTGTAGGAGAAATGGTAGAGCAAGATGACCTTGTTATAGAGCTAGAATAGTTAAAATTATTGTTCGATATAAAGAAAGCAGTCTCCGAAAGAGACTGCTTTTTTATTTATGTGCTGCCGCAGCGTAACATGCTGCCCCTATTATACCTGCGTTGTTAAGCTTTTGAGACACAGAATAGGGTGTGTTGATTTTAATCTGTTTACGATAGAGGTGGATTTTTTTACTTACACCACCACCAAGAATGATAAAGTCAGGAGAGAAAATTCTTACTACATGCTCTAAAAAGAAATTGAGTCTTTCTCCCCATGTGTCATAGTCAAGTTCTTCTTTTTTGCGTGCTGAGTTTGCTGCATAGAACTCAATTGGCTGGCCATCTTTGCCCATCATTCTGCCAAGTTCAAAGTTGGGAATGAGCTCGCCATTGAAAAATACGCCACTGCCCAAGCCGGTGCCAATAGTGATGGTGATTACAAGTCCTGATTTCTTCTTGCCGGCACCAAAATTCATTTCTGCAATTCCTGCTGCATCGGCATCATTTATAACAGTGAATTTTAAATCATCGCAATACTCACTGAAAAGATCATCTATTTGTTGTCCTTTCCATGAAGGATCTAGGTTAGAGCTATAAAGAGCCTTTCCATTGTTGACCACCGTAGGGAAGGCGCAACCAATGTCATCACTCCATTCAAAATGATCTTTTATTTTTTTGATAACCTTTGCTACTGCCTTTGGAGTGGCGGGCTGCGGTGTTTCTATTCTATATCTGTCTGATATTAATTTGCCTTGTTCTGTATCTACTATTGCACCTTTAATGCCAGTGCCTCCTATATCTATACCTAGTACTTTCATAATTAACAGTTAATATATTCAGAATATAACTGCTGAACAAATAGAAGGTGTAATTGATTAGGAGTTGCTTATTTTCCTATGGTTACGTTGTGTTCTTTCATTTCGTGTAACACCACTTTTTCCATTTCCTTAAATACTTTTTCTTTTAGTAGTGGCAGGTCATTAGAGTCATATTCGCTCACGTCTATTTCTTCACCGAAAATCACTTTAATAAGCCCTGGTCTCAGGTTGATAGAGCTAGGAGGCATTAGTTTGCCCGCATTTGTGATAATAATGGGCATTATCGGTGTTTTTGTTTCAATGGCTATTCTAAAAGCGCCATCGTAAAACGGTTGCAAAGGAAGCTTAGTCCGGTTTTGTGTTCCTTCAGGAAATATTAAAATAGAAATCCCCTCCTTTAATACAGTTTTAAGCTTGTTCATGCTGTCTTTTCTGCTTTGAGCATTTGAACGATCTACAATCACTGTAGCTACTTTTACAATAAAGCCAAAGAATGGAATTTTTGTAAGCTCTCTTTTTGCTAATGGCCTGAACTGAGTAGGAACACCTTGCACTAAACCAGGTATGTCTAAGAAAGAAGTGTGGTTGCAGGTGTATATGTAAGAGGCAGACTTGTTTACGTTGTTCTTGTTTACAACCTCATACCTTATAAAAGTAAGTATACTGAAAATAATGGACCATAACCTTAATGCAAAGTAGGTGATGTTGCCATATTTTTCGCCCAATAAAATAGGTATAATGATTATGGGCATCAGAATAACCATGAAAACGCAGAATACTATCAGCACCCATACCATGTATAATTTTAAAAAAATTGTTTTTATCATAGCCTTAAAAATCTCGAAATTAAGAAAAAGGAATTTATTTGCAGCCTATTCTTAGTTATCTGTTGGTTAAATTTATGTAGGCGGTGGCGGTTATTCTTTTGATTGTTACTTGCCTACGGAAAGAAAAGGGGGATGTTGTCTTGTTATTTTGTGGAAATTTTTAACTTTAGGTATATAAAAAAATGTACAACCTCTTTGCTTGCAAAACCGCCTAAGACAGGGCGGTTTTTCTATTTTAGTTGTCTTCTGTTTTTATAGAATCTTCATCATCTAAGCTTATCTGAGCAAATTCTATCATGCATTTATTTACAGCCAAAGCAATGTCATATTCAGATGATCCCTCTAAAAATGAATATTCCAATTTGCAAAATTGCATGAACTCATCAATTTGATCTTCAGGCAGACCAGTTAGATTTTTCACCACTTCTTCGTTGTATTTTTTTTCTACAGTAATTCTATTATTATATTCTTTCTCGTATTGAGCAAGCATTTTTTTCTCTTTAGCAGCTTTGCTGAAAGTATCAGCAAATTTTGAGACAGCTCCTGTAATGCCTGCAGGAGAGTTGTTGTGCGAATTAATGTAGTTCTTAGCATTTTCAAAGCCATAAACTTCTAGCTTATCATCTTTTTCTAATGGCACGTCCATGTTAAGTATAGCTTGCTTTAAGGCGTGTTCATCGCGGTAGGCAAAAACTTTAACAGCTTTAAGATTAAGAGTAGAGGTGTTGAGTTCTATGTTTACCTCTAATTTATTGCTGTTCATGTCACTCTTCAGGGTAAAGGCATAGGTTTCAAACCCAATGGAGGAGAATAGTAAAGTGTCTGCTTTGTGCATTTTAATCCAAAACCTACCTTCGGTGTTACTTACTACACCCTGTGAATTGTTTTTATTCAAAATATGTACATAAGGTACTGCAGAATTGGAGCCTGCTTCGGTAATAGTACCAGAAATTGAAACTATATCATTTTGCGCAAATGCACCTACTATCGAAATGAATAGTAATGAGATCGTTAGAACGAATTTTGACATACTCAGCATACGAAAATTAGAGGAAAAGGATTCGTTGTTATGTAAAGAAATGATGGTCAGCATGTCAAAATTTTTAGTATTGATATTCTAAATTTATATATTTACCGTCTAAATTCCACAGCTAATGAAAAAAACTTGGTTATTGATCTTATCGATCGTTTATAGTGCAACGGCTTTTGCGCAAGAGTATGGAGAAAGATATGAATTAAAAAACCTGGGAAGAAAGGTGAATACTGGGTATCATGAGGGTGCTCCTGTTATTTCGCTTGATGGTAAAACATTGTATTTCTTCGTGCATAATCATCCTGATAATACGTATGGCAGAGAAGGTAGTCAGGATATTTGGTATTCTGAGCGGCAAGCCGATGGTACCTGGGGGGAGGCAAAGCACATGGATAAACCATTAAACCAGCACCATTCTAATCAAGTGTTTACTGTTTTGCCAGATGGAACACTGTTTATAAGAGGTGGAAATTCTAAAAATTCTAAAGGTTTTTCCTTTACTCATAAAGAAGGGGGCGAATGGGCTAAGCCTGATGAGATTGATGTAGATGATTTTAAGAACATGAATAATGGTAAATTCTACGGGGCTACACTCTCATCTGATAGGAAATTTATGATCCTTTACTTTAGTGAAGATGATAACGGTACTTTTAGTGATTTATATATGAGTAAAGCTTTAGAGGATGGCAAGTGGTCTCGCCCTGTGAAGTTGGGTAGTAATATCAATACTTCTAGAGATGAGTTTGCTCCTTATTTGGCTCCTGACGATAAAACCATGTACTTTTCTAGTAACAGGAAAGATATGGGTATTGGTAGTGCTGATATTTATAAGTCTACAAGGTTGGACGGTACTTGGACTAAATGGTCTGACCCTGAGAATGTAGGAAGACCGTTGAATACCAGTGCGTTTGATTCATATATGTCAATAGATGCTAATGGCAACTTATTTACTGCTCAGTCAGGGAGAACTATTGATGGTGGTAATCTTGATATTTTTCAGCTCATTGAAAAGGAGATTACTATTACCATTAAGGGCTTGGTTACTGATGAAAAGTCTAAGTCTGGTATTAATGCTACTATTCGTTTTATGGGAGCAGATGTTACAGATACCTTGCAATCTGATAATTTGAATGGATATACTGTAAAGGTAAAGGGTGAAGGTAAGTTTGATTTCAATGTTTCTGCTGCCGATTATTACGCTGTAGATGCATCGCTAACGCTGAAGGATGTGTTTAGAGATACTGTGGTAATTAAAGACTTTACGCTAAAGCCTAAGCAGAGAAATTCTATGCTTACTGTAAATGTATATGATGCTAAAACTAATGAGCCATTAAAGTCGCACATTGAAGTGTCTATGAAAAGCGGTAAGGTAGTGGCCGAGAAGAATTTGGCGGAGGGGTATTATGAGCAAGAGTTGGAGAAAAATGGTTGGTATATTTTGAATGCCACAGCAGAGGGATATCTTAATGGAACTGATAGTGTTAACAATACTAGCAATGATGGTAGTTTGATAAATAAAGAAATTTACTTAAAACCAATTGAAGTTGGAGCTACCGTAAGGTTAAATAATATCTTTTTTGATTTCGATAAAACCACATTGAAGTCTGAGTCATTTACTGAACTAGATAAGGTGGTAGAGTTTTTGAATGAGAATAAGTCGGTAGAGATAGAAATAGGAGGCCATACCGATAGTAAAGGTTCTGATGATTATAACCAAAAACTATCGCAAGGTAGAGCTGAGGCTGTGGTTGCTTATTTAATAAAGCAAGGTATAGATGATTATCGCCTTCAGGCTAAAGGTTATGGAGAGGAAGTGCCTCTGGAAAGTAACGATACTGAAGAGGGAAGAGCCACTAACCGTAGGGTTGAATTTAAAGTGATGAAAAAATAATAAAATTCGATAACACGTTGAAAAAGGCAGCTTAAAGGCTGCCTTTTTTGTTGGGTGAAATTTTACGGTAATTTGAAGTAAGTTTTTTGTTAAAAAATGAGTATTAATTTTGTGCTCAATAATGATAAATGTTTTGATTTGAGGGTATTGCAGATGATTGTTCTTTTTTTAGTTTTAAAAAAGATGAATTATTTTCTGTCAGAAATATTGGCTTTTTGTACTATTTTGTTCTATTTTCAACTTTTATTCGGAATAATATGGGTACGTCAAAGAGTCATTACTTCTTCTCTCTGTTAATTGTTATATCATTATTTGCTTGTAAAGCATCAAAAAATGATGCTACAACCTTGGTGGATGCAGAGGGTGAAAGCCTGAGTAGCGCAGATATCATCATGGTAAATGGTAAGTTGAAAGAAACGCTAGAAACTTATTTCTACATTTTCTCCAAGATGAAAAGGGAAGATGTAAATACTAAAGAAATGAAGCGCAAAGAAGTTTTTGAATATTTTAAATCTGAAGAGACCCCAGTTTTTTTAGTGCTTTATAATAAGGAAGGTAAAAAATATTATGACGAGCCTACGTCAATCAGTGAGTACCTCCATTATTTAAACGATACACAACAAGCTCCTCACTATATAGAAAATATTGTGCTCAATGAAGAGCAGACGAAAATAGTAAAATTAGAAATGGCAAGTAAGTAGGAAATTAGAATGACGATGAGAAAGGAATATATAGCGTGTATAGTCTTGCTCTTGGTTGGTATGTTAATGTTTTCCAAAGTAAAGGCGCAGGGAGCCGGAGGGTACTTTGAAGAGGAAGTATTGGAGCCGGACCAAAAGATTATGGTAGACTCCATGGCTATGGAAAAGATCAGAGATTTGAGTAAGTACATTGGAATTATGGCCAATAAAAATACTCCATTTTCTGAAGCAAAAAGGGTTATGGATAGAGCTGTAGGCTTGTTTGCAGAAGAAAGTGTAATTGGCGTTTCAGCTGTGGATCAAGATGAGGTGAAACAATACCCTATTAAAACATATTTTGAACGCCTTATGGCACTCAGCTACGATAAGGTTACTATTGAGTGGTTTGATATTCAATATATTAGTGATTTGGAAATAACACCAGACGGTAGGTATGTGGGGATCGTAACCATTTATCAAAAATTTGAAGGAACTAAAGGAGATCAATTGGTTTACAAGGATGTAACCAAAAAGGATATTACCATTTACGTAGAGCGTAAAATGATGCAGGTGGAAGGAACTGATGTGGATTTTTGGGACGTATTGCTTGGCGATATAGTAGTAAGTGAAACAATGCTATGAAAAAGATACAACTTATTTTAAGCTTAATTCTATGTGTAACAAGTATCCGTGTTTTTTCACAGGGTGTTACATATGACCAGGGAAATGAGTTCATTATGGCTGAAACAAAGCAAATGAACCAGTTTTTTAGAAGGTTTAATGGTGAGGAAGATTATGAAGGCAAAAGATTCTCTACCAGAGACAAAAAGTTTCATGACCCTAAGTTGAGGCAGGTTTATATTCCTAACTTATTTAATAAGGCCACTACTAACATGGCTGATACACTGATCAATAATTTTATTGCAGATGTTACTGATGATTCCACTCCTGCTTTTCTTTATTCGAGAGGCGGAGATTGGTATGCTCAGCTTGATATCATCATTTCATATGATGGAAAAAAGCAGCCTTGCTCACTGTTTTTGAAAATGGAAAGAGAAAATGTAGGTACTAAATGGGTTTTGACAAATGTTTATTTTAAGCCCTTTATAACCTTATTTAAAGGTATAGACCTGTTTCATAGCGAAAAGCCTTATGAACCCGGGCCGTATTTACATCCCAAAAGTCATGAAATTAATTTTGTGAACTTAAAAAAAGCATTTATTCAGTTAGATGAAATTGAAAAGTATGCTGCAAATGAATATAATCCCGATTTTTTGACTTTATTTATTTATGAGTTGAAAAAGAAAAACGCAGAATTACTGGAGATTAAAGGACTAAAGTTTCATTTCTTTCAAGTTAATAACTGGTATTTTGAGGTTTCTAAATTTTCAAGACAAGACAAAAATTCTGGATGGCTAGTTTCTGATTTAATGAGAGTAGCTGAAAAGGATAAGGAAATTCTAAGGAAATATATTTTTTATAGTGATAATAACCATTTGCCCGATTCGCCATAAAAATCAACTAACATGAGATCATTTACTCTAGCACTTATTTCTCTCTTATTTATAACCTCTTTTTCTCATGCACTAAAGGCTCAAACTGCTGATGAAAAGAAGAGGGTTACTGAACTAATGGAGTTTATGCAGTTTACATTCAATACATTGGGTAATAAAGATGTGCCCACTAAGGATAAGAATGTAATAACAGATAAAACGTATGCTAAAATATTTACAGGTGCGAATGCCCAAATTGAAGATGATTTAAGCGAAAGGCAAGTGAGCTTAAATAAAAGCGTGCAGAATTATCTTAAAGACATAGATATACTTTATAAAAGCCTCAAGTTTGATTTTAAAATCAGTCAGGTAGAAAAGCTCAGCTCATCACAAAAGTCTTATTTTAAGGTGAGCTTTACCTCTAGTTTAAAAGGTATTACTGTTGATGGAAAGGCATATGAAACCTCCTCTAAGAGGTTTGCTGAAATTAATTACGATGAGCAGCAGCAAGTATACAAGGTGGCAAGTATATATTCTAGTGGTATCAGAGATTTAAAAGCATTTCAGCAATGGTGGGATGCACTTGATTTTGAATGGAAAGTGGTGTTTCAGCGTGCAATAGGAGCTAACGTAAATCTAAATGAGCCATACAAAGTGTTAGGTATTAAGAAGGTGGATATTTCGTACAACAGGTATATCACCAATTTGAATCCGCTGCTAAACCTTCAAGAGCTGGAGGTGCTAAATATGTCTAATACAGCTATACATGATATTTCGGTGGCTAGTGAGTTGCCGGGGCTTAAGGAGTTGTACATGTCTAATACAGATATCAAAACTTTAGATCCATTAATAGAGCTTAACCACTTAGAGGTTGTGTTTTTTGATAATACTTTCATTAGTTCGTTAGCGCCCTTAGATAATATTAAATCATTGAAAAAGGTTGTTTGTAGCAATACGCCCATTGATTTAAAAGAAATAAAGCAGTTTGAGGCGTACCATCCCAAATGTCAGGTAGTATACGAAACCACTGATTTGGTGGGCTGGTGGAAAAACCTCCCCTTGGCATGGAAAGAAGCCTTTAAAGAGCAGTTTAAAATCACCAGCACCGTGCCTTCAGGTGAAGAGCTTGCCAGAATAAAAGCAACTGAAGAGATCAATATTGAAGGTAAATCGCAAATAGTGTCTCTTCAGCCTATAGCTGATTTTAAAAATGTACAAAACTTAAACCTGAAGAAATCAAGTGTTAACTCACTAGCTCCAATTGCTAATTATACTGAATTGGAAAGATTGGATATATCAGATACTCCTGTTGATTCTTTAGGCCCCGTTTCCCAGATGGAATTGAAGTTGTTAGCCGCTGATTATTCCAAAGTGGGGCAGGCAGAGCTGAATAGGTACCAAGAGGCGCACCCGTCTGCTACAGTTATTTTCAAAACTATGGATTATACTGTATGGTGGATTAGACTTTCAAAGGAGTGGAAGCAGATTTTTACAGATCATGTGGGGTATAGGGGAGAGATAGATAAACTGCCTCTTAGCAAGTTGTATGATATTTTAGAATTACAGAAACTGGTAGTGCCAGAAGGTAGTGGGATAGAAAATGTAGCGCCATTGTCATCATTAAAAGAGCTTAGAGATTTGAAAATTAGCAAGGTGATGAAAATCTCTGACTTATCGCCCATTTCAAAATTGACGAAACTAGAGAAATTGGATTGCTCGTATAATCCTGTGTCCGATTTGTCACCTTTAGTGGGGATGAAAAACTTGAAGGAATTAAATATAGATTACACCCGTGTGGGAGATTTGAGTACAATAGAAAGTGTGAGGAGTATACAGGTACTTTCTTTTTCAGGGACTAAAATATCTAATATCAATTCGTTGCGAAAACTAGATCAATTAGTGGAGGTAGACTTGCAAAATACCAGTGTTAGTAATTTATCTCCGCTATACACACTTATACATTTAGCCAAAGTATCTTGTTTTAATACCAAGGTAAGCCAAAAGGATATAGAGAAGTTTAAGGAAGTGAAGCCATCTTGCCAGGTAGTTTACTATTAGAATTAAAGTTACATTATCCGTTTATACTATTGTAAGGCAGTTTTCTTTCGAGAAGCTGCCTTTCTTCTTTTAAAGGGAAGCTATTTTACTGATTTTAATTCAGTGTTAAAGTCTCAGGATATTGGGTATATCATTCACTGTTTTTTTCTACTTTTGTAGGCGATGAACTTTTTATACCCCCAATTCCTGTATGGTCTTTTGGCGCTGGCGATTCCCGTCATCATTCATTTGTTTAATTTCAGGAAAACAAAAAGGGTATACTTTTCTAACACTCGTTTTCTTAGAAAAGTAAAAGACCAAAGTAGTGCTAAGCGTAAATTAAAGCATTACCTGATTTTGGCGTCTCGGCTACTCGCAATTTTCTTTTTGGTAATGGCTTTTGCGCAGCCATTCATCCCTTCCGAAGAAGATGTAAATACATCTGAAAGAACACTTATTTATTTGGATAACTCTTTAAGCACCACTAATGAAAAGGAGGAGGGGCTTTCGGTCTTTGATGAATCAGTTTCTTATGTGAATCAATTGGTGAGCGTTTTTCCTGCCTCGCAGCAATATAAATTAGTTACCAATGATTTTGATAATTTCTCTCATACTGACAAGAGCAAGCAAGATGTTCAGGATTATATAACTGAAGTAAATGTAAGTGGCGTAACACGAAGCATTGAAGATGTGTATAATCGCCTTACTTTAAATACCATGTCCTCTACTAAAAAAGGTGGTGAGGTGTTTTGGATTAGCGATTTTCAATCTTCAACGGCTGGTAACAATGCTGATATTAAATTTGACAGCACCTATCATGTTAATTTGGTGCCGGTAAGGTTTAGTAATAAGAATAACGTGTATGTTGATTCTGTCTATTTAGATAATCCTTTTTTAATAGGTGATGGTAAGCTTAAACTCAATGTAGTATTTAAGAATATAGGACCAAAATCAATAAGTGATTTAAGTGTTAAAGTGTTCATTGATGATATTCAGTCAGCCACTTCATCTATTAACCTAGATGCAAATGATGAAACTAAGGCTACATTTGATCTCGCTTTTAACCTGAATAAAAATAGTAGGGGTAGAATCAGCTTTGAAGATTTTCCGGTCACTTTTGATAACGATTTTTATTTTACAATTAACGGCAACCCTGAAATCAACGTTCTGGAAATTAAATCAAATACAGCTTCTACACCAATAGGAAGTGTATATGCGAATGAGGATTTGTTCAATTTTAAATCTTACACTGCTGAAAATGTAGATTATGGTTTAATATCATTGTCCGATTTAGTTGTGATAAATGGTTTGGATAATATTGATGCTTCTCTAGCTATTGCACTCAATAAATATGTTCAAAATAATGGGCATGTGTTTATAATCCCTTCAGCACATCCAATTTTGGACAACTATAAAAGCATCATAGGTCTTGAAGGAGTGCAGCTGGCAGACTCAGCTGCAATGAGTGATTTGAATACACCTGATTTCAGTAACCCATTCTTTGCTAATATTTTTGAAGAGAAAAACCCTTCGTTTGTCATGCCTAAAGCGCGGCCTGTGCTGCAGTTGGGGATAGATAGATCTTCGCTTTTAAGTTTTAAAACAGGTACTCCATTTCTAAGCATGAAGTCACGTGGAGCAGGAGCCGTTTATGTGTTGGCCTCTCCTTTAGCTTCTTCATTCAGTACATTTCAATCTCATGCCGTTTTTGTGCCCGTAATGTATAGGCTGGCAGCAGAGAGTGCTACAAAAAAATCTAATTTATATCATTATATAGATGATGCTAAGGTCTCTGTTTCATTAGATAGTTTACAGGCAGATAATGTCATCAAATTAAAACAAGGAGATACCGAACTGATTCCTCAACAACGTTTTGTGGGTAACGAAGTGAAACTGGAGGTTCCAAAGTTTACATTAAAGTCTGGATTTTATGATGTTATATATCAAGGATTACAAATTGGTACATTAGCATTTAATAATTCCCCCGAGGAGTCTGATCTCAGCGTACTTAGTAATGATGATATTTTGAGTAAGATATCAGGAAACGTTCAAATTATAGATGTTGCTGATAAATCAGATTTCGAAAAAACATTAGAGAGTAAATATGTAGGCCAGGCATTATGGAAGTATGCCATTTTGTTGGCGTTACTATTTTTAGTAGTTGAAGTTTTATTAATACGATTTTTAAGATAGCCCTAAATGGGCTAAAGCCCTTGAGTGAATATATAATCCAATGAAAAAAATACTTATAAAGTCTGCTCAGATCGTTAGCGAAACATCTTCTTTTAATGGAAAAGAAGTAAATGTAGTCATCGAAAACGGTAAAATTAATTACATAGGGGCTGATGAACCCGATGCTGATAAAGTTATTGATGCTGAGGGGATGTATTTAACTTCGGGTTGGTTTGACATGCGGGCTCATTTGGCTGATCCTGGCTTTGAACATAAAGAAGATTTGGATAGTGGTGCGGCTACAGCAGCAGCCGGTGGTTTTACAGGTGTGGCCATTTTGCCTAATAATGCTCCTGTCACTCAAACTAAAAATGATGTAAAGTACATCAAAGGAGTGCATCACGATTGTATTACTGAGTTTTTTCCTATAGCAGCAGTAACAAAAAATACCAAAGGAGAAGAACTTACGGAAATGGTGGATTTACACCATGCTGGAGCAGTGGCCTTTTCAGATGGATTAATACCTATATGGCACACCGATATTGTTTTGAAAACGCTTCAGTACCTTCAGAAATTTGATGGGTTGCTGATTAATAAGCCCGAAGATATACATTTAAATATGTTTGGGGTGATGAATGAAGGCGTAAATAGCACTATGTTGGGCATGAAAGGAATGCCTAATTTGGCGGAAGAGATCATTATAAAGAGAGATGTAGACCTTTTAGGGTATGCTGGAGGCAAAATACATTTTGCCAATATTTCTACAGCCAAGTCTGTTGAGCTTATCAAAGCTGCAAAGGAGAAAGGCTTAAATGTAACTTGTGATATTGCTTCATACCAGACGGACTTCAATGATGATGCTCTCATGGATTTTGATAGCAATTATAAAGTGAATCCTCCTTTTAGAACGGATGATGACAATCAGGCTTTGATAGCAGGTTTAAAAGAAGGGGTGATAGACGTGTTGGTGTCTAGTCATGTGCCGCACGATGAAGAGTGCAAGAAGCTGGAGTATGATTTGGCCGATTTTGGGATAATCGGACTACAAACTGTGGCTCATAATATAGCTAAGTTAATGGCGTATGTAGATATTGAAACGCTAATAAAAGCAGTAACTACTAACCCCAGAAATATACTCAACATATCTAGTCCAGTAATTGAAATGGGAGAGTATGCTAATTTAACTTTGTTTGACCCTAAATTTGAGTGGTCGTTAAATTCAAAAACAAACCTTTCTAAATCACAAAATTCTCCTTATTGGAATAAAGCTATTCATGGTAAAACCTTAGCTACTTTTAATAAAGAGAAGGTTTATTTAGATGAGGCTTTGTAAAGGTATAGTTGGTTAATTTTTTATTGAAATATGAGTTTATTTAATAATATACGCCCATTTTTTAAAATACCATTAAAGTATGGTTTTTTTGGGGCTTTCGTGGGCATGCTTTTAATTGTGGTAATGTATTATACCAACAGGCATCCATTTTTAATTCCCCCAATGTACGATTTCAGGATCCTTCTTTTTGGGCTGTTTGTGTTTTTTGCAATAAAAGAATATAAGCAATATTACAATAATGGTTTGCTGAATTTTTGGCAAGGAATGTTAATCGGTTTTATCATCTATCTTACTATAGGTGTACTTGTTGGCTTATTTGTGATTGGTTTTGCTGCTTTTGTGCCTGATTTTATGCAAGGTTATATAGATGGTACTATAAAGGGGATGATGTTGGATAAAGATGAATTGTTGCATGGCAAAGTAAGTATTTCGGAAGAGACATTTAATCAGCAGATTGCCATGCTTAAGAATGATACTAAATCGTATGTGTTGGCTTTTGACTATTTGGTTAAAAGTTGTTTCATTGGATTTTTTATAACTATTTTATTATCAGTTATTTTAAGACGAACCGAAGATAGGTTTAAGCGAAAAGCTTAATTGACCACTTACCATTTATTCTGGCCATATGTGAGATTGAGATTGAGGCGTGACTTAATAAAAAGTACATTGAGGATTGTAATATAATACTATTTAAACTCAATTAACTATAGTTATGCTAGACTCTGATCAACCCGAAATAATAGAACAACCTTCTGTAAAAGCCATCGCCTTTAAGTATGGAGTTATTTTTGGCTTAGTTGGTATCTTTTTCTTTATCCTTACCAACTTGTTGAGTATGCAAGGCAACTCAGCCTGGAGTGTTTTAAATTATGTCCTTATTATACTAAGTATAGTTTTATGTCATAACGAGTACAAGAAAAGTGGTGATGGTTATATGGCGTATGGAAAAGGCTTGCTTCTAGGGACCTTAGAGGTTACTATTTCATCGTTGATAAGCTCTATTTTCTTTTACCTTTATATTACCTTTTATGATACTGGATATTTGGATGTAATGAAAGATACTCAGTTAGAATTATACAAGGATAAAGGTATGACCGATAGTCAGATAGATGCTGCAATGAAGGTGAATGAGTTGATAATGACCCCTGAGATTATGTTCGGCACTGTAATTTTTGGAGGATTATTTGGAGGTTTTATACTATCTTTGATTGTGACTGCGTTCACAAAGAAAAATAACCCAGAGTTTGAATTGTAAATATGCCATATGAATTGAATATTTCTGTAGTGGTTCCTTTATATAACGAAGAAGAATCGCTGCCAGAATTATGTGATTGGATAGACCGTGTAATGACCAAGCACGGTTTTACTTATGAAATAATACTTGTAGATGATGGAAGTCAAGATACATCATGGGATGTAGTAAAAAAGCTATCACTTGCAAATCCTAGTATAAAGGGTATACGATTTAATAGAAATTTCGGAAAATCAGCTGCTCTAAATACCGGTTTTAAAAAAGCCAAAGGAGAAGTAGTGATTTCCATGGATGCAGATTTACAAGATAGCCCTGACGAAATTCCAGCACTTTATAACATGATAAAATCTGAAAACTATAATATGGTTTCAGGCTGGAAAAAAAAGCGTCATGACCCGCTAGGAAAAACGATACCTTCAAAATTCTTTAATTTAATAACGCGTTGGATCTCCGGAATCAAACTTCACGATTTTAATTGCGGACTAAAAGCTTATCATAATCGAGTAGTGAAAAATATTCAGGTATATGGAGAAATGCATCGCTACATACCTGTTATAGTGAAGTGGAACGGTTTTTCCAAAATAGGTGAAAAGGTAGTGGATCATAGGGCCAGAAAATACGGCTATACCAAATTTGGTGTAACCCGTATTGTAGGGTTGTTAGATCTATTGTCAATTACTTTTGTATCTAAGTTTAAGCAAAAACCGATGCATTTCTTTGGTACACTCGGTACATTATCTTTTATGAGTGGCTTATTGATAACTATGTACGTTATTGGAGATAAATTATACCGTATTTATAATGGTATGATAGCCCGCGATGTAGTAGATCAACCCTTATTCTTTTTGGCATTGGTAGCATTAATTGTGGGGAGTCAGCTCTTTTTGACAGGTTTTCTTGCAGAAATGATGGCTATGAAGTCTCAATCTAATAATGAATACTTAGTTATAGAGAAAATCGGTATTCAGTAAGTATTATGCGTTTTTATTCGGTAATTATTCCTGTTTTTAACAGGCCTGATGAAATAGATGAGTTGCTGCTCAGTCTCACTAAGCAAACCTTCACTAATTTTGAAGTAATTGTGGTTGAAGATGGATCTGAAGAGGCTAAAAGATGTAAAGCCATTACAGAGTCTTATGCTTCTCAATTGGACATTACTTATTACTTTAAAGAAAACTCAGGGCAGGGCTTTAGTCGTAACTTTGGCTATGATAGAGCTAAGGGCGATTATTTTATTGTATTTGATTCTGATTGTATAATTCCTGAGCATTATTTTGCTGCAGTAGATGCACACCTCAATGAGCATCATTTAGATGCGTTCGGAGGACCTGACAGTGCTTTAAAATCTTTTACATTGATGCAAAGAGCGATCAGTTGTTCTATGACATCGATGTTTACCACTGGAGGTATTAGAGGAGGCAAGAAGAGGGTAGGCGCTTTTCATCCACGTAGTTTTAATATGGGCATTTCCCGAGAGGTTTATGAAGCTACCGAGGGTTACATCATCACCCGGATGGGAGAGGATATTGAGTTTAGTATTCGTATTATAGAGAAAGGGTTTAAAACAGGGTTGATAGAAGACGCTTATGTGTATCATAAGAGAAGGACTAACCTATCACAGTTTTATAAACAGTTGCACTTTTTTGGTAGAGCAAGAATAAACATAAGTAGGTTTTACCCCTCAGAAATAAAACTGGTTCATACATTTCCGGCTGTATTTACTTTAGGGGTCTTTGCCATGATTTTGTTGCCTTTGATAAGCTATAAGCTATTCTTGTTTGCAGCATTTCTGTACACCTTTTTTTTGAGTCTTGTGTTTATAGATTCATTAGGGCGTGAAAAGAATGTGATAGTGGCTCTTTTAAGTGTAGCTGCAGCTTTTACGCAGTTATTTGCGTATGGCATAGGTTTTATGACCGAAGCCAAGAGAAAGATGTTGGATAAATAAAAAAAGCCTGAAGTTATTCAGGCTTAGTACAGAAGTATATGATTTCGTTTTTAGGTAATGCATACCTTTCCACATCTTCTTTCGGAAGTTGATGTACGAAGTCATCTTCTTTTACCTCAAAGCCAGCTTGGCGCAATCTTTTAGAGTAGTCTTCTCCATAGAGTCTCACATGGTCATCCTGGCCAAAATATTTTTCGCGTTCTCGTGGGTTGGTAATAGATTTGTCTTCAAAGGTGACTTCCGGTAGTGGCGGAAAAAATGGAACTTGAATAATGGCCCATCCGCCAGGCTTTAATACACGACAAATTTCACTCATAGCCTTTATGTCATCATCTACATGTTCCATTACATGATTACACATGGCAGCATCAAAGGTGTTGTCTTCAAAAGGAATGGCATGTACATCCATTTTTACTTTGGCTAATGGGGACTCTATATCTCCTGTAATGTAGCCGTCTTTGTGTTGCTCTTCAAACTTTTTCATAAAGCATTCTTCAGGAGCTATATGTAAAAAGTGAAGTTTTTCTTTAAAGAAATTAGTCTTTTCTTTCAGATATAACCATATTAATCTATGTCTTTCGAGCGATTGCGTATCTGGACATAATGCATTGGCTCTTGGGTGTATTCTGCCATAAGGGAGAAACTTCCGGTAACTCTTATTATTTATAGGACATGTATATTTATTCCCTCTTAAGAATAGCCCTGCAACTTTTAGTGCCGGTGCACTTACTAATTGAAGGTATTTCCTAGGGACAAAGCGAATGGTATAACTGATGATTTTTTTCATAAAGTGAGGCAAATATAAATAATGCCAGCCTTTATTTAGAAATAAATTGTTTTCTATTAAAGGTTGATGATTGAAGTTAGGGAGAATATGTGCAAAATATAATTTGTGATAACTTTGGTGTATGAAGGTATTGATACTTGCTGTGAGTATGTTGGTTTTTTTATTGCTTGGGCAAATGGCTCATGCTCAGGAGGAATTGGAGTTTGGAGATACAGGCACTACAAATACCGCCCCTACTTATAGGCCAAAGCATAAGGAGTATAAGCAAAAACATCTTATTCAAATCATTAAATCCAATGCGAATAATTTATTGCAAGGCAATAGATGTATGGATGACCTAACAGCCGCCATGGGGTTTCAATATGTAGTGCAGCCCAAAGGCCAGCCGGGCAATAAATCAGATATGCAGAGGTGGCTACATAATTTTGGAGCTAAACTTGGTATCCTGTTTAAAAATGGGCCTTTTTGGAAGATTAAATTGAATAAAGGTAAAAAGAATTGCCGCCAGCAAACCGGTGATTTTATGGGTTAAATATGAGCGTTGGCGAAATTGTAATTGTGCACAGGTTAATTAAAGCTCCTCAAGAGTCTGATAAGGATATGTTGCACTCCAAAGTGCTCGACCTGCTACAGTGTTTGAAAAAGGAATTTGGAGAGGAGTTTTTTGTTAAAAGTAAGCCTGTCAGTATTCCTACTGTTGAATGGTCTCATTGCATTAATATCAGTAAAGGCAAAAGTATAGGTGTAGAGATTGATTTGCGCTGGAATTTGCAAACCAATGATATTTTAGAAATCGAAATCAATGAGTCTACTTCTGTAGGGAAATACATTAAATATGGTGTGCTTATTCCATTTATGATATCAGGGTTTTGTTTAACGGTCGCTAAAGTTGGACCATTTGCCTTGATTCCTGGAGGATTAAGGATTGCAGGGGCTATTGGAGCTTGTGTTGCGCTGATACCAGGCAGTATTTTGGTTTATGTTTTCCGGAGGGTGTTGCTGAGGGATTTCGATTTGAGAAACAAAGAACTAAAGAAACGGGTAGAAGATATTTTAATAAAAAAGGCTTCAGTTCTCTGAAGCCTTTTTTGTTTTATAATCCTGTGTAGTTGTAAGGAGTAATTTTTCGTAATTCTTCTTTTATAGGCTCTTCCACGTTTAAGGTTTCTATAAAGCTTTTAATCGTTTTCTCAGTGATCTTTTCGTTTGTGCGTGTAAGATCTTTAAGCGCCTCGTAAGGTTTAGGGAACCCTTCTCTTCTTAGTATAGTCTGGATGGCTTCAGCTACTACAGCCCAATTTTCTTCTAAGTCATTTTGGATTGCAGCTTCATGTAATTCTAATTTGCCTAATCCTTTATTTAAAGATTTGAAAGCGATAATCATATGCCCAAGAGGTACGCTGATGTTACGTAAAACAGTAGAATCAGTTAAATCTCTTTGTAGTCTTGAAATAGGTAACTTAGCTGATAAGTGCTCTAGTACCGCGTTGGCTATACCTAAATTACCTTCAGCATTTTCGAAATCAATAGGATTTACCTTATGTGGCATGGCAGAAGAACCAATTTCTCCGGCTTTAATTTTTTGTTTGAAGTAGTTACTAGAAATGTATTGCCAAATATCTCTACTTAAGTCTACAAGTATAGTGTTGATCCTTTTTAGGTTATCAAAAAGTGCAGCTAAATTGTCGTAGTGCTCTATTTGGGTGGTAGGATTACTTCTTTCTAACTCTAAGTAGTTTTTTACAAATTGATTGCCGAACTCAATCCAGTCAGTGTCAGGGTACGCTACATGGTGAGCATTGAAATTTCCTGTAGCGCCACCAAATTTAGCAGAGAATGGTATAGTATCTAGTAATGCTAGTTGTTTAGCTATTCTTTCAACAAAAACCATAAACTCTTTTCCTAATCTTGTGGGAGATGCAGGTTGGCCATGAGTTTTTGCTAACATTGGAATCTCTTTCCATTCCTCTGCATAATGCTTTAATTGGTCGTGAACCTCTTGCAAAGCAGGGTAAATGCAGTTGTTTAATGAATGTTTGAGAGAAAGAGGAATTGCTGTGTTATTAATATCCTGAGAAGTAAGTCCAAAATGGATGTATTCCTTGAACTCACTAATATTTAAAGCATCAAATTTCTCTTTAATGAAATACTCTACAGCCTTCACATCATGGTTGGTGACTTTTTCTGTTTCCTTAATGGTGTTGGCATCAGCTTCAGAAAAATCAGTATAAATTTTTCTTAACGTATCGAATAAAGAATGATCAAAATTACTGAGCTGAGGTACACCATGTTCACATAATGCGATGAAGTATTCGATTTCTACCCATACCCGGTATTTAATTAGTCCGAATTCAGATAAAAACGGAGCAAGGTCTTTTGTATGCCTTCTATACCTTCCGTCAATAGGTGAAAGAGCTGTAAGTGTATTTAATTCCATGAAAATGTGATTATTTAGGATCGCAAAAATAATAAAATACCCGTGACCGGCAGGCAATTAATGGAGTAATTCGCCTTCCTTTTTTCTAATTTGGTTAGTTTTGCCATAGAAAATAGACGAAAACTTATCTGCCTTCATGTACGTTTGATTAGCGGACAGCAGTCTTCTTTTGGCTTACATTTGAGGTGTGGCTTGTTAAAATAAAGGTATTACAAGGAATAAATATTTAATTCAATGGCATTCAGCTTTTTTAGAAAAAAGAAAAAAGAATCAAAACCAGCTAATGATTCAGCTGCTAAATATTATCATCTAACAGTTAATGATATTGTTCAGGAAACTGCAGACGCAATTACGATTGTGTTTGATCACCCAGAACAAGCTTTGACCTATAAAGCAGGCCAGTTTTTAACACTTATACTGGAAATTGGAGGAAAGGAAGTTCGTAGAGCTTATTCTCTATGCTCATCGCCTTATGTAGATGAGAAATTAGCAGTAACTGTAAAGCGTGTAGAAGGAGGGCTGGTATCTAACTGGTTGCCCGATAATTTAAAGGTTGGTGATGTGGTGAAAATTATGCCTCCTATGGGAATCTTTACAACCGAGTTTGATTCTGTGAATAAGAGACATGTAGTGATGTTTGCCGGAGGAAGTGGAATTACTCCTATGATGTCTATTACACAATCGTTATTATCTCAGGAGCCTGATAGTATTGTTTCTTTGATTTATTGTAATAGAAATGAAGCTAGCATTATTTTCAAAGATAAGCTAGAGCAACTTCAGACTGAAAACGAAGGAAGGCTGCAAATTGTACATGTGTTAGATGAGGCTCCAATGAACTGGCAAGGGCATTCTGGCTTGTTAAACCATGATATGCTTTTAGGAATTTTTGATCGTATTCCTAACTGGGGCATTGATAAGACCACTTACTTAATGTGTGGGCCAGAGGGAATGATGAATAACGTTCAGAATTTACTGCAGGAACAGAAAGTGGACTCATCTAAAGTGTTCAAGGAAAGTTTTGTGAGTGGTACACTAGATAAGCCTAAGGAAAATGCTGGAGAGGTGAGCACTCAGGAAGTGACTGTTCTATATGATGGCGAAGAACATAAATTTACTGTAGAGCCAGGAGAGACCATTTTAGATAAAGCACTTGACTTAGGAATTGATTTGCCTTACAGCTGTCAGAGTGGTTTGTGTACTGCGTGTAGAGGTAAGTGTGTTTCTGGAAAAGTGAAGTTAGATGAAGAAGAAGGACTGTCAGAAGAAGAATTAAAAGATGGATATATTTTAACTTGTGTAGGTCATCCATTAACTGATGACGTGGTGATAGAAATAGGTTAACATATAACGACTAAATGAGAAACTTATGAGTAAAGAAATAGCTATACCAGAAAGAGGTGAGAGGCACTTTGTGCCCGAAGATTTTAAAGTGACCGATTGGGACACTTTAGCACCATTCTTTCAGGATTTATTAGATAGAGAAATTAATTCACTTTCTGATTTAAGACAGTGGTTTAAAGATAGAAGTGAAATAGAAGCAATAGTATCAGAAGATGCTGGTTGGCGGTATATTAATATGACAAGGTATACTGACAACGAAGATAACACAAAGGCTTATCAGTATTTTGTGCAGGAAATACAGCCTAAGTTTGCTCCCGTTTCAGATAAGCTTAATAGAAAAGTGGTAGATAATCCATTTTTAAAAGAGCTAGAAAAGGAAGAAGGGTATGATATAATGATTCGAAGCCTGAAAAAGGAGCTCGATATTTTCAGGGAAGAGAATATACCGCTTTATACAGAGATACAAACCGAAACTCAAAAGTTTGGTCAAATCAACGGTGCAATGACCGTTGAAATTGATGGTAAAGAGCAGACTTTACAGCAGGCAGCGGTTAACCTACAGTCTCCGGATAGAGCAAAGCGCGAAGAGGTTTATCATGCAATAGCCAACAGAAGACTTGAGGATAAGGAGAAGTTAGATGATTTGTATTCTAAGTTAATAGAGTTGAGACATAAAGTCGCTCAAAACGCAGGATTTGATAATTATAGAGATTATATGTTCAAGTCTATGGGGAGGTTTGATTATACTCCGCAAGATTGTTTTGACTTTCATGAGTCTGTGAAAGAGGTAGTAGTGCCACAGTTGAATGTATTGGCTGAGAAGAGAAAAGAAGCACTTAATGTAAATGAACTTCGCCCGTGGGATAAAGCGGTTGATCCTGAGAATAAAGAGGCCTTAAAGCCATTTTCTTCTAGTAAGGAATTGACCGAAAAGACAATTAAATGCTTTGAGAAATTAGATCCTTATTTAGGACAGTGCCTTTCTATTATGGATGCAATGGGGCATTTAGATTTAGAGTCAAGAAAAGGTAAAGCTCCCGGTGGTTATAACTATCCTTTGTCAGAAATTGGAGTGCCATTTATATTCATGAATGCTACCTCTACTTTGCGTGATATGGTTACTATACTGCATGAAGGTGGGCACGCGGTACACTCGTTCTTAACTAGGGATTTAGAGCTTACTGATTTTAAACATACTCCTTCTGAAATAGCAGAATTAGCATCTATGAGTATGGAGCTAATTTCCATGGATCATTGGGACTTGTTTTTCGATAACGAAGAGGATTTGAAGCGAGCCAAACGTGAACATTTGGAGCAGATTATAGAGACTTTACCATGGGTAGCTACTATTGATAGGTTTCAGCATTGGGTGTATGAAAATCCAGAACATTCACAAGAGGAAAGAGTTGGGGAATGGAACAAAATCTTCGAGGATTTTAGCGATAACATTACGGATTGGGAAGGATTGAATACCAATAAAGATTACTTATGGCAGAAGCAGTTGCACCTTTACGAAGTTCCTTTTTACTACATTGAATACGGTATGGCACAACTTGGAGCTGTAGCGGTATGGAAAAATTTCAAGGAGGATAGAGAAAAGGGGGTGAATGGTTACATGAATGCCTTGAAATTAGGTTATACACGATCTATTCCAGAAGTATATGAAGCAGCAGGTATTAAGTTTGATTTTAGTAAATCGTATATTGCTGATTTAATGGGGTTTGTGAAAAGTGAATTAGAGAAAATATAGGTGATGATGTAATTTCTTGCCAAGATTTTAATATACTGAAAAGGCTGGTATTTGTCTAAATATCAGCCTTTTATGCTTTATTTTATCTACTAAAAGTGATATAATTTATTAAGCCTTAATTAAAACGCTATATAAGTTCATTTTAATATTAAAAAAATTAAATTATTTGATGTAAAAAATTTGATGTTAATGTCTTTTTATGTAACATTGGAATTGTGAATATTTTAATGTTAAACATAATAAATCTATAGAAATGGCTGATGCACATATTTTGATTATTGTAGACACTCAGGCGTCTTTAAAAAATCCTGAAAATCCTGTTGTATATTTGGTGGATGATGATCCTACGGAAGATAGTGGACAGGGTACATTGCAATTAACTACTCATGTTCCACCTGAAGGCAAAGTTACTTGGAAACCAGTAGCTATAAATAATGATGATACCGTAGAATTGTCTAAATTTGAAGACAAAGGTGAAAAGGGTTTCTTTAAAGTTGAACCTTGTCCGGAAAAAGGTGACGTGGAGGGAGCATGGACTGGTGAAGTAGGAAATCATCCTAAAGGTACAAAGTCTAGCTATGGTTTTTATTTTAAAATAAATGGAGCAGGTAATTTCTATTTTGATCCGGATGTTGAAATTCAGCCAACTTCCGACAATAACGGTTGATTTGAGATTTGAATTGCTATTGAAAGGCCTTTTTCTATTTATAGGCCTTTTTTTTAGCTCTCTATCTTTTGGGCAAAATGCAAAAATTGATAGCTTAAAGGAATTATATTATTCAAAAAACTTATCCACTACGGAAAAAGTAAAGGTTTTAACGGAACTATATAAGTCAAATACAAACCCTGATGAAAGAATTCAATACGCTAGTATTGCTATTGAAATGTCTACTGATAATAATATTAAATCTGAAGCATATTTAAATATTGGTTATTCTTTTAAGGCTAAAGGAGATCTTAATGAAGCTTTAAAGGCACTTTTTGAGGCACTATCATATGCGCATGACTCACATAGGGCGGAATATTTCGCTTCTGTATATAATGCTATTGCTAGTGTTTATAAGTCTCAAAAAAACTATAGCCTTTCGATTGAATACTATGATAAGGCTATGCATTCATATAAGAGTACTGAAAATGATAGACAGATAGCTTTGTTAACATTGAATAAAGGAGAGGTTTTTCGGCTGTTGGGGGAGTATGATTCAGCACTAATTTATTTTGATGAATCTGGAGCATTGTTTAGAAAACTTCATTTAAATAGGGTCATTGGATACAATGAAGGAAATATAGGCCTTGTTTATGAGGAGCAAGGGAGTTTAGATAAGGCTGAAAAAAAATTGATCTCATCTATTGAGATTCTCAGAGATTATAATGATAACTATCCTATTTCTGTATATGAAATTTCACTTTCCAATATTTACAAAAAAAGAGGTGAAGTAGATAAGGCCTTAACGTATGCTTTGGATGCGTATAAATTAGCTAAAGACCTTGGTTTAAAAGAGCAGATTAGAGATGCTAGTTTTGCTCTTTCTGAATTATATTTAGAAAAAGAAGATTTTAAAAATGCCTACGATTATCAGCATAAATATATGGTTTATGAGGATAGTGTAGTGAATGAGGACGCTATTCGAGAAATGGCTACTCTTCAAACAGAGTATGAGGTTTCTCAAAAACAAGCTGAAGTAGATTTGCTAGAATCTGAAAAGCGCAGAAGAGAAATTGTTGCCACATCATTAGGTATAGTTCTGCTACTTATTAGTGCCTTAGCCGTGATGTTCTATAAAAATAATGAGCATAGGAAACGAGCTAATAGACTTCTCAATGAACAGAAGGAAGAAATAGAAACGCAAAGAGATCAGTTAGAAGAGCTCAATAAAACTAAAGATCGTTTCTTCTCCATCATATCCCACGATTTACGAGGACCAGTACATGCCTTTAAAGGATTGTCTCGTTTAATAAAAATGTTTGTCGATGCAGGCGAAATAAATGAATTAAAAGAAATTAATGTACATTTCGATAAATCAGTAGATCAGCTTAGTACCATGCTGGATGATTTACTGGATTGGGCAGTGTCTCAAGAGGGTAATATTCCATATCACCCTGAAGTAGTTGATTTGTCGAAAATGAGTAATGATTTAATGTCATTGTTCATCAATATGGCTAGGGCCAAAAAAATTGAGCTGATATCTAATATTGATGAGGGTACTCAGGTGTGGGCAGATCAAAATTGTGTTAATACCATATTGCGTAATCTGATAAATAATGCTTTAAAGTTCACTCCTGAAGGGGGACAGATTGAAATAAGCTCAGAAGAACTGGAAAAGGAAATTGCCATTAAGGTGAAGGATACCGGTATTGGAATGAGCCCTGAAAAGGTAGAAAGCTTATTTAAATTAGCAGGAAGCAAACGTTCTTGGGGTACGCAAGGAGAAAAAGGTTTAGGCCTTGGCCTTCAGCTGGTGCAGCAATTTACTGAAATGAACTGTGGTAGAGTAGCCGTTCAAAGTAAAGAAAATGAAGGGGCTACTTTTATCGTATACTTACCGAAGCATGAAATAAAAGAAGTTCATGTTTAATCCTCTATGGCTAAATTTATAGCAGTGTAATAATTAAAATCGCTTTTCATTAAAGGTGTTATTTTGGCTATGGTGCTTAAGTATTATACCAATCAATATATGCAGAAGGGAATTCCACCTTTAAATTCATTGCTTCACCAAGGTTTAATAATTGTTTTTATTTTATTGGCACCATCTGTCAAATCTGTGTATTCATTTTCTCCGAATCTACAGGATAGTCTTTATCAACATTATCTTCAAATAGAATTGAACGAGTATCGATTTGTTGACTGGTTCAATTTAAGAACATAAGCCTGTTGAGAATGATTAGATTAATAGTTTTGCTTGTTTTATGTAGTGGTGTTTGCTTATTAGTGAATAACGGTTTTTCTCAAAATTTATCTAAAGCAGATAGTTTAATTGAAGTAGTTAATAAAAAAAACTTATCTGATGAGGTGAGGCTGAAATGTTTAGTTGAAATTTCCTATAATCACCCTAACCCCGACTCTTGTTTGAAATATGCTAATGAGGCATTAGAGTATGTTGAAGGTGCTGAGTATGAAAACTATTATTTAACTGAGATATACTTACATCTAGGTTATGCTTATAAATTGAAGGGGCAATTAAATGACGCGCTGCATGTGCTATTACTATCATTAAAATATGCTAATAAGCATGATAATGAGTCTTTAAATGGGATTGTATATAATGCAATAGCTGGTGTTTATCGAATTCAAAATAACTATGTTTCTTCCCTTAATTATTATAATAAAGCAGAGGAGATTTTTAGGAATCTAAACGACCAGAAAAGATTAGCTAAAATTTTACTTAATAAAGGGGAAATAGGTCGATTTCTGAATGATTATGAGTCAGCTAAGTCATATTTTATAGAAGCTAGGGATATATTTGAGGATATTGATTATGTAATGGGAGTAGCTTACAGTGTAGGTAATTTAGGGATGGTCTATTCTAAAACCCGACAAGAAGATATGGCATTGGTAAATCTCGTGTTAGCTGTGAAAATGTTACGAGGCTTCGGAGATGTTTACCCAATTACGGTGTATCAATTGGCACTTTCAGATCTATTTAAAAACAAAGGTGATTTTGATACTGCAATTCTGTACGCAGATAGTAGTTTTAATGCAGCTAAGGCGAATGATTTAAAAGAACAAATACGTGATGCTTGTAAAAGTTTAGGCGAGCTGTATCGAGAAACTGGCAAATACAAAGAAGCCTATTCATATCAAAATCAGTATAAACTCTATAAAGATAGTGTAGTTAATAAAGATATAATAGAGGATATGGCTGTAATGCAGACTGAGTATGAAGTTGCTCAGAAGCAAGCTAAGTTGGACCTGCTTCGTTCGGAGAACAAAAGCCGTGAATTGCTAAGCATATTTTTGTGTTTAGGACTAGTGCTGATCAGTGCTATAGCATATACCTATCATAGAAACACTAAAAAGCGTAGAGATACATCCATTCTCTTAGGTGAGCAAAAGGAGGAGATTTCAGCACAGCGAGATCAATTAGATGAATTGAATAAAACTAAAGATCGCTTTTTTTCCATTATATCACACGATTTACGCGGGCCTGTGCACTCATTCAAAGGTCTTTCTCGTTTAATCAGAATGTATATTGATAATTTAGAACTTCTCCAATTGAAAGAAATTAATAAGGATTTTGAAAGTTCAGTAGATCAATTGACTTACATGCTAGATGATTTGCTGGACTGGGCATTAACCCAAGGAGGAAAGTCTATTTACCAACCTGAAAGAGTAGAGTTAGCCAAAATTAGTACAGACTTATTGTCTCTGTTTGTTAATATGGCTCGCGCTAAGAATATCACATTGGTCTCACATATAGCTAAAAATACTTTCGTTTGGGCCGATTACAATTGTGTCAATACTATACTTCGAAATCTAATTAATAATGCATTAAAATTTACAGAAGATGGAGGAATCATAGCCATATCTGCGAAAAGGGATAATAAAGAAGTAGCCATAAGTGTAGCCGATAATGGCATAGGAATGAGTGCCGAGAAGCTAAAAGTGCTTTTTAAGTTAGCCGAAGGAGGAAGGTCTTGGGGAACTGATGGAGAGAAAGGCCTAGGACTAGGATTGCAGTTGGTACACCAATTCACAGAACTTAACGGAGGCCGAGTTAAGGTAGAAAGTAAGGAGCAAGAAGGATCTGTGTTTACGGTGTTTTTGCCGGCTTTTAGCGCTGAAACTTTATACTAAAGATTGTAATTGTATTATAATTAGATTTATAGCATTATTTGTGGTCTTAAAGTTGTGTTCCTGATTTTATAATTTAATCTTTGTACAGGATTTAGCATACTCACTACCCTTAAAACTGCTTCCTTGAAGGATTTACCAAAAATCGGATCTGTTGTCTTATTGCTACTTAGCTTACTGCTTAATGGAGGTTTTATTGTAGAGGCTCAAAATATTCATGTTGCTGATAGCTTAAAGAATGAGTGGAATCATTCAGAGGGCTTGTCTACAATGGAGAGATTCCGTCTGCTGAGAGGCATCTACTGGGAACATCCAAATCCTGATTCATGTATAAAATATACCGACATAGCCCTTGTTTATGCTGATACTGTGCAAAATGACAAGATGCGGAATTACATGAAGCATTCCGCTTACCTTTATTCTGGGTACGCTTATAACGATAAAGGTGACTTAAGTCAAGGACTAGATCAGCTCTTTAAAAGTCTTCAATATGCTGATTTGTTAGGAAATAATAGTAATACCGTAGTAGAAATTGCTATCGCCTATAGTTATACCAGTCAGTCAAATTTTAAAATGGCTCAGAAGTATTACAATATGGCTAGGCCGAAATACGAAGCGGCTGGAGATAGCACCGAGTTGGCTAATTTGTACATTAATAAAGGAGAGGCATTTAGGTTAGAAGGGGCTTATGATTCTGCTATGTTCTTTTTTAAGAAGGCGGATCCAATATTATTGGATTTAGATAACGAATTGTCATATGGATATAACCAAGGTAATATTGGTATGGTGTACGAAGTATTGGGAATGTACACTGAGGCACGAGATAAATTAACTAATGCAATAAGAATTTTGCAAAAGTATGGAGCCAAAGGCCCTATTATAGCCTATGAATTATCTATGTCTGATGTTTACAAAGATTTAGGTAAATATAAAGAAGCGATTGCATTGGCAGAGAAATGTTATAATAATGCTTCTAAAATGGGCTATAAAGAATATATAAGTGAGGCTAGTTTTAAATTGGCAGCCTTGTATAAGTTAGTAAATGAATTTGAAAAAGCTTATGAGAGGTTATCTGATTACCTGATTTATAAGGATAGTGTAGTCAATAAAGATGTTATAAGGGAGATGGCTGATATTAGGACTGATTATGAGTTGGCTAAAAAGGAGAACGAAGTGCTTAAGAAGGACGCAGAACTTGATAAGCTAAAAGCTGAAAAGAAAGTGCAACAAGTAGTAGGAGTATTTCTGACTATAGTATTGCTATTGCTTAGTTTCTCTTTTATAGTGCTCTACAAAAACAATAAAATCAGAAAACAAACCAGTGCACTACTCAGTGAGCAAAAAGAAGAAATTGAAGCGCAAAGAGACCAATTAGAAGCCTTAAACTCTACTAAAGACAGGTTCTTTTCTATTATTTCGCATGATTTGAGAGGGCCGGTTCATGCATTCAGGGGGCTTTCTAGGTTGATAGGCGTGTACATTAGCCAGCGTAATATAAAAGAATTAGAGGAATTGAATGCTGATTTTTCAACTGCTATTAGTGGGCTAACCAGTATGTTAGATGGCCTTTTAGACTGGGCCTTGTCACAGCAGGGGGCATTTATTTATTCTCCAGAGAAGATTTCGTTATCAGAGTTAAGTGAGGGAATGAATGAAGTGTTTGCACATTTCGCAAAAGCGAAAAACATAAGCTTGCATTTCAGCGTGGAAAACGGAGTTTACATTTGGGGTGATAAAAATAGTGTTTATACTGTTTTTAGAAATTTGATAAATAATGCAATCAAGTTTACGGCAGAGGGCGGAGAAATAGAGTTTAAAGGAGGAAGCTATGCTGATGACAAAGTGCAAGTACAAGTAATAGATAATGGAATAGGTATGTCACAAGAGAAAGTGACTACATTATTCAATTTTGATGAAAAGAAGAGGTCTTGGGGTACAGATGGAGAAAAGGGATTAGGTTTAGGACTGCAACTTGTGCATCAATTTGTGGATCTTAATGAAGGTACAGTAAAAGTACAATCAAAGGAAGGTCGGGGAACCACCTTTAGTGTACTACTGCCAGCATATATTGCAGAAAATTAACCTCTTGCTTTATCTAATAAGTGATTGAGTTGCTCTGCTTCTTCTTCTGATAATGAAAGTAAAAGCTTTTCTGAGTATTTCATCTGGTCATCCATAGACTTAAGTAAATCTAACCCTTCGTCAGTTATAATTACATCCACAAGTCGTCTATCTCCTGGGCAGGTTGTTTTTTTTACTAAAGATTTAGACGTTAGTCTATCAACAATTCTAGAAACATCCGAATTTTTATCAAGCATGCGCTCTTTAATGCCCGATGTTGATAATGATTCAGGGTGCTTACCTCGCAAAATCCTCAATACATTGTATTGTTGGTTAGTTACACCATAGGGTTTAAACATGTCTTTTAACTTGTTTTGTAACCAACCCGCGGTAAACATAATGTTGAGGTTAGCCTTCTGTTTGCTGCTAGTGAATTTCGATTGCTGAATTTCGTCTTCAAGTCTCATAGTTATAATGTATAAAGAGGGGCATTGCCCCTCTGTTGATTTCTTATGCCTTTTTTTGCAACTCTATGTTACAAGTAATTTCTACTTCTTCGCCTACTACAGCTCCTCCTGCTTCAGTTAAAGCATTCCAGCTAAGGCCATATGCAGTTCTATCAACAGTACCAGTTAATTTAAAACCAGCTTTAGTGTTGCCATAAGGATCTTTAATAGTTCCATTATATTTCACTGCAAATGTAGCTTTTTTAGTAACGCCATGCATGGTGAAATCACCCGTCAGTTGATATTTAGAACCTTTTTTTTCAAGTTTTCCTTTGAATGTTATTTCAGGATACTTTTCTGCGTTGAAGAAATCAGCAGATTTTAAATGCTCATCCCTCTGTTCATTGTCAGTGTCTATTGAAGCAACTTTAGCTGTAAAAGTAACTTCAGCGCCAGAGAAATCCTCATTTTTTGAAACTACAGAAGCTGTGAAGTCCTTGAAGTTTCCTTCAGTTTCTGAGATAACCATGTGGCTTACAGTAAAACCTATGCTTGAATGGCTGTTGTCTATAGACCAAGTAGATTGTGAATAAGCGTTCGTAAAAGCCGCTATTAAAATCATTAAAATTGAGATTCTTTTCATTTTGTTATTAATTAATTCAAACGATTATGATGCAAATATATACGATGTTATAACATTAATGTTTAAACATTGTAAAATATTTTTCAAAAAAAAACGAGTCGTACTTTGACTCGTTCATAAAACCGAATGAATTTATTATTTATTAATAACTTTCAGATTTAGGGCGCGCTTCTTTAACAACTATTGTTCTACCATCAAATTCAGATTCGTTCAATGTTCTAATCGCTTCTTTTGCTGCTTCGTCATCTGGCATTTCTACAAAACCGAATCCTTTAGATCGCTGAGTTTCTTTATCAAAAATAATTTTTGCTGAGTTTACCTCACCAAATACTTCGAATTGTCTTTGAAGAGCCTCACTGGTTGTTCTGTAATTTAACTTTGCTACAAAAATGTTCATTGTAAAATAAAATAATTAATTGAAAATATCTGTTTGAGGGGTGAGTAGTAGCAAAGGTCTTACTAGGCCACGGCTATAACTTAAGCCCAAACGTTATGCTAAAGATAATAGAAGAGATTGACTAATACTATTGTTTATTCAAAGAAGTTTTCTTGATTTTTATAATACTTTTTTGCTGTATTTTATTGATATAAAGTAATATACAATGCTTTAAAGTTTTATATAAAAATCTCTGGTTAAATCTACATACTGATCACTCCAGCTATTATCTAAATGGTAATGCAATAACTCATTTTTGACCACAGAAGTTTTAGATTTTATGAAACTCAATAAAAATCTTTCTACAAACTTGTTTTCTTTGGGTTTAAACGCAGTTTCTTTTTGTAAGAATAGATCTTCAGCTATGGCTATTTCCTTAAATTCTGCAGCTTCAGCAGTGGGTAGTATTACGCACAGTTTTCCGTTATCCTTCAGTAGCATTTTTGATGTAGCAATTAAGTCATGAAAGGGCAAAGTTTGGGTATGTCTGGCATTGGCTCTGCTGTTTTGGGGTGACCGTGTGCCGTCAGTAAAAAATGGCGGGTTACTTACAATTAAATCATATTGATGATCAGTTTTAAACTCTTGCAAGCTAGTATTATATGCGTGTAATCTTTGATGCCATTTTGAGTTATTAAAGTTAACCTCAGCCTCTTTGCATGCAAGTTTATCAATTTCTAACGCATCTACATTGGCATTAGGAAAACGTTGGGCGCACATTAAGGCAATAAGTCCGGTGCCTGTACCTATGTCTAATATTTCAGTAATTTCGTTTTCAGCTTCAGCCCATGCTCCTAATAAAACGCCATCAGTTCCTACCTTCATAGTTGTTTGTTGTTGCAATATGCTAAACTGTTTAAAGTCAAACTGATGATTTCTCCTCATGATATTAATGTAATTATTGAAAGAATGGTGCATGCAAAATTATGATAAAATATAATTAATAGCTCTTTCATGTTTTTGGGTAGCTATAATTTTACCTAGGTGTGCTAAATGTTAGTGCTACCAATTTCATTTTTACCAATTTAAATTCAATTGTTTACTTAAATTTATGGTTTACAAAAGTTTATAATAAAATTTTAGATGGATACTACTGTTACTAAAAAGAAATATCTTTCGGATTTGGAGATTGCGCAAGCCAATGAGATGGCGCACATTAAAAGCATAGCCGCAAAAGTTGGTATAGATGAGCATGATTTAGAGATGTACGGCAAGTACAAGGCAAAGCTTCCTCTTCATCTTATAAAAGAAGATAAGGTCAACAATTCGAATCTTATTTTAGTAACAGCCATGACCCCAACACCGGCAGGGGAAGGGAAAACTACAACTTCCATTGGGCTTACAGAAGGGCTGAATAAAATTGGTAAAAAAGCAGCTGTGGTGCTTCGAGAGCCTTCTTTAGGCCCCGTTTTTGGAATGAAAGGAGGCGCAGCCGGTGGAGGATACTCGCAGGTAGTGCCTATGGAAGATATTAATCTCCATTTTACGGGTGATTTTGCAGCCATTGAAAAGGCAAATAACCTACTTGCAGCACTTATTGATAATAATATCCAAACTAAATCTGGCAACCTTGGCATAGACCCACGTACGGTGGAGTGGAAACGGGTAATGGATATGAATGATCGTGCACTTCGCAATGTGGTTTCGGGCATGGGAGGCAAAAACGGAGGTATAATGCGTGAGACTGGCTTTAATATTACAGCGGCTTCTGAAATTATGGCCATATTATGCCTTTGTAATAGTGTTTCTGATTTAAAAGAAAAATTAGGTAATATTTATGTAGGTGATACATATCAGGGTGAAGCTGTATTTGCGCGTGACTTAAAAGCAGAAGGAGCAATGACAGCGCTTTTGAAGGATGCTATTAAACCAAATTTGGTACAAACCTTGGAAGGAAACCCTGCCATTATACACGGAGGGCCGTTTGCTAATATAGCACAAGGGACTAATTCTATTATAGCTACTAAAATGGGCTTGTCACTAACAGATTATGTAGTGACCGAGGCTGGTTTTGGAGCAGATTTGGGAGCCGAAAAGTTTTTAAATATTAAATGTAGGTATGCTGGCTTATCTCCAAAAGCGGTAGTAGTGGTGGCTACTATTAAGGCGCTGAAGTATCACGGAGGACAACCCTTGGCTGAATTAAAGCAACCCAATACGGTAGCTTTAGTTAAAGGTATGGCCAACCTAGAAAAGCATATCGAAAATGTTAAAATTTACGGATTACCGGCTGTGGTCTCTATTAATAAATTTTCAGGAGATACTGAAGAAGAACTGAATATACTAAAATCAAGGTGTGAAGAGTTAGGAGTAGGCGTGGCTATTTCTGAAGGTTGGGAGCATGGCGGAGAAGGAATGAAAACGCTTGCAAGTAAAGTAGTGAGGGCCGTTGAAGAATTTGAAGGCACTTATAAACCTCTTTATGATTGGGATTGGAGTATAGAAGATAAAATTGAAGCTATAGCCCGTAAGATTTATGGTGCTAGGGAAGTGGAGTTTTTGCCAAAGGCTAAACAAAATTTGAAAAAAATAGAACGTATAGGGCTCGGTAATAAGCCTGTTTGTATTGCCAAAACTCAAAATTCTTTGAGCGATGACCCTAAATGGCTAGGCAGGCCCGAAAATTTCACATTAACAGTGCGAGAAATTGAAATTGCAGCGGGTGCTGGGTTTTGTATTCCTGTGACTGGTAACATATTAAGAATGCCAGGGCTGCCTGCTGTGCCTGCTGCCGTAAATATGGATATTGATGCAGATGGAAAAATATCCGGCTTAAGCTAATAAGTGGTACATATAAGTTTCTTAATTTTATCTGATGAGCAATGCGAGCGTAGGAGCATCTGATATTATCAAATTTGACGAAGGTATAATTCTTTCTCAGAAAGATTTATTGGCAGTAGAAGAGCCTTTGGAAATAAGGCTAGGCTACGGACCTTCTTTCAAACGCAAAGAAATTAGCTTATCAGTAACTATGAGAACCCCAGGCAATGATGATGAGTTAGCTTTGGGGTTTTTGCTTTCAGAAAGTATTGTCACTGCATTACATCAGGTGGTATCTGTTAGGCACTGTGAAAACGTGAAAGATGAGCACGAACGTGGTAATGTAATTAGAGTAGAGCTTGAAGAAGACCTACATTTTGATGTAACGAAACTAGAACGACACTTTTACACTTCGTCAAGTTGTGGGGTATGTGGAAAAACATCAATAGAAGCTGTAAATGCACAATGCGCATTTATTCAATCAAGTTTAAAAGTTAAGGCAAATCATATAATTGAAGCACCACTTTTGCTCAGGGAGCATCAAAGAGTTTTTGAGTACACCGGAGGGCTTCATGCTTCAGGACTTTATAGTCAGTCCGGAGAATTACTACTTGTAAGAGAAGATATTGGCAGGCATAATGCCTTAGATAAACTGTTGGGTGCCATAGCGCGAAATGAAACTATTAATCCTGCCGAATGTTTTATACTAGTAAGTGGACGGATAGGATTTGAGTTAGTTCAAAAAGCTGCAGTAGCACGTATCCCTCTACTGGCGGCCGTGGGTGCACCCTCTTCGTTGGCCGTAAAGTTAGCTGCAGATGTTGGTCTTACACTAGTGGGCTTTACTCGTGGGCAGAAGTTCAATATATATTCAGCTCCGGAAAGAATTGAGTTAGAAAAAGGCAACACTAACCCCATTAATGATGAAAATTAGAATCAAAGGAAATACTTTGAGGTTGAGGCTTTCGCAAGGTGAAATTGACACTATTCGTGAAGATGGAGTTACCAGTGATAGTATTGATTTTGGCGAAAGCCAGTTGATCTATACCTTACAGCAATCTGATGCTACTACAGAGGTGATGGCCTCTTATAGTGGCAATTTTATAACAGTACATGTACCTACTGAAATTCTGAAACCATGGGTAGAATCCGATCAGGTTGGATTCAGTGGTAGCATGAATATTACCGCAGAAAAAACACTTTTTATTTTAGTAGAAAAAGATTTTCAATGTATGAAGCCTCGCCCTAATGAAGATGAGACTGATCTTTTTCAAAACCCTTTAGCTGAACATAATAAAAATGGAAAATAAGGATAAAATTAATGCGCAGCCCCCAGAGGAGCATAATCACATAACGTTAAAAGACCCTAAAACCATAGCTGGTGGTATTCCGGCCATTATTTCTTCTATGAAACACGTTTATGGTGAGGTAGGAGTAATGGATGGTACCAAAACAATGTTAAAACTTAATCAATTTGATGGTTTTGACTGTCCGGGGTGTGCCTGGCCAGACCCAGATAAGCACAGGTCTGTGGCGGAGTTTTGTGAAAATGGAGCTAAGGCTGTAGCTGAAGAGGCTACAACGGAGCGCGTTAACCCTGAGTTTTTTAAAAAATATAGTGTAGCTGAAATATCTAAATGGTCAGACTATGAAATAGGTAAAAGTGGTAGAATAACCGAGCCTGTTATCTTAAAGCCAGGAGCTACACATTATGAACCCATTTCTTGGCAAGATGCATTTCGTACCATAGGCGACCACCTCAATGCTCTGGCCTCACCTGATGAGGGTATATTTTACACTTCAGGACGAACAAGCAATGAAGCAGCCTTTTTATATCAGCTTTTTGTGCGCCAATATGGGACTAATAATTTGCCCGATTGTTCTAATATGTGTCACGAATCTAGTGGTTCAGGGCTATCAGAAACGGTGGGTATAGGAAAAGGATCGGTTACTTTAGATGACTTTTACGAGTCAGAGGTGATCGTTATAATGGGACAAAACCCAGGGACAAATCACCCTAGGATGTTAACTGCACTAGAGAAGGCAAAGCAAAGCGGAGCTAAAATAGTAACGGTTAATCCATTGCCAGAGGCTGGGTTAATTAGTTTTAAACATCCGCAAAGTCCTAAGGATATTATTGTGGGCGCTACAAAATTGACAGATTACTTTCTGCAAGTAAAAATTAATGAAGATGTAGCTCTACTAAAGGCTATAATGAAAATATTGGTTGATAAAGAAAATGAATCCCCGGGTAGCGTATTCGATCAAGAGTTTATAAACGAACATACTGCAGGACTTGATGATTTCCTTAATGACCTCAAATCTTATAATACTGATGAACTGATTGCCAGAACGGGAGTTGATAAAAAGCAGATATATGAAGTAGCCGATCTGCTGGCAGAGAAAAGAAAGATTATTGTGTGTTGGGCTATGGGACTGACTCAGCATAAAAATGGAGTAGATAACATCAGGGAGGTTGTGAATCTTCTGTTGCTTAAGGGAAGTATTGGTAAGCCGGGAGCAGGTACATGCCCTGTTAGAGGACACAGTAATGTACAGGGTGATAGAACTATGGGGATATGGGAGAAGCTACAGCCGAAGTTTGGCGCCAAACTAAAAGAGGTTTTTAACTTTGATCCTCCCAAAAAAGATGGATATGATGTGGTGAATAGTATAGAAGCTATGTACAATCACAAGGCCAAAGTTTTTGTAGGTATGGGAGGTAATTTTATATCGGCCACGCCAGATACAGAATTAACAGCTAAAGCTTTACAGCAGTGTGATTTAACCGTTCATGTATCTACCAAGTTAAATAGGAGTCATGTTATTCATGGCAAAACAGCACTTATTCTTCCTTGTATTGGGCGCACAGAACGCGATGAGCAGGCATCAGGAAAGCAATTTGTAACCGTAGAGAACTCTACTGGTGTAGTGCATCAATCAAGAGGAGGTAAAACACCTGTTTCTCATCATTTATTGAGTGAGCCTAAGATTATAGCTGAAATAGCTAAAGCTACCTTAGGAGATAAAACTACGGTAGACTGGGATTTTATGACTTCAAATTATGATAATATTCGTGATGCTATAGCAAAGGTATGTCCTGGCTTTAATGATTATAATACGAGGGTTAGAAATAAGGGAGGCTTTTATTTGCCCAATGGTGCACGCGAAAGACAGTTTGATACCAAGACCAAGAAGGCCAATTTCACTGCTAACTTGCTGCCAGATTTTAACCTTACTGATGATGAGTATCTCATGATGACCATCAGAAGTCATGATCAATATAACACTACTATTTATGGAATGCACGACAGGTATAGAGGTATTCATAATGAAAGAAGAGTGGTGTTAATGAATACAAAAGATATGGCTAAGGCTAACTTGGATAGAGAGTGTAGGGTGGATTTGATAAGCGAATATGATGGAGAGCAAAGAGTGGCAAAAGACTTTTTGGTTATTCCTTATGATATTCCAGAACAATGCATGGCTACTTATTTTCCAGAAGCCAATGTATTAGTTCCTTATAATCAAACAGCAAGAGAAAGCAATACGCCCATTTCTAAATCTGTTGTAGTCAAAGTAAGAAAAATGGTATAAAAACATTATTTTTTCATTATCTTAATCACACTAATTAGGATGATTACATGGTAATATGAGGGCACTACTGCTGCTGTTTATTTTTTCTTTTTATTCTTTTTCCCTCTTAGCTCAGAATTTCAGTAAAAGAATTTTTGGTGTTAATGATGGTCTGGTTACCCCTATAGTAAAAACAACAGCATATGATTCTCTGGGTTTTTTATGGCTAGGTACTGATGAGGGTTTGATGCGTTACGATGGTAATGTATTTGACCCTTATATTAGCGCTACTCCTAGCAGGTATATAAAGAGCCTTTTTCACTGTAAGGATGGTTTTTTTGCCATTAGTGATTTAGGTATCACCAAAATCAATTCTACGTTAGATTCAGCTTCTTTTTCTAATGTGCTTTTAGGGTCAAGGGTTGAAAGCGATTCAACATTGTGGTACCCGAAGGGACTACACATTGATGGTGCTGATAATTGGTGGATTTCTGAACCCAAATCCATAGTTAAATATAACGGGAAGCAGATGAAAAGGTATAGCTTTCCTAATGCAGATCACTCTGATAACTTTTTTCGATCATTCTCCATTTTCATGTATCATGATGCTATTTATGCTTTTAGCTTTAATGGCAACCTGTACAGGTATGAAGCTACGGAAGATAAGTTTTTGCCTGTAGCGCTTAACTTGGAGGTTGGTCTCGAAAACGTTAATACGGTGTTGGTGTCGGGTGACACAGCACTAATAGGAGATCTTAACGGCCTTCATAAACTGTGGGAGCTTGAAGGTGAGTTGAGGTGTGAGTTTATAGATAAGGTAACTGTTAAAAATATATCGATAATACAGCAGTATGATGAGAAGGAGTTGATCATAGGTAATTTTGATAATGCATTTGCGCATTTGGAGTTGCCTTCTTATAAGTTAACCAATGAAGAAAATGTGCTAAGAACCAATGATATAACTCCTAGTAACAATGGTGACTTTTGGTTGAGTTCTGATGAAGGCCTTATTTTACTAAAAGAGAATTACTTTGTTTCTCATGGTAGTGATGCTAGCTATGTAGATTGTATTCATATCTCAGATGATAATGTTTACTATAGCAATAAAGACGCTGTTTTTAAGGTTTCATACAAAGATGGGAGGTATAAATCACAGAAAATTCTTAGTGGAGAAAGTGATTACTTTCTAAGTATAGCAGGCGTTGCCGATGATTTATGGATAGGAAACAAACAAGAACTTTTACACTTGGTCAATGAAAAAATCGTTGATAGCCTAGACTTTTCATTTGGTAAAACTTTAATCTTTCATATTTTTTCAGACCAGCAAAGTAATATTTGGGTAAACCAATCTGAAGGAGTAATAAAAATATCAGAAGATAAAGGCATTGAATTTTTTCGTAAAGGCGAGGGGATTGGCGCCAGAGTGCTAATTGTTTATGAAAATGAAGGGAAGCTGTGGTGTGGAGGCAATGGAAGCAGTACCTATTTGTATGAATATATACCTGACAAGAATTTATTTGTAAATAGAAGTAAGCCACTATCGAATAACCTACCTTATAATTTTGAAGTTAACGACATAAGATCGAGAAATGATACCTTGTGGTTGGCTTCATCACTTGGCGTATTACTGTATACCGAAGACTCTGTTACTAGGCTGAATTTAGGGCGCTATTCAGATTTGCCAGTAAAATCATTGGCCTTAGAGGATAATTTCATTTGGTACGCCAATGCTCAGGGCATATTTAGGTATGATATGAATAACCCACAAGATGTTATTGGTTTTACTGAAAGTTCGGGGTTGCCCTCTCGCTCAGCTAATGAGCGCACATTAAAGATAGACGCTCATGGAACTAAGTGGGTAGGGACTGCCAGAGGTATCACCCACAGTTTGCAAGGGAGTGATATCTTTAAAGTTACCAAAACCCCATTATTACATAGGTTTAAACTTAATGGGGAAATAGTGTCAGAAGGCTTTCTGGCTAATAATCATATACCTTATAATTCATTCGTTGAAATAGATTTTTTATGCATGTCTATTCCTAGCGAATATTTAAAATATCAATATCGAGACTTAAATATTAGTGAAGAATGGTTAAACATGGAAGACGTGGGTGTGCTACAGTGGAATGCCATTACTGATGGGGTATATCATATTCAGGTGAGAGTGCGGCAAGAAGGAAATTACCTGTGGAGTAGCCCTGTTGATATATCTTTTAATGTAAGTAAGGCTTACTATAAGCAAGCTTGGTTTTTGTTTGTGGCATTGATGGTAGTAGCCTTTGCTATTTTTGGAGTTTATAAAATACATCATTTCCGATTGCAGAGAGATAGAGATAAACTCAATGCAATAGTGCAAGAAAGGACTATACAACTGCAAATTGCTAACGAAGAGTTGCTGCAAACCAACAAAGAGCTGGATATGTTTGTGTATTCTGCGTCTCATGATTTAAAGGCTCCTCTAACCTCACTTATAGGTCTGTTAAATTTATATCACCTTGAAAATACCACTCAAGCTAAAGATGACTTAGTGGATAGAATGACTGGCAGTGTTAAGAAATTAGAAGCTTTTATTAAAGATGTTATAGATTACTCTAAAAACTCTAGGATGGACGTAATCTATGAAAAATTGGACTTTTATCAATTGATTAGTGATGTTTTAGAGGCGCATCAATACGTGGGTGATTTTGAACATATTAAATTTAGAGTGCATATAGAGCGGAAGGCTTTCAAGTCAGATAAAAGTAGGATAAGAATTATATTCAATAACCTCATATCAAATGCTATAAGGTATAGCGATATGAATAAAAAGCAGCCCTCTATCGGGGTGAATGTTAGTGGTGATGGAGGAAATTTAAGAATAGAGGTAACAGATAATGGAATAGGTATTAAAGAGCAGTTTCAGGAATATATCTTTGATATGTTTTACCGGGCTAATGAATCAAAAGTAGGGTCTGGTTTGGGACTTTACATAGTGCGTGAAACTGTTAATACATTAGGAGGCACTATAATGATAGACTCAAAGGAAGGTAAGGGGTCTAAATTTATCATTATAGTACCTAATCATGTTGCTTAAGCATCCAATGCTTTTTGCATTTTTGCTTTTATTTCTTCGTTACAAAGGTTGCCAATACTTCCTTCGTGCGTGTGCTGCACGTTTTTGTCAGGATTGTAATTGCCATCAGCTATGTCCTTACCTACTTTCTGGTAAGCTTCTCTAAAAGAAAGCCCGTTTTGTACTTCTCTATTCACTACTTCAACACTGTATAAATAATCATATTTTGGATCATTAATAGCTTCTTTATTAATGATAATATGCTGAAGCATAAATTCGCAGATTTGCAAACAAGCTTTTAATTCAAACAATGCAGCAAATAAGCTTTCTTTCAACAATTGAAAATCTCTATGATAGCCACTAGGTAAATTGTTAGTGATTAATGTTAGCTCAGTGGGTAAAGCCTGTATTTTATTGCATTTTCCTCTAATCAGTTCAAATACATCAGGGTTCTTTTTATGAGGCATAATACTTGAGCCAGTGGTTAAATGCGCAGGAAAAGTAAGAAAACCAAAGTTTTGACTCATGTAGAGGCATACATCCATGGCAAATTTTGATAAGGTGCCAGCTACACTTGCTAACCCAAAACTAACAGACTTTTCTAATTTACCTCTACTCATTTGAGCCGCTACTGAATTGTACTTTAAAGTATCGAAATTCAATTCTTTAGTAGTCATGGTGCGGTTAATAGGGAAGCTGCTACCGTAACCTGCTGCTGACCCTAATGGATTTTGATCAGAAATGTTAAGAGCAGCATTTAAGAAATGCACATCGTCTATCAAAGCTTCTGCATAAGCACCAAACCACATTCCAAAAGATGAAGGCATGGCAATTTGCAAGTGCGTATACCCAGGGATTAGTATATCTTTGTGAGCTTCACTTAGGCTTTGTAATCTGTTGAATAAACCTTCGGTTAATTTCTTTACATCTTTGAGCTCTTCTTTGCAAAAAAGGTGCATGTCTACCAAAACCTGATCATTCCTAGATCTTGCAGTGTGTATTTTCTTACCTGCTTCACCTAGTTTTTCAGTAAGCACATATTCCACTTTTGAGTGAACATCTTCAAAATGCTCTTCAATTATAAAATCGCCTTGCTCTATAGTCTGTAGTATTACTGCTATTTCTTTCTCAATACCAGCAATATCTTCATCAGTCAAAATATTAACATGATGTAACATATGCGCATGTGCAAGAGAGCCTAATACATCATATTTTGCTAGGTGCATATCAAGCTTGCGGTCGTTACCAACGGTAAATTCTTCTACTGCCTGCTCTATTTTATATCCTTTATCCCAAAGTTTCATTTTGTAATTATTATTAAGCCTGAAGGTATTGATCTAGCAAAGCTATATACTTTTCAATGCCTTCTTTAATTTGATCTATATATATAAATTCATCTGCTGAATGTGATCTTGCACTGTCTCCAGGTCCCAGTTTTATACTGGTGTAGGGTATAAGCGCTTGATCTGACATGGTGGGAGACCCATATAATGACATGCCCATTGCCTCAGCTATTTTTACTATTTGGTGGTTTTTGTCAATTCCCGAAGGTTTTAACCTCGTTGATCGAGCAGAAACTTCGCATGATGTATTTTCTGCTATAATAGCTAATAATTCATTGTGCGTATAGCTATCGGTCAGTCTCACATCTACCACAAAAGTGCAAGCATCAGGCACTACATTGTGCTGTGTGCCGGCATTTATCTGTGTCACATTCATGTGTACAGGGCCTAAAGTTTCTGACACCAAAGGAAATGCATAAGTTCGAAACCACTCAATGTCTTTAATGGCTTTGTAAATGGCGTTTTCTCCTTCGTTTCGTGCGGCATGCCCTGAAATACCTTTTGCAGTACAATCCAAAACCATTAAGCCTTTTTCCGATACAGCTAAATCCATGCTGGTAGGCTCACCAATTATGGCTAAATCTATAGCTCCAAGTTCAGATAAAATGCTTTCTACACCATCTTTTCCAGAGACCTCTTCTTCGGCTGTAGCTGCAAATACAATGTTATGAGTAAGGTCCTTGCTGTTATAGTAATTCATAAAAGTAGCGAGCAGAGATACTAGCGCACCTCCAGCGTCATTACTACCTAAACCAAATAACTTTCCATCTTGCACTATTGCTTGAAAAGGATCTTTAGTATAGCCCGTATTTGGTTTTACAGTATCGTGATGTGAATTAAGTAAAAGTAATGGCTTTGAGTTGTCAAAATGAAGATTGTAGGCCCAAATATTATTTCCTTTTCTATGTGTTTTAACCTCCTTTGAGGATAGGAAATCTTCAATAATGTCGGCCGTTTTGTTTTCTTCTCTTGAAAATGATGGAGTTTGAATGAGTTGTTTTAAAAGGTCAATGTATACTTCAGCGGTCATTGTAAAATAGTTCCTATATCGTTATTAAGGTTGTTAGCATGCTTTATCTCTACGCTCACGCCATGTCTTTTGGCTAGGAAGGCATTGTCTAGCTTGGGGATCATGCCTTCGAATATGATACCGTCATCTTTTAATCTTTGGTAGTGGAGGTTGTCTAGCTCTCTCACCAGCGTACCATCATCATCAGCGTCTAATAGCACTCCAGGCTTTTCAAAACAATAGATGAGGCGGATGTCAAAATCATTTGCTAATGCCATGGCTATTGATGAAGCCATGGTATCAGCGTTAGTATTAAGTAAATTGCCTTGGCTATCATGGGTTAAAGCGCAAACTACTGGCGTTAAGTCACCATTTAGGAGGTAAGCAATTTTATCTGCCTTGATTTCATCTATATTTATATCCCCAACAAAACCATAATCAATTTCCCTCACCTCTCTTTTATGCGCAGGGATGATGTTAGCATCAGCACCAGTAAGGCCGATGGCATTATTGCCCATGCTTTGCAGCTTAGCTACTATATTTTTATTTACTAAACCTCCATACACCATCGTTACTACTTCAAGCATTGGTTCATCAGTAATTCTGCGGCCTTCTACCATGGTTGTTTTTACACCCAATTTTTTAGCAGTAGCAGTAGCTATTTTACCTCCGCCATGAATAAGTATTTTCGCACTAGGAAGCGCTGCAAATTTTTTAAGTACTTCTTGCAGCATTTCCGGGTTGTCAATAACGTTTCCGCCAATTTTGATGATGCTTAATGATGGTTTCATAAATTTTCTAATATTTCGTGAAGAACGGCCTGCGCGGCATATTCTCGGTTTTTAGCCTGTTGATATACTATTGAATTATCTATTACTTCATCTGTTGCTATTACATTCCTTCTAATAGGAAGGCAATGCATAAACTTACCTTTATTGGTAAGGTTCATTTTTTCGGCAGTTATGGTCCAGTCTTCCTTCACTTCCAATGCCTGACCGTAATGCTGATAACTACTCCAGTTTTTGGCGTATATGATATCTGCATTATCAAATGCCTCTGCTTGGTTATGAACAATTTTCAGCCCTGAAGAGAACTCATCGGCTAATTCATATCCTTCTGGGCAGGCCAATATCACTTCTGCGTCTGTAGTTTTAATCCATTCTGCAAAAGAATTAGGCACAGCCTGTGGCAATATACGTGGGTGAGGAGCCCAGCTTAAAACAACTTTAGGTTTTTTGTAGCCTATTTCTGTTATGGTAGTAATATCGGCTAGCGACTGTAGTGGATGTCTTGTTGCTGACTCAAGGCTTACAACGGGTACATCCGAATATTTCAGAAAGTTATTGAGTACATTCTCGGCATAATCAGCTTCTCTATCTTTTAGCTCAGGGAAAGTTCTCACCGCTAGTATATCTACGTACTGACTCATGATTTTTACAGCATCTTTAATATGCTCTTGACTTCCTGAGTTCATAATGGCACCATCTTCAAACTCTATCTTCCAGCCATCTTTATCAATGTTAATATTAATAACATTCATTCCTAGGTTGAAAGCGGCTTTTTGAGTACTCATCCTAGTTCTTAAACTAGGGTTAAAAAATATAAGCCCAAGGGTTTTATTTCTACCTATTTGGGCATTGTAAGGATCTTTTTTAAAATTGAGAGCTTTTTGTACCAAGCTCATGGGGTCAACGATGTCTTTAACGGAGGTGAATTGCTTCATCAGCTTTTATTTTTGAAATTGCTTTTTTTAATTTTTCTATAAAAATATTTACTTCATTTTCTGTTATGGATAAAGGAGGTAGCAGCCTTAAAACATTAGGGTTTGATGCTACGCCAGTGAAGATATATTCTTCTTCAATGAGTATTTTCCTAAGCTGTTTTATAGGAAAGCTAAACTCTAATGCTATCATCAAACCCGCTCCACGTATTTCAACTAACTCATCAATTTCAACTAAATTAGCAATAAATAGTTTTCCTAGTTTGTCAGCATTATGAATGAGCTTTTCTTTATCCATTACTTCCAGAACGGCCATTGCAGCAGCACATGCTAAATGGTTGCCGCCAAAAGTAGTGCCTAATTGACCATGTTTTGCTTCAAATGAAGGGCTGATCATTACACCGCCAATAGGGAAGCCATTACCCATGCCTTTGGCTACGGTAATGATGTCTGGTTGTATGTTTGCATGCTGGTGGGCAAAGAATTTACCCGTACGTCCGTAGCCAGATTGTACTTCATCTAAAATTAGAACAGTTCCTGTTTCTTGGCAGAGGGCCTGCAGGTCTTGAAGAAATGCAGGGTCTGGAATGTTTATTCCTCCTACACCTTGAATACCTTCAATAATAACACTGCAAACATCACCTCCATTGATAGCATTTTCTACTCCTTCCAAATCATTAAGCTCCAGAAAAATGACCTTATCATTTTGGTTGACTGGTGCAATGTAATTAGGGTTGTCAGTAGCAGTTACAGCAGCAGAAGTTCTTCCATGAAATCCTTTTTTAAAGGCTATAACTTTGCTTTTATTAGTGTGGAATGAAGCAAGTTTTAGTGCGTTTTCATTGGCTTCGGCCCCTGAGTTACATAAAAATAAATCATAATTATCATAGCCAGAAAGCTTGCCTAATTTCGTGGCCAGTTCTTGTTGAATGGGTATTTGAACGGAATTAGAGTAAAATCCTAATTGTGATAACTGATCGTTAATTCTCTTTATATATTCAGGGTGCGAGTGACCTATAGATATTACAGCGTGGCCACCATAAAAGTCGAGATATTTTTGTCCTGTTTTATCATAGATATAACAGCCTTCGGCCTTTACTGGCTCTATGTCTAAAAGCGGATATACGTCAAACGGTTTCATTAATTCTTTTTCATTTTATTGATTCGCTCATATGATGTTACCAGCCCTTTAATGAGCGCTGAACTCAAGCCATGATGTTCCATTTCGTTAAGCCCAGCTATGGTACATCCTTGGGGAGTAGTTACTTTGTCAATTTCACTTTCAGGGTGGTTTTCAGTAATGTCTAGTAGGCTGGCTGCTCCTAAACATGTCTGTACGGCTATTTTTTGAGCGTCTTCCGCATCAAAACCTAGCTGCACTCCCCCTTGAGTGGTAGCTCTTATAAATCTCATCCAAAATGCAATGCCACTGGCACAAACTACTGTAGCGGCTTGCATTAGACTTTCTTCTATTACCATAGTTTTTCCTACACAGTGAAAGATAGTTTGAACCATGTTCACTTTTTCTTCCGCAGCTTTGTTGTGAGCTATGCATGTCATAGATTGACCTACTGCAATGGCTGTATTGGGCATAGCTCTTATTACAGGAAAATTACCACCAGCCATATCGGTTATCTCACTAGTGCTTACAGCGGTTATTACCGAAATTAAAGTATGATGTTCAGGGTTGAGCTCAGGTTTAATATCTTCAATTACTGCTGGTAGCTGTTTGGGCTGCACGGCAAATATGATGATATTGGACTCTTTTGCTGCCCACCTATTGTCGCTGGTGATAGTAGTGCTGGGATGGTTGATGTCAGAAATATGATTAATGTCCCTACGGGTAAGTATAACATCATTACTTTCTAACAAGCCTTTAGCCTCTAGGCCATGATATATGGCTAAGCCTAAGTTTCCAGCGCCTATTATGGCAATAGTCTGTTTTTTCATAATTAAAAATAATTAGCCTTTAGGCTTAATCCTGTTTTTGCAGGTAGCCCCATCATTAAGTTCATATTTTCAACAGCTTGTCCTGACGCTCCTTTAAGTAAGTTATCAATTATGGTGGTAATTAGTAGCTTATTGTTATGCTTTTCTACTTTAATGATACAGTTGTTGGTATTCACCACTTGTTTTAGGTGAATGTTTTCACTGGTTACATAAGTGAATGCGGCATCAGAATAAAAATCATTATATATTTTTAGAGCCTCGTCTTCTGTACCATCAAACTCTGTATACATAGAAGCTAAAATTCCTCTACTGAAATTTCCTCTTAGTGGTACGAAGTTGATGTCTTTGTTGAAATTTTGCTGTAAGCTTTGTATGCTTTCAGTGATTTCAATAAGATGCTGATGCTCAAAAGCCTTATATATGGAAAGGTTATTATTCCTCCAGCTAAAGTGCGTAGTAGCGCCAGGAGCCTGACCTGCCCCGGTGGAGCCGGTGATAGCATGGACATGAAGCTCATTACTTAATAATCCTTTACTTGCTAGGGGTAAAATCGCTAACTGAATGGCTGTAGCAAAACAGCCAGGATTAGCAATGTTATTTGCTTCAGTAATTAAACTTTTGTTCAGCTCAGGTAAACCATAAATAAACGTTCTTTCACCTAATTTGGCATTTTTAATATGCCTGAAATCTTGGCTAAGATCAATTATTTTAGTGGCTGAGCTGATGGTGTTTTCTTGTAAGAATGCAAGTGAATGACCGTGTCCTTGGCACAAGAACAGTACATCTACATCTTGCATAGTATCCGAAAATACTAAGTCAGTTTGTCCTAGTAAGTCATCGTGTATAGAGGTGATGGGCTTGCCGGTTTGGCTTTTACTGTGGATAAAAGAAATTTCTACTTCTGGGTGAAAGAGTAGAATTCTAATTAATTCACCAGCCGTATATCCGGCACCGCCTATAATTCCTGTTTTTATCATTTTGATAGGTTGAGAGTTAGCTTTAGTGTTTACAAATCGTTAACCGCGTAAAAGATTTTAGTAGGGTTAGCTAATATTTTCGTAAACCCTTTCACGTCCTCACCAGACCAACCTTTGTTCATTTCTCCATAGTTGCCGAATTTGGATGTCATTAAATCATGGTCTGATTCTATGCCTATAGTGAAGAATTGGTATGGCGAAAGTTTTATATGAACTTTACCCGTAACAAAAGTTTGGGTGTCATCCATAAACTTCTCAATGTTTCGCATGATAGGATCTAGATATTGCCCTTCGTGCATCATCATTCCGTACCAACTGCTGAGCTGCTCCTTCCAGTGTTGTTGCCATTTAGTAAGGGTGTGTTTCTCTAATAAATGGTGAGCTTTTATTAAAATTAAAGGTGCTGCCGCTTCAAAACCAACTCGCCCTTTAATGCCTATGATGGTGTCACCTACGTGAATATCTCTACCAATAGCATATTCACTAGCCACTTTGTTGAGCTGTTGAATAGCTTTTGTTGCAGACATTTTTTCGCCATCAATAGCAGTGATTTCACCTTTAGTAAATTCGAGGGTTAATTGCTTTTCATCTTTCTTTACTAATGGGCTAGGGTACGCTTCTTCAGGCAATGCATCTTTAGAGGTTAAAGTTTCAGCTCCACCTACGCTGGTTCCCCACAGTCCTTTGTTTATGGAATACTTGGCTTTTTCCCAGTTCATTTCTACTCCGTGGCCTTTAAGGTAATCTATTTCGGCCTGTCGTGATAGCTGCTGGTCTCTGATAGGAGTGATAATTTTAGCCTCGGGTACCATAATATTAAACACCAAGTCAAATCTCACCTGATCGTTACCCGCTCCAGTGCTACCATGAGCAATGCATTCGGCATTATTGGCCTTGGCATATTCTGCTATTGCCATAGCTTGGAATACGCGTTCAGCACTTACAGAAAGAGGGTAGGTGTTGTTTTTAAGGATGTTACCAAAAATAAGGTACTTAATAGCTTTTTGATAGAATTCTTCAACTACATCAATAGTTTCATGCTTTTCAACACCGAGGTCGTAAGCATGTTTTTCGATGTTTTTAAGTTCTTCAGCATCAAATCCACCTGTGTTTACTAACACAGAATGAACTTCTAAATTAAGGTCATGTTTTAAGTATTTAACGCAGTAAGAGGTATCTAGTCCTCCACTAAAAGCTAAAACAACTTTACTTTTGTCAGCCATGATAATTTATTAAAGGTTTTATTTTCTTGGTTATTTATTTTTAATTTTAACTTCTCTCTCAGCCTTCCTGCACCTTCCTTAATGTTGTTTATACTTACAAAACGTTTGAAACGCTGCCATCTCTCTTCTTTTGTAGCTTTTTGAACAGGTTGTTTCGCTGGGTCATATATCATTCCGGTGCATAAACAATGTGCTCTATTGGTTCTGGTAAGTATATCGTAGTTTTTGCAACTTTGGCATCCCTTCCAGAAATCTTCATCTGTAGTAAGCTCAGAGAATGTGGTAGGTTTATACCCTAAATCTGAGTTGATTTTCATTACAGCAAGACTAGTAGTGATACCAAATATTTTAGAATCAGGATATTTTGATTTTGAGAGTTTAAATATTTCGGCTTTAATCTTTCTGGCCAAACCAGTGTTTCTACAGTCAGGATGAATGATTAATCCAGAGTTAGCTACATATTTACCATGTCCCCAGGTTTCAATATAGCAGAATCCTACAGGTGCATCGTTAGAAGTAGCAATAACGGCCTTGCCTTCCATCATTTTTGCACTTACATATAATGGTGAGCGTTTTGCAATACCAGTGCCGCGTTGGGCAGCAGCCCTTTCCATCATATCGCAAATCTCTTCCGCAAACTGTAGGTGCGTTTCATTTGCTATAGATAATTTAATTTCCGTCATTTTCTGGAAATGATTAAATGATAAATATGCCCGTGAAGAGCGTGTAATAAGATTTTAGAAAAATGTATATGGAAATGATACAACGGACGTACCGTTGCCGAAGAAATTATTACCCCAACAGGGGCCTAAAGGGCCTAATCCTAACTTCTGGAGCATACACACCTGCAGCTATGGCAGCTGTCTTTGTAACTTGTGTGTATGTGAATGCGTTAGTCATTGTGAGTCAAAGGTTATAACTTTCTATTTATTTACCAAATTAACATCTGGTTTTTTTTATTATTTAATTTTTGTTAGTTAGACTGTGACTCTAAGAAAAAGTCACACATGTACAGAGAAATTTTTTAAAATCCATGAAATTTATTTTTCCACTTGCTCTATTAATTGTTGTATGTCAAGCTGTTTGTGGCCAATCAGCACAAGATTATTTAGATGAAGGCTATGAGTATTATCAAAGCGGAGAATATGATAAGGCTATTGAGAGCTATAAAAAATCTATAGACAGTGATAGTAGTAATGCAGAGGTGTTTTATTTATTAGGAGTTTCGCAGAGTCAATCAGGTAATAATAAAGATGCATTAACCTCTTATAATAATGCTATCACTTTAAATAGTGACTATGCGGAAGCTTATTTTGAAAAGGGCTATTCTTATATGATGCTTAAAGACTACAAGCATGCGATTGCAGCTTTTGATAAGTGCTTAGAAATTAACCCTAATTACGTAGAGGCTCTTGTAAATAGAGGCAGTACCTATTTTATAACAGGAGATGAAGCTAAAGGTAAGGCCGATTGGCTGCAGGCTAAAGCTATGGGGGCTTCTATTCCAGCTTTAGATGAGTAGTTATTTGTTATTTAGTCCATCAATAAGCATATTGGCCATTTGAGAGCCCAGTTGTATGGGTTCAATAATGCCATGCGGGTCGTACCAGTGAGGCATCCAGTTTAAAGAAGAGAAAAGAGTCATTACAGCTAGTTTTGTGTCTAATTTTCTAAACTCACCCGATTTTATACCGCCTTCTATTATTTTTTTAAACCTGTTAATATAATTGATTCTAAGTAAAAGGAATCGCCTTAAATGGGGCTGGCTCAGGTGTCTGTGTTCATTCATGAAAACGGCCGATGCAGTTAATTGCTTAGCCATAACCTGTACATGTCCTAAAATGCCTAACCTTAACTTTTCGGTATAAGAAATATCTGCTTTTTCAACTTGCTCTAATGAATCTCTAAAAAGCTGAGCCATTTCAAAACACAAATGTTGAAGTATTTCTTCTTTAGATTTTATATGCGAATATAGACTTGCAGCTTCTATTCCTAAGGCATTGGCAAGATCTCGCATAGACGTAGCTGCATAGCCTTTTTCTCTGAAAAGTTCTGCCGCAGTCTTAATAACTTGCTCTTTACGACTTAGATTTTCTGCTTCTACCATCACACAAAAATAATGATTATTGCTTTCCGAGGAAGTAATTTGTTAGTTTTAGGGCAAAATTTATATAAATGACATTTAAAAGTCCTGAAGAATTTCATAATAGACTAGGGTTTATATTTCATGCGCTTCTACTGTTTCCATTAGCGGTGTTTGCTTATTTGTTTATGGAAATAAAAGGTAAAACGCTAGATGCATTTGTGCAGGGAGAAACATTAATTTGGTGTATTAATGTTTTATTTTCAGTCTTAGGTATTGGCCTGTTTTTGTATGCATTAAGGCAGTTTAAAAAGTTATTTCCTACCCTTAAGGGGTTAGATATGCAAGAGAAGCTCAGCTTATATTACTTTGCGGCTAAGCGTTTTTATATTGTTGGGACTATGGCATCAGCAATATTAGTGGCAGGGTTATATTTAACGGCCAGCCCTATATTTATAATTGCCTATGTATTCTTGCTTTTTTTTCTATCATTAAGCAGACCCACTCCGCAACAATATGTAAAGGATATTCCATTCAATGAACAAGAGAAGAATATCATCATACATAAGGGTAGTTTTGATGAGTTAAACAAGTAAAAGATCTTATCGTTTAGCAATGAAAAAAGTATTGATTATCACTTATTATTGGCCGCCAAGTGGAGGTAGTGGGGTACAGCGTTGGCTTAAGTTTACCAAATATTTGCCTGAAAATGGATGGCAGCCCTATATTTTTACGCCCGAGAATCCGTCTTTTGAAGTGAAAGATAGCAGCTTGGAGAAAGATATTTCGCCAGAAGTGGAGGTGATAAAATTGCCTATTTGGGAACCCTATTCTTTAATGGAAAAATTTAAGAAAAAAGGGCAAAGCCAGCAAAGTGATGTGGTGAAGAAGAGTAAGAAAAGCTTTGTGAATAAGGCTATGCTATGGATGAGAGGGAACCTGATGATGCCCGACCCTAGGGTGTTTTGGGTAAGGCCTGCTGTTAAGGTGTTGGAAGATTTACTGACTTCTAATGGAATAGATACCATTATCACTACTGGGCCACCTCATAGTATGCACCTTATTGGCTTGAAATTAAAAAAGAAGTTAGGTGTAAACTGGATTGCAGACTTTAGAGACCCTTGGACTCAGTGGGATTTGTATGATAATTTTTACTTAACCAAGTGGGCTAGAAATAAACATAAGAAATTGGAGCATGAGGTATTAACCACAGCAGATAAAGTTATTTCTGTGAGTGTTAATTATGCCAAAGAGTTGGAGGAGCTAGGAGCACCAAAGGTAGATGTTATTACTAATGGCTTTGATGCAGCAGATTTTTCCAAAGATAATAAAAAGCCACCGCAAGAATTTGTTTTACGGCATGTAGGCTTGGTGGATGAAATGAGAGATCCATCACCCATGCTGGAGGCTATTAAGTCCGTAAAGCAAGAGCATGATATAGATGTGAAAGTGGAATTTATTGGAAATGTAAATGCTTCATTTAAAGAGAAAATGCAATCTGATAAAGTGCTTTCAAATATTGTGAAGTTCAAGCCTTATGTGCCGCATAGTGAGGTTTTGAAAATATATGCCGAGTCAGCTGTGCTTTTATTGGTACTGGCGCATTCTCAAAATGCATTGGGCAATATTCCTGGTAAGTTATTTGAGTACCTTGCTTCTGGTAGACCTATTTTGGCTATCGGTAATACAGAAGGTGATTCCGCTCAAATCATTAATCAGACAGGAGCAGGTTTAGTATGTGATAGAGCAGATATGGATGCGCTGAAAGCTGAAATACTGAGATTATACAATACTTTTAAGGATAGCCGTGATGAGGTGCTGCATAAGGCAATGGCTTATTCGAGGGAGGAGTTGACTAAAAAATTGGCCAAATGTCTTAATGATTTATGAGTGTTCCTTTTTTTGACCTTGCACGCCAATATGAGACGTTGAAGGATGACTTGCTTCCTTTAGTTGAAAAGGTGATGTCTTCGGGGTATTATGTAGGAGGTAAGTATGTTACTCAGTTTGAAAACGACCTAAAGGCATATTTGGGTGTATGCGATGCCGTGGGTGTTGGTTGTGCTACAGATGGGCTTGAGCTTATATTGAGGGCACTAAATATTGGTATGGGAGATGAGGTGATAGTTCCGGCTTTTACTTGGATTTCTGATGCTGAAGTGGTGTCTTTGGTAGGGGCTAAGGTGAAGTTTGTAGATGTATTGCCCGATGAACTAACAATCAATCCTGAGGCTCTGAAAGCAGCCATTTCTCCTAGTACTAAAGCTGTGATTGCGGTTCACCTGTATGGTAAAGCGTGCCATATGCATGAAATTAAACAGATCTGTGAGGGCCAAGGAGTGGTTTTGATTGAAGATTGCGCACAAAGCATTGGTACAATGTACCATGGTGAAAAAGTAGGTAGTATTGGTGATGTAGCAGCATTTAGCTTTTACCCTACCAAAAACCTTGGTGCCATGGGTGATGGAGGTGCTGTGGTTAGTAATAATAAAGAAATAGTTGAAAAGGTAAGGTTGTTAGCTAATCATGGACAGGTTGTAAGAGATGAACATGTTGTAGAAGGTGGAAATAGCAGGTTGGATGCTTTGCAAGCGGCCATTTTATCTTTAAAATTACCCCATTTGGAGTCTTGGAATAGGCGCAGAAGAGAGGTGGCTAGCAAATATATAGCTGCTTTTGAAGGTGTTGAAGCTATCAGGTGTTTAAAGCAGGATGTAGGAGATACTTATCACGTTTTTGCTATTCAGGTTAATGAAAGAGATCGATTGAGAGCTTTTCTTGCTGAAAAAGGAGTAAACACAGCTATCCACTACCCGAAAGATTTACCAAGTATGGACTTTTATAAAAATGCCACCAACCAGTGTGCCGTGGCATTATCAGCCTCAAAAAATGTATTGAGTCTGCCCATATTTCCTGAGTTAACCGATGAGGAAGTAGAAACAGTTATTAATGCTATTTCTGAGTTTTATTTACGCAAGTAAGACCAAAGTTAGGAGAATAGTACTTCCTTATAGAATACATAATTTTAGTGATGGTAGAGTTTATTTTACTGGTTAAGGTTTTAGGTGCAGCATGCTCTGATATCCATGAAAAGCCGCTAAATTCTAACCCAGCTCTTTCAAGTACCTCTATCATAATATAAGGGTCTAAATAGCAAGTGTGCTCAATGTTAATGAATGGCCTTTTGAACCAGAAAACATTCAATATTTGCCTAAAGCTAAAAGGGTTTGGAGTTGTAATGATTATAGCTCCATTAGGGGCGAGGTGTTTCTTGTAAAATTCAAGAAATACATTTACATCACTGACATGTTCTATAATGTCACCCATTACGATCACATCAAATAACTGGTCTTCTCTTAAATCATTAACTGAACATACATTATAACCAGAAGCCTGAACTTCTTTTATTTTTTCTTCATTTATATCTACTCCAGTAACATTGTCAAATTTTTTACAAAGAAGACCATGAAGCCATAAGTCAGATTCAGAATCAATGGCTTGCCCTATACAGCCTACGTCTAAGATTGACTTGCCGTTAGCACAATTCTCTAAAATGAATTTTTGTTTACTTTTAACTCCCGATTTTAAAAATAACTGCTTTAGTAAATTCTCTTTGTCCACCATTAAATCTTTTTTAAAAAATTAAAGATAGCCATTCTAACATTTAGAGGAATAATTTGTCTCATTTTATGTCTTAGTTGATGCTTGATTTCTTTTGAAATATTGTAACTGAGAAATATGTTGTCAATGCCGAATGCATCATTCAGGTCTTTTAAACGAGAGGTTTTGCCTCTCATGAAATTTTCCATATTACCTTCATGTATTATCTGTGCCCATAATGGCTGATCATTAACTTGGCATACATTTTCATATTTCATATAAGCAGCATGCTTTTCTTTGTACACACTTTGTATGTCATCAGTGCTTTCAATTAATGATACAAATGGGCCGTCAGGTAAATTTACTGTTGTTGTCAGTTGAATTTGCTCCTTAGCATCTAATCTTAAACAATACCCTAAAGCTAAATTAATAGGTGTATTGTGTATGGGCTTAAAATGATCTTTGATTATTTGTGTTGCATGTTTTTCTAAGCTGTCGTCATTATCTAGGCGGGTGGTGATTACGAAATCTTTTTCTGAGCAAAAAGATTTAATGTCGCTAGACATCTCTTTCATGAAGGCATCATAGCTTTCTTTATAAATTGGGGTGAAATAAGTATGTTTTTTAGACCATTCTTCAATTTTTTGTTTAAAAACATCAGGAGTGTCAGTGTCGAAGTAAACTAACCATTTGAAATCTTTTTCTGATTGGTTAGCAACTGATGGGAGGCAAAACGTTTCAAAAAGGTTGAACCTAGTTTTTAGCCAATCTAAAGTTTGTACTTCTTTGTTATTTCTATCTTTGGTCCATATGGTGCCCATAACCTCATTAGTGGCTTTTACTTTAAGGTTGAAGCGAGTGATAATGATATGCTGGAATAGATTTGGCATGCAATTAATGATTGAAAGCAGCTAGGAATTTTTGTTTGAAATTATTGTTGTTAAAGGTTTTGTAGTGCTCTTTACACTTTTCTACAGCGTAGACATATTTAGGGAAGTCTATTTTACTTAAGTTAAACTCATGGTAGAAGAAGCCACTTCCAGTCTCAACTAATTCTCTGGTGGTGTTTCTTGTGTTGCCTAAAATGGGAATTTGTAATGCTAAATAGTCAATATCTTTATTTGCATTCTGAGAACTGTAACTTCTATGGGGTTCTTGTATAAGGCTTATGCCAATAAGATTGTAATTTTTTCTCAGTTCAGTTATTTTGGTTATCAACCCCTGAGCTTGAAAGTTTCCTAAGTATATACTATTGTCAGATGATTCTACCTGTTTTTTTATGTAATTATCTCTCAAGATGCCGCAAATGAAGAACTTTTCATGACCTCTGTTTATGAAGTTAAAAAAATCAGGAGCTATTTTTTCTTCTCTTAGTTGCCCAAGATAAATATAAGCAAAAGGTAACTCTGGCTTTGGAGCTATGTAATCTCCTTCTAAAGGAGAAGTGTAATAGATAAGAGTGCTGTGAGGGAAAAGCTCATTTAATGAAGCAGAATTAACTATTACTGATTTTACTTCTTGTGAGAGTTTTTGCTCTTTTCTGAAAAACTTTTTATGGATTATGGAGGCCATATTCTTTAACAATAAACTCCGCTTTGCCAACTCATAAACATGGTAAGTTACATCATGATTTAAAGTTTGGTATATGCACTTTTGCCTCAAAGCTGCGGGTAAGAAGTTTAATGGAAGCAAGCATTGAAGACCGTACAAGAAAATCAAGTCATAATTATCGGCTTCTTTCTTAAGAATTTCTAGAGCCTTTACATTTACAAATTTCAGATAAATTAGTGTTTTTATCTTTTGAGAGATTGTCAATTCAGCATCGCCACAATGAATGGCTGTACAATGAAAACCATTGTCTGTTAAAATGCTCATTTCATACTCTAGCCTGGCATGTTTAGTGTTTTTTTGGTAGTTTGTAAGTACTAGAACTTGCCTTTCTTTTGTTTTGCTGTGCATAGTTACTTATTGAGCTCTTAATACCCCTCTTCTCAAGTATGGGGCTTTAAGGTTATTGTCAAAGAAAAATAGCATGTAGTTTTTAGACATTTCAGTAGAGTAATTGAACAGGGAAAAGAACTGCTTTAATTTCTGCTCATCGTCTTGCTTATGATATGTACAGATAGCTATTTTGGTTTTGTATTCTTTAAGGCTATTCTTAAAACCTTCCATTAGATTCATCTCTTCACCATCAACATCAATTTTTAAAAAATCAATATGTCCATACTTTTTTGTAATATCATCAAGAGATATGGTGCTGTCGGAAGACGAGGAGGTGACATACTTATTAAATATTCTAACCTTATCTTTCCAAGGCTCAAAAGTATGTTCTAAAGCTTCTACCCACAAAGGATCTGTTTCAAATATGTAAATCTGCTTGGCGTATTCTACAGCATCTAATGAAAAAGAGGCTTCGGCTGCACCGGCCTCCACAATTGTATCTCCTATTTCAACCTTAAATGTATCAGTAGTGTAGCGGTGAGGGGACTGAGGGTCTTGTTCAATGCTTAGGCCACGGTACATCCTTTGTATTTTTTCTACACTAAAAGTTCTTCGGAAAAAGAGCTTCTTGTCATGATGAAAGATGTATTTTAACCCAGAGTTGTTGTCCGTGAATACTTCTACCTCTAAGTTTTCGTATTTATCTTTGTAGTCCCCAGGGAAAACAGTCAATCCATTGTTTTTTAAATATTGGTAAGCGCTGGATTGTTCTTCATTTAATGAGTCGGAGTGATTTTTTAGATACTTTACTACCTTATAAAGCACAGCCTTTCTATGTATTTTGGTGAACAGAGGAACGAAGATGTTTCTGACTTTTTTTGGAATTACTGAGTGATAAGCTTTTTGTAACTGAGCAAATTTAGACATAGTTAGTTTTTCTTTGATAGTCCAGTTTTACTCATAACTGAAACTAGTATTTGGTTAAATTCAATGGAAATTTTGCTAAAATACATTAAGCTAGTAAAGAGGGCTACCATTATTACAGATTTTATGATACCGGTTAGCCAAACAGAGCCAGTTTCTGGTATTAAAACAGGTATTGCCACACCTATTATGCAAATGCCTAAACCTTTTAAGTAGGTTAAATCAAAAGGAGTTAGGTTTAGCTTTATTTTTAAAAACAAATATTTAAACACATTGAAAAGTGTAATTGAAAATGTAGTGGCGAAAGCAGCTCCTAACACTCCATATTTAGGTATGCAATAAACATTGGTAGCAAATGTGATAATCAGTAAGAAGAAAGAGAGTAAGGTGTCAACTCTATAATATTTGCTATTTATAATTATAGGGCCGTTCATGCCAAAAGCGGTGTCTATGATTCTTGTTCCCCCTAAAAATAAAAATATATATAAACTGTCTTGGTAATATTCAGGGAGGAACATCATCATTAGATTGTAGTTAATGGCGATAAGAGCAAAAATGAGCATTCCAAATAGCAGTTGGTTTAGTGCTGTTTTTTTATATACCTCATTGAGTTTTTCCCTATCATTTTCTTTTGATGCATTAGCTAGAATTACGGATATTGTTCGTGAAATGGCAGAAGACGGAACGAGAATAACAGTACTCATGTTAAATGCAATGCTATAAATAGCTACAGCATCTAACCCAATGTATTTGCCAATCATAAGGATGTCGAGGCGATTGATAAGTAAAAAAGATAGCCCGCTGAGTATTGTGAAAAGCCCAAACCAACCTATGCTTTTCATACTTTTGATTACATGGTGGTCAAATTTAAAACTAATTTTAAATTCTTTTAGTTTGATAAGGTAGACTGCACAGATTATGGTGATTAGTGTTTGGCATCCTACATAGAGTAGTAAAAAAGTAGATATATCGACCCAGCCAAAATAGTATATTAATACTGTAATTAACCATATAACTCTTAGTACGATAAAGCTTAAAAATACCACAATGGCATTTTTGAATAATACTCTTAGGTATGCATCAAATAGATTGAAAAAAACTATGGATACCACATAAGGTGCAAGCAAATAAAAATAGTCAACAAACATTTTAGAGTTGTCTTTATACAGGTTGTTAAAGGTGTCTCTAAAAAAGAATATAGTTATTGAAGTTAAGGTTAAACCCACAGCTGCAATAACAAACCCTATGGATAATATGGTGTTTGAGTTGTTTTTGTTTTTAAAATATGGCGCAAATCTAATTATAGCATTGTCGCCTCCTAAGATAGAAAATTGAGCTACTACAGTAGCAGCAGAAGCAAGTAGTTTTATTAAACCAAATTCTTCTTCTGAAAGTACCCTAGGAAAAATTAAAATGGTATTTATATAACCTATAACAATACCTACGTATTGAATGATTGAAAACTTAATACCACTTTTACTTACTACACCCATTGTTTAATTTTTATAAAGAGGCAAAGATATATAAGTTTTGTCTACATATTTTAATTACAGTAGGTGCCCTATAAAGCTTACTCTTAATAATTAAATTTTACTTCACTCTTCCAGGGTTTTCTGATATAAATGCTTTCCAACTCTTTGCTTTGCTACTTTCATTGCCATTTTGAAAATGATGACAAACAGCCACTGCCAGCGCATCAGTAGCATCTAATAATTTTGGTGCTTCTTTAAAGTTTAAAAGAGTCATGAGCATCTGTGCTACTTGCTCTTTCGAAGCATTACCGTTGCTAGTCACAGATTGTTTTACCTTTTTTGGGGCATATTCGGTAATGGGAATTTCTTTGGAGAGCGCTGCGGCCATGGCTACTCCCTGAGCTCTTCCTAATTTTAACATCGATTGCACATTTTTTCCATAGAATGGAGCTTCTAATGCTACCTCATCGGGACAGTAATCATTGATTAGGCTAGATACCCTTTCAAATATTTTCTTCAATTTTAACTCGTGCCCACTATATTTGCTTAAATGTATTACCCCAAATTGTAGTAATGACATCTTGTTGTTTTTAACCGAAATAATGCCATATCCCATAACACTAGTTCCAGGATCTAAACCTAGAATGATGGTCTCTTTTTGTGTCTTTTGTATTACCTTCTTCACAGGTGCAATTTAACTATATGGCTTGGCTAATAAAAGTATGGGGCAAACCTTGGGTGGATAAAGCCATTAAAATTATTGTATTAGGCTTTATTGTAAGCTTTGTAGTACTAAAAGTTAAAGACAATGAAGTGGCGTTTGGTATGGTTCTTAAACATTTAGTTGTTTTGGGCAGTGAGCAACCCTTTTTTTTGTGCCTTATAGTTTTTTTAATGTTTGTGAATTGGGGAGTAGAGGCTGCCAAATGGAAGGTGCTGGTTAAATCAATTAGTAGTATCACTTACATGCAGGCAGTGAAAGGTGTATTGTCAGGTATGGCATTAAGCTTTGTAACTCCACATGGCGTAGGAGATTATATAGGGAGAACGCTTACCTACAAAACAGCCTCCAGAGAAAGTTTGGTAGGAGCTACATTAGTTGGGAGGATAGCTCAAATGTTTCCTACATTAGCCATGGGGACAGTGGGAGTAATATATTTTTTTAATTTTAGGTATGTCTTACTTGCAGTTGCAGTATTTTTTTGTTCAATAGTGGTAGGTTGGATTGTACTTATATTGGTGCGAGATAAGCTTAAAACCAAAATTTTTGCTTTTGCAAAGCCTTATATAGGCGTGGTATTGACTTATAAAAGAAGTGTAATAATAACAGTTTTGTTAATGTCCATATGCCGCTACTTAGTTTTTTTAACTCAGTTGCTACTTTTGCTAAATGTGTTTAAAGCTGGAGTTAATCTTATGACAAATGCGGCAGGAAGCGCTTGGATGTTTCTTGCTAAATCAATTATACCGAGCTTTAATTTTATGAGTGACCTTGGAGTAAGAGAAACTTCCGCACTTATTTTTTTTGAAAGGTACCATGCAGATTTAGATGCAGTGGTGGCGGCCAGCTTTACTTTATGGGTTATTAATATATTGATGCCTACAATAATAGCTGCTCCACTAGTGTTGAAATTAAAAATACACCGCAAATGATTGCTGTTATTATATTTCTGATTGCTGTATATGTGATTTTAATAATAGTATTTACAATAGGTTGGAAGTCTATTAAAAGGGGTGGTGTAAATAATAATGCACCCAGATTATTTTATTCCATAATAATAGCTTTTAGGAATGAGGAAAAGCATCTGCCCGCCATTATCAGTTCGCTGAAAAATATTCAATTTTCAACAACAAACTACGAAATCATATTTGTAAATGATCATTCTACAGATGAGTCAGTTAATATTCTTCAAAAGAATAAATTTTCTAGCAATTGGGAGGTGCTGCACTTAGAGGATGGAGAAGGTAAAAAGGCTGCACTCGAACTAGGCATAAAGCATAGCAATGGAGATGTAATAATAACTACGGATGCCGATTGTATAATGTCCCCTTTATGGCTTAATAGTTTTCAGAGTTTTTTTGAAGATAAGGATGCAGTTTTGGTTTCAGGTGCTGTTACTTTTTATACTGAGGTCAGTTGGTTTGAAAAATTGCAAACTATAGAATTTGCATCTTTGATAGGAATTGGAGCGGCTTCCATAGCTCTTGGTATTCCTGGTATGTGCAATGGAGCTAATTTGGCATTTAAAAAGGAGGCCTTCTATCAGGTGGGGGGCTATGAAGGCAATAAGAAGTACGCCAGCGGAGATGATACATTTTTATTATATAAGCTATTTAAAAAGTTTCCTTCATTAGTGTATTTCAATAAAAGCCCTTATGCTACTATCTCAACAAAGGCCCAGCAATCGGTCAAGGCCTTTTTTTATCAAAGAAAAAGGTGGGCTTCGAAATGGAAAATTGGGGATAATTATGCCAATGCATTCCTAGCACTTATTATATTCTTGTCTAATGTTTCTTTTTTTATAGGCTTTGTGTTATTACTCACAGATGAGAAGTTGCCCATAATTCTGTATTTTCTGATTTTTGCTAAATGTTTGGCAGAAGGAATACTCTTATATTCGGTGCTAAAGTTTTGTGCTAAGAGGTTGAATGTATTTAGGTTTCTGATACTGCAATTATCTTACCCCTTATATGCCATCTTTTTCGGAATAGCTGCTAACTTTGGGGGCTACATCTGGAAGGGGCGAAAGCACTAATTAACATTTTCAAATCTTTTTTATTACCTTGTGCAGTAGGGTAGAAGAATTTATGGAGACATTATCCTTACAAAATAAATATAACCTTAAAGAGCTAGAGCTAAATGCTTTATTGGAGATTACGCAAGCTATTAATAGTAACTTGCCAGAAACATCTCTATATAAAATATACGACTTTACGCTTAGGGCTAACCTCAATATCAAGAAATTAGCATTGTACGTGATGGACGAGAAATGGGGGTGTAAGGTTAGTTATGGTACCACTAGTAGCTGCTTAGATATTAGCGTACATGAGGAGTTCCTTAACCTCAGTTCGGTTACTTCCATGGATAAAACCAGAGATGATGTTTTTGGTGAATTTGATTATGTACTGCCGGTTTCTCATAAAAATGCTATTCTTGCTTTGGTGTTTGTGGGTGATTTAGAAGAGGAAGATGAGGAGATGAGTAAGAGCAGTATGCGGTTTATTCAAGCGCTCAGTAATATTATTATTGTTGCTGTAGAAAATAAGAAATTGGCCAGAAAGCAGTTGGAGCAAGAGGCCTTGAGAAAGGAGCTAGAAATTGCGAGTGACGTACAACAATTCTTATTCCCAGAGAAGCTTCCGTATGGTGAAAACCTAAGAATAGAAGCTAGTTATTTGCCTCACGATAGGGTAGGAGGAGATTATTACGATTATATTCCTATCAACGAAGATCAATTTTTGATCTGTATAGCCGATGTTTCAGGTAAAGGTATTCCGGCAGCCTTGCTCATGTCTAATTTTCAGGCTTCGCTGCATACATTGATCAGGCAGACTACCGATCTTAAAGAGATTGTAAAGGAGTTAAACTATCATGTGCTTGAAAATGCAAAAGGAGAGAAATTTGTTACCTTTTTTGTTGGTATATATGATGTGAGGGCTAAGGCTCTGGTATATATCAATTCAGGACATAATCCGCCCATATTAGTAGACCGTAATGGTAATCACCAGTTTTTGGAAACGGGTAGTACTGTGCTTGGAGCATTGCAGCCGCTGCCGTTTTTAAATAAAGGCCATGTGCACGATGTAGAAGACTTCCTTCTCTTCTGCTATACCGATGGACTAACCGAAACAGAGAACGAGCTGGGCGAAGAGTATGGTACTGATAGGTTGGTGAATTACTTTAGCAGAAATAGTAATACAGATCTTAAACAAGTGCATCAAGATATTATAATAGATTTAGATCTGTTTAAAGGTGCTAATGGTTATAGAGACGATATTACATTGTTAACTTGTAGAGTAGAGCCATAATTGAAAATGTTCGTTCATAAAACTCCTAAATGGGTGAAATGGTTATATCCAAATTTAATTTGGGATATGCCTACCTCTAAGGAGCCTACTATATACCTTACCTTTGATGATGGGCCTATTCCTAAACTGACTCCGTTTATTTTAGATGTTTTAGCAGATTATAATGCACAAGCTACCTTTTTTTGTGTAGGTGAAAACCTGTTAAAGAATAGCAAAATTGCTGAAATGAGTATTGATGCCGGACATACCTTGGCTAATCATACTTATAATCATATGAATGGCTGGTCGGTAGACTCCCCTTCGTACATTGCCAACGTAGCTAAATGTCACGACCGATTAGAAAAACTAGGCCAGGGTAAAAAGTTACTAAGACCACCCTATGGGCGTATTAAAAGAAATCAGATAAAAATACTTACCAAGGAGTATGATATAGTCATGTGGGATGTTTTAACAGGTGATTTTAGTGCTAAAATTACCCCTAAATCTTGCTTGGAAAAAAGCATTAAGGCAACAGCCGATGGCAGTATTGTGGTTTTTCATGATAACGTAAAAGCGGAGAATAATATAAAATATACGTTGCCACGCTATTTGGAGCACTTTTCCAAACAAGGTTACTTGTTTAAAGCCCTATGAGTTGGCTGATAGTCTTTTGCTTTTTCATTTCTTTAATAACTATTTTTTCAGACATAGTTTATTGTGTCATTTGGGTGAGAATTAAAAACCCGTATTCAGGGGCTCACACCATTATCAATAATAATACATGTAGGGTGTCTATACTTGTTGCTGCCAGAAATGAGGAAGAGAATATCTCTAGATGTATAGAAAGTCTTCTTAATTTGAATTATCCGCAGAATAAGATTGAAATTTTAATTGGTGATGATGATTCTGAGGATGAAACTTTATCTATTATAGATAGCTATTCATCTAGGTATCCAAATGTGAAATGCTTTAGGGTTAAAGATAAATTGGGCAATGCCAGAGGAAAGGCTAACGTGCTTGCCCAATTGGCTACACAAGCCACAGGAGATTACTTTCTTATTACAGATGCAGATATAGAGGTGCCTGTATCATGGGTGCAGCATATGATTGCGCCATGTATCACTAATCCCCATTTAGGCATTGTTACTGGAGTTACTTTAGTGCAAGGAGCAAAATTTCAACGAATAGATTGGATGTTTGCATTGGCCATGATAAAGGTATCGTCATTATTGAATAAGCCCGTTACAGCCATGGGAAATAACATGATGATAACGCGAGAGGCTTATGAAAGTATAGGAGGATACGAATCTATTCCATTTAGTGTAACCGAAGATTATGAGCTGTTTAAGCAGGTGAAGCAAAAGGGATATGGTTTAATACAATTATATAGTAAAGAGGTGCTAGCAGAATCTCAACCTATAGCAACCGTTCGTCAACTTTTACACCAGAGAAAAAGATGGATGAAAGGAGCCGTGCAGTTGCCAACCATTCATGTGGCACTGCTATTATCCCAAGCATTGTATTATTTAGTCTCAATTGTACTTTTAATTGTTTTTCCTCTTTTAGGCATATTTACTTGTGTTTTCAAAGTTATTGTTCAAACTCTATTCATTAGCTTAGCTGCTAGCAAGTTGAGGCAAAAGGTCTTTTTGGCCGATTATGTAAAGTATGAGGTTTACTCATTGCTTTTGTCAGTATCTTCGGGGTTATTCTATTTAATGCCGATAAAAGTGAATTGGAAAGGGCGTAAGTATTAATCTGTATTGCTCACTTGTGACTTTTAAATAGTTGTGAAATTATATAAGTGAAATGAGACAATTAGTAGATACACATGCACACATATACTCTGATAAATTTGAAGGAGATGTGCATGATACTATAGAGAGATCGATAGAGGAGGGAGTTTCAAAGATATATATGCCAAACATTGACCATGAGTCCATTGATGGTATGATGGAGTTAGAAGAGAAATATCCTGATAACTGCATATCCATGATGGGATTGCATCCTTGTTCTGTAAATAGAGATTTTGAAAAGGAATTGTACGTGGTAGAGGAGTGGTTGGCAAAGAGGCCGTTTAAAGCAATAGGAGAGATAGGAACTGATTTGTATTGGGATAAGTCTTTTTGGGAGCAGCAAAAAGAAGCCTTTGAAATACAGGTGAGTTGGGCTAAAAAATACAAACTACCAATAGTTATTCACTGTAGAGATTCTATGGATGAAACTATAGAGATGGTAGAGCAATTGAAATCAGATGATTTAACAGGCGTATTTCATTGCTTTACAGGATCTGTAGAGCAAGCCAAGCGAATCACAGATTTAGGATTTTATCTAGGGTTGGGGGGAGTTTGCACTTTTAAAAATGGAGGTATGGACACTGTAGTTCCTCATTTAGATATAAATGATATAGTACTGGAAACAGACAGCCCTTATTTACCACCTGTTCCACACAGAGGCAAAAGAAATGAGCCATCGTATATTCCTATTATTGCTAAAAAGGTGGCCGAATATTTAAAATGCGATATCGATCATTTGGCCGAGGTGACCACCGCAAATGCTCAAAAGTTATTTAAAGAATGAAACAGTCGACTAATATAAAAATAATTACTTCATCTAAAAGAGAACCACAGTCTTCTGTTTTATTAATATATACAGGAGGTACACTGGGTATGGTGCACGATGAATCAGGTACGTTAATACCTTTTGATTTTAGCTCCATATTATATCATGTGCCTTCGTTAAAGCAATTAGAGCTTAACCTTACTGTAATCTCATTTGATGAGCCAATAGACTCTTCTAATATAAGTATAAAAGAATGGCAGTTGTTAGGCAGTATCATATATGAAAATTATGATAAATACGATGGTTTTGTAGTGCTGCACGGCACCGATACCATGGCCTTTACAGCTTCTGCTGCCAGTTTTATGTTAGAGAACTTAAACAAGCCAGTGGTATTTACGGGAGCACAATTGCCAATATCTTCATTGCGTTCCGATGCTAGAGAAAATTTGATTACAGCATTGGAAATTGCCTCTAAGAGTGAAGAGGGAGAGCCTTTAGTGCCAGAAGTATGCATTTATTTTGATTCTTCATTGCTGAGAGGAAATAGGGCCAAGAAGGTTGAAAGTATTCATTTTGATGCATTTCAGTCAGAAAATTACCCTAAGCTGGCCGTGGCAGGAGTAACTATTAATTATAATACCGCTGTAATAAAAAAAGCAAAAAAGAATAAAAAATTAATTCTACATAATAAATTTGACCCTAATGTAGTTATACTAAAGTTACACCCAGGTATTACTGAAGGAGCTGTTGCTGCAGTACTTAACACTCCAAACCTACGAGGTGTAATATTAGAAACGTATGGTGCAGGAAATGCACCTAGCGCTAGTTGGTTTATTAATTTATTAAAGAGTGCCACTGCACGTGGAATCGTTATCGTAAACGTATCTCAGTGCCCCGGAGGGCGAGTGATGCACGGTAGGTATGGCACAAGCCAACAATTACAGCGGATAGGTGTTATAGAGGGTGTTGATTTGACTTTAGAAGCCGCAATCACAAAACTTATGATGGTACTAGGAGAGGAGGATGATATTGAGAGTGTTAGAAAAAGGCTTATGGAGCCAATGAGCGGTGAATTGACGTTGAATTAATGATTATTAAATTTATTTTATGCTTGCATAAAGCGTTTTTTATTGATTTATTTGTGCTGCTTGTGGAGCGAAAGGCTTTGCTAAATTAGAGAGGTGACCGAGTGGTTGAAGGTGCTCGCCTGGAAAGTGAGTGTGCCCCAAAAGGGTACCGGGGGTTCGAATCCCTTCCTCTCTGCTAAACATGTAACTATTTAACTAACTTTTAACTATAAATTGTAATCGTTTAACAATCTCTGCAAACTGAGAAATATTTAAAACTTGAATTATGAAAAAACTATTTACATTACTGGCGCTAGTAGGGATTTTTACCCTTGGATATCAAGCTAATGCTCAATCAGACACTACTGATACAGCATCTACAGAAGTTGATACTACAGTAGCCGAAGAGCCAGCTATGACTGAAGAAGAGCCAGTTATGACTGAAGAGACAGATGTTGAAGCAGTAGAAGAAGATGCTTCTTTCCAACAAGTAGTAAAAGAAAAATTTATAGAAGGTGGTGTAGAATGGATGACGCCAGTATTAGTTTGTTTGATTTTAGGATTAGCAATCGCTATCGAGAGAATCATTACTCTTAACATGGCTACTACAAACACTGATAAATTATTAGCAAGAGTTGAAGACGCTTTAGCTTCTGGTGGTGTTGAAGCTGCTAAAGAAGTAACAAGAAATACTAGAGGTCCTGTAGCATCTATCTTTACTCAAGGATTAATGAGAATGTCTGAAGGTATCGAAATGGTTGAGAAATCTATCATTGCTTACGGATCAGTAGAAATGGGTAGATTAGAAAGAGGTTTAGTATGGATATCTCTTTTCATCGCTCTTGCTCCAATGCTTGGTTTCACCGGTACTGTAATTGGTATGATTGGTGCATTCGACTCTATTCAGGCTGCAGGTGATATCTCTCCTCAAGTTGTGGCAAAAGGTATTAAAGTTGCGTTATTAACTACAGTAGCTGGTCTTATCGTAGGTATTATCCTTCAGGTATTCTACAACTACTTAGTATCTAAAATTGACTCTCTTGTAAACCAAATGGAAGATGCTTCTATCTCTTTGGTTGACTTATTAGTTAAGCACAAGCTTACTGGAAGAGCTTAATTAAAGCTCCTCGTTAAAAGTTAAATAAGAGAACCAATTTATTAAATTAATTAATATGGAAAATTTCATAGATATTGCTCTTTGGTTAGCAATGGGTATGGTAGCCTTAGCAATTTTAGCTGCGGTTGTACTTCCATTGATTAACTCTTTGAGTAATCCAAAAGTATTAGTAAAAGGAGCTATCGGTGTTGTAGCAATTGTAGTATTATTCTTAGTAGCTTGGGGTGCCTCTAGCAACGAAGTAACTAATGCTTATATTGATGCAAATGTGGATGCCTCTACTTCTCAATTAGTAGGAGGATCATTGCTTACCATGTATATTCTATTTATTATATCCGTAATAGGTGTAATATTTTCTGAAATCAATAAAGCAATTAAGTAATGGCTAAGAAACAAAGAGAAGAGCCTTCAATAAATTCAAGTTCGATGGCAGATATTGCCTTCTTACTTTTGATCTTCTTCTTGGTTACTACTACTATAGCTAATGACAGAGGTTTGAGTTTGCAATTGCCTCCTAGTCCTGAGGACATTGTAAATACAGACGTTAAGATACCAGAGAGAAATTTATTTACTATTCTGGTAAACTCAGCCGATAAAGTAATGGTGGAAGGTGAACCAATGGAGAACGTGGAGGATTTACGAGAAGATATCAAGACTTTTGTGCTTAATAACGGTAAAGACCCTAAAAGTTCAGATAGTCCTAAGGATGCAATCGTTTCATTTAAAACAGATAGAGGTACTAGCCAAGAGATGTTCATTGAAGTGTTAGATGCAATTCAAGGTGCATACTATGATATGTATGCTGAAAGAATTGGTGTAACTAATGAACGTTGGAGAGATATCGCTAATGATTTAGGTGATCCTGAAAATAAAAGGTTATATGATAAAGGCCGTGGCTTGAAAAATGGTGAATTGGAATTTCCAATGAACATTTCTATCGCGGAACCATCAAAAACATCAAACTAAGGAGGTTGAAGTATGTCAAAGTTTAAGAAAAAAGCGAACACTAAGCAGGAAATCCCTACTTCAGCATTGCCTGATATTATCTTCATGCTATTGTTCTTCTTTATGGTAACTACGGTTATGAGAGAAGTGACAGTAAACGTGAAGCAGAGAATTCCTGAGGCAACTCAATTGAGAAAACTTCAACGTAAATCTTTAGTTTCATACCTTTATATAGGTCAACCAAAGAAAACTGCTGAATTTGGTTCTGAACCAAAAATTCAGGCTAACGATGTTTTCATTACTCCTGATGATGTTATTCAGTGGGTAAATGAAGAGAAAGACAAGTTAGATGAGGTTGAAAGAGACCAGTTGACTGTTGCAATGAAAGTTGACGAAGAAGCAAAAAGAGGTATAGTTTCTGACGTAGAATTGGAGTTACGTAAAGCAAATGCACGTAAACTTCTTTACACTACGCTTCAAAAAACTATAGACGATTAATTTGCTTTAGAATAAAATTCACTAAAAGGGCTACTGCTTAGGCATTAGCCCTTTTTTTATTTAATTATTTTAATGGAACTTAATAATAATAAAGTAATAAACGGGTGGTGTTTGTATGATTGGGCAAATTCTGTTTATTCTCTCGTTATTACTTCAGCTATTTTTCCAATCTATTACAACAGCGTTAGTGTTTCTGCTGAGCATGGTGATAAAGTACGGTTTTTGGGAATAGAAATTACTAATTCAGTTTTATATGCCTACTCACTTTCCTTCTCATTCTTTTTTGTAGCGCTGATATTACCGTTATTGTCAGGTATAGCTGACTATAGCGGTAAAAAGAAGCTTTTTATGAAGCTCTTTATGTATTTAGGGGCATTGTCATGCATAGGCTTATATTTCTTTACAGGCCCTAGTAATGTTGAATGGGCTATATTGTGCTCGGTATGTGCAAGCATTGGCTACTCAGGGAGTATTGTCTTTTATGATGCATTTCTTCCTGAAATAGCTACTGAAGACCGATTTGATAGGGTCAGTGCCAAGGGATATGCACTTGGTTACATCGGTAGTGTATTGTTGCTCATCATTAACTTACTGATGATAGAGGGATATGATTATTTTGGCTTTAGTGATAAAGGAATAGCCACGAGGACATCTTTTTTGATGGTAGGTGTTTGGTGGATTCTATTTGCACATATTTCCTTCTCTCGATTACCAGATAATGTATATAAACGAGAAGCAAAAGGCAATATTTTGATAGAGGGGTATGCGGAATTAATAAAGGTTTTTAAAAGAATTAAGAAGCTGAAAGTAATGAAGCTTTATTTATTGGCCTTTTTCTTTTATAATATGGGAGTTCAGACTGTAATGTATCTTGCCGCTACTTTCGGTTCTAAAGAGTTAAAGCTAGCAGATGAAGAGCTCATTATTACAGTTTTAATTATTCAGTTAGTGGCCATAGTGGGGGCTTATGTATTTGCGTTTTTAAGTAAACGTAAAGGGAATAGGTTTTCACTAATGGTAATGGTGCTTATATGGATATTCATTTGCCTAGGAGCATATTTTGTTTATTCTAGTATGGAATTTTTTGTATTGGCTTTTGTGGTAGGTTTGGTTATGGGAGGTATACAGTCACTTTCCAGATCTACATATGCTAAACTTATTCCTGCTGATAGTATAGATCATGCCTCATACTTTAGCTTTTACGATGTTACTTTAAATATTTCAATAGTGGTAGGTACTTTTGCATATGGTGCGATAGAGCAAATAACAGGTAATATGCGTAATAGCACCCTCACTTTAATGATATTTTTTATAGTTGGAATGAGCTTTCTTTTACTATTAAAAATCCCAATGGATAAGGTGCTAAAAAAGAATAGAGCTTAATTCATTATATAAATACGTCTTTATAAAGTAGTATAATGCAGCATAGTACGGTAGCCAAATATAATATGGTAATAGGGAGGCCTATTTTGAAGAAATCTTTAAAATTATAGCCTCCTGGGCCGTATATAATCAGGTTGGTTTGATAGCCAACAGGAGTAAGGAATGCTGCTGATGCGGCAAATGCCATGGCCAGATAGAATGGTGCACCATTAAGGTGTAAGTCTGTAGTGATGGCCAATGCAATAGGAAAGGAAATAGAAACAGCACCTACATTCGTAATGAATGATGTTAACATGGTAGTCACTATCATAAGGCCTACAAGAAGGTATATTTTGCCATATGGAGCTAGTAGATCTACTACGGTATTAGCTAATAGTTGACCTGTACCTGTGTTTATCATGGCTTCTCCCAGTGCCAAAGATAGAACTAGTATGGCCACCATGTTTACATCTAAGTCTCGCTTTATGTTTTGGATGGTAATTAGCCTCATGGCGGTCATTAAGCTGAAAATGATCAGTAAGGATACAAAGAGGCTAAACACCTGTGTAATGGCTAATAAAGCTACCAGACCTAATATTATATATAGTTTGCTGTTTTGATTTTGAGAAGGTTTAATTTCCTTGTTCTCTCCAGTGATGATGTATAAATCTTTGTAAAGATCAACGCGGTCATTAAAATCTTCACCTGCATACATTAAAAATACGTCTCCAGCTTTTATAGTAATGCGGCCTATTTTTCCACTTAGCTTTTCTCCATTTCTATGTACAGCTACTACAGCTGCATCGTATCTTTCTCTAAAATTGCTGGTCTTTATGGTTTTTCCTATCAAGCTGCTATTAGCACTAACCACACTCTCTATGACCCTTACTCGCCCGTTGGAGGCAGGAGAAAGGTGATCTGGTAACTTTACGCCAAAATCTGCTAGCGTTAAGTCTACTATATTAGAAGTGTTTCCTGCGAAAATAAGTACATCGTCTGCCTGAATTATTTCTTTGGGGCTTACGGGTGAAATGAGCTTGTTGTTTCTAACTATTTCCACTAAATAGACTCCGTTCAAATTTCGTAATCCACCCTGAGCCACAGTTTTACCTACCAAAGGACTGTCGGTGCTTAACCTGATCTCGATAAGGTATTCTCGTTTGTTGCTTTCAAACTTTTCTATAATATCTGTATGGTTAGGAAGCAACCTTTTGCCAAAAAATGCTAGAAACGCAATACACAGAATGGCCACAGAGATGCCAGTTATGAATAATGCGGTAGTGTCCAACCCTGGCAAATTATGCTCAATTATAAAGCCATTTAAAACCAGAGTGGTGGAAGTACCTATTAAGGTAATCATACCGCCAATGATAGTGCTGTATGAAAGAGGGATAAGTAGTTTTGATGGCGAAATGCCATTTTTTTTACCCCAAGAAAATACATATGGTGTCATTAAAACTACTACAGGCGTGTTGTTTACGAATGACGATAAGATGGCTACTTTGCTCATCATGGATAGTAAAAACGATCTGTAGGTTTTTGCTTTGCCGAATATCTTATCTAAGAATAATTCTACATTGAAATTGCTTCTTATGCCTGCAGTAATTAGTATGAGTAATACTACGCTGGCTATGGATTGGTTAGAGAACCCATCGAGTACTTGTGTAGGAGTAAGTATTCCAAATAACAGAAATATAATGACGGCAAAGAGGAAGCTCGCTGATGGTTTTATTAGTTCTAAGTATATGCTTACGAATAATAGAGCAATGACAGCAAGAACAAAATAAGGCTGGTAGGCTAGTGGAATAATACTCATGGTTGATGTGAGCCGGGGTTATTGATAATTTTATCCTTTAATAATTTTAGAATCTTTTGATCTTGCATTTAAAGTTTCTCTAACTTTGCGTATGCATACATTGAATCTCCCCAAAATTGAAAGTAAAATCAGAAAAAACGAGGGGAAATTTGAAATATTTGATATCATAAGGAAGAAATATATTCGATTAACGCCTGAAGAATGGGTGCGTCAGCATTTTATACATTTTTTGATTGATCATAGAGGTTATCCTAAATCTTTAATAAAGGTAGAAACAGGTTTGAAGTATAATAGTTTACAAAAACGACCTGATATTATTGTCTATGATAAGGAGGGGAGTCCGTTTATTGTAATTGAGTGTAAGGCTTCGGAAGTTAAGATTACACAGGCTAGTTTTGATCAGGTTTCGGTTTATAATACTCAGTTGATGTCGCCTTATATTGTGGTTTCTAACGGGTTGAACCATTATTGTTGTAGTTACGACAGGTTGACCCAGAAGATAAGTTTTATTGAAGATGTTCCTTTTTGCGAAGCATAAAAAAAGGAGCAGTGTTGGCTGCTCCTTGTAATAGATTCTTCTAGCAAATTAAGCTAAATATTTATCAACTTCAGTGTAGCTTAAATCAAAAGCCTCAGCTACAGCTTTGTATACAATTTCTCCTTGAATAATATTCAATCCAAGTTTTAATTCATTGTTTTCCTGACAAGCCTTTTTCCATCCTTTGTTAGCAAGTTGTAATGCATAAGGTAATGTAGCATTGGTAAGTGCTAAAGTAGAAGTGTAAGGTACTGCTCCAGGCATGTTAGCTACACAATAGTGAAGTACATTGTCGATTACGTAAGTAGGGTCTTGGTGAGTAGTAGGCTTACAAGTTTCTATACATCCGCCCTGATCTACGGCTACATCAACTAATACAGTGCCAGGAGCCATGTCTTTTAACATATCTCTGGTGATGAGGTGAGGTGCTTTAGCTCCAGGAATTAATACTGCACCAATAATTAAGTCATGAGTACCGATAAGCTCACGGATGTTGAACTCGTTAGACATGAATGTGTTAACGTTAGCAGGCATTACATCATCAAGATATCTTAATCTCTGAAGATTGATGTCCATGATGGTAACATCAGCTCCCATACCTGCGGCTATTTTAGCTGCGTTAGTTCCTACTACCCCAGCACCAAGTACTAGTACTTTTGCAGGTCTAACACCAGGTACACCTCCAAGTAAAATACCACGACCTTGAAGAGGCTTTTCTAAATACTTAGCACCTTCTTGTACTGCCATTCTACCAGCCACTTCTGACATAGGTATAAGTAAAGGTAAAGTTCTGTCAGCTTTTTCCACTGTTTCGTAAGCTAAACAAATGGCCTTACTCTCGATCATCGCCTTAGTTAAAGGTTCGTATGATGCAAAATGGAAATAAGTGAAAACTAATTGATTTTCTTTGATGAGTTTATACTCAGCCTCTATTGGCTCTTTCACTTTCATGATCATCTCAGCGATGGCATATACCTCTTCAATGGTAGGTAAAATGTTAACACCTGCTGTTTCATAATCTGAGTCTAAAAAGCCGCTTCCTTCACCAGCGGTAGCTTGTAGATATACTGTGTGGCCCGCCTTCACGAACTCTTGCGCACCTGCCGGAGTAAGCGCTACACGGTTTTCATTATTTTTAATTTCTTTTGGTACACCTATGATCATGGCATAAATATTTTAGAATACGTCACAAATATATAAAGTACATGTACATTTTAATGAAAAAAAATGCTAATTTGAAAGGAGGGAGGTGAAATGTCTTAAAATTAAATTTCATAAAAAAATGTTTTAATGAAATTTTTAATAAGAGCTGACTAACGTTTGCGAAATTAATTAGATTCATTTCTGAATTTTGCGATTTATTAAATTTTTCACCGATTTTGTTAGTTTGAAAGCTTCTTATTTTTGATTATTTTTGCTATCCTTTCGAATAATAGTGTGATTATATAACCCCTTAAAAATCTATAGATTTGAGCGCAGTTAAGACCATACAGAAAACTTCAAAAAAAACAGCCGAAATATTACATGATTTCGAGTTGGCATGCCAAAGTAGAGAAGCCAGTCTAATAGGACGGAAAGAAGTTTTTATGGGTAAAGCGAAGTTTGGAATCTTTGGAGATGGTAAGGAGATTGCACAGATAGCCATGGCTAAAGCCTTTAAAAATGGAGATTTTAGATCTGGCTATTACAGAGATCAAACTTTTATGCTGGCTATTGGAGAGCTTACTTTAGATCAGTATTTTGCTCAGTTATATGCTCATACTGATATTGTAGCTGACCCTGCTTCTGGAGGAAGGCTGATGAATGGCCACTTCGCCACTCGTATGCTAGATGATAATGGAAACCTCAAAGCATTAAGTGAATTAAAGAATAGTAGTGGTGATATTTCTCCTACTGCAGCTCAAATGCCGCGATTGGTAGGTCTGGCCTATGCTTCTAAGTTATTTAGAGAGAATAAGGACTTACATTATCGTAAAGATTTGTCGATAAATGGAAATGAAGTAGCCTTTGGTACTATTGGTAATGCTTCTACCTCAGAAGGGATTTTCTTCGAATCTATAAATGCGGCAGGCGTGTTACAAATACCCATGTTGGTAGCTGTATGGGATGATGGCTACGGTATTTCAGTGCCTCAAGAATATCATACTACAAAAGGCAGTATCTCAGAGGTGCTGAAAGGTTTTCAGCGCGAAGAAGGTACTAATGGCTATGAGATTTTTACTGTCAAAGGATGGGATTACGAAGCTTTGCTTGAGACTTTTCAGCAGGCAGCGAAAGTTTCTAGAGAGGAGCATATACCTACTTTAGTACATGTAGAGGAAATGACTCAGCCTCAAGGGCATTCAACTTCAGGTTCGCACGAAAGATACAAGTCAAAAGAAAGATTAGAGTGGGAGAAGGAACATGACTGTATTAAGAAAATGCGTGAGTGGATTCTTGAAAATGAATTAGCGGATGAAGATGAACTTACTAAAATAGAAAATAATGCGCGTCAGTTTGCTAAAGACGCAAAGAATAGGGCCTGGAAAGCATTTAATATTAGCATTAAAGATGATGAAAAGCTGGCGCTAGCGCTACTGAAACAAGCGATACACGAAAGTGCACATAAAGATGTGCTTAAAGGTATTAGAGATGGACTGGCAAATGCCTTGAACCCTATCAGGCTAGATAGTATAAAGGCGGTGAAGAAGGCATTGCGTGTAATTAGAAAAGAGAAAATTGCCACCAGAGAGAAGTTGATAGAGTGGGTAAAGCGAGTGGAAGCGGATAATTTCGATCATTATAGCTCACATTTATATAGTGAGTCTGAAAGAAGCGCACTTAAAATTGCAGAGGTAAAACCTGTGTACAACGAAGATACTCAATTAGTAGATGGCCGAGAGGTGTTGCAGGCTTGTTTTGATCAGTTGTTACAGAATTATCCCGAAGTATTTGCTATAGGCGAAGATGTAGGTAAAATCGGAGATGTTAATCAGGCCTTTGCCGGATTGCAAAGTAAGCACGGAGAGCTTCGCGTAACAGATACAGGAATTAGAGAAACAACAATTATAGGCCAAGGAATAGGAGCCGCTATGCGTGGGCTGCGTCCTATTACAGAAATACAGTATTTAGATTATTTGTTGTATGCTATTCAAACGCTTTCAGATGATCTTTCTACATTGCATTACCGTACTCGCGGAGGTCAAAATGCCCCTCTGATCATTAGAACACGTGGGCATAGGCTTGAGGGTGTATGGCATTCGGGTTCTCCTATGGGTATGATCTTGAATAGTATTAGAGGTATATATGTATTGGTGCCTCGTAATATGGTGCAAGCTGCAGGATTCTACAACACTATGGTTAAATCTGATGATCCTGCTATTATAATAGAGTGTTTGAATGGTTACCGGTTAAAGGAAAGAATTCCAGAAAACCTTGCGGAAGTAACGGTTCCTCTGGGTAAGCCAGAAGTGCTGCGCGAAGGTGATGACGTTACTATTGTTACTTATGGATCTATGTGCAGGATTATAGCCGAGGCTGCAGATCAGCTTAAAGAGTATGGTATTACTTGCGAAATAATTGATGTGCAATCATTACTTCCTTTCGATATTGATCACACCATAGTAGAATCAGTGAAGAAAACTAACAGAGTAGTATTTGCAGATGAGGATGTGCCAGGTGGTGCTACAGCATTTATGATGCAAAAGGTGCTCGAAGAGCAAAATGCATATCGTTACTTAGACTCTAAGCCCTTAACCATTACAGGGAAAGAGCATAGGCCTGCTTATGCGTCTGATGGAGATTATTTTTCTAAACCAAATACTGAAGAGGTATTTGATAGAATTTATGAAATGATGTCAGAGGCTAATCCTGAGAAATTCCCTGACATCTATAATTAAATTAATAACTAATCCTGAAGTATTTCTTCTAGTGTGAAGGCTGGTGTTTCTACTACATTGCTGTAGTTTCCTTCTCTATCCACTATTTGAATTCTAAACTTCAGCGTCTCACTGTTAAAGCGGGCAAAAGATAATGAAAACATAGCGTATCGTATAGTACCTTCTAGTACGCTGTGTTTTCCTGTTTTGTCACTAAGCACGGGTATTCTTCCATCATAGTTACTACCGCAGTCTATTTCCGTTCTCCAATCAAAGAATCTAAAGTCTTCGCCATTTTGGAGATAATAGTTGATGAAAATATTATTATACCTTTTATTGAATTGGAAATATACGGTATCTTCTAATTGAGTGCCATCACTATAATATATCTCGGGGCTTGTGTCCCAGTTAAGGCATTCATAAATGCCAGAAAAAGGAGGTAGCGAATCTATTGAGGCGGTGTCTTGTATGGTCATTAAATTTTCATCTGCCTCAGTGCCAAATTGAAATGGCCTGCCCGTACGATTACTAAAATATGTTTTTTCGTTAAAAGGTTCTGAGGTCTCATCTGCACTTAGGCCAATGTCGCCATTACCATCTTCAAAGTCTATAAGAATAATTAAACTATCTCCTTCTTCACTTTTTTTATAAATAACGTTGTTAAAAGTTATCTTTGGGGTATCAGGATAATCCGGAGAATTATAGCATGATGTGAGGATAAAAGCGAAAGCTAAGAACAGTAAAATGTTAATCTTCATTGTTTTGGATTATCTAATACTTACAGGCTAAAGTTAGTTAACGATTGAAATCTTTTAAAAGTTTTTCGAAGAATATATTTGAAACGAATGACAACACCTTTGATGAGGTTGCTCTTGAACTGTTTTATTATCAGGCTTCATGCAATGAGGTGTATGGTAACTATGTCAAATATTTAGGTATTGAGCCTAAGCAGATTACTCGGGTTGAAGATATTCCTTTTTTGCCCATTAGTTTTTTTAAGAATCATGAGATTAAAAGTGGTAAATGGAGTGAGGTAGATGTATTTACCAGTAGTGGCACTACGGGCCAAGTTACTAGTAAACATTATGTAAGGGAAATGGAGGCTTATATTGAAAATACAGAGCATATTTTTAATAGGTTTTACGGTGATTTGTCCGAGTATCACGTTTTGGCGCTGTTGCCTGCCTACCTTGAACGTAAGGGATCTTCCTTAGTAGTAATGGCAGATCATTTTATTAAAAAGTCGAAATCTGCCTATAGTGGGTTTTTTCTTTCAAATTTAGATGCACTGGTAGATACTATAGAATTGGCCAAACAGGATAGGAAGGTGTTATTGTTAGGGGTAACATTTGCGTTATTGGATTTGGTAGAGCAGTACAATGTAGACTTGAAAGGGCATGTGGTTATGGAGACAGGAGGAATGAAAGGGCGGAGAAAGGAAATGGTGAGAGATGAGTTACATCAGATTTTGACGAGTGGGTTTAATGTAGATAATATTCATTCTGAATATGGAATGACAGAATTATTATCTCAAGCATATTCTAAAGGTAAAGGTGTTTTTGATACGCCACCATGGATGAAAGTTCTGTTTAGAGATTTAAACGATCCTCTGGATAAATCTTTTGATAGGCAGAGTGGAGGTATTAATGTTATAGATTTCTGTAATGTAGATACTTGTGCTTTTATTGAAACTCAGGATTTGGGCAGAAAGGTGGGGCAGAGGTCTTTTGAAGTGATAGGGAGATTTGATAATTCAGACATACGAGGTTGTAATTTAATGGTATTATAGTTGGTAATTATCAAAAAAAGTTGCTATTATGTACCCTTAAATATTTAGTCTCGCATGGGATTAAATGGATTTTGTTTTGAATAATAAGTTATAGTTTAATACTTTTGACTTAATTCAGCTATTGTAAAGATATTTTATTATGAAATTGAAACTTGTACTTGCTTTATTAGTAATGTTAGGGGCTTCTTCATGTAGCCAATATACTTGCCCTACATACACGAAAAAAGATGTAGAAAAGAAAGATGTAAAGGATAATACTATTCAAGAACAAAGAATTTAACACATTACTTATTTAAAGTGAGGTGAAGCGATTTTAATAAGCTTACAAGAAAAATTATTTTCCTTTTATAAAGCATACCTTTTGGTTATGCTTTTTTTTTGCGCATACGTTTCACGACCAAGGGTTAATCACAAAATTAATATTCATGAAAGTAGAAGGTATAATAGTCGACATTATTCAAAGAAGAACTTTTTCTGGTAGTATAGAATTTAATAACGGGAAAATAGTTAAGGTAAATGAACACCCAACGGACAGTAAGCAATATATTATGCCAGGCTTTGTGGATGCTCATATTCACATTGAAAGTTCAATGTTGGTGCCTTCTGAATTTGCCAAACTAGCAGTGGTACATGGTACTATAGCTACTGTTTCAGACCCTCATGAGATTGGAAATGTTTTAGGTGTGGCAGGGGTAGAATATATGATTGATAATGGTAATACTGTGCCTCTCAAATTTCATTTTGGAGCACCTTCATGTGTGCCTGCTACCAGTTTTGAAACAGCGGGTGCGGTAATTTCTCCGAAAGATATCGAATACCTTTTAAGTAAACCTGAGGTACATTATTTGGCTGAGATGATGAATTGGCCTGGTGTTTTATTTCAGGATGCAGAGGTGATGGAAAAGATTGCCATAGCACATAAATTGGGTAAGCCAGTGGATGGACATGCCCCTGGCCTTATGGGGGAGCAGGCAGAGAAATATATTGCTGCTGGTATAGTCACTGATCATGAATGTTTTACATTAGAAGAGGCATTAGGCAAGCTTAAGCATAACATGAAAATACTCATCAGAGAGGGTAGTGCTGCTAAAAATTTTGATGCTTTAATTCCTTTAATGAAAGATCATTGGCAAAATCTAATGTTTTGCTCTGATGATAAGCACCCTGATAACTTGATAGAAGGACATATCGACCAGTTGGTTAACAGGGCATTGGATCTGGGGTATGATCTTTTTGATGTGTTGACAGTAGCATCAGTTAATCCCGTAAAACATTATAACCTTAATGTAGGATTGCTTCAAGAAGGTGATGCTGCTGACTTTTTGGTAAGTGATAGTATAGATCGTATTCAAATTAAAGAAACCTGGATCGATGGAGTCAAAGTGAGTGATGGCAAGGCATTGTTTGATACCGCTAATGCTGATATAATCAATAATTTCAATGTGCAGTTAAAAAAATCAGCAGATTTTAAATTGAATGTTGAGGGGGCTAAAGTGAGAGTGATCAATGCTTTAGATGGTCAGTTGGTGACAAAAGAAAGCTGGCTAAATGTAGCAGATCTTGATCCGGTTCATCAAAATTCTCTTGCCGAAGATGTACTCAAGTTTACCGTAGTGAATAGGTACGAAGATGCACAGCCGGCAGTAGCTTATATTAAAAATTTCGGTCTGAAAGAAGGAGCTATAGCCTCTTCTGTGGGGCATGATTCGCATAATATATTGGCAGTAGGGGTTGATGATGAGAACATAACAAAGGCTGTAAACGAAGTTATTAAGAATAAAGGTGGTGTAGCGGCTATAGGTAAGGGTGAAGTTAAATCGTTGGCATTGCCCGTGGCAGGGTTAATGGCTATTGATGACGGCTATAAAGTGGGAAAGCTATACCATGGCATTGATCAATTTGCAAAAGAGCTTGGTTCTCAACTAACGTCACCATTTATGAGTTTATCATTTATGGCCTTATTGGTTATACCTGCTTTGAAGTTGAGTGATAAAGGTCTGTTTGATGGTCAGGAATTTAAATTTGTTTCATTATCTGAATAAAACTTAAATTACTTTTTGTTTTGAAGGTTCATCAGGTTTGGTGCTCGGTTTGAAGTGTTCATAGTATCTTTTGAAAAACTCGGTAAGCACTACATTTGAAAACCTACTGGGAGCATTAGTTAATACACAGATGGCGATGTCGTTGGATCTATCAAGGGCTACGCCACTTTTAAATCCATTGGCATATCCTCCGTGGTATACAAGGGTGTGTTCTGGGTATTTGATTATGCGCCAGCCTAAGCCATAATATCCATCGCGTTCTACAAATAAATGGCTGTAATATGGGTTTTTTACTCTAATGGCTATAACGGGTGTAAATACCTTGTTTAATACTGAAGTGGGAATTACTTCGGGGTGATGGCCAGTGACTGCGCTAAGCCATTGTTGCATATCGTTAATGCTGGCATTGATCCCTCCAGCGGCAGCGGTGTTATAATAGCTGGGCTTTAATGGCATTTTTACGTATTTCCCTCTTCTATAACCATGTGGAGTAGCTCTATTGCTACTCATCAACATAGAGTCATAACCGATAGAGGCAGTATTCATTTTTAAGGGTTGAAATATGCGCTGTCTCATTAACTCCAGAAATGGTGTGGACGTTACACTTTCAAGAATAGGTTCTATAATGCTATAACCTACATTCTGATAACTATGGATAAAACCCGGAGGGTTGGGGAGTTTTAAAGCCAATAGTTTTTCTATCATTAAGTCTCTGGGCTGATTGTCTTCTATTAAGGTGGAGAATGCCTGATAGGGAAAGCCGGCAGTGTGAGAAAGTATATGCTGTACCTTTATCTCTTCGCCTCCTTTGGGCATGCTGTATGGTAGGTGTTTGGAAATGTTGTCATCCCAATGAAGTAAGCTGTCTTTTACTTCTAACCCTGTTAATATAGCACTAAAGCCCTTGCTCACCGATGCTAGTCTAAATAGTGTATTGTCATCAATGGAGTCATGGCTTCCTGTTGCCTTAACCCCATACGATTGTTTAAAAACTTGAAAGCCTCCTTTGGTAATAACTACTGCGGCTCCGGGAGTATTGGTATTGTTAAATTCCTGATTAATAAATAAGGCTAAGCTATCAAAGAACTGTTGTTGTTTCTCAGATAGCTTAGGTGGTATATATTGAATTGCTTTTGGCTTACCTTTTGGTTTTTTTAAGATGTTAGCATGGTTCATTAGCCCTAAGCATATGATAGTAGTGCTAACAATGAAACACACAAATAGTAAACTCCACTTCTTCAAACCCGTTCGCTTTTTTAATTATAAATTATTGAAATAGATCAGAGCTTAAATACCTATCTCCTCTGTCACAAATAATAAAAACAATGATGCCTTGGTCAATGTTATTCGCTATTTCTATTGCCGCGGCTAATGCTCCACCAGAGCTCATTCCTGCTAATATTCCCTCTTCTTTAGCTAGGCGCTTAGTCATGTCTCGGGCCTGTTCTTCGCTAATATCAACGATTTGATCCACACGTGAAGCATCATATATTTTAGGTAGAAATTCAGGAGACCATCTTCTAATTCCAGGGATGCTTGAGCCATCTGTTGGTTGAGTTCCTACTATCTGCACCTCATTACTTTGTTCTTTTAAATAACGAGACACCCCCATAATAGTACCTGTAGTTCCCATGGCGGAAACAAAATGCGTTACTTTATGGTCTGTATCTCTCCATATTTCCGGGCCAGTAGTTTTGTAATGCATGCCATAATTGTCTGCATTACCAAATTGGTTAAGAATGAAGTACTCTCCACTAGCAGCCATTTCATCGGCAAGCTCTCTTGAGTATTCAATGGTTTTTTCTTTGGGCGTAAGGATAACTTTTGCTCCATAAGCTTCCATGGCAAGAATTCTTTCTTTTGTGGAGTTTTCGGGCATGATCAACGTCATTTGGAGGCCAAATATTTGAGCTATCATGGCTAATGCTATTCCTGTATTGCCACTGGTGGCCTCTACTAATTTGTCTCCTTTTTTTATTTCCCCTCTATCAAGCGCACCTTTTATCATTCCGTAGGCAGCTCTGTCTTTTACGCTTCCTCCTGGGTTCTGCCCCTCTAGTTTTCCATATATTTTAACACCTTCTTTTTTGTAAATGTGTTCTATTTCCACCAAAGGTGTGTTTCCTATTAAATCAAATATGTTCATGGTCAGGGTTTAAATATGATAGTGTCGGTTGTTTCTTTAGCGTCATTGTGCATGCGCGCTTTGTAATATATCTTTGAATTTTCGGGTACGCTGCCTGTTAGCCATACGTTACCTCCTATAATAGAGTTTTTTCCTATAATGGTTTTTCCTCCTAAAATTGTAGCTCCTGCATAAAGTATTACACCGTCTTCAATAGTAGGGTGGCGTTTTACGGAAGCATCATGCTTGTTTACACTTAAAGCTCCTAGTGTCACTCCTTGGTATAACTTTACAAACTTACCAATCTCGGTGGTTTCGCCAATTACTATACCCGTACCATGGTCAATGCAAAAAGACTCATCAATGCGCGCACCGGGGTGTATGTCCACACCAGTTTTACTATGAGCGTATTCTGTTATTAATCTTGGTATATGCGGGATGTCTTGTAAGTATAGTTGATGGGCAATTCTGTATGCCGCTATTGCGTAGAAGCCAGGGTAAGCTCTAACGATTTCACTTTTACTTTTTGCGGCTGGGTCTCCATTAAATGTGGCATCTATATCTGTCTGTAGTGTGTTGTAAATAGATGGTAAACTCTCGTAAAATAATGCTACGGCTTCCTCAGGAGATAGAGGGGCTTCGTCATTTTTATGTAAAATTTGAAGTAGCAATACTTCAGATTCTCTAATTCTCTTTTCAAGCTCTTCTTTGTTTTCAACAGGGCTATCTGAAAAATTGGGGAACAAAATGCCTATTAATTTATCGAAGAAAGAGTGGATGAGCATTGAAGATGCACAATGAACCCGTTCTTGATGCGCATTGTAAATAGTGTTGATGAAATTTGAATTCATAGGTTTAGTGTAAGATGAACACTCTCAGTTGCTAACGGATAAAAGCACCTTATATTATTATTTCAATTACAAGCGTATTATTAGCCGATAGCAGGGCGTTTAGATTTATTTTGGGTAAAATATAATTGGATATACGGAAGAATGTGCAATTATATTCAAAAACTTAAAGTTTTTTTAACCATAATAGAGCTGATTGTCAGGTTTGGGAATGATGGCAGTTATGTACCTGTAGTTTAAAATATGGTGATAAAGCTAATTCTACGGTTTAAAATTACCTTATTTCTTTAAAATATTTACCCAATCAATGAGTGAGGTTGGTTGAGTAATTCTGATAAATTTAAACCTTTTAACATAAGTTTAATACTATTCTTTTTAAGGGAGGTCTGTAAGAATGAGGGGCACTGTTTTATTTGATGTTTCAACTAGCATTACTCAAAATATATTTTTAACTTTGCACTCCGATTTGAACTCTCCCTTTAATAAGGTGGTTTTTAATGATCGGGATATGTTAAATTAAATTTGTTGCCTGATTGCTCTAAGGTAGCATGTAATAAGAGCAAATAAAATTATTATGTCTAACGAAGAAAAAAAAGCAGCTGAAAACGAAGCTGCAAAAGCTGAAACAAGAACTCCTAAAGCTGGAGTTAAAAGTGTAGCACCTGAGGATTTTGATTGGGAAGCTTTCGAAACCAAAGGATTTGGAGAAGGTTACTCCAAGAAGAAAAAAGAAGAGATGGCATCATTGTATGAAAATACATTGACTACTATCGAAGAAAAAGAAGTTGTAGAAGGAACTGTAGTTGGTGTTAATGACAGAGATGTTATATTAAACATTGGCTTTAAATCTGATGGTTTAGTTTCAGCTACTGAATTCCGTGATATTCCTGATTTAAAAGTAGGTGATAAAGTAGAAGTTTTCATCGAAGAGCAGGAAAATGCAAACGGACAGTTAGTACTTTCTAGAAGAAAAGCTAAGATTGTTCAAGCTTGGGATAAAATCACTAAGTCTTACGAAAACGATACTGTTATTGAAGGTTTCGTTAAGAGAAGAACTAAAGGTGGTTTAATCGTAGATATATATGGTGTAGAAGCTTTCTTACCAGGATCTCAAATTGATGTTAAGCCTATCAGAGACTTTGACATCTTTGTAGACAAGGCTATGGAAGTTAAGGTTGTGAAAATCAACTACACTAACGATAACGTAGTAGTATCTCATAAAGTACTTATCGAGAAAGATCTTGAGCAGCAAAAAGCTGAGATCCTTAACAACCTTGAGAAAGGTCAGGTACTTGAAGGTACAATTAAGAACATGACTAACTTCGGTGTATTCATCGATCTTGGTGGTGTTGATGGATTACTTCACATTACAGATATCTCTTGGGGTAGAATTAACCACCCTGAAGAAGTACTTAGCCTTGATGAAACTGTTAAGGTTGTGGTTCTTGACTTTGATGAGGATAAGAAGAGAATATCTTTGGGTATGAAGCAACTTACTGCTCATCCTTGGGATTCGCTTCCTGAAGATTTAGCTGTAGGATCTAAAGTTTCTGGTAAAATCGTTAACGTGGCTGACTATGGTGCATTCCTAGAAATTCAACCAGGTGTTGAAGGTCTTATCCACGTATCAGAAATGTCTTGGTCTCAGCACTTGAGAAACCCTCAAGACTTTATCAATATTGGAGATGAATTAGAGGCAGTAGTTTTAACTCTTGACAAAGAAGAGAGAAAAATGTCTCTAGGTATTAAGCAATTAACTGAAGATCCTTGGACTAAGCAAGATGTTCTTACAAGATACGCTGTTGGTACTAAGCACAAAGGAGTGGTTAGAAACCTTACTAACTTCGGTCTTTTCATTGAGCTTGAAGAAGGTATTGATGGATTAGTTCACGTTTCTGACTTATCTTGGACTAAGAAAATTAAGCACCCTTCAGAATTCGTTAAAGTTGGAGACGAATTAGAAGTTGTGGTATTAGAGCTTGATATCGAAAACAGAAGATTAGCACTTAGCCATAAGCACTTAGAAGAGAATCCTTGGGATACTTTCGAAACAGTATTTACTCCAGGTTCTGTTCACTCTTGTACTATCATTTCAATGAATGATAAAGGTGCTACTTTAGAGTTACCTTACGGAATTGAAGGATTCTGTTCTGTTAAGAACTTACAAAAAGAGGATGGTTCTAAGAATGAAATCGGTGAATCATTAGAATTTAAAGTTCAAGAATTCTCTAAAGATGATAAGAGAATCGTTCTTTCACACAAAGCTATGTACTCTCAGTCTGAAGAGAAGCCAAAGGCAGCTCCTAAGAAAAAAGCTAAGAGTCCTGCAGCTCCTAAAGTGAACAACGATGTAGAGAAATCTACTTTAGGTGATCTTGAGGCGTTAAGCGCATTGAAAGATAAAATGGAAGGTAAAACTTCTGATGACTCAGAAGAAGCTAATAGCTAATACTTTTCAAGTCATAATAAGAGCCCGGAGGATTTTCCTTCGGGCTTTTTTTATGTCTTATAATTAGTAGTTTATAGTAATGTGACTATTGAAATCTATTGTTCGCTAGACTTAGGCTTTCATTCAACCACTCTTTAGCTGAAAAACAATGCAAGTTTTACGGTTAAGTGCGAGGGAGTTATTTAATGAGGGTGTTGGTTTATTATCGGATGCATTGACTTATAGGGAGATATAACAAAAAAGCCTGACCATACTGTGGTCAGGCTTTTTTGTTATATTAATTTGAATCTAAATCATTAGAATTGAGATTGGTTGTCACCACCCGATTTCTGATCATTGTTCTGTATTTTACTTCTTCTCTGGCGCTGTTTAAAGTCTAGTTTACCAAATTTATAACTGAGGTTTAAGCCAATAGATCTAAATGGAACATCATATTCGCTGGTTTGGTAATAAGTGGCTCCTTTAATTTCACTGCCGAATGTTTTGTACTTGCTAAATGGCTGTGTCACATTAAGGCCAATGCTGCCTCTGTCTCCCCAGATTTTCTTTTTAATGCCCATGCTGAATATCGAGAATGATGGGTTGTAACCTTGAAGTGTCTGCTGTCTAGGTCTATAGAAGCCGAACATATCAATGATCCAGTCATTTCCTAGGCTGATATTGGAGTTAAGGTTTCCATCCCATAAAACAGCATCGTTAGATACTTGCTGCCCTGAAACTGTACCTGTAGCATTGTAAGTATATAAGTTAAACCCACCTCGTAATGTCCAGATGTCAAAAAATGTGAAAGATGAGTATAGATTGATTCCAAATGATTCGTTTTTGCCGATGTTACGATATTCGGTAAGGAAGATATCTCCATCTTTAGTTAAAATGCTTTCTATAACATCAGAGGTGTTTTTGTAGAAAATACTGGCATTAATGCTAGCCCCTTTAACGAAGGTGCTATATCCTATTTCATATTGATCTGTTAATTCTGGGTTGAGGTTAGGGTTACCAGTACTAACGTTTCTATTGTTTTGTATTTGCTGGTAAGGGTTGATAAACCTTAAGCTTGGGCGCTGTATTCTACGGCTATAGCTGGCTTTAAGGCTGTTCATTTTACCTATTTTTCGGCTTACTGTAATGTTTGGTAAGTAATTGTCATAATCATTTTCAAATGTGGTTACATCATCTCTAAAATCGCCTTTGATTTTCGTGTATTCATATCTTACACCAGCCAATAAACCATATTTAGTTCCAATCTTTACATTTCCTGATAAATAACCTGCAAATACGTTTTGGTCGTAGTCAAAAACATCACTTCTATCTTCGTCAATGGCAAAGCTTTGTGTGTCAGTGTTCCAGTTATCATATCTAAAGTCACTCGTTACTTTGCGTAATATTCCTTTAGATCCTGCTTCTAAAGTAAATTTTTCAGAAATAGGGTTAGTGTAGTCAATCTGAAAAGCGTTTTCGTTATTATCACCATCATTTACGTTCTTTTCATTCTGAGTGTATGTGTTTGTAGATTCAGCCAATATGTCTTGCTGTGTGATCCTATAGTCTTGATCTTGCGTATTCTTATCTAATTTATAAGATACTGACAGCTCGTGTCCTTGCTTTTCCGGAAACTTGTATATATAGTCTAATGACCACTCGTAGCCCCCGAATTTATTATTATTGTTAGTGATTCTATTGTACTGTTGATCAATGGTATTGTTGTTAGCAGTACTATCAAACTGGCCTAATATGTCTGTATCAGAGTCAAATTTGAACTGTCTCAGCCTGAAAGATGTAGACACACTATGAAATGCATTAAAGTCATAGTAAGCGCCTATTGTTCCAAATGTACCGCCTCTATTAGATTCATTTCCACCATCTTCGAGTTGAGTTTGTTGGGTCTCATAATCCTCAGTGTAGTAATATGATGTTCCTTTTTGAGGCCATTGTTTAAAGCCACTAACATTGGCATTCATGCCAAATCGACCAGATCCGGCAGTGATACTTGCATTACCTCTGTTAAAACGAGAGCCTACGGTAAGGTCTACATTACCAGTGAATCCATGAGCATCTCCTTTTTTAGTAATGATATTGATAATCCCTGCAGTTCCTTCTCCTTCATATTTTGCAGATGGGGTGGTAATCACCTCTACACTCTTGATGTTATCAGCAGGGATGGCCTTTAAGGCTTCTCCGGGGTTGCTAGAAAACATGCTCGAAGGCTTGCCGTTAATTAAAATTTTAACATTTTGGCTTCCCCTTAATGACACGTTACCTTCGAGGTCTACATTTAATAACGGTGCTCTTCTTAACACTTGGGAGGCATCACCGCCTGCATTGGCTACATCTTGATCAGCATTATAAACTATTTTGTCTATTTTACTTTCAACAAGTTCTTTCTTGCCTGTTACCACCACTTCATCGAGCTCTTTAGAGGTGCCTGTAAGTTTTATTGATCCCATGTTGGCATCTGGAGACTTAGGGGTGAGCTCTACTTTTCTGCTGATGGTTTCGTAGCCTACGAAAGATATGAGTAAATCATAATTTCCTAGGGGGATATTGGTTAGTTTAAAGGTACCATCGTCACTAGATATACCTCCATTAACGTCTTTGCTTGTTTCTGGGTCTCTGATGATAACGGATGCATAGGGTAGAGGTTCTCCGGTAGTGGCATCAATCAAAGTTCCGGAAACTTTGCCTTTTATTTGTGATCCGCCACCTTGAGGGTATTGGGCATACAATGCAGTGCAACATACTATTGCTAGTGCTGTAAATAGAAATCTCATGTGTAGTTATTAGAATTTACCTGTTTACTATAAGTACTGATCTTATGCCGTAAGGTTGATTAAAAATGACGAGTGGTCAGATGACTATCGAACTGGAAAACTTAGGCAGGTTAGTGGTGGCAATATTTGATCTTAGTACGGGAGTGGGTATAAGTGGGATTATGAGTCCCACTTTTTAATAATGTGGTCTATCGTAGCCATTAGCTCATCTCTGCTGTTTTCAGAAAGTAAGTACTTTCTTTCAAAAAGCCTGATGGCCATTTCATTCATAATAAAATGATTCCTTAAAAACGCTAGTTTGTCATCCACGCTAAGCAAATCTTTGTATTTATTTCTTTCGGTAGGAGATTCCATTATGAGTTCTACCTTACTTATAAATACATCTGAGTCATGAAGCATAATTAAAGCAACTTTATTTTAATACAATATATTAAATATACTTTTTAAGATGGGTCAAATGTGCATTTAATTTTTAAAAATTAATAGTTGTAATTCATGTATTTTTTGCTAGAGATATGATCGTATGGCATGTGTTGAATGTTGTATATTAAAGGTGTTAAATGGTATTATATTAACTTATTTTCATAAGGTAATTATGACTATAAATATGCTTTATTAACTCATATTCTCTCATTAACAGCCTCAGTGCTTATTTTTTTGTAGGTGTAAAGGTTTCAATGACTTGCGAAAGTTACATCATCGTTTTTGCATTTTATGTGGCTGTAATTGATGGTTTGTAAAGGAAGTGGAATGTTGATAATTCTGCCAATATCTAGTGCTGAGTCTCTTATGATGAAGGGGGATAAAAGTTTATTTTAGGTGTACAAATGATCCTAGGTTAATGATAAACTTATTATATTAATATATTTACGTTTCCCTATGAATGATAAATTCAATTATTAAATCAAAATTAAATCCTTACTCATGATTTACAAAAACGCTATTTTGAGCAAAATACTTTTGTTTTGCTTTCTGCTATCAATGTTTTCATGCGGCACGGTAGAGACCACCGACATGACAGAAGCTGATGTTCCTGAAATTAAAAGTCCTTTAATGGAGCATGAGGATGAAATTACTGCACTTATAGATAAAATGACTCTGGAGGAAAAGGTAAGCATGATACATGCTAGCTCTTCTTTTACTTCTGGAGGAGTTAAAAGATTAAATATTCCTGAGTTAACCATGTCAGATGGCCCGCATGGAGTAAGGCCAGAGCATGGAAGAGGCTGGGATCTTATAGGTACGGTCAATGATTCTGCTACATATTTGCCTACAGGTATTACCTTGGCAGCTACCTGGAACCCTGAGCTTGGCTATAAGTTTGGTAGCGTTTTAGGTAGTGAGGCCAATAAGCGAGGTAAGGACGTTATTCTAGGTCCTGGTATTAACATTATGCGTACTCCTCTGAATGGGAGGAACTTCGAATATCTAAGTGAAGACCCTTATCTAATCTCAAAAATGGCAGTGGGGTATATAAAAGGTGTGCAGGATCAGGGTATTGCGGCTTGCGTTAAACATTATATTGCCAATAATCAAGAAATTAACAGGTCATTTATAGATGTAGATATTAGTGAAAGGGCGTTGAGGGAAATTTACATGCCTGGTTTTAAAGCTGCAGTTCAAGAGGCAGGCGTGATGACACTTATGGGGTCATATAATAAGTTTAGAGGGCAGTTTGCAACTCATAATGATTATTTGATTAACGATGTATTGAAAGGTGAGTGGGGATTTGAAGGTTTAGTGGTCAGTGACTGGGGTGCTGTGCATGATACTAAACAAGCATTAGAATATGGTACTGACATTGAAATGGGGACGGATATTGGCCAACGACCAAATATTGATTATAACAAGTTTTATTTGGCTGATAGTGCATTAATAATGCTGAAATCGGGTGAGGTTTCAGAAGAATTGTTAAATGACAAAGTACGAAGAATTTTAAGAGTGATGTATGCTACACACATGTTTGACAAAAGACAAGAAGGTAGCTTTAGTACTCCGGAGCATCAACAAACCGCTGAGAAGATTGCAGAGGAGGCCATAGTGTTGTTAAAAAATGATGGTGATTTACTGCCTTTAAACAAAGATGTAAAGAAAATAGCTGTGATCGGTGCTAATGCTCATGATTTGATGTCAATGGGGGGAGGTAGCTCACAAGTAAAAGCTAAGTATGAGATTACCCCGTTACAAGGAATTAAGAATTTTTTGGCTGACCAAAATGTGGAAATTACCTACTCTACAGGGTATAAAGTACAACGTGATGGAGAGGTAGATGAAGAGTTAGTTGACGCTGCTGTAAAAGAAGCGTCAGGTGCAGATTATGTAATATATGTAGGAGGGTGGAACCACGGTTATGGCACAGCTTGGAATGAAGGAGCGTTTGACATGGAAGGATCGGATAAGCCTAACATGAATTTGCCTTTTGCTCAGGATGAATTGATAAGTAAAGTGGTAGGTGCTAACCCTAAAACTATAATAGTACTTATGGGGGGAGGGCCCGTTGATATGACAAAATGGGTGGCAGATGTACCAGGAATATTGCAGGCTTGGTATCCAGGTATGGAAGGCGGAAATGCCCTTGCTAGAGTGTTATTCGGAGAGGTAAACCCTTCGGGTAAACTCCCTGTCACTTTTCCTAAGACGCTTAATGAATCACCTGCACATGTAATGGGAGAATACCCTGGCAATGCTGATACTACACATGTTGAATATAAAGAAGGCATATTCGTAGGGTACAGGTATAATGATACTTACAATGTGGCTCCTCAATTTAGCTTCGGGCATGGGTTATCTTACACTACTTTTGAATATAGCGATATTTCTGTTTTGAAAGAAGGAGAAGAGGTAAAAGTAAAGTTGAATATTAAGAATAATGGAGGTAAGGCCGGAGCTGAGGTGGTTCAGTTGTATGTAAGTGATGTGGAGTCTACGGTAAAGAGGCCAGTGAAGGAGCTTAAAGGTTTTAAGAAGGTGTTTCTGGAGCCTGGGGCAAGTGAATCAGTGGAGTTAACATTAACTGCAGATGCTTTTAAATTTTATAGTGAAAAACAAGGTAAGTGGGTGTTAGAAGCTGGCGAATTTAATATTCTAGTAGGTAGTTCTTCAAGAGATATAAGGCAGCAAGCCGCTATAACTTTATAAAAAACAAGGGCGAAGTAAATTATCACTTCGCCCTTGTTTTTTTAATCTAATAATGAGCTTACAGTTTCGTCAATGCTATAAGCTTTAATGCCTTGTTGGATGAGGTATTTCCTGCCCTGGTTGCTTCTTCTACCGCTTCTGCAATGAAGAATAATCTCTTTATGATCTTTTAGCTCTGTTAAATGCCTTGGGAGTTCACAAAGAGGTATGTTCCGAGCTCCAATATTTCTCTCATTATATTCCCACTTTTCTCGCACATCTATGACCACGATGTCGTTGGGGCATAATTTTCTTTTTTCTTCTAGTTCTTGGACTGTGATCTGTCCCATGTTTACTAATCGGACTTGATAATTTTTTGCGTTAAAACTCTCTGCCCTTTTACCATCTGAAGTATATATAGTCCATTAGGTAAGTGGCTGATATTGAGGGTGCAAATATCGTTATTCCGATCAAGATAATAATTAAGTTTGCTGCCTTTTAAATCAATTAATTGTAAAGTTTCAAAATTTCCTTTGATTTGGAATACGCCCGTTGAAGGGTTAGGGTAAATTTCTATTTCTTCCACTACAGGGTCGTTAATTGAGGTTATGGTATCACCTTCTCCCAGTACGGGCCTCATCATTAAACTTCCCTTTAGGCTTAAGTCATCATCAGAAGCTTTTAGCCAGTCGGTATCTACTTTGTAAAAAATTTTGTCGTGCGTATCAGTGTTTTTATCAAAGCCGATAGCCATTTCCCCTGCTGTAGTTTGCTCATAGCCAATATAGAATTTCCCACTTACTTCTATTCCATAGCTGAGTTGTAATCTTACAAAAGTGTTGAGTTCACTTGGAGTTGCATAAGAGCTAGTGACAGACCGAGCTATTCCGGGCTGCCCGTTATCATCATCCCAAACCATTAAAGTAATACCTTTTCCGGATGGAGATGTTCCTACATACGGGAAATACATATCTATAGAACTTAACATATATGATTGTCCTTCAGGTATAGTAAACGCGTAGGCTAAGAAGTCTCCATTATAGTTTAAGCCAGCACCTGTTTCTGCAGTGCCATCGTCATAGGCAAAATAGTCGTCCAGCTTATAGTTTATTGTTAAGGTGTCATTGCTTCTGAAGTCTATAGGAGCATATATTTCAGGATTGTAATCACTACCTCCACCCTGTGGGGTAGCTGGTACATTGTCTGAGGCTTTTAGAATAGTGGTAACATTCACTTCAGCTGATGCATAATTAGATAAAATGTCACCGGATTGGATAATGCTGTTGTCTGTGGTTAGTGTAATACGTTCTCTAGGAGCAATTCTGCTTGTTCTTATATCATTTTTTTCTCTAGTTATTTTTACTGTGTCATCGCCATAGTTGTAAATTTCTACTTTCTGATCAAAGCTAAATGGTTGTTCTTGATCTCCAGGCTTATCTAAACTATAAATAGAGAAGTTGTTATTTACGGCTGTATATGAATCGAAAAGCTCTAGCGGCACGGAGGTGTATTCTCCAAATATACCATAGTCGCTATATGATATGGCTCTATCAGGATATGATGTATCTGTTAAGGTCCTGTTTTTGTTCATATACACATAGTCTAAGTTCCATACGTCATAATTTCCGGATTGGCGTCCGTAAGCATGAAACGAAAATTGGAAATTAGCATGAAAGTATTCTTCAGCATCAATTTGCACAATGGCTTGGTTAAAATCACCATCGCGGATAATGGCTCCGCTAATATTATTTGGCCAAATGATGTGCCAAGAGCCATCACTTTGTTTTGCTTTTACGGTAATGGAATCTGTTTCATCAGGGATTTCACCGTTTCCTCCAAATTGATAAAAGAAACTAAGGTATATATTGTCTGTAACGGTAAGCTCTGATAAGTCTATGGCTTGCGACACCAATGAATCTATAGGCCCATTACTGCTGGTATTAGCACTGTATGGGTTTCCACTTTGGTCCAAGCCATCAAATGATACCACACCTATGGTTGGAGGGTTCACTGCAAGCCCCGAATTAAGTGCTGCGCCTGTGTCAGTAACCCATAAGCTATCACTCAAAGTGCCAGTGGAAAATGAAAAGTCATCCCAAAAAGGAAGCGTTAATAGACTATCTGCCTGCTCTCTGGCGTTGGGTCTATTTGTTTTTTTTGAATTCTTGTTGGTTTGAGGTAAAGGTATATAATGCATTTGAGCCATGGTAGTGCCATAGCTCAGTATAAAAATGCTTATTATGATTAAGCTTTTAAGGTTTTGCATATAATCTAATTAGTTTCGGGTTCTTCAGAATAGGCTGGTGTAAGCCATACATCAATGGCGTCTCCAACTTTAACCTGAGAACCGGGTTCAGGGTTTTGTCTGGTAACGATGGCTTTCATGCCTGTAGTATCTCCTTCCAAAGTAATTACACCTACACCTAAGTTAGAACCTAATATGATGAATTTAGCATCGTTAAACTCATTGCCAATTAAACGTGGTGCAGGGAATACCGATTGGCCATAGCCATCACCCACTACTAGGTCTATTACTGAGCCTTTAGGTATACGAGCATCTTTTTCTATTTTTTGACCATCTACTTGCATTTCTAATACCAAATCAAAGAACTGGCTAGGTCTGTAAATGATTTCTCCTCTCTTGAGTTCATTACTTTTTAGCACTGCCTCAGCATTTCTTAAAGACCTTTCTACCAAGTCTGGCACTGGCACGGTAGGAGGCTCTACACGGTTGATAGAAATAAATATTTTTCTATTTTCCTTTACCTTACTACCTGCTTTAGGGTATTGTTTTACTATGGTTAGAGGAGGGTAGTCTTCTGAGTAAGTAGAATCGTTAACCTCATACCTTAAATTTCTTTTGGTTAAGAACTCTTCAATGTTATCCATATGAATACCAACAATTTCCGGTACAGTTATGGTTTCACCATGATTTGTATACGAAGGAAGGTATGCATTAAAAAATGTGTATGAGAAAACAATTAATAGTATAATGGCTGCTACTAACTGAATTAAAAAGCTTTTAAGTGAAGTAGGTTTTATATTCATTCTGCTTACTCTGGGTATACTTAACGTTCAAACTTACTGAATTCTTGTAAATACCTAAAATTAAATTTAGCTAGGCTTACAAAAGATAAGTGCGAATCTAATATTTTAATCTAGTAATATTAATAAATCAATTAGTAATACCTGTATTTATTTTGTTTTCTGTTTTTTAAACAATATCGAGCTGCGTGTTTACCGTGCTTATTAGTACTCTTTATTGTATGTATTAATACCAAAAGGCCTGTGAATTTGCACAGGCCTTTTGGTATTAATGAATGTATTAGTGGTTCTCAAATAGTTTTGAGACACGCTGCTGCTGTAGATCCCTTTCTTTGGCCATATTTATTAATTGGGTTAGGAGAGGGGTAAATTCAATACCTCTTTCTTTCCACATCATAGGGAACATGCTGCTATTGGTAAATCCTGGAATAGTATTTATTTCGTTGATGAGTATGTTTCCATCTTCTTGTAAGAAAAGATCAACCCTAGCAAAATCTTCACATTTTAGTGCTTGATAACTTTGGATGCTCAGGGCTTGAATTTGCTCAGACACCTGTTGGCTAACCTCTGCAGGCACATGTAGTTTTACGGCATTAGGATCTAAATACTTCGCCTCGTATGTGTAAAATTCATACGCGTCACTTATTTCAATTTCAGCAGGTAAAGAGGCTTGTGGTACTTTGTTGCCCATTACTGAGCATTCTAGCTCTCGCCCTTTTATAAACTGCTCGAAAATTATGGTATTGTCAAATTTGAAAACATCTTCAACTATACTCTGAAATTTTTCTTCGGAGTTTACCTTATGCACTCCTACGGATGAACCAAGGTTTGCCGCCTTTGCCATAAAAGGAATACCGAGTGTAGATTTTAAATGGTTGAAGTCTATAGTCTCTTTGTTGCTATATTCATACGAAATGTACTTGCTAACAGGTATGCCTGCAGACTCAAGTAAGCGTTTAGAATATAATTTATTCATAGATATAGCAGAGCCTAAAACGCCCGTTCCTACAAAAGGAATGCCCACGGCTTTTAGCATTCCCTGAATACTTCCATCTTCACCGTCTGTTCCATGCAGCACAGGGAAAATAACATCAGGGATGAGAAATTCGCTGTTGTTTAAATTATAAAAGCCTTTTTTGTCAGGGTTTAAACTAAGCATTAATTCATCTGAAGAATTGAAATTGTTATCAATTTCAGATTTTAAAAACCATTTTCCACTTTTACTGATTCCTATTAAAAGCGGGGTGTAGATGTCTTTATCTAAAAACTGGTAAACATTTTTAGCTGAGTTAATAGATATGTCGTGTTCTACAGATTTACCTCCGAAGAGGATAGCAATGGTTTGTTTTTCGTTCATTTAAGTATGTATAAAATTAATGCGTACCTTTTAAAACGACTCTTTTAACTTCTGAGTATGAGTCGCTGGTTAACTTTATGAAGTACATGCCTGAGCCTCTACCAGATAAATTTATCTGATAAGTTTGATTTAAGGTGTTGGGGTAGTTGCCTTCATATAATAAGTGGCCTGTGGCATCAATTACTTTGATGTTGGCCAGTTCTTTTTTAGGTAAATCAAACGTGATGTTGATTATACCGCTAGACGGGTTAGGGTATACTTCGTTAATTCCTGATACCTCATAATTAGAGTTGACAAATACAGAAATATCGTCTAGGTAGATATTTCGTCCATTGCCGTTAATATTTCTAAAAGCGATTTTTACCTCGTTTAAGTCGGTAAATTCAGAAATATTGATGTAAACCTTTTGCCAGTCTTCTTTAGTGGGCGTGTCGCTAAAGTCAGCGGTGTGTAAATTATCTCCACCTTCATTATACAATATATAATCGTATGATTCTCCGCAGTTGTCACTGAGAAATACGCTCAATTGATCACTGTCTTCATTGCTGCCCGAGTAAGCTCTACTGAAAGAGAGTATAGCATAAGGAGCTGAGGAGAAATCTAAAGTAGGACTTACTATCCAATCTTCTTGATTTACAGCATTATACCTTGAATTATCTACATAAATAAAAGTGTTGTCTTCTACTTTTAGCGTATCCCAAGTAATGTCTCCATCGTTGTTGGTTACTATCCATTGAGATTGGGCATAGTTTTCGAAATTTTCCTTTATAGGGAGATAATCATTGTTGCTATTGATATAGAATTCATACTGAATTATGTTGTTTTCAGTAATTATGTCTGGTTTAGATGCGGGCGGTAATGCTGATATGTTCAATATATGTCGCCCTTCTCCATACTCAGGGAGCTCAAAGGTGAAAGGAATTACTTCTCCAATGTCTAATGAGTCACCATTGCTTGCTTGCCATTTCAGCTCAGAAACTATAGTAACACTGTCTAACGAGCAAGAAATTGTAAATTCACCCAGTGCCTTAGTGCCTTGGTTTTTGATGTTAAACATAAGTTCTGAAGGATTACAGGCCACTGGCGTAGGTGAGATAATTTGGCTGATGGCCAAATCTGTCTTTTCAGATTTATTTAGTTTAATATTGTCTATGTAAATGTTATTGTCATTGGTGCCTAGAGCAATAAACGAAAGGCTAATTTTTTGTCCCAAATATGCTTGGAGGTCTATTGCATTAGTAGTCCATTCACTGGCTGATGATGGAGAGTAGTAACTAAATTGGGCTATGTTGGAGAGGTCGTCACCTGTTTTAAAGAATAATGTATCAGCGCCATCAAAGTCATCGCCACAGAAGCTGTTAGCTGTAACTAATAGACCTTCGTGATTATTTTTATTGCTATATGCGTAGGCCACATCAAAAAGCAATACAGCAACTTCTGTATCGGTTAAGTCTATGGCAGGAGATCTAAACACATCATAGTCGCCATTATTTTCATAATAACATAGCATTTGCAAAGCACTGGCATGAGACGGATCTGTATTTGATTTTTGCCAGGTAGTTCTGCCATCAGGGTTATAAATTTCCCAGTTGCTAGGTAAGCTATTAAAGTTGATGTCAAATTCTGTTATAGTAACTGGTCGCTTAACCTCTATTGATTTTAGATTGTTGTCTGCGTTGTTATCGGCACCTCCATTTACAGAAGTAATTTCGAAAGAAGCTGTATAATTAGCATTAGATCCGAAGCTGTAATTATTGAAATTGATTGTGCTTGTTTCAAGTGGAGCCAATGTAAGGGATACATTTTTTGATTCAACTAAAGCACCATCTATCTTAAACTCAATGGTGGCAGATGTAATAGTATTAGTACTATAGTTTCGGACTTGTATACTTGGCGTTATCACATCAGAGCAATCTGCTACTTCTGGGGTGAAAAGTTTTCTTATACCTAGATCGTTGGTGGTAGCAACAGGGGCTATACCTCCTTTTGCATTTCTTAAGCTCGCTCTGCGCGGGCTATTTTCTATTACAGTTCTTATTCTTTCTTTCTGACCTTCCGTAAATAAAGACATGCACGCATCTGGGGTGTAATCCATATAGTTTTGATACATATCTACAGAGCCACAAGTTTGAGGGGCTGTAATATCAGGGCATTGCGTATAAGAGGTTTGTTGGTCAGGGGTGTCATCCACATAGTCAGATACGCCACAACCTCCGTCTCCCCAAATATGTCTGAGGCCTAAATAATGTCCTAGCTCATGTGTGGTAGTTCTACCTAGGTCATAAGTGTTAGATAGGTTGGCTGTAGGGTCTTTTTGGATAGAGCCGAAGGCCAAGTAATGAATGGCTAATCCATCGGTTTTTTCGTTGTTGCTTCTGTCTCCAATACCTGCTAATAAATTCGTTTCAGGAAACTGAGCAAAGCCCAAATAATCATTAGCTAAGTTAGCGACCCATATGTTTAAATATTGATCACTAGGCCAATATGATAAGCTTTTTAATTGATAGTTCTCTGTTATGTCCCAGTTTTCTCTTTCTCCATTTGTTCGGGTTATACCATTGGTAGGTAATCCTTCCGGATCTCTTTTCGCTAAGGTGAATTGTAGTTCTACATCTGCTGCGAGTCCTTTAAACTGGGTTATCGTGTTGCTCGCATCAGCGTTCATTTTTCTAAAATCTTCGTTAAGAACATCAATTTGAGATTGGATTTGCGATGCACTAATATTAGAACCCGAACCTATTGCTTCACCTCTATGTATTACATGTACTACCACAGGAATGGTGTAAACAGTAGCGGCTTCTCTGCCTTGCTTCAATCGGGCTCTTCTTGCTACAATCTTTTCATTTAACCACGACTCAAACTCGGCTTTTCGCTGCTCACTATTTTGATTAGGCGAGAGCATTTGTTCGTACTGCACAGTGGCGCAGCGTTGCTGTGCCATTGATGAAAAAGAAATAAAAAGGGCAGAAAATAAAAAACAACCTATTGATAATAGGTTGTGTAAGGTCTTGTTTAACATGATGATAAGTTAGGCTTAGGCTTGCAGATTACATTAAATTATTAGGTAGCTTGGCGGCAGGGTCATCAGGATGAGTGATGTTGACTGCTTCAACAGCTTTTACCTGCGGTACTACTTTTCTAATAGCTTCTTCAACTCCTGCTTTCAGTGTCATGGTAGACATGGGGCACGAGCCACAGGCTCCTAGTAATTCTAGTTTTACCACAAGATCATCAGTTACTTCTAATAGTTTTACATTACCTCCATCAGTTTTGAGGTAAGGTCTAATATTATCTAAGGCTGAATCAATTAGTGCTTTTAATTCATCCATTGTTAATGAATTGGCCGTCTCCATTATGTTATTATACTTTAAATTCTACGGTCTTTGTTTCTGAAAAATTAGCATTTCTTATGGCTACCTCTCTGGCAAGCTTTTCAGCTAACTCAGAAAATGCAGCTTTTGTTACTCCTTCTTTTAATACAGCAGGATAACCACTATCTCCACTCTCTCTAATGCTTTGAACGATAGGTATTTCACCCAGTAGAGGAACATCGAACTTTTCTGATAAGTTCAGTCCACCACCTTTACCAAATATGTAATACTTATTGTCAGGAAGCTCTTCTGGTGTAAAATAAGCCATATTTTCAATTATACCTAATACAGGTACATTAATTTGAGGTTGCTTAAACATGGCTACTCCTTTTACGGCATCAGCTAAGGCCACTTTTTGTGGAGTGGTAACAATTACAGCGCCTGTTACAGGTACTGTCTGCACCATAGTAAGGTGAATGTCACTGGTGCCAGGAGGTAGATCTATGATCAGATAATCTAATTCACCCCAGTCAGTGTCAGAAATAAATTGCTTTAAAGCTGAACTTGCCATAGGACCTCTCCATACGATGGCATCTTCGGCAGGAGCTAAGAATCCAATAGATATTAGTTTTACACCATATTGCTCTAGTGGAATAATTACATTTTTTCCATTTACCTGTTTTACGCCTGGTTGTTCCCTTTCGCAGTTGAACATGGTAGGGACAGATGGTCCAGAAATATCAGCATCAATTAATCCTACTTTTGCTCCTTCTTGGGCTAGTGCCACTGCTAAGTTGGCCGCAACTGTTGATTTACCTACCCCTCCTTTTCCTGATGATACGGCAATTATGTTTTTTACATTGGGCAATAACGGAGAGCTATCTCTGGTTGTAGTTACGTTAGATGACATCTGAACGTCTACTTTTAGGTCTTTATCTACATGCTTATGAATTGCTGCGATACAATCCCTTCTAATGATCTCTTTTAAGGGACATGCCGGAGTAGTCAGCTCTACAGTGAATTTTACAACGTCACTGTAAACTTCAACATCCTTAATCATGTTAAGTGTTACCAAATCTTTTTTAAGATCTGGGTCATTCACTGTAGAAAGTGCCTTAATAATATCTGATTCTGTGAATTTCATTAATGATTCTCCCCTTCCTTTTTCCTTATTTTTAAATGGACTTGCAATTTAGCCTATAACTTTTGCTTTTTTTAATATTTGCATTACAAATTTCTTGTGGTAAAAGCTAAGTTTACTATGTAATTTGTTGAAAATTAAGCTTATATAATACTTAGTTTTACTTTTGTATGCTTCGGTACTTACTTTCATAAAAATACCGTATAAGTTTGCAATACGGATTGAACTTCGTAGAGTTTAGATTAGTTTAATGTATAATAATAAAGGGAAGGATTTTAATTGATTTCGCAAGGTACAATTGACGCTGTTAAAGAGCGTATGGACATAGAGGAGGTGATTTCTGATTTTGTTACTTTAAAACGAAAGGGGCAAAACCTATGGGCATGTTGCCCATTTCATGGTGAAAAAACTCCATCCTTTTCTGTAGCTCCCGCCAAAGGTATATATAAGTGTTTCGGCTGTGGTAAAGCCGGTGATGCCATTTCTTTTGTGGAGGAGCATGATGGCCTTAATTATTTGGAGGCTATCCGCTACTTGGCTAAAAAATATGGAATAGAGATAGAGGAAGAAGCTCAGACAGATGAACAGCTTCAACATCAGAATGAGAGAGATAGCCTGTTTATTGTGCTTAATTATGCCAAAGATTATTATAAGAAGGTATTAAAAACACATGATGAGGGTAAATCTATAGGTCTATCTTACTTTAAAGAGCGCGGGTTTAATGAGAAGACTATAGAGCAGTTTGATCTTGGTTATAGCTTAGACCAATGGGATGGTTTTTCTAAAGAAGCAGTAAAAAATGCTTACAGTGAAGATATTCTTGAAAAAGCAGGGCTTTTAATTAAAAAGGAAGATAAAAAATACGATAGGTTTAGAGGTCGTGTTATATTCCCTATTCATAATGTATCGGGCAAGGTAATAGCGTTTGGCGCGCGTACTCTTAAAAAGGATGCCAAACCCAAATATCTAAATTCCCCAGAAACACAGGTATATCATAAGAGTAAGATACTTTACGGAATTTATCAGGCTCGAAAGGCTATTCGGCAATATGATAATTGCTACTTAGTTGAAGGGTATACTGATGTTATTTCGTTGCATCAATCGGATATAGAAAATGTGGTAGCCTCATCGGGAACTTCCTTAACCGATGATCAGATTAAACTAATCAGCCGTTTTTCTGAGAATATAACGGTACTTTTTGATGGTGACCCCGCTGGTCTTAGAGCTTCTTTAAGAGGTATAGACATGATTTTGGAGGCGGGTATGAATGTACGTGTTGTGGTTTTTCCTCAGGGAGAAGACCCCGATAGTTACTCTCAAAAACTTGGTACATCAGAATTTAAAAAGTATTTAGACGAAAGCTCGCAAGATTTTATTGCCTTCAAAACTTCGCTTTACGCTAATGATGCCGCGCGTGATCCTATAAAAAAGGTAGAGTCTATAAAAGAAGTAGTGGGTAGTATTGGTAAAATACCGGACCCTATTAAGCGCTCAGTTTATATTAAAGAGACTTCTCGCTTACTCGATATTGAGGAATCAGTGCTTTTTTCTGAGCTCAATAAGATTGTAATAGGCACCAAAAAGAAGGTGGAGACCAAGCAGGCTGATGAGCAAGCCAGTGAGGCTGCACTTCAGGAGTTATTGGTAGAAACCAAAACAGAACCAGCTCAAAATGCTGACTCAATTGTTTCTTTGCAGGAGAGGGAGAGTATTAGGCTTCTGATTAACTACGGAGGGCATGAAATAGAAGAAGAATACAGGCTGTGCGATTACCTTTTGGAACAGTTTGAAGGTGTAGAGTTTGTAACTCCCATTTACATAGAAATACTAGAGACTTTTAAAAAGGAACTTGAGCAGGGACGCATTGCTGATGGGCAATATTTTATGCAGAACGGATCTTCTGAAGTTAAAAGTTTAGTAGCTGACCTGATTACTGACAGGCATGAGGTAAGTAAAAGTTGGTTTAATCAATTTCAAATATTTGTGCCAAACGAAAACGATATACTTGAAAATGTCGTATTCACCAATGTACTAAGGTTGAAGTTTAGGGTGGTGCAAAAACTAATAGCTGATAACATGGCTAAATTAAAAGAGGCCAAAGATTTAGAAACGGAAGATAAACACTTTAGAATTCATGCTGAACTGAAAAAGTCAGAAATGGAACTGGCAAAAAGTTTAGGAATAGTAATCGTGAGATAATTAATGTGGAGTGCATTGCGCCTAGGCTAATGGCAATTTTTAAACTCCATCAAAAGATATAATTTTGTTAAAACAAAGAGTTAATGAGTCAGGAAAAAATACAACTAAATACCATTGAAGAAGCTGTTGAAGATATAAAAAATGGCAAGGTAATAATTGTGGTAGATGATGAGGACAGAGAGAATGAAGGTGACTTCATCTGTGCTGCAGAGTGTATTACGCCAGAGATAGTAAACTTTATGGCTACCCACGGTAGAGGTTTAATTTGTACTCCTTTAGTAGAAGAAAGGTGTGAGGAGTTAGGGTTGGAATTAATGGTAGGGAGAAATACGGCCACATTTGAAACTCCTTTCACTGTATCGGTAGATTTAATTGGGCACGGATGTACAACAGGGATATCTGCTCATGATAGATATAAAACGATAAAAGCATTGGCCGATCCGGCTACTGATCCGGAAGAATTAGGTAAACCGGGGCATATTTTTCCTTTAAAAGCCAAAAGAGGAGGAGTACTTAGAAGAGCAGGACATACAGAAGCAGCCATTGACTTTGCAAGACTAGCCGGATTAACACCTGCTGGTGTGCTAGTAGAGATTATGAATGAAGATGGGACAATGGCCCGCCTACCAGATTTAGTGAAGGTTGCAGAAAGATTTGACCTAAAGCTAGTATCAATTAAAGATCTTATCGAATACCGTGTAAAGCAAGAAAGCTTAATAGTTAAAGAGGTCGAAAATGTAAATATGCCTACCGATTATGGAGATTTTAAATTGGTGGCCTATAAGCAAACTAACACAGGTGATAACCACTTGGCGTTAATAAAAGGTGAATGGGATGAAACTGAGCCAGTATTGGTAAGGGTGCACTCCTCATGCGTAACAGGTGATATCTTTGGCTCGTGCCGATGCGACTGTGGCGGACAACTGCATGCAGCCATGCAAATGGTTGAAAAAGAAGGTAAGGGAGTAGTGTTGTACATGAACCAAGAAGGCCGTGGCATTGGTTTGGTAAATAAACTGAAAGCATATAAATTACAAGAAGAGGGGCTAGATACTGTGGAGGCTAATCTAAAATTAGGTTTTCAGATGGACCAAAGGGATTATGGAGTAGGAGCTCAAATTCTTAGAGACCTAAACATTCATAAGATCAGGTTAATATCTAATAACCCTAAGAAAAGAGTAGGGTTAATAGGTTATGGTTTAGAAATAGTAGAAAATGTGGCTATTGAAATAGAGCCTAACGAACATAATGCAGCTTACCTTCAAACTAAGAGGGATAAGATGGGACATCAGATTCTAAAAGAAAAAAAATAAAGTGCGGAAACTCTTTCTGTGTATAATATTCATTTTAAGCATGGCTTTCGAAGGAAAATCTCAAGATTTTCCTTCGGAGTTGTGGCACGATGGGAAGCTGATACTGGTAGAAGGAGATACGTTAATAGGGGCCATAAAATATAATCTGGAAACGGATCTTGTTTTATTCAAAGATCGAAGGCCCACTATTCAAACCTATACAGCACGTAAAGTGCTATATTTCGAAATTTTTGACCAAACGGTCAATCAATATCGTGAGTTTTACTCCCTACCTTATGACCTTAACGGTAAAAATTACGATGTACCTATTATTTTTGAAGTCCTTTTTACTGGTGAAAAATTAACACTACTCTGCCGAGAACATATAGAATATCAGGTAATAAATAATCCTTATAATTCGCTGAGTAGTTACAGTAGGCAGGTGCTGGTGTATGATTATTACTTTCTAAAGCCAGAAGGAAGAATAGTTAGCTACAGTGGCAAGAAAAAAGATTTGATTTATTTAATGCCAGACCGGCAAGATTTTATAAAAAAATACATCAAAGAAAATAAGGTTAAGACAGATACCCGATTGGGGCTTATCGATATAATTAAATATTATAATTCACTTTTTGATCAATTATAACTACGCATATTTTACATGAAAAAGCCATTAATACTAGTTTCTAACGATGACGGAATCACTTCCAAAGGAATAAGAACCTTAGTGAATGTAATGAAAGAGCTAGGGGAGGTAGTGGTAGTGGCTCCTGATGGTCCACAGTCAGGAATGGGACATGCTATAACCATCGGAAATACTCTGAGGCTGGAGAAAGTAGATATTTTCGAGGGAGTAGATGCTTACGAGTGTTCAGGTACGCCTGCAGATTGTGTTAAAATTGCCAAGCATTATGTTTTAAAAGACCGCAAGCCAGATTTGGTGGTTAGTGGTATTAATCATGGGAGTAATACTTCTATAAGCGTGCTTTATAGTGGCACCATGTCCGCAGCTATTGAAGGGGCTATCGAAGGACTTCCCGCTATAGGTTTTTCATTGTGCGATTTTAGCTCTGATGCTGATTTTAGTCACGTTGAGTCTTTTGTAAAGCAAATAGCTACAACAGTTTTAGATAAAGGAGTACCTAAAGGAGTAGCCTTAAATGTGAATTTTCCAGCAAAACAAAACTCAGAAATAAAAGGTGTAAAGATTTGTAGACAGGCTAGAGCTAAGTGGCAGGAGGAATTTGAGCAGCGTTTTGATCCTCATGGAAGAAAGTATTTCTGGCTTGCAGGAAACTTTGTGAATCATGATAAAGGTGAGGATAATGACGAATGGGCTATAGCTAATAATTATGTTTCTATTGTGCCGTGTTTGTTTGATTTAACCGCTCACCATGTGGTTACTTCCTTAAATGAGGAGTGGGAATTTTAGGCTAGAAAAAAATATTTAAAAAAAATAAAAAGCAGGGGTTACCTACCTCTGCCTTTTATTATTAAGCTTTACAAGAGTTTAATTCATTTTAAAAGTGTCTCAATAGTATTTTTTAGTCTCAAGAGTTTCATTTTTTCAACTACAATCTGTAAAAAAGATTGCTTAAGCTGTTGAGACACTTTTTTCCTTCCTTCTAAAGCACAGAATTAATAACAATAATCAATTAGATATAGTTTTCCTTTTATAAAGCTTTTTGAGCTTTCAATGGTAGGTACTACTGAATGGTGAAAAATAATAAATGGGAAACTCCTATTCTAGAAGTTAATCATATACTTAATGTATAGGTTTACAGCAGGTTCAGTATTGTCAAACGCGCGGCCATATCCTGGAATAATAAAGGTTTCTATGGGCTCAAACTTTTTGTAGTCGTTCATTATTCTTAAGCTGAAGTTACCACCAGCAATAAAATTACTGTCAGTTAATTTTTTTTCTGAGCCTATAATAATTTCAAACCAGTTTGCTGACAGGTCTTTTCTAGCATATGCTTCTTTGAAATTACTCCAAAGCGAGCTGTTTATTTCATAGCTTCCCGATTCTTCAAATTGGCTAATGCCATAACGAGCTCCAACATATAATTTATTCGAATTATCAATGGGGAATAAATAATTGAACCCAAACCTAGCATAAATACCTTTGCTATTATATTCGCCATTTTCAATCATATTGGCAGGCGATAAGTTGCCACTTCCTCCTTGTGCTACTATCACAAACTTGTTTTTCATTTGAAAAGCAATGCCTGCTTCAAATTTACTTTCAAACTCTGTAGGTATAGTGAATATTTTACCATAATCAACAAATAGCTGGAGGCCTGATTTTACTTTTATTTGGGCGGTGTCTAAGATTGCTGATTTAGTATCGGATAATTCGCTTGAATATTGAGTGATTTCAGGTGCCTTTGTAATGTCAGACGAATCTTTTTCAATTATGGGAGCTTCACTTTTGGGTACAGTATCTATAGCCACTACCGTGGTGTTTTGTAAACTATCTGCTGATTGAGCTAATGAAGCTTGATATGATATTAATATAATACTAATAATAAATAATAGCCGTGCACTCATTGCTCTCATTGTTGTTTGTGGTAGAATCTTTTCTTATGTATATCAAGCTATCGTAGAAACTTAAATTTTCTTCAATCAGAAAGTTATAAGCCAATTTTTTTATTTTTCGCTCTTCTTCTACAATTGATGTGGTATAGGTGGCTTTGATTGGAAACAGGGTGTCATTTAAGTATACTCTGTATTGACTGATGTTTTTGTTGAAGTTTAAGTCAATTTTAAAAATATCAGAAGAATCTCCTGCGGTGTACGAAATCTGGTCGCCATCATCTCCTAGAGACACGATTTGATTAACGTACGTTTCTCCGGAATTGAGCGTGGTTAACAAGTTGGTGTTAACTTGTCTATCTAGGTTTAAAGAAGTTCGTATTGCGTTGAGAGAATCTTTTTGCTCCTGATAATCTTCATCATCATTCGTGAGAGTGTCATAGTTAAAGATTTCTGCATCTATTTTACTGATTAGCGTATCAATATCGGCTATAGCACCTTCAACAGAGTCTGCTCTGCTGGCATTTATTATTTGTAAGTAGAAAAAGGGAGCCGTATTACTAGTGTCTATTTCATTTTCATCACAGCTGAAAAAAAAGAAACACATCAAGCCAATGAGTGAATAGGCAATAGATTTAGATAGATTCTTCATAAAGTAATGCAAAAGTAAAAAAATGTAATTAACAATTGTCTAAGTTTAGTGCTTAATACGGGTCTACATCAAAAATGATTTTACTTGATTTTAAGCTTTTATCTTGATTTATTTCTAGTGTTAGCTGCTGTATAATTTCTTTGACTTTACCCAAGTGTACTTTAGATCTTTCTAGTTTAATCATCATTTCCATTAAATACTCATTTCTGATTTTTGAGATGAGTGGTTCTTCTGGGCCTAGTACTCTTTTAGCGCCTAGTTGCTCTTTAAGCAGGTTAGCATATTTTATGGCTGTTATCTTAGCGGCCTGTTTGTCTTTATTTTTCACAACTATGTTAATCACTCGTGTAAAAGGAGGATATTGATGTTCGTGTCGTTCTCTTAATTCTTTTGTATAGAAATCTTCGTAAGCATAATGTGTGATCTGCTCTAATATAGGTTGGGTAGAATTTCTTGTTTGAATTACCACCATGCCTTTTTTGTCACGTCTGCCTGCACGACCGCTTACTTGTGTAGTCAGCTGAAAAGTTCTTTCAAAAGCCCTGAAATCAGGAAAATGAAGCATTCTATCTATGTCAAAAATGCCTACAAGGTTAACGTTGTCAAAATCGAGACCCTTGCTTACCATTTGGGTACCCACTAATATATCTATATCGCCATTTTCAAAATCTCTGATGATGGTTTCATAGCTATTTTTCTTGCGCGTGGTATCTAAGTCCATACGCTGTATTCGGGCATGAGGAAAGAAAATTTCCAATTCCTCTTCTAGCTTTTCAGTGCCAAAGCCTATGGTTATTAAGTTGGTGGAGCCACATGCCTCGCAGGCTCTGGGGACACTGTCTTTATAGCCACAATAATGACAGGTTAATTCATTTTTGTATTGATGGTAAGTGAGACTGACCGCGCAATTATCGCATTTGGGAATCCAGCCACATTCTTGGCACATCATGTAAGGGGAGTAGCCTCGCCTGTTCTGAAAAACTATAACTTGTTCGTTTTTGTCCAAAGCAGCTTCTATCTCATGTATTAAAGTAGAGCTAAACTCACCCTTAGAAAGCTTTTTGTTTTTTTCTCTAATCATATCCGCTACTTTGAAATCAGGGAGTTGACCTTCTCCATAGCGCTGAAATAAAGTGACCAAGCCATATTTTCCTTGACGAGCCTGGTATTGAGACTCGATGGATGGAGTGGCTGAGCCTAATAATACTTTGGCGTGTTGTTGATGTGCTAATACCATGGCTACATCTCTTGCATTATACCTTGGTGCAGGATCATATTGTTTGTATGATGATTCGTGTTCTTCATCAACAATTATCAGGCCTAAATTATCGAAGGGTAAAAATATGGATGAACGCACGCCCACTACAAATTGATATTTTCCTGAAAGCACACCTTTCCATACTTCCACACGTTCATTGTCAGAGAATTTGGAGTGATAAACGCCCATTTTATCTCCAAATATTTTTTTTAATCTGTTAACAATTTGTGTGGTTAGTGCTATTTCTGGTAGCAGGTACAGAATTTGACTTCCTCCTTCTAATGCATCTTTAATAAGACTGATATAAATTTCGGTTTTACCACTACCTGTAATTCCATGCAGCAGGGTGGTGTCAAATTTTTCAAAGCTTTTGACTATTTCTTCTTTTGCTGTTTGTTGAATTTCAGATAAAGTGATTTCGGCTAAGGCTTGATCATAGCTCTGAAACCTTGAAACTATAATTGAAAACTCTTCAAAAATGCCATTCTTTATTAACGTTTTTAATGAGGAGTTGGAGATTTCTGCATTTGTAAACTCTGCCTTATCTATACCATTTATATTTAATTCTGGTTGATTAAATACGGGGATTTTTTGCAAGTAAAATAGCAGTACTTCTTCTTGTTTAGGCTTACTGCTGATTTGGTCAAATAGTAGCTGTAAATTTTCCTTGTTACCATAAGCTGAGGTGAGCCTTATTTTAGCTACTTTTTTTGGTTTATATTTTTCTTTTACCTCTTCAAAAATCAATACAGCCTCTTTATAAACTAAGGTTTTTATCAGGCTGTAAATATTCTTTTGGTTGAGGAGCTGGCTTATTTCACTATAAGAAAGTACATCTTTGTTTTGAAGTGTCTCCAAAATGATGGCTTCTTTTTCATTAAAGTCTAGTTCAGACTCGTAGTAATCGAAATGAGGGTGAAGCTGCACTTTCGATTCGCTACTTAATTTTAGCCCCGTTGGTAGGGCCACATTTAGAACCTCACCAAGGGTGCACATGTAATAGTTAGCGATCCATTGAAAGGTGGATATTTGCCCAGGTTGAATTACAGGTTCATCATCTAAAAGTTCTAGCAGATACTTGGCTTCATATTTGGCCGGAGGCGTTTGATGAATTTTGCCTACTACTCCAGTTAATACTTTCCGTTGCCCAAATTGAACAATAACCCTGCAACCCTCGGATATAACTTCGTTGTATTCTATTGGTACTCTATAAGTAAACATTTTTGGGATAGGCACAGGTAATATGATATCCGCAAAAAGTGTTTTTCTGCCTTCTTCTGGTGTGTTATCGTTAAACTCGAGCTGACTCATAAGTCAATGTTAGCAAGTATTGGTTTTGTTTACAATAGATTAAATGATGTAGCTAATCTGTTTTATGGCCTCTTCGGGTTGGTGAACAGGTAATTGACAACTTTTATCATAGCATACATGTACTGTAGATTGCTCTGACATACGAGATTGTAATAACGGCAATTCACTTATAACATTGCTTCCACAGATGATGCTGTTAGCAGAAAAATGTTTGAGAATAGTATTTTTATAAGCGATGAAATCAGGCCCTGTAATGGCAATTTCAGCTGTAGAAGTGCTGTGAAATAGGTGTAGTGTAGCCCACTGGTATAAATACCTCCCTTCAGTAAGTAGTAATGAGGTTATTTTGTTTAGCATTTTTAAGCTGATGCTTACCCATTGCTCATGGTTGAAAAGTGTACCTAAACGATATAAGTTGCAAGCCATAATTGCATTAGAAGAAGGTATCACATTATCAAATATTTCCTTTTTTCTGGCAATTAGAGTTTCTGACTGGCTACTAGTGTAAAAGAAGAAATCTTCTTCCTTATCGAAGAAATCAGTTACTACTTTTTCAGCTAGTGCTTTGGCTAGCATCAGCCAACTTTCATCAAAGGTAGATTCGTATAGGTTGATAAATGCTTCTATTACTAACGCATAATCTTCTAAATATCCTTCATTAGAAACCTTGTTGTGATGAAAATTTCTGTGCAGTGTGTTATTGTAAATTAATTTAGTTTTTATGAAGTTGGCATTTTTTAATGCGATATCTAAAAATCGATCATCTTCAAATGCCTGATAGGCTTTAAGTAAACCTGTAAGTGCTAATGCATTCCAGCTGGCAAGTATTTTATCGTCAAGTTCTGGTCTTATTCTCTGGTTTCTATTTCTTAATAATGTTGATGAATAATTACTGAATGCAGCCTTTAACGTTTCTTGGCTGATATTATGTTTGGCAGCAAAAGAATCTAAATTTTCATTACAGTGTAGAATATTAGTACTTTCCCAATTGCCTTCTTCTGAAATGTTATAGTATGTTATGAATTCATTAGTGTATTTTTCATTTGCCAATAATTCTTCGATTTCGGCTAAGCTCCAAGTGTAAAATTTACCTTCTACCCCTTCGCTATCTGCATCTAATGCAGAATAAAATCCACCATTTTCGTCTTGCATTTCTTGCGTTAACCATTCTACAGTTTGATATACAACTTCTTTGTATCTAGGCGTTTTAAATGCTTTATACGCCTCTGCATATAATTGTATAAGTTGTCCATTGTCATAAAGCATTTTTTCAAAATGGGGAGCTAGCCAGTGATCATCCGTTGAGTATCGAGCAAATCCACCCCTGATTTGGTCGTATATGCCGCCATTGGCCATTTTTTCTAGTGTATTATTTAACGATTTGGCGATATAGGCATCCTGTTTAAAAGCGAAGTAGCGCAAGGTGAATAACCATACTCCCGGCATTGGAAATTTAGGAGCGCCAGAAAAACCTCCTTCGTTGGCATCTATTTTTTGGTAGATGCTTTGAAATATGAGGTTTAATTGATCACTATTTGGCTTACTGTTGGTTTCTTTTAATTTAAATTTTATGATTTCACTTGTGGCTAATGCGTCACTAAGTTCTTGTGCTGATTTGTGAATGTCATCCTTTTTAACTTCGTAAGCTTTTGCTACTTGTTGTAGTAGTTGAATCCAGCCTTGAGGAGGGAAGTACGTGCCTCCATAAAATGGCTGTTGATTTGGTGTGAGAAACATGTTGAGTGGCCAGCCGCCATTTTGCCCCATTGCTTGAAGGGCATCCATGTATATTTGGTCTATGTCGGGTCTTTCTTCTCTATCTACTTTTATGCACACAAAGTATTGGTTCATTACTTTGGCGATATTCTCATTTTCAAAAGATTCGCGTTCCATAACATGACACCAATGGCACGAGGAATAACCAATACTTAGTATAATAGGCTTGTCTTCTTGCTTGGCAAGTGTCAATGCTTCAGTTCCCCATGGCATCCAGTTGACGGGATTGTGCGCATGTTGTAATAGGTAAGGGCTAGTACTATTGATAAGTGCATTGGTATGTTGATGTGCCATAAATTATGCCTATATGATTTGGTTTTTTATTGTTATAATTTCTTCCGAAAGGTCAGCTATATGCGATAAGCTTTCTAGTTGGGATAGCGTTTTATTTAAAAACTTTTGATGTTCTTTTGTATTAGGGTTGAACGGTCGGTGGTTAACAGACCTTTTTAATTTCTCCCATTTTTGAATAAAATCAATAGTGGTGTCATCGAAATATGCATCCTTTAATTTTTTCCATATGTATTCTTCTGCCAGTGCAGAAGGGTGAAGCATATCTGACTTGTAAAATCTGTAATCACGTAAATCATCAAGCATAATTTCATATGATGGGAAATATTCAACATGGCTATGCTTAGTAACTATTTCATGAATGCTACTTCTCAAAATACTTTTACTGACTTGGTTAAGCTCTAAAGTGTCTTTAATGTGCCTGACGGGCGATAGGGTGATTAAAATCTTTAATTTAGGATTAAGCTTTAACAATGCATCTACTACCTGGGTAAAGCCATTACTAATGCTTTCATTAGTTAATAACGATTTTGTGAATTGTTGTGATGGTACTTTGTGGCAGTTGGCTACTATTTGTTGAGTATCTTTTCTTTGGTATACATAAGCGGTGCCAAATGTAACTATTAGCCAGCTTGCTTTTTTTATTGTTTGGTGAGTGAAAGAAATCGCCTTTTTAACCTGTGATATTAGCAATTCTTTATTTTCAGAAGAAAAGGAAGAATGAAACAGATAATGGGCATATAAGCCTTGGTTGAAAACTATATCATTTTCATTTATATCATTATCATTTATGGCCAGTTCTAATAGTTGAAATATAGAAATGGGGTTGTAAACTGTGCCAAAAGGATTAGCATTAATTGCGAACTTATTATTCTTGAAGTAGTTCCCTATATTATCAGCAAAGCACGAACCTATGGACAAAATAGGTGTTTGTAATCCTATTTTATTTTGCGAGGGTTTGCAAGTTACTTCTGTTCTAAACATAGTGTAAAGGTAGAAATAACTGCCAAGGCTAGTATATTGATATATTAGAAAACTTTAAAATCTACGCGTCTATCTTTTTGTCTGCTATCTTCCGAAAGGTCCGTGCTGGCATTTTCTTCTCCATATCCTACCACAGATATTCTGTCATCAGGCACGCCCATATCATGCATGAGTTGTCTTATTCTTTCTACCCTTTGAATAGAAAGCTGCACATTGTAGTTGTCATTTCCTTTTTTGTCAGTATGGCCTTCAATTAAAATAGTTCTGCCCTGAAGTGCATATTCTACTGCTACTAAAAAGGGCTCCATGTCTACAACAGAAAATTCATCCTGATCAAAAGTGAAATAAAGAGGATCTAATTCAATGGGGTATGTTTCTAGGTTTTTCGATAAGTTTCTTTGCACCATTGCTCTTATTTCCTCCTGTTGTGGACTTGTAGGCTCGGGTAAATTGTGCATTGCCAGTACGTTTTCCTTCTTTTCTGGCTCAGGTTTTGGAGCTGGTTCAGGCTTAGGAGTGGTCTTTTGAGCTACTACCGGCTTGGGTGCTGGTTTAGGAGCAGGAGGTGGGGTGTCATTGAGGTCCACCTCCGCCATAGATCGTTGAGCGGGTTTGTTACTTTTAAATATTCCTGCCATAAAAGGCTTGTGGGGCTTCTTCTTCTTTTTGCGAATCAGAGCATGACACTGTCTTGCTGCATTAACCCTGCCTTTGCTATAATGTTTCTTAAAATACTTGGTGGAAATTTTACTTCTTTTTTGAGCGTAAGATGGTGCTGCCATCATGCATAAGCACAAAATTATGCTGGTGAGTAAGGTAAATTGTATCCAACGCTTAAGAGACATATAACGAATATTTTCTTTAAGAAAAATGATGATACTTCAGAGCTTTTTTCTCTAATCAATCTTTTTTGACTATTAAATCTTTTTTTAGACCAAAAGTAACCGCTAAAATGTATGTAAGATTTTATTGCTTTTTGTTAATTAATGAGATGAAGTCATCAATCTGGTCATTGGGAAGCGTTACAGATAGGTGATACTGAACTATTTGCCATTGATTATTACGCTTTACTAAAATGCCTGAACCTCTACAAACCCCCATCCATGTTTTTAATAATTCTGAAAACCAAACTAATTTTTGATCTTTGGTGAAATGCAATTGTCTGTCATATGGGGTGAAATCCCATGCTTCTCCTTTATCAAAATAGGGTTTTGCAAAAGCTTTAAATTCTTCCTTGTTCCATCTTTCTGTAGCATCTGTGCCTATATAAATACCATCTTCGGCAATAGCTTTAAAGTATAGTTCGGCATTGGCATCGGCTGCAGCTTGATGCCAGTCATTAAGAAAAGTGTCTACATCTTGTGCTGTAGAATTTAACGAGGTAATAACAATTAATAGAAGAGTAATAACGTAATATTTCATGATTTCATATAGCTTAAAAGCGGAAAATATGAATATTACCTTCAATAAACAAGTTACTTGAGCAAAGAGGTATGAAAAAAGGTCATCACCCAGAGGTGATGACCTGTAATTTTAAGGTTAATTTTTATTTGCAAATTCTTTCAGTGGAATCTGTTTGCCATCATATATATTGATCAAATAAGTGAAATCATCTTTTGTTTGTCCGGGGCGCATGATGCCAGGGATCTGTATGATTTTAAGATGTTTGTTGTCGTAGAACGATATTTCTCCATTATCAATAGTCTTTTTAAACAAAACATTGTCGGTTTTTGCATCTATAACCAAAAATTTAATCTGGTTAGAAGGCATTTTTGCAGACCCTTTTCTATCGCTGTATGCTAATACCAATGAAGAGTCTGGACTGTAAGTAAACTTGGACCATTCGCCTAGCTCTTTAGTGCACTCTGCATTATACGCAGTAGGTTCTTGGGTTTGGCTTACCGTGTTTTCACTGGCACATGCTCCGGATAATAATAGAATGGAAAATATGATGCTTTTTATCCTATTCATTCGTTTTAAATATTTTAAATGTGTTTTCTTCGAAGTTGCTTCTCAGTTCAATTATATAATACCCTGATTTTAGTGTGGATAAGTCTAATGGTTTAGTAGTATCCAAATTATGGTCTATATAAACTAAGCGTCCTTCTGTGTCATAAATATAAATAGAATGGTACTTCTCAGCTCCATCAATAAATATTTTTGTCTTGAAAGGATTAGGATAAACTAGAATATGCTGAGTTTGGTATTCATTAACACCTGTAACTAGTTTAACGGTGTATGACGAAGATGTGAAATTGCACTCATCTTGTTTTATAATTACAGTATAGTCTCCTGATTTTGAAGGGGAATGAGTGCTCGCTGTGGCACCTGGTATCTCGTTGCCATTTAATAGCCACTGGTATGAGTTGCCGATAATGTTGGTGGACAATGTGCCTTCACTACTTTCTGAAATGAATACATCTGTTTGGTCAAAATTAATGACGATTCCGGTAGAGTCGGTATGGCTGCTACGCAAAGTGTCGGTTGCTATTAGGCTTATCTCATGACTTCCGTCACTGTCAAAGGTTACGCTAATGGCGCCTGTAGTGGTGATCTTTTGGGGAGTAGCACCTTCACCAAAATCCCAAGCGTATGAGACTTCGGGTATGGTGGCACTCGGGGTGAATACTACAGTCTTGCTATTACACCCTTTGCTATAATCCACCTGATAATTTATACTGGCTTTTAGCGCTGGCATAGGTCCTTCTATTATAAAATTATCGATGGCGATTCCTTGCTCTTCTACATAACCGTCAGATGCAAAATAGAATTGAAATGCTATGCTAGGATAGCCCGCAAACATAGATATATCTATACTTTTGGAAATAAAGCTATCGTTAGTAGTTCCTGAAAATATAGGAAGCCCACCAAATATGGATTGCGGAAGAGAATTCATGTCATACCATTGACTTGAAACTATATCACTGCCTAGCGGATACCAATTTTCCCCTTTATCAGGTGTGAAGGTGACAATCATCCCATCCCACTCACTTTCCATTTGATAATTAGCCTCAAATTTCAAAGTGTATGATCCTGATTGGCTGAAGTCAAATTCAGGGGTGTATAGAATAGCTGTTGAATTAGAGGCGTATTCCTCATTATTAATGCCAGTTACCCAAGCATAGTCGCCACTAGCAGTTCCGCTTTTCCCAGATATGGTCGATTTTCCTAGTTCAAACGGTGTCCCGTTGATGTTTTCTGGGTAAAAATCTCCGTAATTAACTTCAAAGTTGCCTCCGTGTTCCAATGAGTAATCTGCAGCACGTGTAGGCATTACAGTTATAAGATTGTCTTTGGTGAGTATAAACTCTCCTTCATTGAGTGTTAAGGTTATGGTATAATGTCCTTCTTTAGTGTATTTATGCTTCGGTTTTTCGTCTGTAGAAGTTGTGCCATCTCCAAAATCCCAATGGAATGAATTTACATCTCCAGTGTAATCTATAGCAAAAGATATTGACTTGTTAATATATGTGAGAGAATGTGATGGTGCAAATGTGGCTATTACTTCGCTGCCAAATACATTGGAGGTAAAGAGCCCTCTACCATGAGTAGCTACTATTAATTGCTTGTCTTCGGTGCGGTATTTTATCATATCGCAACGTACGTTAGCTAACCCTTCTACTGTGGGTTCCCATTCAGGAGAGATGTCAGAAAGATTGTCTGTGGACCATATTCCTACATCTGTAGCAATAAGTGCTTGGTTTTTATCGGTAGGATGAAATAGAGCCCATCGAACAGGTACATCAGGTACGTTGCCTTCTTTACTTGTCCATGTGGTGCCCCCGTTTTTGGTTTCCCAAATAGAATTAATGCCATAGTTTGATAAGGTAACCAATAAATGATCAGTGGAGTTGCCTACTTCTATGCATGAAATATTTCCTGAAGGAAGCTGGTTGTTACTTATCTCTGTAACGGTAGGTGTCTGTTTAGGATTTGTTATCTGGTATATCTGACCATAACCGTTACCTGCAAATATTACATTATTATCAGGCGAGACTTTAATGTGGCTAATAACCGTGTTATTCATGGGTATATACTTAGCCATAAATGATGGGGTTGAGCTGCCGATGTTGCTATATATGTTAAGAGAATCAGCGCTACTTGCTGCATATAAAGTGTTGTCTATGTCGTCATAATCACACGGGTTGATAAAGCGGCCAGAATAGCTCTGATTAGGGAAGTTATAAAATGTACCACCTCCATCAAGTGAGTAATAATAGTTATTGTATACATAACTGGAGATCATAATATTGGGCTCATTTTGATCTATAAATACAAATGCTCCATCGCCTCCAGTAACTTGTTGGGTGCTATTAATGCCCATCTGCGTAAATTTTTGAGTGCCATTGTCTTGAGAGCCCGCCAAATATATACTTGATAGAGGCTGATTTACTGCTGCGCAAGAATAAAATAGCGTAGTGTTGTACCCATTGTTTGCTTCTAAATAGGTAGGGTACTCATCGTTTAAATTCTCAGAGTAAAATACACCTCCATCATTTCCAAAAATAGCAGTATTGTTATTGCCGGGTTTAAATACTATAGCGTGTTGATCTGCATGAACATATGGTGCACATGAGCCTGTCCAGTAGGAGATAAGCTGCCAGTTTGTGCCGCCATCAGTTGTTCGGTAAAGGTCTATGCCTCCCATTAACACCAAGTCTTCATTGTTAGGAGATACCTGTAATATAAGGTCAAAGAATGCTTGACCCCTGGTAAAGTCATTGAGGTCTTCGGTACAAGTTTGCTGATTTCTATAGTTTGGTATAGTTATATCTTGCCATGTTAAGCCTCCATTAATTGACTTTTTAAGCCAGGCTACATTAGAGCCTGAAGCTGCTAGAGCGTAAATTACCGCTGAATTAGAGGGGGCTGTAGTAATTTCTACTCTGTCTCCTCCTGCCATTGGAGATACGCTAACCCAAGTGGCAGCATCATCAGTTGATTTAAAAATATTTCCATTATAATCAGAGATATATACATCTCCATTAGAGGCAAGTTCTACATCAGTTACGAAGAACTCGGGTGAGGTGAGGGTCCATGTTTCTCCATTATCGATTGAAGTGTAAAGGCCTCCAGAGGTACCTGCTATTACTTTTGAATTGGTTGATACTACAATTTTCTGCACATAGCTAAATGCATCTGATTGTGTGGAGCTCAATTGGCTCCAAGTATTTCCTTTATCAGTAGACCTCCAAATGCCAGCTCCTTTAATGGTGCTTGTAAAACCTAGTCCTGTTCCGGCATAAAACGTAGATGTTTCTTCTGGGTCATAGGCTAGTGTGCTTATAGCCAAGTTGGCCATAAAGTCGTTCACGTTATGCCATGCGGAGTTCTTATCGGAGATATTGTTGTTATACCAAAGTCCGCCAGCTACTGCGCCAGCCCAAACTTTATTGCCAGTGGTGTCATTAGGGTCAAAGAATAGAGACCGTGTTCTTCCTCCTACATTATCAGGGCCTCGTTCTACCCATTTAACATCGGAGATTGCTCGGGCATTGCTAGTACTTTTTAAAAGTCCTTTGGCTTCTTGAAATGCCAATACTTTTCTTTCCGTGGGCACATAACCCAAGGTCGGATCTTTAGTCATTTCAAATTCCTGCTCTGCAGCAAGGTCGGGGCTGTCTGTTTCTTCTTTTTCCCTTTCTTCATCATCTTCATAGTTATAATGTCTTGGGAATGTGGGTTGAGGTGTATTTGAGCTCTGAAAAAAATATATCGCTACTACGGACAGAGCTACAAAAAACACTAATGCAAAATAGTTATTTTTATTCATGATAGTAGTTTTGTAATCACTACCCTAATAAAATGATATTTTGCCTTAAAAAGAAATAACAATTCTAATTTTTAAATATTATTCAGTTCTAAAAACTCCTGAACTTCTTGTTTTACATCCGTTGTGGATTTGCCATCATATGGTGCTGTAGCTATTGCTTTAAATAATTCTCCTACTACTGCAGGGTTTAAACCCAGTTTTTTGGCATAAATGGAGGCAACCTCTAGTTCAATATCTTCTACTACATTGTCAAGATATATCATGTGTACGAGATGAAAAATAGCTTCGGTTTTTTCTACTTTACTATCGGGCTCTCTAAATTCTAGTTTATCGAAGTTATCTTCAATGTGATGGAGATCGGCATGTGATAGGTTTAATTGTGCGCTCCATTTTAATAAACAGCCCACATATTTACTTTTTACCTGTTCGTCCTTTAAAAAGAATGCTAATATATTAAAAAAGCTCTTTTTTATAGATTTAAGTTCTTCTGCATTTAAAATTGCCATACTATTAGAGTTTTAGAGTTATATTATATAAGATACCTTTTTTCTCAATTAAAATCATTCTTTAATTACAATTCTTGCTGTAGAATTGTTTTGCTTTGGTATGTCCAATATTCATGGCTTTTTCCCAATTGGAGCACGCCATATGTTTTTTATTGACATGGTAAAAGGCCATGCCTCTTTGGTAGTATGGCTCGGCATTGTTTGGTCGTATGGTAATGGCCCAGTTAAAGTCAGATATAGCTTCTTCGTAATTTTGATTTCTTAGGTGAAATAGGCCTCTTTTCATGAAAAGCGTGTAAAATGTTTCAGGGGTATCTTTGGGTTTCATCACTAGTTCAAATGCTTCTCCATACACGTTGGTCTGAATTTTTTTAAATACCAGTTTTGCATCATGGTAGGCTTTGCGAGCTTCGTCATTGTTTTCGAGATCGTGTTCGTAAATGCCAGCTACTTTTAGTATGATACTTATGTTGTATTCATCATATATAAGGATATAATTATACGCATTAATAGCCTCTTTGTATTTACCTATCGAATAATAGCTTTCCGCCAGTTTTAGCCAATTATTAAGGTCTGTTTTGTCATCATTTTCAATAATTAATTTAAACTCTTTTGCTGCGTTATGATAGTCTCCTCTTTGATAATCAGATTGAGCATTGGAATTTAACTTTTCTATAAAATGTGATTTGGCTACTTCTACTTGATGGTTTCTTCTGAATTTTGATGTCATTTCATTCATTATAGTCAACCCTAAGGCGTAGTCTTTTATGTTGAAGGCCGAATCTATTTTAGAGATATGACGATCTATTTCCTGAGCTAGTTCGATTTTATCTTTATTCTCGTAGTATGAATTTATGGAGGTGACAATAACAACAACAACGGTTATAGCGCCTACAAATAAAATGGATAGCAAAATTGAATACAGGTAGGTCTTATCCACCTTGTAATAGGTTTGTGGCTTCGGTCTGGGACGATACTTATAATTTCGGGGTCTTGTATCTCTACGGTTTGAGCCTGTAGGTTGTGAATATGATTGAGGAGGAGGATTGTAATGATGTTGAAGTCTATTGTCGTATGCCTGTTTCTTGTACGGGTCTTTTAGGTTCTGATAGGCTTCGTTGATTTCTTTAAATTTTTCATCACTGTAGGTATTGCCTGGGTTTTTATCTGGGTGATATTTTATTGCCAATTTTTTGTAGGCTGATTTCACTACAGCTATGTCTGAATATCTGGCTACATCTAGTACATGGTAATAATCAATCATATGAAAAAATAAACGAGGATGATAAAAGTGGTAGTGTTGATTTTATAGGTAAATATAAATTTAAACTTGTTTTTGTTAGATGAAGTGTTGGTAAATTAATTTATAAAATTAAAATAATTTCATAAAACATATAATCAGCCCATTAAATCTGTAGTTTCTTTTGAAACAAAAGGCTATGGCGCTTCTTTGTGTTATGATTTCAAAAGGAGTGGTTTACATGCTAGTGGCAGGTTTCTGTTTTGCCCTAATGAATGCTTTTGTTAAAATGTTGCCCAATATACCTGCGGTAGAAATAGTCTTTTTTAGATCTGTAATTTCGCTTGTATTGAGTTTTGTTTTTTTGAAGACTTCTGGTGTTAACATTTGGGGTAATAATAAAAAGATACTCATTATGCGAGGTGCTGCAGGTGCTATTGCTCTGGTATTATATTTCAAGACTATTCAAAAGATACCCTTGGCAAGCTCTACTACCATACAATTTTTAGCGCCTATTTTTACTTCTGTATTGGGAATGTTTATCGTAAAAGAAAAGGTGAAACCATTACAATGGTTATTCTTTCTGGTGGCTTTTCTTGGTGTGCTTGTAATAGAAGGGTTTGATCAGCGTATAACACCGATCTATGCTACTATGGGATTATTTGCTACCTTATTTGCAGGGCTGGCGTATAATTTTATTAGAAAATTGAATACATCGGAGCATCCATTGGTAATAGTATTTTATTTTCCATTAGTGACGCTGCCCATAACTGGGTTGTACAGTGTGTTTCATTGGGAAGAGCCGCAGGGTATGGAATGGTTTTATCTGCTGGTGGTTGGGGTGCTTACTCAAATAGCTCAATATTTAATGACTAAGGCTTATCAGGTAGAAGAGCTGTCTAAAGTGGCTAGTCTCAAGTATATTAATATTATATATGCACTGGGCCTCGGCTGGATTTTCTTTGATGAGTCTTTTAACTTTATGACTTACATAGGTATGGTAGTAGTGTTAGCCGGAGTGGCGGGTAATGTGTGGTATAAAAATCATTTGTCAAAGAAAAAACTTGCAGAAAAGGAAGGATAGATATGTCAGGACATAGTAAGTGGTCAACTATAAAAAGAAAAAAGGGAGCTTTAGATGCTAAAAGAGCTAAAATTTTCACCAAGCTTTTGCGTGAAATATCTATAGCGGTAAAAGAAGGAGGGAGTGACCCGGATGGTAATCCCAGGTTAAGATTGGCTATACAGAATGCAAAAGGGCAAAATGTACCAAAAGATAATATTGAAAGAGCCATTCATAAAGGCGAGGGGGGAGATGAGGGAGATTACACGGAGCTTACTTATGAAGGATATGCATCGCATGGAATAGCAATATATGTAGAGTGTGCTACTGATAATTTAAATAGGACTGTAGCGGCTGTGCGAGCTGCTTTTAGTAAATATGGAGGTGGCTTGGCAGTGAACGGGTCTGTTGATTATTTGTTTGAAAGGAAAGGTATTTTTGATATTAAAAGACCTGAAAACTCTATACAAGATGAACTAATGCTTAAATTAATTGATGCTGGAGCAGAGGATGTAGCCTTTGATGAAGAATATATTCATGTGACCACTGCTATGGAAGATTTTGGTCGTTTTCATCAAGCTGCCGAAGCATTTAATTTGGAATGTGAAACTGCTGAACTTCAGCGCTTGCCTATGAATAGAATGACGTTAGCTGATGAGGAGCTAGAGGATGTTTTAAAGTTGATAGAGGTATTAGAAGATGATGATGATGTGCAGAAAGTCTATCATAATCTGGATATAACGAATGAGCAGCTAGCGGCTTTGAGTTAATTTTATTGTAAGCGTATATCTATCTGTTTGGTGCTATTTGAAATGGTAAAGCTAGCATCTTCAAATGAAGGAGGGCCAAGAAGGCCTTTGGCGTTGTTACTAAATCCATAATCTTCTGTAGGAATCCCTAGCATGTTTTTATCCATCTCGCCATTTCCATTTTCATCATGAAAGGCGCTAACGGCATAGGTGCCTTCAGGTAAATTTTCAATAGTAAGGGTGGCTTCTTTTCCTGGGGTAATTTCTATAAACTTACCAGTATACTCTTTGTGCTTGGCTAAGAAAGATGACTTGGAGTTAAATATGGCTACAGCCACATTGCCATGTGTGTTTTTTAAATTAGAGACAGTAATATTCAGTGTGCACTGATTTTTCTGGATAGGAGAAACTAAAACACTAAAAATTGAAAGTATAAACGAGTAGATCATGGCTATTCTGTTTTAGCATGAGGGTTAAACAAATGAAATGCCAAAAGGAGGGGATAAAAAAAGAGTAATAACTTATAGGCTATTACTCTTTTAAAAATTATTCTTAATTAAGCTAATTTAGCAATTAAGTCAGCAACTCTGTTAGAGTAACCAGCTTCGTTGTCATACCAAGAAACAACTTTTACTAAATTACCGTTTGCTGAAGTCATTTGAGAATCGAAGATAGATGAGTGAGGGTTACCTACGATATCAGTAGAAACGATAGGATCTTCAGTGTACTCAAGTATTCCTTTCATAGGACCTTCAGCAGCCTCTTTCATAGCCGCGTTGATCTCTTCTACAGTTACTTCTTTCTTTAAAACACAAACTAAGTCAGTTAATGAACCTGTTGGTGTTGGTACGCGAACAGCGTTACCATCTAATTTTCCTTTCAATTCAGGAAGTACTAAACCTACAGCTTTAGCAGCACCAGTAGTAGTAGGTACAATGTTTAAAGCAGCAGCTCTTGCTCTTCTTAAATCTTTGTGAGGAGCATCTTGTAAGTTTTGATCAGCCGTGTAAGCGTGGATAGTAGTGATAAATCCTTTCTCTAAACCAAACTTATCGTTAAGAACTTTTGCTACAGGAGCAAGACAGTTAGTAGTACAAGAAGCGTTAGATAAAACCTCTTCTGAACCAGTTAAAATTTCTTCGTTAACACCAAGTACTACAGTAGGGATATTTCCTTTTGCAGGTGCAGAGATAACAACTTTTTTAGCTCCGGCAGTGATATGCTTTTTAGAACCTTCTTCATCTACAAATCTACCTGTAGACTCAAGAACGATATCAACACCAAGATCTCCCCAAGGTAATTGTGCAGGATCTCTCTCAGCTAAAACTTTTATTGCTTTACCGTTGATAACGAAACCTTCGTCATTAGTTTCAACAGTACCGTCAAACTTGCCGTGAATTGAATCATATTTTAAAAGGTGCGCAAGTGTAGCAATGTCAGTTAAGTCATTTATAGCTACAACTTCAACGTTATCTTTTTGCAATAATGATTTAAACGCCAAGCGGCCTATTCTTCCAAATCCGTTAATTGCTATTTTAGTCATTTTGTTTGGATTAAAGTTGTCATTTTTATTACGCGCCAAAAGTACATTACTACATGTCTAAAATCAATGAAAGAGAAACTTAAATGCATGTGTGCGAAAAAAAAGAAATTTTTTCTACAATTGTTTTGCATATAAAATTTGAAGTATTACATTTGCAACTCCTTAAACAAAACGGTCCGTTCGTCTAGGGGTTAGGACGCCAGGTTTTCATCCTGGTAACAGGGGTTCGATTCCCCTACGGACTACAAAAGTGCTTCGCAGTAGCACTACACGCAGAGAAAAGCTTTGTGTTAAATAGTTTAAGGGTCCGTTCGTCTAGGGGTTAGGACGCCAGGTTTTCATCCTGGTAACAGGGGTTCGATTCCCCTACGGACTACTAAAGCCGTTTGCTGAAAAGTAAACGGCTTTTTTTGTTTCTGGTAACTTCAGGAAATGCTAGGTTCTGCACTTTTAATTTACATTCAAATCTTTCTGTGTTTTATGCATTAATCTTCCTTCCGCAAATAGGTTTTATAGTATGTGAATTCTAAATGAAGTTTACAGCCTATTTTTAGCGTTATGAATTGTGTAGCAGTGATTATGCTTCATGCGATTCGGAGTCTTTTAATTGATTTTTTGTAAAGAGTGAAAAATAGCTAGTTTCTATATGATGACGGGGTATTCCCGTGAAATTCTTTAAAAATTTTGGAAAAGTGGGAGATGTTAACAAATCCAAGAGTGTAGCAGATATCTGAAATACTTAGTTGCGTTTTTTGTATGAGTTCCTTTGCTTTTGTTAAACGTTTTTCTCTAATATAAACTGCGGGTGGCATATTATAAATACTTTGAAACTCACGCTTGAAGCTCGATAGGCTTTTTCCTGAGAGATAAGCTAAATCAGGGATGCTAGCTGGTGTTGCATAGTTTTTCTCGACAACTTGCCTTATATCTGTTGGAATTGGTTTGTGAAGTTGCAAGATCTGATAAAATAAATTTTGATTTATAATGGAAATATTATACAACATCTCCATTATTTTTATTCTTAGGAGTCCAGGTAAAGCTTTGCTTTTATTTTTAAAATATGGTTTTACGGATTTTGCAAACGAAATTAAAAAATCATTCATTGGAAAAACTGAACTTTTAACCTCAGCAGCAATATCCTTTTTAGAGACATCAACATCTGCTGTGGATAGAAAACTAGAAATTAACTCATCTTTTAGAGAAAACAATAAGCTGTAATGTTTAGAGTCATTTTCCTGATTGAGATGTTTTATGTAATTAACAATAGTTGCTTTTCTTAGCAAAATCATTTCGTTTTCATCTACAGTATATTCTTGATTGCCATAATTCAGGATTATTTTTCCAGTTAGTACAAAAAGTAACAAATGCTCATTCAAATACATATCACCTTCTTTTGCTGTATTGTTGTAACACTGTTCAATTATCGAAAACCCATCAAGATCTAAACCTGATTCAGTTAAAGTACAGCTAGCTAAAGGTGTTTTTATTATTGTATTCTTAATCATAAAGGTTACAGTTTTTGATAAAATACAAAATAAGTCATTGTGTGATTTTAATCACATGATTATCTTTTCATATTACATGATATTGACAAAATAATTAACCCTAGCTAGAATTCTTTTAGCCAGAATTAATTATTTATTAGCCAATTAGGCTTACAAATTTTTATTGAAAAAGGAGTGTCATTTTATTTAATGCTTGTGAAACGTATGGTTCCTTCCAATATGTTTCTATGTGAGTTGCTCCATCAATTTTATAAAATTCTTTTTTTGTAGAATTTGTTACATTTTGAAATATCTCATCAGTCATATAATAAGTATCTGCATTACTTCCTGCCATCATTAATAGAGGTTGAGTCAATAAATCCATATTTGTATTTACGTCAAATGCGGCAAGATCAAGGAGACTACTCATTGTATATCTAAATGTAGAATTGGGGTGCTTGTGTGTTTTGTAGTAGTAATAGTATACTTGTCTATGAAGTTGAAAGGGAAGTTTGTCTGCTTCTTCATCTGTCATATCCTCAGCATATGGGTAGAAATAACGCACCTCTCCTGTTTTAGCTTCTAATGCTCTTGCTTCAGAGGCTAATTTAAGTCTTTCTTGGATCGTAGAAATTTGTGAATCCTTTAATCCATTTCTTCTTATAGAACCAGAATTTAGTAAGCTCAAAGTTGTAACCGCTTTAAAGCGTTTATCTGTTTGTGCAGTTTTTATTGCGTAACCTGCACCACCACAAATTCCAAGAAGCCCTATTTTGTCATCATCAACTCCAATATAATTTGAGATATAATCTGCCATTCCCCGTATATCTTCTATTCTATTAGATGGTCTATCCACATTTCTTGGAAATCCTCCGCTTCCGCCTTGATATGATGCATCTGCTACAATAGTAATGTAGCCCTGTTCTGCTAATAATTGAGCATAATGCCCCGCAACTTGTTCTTTTACTCCACCATTGGGGTGAGCTATAACAATTGCAGCATATTTTTTAGAAGGGGTGTAATTTGCCGGTGTATATACATTAGCCGCAATATCAATATCGTGTAACTTGTAACTTACGGGGTGAATATTTACTTTTCCAGATATGTTTTCTTCTATTGCGTTATCATACACAAGTGTAAATCGATTCTGTTTTTTTAACTTTTCAAGTTGAGTATATCTGTCGTCTTGTCCTGTTTGAGCTAAAACGTTAAATGAAAATATTGAAGCTGTCATAACCAGTATCCAAAATCTTAAATTCTTCATAGTTTTTTTTATTGCAAACTTAGGATGTGCAACTATCTGTTGATTTTCAATCTAGTTCTTTGTTTTGTGTTTTTTGGTTCAATTCACTCGAGCTATTTTGATGAATAAATTAAATTCTTATACCAAAGTTGGATCTTTTCTTCATTAAGTGAATGCTGGCTATATGGGTAATGTTGAATTGTATATGGTCACTTTTGATTTTTGGAATTTCATATGTTGCTGGGGCTCTGGTATGAGTGTGTCTGTGTTAAAGTATTGAGAATGCTTCAGGAGGAGGAGGTATATTTTTAAAATTGAGTAAGTTACAAGGGCAGCTGTAAGCTATTCATGAATGGGGAGATCTAAGTCTGGAAAAGGCTTAGGGGGTTCTGTAGGGATAGCTTGTGATGTTAATTATTCAAAAATCTCTTGCCTCCATATCACTGCCACTGCTGTAATGATGGGAAAAAGTCCGTGTAGCATCGCAAATGCCACACTATCACTAGAGGTCTTGCGATTAGCTTGCTTTTCGAAGATTTTACACTTGTCTAATGGGCTTTATAGGTGGGTGTTGATTGGTTAGGGGGGAAGTGTAAAATTCCAATTAGCATGTATTTATACATGCTAATTGGAATTTTGATTAATAGATTTGGTCCTGATGTTATAAAAATAGGAAGCATAAATCCTGCCCATATTGCATTGGCAGATAAGCTCTGTAATAGGGAAATTGCATTATCTTGGTTAAATACTAGCGCAGCAATCGCTACAATATCAAGTTCAATCGAACCCTGACGAAGAGAATTAATTTGAATCCTTACAAGAGTATCCTCGTGCCCAAGAGTTTGTTGAATATGAAACTGTATTAATTCCTCTTCTTGCTTTTAGGCCGTTCTGCAATGAAAGACAACGATCATGTTTGATGCGTTTTGATACAGTTTAAGTTTTGTTAGGTGATTTTTTCTTTAGTTTTATTCCTGGTTTTCCAGTATTTGAGTTTTTTTCAAATGATTTAAAACCATATCCCTTTTTAATCAATACTCTTTGAAAGTTAGTTTCGTAGTAAATTTTCCAACCTTCATATTCATTCATTGTTGTATCCGCTTCTTTGAAATACAACGTTCTGTACTTTCCATTGTCAAAGTAATTTCCTTTTCCATACCAAACTTGCCCATCATCAGTTGTATAAAAGTGTTTGAGTGTTCCATCGGGATAGAAGGTGTATTGATTACTGAACATTGAAGCATCACTTTGTATGTAAACAGTACTGTCCTGAGCTTTACTTATAAAGCTAATCATGGACATAATCATTATTGCAAATATTTTCTTCATTTCTAATTCTGACTAACCTTCTTACTAAACGGAGGTGGCGGTCAAAGAACGTCCACCTAAAATAGGGAAAAGGATTGATAAGTCAATCCGCCAACCACTAGCCAATTCCGTTTAGTTGTTGTGTGTGCCCAGTATGGGCATCAGGTTTCGAGTATACCAAATTATTCCAAAGGGTGAGAGTCCTGTAAGCACCGGGGTCGTGTCCCGAAGCATTAGCAAGTCGCAAGGTGGTTTGTCGTGAGGCATGCACTGAAGGAAGCGAGACTGCAAATCCCGGTTCCAACGAACAGGAACTGGATACTTAATAGATTGAAATTCTGTATTTGGCATGATTGGAAAAAGCCATAGCGAAAACGTAAAAACCTCGTCCAATTAGGAGTGAAACAAGGACAGGCTTATGCCTGTAGTAGAACCAGAATGGGAGGTTGGGCGGTAACCCAAAGTCCTATTCTTAGAACTACTATTACCGTATCACGACTAAGAAAGAAAGGTTATAAAAGCATGCTGGATTATTACCTCAAACTCCAACCCGAGATACAATGAACCGCGTAGTAAGAGACTCGTACGCTACGTGGTGTGTGAGGCGCACCGTGGGCTTACAGCTCACGGTCGTCTACACGATTAGCTCACGTTATTTTTTATTTTTTTTCAATGATTGCTTTATCAGGCTTAAAATATATTCCATTTCTTCGTCTGTCCGCATTACAATTTCATAGTCACCATTTCCCCAATGTCCGACCGAAGAAACGTCTCTTGCAATTTCTTTCGGGTCGTCAAGGTTGCCTTGTTGTATATTCAGCCACATTTTTAAAGCGTTCTTTTGAATGTGAATGTCCACTACGTTAGAGCCTGATACAAAAGCAATGTATTTTTTCTTTGGTTTTACTTCTAATTCGTCAAGATTTAAAATGGCACTTTTAAGAGTCTCATAGAGTTCTTTCGTTGCTTCCGTTCCTTTTTCTAAATGCTCGTCTTCTGTGTAAACTTTTATTTCCTTCGTTACTTTTTCAATCGCTTCATCTTGACGGCTAATGGTCTTGACACTTTCCTGAGCACCTGAAGTTTTTATTTGATTGTAATTAACCGTTTTGTTGTCATAACGCTTGATTTCCCAAAGTTCAATCGGTAAGTCTTTGAAATTGATTGCTTCTTTTTGATAAGTCGTAAATGAGGGAGAAATAAAAATTACTCTCGATTGCGACCAATCAACGTCATTTCGTTTTAAAGTCTCTTTTGAATTTTCGTTGTATTCAAGAATGAAGTCCGCTTTGTTGTTAAGCATTAAAGACAAATAGGCGTATCCTTGGTCAATTACGCTAAAGTTCTTGTCCCGTTTGTATTCGATTATTACAAAAGTGCCTGCGTCTTTGTCGAACGCTAAAGTGTCGATACGAAAATTGTTTAGGCTAAATTCCGATTTTGTAAAGTCAAGTCCGAAAATTGATTTAAGATTTTTCTCTGTCAGCGATTGAATTTCTTTTTCGAGCTTGAAAGGTTGTTCCTTTACGTTCTCAAGTCGCTCGTTATCTTCTATTTTAAAAAGTGCCATTTATTTCGTTCGTGACGTTTTTACATTTGATTAAATACTCCATCATAATCTATTGGATATATGATTTCATAATTCCAATCATCTTTTGCAGTATTCAATCTTTTAATTATTAAACTATTTTTTAAAAGTCCCTCTTGATTCAGAATGTTCATAATCATAGGGATTGACTTTTTCCATTCGGTAACTTCAAATAACATATTTGCTCCACCTGGACCTAAATCTCCTGCAACCCATTCGCCTATTCCGTTGCTTTTCAGTTTTTCATGAATCTTTTCCTCGATTTTATGTCTTAAGTCCAAAACTTGAAAGTCATTTTCGTTTTTTGGTTGCATTTGGACGAAAATGATTTTTCCGAAATTATCAAAATTGTCCCTGTAACCTTTTTCCTTAAGATTGGAATTTATTGAGTCGATTTCAGATTCCGATATTGATCTTTTATTCTTAATTGTCTGAAGAGTGTTGTGATTTTCATCGAAACGAATTTCTCCTTCTATCAAATTCAGGGTAGAGCTGTCTTTTACAATTCGACTAAATTCAATCTTATCTTCAGTTTGGTTTTTATAATTTGAACTGATGTATTCAATTTCCACTTTTTCGGACGGTTTTTTATTCGTTTGATTATTACAGCTCAAAAGAAGAAATGTTAATAATCTTATTCCTATGTTCTTCATTTTTAAAATGCCCTACAACGCTTCAGGTAAGAATCGTGGCGTGATTTAGTAGTAGTTCGTTTCAATTTTCAAAGTAGCGAATTCTTCGAATTCGCGGGCTATCAAGTACCCACAAACCTCTCGTGCCCCCCTGACACGACATGGTTTCTTACCCATTACCCATTGTGGTGTGCCTTGAATGGTGAATATAGCTCAAGAAATTGAGTGATCCAAAGGGTGAGAGTCCCGTAAGCACCGGGGTCGTGCCAGGAAGCCAAGCAAGTGGCGAGGTGGTTTGTCGTGAGGTATGCACTGCAGGACGCGAGACTGCAAATCCCGGTTTTAACGAATAGAAAATATACGAATGGTTACGTAATAGACTGAGATACTGTATTTGGCATGATGGGAAAAAGCCAGAGCGAAAACGTAAAAACCTCATCCAATTAGGAGTAAAACAGGGGCAGGCTTATGTCTGGAGTAGAACCAGGATGGGAGGTTGGGCGGTAGCCCAAAGTCCTATTCTCAGAGCTACCATCACTGTATCATGGCTAAGAAAGAATGGTTATAAAAGCATGCTGGATTATTACATTAAACTCAACCAGAGGTTCAATAAACCACGTAGTGCGAGAACTGTATGCTACGTGGTGTGTGAGGCGCACCGTGGGCTTAAAGCTCACGGCCGTCTACACGATTATGTGCTTTTTTACAATCTCTTATTTTCTGTTCATAAATAGCTTGCAAACTATCTTTCAAGTCTTCTGTGAAATATTTGTCACGATTTATCCATTTGTCAATTCTAAGCGTTCTTACCTTATAGCTGATCTCACTTTCGTATGAATTATCACTAGATGATGCGGACATAGTTGACCAACCACCACCACCGAAAACACCTAAAGAATCTGGATCAATGCTTTTGAATACTTCTTCAGACATATTCCATGTTTTGAATTCATATATCCATGATGGTTTATCAATGGCATCTAGTTTGTAAGTCCAATTAATATATCCAGCGTCAAGGTTTCCTTGATAGTAGACTATCCCATCTTTAGGGATATCAATTATCTCCCTTCCATTTTCTACTCGAACAGGTTGCCCGCATTCAATAGGGAAGAGAACCATAACTTGTCCCTTGAATCCATTGGGTATCCGATATTCTATTTTTTGAGCTAATTTAGGTCCTAGATATGAGTTCAAATACATAAATCCCATGAAACCAGGATACCATAGTAGTATAGGGGTGATGGTTATAATAAGTTTTATTTTTTTAGATGCTTGTCCTAACCATAATAGAATACACCCAATTATAAAAATAGGTAATATAAAAAGTAAAATGTAAGGGTTTAATGAAACCAAAAATGATGCTACGATTATTGCTATTCCTATTTTAGATTTCATGTTTCATAGTTGCATACAACGACCAGCTAGCAGGAGTGCGCCCCGAGCTTAGCAAGTTCTGATAAAACTAATGAATCTGCCGGTGCTTCCAAAGTATCAGGTTGCTACTGCGTTCAGAAAGATGAAAAAATCCTGCGAGCTGAAATAAGTAGAAAGCACAGACCTTTCTCAGTGGCTGATTCATGGTGAAGTTCGCACTGAAACTGTAAAGTGGCAGTAGGCGCATTCGTGCTAGCGCTTGTGTGTGCCTTGAATGGTGAATATAGCTCAAGAAATTGAGTGATCCAAAGGGTGAGAGTCCTGTAAGCACCGGGGTCGTGTCCCGAAGCATTAGCAAGTCGCAAGGTGGTTTGTCGTGAGGTATGCACTGCAGGACGCGAGACTGCTAATCCCGATTTTAACGAATAGAAAATATACGAATGGCTACGCAACAGTCTGAGATACTGTATTTGGCATGATGGGAAAAAGCCAGAGCGAAAACGTAAAAACCTCATCCAATTAGGAGTAAAACAGGGTCAGACTTATGTCTGGAGTAGAACCAGAATGGGAGGCTGGGCGGTAGCCCAAAGTCCTATTCTTAGAACTACCATTACCGTATCACGACTAAGAAAGAAAGGTTATAAAAGCATGCTGGATTATTACCTCAAACTTCAACCCGAGATTCAATGAACCGCGTAGTGCGAGAACTGTATGCGCAGTGGTGAGGGCCTCATTCTGAATCATTTTAACTCAGGTTGGGCTACTCAATTGTAGTCGGTTTGATTAGTAATTGAGTCCAATAAGTTTCCCTCCTTATCAAATTTTTTTGAATAGATAGGTCCTAAATGATCTGTATCCCACAATTTTTCAGATTTGATTTTGCCATTCTGAAAATATTCACGATAAATGCTGTCTTGAATATTATCTTTATAATAAGATTCCGATTTTAGCTGTCCATCACTATAATAAAACTTTTCCATTCCATTTTTTATACCATTGAACATTCCCGAAGGATCGAGAGAATTAATTAATTTCATAATCCCTCCAATATTTGCACCTTTGGTTAAATTCAATTTAATGCTATCAGTTTTATCAAATGGAGGGGCTTTATAATCTATTTCCCAAACCAACATTCCTTTATCATTATAGTGTTTTTCATGTCCGATGTTTATATCATTATAGAAAGAAGTTTGTTGTGCAATTTTTCCGTTTTCATGATAAAATTTTAAGTCACCATGCTTTTTTCCATTAAAGTAATTCGTCTTCATTCTTACCTTTCCATATTGATTGTAAAACTCAAATGAGCCGTTTAAAAGACCGCTAGCAACATTGGACTTTACTGCTAACTGTCCGTTTGGGTAATATTCATTAAACAGCCCCTCTCCGTTGATAATTGTTAAACTGTCAAGTTTATTGCCAACACTGTCATAATTTGCTATTAGTTTCCAAATTCGGTCATCTTTATAATTGATTTCATTTCTGAGATTTCCGTTGTCGTAGTATGTTTTACATGTCCCGTTGAGTAGGCCATTCATATATGTGAACTCTTCTTGAATTTTACCATTCTCAAAATAGTATTTATATTCTCCTTGATATCGATCATTTTCCCAATTTGAAATCTCTGCAACTTGTCCTTTTTCATAATAAGCCTTAGCTGGACCTTCCAGTTTGCCATATTCATAATAAGCTTCTTGCATGAGTTTTCCACTCTCGTAATACTCTTTATATAACCCATGCTTGATTTTAGTCTCTTGTCCCACTTCATTAGTTTTAAGCATAATGAAATATTCTGCTTTTTTTTTCTCCTGATTACCATTTTCGTCATAATAGTAATCAATTGTTTGGATGAGTTTGCTTTTTTGTGAGTTTCCACTGCAAGCACAAAGAGCAGAGGATAAAATAATTAATTTAAGGAGTCTGTGCATTTTTTTTCTAATTGGCGACAACGGACTTGTGTATTAAACGTAACGTGCAAAGACACTAACTTTACAGGTTAACACAGAGTCGAAATTTTTAATTTTGTTTTAAAAAGCAAAATTAAAAATTTGGAGGTCTTTGTAAAAAAGTACAGACCTTTTGGTTTAGCAGTTATTAGCTATGTTTTATGCAATGTGCGTGGCCAGCATGGCCATCAGGTATCGAATATACCAAATTATTCCAGAGGGTGAAAGTCACTTATGCGTGGGAGTCATTAGTAAGTCGTAAGAAGGTTTGCCTTGAGGTATTTACTGAAGGAAGGGGGACTACAAGCCTCGGTTGCAAAGAATAGGAATTAAACGAATGGCTACGCAATAGACTGAGATACTGTATTTGGCATGATTGGAAAAAGCTAGAGCGAAAGCGTAAAACCTCATCCGATTAGGAGTGAAACAAGGGCAAGCATATGTCTAGGGCCGAACAATAATGGGAGATTGGGCGGTAGCCCAAAGTCCTATTCTCAGAGCTACCATCACTGTACCATGGCTAAGAAAGAAAGGTTATAAAAGCATGCTGGATTATTACCTCAAACTTCAACCAGAGATTCAATGAACCGCATAGTACGAGAACAGTATGTACAGTGGTGTGTGAGGCGCACTGTGGGCTTACAGCTCACGGCCGTCTAAACGATTATGTATTTTTTTATTCTGCTATAGAGTTATAGTACTTATTTTCTAATTCTATTACTCTTTCTATATTGTTTCCTGAAATATTTTCAGTCAACATACATTCAAATGAATCTTCTTTCCAAAGTCCTCCACCAGCTGAGATTAGTTTGTCAATCAAATTTAAAAGGTCGTTTTCAGTATTTACTGTGAAAGGAGCACTAGCAAGTACATATCTTTCGGATTGAATATTTTTTATCAATTTTAATAGGTTGTTTTCGTATCCTTTAAAAACAATCCCTTCATTTTGATTACTTTCTAATAACTGAGAAAATTTATTACCAATGCTATGTCCGATATTAATAAAAACAGTTAACGGCCAATGATTATCGTTAAGTTCAAAAATAACTCCTGATACCTTTTTAACTTTGGGGTCTCTACGAGTAACTCTTGAAGCACCAATCACTTCCCAAGATTCTTCAATAGATAAAGATGTATTTAATAACTCTTCTTCTTTTTTAAATTCTAGGAAGTCATTAATATCTTCATATTCTTTTTTAAGGACAGGAGTTTTAAAAGGTATTTTTATTAATGGATAACAAAAAATCCCAGAACTTTCTTGATTTATATTTCTATGATTTGGTTCAAGAGAAAGTCCATCTTTCAAAACTATTTCCTTAGAACCAGCATCTATAAAGTGTATGAATTTCATTTTTTTAGAATTATACATAACGCCCAGATATGGCGCTGTGGCCTCCGAGCTTTATTAATTCTGATAAAAGTAGCTTATCTGCCGGTGCATTCAAAGCATCAAATAGGTACTGCGCTCTGAAAATAAAACTCCCACGAGCAGAAGATGGTAGAATGCACTTCAGTTTCTTGGCGGTAGATAAGTGGGATGTTATGCAGACTCTTGGTAGATGGCTAAGTAAGGCCATGCGCCATCATCGTTTGTTATCACCATGTTATTTCATCTGATTTTTGCCTGATTGACTTTTCCGCATTTTCAACCAATACAGAAAACGTTTTGTACTGTTCCTTGAATTCATTAGTAATACCTAAAAGAGTGTTAAACTGATGAGAAAGTCTTTTGCCAAGCTTTGCTATTTTTTTTCCTATATGATGCGATTTGAATAATTGGGTATCAACCAAATATTGTTGGTTTGGTCTTATTATTTCATCGTATAGTTTTTGTAATTCACGTTGGCCTGCAATTTCAGAGTAGTATTTAAATATAGATCCATTCATTATTTCATATGCCTCAGATGGAGTCTCTCCCTTTTCAGGCTCTTCATGATCAACAAACTCTGCAATGAGATCAAAATATTCATAAATGTCGGCTTCTAAGGTTATTCTATGTTGTTTTGTATCTGTGACAACTTTTTCATGATAATATTGAACTTCGTCCAATAAATGTTTTAGAAATTTAACTTGACTAATGACGTCTGAAAGAGCTTTTTTGTTGGCTATAGCATTGTGAAGTTCTGCAATATCAACATGCAATATCCTTTGGAAATCATTTGAAAGTAGTTTGGGTGGTGTGAGTGGAATTCCAGTATCTATTGTAGTTTCAGTTGAAAAATCTAAGTATCCCTTTTTAAGTAGAGGGGTATGTTTTTTTAGCATTTCATCGATATGATGCTTTACATAAGACCTCATTTCCTTTCGGAAGATTTTCTTGTCTCTTCTCTTTATCAGTAAGTTGGCAAGAATCCCCAATGAGAATATTAAAATGGTTATCAACGTACTGAATAGAGCATCATTTGATATGAAATTGAGAAAATCTTTCTTTTCAGTTGCTTTAATTATCGCTGATTCAATTTCTGTTAGCTCGTGATCTAGATGAAAGTCTATTGAATCTAATCTATTAGATAATGTTCCAATATTTGATCTAACATCGATAGTATCTAATTCGATAACAATATTATTGATTTTGTCCATGCGGAAAATTGGTGATAACATCCGTATAACCGAACATTTATGTCCCTTATATACCTATAATGATATTAAGTTAAGTAAAAATGTTAATTTATGTAGTAAATCAGTCTATTTTAAATTGATTAAGCTATATTTTGCTGTAAGTGAGTAAATTAATTAGCGGTATATTATCCGGATACTATACGTATAATATTCATTTCTTCGTGGTGTTGCTTAAGTCTGTAATTATTAAAGATTATTCAACTAATATATAAACCATCCTTAAGTTGAAGTTTTGTGTGATGTCTCGCTGCATTTAGCTTTTTTTAAATGATTTGCTAATACTATTGCGGAAGGTTATTGATGGCTTTGTTGGCGTCATTCATGTTTACAATTACATTATTTTGTAAGTGGATGTAATGTAAGCTGCGTTGTCAATGAAGGTTTCAATAGTTTTTTGATTTGAATTGATGTTTACGCGGTTGAAAGAGACCTTTTTTTGCTTTATTGGTATATTACTTTTTAACTGAATTGTTATTTCATTTTTATCGATAATGAAATAGAATTGGATAGTGGAGTTGTGGGTGTTTTTTATTTTGAGGTCTTTGTTGCCAAAAGCTACCGTGGCATCAGAACCTAGTGGTGCGAAACGTTCTTCATCTGTATAGATGTCCATGGAGTGGTTGTGGCGCTCTATAATTTTGAGGCCTCCCATTAGACTGATATAATAGATTAGACCAGATAGCTGACAGAGGCCACCTCCAACAGAGCCTGTAACCTTGCCGTTTACAATGGACCTGCTAGTAACGTAGCCGTTTGCGGTGGTGGGGTGTCCTACAATTTTCCAGAAAGAAAATGTTTTTGAAGGAGGAATAATTACTTTATTAATCTGGCTGATGGCATTGTTTAAATTGATCAGTTTGGCATTATTAGGCTTTAAGTTCTGGGTGATTTGAATATGATGACTAAGTAGCGGTAAGTCCTTTTTTGATGCTTTGGCGTAGGAGAAAGTTCTACCAGTTAATAAGTCATAACAAGTATTGCGTAAAATCTTGATTTGTAGCTTAAGTTGAGGAGGGGTTAATTTTGCAATCATATTTAACTAAACACTATCTATTTAAAATTAAATATATTGATTTATTGCTTAAAATTATAATTAAAGCAATTTTTTAGTGATTAGATAGTAAGTTATTTTAGCTTTAAACAAGTGTAGTTAATTGATAGTCTCGCTAAAATAACTTACTATTTATTCTATTATCGTTAGCTCGCCTGAGTCTGTATTAATTTTTAAACATTGGTGTAAATACCAATTGATGCTTTTTGCCGGGAAGTCACTGTGTTTGATATAATAATTATCTCCTTTTCTTACAATGTACGTCTCAGCTTTGTCAGCATTCATATAAATATAGGTGCCATGAGACGCCAGTTGAGGAGATGCTATGCGAAGTGCTTCGCTAGGTTGTATTTTTAGTCCGTTAATATGGCTCTCAGGGTCTACATAGTAGGGTTTGCTGCCGGCACAGGCTGCTATAATTAAAAATATAAACGTATACTTATACATATTTTTATATTGAAAATTTTCCTGATGGTACATTATCACCTGTAAATGTTAATTCCAAAGTATCGCCCACGTTTATAGGTAGTAGGTTTTTGGTGTCGAAATCACTTTCTTTCCCCTGGAATAACACCTTGCTGCCTACTTCAAAAGTAGCGCCATCTAATTTGTAATCATGCACAGCCATGGCGCCATTTAGTATATATTTCGGGTTTTTACCCGATTTATCAATGTCTGTTTTGTTGATGCCTATAACTTCTCCTTTTACGGTTAATGTCCACATATTTAGTGTTAGATAAAGCTTTTATGATTGTATAAGCCGATTGGCTTATAGTGTAGTAGTTATGCTGTTAAAGTTAATTCTTTTTTCTTTCAGAGCCTCCTTCTACAGTAGTACCTGCAACGGTGGTTGTTCCTTTTTTCTTATTATGATTTTTAACTATGCTTTTATACAGTTTATCGGGGTAGCATATGCCTAATATACCCATTCTAGGAGGGTTGACACCTCCAGCCTGAGCAGCTTCTTTGGCAAAGGTGGTGCAGTTGTAGTAAAATACGGAGTATTGCGCTCCGTGTTTAGAATCAGCGTAATTCATTACTGCTTTAGCTTGGTCATGTGTGATGTCATAGCTTTGTGTCGCTTTCGGGCTATGTAAATTATCGGGTTGTACAACTTGACCTGCTACATAAGAATTAAAGGGGTTGGATGAATAGCCTACGCGCTCTCCGGGAGGTAACGTTGCCCATGATTCTGTTACCTGATCATAAGCTCCAAACATTTTAGGCCAGAAACCAATAGGGTTGGCTTGCGTGCCACCTCTTGCTAGCAGGTTTCTGTGTGGGGCACTGATATCTGCTGGTACATTATCTTTGTCTATCCACTCAATGGAAATCCAGGCATGACCTACATTTCCAGAAGTTAATTGATCTATTAAAGCCATTCCCGGAGCATCTAGGTCAGCATGTACGTGTAGTTTAGCTACTTTGCCATTGTCATCTTTTTCCTCTCTTTGTATAGTAACTAATTGTGCGGTATTGCCATTGTCTAAGGCTACGGCATCGTTGGCAGTATTGGCATAAAATGATGTGGCTGTCAGTTGAGCAGCTTTAGCTCCCATTACATCGGCTTCTTTTTCTAACCCTTGGTTATCATTGATATTAACCTTGCCTTTCATTTGCTTGGTAGGTTGAACCCTGCCTTGTTTCTGTTGTACCACGTGCCAAGCTTCGTGCGCTAAGTGTTTTTCTTGGCCAGGTCCTAAATGTATATCGGTGCCTTGAGCATAGGCATGTGCTTGTAATTGAGCAGGTTTGTCTGAGTTGCGGTGTACTTTTACATCGTCCATGCTATAGCCCGATAGATTTTCAATGCCTGATTTTAATTGGTTAGGCAGCCCGGTGTTATTTGCCTGCGCCTGAGTAGTGGTGGCATTGTCTGCTTGCTTTTGTAGCTGAGTTAGCTTTTTATTCGTAGGGCTTTGGTCTGACTTTAGCTGCATTGCGTGTAGCTGTTGTACCTGTGAGCTGTTATCAGCGTAGTGCTGCTGTTTTTTGAGTTGAGCAGTGGTTGTAGTGTTTGAGCTAGTAGGTGATAATGACGTATTGGCCTTGCTGAAAGATGGCGTATTTAAAGTCTTTTTATTAGTTATTGAGCGCATGGTAGGTAAGGTCAGGTGAATACATTAATTAAATGTATATGCTTTTTCGGTTTAATTGTTCTAATCTAATAATTATTGAGATTTTTAGCTAAATATATTTGGAAATTAATGGTTGCGTAAAAAGAGTTAGACCATTGGTTCTTCTACTACTCTTGTCTTTGATAGTTTGTCGTGCCAGCCAACTGGTCTTTTGGTTATAAATGAGAGGGCATCTAACGGAATAAGCCTTGCTAATGACCTGACCAATGCGTGTACTACGGAAGGGCGACCGCCTTTAATGTCAACCACTTTGGTTTTTGTTATTATTTTGCCTACGGTGCGTCCTAGTGTAGCCTCCATAATAAAGTAGTAACTTACTCGCATCAGCGATATAATGAGGTAATTATCTGCAATAAATGCTATGTAAGGTATATGGGTGCTGGTCATCACCAACTTGAATAAGAGAAATATTAATATAAAAACACCTCCATCAATTATGTAGTTTAAAAATCTTTTTTGATCGGAGGCTAAGTGAGTTTTTACATAACTACCGTTGATGTATAATGGGTGTTCAAATGTATTTGGGGTGGTCATGTTTTATAGTTTACAGTATATTAGATGAATTGTTTTCTACATCATCAATTACTCTTGTGTTAGATAATTTATCGTGCCAGCCAATTGCTTTTTCTCCAAGAAACGAAAAGGCTTCGAAGGGGATGATTCTAGCAAATGACCTTCCAATGATTTGTCCTGCATTAGGTTCTTTTCCCTGAGCGGTGATCACTCTGGTGTTGGTGATAAATTTGCCAATGGTTTTGCCAAATATTATTTCCATAGTACTAAAATAGATGACCTTCAGTAAAGAATTAAAAACAATGCTATAGGAAAAAAATCCACCTATGGTTATTTCTGTATTATCTATAACAAAGATTAGGGCCACTTCTATTGCCATACAAACAATGTAATCAATAAGAAAGTTGGTAAATCGTTGACCTGCTGTAGCTAAGTTTATTTTTACAAATTTTTCTCCATCTATTTTTTCTATGGAGTAATCAAGAATGTTTTCCATTGGATATAATTATTAAGTTCGCAATATAATGTAATTAATCTTATAATAAAATGATTTAATTGCATCTGTTAATTACGTAAATATTGTCTCTAGTTATCTTCTTTGAATGAGTTTGTGCACTGCAATGAGAAGGTAATTAGTGGTTTATATAAAATTATTTCAATTCAAGTGAAACTATTTCATAGGTGTGATCGTTTTGCTTACTAAAATAATAGTAATACTATCAATTTGTGAATTAATGGAAAGTTTACCTGTTGAAATTCAGTCTAATCCCAATACATATTTAAAAGATCCGCTTTCGAGCGAATTGGGCAAACGTATACTTACTGGTAGCATTAATTTATTAGATGAACTAGGCTTTGAGAGTTTTACCTTCAAAAAATTAGGGAAAGAGATTGGATCTACTGAAGCTTCAATTTATAGGTACTTCGAGAGTAAACATAAGTTGCTGTTATATCTTACGGCTTGGTATTGGTCATGGCTGGAGTATCAGCTGGTATTTGGTTTGGCTAATATTGACTCTCCAAAAGATAGGTTTAAGAAGGCCATAAGTATTCTTACCGAAGAAATTAAGGAAGATAAAAGCGTTTCTCATATTGATGAAGTCAAGCTTTTTTGGATTGTAATCAATGAGGCGCCAAAGGCTTATTTAACTAAAGCAGTTGACCAAAATAACAGCGAAGGTTTGTTTTTGGGGTTTAAAAACTTAGTTAACAGAGTAAGTAAAATTATTTTGGAGATACGCCCCGACTATCCTTATCCTCATATGCTGGTTTCTACCATTATTGAAGGAGGGCATAATCAAAGATATTTTGCAGAGCACTTACCTCGACTCACAGATTTTACCAAAGGCTCTGATTCTATTACTACATTCTATACTGAATTGGCATTTAGCGCTATTAAACTGGATATATGAACGCAGACACTACAAAACTAACAGCTACACAACGATTTTGGCGCTTGTTAAAGCCCGATCGTAAGGAAATTCGAAATGTTTATATTTATGCAATTTTCACTGGTTTAGTCAGCCTTTCTTTGCCATTGGGTATTCAGGCAATAGTTAACTTTATTCAAGGCGGACAGATAAGCACATCGTGGATAGTGCTGGTGTTTTTGGTGGTGCTTGGCATTGCGGTAACAGGCATTTTGCAAATATATCAGTTGCGAATAACTGAAAACCTTCAACAGAAAATATTTGCACGGGCTGCTTTTGAGTTTGCTTATAGGATGCCTCGAACAAAAATGGAAGAGCTATATAAGCATTATGCTCCAGAATTAATGAACAGGTTTTTTGATATTATCTCTGTGCAGAAGGGCTTGTCAAAGATATTGATAGATTTTTCCGCTGCATTGCTTAATGTGGTTTTTGGCCTGCTGTTACTTTCTTTTTATCATCCGTTTTTCATCTTGTTTAGCTTATTTCTAGTGATATTAATAGCTATAATTATTCGATTTACTGGTCGTAAGGGAATGAGTACTAGTTTAGATGAATCAAAATACAAGTACAAGGTGGCTTATTGGCTAGAAGAACTCGCAAGAACCAATACTACATTTAAGTTGGTTGGAGATACTGATCTGGCGCTGCAAAAGGTGAACGATCATGTAGGTAATTATTTAACTTCCAGAGAAAGTCACTTTAAGGTTTTGGTGCAGCAATATTCCCTCATGGTGGTTTTTAAAGTTTTAGTAGCTACAGGGCTTTTGGCTATAGGTGGTATTTTGGTAATGGAGCAGCAGATGAATATAGGTCAGTTTATAGCTGCTGAAATCATTATTTTAACTGTGATGGTGGCTGTAGAGAAGTTGATCAGAAACTTGGAGACTATTTATGATGTATTGACTTCTTTAGAAAAAATTGCTCAGGTTACTGACCTTGAACTAGAAGAAACCAAGGGAGTTGATTTGGCCACGGGAGACGAGCCTGGACTTGCTATGGAATTAGCCAAAGTATCTTTCTATTATCCTACACAAAACGAACCTACATTGAACCAAGTGAGCTTAAAGGTAGAAAGTGGCGAAAGGGTAGCTATTACCGGGAAGAGTAATTCTGGAAAACGGACCTTGCTTTACATTATAGCGGGTCTTTACGAAACGCAAAAAGGAAATATTACCTATCAGGGTTTGCCTAAGGGTAACCTCAATATCAGCTCGTTACGTTCGGTTATGGGTGATTATCTATCCCAAGAGCAACTTTTTCAAGGTACTATTCTTGAGAATATTACAATGGGAAGGGCCTCAATTACATTAGATGATGTAAAATGGGCAGCTAAAAACCTTAATTTGGAAGGTTTCATTAAAACTCTTAAGGAGGGATATGACACGCAGGTTGATACACAAGGGCAAAAATTCTCTGGTAGCATTGTGCAAAAAATATTGCTCGCAAGAAGTGTGGTGAGTAAGCCAAAAATTCTAATCCTTGAAGATTTAAATATGCACCTTGACGAGACAGAGTATAAGAGCATAATAGATTTTATTACTAGTAAAGAAAACTTGTGGACGGTGATTGCTATTGCTTCTGAGCCTTATTTGGCAGCTAAGTGTAATAAGGTTGTTTACATGGAAGAGGGGCAAATTATTAAAAATGGCTCATTTGAAGAGTTAAAATCTTTTTTAAACTTAAAATCTAACGGGCATGCTTAATATTTCAAAAAACAGTATCGGTCGGTATATAGATCGTAATAAATATAATGCCCTTAAAAATGTAGAAAAGAAGAAATCAGGGCGTGTTTTGTTAAGGCTAATAAGTTTTACATTATTGGTGGGGTTGGTTATAATTTTCTTGCCATGGACACAGAATATTGGTGCTCGTGGGTATGTTACAGCGCTGCGGCCGGATCAACGACCTCAAACTATACATTCTGTCATTGCGGGTAGAATAGAAAAGTGGTATGTGCAAGAAGGTGATTTTGTTGAAAAAGGAGACACTATTCTCTACATTTCTGAGATAAAAGATAGCTATTTCGATCCGCAACTTCTGAATAGAACCAAAGATCAGTTGACCGCTAAAGAGCTGGCGGTGAAGTCTTACATGGAGAAGGTTAAGGCATTAGATAATCAGATAGATGCACTGGCGCAAACAGGAGAGCTGAAGTTAGAACAAGCCCAAAATAAACTACAGCAAGCGCGGCTTAAAGTAGTGAGTGACAGTATCAGCTATGAAGCATCTATTACTAATTATAATATAGCCAAAGAACAATATCAGAGACAAGAGAAGCTGTATGAAAGTGGATTGAAGTCATTGACTGATTTAGAAAAAAGGAAGTTGACTCTTCAGAAAGCGCAGGCAGAAATGATTTCTTATGAGAATAAGTTGCTGGTGAGTAAAAATGAGGTGATTAATGCTAAAGTGGAGCTTACATCTATAAAGACTAAATATAGAGAAAGTGTGGCTAAGGCTGAGTCAGATAAGTTTTCGGCTATGTCTAACATGTACGATGCCGAAACCACCGTTTCTAAGCTTCAAAATCAGTACATGAACTATTCTGTAAGAACAGGTTTATATTACATTACTGCACCTCAGAATGGGTATGTTACCAAAGCCATACAAACAGGAATTGGAGAAACCATAAAAGAAGGCGCTAGCATTGTCAGTATTATGCCTTCAGACTATGATCTGGCCGTGGAGATGTATGTGCAGCCTATAGATTTACCTCTTTTGGAAAAGGGGCAGCCTGTAAGGGTACAATTTGATGGCTGGCCTGCAGTAGTATTTTCTGGCTGGCCCAACACCAGCTATGGAACCTATGGCGGTAAGGTTTATGCTATAGACAATTTTATAAGTGCTAATGGTAAGTATCGTGTGTTGCTAGCGCCAGACCCTGATGATCATCCTTGGCCAGGAGCTATAAGGGTAGGGGCAGGTACACGTAATATGGTGCTACTGAAAGATGTGCCTATTTGGTACGAGCTATGGCGAAATATCAATGGTTTCCCTCCTGACTATTACAAAACAGGGCTGCAAGGAAAAGATACTAAGTCTAAAAAATAAATAATATCTATGCGCATTAATATTAGAGTATTATTCATGTTTTTGAGCTTGTTGGGCTTTGCTAATTATGATGCTTTTGCTCAGGCTGATGATACTACCAATGTAGCCGTACTCACATATGAGGCTTATATGGATTTGGTAAGAACTCATCATCCGGTGGCGATTCAATCTGAATTGCAGCTGCAAAAAGGTGAGGCGGAAATTATGAAAGCACGTGGTGCGTTTGACCCTAAGGCCTCTGCTAAAGTAGCTGAGAAGTACTTTAAAGATAATCAGTATTATAGTCTCAATGATTTTGGGTTAAAGGTGCCTACCTGGTTTGGTATTGAAGCTAAGGCAGGATATGAAGAAAACCATGGCAAATACCTTAACCCAGAACATAGTACTTCGGGTGCTGGCTTGTGGTATGGAGGTATATCGGTGCCTGTGGGCAAGGGTTTATTTATTGATAAAAGAAGAGCAGAACTTCAGCAAGCTAAAGTATACCAGCAGAGTACAGAGGCACAGAGGCGAGCTATGCTTAACCAACTTCAGTATGAAGCCGGTAAAGCTTATTGGGATTGGTTTGTGGCTTACCATGCCGTGCAAGTGTATGAGGAGGGGCTAGTTTTAATAAAAGAAAGGCTGCAGGCTGTAAAAGAGAGTGTGGTTTATGGAGATAAAGCGGCTATTGATACCTTGGAGGCTGGCATTCAGGTACAAAATAGACAAGTGTCACTTCAGCAGGCACAGTTGGAATATGCCAACGCTATGGCTTTACTTTCTGTTTATCTATGGTCTGAAGGAAATATCCCTTTAGAAGTAAGCAGTGCTACCATTCCACCATTGCTAGGAGAGGCTGGCGTTGGTAAAGTTTCATCAGATTTTAATGGGCAGTTTTATAATATGATAGAGCAGCACCCTGAATTGCAACAATATGAATATAAGGTAGCTACTCTCAGTATAGAGCAGAGGTTGAAGAAAGAAAACCTGAAGCCAGATTTAAATTTAAATTATTATGCTTTAAATAAAGCTGTAGGCAATGATCCATTATACCACTATAGCTCATCTAACTATAAGTGGGGACTGGACTTTAGTATTCCCTTGTTTTTAAGAAAAGACCGGGGAGCGTTGAAGTTAGCCAATTTAAAAATTCAGGAAGCAGAACTTTCATGGGTGCAAAAGAAAGCGCAACTTACCTACAAGGCTAATGCAGCTGTAAATGAGTGGAACAATACATTTGATCAAGTGCAGGTGTATCAAAATACTGTAAGAGACTATGGTAAGCTCGTTGATGGAGAAAGACAAAAATATACTTCAGGAGAAAGCTCATTGTTTTTGGTGAATTATAGAGAGAATAGCTATATCAATGCAAAGAATAAGTTGATACAAATGATAGCAAAGAATAAAAAAGCAGAAATTAATGCTAACTATGCTCTGGCTGGTTTTGATCTTGTTTTGGAAGAATAGTAGTATGCTTCAGAACTTTTAAATATCAGATATATCACCTATTTCTGAATATTATCATTCAGTTCATTATAGGTTATTCCAAACTGGTCGTAGGTTAAGCGCAGCGGTCCTACGACCTACCATGAGCGAGAGCATATGCTCGGAATAAGATAAGTAGATGTCTGAAGCCACACTGCTTAGTCAGTATTTCATGAATATGAATTTGTGCATAAAGAGAGGAATTTGAGCGGATGCTCAAGTAAATTATGGATCGTAGCGGACGCTACGACCAGTTTGGAGGAATGTTAACACTGTATTTAAGTCAAAGCAAGGCGAAGAGTACTTTAATACACAAGTTGAAACGTATGATAACTGATTAAAATAACTAATGGAAGAATTAAAAACTTGCCCATGTTGTGGCTATTCAAAATTAGAAGAACCTGTATTTAAATCTGAGTTGCCAAACTTTGGTTTCATCTGTCCATGTTGTTTTTACGAGTTTGGTATTGAGGAAGAAACATTTGCTGAGTACAGGACAGAATGGATTGCAAATGGAGCCTCTTTTCGAGATGACAAAATATGTCCAAATGAAGAATGGACTCTCACAAAGGCTATAAGTCAACTTGATCAATTAAAAAATATTCAGTGGGAGTTAATGCCTGAAAAGATGAAAAAATTAAACCCTGATTGGACACCTGAATTTGATAAAAAGGCATTGGAAGTAAATTGGTAGAAAAATAGAGCCCTCACTGGTCGTAAATTAAGCTCAGCGATCCTACGACCAACCATGAGCAAGAGCATATGCTCGGAATAAGATAAACGGAAGGCTTGAGCCACAATGCTTCGTCAGCATTTTAATAAAGATGTTTTTTGCATTAAAGAGAGAATTTGAGCGGATGCTCAAGGAACGTATGGATCGTAGCGGACGCTACGACCAGTTGGTGGTTTCCTTTCTTACAGTAGATTTTCCTGCTTTATTAAATAATTTAAGCATCTTCCTGTTGATTTTCAATTGTTGATCCACCTTCAAGTAAAATTCTTCAGTTTTTAACCGCAGCTCATATTGAGCAATAGATTTACACTTGGCAGAACAGAATATTTTATCTTTTCGTCCAAAGACCTTATCTCCGCATGTTGGGCACTGTCTAGTTTTCATAGAAGAATGTTATACGGATAATATACTGCTAATTAAATCACTTATTTACAGAAATATGTGGTTTAATCAATTTAAAATTGACCATCTTCGTTATAAACTAATATTTTTATTTAATTTTATATTAGTTGTATGAGGGACATAAATGTTCACTTACACGGATGTTGCCACCAATTATAAAAAGCGACAACTAAGAACAAAATTATGGAACAATTACAAGTAAGAATTTTACTTCAACACGTTCAAGGAGAGAAAATTGCGTATTTCTACAATCGTGAATCATTTGATTTGTTGAACATCGAACGACATACTTATGACGAATCTCAATTTATAAAAATAGGAAACACAATCGAGTTTGAAGGTGAAAAGTATGTAGTGAAAAACATAAATTTCAAAATGGAGAAACAACTTTATGAAATGGACAACAAGTATGGAATTAATATGTATTCACCAACTGACCCGTCAGACTACAATTGTCAAATTGGTGTTTTTGTAGATAAAGCCTAAAATATGCCATTTACATTTTCGCATCCAGCAATAGTTTTACCGTTGACATTTTTGCCTCGGCAAGGGTTGTCATTGGACTAGCTACAAAATATGGTACAAAAAACATCAAGCTGCTTTGTTATAAATTAATTTTAATTGCAATTCTTTTTCTAGTGGTGTTGTATAGCCAAGTGCAGAATGTAACCTCTGATTATTGTACCAGTTAATATATTTTTCTATGCTACAGAAAGCATGTAAATAATTGCAGAACTTAAACCTGTTTAACCATTCGTATTTCATTGATTTAAAGAAGCTTTCAGCTACTGCATTATCCCAACAGTTACCTTTTCTTCCACTAGTCGTAGGTTAAGCGCAGCGGTCCTACGCCCAACCATGAGCATTTGCCCGGAATAAGATAAGCAAATGTCTGAAGCCACAATGTTTAGCCAGTATTTCATGAATATGAATTTGTACGTTAAGAAAGGAATTTGAGCGGATGCTCAAGGATGCTAAGACCAGTTGAGGCTTTAGTTCAAGAATGCACTTCAGTTTAATATAGGTCATAATTAACAACTCGTGTTCAGTTGAAGCGTTAGAGTGAATACTGTCATACAATACGGAGTTTGATGAACCAAAAGCGAATTATACCACGGGTTTTTAAATCATTAACCGATTTTCATAGGGTTTTCGGTCTTCCTGAGCCTTTACATCCTTTGGTGAGTTTTATAGATATTAGAGATGTGCGCCTCAAGCCCAATGAGCTAACAGATTCATTTATACTTGATTTTTATAAATTATCTTACAAAACACAGCTCTGCTCTCAGGGTGGAGCGCGTTATGGTCAAAATTTTTACGATTTTGGAGAAGGTGGTTTAGTCTTTACCGCTCCTAATCAGCTGTTTGAAAGTCCTGAAGGAGCGCAGGGAGCTGGATGTATGCTACTAATTCACCCCGATTTTTTGTTGTCCTACCCATTAGCCTCAAAGATTAAGCAGTATGGTTTTTTCTCTTATGCCACTAATGAAGCATTGCATTTGTCAGAAAAAGAGAAAGAAACTATTATCAATATATTTAAAATTATAGATGAGGAGCTAAAAGGACGAATGGATGATTTTAGTCAGGATGTAATTATCTCGCAAATAGAATTGTTGCTTAACTACAGTAATAGGTTTTATAGGCGACAGTTTATTACTCGAAAGGCGGTTAATAATGATATTTTATTGAAAATGGATGATCTTTTAAATGATTATTTTAATAGTAACCAAGCCGTAAATAACGGTCTGCCTACTGTTAATTATTTGTCAGATCATTTAAATATTTCTGCTAGCTATTTGAGTGATATGTTGCGATCATTAACGGGCCAAAATGCTCAGCAGCACATCCATGGAAAGCTTATAGAAAAAGCTAAAGAACGTTTAACCACTACCAATTTGAGTGTGTCAGAAATAGCCTACGAATTGGGTTTCGAGCATCCGCAATCTTTTACACGCTTGTTTAGAAAAAAAACTACTCAAGCCCCAATGGAATTTAGAAAGTCTTTGGGGTGATGAGTCCTATATTTCAAATTAAAATTTAACATCATCATTTAATTGTTGTACTAAGGCTCTAATTCATGGCTATTAAGGGCAGGGAAACGTGAACTTGGAAACAAGCCTGGTTTTATTTTAGGAAGTGGTATTAATAGGTATGAATATATTTCTCAAAACGAGTTAATATTAAACCACTGGTACCAGCTTACTATGGTAAGAGAGGGCGGTAAATTTCAGCTATATGTAAATGGTGTGTATAATGGAAGTATAGAGTTAGACCCGAGTACCGTACTTAATGCTACCAATGCACCGATATACATAGGCCGACTGGGAGTAAGCGGCTACAATACTAAAGCCGCATTTGATGATATGAAAATATACAACTATGCCCTAAGCGCTAACCAAATATGGCAAACCTACAACGGTAAAACCCTAGAAGAAATAGAAGAAGAGAGCACAGAACACCGTTTAGCCCTCACCAACTACGATTATGGGTTTAGGATCTATAATCCGGCTATTGGAAGGTTTTTGAGTGTGGATCCATTGACGAAGGATTATCCTATGTTGACGCCTTATCAGTTTGCTTAAAATCAACCTATTTGGGCAATAGACTTAGATGGATTGGAAAAATTTGTTATTCATGCTGAACGACTTGCTAAATTTGGTGGAGTTGATTTAGGTAGTGAAGATTCAAATGTAATTGCCTTTAGATTATCGTTTTCTATTGAAGAGCCAGGTAAGGAAGCAATAATATTAAGTACCAAAGATCCTATTCTAATAGTCGAAAGGAAGGATAAGTCATCAGGTCCGGATTATGGAATTAATGGATTGATTGATGGGCAAGAATATCAATTGGAGTGGCAAGTATATCATAATAATATTGCTTTGTACATTGAATCTCCAACTGGTGTTAAGTATAGCGATAATACATTTATTCATCCTACAGCGGGGTCAGATTATTTAGCTGGTTGTAAAGGTGTTGGTTGTGAATCAAGATCTAGTCTCGGGGAAGGAGATTTTGCTCTTCAATTATTACCATCAGGAACTGAAAATGGTAATAGCAATAGAAACGAGGGAATTAAATTGTTGAATCAAATAAGAGAAATATATCTTGATAATGGGGATAAACTTGGAGATGATCAATTTGGGCCAGGGAATGATTATACTTTTGATCCTAACAGATCTGAAAAAGCTGTATTAAGTGTAGATGCTCCAAGGGAAAAACAAACAGTACCAAAAAAGATAGAAAGAAAAGGTTTTGAAGATTTGTAATTAAAGGAAAAAGTACATTATGAAGATATTACTGCAAACTACCATTCTTACAATTTTACATTTAACAGTATGTTATTCTCAAGAATATATATGCAATAGTAGTACATGCTTGATCAAATTTAATTTCCAAAATAGTGATAGCATTGATTTATACTTTCCTGATAAAAGTCACTTGGTAAAATTTGAAAATATTAGACAAACACATCAAGAATTAAAATTAGGTTCCATGTCTAAAAATGAAGATATCAAAATTTTTTTGGAAATTGATTCCATAGGTGAAAATATTAAAATAGAGAAGGTTGGGTTTAGGAATGCTTTGATTAATGGTAAAAAACCAATAGGAGCACATTTTGGGAGTCCCTATACGAGGATAGTCAATTTTAAATTGATTGTAAAAGGTATTGAAATTAAAGTTGAAGCTAATCAATACAATGATTTATATAACTTATTGTTTACTGAGTCATCAAAGACTTTAGCTAAGGCATTTATATCGGAAGATTCGGAATATGTTTATTTGTATCTTTTTGGTGGGTATGCTTCAGATACATATCTAGTGAAATATATATTTAAAGAAGGGGTATTCTTAAGAAGGTTTGTAATTAATTCGTTTGAGAATATTAAGTTATGTGAAGAGTGTTTTTGAGTATATTCCCTCCCGTTGTTCCGCGTATGTCTCTAGCCGTTGGCGCGCTGTTTTCAACGCGTGCTATCCCTCTCCCGCTGGTTGTAGGTTAAGCGCAGCGATCTTATGACCTACCAAGTACAAGAGCATTTGCTCGGAATAAGATAAATCGATGTCTGAAGCCACAATGTACAGTCAGCATTTTAATAAAGATGTTGATGGGATTAAAGAGGGAATTTGAGCGCACGCTCAAGTAAATTATGGATCGTAGCGGACGCTACGACCAGTTGGGTGGGGAGAAACATTAGATAATTATTGATGAAAGCATTGAAAAGGATTAAGAATTGGATTGATAAAAACCTTAGATACCCTGAAATAACGGATTCTGAACTAAATCGCTATTATCGCCGTGGCGAAATGGATCAAGAGAAGTTTTTGAAAATTAGGAAAAGAACTGGCCTTATAGCCCTCATTATCGCAGTAATATTTTTTTTAATAATAATGTTTTTATAAGGCCTACGCTGGCGCCAGCTTGTAGCTGGTGACCCTCTGAACGATATCGTAAATCATCACTTAAGCTGTTTTTAGTCTTAGCGAAGCGAGACTGAAAACTATAAATGAGCCATGAGGGTCTCCGACCCGTATAGTTTTGCAACCAGAGTTTTAATGAGCCAATTTTTGTCCCTTAGCTGTTGCACGGGTGCTGCGTGTATCCATGACCGGGTTACTTGGCAAAAGCCTGTTTGGTTTTATGGTAGCTGAGCGCCATGTCCAGGACATAATACACCCCACACTGGTCGTAGGTTAAGCGCAGCGATCCTACGACCTACCATGAACAAGAGCATATGCTCGGAATAAGATAAGTTGATGTCTGAAGTCACAATGCTTAGCCAGTATTTCATAAATATGAATTTGTGCGTAAAGAAAGGAATTTGAGCGCACGCTCAAGTAAAGTATAGGTCGTAGCGTCCGCTACGACCAGATGTTAGATTCTTAAATATAATTTAAATCACCACTGGTCGTAGGTTAAGCGTAGCGGTCCTACGACCTACCATGAGCAAGAGCATTTGCTCGGAACAAGATAAGCAAATGTCTGAAGCCACAATGTTTAGCCAGCATTTCATGAATATGAATTAGTGCGTAAAGAAAGGAATTTGAGCGGACGCTCAAGTAAAGTATAGGTTGTAGCGGACGCTACGACTAGTTGGGATTATATTCCCCATACAGTTAATGCTAACAATATGTTAAAAAATATGGGTGATGGCTAGACAGGAGATAAGTTAAAAGAAGCTCATAAGGAAGTTTATGATAAAAGGACTGATGCTGATAAAGCTAGGATTAAAGATGCACATGTGACTATCAATGATTAAAATGAAAGACATAATGAAGTGGGTTCTACTTATTTTTAGTATATCGCTTCTTGTCAGTGCGTGCATTGAAGGAAATAATGATGTAAAGCATAAAATTGAGTATTTTGATGAGCTAAATAGTTATGTGGTCAAACATCACCATGAATTTGATTGGAAAATTGCTGCAGATTCTTTTAAGTTGAAATTTCCAGAAACAAACAACGCAATAAGTAAATTGATAAAAGACTTTGAACTAACAGAAATTCAAGTTCATGAGGTTAAGGGCAAAGGGTCTCCATTGGGAATTGCTTATAGGTTAGGCTCCAGGGCACAAAAACCCTTTAAATATCTATTATATTCAAGTGATGAAAAAATTAAAAGCAACTTTGAGAGTTATGAGCAATTTGTAGAATGTGGGACAAAAGAACAGATAAAACCTAAATGGTCAATAGTTACTATCACAGATTGTACGGATTAGATCTTACCCCCCCCCTGGTCGTAGGTTAAGCGTAGCGGTCCTACGACCTACAGTGTGCAAGAGCATTTGCTCGGAATAAGATAAGCGGATGTCTGAAGCCACTATGTACAGTAGGCATTTCAATAAAGATGTTGATGGGATTAAAGAGGGAATTTGAGCGCACGCTCAAGTAAATTATGGATCGTAGCGGATGTTAGGAACAGTTGGGGTATAATGACTAAATGAAATTAGTATGAAAATATTAATCTATATCTTATTTGGAATGTTCTTTATATTTAATTGTTCGTCTCAATTTGGGCAACAGGAGAAGAATATAAAGAGGACTTACTATGAAAATGGTAATATAAAAGCAGAAGCCACTTATAATGCAGATTCTGTCAAGCACGGGTATGGTAAGTTGTTTTACGAATCAGGTCAACTTGATTACTATGCAGAATACAAAAACGGGAAAAAACAAGGAATTCATAAAGGTTACTATGAAAATGGCTCTTTAGAATTTATAGGTTATAATATAAATAATAATCCTGTTGGAGAGCAATTAGATTACTATAAACATGGGATTTTAAAAGACTATTTATTTTATGACCCTGTAGGAGAGCCACACTTTAGGAGGAGTTATGATGAAAGAGGTAAATTTTTAGATGAAGAAGGGAGTAGAAATACTAATATAGTCTCAATTACCATTACCGACAATAGTTTTGAAATTGGAGATACTTTGCAGATTAAAGTTTACACCCCTCAACCTCCGGATGTTAAAATTGAGCTAAAAGCATTTGTCTTTAACAACAGTAACAAAGCTATTTTCGATCAACAACTCATTCTAGATAAAGGTCAAGCAACTTTTTCTAGGACACTAGAGGATACTGGAGAATTTACTTTTAAAACAGAATTGACTTACAATGATACTGTTCAATCTGAGATTTCAACTTATGAGAACTCTTTTCAATTTATTGTAAAATAATCTTATCTAGTCTGAGTATACTTCATATTGCCCCTGGTCATAGATTAAGCGCAGCGATCCTGCGACCTACAGTGTGCAAGAGCATTTGCTCGGAATAAGATAAGTTGATGTCTGAAGCCACAATGTTTAGCCAGTATTTCATGAATATGAATTTGTGCGTAAAGAAAGGAATTTGAGCGGATGCTCAAGTAAAGTATGGATCGTAGCGTCCGCTACGACAAGCTTGAAAATGAAAACAAAAGCTTTAGTTTTAATCAAACTCCGGTATCATGGAAATTGAATACCATCATACCTATATTTATCGATCACCTACTTATTTTAAAAAGTAATAATTCTTGGCTTTCGTTAGGTAATAAGGTGGTGCCAGTGAGGGTGAGGCCTAGTTTTTCTAGTAGTTTTTGCGAGCCGATATTTTCTTTATTGGTAATGGCGCACACAGTGGTTAAATCAAAATCTTCAAAGGCCGCTTTTAACACGGTAGAGGCAGCCTCGTAGGCATATCCCATTTTCATATATTCGGGAAGAAAAGCATAGCCTATGTCTATGTCTTTAAGTCCGTCTCTGTCATACAGTCCACAAGAGCCTATTTTTGCGCCATCTTCTTTTCTTATAATAGTGAAGTTGGCAAACCCCAATCGTGCCAGTTGGGTTCGTATTTTATTATTGATATAGTCACGTGCCACCTCTACAGAACTGATATTTCTATCGCCAATATACTTAAGCCAAAGTGGGCTGTTCATTAATGTGAAGATAAAGTCTGCATCTTGCTCTTCAGTAGGTCTAATGATTAGCCTTTCCGTTTCAAGTGATTTATAATTCATAGCTTGGCCTTTTTGTTATTTGATGTACGATTTATACTTTTCTATTTTCTCTAATAGGCGGTCAGCTAGGTAGGCGCACCCTGCACTGAGATGGTGGTGTATAAGCTTGGCTTCATTTATATATGCCTGTTTTTTGTTGTTACCCCAATAATAGGGAGGAGCATATAAGTTACAGATTCTGTCGGCCATTTTTACAGCCCAAACTTCTTTTGGTTGCTGTTTTATTCTTTCTAAGCTGTCAAGCATTTTATCAGATATGGTCGCGTCTTTTTCTCTTTTAGTTAGGGCATCTACTCCCATTGCTACCTGGTGGCCAAAGCGGGTGGTAATTTCTTCAATGGTAAGTTGGGTGTCTTCAATAGTGTCGTGCAACAAAGCGCATTTTATGGCTAAGTCTGCATCTAAAGTCGAATCTATTTCAGTGGCTTTTATTACTTCAAAAGTAACAGCACCTATATGGTTAATATATTCTATTTGTTGGCCTTCATCTTGCCCGCCATACTTCTGCCCATCGTGAGCTAGGCTGGCGAGTTTCCAAATTTCCTGCAAATCATCTATAGACCATCTTTTTTGCATACCTCAGTGCTTTTAATGTTGAATGACTAAAGTTAAAGCACTAGACGTTATTGGCCTACATACTTCCATAGTTTTAACATATTAATAAATAATTTTATAATTTCTATGTGATGTAGGCCAAGCTGTGCTATTTATTCATGGCTAGTAGAATAATTGACACTATAAAAATTCCTACCAAATGGTATGAGCTTGTAATTAATCCATATAAAATGGGCTTGGGTATATTTGGGTTAATGGCAATGTTGAAAGTATTAGCGACCAAATATCCTATGCCAACTATTGCTGAAAAAAGTGCAGCAGTAGGGTAGTTGTCAATTGCTAAAACTTCCATCATAACAGCGGTAGCAATGGTAATTACTAAAATGCATGGTACAGGCCCAATGATAAAGATGGGCGCAGGTTTTTCGGGCATTTGGTTTTCTTTACCCAAAGCTATGGCATACTGTTTTTTGAATAACCCAGTAAACCAGATAGCGCCTAATAAAGAATAAGTAATAAAAGCTAGTAATACACCTAGCCAGTTGATCGATGTAAAAGATACTGTCATTGATATTTTGTTTTTTTTCAAAACTAATGTGTGTAAATGACAGCGGTATGTCAGGGGTGTTTATCTATTTTGATGATACTTTTCAAAGTATTCTTGCAAGGTCATATCATGAGGAGCAAATCTATTGCTACTTACCTCTAACTTGGATATACGATCGAGCCGGAAAAATCTAAATTCTTCTCTCAGGTGACAATATGCCAATAATATCCAGTTTTCTGTGCTCAGTAGGGCAAACGGCTCTATTACTCTTTCGGTAGCATTACCACCCTCATTTGTGTATGAGATTTTGGAGAGGCAATAGTTGGTTATGGCAAACTGCAGTGTAGTGAGGTTGTTGCTTGTTCTTTCAGTATTCTGGTTCAGTTTGTGGCTGGTTCTGTCAGAAAGTAGGTTAGCTTTATCTTTGACCTCAACTCTTAAAACAGCTTTAATTTTATCTATAGCAGCGGTGTATTCTTTTACTAAAGAGGCATCCTTATTTTTTTGCACCAGTTGTTCGGCCATTATCAGGGCATTGGCTTCATTTTCGGTGAACATAACAGGTGGTATTCTATAGCCCGGCATGAGTGTGTAGCCTTTGCCTTCTTCGGTAAATACAGGTACACCCGCTTGCTCTAGGGCTTTGATATCACGATAAATGGTGCGGACACTCACGTCAAATTTTTCAGCAAGGCTGGTAGCCGTTACTAGTCTTTTAGTTTGTAAAATAGTAAGAATGGCTGTGAGCCTTGAAATACGTTTAGTGTCTGAGGCTTTCATTTATGCAAATCAGAGTATTACGGTGTATGGTTAATATTGTATTGGTGCTGCTGTAGCAAACTATTTGATTGATAAACAAAGTTAATCTTTCCACTGTAATTTTTTCCTGTAAACTTTTCTGCAATTAACTCCTCCACAGCGTTTTTCATCATGCTTAGCTTGCCAGAATCTTCCATAATATTATGCTTCAGTCTGAGTATGACAGATATGTACAGGCTGTTGGCCTGCTTGTCGGTTAGGTTGTACACTTTAACGTCTGCCGTGAAATTTTGCTGAAAATGGTCTTCAAGAATTGATGCTAGCGCATTTGAGCTTGTGGGGGTGTAAGCGCTTTCATTCAATGTTGGTTCGCTAAATGAATTCGATTGTAAAGTCAGTATAGGGTAGGTGAGCGTAAATATCAAGCCATATGAAATGACGAAGGCCAGTATTATCAATATTGGATTGTTGTTTTTTTCGCGTTCTGGCTCATAGGTTACTACTTCTGTGCCAGCTACTCGGTCACCGAGCCTTCTGTTAGGCGTGCTCAGTGTTATAATCACCTCCAGAGGCCATATCATAATAAATAAATTTCTTACCAAACATTTTAGGGGAGAAGCAACTTTGCCAGTTTTGTAGTCGATTACCTGGTGCTTTAAGGCTCTTTTGCCTATACTTCTACCCCCAAAGCTATCTTTACAGATATATAGGCTAAAGCCTAAAATCATAAAGTAGAAAGCCTTGCCAAAGATATCAGAAGGCATAGGATTGTGTGTAACTTCAAATGCAGTAATAAATACGGGTATCATAGAAGGAATTATAATAATGCTTGAAAGCATGGTCATAGCAAAATGATCAATAAGCATTGATCCAATTCTATCTCCTGTATTTAGATTTCTAGTCATATTGAATAGTGTGTTGGTTTTGGTGAAAGGGGGGTATGTGAAGTAATAATAATATTAATTGATGAATTTTGTATAATTTCTAGGTGAAATTGTTGTAATAACTAAGTGTGGTAAACAGAAGTACTAAAGAAAATGAACGAACAGACGATAGAGTATAGAAGGAGGCTGAATGATATTTTTAAGTATATAGAAGATCATTTGGATAGTGATTTATCATTAGAGGTGATAGCTTCTATTGCTTCATTTTCTCCATTTCATTTTCATAGAATTTTTAAAACCATTACCAAAGAGACTTTAAATGAGTATGTTGTTAGAAAACGTGTTGAAAAGGGAGCAGCTTATTTAGTTAGAAACGAAGAAATGTCCATTACATCAATAGCTCATGTTTTGGGTTTTACTGATAACTCGTCCTTTACTCGATCTTTTAGGAAATTTTATCAGCTCAGTCCATCAGATTTTCGGATTCAAAATAAAAGTAAGTATAGCAAGATTGGTCAACAGCCGAGCAATTACGAAGCCTACCTTAGTATCATTGATAATTTAAAAAACTGGTTTGATATGAATTTAACTACAGAGGTGAAGCAGCTGGAAGCCATGGAAGTGGCCTATGTTTCTTGTATAGGTGAGGGAGACATCAAAAATGGTTATGATAGGTTGTTACTATGGGCAGGGGCGCATCAATTGCTTACAAATGATGCTAAAATGGTTACCATCTATCATGATAGCTTTAAGATTACCGATGCCCATAAAGTAAGGATGAGCGCTGGCATAGTTTTAACTTCCCCTATAAAACCAGAGGGTGAGGTCGGACTTACTACAATTGCATCAGGTAAGTATATTATTGGGCATGGTGAGCTAGGCCTAGATGAATTTGAAAATAGCTGGACAGCGCTATTTATGTGGATGAACGATAATGGTTATATCAAGGCAGAGTCAGATCCATATGAAGTGCACTATAATGATTTCAATACCCACCCAGATAAAAAGTGTATTGTAGATTTATGCATTCCTGTTAAGTAATATATAAATAGGCAGTACCAGTTTGTGAAGAATGATAAACTACATTGTTTAGCCGGCCTATGTGGGTGTGCCTACGGGTTTATTACGTATGAAAAAGTAATTGTTATTACTGGTGATTAAAGCTTGAAATTCAATGAATTACCAAGGTATTTGCTTTCAGGAGGTAATTCATTGAATGATTAGGAGCTGTACCTATTTGATTTTTCTAAACTCATTATTAAAAAATGCAAGTTGGTATGCTATGGCATTAGCCCAAAAATCCCATGTATGTCCACCAGGGCTGGAAGTAAATCGGTGTGGAATATTGTTGTGTAGTAATTTATGATGTAAAGCTACATTTACATCATAAAAGAAGTCACTAGTGCCACATTCTATTGTGAGGGCTAGTGAGTTAGGGGTTAGCAGGTGCGTCATTTCTATTACACTATTTTTGTCCCATCGTTCGGGGTATTCTGCATATGAGCCGAGTAGTGCGGTCAAGTCCCAGTTGTTGGGGAAAGGGCGCAGATCTACACCTCCGCTCATGCTGCCGGCACTTGCATATACCTCCTGATGTTTAAAGGCTAGATATAAGGCTCCATGTCCACCCATGCTTAAACCAGTGATAGCTCGTCCTTCCTTTTTCTTTATGGTGCTGTAGTTTTTATCTACATAGCTTACCAGTTCTGAAGCTATGTAGGTTTCAAATTTTGAATTTTCTTTTACAGGGCTGTTGATGTACCAGCTGCCGTAGTTACCATCAGCACAGACTAGAATTATGTTATAGTAATCTGATAAATCTTTGATTTTTGGTGCATTGGTTACCCATTCTTTATAATTACCCGAGTAGCCATGGAGAAGATATACTACGGGATATTTTTTGTTTTTGTTATAGCTTTTTGGGGTTATGATTACGGCATTAATATCTTTATTCATGGCCTTGCTATGAGTGGTAACGGTATCGACCTCTGCCGCCCAAGTACAAGAAGATATCAATAATAAGATGAATAGGTGTTTAAGAAATAACTTCATTTTACTTTGTTTATGTTCAATAAATAAACTCATAGGTGAAAGGTTTATGTGCCAATTGTTATTACCTCTACATTTAGGAGCTGATGTTGTGGTTAATCCGTTATTGCTCTTTTAATGAACTGATGCTGATGTGTTTTAACGGAATAAAGCTACTTAGTAAATACGATAGCAAAGTGTATTTAATTTTAGCCAAAGTAGTAGGTTTATCAGATGAAAGTTAAAGCTTTATTTTGGTATAATGTGGATGTTTATTAAATGTTCTTCGGGCCGATTCATTTCATAAATCATATTTGTGATTTGGCTCATGTTGTTTTTCCACATTTGTCTTATTTCAGGAAACCTAGCGGTTTGATAAACCCCCATTTTGGTAGGTAAGAATCCCTCTTTATTATAATTAGCCATGTCAAACGCTTTTTGTGAATCATTAAATAGAAGGCCTTTTGGTTTTAAGAAATTGAACTGCACCCAATAATATTGGCGTAGTTTGTTTTCTATTTCAGCTCTTAGGTCGTTTAGGTGCATAATGTTTTTAGCCTGTTTGTATTGTGGTGTGGCGGATAATAGCGCTATGTTTATGCCTTTTTCTAAGCTGAAAGAAGAAACGGTAGTAATGGCCTCATTATCAATATTTAGTTGGTATAGGCCTGGGCGTAGGTTTTTAACTACTATTAGCTCTTGGTCAAATTCTTTAATGAAAGGGTATACCAATGAAGCTTCGGATTGTTTTTGAGGGTTGCCCCACATTGAAGATACCGAGTCGATAGGGAAGGGCAAGGCATTTGCCTTGTATGAATAGGTAACACTGGTGTTACTATGCGTTTTAAGTTTAACTTTTGCATTTACTGATTTTAATACCTTTCCATTGTTGGCATCTATTTCTATATCACTGATAGGAGTATTGGCTAGTCCTTGTGCTTTCAGGAAAAGTGCCGCCATGATTAGGTGCCCTGGTTTGCCCGGGTGAATACGATCGGGACCAGTTATGGTATAGCTGCTGTCTGTGGCCTGTTCGCGCTTAGTTATGGCTAACATAGGATGGTAAATGTCTAAAAAAGCCCATTTTTGGTCATTGGCTATGCTTTTTTGAAAAGCTATGATTTCTTCCATAGCCTCCTGTTTGCCTTTAAAATTATTACTGCCTTCTATTTCTGCAGTATAATCAAAAGGAGAAGAAGTCATTATGATTGGGCGTATATTGGGGTGGTTCTTAAATTTGACAACTAAATTTTTGAAGTGTTTTAATGAATTGCCAATGCGTTGCTGGGCTGTTTGTTGCGCATCTTCTTTCCAAAACTCAAAATAACCACTGTCATTCATGCCAAAAGAGAGTACAACATGTGTTGGGTTTTGACTTAATACATCGACCTCGAAACGAGCATTCATCAGCTCTGCGGTATCCCCACCAATGCCATTGTTGAATATAGTTATGTGCCTATCAGGAAAGTGAGTCAAATAATATAGCCAGATATAATTTTCATAAAATCCGGCCTCAGTAATGCTGTTGCCCAAAAAGGATATACGATCACCATTTTTAAATGACGGTATGCTTTGTGAGTAAACACTTTGAGCTATTAAGGAGCATAATATTATAAAGAATAATTTTTGTGACATGAGTATTTGGTGTCTTATACATAAGAGGGCGTGCAGCTCCATACCTCACTCTTTTATGACGTATTTACTTATTTCATTATTCGTAGATTAAATAATGTTATGGCGCACATTTACTGTTAAACCCTTTTATGTACTGTTAAATTATGAAAATCAACTTTCTTTTTTTTCAAATTATTACGACTTTTAGTGCACCCATATTCTTAGATTATTACAATGTTTCACAAAACCCAAGTTAATCCTATCACACAATAATTTTCAATAAAACCTAAACCTTATGTTACAAAAAACCTATGCGAAGGGCAGGATGTTATTACTAATTCTGCTTCAGTTCGCTATTTGGCCTGTTTATGGTCAAATCTCGTGGCCCCAAGGGCAATTGTTACCCAGTTTTCCTGCTACGGCACAAACGCAAGACCTCTTTATTCTACGCGATGAGGGACTTGGATGGGAAGCTGAAGGACCTAATTTTGGTCATAATACTGGTCATAATGATGGTGATGGTTGGTTGTGTCAAGTAAATGTAGACGCGGCTAATCAACACATGCTTTATGGACCTTATGTTAATAATATTCCTGCAGGTGGTAACACTGTTCATTTCAGGATTAAAATTGACAACAATACGGCAAATAATGAAGCTATGGTGACTGTCGATGTGCGCGATGCTACCACAGGTCAGGAGTTAGCTAGCCGGGTTATCAATAGACAAGATTTCAATAGTGTTGATTATAATACTTTTGATCTGGGTTTTAATGTGCCCGCAGATGGTCATTCATTAGAATTTCGAGTGTTTTGGCACGGTGGAGCTTACATTAAAGTAGATAGAGTATGGGTAGACCGTAGCCAATCTACTGACGAAATGATTCTTTTCGCCTCTTTAAAAGGTATTGTGAATAAGAAACAGCCTCGTTTGTTTTCTTATGAAGGAGATGCCTTTGCTGAGGGTAAACACGCTTGGTTAAATTCACTTGGCCTTGGTTATAACGAATATAACAACAAGTGGGATTTAGTAAGTAAGTATCTTAACGAGATAGAGGGTATTATCGTTTATGATAACAGCCAGCCACAGACTATCAACTTAGCCACCACTATTGCAGGGTCTCGTAATGCCTTAATTGTAGCACCTTCTTTGGTAAATAAACTGACTTCAGCACCTTATAATTTACCAGTAGTAATGGATATGAGGGGACAGTTTAGTAGCAAATTGGATGTGTACGAAAGAATGTACAACGATTATTGGCCAAATATTGATAAGCGTATTTTAATAGGTTTAGCACCTCGTATTCATACTGCTGCTTTAAGGGAGTATGCAGTAGCTATGGGTGCAGCAGTAGTATGGTTAGATCCAAAGGTATCTGGCGAAAGCGAAATGCTAAACAGGTTTTTAGCTTCTATGCCTGATGGTGCCAACTACATGGGCTGGTGGCCTGAAGAAGGACCTGGTGTAGAAAGAGCCTCCAATTATGGTGTGGCTACAATTGCCAGTGATTGGTCTACTAACCTTACTGTGCATAGTGGTATGCCACGTACTGTAAATGTAAAACCAGCGCCAGCTAAACCTGCTTTAGAAAATAAGCTTTATGTAGCATTTATTTTAAGTGATGGAGATAACCTTCAGTATGTAGAGCACCTTATGCGAAAGCTGTGGGCTAACCCTGATAGAGGTAGTGTGCCAATGGGCTGGACGCTTTCTCCGGCTATGTTAGATGCCATGCCGGGCGCATTAAACTATTATTACGAAACTGCCTCTGATAATGATAACCTTATTTCAGGTCCTTCTGGCTATGGTTATACATACCCTAACTTTTGGCCTGATGCTAATGCGCTCAATCGCTTTATGCAAACCACCGAAGATTATAATACTAGGGCTGGTTTTAGAGTGGTTACAGTGTGGAATACCATCACTGGTGGTATAGATCAAAATGTAGGACAGGCCTTTGCCACTTATGCCCCTTCTACTTTAGGACTAACGGCTCAAAATACAGGCGGAGGATTGTCTATTTATAACAATAGTATGCCAGGAATGGCTCTTAGCTGTAATTATTGTACTAATGAGCAAGCCATTAAAGATCATATTGGATATGCTTCTGAAGGGTGGGATGGTAACTCACCAAGGTTTATAATTATACAGGCTCAGCCTTGGCAAGGAGTAACACCTACTAGTTTTAAAAATGTAGCTAATTCATTGAATGGCAATTATAAAGTAGTGCGCCCCGACCATATATTCCAATTAATAAGAGAGCGTCATGGATTGGTGGTAGACCCAAATAGTGATTTGCCTACTCCACCTGAAGGTTATTCGGCATGGAGGTCGCACAACTTTTCGAGTAGGTATATCAGACATGCGGCATCAAGAGGTAGAATAGATGCTAACATAGCTCCAAAAGAAGATGCATATTGGAAAATGGTGCCCGGTCTTGCTGGAGCAGGTGTTTCATTCCAATCAAGAAATTACCCAGATCGTTATTTGAGGCATCGTGGAGGAGAGGTATGGTTAGATACTTACGAAGAGTCTGATGGTTATAAGCAAGATGCTACATTCTACGTGCGCGGAGGTTTGGCTGATGGTGCTAAGCAGTCTTTCGAAGCTTTTAATATTCCTGGTGCTTATATACGTCATCGTGATTCTGAATTATATGTAGAGGGGATAACTAGTGATTTAGCCCGACAAGATGCTACTTTTATGCAAGTAGGAGGAAGTAATTTAGGGTCTTCCACATTCATAGAAGCAGAAAGCTTCACCAGCATGTCGGGTATAGAGATCGAAAGCTGTTCAGAAGGAGGTAGCAATGTAGCTTATGTCGATACAGGAGATTGGATGGCTTATGCTAACATCAACTTTCCTACTTCGGGTACTTACACTATAGAATATAGAGTAGCCAGCGAAACTGGTGGAGGCGTAATTTCTACTGACTTAAATGCCGGTTCTATTGTGCTAGGTACTGTCAATGTAAATTCTACCGGTGGATGGCAAAATTGGACTACAGTTTCGCATACTGTCAATGTAAATGCAGGAACTTATTCTCTTGGTATTTACGCCCAAACAGGTGGTTTTAATTTAAATTGGATCAGGGTGACAGGTAGTCAAGGTGCTAGTGCAAGGGTAGTAGGAGAAGCCTTAAGCGAAACGGAAGGTGATTTGGTGGTATACCCTAACCCTATTACTAACCAACTAAGTATACATGGTTTAAATAGTAAAACAGAAGTTATTGTATATGATCTTTCTGGTGCTTTAATAAAACAAACCACGGTGAATGTAGGTGAAGCAATAGATATGAGTGCTTACAAAACCGGAACTTATTTGGTGAAGATAAATACTGAAAATGGACCTGTAGTGAAAAGGTTTATTAAACAGTAAGGATTGGATAATCAATATTAAAATAAAAAAGCTGCCATTTCTGGCAGCTTTTTTATTTTAATCACAATTTTGGTTGTAAAATGAAGTGATTTCGAATAAATCTTTCTTTTTAAAAGTTTTGTTATTTATAGCTTCTATAAGAGCTGGACACTCTGTTAGGAAATTTTTGATGTCTTTTTTGAATCCTTTTTTTTTGCTTTTATGTAAAGGTTCATCTCCTCTTTGAAAGTAATAATCGTGACTGATGGCATTATCGTTGTTGCCATTATAAACGTATGCATTTGCAAAATAATAATGCGAAAATAATTTCAGTTCGCCATCAACTTCTAATTTTAAAAATACCGACCCCCTTTCTTCATTGATTTTTCTTGAGAGTAAGCGAATAGTTTCTCCATTAAACTCGAACCTCACCTCATCAGCATCTGAACTTTGAAGTCTGTGTTTGGTTTGATCGCTGTCAAAATATTTTATTGCAAATTCCATTTGAGCATAGTTAGGTTCATTTTTAAGAAACCGTTTAGGTATTCTTAGGGTAACCTCTTGAGTTTTCCCTCCTTTAATAATTTGCCCTTTAATTTTGTCAGCATACGTTTGAATCGCGAATACTGAACTCAATAGAATAGTAAACAATAATTTTTTCATTAATTCAATTTCTTTTTTTTGTGAAATTAATAATTATATGAATAAATCATTCTTATATATTTCTTTTTTAATTATTGATTTAATTTTTTGCAATTATAGCATTGAGAAATAGTTGTTTAGGTTAACTCTTCCTGTTCATTGCTAACCCAGAAAACAACAAGCCCATGCCGGTAAGGAAAGGACCATACATTATTACATACACACGGCCAGAATTCATAATGCCAGTGTAAGTGCCAATAGTTAAAATAGCTCCAATGGCAATTAGGGTAATGCCTATGTATATTAATTGTTTGCCTTTATTGTTGTTCTCTTGAAGGTGTAGGCGTTTTTGAAGATCATTGTCAACCAACCTTATTATAATTCTAATTTCCTCTTCAGGAACATTGTTAGCTTCCAGTTCTTTACGAACTTGATCTATTTGGAAACCGGGCTGTTGTGACTGATGAAGATAGTGATCAATTATTTTCGCTCTACTCATTTTAAAAGCAGTTTAGATTTTATGTGTGTTAAAATAGTAAAATAAAGTGATTGTTAATATTATTTCATTCTTTCTGAGTCTTTTGATCAACTGCTGTTCAATTTAGAGCTTAACTAACATCAATAGACTTTGTGGAAACTGATGGGGTGTTTTAATTATTCATCATTTTTTTGCCAGTCTATTTGTTGCGTTTTATTTGATGTCAATATGCCGGTGGCTAAGGGGCTTTCTTTTTTAGTCTCCTTGTGATAAGATCGATATTTCATTTGATCTCCATCTTTTTCAAGTTTTAAAAACCGTTTTTTCTTAAATAAGCCAGGCTTTTTTGATACCATAGTAATAGTGTCAGCCTTATAAATGAAGGAGTATAATTTAACTTTACTTGGTTTAACCTTTAGTTTGTTTCCATCCTTATCATGTGCTATTACACCCTTCTGCATTTCGTGGTAATCCAACGATTCTGTAAATACGTTATAGGGTATTTCAAGTATTACAGTAGCTTTTTTATTGGATGATTCGCAAGTGCCCGTCCTAAAAATAGTAGCCTCATCCACAGCTGGCATGAAAAGGCTCTTAAAAAAGGCGATTAGTATAAATTGTTTCATAATACTTTTTAAGTGAGTCATTTGTTGTAAATCTTAAGCAAGACTACAATATTGTATCAAATTAAAAATTATCTTAAATCAATTAAGGAAAAAATGGTGTTAATCCATGTGTAAAGTGTCAGGTGTTCTAAATGCAGTTAGGTGGCGTGGGATTGCTCTTGTCATTTTTTATCGTCTAGTCCATTTTAGTGATTGAAAACCATTAGTAATTGAGATAAAAATAACGCAGGGGTTGAGGGTTGTTGCTTTGGTCTCACGAACCAATTGGCATTTGCAAACAATGGTTGATGTATGTTATAATTTGAGCGAGTAGATAGGGAAGTTCCATTAACCACTAAAAAATAAATATACATTAGGGATAATAGGAAGTGAGCACTCTAACAATTTGTTGATAGTGAGAAAAAGAGCAGCCTCAGAAAAGAAACTCATTTTGAGGCTGCTCAGTAAGCTATTGTTTGAAGAATATTTTTTCAGTAATTACTTTCTTGCTACCAGTAGTGGTAATGGAAATAATATATAATCCATCATGGCTAAAGGTTGAAGTTTTGATTTTAAAAGTGTTTAACCCGTAGCTTAAATTATACTTTTCTGTTAAAACTGTTTTTCCTTGCAGATCAGTTATTTCTAAATTCATCAATTGGTTTTTATTATCTTTTTCATTGAAATAAGTGATAGAAAACTCATCTGAAGTAGGGTTAGGGTATGGTTTTATCAATTGATTGCTCGCATTATTACTGTCTGCCTTCGGAGACTGGCTTATTGCACTTCCTACGGGAGCTTCTATAAGTTCAAAAATCCATTGCTGGGCATTTGTACCGTTGTCTTCCCAAATTCTAATGTTGGTTCCATTTTCATCAGTACCATCAGCTACATCTATGCACCTATCAGATGATTCGGGCTTTATTTTATAAATGTTGTCATATAAGTGTATAATTCTCCATCGTTTTTGGTATTCACCATCATAAGTCCAAATCTGAATATTCTCACCGTTAGCATCATTGCCAGCATTAAGGTCTAGCGCTTTGTCGGTGGTATGTTGTGGCACGAGCTTATAAATACCGTTGCTAATGGCGGATACCTGCCACCTTTGGTTGCTGCCGTTGAGGTCGTCCCACAGGTGAACGTTGGCTCCAGCATCGGGGCTTATTCCTGCCACGTCTATACAACGGTGGGCGGGTAGGTTAGATTTTATTTCATAAATGCCATTGTTAATTAGCGTGTTGTTGGTGGTGCTAAAATCCATATATGTGGTGAGGTAATCTCCATTTTCACATATAACAGTAACTGTAGCAGTATAATTAGTGCCAGGTTGAAGATCATATAAATCAGTTTCAGTACCTGTAAGTCCAGAGGGGCCAAGTATCCAAGTGCCATCGGCTTTATCTTGGTAATAAATATAATAACTGCTAGCTGCTGCACTGGCATTCCATGATAAATGCACGGAAGTGTTGGTGATGTTACTGGCTGTATAATTTTCCGGGGCACTACATTGTTCTGTTTGTGGCTCGCCCAGGTCTACTTCGTATATGCCTCTACCATAAGTTGCAGCTCTTAACTTCATTTGGGCATAATTAATATGCAGGTCATTAATAGTGGTGTGTGGCAGACTTTCTCCGTACACTTGCCAGCTACTCATATTATTGTCTTTATAGAAAACGCCAAAATCAGTTCCGATATACAGCATATCATTGGTGCTATTTTGATATACAATACTATGAACGGGTATGTTAGGTAAGTTGGCAGAGATATTTGTCCAGGTTTGACCCGCATTGGTAGATTTGAAAACCTTATTGCCATTGGCAAATTGAGAACAGGTTACGTATACCACATTGGCATTATTAGGGTTAACACAAATATCACTTATTTCTTGATCGAAATAGCTTTCACTCCAGCTGCTACCTCCATTGGTGGTGTAATGTAGGGTGCGACTCTGAGCTGTGTAGATATAATTGGAGTTAGATGGAGCAACAGCGATGGTGCGGCAGGCATTCCAATAATCATTGGCAGCCGCAAAATCCGGGCTTATTTTTGTCCAGCTGTCGCCTCGGTTGGTTGATTTATATACAGCATGGTAAGCTACTATTATATTATTAGCGTTATTAGGATCAAGTACGTAAGGTATTACCCACCAAGAGGTAACATTATCATTGGGCTTTACTTCCGTAAAATTTCGCCATCCATTTGTGGTTCTGATGATGGCCGGAGAAGGATTGTAGTTAGAGTAGGCAACATCAGCATTTCTGGGGTCTATGGCTTGTGTGCCAGCATCGCCACCGTTGGTGTTTATCCATTGCATATTAGCCAGTCTTCTCGAACCTCCATTGTCTTGAGAGCCCACATCTACTATGCTGCCATCAGTGGAGCTGGCTGCTGAATAATACTGAGGAATAACAAGGCCATTGCTTAGCCGAGACCATTGGTTAGAGTTTTCATTATACTTATCTATACCGCCATCGTTACAAGAGAAAATAGCTCCGGTAAGCGGGTGGGTAAAACTGTTTCTATGGTCGGCATGTACTTCCGCTACGGATCCACTGGCGCAGCACCAGTCTCCTATCTGATACCAGCTTTGTCCATTGTTGTCGGTACGAAAGAAATCTACAGCTCCACCAAAAATTATATTATCATTAAAATCAGAAATGACTAATGTTTCGGGGGTATCAGGAGGTAAGGCGGCCTGTGTCCATGTATTACCTGCGTTAGATGAGGTGTATATGGCAGAATGAGACCATATGAGTATTTTGTTGGCGTTAGCTTTTGTTACATCCAAATGGGCGATGCCATTATTGGGCAGTGTAGGGGCGTTGCCTACCGCAGCAAATGAGCTACCTTGGTTTGTGCTTTGGTATAGCTTTCGGTTAAGCATAGCATAAACGGTATTACTATTGTCAGTTTTAAACTCTATATCGGTGCACCTCGATGAACTTATTCTTGACCAAGAGCTACCAGCATTTGATGACCGATACAGTCCTTGGCTCGTAGCTGCGAATATTATTGATGAATTAGAAGGTAGTATTTTCAAATCGTAAAAGCTTACCTGATCTTCTAGGTTTCTGATTAAGCCTGTTGGGTTCCATGTGGCGCCACCATCGGTAGATTTGTATACGCCCATGCCTATCCCACCAGTATGGTCTCCGGTGCATATATAAAGGGTGGAAGGATTGTTATTATCAATAGCGAGTGCACCAGCACCTAAAAATGGTAATTCATCACCTAGAGGTTGATAAGATTGACCTCCGTTGGTGGTTTTCCAAACACCTCCAGTTTGTCCACAAACATAAAATATATCGGGATTAGTGGGGTGAAATGTGATCCAGCTTGTACGGCCCATACCATAATAACCTCCTGCATTGGTGGTGCGAGATATGTTTTTCCATGAATTGCTAGCCGTTCTCGAAGATTTTTTCTTGCTAACAAGGCGTTGAAATGTTTGGTAACTTTCATTTAACTCATTGCCGCTGGGCAAAGTGCCATCGGGGTTAATATGGGAGTTCATGTACCATTCCCATCTTCGGTATTTGTTGTATTCATTTTCCTGAATAGGGGTTACGTTACGTGTGCGACTGTAAATACTGATGTTTTCTTTTTTCTCTTCCTCTATCTCTTCAGAAAACTCTTTTCTGATTTTAAAGAAGTTGGCTTTAGGGGCTAACATTTCATCTTTCCAGTGATCTTCATCTTCTTGAGCCATACTGATATTGCCAGTGAACAATATAAGTATCAAAAGGGCATAAAGCCTGTACACAATAAAGCTATTGTTAGTCATGAGGGTTTAGGTTGTTTTAAGTAGTTAATTAATTTAAAAATGAAACTGAAAGGTAGCGTATTTTGAGAGGTTGGGCTTGTGCTATTGTCCCAAAAGCTTGTATTAATGTCTTATGTTAGTGTCTATTTGTTTCTGTAAAAGGATTTTACTTCACATTTACCTACATCCGCGTCAGATTCGGATACTTTTTCTTATGAGGCGATCCTCAACTTTGTTGAAAGAAAAAAACGAAGTATATGAAAATTATAATCACCGGATCGTTAGGTCATATCAGCAGGCCTTTAGTGCAATCACTTTTGGATAAAAAACATGATGTAACCGTTATTAGTAGTAATCAAGAAAGAGTAAAAGAAATAGGAACATTAGGAGCAAAGGCTTTAATAGGCTCTTTGGAAGATAAGGATTTTGTGGCAGGTGCTTTTAAAGGAGCTGATGTAGTTTATACTATGGTGCCGCCAAATAACTACTTTAATCCTGAGTTGGATTTGCTGTCATATTACACCACATTAGGTGAAAATTATCATTATGCCATTGAGGTCAATGCCATTAAGTTTGTGGTTAATTTAAGTAGCATTGGCGCACATATGCAAGAAGGTAATGGCATATTGAAAGGGGTGTATCAGGTGGAACAAGCGTTAAACGGCCTTTCTAAGCAAGTGAATATTACTCATATCCGACCAATGGCGTTTTATTATAACTTGTATGGTTTTGTAGATATGATTAAGCAAACCGGCACTATCATGGCTAATTATGGAGCCGATGATGTGCTGCATTGGGTATCTCCATTAGATATTGCAAGCGCTGTGGAGGAGGAAATAATGAATGCCCGAGAGGGAAGACATATGCGCTATGTGGTGAGTGATACACGTACAGGAAATGAAACTGCCAAGGTAATTGGAGCGACTATTGGAGTGCCAGAATTAACTTGGAAAATAATATCTGGTGAAGAGATGTTGAAGGGGTTAGTAGCTGTTGGAATGAATGAGGAAATAGCAGCAGGGTTGGTAGAAATGTATGCCAGAATGCATGATGGTACATTAGAAGCCGATTTTCAGAAGCATAAACCTTTGTTTGGCAAGGTGAAGTTAGAGGAGTTTGCTAAAGAGTTTGCTGCAGCATTTTAACTGCATAATGTTAAAGTATAAAAAGAAGTAGAGGATGGAAGAATTAAGGCCACGAAGAGTGAAAACTATCACTGAAATGCACGCATTGAGAAGTATGCCCAAACCTGAGCATCCTTTAATTAGCATTATTAATTTTGATGAAGCTCAGGATTATGATATCGCAGATGCCAATGCTATTGTGCAGGATTTTTATTCCATAGCTTTAAAAAGAACTACCAATGCTACTTTGAAATACGGTCAGCAGCAATATGATTTTGATGAAGGAGTGATGTTTTTTATTGCTCCTAATCAAGTTTATGCTATAGAGACCGATGGTAAAATACAACATACAGGGTGGGTAATGATGATTCACCCTGATTTTTTATGGAATACACCATTGGCAAGGAAAATGACTAAAAGTGATTTTTTTAGTTATTCGGTGCATGAGGCGCTTTATCTAAGTGCTAGAGAAGAGCAGGTGATTGTTAACCTTTTCTCTACTATTCATCAGGAATATTGTACTAATATTGATCAGTTTAGTCAAGATATAATTATTGCTCAAATAGAAGTGCTGCTCAACTATTCTGATCGATTTTATAACCGCCAGTTTCTTACTCGCAAGATCACTAACCATAAAATTTTAGAGAGATTTGAGCTTATTTTAGCAGATCAGTTTAAAAACGATGAGCTATTGAAAAATGGATTGCCGGTTGTGCAACAAATAGCCTCTGAACTTGGTGTTTCGACCAGTTATTTAAGTAGAATACTAAAGATGCTGACCGGTAAAACTACACAGCAGCATATACAGGCAAAGGTTATAGACGTAGCGAAGGAAAAGCTTAGTACTACTGATCTATCGGTAAGCGAGATTGCTTATGATTTAGGTTTTGAGCACGCACAATCATTCAATAAACTCTTCAAGGCAAGAACCAAGCAGTCTCCATTAGAGTTTAGAAGAGCTTTTAATTAAGGGGGGAGATTCATCTATGTTGAATGTTATATCTTTTATGTATTCATCATCCGTTACGGAAAAACTCTTTACCCCTTCAGGTAGATAAAATTGCCCTAAGTAATCGGTTTTAAAAGTATCGGTTTTTGTTTTAATTGTAAATTGATTATTGTATCCTATGGCTGCAACAAATCCATTAGAGTCACTGTAATAAAAGTACAATTCTTCAATTGATTTAGTTAGGTCCTTCATTAATAATGACGTAGAATCAATAAGTCGCTTTCTCAACAATAGCTCTAAAATGAGTTTATTTTCAATTGTATGAGTGGACCAATGGACGGATTTCAACCAAGGATGTGATTTTAATGAATCTACATTAGATAATTGAATATCAATAATCTCACCATTTATATCATATTGTTTTTTAAATGAATTTGTGATTAAGTTATTCATGGAGTCGTAGTTTTGGCTGAGTTGAGTGGCCCTTTTTAAATTTTCAGCCAAAGATTTTGGGTTGCCCCTTTTTAAGTATTCTGCCTTTAAATTTAATAAACGTTTTGTAATGCTGTCCTGAGCTAGTACTTTTTGAATTTTGGATATTTGATGATAATCATCAAGGATTTCCTTTGAATTCTGCGTTTTGCATGAAATAATTAGGGCTAAACTAAGGTATGTTAATAGTATTTTATTCATAGCTTACTTTTTTGGTATCAATGTTTATCCACTTTGTCTTAAATCTTGATTTATAAAAATCGAGAGAGTCACAAAAAGCAGAGTTGGAGGTTTCAAAGAATACCTTATCAATAAAGCCAAGTTTGTATTTATCAGGACTGGAAAGAGAACGAAATAGGTGTATTTGGTTGGTGAAATGTAAGGAACAAAAACTGACTTTATAAAGTGACTCCAGTAAACACTGTGATTTAATATATTTAATTAAAATTTTGTCATTGCAATTGTTTTTCAATGAATCAATTAAATTTTTTGGGGTGGTTGCTTTTAGCTTATTAATAGATGTGGTTGAGCAAAATGAGCTGTCATTCTGTAAATATAAATTGTAGGCTTTTTCTAGCTCAATTAAATCTTGTTTTCTTAAGCCTGTGCCTTGAACTGTGCCCATTATTTCTAACATGTATTTATCATTTAAGTCATCGTAGTAGTCTTCATAATATTTGTTTAAATCAATTAATTGGTTGAAATAAATTTCATCAGAGCTTGGTGAGCAGCTAAGGACGATTATACTCAGCACAATAATTGATGCTACATTTTTGATATTCATTACTATATAACGTATTGACACGTTTTTCAATGTACAGAAATGATAATTAAAAAGCTGCTATATGAGCAGCTTTTTAAATGTTAGTTAATCATATAGATGTGTGTATGAGGCTACAGGCCTATAAAAACCACGATTGATTTTTAAACTAGGTGTTTCCGCAATATCATTATCTAATTGTTCTGAATATATTGGATCATTCACTGCTCCAATCCACGCATTGTAAGATTGCCATTTTGCAACATTAATTAGCTGAAATTTGCTGTTGGGTAATATGGATTGATACAAGTTAGCTGAAATATGGCCTGGCATTTGGTCCATGACTTTTGAGCGGTTTTTCCAGCTTTCTATAAATGTATCAACATCCTTATTTTCAATTTCAAATACATTGATAAATGTAAATGGCGCCTCAGGATTTTTTACATTTGGATCTCTTTCAGTAGCCATATTACTCGCCTTTAGGTGTTCCAAAATCGTCTTTTACGTCATCGTAAGTAACATCTTTCCATCTGTCAGAGAAAAGGTTGTACGCACCTGTTCCCATATATACTCCATGACAAAAGGCAATTCTATCAAAGTCGTAGTTTAATAATTTGTGTACAGAGTTGACCTCGGTTTCTACATTTTCAAAATTAGGAGGTAGCTCCATGTTGCTGTGCAGGTTGGTTACAGCATCTCCTATAAATAATAATTTATTTTTTTTGTAAAATATAGCTTTGGTGTCCTAAGCAATGACCTGGCGTGGCCACCACAGTTATGCCTCCCGCCAAAGGTATGATGTCACCATCTTTGGTTTTGTGCTGCACATCAGCTTGCATAAAGGGTGCTAAGTTCTTATAAATTGATCCGTCTTTTTGGTATACCGTGCGGTAGTCTACATCTTCATCTTCCAATATGGGTGCATCAATGGCGCTCATCCATATTTCAGCATTGCTGATGTCCTGCAAAACTCCTGCATTACCAAAATGGTCGGGGTGTGCATGAGTTATTAATAAATGATCTACATCTTTTGGATCTATGCCCATTTGCATCAAGCCCTTAAGTAGAATGTTACCATCACTATCAGTAGTACCAGGCATGCCCGTATCTATAACTATAATTCCATCTTTATCATCCTTTATAACATAGGCATGTACAAAGTCTAGCAAAATTTGGTGTACCCCACTTTCTATTTCTTTAATTTCTAACTCAGGAGCATTGGGGTTAGGGCTAACTGTAGTGTTGTCATCGTCATCATTACAAGCAGTAAACAAAAACACTGCCGCTGTAATCATCATTAATAATTTTTTCATCGTATCTAGTTTTTTACAAAATTGCTGATGCGGTGAAACTTATATAAGGTTAGGATTTCGGAGATAATGTTCTAAATGTCAGATATTTGGTCATTTATTTTAAAGTCAATCAAGCTTTAGCTACTTCATGAATGGCTGATGCTTTGCCTCTTTCAGAGAAAAAGACTAGAAAAGAATGATATTTAATAAGAGCAACAAGTAAAGAAATAATAGCCATCCACTATTTTCAGCGTTACCACACGAAAGAGGATGAAAACTTTGTACCTTTGATTTTTACAAAATTAACCATGTAAATAGAGGTGTGATGAGAAGTAGGACGTTAGACGATTTTTATAGAGACACTTTCAAAGATCATGAGGGCGAACTAAGTAAGCTTTTGCCATCAGGTATCACTAAAGATATTGGTCATTTTAATGTTTTTGATATTGCTACTACCATAAGGGAGGTGATGAAGAAATCTGGAATGCCTTATGATAGAAGATCATACTATAAAATAAGTCTAATACGGGGTAGAAGCAGGGCAGAATATGCAGATAAAGTGGTTGAGATAAAGGAACGTGCGCTATTATTTGCAACTCCTAAGGTTCCATATCGCTGGGTGCCAGAAGATGATATGTCGGGCTCTTTTTGTGTGTTTACAGATGAATTTTTGCTAAAAAATAAGAGCGGAATAGTACTTGATGAACTTCCTATTTTTAAGTCAGGAGGATATCCTGTTTTTGAAATTACCAAGCAGGAAGAGGAAGAAATGACTTATATTTTCAATAAAATGCAGAAGGAAATCAGTTCAGATTATGAATTTAAATATGATTTGCTTCGCAATTATGTAATGGAATTGATTCATTATGGACAGAAATTACAACCTGCTAGCTTGCTCCATGCCCAATCTACAGCCTCGTCTAGAATTACTTCATTGTTTATAGAATTATTAGAACGTCAATTTCCTATTGAAACTACATCTCAACGCTTGGCGTTACGAACAGCTAATGAATACGCAGAAAGGTTAGCAGTGCATGTTAATCATTTAAATCGGGTACTGAAGGATAGTACTGGTAAAACAACTACCGAGTTAATTAAAGGTAGAATTTTGCAAGAGGCTAAAGTGCTACTTAAGCAAACTGACTGGAGTGTTTCTGAAATTTCGTATAGTTTAGGCTTCGAGGAAGTAGCTCATTTTTCTAATTTCTTTAAAAAATTCGCGTTCTTAACTCCATTGGCATTCAGGTCTTAGTTATTGTTTGATTTGCGCAAACTACTGTTTGATACGTGCAAACCCGAGCATAGGTGCTGTCACTAGCTTTGCATTAAATAATTAAACAAAACAAAGATGACAATGAGTAGTAAAATAGCACTTATAACCGGAGGAAGCAGAGGTTTAGGCAGAGACATGGCACTTAGTTTAGCCAATGATGGCGTAGATGTTGTTATCACTTATAATAGCAGCAAAGAAAAAGCCGATGACGTAGTGAAGGAAATCCAAGCATTGGGGAGAAAAGCATTTGCTGTTCAGCTTAATACTGGCGACTTAAAGTCTTTTGATGCCTTCTTTAAAACGGTAACGGATCACTTGAAGGAAAATACAGGCAGTTCCAATTTTGACTTTCTTATCAATAATGGAGGTACTTCACTTTACTCTCCATTTGCAGAAACCACAGAAGAGCAGTTTGATCAAGCTTTAAATGTACATTATAAAGGCGTTTATTTTTTAACACAGAAAGCTCTTCCTTTTATTAATGATGGAGGAAGAATCATTAACATATCTTCGGGGCTTACCAGAGTTTCCGTGCCGGGCTCATCTGCTTACGGATCTATTAAAGGAGCTGTAGAGGTGATGACGAAGTATATGGCGCTAGAGTTAGGCGCTAGGCAAATTACTGTTAACGTAATAGCCCCAGGAGCTATTGAAACAGATTTTGGTAACGGACATTTAAGAAATGATAAAAATCTTCAGGAATATATGAAAAGTGTAACGGCCTTAGGACGAACAGGTAAGGCTGAAGATATTGGAGGTGTAGTGGCGTTTCTTTGTTCCGAGAGGTCGGGCTGGGTTAACGGTCAGCGCATCGAAGTGGCAGGTGGTATGTTTTTGTAATATTGAAGTAAACCATAACTGTATAAGAAGGAGCAGTATCGATTGGTGCTGCTCTTTTATTTTTTAGGGATAATACTATTCTTGTATTGATAGAGGGGAAAGAACTAAATATGCCTAAAGAATCGTTTTGCATGCTGATTATTTAGTTTTGTAATATGAAAAAGGTCGCCCCAGAAAAAATAACTTCAATAAAAGCATACCATAGTTTAATGGGGCTGGCCGAGCCGGTGCATCCACAGATAAGCCTCATTGATTTAGAACATATGACTAAATTGCCTGAGGGTGGAGTAGTAAATGTGGTTTTGAGTTTTTATTCCATTGCGTTGAAGAAGAATTTTAATGGTAAAATAAAGTACGGCCAACAAGACTTTGATTTTGACGAAGGCATGCTAATTTTTATGTCGCCAGGACAAGTGCTAAAAATAGAATCTGAAGGTAATTCTATTTTGGAGCATTCAGGGTGGTTGCTATTGGTGCATCCCGATTTTCTATGGAATTATTCGCTTGCACAAGAGATTAAGCAATATGATTTTTTTGATTACGCTGTAAATGAGGCTCTTCACCTTTCGGAAGCCGAAGAAGATATAGTAAGAGGCATTTTAAGTAATATTGATAAGGAGTGTATTGGTAAAATAGATCAATTGGGCGCCAAAGTTATTGTTAATCATATTGGCTTATTATTGTCATATGCTGATCGATTTTATCACAGGCAGTTTATAACCAGAAAGCCGCATAATCACCTGGTGTTACATCGGTTAGAAGCTCTGCTAGAACAGTATTTTTCTGATGGGGCTAAGTTAACTGAGGGAATTCCTTCCGTGCAGTTAGTGGCCGATTGCCTTCACATGTCTCCTAACTATTTAAGTGGATTGTTGAAGACTTTGACAGGTAAAAGTACTCAGCAGCACATACAAGATAAGCTTATCGAATATGCGAAGCAGAAGTTGTCGACCACTTCTTTAACTGTAAGCCAGATTGCCTATGACCTTGGCTTTGAGCATAGTCAGTCGTTTAGTAAATTATTTAAAAATAAAACCAACCTTTCTCCTCAGGCATTTCGCCATACATTTAAGTAGTGAGACTTGGCTACAATCACCTTAGATTGGGCTACATAATATGGCTGTTCAATCATGAATTTTGAACTATAATATTCATTTAATTAATAGATTATGAAAATTGTAGTTACAGGTTCATTAGGAAATATTGGTTTGCCACTTACACAACAGCTAGTAAAGACGGGCAATGCAGTTACGGTGGTGAGTAGTCATATGGACAGAAAGGTGGCCATAGAAAACATGGGGGCTACTGCTGCTATCGGTAAGGTAGATGATGCGGATTTTCTTAAAGGTGTTTTTAAAAAAGCTGATGCTGTATTTTTAATGATTCCTCCCAATTTTGCTGAGGCTGATGTTGTGGCTTATTACCAAAGGGTAGCCAATGCTTATAGTGCAGCTTTAAAAGATTCTGAGGTTAGGCGCTTAGTACACTTAAGCAGCTATGGAGCACATTTAAGTGAAGGTACGGGTTTTATATTGGGGTCTTATTATTCTGAAAATATCATTAACAATATTCAAGGGGTTGATATCACTCATTTAAGAGCAGGTTTTTTTTATAACAATCTGTTTGGGTTTAGTGATATGATTAAGCATGCAGATGCTATTATGTCTAATTATGGAGGCGATGATAAAATGATATTAGTGGCGCCAGAAGATATTGCTAAGGCAGCTGCAGAGGAGTTGCAGCAAACGAAAAGTTCTATTAGATATGTGGTAAGCCAAGAGGCTACTTCAAATCAGGTGGCGCATGCCTTAGGAAAAGCAATAGGTAAACCCAAATTAAAGTGGATAAGGATAAGTGATGAACAGGCTAAAGCTGCCATGTTGAAAAATGGTATGCCCAATTTTGTCGTGGATAATTTTATCCAACTAGGAGCCAGCCTCCATAGTGGTTTGCTTTTATCACATTATGAAAATAATAAACCACAGCAATATGGTGCAGTTAAATTAAAAGACTTTGTCGAGGTGTTTGCCTCTCAATATTAAAGCGTTTTATAAGTGTGGGTCGTGAGCAGTATGTAGAGGCATACTGCTTTTTTGTTCCATTTGGAAAAACTTTTCTATATATGGGAAAATGAGGAGATTGAAAAGTCATGTTTTAGGCTAATTATTACATATAATTGTGTCTTGTACATTTATTGCACGCTTTGTATTACATTTTTTAATCTCTAACGTATGTCACTGAATAAAACTTATTTGGCTTTAATTTTTTTCGGTATTTTTTCATTATCCCTGTTAGTTGGTTTAATCGTTTTTAATTACCGATATGAAGCTTATGGTCAGCAGGCTATATATTACCTCAATGCTATAGAAACAACAGAGAAGTTAAATACAGCAGGAATATTGGCTTTGAAATCTGACGGTTCTGCCAAACAAAAGGAAAAGGCTGTTGCTAGTTTTAATACTGTAAAAGCTTCTTTGGAAGATATTCAAAGGAATAAAGATGAATTTTTTCAAAGGAATAAAGATGATAATTGGGCTAATTTATTACGTAACAGCAAAGCTGCTTCTGGCTTAGTGGAGCACATGGCAGCTTCCGGTGATTTTAATGATTCAAAGGCAATTGCTGAAATTTTAGCTCTATATACCGATAGTCAAAAAATCCTCAATCAGGTTGAAAGTGAAATCAAGGATAACAAAGCCTTGGCACGAAAGGACTATGACAGGTGGAGCATGGTTATGTTAGTGTCATGCTTCTTAATTATTTTATTGTTAGGTTTTCTGATAGTAGGCTTTTTGAAGCAGAAAAATGCTTTGGCGAAAGATATAGAAAATGTAAAAAACTCGGACGCTCAGCGTTCAAATGAACTCAGTAAATATGTAGAGGCTATTAGTCATGGTAATTTTGATAATCTTGAAAGTGTAGAATCTAATGACGATGAACTGTCCGGTGCTCTTAAAACCTTAAAAGAGCAGTTTGAACTCAACCAGAAAGAGTCTGATAGAAGAAGCTGGGTAAATACTGGATTGGCAGAGATAAATGAGATATTAAGATTGAATAATAATATCAATGAGCTTTCTAATCAGATCATTACTTATGTAATTAAGTATATGGAGGCGAATCAAGGATGCATTTTCATAGCTAGTGATGCAGAGCAGGACAGTTTGATGGAAATGAAAGCTATGTATGCGTATGGCAGGAAAAAATTTGTAGAGCGTAGCCTTAGCAAGGGACAAGGGTTAGCCGGCCAATGCTGGATTGAGGGACAAACTATTTACCTAACCGATGTGCCAGAAGAATACGTTAAGGTAACTTCGGGCTTAGGAGAGTCGCTACCCAATAGCGTGCTGATAGTTCCTTTAAAAGTCAATGAACTTACCTATGGTATACTTGAAATGGCTTCTTTCAAAAGGTTTGAGCAATATCAGATTGAATTTATTGAAAAGCTTTCTGAAGTTATAGCTTCTACCGTGGCTAATACCATTACTAATGAAACTACCAATAAATTGCTCCAAGAAACACAGCTGCAAGCAGAGGCTATGCGTGCTCAAGAGGAGGAAATGAGGCAGAACATGGAAGAATTGCAGGCTACTCAAGAGGAGATGAGCCGTGTAAGTAGAGATATGACATCGCAAATAGAAGCTATTAATGCAACTATGGCCAGCATAGAGTTTGATTTGGATGGTGTTATTCTTGATATTAATGAAAATTACCTTGAAATATTGGGCTATGGTAAGGCAGAGTTGTTGGGAGAGAGGCATGCCAAGTTGGTAAGTAAAGAAGATAAAATGTCCGAATCCTACCGAGAGTTTTGGGATCAGTTAAAAGAAGGCAGAGCTATTAATGGTTACTTTAAACGTCAAGACAAAAAAGGTAATGATATTCACATTAGAGGAATATACTCTCCACTATGTAATGCTGCCGGCAAACCTATTAAAGTAGTACAATTGGCTTATGATATTACTAATGAAGTCAAACAACAGGCAGCTGTTCAGCAGCAAGAAAAATATGTTACTGGAATTTTAGACAGCTCCTCAGATAATATATTTGTTATTGATAGGTCTTACTGTCTAAAAACAGTTAACAAGGCATTTCAAGACTTGATGGATAGTATTGAACTAGATATTAAAATAGGAGATTCTGTATTTGGTATTTTTGAAGGCTCTGAGCATAAAAAGCATCAGGCATATTATGATCGTGTTTTTCAAGGGGAGCAAATAGAGGAAGTAGACTATATTGAAAGAAGTGATAAGTACTACAACACTATTTATAGGCCTATTAAAAATGAAGCTGGAGAAATTGATTCGTGCGTAGTTTATGCAAAGGACCTTACAGAGCTTATGAAAGCTAAAAATGAATCTGAAAAGGCATTGTTATTAAGCCAACAACAAAAGGAGGAAATGCTAGCTCAAGAAGAGGAGCTTAGGCAAAATATGGAAGAGCTGTCAGCTACACAGGAGGAAATGGCTCGCGTGCTAGATCAAGTGCAGAAGAATGAAAATTATATGCAAGACCTAATTGATGCTAGTGTAGATACTATTGTGATGGTTGATAAAGACTTAAACCTAACAATATTTAATGAAAAGTATAAAAAAACATGGGAAGCAAAAGATTTAGTGCTTAGAAAAGGAATGCCATTGAGGGAAATTTATACTGATGACACGGAATTTAATAAGCACAAAGATATCATAAGCAAAGCTCTGAAGGGGGAGTATATTGAGGCTGAAATGAGCAAGGCAGATGGAGGTGTTACGTCTGATGTTAAGGTCACTTATACCCCAGTAAGAGGAGTAGATGATAAAATAGAAGTAGTTGCAATATTTGCTCGAGAAATAAATAGAAGCTAATATTATAAAGCCAAAGGAGTTTACTCCTTTGGCTTTATAATATTGTTACTAGTCTTAGTCGTTAAATGGTAGTAATGTTTTAATTGCTCTGCGTTGAGTTTTTGCTATTACTTAATTCTTTGATTACAGATTTCAGTTGGGCTTCAACAAAAATTAATTCATCACTTTTATTATTTATTATATCAGCTATATTTAAAATACATTCTTTTTCCTCAACAGGTATATCTGTATTGTTTTCTGTAAACAAACTAATGGAAGTTAGCTTAGATCTTAATTCCATAGAGGCTTTCTCTAACACCAACATATAATCCATTATTTGATGATATGACTTGTCTTCTAAGTGCATAGTTTCTTGTTTTAAAGTTTAAAATAAGAGGCCGTGTAAAAAAAGTTATCAGCACCTTTGAAGACCTACTCAGAAAAGCTGACCTCTCAAATTAACGGCCTCTCAGCAAATAAATTAACTAAGTTAAATAGCATAATAGGCTGGAGAACCCTCATTGTAGTATGGTTAGTTACTAACATTTTAGCTATTAATGTTAACTCATTGCTTATTACAGATCTTATAGCTCAATTTCACCTTATGCGAAAAGGTATTAGTATAGTAATAAAATATGGAAAGAATTGTTTTAGAATAAGTGTGGTTTTAATATGTCGATGCTTCACTATTGCTCTCGCTGAGTTATTTAAGTTAAAGTAATATTTATTTAAATTATGTTTTTATATATTATTTAAGAATTATGTAATTAATTCTTATTTTGGGAACATTAATTTTTTAAACTATGAAGAGAGGACGATTTTTGGGTAGTATAGGACTGGCTTTCTTGAGTGTTGGGGCTTTCCCTATGAAAGTATTAGAGAAAATCTCTGAGAGTAGAGGTAATTTTTTTTATATCTATTCTAATAATAAACTGAAGCGGAGATTTTATAAGTTTCTTAAAAATGTATTTAACCTTTACCCTGAAGATAAGCTCCACAATGTCATAGCAACAGCTAGTCGGGAGCATAATTCTGATCAGCAAATATACTCCAATGCACAACAGCAGCTGGGGGGTATAGACCCATTCCTTTCCATATTTACTTACAAGCTTCCTTCATTGCTTAAGCAGAAAGATGAAATGGCTAAGCAAACGGTAGAGTTATTGGGGAAAGGCTCTTCTTTCGATGGTTATCTAGAAATAGGTTCATCAGGACGGTACCTGGATTATCTTGAAGAAAAGGTCAAAATTAAAGGTAAACGTTGGTATGCAGATGGTAAAAAGCCCGGGTATTCGGTAACAGAAATGATTGACAGAGGGCAAATATCCATTGGTGCTGAATATATTCCTACAGATGAATACTGTACAAATTATGGTAATTATATAGCATTAGAAAGCCTTGATTTGGTGACAGTTTATATAGGATTTCATCATTGCCCATTAGACTTAAGGTGTGATTATATTTCTTCAATTAGAGATGTAATGCGTACAGGAGGGAAGTTGGTTTTAAGAGACCATGATTGTAATTCAGAAGATCAAAAAACTATAGTGGCATTGGCGCATGATGTTTTTAATATGGGTACTAATGAGTCATGGGATTATAATCAGCAAGAGATTCGCAACTTTTATTCCCTCCAGTTTATTCAGGAATTTGTCTCCTCATTAGGATTTAGGTTTGAGAAGCGATCGCTCTTTCAAAAAGGAGATCCAACTAAAAATGCACTAATGTTATTTACCAAAATCTAAAGCCAATCTCAGTGTATAGAATTCAAATTTTCATAGTAGTTATTTTTGCTTCCATTGTTGCTGTTTTTTTATTTATAGTTAAGCTGCTGGGGCGTTTTGTGAAATTTATACATCATAAAAAAAGGTATGCCATTCCATTTTATGCTTTTATAGCCTATGCATTTACTGTTTTTATTTTGGTTAAGGTGTCGGGAGATCCCCATTATGTTAAGGTGCTTGATAACAAGCGGGTGAATGATATCACGCAATTGAACGCGATTCAGGTGGGGCAGATTATTCAGCCGCATACTGTTGAAGACATTAGTCAGGCGATTAAATCCACGGATGGAAAAATTTCTATTGGAGGCGGGCGATTTAGTATGGGTGGTCAAATAGGTTATGAGAATAGCCTACATTTTGATATGAGGCAGTTTAATAAAGTATTGTCGCTTGATACCGTTAAAAAACAAGTGACCGTGCAAGCTGGGATAGTATGGCGGGACTTACAGAAAGTTATAGATAAGCATAATCTTGCAATTAAGATAATGCAGACTTACGCCAATTTTACTGTGGGTGGTTCAATATCTGTGAACTGTCATGGTAGATACATCGGTCATGGCCCTATCATTTCATCGGTAGTAAGCATAAAGCTTATTTTGGCTGATGGTAAGGTAATAATCGCAAATAGACAGCAAAATGTAGAGTTATTTAAGGCGGCTATAGGTGGCTATGGAGGTATAGGCGTAATTGCAGAAGCTACATTGCAATTAGTGGATAATACAAAAGTAGAGCGAGAAACGGAACTTGTAGAAGTAGCAGATTATAGAGCCTTTTTTAATGAAGAAATCCTTAGCGACAGTACAGTAATATTTCAAAATGGAGATCTATACCCTCCTAATTATGAAACTATTAATAATGTAGTATGGAAAGTGAGTACTAAAGAACTTACAGATACTACAAGAGTGACTCCGGAAGATGTGAACTATTGGTTGGAACCTCAATTAGTCAATATGGTTTCGTGGGGTAGTTTTGGTAAATGGGTAAGGCGGAATTTGATAGATCCGGCCTATTATAGTAAAGAAAAAGTGGTTTGGAGAAATAAAGAAGCCAGCTATGATGTAGCAGAATTAGAGCCAGCCTCGAGAGAAAAGACCACATATGTACTTCAAGAGTATTTTATACCCGTTGGTAATATAGAGTCTTTCATTCCTAAAATGAGAGCTGTTTATGAAAAGTACAATGTTAATGTTATTAATGTGTCTTTAAGGCATGCCTTTGCCGATAAAGAATCGTATTTGTCATGGGCTGATGAAGATGTTTTTGCTTTTGTGATATATTACAAACAGGGTACAGATGACGAGGCTAAAGATGATGTGGCCCGATGGACCGTAGAAATGACTGATGCTATTATAAGTGAAAAAGGTAAGTGGTATTTGCCATATCAGCCTCATGCTACACTTACACAATTTAATAAGGCTTTTCCAAAGGCGGAGGAATATTTTAAAATTAAGAATAGTGTTGACTCACTACACCGATTTACCAATAAGTTTTTGGATAAATACAATCCATATATAAGTACGGATTTAGCTAAAAAAAGAAAAGATATAAAGGGGTATTTCAGAGATGAAGGTCAGACTGTGCTTACAGTTCCGGAATGGTATTTGGTTTTTAATCCCAATGAATATGCCGATTATCTAGAATCTGGTGCAAACCCATCTAATTTTCCATTTTATGCCTCAATAGATGAATACTGGACCTTGTATGATAGATCTCAGCATTTAGTATCTGAAGCTTACGCTAATAATGATGAATACAACACAATGCTTCAGGTCATTGGTGTAAGTGTAACCATGGAATATGCTGCCAAACTTATCTACGAGAATACAATAGGCCGCCTTTTTAGTTGGTTTTATAATGGTACTATGTCTGACGAAGAGAAAGTAATAGTTCAAGCACAGCGTGCATATGCTGATTTTATTTATCATACTGCCTGGTATGAATTTGAATTTCTGCCATGGGTTAAAAAGGTATATACTACCAATAATCAAGAAAATAGCAATTGGCTGAGGAAGTGGGAGCGAATGTTATTCTTTACTGTGGAGTTTAGTTTTAAGGCTGCATATGCTCAATTGATAGATTGGGCAGCCAGTGCTACTTATGAGGAGCCTGTGAATGACATTTTTATGGTAGTAAATACGGAATCTCAGATAGCTGATGCTAGAGTAAGGGTAATGGAAGAAGATGACAGCCGTAAAATTGTGGCAATAAAAAGGTGGGGTGAATTTACAAAAACCTTGTTGGATTTAAATTCTGATGAGCTTTCTATACTCGAAATTAGTGGTAACGATCAAATAGCTGTATCTGTAATTACTAAGAGCGGAGATCTGCTGTCCTTTAAAAATGAGGAGTGGCTCTACAACTCTAAAGTAGTTACTGACAGCGAGCAAACACGGATATTATATTTGGTTCCAGTAAAAGAGCTCCTGCCATTTATTCGATTTGTTAAACAAGATAATAATGCTTCAATTGAACATATATATGATTTTTGATACTCAGATCTGCGTTGTGTGTAAATGTTCTATCTGATACAATATTTAGGCTAGTTAATTGTGAGACAGATAATTAACAGAAAATTTATTTGTAATTAGTCTAAATAAATTTCTTTGTCTCAACGCTAATTTATAGATTTGCATCAATTTAAAATTGATCTAAATAAAAAGGGGTGAATCTGTATCTTAAATCTGTAGTGTTATTTGTTTGTTTGTTTGCGAACACTACTTGTTTATGGAGTCAAAATGCTGGTAAATCTGCTGTAGAAGGTATAGTTAATTCTACAACAGGAGAAAGCTTAGTAGGCGTAAACGTGATTGTTAAAGGTGCTAATAAGGGGACTGTAACTGACATTAAAGGTCAATTTTTCATTAAGAACCTACCATCGGGTGTTTATACTTTAGTTTTTTCTTACGTAGGCTACCATTCTCAAGAAAAGGTGGTGACTGTTGAACCTGATAATATTTTGAAAGTAGGGGTGCAGTTAGAGGAAGAAACGCTTCAAATGAATGGGGTAGAGATTGTTGGTAAATCCATGGTTTCGGAAGTGAAAGCACTGCCATATGCAGTGGCTGCTGTGCCAGTTAAAAACTTGTACAACAGTGCTACTGATGCTAAGGAAGTATTGAACCGAGTGCCTGGGGTAAGAATTCAGCAAGAAGGAGGGGTAGGGTCCAATTATAATTTCACCTTAAATGGCTTTTCGGGCAATCAAGTCAAATTTTTTATGGATGGTATTCCTATGGATAACTTTGGTTCTTCTTTGAATCTTAATAATATCCCAGTGAATATGATTGATAGAATTGAGGTTTACAAGGGAGTAGTGCCAGTATGGTTGGGAACAGATGCACTTGGTGGAGCTGTCAATATTATTACCAACAAAAAAAATAATTTTCTCGATGCTTCCTATACCTATGGATCATTCAATACGCACTTGGCCTCTATTAATGCAGCAACAACAAATAAAGAGACAGGCCTTACATTTCGTGCTAATACATTTTATAACTACTCTGATAATGACTATAAGGTAGATGTACCTATTACTGATCTTAATGGTAATATACTGTATAATGATGAGGTGAGGAGATTTCATGATAGGTATAAGTCAGGAACCATAAAAGTAGAAGGAGGCTTTGTAGCCAGAAAGTTTGCAGATAATCTTCTGTTAGGAATGATTTATACTGAAAATAATAAGCAAGTTCAGAATGGTGTGACTATGACCGTGCCATATGGGCAATTGGTTAAGAAGGGGCATTCTTACATTCCATCATTAAAATATAGTAAGCAAGATTTATTTGTACATGGTTTAGATGTCAGCCTCAATGCGGCATACAGTTTAGCGGAAGAGAGCCAAGTTGATACCCTTGGGTATGCTTATAATTGGAAAGGGGATATTGTTTCTGATACTACTGACAATAATTCTAAAGCAATACGTACCACAGACCTTACTTATAAAGATAAGGAATTTACAACACAACTAAATACTGGGTATGCTATTGGCGAGAATAGTGCCGTGGCGTTAAATTACGCATACAGTAATTTTACCCGAAGTGCATTTGATAAAGAGCACCCAGATGATCCTGGAAATTTATATGATAAATCGCTGGTCAAACAACATGTAGGCCTGTCCTTAAAAAGAAATTTTGGTAAAAAAATTAATGTTACCGGCTTTGTCAAATATTATCATTTAAATGCGGAAACTTCAAAAGAGGTTGATTTTGCACTTCCAACTCAAAGAGTTGAGAAAGTTTCTAAAAAAACGAATAGTGTAGGGTACGGACTGGCCTCAAACTACTTCTTAAATACTGATTTACAATTAAAATTTTCTTATGAACATGCCTATCGACTACCAGTTCCGGGTGAGATTTTCGGTGTGCCACCATTTGTTTTGTCCAACCCTGATTTAGGACCTGAGCAGAGTGACAACATTAATGTAGGTGCTTTATATACTGGTAGACTAAGTGATAAAAATAGTCTAATGGTTGAGTTGAATGGTGTGTATAGAGGGACGGAAGATCTTATATATGCCGTGGTGAATAGTGGAGGGGCTACCATGCAGTATCAGAATTTGGGTAAAGCGAGAACTCTTGGTGTAGAGGGAAGTGCTACTTATAACTGGAGAAATAAACTCCATGCAGGTATTAATGTCACTTATCAAAATATCGTTGATAAGACCGATAAAATTTATAACGAGTCATATAATGGGCCTGGTATGGTCAAAAATTATCACAAGGGCTTTAAAGTTCCTAATATGCCTTACTTCTTTGGTAATCTGAATTTAGGTGCTGATTTTAAAAACGTACTCGCTGATAAAACTAACTTATCGGTTAACTACTATTTCAATTTTGTAGAAGAGTTTTATTTGACTTTTACAGAGTTGGGGGCTAATAACGATGACTTTATTATTCCAAGGCAGACGAGTCATAATATTGAGGTGTCATACAGCCTTAAAAACGGAAAATACAATATTACAGGTGAATGTAAGAATCTGTTTGATTCGGCATTGTATGATAAGTACTACTTGCAAAAGCCAGGCAGAGCATTTTATATAAAATTGAGATATACACTTTAAAACAATTAGATTTTTTTAACCAAATATATTTATGATTAATATGTTGTCACTTAAAATAAGCAGATCATTAGCCAAGTTACTTTTGGTTGCAGTTGTGGGTTTACTTTTTACATCTTGTGGTGATGATGATGATTTTCAGTCTTATTCAGGACCAGATCCATATGTGTTGTCATTGGCTGTTCAAGGCTCTGATGCTAGCTTCACTTATTATCAAGTGCCGTTAGAGCAAGTTGAAGAAGGAGTAATATCTGCAAAAGGTCAAGGTATAGTGTTGCCGGGCTATTATACTTTTAATCAAATAGATAAGCAGATTTTCGGTATGGGTGGCTTAGGGGCTACTGACTTAGTTCGTATAGACCAGAGCTCTACTACTGGACAATTGACAGAGTCTAATGGAAACATTAATTTCAATAATAGTGTTCAAGAGTTAATTAAAACTGAATCTAACAATCTTTTGGCTGTTGAGGTGTCTAGTGACGTAGATGTAATTAAGTTCAGCGTTATTGATCCAGCCTCTGTTACTGTTACTAGTACAAAAGAAATTCCCGTTTCTAAGATTACGGATAAAGTGGGGCCTTCGTTTTCAGGTCTTGTTCAAAGTGGTGACTATGTTTACCTGAGTTATTATATTTCTGATCCTGATAGCTATAAAACTGATTATACTGATCAAGCGGAAGTGGCAATATTCTCATATCCTGAACTAGAGTTTGTTAAAGTAATTACGGACACAAGAGTTGGGCCAGTTGGAGGTTTTGGAACCAAGTCAGGTTTAACTAAAGACGAGAAAGGTGATATATACGTATTGTCAAGTTCAAACCCAGCAAATGGTTTTAGCCAGTTCACTAAAAAGGGTGGAATTTTAAGAATCAATAAAGGTGAAACTACATTCGATGAAGATTACTTTTTTGATATTGAAGCTGCTACAGGAGGGTATAACACAGCTCACTTAAAGTATTTATCTAATGGTAAAGCATTTTCTGAAATTAATGCTCAGAAAAATTCAGAACAAGTAACCTGGTCAGATGGACCATTGAAGTCTGCTGTTGTTGACTTGTATAATAAAACGGTAACTTACATTACTGATGTGCCGGAACATACTGGCTTAGGAAGGAAGTTGGCTTCTGGAGCGTTATACAACAATGGTTATGTTTATTTTGTGGTACCTGAAGAAGATACAAACTTTGTATATAAAGTAAATGTAACAAACAATACCGCAGTAAAAGGAGCTGAAGTGGAAGCCTCTTTTGTAGCTGGATTCTTTAGACTATAATTCAAATAAAATATTGGCAGCTCTCATGCAAATGACGAGCTGCTTTTTTTATCTTCCTTCTTAATGAAAAGCAACAAAGAAAAATCTAAAAGTACATTTAGGAAAATTAATGACTGGCTTCACTTGTGGCTTGGTTTAGTTTCTGGTATTGTAGTTTTTATAGTCAGTATAACAGGCTGTTTTTATGCTTTTCAGCAAGAAATAAAAGATGCTTTAGAGCCTTGGAGGTTCGTTTCTATTCAAGATAAGTCATTTGTGCCACCAAGCGCTTTGTTAAAAGAGGCTAATGCGCATATGCCCGGTAAAGAACCTACAGGCTTAACATACAGTAATGAAGAAGGTGCTGCAGCGGTTGGTTACAGTGATTTTGAAAATGGAAAAAGAAGCTTTTCTGTTGTCTTTCTCAATCCATATTCTGGTGAATTCATAAGAAAGGAACAAACATTAGGTGGAGATCAATTTGATTTTTTTCGATTTGTTATAAATGGGCACAGAGCATTGTGGTTGCCTTATAATATCGGCAGGCCAATAGTAGGTGTGTGTACTCTTATTTTTGTATTTCTACTTATTTCAGGTCTTATTATGTGGTGGCCAAAGAAATGGAATAAAGCAAATAAGAAGAAAAGTTTTAGCATTAAATGGAATGGCAGCTTTAGGCGAGTAAACTATGATCTGCATAATGTATTAGGCTTTTATAGTTTGTTACTTGCTTTTGTGATAGCACTTACGGGGTTAGTATGGAGTTTTCACTGGGTGGAAGATGGTTTGTACTATCTTACTTCTGGGGGGCAAGAGAAACCAGGACATCATCATCCGCACTCTGATGTAAATATGGCTGAACTAGTGGAGATAGATTCTATAGCAGCTTTAGATAAGGCCTGGTATCTGACATTAGAGCACGAGCCTGATGTTCAAGGTATGTATATGACTCCTATCTTAAAAGACGATGATGATGCTATTGAAATCATTGCCTATCAGGATAATGGTTCTTTTTATGATCATAATTCATATTTTTATGACCGGTATACCCTTAAGCCACTTCGTATGCAAGGAGACCGTTTCAATGAGGCTTCATTTGCGGATCAGCTATCTATGATGAATTACGATATACACATTGGTGCGATTTTAGGCTTTGCAGGTAAGTTATTAGCTTTTTTGCTGAGTTTAATATGTGCGAGTTTACCTATAACAGGATTGTTAATCTGGCTTAATAAAAAGAAGAAATCCTCAAATAATGCTAATGGTAAGTCAGTGAATAAATCAAAAGTGAAAATGGCAAAGCCGAAAATTACCTTAGTAAACAGTTAAGTTACCAACTTTCTTGAAAACCGTTTTCTAACGCCCTTTTATAAACTTCTACATTGAAGCTGTATAAGTCTGGAGCTTTATGTGCTCCTCCTCTTCGGGTTTCATCCAGCTTATTTAATATGCCATAGCGCATCATTTTTCTATAGAAATTACCTCTATTTAATTTCTTGTCGAGTATAGTTTCATAAAGTTTCTGCAGTTCCGGCATGGTGAATTTCTCGGGAAGGAGGTTTAAACCCACAGGCTTATAATTTAAGTCACGCTGTAACTGTATCAAAGCATCTTTTAACATTTGCGCATGATCCATCATTAGTGGTGGAAGTTCATTAAGGTTTTTCCATGCCGCCTCTTGTGAAAACTCACCAGGTTTTGGTTCTACAGTTTCGAAGTCTATGAGGGCGTAATAGCCAATGGAAATAAACCTCTGCTTATTCCACAAATCGTCTGGATAATCTTTGAAGAAACCTTCAGATCTATTGAGCTTTCCATAAACATTAAAGTGGTTAAGAAATATATCTTTGGCTGATGTGCGTTCCTCTAATATCCGTTGAGCAGAACTATTCAAGTCCTCATCTTTATATAAATAGCCGCCAGGAAGCGCCCACTCTTTTGATTTTTTTAACCTCACTAGCAATATTTTTAGCGTGTCGTTATGAAAGCCAAATACAGTACAGTCTATACTAATATGTGCAAGGTATTTCTCTTTATTTTGGTCTGATGTCTCTATTAACTTGTGGAAAAGCTCAGTGTTCATCTCGCAAATATATTGGATTGAGGAAGAGATGAAAGTAAAACAGGAGAGTATATATGATCTAAGTTATTTAAATCGATTGCAAATTTTTATTGTTTCATTTTGAAGCAATGATAAAATAGAGTAATTTGGTAGACGTTAAGCTCGTGCGGCTTAATTAAGTTAAGGATTAAAGTATGAGGTTGAATCATATAAAGTGGATTTATTTGACTGTAGGGTTAATAAGCTACAGTAATATTATGGCGCAAAAAACACCGAAGTTGGGCAAGTCTTCTATAGAGAAGGTGATCAAGGCAATGACTCCTGAGGAGAAGGCTGATATACTTATAGGTCCTGGTATGCCGGGGTATGCAGGCTTAGTGCCATTGGAAGGTAAGCCGGATGTTCGGGTAGAAGGTGCTGCCGGAGGTACGCGAGCAATTCCTCGTTTGGGTATCCCCGAAACAGTAGTTGCTGATGGACCAGCAGGTTTGCGTATTCAGCCTATAAGAGAGGGGGATGATCAAACATACTATGCCACTGCTTTTCCTGTTGGTTCGGCCTTAGCTTCATCTTGGGATGTGAAATTGGTGGAAAATGTAGGGAAAGCAATGGGAGAAGAAGTGAAGGCTTATGGAGTTGATGTTTTATTGGCTCCGGCATTAAATATTCATAGAAACCCTCTAAATGGTAGAAACTTTGAATATTACTCCGAAGATCCACTGGTTTCTGGATTAATAGCAGCGGCCTATGTCAATGGTGTACAATCTAATGGAGTAGGGACTTCAATCAAACATTTTGCAGCCAATAATCAAGAAACTAATCGCTTGACCATAAATGAGCACATCAGTGAGCGAGCATTGAGAGAATTATACCTACGTGGATTTGAGTTTACTATAAAAAACTCTAAACCATGGACGGTAATGTCAGCATATAATAAAATTAATGGTGTTTACGCTTCTTCAAATAAAGATTTATTAACCACTGTTTTACGAGATGAATGGGGGTATGAAGGGTTTGTTATGACAGACTGGTTTGGCGGCTATGCTGGTTTTGAAGCTATCGTAAACCCTGATGCTGTTAGCGATGTGGTGGCGCAGATTGAAGCTGGTAACGATTTATTGATGCCGGGTTTGGAGGCTCAAAGAACCAAATTAATAAATGCTATAAAAAATGGAGAAATATCAGAGGAGGCTGTTAATGCAAGCTTAAAAAGGATTTTAACCATGGTGGTCAATTCTCCTTCTTTTAAAAAATATAAATTTGATAATAAGCCTGACCTGAAAGCCCATGCTTTGGTAACAAGGCAAGCTGCAGCTGAAGGCATGGTGCTCTTAAAGAATGATAAGAATACATTGCCGCTAAGTAATAAAGAATCAAAGGTAGCTTTATTTGGTAATTTCTCATATGAGTTTATCTCAGGAGGTACTGGTAGTGGTGATGTAAATGAGCTGTATACCATTTCCCTTACTGATGGATTGCAAAATGCTGGTTACAAGATTGATCAGAACTTAAAAAAAGTATATCAACCTTTTGTAAAGGAGGCACTTTTAGCAGAGCAAAAGAGAAGGGAATCGGAGGGTGGTCTATTGGCTAATAATCAACATGTAGAAGAAATGTCTCTTGATGAAGCTATGGTTGAGAAAAGTGCTCAAAACAATGAGCTGGCTATTATTACATTAGGAAGAAATTCAGGAGAGCAGTTTGATCGTCTATTAGATAGCGACTTTTACCTTGGTACAGATGAGATAAAGATGATTAATATGGTGTCGAGCAAGTTTCATGATAAAGGTAAAAAAGTAGTGGTGATTTTGAATATAGGAGGTGTTATAGAAACTGCAAGTTGGAAAGATAAAGTAGATGCTATTTTGTTGGCTTGGCAGCCAGGGCAAGAGGGGGGAAACGCAGTGGCTGATGTATTGGCAGGTGATGTTAACCCTTCAGGAAAATTAACCATGACTTTCCCTGTAGATTACAATCACCATCCATCATCATCGAATTGGTTAGGAAAACCTATTGAAAATCCTGAGGAAGTGTTCTATAAGGAAGGTATATATGTTGGGTATAGGTATTTCAATACTTTTAAGGTTAACCCTTCTTATGAGTTTGGCTATGGGAATTCATATACTGATTTTAAATATGAAAAACTCCAATTGAGTAGTGAAGTGGTAAATGAGCAGCTTGAAGTGTCCGTATCAGTTACCAATACAGGTAAAGTGGCGGGTAAGGAAGTAGTTCAATTATATATATCAGCGCCTGCAGCTATGGTAGATAAGCCAGAAGAGGAATTAAGAGCCTTTGCTAAAACAAAATTATTGCGGCCAGGTGAGTCTCAGGTGTTGTCATTTCAACTTTCTTTAAAAGATATGGCTTCTTTTATTGATGCCGAAAGCGCTTGGGTTGCAGAAAAGGGTACTTACTTGGTGAAAGTTGGTGCTTCTTCAAAAGATGTAAGACTTATAAGTAAATATAGAATTGAAGATAATATTACAGTAGAAAAGGTTAACAATTTGTTTGAGTTAGATACTCCTATGAACAGTTTGACTAATGATTAAATGAGGCACCTACTCAACTTCAAAATATGCTTAAAGGTGCACTGTAAAGAGGCCATTCAATTTTGAATGGCCTTGTTTGTATATAAATGTATTTTCTTCGTTGTTTATTTATATTATATTTTATTATTTGCAATCGTAATTATAATTAATTTAAATATTGAACTAATAAAATGAATTTTATTAAGAGTGTTTTTGTGGTTGCGTTTTTGACTTTTGCATTAGTATCTTGCTCAGATGATGATGATTCATCTCCCAATAATTATGTAACTGGAAAAGATATTGATTTTACTATCAAATCTGGATTTCTGTTTTATTATGGAGAATATAATAAGACCAATACTCAAGAGAAATATGAAGGGTCTAAGTATGAACTTACGTTATTTGATTTAGATAATGATGTTCTTGAAGATAACTTTGAGGAAGATTATAATGGTGCTTATCAAGGAATTTACTTTGAGTTATTTAGTAGTAATTCTACTGGGGTAGAGCCAGGTGAATATAGGATGGATTTAACCACTCCATTTTCTGTGAATACTTTTATTGCTTCCTCTTATTTCCTTGTATTAAATGATGATCAAGATGAGGAGCAGGAAAAGGAGTTGGATATAGTTGATGGTAAATTGATAGTAGAAAAGAATAAAGACACTTATACGCTTACTTTCACTCTTACGGATGAAAATGGTGATAAAGTTGAAGGACATTATAAAGGTGAGCTTACATTTGTAAAAGATGATTATGACATAAATGGACGTCTTAGTGCTCGTAAAAAATAAGTAAATTCGAAATATTGAAAAAGGCTGTTTTACTTAGTAGAACAGCCTTTTTAATTTTTGGCAAGTTCTATTTACTCAATCATTGAAAGAATATTGCAATACATTGAATTTTTTTCGTCTAATTATTATTAGACGAGTATCTTAGTCTATCTAAATTTCATATTCATGAGTAATTTCAAATTCAAAATCACGGCAGTTAAAATACTTTTTGGTCTTATTATTTCTGGCCTTGCTTTTTCTTGTAAGGATGATGATTCTTCAACAACTATTGATAGAACTAATGGGGCTTCTCGAGCAGAATTGACTACAGATTCAATATTTTTATATGCAAAGGAAATTTATTTTTGGAATGAAGATTTACCTGAGTACGATGATTTTGCACCTCGCAAATACATAACCTCAGAAGATGAGATTGATTATCTGGCTGATGAAATTTATGGTATAAGTAAATATGCGCTTAACCCTGCAACAGGAACTTCTTATGAATATCTGGCTGATGCTAACTATCCCAAATACTCATTTATAGAGGATAATTTAAGTGCTTCATCACAGTTAGGTGCTGTGGCTGTTAATTATTTAGATGGCCAAGATGAAGGGTTTGGTGTATCATTAGCTGCAATAGCTATCAATGATATTAGAGTTAAATACGTAACTACTGGATCCCCAGCCTATAAAGCAGGTCTACAAAGAGGTGATAAATTACTGGAAATTAATGGAAGAACTATACAAACTACTGAGTCTGATATCGACTATGTAAACAATACTTTTCAAGACAATTCATTATCTATGAAAGTTGAAAAGGCTGATAAGTCAGAGGTGACAGTTAACCTCACTCAAACCACTTACGATGTTAATCCGGTATTTAAAGATGCTGTAATAGAGGCTGGAGACAACAAGGTAGGGTATCTGGCCTACGATATGTTTTCATCTTTAGATAATTCTAAAGAGGTTTTAACCTCAGCTTTTTCCAAATTTGCAGCATCTCAGGTGAAAGATTTGATAGTAGATTTGAGGTATAATGGAGGGGGCTATGTGGCTACTGCAGATTTTTTAATCAATAATATCATTCCCGAAAGGCTTACAGGAAGTGTAATGTACACTGAGCACTTTAATGAACAAATGCGAACTGGCAATGCTACTATTCTGAAAAATCAAATTTATACCGACAGCAATGGTGATCCAGTAAAGGTAGGAGGGCGAAATGCTACTTATTTTGATATTGATTATTCCGATGCTAAGAATTTGACAAAATTCGAAAAAACTGGTCCGCTGCAAACCGTGGAAAATGTGTATTTTATTATCACTGGAGAAACTGCTTCTTCTAGTGAATTAGTCATAAATACTTTACAACCTTATATGAATGTTACACTTATTGGCTCTACTTCATATGGTAAGCCGGTAGGTTTTTTTGGGATTAACATTGATAAGTATACTATGTATATTCCTAATTTTGAAACTATCAATTCAAATGGAGAAGGTCAATATTATTCAGGATTTACTCCAGATGTAACCACTGCTGATGATCCTACTCATGATTTTGCAGACCCTGATGAAGCTTGTATTGCACAGGCTATAGCCATCATTAACGGTACATACGATCCTAACTCAAGAAATGCTAGAGCAAATGCTGATAAGCTAGTGGATATAACCTTTGCTAATAGATTTAATGGAATGATAGAAGATAGAAGCAGATGGAAGTAGTATGTGATTTTTTAGTAGATATTTGTGTTTTTTGGTTTTTGTGATTTTCTTTACTTTTATTATCAATAAAGTAATTAAGTTGTGAAATCCTTTAAGTTATTAGTTTTTATTTTTACTTGCTTCTTTTCAAGTATTGTGTCTTATGCTCAGAATGATCATTCTCCATTTCATATAGCTCCTCAGTTAGCTTTTAATACTTCTTGGTTTAATAGTAGAGTTGGACCATTTGGGACTGATGATAGGTATGACGAATTTGTAAGAATAAGTCCATTGATTGGGGTGAAATTACGTTACCAGATTAATGAGGTTATTTCATTTGAACCAGAAGTAAATTACAGCTTGAGAGGTGGATCTTATAGAATGGAGAATAGTAGTGTATTTTACGTTGGTGGTAATGGAGATGAAAAGGCTTATTATTTTAAAAATCACAGGTTGAATTATCTCGAAATTCCTTTATTGTTAGCTGTCAATTTTTCAAAACTTTTTAATAGAGAACTTGATGATTATAGGTTGCAGGTACGATTAAGCGCAGGATTAGCTCCTTCTATTAATACTGAGTCTAACATAAGATATAATGGCTTTGAAAAAGGTTCTGGAAATGGTTATATAGTGGATGTAGAAGAAAGTTATGAAGTTGAGCAATTTGATTATGCTGAGCAATTTGTATCCAATTATGTAGTCAATTTGGCTTTTGACTGGAATAGTATGTTTGTTAATCTTAAATACACACAGACTACAAACAATGTTTATCAACCTTCATTTTTGTCTGGAGATAATATGACCACTAAAATGTCAACGATTGCCATCGGTTGCGGCTACTTATTTAATCTTTAAATTCGAAATTTTTAATAGATAATAAGCTCGGTAAATATTACTGAGCTTTTTTTATTACTTTCAATTTGGATACTATTCTTTACAATCTAGCTACTTTTTCTGGTTAATAGGTACGCAACTTTGTATTCAAAAAAAGGAATAATGGGATACAATTTAAAAGATAAGGTTGTTGTAATAACGGGGGCAAGTAGTGGAATTGGTAAAGCTATAGCCATAACGTTAGTTCAGTGCAGGGCAAAAGTAGTACTTGGGGCTAGAAGGGAAGAAAGGCTTATAGCATTAGTTGACCAATTGTCTAAAGAAGGAGGCGAAGCTTCTTTTTTAATAATGGATGTTACAAAACGGAGTGATTTAAATGACCTTGTAGACTTAGCAGTAAAGAAATATGGTCGATTAGATGCTATAGTCAATAATGCAGGCGTGGCCAATATATCTCGTATAGATGAGTTGGATGTAGAGGGGTGGGAGGCAATGATTGATGTTAATTTAAAAGGAGTATTGTATGGGATGGCTGCTTCCATTGCAGTCTTTAAAAAACAGGGGGCAGGGCATATTGTTAATGTGATATCTACTTCAGGTATAAAAATAGTGCCTACCCAAGGAGTATACGCTGCTACAAAAAATGCTGTAAGAACTTTAGGCGAAGCTTTTAGGCAAGAGTCTGATGGAAAAATCAGGATTACAGGTGTTTCTCCTGGTTTTGTAAATACCGAATTGGTAAATGTGGGAGGTAATAAGGAAATACAGGAAATGATGGATAAGATAGCCATTAAGCCTGAAGCTATTGCTGAAACTGTTGCTTTTGCTTTAGCACAGCCTAAAGATGTAGAGGTCGGTGACTTGGTAGTAAGGCCAGCAGTTCAAAATTGATAATATTTATTCTATGGAAGGTAAAGCAAAGGTTTATTCATTTGATAATATTTCTGAGTTAATGGCTCACCTTAATCAGCCTAAACCTTTGCATCCACTTATAGCGCTTATTGATCATGATGCTAATGAAATTGAACTGGCAGAGGCAGGAAGTCAATACACACTTAATTTTTATAAGGTATCATTTAAGAAGGTTTTTTCCGGCCACGTAAACTATGGGTTAGGATATTATGATTTTAAAGAGGGAGGATTAGCCTTTTTGGCTCCTAATCAAGTGGTGACCATTACTGCTGACAAGATTAATTATGAGGGTTATTCTCTGTATGTACATCCTGATTTAATAGAAGCTTACCCTTTAGGAAATGCAATCCATAAATTTGGTTTTTTTTCCTATGCTGTTTCTGAAGCACTTTTTGTTTCAGAAAAGGAAAAAATGATATTAGAATCCCTCTTTTTGGCCATTGATGAGGAATTGAAGAATAATATAGATCAATTTAGTAATGATGTATTGGTATCTCAACTAGAGCTTCTTTTTAATCATAGTAATCGATTTTACAACAGACAATTTTTGACAAGAAAGTCAGCACATCATAAATTAATTCATCAATTAGATCAGTATCTTACCAACTATTTTAATGCTAATGTAGCACTGCAAAAAGGCCTACCATCAGTTGTGTCTATAGCCGATAAGCTAGGCGTTTCTGTGCAGTATCTGAGTGATATGTTGCGTACTTTAACGGGCTTAAATACTCAGCAATATATTCAAAATAAGATGATCGAAAAGGCTAAGACCTTACTTTCTACTACTCATATGTCGGTGGCAGAGGTGGCTTACCAGTTAGGGTTTGAGCACCCTCAGTCATTTCATAAAATTTTTAAAAGAAAGACAAATAGTTCACCTTTATCATTTAGGCAATCGGTTATTCATAAGAAAAATAATGGTTAGAGCTTTTATATTTACTAACCTTGACTTGTTCGGTATTAGCTATTAAATGAAAATTAAGCTCATTTGTACCCGCACTTAATGCTGTTATGGAAGATCTCTTAAAATTTTACTTGGATAAAGATGAACCCAATAAAAGTTGTTTATTGAGTTTGCGTCAATTGATATTAAAGAGCTTTGCTGCCTTAAAAGAAACGAGAAAATATGGAATGCCTTGCTTCTGTATTGAGAATAAACCACTTTTTTATTTGTGGGTAGACCGTAAAACTCAGTGTCCTTATATACTTTTTGTGGACGGAGGCAAACTTCAATATGACGTGCTAGAACAGGGTAAACGAGCCAAAATGAAGGTGCTGAGTGTGAACCCACATGAAGACTTACCTGTGGGTTTGATTAATGATATTTTGGCAGAAGCTATTGCCATCTATAAAAGGGGCAATTAATGAGGGTGACAGATGTATTTTAACTTGTACTTAATCCCTTTCTAATCTGGTTTTAATATACGAGGTATACATTTGGGCTAAGAGGATGGTGAAAACCGTTTTTCGTAAACTTTGTTAAATTCATTTTTGAAAACCTGAAGTGCGGGTTGGGCTGCACTTCGGTTTTTTCACAAAGAGCGGCCAACCTTCCCCCCAGAAGGCTGACTTTTCTTCGTGAATCATCATTCTCAAAATACATAAAAACCAAACTATATTTATCTTTAATAAATCTGATGATTTATTGAATTCATATCCGGGAAGCTCTTCCCTGCTTTTTTACTTGCTAATAAAGAGAAGGCCTCACTTATTAGTACATTTAATCTGTTTTCATTATCACTGAATAATGCCTCATAACTCTGGCTTTTATTTGGTGATTCGGTATAGTTAATAAAAGCCCTTTTTGATTTATGAATTCGCATTTCAATCCTTTTTAGAATTAGTGCTATTCTTGGATCATCAATATGTTTTTTTAGCTTATTTTTTTCTTGAACGTGCTTTACATATTGCGAATGATACTTGATATATGCGGCTTTATTTTTTAAGTAAGTATTCGCTTTGAAGTTGAGATTGGCCAACGATTTTATTTCGCGGCTTTGTAGGTTATCACAGCTAGTATAGCTTTCATACTGATAGCCTAATATTATACCTTTGTTTCGTATGCTCACATCATCAATAAAGGTTGATAGTTGAGTAAATAGAACTTCAGCATTATGAAAATTTAAGGTTATGTCATTTCCGCCACGTGTAAACGCAAATGGCGTGAATCCATAACTTTTGCATAAAACTTGAATTGCAGTTAGTACATCTCTCGTATATCCGCCCTTTAGATACTTCATGCTAAATGAAGAATCAAACTCATCGCAACATGCCTCATTGCTCCATTTCTTATGCAAAATCACTAGAATGTCTCCACCTGTTACTACTCCATTAATAAACTTCTGGCCGTATGTTGGCTCAAAGTTTCTTCTTATAGTATCGCAGGCCGTTGAATTAAGCTCGGGATAAGTGCTTAAAATGGAAACTGGGTTTAATACCGTAAGTTTTAGCAGCAGAGTGGTGCTGCTGGTGTTTATTTTTATTGCGTTTAGAACACTGTTAGGTATTTTATTGGTGTTTATTAAGAGTCTTTTGTTTAAGTCTAGGTGGGTAGAGGTAAATGATTTAAGCTCTTTCTTGGTAATTATTTTTCTTATACAATATTTGACACGCGTGCCTCCACAGCTTGGTTTGCTGGCGCTGAAAGGGTTGGTGGTAATGGCTGCATCTTTTACCGTATTATTATAGATATCCAGCCCTTTTCCCAAAAGCTGACTTTGCTGTTTTGAAATAGCACTTTGCCACTGGTTAGCCTGAATGTCCATAAAATGTTGGTTTTGGTTTCAGATAAATGATATCATAAATATCATAACATTATGTGGAAGTTTATTACAGCATTTTGGTGATTATGATGAATACTGCATTTGCAGTATTTCTAATCCTTGTAATTATAAATTATATTAAAAAAATTTTATAATTTGAATTAATGTATAAAATTATGATGTACAAGTCATTAAAATTTATTTAATAAATCTAATTTCTATAGTTATGGCAGAATTGAATATTTATTTACAATTGGATACCAGTGGGTTAAAAAGTTATTTGGAAGAATCAGCAGCTGGAGGTAAGGAGCCAGATCCTGATGTTATTTTACAGTATACAGTCCTGTTTGATCAGAATACTATGGTAGAAGGAATAGCAATTAAAAATCACCTCATAAATTTAGCGCTGTATGATGAAGTGAATTTTACGGTATTGCCAGCTGACTTAGCTAGTGACACAGTGGTTACTTTTGACTATACGGCTAACAGTAACGGGCTACCATATACGTTGAGTTCAGGAATTTCAAAATTAAAAATGACAGAAAATGCGGCAGCTTCTTTTAGTTGTCTTGCTGATGGTGCTATTGATGATGCCGACTTAAAATTTAATGCCAAAATAAAATATTTGAATTCTGATACTTACCCCATTATAATAGATCCAAAATTGCGTATTGACTCTAATGAATGATTGAAGTATTAAGATTTTATGAAAAGATTCTGTTAACAAATGGAATCTTTTTTGTTTTAGTCAGAGTATGGTGAGTTGATTTTATGTTTTTAATGATGTTGGATGATGGAATGAGCAGTAGGCTTATTGAATTTACAGTAATTATCACTTCATTTATTTATATATACTCCTTAAATTAAGCTTTGAAACGGCATTCTTTCCACAATAATAGAAGGCTTAATCATAACCATAACCAACCTGACATTATCATGCAACATAACATTTTTATTCAGATTGACACTGAAAAGGTGCTTTCTAAAATTAAATCTTTGCCCGAAACGGATGATTTTTTAACAGTGACCGAATACTCTGTACTCTACAATCAAGGGGCTATGGTGCTGGGGACAGCCGTTAAAGATTACTTACTGAAATTTACTATAGGTGATGTTATTAATTTTTGCGTAATACCGGGCGAGTTGTATGCTATTTCCTCCATTAATTTTTGCTGTCATGAGGGCAAGCCTTTTAAATGCAAAAGAGAGGGTGTTTTGAAAGTGGAATCAATAACGGATGTTTCTTTTCAATGTAAGGCTGAAGAAAGGTTGACGATTAAAGAGGATATTGTATTTTACTTTGAGTTACAACATCCCGAAATGAATGAATTGAAAAGATATAAAATTAAGATAGATCCCAAACTAAGAATTGATTCCAATTAATTTAATGAGTAAAAAAAAATTACTTGTCCTAGTTGGTATTTTGTTTAGCTGTAATGTATTCTCTCAAGATGTAACCAAAGCTGATAGTCTTAAAAATATTTTGTATAACAAGGATGAACTTGCTGATTCTATAAGTTATGAATTGCTTTTTTTATTAATTGAATATTCTCCTACGCCTTCCGATATAATAAAATATAGCGATGAATATTTGGCAAACAAAGCATCTCTTGATGAGGCAAATGTAATAAAGGTTCAAATAAAAAAGGGACTAGCTTATAGAATGTTAGGTGATTTGAAAAATTCACTTACTAACTTATTTAAAGCGGTTGATATTAGCCTTAAATATAATAGACCTCTGATTTTAGCAGAAGCTTATTCTGAAATTGCTAATACGTATTCTAGTAATAATGATTTGAAAAATTCCTTATTATTTGGTAATAAGGCTATTACAATTTTTGATAAGCATGGAAAGCAGCATCCGTTAGCTATTAATTTATTAAATAACGGGTATACCTATTATTTGATGGATAAATATGATTCGGCACTAATTTATTATGCAAGGTCAGAGCGGCTTTTTGAAAAGTTACAAAAGAAGGTTGGTATTGCTTATTGTATAGGTAATAAGGCGTTAGTGCATTGGAAACAGGGACTTAGGGAGCAAGCTATTGCTGAATTAAATGATGCTATCGAAAAGTTGATGCCATATGGCGACCAATTTGGGATTTCTGATTTTCATAATCAGCTAGGAAGCATTTATTTAGAAATTAATGATGTAGACAAGGCAATACATCATACTGAGACGGGGCTGTCTATAGCAGACTCGGCAGGTTTGAAGGAGCAGGTGAGGGATGCAGCGCTTGTATTGAGTAAGCTGTATGAAAATAAACTGGGTGATTATGAAAAGGCCTTAAACTATTATAAACAATATTTGTCCTATAAAGATAGTATTCAAAATGCTGAAACTACTAGGGAGATTGCGGATTTACGGACTGCCTATGAAGTAGGTTTACGAGAAAAGGAAATTAGCCTATTAGAAAAGGATAAATACTTGCAAAAGATATATATAGGTATCGCTATTATTTTAATGGTTCTTTTCATTGTTTTATTTCTCTTGAATAGGCAGAGATTAAAAAATCATAGGCTTACTGCTGAGGTGGAGCGCGAAAATCATAATAAGCAGGTGCAGGCTTTACTCCAAAAACACGAAAAGAATACCTTGGAGTCAATGATTGTAGGGAGAGAGAATGAAAGGCGGAGGATTGCTGGTGAACTTCATAATCATTTGGGTAATTTATTAGCCACTATTAAGGTCAATGTGAGTAACGTAGCATCAGGAAGTTTTAACAATATAGAAAAGCTTGAAGGCATGGTAGATCAGGCTTATAATGATGTTAGAAACTTATCTCATTCGTTAAATATGGGAGTATCTGAAGATTTTGGTTTAGAAGTGGCTCTAGCTGAGCTCACCGACCATCTTGCCATGAATAATAAGTTGCAGGTTGAGTTTACCTCTGCTTTAAATGATTGCAAAATTAGCTTTGAGCACGAAATTGTTATATATAGACTAATTCAGGAACTGGTAAGTAATATTCTGAAATATGCCAAGGCTTCTCAAATGTCTATTATGCTTACTTGTTATGGTGATGATGGCTTGGTTAATATTATGGTAAGTGATAATGGAGTAGGTTTTGACGTAAAAAAAATCTCTAAACGAAATAATGGAATGGGGCTTTCTTCAATGAGGGATTTAATTGCTCGTTTAAACGGTAGTTTTGAGTTGGATACTTACATAGGAAGAGGTACTACTGTAATTATAGATTTGCCGGTACATATAGTTAGTTAATATATGATTAAAGTTTTAATGATAGATGACCATCATCTGTTTGCAGAGGGTGTTAAGTCCATGTTTCAGCCTAATGACGGCATGCAGGTAGTGGCGCATACGGTTAATGGAAATGAGGCTCCTGCCATAATTGAAGCCCTGTCTATAGATGTGATACTGATGGATGTGGATATGCCTATTCTGGATGGGTTGTCAACTATGGACTTGTTAAAACGAAAAGGTATAAATGTGCCTATATTGATGCTAACCATGCATCAATCTATGAAACAAATTAAAGGTGCATTGGAAAAAGGCGCACAGGGTTATATTATAAAAGCAGCATCTAAAGAGGAGCTAAAAAGAGCCATTACTTGTGTGTTTAGGAGAGAAAATTATTTCCATGATAAAATCAGTAATCAGGTTTTTGACTACATGCGTGGAGCAAAAACTAAAACTGATAATGATATTTTGTCTCATAGAGAAAAAGAAATAATCTCTTGCCTTGCAAAAGGTCTAAATAGTAAAGCTATTGCAGATCAACTTTATATAAGCGAAAACACCGTTCGTACGCATAGGCGCAATATCATGCATAAACTACAAGTGAATACCTCTGCTGAGTTGGTGCGCTATGCTATGGAAAAAGGAATTATTGAAGTATAATTCTCATTTAGTGTAAAAGTTTAATTTTTCTTGCATGGCTTTCTGGGCTAATAATTCCCAACTTCATTGCTGCAGTCTATTTAAATGCTATTAAGTGTTTGAAATACTTTTAATTTATTGTCTTTTTTTACATCATTATAGAATTTTGAGAATATCAAACGATTGAATTATGAGATAATCTTATAGAGTGAAATGAAATATTTTTGTATTTTAGACAGCTCTACGCTAAATAAATCTATAAAACGATACTAGCATTGCTTATTGGGTAGCTCTTATTAAAAGCATTTATTTAGTGTCACATTATTCATTTTGATTTAAAAATTACATGATGGACTTTTATAAAGAAGGTAAAAATAGCTCTGTTGGTGATGTTCAAATTAATTATAATGATAGCCTATTAACGGGTGTAAACATCTATGGTGATGGAGATGCACTACATATTAAATCTACGAATTCGGGAGAAGGAAAAATTTATAGTATAGAAGGGAAATTTGTGACACTTCTGAAATATAATAGAGGAACCACAAAATATTACGGGTTGAAAAAAGGTTTTTATACCTTGAATCAATTTCAATTCTATATCAATTAAAAACACTCAAAAAAACAGTATAAGAGTAAGTTACATCACTTTTAGTGCGTAGTCAGGTTAAAATTTAAATTAGTGTTTGGCGTGTTTTGCACGATTGTTATCAATTAATTTGTTTTTTAAGGTAGAACCTGACTAATCCGATGCTGTTAAAGGCCACTTTTAGGTGGCCTTTCTTATTTATTTTATGCTATTGATGATTGAGGTTATTTCGCTAGTATCATTAACAATGTAATCAGCATTATACTTTTTTAGATCTTCGAGGGCACCATGTCCATAAGTTACTCCTATTGTCACCATTTTCATGTTTTTTCCTCCTATCATATCAAACTTGGTGTCACCAATCATAATACATTCATGGGCATGTAAATTATTGTTGGTTATCACATATTCGATAATTTCAGTCTTGTCTTTTCGTGTGTTATCGAGGTTGCTACCCACCATGTCTGTAAAATAGCTGTCGAGGTTAAAATGCTGAATAATTGCTTTGGCATAAATAGTAGGTTTTGATGTGGCCAAAAACAATCGGTATCCTAATTTATGAAGCGTTTTGATTAATTGCTCTACGCCAGGGTATAAGGTGTTTTGAAAAATGCCCTTTTCCGTATAATATTCTCTGTAAAAGGTGACTGCCTCATTGGCTTTTTCGGTGTCTAGATCATATCTATTCTGGAAAGAATCAATTAAAGGAGGGCCAATGAAGGAGCTGAATGAGGAGGTGTCGTTATCCACTATACCCATTTTGTCTAGGGCATATAGTATTGAATTAAAAATTCCCTCTTTTGATTCTATAATAGTACCGTCTAGGTCAAAAAGAACATTTTTTATTTTCAGCATGTAAGTATCAGTTAAAAAATCAAAACTACTTTATAAAGTGGCTAATTCATAATGATACCTGTTGGGTTTCCGTTTGGTTATATTTCAGGGTGACATCGGCAGTAATGCTTGGGCTTTTGGTTTGAGCGGATTAAACTTTGCACTACTTCTACTTCGTGTGAAAACCCACTATACTCCACTAGTATTTCTACAAAAGATAAAATTATATGCTTTATTGTAATTGACATTGAAATGTAATTTGAAAATTAAAGCAAAGAACATCTTATACGAAAGTATTCTCAATGGAGTAATGAAGGTGAACGTTGTATTAATTGAGGTTTTTAGAATTTACATTATTGAAAATCAAATGATAATATTGTTAACCTTTTAAATGAGGGTGTCATTTTTAATATTAAAGCAATAGTATTGTAAAGGATATAAATTAATAAATATGAAAAGTGTTTCAGTATTTTGCGGATCCAGTTTAGGAGAATCTGACGTTTATAGATCACAGGCCTTCGCATTGGGGCAAGCCTTGGCAGAAAATGGAATAGATTTAATATATGGAGGAGCCAAAGTGGGGCTTATGGGGGCTGTAGCAGATGGTGCGTTGAGTAAAGCAGGAAAAGTGATAGGCGTAATCCCTGAATTTTTAAAAACTAAAGAAATTGCACATGAAGGTCTAACTGAGTTGATTACAGTGGAAAGTATGCATGAGCGTAAAATTAAGATGAGTGATTTGTGTGAGGGGGTAATAGCTATGCCAGGTGGTTTTGGAACTATGGAGGAGCTTTTTGAGATGCTAACATGGGGGCAGTTGGGCTTGCATAAAAAGCCAATGGCATTATTTAATATTGATGGTTTTTATAATGCTTTAAGTTCTTTTATTCAAAAGATGGTAGACGATGGTTTTCTGAAAGAAATGAATCAAAAGATGTTGCTGATGAGTGATGATATAAAAGATTTACTTGATAAAATGGAGCATTATAAAGCGCCTGAGGTAGGGAAGTGGATTACAAAAGAGAGAACGTAGAAAAAAGGCCTTGAGATCAAGGCCTTTAGTATTATTTCTTTAATGTAAGCTTTTGTGTTTTAACGTCATCACTATTGGTTCCAATCATGATTTCGAATTCTCCTGCATCAGATACAAACTCTAAATCAGGGTTATAGTATTTTAACATTTCTTCTGTAATGGTGAACTCAATAGTTTTGGTTTCTCCTGCTTTTATCAATACCTTTTTGAATCCTTTAAGCTCTTTGAGCGGCCTAGATATACTGGCTACAAGGTCTCTGATATACAGCTGTACTATTTCTTCTCCATCTACTTTTCCTGAATTGGTAACAGTAATTGAGGCTTTAATACTACCATTAGCATTGATTTCATTGCTGCTTAGTTTCAAGTCTCCATAGGTAAATGTTGTATAGCTTAAACCGTACCCGAATGGATAAAGAGGTGCGTTTTTCTCATCCAAATAGTTGCTTCTGAATTTTTCAAAACCATTATCAGAGGCAGGGCGACCCGTTAAAAGATGGTTGTAATACAATGGAATTTGACCTACACTTCTGGGGAAGGTCGCTACCAATTTTCCGCTAGGGTTTACATCACCAAAAAGCACATCACCTATGGCATAGGCCGCTTCACTTCCTCCAAACCAAACATTTAAAATAGCAGGTACATTTTCCTTTTCCCAAGTTAACGTAAGTGGACGACCAGTGAACAATACTAATACCACCGGTTTACCTGTTTTTAATAGTTCTGCTAATAATTTTTGCTGTACAGCAGGTATGCCTATGCTGGTTTTGCTGCTAGATTCACCGCTCATTTCTGAAGACTCGCCAATAGCTGCAACTATTACATCTGCATTTTTTGCTATTTCTAAAGCTTCATTTCTTAGCTCTTCTTCGCTTCGGTTATCACGACCTAGTTCTCGGCCAAACATGGTAGCATCTTTTTCTAATTTCTCATCTCTAGTTAAATTAGACCCTTTAGCATACACTATTTGTGTGTCTTTTCCTACGATAGATTGTAAACCTTCAACTAAAGAGGCCGGCTTATCCAATTTGGCAGCCACACTCCATGTACCCACCATATTTGATTTGGTGTTAGCTAATGGGCCAACTACGGCAATAGTTTGTTTTTGGTCTTTATTTAATGGGAGAATGTCTCCTTCATTTTTTAAAAGCACAAAGCTTTTGCTTGCAATTTCTCTGGCAATGGCCCTGTTTTCTTTGCTAAAGATTTCTTTCTTAGCTCTTTTAGCGTCACAGAACTTATAAGGGTCATCAAATAAACCAAGCTTATATTTAGCCTCTAATATTCTTCTACAGGCTTTGTTTACCTGATCTTCAGAAACAGTACCTTCTTTAATCAGTGTTTCTAAATTGTTTAAAAAGCCTTCACTAACCATGTCCATGTCTAAGCCAGCATTCATCGCTAATTCAGATGCGTGCTTATAGTCTCCTAATCCGTGATTAACTATTTCTCCAACACCACCATAATCAGCAACAACAAAGCCTTCGAAATTCCACTGGTCTCTAAGCACGTCAGTTAGTAGCCACTTATTAGCATGAGAAGGTACTCCATTCACTGTGTTGAAAGAAGCCATTACACTACCCACGCCAGCTTCTACAGCAGCTTTGTATGGGTTTAGGTAGTAATTATACATTCCTACTTTACTCATGTCTACTGTATTATAATCTCTGCCAGCTTCTGCAGCACCATATAGTGCGAAATGTTTAACACAAGCTAGAATGTTGGTTTTTTCTGAATATAGATTTTCTTTTCCCTGATACCCGTAAATCATGGCCTTAGCCACTTCTCCTCCCAAATATGGGTCTTCACCACTACCTTCAGAAATACGGCCCCATCTCGGGTCTCTTGAAATATCTACCATAGGGCTGAAGGTCCAGTTGATACCATCAGCACTGGCCTCTGATGCTGCTACTTGTGCAGATTTTTCAATAGCTGCCATATCCCAGCTACAGGCTAGGCCAAGAGGAATAGGGAAAATAGTCTCATAGCCATGGATAACGTCCATGCCGAATAATAAAGGGATCTTCATACGACTTTCCGTCAGGGCAATTTTCTGGATGTCTTTAATTTTATCTCCACCTTTAATGTTGAACATTCCCCCAACTTCACCTTTCTTTATTCTATCGGCTATATGGCTGTTTGCGCCTAAGCCTGTGATAATATCTCCTTCACTAGGTAAGTTAAGCTGACCAATCTTTTCACGAAGGGTCATTTTTTCCATAAGGTCGTTGATAAACTTATCCATTTTTTCATTTTTGCCATCTTGTGCAAAGAGAGAGGTCGATGCGAAAAGTAGCATAACAGCAAAAAGTAGTTTTTTCATGTAGATTGTAGATTTTTAGTAAAACTGTATTTGACAATAAAGATATAATTATAATTCCTATTCTAGGCATAATGGCCGTTTGCCTCATGTTTGATGAAACTAAAATGCATGCTTGGAAGAAATGAACTGAGCAATATTTTTTCTATTGAGTGAATAGTTTGAGATATACCTTGATGTAAAATTTACCCTTGATTTTTGAAGTATTTACCGCTGTAAAATGCTTCAGTCTATTGATAAGTCAATGAGTGTTTGTTTAAGGTGAGTGAACCATCTGATCGTATGTTTTATCGATATGAATTGGGCGTTATATGAGCTACTCAATTTTAAGATGTTTAATTTTCAATAAGTCCGTGGAGTGTTAATGCTATTTATTATTATTTATCACCTTTCATGCATCTTGTCAAAAGGCATCAAAAAAGATATGGCAGCAGGAAATACCAGCAAAACGGAGACCTTCAAATCCAACTCTCCTTTAGTTAAAAACTTTAAACTGGCTGACGATATACTCATCCCATACCTTGTGGGTGATAAATTTGGCTACTGAGATAAAGATAAAAACATAGTGTTAGCTCTTCAGTGGGATTATGTAACAGCCTTTAATGATGATCTTGCCGGAGTAGCTTTAGAAAATAATGGTTTGGTTTCGGTGGCATTAATGAATAAAAAAAGGGAGCTACTTGCTGAATATGAATATGCTACTATAATACCTTTTAGAGATGGAGTCAAAGTGACCCCAGTGAAAGCCATAGGTGGCTTTTGGGGTATTATGGAAAGAGAAGGTAAGCTTACTAGTAGATTGTATGTATAATGAGCTTTATCCTTTACAAAAATTAGGGTTATGTCAAGTGCGTATAGGAAGAGATTGGGGTATTATAGATGCTTCAGGTGAAATCATTTATCCAGTAGAAAACAAAAAGATTTTTTATTACGGTGATGATGAGCTGACAGGTGTTAAAACCCATGAAGGTAAATATGGTTTTGTCAATGTGAAGGGTGATATAGTTATTCCATTTCAGTATGATGGTACTTCACAATTTATGGACGGAATAGCTTATGTTGAACTTGAGGATAGTGAATTTATTATCAATAATAAGAATGAGGTTATCTACGACCTGAGTAAGTATGATCTTGCTGTCTTGGACGACCCAGCTGTTGTAATAATTTATAAAGAGAATGGTAGTTATAGTTACTTGTCGGGACTGTTAGATTTTATAAACGATAAAGTTCTTTTGCCGATGAAATACCCAAATATTTCTAGGTTTCACTATGGTTATGCATCTATTCAAATGCCACAAGATGATTTGAAGCATGCAATGAAAGTTGGAGTGGTTGATGTAAGTGGCAATATTGTTGTTGAACCAATTTACGATGATATGTTCACGCATAACAAAGGTGTTTTTATAAGCTGGAAAGAGCATAAACGTTTTTTATTGGACTATGATGGTAATGTTCTTTACGTTACTAATAATTATATAGCCTCATTTGAGAACTCCGAAACTAAGGGTTTGTTTATCGAAGATACTGGCGCTGCAGATAGATATTTAATAGGCGTAGTAGATGAATTTGGTAACCCTGTTATCCCTGTTAAATATAACAATATGGATAATGATGGTTTTACAGATGAGGGTATTATTAGCATGAAAATGGATGGGAAGGATTATTATATAGATTTATTAGGGAATGAATATGTAAATTAATAATTTAATTGATATGTAATTATATTATTAAATTGTTTTATTTATTCTTAATACATAAGTCTATGTTGTTGTTTTTATCTATAGCAATTCTGGTGATTCTTCTATTACTTATCACCAGTTATAATAATCTGGTACGGAGAAGAAATAGGGTTAAATCATCTTTTAGCACCGTTGATGTAATGCTTAAAAAGCGTTATGATCTAATTCCTAATCTGGTAGCGGCAGTGAAGAATTTTATGCATCATGAGAAAAATCTGTTTGCTGAAATAACATTAATTAGAGAACAATTGAATGGCTTGCCTGCAAAATCAGATCAAAGAGCACAGGTTGAAAATAAGTTAAGTCAGCTCACGAGCCAGTTGAAAATATCTATGGAGGCCTATCCTGAAATTAAATCAGATCAAAATGTTCGTCACTTACAGCTTTCGCTGAATGACCTAGAAGAACAGATTTCTGCAGCGCGTAGAGTATATAATAATAGTGTTCGTGAATATAACAATAGTACGGAGACCTTTCCTTCTTCTATTATCGCCTCTATGTTTGGCTTTAGCCCAGAGACCTTTTTTGAAATAGATCCGATAGAAAGACAAAATGTAAGTGTAGGTAATTTATTCTCGTCATAGTTAAGTAAGCATGGAAATATCTAATTTAAAACAAGAACTAGAGGAAAGGGTAGGTAGAGTAGAAAAGGCGCGAAGTCGTAAATACACGATTCATAAAATATTCAAAAAATTTATCGCTCTTTTTAAATTTGTTTTTATTCTTTCGTTTCTGAGCTGCTATATAATGGTAGCTTTTCCGTTTCTGTTTGCTGTTCTTTGGCCAGTAATTGTGGTAGCTGTAGTCTCAGGTGGGGCATTTTTATTGTTAGAAGCGTATGATCCTGCTAATTCTTATCGAAAGTACTTTAAAGAGGAAATTGTAGGGTGGCTGATGCATCAAATAAATGAGAGTTATGATTATAACCCTGATGATAAAATTCCAGAGGAAGAAGTTACAAAATCTAATGTTTTTAAAGAAAAGCTAGACTTGTATCGAGGAGAAGATCATGTAAAGGGGGAGATAGAGGGTGTAGCTGTAGAATTTTGTGAAGGTCAATTTTACGTAGATAAAGAAACTGTAGGAAGCTTCTTTATGTCCCTTTTGGAGGATATAATGGGGTTTTTGTTGAAGCTGGTTTTATGGCCACTTTTATTGTTATCTGGAGGGAACACAGAAGTTCTTGATGAAGAGGAGGAGGAGGGGTCTCATAATTACATCATGTTTTTTGGAGGGTTGATAATGAAGGCGGATTTTAATAGAAGGCATAATGGGAACTTACACATATTACCGGCTTCAAAAGTTAGAAAGGGCTTATTGAAAACCGATTTTTATCATGGTAAAAAATTTATTGAAATGGATGATCCTCACTTTAACGAGACCTATGCAGTATATACTTCAGGGGAGTTAGAGGCTCATTATGTGTTGTCGACCAGCCTAATGGAAAAGTTGATGAGTTTAAATGCCTTGGCTAAATCTGATGTTTATTTCAGCTTGATGGAAGGGAAGTTGTATTTGGCTATCGACTGGGGAAAAGATTTGTTTGAAAGTCATATCAGTAAGCCCATTACCAGTGCGCAAGACATGGCTTACATAGTGGATCAAATTAATTTTTTCGAATATTTAGTGAGGCATTTATCCTTAGAAAGGAATATTTGGAAGTAGTAAGCACATCAGATGCTAATATTTCAATCCTAATTAATTTATAATTAAGTAAATATTGTATTTATTTAATTGTAAAAGTATTGTAATTGAATGTAAATAATATTGTTAATTCCTGTTAAGCATTTAAAATAAGTCTTTTTAAGTACAGGCATTAGCAAAAGTTAGCAATGATTTTTTACTAATAATACAATATGGCTACTGTAGTCCTTGGGCTTGACACCAGAAACAAAAAAGCGAAAGATTATCCACTAGTATTAAAGGTTTCGTATGGTGAAGTCCAATTGTGCGCTTGAATTTTGTTAGCCCTAGTTATTTATTATTACATCAAGCTTAATATTCAACTTGTCAAATCCAAAGCAAATACTAGCATTTGCTTTAGAAATGGAGGTATACGGATTATTATTTGTCGTTTTTAGTATGCTGCAATGTCCTGCATGAGGAGATGTTTTGTTTTTTTGTATCAACTGGGCTGGTTCTGAATACAATGGCGAAAAATATGGCAAAAATTACGTATGCACCTGTTAATGCGATCATAATTTTTGAATCTTCGGAATTATTAAAAACGCAATTTCACTACAGCAACCCTTGTTTTGGCTACAGACAAGATACATAGAAGCAAGACCTTTGTATCATCAAATAAAAGAAAGATGTCAAACAAAATTGAAAAAACAGCACTCGTAACAGGTGCCAACAAAGGGATTGGGTATCAAATAGCCAAAGCTTTATCAGAGAATGGATATAGGGTTTATCTAGGATCTAGAACTGTAGCAAATGGAACAAAAGCAGCAGCGGAAATCGGAGGAAATACAAAAGCCATTCAATTGGATATTACAAATACTGAATCCGTAGCAGCAGCCGTAGCAACCATCAATCAAGAAGCAGGTTCTTTGGATTTATTGGTCAATAACGCTGCTATTTCCAACACTGGGCTCAACGGGCGCTCATTAGAGCAAATTTTTGCCGATCAAATGCCTTCCGTTGCTTCTATTGAAGAATTGAAAACGGTCTGGCATACCAATGTTTTTAGTACGTTGGCAGTTACACAGGCTTTTCTACCGCTATTGAGAAAAGCAGAAAAAGCAAGAATTGTAACGGTAACAAGTGGTTTAAGTTCATTAACTTTAAATGCTAACCCAGAAAATCCGTTTCGATTTGGTTTCGATGCCGTGTATTCGGTTTCTAAAACCGCGTTGAATGGCCTTATGCTTTCCCTTTCCATCGAACTAGAGAAAGATAACATAAAAGTTCACTTGGTAAGTCCAGGGTTTACTGCGACAGATTTGAATAATTTTCAAGGTACCGATACATTGGAGTTTGGATCACGAGAGCCGATACGAGTTGCCTTATCAGAAGACTTGCCAACGGGAAGTTTTACGGCTCCAGAAAATTTTGCAGGTCCGCAATTAACGCTTCCTTGGTAGAATTTTTAACCAAACAGAGTCTGTCTTATGGTATAGACTCTGTTTTACTTGAAAAATGATAATGAAAAAGCGAAACGAAAATATTTCCAGATATCGTTCTATCACAGAGATTCACAAGGTATATAACTTACCCAAACCGAAACATCCATTGATCAGCCTCATACGTTTCGATGAAAATAATCCGTTCAACCTCAGCAATATTCCCAGATATGATGTCATCGATTTTTATAAAATAGCGTTCTCGAAGAATAGTATTGGGCGTTTAAAATACGGACAAGATTATTATGATTTTGATGAAGGAACTTTACTTTTCACGGCTCCCAATCAGCTGGTGGGCGAGATTGAATACGAAGGCGATATTTATGGGTATATTTTATTTGTGCATCCTGATTTATTTCTAGGTTATCCTTTAGCAAAAAACGTCAAAGATTTTGGTTTTTTCTCGTATTCGGTAAATGAAGCTTTGCACGTTTCTGATAATGAAAAAGAAGTCTTGTTATCGGTTTTTCGCATTATCGATACCGAACTAAATAACCGTGTGGATGAGTTTAGTCAAGGTGTTCTGATTGCCCAATTGGAGCTTTTGCTCAACTATGCCAATCGTTTTTATAAAAGACAATTCATTACTCGAAAAGTAGTACACCACGATGTTTTGGATAAACTAGAATCAATCTTGGATCACTCTTTCAGTTCTGAAAACACTTTAAATAATGGCATTCCCACTGTTCAATATTTGGCAAACCAAATGCATTTAACACCCGGATATTTAGGCGATTTATTGCGTTCGCTTATTGGGCTGAATGTGCAACAATACATACATCTCAAACTCATCGAGAAAGCCAAAGAACGACTTTCAACCACCGACTTAACCGTTTCAGAAATCGCTTATGAACTTGGATTTGAGCACTCGCAATCCTTTAGCAAACTATTCAAACAAAAAACCAATCAAAGTCCGCTGGAGTTTCGAGCCGGGTTTGCTTATACAGGCACAGCGTGACGTGCGTGTTTCTCGCTGAACTTTGCGAAGGACAACTTACTACTCATAACTCTATTGGACTAGCTACAAAATATGGAACAAAAAATATCAAGCTGTTTTGTTATAAATTAATTTTAATGCTTTTTCTAGTGGTGTCATATAGCCTAGTGCAGAATGTGGCCTCTGATGATTGTACCAGACAATATATTGTCTATACTATATCAAGCATGTAAATAATTGCAGAACTTTAACCTGTTTAACCATTCGTATTAGATTGATTTAAAGAAACCTTCAGCTACTGCATTATTCCAATACTTACCTCTTCTGCTCATAGCTATTACGCGACAAAAGGTGCCGGATCTTATTAGAGGCATACTGCACCCCTCTATCTGAATGGAAAATCAATTTGCCATTTTCAAATCTAATCATTGACGAACTCTCTTTTTTAGTACCACCTAAGGTAGAGACTCCAAGCTAGCAAAGAGTCAGTTGGGCGCATTCGTGCTAGCGATTGTGTGTGCCCAGCATGGGCATATGGTATCTAAGATACCAAATTATTCCAGAGGGTGAAAGTCCCTTATGCGCGGGAGTCGTGTCCCGAAGCATTAGCAAGTCGCAAGGTGGTTTGCCGTGAGGCATGTACTAAAGTAAGACAGACTGCAAAGTCCTGTTTTCAGTACTACCATTACCGTATCACGACTAAGAAAGAAAGGTTATAAAAGTATGCTGGATTATTACCTGAAACTTCAACCCGAGATTCAATGAACCGCGTAGTGCGAGACCCGTACGCTACGTGGTGTGTGAGGCGCATCGTGGGCTTACAGCTCACGGCCGTCTGCACGATTAGTTGCTTTTTGCTTTAAGTTCAAAGATGTATTCTCCTGTGTTTTCTGAAGTGTCTGTTGCCGTCAATTTAAGCATAAGGGGTTCCTTAGTGTTCCATTTCCCATTTAAAATGAGCTTTCCATTATCAAATTCCATCCATTCTGGAATTGCTGAATCATTTTCCAGGGTTAGTTGAAATGACAACTTCTCGTCATCTACATCTTTAAAGATATCTTTAGGAAAATGCAGTTCAAATTCTTCGTCATATCTAATTGAAGCATCTATTTGGGGGTTGTAGGCGTACGGAGAAAACACTGATTTAGTGCTTACCCAGTAAATATCAGAATCATAAAATGCCTGTTCATTTTCTTGGGTTACGCTTGTTCTGCTAAAGAAAAGAAACTTATTGTCTGGTGAAACGAATGGTCGTTGCTCAATTTCTTCACCGTTTATTAGTAAGCTCAATCTTTTAGGAACCGTCCATGCACCTTTCTTGGTGCGGTAACTGATAAATAAGTCGTGTTTAGATTTAGAATCGTATTTCCATGCTTGAACAATGATATAGTTTTCGTCAGGAGACAAAAACAAACTTTCTTCATCGGCCGGTGAACTTAAAATATCTGATTTTTGAACTTTGGAGTAGACACCAGATTCAAGTTGAGTATAATAAATATCACCGCAACATTGGTACTGATCATCTCGGTTCGATGTAAAATAGAAAGATCCACTTTTTGATTTGCCGTGCCCAGCCTCTCTTTCTGAGGAGTTGATTATGGAATCCAAAGGTTGAGGGTTAACGGCATTTTTGTCAACATACTCTGCAACCCATAAATCGGTAGGTGATTTATCAACAGATTTGACAAAATAGAGTTCCTTTCCGGATGGCGAGAACATCGGGAAAAACGTGTTTATGTTATCGGGGAGAAATGATTTTTTTGGTGATGTCCATTTCTCATTGTTGTAGTTCATCAGGTAAATACAGGTCTTTTCAGGGTTTGATTCATCAGCAACTCCAAAAGCCATGCTTTTGCCATCCGGAGAAATTGTGAAACCCATATCGAACCTACCTTTGACCGATACAACATCTTTTCCAAAGACTTGAGGAATGCTGTCAGGAGTTTCTTGTTCTAAGTAAGTAATATTTGGTGCTTCTGTATGCTTCTTAGGCGAGCATGAGAAAGACAATATTAAAAGAAAGGATATATAGAAGTATTGATTCATATTAAGGTTCATTTGAAATATGCGGCAATTGCAACTAACGGTCCGCATAAGATGTCGTAGCTCACGTTAGGAAACTATGCATTTTATACGGTGTGTGTGCCCAGCATGGGCATATGGTATCTAAGATGCCAAATTATTCCATAGGGTGAAAGTCCCTTGTGTGCGGAAGTCGTGTCCCGAAGTATTAGCAAGTCGCAAGGTGGTTTGTCGTGAGGCATGCACTGAAGTAAGCCAGACTGCAAAGTCCTGTTCTCAGAACTACCATTACCGTATCACAACTGAGAAAGAAAGGTTATAAAAGCATGCTGGATTATTACCTCAAACTTCAACCAGAGATTCAATGAACCGCGTAGTACGAGACCCGTACGCTACGTGGTGTGTGAGGCGCACCGTGGGCTTAAAGCTCACGGCCGTCTACACGATTAGCCACTGGCTTTACTTCTTTTTATCTTTTTTAGAAGTTTTCTTTAATGGTTTAATTTCATCAAGGGTGCTTTCAATTCCTTGCTCTTTAAATTCAGAGGAAAGTCCAATTTGTACAATATCCCTTTCCTTTCTCCAATAAATTACTGCTAAAAAGGCGATTGTGATTTGAACTTGTATTTCCGAATTATCTTTAAACTCTTTACTATCCCATTTTTCTTTTACTTTATTATTCTCTGGATTACTTACATCTATTACTGAAGCATATATATTTAAATCTTCATTAAGTAATTTTAGTTGACTATCCGCTTTTTCCTGTTCTAGTATATCTCTGTGTTCGATACTAGGTAAATCCGTTTTATTTAGCACATAAATTATATCTTGTATTCGATATTCAGTTGATGGAATGTATTTTGTTCTTGCATCATATTCTTTCAAAATTTCTTTTAAACGATAACCTGCGTTTACAGCAACAATAACAACATCAGGATTTTCTCCAATTAATTTATTTAAACCTTCAAGGAAATTATCCTTATTTAGTAAATATCGTCTAGTTCTTGAAACTAAAAATGAATTTGGAATAAATCGCTTTATACTATTTTGTGCTACTTGACTTGCAAAAATTGAATCGTAGTTTAAATGAGGAATGTCATTATCTGTAAATGCAGATTTTGACATTAAAGTCTGCCCACCAGTGACGGTTAATTTTAACTCATCATCTTTTTCTTTATCATCTAGTTCAATGAAAATATCATTATAGCTTTCGAATGCTTTTGAAATAATATCGTTTGATTTATTTTCGAAATTTTCAATTTTATCCTGAGATAACGGTGCATTTAATTTTTCTTGACCAATCTTATCTTTTATTTTGTCTTTTAAGGTTTTTGAGTAATTCTTGATTTCATCTGACTTTTCTGCAACGACTTCTGTATAACCTAAAACATTAATTAGCTCTTTATTTGATAATACATCATTAAGGCAATTTTCAAAGAATGATACAGTTGCCAACCAGTTGTTTAATTCAACGACATTATTGGGTAAATTTGGAAGTGCTGTAAAATCTTGGAAAGTATAATATTTATGTAGGGTCCACTGACGCAAAAATAAAACTGTTAAATAACTACAGATCCAATAATTAACTTGTCTTCTATTACCTAAATTATCCAGTTCGGGAAAATAAAATTTGATGTCAATCGGTGTCTGACGATTTTTAAACTCATTTCTAAATTCTTCAAACCACTCAAAAATTTCTGTCATTGTTTCCGGCAGAAGAACAAACTTTGGTGGTAATGATTGAGAATAATTTAATATGTATTTTAAGGTTTTGTACTGGTTTCTATATAATAAAAGACCTCCTAAAGCGTAATGAAATTCAAGAAACGTTCTTCTCTGTTGTAATCGGTTTTGGACTTCTATTTTATTTTTGACCTCTCCAGATTCAAAATCGTAGTCTTCTATAATTGGTTGTAATCTAAAATCTAGATACTGATGAGCGTTTGACCAATACATTTTTATAAACTTCTCATTCTCGCAAATAACATACAGATTTCTCCAAAGCCAATTATATGTCTCTTCGGAAATCGGTATTTCTTCAAAATCTTCTCCAAGTAACCACCAACCACTAACAGTTCTATGTTCTATTGCAGGTAGTTTTAGGTTACTGCTATTTGCTAACTGTACATTCAGTTTATGTACCATTGAATATAAATCTGCTGGATAAATCAATGGTTTGGACTTATCGTGATTTTTTCGAATCGAAGAGAATTCACTATAGTAAAATTCAAGCAAAGTCTCTTGTAAATGCTCATCTTGCTTATCAATTGCGTAAAAAGTAAATTCATTGATTGTTTTTAGAAAGTATGGTTTGTCCGTAGATTCCTTTTTAAGTGATGTGTATTTTTTAATTACATAGCTTAACAAAGAGGTTGGTTTACCATTGAAAAGGATGACCTTATTTAACCATTGGAAAAACAAAATGGTTAAGGTTGTGGTTAATGCAAAAACTAATAGTTTTGCGGAATTATTGATGAAAAAATTATCCCAACCAAAAGGTGGCCGAATTGGAAATATTAAAAATAGAAAAGAAATAATTGTTACATATAATGCTAACTGAAAGATTGATAATTCAATTCTTTTTTTTTCAAATTTTAAAATTACTGGTCGTTGAGGGATTTCTTTATTAAAAAGAACTGATAAATAGTTTGAATTGTATCTTTCTCCAATGTTTGATATTTTATCCACAATAATTGGATATGCAATACCCAAAATTGCAATATCAATTGCTATGCAAATTTCAACTATGTAATTTATTGTCATTCAGATTTTTTTTCAGCTTGTGGCTAACGGTCTCGGCTATGAGTAGTTGCGTGGTTTAGCGTTTAACTTAGCAAATACACACCAAACTGAAAATCCGCGAGGATTTTCAGAAGTAGGCGAGAACAAGCAATTACTTATAGCCATTGTTGTGTGTAGTTTTTATTTTATTCAGATGTCGGATTGGTAATTAATCCTACAATTTCGGTTACTTCATAATTAGCAACTGTTCTTGCACCCTCACGTGCGTGACATTTCATTCCAACTTTTATTTTGTCCTGATGATATTTTCGCATTTTGTCGTTAATAATCCACATTTTTGCTTTTCCCTCACTTTGAACAGGTTTCTCTATCTGCGTAATTACCTTTCCATTTTTATCTATGAATTCAGGCCATATCATAAAAAGATGGTCTTTATCGTGTTCTTTATGCTCGTACCACAAATCCCAACGTATGCCTTGGTAAGGTAGAGTTTTTCTTCCTCCTTCCATTTCAGTTAAAATTCTATATTCCACTTCAAAATCGTGAGGATGTTGCAGTCGCTCTATATATGATTTGTGCTCTTCCATTTTTCTTTAGCTGTCAGTGGAAATTATCAAATTTGGTTTTTCTCCAGCTTCTATTTTTCTGTAATTAACGAAAGCTCCACATTCCAAAATTGCGTTCAATAATTCAGGTGCATTTTCTTTTAGGTATTTTCCGTTGTCAATTTCCAAAAGAGTTGGTCTATCAGAAAGTTCGTCAACACAGTCAATCCAAGCATTCATATTTTCTCCATAGTAATCTGGGAAACTCATTTCTCTTTTAAATTCAGAGTGGAATGTCTTCCAATTCTTTAGTCTCTTACCCTTTATTCTGAATCTTTGCATTTCGTTTCTCAAATTACACACAACATCCGTATAACCGAACATTTATGTCCCTTATATACCTATAATAATATTAAGTTAATTAAAAATGTTAATATATCATCATGTTAGGTAAATTTAAAACTGTTAAAACTATATTTTACTGCAAATGAGTGATTTAATTAGCGGTATATTATCCGGATATTATACGTATAATATTCACTTCTCCGTGGTGCTGCTTAAGCTTGTAATTATTAAAGATTATTCCACTTCCTTATACACTACATTTACATTAGGGGTGTGTGTGTGTGATGTATCGCAGGATCTAGGCTTCATTGAAATGATTTCTTAGTACTATCCATTAAAGGTCTAGTATCGAATTCATAAGTTTTGTGTAAGATTGGTGATATTATATTCTCTATTAAGCCCGCTGGTTTTGAGGATTTGCCTATAGTATTGGATTCAATTTGCTAGTCTGATGATTATAGTATTTTTGAAACGTTAGCAAATACTTCGCAAAGTTGTAGGAAAGAATGAGGTTTAAATACTTTTTAATTGTAATATGTTGATTTGTGATGTTTTTTGGGGAATTGTAATTGTATTCACTTTCAACTTCTAAGTAAGAAAGCATTACCTGTTACAGGTAATGCTTTCTTACTAATAATTACTTCTTAATTACTTTTATAGTCTCGTTGCGTGTAGCAGAAGTTACTTTTATGAAGTAAATACCTGCTTTTTGAATGTTGCTGTCAATATCGATAGTTTTTGTACCGTTAGTACTGCTTAAGGTTTCGCTAATAAGTTTACCTTGTGAGTTATACATTTGTACGTTTATTTGCTCTCCTTCTTGTGATTTACCTATTTTGATAGATATTTTGTCTTCAAAAGGGTTAGGGTATACTTCAATGCTGTGGCTTTCTTCTGTAGCTAATTCAGTTGCTTTAGCTGCCAGTCTTGCTCCTGTGCCAGGAGATCCTGGTACAAGGTCTAACTTCCATCTTTGAGCATCACCGCCAAGGTCAGTCCATTGTTGTACATTAGCTCCAGGGGCGCTACTTCCTTGGTCTACATCTAATACTTGATTCGTATTTCTGTGTACAATTTTAAAGTAACCATCACCCATATAATCTAACATCCATCTTTGGGCGTCTCCACCAAGGTCAGTCCATTGCTGTACATTTGCACCAGGCTCTGCTACACCTTGATTTACATCAAGCACTTGGTTGGTGTTTAGGTGATTAAGTTTAAATGAGCCTCCTTCTTGCGCAGTAATTACCCATTTTTGGGCATCACCACCGATATCGAACCATTGAGCAACGTTCGCGCCTGGCTCAGTGCTACCTTGGTTTACATCCAGAACTTGGTTAGTTCCTTTGTGTGTTACTTTGTAAATACCACCAGATACTATTGGCATTTCCATTAACTCAAGTTTCCATTGTTGAGCATCTGACCCATTGTCAGTCCAAATGGCTACGTTAGTGCCTGCAGTAGCATCATTGTTGGCAACATCAAGACAATTGTGTGTTCCTTTGTTCACTAACTTAAAGAATCCTCCACTGGTTGGAATAATAGCCCATCTTTGAGCATCTCCGTTAAGATCTTCCCATTGTTGAACATTAGTTCCGGGCTGAGTACCTCCTGCATCTACATCCAAAACCTGATTAGTACCTAGGTGATTTAACTTGTAGTAGCCATCTGGCTGCAGTGTGATTTTCCACCTTTGTGCGGTAGCATTATTGTCTGTCCATTGCTGTACATTAGCACCGCTTTCTCCTGAGTTAGCATCAACATCTAGGCACTGGTTGGTTCCTTTATGTACTAATTTATAAATACCACCAGATACAATTTGGCTGCTTCCAGGGCCTCCAAAAATACCTCCAAACTTAAGTTTTACATTGCTGCCATTGTTGCTTCCTCTATCGATAGAAGCCATGGCTGCTATTTCTAACTTACCAGTTTCATAAAGAGCAGTCCATCTAAAGGCTGGCCACGTTACGGCTCCGAAAGGTCTTGAGTTTACTCTCCAAGTGGCGCCATAATTATCACTTAATGAAACATTGCCATTGTTAGAGCTTAGGTAAAGTCTTCCTGATGTGGTGCTTAAGATATAAGGGGCGCCACTTTGATCTGGAATCTCTTGTCCTAGGCCAATAGCCCAATTGACACCATCGTTAGAAGTTTTAATAAAAATGTTACAGTTGTTAGTGCCACATACTTCATAGGCTACTATCCATTTGCCATTAAGCATTTTTGTCCATACTGGCATGCCGGGTCTTGCTCCCGGTACGGAAGGCTCCCAGGCTACGTATATTTCAGGGCCCCAGCTTAGTCCTCCGTCCGAGCTGATTTTCTCTGAAATTACTTGACTCATGCTTGGGTTTTCTCTCACGTGTTTTTCATTAGCATACATCACTGCTAAGCGGCCATCATCCAAAATATTGAAATGAGGTTCATAAACACCTACGCCACCCATAGTGCCGGCAGGTCCTTCACTGGTGTCAATGGTGCTTAGGTAATGCCATGTAGTTCCATTGTCGGTGCTTTTGTACACAGGTAGTTTAAATGAAGTACCCCATACTACAGATCTGCACGATAATAAAATACTGCCATCAGGCATAAGTTGCATTTGTCCATTGTCAACTTCTCTTCCTGCTTCAGAAATCATTGAAATATTAGTCCAAGTCCTTCCATTATCACTGCTTTTGGCTATCTGTAAATCTAATCCGGGCTGAGCTCCATCATAAAAGGTTGTTACTGCTAGCCAGGTGCCATCTGTTAATCGTAGCATTCGGCCATATTCTGTCTGGCCGGGCGCGTTGTTTACAATGTATTCATTGCCCCAAGACTGTGCTATTACTTGTGGTGTAATAAATGGAATTACTAATAAACTTAATAGTAAAATGCATTTCGCAAGGCGTGCTGATCCCTTGCTTGTGTGTGCGGCAAGCTGCTGAATTCTTCCGCTTTTTACATGTTTCATAAATATAGGTTTAGGTAAATAATGTGCTTCTATATAGAGCACTTAATTCAACTGTGAATTAAGCGTAATTATAACGGTTATGGAAATTTTCTATATTAAATTTTGGCAGTTGAGAGGGGCTAAATGCTTGATATTTACTCTAATAATGTGCTTAGGGATGTGAGGTATTTAGTAGAAAAGAAAATAACTGGATAAGTTGAATTGAATAACATTAAATTATATAAAAATAATTATGCAGTTAAAGCTGAATAATTGAGCTTAAAATGGCATAACTAATAGTGTGTGCTGCTAGTTATAATATGAAGATAGATTGTATGGAGTCTATTGAGGAACCAATGAAATATGTCTGAGCTTTCGTTTTCAGGGTTTTTTCGCTTTGAATTGATTCATTGCGTTTGCTTGCGTTAAATATGTAGGCATTACACAGTTACGCCACCTAATTGAAAAGGCTAGTTTTTATGTAAGTTTTATTGTACTAAAAAATTATTTCGATAGTTGAATTTTACATCTGCTAAACTTCTTTTGTGTGCAGCTTTTCCTTTCTGAATTGTCTTGGACTTACTTGATGGTATCTTTTGAAGAACTTGTTGAGGTGACTTTCATCAGTAAAACCAAATTCATGCATAATTTCCTTTATTCTTTTAGTGCTATTCATTAACCTGTGTTCAATAAGGTTTAATTTGTATTTGGAAATATAGGCTTGCATGGTACTGCCAGTTTGGTTTTTGAAATATTTGCCTAGGTAGTTTGTTGATACACTAAATATTTCGCTTACGTGCTGGGCTTTTAGTTTTTCAGGGTAGTAAATATTGGTTTGAATGTATTGTAGAATTTGCGAAGCTCTTTCTTCATGTTGTTCTGGTATGGCCAATTGTATTCTGCGAGTAATATTTCTCGCCACTATGAGAATAAGCGTATTAATATATTGTATAACCAATTCTTGGTTATACACCTCTTTGTTTTTGTACTCTCTTATTATAGCCTCTATTATCGGTTTTACAATTTGCTTGTCTTCCAAATTGCACAGTATGCAGCCAGGTTTATGATTAGCGTTTTGTAGAATGTATTCTAACTTTTGCACATTGCTGTCAGTTATAGCCTCATTGCTTATGTATATGTCGTTAAACCGTAAAAAGAAGAATGTAGTGTCAGACTCAATATGAAAGGAGTGGCAGTCTTCAGGTGTGATTAAAAACATATGGTTTTCATGATAGGAAAACTGGCTATTATTTATGCATTGAATTCCGGTACCTGAAATCACATAGACTAATTCGAAGAAGCTGTGCTGGTGAGCTGATTCTTCTCCCTTGTTAATGGTTGTGTATTCTATTGAATAAGGCTGGTGTAAATTTTCTATAATCATGCGAAGGTAAAATTATACAAATAAAATGATCTTTATTGGTAATTAATTGCGCTTTGTGCTTTTGGTGCAGTGAGGTGCTTGTCTGCTGTCCATAGCATTGTCGTATTAATGATTGTGCGAAACCTGATGATGGGCTAATAGATAGGGGGAGGGCAATTGGTAAGTTTCTTAATAAAGAATAATGTTAAAAGGCGACCGTTTAGCCGCCTTTTAAATTCATATCATTTATAGGTCAGTGATGGTGTATTGGTTATCCACCTTTTCTATTTTTAGATACCTTACATTAAGTCCCTCATCGCTTGGGTAAAATACGCTAGAGTAAGTTTTTAGATTACTATTGTTTTGCCCAGCTAAATATAAAGTGTAGTCTACATTACCACCAGAAGCCTCTATGTATTCTACTTCTATGTAATAAGTACCATCCTTAAAATGATTCTCCAGTGCTAAGCTTTCAAAAGTGGTGAAATGTTCAGAGCTAGCCACTAAATCATCGCCTAAATATAGATAGAGGTCAATGTCTGCATCTGCTGTGGCTTGTTGGCTCGAGCTTCCCGTATTCCACTCTAGGTCAATAATTAATCCATCAGAACTTTCAATGACGTTAGTAGGCAAGTTCTCTTCATCAGAGCAAGAGTATAGAAATAATGTAAGTGTCAGTAAGTAAATGTATTTCATGTTTTTAATTAATTAGATGTTAATAAAGTTTTAGAAGCGGGTATATTTCCTGCGTTAGCCTCAAAGCGTTTTGTTCTGCCATCGTAAAAGCTTTTTGATGCATAATCAATTGCATTCTTTTTGATTTTTTGCTCTGCTTCGGTTCTTATACCATCTGCTTTGTCAAATTCTGACATCATGGTATAGGCTAAATAAATATTGTTGTATATGGCTTCTGTTACCTTTTTGTTTACTCTTGTTTTTTTTGCGTCTAAATCACTTTCCTCTAAAGCCTTAAACCAAATGTCGATAGCCTCGCTCATAGTGTTATTAAAATCATCAGAGAATATAATGTCGGTAGCAGCTACAAGAGACTGAGCTTCTTTAGCTTTTAGCCATGCATTTGTTAGGTCATCGTAATCGTAGGACTTAAATTTTTTCACCGTATAAAATGTAGTGTACAAATTTGAGGTTCCGTAAGAATACAAAGAGGTTAAACGAGCCTTTAGTGCTCCCGTGTGATTATTCAATAAGGTTCGCCTTAGTTTTGCTTGTACAGTTTTGTAGTTGTCATTCCACCATTTGTTTAAGTCTGATTCTGATCTAAACTCATTGCTTTTATAATATTGCATGCTTTGAGATCCGTTCACGAATTCTTGGTGAAGAGCATCAAACTCATCTGGTAAGTAAATTTCATAGTAAAGCGGATATTTGTATTCAAAGGTCAAGTAATAGTAAGTAACACTTACTTCTTTGTCATCTCTTTTTTCTGTGTGAACCGCAGTAAGGTATTTTACTTCGCTTTTGTAATAGGACTCTAGGCGTACTTTTAATTTAATACCATTGGACATTGTTTGTTTTAAGTGAGGAATTTTTGATGCAGCTTTTAGCTTATTTTCTACCTCAGATACATTGTCTCCTGCGTAAATGTAACTTCTGTTAATTTCTACATGGTAGCCGGCAATGTCTTCGGGTAGTGGTGTTAAAGGAAGTTGAGTGTATGTCACTTTTGTTTTTTCTCGGTCCAAATTTTGAGACCTTACATTCACCCCAAATGCTAAAAAAATAGCCACTAAGATTATAAATCTTTTCATTTCAAAAAATTTTAAGGTTTGTATTATCACTTAATGCGATATTTTTTATAAAAGTAACTGAAATAAATAACAATTTTCCATTTTATGTAAACATGTTATAATAATTTAAATATTAAATTTAATTAATCATTTTGTTTTTATGGCCTGCGGAATTGCTAGGGGCAGATATATTTGTTTTTTTGTAATTTTCGAAGGTTAATGATTTGTGTTCAAACCACATTAGTCAAATTAAAATTAATTCTTTTTGTAATATGCTGTTTATGAGATTTTTACATGTCTTGTTGCTTGTTTTTCTATCGGTTTCGGTGCTGAAAGCCGATATTCCTAATATTTATTTAAAGAGTAGTGCTAGTAATGATCAGTTGGTGGTGGCTTCGAAAATTTTTTGGAATGACAATAAGCCATTGACAAATGAATATTTTAGGGTGGAGAATGGTGAATTTACAGATGAATATGATGTAGCAGGAAAAAAGGTGAAAGTTGAGGCTTATTTCCCAGCCTTTGAAGGGGGGAGAAATGCCTGCGAATCATCGTATATACAACTAAATGTTTATGTTGATGATGTTATGGTTTTTGAAACTGAGCATTTTGGTCAGCATTGTCACCCATATTTTAATGGTATTTTAGGTCGAGCTAATTATTTAGTGGTTAAACCCTCTGCAAATGGAGCTATAGTTTCGCTGTCAGGAGAGTATAATGAGTTAGCAGGAGAATATGAGTATGAGAAATTTGAGTTGAGTAATATTTTAGTAAGACCAGCGGATAGTAGTGTTGATGATGTGTATGTTACTGATAAGATTAAGACCAAGTATGACGATATTTTCAATAAGAAAGGAGAAACTTCATATCATAATGGCTATTATGATGATGCCGTTTTGAATTTTACTAAGGCGGTGGAGTTGAATAGTCAATTTGGGCAGGCCTATAGTAATTTGGCCCTCTCATATGCTAAGTTAGGTAATAATGAAAAGGCTATTTGGGCAAATGAACAGGCTATAGAGGCGGCTTCAGGTAAAAATGCTCATATTACAAAAGCTAATTCTTATTATAACATTGGTAGGATTTACGAAAAAGAGGGGCAATGTGACAAGGCTCTAAATCATTATAATAAAGCTAAGGAAAATAATCCTAAATCAGCTTATGATGAAGCGATCGCAAGAGTGAAAAATAAATGTTTATGATACTGATTATATAAGAGGAGACTTTAGTAGCTCCCTCTTATATAGTTTAAATATTCTGGTTTGAAAAATCTTTATATTGAGGTGATTAAGCCATGTTTTGAGGTTGATTCTGACATTAACCAGAAATAGTCAATGAATATTTCCGCTTAATGGAACATGACTATTTGTTAACTTATGAAAGTTGTTGGTCAATGCTTTTAGTTATATTAGAATTTACCTCTCCGGTATGTGCAGTGCTTTTATTTTCAATAAGCATGATTTTGCATTCTTCATTGGCAGATACTCTATGGTTCACACCTTTTGATACCACATACATTTGCCCAGCCTTCAAAGTAAATGGAGGTTTGTTTTCTTCTTCAAATAGCAGTTCGCCCTCTAGCACGTAAAATAACTCATCTTCGTTTTTATGGTTGTGCCATGGTAAGTCTTCACCTTTAATTTTAGCCAATTTTACATACACATCATTTACTTCACCTACTACTTTAGGGGAGAAGTAATCTGTGATTTGATCGAATTTTTTTGAAATGTCTACAGGTTGCATAATGTTATAAACAAGATTTATCGTTAGGGTAATCAATATCGGAATGTTTTCTGTCCCATTCTTCAAGTAATTTGAGTATTGGTAGGAGATCGAGACCTTTTTCGGTTAAAGAATACTCTACTCTGGGTGGTAATTCTTTAAATTCTACGCGTTTTATCAGTCCATCCATTTCAAGTTCTCTTAATTGATCGGTTAAAACTTTACGCGAAATAATATCGATAACAGCCGCAATTTGTCCAAATCTCAAATTTTTGTCTCTAATCACCGCGATGATGATAGGTTTCCATTTAGATCCTAATGTAGCCATGGCGCTAGACAGCGGGCAGTTGCTTGATATCAGTTTGTGCTTAATCATTGATCAGTTACTTTTAGGTAACTACTATTTTATAATATTAGTTACTTATTAAAACTAATGATAGTTACATCTCGTAACCAGTATAGAGTATAATTAAAACTAAATTACGCATTTATGTCATTATCGTCTTTATTTGAGCCATTTAGCTATAAAAAACTGAACCTAAAAAATAGGTTTGTAATGGCTCCCATGACTCGTACACAATCTCCTCAGGGAATTCCTACTGATGAAGTTGTAGCTTATTATGAAAGAAGAGCTGCTGCGGAGGTTGGACTTATTTTATCTGAAGGTACGGTAATCAATAGAATAGGTTCTAAAAATCATTTCGATATACCTGATTTTCACGGAGATCAGGCCTTAGGTGCATGGCAAAAGGTAATCAATGCTGTGCATGATAAAGGAGGTGCTATGGCTCCTCAAATCTGGCATGTTGGAAATGTAAACTACTTAGGTCAGGACTTTGGTATTAAGTTAGAAGGCCCAGATAGCATGTCTTTAGAAGACATTCATGATACTATAAAGCAATATGCTGAAGCTGCGACAGCTGCAAAAAATCTAGGGTTCGATGCATTGGAGTTGCATGGAGCTCATGGCTATCTTATAGATCAGTTTTTCTGGGCAGAGACTAATAAAAGAACTGATGAATATGGTGGAAGTACTATAAAAGAAAGAAGCAAGTTTGCTGTTGACGTAGTGAAAGCAGTAAGAGCAGCTGTTGGTGAAGATTTCACTATTATTTTAAGGTTGTCGCAATGGAAGCAGCAGGAATACACTGCAAGATTAGCGAATACACCAGAGGAGATGGAGCAGTGGCTACAACCCCTTGCCGATGCCGGAGTAGATATTTTCCATTGCTCTACTAGGCGTTTTTGGGAGCCTGAATTTGAAAAGTCGGATATGAATTTTGCAGGCTGGGCTAAGAAGATAACTGGGCAGCCAACTATAACTGTTGGTTCTGTTGGGCTTTCAGGTGATTTTATGGCAGCTTTTTCAGGAGAAGGATCTGACTCTACCAATAATTTAAGTGACTTAGTAAAAATGTACGATAGAGGAGATTTTGATTTGGTGGCTGTAGGTAGAGCATTATTAAAAGATCCACAATGGGTGAAGAAGGTAAAAGAAGAGAGACTTGGTGAATTGCAAGACTTCGATAGCTCTAGCTTAGCGGTATATTATTAAGACTTTAGATAGTTAATATGTAAAGTTGAAGGCTCATCTTTAAAAGGGATGGGCCTTCTCTATTTTACCCTTAAACCATAAATTTAATCTATCTTTGAGGTTTAAACTTTACACTCATGGTAATGATAAGATTCTCTTTTTTAATCCTTTCTATTGGTCTTTTGTTAGGTTGTAACAGTCATACCAATACTGTTGGATATGATTCTGAAACGCTACATATAGAGAGAATTTCGAAACATACGTATTTGCATGTTTCTCATTTTACTGTTGAGGGGTTTGGTAAAGTAGCTTGTAATGGTTTGATTGTGGAAAATAATGGAGAGGCCATGGTGTTTGATACACCAGTTAATAATGAGATTTCTGATGAATTAATTCGCTGGATTGAAGATAGCCTGCATTTAAAAATAAACGCTGTGGTGCCTACTCATTTTCATTCTGATTGTCTTGGTGGGTTAGATGCGTTTCATCAAGCTAGTATAAAGTCATATGCTAACGAATTAACGGTACAGCTAGCTAAGGCGGATAGTGTAACTGAACCAATGGAGGGGTTTACTGGCAGCAAGGAGTTTTCTGTAGGAGGCTTAAAGGTGCTTGCAAGCTTTGAAGGTGCAGGACATACTAATGATAACATAATAGGTTATGTACCTGCTGATCATTTGATTTTTGGAGGGTGCCTGGTGAAATGTGATGGAGCTGATAAAGGTTACTTGGGGGATGCTAATACCGAAGAGTGGCCTCGTACTATAGATTCAGTAAGTGAAAGGTATGCTGATGTGTTGGTTGTTGTACCTGGACATGGAGCAGTGGGAGGAAAGCAGTTATTTGATTACACCAAAAAACTCTTCCAAACTAAGGATTAATAACTGATTTATGGAGTGCTATGCCTTTTCTTGCTTTTGAAAGGACTTGATACAGCTCTATGGTAAGTAAAAGTACAAAAATAGGACTTCCCTAATCTAAACGAACATTTGCAGGTTGGATAAATGTAACTGAACCAGTTATTTGGATTTACCAAAAATTAACTAAATCCAAATTATATTTATCATGAACAACCTTAAACCCAGCAGTAAATTATTACTGTTTCTTATGTTTTTTTGTGCATCGTTAATTGCCTCATTAACATCCTTTGCGCAGAATGCTAACTTTAAAGTGGTAGCTTTTTATTCCGGCACATGGGATGTCGCTCACATCAGCTTCGTTAATGAGGCTAAAAGGTGGTTTCCTCAGAAAGCTCAGGAGTATGGTTTTACATTTGAGGCTACCAACAACTGGGGTAATCTCAATGACTCATTTTTATCAACTTGTGATGTAGTAATCTTCTTAGATGATAAGCCCTCAGGAGCATCTCAAAAGGCTGCTTTTCAAAGGTACATGGATAATGGTGGGGGCTGGTTAGGCTTTCATGTGTCTGCCTTCAATACGAATCCCAACGGATGGAGTTGGTATCATAACACCTTTTTAGCTACTGGTGCATTTAGAACCAATACTTGGGGGCCTACTCCAGCTGTTTTGAAGGTTGAAAATAGAAATCATCCTGCTACTTCAAAATTGCCTGCTACTTTTACTTCTGCGGTTAGCGAATGGTACGGATGGAATAATGACCTTCGTAGTAATTCAAACATTCAAATTCTTTGTTCTGTAGATCCGGTGAGTTTTCCTCTGGGGTCAGATCCTAATCAATCATGGTATAGTGGTTATTATCCAATAGTATGGACTAATAAAAACTATAAAATGCTGTACATGAATTTTGGGCATAATGATATCGATTATGGCAATAACAATGCGGACAAGTCCAGCACTTTTGCTAGTGACATTCAAAATAACATCATCATTGATGGGCTTTTCTGGGCGGCAGGTGGCGGTACTCCTCAAGACGATAGTTATATGGCTTTGCCCGGAAAAGTATGTGCTATAAATTATAATAACATGAGTGGTGTGCAAAAAGAAAATACTACTGATGGTGATTGTGGGCAAAGTGTAGGTTATATAGATGCGGGTGACTGGATGACATACAGGGTAGATGTTGCTGTTGCGGGAAAATATGAAGTAAAATATAGGGTGGCCAGTGAAAGTGGTGGTGGCACCATTAGATTAGAGGAAGCCGGTGGTGGAGTTGCCTATGGTGCTGTTGAAGTTCCTTCAACGGGTGCATGGCAAAATTGGACTACCATTACAAATGAAATAGAGTTAAAGGCTGGAAAACAACAATTAGGATTGGCTGTACCTTCTGGTGGGTTTAATCTCAATTACATAGAGTTTTTACGGATTGGTGCTCCTGTGGAAATTGCCAAAATTGAAGCTGAAGATTATGCTTATATGAGCGGTGTTGAAACTCAGGCCACAACCGATGTTGGAGGTGGGTTAAATGTCGGGTATATTGATGCTGGTGATTGGATGTCTTATAATGCTGTTGATATACCTGCTAGTGGCACTTATACCATTGCATTTAGAGTAGCAAGTCAAGCAGGAGGAGGGAATATACAGCTAGAGAAGGCAGGTGGAGATTCTGTTTACGGAACTATTGCAGTTCCTTCTACCGGAGCATGGCAAAACTGGACCACTATTTATTATACGGTAGAGTTGCAGGCCGGAAATCAAAGTTTTGGTATTAAAGCCCTTTCAGGAGACTTTAATCTCAACTGGTTTGCTGTGTATCAAGGAAGTAGCGTGTCGTTGAATAGTAACTTGGCTCGTAGCTATAATGTTAGCAATAAGGATTTAATGAAATATGTTTACCCTAACCCTTTTGTTAATGCTGTGAAAATTCCTGTATCTAATACAGGTCAATATGTGAGTTTACTAATTTTTAATAGCGAAGGAGAGGAAGTGAAGTTTTATGAAAGTGAAGGGGTGGCAGAGCATAATAATTATCTGGTGTGGGATGGAACTGATTCAAAAGGGCAAAATGTAGAAAAGGGACTTTATTTTTATCGTCTTATTGTAGATGGTGTATCAACAACAGGGAAATTGATAAAAAATTAATTTGTTACTTACTTTAAAGAAAAGCTCTTTCCATTTGGGAAGAGCTTTTTTTATATTGTCAAACGAAAGATTATGTTGCTAATATTAATGAAATAAATACTATACTAATATATTTATGAGGTGTGAATCGTAACTTTCTAATTATTAAATAAATAAGGATTAAATGGCAAAATCTTGGACATATCTTATTAAACGCATGGTTTAATTTTGCGAATTATTAATTTCATTTTCTATATTTGTGGCTGATTGGCTATAATAAATACTTTAATGAAGTTTTAATTATTCTTAAAAAGTCAATATATTCATATAATATAGCTTTTGAAGAAAAAATAGTATTAAGTAATTGATTGTAAGTTAATTAATTATTATATTGTGTCTATGGTTTATGGGTTTAATGATTTTATAATCAAATAAAATTATTAATTGTTCACATTTATTCTTCCTCATTAATCTACAACTACTTCAACCTGACCTGAATTTTTAGGTAAAACTCGAAACCTTTTTCACATGAAATCCAAGTGGTATCACAGACTTAAGTTAAAGCAGCGCTTTGTTATTCTCACCACCCTTATTTTAATTGGTACGTTAGTGCCATTAGCTATTGTGATTTATAAGACACAAAGAGATCGAATAGTAGGCGATAGGGAAGAGGAGATGCGTAATCATCTGCAGGACATGACTGACCTGTTAGACTTACAGTTGAAAGAGAAGCAAATTCAGGTCAACTCTGCACTGAAAGTAGCCAATAGTGTTTTTTATGAGAGTGGCGAGCCATTAAATATTATAGATTCTGTTACGCTGAATTATACAGCTATCAACCAGATGAGTAAAGAAGCCAAAAGTGTGGAGCTTCCTCAGTGGGAGGTGGCAGGAAGTCCTGTGTTAGAACATTTCGCCCTTGTAGATCAAATTCAAAAGCTCACCGGGCAGACGGCTACCATTTTTCAAAAAATTGATGATGGTTACTTGAGAATTTCTACTAACGTACGCAAGTTAAATGGAGAAAGGGCCACCGGTACTTTCATTCCCAATTCATCTCCAGTGGTGCAGACCATAGAAAATGGTAAAACTTATAGGGGGAGAGCCTTTGTTGTAGATGATTGGTATCTTACGGCTTATGAACCTATCAAGTATCAAGGTCAAATAGTAGGTATATTGTATGTGGGGGTCAAAGAAAAGGATATGAATTTCCTTAAAGAGAAGTTCAAGAAAAAGCAATATTATGATTCCGGGTACCCTTATTTACTAACAAAAGAAGGTAAACTTTTAATACATCCATATGCCGAGGGGCAAAATGTAAGTGAGGTGAGTTGTATCAATCAAATGCAGAATATGGATGCTGGTTCTATTTTTTGTGAATGGGGCAGTGAAGAGGATCAGCTCATGTTGCATTTCTTTATGCACCATGATTTTTTAAATATGACTTTGGGTATTGCAGTGCCTAAAAAGGCTATAGTTGATGATCCATTAAATGAATTGAGTTATATTATTGGAGGAGGCTTTGTGCTTACCATTGTTACTCTTTTCGTTTTGATATCTTACTTTGCGGGTAGGCAATTGGCTCCATTAAAAGTTATTACTGAGCAACTTGATAATTTGGCTAACAGAAAGAAAGTGCAGGCCAATAGTTTCAAGAGACGAGACGAAATTGGGTTGATCAATGATTCACTCAATCAGGTGATTGAAAGTCAAAATCAGATATCCACCTTTGCTCAGGCTATAGGTCATCAAAAGTTTGATGTTGATTTTTCGTCTATGGGAGAGGAAGATGAACTGGGTAATGCATTAATAGGTATGAAAGAAAGCTTGAGAAAAGCTTCTATTGAGGAAAATCAACGTGCTTGGGTTAATGAAGGCTTACAAAAAGTTACAGAGTTGATTAGAAATAATCAGGATTCTGTGCTTCAGATGTGTAATGTATTGTTGCCAGCAATTATTAGATATATGCAGGCTAATCAAGGTGGGTTATTTATTTATAATGATGAAGGTGGAGATGAATACCTGAATCTGATGGCTACTTTTGCTTGGGATAGGCAAAAGCATATTGAAAGTAAAATATCTTTGAAGGATCCTACATCTCAAGGATTAATAGGTCAGTGTTATTTTGAGAAAAAGCAGATCATTTTAAAAGAAGTGCCGGAAGATTTTGTAAGAATCACATCGGGCTTGGGTGGTGCAAACCCTACTTTTATAATTATTCTTCCTATGGTGTATAGAGAGAAGATTTACGGAGTAATAGAGATAGCATCATTCAAAAAGTTAGAAGATAATCTTATTGAGTTTTTGCAGCAGAGTTGTCAAAGTATGGCTGCAGCTATTGCTTCTTTAAAAATTACAGAATCTACAGAAACCTTGTTGGCTGAGACCCAAGAAAAGGGTAGTGCTATTGCAGCTATGGAGGAGGAGCTTAGACAGAACCTCGAAGAGATGCAAGCTACTAATGAAAGTATGGTGAGAAAAGAAAAAGAATATCAAGAGAGGATAGCCGAGTTAGAAGCCTTATTGGGAGAGAAGGAAATTCTTTAATAGAAAATATAATAAGCCGATTTTTATCGGCTTTTTTTTATGTGAGCCATAGCTTCATTAATGTTTTTAACTTCCACTGTATCATATTTAACATTGCTTAGTAGCTGAGCTTTTTTAAATTGGGCTTGTGAAAAAATTGAACCTACTACCCGTATAGTCTTTACTGCCCCCATTTGAAATAGCCAGGCCTGAATTTCTTTCACTCTTTCTGCTTCATATTGATTGAGTACATCTAAGCTTGAGATGTCATTGATAATGGTAAAGCCTTGAGATAATTTTTGAGTTTCATAATGTAATATGGAGACTATATCTTTGAAATTAATATCTTCATTACTGTCTATAGCCTGAATGAATAAATAATTGTTTTCCTGATTTGCTTTTATATAATACATGCTAATTACTTTAAAAAGTATTTTTCAATTAGCATGCCACCATCCTACTATTGTTTAAATGCTATTTATCGTATGTTTTCTATTTCTTAGGTGGATTATTATTCCAATAAAAGGAATGTAATAAAAGTGGTGGAATGTTAACTAATGATAGGAAATGCTGCGAGTGAGTATGTAGTGGTTAATATAAAAAGGGGCTTAGACTTTAGTATGAAATAAAAAACTTTATATTTGCAGTTTTTTTAAAGGCAAAAAAATGACTAAACTGTTCAGTAACTTTACTGTAAACCCTAAAAATGATATCCTTTCAGGATTAACTGTTGCATTGGCTCTGGTGCCAGAGGCAGTAGCATTTTCTTTCTTAGCACATGTAGATCCATTAGTGGGGCTTTACGGAGCTTTCATGATGGGATTAATCACTGCTTTATTTGGTGGACGTCCGGGTATGATTTCCGGAGCAACCGGAGCTATGGCCATCGTAATGGTTGATTTGGTAAGAAAGGGTAATGAGGTGGGCATGGAGCTTGCCGCCCCAGTGGAAAATTTAGGGTTACAATGGTTATTCATTACACTACTATTCGTAGGTGTCATTCAAGCGTCTGCAGGTATCTTTAAACTAGGTAAGTTTGTAAGGTTGATACCTCATCCTGTGATGCTAGGTTTTGTGAATGGTTTGGCAATAGTGATTTTCTTGGCTCAGTTGGAGCTTTTTAAGGTGCCAGTAGGTGAGGAGAAGGTTTGGCTTCAAGGTGCTGATTTATGGATTATGATTGCATTAGTGGCAGTTACTATGGGGATAATGTTTGGATTGCCAAAGTTAACTAAAAAAGTGCCGGCAGCGCTAACAGCAATCATTGTAGTGGCGTGCATTACTATTTTTGGAGGGGTAGATGTTAATACTGTTGGGTCGTTTATTCGCCAGGGAGGAGGATCAGGTCTTCAAGGTGCATTGCCTACTATTCAGTTTCAGCTGTTAGATATTTTGCCTACCATATCAGGGCATTGGGGTACAGTTATTAGTACTGCCTTTCTTTTAGCAGCAGTAGGTCTTATTGAGTCATTGATGACATTGAACTTGGTAGATGAAATAACTGAAACTAGAGGTAGCGGTAATAGAGAATGTCTTGCGCAAGGAGCTGCTAACTTCATCAATGGTATGTTTGGTGGAATGGGCGGATGTGCTATGATTGGTCAGTCTATTATAAATGTTAATTCTGGTGGTAGAGGAAGGCTATCAGGTACGGTGGCGGCAGTTGCCTTATTGTGCTTTGTGCTGTTTGGAGCCCCTTTAATAGAACAGATACCTATAGCAGCATTAGTAGGTGTAATGTTCATGGTGGTAATAGGTACTTTTGCGTGGAGTAGTTTAAGAATCTTGCATAAGATTCCGTTGGCTGATGCTATTGTTTTAATTATTGTCTCAGTAATTACTGTATGGAAGGATTTAGCAGTGGCAGTAATAGCTGGTATTATCATTAGTGCTTTAGTTTTTGCATGGAGAAATGCTACTATGATTAGGGCGAGAAAGCGCGTTAAAGAAGATGGTTCTAAAGTATATGAGATTTGGGGGCCTTTATTCTTTGGATCTGTACAAAATTTCAATGCTAAATTTGATGTGAAAAATGACCCTGATAAAGTGGTAATTGATTTTATTGAATCTAAAATAAGTGATCATTCTGGTATAGAGGCTGTTTGGAACCTTACTGAAAAGTATTTAAATGTGGGTAAAAGTGTGAAGTTGTTGCACCTGAGTCCTGAGTGCAAGACTTTGTTGCTAAAGCATAATCCTGAGTTCGATAAGCTTATAGAGTCCTCAGTAGACGATCCTAGATATTACGTAGTTACAGATCAGATGGAAGAGAAGTTTGTTTAGATAATACTCCAAACCATATACACAAAGGAAGTCTTCAGAGGCTTCCTTTTTTGTTGATGTAGACTAATAAAAAAGGTTACCCCAAATGGGATAACCTTTTCTAACTCTTAAGAAATTGTATGATTGAATTATGAATTATTTAATTCCTCGGCTAAAAGTTTATTAGTAAGATATACTTTTCTTCCATTTTTGTAAAGATAGTAAGCCGTTACTAAAAGGGAGAAGGCAAGCAAATAAGCTGCTATTTCCCGGTAAGTCTTTTCTTGGTTGGCCTCTGTAAGCTGATTGTTTAATTCGGGTATTTCCAAATTAATCTTAATGAGGTTCTGTTTCATTAGGGTTTCAAGCTGAGCTTTTAAGTCTGAAAGTAAGATTATTTGCTGAGCTTGAAAACGAGTGGCATTTGAGTAAATGTTGTAATAGTCAAATGCTTGTTCTTTAGATAGGTGTGGCTTAGCAGCCTGTAATGCGCTGTCTAGATATAAAACATTTTTGGCTGATAAAGGGTAGATGATGCCCTCTTTCGTTAATTTAATGGCCTTATCAAAGCTGTTGATGCTTGATTCGTATTGCCCCATCTTATACTTTAAAACCCCCATATTGTTTAGAGTGTAGATTAACGATCGGGTGTCTTTATTTTCTTCTGTTTTTTTTATGTCAATTGATTTATTAAACCATTGCTCTGCTTCGCTGAAGTTGCCTTCTTCTAAGTAGGTTTCACCTACGTTATTATAAGCCATACCCTTTTTTAATGGGTCATTTTTGAGGTCATCGAAGTCAATAGAGGCCAAAAAATGGTTTCTTGCCAACTCATATTCCCCACGTTTCTTGTATAAATCACCTAAGCCGGTGTTGATGTCATATAAGGCGTAGTTGTTGTTGTAGTTAACTTCTATATCTAATGATTTCTTGTAATTGTCAAAGGCTAATTGATCATCTCTTAGTTCGGCATAAGAGAAGGCTATGTTTCTGTAGGCCATAGCTTCAAGCTTTTGGTCTCCAGATTGCTTATATATTTCTAGTGCTTTGTGGAAGTGTTTTAGCGCATTAGAGTACTCTTTGGCAGATAGATATATATTGCCTATATACATAAGGTTATCGGCCAAATGTAGAGGCTCTTCGAGTCTTATGAATAAGTCTATCGCTTTTCTGTAATTAAGGATTGCTTGACCTAAATATCCTTTATTTTTTTGAAGCAGGCCTATACGAGAGTAGGCCTTTGCTAAGTAGAGTTGATTGTCTAGTTTTTGAGCTAGATCTCTTTGGGCAGAAACATAAAATAGTGCGTCTTCAGGTGATTCTGAATTTTTACTTTTAAGGTATAACGCTTCTAATTTATCTTCGCCATCAGGCATGTTAAACACTTTATCATCTTGTCTACTATCTGATGGGTGGGCAGATAAAAAAAAAGACAGAAATAATAAAGGTAGAATTACTATATATTTCATAAGAGTTTAGGTTAAGCAGTTTTATTCCGCATAATTCAGAAAGTTGCTTTTCACAAAATTATTAAAAGTAACTCTAGGAAAAATACGTAATCCTACTTTTTATTACATAACTGATGGTAATTCTGATTAAGTTTATATAAACTTAGTCTCTAGATGGAGGGTCACCATCGCTGTTTGTACCTTCAGTAAGTTGTACATCAGGACTTGATTGTCTTGGCTTAATATCTTCAGAATCGTCAGAACAAGCTGTAAAGATTGCTCCGGAAGCCAAAAGTGCAATTGCTAAAATTACTTTTTTCATATTCGTTGGTTTTTCTAGTAAAAGATGCATCCAAGTAAAGGATTATTTAGAACGAATAAAAATGGTTTTTAGTATATAAATGACTTCTGTAATATAATGCACTTAAATGTAACTCCTTGATGCTCTATGTGATTAAGTGGCGTAATTAAGCTGTTGATGGGAAGACTATGGTAGAAAGGAAAAAGTGTAAATGTGTATATTCTGTTTCTTTTTGTTTAAAAAATGAGTAAAACCTTACATCAATATTTTAAATAATAACTTTGCTTTTTTAAATCTTTAAAAGATTTTGCTTCTAGCAAGGTTTACTATGTTGAATATATAAAAGTCTTTTTAGAAAAAGAAGATTTTATGGTCTTTTATTCTTCTTTTACGTTCCCCACATACTAAAATGTGTGATACGGCTATTGGTGTCAAACGAAATCAGGTAGTGGGGATACGTTTAGCTCAATTTTATTGAGTGAGCTCATACGATAATTTTATCTCAGGGATGTCTTCATTATCAGGGTTGATTACGCCCTCTGCTATTATGGTGTAGTACCTTGCCTCATTTAATCTAATATTTTCTAATTTGGCTATAACCTGATCGCCTTCCGCTGTAGGGTCGAATAATTCGTAGGTAGCTATAGATGCCTCTGTTTTAATAAATGAGCTTACACTCTTATAGGTTCTATAAGAAAATAAACTTTCGTTTTCATCTCTAATTCTCAAAGAAAGTTGAGGAAAACTAGGGCATAAGTTGATGAAGCGGATAGCAGCTTCAGAATAACCTAAATTTTCAAGTCCTTCATCTGTAGTGGTCACTAGGCTTACTGTGCTATCATTTGATGATGTTACAAAAATTGAGTACGTTTTACCTTCTTTGAAATTATATGATGGCAAGCCTATGATGGAGTCACTAGTGCTATAATCTACAAATTTGAAAGAGTTATTGCCAGCTTGAACGTAGCTGTATGATCTAAAATCACTAAAATTAAAAGGCTGATTAAGAGCTACACCATTAACTAAAATATTTAAAGTTGGAGTGTAGGCCGAGCCATTATATAATGCAATGGCTGCAGATGGAGTATAATTGAAATCTGAATCATCAGTATTATCCAAACAAGACGTGAGACTAATACTGGTTAATAAAAACAGAGAGCAAAGAAACGCGAAGTTTAACTTTTTGTAGTTGTATTTATTCATGTGAAAATGGTTGGTTTTTGTAATTACAAGACTCACGAAATCGTGATAAAGTTGTAATTATTTTCCATTTATCTTTTTAGTGGTAGACTCCCTTATTATTAAATCTGTAGGTAAGAAAATACCATCCTTTACTTCTTCTTCATCCTTAGCATTTATTTTATCAATAATGCCGGTTATCACAGTTTCTGCTATTTTTTCTATGGGCTGAGCAAGGGATGATATAGAAGGCTTGCTTACCCTGAACAAATCGTTGTCATCAAAGGATAAGACTGCGAGGTCTTCAGGGATTTTTAAGTTCAGTTGAGATATTGCTTCTAGTCCATTAACACCTAAGTAGTTAACGCTAAAGAATATAGCGTCTAAATCTTTGTTTTTGGAAATAAAACCTTTAATGTCTAATACTGATTTATTGTCTACTTGATTGTATGGTACTTCAAATACATTTTGTTCTAAGTTATTTTCCGATAAAGCCTTTTGATAGCCCCTTAGCCTTTCTTGCATTTGTGTTTGTTCTGATTCAATAGTAATGAATGCAATGTTGGTATACCCTTGCTCTATGAGGTGTAAAGTGCCCTTATAGGTGCTTTCTTGATTGTTTACCATCACGAACTCTGCTTCTATTTCTTCCAAAGTTCTATCTAAAAAGATTATTTTTTCACCTCTGTTTATTAAGGTTTGTATATCATCAACAAGGCCTGGAGGTGGGGTTAAGATGTAGCCATCAACGCCAAGGTTGTAGAACATGTTGAGAAATTCTTTGGCACGATCCGAATCATTTTCAGTACTACAATAAATGATTTTATAGTTGTTTTCATAGGCTTTCTCTTCTATGTTCCTTGCTATGCTCGCAAAAAATGGATTTGAAATATCTTCAACCATTAACCCTAAAATTTTTGTTTTGCCAGTTCTTAAACTTTGAGCAAACTGGTTAGGGCGGTAGCCTACCTCATCAACAAATTTGAGTACTTTCTTCACTAAAGCATCGCTGATACGCTTTTCCTTCGCCTTCCCATTCAGTATAAACGAAACGGTGGTTTTAGAAATATTTAACCTTGTGGCAATGTCATTAATGGAAATTTTTTCTTTCATAATGTTATCGGATATATTCAAATATAAAAAGATTTAGCACAATTTTCTTAATATATCACAGGCTGTAGTAATTTTGTTTTGATTAATATTTAGGCTAAATCGATTTTATAATTTGAATTGAAGTAATATATTTATGTTTTAAATGATTACATCAATTTTTTCATTTTAATAACCATGGATTTATATAAGGACAATCGTGTAGTAATGACACTTGATGCAGGAGGTACAAACTTTGTTTTTTCTGCATTACAGTATGGTGAGGAGATAATTAGTAGTATTGTGTTACCTTCTAATGCTCACGATTTAGACCTTTGCCTTAAGACAATAATTCAAGGTTTCGAAAAAGTAAATTCCCTTTTAAGTGTAGAGCCTTCGGCTATAAGTTTTGCTTTTCCTGGGCCAGCCGATTATAAATCAGGTATTATAGGTGACTTGATTAACCTACCAGCTTTTAGAGGAGGCATTCCTCTAGCTCCAATGTTAGAGGAGCATTTTCAGATACCGACATACATTAGTAATGATGGAGATTTGTTTGCTTATGGAGAGGCCATGGCTGGGGTGTTGCCAGAGGTTAATAAAACACTAGAGAAAAGAGGAGTAAAAAAACGTTATCGTAATCTTCTTGGCATTACCCTAGGAACGGGCTTTGGAGGCGGAATGGTTATGAATAATGAATTATGCGAAGGAGATAATTCATCGGCAGGGGAGATATGGCTTTTGCGTGATTTTAGTAATACAAAAATTATAGTAGAAGAGAGTGTGAGCATCAGGGCGGTACAGCGAGTGTATGCTGAGCTAGTGGGTGAAAATGATGGTTTTACTCCGAAAGAAATATATGAGATTGCCAGTGGTAATAAAGAAGGTGATCAGCAAGCAGCAGTAAAAGCATTTAATGTAATGGCCGAAAATATTGCAGAAGCTCTTAGTAATGCTATTACTTTATTAGATGGAATTATTGTTATCGGTGGAGGCATTTCAGGTGCATACCCTTTGCTGGCTCCCAAAATAGTAGAATGTATGAATGGTACTATTGAAAACCTTAAAGGAGATAAAATCAATAGGCTTACTTCTACTGTTTATGATTTAGAAAATCTGAATTCTGCCAAGGCATTTTTTGAATATGATATTAAAGAGGTTCAAATACCTTTTTCAAGTAAAACGGTGCAGTACACTCCTGAGAAACGCATAGCAATTTCAAAATCTAAATTAGGTACGAGCAAGGCCATCAGCTTAGGAGCTTATGCTGTGGCCTTAAAACGTCTTAATCAAGAGGAGATGGCTTCAATGTAAATTCAATATGGTACCCTTTGTTGAGCAGCTGTTCGTATTGAGTTTTATCAAAAGTATAAAGGTAGGCGCCTTTGCGAGAAGAAGATTTATCTTTGGCTTCAAGCTTTAATAGTAATTTTGTAGATAAAATTTTCTTCCTGAAATTTCTATCGTCTAAGTTCTGCTGATATATGGCTTCATAAAGCTTTAGTAATTGAGGTAGCGTAAATTTTTCTGGCAGAAGCTCAAAGCCCAAGGGGTGTGTTTTTGCCCTTGCCTGTAAATTTTTTATGCCCAGTTCAATCATTGAACTATGATCTAGAACGGTAGAAGGTAGTTTTGTTAATTCAAACCATTTTGCCCCTGTGTTTTCAACCACTTCTTCGTTAAGATCATCGAGTTTAATTAAACTCCAGTAAAGAATAGAAATTACCCTGCCTCCAGGATCTCTTTGTGCCGAGCCATAGGTGGAAAGAAGCTCAAGGTATACATCTTCTAAACCTGTAAAATCTTTTAATACTCGCTTAGCTGCGTCAGAAAGGTTTTCATTATAGTTTACAAGTCCTCCTATTAGAGACCAAGAACCAGAAAAAGGCTCTACTTTACGTTTAAATAATAACAATTTTAGTTTCTCATCCCTTATATCGTAGCCAAATACAAGGCAATCTATGGCAACCCACATGCGGTCTGCTTGATACATAATTTAAAAAGCTGTTAATTTTAAGCGTATTATATACGTTTAAAGGTTAATTTCTGGTAAAAAAATATTATAATTGATCCACCTATAAAACTACTATTCAAAAAATAAATAAACTCATGAATACTACAATTATTAATACTTTAAAGCAATCTTATGAGAGCAGGTTTGGAGAAAAGCCTGAACTGATGGTTAAATCTCCTGGTAGAATTAATCTTATTGGTGAGCATACTGATTACAATTTAGGATTTGTGTTGCCAGCAGCAGTGGATAAGGGGATTTATATGGCATTGAGTCCTAATGGTAAAAATGATTGTTATTTATATTCTGTAGATCAGGAGGAAGAATTTGTTTTTACAATAGGTGAATATAATACCAAGGTGGAACAGCAATGGTATAATTACATTTTGGGAGTAGTAGCCGAATTAGGTAAAAAAGGACATGAAGTTAAGGGTTTTAATCTTGTTTTTAGTGGAGATGTGCCCCAAGGAGCAGGTATGTCTTCGTCAGCCGCGTTAGAGTGTGCCACAGCATTGGCCATGGATCAATTATATTCATTAGGTCTAGAAAAAAGAGAGCTGGCCGAAATCAGTCAAAAATCTGAACATAACTATGTAGGTGTAAAGTGTGGTATTATGGATCAGTTTGCATCAGTGATGGGTAAAGAAGAGCAGGTTATTCGTTTGGATTGTAAATCTTTAGAGTATACCTACATTCCTTTACACCTCAAGGGGCATACTTTAATGTTATGTAATAGTCACGTAAGTCATAATTTGGCTAGTTCGGAATACAACGTGAGGAGGGAGCAGTGTGAAGAAGGTGTCGCTATTCTCAAAAAGTATGATAGTTCTATAGAGTCATTAAGAGATGTTTCTATAACATTATTAGATGCTCATAAAGATGAATTGAGCGAAGTAGTTTATAGAAGATGCAAATATGTAATTGAGGAAAATGATAGGGTGAATAAGTTTTGTGATGTTTTGCAAAACGATGACCTAGCTGCTGCCGGGGAAATACTTAAAGAGGCTGAAAAGGCCATGAAGGATGAGTATGAAATCACGTGTAAAGAAATTGACTTTTTAGCCGATTTTGCCAATGGATGGAATGGTGTAAAAGGAGCTCGTATGATGGGAGGAGGCTTCGGAGGTTGTATCATTACAATGGTCGAAGATGATGCAGTAGAGGCATTTAAAGAGGCAATATTTGAAAGCTATAAAAACGAATTTAACCTTGAACTCGATTTTTATGAGGTTAATATTGGTACAGGTTCTCAGGTAATAGAGGCATAAAACATTTTCCATGTCAAATTCATTAAGGTAATGCTACATTAATGAATTTGACATGGTTTGTAAAGAATATGATAGGCTAAGCGGGCAAGTGGCACTTGTTACCGGAGCAAATAGTGGAATAGGAAAAGCAATAGCCTTGGCATTGGGAGCAGAAGGGGCTAAAGTTATTGTAAATTATTATGAAGGGGATGATGCTGCGCAGGAGGTAGTAAATGAAATCAAGCAGAAGGGAACTGAAGCTGTAGCTATTAAAGCGGATGTTGGAGATGAGGCACAAGTCAAACAAATGTTTGAAAAGGTATTGAATACTTTCCATTATCTTGATATACTAGTAAATAACGCAGGTATTCAGCGCGATGCGCCTTTGGTTGATATGACTATAGATCAGTGGAACGCTGTATTAAGAACTAACTTAACGGGGCAGTTTTTATGCGCCAGAGAAGCATCTAAGATTTTTTTAAAACAAGGTGTTAGGCCAGGAGTATCTGTGGCCGCTGGCAAAATCATATGCATAAGTTCAGTACATGAGGTAATACCTTGGGCAGGACATGTTAATTATGCGGCTTCAAAAGGTGGCGTGGATTTACTGATGCAAACTATGGCTCAAGAAATGGCGCCTAATAAAATTCGTGTTAATAGTATTGGTCCAGGAGCTATTAAGACACCTATCAATAAAAAAGCATGGTCTACAGCCGAAGCCGAAAAGAAATTACTAGAACTCATACCCTACAAACGTGTTGGGGAACCACGTGATATAGGTAAATTAGCAGTGTTTCTAGCTGCAGATGAATCTGATTATATTACCGGAACTACGATATTCATTGATGGGGGTATGACATTATACCCGGGATTTGCTACTGGGGGGTGAAGCATTTTGACTTTAATCCCTTTCAATATTCCATATGATCTTGTCTATTTCATCAACAAACTGCTTTTCATTTTGACAATTGAAGTAGCTAAGCAAATTTCTTGATTCATGATCGCGGATGATGAAGTGCCCTGTAAAGAAGTTAACCTTAGCTTCATTACTTGGTAGACGCTTATATGCTTCCCGCTGCAGTGTGTTGTTTAATATGTAAAAGATTTTATCCTTTACTCCGTTAGATTCATTAAAGCTAGTACGTTGTTTAGAAATCACTTTAATCATAGCGTTTGTTTATTTGTTCTTGCTCATATGTAGTGGGTTGATTTCATAAATAATAGTAGTACAGTAGGTATTATAAAAATATAATAAATATTTTATATTTTATAACATTTATCTCTTAATTATTTGATTTCGAGAAGCTAGCAGTTCAAATATTAACATTGAACTGCTGCAAATCGATTTAGTCTTGTTGAAATATTTTATCTGTACGTACCCTTTTATCTGACGAATCTCTTATAGGTAGCTTTCACCATCATAAAAACTCCATAGCAAACCAAGCCAAATGCTACTAATGCCATTAGCCATGGCCCGCTAGTTGACTGCTGTATAAACGAGAAGGCACCTGAAGAACCTTGTATTTCTCCAGCATTACTATGCAGTGCTGCCTGTAGAAAAAAGTATCCAACTATGGCTATCAAAATTCCTCTGCTAGTAAAGCCTGCATATCCGGCTTTTTTAATTAATGATTGAGCTTTGTGGTAGGGGATTTTGCCTGAGTGAATATGTTTGGTGAAATCACCTTTATAAACTCTATAAAACTGATACAGTGCCTTTGCGAATAATGCTATTGCTATACAAATTACTACTATAGTGCCTGCTTCGCTTTGTAATAGTTTTGCCACCATGCCCTGCTTGGAGCTTCCTCCTCCGCTACCTCCACTGCCAAATAATTGGGATACTGCATATCCGCCCAATGAAAGGTACAGTATGCCACTTATGAAGTAGCCTGTTCTTACAGCCTTGGCTTTAAAATCATCGCCTTCATTATTTAGGTCTTGAAAAGATTGTAGAAACCTCCAAAAGGCATAGCACGCCAACCCTATAGCCATAAGAATGAGAAGTACATTGCCAAATGCTTGTTTCTGTAGGAAATCAATTACTTGAGTTTTGCCTGCTTTTTGACCTCCCATATTAAGTGCAGATAGTAGAGTAAGTACACCCGCTATCCCATAGACAGCTCCTTTGGCGTAGTGCCCCACTTTAGCGGTTTTCTCCTTCCAGTTGTCACCTTTTTCTGCAGAAATTGATATATGTGGATTCATAGTTTCTAGTTTAAATGGTTTAACTGACTAATTGAAAATACTATGCCGTGGTGTATAACAGCTTAGAAACTAATTATTAATACTGCAGGTGTAAAGAATTTTCCGCAATTGATCATCAATAATACACAGTGGTATTACCCATTTTTCGGTGTATTCACGAAATAGAATTGGTGTACTAATTAATTAAAAATGAGTTTAACACCATTTTATAAACTGTCTGCTTAATCGATTTTTAATTAAAAGAGCCAGTTAAAAAAGGCTATTGTGAGTTTAGCTATAACAAATAGCATAAAAAATAATATTATTAGAGTTATAAGAATTATGGTAATAAGTGTACCTTTGCCCGATCCTTGGTGTCTACCTTCATTATAATATTCTTTTAACAGCTTTACATTTCTGTTATTGGCTTTAAAGAATAGGTCGAAGATGGTACCGATAATAGGAATAGCACCAATTATGGTATCTAGGGCAACGTTAAGCATCATTTTAATAACCACCTTCTGGCTTGCTCCGTAGTTATACATCTGCCACACAAGCAGGCTAGATATGATGCAAGTTACACCCTCACCAAAAAAATGGTATTAGGCTGAAAATGGGATCCAACCCAAATTTTATTTTGGTACCAGGGATAGTAAACTTGCTATCCAAAAGTTCAGCTAACTTATCAATCCATTTAAATTGAGTTGAGGTGTGTGTATCGTGGGTATGAGTAATATTCATAAAATAACCTATTGATAATACTGTGCCAGAAGCAGACAATATCATTATACATAATTTAGCAATGTAATGATTTGTTGCCGATACGTGGTACCCTTTTGAGTATAATGACTTTATTTATTATTTTTTGAAAATTTTTAGAACTAAATACAATATATGACAGGATCAAAAGAAAGAACCCGCGAGTCAAGGGCGGCCATAGAAAGACTTTACATAACCATGAGACACCTTTTAATAAGAGGAAGCTATAAGCCTCTTGGGGTTTCTGGTCGCTCATTAATTGAGGCACTACTTACGCTGAGACCAGAAATTTATGGTACAGTGGCAGATCCTGAAAAGGTAGAGCTAGATGGTCTTTTATATGTGCTAGAAAGACTACCCAATGGGATAGAGGAATGTAGGTTTATTAAACTGGTGGCCAGAGAAGGTTATGAAGAGGCTGGCCATTCACCAATGGTTCCTATAAAGAGAAGACGAAACTGTTATCGCATTGATGCGGACAGGATGTATATAGAAATGACTAGAGGTAGAAGTGATATTTATGATATTTTAACTCACCTAACATTTTTATTTATAGAAGGAGAAAAGATCAAGAGTCATTGCCTTGATCAGAAGAATAGAATTATTGACGACTGGTACAGGCTTGAGGAGATAGTGAAGATGGAAGAGGCTGGAGAACCTTTTGATGAGAAAAAAGCGGCAGTTTATTTAAGTAACTTTCTTGGTAGGACTATTAAAGAAACCCAAGTAGCTATTGAGAAGTTTAAGAAAGGAAAAAATAATAACAGCCTTTACCATGTTATTTACTGGTTGGGGCAGAAGGCCATTTTAGAGGGGCAAGAAAGTGAAGATAGAGAAGTTACTTTTTCTTCTAAGCTTAGGGAGATAATTGGTCATCATATCTATGGCGAGAAATGGGCCAGAAAGATAAAGTCTTACTTGTATAGTAATGGCTTACATCAAAAACCGATACATATCATTAGTGCCAACTTACACAGTTTTTTAAATGCTATTTATGGTGTAAGTGCTATTGAAGATCAGGAGTTTGCTAACCTTGAAGATTTGGCTGTTAACTCAAGCAAAGAAGAAAATATAGAAATGCGCAGCCGTATTAGAGAGTACGCTTTGGACAACGGTATGCATGAAATTAAAGATCAGTCTGGTACTAATCTTTCCGTTCAGATATTTGATTTAGCGCATTTTGATCTAAATAAGCTTCCTGAGGACATCAGGCCTAAGGCAGAACTGAAAGAAAAGCCGGTGTTAATAGTTATGGACTATGCTTTCGGAGAGCAAGCTTTTGAATGCTTGGACGAACTGTTAAAGCCATATGAAGATGGACAGGATATTCATGATTTTAATATCAAGTCTGTTTCAATTATGGGTAAAGCTGGTATTTTAACTGGTAATAAAAGCGATATTATGCTGCCTACAGCACATGTTTTTGAAGGCACGGCTGATAATTATCCTATAGATAACGACATTGATCCGGATGAGTTTCAGGGTAAAATGTCTACGTATGTAGGTACTATGATTACTGTGTTGGGAACTTCCTTGCAAAATCGTGATGTGCTTAATCACTTTTTAACTTCTACCTGGAATGCCGTAGGGTTAGAAATGGAAGGGGCTCACTATCAAAAGGCCATACAGTCAGCAGCTAAAATCAGGAAAAGTATAGACGAGAATGTAAAAGTGCGCTACGCATATTATGCCTCAGATAACCCATTAGTTACGGGAAGTACGCTTGCTTCAGGAAGTTTAGGCTTAGAAGGAGTGAAGCCCACTTACCTTATTACAGCTGCTATTTTGAAAAAGATTTTAATCTAAGCTATTGAGCTTGTTCTGGCAAATATCCAGTATAGTGTTACAGAGATGTTTCACTTTAATCATATTTATCCTTTCAGCCTTGCCATCAGATGATGGCGAGGCTAGTAATTCCTCTCCCTTATCTATTTGCTTCTGTAGTAATTGAATTTCAAGCATTTTCAATGTGGGTAATATTTTGTGTCGCGCAGCCTGAAGTTTTGCTATATCACCTTCTTTTATAGATACTACATAACTGTCTCTGAATTTGGCCATTTCCATTAAAAATGTATCTAATAGCTTCACCATTAATGGAATATTTTTATCAGCTAAAGATTCTAATTTGGCCATGTTAATAAACGGTTTGCTTTTCTCGGTTTTAACAGGGGTGGTATTTTGTTTTATAGAAAGGTTGTTGATTATTTTTTCATATAAATCTTTAGGGTTAAATGGTTTAGATACAAAGTCATTCATTCCGGAAGCTAATACATTGTTTTTAATGTCCATTAATGCGCTGGCTGTTAGGGCAATAATAGGAACAAAATCCAGTGATCCTCCTAGCTTTCTTATTTCTTTGGCAGCGGTATATCCGTCCATTTCGGGCATTTGAAGATCCATAAGAATAAGGTCGTAATTATTGGATTTAACCTTTTCTATGGCCTGAAAACCATGTTCGGCAATGTCAGTGTTAGCGCCCCACATATCAAGAAATTTGCTGGCTACCATTTGGTTTACCAAGTTGTCTTCTACCAAAAGTATTTTAGTGCCTTTTAGGCTGTTATGACTGATAGTTTTTGAGGCATAAGCTTCTTCGGTAATGTCTTTGGTGCTTTTTTTAAACTCTAACGTGAAAGAAAATGTAGATCCTTTGTCTATCTCGCTTTCCACTTTAATTTCACTACCCCATAAGTTTACCAGTTTTTTAGTAATGGCCAGGCCTAATCCTGTACCTCCATATTTACGAGTAGTCTCTTTTTCTGCCTGGCTGAAGTGTTCGAATATGGTGTCTAGTTTATTTTTATTAATGCCAATACCCGTATCTTTCACGTAAAAGTCTATTTTAAGGCTTCTATTATCCATTTCAGCAACATGAGCAGAGATGATAATGCTCCCCTGATGAGTGAATTTTAGGGCATTGCTAGTTAGGTTGTTTAGTACTTGACCAAGTCTTACAGGGTCGCCAACAATTAAGTCGGGTATTTTGTAATCAATTCTAGTTTCTATATTGAGCTGGTTTTTGGGAGCTCTTAAAACCAGTGATTGGCGTATGCTTTTTAGTATCTCGCGTAAGTTGAAGTCTGTTTGCTCCAAAGCTACTTTGCCTGCCTCGATTTTGTTGTAATCAAGAATATCATTGATTAGAGATAGTAAATTTTCTGCAGAAAATCTTAATGTCTTTAAATTGTCAAGTTGATACTCTTGTGGTTTTTCTTCCAAGAGAATGTGGCTGAGCCCAATTACTGCATTTAGTGGGGTACGAATTTCGTGGCTCATTATAGAAAGAAAATCTGCCTTTGATTGAGAGGCTCTTTCCGCTTTTTCTTTGGCTTTTAGCAGCTCTTGTTCCTGATTTTTTTCTTTTGAGAAATCTTGAAACACACCATATATTTTAGCCACTTTGCCAGAAGACCATTCTACGGCACCAATAGTTCTAATCCATTTGTGTGTTCCTTTAGCTGATATAATGCCGAGTTTTATATCCCACCCTTGACCGCTTTTAATCGCATTGCTAACTAACTCGGTAATGATGGGCTGAGAATCTTCATCATAAAAGTGGATGGCTGTTTCTACATCGGGCATGAAGTCTTCTGGTACCTCATGAATTTTTTTGGTTATATCTGACCAGATTAAAGTGTTCTGTGTAATGTTAAATTCCCATTGACCAATTTGAGCCATATTCTGTGCTTGAGACAATAGGTGAGATTGCTTCTGAAACTCTAGCTCATAATGGTGTCTTTCTATAAACATGCCTAGCCAATTAGCTACTGTTTTTAAAAAGTCTATTTCCTTTTCATTAAAAGATTCGTTTTTCTGTTGGGGGGAGGTTAGACTCAGCGCTCCGTATAGAGTTTGATTAACGATAATAGGAAGTCCCAGAAAAGAATTCATTTCAAAAAAAGAAAAGCTGTGCTTATTAGGAAATTCGTTTGAGCCAATTTTTTCAAAAGCCAGTACATCATCTAGTGCTTCAGTATGTATTACCTGAGCGAGTAAGTCTAGCTGATCTGCCGGGATTTCTATTCCATCAAAATGATAGTGCGTGATTTCGTTTTTGTTTTCGCCAATTTTGGTAAGTGTAACCAAAGGAAATTTGATGAAATTACTCAATATACTTAAGGCTTTATTAACCTGATCATCAAAGATAAGGTCTGTGGCATTGGTAATTTCGTTAAAGAGCTGTATGTGATGAAGGAGTTGTTCTAACCTCTGTTCATTCACTTTTAGTTTTTCTTCAGCCGTTTTTAATCTGGTAATGTCTCGGGCTACGGCTCTTATGGAAGTGACAATTTCTTCATTGAATTCCATTTTTACATTCTGGCCAACCCATACCTCATCGCCATTTTTTCTTATCATGATAAATTCATAATAAGTGTTGGCTATTTTTTTATCCCTCTGGTTTTTATAAAACTCAATTAGCTTGGTGCGATGCTCCTCTTTTACTATTTCCCAGTATTTTGTGCTTCTGAGTTCTGATTTTTCAAATCCAGAATGTTTTATCAAACTACTATTTCCATATTTAAAGCAACCAGAATAGTCCAGTTCATAGATCATATCCTCTAACGATTCTACAATCTCTTCAAAATTGGATGGGGTGGTAGAAATATGACTTTTGGCTTTCATTAATTATCAATATATACATTTATCTGAAGATATAGTTGGATATGTAACATTTAAACTCAAATTAATTACTGAGTAAGCTTATGAGAATAAATGTTGATAATTATAATCTGTAAAGCGACAGATGGGTAGATATAAGCCCTTGATTTATACTTTTACTTTATTGTAAAAATGTTTCGGGGCAGGAGAAGTAATGATGAAGAGGTGTAAGTTTTGGAGGGGATAGTTAAAAAAAAGAAGTAAGTCGAGAGGACTTACTTTCTTAAAATGGGTACATGTACTACTTTTTTGGTTTCAAAAAATTCTTCTTCAAAATGATCTGATAAGTTGTACAAGGTGTATTTCTTTTTGGCTTCTTGAAGCTCCTCAGCCAAGTCTCCACCTTTAAGGTACAGAATGCCATTGCTAAGGGAGTTGATCGATTCTTTTTTAACTTTATTCTTTATCCATTGGTAAAAAGGCTTCAGTCTGGTTACGGCACGGCTTACTATAAAATCAAATTCACTATTTACTTGTTCTGCACGTGTTTGTTCTGCTTTAACATTGGTTAAGCCCAATGAATCACTCACGCCATTTACTACTTTTATCTTTTTCCCGATAGAATCTACTAAATAAAAGTTAACCTCAGGAAACATTATTGCTAATGGTATACCTGGGAATCCACCTCCAGTGCCTACATCCAATACATTGGAGCCCGGTTTGAAGTTCATGATTTTGGCAATGCCTAAAGAATGAAGTACATGATGCACATATAGCATCTCTGTGTCTTTGCGAGATATAACATTGATCTGACTATTCCAATCTACATATAGATCGTACAGTGCTTCAAATTGTGATTTTTGAAGGGTGTCAAGATTGGGAAAATACTTTTCTATAATATCAGATTTCATTTTGCTATGGAATATTTGTCATTAATTCAGAGCAAAGATGAGCATCTCTAATGAATTTTACTTCATTTATATATAAATACTACCAGGTTGAGAACTGGTAGTGGCCTAGTTTTTTAGTAGGTGATTTGGTCTACATATGGTCTTTTTTGTTCTTTACAAGATCGTACATTAACTCACGAGCTCTATGCAGCTGTGCTTTAATAGTTCCCAAAGGGGCATTTAATTCTGTGGCTATTTCTTCGTAAGAATATTCTTTAAAATACCTTAAACGTACTAGCTTTTGGTATTTTGCAGGTAGCTTGGTGACAAACATTTGTATAAGCTCTATTTTTTGGCTCTTAATAGCTTCTTCCTGAGGGTTCAGGTTGCTGTCTTCTACGTCTATTTGTACTGCCTCGCCATTATCATCTGTAAAAGACGTGTCAAGACTCATGGTCTCTAACCGTTTCTTTCTAATGAAATCGATAGCATTGTTGGTGGCAATTCTAAACAACCAAGTACTGAAAGTATAATCTTTTTTGAACCTATGCAGGTTTTTGAAAGCTTTTGCGAAGGCTTCAATAGTGAGGTCTTCCGCATCATCTACGTTTCTCACCATTTTTAATATCATATGATAAACAGGCCTCTTGTACCTTTCCATCAGCATAGCGTAGGCTTGTTCATCACCTTCTTTTACTGCTTGGTCAATTAACCTAAAGTCTTCTATTGCTTTATCAGAGAACTGTTTCTTTAACTCCATCTAACGCTTTTTGTAAAAAGTGCTCTTATTCCTATATAAATGTAAAAAGCATCAAAAATAAAATCTAGCAGTAATAATGACCAGAATGTGAATTTAATGCCTAGTTTTTTGCATGCGAGAATAAACGTGATATAAACCAACAAGGTTTTAATTATAAAACATGTTAGTAAAATATATGGTTGCATCTGCATGACAATTAGAAGAGCTAAAATTAACCAAAAAAATATATGACTTAATGAAAATAAGCCTAAAATAACTTTATTACTACTTTTATAATGTTTTCCTACATAAATATGTCTTAATTTTTGACGTATATAAGCTGAAAAAGTTGTTTTTGGTATAGAGTATGTAATGCTGTCGGCTCCGGTAGTTACTGCAGTATTGGCTTTTTTAGCATGTTTATTTACAAAAAGGTCATCATCCCCGCCTGTTACACTTAAGTGCCCCGAAAACCCCTTGTTGTTTATAAATAATGATTTTTTATATCCTAAATTTCGTCCTACACCCATGTATGGAGCGCCCACTAGGGCCAAACCCATGTATTGAATGGCAGTCCAGATGGTTTCAAACCTTATGAAGGTGTTTAATACTCCTTGCCTTTTTTCGTAATAAGAAAAGCCTAAGTTTATTTCGTTGTTGGTCAAGCCCGAAGACATTTCTTGAAGCCACAGGTCGTTGGCAGGAGTACAATCAGCATCTGTAAATACTAAATTTTCTTTTTTTGCAGCTTTTATTCCGAGTGTAAGGGCGTATTTTTTTCCGTTGAAGCTTTCTGGTTTTTCATTTACTTTCACCACTTTTAATCTAGGCTCTCTTGTAGCTTCTTCTAGTAAAAAATCATAAGAATCATCGTAAGATCGATCATCAATAACTACTATTTCGAAATCGGGATGATTTTGTTGGTAAAGTAATGGTAGTAATCTTCTTAAGTTAGCTTCTTCATTATGAGCGGCTATGATTACCGAAACGGGCTGAGGAGTAGAGTTGCCGCTATTTTTTTTGCTAAAGGCAGTGATATATATTAAGTAATAAATGACTTGAATTACAGTAGAGGTAATGAGTAATGCTATTAAAAAAATATAGGCCATTTAAATTTAATTTAGACTTTAGTGAATATAGTAAGATATTTTGAAAAGCAAGATGGAGCCGAGGATGAAAGGCATTGGGAGTATTCAATAAAACGTTAGACTCGTTAAATAATATCTTCTATTTTTGCAAAGTTTTAATTGTGATAGATGGATTTTAAGTTACAAGCTAAAGATACTGGAAGTAAGGCGAGAGCAGGAGTAATAACTACTGATCATGGCGAAATAAAAACGCCTATTTTTATGCCCGTAGGCACTGCAGGTTCTGTTAAGGCAGTGCACCAAAGAGAATTGAAGGAAGATATAAAAGCTCAAATTATTTTGGGTAATACGTATCATCTTTATTTAAGACCAGGGTTAGATATCATAGAAAGAGCTGGTGGTTTGCACAAGTTCAATGGTTGGGATAGACCTATTTTAACCGATAGTGGTGGCTATCAGGTATATTCTTTGGCCGATACTAGAAAAATAAAAGAGGAAGGAGTGACCTTTAAATCTCATATTGATGGATCGAGGCATAATTTTACACCTGAATACGTGATGGATATTCAGCGCACCATAGGGGCAGATATTATGATGGCCTTTGATGAGTGTACACCTTACCCTTGTGATTATGATTATGCAGAGAAATCAATGCATATGACCCATAGGTGGCTGAAACGATGCTGCGATAGGTTTGATAGTACAGAGGGAAAATATGGGTATAGCCAAACACTTTTTCCTATAGTACAGGGTAGTGTTTATAAAGATTTAAGGAAGCAGTCTGCTGAGGCTATCGCTTCTTTTGGAAGGGAAGGTAATGCTATTGGAGGTCTTTCAGTGGGAGAACCGGCAGAGATGATGTATGAAATGACTGATTTGGTGTGTGATATACTTCCATATGATAAACCTCGCTATTTAATGGGGGTAGGTACACCTGCCAATATTTTGGAGTGTATTGCTTTAGGAGTAGATATGTTCGATTGTGTAATGCCTACGCGTAATGCAAGAAATGGTATGTTATTTACATCTGAAGGCATTATTAATATTAAAAACAAAAAGTGGGATGATGATTTTTCTCCTATTGATACAGCGCTGGGTGGTTATGTAGATACATTTTATTCTAAAGCATATTTACGTCATTTAATTATGAGTAAAGAAATTTTAGGCGCGCAAATTGCTAGTATTCATAATCTAAGTTTTTATTTGTGGTTAGTAGGGCAGGCTCGTGAGCAAATAGAACAAGGGACTTTTGCCACTTGGAAAAATCAAATGGTGGAAAAAGTATCCAGAAGATTATAATAACCCATATTTAAGTTTTTATTAAAGCTATAAGCTAGTGAGATTAATTGATAAGTACATTCTAAAAAAGTTTCTTGGTGCTTTTATTTTTACAGTACTAATTATCGTAGCCATTATATTAGTAATTGATATAACTGAAAAAACGGATAAATTTTCAGAGGCACATCTTACTACACAGCAAGTTATTGGTTATTATCTTGATTTTATTCCTTGGATCGCTAATTTCATTACGCCTCTTACGGTTTTTATAGCCACAGTATTTGTAACAGCTAACATGGCAGGGCATACCGAAATAGTAGCTATACTGAGCAGTGGCGTATCATTCAAACGTATGTTGCTGCCCTATTTAATGGGGTCGGTACTTATAGCCATCATCAGTTTTATACTTATAGGGTGGGTAATCCCTAACTCCAATAAGTCACGGGTAGATTTCGAAATCAAGTACCTGAAAAGTAAGTTCTATTTCGATAAGACTAATTATCACATTCAGGTGGCCCCTAATACTTACCTTTACATAAGGCAGTATAATAACCAAACTAATATGGGGTATAATTTTACTTTGGAAAAGGTAGAAGGCACGGTGCTAAAGCAGAAACTATCGGCTATGCGAATTAAATGGAATGAAGAGAAGGAGAAGTGGACGCTTTCTAACTGGAAAACCTTGGAGCTAGATGGAGTAAAAGAGAGTATTAGCGAAGGTCAAACTATGGATACTACATTAGCTATTCATCCTAGTGAGTTTGCGAGTGACTACCATAGTTATGAAGCTATGACCATTAATGAGTTAGATGAAGAAATAGCCAAGCTTACCATGCGCGGGGCAAGTAATGTAGAGGTGTATGAAGTGGAGAAATATACCAGGTTTACAGCACCGTTTGCTGTGCTTATTCTCACGTTTATGGGAGTAATTGTATCTGCCCGAAAAACAAGAGGGGGAGCTGGTTTTCAAATAGCGCTAGGCTTCTTCCTGTCTTTCCTTTATATATTATGCTTTATAATGAGTAAAACCATAGCAGAAGCGGGCGGTTTGCCTCCGGCTATTTCTGTTTGGGTTCCTAATATTTTATTTGGTGGTATTTCTTTATTAATGTATAAGTATGTTCCAAGATAATGTCTGCAGCTAAAGACTATTTGAAACTTCATTTCGTGGTTCTGATATGGGGTTTCACGGCCATTTTAGGCTTATTAATTAATATCCCTTCATTGGATATCGTTTTTTACAGAACGCTAATTGCTTTTGTTTTTTTAGGTCTTGTGTTATTTTTTAAGAAACAAAACTTTAGAATTGGGAAGAACGAAATTTTTAAAATTCTTGGTACAGGCGCTATTATAGCCTTTCATTGGATGCTGTTTTTTGGTGCCGCTCGTGTTTCTAATGCTTCGGTGTGCTTGGCAGGTATTGCTACTTGTAGTTTGTGGACCAGTTTGATAGAGCCGCTATTCAATAAAAGAAAAGTGAAAATTTTTGAAGTAATACTGGGCATTGTAGTGTTACTAGGGCTTTATATTATTTTTAGGTTTGAGTTTGATAATGCACTAGGGTTATTAATGGCCATTGGTGCTGCATTTTTAGCAGCTGTATTTTCTGTCATTAACGGAGGGTTTACAAAAAAACACAGCCCATACATGATTACTTTTTATGAAATGTTGGGTGCATGCATCGCTAGTTTACTGTTTATAGTAATTTTTAAAATAGCTTATGCAGGAGATTATACCATTATTCATATGCCTACAGTAGCTGATTGGGGCTATTTGTTGTTGCTATCCGTAATTTGTACCGTGTATGCTTTTAGTATGTCAGTGGAGTTGATGAAGCGTATTTCGGCATTTGTGGTGAACCTTACGGTTAATTTAGAGCCTATTTACGGTATTATTTTAGCCCTAATTATATTTGGAGAGAAAGAGCAAATGGAAGGTGGATTTTATGTGGGTACGGGTGTTATTCTTTTGTCTGTGCTGATCTACCCATTAGTTAATAAATTTTATAAAAGAAAGGCTCTTGAACTAGATAACCTGCGTTAAAGGTAGCCTTCCCAAATAATATCACTTATGGTGTTGGTGTCAGGTTTATTTTCAAATATACCATATACGCTGGCACCAGAGCCACTCATGCTGGCATAAGTAGCTCCTGCATGGTAAAACTTATCTTTCAGAGATTTTATTTCTGGAAATTGGGGAAACACTGATAGTTCAAAGTCATTTTGAAGAAGTGTTTTCCATTCATTAATCGGTTTATTTTCAATGATTTCTTGCACCGATATTTCGGGCTCTTTGGGCATAACCTTACTATAGGCCGTAGCTGTGCTCACATGTACTTGAGGGCATGATAAGATCAGATATTTATTAGAAAGATCAATGTTTATTTTACTGAAAGTAGTACCAGTTTCTGTGGCTAAAATAGGTTTGTTTTCAATGAAAAACGGGCAGTCGCTACCTAGTTGTTTGGCCAATGCCTGCATTTGAGCGCTATTTAAACCAAGAGAAAATAACTCATTGAGCGCTTTAATTGTAAAAGCGCCATCAGCAGATCCTCCGCCTAAGCCTCCGCCCATAGGTATTATTTTGTGCAAGTGAATGCTTATACTGGGCAGGTCAAACTCCTTTTTAAGAAGTTGATAGGCTTTGATGATTAAATTGTTTTCAGTGTCTCCTGGTATTGGTAGACCGCTAGTGTTAAAAGAAAACTCAGTTGAGGGGATAATTTCTAATGGTTCTTGAAGTGGGACAGGGTAAAATACAGATGATATGTTATGAAGCCCATCCTCCCTTTTGGATAAAATATTAAGCCCTAAATTGATTTTGATGTTTGGGAATACAACCATTAGAAAACCTTTAAAAAATGAAAGGGGTAATTAATGAATAATTACCCCTTGAAATAATCTTTAACGATATATCTTACTTGCTAAGTTCAGCCACAATGTCTTCGGTAATTCCTGAGTTAGAGAATCCACCATCGTGCATTAAGTTTTGCATTGTTATCATTCTAGTGTAGTCACTAAACATCATTACAATGTAGTTAGCACAGTCTTCAGCACTAGCATTTCCTAGTGGAGACATTTTGTTTGCGTAATCGTAGAATACATCAAAACCAGTAACTCCGCTACCAGCAGTAGTCATAGTAGGAGACTGAGATATTGTGTTTACACGAACGTTGTTTTTCTTGGCGAAACGGTATCCGTAGCTTCTCGCAATTGATTCTAACAAAGACTTAGCTTGTGCCATGTCAGAGTAATCAGGGAATGTTCTTTGTGCAGCAATGTAAGACAAAGCTAAAACAGAACCCCACTCATTCATAGCTTCAGTTTTTTCAGCTGTCTGAAGTACTTTATGGAAAGAAACACCTGAGATATCTAAAGTTTTAAGGAACCAATCGTAGTTAAGATCACCATACTCTTTCCCTTTTCTAACATTAGGGCTCATACCTATAGAGTGAAGTACGAAGTCTAATTTTCCGCCTAATATTTCCATAGATTTCTCGAAAAGGTTAGTGAGGTCTTCTATAGAAGTAGCGTCAGCAGGAATAACCTCTGCGTTACATTCTTCAGCTAATTTATTGATCACCCCCATTCTAAGGGCTATAGGAGCATTAGTTAAAACAAATTCAGCACCTTCTGCTTTTGCCTTTAAGGCAGTTTTCCAAGCAATTGAATTTTCATCTAACGCACCAAAAATAATTCCTTTTTTTCCTTTAAGTATGTTATTACCCATGGTCTGTTTATTAATTCATTATTATGTAGCTGCAATAATACAAATTATTTACCATTAACAGTTAGCCATTGCTAGGCAATAAAACCAGAGTAGAGCTTCAATGAGTGTTGATGTATATTATCGGGTTATTTTAATAATTGGAACTTACTAAAACTAAATTATTCTAGAGGGCTGCTTATTTTTCCTCACAAATAAAATGAGCTAATAAAAAGGCTGTATCTGTAAAACTCTTACTTTTGGTGCGCTAAATTTTTTGAATATATGGATGCTTCTCAGCCTGTAGGTATTTTTGATAGTGGAATAGGGGGATTGACCGTAGCGCATGCTATAAAAAAGGTGTTGCCTAATGAATCTATGATATATTTTGGTGATACTGCACACCTACCATATGGAGATAAATCAGAGGCTGCGGTACAAGCCTATTCTATAAAAGTGGCTGATGTACTTTTGCAAAAAAACTGTAAAGTGATTGTTATAGCGTGCAATTCGGCCAGTTCTGCAGCGTTTGATTTACTTACAGAATACGCGGGTAGCAAAGCTAAAGTCATTAGTGTAATAGATCCGATGGTGAAGTATGTAGAACAGCACTACCAAGAAAAAAGGGTAGGCTTGATAGGTACTAAACGAACGGTTCAGTCAAATATATACGCAAATAAATTAGCTGCATATGAACATATTAATTTGGCTTCACTAGCTACTCCTTTATTAGTACCTATGATAGAAGAAGGCTTTTTTAATAACAAAATAAGTCATGAAATTATAGAAGAGTACTTAAAAGATGGACAGTTAGACAATATCGATGCGCTGATTCTTGGTTGTACTCATTATCCACTAATTAAACGACAGATAGCAGCATACTATCAAGGGAGAGTCGATGTTTTAGACTCATCAGAGATTACGGCAGCTTATTTAAAAGAACAACTGATGAAGTGGGACTTAATAAATGAAAACAGTAGAGGAGATGAGTATGATCAATTTTATGTTAGTGATTATACAGAGTCGTTTGAGGCTTCTACTAAGATATTTTTCAGAGAGAAAGTGCACTTAGAAAAGTATTTAATATGGGATTGAGATAAATAAGTTCAATTTTTTTCGTTACCAGAAATACAAATTGGAATATTATTGCGTATCTAGTGATTGTAAAATTAAATAAGTATTCGTTTTATTTGCAGTAAACTTAGCCATTATTCATGCCTACGATTCTATTCTACCTTCCATTTTTACTTATTTACGCGGTTTTTGCTATTTATGCAGAGAGGAAGGTTTCTGCCTTTATACAAGATAGGTATGGGCCAATGGAGGTAGGATATTACGGATTACTACAAACCGTAGCTGATTTATTAAAGCTCTTACAAAAGGAAGACATAATTCCTACCAAAGCAGATAAGAAGCTTTTTATTATAGCACCAGTACTTATTTTCGTTTCAGTATTTTCAGGGTTTGCAGTATTGCCTGTAACCTCCGGGTGGGAGGGCGCACCCATACAAACTGGCGTATTTTTCCTTTTAGCCATAATATCTTTAGATGTAATAGGCCTGTTAATGGCGGGTTGGGGCTCTAATAACAAATATTCATTATTGGGGGCCATGAGAGCTGCCTCTCAAATGATATCTTACGAGGTGCCCTTAACGATAAGCGTGCTTTCAGTAGTGGCCATATCTCAATCTTTGGATTTACAAGAGATTTCATTACAACAAGGTACGTTCATAGTAGATCAGGAGAATTATTTATTTGGAATAAAAGCATTGGGCATTAATGTAACAGAGGTAGGAGGTTTCCTTACTTGGAATGTATTTAGAATGCCCTTATTATTTATAGGTTGGCTTATTTTCTTTATTACCACATTAGCAGAAAGCAACAGAGCACCCTTTGATTTGCCCGAGGCAGAATCAGAATTGGTGGCTGGTTTTCAAACAGAATACTCTGGTTTTCGCTGGGCAGTGATTATGATGGCAGAATATGCTATGATGCTATTGGTGAGCTTTTTAGGTGTTATTCTGTTTTTAGGAAGCTGGAATACTGCGCTCCCAAACATTGGCGTGGTAGCACTTGCTGACTGGACTAGCGGAGAGCCGGGGACGGTAGCAGGACACTTGTGGGGTGCTTTTTGGATTATAAGTAAAGCCGTAATAGTTGTATTGATACAAATATGGGTAAGATGGACCTATCCTAGAGTAAGGCTCGATCAGTTGATGTCATTAGGATGGAAATATTTAACCCCTATAGCTTTAGTGCTGCTTATGGTTTCTGCAATATGGAGGCTGCTAATGCTATAAAGCTGTTTTTTTGAAAAATAAACTATACATATTTTCCTTTCTAATTCTACTGCTTACTAGAGGGGTATCAGCACAAGCTACAATAGATTCTCTCTCTAAAATGCACTATGAGTCAAGTCCTGACTCTATTAAAATTAAAATATTATTTTCTTTAATCCAGTCATACGGGTACACTAAGGTTGATACTTGCTTACAATTAGCCAAAACTGCAAGAGAAATATCTATAGCTAATAACGATGCTTTTAATGAAGCTGTAGCGGTAGAGAATATGGCTCATTTTTATAACGTGCAAAGCAACTATCAGCAGGCATTAAAATATGATCTTGAATCTTTAGAGCTTTACAAGAAGGCTAAATATGGTGATGGAGAGGTGATAGCCCTAAATAACATTGGAGAAGATTACTTTGACCTAGACCTTTTTAACGATGCTTATGACTATTATCAAAAAAGCTTAAGAAAAGCACAAGAGGTAAAGTATGACTTGTACGTAGCCATAGGTACTTATAATATTGGTAGGGTATTACGCTCTATGGGACAAACGCATAAAGCGTTAGAATATATAGTACAATCCAAAAAGTTAAGTGAAGCCATTGGCGATACAGAAGGACAAGCTTATGCGCTTAATGATATTGCTGAAATATATATTAGCGAAAGCCGTTATAAAGAAGCGCTAGATCGAATAGAACAAGCCTTATCAATCAGCAAAGAATTGGATATAGATATATTACAGCCAGAATTACTTCAAAAAAAGGCTAAAGTCTATATGAAATTAAACGATTACAACAGTGCCTTGCGCAACCTGGATAAGTCGTTTAAGTTTTTTCAAATGTTTGCGAGCCAAAGTGGTATAGCAGAGACCTACCTGTGGAAAGGCGTGGTGATGATGAAAATGCAGAACTACGATTCTGCCAACACTTATATGGTTCATAGCCTGTCTATTGCTCAGGAAATGAACAATAAAGAGCTAATTATTGAGTGTTTTAAAGAGCTTTCTAGGTTGTATGAAAAAAGGCAAATGTTTGAACATGCACTTTCTTTTTATAAACAGTATAAGGCTCAGGAAGACAGCTTGTTTGGCGAAAAAAAGAAAGAACAGTTTGCTCAAATTCAAATTAAATATGAGACTGTAAACAAAGATATGGAGATAGCCTTGCTCAATCAGCAAGAGCAAGAGCGTGCTATTGAGCTTAAAAAGGAAGAATTCTTTCGTAATATATTAGCCGTGATACTTGCCTTTACGGCCTTGCTATTGATTACAGCATACAGAAGTGGAAGGAGAAGAAAGCGTATCAATAGGTTGTTGGTGCTTCATCAAAAAGAAATGGAGCAGCAAAGTAAAAAGATGGAGAGTTTACTTGAGTTGAAAGATAAATTCTTTTCTATACTTTCTCATGACTTACGATCACCCATTCATGCGCTTATGGGCATATTTAATATACTCGATAAGGGAAATCTTACGCAAGAGGAGCTCCGTAGCCTTACTAATTCGCTAAGAATAAGGCTGGACAAAACTAAAGCCCTGCTAGATAATTTATTAGACTGGGCACTAGTACAAATGGATAATATTAGCTTGCAGGAAAAGAAAATTAAGCTGCAAAAAGTGGTGGAAAAGAATCTTGACTTGTACCGTGATGCCACTGACAAGCATATTGATTTTATTAACAAGGTTTCAGATTATTTCTTTGTAACGGCCGATGCTAATATGCTTGATTTGATACTACGAAACCTTATTAGCAATGCAGTAAAGTTTACAGATAATGGAGGCCAAGTGGTGGTAGACTGCGAAGAGGCTAATAACGATGAGTTAATAGTAAAAGTAGTTGATAGCGGTATCGGAATGAGTGATGAACAAAGAAATTTACTTTTTAATACGGATGAATTGCACAGTACCGCAGGTACAGCCAATGAACAAGGCACAGGCCTGGGGTTAAAGTTATGTAAAGAATTTGTAGAGAGGATGGGGGGACAGATATGGGTAGAGAGTATGGATGGAATAGGAACTACGTTTCTATTCACGATAAAAAAAGCACCTTTATTCTAAACATTTTCTAATAAAAGTTGGAATTTCATCCGTTACGGGGCAATATTTGTAACGGTTTTATTCAATGGATGTTTAGCCATTGAATTTAACGCCATAGACACAGAAGAATAAATACTCACATGGTGGCTTATTTAAAAAATATTAATTCTACTATCGGAACTTTGTTTACAGGACTAAAGCTTACTTTCAGGCATTTGCTGAAGGCAAGGAAGTCTGCTAAGCCTATCCACGTGAGTGAACCAAGTTATTTTGATCAGGCGGAAGGTATTGTTACTGTTCAATACCCACACGAAAGTATTCCTATACCAGATAACGGTCGTTATAGGTTGCACAATGAAATAGACGATTGTATAGTATGTGATAAGTGCGCCAAAGTTTGTCCTGTTGATTGTATTGAAATAGATCCTATAAAAGCAGTAGAGACTTACGGAAAAACCTCTGATGGTACTGCTAAAAGAATATATGCTGCTAAGTTTGATATAGATATGGCTAAGTGCTGTTTCTGTGGGCTTTGTACTACTGTGTGCCCTACAGAGTGCTTAACTATGACTAAGGTGCATGACTTTAGTGAGTATGATGTGGCGGACCACACCTACTCATTTGCTAATATGACACCTCTAGAAATACTTACTAAACGAAAAGAGCTGGAAGAGTATGAAGCAGAAAGAGCTGCCGCAAAAACCAAAACTGCGGCTACAGCAGGTAAAAGTAAGCCTGTAGCTGCTATGAAACCGAAGCCAGCAATAAAGAAACCTGTAGCTCCCAAAAGTGTAGATAATAATGACACGGAGGAGAAAGCTGCCAAACCAAAGCCTAAGTTTATTCCTAAAATGAAAGCTAAACCTGCCATAAAACCTAAAATGCCTAAAAAAGACCAGGGGGAGGATAATAATGATTGATATTATCTTTTATGCATTTGCTGGCCTGGCCGTAGTTTTTGCGCTCATCGTTCTATTTACTAAAAATATTTTATACGCAGCCTTTGCCTTAGTAGGCACGTTTTTATGTATTGCGGCTGTATATGTACTGGCTCAAGCCGAATTTTTGGCTATAGCTCAGTTAATGATCTATGTAGGTGGTATTTTAGTGCTACTAATATTTGGAGTAATGCTAACCAATAAAGTCAGAGAGGGAGTGTTGCTAACCTCTGCACATAATAAAGTAATTGGAGCTATAGTTTGTGTTTCTCTTTTCGCCATTTTGGTGTATGGTATACTTAGAATGAATTTAAGTGCCGTTGAAACTACAACCTATACAGAAAATAATGTAAACCAACTTGGAGAGGGCCTAATGAGCAGTTACCTTTTACCATTTGAAATAGCAGGAGTTATTTTATTGGTAGCCTTGGTAGGTGCAGCTACTATTTCAGGATATAAAAGTAAAGTAGATGAGCATTGAGAATTACTTCATACTAAGCGCACTGCTTTTTTCTATAGGGGTGGCCATTATGGTTACCAAGAAAAATGCCATTATGGTTTTAATGGGGATAGAGCTGGTTTTAAATGCAGCAAATATTAATTTTGTGGCTGCAAACCAATTATATGCAGCCCAGTTAGATGGGCAGTTCTTCGCACTTTTTGTCATTGTAATGGCTGCAGCGGAGGCATCTATAGGCTTAGCGATAGTGTTAAAAGTATATAAATACTTTACTACTACCGATTTGGATAAAATTAATCACCTAAAAGGATAAGGTTTGGACTACTCTCAAATGTTACAACCATTAGCTTGGACTACACCTACTTTATTAGCTTTAGTGGTATTGATTTTACCTTTTGCTACTTTTTTGATTAATACTATTGCAAGCAATTCATTAAAGAAGGTCACTTCTATAATTAGTACATTAACCATTTTTGTAGGTGCACTCATTTCTATCTATCTACTAATCAATGCATGGGGGGTAGCACCTTTTCATACTCGAGTAGAATGGTTTAAAATTGGTCATCTACCACCTATTACTGCAGGTATTTTGCTAGATAGCACAGCTGCAATAATGCTAGTAGTAGTTATGGTAATATCATGCCTAGTACACTTATACTCTATGAGTTATATGAAAGGTGATGAAGGTTTTAAGAAATATTATGCTTTTCTAGGCCTCTTTACTTTTTCTATGTTGGGTATTTTATTATCTGATAGCTTACTACTCATTTTTATATTTTGGGAATTGGTAGGACTATCATCTTACTTGTTAATAAGCCACTGGAATAAAAAAGATAGCGCTGTAAAGGCAGCAAAAAAGGCTTTTGTAGTGAATAGAGTAGGGGATGTTGGTTTTGTCATTGGGTTGGCTATTATGTGGATGCAATTTCAGACTTTTGATATAGAAGCATTAAAGCATCTTGTAGAATCGTCAGTGGTAGAGAATGGCAACTGGATATCATATTTAGGGCACCCGGTAAGTGTTAAATGGTTGTCTATTTCAGGCATATGCCTATTCTTAGGTGCCATGGGTAAGTCAGCTCAATTTCCTTTATTAGTATGGTTGCCCGATGCCATGGAAGGCCCAACTCCAGTTTCTGCATTAATACATGCTGCTACTATGGTAGCTGCAGGGGTATTTTTGATGACCCGAGTTTTTGTAATGCTGGATGTTACAGCCCTTACATTTATTGCCACTATAGGGGCAATAACTGCTTTTATGGGAGGGGTGGCAGCATTGGCACAGCATGATATTAAAAAAGTACTAGCTTATTCTACCATATCACAATTGGGATACATGCTTATGGGTATTGGGGTAGGAGCATATGATGCAGCACTTTTTCACTTGTTTACACATGCCTTCTTTAAAGCTTGTCTATTCCTTTCTGCAGGTGCAGTTATTCATGCTTTACACGATTACGAACATAAGTCTGGAGCACATTTTGATGCTCAGGATATGAGAAATATGGGTGGGTTAAGAAAGCATTTGCCTGTAACTTTTGTGGCTTATGTGGTTTCTACATTTGCATTAATAGGTATTCCATTCTTTTCTGGTTTCCTTTCTAAAGACGCATTGCTTTCTGGTGCTTATGCCTGGGCAGATGTTATGTCTGAAAATACCCTGTCATGGCACTATTTGATCCCCGATCTTGGGTTTATTACCGTTATTTTGACTGCACTCTATATGGTGAGGCAATTGTTGTTGGTGTTCTTCGGAGATTTTAGAGTGGCTTTAAGGAAGGGAATAGATACCTCTATAAAAGTGATGGAGGTACCTCACATCATGAAAATAGCCTTAGTAATATTGGGTGTAATGTCATTGGGAGTGATTTGGTCTATCAATCCATTTAGTCATAATGAAAGTTGGTTTTTCGAATCATTGAACATACCAGAAATTATTAGTCCTGGGTTTAATACAACTTGGCAGCATCATTTGGCTGAGCTAACAGAAGCTAACCATTTGCAAGTGAGTATAATATCATTAATAATGATTGTTATTGGAGCTGGTGTTGCTATTTACTTGTATCAACCAAAGGGAAGATACGTGGCTAACTATTATGAGCGACCAGAGGTAAGAAATGTGTGGCAGAAGCTCTCTTATAATAACTGGTATTTAGACCCTGTTTATAATAATTCTGTGGTGAAAGGTACAGAGTGGTTGGCCAGTATACTATTAAAATTTGAATCTCGAGTTATCGATAATATAATAGACAAGTTTGCCATTTTTAACGTAATTCTGGGGCATTTTATAGCCTGGATTGATCGGAATATTGTTGATGGTATTGTTAATTTTTCTGTTTTCTTTGCGGGGCGAATAGGCGTGATGACGAAGTCATTACAAGGAGGAAGGATTCAGAGTTATATTATAATTGCTTTTGCAGGTTTATTAATACTTATGTTTTGGATAATCTGGTAGTTCATGCTCAATAATTATTTACTTTCAATCTTAATATTTTTACCACTTACTGCTGCGGCAATAGTGGCTGTTCTGCCAGGTAAACTGCGTGATTCGTTTAAGTACGTATCATTAGGCGTGGTGTTAGTGCAGGCGTTTTTCTGTATTCCATTTTTCATTAATTATGACAATGCTGCTGCGGGGGTTAATAAAATAGAGCAATTTCAATTTGTTCAAAATATCCCATGGATCAACCTTAACCTTTCCAGTTTAGGTAAATTGTCTGCCCATTACTTTGTAGGGGTTGATGGACTAAGTGTTACCATGGTTTTACTTTCGGTATTTGTCTTATTGATAGGTACTGTTTCTTCATGGCATATACAAACCAAACAGAGAGGGTACTTTAGCCTTTTATTGTTGCTCAATGCTGCTATCATTGGTTGTTTTGTAGCCTTAGACTTTTTATTGTTTTATCTTTTCTTTGAGTTTATGCTATTGCCTATGTACTTCCTTATCGGCTTGTGGGGTGGTATTAGGCGCGAATACGCATCTATTAAGTTCTTTTTATATACGCTATTGGGGTCTGTATTTATTTTAATAGTAATGATAGCCCTTAACCTTAGTGTAATAGATCCGGTAGCTACGGCAGTTGAAAACAATATGGCAGAAAGCATTGAGGTGGTTACACCAGAGGTGGTCAACAAGGTGCAAGCCAAGCTAAAAGCTAACGAACTGGATGAAAGTACACTTGTACATACATTTAATATGGTGTACATGACAGACAGTAATAATTACATTCCTAACTCATTGTTAGATGCTCAAGCTGTAAAAACGATTTTTGGAAAACCAGCCAGGTTGGTAATGTTCTTACTGATTTTTATAGGCTTTGCTATTAAAATACCGGTAGTGCCCTTGCATACATGGTTGCCCGATGCTCACGTGGAGGCACCAACACCAATATCGGTTATTTTGGCCGGTATACTACTTAAAATAGGAGGGTATGGTCTTATTCGTACTGGCTACCTAATACTGCCAGACGGGGCAGTGCATTATGCTTGGTTAATAGGCTTTTTAGGAGCGTTATCCATTGTATATGGTGCCATGAATGCTTTAGGAAGTAAAGATTTGAAAAAATTGATAGCCTATTCTTCGGTATCGCATATGGGCTACGTTTTATTAGGCTTGGCTTCTCTCACTTCAGAGGGAGTTAGTGGAGCAGTATATCAGATGGTGAGCCATGGTGTAATCTCTCCTGCACTGTTTTTAATTGTAGGAGTATTATACGAGAGATCGCATGATCGATTAATTGGCAACTATTCCGGTTTGATGAATGTAATGCCTAAGTATACAATATTTACAGTTATTTTCTTTTTTGCATCATTAGGATTGCCAGGTTTTTCGGGTTTTATCTCAGAGGTGTTTGTGCTCTTAGGTTCTTTTAATTCTTCTGTAGTAAATGGACTTTTGCCACGTTGGATGACGGTAGTAGCTGCATCAGGCTTAGTGTTAAGTGCTGCCTATTATTTATGGACTATCCAAAGGATGTATTTTGGAGAGTATTACTGTAAAGTAGATTTGGAAACTGATACATTGTCAGACCTCAATGCAAGAGAATATGTTATGCTGATTCCATTAGTGGTATTGGCCATGGTTATGGGTATTTTCCCTAGCCTTTTATTAGATATTATTAATGAATCTGTTACTGTGTTTGTAGAAATGGTAAACACTAATGGATTAGAACTACTTCAGCAAAAATAAAGTGGGCAGTATTCACCAAAAGTTAATCAGTATAACCGAAAGCCTGGGTGGGCTACTACCAGAGATAATTATTGTATTAACATTATTGGTAGTGTTAACTCTTGGGCTTTTCAAAAAAGGCGAACAAGAGTGGCTATATCGTGCCGTGTCTGTAGCAGGTGTTTTTATCGTACTTTACTTAGAGTATCAGCAGTGGCATTCACTTGCTAAACAATCGCACATTAATCTTTTCGATATGCTCAGAAAAGATAGACTATCCGTTTTGTGGAGTGGTGTTATAGGTGTAGGAACAATCCTGTCTTTATTGATGGGATTTAAAGACGATAGCCTCAAAGCTAAGTCCAGTGAGTATTACGTATTGGTCTTATCTATGCTATTAGGAGCCAATATACTGGTAATGGCCAGTAACTTGTTGATGGTTTATCTGGGGCTCGAGATCCTTTCTCTTGGCGCATATGTACTCACTACTTTCGCATTTAACCAATCATCGGCTGAGTCGGGTATAAAATATTTACTGTTTGGTGCGGCTTCATCAGGTATAATGCTTTATGGCATGTCTTTGCTTTATACTATTACAGGAACTTTAGATTTTGAAGATGCACGTTTTGTGGAGCAGCTGATGCAGTCAGATAATATGGTAATTATAATTGCCGGAATATTAGTAATGGCCGGTCTGCTCTATAAGATATCGGCAGCACCTATGCATGTGTGGTCTCCAGATGTTTATACTTCTGCACCTACACCAGTAGTTGCTTTGTTTTCTGTAGTGCCCAAGTTGGCAGGTGTGGCTATTTTTATGAAGTGGGTAATGAATTTTAATCTCTTCGGTATGGCCCCGCTCAATTGGTCGGCTGTATTAGGACTTATAGCTGCAATTACTATTTTGGTGGGTAATTTTTCAGCTTTATGGCAGAAAAATGTTAAACGCATGCTGGCTTACTCTTCCATTGCGCACTCTGGGTTTATGCTACTTGGGATTGCCATCTTTTCTGAAGCAGCTTACGAAGCAGTGCTTTACTACGGCATGGTTTATCTTCTGATGAATATGGCCATTTTTATTATAGTTAATGATATCGAATATAGGTTAGGGTATACCTTATTTAAAGAATATAGTGGTTTAATTAAGATAGCTCCGGCTATTGTAGTGAGTGTAATAGTGTTAGCTATAGCACTTACCGGATTACCACCAACAGCAGGGTTCACTGCAAAACTATTTTTATTTACTGCATTATGGGAAAAGTATAATATCGCTGGTGAAAGCTGGATGTTGTACTTATTAATTTTTGGTTTACTCAATGCAGTAATATCATTATTTTTCTATCTGAAGCTGCCTTTCTATATGATTTTTAGAAGTAGTAGCGAAGAAGAAAAAAAGGATAAGTATAATTTTAATTTACAGAATTTTTTAGGCTTTATTTTGGTTTTAGCCGTATTGATAATATTCTTTAAGCCAGAGGCTTTGATGAGTATAATTAATAACGTTAGTTTTGCATTTTAACTACTGATAATGAGCGATATTATTAAACACGAATGTGGTATAGCACTAGTTAGGTTAAGAAAACCACTATCTTACTACATAGAAAAGTACGGGAGTCCTACATACGCTGTTAATAAGATGTACATTCTTATGGAAAAACAGCGAAATAGAGGCCAGGATGGAGTTGGAATTGCAAACATAAAGATCGATCAGAAACCGGGACTGCGTTATATTAGTAGGTATCGTTCTATCGACCAAGAACCTATCAAAAGCATATTTGAGAAGATAGGTAAAAAGTACCGCAAGGCGCAAAAAGAGGGGAAGGATAAGTATTACAGTGAGCAGTGGATGAAAGAAAACTGCGCATTTACCGGAGAGGTTTGGCTAGGCCACTTGCGTTATGGTACTCACGGTAAAAACAGTATTGAAAACTGTCACCCATTTTTAAGACAGAACAACTGGAGAAGTAGAAACCTGGTAGTAGCAGGTAACTTTAACATGACCAACCTTGATGAGCTTTTTAACATACTTATCAAACTTGGCCAGCACCCCAAAGAAAAAGTGGATACCGTAACGGTAATGGAGAAAATAGGCCACTTTTTGGATGAAGAGAATAATGATATTTTCAGAAAGTATAAAGAAGAATATACTAATCAGGAAATAACAGAAGTGATTGAGCGTGAGCTAGATCTTCAAAAGGTGCTTAGCAGAGCTTGTAAAGGCTTTGATGGAGGTTATGCTATGGCAGGCATGGTGGGGCATGGAGACGCTTTTGTGGCCAGAGACCCAGCAGGTATCAGACCTGCATATTACTATGCCGATGATGAGGTAATAGTAGTAGCTTCTGAAAAACCAGCGATCAAATCAGCATTTAATATTGACTATAGTCAGATAAAGGAGATCACTCCTGGTCATGCATTAATCATCAAAAAAAGTGGTGAGTATGCCGAGCATCAGTTCATAGAGCCTTTGGAGAAAACTTCGTGTAGTTTCGAAAGAATTTATTTCTCAAGGGGTACTGATCCTGACATCTATAATGAGAGAAAAAAATTAGGTCAACTTTTGGTGCCTCAAATTTTAGAGGCTATTGATCATGATTTAAAAAACACTGTCTTCTCTTACATTCCTAATACCGCAGAAACTGCATTTTTAGGGTTAATGGAAGGGATGGAAGATTACTTGAGTAACAAGAGGAAAGAGGTGGTGCTTAATGGTAAGCATATGGATGATTTGGCAGATTTCCTTTCGTTCAGGCCTAGAGTAGAAAAAATTGTACTTAAAGATGCTAAACTAAGGACCTTTATCGCAGATGATGACCATCGAGATGAAATGGTAGCTCAGGTGTACGATACTACATATGAGGTAATTAAAAAGAGAGTAGATACCTTAGTAATAGTAGATGACTCTATAGTAAGGGGAACTACGTTAGAGAAAAGTATCCTTACCATGCTTACACGCCTAGAGCCTAAGAAGGTCGTAATCGTATCTTCAGCGCCTCAAATTCGTTTCCCTGACTGTTATGGAATAGATATGTCTAAGATGAATGAATTCATCGCTTTTAGGGCTATGGTGCAGTTGTTGAAAGACAGAAATAAGGAGCATTTGATGGATGAGGTTTACGATAGATGTAAAACGGCTCTTGAAAATAAAGAGAACGTAAACTGCGTTAACCGATTATATGAGGAGTTCACTTACGATGAGATTTCTGAAAAAATAGCAGAAATAGTGAAACCACCAGAAATGAAAGCTCAGCTTGAAGTGATTTACCAAACGGTAGATAATTTGCATGTGGCATGCCCTAAACACTCGGGAGACTGGTATTTTACTGGTAATTTCCCTACTAAAGGGGGGATGAGGGTAGCTAACCAATCATTTGTAAACTTCATGGAAGGTAAACTTGTAAGAGCTTACTAAGAAGCCAAAACATAAAATAGTAAAGCCTCTGTATCTGATACAGAGGCTTTTTTGTTTACGCCTAACTTATTATAACTCAGCTGATACGCACGCATATTTAAAGTTGAAAATAATCATATAAATACCTGATGGAAACTTGCATTAATGCTATAACCTTTGTATCATGCTAAATCAATTTAGCGAAGTTGTTATCTTTCGGTTAACAAATGGCTTAGTTTTAGGCCTTTATGTTAGCGGGAGATGGCAATTCTTAAATTTTAACAAATGAATGATCATTTAATGAGTGAATGCACCTGAAAGTGAGGTGAAGTAGTGGAGGGTGTGCTGAGGCTTCTGCCATTAAATTATAGGTCTTATATGCTTAAATAATATTTAGTATGAACACCAGCGTAAAAAATCTTCCGGAAACTAGTCGTTTCGCGCGTGACAACTCAGGTGTGGCACAGCCATTTATGCACTCGAAGAGTGACGAAGAAATATGGTTGGCATTTAAAGCAGGTGATGAAGCTGCATTTATTTTTATTTATCAAACTTATTTTGATCCATTAGTTAATTATTGCTATCAGTTTACACAGGACCATGACCTTATAAAAGATTGTATTCAAGACCTATTTATATTTTTAAGAAAGAAACGCAAAACTATATCTGGTACCAATAATATTAAACTTTACCTATATAAATGTTGTAGAAATAGGATCATGGATTACATCAAAAAGAGTAATCGTAACCATAGGGTGCTGGGTGATGCTAAGTATTTTACTCCCATAATGTCTACCGAAGACAATATCATTAACCTTCAAACCAGAGAGCTAAAAGAACAGAAATTAAAAAATGCTATAGCTAAGCTTTCTTTGAAGGAACGCGAAATGATCTATTATTTCTATTTTGAAAATATGGATTACCAAACTATTACAGAACTAATGGGATATGAGCACATTAAGTCTGTAAGAAGCCTTTTATATAAAGCACTGAATAAGCTCAAGAATTATTTTCTTCTAATAATATTGTTTTTGCTGATCTCTGTTTAACCACTGATTTAAGAAGCACTTCCTTTTTATAAAACTTTTGAATTATAGTCATCTGATGCTTAATGGGTTATAAGTTTATTGCTAAATCGATTAATTTTTTGTGCGTGTTTTTCTTCTTTTTTTATAATTTTTGTTACCCGAGGATAACCTACTATACAATGAATAAGGAAGACAATGACCTGATTGACTTGCTTTTAAATGAAGATTTTAAGCGCTGGGTGATGATGCCTACCGCTGAAAGGGATCTTTACTGGAATACATGGTTGAGTGATAATCCGGCAAGACAACAACTGGTAATTCAGGCAAAGGAATTTATCAGGTCTGTTAACTACAGTAAATTGGAGTTTGAAAATAATGACAAGGAAATTGTATTAGCAAAGATCATTTCGGAAAAAAACTCGGTTTCATATCTCAAAGGAGCTAAGGGCTCTGCTCGGAGATATATTTATTTTAAGGTAGCAGCCGTGTTTCTGATTATGCTAACGGTTGCAGTACTTGTAAATGAGTTTTTAAAAGATACTGACGCAGATAAATATGTCTCTAATAATATCAGAAAGATAAAAAAGAGTACAGATGAAGGTCAGCGATTGACTTTTGCTTTACCCGATGGTTCCGTAGCTCATTTAAATAATGCTAGCCAGTTAACATATCCTTCTAGGTTCAATGAAAAACAAAGAGTAATTCATTTGCAAGGAGAGGCCTTTTTTGAAGTGAAATCTAATAGCGGGCGTCCATTTATAGTGGAGTCTAGAGGAGTTTATACCACAGCGGTGGGTACTGAATTTAATGTAAACGCATATGATGATGCCATATTGGTATCAGTTAAAGAAGGAAAGGTAGTTCTGACATCAGATTCAGTAAATACTTTGCCAGTGAGGGTAAATGAGGCGGCCGTACATAATGCTAACGGAAATTTACACCATGTGCCATTTGATGATGATAAGAGCTATGGGTGGGTTAATGGAGTGATGGTAATGAAGGACCAAAGCTTACAAGAAGTGAAGCGAATGTTGGAAAAGTGGTATGGTGTAGAAATTAGAATGATAGGTCATCATGATGACTGGAAACTTAATGGTCGATTTGAAAAGAAAAGCCTTGATGAGGTGCTCAAAAGCTTGAGCTTTACTTATGATTTTAAATATAAAATAGTGAATAACATAGTTACAATAAACCTTTAATTATATGATATAAAAACTGATTAAACCTAAACTGTTAGCCTCAATGGCTTTCGGTTAATGAATATCTAATCACACATCAACTTTAAAAATGGATTAGGTTCATTTATCAACTCATAACACTAACTAAAACCATGAAAAAGAATTTTAATGTTTTATCCCAAAGCTTTAAGCTTTTATGCTGTGGAGTTTTGGTTGGCCTTCTTTTACCCGAAGGTCTTAAAGCGGAGAATAAATCTGAACTCTCTGGCTTATACGCAATTCAACAAGATCAGGTTACTGTATCAGGTAAAATTACCGATATGACTACTGGTGAAGGGCTTCCTGGTGTAAACATTTTGATAAAGGGTACGGTCTTGGGTACAGTATCTGATGCTAATGGAGATTATACACTAAATGTCCCTTCTACCGAAAGTGTATTGATTTACAGCTACATTGGTTATGTGAGTGAAGAAATTCCGGTGGGGACACAAAGCACCATTGATGTAAGTCTTGTACAAGACATTACTTCGCTTCAAGAAGTAGTAGTAGTAGGTTATGGTACTATGAAAAAAAGTGAAGTGACATCATCAGTAGCTTCAGTAACTTCAGAAGATTTTAATAAAGTAGCAAGCCGCAGCCCGCTAGACCTTGTGCAAGGTAAAGTGGCCGGGTTAAATATTACCAGAGCGCGTGGTGGCAATCCTAACTCAAGTAGTTCCATTCAGCTGAGAGGGGTGACAAGTTTATCAGGAAACAACTCGCCTTTAATTGTAGTGGATGGAATTCCTGGTGGTAACTTAGATTTGATTCAACAGAATGATATTGAGTCAATCGATGTACTTAAAGATGGTTCTGCTGCTGCTATTTACGGAACACGTGGTAATGGTGGTGTGATTTTAATTACTACCAAGAAAGGTAAAGCCGGAGATACGAAGTTCAACTACAACGCATATGTAAGAAGAGATTTTGTAGATAATGCACCGGATGTTTTAAGTGCGAGTGAGTACAGAAATGCTCTTGATCAAGGTTATATTGTAGGCGATGACTTAGGAGGTAATGCTGACCTTTTTGATGAGATGATTAACAAGGATAATCTCAGTACTTATCATACGCTGTCTGCTGCAGGTGGAGGTGATAACTCTAATTACCGTGCTTCAGTATTTTATAAGAAATCTGAAGGTATTGCAGTGGAAAATGATAGAGAAGAATTTGGTGGTAGATTCAACTTCAATAGTAGAGGGTTAAATGACAAGTTAAGCATGCAAACCAATATTGCTATTAACTTGAATCAGCCGAACTTATTAGGCGGTTACGTAAATGAAAATGATCAAAGTTCAAGTGACTTTATCCAATCTGTATTATGGAACCCTACCTTGAATATTAAACAGTCTAATGGTCAGTTTAATGAATTGGAGTCAGGAGGATATAATCCTATTTCTCAATATGCACACCGTTTGTATGAAAGAGATCAGCAAACACTTTCAACAGATGTTAAATTCACTTTGGATATTGCTAAAGGACTAACAGCCTCTGCTTTTGGTGCATATCAAAGAAATAGCTATAACGACAGAGAGTATATTTCTAAAAATGACTTTGCATTAAGAGAAAGTACTTCTTATAAAGGTATGGGTTATGCCTCTAAGTATAATTACCTTAACTATAGCCGAGTATTTGAGTCCACTTTCAATTACAACAAGATAATTGATCAGCACTCATTTTCTGCATTGGCGGGCTACAGCTACCAGTACCAAACTACTGAAGAATACAGCTTGTCAAACACAGGTTTCACTACCGATGTATTTGAAGATTGGAATTTAGGAGCCGGTTTAGGAATAAACGACACCGGAAGTTTGCAAAACCCATCTATGGGTAGCCATAAAGAGGACAATACCCTTATTGCTTTCTTTGGTAGAGTGAATTACAATTTTGATGAAAAATACTTTGCTCAATTCATTTTGCGTAGAGAAGGTTCTTCTCGTTTCGGAGATAATAATAAGTGGGGTAATTTCCCAGCAGTTTCATTAGGATGGGCTATTCATAATGAAGGTTTTATGAGTGATCTTCCTGTAATTAATAAATTGAAGTTAAGGGCAGGTTACGGTGTTACCGGTAACCAAGGTATTCCGAATTATCAGTCTTTAGTTTTGTTGGGTACTGGAGGTGTTTATCTAATAGATGGAGAGTATTACCAGACTTATGGGCCTAACAGTAACCCTAACCCTGATTTGAAATGGGAGAAAAAGCAAGAGTTAAATTTAGGACTTGATTTCGCTGTTTTAGATAATAGAATTAGCGGATCGATAGATGTGTACCGTAGAAAAACAGTAGACTTATTGTATAACTATACGGCACAGCAGCCTCCATTTATTCAACCATCTGTGTATACTAACGTTGGAAGTATATTAAATAGAGGAGTAGAGGTAGTAATAGATGGTTTGGTTATGGAAAGTGGTGATTTTAACTGGAGAGCTACTTTAGCAGGCAACTACCAATATTCTAAGTTAGATGAGTTGTCTAATGAAAACTTCAAAGCGAGTTATTTAGAGGTGGCTAAATTGCCTAATCCTGGGAACTTGCCTAATGCCATCAGAATTGAAGATGGAGTGCAAATTGGTAGTTTTTATGGTAACCGCTATGCAGGTTTAACTGAAGATGGAAAGTGGTTATTCTACAATAAAGATGGAGATGTAGTAACTAAAGAAGAAGTTACCCAAGACGATAAGGCTTACATAGGTAATGGTGTACCTAAATACAATGCTTCTATTACCAATACCTTAACTTACAAGAATTTTGATTTTAGTTTTATGTTCAGAGGTAAGTTTGATTTTGATATTCTTAATGCTAAGGACATCTATTATGGAAACCCATATACAGCAAGAGGATTTAATGTGTTGAAAAGTGCCATTACCGACCATAGAGAATTGAACGATGATCCGGTGTATTCAGATTACTATCTTGAAAAAGGTGATTTTGTGAAGCTTGACAATATTACTTTAGGTTATACTGTACCAATGAAAAATAGTTATGTGTCTAACTTAAGGTTTTATGTAACAGGAACTAACCTTTTTACTTTCACAGGGTATAGCGGTATAGATCCCGAAATCCAAGACACCGGCTTAACAACAGGTATAGATGGTAAAGATTTCTATCCTAGAACTAAAGCATGGACAATAGGTGTAAATGTTGCATTTTAATTAGGAGGAATAACAATGAAATTAAATAAAATATATGTTGCAGTAGTGGCTCTTTTATTGGGTACTGCTTGCACTGATTTAGATGAAAATGTTTATAGCGAGGTTAGTAAAAAGGATTTTTATCAAAATTCTTTAGAAATCAAACAAGCGGCTTTTCGTCCTTTTACTCATATGCAGGCTTGGTTGGCTATTGGTGGAGAAAGAGGTTATTACTACCACAATGAACTAAGTGCAGACCAATTGGCATGGCCTCAAAAAGGGAGACACGGGTATGATAATGGTGATCATATCAGATTACATTATCACACATGGACTTCTCAGGAAAACAGGATTACCGAGTGTTGGAATTTGATGTGGACAGGTATTGGTTATATCAACTCTGCCATTCAGGATATTGAAGGACTTAAAAGAGAAGATTATGATCTTAGTGAAACAGAGTGGAATAATATCTTAAACGAACTAAAAGTTTTAAGAGCTTATCATTATCTGAAAGTGATGGATTTATTTGGTAACGTACCTATTGTTACTGAGGTACCGAAAGATCCATACCCCACAAGTCCTGAAACAAAATCAAGAAAAGAGGTTTTCGATTTTGTAAGAACAGAGTTAGAGACGTATGTGCCAAAATTGGCTAAATATGATGAAAGTATGATTGGTAGAGTTTCTCAAACTGCTGGTTATGCTATGCTTTCTGAGTTGTACCTTAATGCTGAAGTTTGGGCAGGAGAGAAGATGTATGACAAGTGTATTGAAGTTAGTAATAAAATTATAAACGGAGATGCGGGAGGCCTAGGAGGAGCACCTGTACTTGCTGATAGTTTATTAGAAACATTTAGTAACACTAACCACTACGCCTCTGAAAACTTATTCCAATTTGCCTATAGCAAGTCGGCAGGTTTCACATTCAACTGGGCAAGTTTACTAGCAGGGTTTTCATATTATAGTGAAATACTGGACGTAGATTATACTGGTAATAATGCCGTAGTAGTTATTCCAAGTGCCTTCGATGCTTTTGAAGATAATGATGCAAGAAAAGAGGCTTGGTTCTTATTTGGTCCTCAATATTATTATGGAGCTGATTCACTCGTAAAAGGTACTGAAGAGTATAAAGGAGAGCCTATTATATTTGTGAATACCATTAGGCGTGAAAGTGAGGGAGATCTTACCAGTGCAGGTGGTATGACGCAAGGAGAAGAAAATAGTGGCGCAAGGTTTAATAAATATAGATCAGGTAGACAGTCAGATGCGAATTATTGGGAAAACCACTATATCATTTATAGATTGACTGAAATTTACTTTAATAAGGCAGAGGCGATCATGCGCCAAAATAATGGTGTGGCTACTCAGGAGGCTGTTGATTTAATTAATGCCTCACGTCAGCGTGCATTTACTAAAGACGACTGGGTGGATGAACAATACACTACTGCTGAGTTAACCATGGATGAGCTATTAGCTGAACGTGGAAGGGAGTTTATCTTTGAAGGTAAGAGAAGAACTGACTTAATTAGGTTTGGTAAGTTTGTTACTACAAGCTGGTGGGATCATCAACCATCTAATGACCCTAATAAAAGGTTATTTCCGATACCTTATTCTGCAAAGGCAAATAATGATAACCTAGAGCAGAACGATGGTTATTAAAAAATAACTGATAGATACTAAAGAGGTACTTTGTAAAAGTGCCTCTTTTTTTTGATTATGAAATTTTGAATTTAATCAGAATTAAATCTCATGAATTAAAATATTTAAGAAATTAAAGGTGGTAAAATTAAATTTTTACAAATTTTAATTTTAACTGAGGTTGTTTGAGGCCTTGCTCACTTATTAGGGTGTAATCAGATGGTATATGTCCAGTAAGGAGATAGACATATTTTATTTTTTATTAAATGAGGACTTTAAAAAGTGGGTGCTGGAGCCTACTTATGAAAGAGATCTTTTTTGGTCTACATATGTCAAAAATCATCCCGATGAACTCAATGCTATTAATGCTGCCAAAGAATTTATACGAACTACTAATTATTATAAGTCTAGTATATCGCAGCATGAGAAAGATGCTGTACTTGCAAAAATAATAAAAGAAGATCCTTCCTTTATCCATAAATCTACTCAGAGGAAAAATTTCAATTTTAGGTTAAAAGCAGCTGCAACGGTTCTGTTAGTATGTATATTTTCAGTACTTACATATTTCATCTTACAGCATAAAACCACACCGCAGCTACAATATATTTCCAAAAAGACTACACAAGGACAAAGAGCCACCATCAAACTGTCTGATGGTAGTAGGGTAATACTCAATTGCAATAGTGAAATCATATTTGATGAGAATTACGGGGGTACCCATAGAAAAATTAAACTAGAAGGAGAGGCATTTTTTAACGTAGCAAAAAATGAAGCATTACCTTTCATTGTAACGGTGGATACCCTTCACATTCAAGCGTTAGGAACGGCTTTTAATGTAAATGCCTATCATAAAAAGAAATCTATCAAGGTGTCTTTGCAAGAAGGGCATCTTATGCTTCAAGACATATCTTCTGCAGCACCTCAATCTTACCTGAAAGAAGGTGAAGCTTTCAGCATTACTAAAGATAATTGGCAGAAATCAACCATAGATTATGGTGATATCAATTGGAAGGATGGCATTTTAACTTTTCAAAATGCGTCATTACCCCAAGTAAAAGAAACGCTAGAGCATTGGTATGGCGTGCAAGTAACTGTGGCGGGTAGTCCTGAAAATAACTGGCGAGTAAACGGGAAATTCAAAAATCAAGGATTACGCGAAGTGCTTGAAGGGCTGAGCTACACCTATGATGTACAATATAAAATTAAAGGAAAGCATGTGGAACTTAAATTTTAGCAAAATGAAAGAGATACCCTGAACATAAAATAACAGGGGCTTTTGGCGAAGCCCCTGAATAATAATGCCATCTACTTCACTGTAAATTGAATTTGGCGATTCTGATCGTAAGTAGATGATTAATTGATAGTTAAATGAATAACAATGTGAAAATATGAAAAAAAAGCTACAATTTTTACTATTGATGAGCTCAAAGTTGATGCTATATGGTGTCTTTCTACAAATGTTATTTGTAGGGGTGCTATTGGCTAATGGAGGCAATGCACAAACAAAAAGTGTTAAAGAGGTGTATGTCAATGTTGATATGCACGAAGCTTCTATAGCTAATGTTTTTAAGTTAATAGAGAAGAAAACGAATTTCAATTTTCTGTTTGATAGGAGTGATATAGATCCTGCCAAGAAAATTGATTATAGAGGCCGTGTTTCGGTGGCAGATTTGCTGGTTAAGGTTGCAGAATCTGCTAATCTGAGGTTCAGGCAGATTAATAACCAGATTAATGTGAGGCAGATGTCAGCATCAGGTTTAGATACTGATAACCTTGCTATTGAAATAGATCCTATAAAAATTACCGGAGTAGTAGTGGCTGACGATGGTTCAGGAGGTTTGCCTGGCGTTAACGTAAGTGTGAAAGGTACTACTCTAGGTTCTATTACAGATATTGAAGGTAGATATACTATTCAGGTCCCATCCAAAGATGCTGTGCTAATATTTTCCTATATCGGTTATGTTACTGAAGAGGTAAAGGTAGGAGAGAAGAGCATAATTGATGTTACACTAGCATCAGATATTACCACCCTGCAAGATGTAGTAGTGGTTGGTTATGGAGAGCAAAAGAAAATTAGTGTAGTAGGTGCTCAGTCAGAAGTGCCCATTAAAGAATTACAGCAGCCTGTAGCCAATGTGTCTACTATGCTGGCAGGGCGTATTTCTGGGCTTACTGGTGTTCAGCGTTCGGGGCAGCCTGGCTACGATGGTGCTGATATTTGGATTAGAGGTATCTCCACCTTTACGGGAGCGGGCAACTCGCCACTTATTTTGGTAGATGGTGTAGAAAGGTCTATGAATAACCTAGACCCGCAAGACATTGAGTCTTTTACCGTATTGAAAGATGCCGCTGCTACCGCAGTGTATGGGGTAAGAGGTGCTAATGGGGTTATTCTTATTAATACTAAAGAAGGTAAAGTAGGACCTCCAAAAGTAACTTTTGATTACAATGAAGGTATCACGGAATTTACAAAAATTCCAGATTTGGCAGATGGTGTTACTTATATGATGCTGGCCAATGAAGCCTTAACTACTCGTGGTCAAAATGCCAAATACTCTGAAGAAACCATTCGAAATACCATTAGCGGAGTTGATCCTTATGTTTACCCCAATGTAGATTGGTTTGATGAGGTGTTTAAAGATCAAGGAAGGAATAGAAAAGGAACTATCAATGTGAATGGTGGAGCTGAGAATGCTCAATATTATGTTTCTTTGGGCTATTATGATGAAACAGGGTTGTTTAATACCGATGCTTTAGAAGAATATAATTCTACTACTCGTTATAAAAGATACAATGTTACCACTAATGTTAACATTGATTTAACCAAAACCACAAAGCTTGATTTAGGTATTCAAGGTTATATTTCTGAAGGAAATTACCCGGCAGAAAAGGCTGAGGATATTTTCTTTCAGTCCATGCTAGTGCCACCGGTTGAGTATCCGGTGATGTACCCGGGAGGTTATGTGCCAGGTAGAAGCTCTAACGGTGATTTAAGAAACCCATATGCTGATGTGGCACTTCGTGGTTATAGAAATGAAACTAAAAATCAGATATACTCTAATTTCAAATTAACTCAGAAGTTAGATTCCTGGACCAAAGGGCTGTCATGGTCGGGGTTATTCGCTTTTGATGCTTACAATGAGCATATCATTACAAGAAACAAAAGAGAAAGCACATGGATTATTGATCAAAATAATCCTAGAAATGCAGACGGAACATTAAACTTAGGTACTCAGCCTACTTTTGCAGGACAGAATTTCTTGTCGTATGGTAGGCAAAATGGTGGAAATAGAAGGTTTTACCTTCAAACATCTTTCCATTATGATAGGGCTTTTGGAAAGCATTATGTTGGGGGGCTATTGCTGTTTAACCGTACTGACTACAATAATGCTTTTGCAGATAATTTCACGGAATCTATTCCTTTTCGTAACCAAGGTTTTGCTGGTAGAGCTACTTACTCTTATGACGATCGTTATTTCGTAGAAGTAAACGCGGGTTATAACGGGTCTGAAAATTTTGCTCCTGACAACAGGTATGGATTTTTCCCTTCTTTTGCTTTAGGCTGGGTGCTTTCTAATGAACAGTTCTTTGAGCCTTTAGATAATGTATTCGATTTTTTCAAAATTCGCTACTCTGACGGTAAAGTAGGTTCGGCCTCAGGAGCAGGTAGGTTTGCTTACCTCAGCTTTATGGATGATAGTGATGGTGTTAACGGATTTCAATTTGGGGAGAGCCCGTTGGGGTACGGAGGTATTTCAGAATCTTCTTACGGGGTAGATGTTACTTGGTCAGAGTCTAGAAAACAAGATTTAGGTCTTGAATTGTATGCTTTTAACAGAAGCCTTCAAATTATTGTAGATGTATTTAAAGAGCGTACGGAAGGTTCGTTCCTTCAAAGAGGCATAGTGCCTAACTACATTGGTTTGGCTACAGACCCGTATGGCAACTTGGGTATAGTTGAAAATAAAGGTACCGATGGAAGTATCAACTATAACAAAACCTTTAATGAAGTAAGGTTAGGCTTTAGAGGTACTTTCTCTTATAACAAAAACAAAATCATTGAGAATGACCAGCCTAAGACATTGTACCCGTGGCTAAATGAAAGGGGGAGAGGTGTATTAGCTCGAGAAGGTTATGTGGCGGAGAGACTATTTACATTAGAAGATGATGTAAATGGAGATGGTTTTATTGACCAGCAAGATGGCGATGAATACGCTAAGCAATTTGGACAAGTAATGCCGGGTGATATTAAGTACAAAGATTTGAATGGCGATGGTGAGATCAATGCTTATGACCGTACTCAAATCGGAAATGGAGATGTACCATCCTTCACTTATGGCTTTGGTATAAGTGGCGGTTATAAAGGCTTTGACATAAGCTTATTTTTCCAAGGCCAGCATGATGCCGATATATTATTGGGCCAAGAAGGTAATGATCCATGGTTTTCTAAATTAGGTATTATGCCCTTTACTGGCGATGGTGGTAGCGGTAACTTGTATAGTATTGCCACTGATCGTTGGACAGAAGAAAATAATAATGCCTACGCCACTTTCCCAAGACTTTCCTACGGTGCTTCGGGTGTTGGGCAGTCTAACAATACACAGCCTAGTACCTGGTGGATTAGAGATGTAGATTTTTTAAGATTGAAAACGGCTGAGATTGGTTATACCCTGCCAAAAAGAACGGTGGATAAATATGGTTTAAGCAATGTGAGGTTTTATCTGAGGGGAGTCAACCTGCTTACTTTCAGTGAATTCGATCTGTGGGATCCTGAATTGCTTACTTCTAACGGAGGTGCATACCCCAACACCAGGATATGCTCATTGGGTGTAAATGTTCAATTTTAATATGCTGAGCAATATGAATAAGATAAAAATATTAATATCAACAATACTTCTTCTCTCTGTTGTATGCAGCTGTGATGACGATTACTTAGATCAGGTGCCTGATGACAGACTTACATTTGAAGAGACTTTCAATAAAAAAAGTACGGTAGATGAGTACTTGGCAAATGTCTATTTCAGGATGCCCAATGAGTATGCGCAAAGGTATACTGCCGTTGAAAACTCGGGGCCATGGACAGGCGCTTCTGATGAAGCAGAGTATGTTTGGTCGTTCTCTGGCAGTAACTATCTTAACATTGGAGATTTTAATACCAGCACAGGTTTTGTAAGTACGCTTTGGTCTAATTTCTACAGAGCTATTAGAAACGCTACTAACTTTATTAATAATGTAGATAATTGTGAAAATTGTACTGACCTAATAAAGACTCAATATAAAGCGGAAGCTAGAATATTAAGAGCGTTCTTTTATTATAACTTGGTACGTACTTGGGGGCCTGTGCTTTTAATGGGTGATGAGCCTATATCACCCAGTGCAGATCTTTCTTCTTTAAAGTTAGAGAGAGCAACCATGGCCGAATGTGTAGACTATATCATATCTGAATTAGAAATTGGAGCTGAAATATTAAAGAATACACCTTTTAGAGAAGCATATGCAGGTAGAATGAGCAGACCCTTTGCCTTGGCGCTCAAAGAAAAAGTGCTGTTGCTTAATGCAAGTCCTTTGTTTAATGGCAATGCACAATATGCTGGAATGAAAAACTCTGAAGGGGTGGAGCTTATTGCTCAAGGAGTGGATAACAATAAATGGAAAATGGCAGCAGATGCGGCTAAAGCTTTTATTGATGAATATGTGCCAGGTTCTTTCAGTCTTTATAAAGAGAATGATGCCAATGGGGTATTCAATCCTTATCTCTCTACTAGAAATGTAATGTTTACTGATTGGAATGATGAGATTATCTATGCTCGTCCTCGTGGTTCCATATATTTATATTATGATGTTACTCCATATCATGCCGGCTATGACGGTTCTTTAAAAGGAGCCGGTGGTTTAGGGGCAACTCAGGAAATAGTAGACGCATATTTTATGAACAATGGAAGGACCATCGATGATCCGTTGTCTGGTTATCAAACTACTGGGTTTTCTGATTTTCAAGCTCCTTATGATTTTGAAGAAAGAGAAACATTTAATCAGTGGGTGAATAGGGAGCCGAGGTTTTATGTTGGCATTACTTATAACAACAGCCTTTGGCTTAACAGAACCTTGGGGAATGTAATTACTGAAACTTGGTATGGAGGTAATAGCGGTAAAAAGGTAGGGGTAAATGACTATAGCCCCACAGGTTATATTGTAAGGAAAGGAATACATACTCAAGCCTGGACAAATGCAAATTACTCCATACCGGTACTGAGGTTGGCAGAGATCTACCTAGATTATGCTGAAGCATTAAACGAATATGCGCCAGGCTCACCCGAAATCTTACTTTATCTGAATCTAATACGTGAAAGAGCAGGTATTCCTGAGTATGGTAGTAATGATTTGCCTGCGCCATCAGGACAGGCTGCCATGCGAGAGGCTATTAGAAAGGAAAGAAGGGTAGAGCTTGCATTCGAATCTGTACGATACTTTGATGCTCGCAGATGGTTAATTGCTGAGGATAAATTTGGTGGTGCTATGCACGGAATGGATATTCAGGCCGAAGAGGAAGAAGATTTTTATAATGTAGTCACATTTGAAAATAGAGTGTTTAATGCTCGTCATTACTTATGGCCCATCCCTCAAGATGAGGTTGATACTAATCCTTTATTGGTTCAAAATTCAGGATGGTAAAAGGCTTTCTTATCTCAATTATTAATTCAATGTGAATCCGATGATTAAAAGAATAAAATATTATAAAATATTGGTGCTTGCCATGGCGTTGGGGGTGTCTACGTTGGGGTATACTCAGGACCTTATAGAGCAAGAAACCGATGGTGAGTTGACCGTTTCAGCAGAGAATACTAATGCCGCTGAAAATTCTGAAAAGGTGATTGATAATAATATCGAAACTAAGTTTTTGCTCTACACTTTTGAAGGGTTAACTATTCAGTACAAATTTTCTAGTGCTAAAGTAGTGGATGGGTATAGTATTACTTCTGCTAACGATGCCCAGGATAGAGACCCCAGAGACTGGAAATTGCAAGGTTCTAATGATGGGGAAACTTGGACTACCATTCATACAGTAACCAATACTAGTTTTGATAGCCGATATTTCACCAAAAGTTTTGATTTAACCAACAATATAGCATACGCCTATTACAGGTTAAATATTAGTGCTATTAAATCTGGAGGCAATGGTTTATTTCAGCTGGCAGAGTGGAGATTGTTTAAGGTGCAGGCACCTCCTGCACCATCTGATCTATCTGTAACATCTACTGCACCTACTGAAAATTACCTCAGTTGGACAGATAATAGCACTTCTGCAGCAGATCAGGAAAGCTATTTCATAGTTGAAAGAGCAGCAGGAGCAGGTCAGTTTATGGTTGTTGATTCTGTAGGCGCAGACGTAAACACGTATACAGATGGTAGCGCAATGCCTAATACCTCATATGAGTACAGGGTGAAAGCAGTGAGAAAAGTTTCATCAGGTTATTCTAATACAGTCTCAGTATCTACTTCTGCTTCAAGCGGAATTTACGGAGATGTTACTGATGATGGAGGTAGCTTGTTTGTGGAGTTTGAGTCAGATAACGAAAATGAGAATTCACCCAAGATTATAGATAACAATTATGGTACAAAGTATTTGTATGGAGCTTCTACTGCCGCCTTTGAACCACTTTGGGTAGCTTATACGTCATCAGAGGCAGCTCCATTATTATTAACTAAGTATAGAATTACTACAGGTAATGATGCTCCTGATCGAGACCCGAAAGCATGGGCTTTAAAAGCTTCGGTAGATAGTGCCACTTGGGATCTGCTAGATGCTAGAAGCGGTGTTGAATTTGACAAAAGGTCTACTACTAATACCTTTTTAATTAGTGGAGCTACAGCCAAGGCGTATAAATATTTTGTACTAGATGTTACTAGTAACAATGGGAGCTCGGCCTTTCAGTTTGCCGAATTAGAAATTTTTGGATATGCCGAAGGAGCAGTGGAAATACCTACCAACTTAGCAGTTTCTGATAGCACTTTTGAGTCTATAGAAATCATGTGGCAAGATAATAGTTCTTCTGAAACAGGCTTTATTGTTGAAAGGTCAGAAGATGGTGTCAGCTATGAAGTAATTGGTGAATTAGCTGCTAATGTGAATACTTTCTCGGATACAGATTTAGGCTCTTACACCAAATATTACTACCGTGTGCAGAGTGTGAAGTCAGGCAGTAAATCCAGATATTCTGAAGTTTTGGAGACCATCACAGCTCCTGACCCAAAAATACCTGTTGCACCTATAAATGTGGCAGGCGAAGCATTATCAGCTTATGATATTAAATTAACATGGGAGGATATTACTGATAATGAGGATGGTTTTATTATAGAACGCTCTTTAGACAGTATAAACTTTAAAGCAGTTAACCAAGTAGGTGCTGATGTGGAGGAGTTTGTAGATGGTAATTTAAAAAAAGGAATCAAATATTATTACAGAGTAAAGGCATTTAATGGCTTTGGTGCTACTCAAGTGCCGCCTTCATATATTGAGGTAATTACATTGGGGAGTAATTTTCCTCCTGGTTTTAACACGGTAGATGATCAGGTGGCGTGTGCTGTTGATACGCGTTATCAAGTATTGATTGATGGTATTACAGCAGGAGAGGGGGAAGCCGATCAAAAATTACAGTTTAGTGTAAGCACTGATTTTCCTGAGCTTTTTAATGAGTTAGAAATAACGTCAACCACTACAGATTTCACTTATCTTAATTATACTACCACTACCGATACTATTCCTATTGCTACAGTGACCATTACACTAAAAGACGATGGAGGTAATAATAACGGTGGAGTAGATACTTATGAGCAGACCTTTTTGCTCACTGTGGATAGCACTATAGTTTCTGCTTCGGTGGATACCTCTAATCCTGTTGAAAGAGGGGCGGTAATAACATTATCTGCAGAGGGAGGTGTGTCTTATCATTGGCAGGATGCTCCTGGATATGTTGCAGGCCAAGATAAAGGGGATGTTCAAGTGAAGCCTACCCAAGATTTTCCATATGTGGTAGATATTCTTAGTCCGCAAGGCTGTGTGTTAACGGATACCGTAACGGTGAAAATGGCCGGTAGCTATGCTGTGGAACCTAATAATATATTAACACCGAATAATGATGGTTATAATGATACATGGGTGATTTGGAATGTGACATCATTTGAAGAAAATGAAGTAAAAGTATTTGACAGATCGGGACGTACGGTATATAGCGCCATAAATTATGACAACTCATGGGATGGTACTGCTGATAACGGTAAAAAGCTAGAGTCAGGAGTCTACTATTATGCAATTATATTAGGCCGTGGTTTGCCTAGGCTTACAGGAAGTTTAACTATCATCCACTAAAAGTCTCGAATCAATGAAAATAACAATAAATAAAAAAATAAAGTATGCCAGTGTAGCATTGGTGCTAGCATTAATGACAGGTGCTAAGTTTGCTTCAGCGCAGGTTAATACTTTAGGCTCGGCATATTATCAAAATCAATATCAGGTTAATCCGGCTTTAGCAGGTGCCAAGTCAGGCGATTTACTAATCAATGCTTCCTATCGTAAGCAAGCAACTGATATAGACGGGGCAGCACATGTTCAGGCTTTTACTGTAGAGTATGGCATGAATCCTAAAATGGGTGTAGGACTTAATATTTATAGAGAAAAAATAGGTTTGTTAGAATTCAGTAGGGTAATGGCCAGTTATGCATATCATTTACCTATGGCTGATAATCAGGAGTTAAGCTTTGGGCTTTCTGCAGGTGTAATTAGTCAGCAACTAGATGTAGATGGTATTAAGGGCGATGCTGGAGATCCTACAGCCATGGCTTTCGATAGTCAGGGAGCTACCTTTGATGTAGATTTCGGTGTAGCTTATCAGTTCAATGCACTGAAAGTGCAGGTGGCAGCCTTGCATTTAGGTACTTATGCTGATAATGAAAATATCATCTCTACCATAAGAAAGCCTACATATTTTGGGGCGGCAAGTTATAAAGTTACCCTCAAAGAGGCAGGTGTTAATTCCATTACGCTTGAGCCAAAAATATGTTATAGAAAGGTGGAGGATTATGATGGAATTATGGATGTTGGGTTTCAACTTGGCTTTCTTGGTGACAACCTAAACTTTATGACCATGTACCACAGCTCTCAAAATACATCAATGGGGGTAAGCTTTAGGCTGCTCGATGCTGTAAGACTCAATGGAGTTTATACCACCGATGCTAAAGATTTTGATGGGCTGGCAGGTAGTGACTATGAAATAGCCCTGCAAATACTTTTAAACAAATTCGTTAGTTTAAGTAAATAGTTAAAGGTAGAGGAGGCTGTTCTGTTCAGCCTCCTTTTTATTTCTTAATGTATGACATAAATTCAAGGGGAATATTTCATTAAACGCTAGTCGATAACATAACTTATTAAACAAAACACATAATGATTATTAATAAAATTAAAGCACTATTTACTATAGCCGCACTTCTTGTTTTAACAGGGGCATTTTCAAATTCTTATGCCCAGGTGGTATATAAAAAAAGTGGATATACACTTACTATTAATAACCAATCAGAAGATTTGGATGGTGATGTTTTAAATAATTTAATAGAAACATTTTTTACGGTCTACCCCGTTTTAGCCAGAAGTTATAATGAAAATGCTGTGAAAGATGTGGAGTTTTTCATTGATCCTGAATATAAAGGAGTGGCCGAGGCAGGAGGAGGTAGAGTGAGAATTAGTTCTAATTGGCTGAAGCAAAAGCCGGATGATTTTGATTTGGTTACGCATGAAGTGATGCACTTGGTGCAGGCTTACCCTAATGAGGCAGGTCCTTGGTGGGTGACAGAAGGTATTGCTGATTATGCTAGGTATGTATATGGTGTGGATAACCTCAAAGGTGGTTGGGCTATGCCAGAGTATAATAGCGAGCAAAACTACGATAATAGTTACCGAATTACCGCCCGTTTCTTCTTATGGATCGATAGAAAGGTGAAGCCGGGTTTTATCAAAAACCTTGATAATGCCATGAGAACTAAAACTTATACCGATAAAATATGGAAAAACGAGACCGGTAAGAATATTGATGACTTATGGAAGGCATATACCGCTAACCCAGTTATCTGACCACGAGAAATAATTAATTGCAAAATCGTCAGATAGGTTTGGTAAACCGATTTAGAAACCGCAATTTTAAGGTATGCTGAGGAATGAAGGCTCCTCAGCATATTCAAACTAAGCTAATTCTAACATTAAATTTCAAAATGAGGATTTTCTATATTTTCACTGTTTTGTTTATCTATAGTTTGGCTGCATCAGCTCAAATGGTAGATAAAGTTACCGACCCGGTTGATTACGTAAACCCATTGATGGGTACTGATTCTGATCCAGGTCTTTCCAATGGAAACACTTACCCTGCTATAGCAGTGCCATGGGGCATGAATTTCTGGACAGCGCAGACAGGGCCAATGGGCCACGGATGGGCTTATACTTATAATAGTCATAAGATTAGAGGATTTAAGCAGACACACCAGCCATCGCCATGGATGAATGATTATGGTCAATTTTCGATCATGCCTGTAATCGGTAAAAAGTTTAACCAAGATGCACGTGCAAGTTGGTTTTCTCACAAAGCAGAGGTAGTAAAGCCTTATTATTATAGTGTTTACTTGGCAGATCATGATGTAACTGTTGAGTTAACACCTACTGAAAGAGCTGCTCAGTTTCAAATTACTTTTCCGGAGTCTGATAGCGCTTATATTGTTGTAGATCCTTTCGATAAAGGTTCATACGTAAAGGTGATACCTGAAGAGAATAAAATTATTGGGTACACTACCAAATATGCCAGAGGTAAGCTTACTAATTTTAAAAACTACTTTGTAATTAAATTTGATAAAGCTTTCACAGACGTAAGTACTTGGGATGGTGATAAATTAGCTGCTGATAAAGCCGAAATGACAGCTGATCATGCTGGAGCCATTGTTGGTTTTAAAACTTCTAAAGAAGAAAAAATACACGTACAAGTAGCTTCTTCTTTTATTAGCTTCGAGCAGGCAGAGCTTAACCTAACGAGAGAAATCGGTAAAGATGATTTTGCTACTACCGAGAAAAAGGCACGTGATCTTTGGAATAAAACATTAGGTAAAATTAAGGTAGAAGGTGGTACCATCGATCAGGTGAGAACTTTCTACTCATGTTTATACAGAACTTTGTTCTTCCCTAATAAGCTTTACGAAATAAACGAAAAAGATGAAATAGTACACTGGAGTCCTTATAATGGTAAAATATTGCCAGGGTACATGTTTGCAGGTACAGGCTTTTGGGATACTTTCAGAGCACTTTATCCATTCTTAAACCTTGTTTATCCATCAATAAATAAAGAGATGCAAGCAGGTTTGGCTAATGACTACAAAGAAGGCGGTTGGTTGCCAGAGTGGTCTAGCCCTGGTTATGCTAATATTATGGTGGGTAATAATTCTGCTTCTGTTGTTTCTGATGCGTACATCAAAGGCCTAAGAGGTTATGATATTGAAACATTATACGAAGCATTAATTCATGGCGCTAACAATGCCGGGCCTATGACTGCAGTGGGTAGAGCTGGTGCTGAGTACTATGTAGACCTCGGTTATGTACCTTATGATATTGGCTTAAATGAAAGCGCAGCAAGGTCATTAGAATATGCTTATGATGATTTTGCTATTTATCAATTGGCAAAAGCTTTAGGGAAGAAGAAAAAAGAAATTAAGTTATACAGAGAAAGAGCCATGAATTATAAGAAACTCTTTGACCCTGCTACAGGTTTGATGAGAGGTAAAAATAAAGACGGTTCATTCCAAACACCATTTAATCCTTTTAAGTGGGGCGATGCATTTACTGAAGGAAACAGCTGGCACTATAGCTGGTCAGTATTTCACGATCCTCAAGGGTTAGTAGATTTAATGGGAGGTAAAGATAATTTTGTGGCCAAGTTAGATAGTGTGTTTGATCTTCCTCCAATTTTTGATGATAGCTATTACGGTGGTGTTATCCATGAAATTAGAGAAATGCAAATCGCTGATATGGGGCAGTATGCTCATGGTAACCAGCCAATACAGCATATGATTTACATGTATAACTATGCTGGTGCACCTTGGAAAGCTCAGTATTGGGCCAGAGAAACCATGAACAGAATGTATAAGCCTACACCAGATGGCTATTGTGGAGATGAAGACAATGGACAAACTTCTGCTTGGTATGTGTTCTCTTCTATGGGATTCTATCCGGTGTGTCCTGCTGTTAATCAATATGTGTTAGGAGCCCCATTATTTAAAAAAGTAACTGTTGAGTTAGAAAATGGAAATAAGCTTGAGATTAATGCAAAAGAGAATAGTGATGCAAATCGTTATGTTCAGAAGCTTACTATCAACGGAACGGAGAGCACAAAGAATTACCTAGACCACAACGAGATAGTAAAAGGGGCTACGCTTAATTTTGAAATGGGCGATAAGCCAAATAAAAATAGAGGAGTAAATAAGGAAGACTTCCCTTATTCTCTATCTAACGAGAAATAACTACAATTATACAGATCAAATAAATGATTAAGAAAAATTGGCTATATGGCGTGTTGCTTAGTGCGGTTGCATTTAATGGTCATGCGCAAGATAAAGACGATAAAAACCTTGTTCAGTATGTAGACCCCATGATTGGCACGGCCAAAATGGGGCATACTTATCCGGGTGCTACAGCTCCTTTCGGTATGGTGCAGCTGAGCCCTGATACCGATACCATTCCCTATGCAGTAGATGGTAAATATACTGGAGATGTGTATAAGTATTGTGCTGGTTATCAGTATGAAGATAAAACCATAGTAGGTTTTAGTCATACGCACTTTAGTGGTACTGGGCATTCTGATTTAGGAGATTTTTTAGTGATGCCTACCACTGGCAAACTTCAATTGAACCCAGGAACTGCCGACCATCCTGAGAGTGGATATAGATCAAAGTTCAGTCATGATAATGAAACCGCTGAAGCGGGTTATTATAAAGTAAAGCTTGATGACGATAATATTACTGCTGAATTAACCGCAACTACTCGCGTGGGTGTTCACCAGTACACTTTTCCAGAGTCAAAAGAGGCTCATATCATTCTTGACATGATGTATGGCATATATAACTATGACGAGAAGACAACATGGGCTTTTATCAGAATGGAGAATGATACGTTGGTTACAGGTTATAAATCTACCAACGGCTGGGCAAGAACTAGAACAGAATATTTTGCCATGGCTTTTAGTAAGCCAATAAAAACTTATGGTTTCAAAAGCTATGAAAAACATCCTTATCATGGTTTTTGGGGTAGATTCGATCAGGAACATAATTTCCCTGAAGCAGCAAATGAGAAGATAAGAGCGCATTTTGATTTTGAAACTCAAGAAGGAGAAAAAATTAAAGTGAAATTTGCCTTGTCTCCAGTGAGCACAGAAAATGCTATCGAAAATATGAAAGCAGAAGTGCCAGGGTGGGATTTTGATGCTGTTAAAAAGCAAACCCAATCAGCCTGGAATAAAGAGCTGAGCAAAGTGGTGGCCGATGCAGGCAGTGAATATGAGATGAAGAATTTCTACACCGCAATGTATCATGCCTTTTTAGGGCCTACCGTTTATATGGATGTAAATGGCGAGTACAAAGGTTTAGACCAAAATGTACACAAGGCCGATGGATTTACTAATTATACAAGTTTTTCTTTATGGGATACTTATCGTGCCTTACATCCTTTATTTAATGTTTTACAGCCAACCAGAAACCAAAACATGGTGCAAAGTATGCTTGCTCACTATGATCAAAGTGTACACAAAATGTTGCCCATTTGGTCACACTATGGAAATGAAAACTGGTGTATGATAGGCTACCACAGTGTGCCGGTTATCGCTGATGCAGTAATAAAAGGGAATGCTGACTTTGATGTAGAGCATGCTTTACAAGCTTGTATCAACACGGCAAATACAAGATATTTTGATGGTATAGGCGAATATATTGATCGTGGATTTGTGCCAGAAGACAAGAGCAGAGCTTCTGTGTCCAAAACATTAGAGTATGCTTTTGATGATTGGTGCATAGCTCAAATGGCTAAGAAGTTGGGTAAAGAGGATGTATACAAAGAGTTTATGAAGCGTTCAGAAAACTACAAAAATGTATATGATCCTAAAACTGGTTTCATGAGACCTAAATTGGCTAATGGCGAGTGGGTGAAAGAATTTGATCCATTAGATACACATTGGAAAGGTTTTATTGAAGGTAATTCGTGGAACTACAGTCTTTATGTGCCGCAAGATCCTGCTGCTATGATAGAAATGATGGGAGGTAAAGATAAGTTTACTCCTCATTTAGATTCATTATTCTCAATGGAGCTGCCAGATAAGTATTTTGAGCATACAGAAGATATCAGTAGAGATGGAATTATAGGAAACTATGTGCATGGTAATGAGCCATCGCACCATGTGGTATATCTGTATAACTGGACTGATCAGCCATGGAAGGCTCAGGATAAGATTAGAATGATTTTAAAAGCCATGTATAAACCTGCAGCCAATGGCTTAGGAGGTAATGACGACTTCGGGCAGATGAGTGCTTGGTACTTGTTCAGTTCATTGGGCTTTTATCCTGTTGCACCAGGATCTAATCAGTACATGCTAGGAAGCCCAGCTGTAAAATCTGCTACTATCAATTTAGAAAATGGTAAAACATTTAAAATTGAAGCTAAAAAACAAAGTGATAAAAATGTGTATGTTAAAAAAGTGGAGCTAAATGGAAAAGCTGTAAACGAAAGATACATTACACATGAAGATATAGAAAAAGGTGGTACGCTTACATTTTATATGAGTAGCAAACCAACCAAATAAGACAATAGATTTAGTAATAGTGGACGGAAAGGTACAGCGGGTGGTATTTATTTATCATTGCTGTGCCTTTTTTTGTTTGCGCTAAACGATTAACGTACAAACTCCTAATAACTACTACCCATGAAAAAACGCGATTTTATTAAAACTTCTGCCTTAATAGGCACCGGAGCTATGCTTGCCAATCCTTGGTCATTATTGGCTAAAGACAAAGGTTCATTTCCTGTAGTGCGTACTCCCGAGGCTAAGCGTAACTTTAGCAGTAAAGCTATAGAAAAGGCTATTAAGGAATTTAAAAAGCATGTGAGTGACCCCGAATTAGGCTGGTTATTCGAGAACTGCTTTCCCAATACTTTAGATACTACAGTTACCTACACTGAAAAAGGAGGGAAGCCAGATACTTATGTGATTACTGGTGATATAGATGCTATGTGGTTAAGAGATAGTGTAGCTCAGGTGTGGCCGTACATGAAGTTTGTAGATAAAGATGAAAAGCTTAAAAGTTTAATTGCCGGGGTTATTAACAGGCAAATGAGCTATATCATTAAAGATTCTTATGCCAATGCCTTTTACGATGATCCTAAAAAAGTGGGCGAGTGGGCATCGGACTATACCGATATGAAACCCGGAGTGCATGAGCGTAAATGGGAAATAGATTCGTTGTGTTATCCTATAAGGTTGGCTTATAATTATTGGAAAGAGACTGGAGATACTGCTCCTTTTGATGACAACTGGCATAACGCCATGAAGTTGGTGCTCAGTACCTTTAAAGATCAGCAGAGAAAAGAAGGTAGAGGTAAATATCACTTCCAAAGAAATACGCCAAGAGCAACAGACTCTTTGCCTATGTCAGGTTATGGTTACCCTGTAAATCCAGTAGGTTTAATCTCTTCAAGCTTCCGACCTAGTGACGATGCTACTATTTACCCTTTTCTAATTCCTTCAAATTTCTTTGCGGTAGTGAGTTTAAATCAGGCTGCAGAAATGCTAATAGCATTGAAGAATGACAGTGCCACGGCTTCACAAATGAAAGCAATGGCTAAAGAGGTGAAGGCTGCTATTGATAAATATGCGGTAGTTGAACATCCTAAATTTGGTAAAATCTATGCTTATGAAGTAAACGGATTTGGTAGCTATAATTTAATGGACGATTCTAATGTGCCGAGTCTTCTTTCCTTGCCTTATCTCGATGCTATAGATGTGAAGGATCCATTATATGTGAACACCCGTAACTATGTACTTTCTGATAGTAATCCGTTTTTCTTTAAAGGCAAAGCTGCCGAAGGCATAGGTGGCCCACACGTAGGTATGGATTTTATATGGCCTATGAGTATTACTATGAGAGGCTTAACCAGCACTGATAATGAGGAAATAAAGGAATGTATACAGATGCTGAAGAAAACGCATGGCGGTACAGGTTTTATGCATGAAGGTTTCCATAAAGATGATCCTACCAATTTTACTAGGTCATGGTTTGCTTGGGCTAACACATTGTTTGGAGAGTTCTTGTATAAGACTTATGAAACAGCACCTAATCTATTAAAAGCTTAATATTTAACTACTACATAAGAATGCGCAAAATATCATTAGTCATACTTTTTGTTGTAATAGGTGCGGCTGCTTTTGCTCAAAAAAAAGCAGGCAATCCTATCGTAAAAGGCTGGTATGCAGACCCAGAGGGAATTATTTTTGATAAGCAATATTGGGTTTATCCCACTTTTTCTGATGCTTATGAAAAACAAGTTTTTATGGATGCTTTTTCATCAAAGGATCTCATAAAGTGGAAAAAACATGAACATATCATTGATACGGCTGCTGTAAAATGGGCGCACAAAGCTATGTGGGCTCCTGCCATTGTGCATAAGGGGGATAAGTATTATTTGTTTTTTGCTGCTAATGATATTCAAAGTGACAGTGAAGAGGGAGGAATTGGTATTGGTGTGGCTGATAAGCCTGAGGGGCCATACAAAGATTATTTAGGTAAGCCTTTGTTAGATAAGTTTTATAATGGAGCTCAGCCTATAGATCAGTTTGTTTTTAAAGATCAAGATGGTCAATATTATATGATTTATGGTGGCTGGGGGCACTGTAACATTGTTAAACTGAAAGATGATTTTACAGGATTTGATACGTTTAGTGATGGTACTACTTTTAAGGAGATAACACCAGAAGGATACGTAGAGGGCCCTTTCATGTTTATTAAAGATGGTAAATACTATTTTATGTGGTCTGAAGGTGGCTGGGGTGGCCCTGATTATAAAGTGGCCTATGGTATTGCAGATTCTCCTTTTGGACCTTTTGAAAGGATAGGAGTGGTCTTGCAGCAAGACCCTAAAGTAGCCACCGGTGCAGGCCACCATTCTATGATTCATGTAGCAGAAAAGGATGATTGGTATATTGTGTACCATAGAAGGCCACTGTCTGAAACCCATCATAATCATAGAGCCACCTGTATTGATAAGGTGGAATTTGATGAAAATGGATTCATTAAACCAGTTAAAATTACTTTTGAAGGCGTAGAAAAAAATAAGCTGAAGTGATAAGTAGTAGACTCAAACTTGTGTGCGGTGTTTTAATTCTAGCTGCTATTTTCAACAATAGGGCTTCAGCACAAGAGCAACCAGCAGATTATGTAAATGTATTTTTAGGAACTTCAGGAGATCACGGTCAGTTATCTCCTGCAGCTTCATACCCTTTTAGTATGTTGAGTATTGGGCCTCAAACTTATCCTAATTTACATGCAGGATATGAATACTATGCAAAGGAGTATTTAGGTTTTACTCACACCAGAATGGAAGGTGTGGGTTGTCAGGGAGACGGAGGTAACGTTTTAATTAGGCCTTTTACTGATGGTAAACCATATGAACATCTTACTAGAATTTCTCAAGATGGAGCGCCCGGTTTTTTTGCTGCTCAGTTTGATAATGGTATCAATGCCGCTGTGGCTGTAAGTGGAAAAGAAGGAGTGCATAAATACAATTTTGAAGGTGAAAATAATGGGCTTTACATAGATTTGGGATACGCGTTTGTAGGCCGATTTATAGAAGAGCAACATGAAAATGGAGATGATTACCTTAAGGGGTATTTTAAAGCCGGCACCACGTGTAGTAGGGGAGCTTACACTATTTATTATTACATTCATTTTGATCATAAGGTGAAGTGGCAGGAAGTTGAAGAACATCAATTGATTGCTTCTTTTGCTCATAATATTAAAAGCACTGAGACCAAAATTGCCTTCTCATCAGTAAGTACTGAATATGCCGAGAAATCTATTTCAAAATCATCTTATGCAGAAATAGCTAAAAACGCTAGAGAAGCATGGAACAGTGAATTGGGTAGGGTAGAAGTTAATGGTGATGAGGAGAGAAAGGCATTGTTTTACTCTCTGTTATATAGAACAATGCAAAGTCCATTTAAAATTTCTGAAAATGACGGGGTCTATAAAAATATAGATGGTTCTGAAGGGAAATCAAAAGAAGTGATGTACAATGGTTGGGCTATATGGGATAACTATAAAACTCAATTGCCCTTATTGTCATTTCTAATGCCAGAGCGATATGCAAATTTTATGTGGTCAATAAAACAGATGTATTTGCATGGGAAGCAAGATTTTTCAACCCCAAATGAGCCTTCATTGACCGTGCGTACAGAGCACGCGCTTCCGGTATTATTAGATGCTTACAATAAAGGGTATAAGCTGTCTTTTAAAGATGCGCTAGATTCTATGAAGGCGGAGAATGAAAGGCTAGATTATGGTACTCCTGATAAGGCTCTCGAAGCTGCATATGACGATTGGGCGTTAGCCAATATTTATGATATTGAAGGGAATGAAGGCGAAGCTAAAAAGTATTTTGAAAAGGCAAAGGGTTACAAAGAATATTGGGAGAAGGATTTTAAGGACCTGAGTAAACGTGATATTGATTGGATGCCTGCTAGGAATATGTATCAAGGCACTATTTGGCAATATCGCTGGTTGGTGCCGTATGATTTGAAAGGATTGATTGACTTATGTGGAGGAGAAAATGAATTTGTGAGTCAGCTGGATCAATTTTTTGACGGTGATTATTATAACCATGCCAATGAGCCCGATATTCAAGTGCCATGGATGTATAATGCTACGAGTTCTTCATGGAAAAGTGAGTTGCTGATACATCAGTTGGCATTAGATACTGTGAATCAATTTTATTTTAATAATAATAGTAAAGGTATAGATCCTTATGTAGGTAAAATATATAAAAATGAGCCAAAGGCCTTTTTACGAACCATGGATGATGATGCAGGAGCCATGTCAGCATGGTATGTGTTGGCTTCCATTGGATTATCGCCCGCATTAGTAGGAGAGCCTATATATTATATGCACGTACCTTTTTATGAATCGGTAACCTTGAAAGGAGGGAAATCTCCATTAAAGGTACAGGTACTTAATTATTCTGAAGATAAGATCTTTATTAAGCAAGTAAAGTTAAATGGAAAGGTATTAAATCGTCATTGGTTAACTCATAAGGAACTGATGGCTGGAGGACTTTTGGAAATCACTGCTGCGGACGTGCCTCTATTGAATAGCAATATTGAAGTTTACCAAAGCGAGCTGAATAATTATTAAGGGCTGATATAGGTTGCTTAACCTTATAAAGTGCAATTGGTCGAAGTGTGTTGTGCGTATTTAAGTGATATGTATACCTTCGTATCAATTAAAGCCAACTATAGACAACGAAAAGCCCCGATAGACTAGGTTCATCGGGGCTTTTTTTATGATCTATTTTAATTAAATCTCATCGATTTTTTGCTCAACATGCCTTTTGAGTTTAGGCATAAACGTATTATTGAAGTCTGTGATTTCATTTTATAAGAATGATACGCTATCCTATAATTTTTTTGACTTATGATAGTTCACCTGCTTTGTAGAGTGTGATGTCTTTTGGTAAAGCGACACCTGTTGGCTTAGGTGGGGTACAGTATGCCTGCCCTTTGATGGCACTTTTGGCCTTGCCATTGTAGAGTATATGATATTTTTAACTGTTTATTTAGTTTTATACGTAGGTCTGAGCGATTTAATTGTAATTCAGAAAGATTTATAATGCAGTTAGTTGTAAGTGTCCAATTCTTTTATCGATAAAAACAGTCATTCAACTGGCGTAAAAGTTTTTGGTGGATACTGGGTGGCAAGTTCTCAGGTTAAACAATACCTTCGTATCAATTAAAGCCAACTATAGACAACAGAAAGCCCCGATAGAACTAGGTTCATCGGGGCTTTTCTTTATTTAAACTTAAGCAATTTCTATTATTGTTTGATGAACTTACCAATTACGGTTTTGTCACCTTGTTTTAGGTTATAAATGTATAATCCCTTTGGAGATTGTGTCAGGTCAAAGTCAAATTTTCGTTGACCGTTTGAGGTAGCTTCAATCTCAATAGTTGTTATTATTTTTCCTGTTAAATCCATAATCTGCATTGTTGCAGGTATTTCATATGGTAATGAAACAGTGATGGTTCCTTTATCGTGCAGTGGGTTAGGGCTAATCAAAGCATTGATATCTTGCGTATTGCTTGCTACTTTGCGCGCGTTTAAACTTGGTAATGCAGTTACTGTTATGGAAGAGGCTTCATCATTCCATCCAGCATCTACTAAGCAAGGGATATCACCTGTAAGCACTAATGTATTTCCGCTGAAATTGTGATCTTGATATAAGGTGACCTGATATCCATCAGCAATTTTTAATGAGCTCAATTCATCATTAGGCATGCCTAAGGCTTGCAAATCACTAAGGTTGTAATTGCCTACTTGTAATTGTGCTGAAATACCCAGATAGTCACAGTGTTCACTTAATACTACTATGGCATCATTATCTCCACCACCATCATCGCCATTAAATACGCTATTAATAGCTTGTGCATACGCAGCAGTGGCTGAGGTGTTGTCAAAGTCATCGTAGAGCCACATAAATCCACCTTTGATATTGCAAGAGTTTTTCCATGTTGTCAGTTGGCTTGTAACTTGGCTGGTGGTGCTGTAAGTGTCCCAAAGACCAGGGAAAATAGGAATATCGCCAAAATTCCAATTACATGGAGAGTTGCCAGACCCTCCGGCATAGCATTGTAAATCTATACGATCAATGGTTCCTGGTCTAGCAGCATTGGTGTTGGTGGCTACACTTGTCCAGAAGCTAGCGGCAGTGTAAGGGCAGAGGGATACTTTGAAGCCAATGTCGCTAAGCATAATGGCAAACTGCGTGGCAGTAGCGGCATCGTAGGTGCTTTCATCATCAAAACTAAAGCCGTCTACAGCAGGAATGTTGTCTTTTATGGCTTTAAAGTTTTTATATAAATTCGTTTCTGGGCCTGTTCCATAAGCGTTGATCAAAGTTTTTATATGCCCAAAGGTGCCAGAGCCCCAAGCGCTCAGCCCAAACTCTACTCTTTGCACGTTCGTTTCTCCTGCTTTTAGACTGGCCATATCTTGTGGGAAATAAGGATAAGTTTCATTTCCTATGTACTGGCCACTTTCGCAAAGTGGAAATTCTCCGTTAAATCCAAGGTCACCATTTTCGTCACTGTGGATTGTCCAGACAATGACATGTGTAAATCCTGAGTTTTTTAATTCACTAATGGAGTAATCACGGTTTTTATAAATAGGACCTCCACCATAAATGGCTGATTGTCCAAAAGATGTTATGTGAAATAACAGGGTGATGGTTAATGTGAAAATTAACCGGAATAGGTAATTAGTTTTTATCATATCGATTGAGTTAGGTTTTAACTAAGCAGTGTGCTTAGCCTTGGTTGATGGTTTGTTTATTAAAATTTACCAATAATTATGCGGTAAAACCAGTTTTAATATTCCTATTTTCAATAGTATTTTGTAGTTGTTTAATAGTAAGGAGGTTGTGAATTGCAGTTTATCTGCAATTATTACTTTTTAACTGTGAAATAAGGAGGAAATAGAGATGATGTTGAAAATTCAGGCTTCTGGGCATACCTTAGTATCAATTAAAGCCAACTATAGACAACAGAAAGCTCTGAGCGACTAGGTCCTCAGAGCTTTTTTATTTATAGTGCTTAGGAGACAAATAAAAAATGATGTGCAACCGTAAGATGAATCATTTAAAGGTCAAAACTTGCAATTAAACATTAAATAAGTTGCTTGGTCGATGCAGAGTATGCAGCAGAGCAGTAAAGCCTTACCTTAGTATCAATTAAAGCCAACTATAGACAACAGAAAGCTCTGAGCGACTAGGTCCTCAGAGCTTTTTTTATTTATAGAGCTTAGGTGACCAATAAAAAATGATATGCCACTGTAAGGTGAATCATTTAAAGGTTAAAACTTGCAATTAAACATTAAATAAGTTGCATTGGTCGATGCAGAGTATGCAGCAGAACAGTAAAGCCTTACCTTAGTATCAATTAAAGCCAACTATAGACAACAGAAAGCTCTGAGTGACCAGGTCCTCAGAGCTTTTTTTATTTATAGAGCTTAGGAGACAAATAAAAAATGATGCGCAAGCATAAGGTGAATCATTTAAAGTTAAAACTCGCAATTAAACATTAAATAAGTTGCATTGGTCGATGCAGAGTATGCAGCAGAACAGTAAAGCCTTACCTTAGTATCAATTAAAGCCAACTATAGACAACAGAAAGCTCTGAGTGACCAGGTCCTCAGAGCTTTTTTATTTATAGAGCTTAGGTTGCAAATTGAAAATGATATGCAACCATTAGGTGAATCATTTAAAGTTAAAACTCGCAATTAAACATTAAATAAGTTGCTTGGTCGATGTAGAGTATGCAGCAGAACAGTAAAGCCTTACCTTAGTATCAATTAAAGCCAACTATAGACAACAGAAAGCTCTGAGCGACTAGGTCCTCAGAGCTTTTTTTATTTTATCTCATCCCTTTTTTCTTGCCTTTCCCCTTTATATGTTCAATAAGGGCGTATTTAACACAAAGCCTCTATAAAAGTTTAAATTAGTTAAACTTAATCACTTCATTTATCGTAATAACTATTAGATATCAGTTAGAAAATAACAAAGCAATAGAATAATTTTAATTTCATTAATTCAGGTTTGAAACTGCCTTGGGGTAAATTCCAAGGCAGTTCTTTTTTATATAGCTGGTATTAATTCAATGATGAGGAATATTAAGAACCCTACCGTATTGCCTATTGCATTGGCTGTAATAGGTGTAGTACTTTTTTCAGCTAAAGCAGTGATGGTGAAGTTGGCGTATCAATACGAAGTTGATCCGGTAACTTTATTACTTTTTAGAATGGCCTTTGCTTTTCCTTTTTACTTGTTAATGGCTTTACTAAATAAAGACCGTAAGACAAAAAAGTTAAATAGAAAGGATTGGGTGTGGTTAATTTGTTTTGGTATAATCGGATATTACTTGGCCAGTTTATTTGATTTTCTGGGGCTTCAATATATCAAAGCTAGTCTTGAGCGAATTATATTGTTTATTTACCCTACGTTGGTATTGTTTATTACGTGGCTGTTTTTTAAACAACGACCTACTAAAGTTCAGGCTTTGGCTATAGGGGTAAGTTATTTGGGCATATTTTTGGCCTTTAGTGAAGAACTAAGAATAACTACTATGGATAGTGGTCAGCTGTACCTTGGAGGTTTTCTTATTTTTATGAGTGCTATTACGTATGCATCTTATTTGGTGGGGAGTGGGTATTTGATTCCAAAATTGGGCGCATCACTGTTTACTTCATATGCCATGATGATAGCCTGCATATGTGTAATGATTCATTATTGGGTAACTACAGAAGTCCATTTAGGAGATTACCCTGCGGAGGTATATTATTTAGGAATCGCCATGGCTACACTTTCTACTGTTATACCATCGTATCTTATTTCTTATGCTATTAAATCTTTGGGAGCTTCCAATTTTTCAATTATCGGCAGTTTAGGTCCCATTTCTACTATCATATTAGCTAATATTTTTCTTGATGAGTCTTTTAGCGCATTGCAACTGGTCGGGACAGTGGTGGTTATTTTCGCTATCATCATCATCAGTAGAAGTAAAAAGTAGAGTTATTTGCTGATCAGGTTTTTGTAAACTATGTTTTGCATCAATTCTTCTTTTCTTTGTCGAGAAATGGGGATGTCATACTTACTGATTTTAAGTTTATTGCCTGTTATAGAGTTAATTGCATTGGCATTGACTAAGTATGACCTATGCGTTCTGATGAAGTTGTTTTTTGATAATACATCTTCCATAGAAGCCATGGTTTGGTGTATAGTCAGCACTTTATCTTTCAGAAATAGTTTAAGGTAATTTTGCATTGCCTCTACAAATAAAATCTCTTCACTTTTTATTTTAATAAAAGCGTCTCCTTGCCTGATGTACATATTTTCAGATGCCTGATCCAAATTTATTGACGTATCATGATTATGCAGTTTATATGCTTTTTGGCAAGCCAGTGAGAAGCGTTCAAAACCGATAGGCTTTAATAAATAATCAACTACATGAAGGTTAAAGGCATCTAATGCATATTCGGAGTAGGCTGTGGTAAAAATGGTTAAAGGTGGCTTTTTTAGGCTTTCTAGCAATTCAATGCCAGTAAGAGTGGGCATATTAATATCTAAAAATAGTAGATCAATATCTGTATGGTTAAGTGTAGAGTAGGCTTCTTGTGGTGCAGAACAAGTGCTTATAAGTTCTAAATAATCTAATTTATTGATATAGTGAGTTAGGCCCCTTATAGCTATAGATTCATCATCTACTACCATACATTTTAATATTGATGATTTTGTGTTCATGGCTATAAGTTTATAGTGAGATTAACGGAAAATTGAGAAGAATTCTGATGAATTAACAGCGTATGCGAGTTGGGAAATAGAATAGACAATCGTGTTTGTATATTTTTCAGCCCAAGTCCTTTTTGCTCAGTATCTTTTTTTACAGTCGATGGATTTATAGTATTTTCTACCATAAACAGTATTTGATTTTTATAATGCTTTAAATGAATAGATATGAATCCGGGAGTGTGTTCATTTTTATAAACGTACTTAAATGCATTTTCTATAAAAGTGATAAATAGTAAAGAAGGTATGGTTGTGGTGGGGTCTTCCACGTCCCAATGGCAATCGATATTAATTTGCTTTTCCCAGCGTATTTTTTCTACTGCTATAAAACTTTTGAGATACATAATTTCTTCATTTATGCTCACGCGTTCGGTATCCCCCTTGTACAGTTGATACCTCAATATGTCAGCATACTGGAGTAAAAGCGTAGAAGCTTTGTCTACATCTTCCTGCATAAGTACATGTATGTGATTTAACACGTTAAACATAAAATGAGGTGTAACCTGGTGTTTTAATGTCTGTAGTTGGTATTCGTGCAGTGTCTTTTGGGATTTTACATATTCTATTAAAAATCTGAGGCCACATATACATAAGTTAATAAATAGACCTGCAGATAAAGAAGTGTATATGCTATATATTGGTTCGGAGGCTATGCTAAAGTATTCTGAAGTAGGGAAGTATTGGAGCTTTTCTAAGTAATGAAATAGATATAGGTACGCCAATAAAACTGCTGCTACTGCTATGGATAGGAGAATGAAGGCCATAAAGAAGTGTAGCATTTTTTTCTGGTTGAGCGCTTTCAATAAAATGCTATTGCTCAAGGCAGTTGCTATAGGGTAAATGCTGAGAGTAATACAGCTAGAAAAAATTAATGTTTCTAATAAAGATTCCGTTTGAGGGTACATCTGAATGATAAATACCAATAGTAAGATTATCCAATAACTAGTGGTAAACAAGCAGCTATTTTCGAGTGCACTACGATTCATGTTGCAAAATTAACCTTAATAAAGAAACTGCTGTCGCGGTTCGTCAAAGGCAGTATGCTGTTGGTCAAAAAGATTATTGTAAGCAGTAAACATCTATCAACTTTGTAGCTCAATTTAAAAATTGTTCAGTTATGAAATTCGTTCTGCTTATTTTTTTTAGTTCTTTATTTTCAGTTGCTTATGCCCAAGTAAATATCAAAACTGAGTTTGTAGGGAAGTCACAATATCGATATAGTGACGGAGAGCACAGCAATAGAGTGGGGGACAGCGAGGGCAGTGCTATGGTCTATCAGATAGGAGCAAAACTGCCAGTAAAAATTAAAAGTATAAAGGATAATGAGAAGGATATATGGGGCGTAGCCTTTAACACTGCATATGTAGATTTAAATAATAATGGTTTTGATGATGATTTGGTGGTAAGTGAAGTAAGTAATGCATCAATTGGTGTATTTCACTTGAAAGATCTTAATGAAAAATGGACACTGTTGACCATGCTTGGAGGGGGTGTGTATGCGGTTTCTCCTAGGTTAAGCGAAGTTACAGGAAAGCAGTTGTTGGTTAATGTGGGAGGTTTATTTATTAGGCACCTTAAACCAAATCTGGATTTAGGAATAGGTGCAGCGCTCAATAATTCATTAGGTTACCCAATGCTTTATCCGGCTTTGTATGTAAAGTGGACAAAAGAGGGGAAGTATATGCTTGATGTTTCTATGCTAGAGGGCGTGAGTATATCCTTAGCTTATGAAGTGAGGGACAATTTAAAATTAAGTTATGTAGTGGAAGTAGATGGGCAGTTAGCTATGCTTCGTCATAATGATAAAGATGCCATGTTTACCCATCAATATATTGTTACTGGAATTCGACCTGAATTGAGGTTATCCGATCATTGGAACTTGCCAATTACTGTGGGTATTAATGCGCAAAGAACCGCTCAGATTTATGAGCGAAAGTTGAAGAGTTTGTGGAGCGATTCTAATTATTATTTCCGATTATCTCCTTATGCATCTATTGGTCTAAGTTATGATTTTTAAAAAGTAAAAGGCTTCACAAAAGTGAAGCCTTTTACTTTTTAAAAGAATGTATCTATTCCTTTATGATCATTTGAGAGAACTGTTCTCTTGAATTTTTAACAGAGAGAATATAAGTTCCAGGTTTAATATTATTGAAATCTAAAGTGTTAAAGCCATCTTTGGTTAGCGTTAAAGTCTGTTTAAAGTATGTTTTTCCGCTTAAATCTATCAGTGATATTTCACAAGGTTCATTACCGAAGTTAAGGCCTTCAAGTTTTATGCTATTGTTGAAAGGATTAGGATAAGCTTTGGCGGCTTTATCATTCAGAGCATCTTCAACTCCTGTTAAAAAAGAAGCATTACCGAAAGTTAGAATGTAGCTTCTTCCACCGTAGGCGCGATAAGTGTCATCGTCCGTTGTAAATTCTCCAGTAAGAGTACCCGTGGTTATTAAATAATCTTCTTCAATTACGGCAATATCGCTTCCTCGTGAATTCATGTCTAAATAATATGCCCATTGGAAATCTCCATTGCTGTTAAACTTCGTAGTTATAGCACCAAATGAAGAATAGGCATCAAATTTTAGTCCATCTATAGTGGCACTTTTATAGACTGTAGAATGGAGGTATAAGTTATCCATCTTATCAAAATCAATTCCTGAGTAGCCAGAGAAGTTTCCTAATTGTATGCTTTTTGCCCAGAGGCTATTTCCATCTAAGTCATACTTTGCAATGAAAGTATTATAACTTAAGGTAGAATTTAAGTTCGTACTACCTATAAAAACATTCTTCCCATGACCACCAATTAAATAAATTCCATTGTTAGTTTGATGAATAAGTTGCCCCCATGTGAAAAAATCTGAAGAATCATCTTCTGGAGCTCTGCCAAATGTTTTCAACCAGTTTATATTACCATTACTGTCAAAGTTTAAAATGATATTTCGTCCATCATTTAATCTGTTCAGGCTATAATCTTTACCAAAAACTTTAATACTATACTCTTCTGTTTCATCTGCCATGTCAATCTCTGCAGTAAGTGTAATGGAATTACTTCCTGCAGATAATATACTATTGTAACCACTAAGTGAGTTGAGGTTAATGTTTTTTAACCACATGACTTGACCCGTCTTATTTAATTTTGCTACATAAAAAGATTTCTGTAACCCTGGAGAATCGATACTTGTAGCGGCAATAGATATTTTATCTGAATAAATTCCAGTGACAAAAATGTCACCTTTTTTATCACAGCTAATGTTTGCAGAGAGCGCACCTTTCAGTGATAAGGTCCAATATTCATCAGAAGTGTAATCAAGACTAGTTAAGAATAAACCTGAATTGTTAATTTTGTTATTATTGATTTCGATTTCTTGTGCTGAGTATCCAATTAAGATCGCATTATGATTTGTCGAATCAATAGCTAATTGAGGTCCATAATAACTATAAGATAAGTTAGCGTTCTTAATAGATTGAGACCAAATTAATTGATTTTTATTTTTGTGCGAAACAAGAATAGTTGATTCTTTATTGTTGTATTCTTGAGTGTTCCATTTGCTTTTTCCTAAGTGCTCTGATAGGTAAAAATCACTACTTCCAACATGTTCTACATCAGTGATTTTTGTATTTCCGCTTTGGCCGGCAGCGGTAGTTTGAAATATTGGAGAGTCAACATTTTCATTGGATTTAAAAAGCAGTGCATCTGTTACTAAAATACCTGCAACGATAAGTTTATCATTTTCAGTGGTTAGATTGTTTAATGAAATGTCACCAATATTGGCATAATCTAATTTACTAAACATGAAATTACTATCAAATCTGTATACTTTTTTTGAGTATTTAATAATAGCATAAGTAGCAGCACTAGTCGTTTGGATATTTAATATGCTAGTTTGGGCATGATGATATTGATCATCAAATTCGTTTGAAGTAATATAACCCCCTGAAGTGTTGAAATAAGAAGCAACATATCCATTGGAGTTCAATATATTATTGTCATTCCAGCCTCCCCCCGGATTAGTGGTGTGAAAATAAATTATCTGATTGTTAGAGTTTATTGTAACTCTTGAGGGAATCATGAATTCTGTGTCTTTAGATAGCTTGACCCAATTGTACTTTAGGGTTTTTAAGTTAAATGATGCGATGAAAATTGGAGGGATACTATGATGTTCATCATAAAATACATCTCCAAAATTTATGTAACCGTTAGTTTGACCTATAAATATTAGGTTATCACCATCTAAAGTCATGTCTTTTAAACTCACTGAATGCTCAAGGTTAATAGATGAAATTTTATCACCATTGGAATGGTAGATTTCTAAATTGGTATCTCCATTATTGAATAATATAGAATCATTTCGCGAGATGATAGAGGTGCCTGGGTCAGGGCGTGGCTCTTCCGTCATCCAAGAATTATTACCATTCAATTCAAAGGAGGCGAGGAAAGCTTGACTTTCATTAGATACAAAAGTATTGTTTTTCATATAAATGGTTGCAGCTTCCATTATCCCAGATACAATGATTTTATTGTTTGCTATTATAAGATTTTCAATGGTAACATCATTATGGTCGGAGTCCATGAAATTGGTAGCGCTAAGAATATTGCCAGAAGCATCATATTCTGTTAGAAAATAGGTATGTAAGCCTTTTCCTTTTAGTGTAGTGCTGCCAACTTCAATACTATTTTGGTATGTGCCAACAGTGTAAAGTTTATTGTTTACTTCAAAAACAAATTCATTGGAGCTAGTTCCATTACCTCCAGGAAGTTCTAAGTCTGTGAGAGAAGGCGCACCTTCTGTGGTAATTACCCTTGAGTTCAGGTTTTGCGAGAAGCAGAAGTTGGCCTTAAATAGTACAATAAATAAAATAAGTAGAATTTTTTTCATATTAAAAAATCTTTATATAATAATTATTGCAATGTATGTATAAATATTTCTTTTTTAAAGTCTAAAAGGGGGTTTATTTGTATGTTATAGCCTTGTGCATAGGTGCTTATAAATAAAAAAAGCGTCTATTTATTCAAATAGACGCTTTTGAAAGATGATTAAATAGTAATTTAAATCACTACGTTGACTATCTTTTTAGGTACCACTATTACCTTTTTAGGAGTTTTTCCTTCTAGCCATTTTTGAATTACCTCAGAGGCTAGTACTTCTTTTTCTATTTCTTCTTTAGCCATCGTCAGTGGAAATTGCATTTTAGCACGCATTTTTCCATTTACTGATACCGGATACTCATGTGCATCTTCTACCAAGTGGCTTTCATCGTAAGCAGGGTAGGAGGCATTAGTTATGCTGTTTACATTACCTAACTTGCTCCATATTTCTTCTGCAATATGAGGTGCATAAGGCGCTATCAGAACTACTAATTCTTTTAAAATTTCAGCCTTGTTACACTTTAATGAAGTTAATTCGTTTACACAGATCATAAACTCACTTACAGAGGTGTTGAAAGAGTATCTTTCTATATCTTCTTGAGCCTTTTTAATAGTTTTGTGTAAAACTTTAAGTTCTTCTTTTGTAGCTTTTTCATCAGATACAAAGAAGTTGTCTTCAGCGTCATGATAAAGGTTCCAGAATCTTCTTAAGAACTTAAATACACCATCTATACCATTAGTATTCCAAGGTTTGAATTGCTCCAATGGCCCTAAGAACATCTCATATAGCCTCAATGTATCAGCCCCGTATTTGTCTATAATTTCATCCGGGTTAACCACATTGTATTTAGACTTGGACATCTTTTCTACCTCAGAGCCACAGATGTATTTGCCATCTTCTTCAGTGATGATGATAGCATCTTTAAGCTCAGCTCGCCAGTTCTTGAATGCTTCAATGTTCATTTCATCATTATGAACAAAGCTGATGTCTACATGTATAGGAGAGATGGTTTCGAAGTCTAAACTATTAACTTCGAAGTTTGTATTATTTGTTGAGTTGAAAATGGCTACACCATCAATTACTTGTTTGGTTATAGCGCTTTTTTCCTCTTCAGAAATTTTGTCCTTTTTTATTTTAGTAACAAAGCCTTTAGATAAATAAACTTCTGGCTTTTTACCACTGATGTCTTCCTTGTAATTAATTCCCAACCTGTAAACCAAGCTAGATACTCCTTGTATCATTCCTTGGTTGATTAGCTTTTTGAAAGGCTCTTCAACAGTTACTAAACCTTGGTCGAAAAGGAATTTAGTCCAGAAACGAGAGTATAATAAGTGTCCAGTAGCATGTTCTGAACCGCCAATATATAAGTCCACATTTTCCCAATACTCTTGAGCTTCTTTACTTACAAATTCGCCATCATTATTGGCATCCATGTATCTAAAGAAATACCAGCTAGAACCTGCCCAGCCAGGCATTGTGCTCATTTCTATGGGATAACCCTCTGCTGTAGCCCAATCTTTGGCTCTTCCTAAAGGTGGCTCTCCATCTTCAGTGGGTAAATATTTGTCAATTTCTGGCAATACTACAGGTAATTGATCTTCGCTCATTAGATGAGGTAAGCCGTCTTTAAAATATACAGGCAATGGCTCTCCCCAATATCTCTGTCTTGTAAAGATGGCGTCACGCATTCTGTAGTTGATTTTTGCCTGACCTATACATCTTATTTCTAACTCTTCTATACCTTTTGTGATGGCTTCTAATGGAGATAGGCCATTAAGGAAATCAGAATTAATCATTTTTCCTTCTTTAGTAGGGTCAGCAGCTTCTTCTATATTGGCCCCATCAATTATTGGCGTTATTGGTAAATCAAAATGCTTAGCAAAATCATAGTCTCTTTGGTCTCCTGCAGGCACAGCCATAACAGCGCCAGTGCCATAACCTGCTAATACATAGTCAGCTACCCAGATAGGTATTTTTTCTTCACTAAACGGGTGTATTGCATATGCTCCCGTAAAAGCACCAGTAATGGTTTTTACATCTGTCATACGCTCGCGCTCAGATCGGTTGCTAGCCTTTTCAGTATAAGCAAAAACTTCCTCTTGCTGATCAGCCGTTACTATTTTTTTTACTAACTCGCTTTCAGGAGCTAAAGCAAGGTAAGTGACACCAAAAATAGTATCAATTCGAGTAGTAAATACAGTGATGTCTATAGCATGGCCGTCTACTCTAAAATCGAGTTCAGCACCCATAGATTTGCCAATCCAGTTGCGTTGCATTTCTTTTAATGGCTCTGGCCAATCGATGGTATCTAGGCCTTGCAATAACCTTTCTGCATAGGCAGTGATACGCATCATCCACTGCATCATTTTTTTTCTTTCTACAGGATGACCACCTCTTTCTGAGTAGCCATCTTTTACTTCATCATTAGAAAGTACTGTGCCTAATGCAGGGCACCAGTTTACTGTGGTGTCAGCAATGTAAGCTAATCTATACTTTAAAAGTAAAGTTTGTTTCTCTTCATCAGAATAACCATTCCACTCCTCGGCACTGAATACAGGGGTATCCTCATCACATGTAGCTACTATCGATTCATTTCCATCTTTTTCGAAAATAGTAATAAGGTTTTCAATGGATTCGGCTTTTTCCTCTCCTTTATTATACCAGCTATTAAATAGCTGCATAAAAATCCATTGTGTCCATTTATAGAATTTAGGGTCAGAAGTTCTTAATTCTTTATCCCAATCAAAAGAGAAGCCTATGTTAGTAAGCTGCTCTTTGTATCTTTTTATATTTTCTTCAGTAGTTATGGCAGGGTGCTGTCCTGTTTGAATAGCGTATTGCTCAGCAGGCAAACCAAATGCATCAAATCCCATAGGGTGTAATACATTGTAGCCTTTTAATTTCTTATATCTAGATACAATATCAGAAGCAATATAACCCAGCGGGTGGCCCACGTGAAGTCCCGCGCCAGAAGGATAGGGAAACATGTCTAAAGAATAAAATTTAGGTTTAGACGTGTCTACAGAAGCTTTATATGTATTGTTTTCGGCCCAGTATTTCTGCCATTTTTTTTCTATTTCGCTAAAGTTATATTCTGCCATTTTACTTTTTTTAGTTTACAGAGCTGCAAAAATAACAGGATTTTATTGCATTAGAAGAGTTAGAGGAAGTAAATATAGAAGGTGTGTGAGAAAGTGTATGTCTTACATCTGATAAGGGTGGGGCATTTGTGTTGCTTTTATTTATTGGAGGCAATTATGATAGCATTGCTTGGGAGTGGATAAAATACAAGTGGACTTGTGATGTTGCTATCATGAAAGTTTTAGATGTATTACTGGCTATTGCTTGAATATATGAAAATATAAAAGCCTCTAACTTGTAGAGGCTTTTGTTAATATTTTAGTTGTGAGCTATTGGGTCTGGATTTCCGTCTGGGTCACCAGAAACATACCCGTCAGATTGGATGTTGCCATTCGTAACGAGTAATAGACCTGCTACGTGCGGAGCAGCCATTGAAGTACCACTGATGGTGTTGTATCCACCATTTAACCATGTAGACTCAATGCTTGATCCAGGAGCTGCAAAATCTATTGGCGGGTTAGCATAGTTTGAGAAGTAAGATAGCCCGTCACTGCTTGTCATAGCAGAAACTGTGTAGATTCTAGAGCCATTAACTCTTGCAGGCGAAGTGTTATTCGCATTTTGAGATTCATTACCGGCAGCTAAAGATACATATACACCAGCGTTACCCAGAGCAATTACTGCGTTATCAACAGACGTATCTGTAGGGCCGCCAAGGCTTAAGTTGGCAACATCGCCTGGATTAGCCGTTTGCGCAACATAGTCAATTCCTGAAATTACTCCAGCGTAGGTTCCTGATCCTTGAGAATTAAGTACTTGTACAGCTACTACTTCTACGCCTGCAGCTACACCTACTACACCTATACCGTTATCAATGGCACCAATAGTTCCGGCTACGTGCGTACCGTGGCCGTTTCCATCATTAGGGCTACTAGTAACGAAACTAGTACTTAGCGAGGTGTTTACATTTAAATCGGGGTGGTCTAAATCTATACCAGTATCAATAATGTAAGCTCTTTTAGAAGAATTGCTAAAATCAACAGGGCCGCCTACTCTTGTAATACCCCAAGGTGTAGTTTGATCAGGGCTAGGATCCGGATCTTCATTACACACCTCTAACCAAGGGAAAAGTGCGCAATACCATGGAACTAAAGCTATTACTCTGTTTGGGGTGATTGATTTTATGTTGGGCATGCTTTTTAGTTGCTCTAGCTCTGCATTGCCAATGTTGTCAACAGAAAAACCTAATAAGCCATTAGAGGAATATACATTTTTTAAATGCTTTTGTTCGATTCCCGCCTTGGCTACCAGATTGGTCATCATAGGCTTTGCTGCAATTTGTCTTGCATTATAGCCTTTCGAAATTCTCATATTAGTGGTCATGGATTCATCGTTAAGCGTTACAATGTAACTTCCGGGAATAATATCCCCATGGCCCTCAACGGTAGTTTCTACGGCTAATTGTTTTTCTTGGTTGGTAGGTTGATCTACAATTTGCTGGTTTTCTTCATTACATGAAGAGATGATGGCTGATGAAATAAAAGCTGCGCTAAATAGGAAAGCGCTTCTCCTTAATAAATGTTTCATATTTATTTGGTTTAGTTTAATTGGTTGGGTGGCAATTTATTTTGAATTAATTTTAATAAAAAATGGTTTTTCGGCTATAGACGTTAAATTATTGCGGTGTAATTTATTTTTACAGTATAATATTTTTGTAAACCCAATTATTGGTGTTTGTGATTTCTTTTAAGGATTGTACCGAACACTTTTTTAAATGCAATTACGTTGCATTAAGTAATAAATAGGCTTAATGTTAAAAGTTTTATAAAATAATATGTAATTCCTTGTATTTTGACATGTTCATCAGTGTGTGCTGCTTAGTTATGTCTCTGATTAAGCCCACTCTTTACTGCGCTTTTACTCTACTGTATTAGTGTGGTGTAGTAAATAAATTCAGACTTTTGTATTTTTAGCCCATGAGATACATCCTGCTTATAATTACCTGTTTCTTATTTCTTACTGCATGTGATAAGCCTGTCAATAGAAAGGCAAAGTCACATACGGAGCATATCAACACGCACCCTAGTAAAAACTATCACTATATAGATATAGACACTGCCGATATTGCTTATGAAGAGGCCGTGTATGTGCCGGTGTATTCCGATATTTATTATTTAGATGGAAGTAGAAAATTTGCACTTACTGCTACACTAAGTTTGCGTAACCTTAATATGCAGGATAGTATTTATATTAAAGAGGTGGACTATTATAACTCCGAAGGAGAATTAGTGAGGCAATATATAAAAAAGGCTATTGCTCTTACTCCTTTACAAACAGTGGAGATAGTGGTGCCTCATGATGATGCCGCAGGTGGGCCAGGAGCAAACTTCATTGTTCATTGGTTTTCAAAAAAGGCGGTATTGCCTCTTTTTGCCCAAGCAGTTATGATTGGTACTGCCAGTCAACAAGGCTTGTCTTTTACCACCGAAGGGATAGTAATTTCAAAATAATATAGACCAACGCCTTGATGCGGTGATAAGGACATCATCGCAAAAGATTAAACGATCATGAATTTATGATATGATTTCCGTTGTGTTATCGCCAACATGCTGGTTTTGAAGTTTTTTCTATGAACTTATTAATGATAATATTAAGTTTGTAGAATTCATGATATTCAGTTTTCACGAAAATAGAAATTGTCGCGTTTTCAGTTTTGAATTTTTAGTCTTTAGAATCCAAACGGCTGAATATATCCCTCCTATGCCTAAACATTAGTTAGGTAAATTAAATTATATACTAAGACTCAATCATCAGAAGTGAATTCTTGCTTCTGTGTTTTATCATAATTATAACCAAAACTATATTATAACCTATGATTTTTAAGAAAGGGATAGTAGGCCTATGCCTATTAGCCAGCGTAAATCTATTCGCACAAGAAAAACCACCAACAGAAAAACCAGAGTTAAAAGTAGGCGGGGCACTACGTTTTAACTATAACCTATCCACCTGGAAAGAAGGGCAAGTGAAAAGAGGAGGTGACTTTGGCTACGATATGTTTCGAATCAATGCTAAGGCCAAATATAAAGGCGTAAAGTTAAATGTTGAGTACCGTCAATATTCAACAGCTTTTGGCGGTGGCATGCTCAAGCAAGGGTGGATGGCCTATGACTTAGATAGTAAAAATGAATTGCAACTGGGACTTACTCAAGTTCCGTTTGGGATTACACAGTATAATTCGCACAACTGGTTCTTTGGTCTCAATTATTATGTGGGACTAGAAGATGACCACGACATGGGTTTGAAACTCATCCATAAGGGCGAAAAATGGGATTACAACCTCGCTTTTTTCAAAAATGCAGAAGAATTGCGCTTTGGTTCAGCAACTGATGCATCAGATAGCCGCTATTCTTATGATGTAGGCTCTATTGATTTAGATGGAGATGAGGTGTTGGAGCTCAGAAACAAAGAGGTCAACCAAGTAAATGGAAAACTTGTATACAAGGCAGGCAATGATAAAGTGAAGCATAGAATAGGAGGTTCGGTGCAGTATGGCGGACTTTTTAATTTGGATACAGAAGACATGGGGCACCATTACGCACTTGCTGGTCATTATGAGATGGTAGCTGGCAAATTTGATTTAAAGGCTCAAGTTTCTCATTTTCAGTATTCACCGGCTAATCCTGATGGGGAAACCGATGATGTAATTGCGATGACAGCATATGGAGCACCTTACTTGGTAGCTTCAGAGGCTACTACATATACACTTGGTGTTGCTTATTCGATTCCTGTAGAGTGGGGGCCGGTATCAAACCTGCAGGTGTATAACGACTTTGGTTATATGACCAAATCTATCGATGCATTTAAAGATACTTATATGAATGTTACGGGCGTGCTAGTAACAGCTGGTCAGGTTTATACTTATATAGACTTTGCGGCAGGGAAAGATCAGCCGTGGTTAGGACCCGAGTGGACCAATGCCTTAGGTGCTGGCTCTGCAGATGCTTCTTGGGAGGCACGATTTAACATCAATTTTGGGTATTATTTTTAATACATAAAGCATTACTATGGGAAGTGAAAATGTACGAAGTGACGAAAAAGAATTTCTTGGCATAAAAGCCAATGGTCCAGTTTTTATAGGTTCGTTAGTAATTATTATGGCTCTGGTACTTACCACGGTTATAGTAGGAAAACCTATGGAAAAATGGTTTAGTGAAACCCAAAACTATATAGCCGATCATGTTGGTTGGTTCTTTATTTTACTGGTAAATGGGTTGTTGATATTTGCCGTGTTTTTAGGTTTTGGAAAATACAATAATGTAAGAATAGGCGGTAAAGATGCCAAGCCCGAGTTTACCATGTTAGGCTGGTTTTCTATGTTATTCAGCGCAGGTATGGGTATAGGGCTGTTGTTCTGGAGTGTGGCGGAGCCAATATTCCACTTTAATAGCAATCCTTTTCTTAAAAATCCTGAAAATCAGGTGGCAGCGGCCAAAGAGGCTATGGGTATTACATTTCTTCATTGGGGGGTACATGCTTGGGCACTTTATGCAATTGTAGGGGTGGCACTTGCCTTCTTTACTTTTAATAAAAAGTTGCCGCTTACTATCAGATCTGTGTTTTATCCTCTTTTTGGGGAGAAAATACATGGGCCTATTGGCGATGTAATTGATATTGTAAGTGTTATTGCTACGCTTTTTGGTTTGGCTACATCACTAGGCTTAGGCGTGCAGCAGGTGAATGCCGGCCTTACCTACCTATTCGATATAGAAAGTAGTAGTACTGTACAGGTGATATTGATTGTAGTGATTACCTTTTTTGCCACTTTATCATTGATTTTAGGTATTGATAAAGGTATAAGAATGCTGAGTGAGTGGAACATGAGATTGGCCATTTTCTTATTGTTATTTGTACTTGTAGTAGGGCCTACCTTGTTTATATTCAAATCTTTTGTGCAGAATATAGGTCATTACATCTACGAATTTTTTGAGTTAAGCTTCTGGACTAATACTTATAAAGGAGTAGGTCAAGAGAAAAACTGGCAAAATTCATGGACAGTATTCTACTGGGCATGGTGGATATCATGGTCGCCATTTGTAGGAATATTTATAGCTAGAATATCTAAAGGAAGAACCATTAAAGAATTTATTTTAGGGGTTTTATTAGTGCCTTCTTTGCTTACTTTTTTATGGATGTCAGTGTTTGGTGGCAGTGCCATTTACCAAGAGCTCATAGGAAATGATACCATTACAGAGGCTGTAAATAAGAATGTAGCTACTGCTATTTACTATTTATTGGAACAATATCCTCTTACAACATTTGCATCTATAGTTACGGTGCTTTTGGTAGCAAGTTTCTTTGTTACCTCATCAGATTCAGGATCATTTGTGGTAGATACTCTAACTTCTGGAGGGAGACACGATGCTCCGAAAGGACAGAAAATATTCTGGGCTTCTATGGAAGGTTTGGTGGCTGCTGTTTTGTTAGTAGGAGGGGGATTAACAGCCCTTCAGACTGCTTCAATTCTTACAGGTCTGCCGTTTGCAATCATCATCATTGTAATGTGTTTTAGTTTCTATAAGTCACTTAAAGAATATGGTGATAAAGAAATAGAGGAGGCGCGTCAGCAGCATTCTCCAAAAAAGGAATAATTGACAGTGATTTAACTTTTTTAAGAGCAATTGATATTTAGTTATCAATTGCTCTTTTTATTTTTACTCATAATTAATAGAATCAAGGAATGAAAGATAAGCCGAAGATGAGTTACAAACCCACAAAGTTTAAATTAATACTGGTAACGGTATTGTGGTTTTTTGGTGTGTCTCTGTCATTGCTTGCAGTTACTGATCTTTTTACTGAACCTCTGTTTCAACAAAAATTCCTCACTTTAGGCTTTATGATATTATTTTCCACAATGACAGTAGTTGTGGTGCATTATAACTATTGGACAAAGAGGAATAAAGATTAATTTATTTGTGGGCAAGGTTCAATTTGTGTGCTAGCCATTTTACAGTTGATCCTTGTATTAGTATTGAAGATATCACCACTATAAAGGAGATGTTGAATAGGTTTTCGGCCACCGGTACTCCATCAACTAATGGTATCAATGAGAAAACAATAGGTGTGGCACCTTTGAGGCCTACCCATGAAATGAAGGTTTTATGTTGCCAGGTTTTCTTTTTTATAAAAATATAAGTAATCCATGTAGCTATTGGCCTGGCTACAAATATCAGTATTAGGCTTATAATAATTGCAGGTACTATTACATTGCCAACGTGAGTGATATACACTTGCAGGCCGAGGATTAAAAATAGAGCAGCTTCCATGAGCCAAGAGATGCCCTCATAAAAATTAAGGTTGAAGTCTAGGTATTCCCATTTTTTATTGCCCAAATAAATGCCTGCTACATACACGGCAAGAAACGCACTGCCACCAACGAGCTCATTAAGCCCAAAGATAAATAGTACGCTGCAAATGAGTACCATGGGAGATTGTCCCTTTTTTAGTTTAGCCTTGTGGATGAGGTAATAAATGAAAGCACCCACGCCTAAGCCAGATAATACTCCAAAGACAGCATTCCATAAAAATTGAGGCACTATAGTTAGGTAGCTTTGGTCTTCGATAGTAAGAAAAGATGAAAGGCTGATGGTTAAAAAGTAAGCCATAGGATCATTAGTTCCAGATTCAAATTCTAAAACATACCCTAGTTGATTTTTTAACCGCAACTGTGTGCTTTCAAGAATTGAAAATACTGCTGCAGCATCGGTAGAGGAGATTACTGCTCCTAGTAGTAATGATTCTAAAAATGACCAACCCAGTAAAAAGTACACGCCAATACCTACGCACAGGGCAGTAATGAGTACGCCAATAGATGCCATGGAAAGGCCCTGAGTAGCTACTTTTTTTAGCTCTGGCCATGAGGAACCTATGCCCCCGAAAAATAGAATGAAGCAGAGTGCAATTTGACTGATTTTTAAAGTGAGCTCAGGGTAGTTATAGTCAAAATCATAGACCCCACCATTGCCCAACACTAAGCCTATACCAAGTATGCCTAATAGAGATGATACTCCAAACTTAGAAGCAAACTTGCCAGTGAGTACGCTGAGTAGCAATAGCACCGAAATAATAATGATAGTGTAGTAATAGTTTAATTCCATTTCTAATTATTATTTCAGTGCCAAAGTATCAATTATTTTAATTGTGAAATTAATGCATCAACATCGTTTTTAATAGATGGAATGCCTTCAGATTCGCCTTTCAAGGCATTAGACATATAGTCAGGAATATCTTTGCCTGATGATAATTTAGATTTGATGTCCGTTAAAATAGCTTTTAGGTTTTCGGCATCATTGTTATCATTAAGTTTTTTAAGGATGTCATCAATTAAAGAGATGGCTGGATGATCGACTTTGGCCTCTTCTCTAATCACTTTTGCTGTGGTATAAGTCGTAAGTGTTTTAGCATCCATGCACTTGTTGTATTCATCTACTATTAGTGCTATGTCTCCTCTTTTATACTCTTTGTTATCAATTTTGGCAGTTACAGTTTCACAGTTTTCTAAGAAGTTAGTCAAAGTAGCTTTAAATAAAAATGTAGGTACATCTATACCTTCGCCAGTTCTTTTAAGAAGAAACTGGTTGCCAAAGTCATGTGTTCCTTCAGCTCTGTATTCCATCAAGCTTAAATAACCTGGCTTTATCTCTTTCATTATTTTATAGCTGTCAGCTACTTTGGCGGGTCTATAAGTGCTTCCTTCATTGGTGAATGATAAGAACTGATAAGCTTTATAGCGTTTATTACCATTATCATTTTTCAGTATTATCTCATCGGCTTGGTTGCTGGGCATTAAAATTTGAATTTCACCACTTAACGTATCGCCTTGTGTAGTAATTAAATAATCTTGAGCTTGGCTAAAACTAAAAGTGAATAGAAGTACTGCCAACATTGAACACCATTTATTCATCATAAAAATTGCTTATTTTCTAATTTTGTTTGTTAAAATGCATTGGATGCCAATGCATAATAGATAGTAATTTCTTTATAGTTAGTAGTTTATAACGATAATGATAAGGCTTTAGCCTTCATTTCTGGAAATATCTTTACAAATTATCAAATGCTTTTTTAATAATAGCACAAGCTTTGTGAATATCTTCATCGCTAATGTTAATTGGTGGTGCTACTCTAAAACTCCACGGGCACGATAAAAACCAGAAAGTGATAATGCCATTGTCTAAACACTCTTTAGCTATTTGAAATACCTGATCTTGGTTTTCAAAGTCAATAGCAAACATTAACCCTATACGCCTTATTTCTTTGATTTTCGGGTGTTGAAGTAGGCTTTCAATAAGTTGGCCTTTTCTTTCTACTTCATCAAGTAGGTTTTCATTTTCAATAATCTCCAACACTGCCAAAGCCGAAGCGCAACTGACAGGGTTTCCGCCAAAAGTAGTAATGTGCCCTAACATAGGTTCATGTGTTAGGGTATACATTTTATCATACGAAGATATGAATGCACCTATGGGTAAGCCTCCACCCAAGGCTTTGGCTGTGGTGAGTATGTCGGGCACTACATTGTAATGCTCAAAAGCAAACAATTTGCCGGTGCGGCCGATTCCACTTTGTATTTCATCAAATATTAACTGAGCTCCTGTTTCGTCACAGCGCTTGCGGATGGCTTGCATGTATGCTAGGTCTGGCACCCTTACCCCAGCATCGCCTTGTATGGTTTCCATTATAACTGCAGCGGTCTTATTGGTGATCTGCTGCAAATCTTCTTCTATATTAAACCTGATAAAACGAACATCAGGCAACAATGGCCTAAAAGCCATTTTTTTTGTTTCATTACCCGAAACGCTCAAGCTGCCATGAGTGCTGCCGTGATATGCTCCTCTGAATGAGATAATTTCGCTTCGTCCTGTTACGCGTTTGGCCAACTTTAGTGCTCCTTCATTGGCCTCTGTACCGCTGTTTGTAAAATAACTACAGTTAAGTGATTCGGGTAAAAGTGAGGCCAGTTTTTTTGCCAATAGGTTGGGAGTAGACTGCACATATTCTCCATATACCATCACGTGCAAGTGTTTATCTACCTGTTTTTTTATGGCTTCTTTTATATGAGGGTGACCATGCCCCAGGTTGCTAACTCCTACGGCCGAAATAAAATCCATGTAGGCTGTACCTTCAGGAGAGTATAGGTAACTGCCTTCTGCCCGTTCAATATCTAATAATATTGGAGATTGGGTAGTTTGCGCTAAATTTTTAAGAAAAATATCGTGACTGAATTCCATGGCGCAAAAATAAAGAATGCGCACGGACTTATTTTATTCTTTTTCTTTAATAAGGTGAGTAAGTTTTTAATAAAATGTGTTGGCTGGCGGTAGTGTAGTCTCTCCATATTTTATTAATAGGGTGCTGGCTGTGTGCAGCTACCATGCCTAATGCTTGATAAAGTTCGAATGCAGATAAGTTTAAGAACTTATAGAAAATATTGATGTAGTTAATATAATCAGCTTGCAATTGCTGGTCTACACCTTTGCTAGTGCAGGCATTCCATAGGGTGTCGGCCTTTTCGTATAAATTATTACTGTGGCTTTTGTATTGTCGCTTTACTTGTTTTATCAGCCAGCTTACTTCGTGTCTATGCAATTCTATTTTTATTGTTTTGCTATATAGCTCTGCTTCTTGGAGCAGGTGAAGAAGGCAGCCCATAAGTACAGGAAGTATGGAGGATTTGGCAAACAGCGTAAATGGTAAATGATATAATTTGTAGTCATAATCATTGACCATGAGGTCGAGATCAAAGGCCATATCATCTTCTACGGTCACATTTTCGATGCTTACAGTATTCGAAAGCGTGTTTTTTAATCCATACATGTGCCAGTCAGTAGTAATGGTTGCTTCTAGAGGCAAAAAAGCAAAAGGCTTTACCTGATCGTTGAGTTGCAAGTTAGCCGTAAATAAAGTGGCGTAATTGCTGCCACTGCAGTATTTCCAGCTCCCAGTTAGGTGATAAACATTATTCTGTTTCACGGCTATACCTGTAGGTCTATCGCTGCCAGCGATTACAAATTTTGGATCGTGAATATATTTTTCTGCAAGCGTACTGTTAAAGAAAGCTGTAAAGAAACCACCGCCAGAGCCAATTTGTACTGCCCAGCCCAAGTCACCGTCTATTTTAGAGCAGGCCTCTATGTACTTCATACCTTCAGCCAGTGTGCAGCCTTTGCCTCCAAAGTAAGTAGGTGTGAAAAGTTTAAAAAGATGGTGTTCATAAATGAAATTTAAAACTTCTGTAGGCCAGCAATCAGAGTGATGTGCGCTAAATATGTTTCTTAGTGTGGCCGCTTGTAGAGGTGAAAAGTTCATCATCAGGCAATAATAATGTAATTCACTGAAGGCTTTAAATATAAAACAGGATATTGTTTTTCTGCAAGTAATGGATGACTTGTAGAGCGCTACAAATTATTGAGCAAACAGAAGCATGAATCTTTCGTAAGTGCTAACAGGAAGATGGTAAAATAATAAAGACGATGAAAAAGCCACAAGACAGATTTTCAGGGCACGCAGAGATATATAAAAAATTTAGACCAGTATACCCTCCGGCACTATACGAATACATTTTAAGGTATTGTGCTACAAAAAGTGTGGCTTGGGATTGTGGTACAGGTAACGGACAAGTGGCAGAAGAGTTGATTAAATACTTTGATCAGGTATATGCTTCTGATATAAGCGCAAAACAGCTAGCAGAAGCGCCAAGTAATAGTAAAGTGAGTTATATGGTGAGTAGGGCAGAGCATACTAATTTTGAAGCCAATAGGTTTGATTTAATAACCGTTGCACAGGCACTGCATTGGTTTGATTTTACAGCGTTTAATAAGGAAGTGGAAAGAGTATTGAAACCAGGCGGAGTATTGGCTGTTTGGGGATATGATTTGTTGAGAATTAATGAAGTGGTTAATCCAATTATTGATGATTTTTATTTTAATAAAATCTATAATTATTGGGATAGCGAAAGGAGGTTTATCGAGAATCGTTATGCCGATATTTCATTGCCGTTTACTCAGCATGTAGTAGCTGAATCGTTTTCAATAGACTTGAAATGGTCTTTAAGTCAGCTTGAAGGCTATTTTAGTTCATGGTCTGCGGTGCAGAAATATGAAAAGCAACATAGTGGTGAACAGCCAGTTGAGCAGTTGATGAGTTCAATTCGTAAGGTGTACGCTCAAGAATATGTGCATGTGCAATTTCCTGTGTTTCTACACCTGAGGAAGTCTGAATAAGGATGATAAACGTATGTATATGTCGTCTGTCTGGTCGTAATGGTTAGTTTTTTTTATCTGAACGCTTTGTGTTTTTTGTATGTAATTGATTTTTAGCGTATTGTGGTGTCGTCTGTCTCCGGGTAAAATCATACCATCGAGGGTAGACGACATTTATTTATATTAAAAGGTTAAGAAAAGTTGCTAATAATTAAAATATTGCCCAATTTCAACTAGAACCATACGGGTTTTAATCGCACCTAACAGGAATTGAAATAAGCTTTAACACGAACATGAAAAAGTCTGCTATAGAGTTTTAATCGCACCTAACAGGAATTGAAATTCGTAATAATGAACAAAAGCCCTAGATCGAAATATAGTTTTAATCGCACCTAACAGGAATTGAAATTGGCCGATTGAAAGTAAATTCTAGTTTGCCCATTTGTTTTAATCGCACCTAACAGGAATTGAAATCATTTTCCCCGTTTATGATGGGTTTTCCGTTTTCGTGTTTTAATCGCACCTAACAGGAATTGAAATAAAAGTTGCTCAAATAAAAGGCTTCCCACTACCAGAGTTTTAATCGCACCTAACAGGAATTGAAATAACATATGCATAACAGAGACAAAACATGACAAAGGTTTTAATCGCACCTAACAGGAATTGAAATATATTTAAGGTACAGGAGTAGAGAGGTTAATAAATTTGTTTTAATCGCACCTAACAGGAATTGAAATTTATTTAATACTTCGTCCGCATCTTCTTTATAATATGGTTTTAATCGCACCTAACAGGAATTGAAATTGAAAATTTAATGTTTAATGATGGTTCAGTAACAAGTGTTTTAATCGCACCTAACAGGAATTGAAATTATGCATTAGCATAAAAAAAAGCGGTGAAGATCTTCGTTTTAATCGCACCTAACAGGAATTGAAATTAGGTCGGCCGCATGTGAAGCATTTGGCACGCCTGGTTTTAATCGCACCTAACAGGAATTGAAATATACCACGGAAGTAAAAACAATGCCTTTATACTTCCGTTTTAATCGCACCTAACAGGAATTGAAATATGCTAGGCATCCTGAAAACCAGCATAGTTTTGGTTGTTTTAATCGCACCTAACAGGAATTGAAATGCTTGAAACATCTGGGTCATTATCGCCTGTGCTTTTGTTTTAATCGCACCTAACAGGAATTGAAATGCGCAAAGCAGGTGCTTTCATAACTGTTCTTACGAAGTTTTAATCGCACCTAACAGGAATTGAAATCTATGTTAATATCTCTGTCAATTAAGTTTAAAAATTGTTTTAATCGCACCTAACAGGAATTGAAATATATCTTGAACTGCTGACCAACTAACGCCTTCGTCAGGTTTTAATCGCACCTAACAGGAATTGAAATTAATCAGGGGTGCTATCTGCGGTTATGACTGGTGTAGTTTTAATCGCACCTAACAGGAATTGAATATAGCATCATCAAAAGCGGCTTTATGTCAAATATGGGCTAAGCTTTAAAAGCTTATCATCTTTTTATGAGCACAGCACTCAGGCCCAAGTGCTTATTACATTAATGTAAAACAATGTTTAACATGTATTAACACTATAATTGGTGTAACTATTTAATGATCAGGTGGCTAATGATGGCATTAACAACACATAGTTAAGATTGAGGAAACATTAAGTTAATATAAGATGGCGTTCTTTGACGAAATTTTTTCGTAATGAAGATGAAGCCTTATTTTTTATTAATAGTAGGCATATTAGCCTTGTATTCATGTACTGAAGACCGCGTAATTCCTGAAGAGCAGGTAGACGAGTCAACTTATGATTTAGTACATTATTGGAATTTTAACGATAATAGTTCTGATCAAGATTTAATCAATCCCACTTACTCAGTTGGTGGAGCTTCTTTGGGTTATGCTGGTAGTAGCTATGACGATACTGACGAGGGGTCAGACATTAATGCGCGCAATAACGATGCTGCGGAAAATGCCCTAAGATTGAGAAATCCTTCAGGTGATTTTATTATTAGCATCCCTACAGTTGGGTTTGACGATGTAATACTGACTTATGCCGTAATGCGTACCAATAGCGGGCCGCAACAGCAAAAAGTGTATTATTCTATTGATGGAATAAATTATACACAAGATGGGTTAGAAAATGCAGATTATGCTGTGACCGAGAATTTTGTGCAGCATCAGTTCGATTTTTCGAGTATTAGTGCCACCAGTAACAATCCTGACTTTAAAGTAAAAATCACCTTTGACGTAAATGCTGACGGTGAATCTGGTAATTCTCGGTTTGATAACCTTACATTAGATGGTAAGAGAAATGGTGTAGATATTCCTGAATATGAGTCAGAAGGCGATGCAGGTACACAAGCTAAGGTTTTTCAATACTGGGATTTTAACGATGTAGAAGATTTTTTAACACCTACTATTGGTGATGGTAGCTGGTCTTTCTCAGGAGAGACTTATGATGATGTAGAAGGAACTGTTTTAAATGCTATGCCCAATGATTCTGCAGCTACAGCTTTGAGGTTAAGAAACCCGTCTGGTGATTTCATACTATCTCTACCTGCTAAAGGTTACGAAAATTTAATATTGAAATTTGCTGTTCAGCGTTCTGGCAAAGGAGCTCCTTCTCAAAATGTGTTTTACTCTGATAACGGTACTGATTTTAAACAAGATGGTTTGCAGGTAACATCATTTGATGTGCCTGAAGAAGATGAAACCGAAGAGAATTTAGGATATACAATTATTACAATAGATTTTTCTGACATTTCATCTGTAAATAATAACGAGAATTTTAAAGTTAAATTCTCTTCTGAAGCCACAGAAAAAGGAAATACACGCTTCGATAATATAACATTAGAAGGTCATTCAATATAACTCAATGAAATTTTATATTAAGTCATTAACAGCCATAAGCTTTTTATTGGTGAGCTCATGGTTATGTGCACAGGATATTAAACCTGTAAAAATTAAGCCAACAAAGAAGGTTGATATCGCTATTCCAGAACCATCTGATGTGGCGCTGTCAGCCGATGGTAAGTCATTATTTATAGTAAGTGATAATGGATACCTTTTCGAAACTGATCTGGATGGAAGCATAGTACGCAAGGCTGAAAACTATTTAGGGCTTGATAATGAGGCGGTATACGCTGATGAGCAGTATGTATATGCAGTAGAGGAATTTTCCAGATCTGTGAAACAGTTTGATTTAAAGACTTTTAACCAAGATCGTACTTATAGTTTTCCGTATCACGGAGGAAGAAATAAGGGCTATGAAGCTTTTACTTATAACAAGGCAAAAGGGCGGTATATGCTGATTACGGAAAAGGACCCAATTTATGTATTTGAGTTGAGCCAAGAGTTTGAAGTATTAAACAAATTAGACCTTAGCGCAGTGGCAAGAGATATATCAGCCGCTACTTTTTATAATGGGTATGTATACTTGCTAAGTGATGAAGACCGTAGTATTTTAAAACTCGATCCTCATTCATATAAAGTATTAGCTCAGTGGATTATCCCTGTGCTCAACCCAGAGGGGGTAACTTTTGATCCTAAAGGTAATATCATAGTCATTTCAGATGCTATGCAAAAGATGTTTTATTTCAACAACCCTGAAAATTAATATATTTTGAAAAGAGTATTATTTGTATTGTTTTTAGTATGTGTCAGCACTTGGGTTAAGGCGCAGGTGACTATTGGCACGGGAGATCATGTGGTTGAAATAAAAGGTAGGCTCTCTACTTACTATAATCAACGTTTCTTGAAAGATGAAGAAGAAGACCAAAAAAAGAATAGGTTTAAATTAAGGGATGCTCAAATTGATATTGAAGGTAGAGTAAAAAACTTGTGGGAGTACGAGGTACAAGTAGATTTTGCTGACCTAGCTGCCGGAGGTGAAATTGATCCTGCTAACCCAGGGTTGATGGATGCTAATGTTACCTATAAAGGTTTATCTTTTATGAATGTAAAGTTAGGTTACGGTAAAGTGCCATATTCAAGAAGTTCTTTAACTCCGTTTCCATATTCGCCATATTGGCAAAGAGCACAGGTTGTGAGGGGCGACTTATTTAGTCGTAGAGATGTAGGAGTAACGCTATTTAAAGATTTTTGGAAAAGTAGAGTTAACGCATATTTAGGTGCTTACACTGGTTTAGGAGAGTACTCGCTGCGTGGTGATAATGACGCAAGCGGTAGTTTAGAATACATCGGTAGAGTGGATGTTTCGTATCCGGCAGGAAGCAAAAAAAGAGATATAGATTATGTGCATAGCCCTATTCCTATTTTTACATTGGGTGTGAATGGACGCTACGCCAATAAAAAATTACCTGAAGGAGAAGAGTTGCCTGAAGATAGCCAAGGAGAGTATGGAATGAGTGTGATAGACGGAAAAAAGTATGTTTATGGCCTAGATTTATCTTTCCAATACCAAGGTTTCTCTGGCCAGTTTGAAATACATCAAATAAAGGGAAAACCACAAAATACTAATGATCCTTTGTTTTTAGGGCTTACGGAAGATAAAACCGATGGATATTTCCTTGCAGGAGGGTACTTAGGGCAAATCAATTACTTTGCTAAAGACATAAAAACCATCATAAGTGTAAGGTATGAGCAGCTTGATTTAAATGATCTTGCCAAAGGAGATTCTAAAAGATTATCAGCGGCACTAGCTTATCAGCTTAAAGGTTTCGATGCTATGTTTAAAGCACAATATTTTAATGTGCTGTCAGAAGAAGAAACCATGGATGTACTGAAGTGGAAGGAGCAAGTGAGAGTAGGGCTTGTTTTGAACCTCTAGTAAATATACAATATTGATAGAAAGGCTTAGGGGGTACTCTAAGCCTTTTTTTATATATCAAAATTGGTTACTTCTACTACTTTGCCTGGCTCCAATTCATTTAAACAGGTATTGCCAATCCTCACCCTTATAAGTTGTAGGGTTGGAAAGTTTACGCCTGCTGTCATTTTACGAATCTGCCTAAATTTTCCTTCGGTTATAATAATGCGAATCCAACTGGTAACACGGTTTCCCATTTGCTTTTTAACTATAGCTTTTGGTAAACTAGCAACCTTATCTACCTTGCATGGCTTAGTAAGGTAGCTTTGCCCATTAATACTAATTGCTATACCCGTTCTTAGTTGGTTTAAAGCTGTGTCTGTAATGTCACCATCCAGCTGGGCCAAGTATTCTTTTTCTACGGTATTACTTCTTATTAATTCACTTACCTGACCATCTGTGGTTAATAATAACAAACCTTCAGAATTTTTATCTAACCTTCCTATAGCCATAGTGCCTTCAGGAAAGTCAAATAACTCGCCTAGTAGCTTCTTGTTCTTCCGTTTGTTTTGGTTGAATACAAATTGAGATAGATAGCCAAATGGTTTGTTAAGTATAAAGTGTCTATGTTCTGGCATTGGCTTATCGGTTAAAAAGCACAAAGATAAACTTCCTAAATCATCAGCTTTAGTTTTGTTATTGTAAATTAGATGGAGAACCATTTATAAGAGCAATGAAAAAGATTAACGTAGGTATATTTCTTTTTAATGAGGTGGAGGTGCTAGACTTTGCGGGGCCATTTGAGGTATTTTCTTTGGCAGAAAAAAATAATATGAAATGCTGCAATGTGATGACCATAGCAGAGCAAAAAGGAGCTATTAGTGCTAGAAATGGTTTGAAAGTATGTGCTGATTTTGATTTTAATGATACATTCAACTTAGATGTTTTAATAGTGCCAGGAGGGTACGGTGCTGAAGAAGTAGAGCGTTTTAACCCTACTGTAATAGATTGGGTGAAAGCTCAAAAGAAAGAGGTAGATATACTTGCCTCTGTTTGTACAGGTGCTTTTATCCTGGCAGAGGCGGGGCTTTTGAATGGGAGGCGAGTAACTACTCACTGGATGGATACTAATAAATTAGCAGAGGAATATAAAGACCTTGAGGTCATTAGTGATGTGAAATATATTGATGAGGGTGAAATAGTGACCTCTGCAGGCATTTCTGCAGGTATAAACATGTCTTTTGGTTTATTAGAAAGGCTACTCGGAAAAACAGTGGCCAGTGCAGTGGCCAAAAGGATGGAATACGATATAGAGTTGTAGCAGTATGCTATCCAATGAAATACATTCATTGGATAGCAATATTGATTATTTTTTAAGCTTAATCACTTCTGTTTTACCTTCAGAAACTACTTTAAGTACTACTATGCTATTGGCAGGAATAGTACTTGCATCAAGTTCAATATTGGGGCGTGCTGTAGTAGTCTGGAATAAAAGATTACCTTTTAAGTCATATAAATAAATAGATGAGGCGGTATCTTTTTCTCCCAAATTAATGGTAAGCTTATCAGTAATTGGGTTAGGGAAAGCATTAATGCTTACTTCTTTGTTAGCGATAACACCTATTTTAGTATTGCTGCTATTTAAAGAATAATCAGCAAAACCCAATTGCGATACCACAGCCCAGCTGTCAGAAATGTCAGTAAATGCTAAGCTAATGCTGTTGTTAATGTTTAGTGTGCTTAAACCAATAGCTATTTCAACAAAAGCATTGCTTTTAAATGCAGTTATGGCAGAAATATATGCCCAAGACCAGTCACTTCCAGTACCTGTGTACTGATATAAAGATCCGTTTTCTACCATGTATTCTATACCAGAAGCACTGAAATCGGTACTCTGATAGCCTGTATTCGTATTTTTATCAGCATCAATAAAGAAATGGTAGTTCGTAGAGCTTAGGTTTGCTCCTGATACCGATAAAAATAATGAGCTATTGTCATTAAAAGCCTTTAATGTTTGAGCTGTTTGGTTGCCTGCAGTAGCTATTGATTCAATGCTAGACCAATCTGAAGCGTCTCCATCTATAGCTATGCTTAAAACTGGAGTAGCAGAACCGGCTTCATCGGCACCTACGTCTATTCTTCCATTGGCAACTCTTGCTTCACCATCTATGTCCACTTCACCTGCGTAAGCACTGTAATTGGGGCTTCCTGCGTTTATACATGGCGAAGTTTCAGTTAAATGAACATCAGGAGATGTAGCATTCGCATTTTGCAATAAAGGGTTAACATTTAGAGAGCTGTTGTCATTATTTTCAGCTTTAAACTGTGAAAAAGTTAATGTGCTCCATCCTGTGGCAGTTTGCTTACTAACGATAGGGCTTAAGCCAAGATCATTGTAAAATACATTATACCCAAAAGTGTTGTTGGCTGTACCTAAAGCCTGAGTGATCATAGGCTGGTACAGGCCATGGAAAATGTTATTGTAAACTTCAATGTAGCTACTGTTTTGTATTACAATTTCTGATCCCCAGCTATCGGTGGTTGAGTTTTTTAGAAAAGTATTTCCACTGATGTAACAGTTGGTAACTTCTCCTTGTAAACCATCATCATCTCCGCTGGTACCAATCATAATACCTGCTTTTTCGTTGTTATAAACTACATTGTTGAGCACCTTTATGCCTGAAGTAACACCTCCGTCTACTTGTCCTTGGTTTTCGCTACCAATAGTAATACCGTATCTGCTACTATAAATTCTATTGTTGGCAATAATGATGTCTTTACCACCGTCTACATATATGCCTCCATTATCAGTAATGTTACATTTGGCTTCATAAACAGTATTGTTAATAATTTTACCATTACGAGCCTGTGCACTGTTAGGCCAACTTCCTAGACCATAAGCATCAATAGCAATGTTAGTTACATGGTGTACCGTGTTATTTTCTACCACAAAACCATCTACATTAGCTTTTACCGTAATTGATTCATTCCATCCGGTCATGCAATAAGAAACCGTATTTCCACTGATTAACACGTTGGTAATAGGAGAGGAGGTATCAGTACCTGCTATCATTAAAGGATTTACTCCTACTACATTGTTGCCAGGGTTGTCAGTGGCATCCCAGCTTCCTTCACGGTAAGCAAAATCAGTTAAATTGTTGTTTAAAATGCTAATGCCTGAGCCAGAACCTTCTACTGCTATACCGGTTGACCAAGCTAATTTTCTAATGTTGGTAACATTGAAATTAGAAAATGTAATGTTATTAGGGTTAAAAATGTAAACGGTGTTTACTGCGTTGCCATCTCCTGTAATGTTAACAATGCCGTCACCAGCTGCTGTAATGGTGAGGTTGCTTTTGTTGCTTACTTCTATGGCCTGTGCATAAGTACCAGCATGGATAATAATTTGATCACCAGCTGCTGAATTGTCTATGCTTGACTGAATGTTATCTCCAGGATAAACATGTCGATCCGTTGCATACAACGAAGAAAGTGATGCTGCACTAAAAAATAGTGCGAGCAAAGTTGATTTTTTCATATTAATGGATTTGGTTATAAATAAAATATTGGCATTTGGATATAGCCAATATTTTAAAAGAGAAATATACAAGTATAATCTTATTAAAAAATGTCTAAAAAATATGAAGTAATAAAAATCCAGTTTAAGGGTAGGTTATTCCGGTTAATTTTTCCGCCCTTTGCCATAGTTCGGTAGCTATGGCTGTATCGTGAGAAACATCGTTAGATTCTACCAATGTGGGTTGTCCTTTAAACTCCCAAAGTCCATCTGGTCCTAAATATTCACCTCCTTCTATTTCGCTATTCAGTACAGCATTGACTAACGGGAGTGCCCCTTTGTGCGGTTTTTGAAAAAGAAACGGTGCTACCAGCTTGATGAAATGCTGTATTTTTTTTGATAGGTATTGATCCAAAGCAGTAGTAGATACGCCCGGGTGTACCGCAACTGAAAGAACATTACAATTTTTAGCTTTTAACTTTCTGTCAAGATGGTATGCAAACATCAGGCAGGCCAGTTTACTTTGGCTGTAGGCTTTTTTGCTAGTGTAATTGTGGTTCAGGTTAATATCTTCAAAGTTAATTTCACCTATTTTATGAGCTATGCTGCTAAGTGAAATTATTCTGGAGCCGGGCAGTTGCAAAAGCAATGGAAGAAGAAGTCCTGTAAGTAAAAAGTGGCCTAAAAAGTTAACCTGAAGGTGCATTTCATTGCCGTCATTGGTTATTTGGCGTTTGGGGAGTATAATACCTGCATTGTTGATAAGTACGTTGAGGCTATTGTATCTTTTTAGTACTTTATTGGCCGCCATTTTAACTGATGCAAAGTCAGATAGATCAATTTGGATAAGGTCTAGCTCAGCTTCGGGGTAGCGCATTTTAATTTTTGAAATGGCCTTTTCACCTTTAGGCAAATTTCTACATGCCATAATCACGAAATAGCCTTCTTCTACTAGTTTTAAAGCAGTCTCAAATCCGAGTCCAGAATTGGCTCCTGTAATTAAGGCTTTTTTTTGTGAGGTAGAAAGTTCGTTATCCATGGCGCTGATCTTTTCTATAAATTAGAAATTCTAATTCAAATTTTTATCAATGTCATTGTTTTCAGGGGTGAGTATTGATAGATTACAAGAGGTATTCTTACAAGCTTTTAGGTGGGGTGCTCTATAAGCTTTGTATTATTATTCATTTATTTAAAATACAACTGCTGATTTTATCTTAAGGGTAGAATGAAGCCTAATTTTAACCTTAAGAGGTGGGAATTTAAATTTATAGGTGTTTTTTGAGACGGAAGATTTTAATTTGTTGTATTTTTTTGTAACTAGTGTATGTATTTAGAGTGCTAAAATGCAGTTACTACAGTAATGTTTGTTTTATGCTAAATAAAAGATCAAATTAGATAATTTTTTGCTAAAAAAAATTGATCTTTATGTAACATAATGCATCACAAAACAGTCTAATCTAAAAATAAACCCTAAGCGTATGTCTATTTTACGAAAAACTGTTATCGAAAAAGTATTTTACATTGCTATATTCTCCGTGTTGATTGGGTTTTCTGGGTTTTGTTGGAGTAGATTGGTTACGGAGACGTACCTGGAAGATGCGCAAGTAAAAGAACCTCATTTAATAATCAAACAAGAAGCAGCCGAAGAGTTTATGAATAACTCTATGGTATCTACTGGCATTATGGTGGTGTTAAAAAAATATTTGCCTTTGCACTAATACAATAATCTGTTTGATGTTCTTTTTAACGCAGTGAAATTTCTTTTTATGGACTTATTCTAAGTCTTAATGATATCTCCTTTGCAAGGGAGGTTAATGATTACATTTCCTTTTTAGTTTCTTTTTTTATAAGTCATCTCCTTTTCCACAACTGTAGAATATTTTACTCATTAATAGTGAAATAACTTCTGTTTACAGTTTAAAATCTGTTTATTTAAGTACATCCGTGTGCGTATGCATATTGGTGTGATTTTTTCTGCAATAATTTTAACCAATAACTAGAACATCATTATGAAAAAGATTCTTGTTCCTTCGGACCTATCCGATATCTCTGAAAATGCATTGAAAATGGCTGTTGATATTGCTAAAAAAGCTGAAGCTACCATTTCTATTGTACATTTTTATGAGCATCCTTATGGAGAGACGTTTACAGCTACAGGTGAGCTAGATAAAAAATTCTCTGATGAAGAGAACTTGTTTACCATTCAGCTATTGAGAAAGAACTACGAGCGCCTTGCTAATCTGGCTGCTACCTATGGATGGGCTGAAGGAAAAATACATTATGAAATTTATGATGAAGACTTAAAAGATGGTATTGATGCCTATGTGAAAAAGGCTAATATTGATCTTATAGTTATGGGCACAAGTGGTGAGGAATCTGCTGAAGAGTTCTTTACAGGAAACCATGCTGAGCAGGTGATTGAAACCGCCAGTTGTCCAGTGATAACCATCAAGTCGCCTTACGTAACTAAGCCATTCAGTAGTATAGTATTAGGTGTAAGTACTGAAAAGGACAGGCATGATAATTTTACTCAGGCCGCTGCTTATTTATCTGACATTGCTCAAAGCTTAGGTGCTAGCGTGCATATAGTAAATATTGCTGGAGAAGGGGCTGATAAAATAGAGATTGAAAAGGAACTTTCGGCTTTCACTACCAAGCATAATATACATGGCTCATCGATTACCGTAGTAGAAGATGACGATAAAGAAAAAGGCCTTATTGCTTTTGCTCATGAAAAATCTGCTAACCTATTGGCTGTGTTAACACATGCCGAAGACGGCTTCTTCAAAATATTTTCGAGCAGCCTTGCTGAAGACCTAAGCATGGAGTCTGATGTACCGGTGCTTACCATCAATTTACACAATATTTAATCTGATATATTTTGGCAGAGACTATTTCAGAAGACGCTAAAATGAGTTTTTCGATAAGGCATGTGTTTTTTGCCTTATCGACTTTTTTTGGCATTATAGCGCTATTATTTCTTGGGAGAACTGTAATCGTACCCATAGCCTTTGCGCTACTTATTTCATTTATACTTTACCCTATATGTATTTTTTTAGAAAAAAGAGGGGTAGGGAGAATGTTTTCAATTTTATGGACCATGATTGGGGTAAGCCTAGTTATCATAGGTCTTATTTATTTGTTTTCTGCTCAAATAGTAAAAATAGCCACTGAATTTGATGATTTTAGAAATCGCTTGCATCATATCTTAGCCAGTGTAACTACCTTCTTCAATCAAAAAATATCCATTTTACCTGATGTGAATGAAGATGAGCTCATGCAAATGAGTAAGAAATGGGTAACCTCAAAGTCAGACGGTTTGCTGAAAGTTACGCTAAACAGTACTACCTCTTTTATTACTGGTTTAGTACTCACCATGATTTACACCTTCCTTCTGTTGCTTTATAGAAGAGGGCTCAAAGCCGCATTTGTGAATTTTGCTCATAAGGATAAACAAGCCTGCTATGCCAGTATGATTGATAAAATGCAAAAGGTAGGACAGCGATACCTTACAGGCATGTTTACACTTATCGTCATATTAGGTTTGTTAAATAGCCTAGGGCTTTTATTTCTAGGAATTGACTATCCGTTCTTTTTCGGTTATATGGCTGCTTTTTTGGCTATTATACCATATGTAGGCACTATTACTGGCGGAGCCATACCTACTTTGTATGCTTTTATGACTTATGACAGTATCTGGTATCCTGTGGGTGTTATACTTATATTCTGGTTTGTACAATTACTAGAAGGTAATTTTCTTAGCCCCACCATTGTAGGGGGAAATTTAAACCTCAATGCCTTGGCGGCTATCATAGCTTTAATTACCGGAGGCTTTGTCTGGGGCATACCCGGTATGATACTTTTTATGCCTTTCACGGCTGTGGCAAAGGTGGCTTGTGAGCACTATAAAGAGCTTCAGCCTATTAGTGTAGTGTTGAGAGATGACCTGTATAAGAAAAGTGAAAAAGGAGATTTGAAGAAGAAAGTGAAGAAAATATTAAACAAGTGAATTTAATATCTATAGCCATGGATTATTGGAAAGTGCTAAAGCTAACAGTGAAGGAGTTTATAGAAGATGATCCCATGAGTTATGCATCATCAATTGCTTTTTATACCATTTTTTCACTACCAGCTATACTTATTATTACCGTTTCTATTGCAGGGTCAGCCTACGAAGATCAGGTCGTAAGAGATAATTTAATTCATCAGATTCAATCCATGTTTGGTGCGGATAGCGCATCTACCGTTAATAAAATATTAGCAAATGTAAATGGAGTAGGATCTACACTAATAGCAAAAATTATAGGTATTGGTACATTGATTTTTAGTGCTACTACCGTTTTTGTTTCACTACAAAATGGCCTTAATAGTGTTTGGGGTATTAAGCCTAAGCCAGAAAAAGGTGTTCTAAAGTTTGTAATCAATAGACTACTTTCATTAGCCATGATTATCAGTATTGGCTTCTTGCTACTGGTATCATTAATGGTGGATACATTAATAGTAGTTTTTAATAATATATTGACTCAATTATTTTCAGGAGCTACATATTACATTATTTCAGCGGTTAACCTGGGCTTCTCTTTGGCGGTAATTACATTGGTTTTTGCTCTAATTTTTAAAGTACTGCCCGATGCCAAAATTAAATGGAAAGATGTATGGGTGGGGGCTTTTGTAACTACTCTTCTGTTTACACTTGGTAAATATTTAATAGGGTTTTACTTGGGTAATAGCTCTGTAAGTAATGCTTACGGTGCTGCCGGTTCTTTGGTGTTGCTTTTAGTATGGGTGTATTATTCATCAGTGCTAGTGCTGTTTGGTGCCGAATTTACCTTTGTGTTTTCTCGTGAGATAGGACACCGCATTAAGCCAGATAAGGGGGCTGTTATAGTAAAAGTAGTAGAAAAGGAAACAGGAGCCGTTAACGACTAATTCATGAAAAAATTAAAAACATCGGGCAAGATTCTCATTGTAGTCATATTGCTACTTATTGCCGGACGAATATACCTACCATATTGGGTAACAGATTATGTAAATGAGACCTTAGATGCAGTACCTGAGTATTCGGGTTCTATTGAGGGGGTAAATATCAACCTGTACAGAGGAGCATACACCATAAAAAAACTGAAGCTAGAAAAGACAGGAGAAGAGATTCCTGTTCCTTTTTTAGATATTGAGGCTATTGACCTATCAATACAATGGAAAGCCTTATTTAATGGCAAGGTAGTAGGAGAGGTAGAGTTGCAGCAGCCAGTAGTTAATTTTGTAGTGGCTGTAAAAGATAGCGATGGAGCAGAACAGACCGGTGCAGAAACAGATTGGACTAAGCCTATCAAGGATTTAATGCCTTTACAAATTAACCAGTTTACAGTGGTTGATGGCAAATTAGTTTATAGAGACTATAGCAGCAAGCCAGAAGTAAACCTGCCAATGGATAATCTACAATTGACGGCCTCTAACTTAAGTAATGCCAAACGTAGTGATGGAGATTTACCTTCTGATATTAAAGCTACAGCAAGCTCTATCGGTGGAGGAAAACTCAGTATAACTTGTAAGGCCAACTTACTAAAAGAAATTCCTGATTTTGATTTAAATGCAAAGTTTGAGGGAATATCAATGCCTGCTCTTAATGATTTTGCCACCGCTTATGCCAAACTTGATTTTGAAAAAGGCACTTTCAATTTATATAGTGAAATGGCTGTTTATAATGGAAAAATTGAAGGGTATGTAAAGCCTGTACTTACAGATTTAAAAGTGGTTGACTTCTCAGAAGATAAGAAAAAACCTGTAAAGCTATTTTGGGAAAGCATAGCTGGTGCTGTAATTAAAATTTTTGAAAATTACCCTAAAGACCAATTTGCCACCAAAGTGCCTATAAGTGGAGATCTAAACGCTCCCAAAACTCCTATATGGCCTACCTTATGGAATGTACTTAAAAATGCATTTATCAATGCCTTTAAGCAAGACACGGATGATTCTGTTTCTTTTGAAGATGTGAAGCAAGATAAGTAGATATTAGAAGTGAGGAAAAAAATACTAGTGTAGATTTATTTCTACACTTTTTTTGTGCCCAAATATTTCGCTCACATTTTGAAAAATCGTAATTGAGAGTGTTTAAGGCAGTTACCCACAGCATCAGCATGTGAAACTAACACTTAATATTTTTTACATGGTATTTGTAAGAAGATATAAAAACACAAACATTAAATGCCCTTTAAGTCTACTTACAATATTTTATTTCTAACCATTATCGTATTTTTTATTCAAGCTGGCTGTGGTACCGTTAAGCCTTATTATGGTAAGGCGTATAAAAGCTGGCCAGATAATAATATGCCTGCAGACGAAGTGCTGCATAGCATTTACCTTATTGGTGATGGAGGAGATGTACTTATAGATGAACCAGATAATGTTTTGGCTGCTTTAGAAAAGAAAATAAAGGCCGAACCCGATAGCACTAGCAGTATTATTTTTCTTGGTGATAATATTTATGAAAGAGGGCTTCCTGAAGAGTCGTCTCCTGTTAGAGAAAAGAAGGAAGAGATTATAGAGGCACAAATGAATATAACCAAAGGTTATAAAGGAAGAGTGATATTTATCCCAGGTAATCATGATTGGGATAAGAGTGGGCCAGTAGGACTAGAGGCTATCAATAGGGAAGAGGAATACATTGAAGAGTACTTGAAAAATACTAAGAGCAACGTTTTTCTGCCAGATAACGGTTGCCCCGGCCCTGTAGAAGTTAACGTAAATGATCAGCTTACTATAATCATTGTTGATACCGAATGGTGGCTAAGAAAGTATGATAAACCTCATGCCCCAGAAAATGGCTGTCAGGTAGAGGATCAATTAGATTTTATTATCCAGCTAGAAGATATAGTAAAGAAAAATGATGGAAAGCATGTACTACTTGCTGCTCACCACCCATTGTTTAGTAATGGAAATCATGGAGGTCATTATAATTTCTGGGATAATATATTTCCGTTGCGTCTGGTAAGAGATCACCTTTACATTCCCTTGCCGGTAATAGGTTCTTTATATCCCGTACTTCGAAAGTCTGGAGCTTCTGCTCAGGATATTCCAAATACAGATTACCAAAGATATAAGAAGGCTCTGATTTCAATATTGGAGAATAGGCCAAATGTAGTTTATGCAGCAGGTCATGACCATAATTTGCAAATGCATAAGCAGGGCTTAATGCATGAAGTAATTAGTGGAGCTGCCTCTAAATCTAATTTTGCTGCGAGGGGATTTGGTGCTGAATATGTACATCAAACCTCAGGTTTTTCTCGCATAAGATATTATAAAAGCGGAGAAGCGTGGGTGGAATTTTTTTCGGTTACAGAAGCTAATCATGATGGAGAAGTGTCTTTTAGGACTCCTCTCTACGCACTTAATCCCGAACAAACACCAGCTGCAGATATTGATCACGTACCCGATTATGGCGACAGTACTAAAATGATGGCCGCAAACCCAAATTACTCCATGAGCAAATTGGGGGAGTTCTTTTTTGGAGCTCATTATAGAAATGAATGGGTAACGCCTATCAAAGTTCCTTATATAGACCTTAAAACATATGCTGGTGGTTTAAAACCGATCAAAAAAGGAGGAGGAAAACAAACTATTTCTATTCGTTTTATGAATACTGATAGCGTACAGTATAATTTAAGGTCTATTGACAAGTTTCCTGCGGGCGCCATTCCAGCAGTATTTAGAGATACTTGGGTAAATGATTTTGTGAAAGATCAAATTAGTACGGCACATCCTTATGGAGCCCTTACAATACCTGCTATGGCCAGTGCAGTTGGCATTAATCATACTAACCCTAAGATATTTTACACGCCCCACACGCCAACTTTAGGTCCTTATATTGGTGATTTTGGTGGCCGCATGGGCTTAATGGAAATTAGGCCCGATGAAGATTTAAGCGCATATGAAAGGTTTGGTAATTCTACAAATGTGGTAAGCACTGAAACCATGTTTGAGCATCTTAAAAAGGATAATGACAATGAAGTAGATGCAAAAATGTACTTAAAGTCAAGGCTTTTTGATATGCTCATTGGTGATTGGGATCGTCATGAAGATCAGTGGCGCTGGGCAGAATATGAGAAAGAAACTAAAGGATCGGTGTTTAGGCCTGTACCTAGAGATCGAGATCAGGTGTTTGTGCTTTATGATGGTGTTATTCCTTGGATTCTTAGTAGAAAGTGGGCTTTTAGAAATTTCAATAGCTTCGATTATACTATAAAAGATGTGGCTGGTCTTAACTTTTCTGCCAGAAATATAGATCATGCATTGTTATCCGAATTATCAAAAGATGATTGGAAGAAAATAGCACAAGATGTACAGCAAAAATTAACAGATCAGGTCATTGATAAAGCAATACATGAGCTGCCCAAAGAAGTATATCCAATTTCAGGTAAGGAGATAGCCGCCAAGTTGAAATCTAGAAGAGATCATCTTTTAGAATATGCTTTTGAGTACTATACATATTTAAGCAAAGATGTGAGCATTGTGGCTAGTGATAAGCATGAGCTAATTAAAATAGATCGAATGTCTGATGATGAGACATGGGTTAGGGTATATAAAACTACTGAAGATAAGGAGGTAAAGCAAAAGCTATACGATAGGGTGTTTTCAAATGATGAAACGGATGAAATATGGATTTTTGGAAGGGATGGTAACGACCAATTTGAAATAGAAGGTGAAGTGAATAAAGGGTTGAAGTTAAGGATAGTAGGAGGAGAAGATAGCGATACATTTACCGATAAGTCCCACGTAGCGGAATGGGGGCATCAGGCTATATTTTATGATAATAATGAAGATGTACCTCGTATGTATGCCGGTACAGATGCGAGAATAAAGACATCAAAAAAAGAATGGGTAAATAGGTATGATAGGGATATGTATAAATATAACTATCTCGGCCCTCGACTTTTTTTTGAGTATAATGTTGATGATGGAATTTATCTCGGTGGAGGTGCCAAGTTTACTACACAAGGCTTTAGACACGATCCTGCTAAAACTTCGCATACTGTTTTAGCTAATTATGCCATTAACACACAGGCTTTTAATTTTAAGTATAGAGGAGATTTTTATTCATTATTTGGTCACCATTGGGATTTACAACTCGATGCCCTGGCCAATGGACCTAAATATGTACTCAACTATTTTGGGCAGGGAAATGAAACAGACTATAATGAAAATATAGATTACTATAGGGTTAAGATGAACAGCGTGAAGGTGAATCCTTCTATCGTAAAACGCTTGTCAAAGGTGGTGAAAATAGGACTAGGGCCTGATTATGAATTTATTGATGTACAAGAGAATAACAATACCATACTTGATGCTGAAGTAGCACAGGATGACTACCTCAAAACATCATCTACCAAGTTTGCAGGGGCTCGTTTTTTTACTTCTATAGCATTAACGGATCATCCCGTAAACCCAGAGAAAGGGGTAATATGGAAAAATGAAATTCATTATTTAAAAGAATTGACTTCAAATGGAGTTGATTTTACACGATATAAATCGGATCTCAGTGTTTACTTCTCTCCAAACTTACCTTTGAGGCTCACTGTGGCTTCTCGGGTGGGGGTAGCCACTAATGTGGGAGATTATTATTTCTATCATTCAAATTTTCTCGGTAATCTGGAAAACTTAAGAGGCTTTAGGAAGTTTAGGTTTGCAGGTAAAACTAGTTTCTACAATAATAATGAGGTGAGGTTGAAAGTTTTTAACCTGCGCAATAACCTTGTTAATGGCAATGTTGGAGTATTTGGCTTTTATGATCAAGGTAGAGTGTGGACCAAAGAAGGCAATTCTTCCAAAATGCATCATGCTTATGGGCCAGGGGTTTACCTACATTTATTTGAGGTTTTTCTGCTGTCGGGGTCTTATGGCATATCAGAAGAGGAGAATCTATTCACTATCAAAACAGGATTTTTATTTTAATTATATATGAAAAAGTTTTTAATAATAGCCACGTTGCTAGGTGTCATTGCACAGGTTAATGCACAGAGTCAGGAAGATGAAGATGATGACAAATGGGCTTCGCCCCGAGTAAAGAATATGATGCCCAGAGGTATTGTAGCCAGTTATACTCCTGTAACAGCATATGATATTGAAAGCCATAGTAATTTGAATGGACTTCCTGATGCTGATACACGAGTAGACCATCTTAATAAGCTGTTATTTAAAATAAAGGCTCCCATATTATTAAGAAAACGAACTAATATAATTATTGGTCTTGATTACGCTCAGGATCAGTATAAATTCAAAAGCAGTGATTTTGAAGATTATGCCTTGTACAAATCTTTACACGATAAAAGAATGAAATCAAGGGTATTTAAATTTTACTATGACCATTCTATAGATGAAAAGCACTGGCTTTATATAAGATCTAGTGCTGCGCTAAACGGAGATGTGGGTGATTTAAATTTAAGTATTTATGAGTTTGCCAAGTATACCATGGCCGCATTTTACGGATGGAAGAAATCAGAAAATAATTCTTACGGTATAGGGTTGTACATGAGTTATGACCTTGGGCAGCCAAGCATTTACCCCGCGTTTTTGTGGAACAAAACTATAAATGATCACTGGGGGTTTGAGTCTAAAATACCCGCCCAGTTTCAATGGCGATATAATGTTAATGATAAGCAAAGATTCTTTGCCGGATACGAAGTGTCAGGAGCTAGCTACAATGTGAAATTAGATGATGAGCAGCTGGCACGATATAACGATTTACAACTGAGAAGATCAGATGTTTTTGCATCTCTTACTTATGAAAGAGCTGTAATTTCTGATTTTATATGGATGGCAGTCTCGGCTGGTTACAGGTTTAACTATAAGCTAGATATCTCCGAAGATGATTCTTTTAAGAAGAGCGATCCTATTATCGAAAATGATATTAGCCCAAGTCCGTATTTCAATTTCTCAGTCTTTTTTACACCATCAGAAACCATAAAAGAGGTGTTTCTTGATGAATAACTAAATAAACGAAAACTATTATGGAAACAACAGGAGTTATACCTTTAATATTACTTTACATTGTTTTACCCTTACTTATTTTGGGAGCAGTAATGTACATCATTAGAAAGAAAAATGATAAGGCAGCCGGGAGGTCACCTTCCAAGAAATTTGATTCTCTAAAAGCCGAGGAAAGAAAAGGAGAGAGAAAATCGTAAGATTTTCTCTTTTTTTTAGTCGGTATCTATACGCTCTTCCGGAGCTTCAATTCCGGTGCTAGACCTGAAGCCCGTAAGGAGTGATTTCCACCAGTAATTGAAAATAGACTTCTTCTTGTCTCTTTCAAAGTGAATGTTTCCCACCCTAAATTTACCGTCAGATTTAGTGTTGTCAGTTTTAACTATAAAGGTATTGGCCAAGAATGTTTTAAGGCTTTCACCTATCCCTTCTGTTTCATGCGACTCTTTTGATAGCGTATTTATTTTGAGGTTGCTGTACTCAAAGTTCATGGTGCCATCAGAGTAATTATTATTATAAGTGAAGTCAAAATCTAAGCTTAGCAAGTCCCCATCTTTAATTCTGGTAAAGCCCACATACTCTAGCATAGGATTAAAATCTGTTAATTTCATAGGTGATAAATTACCCTTAGTAGTGTACTTGCCCTTGCCTTTGGTTAATGGAAAAGAGAAAGATGCTGACAGCTTACCTTTACCCATTACTTGAGCCTGAGCATCCATTATAGCTCTGTAATTGCTTTTTTGCTGGATACTATCAATGTTAGTAATAGAATATACAGAGGCATATATGTTTTCGAAATGGACCCTGCCTGGGCCTTGAGCTTCTTTTACAAACTCCTGATATTCCACGCGCCCTTTTTTAACTTGAATGGTGTCAATGTTTAAATTAAAGCTGAGCTCGTCCATTACAGTGTGCAGCAGTTTCGTATCTGGCTTGTCAGTAGGGAAGCTTAGTCTTTTGTCTCTGAAAATTAGAGCGTTGGGCTGTTGTAAAGTTACCTTGCTAAAATGGTAGATGCTGTCATTTAACATGGTTTTAAAACCTATATCGGTGATGGTGATGTTAGGAATTTTTAAGTCTATCCAGTCTATTTCATGTCCAGCATATGATCCAATTTCAAATTTACCTTTTGTAGATTTATATTGTACAGAGTCAAGGTTTAGTTTTTTTTCTTTTAACGATACTGTGCTACTAGCCACATTAAGGGTGAAAATGCTATCGGGTAAATTTATAGCCAAATCTTTAATAGACATTTGCATGTCTTCAATATCAAATAATTTGTATTCGTGTACCTTGTTGCTGTCACTTTCAAAATCATATAAGCTCAGTTTAAAATGGCCTTTTGCAAACAAATGATCTTCAATAGTATCTCTGTGGTTGATGACAAAATCTCCTTCTTCAATAAATGCCTCATCAATTTCCATTTTAGGAAGCTTTAGGGGTGAGGGCTTTTTCTTAGCACTGTCACTATTATAATAAGTGTTAATAGTATATATGACGCTAGGGGAAGAAAGCTTTATTTCCGAAATATTAACTTTTTTGGTTACTACATAAGACAGAATGCCGATACCACTAACCTCAAGCTTGTCAAAGTTAATTTTATACTCTTGGGCGCTGTCGCTACTGTGGAATTCTACGTTATGAATGTTGAATTTTCTACTTAGTATGTCAATGTTAAATGAGTCATATTTTAAAGTAATACTCTCATTATTAATTGAATTTAACCTTTTTGATATCAAATCTTTGGCCCATGGGTTGGCATAATGGCCAATGAGGTAAATACCTAATACAATCAATATTAATATCACCATCCCGGTAATTATTAATATGTTCTTATTACTCTTTTTAATTGACAATGGTTGATAGTTTATTTACTTAAAGGGTAAATTTCGTGCCATTTAAAAAGAGCAGTATTTATCTGCATTGGCACTTTGTTTGCATTACTGCTGTAGATTTATTGCTACATTAAAATATTGAGATTTTGGAAGTAACATTTATTGCACTAGCTATAATTACTATTGTAGCCACAGTAGTTAAATTAATTAAAAAGGATGCCTGGTGGATTCGTTTTTTTGATTTTCCTCAGGCCCAATTTGTAGGTTTTGGCTTTATATCAATTGCCGGATTAATTTATTATTCTTCATTTACAGAAATTTGGCAGTTTATTTTACTTGCAGCACTCACCATTGCTACAGTTTACGAAACTATAATAGTGTTTCCGTATACTTGGTTAGCGCCCAAAGAGTCTCATAAGGTGCTGTCAGAGGTTAAAGGTAATGACATTAGCATTATGATGAGTAATGTTTACATGTATAATAGAGAATATCAAAACTGCGTAGACCTTATTAATAAAGTACAGCCAGATTTGATAATTATGGTAGAAACAGACCAGAAGTGGGAGCAAGGAGTAAAAAGTATTGAGGAAAATTATCCATACCGCATTAAATATCCATTAGATAATACTTACGGTATTTTAATGTATTCCAAACTTAAGTTGTCAGGTTCTGAGGTGAAGTTTCTTGTGGAAGAAGATATACCCTCCATCCACACCTATGTGACTTTACGTAATGGCGAAAGCATTAAACTATATGGAATTCATCCTAAGCCACCTAGTCCTACGGAAAATTATAGATCTACTGAAAGAGATGCAGAGCTATACCTTGTAGCACAAGAAGTAGAAAAAGTAAAAGGGCCAGTAATAGTGGCTGGTGACCTTAATGATGTAGCATGGTCTCGCAGTACCCGTATTTTTCAGCGTATAAGTAGGTTGCTAGATCCTAGAAAAGGAAGAGGATTCTTTAATACCTTTCATGCTAAAATACCATTTTTAAGATGGCCTTTAGATCATGTTTTTCATACCCCTGATTTTAAACTAATAGATATAAAGAGGTTGCCAAAGATAGGTTCTGATCATTACCCTATGTACATCTCTTTAGCTTATACCCCTGATAAGCCTAAATATGAGACTTTAGAAGATCCTGCAAATGAGGAAGAATTAGAGGAAGCTAAAGAAAAGATACAAATGGTATTGTAATTAGTGTTTGTTATCTATGAAGTTGAAACGACAGTCAAACTTCATACAGGTATAAATTTCCATTAAATGCCTCTCTATAGGAGAGGTTATTTCAAGGAAAATTACATCCATGTTCATAATTATATTCTTCGCCTTTTTTAAGTTAGGCGTTTGATTCTTCTTATTGGTGTATAATTCATGAGCTTTGGCTATTTCCCAGGCCAAATGCGCCTGGTACTTAGTGTAGCCTTTTATTTGATAGCTAAGTCTGTTAATTACCTTTTCAGAAGTGCCTACATAAATAATTTCTTCATTTTGTATGAAGGCATAAAGCCCTTTGAAATCAGATACACGGCCTAATTTTTTGATTATATTTTTTTCTCCTTGGCCTTTACCAAACAGCTTTTTAACAGGAAACGCATGTTTTTTTAATGATTTTAGCATTTCCAAACGTCTGGGAAGAATGTCATCAGTGTATTCTTCAAAAGCAAGATCGTAATATTTCATGGGCTTTATTTCAGTTCTTTAGTAATATTTATAATCTGCGGCCGCTAATTAACCTAAACAGAATGGCAATAACTGCGAAAACTAATAGGATATGTATCAATGCTCCCACACTGTAAACAAACACACCTAATAACCACCCGATTATTAATATTACTGCAATTATATATAGTAAATTACTCATAGTTGATAAATTAATTTTAGTTTAATTAACTATATAGAAAATGACGTGCCATATACGGATTTGAAATTTTATAAGTCTTAATTCATGTAGCTGCATCTCCTACTGAGAATATTATGCCTCTTTATTGTGTAAAAAATTACACACCCTACTTTTTTGTTTTATAAATTTGTCAACCAATAGCCTTGCTATTACGCTATTTAGAGACTTAAGACTGAATTGGTACAAAATTTTCAGTTTCGCCATTGATTACCCAAAGTTTTAAGTCTTATGATAATTTTGAACATGTTCCTCTCAATTCTGTTAGCATTTGTAGTGTTCCTAAGTTCTGTTTATTTCCTTACCAGAGTAATTTTCAAGAAAGTGAATTTAGACGAATACATAGAAAAGGGTAGTGAGGCTTAGTTAATCAAAAGAAGAGAATTTAATGAAAGAGCAGATTTTAGTTGTGGACGATGAAGTTGAGATATGCTTGCTGTTATCAGGTATGTTGAAAAAGCTTGGGTTTTATACTACCTATGCACATAGTGTAAACGATGGACTCAGGAAAATCAAAGGAGACACTTATGATGTAGTGTTCCTAGATCTCAACCTTCCTGATGGTTTGGGGTTTCATCTTATTCCTAAAATAAAAGCGGAAAACCCTGATGCCAAAATCATAATTATTAGCGCCTATGATAGCAATATTGAAAGGCAAAGGGCTATATCCGAAGGTGCTAACTTTTTTATTCCTAAGCCCTTTAACAAAAAGATGATTTTAGATGCACTGGGAGAACTCAATGTGTCGGATGCATCTAACTAAATTTTAAACAGCGTAATTTATATCAGCCCAATGGAGAAAATATTAATAATAGATGATGATAATGACATTTGTTTGCTACTGAATAGATTCCTTACAAAAAAGAATTATGAAGTAGAGCATGTCAATACTGGTGAAGAAGGTATCAGAATTCTAAAAAGAAAAACGTTCGATCTGGTCATCAGTGATTATCGTCTGCCTGATGAAGACGGGATTAGTATTTTAAGAAAGATAAAAATCATTAACCCAGAAACTGCTGTTATTATCATAACGGGGTATTCTGATGTGCGCATAGCTGTACAAACATTAAAACACGGGGCTTATGATTATGTAACCAAACCATTATATCCCGATGAGATTTTGGTTACAGTAAAAGAAGCTATCAAACAAAAGAAAGAACAGAACGAGCAGGTGCAATCTGCAAAGAGTGGAGGTAAGAAGAAGAAAACTGGTTCCAAAAAGGCTTTTGTTTCGGGTAAAAGTAGCCAAGCCGAGATAGTACACAAGCATATATCTCTAATAGCCCCTACAGATATGTCAGTGATTATTACTGGAGAAACAGGTACCGGTAAAGAGTTTGTGGCTAACGAAATCCATAATAAAAGTAAGCGTAGCGACCAGCCTTTTGTGGCCATAGATTGTGGTGCTCTTCCAAAAGAACTTGCCGGCAGTGAGCTTTTTGGACACATGAAAGGCGCTTTTACAGGTGCTTTGGCTGATAAGTTGGGTAGTTTTGAGATTGCCAATGGTGGTACGCTGTTCCTCGATGAAATAGGAAACCTTTCTTATGAAAATCAGATAAAACTTTTGAGGGTGCTGCAAGAGAGGAAAATTAGAAGGTTAGGAGGGGTGAAAGATTTAAATATTGATGTAAGGGTAATTGCCGCTACTAACGAAGACCTAAAAGAAGCAGTTAGAAATGGTAAATTTAGAGAGGATTTATACCATAGATTAAACGAATTTAGAATAGAACTATCTCCATTAAGAGAGAGAAAACAAGATATACTTATTTTTAGTAGACATTTTCTTGACTTAGCCAATGCTCAGCTAGAGAAGGAAATTGATGGTTTTGAAGATGAGGTGGAGGAGAAGTTAAAGAATTACTATTGGCACGGTAACTTACGCGAATTACAAAATGTGATTAAGCGAGCAGTATTACTTTGCCAGACCGATAAGATAAGTATCGAATGTCTTCCTTCTGAAATAATTTCACCTGATTATTTGTCTGCTTCACTCACCAGTAATGATAGTCAGCCAGCAGATGTGACCAACCTGAAGTCAGTTTCAGAAAATGCTGAAAGAAATGCCATTATTAGCGTTTTGGAAAAAACTGGTTATAATAAAACCAAGGCAGCAGAAGTGCTTAATATCGATAGAAAAACACTTTATAATAAGTTGAAAGCATATGATATTAACATTTAAGTTATTGCTCATAATATAAATATTTTAATACTTGCGAAGTATTTTGAACAAATATACTTCACAAGCATTTATACTATATCAAGGACTTTAGTACGAAGAAGCTAGCAGGTCCTATTTTTTGTTTGATAAATATTTATCGAATGATTTAATAATACCCAAACTATAAATTCACTTTACACAACTTGTTACTTAACTTATTTTTAGCGCTCACATAGTGCTTATTAACCTATGAAATCCATTAAATCATTTAGGATCATATTCGGAGTAGTAGCAGCTATTTTGCTTATTATCTCTTACGTAGCTTACCGCAGTTTAAATAATATGATTGATGATGCCGCTTCTGTTTCTCGTACCAATATTGTTATGCGAGAATTAGAAAAAGTGATATCCGAAGTTAAAGATGCGGAATCTGCTCATCGGGGTTATCAGTTAACGAATGATTCTACCTACCTTGAACCATACTACAATAGTAAATGGATAGCGCTTTCTAAGCTGGATTATGTAGATAGCTTAACACGTAACTACCAGGTGCAACAATTAAGACTGGATACGCTTCGTATACTGGTCAAAAAACAATATGATATTATAGAGGCTATCATTTATGATATGCAAGACAAAGATCGCTTTGAAGAGGTAGAGAATAAATACCTCAAGAGTGGTAATGACAATATGGATGAAATCCGAGGGTTGGTAGACCGTATTGCTGATACCGAGTGGCAGGCATTAATACGAAGAACTAACCGGCAAGATTATTCTAATACCATAACTCCATTATTGATTTTTATGGGGTTCATTTCAGCTGTTATTGCTGTGGCGTACTTATTTACTCAGCTCTATAAAACACTGCGCATAAAAATTGTAGCAGAGCAAGAGCTAGAACAAAACCTTATGCAAATAAGCAATGAGGTCAATGAGAAAATGAGAGCCAAGGAATCTCTGCGCAGGGTGTTAGATAGTTCTCCAAATGGTATCTTATTCATGGAGGCCGTTCGGCAAAATGATGAAATAGTAGATTTTCAATTGATTTTAGGTAATAAAACCGTTGAAACCATTTTCAAAAGACCACTGTCTGAAATAGAAGGTAAATTACTGACTACAGCATTCCCTAATACCAAGGAGACTGGGCATTATGATGACTATGTAGAAGTTACAAACTCTGGTATATCGCAAAATTTAGAGGCTCATTATAAAGATAATATGGCTGATGTTTACCTTGATGTGAATGTGGTAAAGCTGGAAGATGGTATTGTAATGACCTTGGTAGACACTACGGAAAAGCGGCAGACCGGTAAAATTATAGAAGAAAGTACTCAGAAGTTCGAGGCTATATTTAATGGTACATTCCAGTTCATTAGCTTGTTAGATGCTAATGGAGTGGTGCTAGAAGCTAACCGAACTATTTTAGATTATGGAGGAGTTGAAAGCGCTGATATAAAAGGTTCAGTGTTGTGGGATTGGCCTTGGTGGTCTAAGTCTAATGATGTGCAGAAAGATCTGCGCTTAGCAATAGAACGTGCCGCCCAAGGTGAGTTTGTGAGATATGAAAGTGAGTTTTATAATCAAAATTCGGAAGTAACCACTATAGATTTCTCCCTCAAACCTATTAAGGAAGGTGATCATGTGAAGCTTATTATATTTGAAGGAAGAGACATTTCTGAGATAAAAGAAGCTGATAATGAAAGGGCTTTTACTAGTCAGTTGAACTTAACTATTGCTAATTCAAATAACTTTGACGAAGCGGTAACAAGTGTTTTTGACCAGATAAGTACTCGCTTCGAAATGGATTATTCAGAAGTATGGTTACCGTACGAAGGGCAATCTTATCTTTCTGAAATTTACTACGCCACGGAGCATAAATTTGCTCAGCTTCACGATGAAAATCAGGAATTACTGATCAATAGAGGTGAAGGTATGGTTGGCCGTGTGATGGAAAGCCTTCAGATGGAATATATAGAAGATCTTAATTCGGCTTCCTCTGAGCAGCTAAAGCATGTTACAAGAGCATTAGATTATGGATTGACAACGGTTTTTGCAGTGCCAATTTTATTTAATAAAGAGTTGGTATTAACCGCCTTATTCTTTTCTAAGCAGCGAATAGCCGATTTTGAAGGTTTATTAAGAACAATACAGCAAATATCATCATCCATTGGTGCTCTTTTGATTAAGAAAAGAACCCAAGATGATATAGAGATAACAAATAAAATTTTGGCTAGTGCCGAAGATATAGCCAATATGGGGAGCTGGGAGTGGTACATTCCTAAGAATAGCATTAAATGGTCTCGAGGAGTTTATAGAATTTATGAGCAGTCTCACAATTATAATCCTACAAGAGAAAGTTTCTTTCATGCTATTCACCCAGAAGACCGAGAATCAGTAGAAAACAAAATATCAACGGCTATTCAAAATAGAACAGGTTTTGATATAGTTTATAGAACACTGACCAAAGAGGGTACTATAAAGCACATCAGAACTTTGGCTACCTTCTCGTTAGATACAGATGGAGATAACGATACCTTGTATGGTACTATACAAGATATTACACAGCAAAAATCATTTGAAGCAGATATACTTCTTAAAAATGATGAGCTGGTAAAATCTAATAAAAATCTAGAGCAATTTGCCTATGTAGCTTCGCACGATTTGCAAGAGCCACTAAGGAAGATACGAGCCTTTGGAGATAGACTAGTAACCAAATACGAAGAGGCTCTTGATGAAAGAGGCGTGGATTACATAGCACGTATGCAAGGGGCGGCTGCACGTATGCAAGCGCTTATAGATGACTTGCTGAAGTATTCCAGAGTAGCCCGTAATTTGGAGCCATTCCACCCCATAGACTTAAATAAATTATTAACAGAAGTAACTGGCGATTTGGAAACGCGAATTGCAGAAACAGATACTCAGTTTGAAATAGATACGCTGCCAACGCTAGACGGTGATGCGGTGCAGTTAAGACAGCTATTCCAAAACTTGATTAGCAATGCTATAAAGTTTACTCCTGAAGATAGAAATCCGCTTATAAAAATTAAAGCCGGTGTAGTGGATGGTGCCAAAGCAAAAAGTTTTTTCAATATTAATGGTGATTTGACTAAACAATTTCTCGAATTAAAGATTACTGATAATGGTATAGGTTTCGATCAGAAGTATGCTGAACGAATTTTCAATATCTTTGAGAGATTACATGGCAGAAATGAGTTTCAGGGCACAGGTATTGGTTTGGCGATATGTCAAAAAGTGGCTCAAAATCATAATGGAGCCATAAAAGCCACCAGTGAAGTCGGCAAAGGGACTACATTTACAATTTTATTACCTCTAAAAAGCGATATATAAATGGCTGAAGTAGCAAAAGCAATTACCATTTTAATGGCGGATGACGATCCGGATGATAGAATGTTGGCCAAAGAGGCCTTAACAGAAAACAGGTTGGCTAATGATCTTCATTTTGTGGAAGATGGAGAAGAGTTGTTAGACTTTTTATACCAACGTGGTAAGTATACTGCTGCACCAAGACCAGGTTTGATTTTGTTAGACCTGAACATGCCAAGGATGGATGGCAGAGAAGCCTTAAAGCACATTAAAAGTGATGCTGACTTAAGGCGTATTCCTGTAATTATTTTAACCACAAGTAAGGCAGAGGAAGATATTGTGAGAAGTTATGACCTAGGGGTTAACTCATTTATTTCTAAGCCTGTAACTTTTGATGAACTGGTAGAGGTTACAAGACGTATTGGTGATTATTGGTTTGGTATTGTTGAATTACCTAAAAATTCAGAACAAAAGTATTAAGACAAATGGTTGAGCATAAGAGCAGCGTCATTAATGTATTTTTAATTGACGATGATGAAGACGATTTTATTTTAGTTAGGGATTATTTAGATGAACTTAAAAGCCTAACTAATTTTGAAATAGATTGGCAACCCGATTATGATAAAGCTCTCGAAGAAGTGTGTGCAGATAAGTATAATATTTGTCTGGTAGACTATCGATTAGGGGAGAAGAATGGGCTAGATTTTATAAAGACCGTTCGTTCAAAAGGGTGTCAGATTCCGTTAATTCTTTTAACAGGTAAAGGAGACAGAGAAATTGATTACAAGGCCATGCGCCTAGGAGCTTCTGACTACTTAGTTAAAAGTGAAATCAACGGAAATACATTAAGTAGAAGCATTCGGTATGCGATCAACCATTCTCAGTCTATAAAAGAATTAAACGTTAAAGAAGAGAAATACAGGTCTTTGTTTGAAAGATCTGTAGACTCTATTTATATGATTAACAAAGAACACCTGTTCATTGATGTTAATCAAAGTATGGAAAAATTGCTGGGTTTTTCTAAAAACGACATCTTACATAAGTCTATAAAAGACCTATTTGATGACGAAGAAACCTACCATTATTTCTATGAAATGCTGGCCAAGAATGGTCAGGTTAAAGATTTTGAAATCACCTTGGTACGAAGTGATGGTGTTAAAATTGAGTGTTTGGTAAATGGTATTGCACTTAATGATGATCATGGAGAGTTGTATGGTTATCAAGGGATTATACATGACTTAACGCTAAGAAAAAGAGCCGAAGAAGACCTGTTAGTAGCTGAGAAGTTGGCCATGACAGGGCAAATAGCCAGAAGTATGGCTCACGAAGTTAGAAACCCTCTTACTAACCTTAATTTGGCCCTAGAGCAACTGAGAGATGAGGTGGATGAGGAAGAAACAGATACCGGCTTATATTTCGATATTATCAGGCGTAATGCTGATAGAATAGAACAGTTGATAACAGAGATGTTAAAAAGCTCTAAGCCTAAGCAGTTGAATCCTGAAGTAGGTGATATTAATGCTGTGGTGGAAGAAACATTAGCCATTACTGCTGATAGGGTTAAACTTAGAGGTATCAGACTCGTTAAAAAATTAGAAGAAAATCTACCCAAGGTATCTTATGATAAAGAACAACTGAAAACGGCTTTTCTCAATATCATTATTAATGCTATAGAGGCCATGGAAGTTGATAAGGGTATATTAAAAATTGACACAGTACAAACTGAGAATTCAGTAGTTACTTGTATAGCAGATAACGGAAAGGGTATACCTCAGCAAGAAATAAAGAAGCTTTTTGATCCTTTCTTTACAGGTAAAAAAGGCGGTATGGGATTAGGACTTACTTCTACACAAAATATTATTAATAGCCATGGAGCTAAAATAACAGTAGACAGTGAAGTTGGAAAAGGGACTATTTTTCGTATAATTTTCCCTATTCATTCTTTTATGTCTTAATCAATTTATTGCTGGCAGGCATAACATTTGTATCCGTACAGGTAACTTTTTTATAAAATAAAAGTAACTATAGATATGAGTATGCTAGTTATAAATCCTGCCAGTGGAGAAGAGGTGAAATCTTATGAAGAGCTTTCTTCCCATCAGGTAGATGAAATTATAGATCAAGTACAGGCAGAATGGCTAGAATGGCGCAAAACTTCATTTAAAGAGCGTGCTGCCTTGATGATGCAAGCAGCTGAGATCCTAAAAAGGGACAAAGAAAAGTGGGGCAGGCTGATGATGGAGGAGATGGGCAAGACCCTTGCTGATGGTATTTCAGAAGCAGAGAAATGTGCATGGGTGTGTGAATATTATGCCCAAAATGCAGAAGGTTTTCTTCAACCAGAAATGGTTAAAACAGATGCATCTAAAAGTTTTGTGTCCTTTCAGCCAATAGGAATTGTACTCGCTGTAATGCCTTGGAATTTTCCATTTTGGCAAGTATTGCGCTTTGCCGCACCCGCTATAATGGCCGGTAATGCGGGTATTTTAAAGCATGCCTCTAATGTGCCTGGGTGTTCTCAAGCTATAGAAGAGATATTTAGAGAAGCGGGCTTCCCTGATAATATTTTTAAAAGCTTGCTTATCGGCTCTGGTGAAATCAACAATGTAATAGAAAACTCGCATGTTAAGGCGGTAACTCTTACAGGAAGTACACCTGCAGGAAAGGCCGTAGCCTCTAAAGCAGGTGAAGAGTTGAAAAAGACCGTTCTAGAATTAGGAGGGAGTGACCCTTATGTAGTTTTAGAAGATGCTGATATAGCACTTGCAGCTGAAACTTGTGTAAACAGTAGGTTGATTAATGCAGGTCAGAGTTGTATTGCTGCTAAGCGTTTTATTGTGGTCGCTGAGGTGAAAGATGAGTTTGAAAAGCTAGTAGTTGAAAAAATGAAAGCCAAAGTTATGGGAGACCCTGAGTCAGAAAAGACAGATATAGGCCCTATGGCTCGAAAAGACCTTAGAGATGAATTGCATGAGCAGGTACAGAAAAGTGTTTTGGCTGGAGCAAAATGTGTACTAGGTGGTGAGATTCCTGAGCGTGATGGTGCGTTTTACCCACCAACTGTGCTTACTGATGTGCCTAAGGATGCACCTGCTTATCATGATGAGTTGTTTGGCCCTGTAGCTGCAATAATTGAAGCTAAAGATGAAGAGGATGCAATTAAAATAGCTAATTCTACCTCATTTGGTTTAGGTGCAGCAGTTTTTACTAAGGATATTGAAAGAGGAGAAAAGATAGCTGAAGAACAGCTGCAAGCAGGCTGTTGTTTTGTTAATTCTTTAGTGAAATCTGACCCAAGATTGCCTTTTGGAGGGATTAACCAAAGTGGATACGGACGTGAACTGGGGCCTTTTGGTATCAAAGAATTTGTAAATATAAAAACTGTTTATATTAAATGAGGTTGAAAATACTGACGTGTATTTTTAGCTTCATCTATTTTGCAGGTTTTGCTCAACAGCCCGATTCAGTTGATGCTGGAGAAGGTAAGAGGTGGCATCAAACCACGTTTGTGAAAACGGCCGGAGTGCCTATAGGTTTGACGCTTATGGGCTTATATGCAGCCGAGACTAATGCCATTTTCAATCGGCATGATGCCAAAACTATTGTAGATAATAACTTTCCTAATTTCTCATCACATCTCGATGATGTGATGAGATATATTCCTCCTGCTACTGTATATGGACTAGATGTTTTAGGTGTAAAAAGTAGGCATAACTTCAAAGACAAAACCTTAGTCTTTCTAAAATCAAATATTATCGCCTTGGCCATTACTTATCCCCTTAAAGCGATAACGAAGGTGAGGCGCCCTGACGGTAGTAGTTCTGCATCATTTCCTTCCATGCATACTACGCAAGCTTTTTTAGGCGCTGCATTTATGAGTAAAGAACTGGGGTATAAAAGTGTGTGGTTTTCTATAGGAGCTTACTCTGTAGCTACTGCCACAGGGGTGTATCGCATATTGAATAATAGACATTGGCTCTCTGATGTTTTAGTAGGAGCAGCAGTTGGAATACTTTCATCTAATATTGCTTATCTTACTCATCATTTTAAAGAAGATAGAGCCGTGGGCAATAATAAAGTGACATGGTATGTTGTACCTACTGTAGGTACTCATAATTATGGAGCAACTTTAACGCTGGCTTTTAATTAGAAAATTTAAGCATGTAAAAGAAACTGTTATAAAAGAGGAAAGGCAGTTTTAAACTGCCTTTCCTCTTTTATATTATGTATCAATTATTTCTTAGTGAGTCAATAAGTTCTTTTTTATTCATTTTACTTCGCCCTTCTATACCCACATCTTTTGCCTTATTAAGGAGCTCTTTCTTAGTACGCTCTTCGTAGGGCTTACTTTTGCCACCCTTTTTTCCTGCATCTTCTGTGTTGGCTATTCTTGCAGCTTTTTCTTTGCTCATGCCCTGTTTGCGCAGCTCTTCGTATTGCTCATCATTTTTAATTGATGGGCCATGATTTTTTGTCATAGTCATTTCATTATTGGTGTCAGTGTCAATTATGAAAAAACTATACCATTATATTTTTGGCAATAGAAAAGGAAATAACCCCGTGATAATGAAAAAGTAGAGAATTAAATTCAACAAACTTGTAGTTATTTGTTGTCGTTAAGTTTACGTACTTCTCTTCGCAACGTCTCTAAATTATTTTCAAGCTTTTCTATTCTTTTGGCATCCACTAATCCAGACTCCACAAATACATTGGTGATTTTGGCTTCAATTTTCCAAATCTCCATAATTTTCTTACTCTGGATGCTGAAAGTCTTGTACTTACTGTTATCACTTTTTAATATCAGTAATTGCTTATCGTTTTCATAGTAATAAACACGTTTAGCCACTATACCATCAGAGGTAATTACTACGCATAGGGTGCCATTTTCGATGTTTTCTATTTCTTCTACGTGCTTACAAATTACAAGTTCTCGCGGAAAGATAGTAGGTACCATGCTTTCACCTTCTATTTCAAAAAGGCGATAGTTCCCATTTTGATAACCAGGTATCAAATAGGCATCAAGTGTTTTAATATAATCAGGGTCAGAATGCTTATCTATATAGCCAGCATGAGCCTCTTCTTTAATAAAAGGTATAAGATTCTTATCGTTACTCTTTAGCTCTATATATACCTTTTTAGGCTGGATATTTACATATTCCTCTTCTTCTTGAAATATTTCTCCTGCGCCATTCACTATCCAGTTACAATTTACGTTTAATTCAGTACTTAGACTGCGCAAAGTATCAAGCGAAATTTGTGACTTTCCACTTTCTATTTGCGATAAAGCACCTTGAGAAATATGTATCTTCTCGGCAAACTTTACTTGCGACATCTGTAGTAATTCTCGGAGCATTGTTATACGCTCAGGTTGAAATCTACTCTTCTTCTTCATCATTATATAAGAGAATTAATAATAAAAAATTATTATTAATGTTGTAATAATATATACAATTTAATATATTGCGGGATTATTATCCAGCAATTATGCATTTAAGTTTTTGAAAATGTTGGCAAGGTAGCAAACTAATCTGAGAATGGTAAAAATTACTTCAATAATCATTGCAGAAGATGACGAAGACGATCGTCTTTTAATAGAAGACGCTCTTAATGAGAATGCCATTGATAGTGAAAGTCTAGTGTTTGTTGCTGATGGAGAGGAGTTAATGGAGCGCCTTGAGAATGAAGCCCAAACACCTACTATGGTTTTTTTAGACCTCAATATGCCTCGTAAAGATGGTCGCCAGGCTTTAAAGGAAATTAAACAAAGTGAAAGGTTTAAGCATATTCCTATTATAGTATTTTCTACCTCTAGTAGTGAAGAAGATATTAGAACATCTTATAAAAATGGTGTGAATACTTATTTTACTAAACCATCAAAATATTCTGAACTTGTAGAAATTATAGGAGCAGTTAAGGCCTATTGGTGGGAAAAAGCATCGTACCTGAGCTAATTTTTCATTCAATCTCTTCATTAAGTAACAGATAAAATTGGTCTGCTACCTCGGGTAACTGTTTTAACCTACTTTTAAAAATATTAATGTGCTTTGTGCCGTATTTTTCAAATATTGGTTGCGGATATACTTGAAACGCACTGTTGATAATCTCATCTGTAAGTATACTTTGGAGTTCTTCTGCTTTACTTATAAACACTTCTTGTTTTACTTTTCCTAATATCTTTAAGTCTAAAGTTTTTGAATTTTTTATCAGTCCGCTAACGTCTTCAAAATGCTCGGTGTAAGATTGGAATTTATTATTGATTAATAGCGTCACCTGATTCAACAAACCATCATTGAACATGTAAAAAGCCATGTCTCTATCCATAGGAATGGGCGATGCTACTTTTCTCCCTGTCCTATCAATGTTAATAGCCCATGCCCATTGTTTCTCATGTCTATCCCAGTCGCTCATCAGCATATCTAACAACCTGCATTGTAGGTATTTTTTTACATTGATCTCTATATGCTCTTTTTCTAACATGGGCAGTAATTCATCGGTGTCCAGTATTTTGTCTGCGTTGCCAAATACTGAGTGGTGCTCCCAGCTCTCATCAGGCTCTTCTTCTAGCAGTACGGGCCTGCCAGACATATTTGCTTGAAGCATAATATTCATCGATGAATCAAACGGTACAAAGTATAGGTTGGGTGAAGTATGAAGTATATCGCAAGCTTCTTCAAATTGATTAGCAATGAGAGCTCCGTATGGATTTAGTGCACAAGCTTGATCTCTAAACATAGGGCGAGCTGCCGTTAGTTGAAGCCAGTAGGGTAGGCTTCGGGCTTGGTCTTTATTGACCGATCGCATCGTATATGATTTTTTATTGTGAGATTCTAAATCGGCACTAATGGTTTGACCACCTCCTCCTAGCTTTATGAATTTTAATCCTCCATGGATTTTGTTTAAATCAATTACTGGTAGCGTAATTTCTGTAGCCCACACATCTCTATAATGGGAGCCAAAAATAGATTTGACAAGGCTGCCTCGGTCATAGAAGGTAGATAAGGCTATGGTTATACTATCAGATAATGCTTTCTTATTATACTTTTTGACGGCTTGCTGAAGGTGGATGTCATGGTTAAAGGTCTTGCGCTCTCTTTTATTAATGATATTGGGTAGTATTACTAACAGAACTATGAGAGTAGAGAGCGTGTAGATAAGTCCTTTATGTTTGATTTTCATTTTCTCAGCAAATCGTTAAGTCATATTACAGTTTATACACAAAAAGTAACTAAATAACGGCAAGTATGTTTAATAAAACTTAATAGATATTTATATTGTGGTCGCAAAAAAATATTTAAGTATATGTCTATTATAATGATTCTATTAGCCCTGTTTTTTCCTCCTGTAGCAGTGGCGTTAAAGTTTGGAGTGTTTTCAGCTAAGTTTTGGATTAATCTAATACTTACATGTTTAGCGTTAGTTCCCGGAATTATCCATGCCTTTTGGGTTATTTCTAAAGATAAAAGCTAATATTCTAGCATATAATGTTGCTTAGTTAACTCGGGGTTGAGAAATACAATGCCGAGTTGATATAAGTCCATACTTATTGATACATGAGGCGAAGAAAGGATTTGCTGCCAGGCTGCGGTCATATCTTTTGACCAATGAATGTCATCTATAACTATGCATGTATGTTTATGAGTTATAGATAATAGTTGATTAAAGTACTGCACTGTAGCTTCATAAGTATGGTTAGCGTCTAAATACGCAAGGTCTATACTTTTTATATTTCCTTTACTGATGGCTGCTGGCAGCGTGACATCAATATTGCCTTCTATAACCTCAATATTTTTAATATCTAGCATTTGAAAGTTGTCTTTTGCCAAATGCGCTAAAGTTGAAGCTCCTTCAAATGAGTATACTTTTTCTACCTTACTATGGCTTGTGGCCAAGTGCGCAGTAGAAAGCCCCAGAGAGGTGCCCAATTCTAATATAGATTTTGCATTGAGGTATTCTGCTAATTTTCTCAGTAGTATGTGGTTTTTCTTAGGTGTACTACCTGTAGTAGCCAGTTGACTAATTTTTTTTATTCTACTGCTAGATATTTGGCTTCCAGCTCCAAAGTCATCCACTTCAATAGTTTTTGAGCTACTTGCTAAAGCCTGTCTTAACTGTTCAATGTTATCAAATGATTCTGAATGTATAAGAGGGGAGTGGATATGCTCATAAATATCAAATACAAATGGGCTCTGTAGCGAATGTCTCCCTAATGCATATAACCAATAATTTAAATATTGCCTTAACTGGTGTAGTTTATTGCTCGCCAACCTTAGTTGAGTTTGAATGGTGCCACCATATGAAATTCGGGTATTACTACTTCAAATCGGTGCCCGTCTACAATGCGCTCCATTAAATAAGTGCCGCCCATTTTACCCACGCCAGATTTTAAATTGCATCCAGATACGTATTGGTGGTATTGTGTAGGCTCTAATATTGGTTGCTGACCTACTACACCTTCTCCTTCTACTTCCCTAAAGGTGTAGCCCGCATCATAAATATTCCAATGCCTACTTAGCAGTTGGATGGTGTTATCGCTCTGGTTTTCAATAGTTACTCTGTATGTAAATACATAGTGATACTGGCTAGGACTAGAATAATCAGGCTGATACTCTGTCTCTACAGTAACTTTTATACCCTTTGTGATTTCCGTAACCATCATAACTGCAAATTTCTAATTATAATACGAATATGAAATATAAGAAGTTTTAAATTTAAATCTTAAAAAAAAATAATTGAAAAATATGGATGTCAATATTGCACCTTCTTGGAAAGAGAGGTTATCGGATGAATTTGATAAGTCCTATTTTAGGAGTTTGGTTGAGTTTGTGAAGACTGAATATAAAACGCAGACTGTCTATCCTCCGGGAAAGGAAATTTTCAATGCTTTCGATCATTGTAGTTTTGAACATACGAAGGTGGTTATTATAGGTCAAGATCCTTATCATGGGCCAAATCAAGCCAATGGGTTGTGCTTTTCAGTAAGAGATGGCATTAGAAAGCCTCCTTCACTAGTCAATATTTTTAAAGAGATTCAAGAGGAGTATGGTACGCCAATACCGGAATCGGGTAATTTGGAAAGATGGGCAGATCAGGGTGTGTTGCTTCTCAATGCTACATTAACTGTGAGGGCGTCTGATGCAGGCTCACATCAAAATAAAGGTTGGGAAGAGTTTACTGATGCAGTTATTAAAAAAGTGTCAGAGGAGAAGGAGGGAGTGGCTTTTCTGTTATGGGGAGCATATGCTCAAAAGAAAGGTGCAGTAATTGATAATGCTAAGCATTTGGTTTTATCTTCTGCTCACCCATCACCATTTGCAGCACATAGAGGCTTTTTTGGTAATAATCACTTTAAAAAGGTGAATGAATATCTTACTTCACGAGGTGAAAGTGAAATTAAATGGTAATAAAAAAGGCTGCTAAATTTTAGCAGCCTTTTGTTTTTATTCTATAGGTTTAAAGAACCTGTTCCATCTTACCTTGTCTAAGAAACTTCTATGAGGATCTAATGATAGCCAAATAAAGAAACCTTTACCTACTACGTGATCTTCTGGTACAAAACCCCAATAGCGAGAATCTAAAGAGTTATGCCTGTTATCTCCCATCATGAAATAATAATCTTGATTAAAGGTGTAACTGGTCACCTCTTTGCCATCTATTAATAGTTTATCTCCTACTATTTGAGCATCATCGTTATGATCATACTTGGTAATTACGTCACCATAAGTAAGAAGATTTTTTCTATTGATTTCAATAGTAGCACCTTTGGCTGGTATGGTTAAAGGTCCGTACCAATCTCCATTCCAAGGGAAAAGTTCTTGGTCATTAGGGAAGATTCCTTCATCCCATTCACCTTTTTCGTAAGGCTTAAATTTTTTGTATCCGTTTCTTGAGGCTTCTTTCACATCTACAACGAAAGACAATGATTTTAACTGTTTTACTTGATCTAGTGTTAAGAACATAAAGTAAATATTGCCTTCGCTGTTTACTTTTTCAGCATCATATAGGTTGTACTCATCCATAACCCTTTTGCTAAGTCCATCTTTGGTATATACCAAATAAGAGTATTGCATGTCTTCAGGATTTTCCATAGGTACATCGTTTATGATTACCTGCTTGTTTTCTACCTTTAAAACATCTCCAGGAGTGGCTACACATCTTTTAATGTAGTCTGTTTTTAGGTCAATAGGATAATCTATATTATCGTTGAGGTATACCGGAGGAACGTTGAATACCACCACATCACCTCTTTTTACATCTGTAAAACCAGGTAAACGGTATTGAGGCAATTGAATCCAATCTAAGTAAGAAGGAATATTGGTACCCCAAATTTTTTGGTGAGTTAAAGGCACCTGTAATGGTGTAGCAGGAGTTCTGGTACCATAATGGAATTTACTAACAAAAAGGAAATCACCCACTAACAAGGATTTCTCCATAGATGGAGTAGGTATAGTAAATGCTTCCATTAATAACCACCTAATTAGTGTGGCAGCAATAACCGCAAATAATACGGCATCTACCCATTCTCTTGTCTTTGATTTGGGTTTTTTATCTTCTTTTTTCTTTTGCCAGAATTTCCAATTCATTGTTTCCTTCTTTAATTATTTAATAACTCTTAGGCGGGTTATTAATTGTTTTATAGCGGTAAAAAGTCATCCATAGATAAAACACCTTTTTTATCTACTAACCATTCTGCAACTAATACAGCTCCTAAAGCAAAGCCCTCACGAGAATGTGCGGTGTGTGTCATCTCTATAGAATCGATAGGAGAGTTGTATTTTACAATGTGTGTTCCAGGTACTTTATCTTTTCTGTATGAATTGATAACGAGCTCATTTTTGTTTTCTGAGGGCTCGTTTACCCAAGAGACCTTTCTTTCGTTATTATCTATTATGCCTTCAGCAATGCTTATAGCAGTGCCACTAGGAGAGTCTTTCTTCTCGGTGTGATGAGTCTCATCTATTTGAATGTCATACTCGTCAAAATCTTGCATAATTTCAGCCAAGTATTCATTAATCTTAAAAAAGATATTGACACCAATGCTGTAGTTAGAAGCATAGAAGAAAGTACCGTTATTTTCTTCACAGATTTTTTCTATCTCTGGTTTGTCATTTAACCATCCTGTAGTGCCAGAAAGCACCGGGATGCCGTTATTAAGGCAGTAGGATAGATTGTCGAATGCCGCTTTGGGCTGGCTAAACTCTATGGCAACATCGGTGTTACTTTCGTTATAATCTTCTAAGTCTGCAAGATTATCTTCGTTAATTGTGCCTACGATTTCGTGGCCTTTTTTGATGGCAATAGCTTCTATAGCTTTTCCCATCTTGCCATAACCTAATAAAAGGATTTTCATGTTAAAATTTCAGTTTTAAAGAGATGCCGGCATTATAACCATAGTAAGTGGTGCTTTTTAATGAAGGCTCTATTGTTACTTTTAAGTCTGGGTTTAAATCAAATTCTTTTAGGTGAGCATCTATATGAGCATCTGCTATTTGTAGTAAATAAAGGGCTCCTGTTAAAATCATATAGAAGTCACGTTCTCTTCTAGCCTTATCTACGTTAGATCTTAGTTGAGCTTCGCCTCCGTAAATAGACGAGTACCCGGAGTCATTAAGTGTTTTGAAAAGTTCTCTTCTTTGTTTCCTATATTGACCATTCCAATAGTCTATGGTAATACCTAAAGAAACGAAGCCGCCATATATAATTGGCAGCTTCCAGTATTTTTTATTATATATTTGACCACCACCGGGAAATATGGCTGAATATAAAGAGGCCTTTCTGGGCACAAATTGATCAGCATAGGTTTCTATCTCTTCAATTTTTACATCGTCATTTTCGGAGATAATTTCTTGTTGGTCGGTGACAGTGCTATCACCATCAACATGACCTGGAGGTGTTATCTGTCCGTTGCTTATAGTCACAGACAGCATTAATAACACAAGTACGCTTAATATTTTAGCCATTTAAACTTCTAAAATCTCTAGAATACGATTTAAATCTTCAATTGAAACAAAAGGGATTTTAATTTCTCCTTTGCTTCCATCTGATTTAACGTTAACCCTTGTTCCAAAGTGTGAAGTTAACTTAGTTTGTAGCTGGGTAATTTCTTTAGTATGCTCAGGGTTTACCTCTTTCTCAGCTTTTTCTTCTTTTGCTTTGGCAGGAGCCAAGCTTTCCCTCACTAGTTCTTCAACTTTTCTTACAGAAAGGTCGTTTTCGATTACCTTCTTAAATATATCGAGCTGTAAATCTACATTTTCGATGTTGATCAAAGCTCTGGCATGGCCCATAGATATTTTTTTATCTCTCAGCGCAGCCTGAATATCTGGCGGTAATTTTAAAAGTCTTAAATAGTTATTTACTGTAGTACGGTTTTTGCCAACCCTATCACCCAGTTGTTCTTGTTTAAGCTCACATTCAGTAAGGAGGCGCTGATAACTTAAAGCAATTTCAATTGCATTAAGGTTTTCCCTTTGAATATTTTCGATTAGGGCCATTTCCAGCATTTGCTGGTCATCAGCAGTTCTGATATAGGCCGGAATCTGCTCTAATCCCGCTAATTTAGAGGCCTGAAACCTTCTTTCACCAGAAATTAATTGATACTTATTAGCAGAAAGTTTTCTTACTGTAATAGGTTGAATAATTCCTTGAACCGTAATGGATTCAGAGAGCTCTTTTAATGCTTCCTGATCGAAGTGTGTTCGTGGCTGAAATGGATTGGTTTCTATTTCAGCAATAGGAATTTCATTAATACTACCAGCGAGCACTGGTGGTGCTGCCTGTGGTAGTTCCTGGCTACTTTCCTTAGCAGGAGAATCTTCTAAAAGTGCTCCTAATCCTCTGCCTAATGCGTTTCTTCTCTTTAAAGGTTTTTTCGACATGCCCTCCTCCTCAATTATAATTATGCGAGACCGTTTTTATTTAAAATTTCTTTTGAAAGGTTAAGGTAGCTGATGGCTCCTTTACTTTCAGCATCGTGAGCAATAGCTGGTAAACCAAAACTAGGAGACTCACTTAACTTGATGTTTCTTGGTATAATAGTATCAAACACAATTTTTTTGAAATGAGTTTTCACCTCATCTACTACTTGGTTAGAAAGTCTTAACCTCACATCATACATAGTGAGTAGAATACCTTCAATTTCTAAATCAGGGTTTAACCTTGTTTGAATGATTTTTATTGTGTTTAATAGTTTTCCTAGTCCTTCAAGAGCGAAGTACTCACACTGTACAGGTATAATTACAGAGTCAGCGGCAGTAAGTGCGTTGATGGTAATTAAACCTAATGAAGGAGAACAGTCGATAATAATGAAGTCGTATACGTCTTTCACTTTATCCAAAGCGTCATTCATACGCTCTTCTCTTCTGTCTATGCTCACCATTTCTACTTCAGCACCCACCAAGTCGATGTGCGATGGTAGAATGTCTAAGTAGTTGATGTCTGTTTCTACTATAGCTTCGCGCACGTCAATTTCATCGACCATACACTCATAGATACTTACTTCAACTTCTTTTGGGTTCAGACCAACGCCTGATGTGGAGTTAGCCTGCGGATCCGCATCTACTACAAGGGTTTTGTACTCGAGAGCCGCCATACTGGCAGCAAGGTTAATAGCGGTAGTAGTTTTTCCTACTCCACCTTTTTGATTCGCAATGGCAATAACTTTACTCATCTAAAACTTATAAATTAGTAGTTTCTCCAATACCCATTAATAATAATTCAACGTTTGCATTTTTATATGCAGTTTGAGCATCAGTGTGATCAATTTTAATATAAGGGAAGGTATCATAATGCATACCTACTACCTTTTTAGCTCCTACAAAATCAGCCGCTTTAATACTATCTTTTACGTTCATAGTAAAATTGCTGCCTAAAGGTAGAAAAGCATAATCTATATCAAATTCTTCTTTTATTAACTTCATGTCGTAAGTAAGGGCGGTGTCGCCAGCAAAATAGAATGTTTTGCCTTCAGCCTCAATTACGAAACCTACAGGGTTGCCGCCATAGCTTCCATCGGGCATGCTGCTCGAATGGATGGCATTTACCACTTTTATGCTACCAAAATCAAAATCCCATGTGCCACCTTGGTTCATAGGGTGCGTGTTTTTAATGCCTTTATTGGCAAACCAACCTGCAACTTCGTTGTTAGCAATAACAGTAGAGTTAGGGTTGTTTTTGTAAACAGTTTCTACATCTGCTACGTGGTCACCATGACCATGAGAAAGAATGATATAGTCTGTTTTTATAGCATTAACGTCTATGTCTTTTGCCAGCTCATTAGGGCTGATAAAAGGATCAAATAGCACGATTTTGCCGTTTAATATGATTTTGAAACACGAATGTCCGTAGTAAGTAACTTCCATTTTTTTACAGGTATTTTGAGTAAATCAGGTTTACAAAGATATAAGTTTAATTGAATTATGTAAGTCATTACAACTACTCTCTTTAAGGAAATAAAAAAGGCTCTTAATTTTAAGAGCCTTAGGGGATTTTTATAATTTTTTTATTTCTTTTTATTTTTTGCTTGAGCTTGTTGGCTTGCTTTCATTGCTTCTTCCATCCTCATCCTAAATGACGATTTCTTCTTGTTGCCACTTTTCTTTTTGTTCTCTTCCATCACCGCTCTGATCTTATCATCGTCAACAAATTTTCTTATTAATGCCTGCTGACCAAACGTAACTAAGTTAGATACAAAATAGTAGAAACTTAATGCAGCCGGATAACCATTCAGTACAAACATGAAGATAACTGGCATGAAATAAGAAATAGATTTCATTGGACCTTGAACGGTACTTACTTGCTGGTTAGACCAAGTGTAAAGGATGGTTGATAAGGTCATTAGCAATACGAATAAACTCACGTGATCACCATAAAAAGGAATAGTGAAAGGTAAGTGGAATATGCTATCGTATGTAGACAAGTCTTCAGCCCATAAAAATGGCTCTCCTCTTAGTTCTATTGACTGAGGGAAGAATGTAAACATGGCAAAGAGTATTGGCATTTGAAGTACCATAGGGATACATCCACTCAATGGACTAACACCTACTTTTGAGTATAGCTTCATTTGCTCTTGTTGAGCTTTAGCCATATCATCACCATACTTTTCTTTTATTTCATCAAGCTCTGGCTTTAATACTTTCATTTTTGCCATTGATAAATATGACTTGTATGAAAGAGGAGAAAGCACTAGTTTGATTAAAAGCACCATTACGATAATGATTATACCGTAGTTACCAATAAAGCTGCTCAAAGAATCAAATAATGGTATGATTACAAACCTGTTGATCCATTTCATAGGAGGGAAGCCAAGATATAGGTTGCTTTCAAACTCCTCTGTAACATCTTTTATAACATGGTAATCATTTGGCCCGAAGTAGTAAGTGAAGTTTCCTTTACCTGATTTAATATCTGCTAAAGGTACTTGAAGTTTTACTTGCGCAAATTTTACAGTAGAGCTATCACTCTCATTTACTGAAGTGTGTATGTTACCACTGTTGAATTGGTTTTCGGCAATAATTCCAGATATAAAGAACCTTTGCTTAATAGCTATCCATTTTAAAGGCTCTGTAAGTTCTTCAACTTCGTCTTTACTAGACCTCTGATTGATGCCATCAAAATCTTCTGACTTGGTGTAATAATTAATAGTAGTGTTATTACGACTTTGTTTAAGATCTTTTTCAAGCGTTTTAATATGGTCTAACCACTCGTAGGTTAAATTTTCTTTAGTAACATATTTATCTAAACCATTAACTTCTAGGTGATAGCCTAATTGAAATCCATTGGGCGCCAATTTATAAATGTGTTTTACACTTTGGTTGCCTCCAAGGTTTAAGGCGAAAGTTACAATGGTAGTGTCGCCAACCGTGGTAGTAGAAGGAGTATAGTATAAATCGTTAAGATTAATACGTCTGCCTTCTGCATCAAGTGTTAAAGCGAATTTATTACTGTTGGCATCTAAAAGTGTTACGGTATTACTTTGGTAGGTCTTATAGTTTTTAAGCTCTACGTTAGTTATTTTACCACCACGATTAGATAGCTTAATCGTTAAGTTTTTATTTTCAATAACGGTTTCGGCTTCATTTCCAGCTCCTCCAGCAGCAAATACACCATACTTTTCTCTTAGTTCAAGGTTTTGAATAGAGTCATTCACTACCTCTTCCTCTGTGGTAACTGATGAAGGAGTATTTTCTACTAATGTAGTGTCATTAGTAGGAACATCTTCCACCGGCTTAGGATCGGGAGAAAAAAAGTAAAAGTATATCATTAGCATTGCTGCTATCAATATTAAACCCGTTGCTTGGTTTCTATCCATCGTATTATTTAAAAATTAGTTTTTTGAATTATTCGTTTTTTTAATATTAAGGGCCGCTTCAATAAATTTTACGAAGAGAGGATGTGGGTCTAATACTGTACTTTTTAACTCAGGGTGATATTGTACACCTATGAACCACGGGTGCTCACTGATTTCCACTACTTCTACAAGTTTGGTCTCAGGGTTAATGCCCGTAGCTTTAAGTCCTGCCTCTTCCATTTGAGCTAAATACTTGTTATTGAACTCATATCTGTGGCGGTGTCTTTCACTAATTTTACTTTTACCATACACACCGTATGCCTTGCTGCCCTTTTTCAAATCGCAAGGATAAGCACCTAAACGCATAGTACCACCCATTTCTACGATTTTCTTTTGCTCTTCCATCAAATCGATTACCGGGTTTTCCGTTTTTTCATTCAATTCTCGTGAAGATGCGTCTTTTAATTTAAGTACATTACGAGCAAATTCTATGACAGCGCACTGCATGCCTAAGCAGATACCAAAGAAGGGTACATTGTTTTCTCTGGCATATTTTACTGTTTGTATCTTACCTTCACTACCTCTTTCTCCAAAGCCCGGAGCAACGAGTATGCCATCTAGTTTTTCTAAGACAGATTGGCAGTTATCAGCATTGATACTTTCTGATGGAATATATTCAAGGTTTACTTTGCATTCGTTGTAGGCGCCTGCGTGTATAAAAGCTTCTACTATTGATTTATATGCATCGGGTAGCTCTACGTATTTTCCTACCAGGCCTATTTTTACTTCATCGGTAGGATTTTTTAATTTTCCTAAAAACGCTTTCCAGTGATCCAGACTAGGTTCGTTTTTGTTGGTGATGCGTAATTTAGATAGTACTCTCTCATCTAATTTTTCTTTGCGCATCAATAATGGCACATCGTAGATAGTGTCTGCATCCATCGCTTCTATTACAGAGTTGATGTTTACATTGCAGAATAAGGCTAGTTTTTTTCTTATTTCTACTGGCAGTCTTCGTTCTGATCTACATACCAGAATGTCAGGTTGGATACCCGCTTCAAGTAATTGTTTTACAGAGTGCTGAGTAGGTTTAGTTTTTAATTCCTTAGCTGCACTTAAGTATGGAATAAGTGTAAGGTGAATAACCAAAAAGTTATTAGTGCCTACATCCCATTTAACTTGCCTTACAGCTTCAATAAACGGCAGTGATTCTATATCACCAACACAGCCTCCTATTTCAGTAATTACAAAATCATAATCACCGCTTTCGCCTAAGGCATAAATGTTTCGCTTAATTTCGTCTGTAATATGAGGTACTACTTGTACAGTTTTTCCTAAGTATTCGCCTTTTCTCTCTTTAGTTATAACATTATTATAGATTCTACCTGTAGTAATGTTATTTGCCTGAGAAGTAGGTGTGTTTAGAAAACGCTCATAATGACCTAAATCTAGGTCAGTTTCTGCACCATCATCAGTTACATAACATTCACCATGCTCATACGGATTAAGCGTACCAGGATCAATGTTTATGTATGGATCAAATTTCTGGATGGTTACTTTGAAACCTCTAGCTTGTAAGAGTTTAGCTAAAGATGCTGCAATGATACCTTTACCCAAGGAAGATGTTACCCCACCGGTAACAAAAATGTACTTTGCCGTGGCCATAAGTTGTTTTTAAGAAAATTTATTGAAGTAAAACTTATGGGACACAAAGGTACAGGATTCCCCTTAAATGGATAAGAAATTATTACTTTTTTATTTTTTAAAATTAGTTCCTTACAAGCTTGACATGAATAAAATAGGCTTGTAATGTAATAGACGTTTTAAAAGGATTTTTAAAAATAAACCTGATACTCAAATTAAAGTATTTGTTAATGAGGATATAAGCTCCCTCTTAATTGTTTTATTATAAAAATTAAAGGAATTTTAAAATATTGATTCTCAGAATAGTAGTATTTGTAGGGTTGTTTCATCTGTATTATTTTCCTTTCGTGGCTGCATATGTTCGCCTGTCGACAAACATATTTTTACTTCCTATATAAGCGGTTTCTTTTCAGTCACATAGAGGTATATACCAATCTGATGTTCCAAATTAATCAGAACCTTACTTACGTTAGAGATTAATGTTTTTAAAGAAATTTATTGTTATCAACCTATTCCTTAGTTTGGTCATGGCTCAAGCTGCGTGGTCGCAGTGTGGAGACCTTATTATGGATCCTGGATTTCGTTTTTTAACCAATAGCCGCGGTTGTGCTCCTTTTACCGTGAGGATGAAAACAGCCTATTTGGCTGCCACTCCCGGTACTGTATATTATGTAAACTGGGGTGATGGTACACCTGAGGAGACATATGTTCAGGTGGATGATGAAGGTGTAGAGTTAGATCATACTTACCCTAATAGTCCTGTTGAATGTGGTTTTGATGTGGTTATTGATGCTGAAAATGCTTGTAACCCCAGAGGTAGCGTTATTAGTGTAACTACACAAGTTGTAGTGTGGACTAACGATATCGTTTATATTGACCCTGGTGTTTATCGTGTCTGTCAAGGTTACGCTGCCAATTTAAGGTTTCTTGATAATAGTGATTGGAACTGTTTTCCTAGAGATACCCGGGAAAATGATGAGGCCAGATGGCTTCAGTGGATTTATGGAACAGGAAATGCGGCTAATCGAATTCCCGGAATAACAGTGGGTTATATTACTCCGCCTACTTACCCATATAATAATCCGGCTCCTAATATGAATCCGCAGTACCCAGTAGCAGCACCAGGAGAGCAAAGTTTGCCCATTCAAGTGCCCGCTACAGCAGTGACAGATATTGGTAAAGAATTTGAAATTACTTTAAAAAACTGGAATAGGTGTCACAGGTATGATGATGATATATTGGATGGTGATCCATTTAATCCTGTTAGTGGAGACTTGGTTAATGGTGATAATATGCCGGGGGTGGTGACAGCCAGAATTGTAATTGTAGATTCTCCTGAGCCTGAGTACCAGACAAGAGCAAATAATTCTTCGGGTGAAATAAGGGATAATTTTTGTATTGGTGAACGTATTTATTTTGAAGACTTAACCCCATTTATAGCCGGTTCTAATTATACTTATACGTGGGAGTTTTATGATAATAGTACTGGTGCCGGAACACCAATCCATATTAGTAAAGCATCTAACCCTATGTTTACCTATACTACTGGGGGAACAAAGTTTGTAAGAATGGTTGTCCGAGATAGTAATGCCGCGGGTAATTGTGAAGCTATTTATGAAGATGTTGTATATATTTCTCCTACTATTATTGCCGAAATAGGCGTGACAGATGTTGATGGAAATGCTTTAGGCACAGAATTTTGTCAAGATATGAGTGTGCCTGAAGATTTTGAGGTGGTATTTAATGATATTTCTACAGGTACTGCTAATCCTAATACAAGGTGGAGATGGGAGTTTTATGATGACGCAGACAATTTAATAGAATCTTTTCCTACTGGTACCGGTTACTCTACCACACAGCTAGGGCCTTTTCAAAGAGTGTTTAATAATACTGGTCATTACAGAGTTAAGCTTATAATTTTTGATGCGTCTACTTCTTGTAGTACTGAAGATGAAATTATAATTTCTGTTTATCCTAAGCCACAGGCTCTCTTTCAGGCACAAGGTACTTGTGAGGGGGAAGAGGTAAGTTTTATTGATCAATCAACTTTAGCAGCTTTGGAGACAGAGTCCATTGCTGAATGGGAGTGGGATTTTGATTACGATGGTGTTACTTTTAATAGCGATACCGCCTATCTTAATGAAACTAATTTCACTAGGGTTTTAGGGGCTTCGGGCGATTATCAGGTGGCTTTAAGGGTTACAGCATCGCCAACTAACTGTACTGATATATATGAGCAAACTATAACCGTAAGCCCTCTTCCTGTGTCAGTTATTATGCCTGATAAAACGGATGGGTGTAGTGACTTAGAGGTTACTTTCAATAATACAGGGCATTCCATTCAGCCAGCACCAATTGATAGGTATGTTTGGCAAGTTGATGATGGTGAGGGCTTTGAAGATGAACTTACGGAGTCGCCTGCAGATACTGATTTTGCGGAACAGCACTCTTTTACATTTAAAAATAATAGTACTACCGATAAAGTATATAACATACGCCTTCTTTCAATAGGCGAGAATGGATGTGCACAAATTAGTGACACTATTGCTGTTACGGTTTATCCTGGCCCGGCTTCAGAGTTTAACTATTTAAACTACTCTCCATTTGATGATAACTGCTCTCCTGTAAGTATAGATTTTGAAGTGGGGCTACAAACTCAGGCCATGAGCCCTTCAACTTATGAGTGGGAAATTTCTGATGAGAATGGAATAGTTTATACTGAAAATAGAGGGAATGACCCTGAGTTTTCATTTGACTTTACTAATGAAGGGCTTTCTAGTAAAAACTTCAACGTGAGGTTAACTACCACGTTGCCCACAGGTTGTTTTGGAGATTCTGTAAGGCAGGTGAGGGTGAACCCTGTTCCTGTAGCCAGTTTCGATGCTACTGTAGAGGTAGATTGTGAGGAAAGTATTGTTCATTTGGAGGCAGATCAAAAAGGGCTAACCAGATACTATTGGACAATAAGTGAGAATGGAGCATTGCAGTATGTTACTGATGTGGAAGGTGAATCATTGGATTATGTGGTGTCCAGAGGGAATCAGGATATAACAATTACAGCAACATTGCAGACTACTAATTTTTCTAATTGTGAGAGTAATGTGGTAACAGAGTCTGTAATTGTAGAGGAGAAAGTCGATATAGTAGCAGACTTTGAGGTGTCTCCATTAGAGCAAACCTTGCCAAGTAATACTGTTCAGTTGAACAATAAGTCTACAATCGGGAGCTTAGATTATTTGTGGGATTTTGGAGATGGCCAAACATCAACAGATCCATTAGAAAGTAGTCATGCTTATGATACTTATGGTACTTATACCATTGAGCTTACGGTGTCTGATGGTAAATGTATGGATAGTTATATTCAGGTGGTGAAGATAAACCCTATTCCTCCCATAGTAGATTTTGAATATGATCCGGGAAAGGGATGTGCACCATTAACTATTAATTTTACTAACATAAGTATGTATGCCGACCCTACCAGCTATTATTGGGAGTTTGGACAGGGAGAAGGAGTGTCTAGAGCTGAAAATCCATCATATACCTATTATGAGCCAGGGCTTTATACAGTAATTTTATATGCTACAAATTCCGTTGGTGATACCATTAAACAAGTGAAGCCACTGGTTATAGAAGTGCATGATAATCCGGTGGCTCAGTTTCAAATTAAACCCACTTTGGTGTATATACCGGATAGTCCTATTTATACGGATAATGCAAGTTTCGGAGCTACATCTTTTTTGTGGGATTTTGGAGATGGTACCACATCTAAAGAGTCAGAGCCAATTCATTATTATGAGAATGAAGGGCAGTATGATATAACCCTTACGGCCATGAATGAAGACGGATGTAGTGATGTTTTGGTGCGTCCTGGTCTGGTGCAAGCCATAATGGGAGGCGATATTTTGGTGCCAAATGCATTTTCACCGAACCTATCCGGTCCACTGGGTGACGGTGGAGCTTCTGGAGGGGGTATTAATGATGTTTTTCTACCTATTACCAAAGGAATTTCAGAGTTTGAAATGCTAATATTTAATCGCTGGGGGCAATTGCTTTTTAGAAGTGTAGACAAGGAAAAAGGGTGGGATGGCTACTATCAAGGTAAGCTATGCCCGCAAGATGTTTACGTATATAAGCTGATATTAACATACGGTGATGGCCGTAAATCAACACGAATAGGAGACGTGAACCTGATTAGATAATGAAAACTTTTAAGCTAATATCAGTACTTTGTCTAGTATGGTGGGCTGCTTCTTTGCGTGCTCAGGATTTACATTTTTCGCAGTATCATTCTGCTCCATTGTATCTCAACCCTGCTTTTGCGGGTACGTCTTCAGGGCATCGCTTTATCGCCAATTATAGAAATCAATGGCCAGGCCTTTCAAATGGCTTTGTGTCTTATGCTTTTTCTTATGATTTTCATTTGGCTGATCTAAGAAGTGGCGTTGGGCTGTTAACCACAGTGGATAAAGCTGGCTCTGCAAATCTTAAATCAACAACTGTTGGCTTTGTGTATTCCTATAAAGTGCAGTTAGAAAATAAATGGATTGTTACTCCAGGATTGTATTTTGGTTACGGTCATAGAGATATTGATTTCACTAAATTGGTTTTTGCCGATCAGTTGGAATTTCAAAATGACGGTCAAGTACCTACTTCCGATCCTACTTTTGGGAGTTTGGGAAGTAGTAGTTATTTTGATTTTGCAAGTGGTATTCTCATTTATAATAAAACATTCTGGGCAGGAATATCAGCTAGCCATATGAATGAAGGTAATCGATCTTTACTAGGGGAGGAGAGTAAATTGCCCATGAAAATATCCATTCATGCAGGAGCTAAAATTCCTTTATATAATGGCATGTTTAAGAAAGACCGTATATCTAGCATTTCACCTTCATTTGTTTACCAGCATCAAGGTGAGTTTGATCAGTTAGATGTAGGTATGCATTTTATTTATGAGCCAGTGATGATTGGGCTTTGGTATAGGGGTATTCCTATTACCCAAAATGCTAAAGGGCACTCCAGCAGAGATGCTGCTGTTTTAATATTGGGATTACAGTTCGATGATTTTGAAATAGGTTATAGTTATGATTTTAATGTGTCTGAATTAGGTGCTGTATCCGGTGGGGCTCACGAAGTGGCTTTACAGTATAATATCGATATTTCCATCAGAAGAAAGGTAAAGCATAAAGATAAATTTATTCCATGCCCTACGTTTGTTAAATAGGCTTTAGTGTCATTCGGTTAGAAATAGTAACTTTGCTTTTTAACTAAAATTAATCACCCTGTTTTAAAAAGTATCCACGGGGCTGGGTTTATGGACTATAAAGAGCATATCACTAATACGCCTGTTTTTCAAGTAATTCATGAAGCTGCTACAGAGTTAGATTTAGAGACGTATGTAATTGGCGGCTACGTTCGTGATTTAATATTAAAAAGACCATCAAAAGATATAGATTTTGTTTGTGTAGGTAGTGGAATTGCTTTAGCTAAAGCAGTGGCTGCCAAACTGAAAAAGTCGCATCTTAGTGTGTTTAAAAATTTTGGTACCGCACAGGTAAAATATAAAGATTGGGAGCTGGAGTTTGTAGGTGCCAGAAAAGAGTCGTATCGACATGATAGTAGAAAACCTGTAGTAGAGGATGGTACGCTAGAAGATGATCAGAATAGGAGAGATTTTACCATAAACGCCATGGCTATAGGCTTATCTAAAAATAACTATGGCCAGCTGATAGATCCTTTTGGAGGTTTGAAAGACCTAAAAAGGAAAGTGATTAAAACACCACTTGAGCCCGATATTACTTTCTCTGATGATCCTTTGAGAATGATGAGGGCTATTCGCTTTGCGTCACAATTAGGTTTTGATATTGAACCCGATACATTTGATGGTATTGTGAAAAATGCTTCTCGAATAGAAATCGTTTCTCAAGAGAGAACTACCGATGAGCTCAATAAAATTATATTATCGCCCACACCTTCTTATGGTTTTAAGCTGTTGTTTCATGCCGAGCTATTAAAGCTAATTTTTCCTGAGATGGTGAAACTTCACGGAGTTGATGTTATCGATGGTAAATCGCATAAGGATAATTTTTATCATACACTTCAGGTTTTAGATAATACAGCACAAAGATCGAGATACTTATGGTTGCGCTGGGCAGCTATTTTGCATGATATTGCTAAACCAGCTACCAAGAGGTTTGATAAAAAGGTAGGATGGACATTTCATGGTCATGAAGATAGAGGCGCCCGTATGGTGCCAAAAATTTTCAGAAAGCTCAAGTTGCCTTTAAATGACAAGATGGATTATGTTCAGAAGCTTGTAAGGCTGCATTTGAGACCCATTGCTTTAGTGAAAGAAGATATTACTGATACTGCTATACGTAGGCTTTTATTTGAAGCTGGCGATGACGTGGAAGATCTTATGAAGTTGTGTAAGGCTGATGTTACCTCTAAAAATGATGATAAGGTGAAGCGTTACATGAGCAACTTTAAAAAGGTAGAGAAAAAAATGAAAGAGGTGGAGGAGAAAGATAAAGTAAGAAATTTTCAGCCACCGGTTTCTGGAGACGATATTATTAAGGCTTTTGACCTTACACCCGGCAGAGTGATAGGTGAGATAAAAGAGGAAATTAAAGAGGCGATTTTAGATGGTAAAATATCAAATAACCGTGAAGATGCCTGGCAGTTTATGCTAACTATAGCAAAGGGTAAGGGATTAACTGTTAAATAATTGTCTACATTTGTGTGTTAAACTTAAAATCAGATTCATGCATTTTATAAATAAAGTATCATTACTTTTTGTAATGACCTTGATATCAGTTTCAGTAATGGCTCAGGATAATGCTAAGCCGGCTGATAATTCTAATGTGCCTACCGCTGGTCAAGTGCTGTCTAGTCATTATGCCAGGGTATATCAAGTAGCCATAAGATATAATGATTATGATATGGCGAAAGATGCACTTTATAATCTTTATGTAGAAAACCCTCAAAACGACTCTATCTTATTTTCATTGTCGGCTATATATTTTCAAAGTAGACAATACCCATCGGCAGCCATAGCGGCCAAAGATGTGATTCAAATGAAGCCACACCATACTGGTGCGATGGAGATATTGGCTAATAGCTACGAAAACCTTGGTGTAACGGAGAAAGCATTGGACACTTATGAGTCTTTATACTTAGAAAATGATAGTTATGAAACACTTTATAAAATAGCATTTTTGCAGTATGACTTAAAGCGCTATAAAGAGAGTTTGACCAATGCGGATATATTATTAGGTAAGAAAGAGGCCGATGAACTAACTGTTGTTTATGAAAACGCAGCTAAAGAGCAGAAGGAGTATCCTATAAAAGTAGCTATCATTAATTTAAAGGGTTTGATCGCTCAGGGGCAAGGAAATAAAGCGGAAGCGAAGAAATACTTTCAAGAAGCTTTAAAGTTGGCGCCAGATTTCTTATTGGCTAAGCAAAATCTCGATGCATTGAAATAAGCATAAAAATACTTTACTGAAAGCGAGTGACTTATGAGTTACTCGCTTTTTTTGTGTCTATGAAAAAATATGTTGTAATTGTATGCAACCTATTATTTAAGCGCCTGTCATTAGTGAAAAAATATTGCTTTTGAACCATCAAGATATACATGCAGATTTAATTGAGAGTTGTTTGCGAGGCGAAAGGTACGCGCAAAATAAGGTGTATCATTTGTATTCAAAGGCGATGCTAAATGTAGCGTATAGGATTGTGAATAATCAAGATGATGCAGAGGATGTTTTACAAGATTCATTTATCAACGCTTTTAGTAAATTACATACTTATAAATCAGAGGCTACATTTGGCGCATGGTTAAAACGAATAGTCATCAATAAATCTATTAATTTTGTTAATCTCAAAAGGTTAGAAACCTCTGAAATAGGAGATGAAGTAGATATTGTTGATATGGAGGAAGAGGAGGGGAGGTTTCCGTATTCTATAGAGCAGGTAAGGCAGGCTATGAGGAAAATGCCAGACGGTTACAGGGTGGTGTTTTCGTTATATTTGATAGAAGGCTATGATCATAGTGAGATTGCATCAATTTTGAATATTACTGAGTCTACTTCAAAGTCTCAGTTTAATAGATCTAAAAAGAAAATCAGAGAAATACTAATGCAGGAGGTGAGTTATGAAGGATGAATTAGAAAAGTTTGTGATTGAAAATAGAAATGATTTTGATGATCTGGAGCCATCTAAAGATTTGTGGGGAGGTATAGAAAATAATTTATCATCTTCTAGTCGAAATACTCGTTCATGGCAGTGGTTGTGGAAAGCTGCTTCTTTAATTTTCTTTATTTCTACGGTATATCTTTTGTATAAGTTAGAGGAGAGTGGCATGTCTACCAATCAAATTGCTACAATAGAAAATAATAAAGATACCGCTGCTTACAATGAGGATTTTAAAGATGTGGAATCATTTTATTTTCAGCAGATAAGTGAAAAGCGAGATTTGATATATGATTTTGAAAGTAAAGACTTTAATGTGGATAGCGACTTTGAGGCCGATCTGCAAAAGCTAGACGCTATGTATTTGGTGTTGAAAGAGGAAATGAGTAAAAACCCAAGTAAGGAAGTGGTAGATGCTTTAATCCTTAATTTATTGGTAAGGGTGGGGATTTTGAATAAAGAGCTTGAAAAGCTAGAAGATACTAGCCTAAAAAAAGAAAAAGAGCATGAAGTAAATGCTTGATTATAGGTATTGCGTGCCTAGCTCAAAAGATTCAACTTTAGAGTCTAATAGTCTTCCGTTTTCGCATTTTAATACCCTAGACGATTGTTTTTTAACCAAGTTGTGGTCGTGTGTGGCCATCAGTACAGCGGTGCCACTTTTGTTAATGTCCTGAAACAGTTTAAAGATGCCGTTAGAAACCTCAGGGTCTAGGTTTCCGGTAGGTTCATCAGCTAGTAGAATTACAGGTTCATTGAGTAGCGCCCTAGCTATAACTATGCGTTGTTGTTCTCCACCTGATAACTGGTGAGGCATTTTTGAGGCTACTGAGCCTAATCCTACTTGAATGAGCACTTCAGTTTGTCGAGCTTTCATTTTAGAGCCTTCTTTCCATCCTGTAGCTTTCATTACAAAGTTTAAATTCTCTGCAACCGTGCGGTCAGGGAAAAGCTGAAAGTCCTGAAATATGATGCCTAACTTTCTTCTTAATAAAGGAATCTCTTTTTTCTTAATGTTTCTGATGTTGTAACCTGCAACAGAAATTTCTCCTAACCTAAGGTCCAGGTCAGCGTAAAGAGTCTTTAATAAAGATGTCTTTCCTCCTCCTGTGCGTCCAACCAGAAAAGCAAATTCTCCTTTTTCTATTTCAAAATTTACGTCAGTTAATACTGTACGATCATTTTGGAAAATGGAGGCATCTTTTACACGAATTATTGGATCTGAGGAGAAAGACATCTATAAGTATTTTTATTAACTATTAACTTTTTTGTGGTCAGCTAAGAATTTTGCCAAGCCCGCATCAGTTAACGGGTGATTAAGTAAACTTGTTATTACGTTAAGAGGGCAAGTAGCTACATCAGCGCCAATTTCTGCGCACTGAATTAAGTGCATAGTGTGTCTTACACTGGCAGCAAGTACTTGTGTAGTATAACCGTAATTGTCATAAATCTGTACAATTTGCTCTATTAGGCTAAGGCCATCATAAGCAATATCGTCTAGTCTGCCTATAAAAGGAGAAACATAAGTAGCTCCAGCTTTAGCAGCAAGTAAAGCCTGTCCGGCAGAGAAAACTAAAGTACAGTTAGTGCGAATACCTTTGTCAGATAAATATTTGATGGCTTTAACACCGTCTTTTATCATAGGTATTTTTACTACTATTTTGTCATCAATTTTAGCTAATTCTTCACCTTCTTTGATCATTTCATCGAAAGTAGTAGCTATAACTTCAGCACTCACATTGTTGTCAACTATATCACAGATAGCTTTATAATGAGCTTTTACATTTTCTTCTCCTTTAATGCCTTCTTTAGCCATTAAAGATGGGTTAGTAGTAACACCGTCCAGCACGCCAAGATCATAGGCTTCCTGAATTTCGCTTAGGTTAGCTGTGTCTATAAAAAAATTCATAAGGTATGTGTTGTTAGTTTAAGAGCGTGGAGGTTTTGTTAAAAGATTGAGGGCTTAAAACAAAAAAAGGCAAACCAAGTATCGCACCGCTACAACCGCCTACCCTTGCTACCTTCCGGTCCTGGGGGAGTTCAGCAGGAGCTGGTCGTACTGATTTGCCACTGCAAATGTAAGAGGATTTCTGTAAATCGAAAAAGATCTGCGTTTTTTTAATCATTTTTTTTGTGATAACCTCAAAATCATGCCTTCAAGCCCTTTAAATAAAGATTAAATTCTAAAGAACTTGATTCGGCAAAACCATCGTGCTCCAGATCTTCATATATATTTTCATCAAAATCTAACTTGCGCTTTTCGGTTTTACCTTCTTTAGGTATCATTAATTCTATTCCTTTATAAGTAATAGGATTTACTTGTACTAGTATAGTAAAGTCATCAAATACCCTTTTGTAATATTTATGTACCACATTTTGCATGTGGTAAAAATACATTCATTTATAATTTTGCTTATGAATTTAACAAATATTTTCTGAGGCTATTGTATTTACAGGGGAAGAAATGTCATGTGGTAGCTTAATTTTATTAATTAATTCTGATTCAAGCTTTGACGACCATGTTTTTAAATACTTAATGACATCTGACTTTATGTTGTGTCTTAATGCTCTTTCTTCAAAAGGTAAATTTTTTAGTATTGCCGGATCGGATAGTTTTTCTAAATGCTTTAGGTCATCTGTGTCAAGGCCAAATGCTAGTAATTCGCTTATTAAATCGTCCATAAGTAGGCCGCTGGTTGGACAATAGTCGTTTAGTTGCTCATTCCAATCGCCATGTTTTTGCATTGCTCGTTTGTGAATGTCTGTTTTTGAAAGCTTTGTAATTTCTTGGGCTAAGAAACCGCAGTTACAGCTACCCATGTGCCCCCATTGGTAGTTGTTGCTTTTTTGTAGCATTTGTATGGTGTTGTTAATAGCTACGATCAGTTTTTCGCTTGCTTTTGCCATGGTAAAACCTTTTTGAATAAAACAACTACAGAATTTTATAGTTCGGCAGGGTGTTGATTTTGTTATTTAGCTATTTCAGTATGAGGCAGAGAGAACATTCATTGCATTTTGAAAAAGTTAATGATAATGATTTATAATTTTAAAAGGTTAAGTGCTAATGGATTAAATCTAATTGCTTAGCTAAGAATGAAGCCGTTGATATAAATTGTGATGCTTTTTAACTAGAAATTTATAAAATTAGAGGGTTACTAAATCTTATATATTAACATGAAATTTAAGAGCTTGAATTATTCTAATGTGTTAACAGCTCTTGGTCTCGGATTAGTGATGGTAGGCTGTAATGCTCCACAAGATCACAAAGAAGAGGAGAGCCAAGAGGCGGTAGTAGGGTTGAATCTTACGAATATAGATTCTGCTGTTAATCCAGTAGATGACTTTTTCCTGTTTGTTAACGGAAAATGGATTGATAAGACTGAAATTCCAGGAGACCAAGGAGCTTGGGGGAGTTTTAATGAGTTGAGAGAAAATACGAACGAGACAGTTCTGGATGTATTGCAAAATGCAGGTAATGCAAATAAGTATAAAGCAGGATCGGATCAGAAAAAAGCGATAGATTACTATGCTATTGGTATGGATTCTTTATTAGCTGAAAAAGTTGGGTATAAGCCATTAGAGCCCATATTTGCTAGTATAGATGAGATAAAAGATGTAAAGGGCTTACAGAAATACTTGTCTAAAGAGCAGACAATGGGAGGCGGATCATTCTTTAATTTTGCGGTATTCCCAGATTTTAAAAACAGTAAGGCTATGGCTACTTACCTCGCTCAGGGTGGTTTAGGGTTGCCAGATAGAGATTATTATACAAAAACAGATAGTAAGTCTAAAGAAACCAGAGAAGCATATGTGAAACATATTGCTAGAATGCTCACTTTGGTAGGCGAGGGTGAAGAAGAAGCCGCTACGCATGCTGATAAAATCATGAAGCTGGAAACACGCTTGGCGGAAGCTTCAATGACTAATGTAGAAAGAAGAAATACTGTTGCACTTTATAATAAAAAGTCGTTAGGTGAACTAGCTAAGTTAGCTCCTGCAATTGATTGGAAACAATATTTAGGTGATATGGGTGTAGATAATGTAGATACATTAATAGTAATGCAGCCTAAATTTATAGCTGAAGTAAATAAAATTACTGAAGAAATTCCATTGGATGATATTAAAGCATATTTAAGATGGAATGTGATAAATGGTGCTTCTCCATATTTGAACAATGCTTTTGTGCAAGCTGATTTTGATTTCTACCAAAAAACATTGAAAGGTACTGATGAAATGAGAGCCAGATGGAAGAGGGTGTTAGGTTCTACTAACCGTGCACTAGGAATGGCAATTGGTAAACTTTATGTTGATGCTGTTTTTCCTCCTGAGGCTAAAGCTAAGGCTGAAGAAATGGTTGATAATATTAAATTAGCTTTCGGTGATCGTATTAAAGGGCTAGAGTGGATGTCTGACAGTGCAAAGGATAAGGCGCTAGAGAAGTTGAAGACTATGACTGTGAAGATTGGTTATCCTGAAGAATGGAGAGATTACTCAGATTTAGCAGTTACTACAGGAGAAAATGCTTCTTATTTTGAAAATGTAATGAATGCTACGGCATTTGAATTTCAATATGATATAAATAAAATAGGTAAGCCTGTAAATAAGAAAGAATGGGGAATGACTCCTCAAACAGTGAATGCTTATTTTAATCCTATGTTCAATGAAATAGTATTCCCTGCGGCTATACTTCAACCTCCGTTCTATAATTACAAAGCCGATATGGCAGTGAATTATGGTGGTATCGGAGCTGTAATAGGTCATGAAATCTCGCATTGCTTCGATGATCAAGGAAGTAGATTTGATGCTGAAGGTAACCTTAAAAACTGGTGGACTGACCAGGATGCAGAAAGCTTTAAAGCAAGAACGGGTAAGTTGATAGCCCAATATGATGGTTTTGAACCGCTTGATAGCGTACATGTAAATGGAGCATTTACTTTAGGTGAAAATATTGGTGACCTTGGTGGAATCAATGTGGCTTATGACGGTTTACAAAAACACCTTAAAGAGCACGGAGATCCAGGTTTAATAGATGGGTTTACTCCAGAGCAGAGGTTCTTTATGTCTTGGGCCACTATCTGGAGAATCAAGTATAAAGATGAAACGTTAAGGACTCAGGTGAATACTGATCCACACTCGCCAGGAATGTACAGGGCTAATGGACCTTTATCAAATATGCCAAGTTTCTATGAAGCATTTAACGTGAAGCCTGGAGATGGTATGTACAGAGATGATAGCGTACGAGTAAAGATTTGGTAATTTAATAACAGTGTAATTTTAACAGATAGAGAGAAAGTCAAAAAAAAGTTTGCTTTTAAAATTTCTCTCGTTACATTTGGTTATCGATATGAACAATACATTTTCACATAACAACGCATGGTGGTGGCACTTTACAAAAAAAGTAAGGTGAACAGCGTTATTGTGAGATTACCATAGATCTTAAATTAATTATAAAGGCTCGCTGTTCCAACAGCGGGCCTTTTTTGTTTAATACGGAATTTGAATGAAATACATTTTAAAAACCTTTTCAAAGAAATTATTAGCTGACACGTTAACCCCTGTTAGCATTTATCTGCGCTTGCGAGACAAATTTGCTAATAGCATTTTGCTAGAAAGCTCTGATTACCATGGAACTGACAATAGTTACTCCTATATATGTTGCTCTCCTTTGGCCACTTTTGAGGCTAAAAATGGTGGTTTGGAGATTAGTTATCCTGGACAGGAGCCTGAAACCAAAAAGGTAAGTAGAGAAAACTTATTGAGCGAACTAAATGAGTTTAAATCGAGCTTCAAGGTAGAAGAAACAGATCATAAATTTGTGACCAATGGCTTGTTTGGATATATGGCTTATGACAGTGTTAAGTATTTTGAAGACATTGATTTAAGACATGACAATGAAGATATTCCGGATGCCATTTACTCTATTTACAAGTATGTAATAGTGGTCAATCATTTCAAAAATGAGTTGTTCTTGTTTGAGCATTCTGTAGCAGGGCAAGAAGAAGAGAGTAACCTTCAGTATATTGAGTCTTTAATCAATATCAATAATAACCCGAAGTTTCATTTTGCTCTTTCAGGAAAAGAAAGCTCTAACTACTCAGATGAAGAGTTTCTCGAGATTCTTAAGAGTGGGAAATCTCACTGTCTTAGAGGTGATGTCTTCCAAATTGTATTAAGTAGAAGATTTCAGAATGAGTTTTCAGGAGATGAATTTAATGTGTACCGTGCATTAAGATCAATTAACCCATCACCATATCTATTTTACTTCGATTATGGTAGTTTCAAAATCTTTGGTTCTTCTCCCGAATCACAAATTGTAATCAAAGATGGTCAGGCTAGTATTTTTCCTATTGCCGGTACATTTAGAAGAACGGGTAATGATCAGGCCGATGCTGATTTGGCTAGAAAATTATTCGCTGATGAAAAGGAAAATTCAGAGCACGTGATGTTGGTTGACTTAGCCAGAAATGATCTTAGTAGAAGCTCTGAAAAAGTGAAAGTTGAGGTTTTTAAAGAGATCCAATACTACTCTCATGTAATACACTTGGTGTCAAAAGTAGTAGGCACACTAGCAGAAGATTCTATTCCATTGAAATTAGTAGCAGATACTTTTCCTGCTGGTACTTTGTCCGGTGCCCCCAAGCACAATGCCATGACATTGATAGATAAATACGAAAATAGAAGCAGAAATTACTATGGTGGCGCCATTGGTTTTATGGGCTTTAATGGAGATTTTAATCACGCCATTATGATTCGTTCTTTTCTAAGTAAGGAAAATACACTGTATTATCAGGCTGGGGCTGGCGTAGTGGCCAAATCATTGCCAGAAAGTGAGCTTCAGGAAGTGAATAATAAGTTGGCAGCACTGAGAAATGCATTAGAAGTAGCAGAAACGATTAACAAATAAGCCCCCTCCATGAAAGTATTAATTTTAGATAATTACGATTCCTTTACTTACAACTTGGTTCATATTTTACGAGAGCTGGATGAGGTAAGGACTTTAGATATTTTTAGAAACGATAAGATAGCTCTAGATAAGGTAGCTGATTATGATAAGATATTGATCTCTCCTGGTCCTGGCATACCTGAAGAAGCTGGTATTTTAAAAGAGGTGGTAAGTGAGTATGGTGCAAATAAAAGTATTCTTGGTGTTTGCCTTGGGCATCAGGGTATAGCAGAAGTGTATGGTAGTGAACTGTTCAATATGACAGAGGTGCTTCATGGAATAGCTAGTGATATATCAGTGACAAAGCCCGATGACTACCTATTTAATGGCATGCCTAATACCTTCAAAGGATGTCATTATCATAGCTGGGCAGTTAAGCCTGACAAGCTAGGGGCTGATATTGAAGTTACTGCAGTGGATGGAAAGGGGCATATTATGGCACTAACACATCGGAAGTATGATGTGAAAGGATTGCAGTTTCACCCAGAGTCTATCCTAACAGAAAATGGCAAAGTGATATTAGAAAACTGGATTAAAAATTAATAAGCTTAACGGCTTTAAAAATAACCAAACAGAACAATGAAAGATGTTTTAAACCGGCTTATTGAGCACAAATCTCTTGATAAAGAAGATTCAAAGCGGATCTTGAAAAAACTTGCATTGGGTGAATATAACCAAAGCCAGGTAGCTGCTTTTCTTACAGTTTACATGATGAGAAGTATCACTGTAGATGAGCTGGAAGGGTTTCGAGATGGTATGTTGGAGTTATGTACACCTGTTGAAATAGATGAGTATGATGCCATTGATTTATGTGGAACTGGAGGTGATGGTAAAGATACTTTTAATATATCTACGTTATCCTCTTTTGTGGTAGCGGGGGCAGGGCAGTCTGTAGCCAAACACGGTAATAACGGGGTGTCGTCAGTATGTGGGTCAAGTAACTTGTTAGCGCACTTTGGTTATGAATTTACCAATGATAAAGATGAGTTGAAGAGAAGTTTGGATGAAGCCAATATTTGTTTTTTGCATGCTCCTTTATTTCATCCAGCTATGAAAAATGTGGCGCCTATCCGTAAAGATTTAGGAGTTAAGACCTTTTTTAATATGCTAGGGCCAATGGTAAATCCTGCATTTCCGCGTAAGCAATTGGTAGGTGTCTTTAGCTTGGAGTTAGCCAGGTTGTATGGCTATCTGTATCAGAAGTCAAATAAAGATTTTGTGATTTTACATTCTCTTGATGGGTATGATGAGATATCTCTTACAGGAGATTTTAAAGTAATATCAAATGATGGCGAACGATTATTAAGTCCATCGGATATAGGCTTGGAAAAGTTAAATGCAATTGAAATTAGTGGTGGTGGTACCATTCAGGATGCTGCAAAAATATTTGAAAGTGTGCTTAGGGGAGAAGGAACTACAGCGCAGGAGAATGTGGTCATAGCCAATGCGGGAATGGCGCTATACGCTTCTAATCAAAAAGAAGGTATACAGGCTAATATTGAAAGAGCAAAAGAGTCTTTAAAATCGGGTAACGCCCTAAAGGCATTCAAGAAATTAATAAATAAGGAAAAAACTTATACAACCCATTGACATATGAATATCCTAGATGAAATAGTAGCGCATAAGCGCAAGGTAGTCGAAGACCGCAAAAGTATATTCCCAACCAGATTATTAGAGCAAAGCATATACTTTAACACTCCAGCAGTTTCTTTAAAAAAATACATTTTAAGAGAAGATAAGTCTGGAATTATTGCTGAAATAAAGAGAAAATCTCCATCAAAGGGAGATATTAATCCTAATGTTTCTATAGAAAGGACCTCCATAGGATATATGCAGGCAGGGGCTTCTGCACTATCAATATTAACTGATACGAAATTTTTCGGAGGTAAAAATGACGATTTGGTAACGGCTAGGAAGTTTAATTTTTGTCCAATTCTCAGAAAAGACTTTATAGTAGATGAGTATCAAATAATAGAGGCTAAGTCTATAGGCGCTGATGCAATTTTACTTATTGCTTCGGTGTTATCATCAGAGGAGATAGAACGACTGGGGGCATTTGCCAAATCATTAGGCTTAGAGGTGTTAATGGAAGTGCATAATGAAGAAGAGTTGAAAAGGAGCTTGTCTGATAAAATAGACTTGGTGGGAGTGAATAACCGTAATCTAGGCACTTTTGAGGTCGATATTAATACTTCAAAGAAGTTGTCCTCGTTAATTCCTTCCGAATTTGTGAAAGTGGCAGAAAGTGGCATTCATTCGCCTGACGTAATTGTTGACTTAAAGGAGCACGGCTTTCAGGGCTTCTTAATCGGTGAGCGTTTCATGTCAGGAAGTAGACCTGAAAAGGCTTGTCAGGAATTTATAGATAAATTAAGTATTCTGGAAAAAAAGCATTATGCCAAAGCTTAAGGATATAAAATTAAAAATCTGTGGATTAAGGGATAATATCAATGAAATAGTTGCTGTTAAGCCTGATTACGTAGGTTTTATTTTCTATGATAAATCACCGCGGTATGTTGGTGATGACTTTGAACCTTCTCATATAGCATCTATACCTAAAGAAATCAAAAAAATAGGTGTTTTTGTTGATGCTCCGCTAGCAGAGGTGGTGAATAAGGTGAAGAAATATGATTTGCAAATGGTGCAGTTGCATGGGTTTGAAACAGTGGAGTACTGTAAAGCGCTCAAAGCTGATGGGATTACTGTTATCAAGGTCTTTTCAGGTAATAACGAGCTTGATTGGATGGAATTTAAGGTATATGAAGAGGTGTGTGACTACTTTTTGTTTGATACACGTGCTAAGCAGTTGGGAGGGAGTGGTAAAACCTTTGATTGGTCGAGGTTGGCATCAGTACATCTCACTAAACCAATATTTTTAAGTGGCGGTATTGATCTGGAGAATGTGGAAGGTGTGGAGAAAATTGAGAATGTGCTTATTCATGCTATTGATGTGAATAGCAAGTTTGAGATTTCTCCAGGATTGAAAGACGTTACATTAGTTAAACAGTTAAAAGAAAAAATGCTATGCGATACAGTGTAGATGATAAAGGCTACTACGGAAATTTTGGTGGCGCATATATTCCTGAAATGTTATACCCTAACGTGGAGGAACTAAGAGAGAATTATCTTACAATTATTAAAGATCCTGAATTTAAGGCTGAGTATGATAAGTTGTTGAAAGACTATGTTGGAAGGCCAACACCTCTCTATAGAGCTAATAGGCTTTCTGAGCATTATGGAGCCAATATTTACCTGAAGAGGGAAGATTTGTGTCATACAGGAGCGCACAAGGTAAACAATACAGTTGGTCAAATTATTTTGGCAAAGAAGCTTGGTAAGCAAAAGATTATAGCAGAAACAGGTGCAGGCCAGCACGGAGTAGCAACTGCCACTGTTTGTGCCCTCATGGGTATGGAGTGCATTGTTTATATGGGTGAGGTGGATATGGCTAGGCAAAAGCCTAATGTAGAAAGGATGAGAATCTTGGGGGCTGAAGTTGTACCTGCGAAAAGTGGAAGCCGCACTCTTAAAGATGCTACTAATGAAGCCATGAGGCACTGGATCAGTCACCCAGTAGATACACATTATATTATAGGTTCTGTGGTAGGACCACACCCTTACCCCGATATGGTAGCACGCTTTCAAAGTGTGATTAGTGAGGAGATTAAATGGCAATTAAAAGAAGAATTAGGTACGGAATATCCTGATTATGTTTTGGCGTGTGTAGGAGGAGGAAGTAATGCTGCAGGAGCATTTTATCATTACCTCGATGAGGAGAAAGTGAAGCTTGTAGCTATTGAGGCAGCAGGGAAAGGCGTTAATAGTGGTGAATCTGCCGCTACTTCATACTTAGGTAAGCCGGGTGTTTTGCATGGAAGTAAAACACTTTTGATGCAAACCGAAGATGGTCAGGTTGTGGAACCTTACTCCATTTCTGCGGGGCTTGATTACCCAGGCATAGGTCCAATTCATGCTCACCTTTTTGAAACCGGAAGAGTGAAGTTCGAAAACGCAACAGATGAAGAAGCCATGAAGGCGGGTGTTGAGCTTAGTAAATTAGAAGGAATTATACCGGCTGTAGAGTCTGCGCATGCGCTAGCTGCTCTTAAAAAAATACAATTTAATAGTAGTGATGTTGTGGTGGTTAATTTATCGGGTAGAGGGGATAAAGATCTTGAAACATATATAAAGTGGGGACAATATTAAATGCCGGCTTTAAGATTTAGATCCTAACCACAAAAATATTTACCATGGAAACAAAAACTATTAATAGAATTAACGAACTTTTTAAAAATAAAAGTGATATTTTATCTGTGTATTATACTGCTGGATTTCCAGTGTTTGAAAATACGTTTTCAATATCGGAATATTTGGAGAAGGCAGGTGCAGATATTATTGAAATAGGAATGCCTTTTTCTGATCCGGTTGCGGATGGACCTACCATTCAGGAAAGTAATAAAAAGGCTCTGGATAACGGGATGACCATCAAGTTGCTTTTTGAGCAATTAGCAGATATCAGAAGTAAAGTGACCATTCCTATTATTTTAATGGGATACATCAACCCTGTAATACAGTATGGAGTAGAGAAGTTTTGTGAAGAATGCTCTAAAGTAGGTGTTGATGGCTTAATACTTCCCGATTTGCCAATGGCAGAATATTTAGAGTCTTATAAGGAGACTTTTGAGAAATACGGATTGAAAAATATATTCTTAATAACACCCCAGACTTCAGAAGCGAGAATTAGGGAGATAGATGCGAAAACTGATGGGTTTATTTATATGGTATCATCGGCAAGCACTACCGGAGCCAAAGGAGATTTTACTGAACAACAAAGAGCGTATTTTGAAAGAGTAAATGAGATGAAATTGAGTAATCCAACACTCATTGGATTTGGAATCTCTAATAAAAGTACTTTCAGTGAGGCGTGTAAGTATAGCAATGGAGCCATTATAGGAAGTGCATTTATTAAGCATTTGGACAATGAACCACTGTCTCAGGAGAGTATATCTGCTTTTGTAAAGAATATTAAAGGGTGAAAATATGATAATTCAATTAGAAAAAAATCTGTCAGATGACAGAAGGCAAAATATAATAAAGAAGGTAAACGACCTTAAATATAAAACAACTGAAGTTACTACTCAAAAGGGGGAGTATGTGGTAGGTATTGGTAAAGCGGATTTTGATATCCGTGAGGTGGGTAATATACCCGGTATTGCTGATATCCATATCGTATCAGATGATTTTAAGCTTGTATCTAAAAAGTGGAAGGTTAAACCTACTACCATAGATTTAGGTAATGGTGTGGTTATAGAAGAGGGGGGTATGGCCCTTATGGCTGGGCCATGTTCTATAGAAGGAGAGGAACAGATTAAGAAAACTATAGATCACCTTAAGGCTAATAATGTAAAGATTATGCGTGGAGGTGTGTACAAACCACGTAGCTCTCCATATTCTTTTAGAGGCTTGGGGATAGATGGCTTAAAGATTTGGTACAAATTAGCCAAAGAGGCAGGTATAAAAATAATAACAGAAGTAATGCAGGTTTCTCAAATTGAGGAAATGTATGACTATGTAGATGTTTATCAAGTGGGAGCAAGAAATACTCAAAATTTCAACTTGTTGGATGAACTTGGTAAAGTAGATAAACCTGTTTTAATAAAAAGGGGCATTTCAGGAACCATTGATGAGTTGTTGGGATCTGCTGAGTATGTTTTCTCAGCCGGTAATGAAAACTTAATGCTTTGCGAAAGGGGAATTAGGACTTATGAGAAGGCCAGTAGAAATACCATGGATATCAATGCCATTGCTATACTCAAGGAAAAATCACATTTACCTGTAATAGCAGATCCTTCTCATGGTATAGGACTTAGAGATCACGTAGAGCCTGTAGCGCTGGCATGTATTATGGCTGGAGCCGATGGGGTAATATATGAAACGCATCAAGTGCCAGAGGAGGCATGGTCTGATGGTCAACAAACTTTAAGCTTTGAAGAAAGCGAGAGATTGATCTATAAAATGAGAAAGTTATTTGATCTACGAGAAAGTTTTTAAATGAATTCTTTTGAATCATTAAATTTAGTTTTAGCTTTACGAGCGTAATGAAAAACATGAACAGCAAATATTATTATTACTACTATTACCGAATGACTTCCTTCGGAGTAGGAGAGCTATGTTCATGATAAGCTAAGAAATAATCAAATGAATATATGAAGCCTGATTCCGAAAAGAATCAGGCTTTTTTATTTTAATACAATTCTAATTTAACCTGTTAAGAAAATGAAAACTAATACAGAAATGCCAAAGAGAATGATTCCTACGCTGCAAGATATGAAACAAGTGTATGATCAGTATACTGATGAAGATCAGAAAGTATGGCAGATTCTTTATGACAGGCAAATTGTAAACTTACCAAAAGCTGCTACTAAGGAGTTTATGGTGGGGTTAGATAAGATCAACTTTACTAGTGAGCAAATTCCTAATTTCGAAGAAACTAATGCGATTTTAAAACAGGAAACGGACTGGGAATTAGTAGCGGTAGAAGGTATTGTTGATGATAAGTTGTTTTTTGACTTGATGTCTAATAGGAAGTTTCCGGCTACTACATGGTTGAGAAAGATGGAAGAGCTTGACTATTTAGAGGAGCCAGATATGTTTCATGATGTTTTTGCGCATGTGCCCTTATTGGCTAATCAAGCGTTTGTGAACTTCTTAGAGGAGCTGAGTAAGATAGGAAGAGGGTACGCTGGAGATGCAGAAGCTATTGAATTACTGAGTAGAATTTACTGGTTTACAGTGGAGTTTGGGTTGATTAGAGAAAATGGAGAATTAAGAATTTATGGTGCGGGTATTTTAAGCTCTGCCGGAGAAACAAAATTTTCTATCAGTAACGAACCAGAGCACTTTGAATATAATGTAGATAAAATATTGGATACTCCTTACAGAAAGGATGCTTTTCAGGAAAAATACTTTATCATTGAATCTTACGAGCAACTTTACAACTCGCTTGACGAAGTGAAGGAGTTGTTAGCTAAAAAACTAGAAGCTATAAAAAAATGATTATATCTCCTGCAGACCGCCTAGGACAGGTCAAAGAATATTATTTTTCAAAGAAATTGGCTCAAGTGAGGCAAATGCAAAAGGAAGGTAAGGATGTGTTAAACCTAGCTATAGGTAGTCCTGATCTTCCTCCCGCTGATAGTGTAATTGAATCTGCATGTGAAGCAATCAGACAGCCTCAAAACCACGGTTATCAGTCATATGCTGGTATACCTGAGCTGAAAGAGGCTATGTCTAGGTGGATGAATCGGACCTATGAAGTGCAATTAAACTCAGAAAGTGAAATATTGCCTTTGATAGGCTCTAAGGAGGGGATTACGCACATTTCTTTGGCTTTTCTTAATCCAGGAGATCAAGTTTTGGTGCCTGAACTTTGTTACCCTGCTTATGGCGCGGTGGCAGAAATGTGCGGGGCTGAAGTTATAAGATTCCCCTTGAAGGAAAATGAGGCATGGGAGCCTGATTGGGAGTTTTTAGAGAATCTTGATTATAGTAAAGTAAAGTTACTGTGGCTTAATTATCCGCATATGCCTACGGGGCAGCCTGCAGCTAAAGGTGTTTTAGAGCGCTTTGTTCGTTTGGCCACGAATAATAGGGTGTTATTGTGCCATGATAATCCATACAGCCTGATTTTACCTTCTGCAAAACCTCAAAGTATATTTAGTGTGGAAGGAGCTAAAGATGTAGCTATTGAATTGAGTTCAATGAGTAAATCTTTTAATATGGCAGGATGGAGAATGGGTTGGGTAGCAGGAGCAAGTGACTATATTCAAAATATTTTGCGGATTAAAAGTAATGTTGATTCAGGAATGTTTAAACCACTTATGCTTGCTGCAGTTGAAGCGTTGAGTTTAGGTGATGATTGGTATAGAGCTATTAATGAGGTGTACAAGAGTAGGAGGGGTAAGGTGCTTCAAATAATGGATAAGCTAAAGTGTGTTTATGATTCTTCACAACAAGGCATGTTCATATGGGCTAAAGTGCCTGATGGTATGGATGCAGAAACGTTAGTGGAATCTTTGCTTCACGAAAAGCACATTTTTATAACTCCAGGCTTTATATTCGGAGATAAGGGGAAAAGTTATGTGCGTATTTCTCTTTGTAGTGATGTTTCAATGTATGATAAAGCATTAAGTAGATTATAATGAAAATAGCATTAGTAGGAGTAGGCTTAATTGGCGGTTCTTTCGCTTTAGGTATAAAAAGAAGGCGGTTGGATGTTGAGGTGATTGGTGTAGATAAAAATGAGCAAAACCTTATAAGGGCTAAGGAATTAAATATTATAGATCGTTCTCTCAAATTGGCGGAGGCGGTGGAGGTGGCTGATGTAGTATTGCTTGCGGTGCCTGTTAATGTGGTAGAGGTAGTATTGAAGGAGGTGCTCGATCAGTCAATTGACGGTCAATTAATTGTTGATTTTGGGTCTACAAAAGAATCTATTTGTAATGCAGTTGTAGATCATCCTAAGAGGGGGAATTATGTTTCTGCTCACCCAATGGCAGGTACTGAATATTCTGGACCTGATGCAGCTTTTGCTACATTATTTGAAGACAAAATCATGATCCTATGTCAGCAAGAGATGTCAGGAGATGAGCAGTTACAGTTATTTCATGAATTGTGTAAAAATTTAGCGATGAACGTAGTTGAGATGTCACCTAAAGACCATGATCTTCATATTGCGTACGTCAGTCATTTGAGTCATGTGTCTTCATTTGCCTTGAGTACTACTGTGTTAAAGAAGGAAGAGGATGAGGCGAGGATTTTTGCAATGGCAGGTTCTGGGTTTGCTTCTACGGTACGTTTAGCCAAAAGCTCTCCAGCCATGTGGGGGCCTATTTTTAACCAAAACAAGAAGAATGTTTTACAAGCGTTAGGTGCCTATATTGATGAATTAAATGCGTTTAAAAATGCCTTGGAAGAATCGGATGATGAGGCTGTTGATGATTTCATGGCCAATGCAAACCGAATTAGGCCTATCATTGATGGGATTAACTAGTTTCCAACTCCTTGCTTTCTAAAGGAATTGTTATTATGAATTCGGTGAACTTATTTACTATGCTTTTTGCTGCTATTTTACCTCCTATTGGTTGTAGCGCAAGTTGAGTTAAATATAAGCCTAGCCCACTTCCTTTTGAGTTGTCAGATGCTTTGAAAAACATATGATAAATCTTAGTCATATATTCAGGCTCTATGCCTTGTCCAGTATCTTTAATTTTAATGGATAAAGATTTTTGGTTCTTTTCTACGGTTACAGAGATGTAATGAACTTCCTGACTCGGCCTCCTGAACCAGATGGCATTTTCTAAAATATTTAATACTGCCACTCCTAGTCGGTAAGCGTCTGATTTAAAGGTGAGGTTGTCTTGAATATCGAAGCTATATTTTATAATAGCTCCTTCTTCTAAATGTTTTATCTGGTCTCTGATGCTACTTAAAAATGGAGCGAATTCTATAAGTTCCAATTTTACATCTTCATTCATAAGATCATGAACTTGAGTGAGCTTCATTAACAGCGAATTCATATGATTGGCCGTAACATCAATCAGGTCTATGTACTTTTTGCTTTGAGCATCGGGTAATTCAAGCTTTGCTAATGCACTAAGCCCACTTATTCTGGTAAGGGGGCCTTTTAAATCATGAGACGCTCTATAAATGAAATGATCGAGCTCTTGATATGTATTTTGAAGCTCATCTAGGGTGGTTTTGATTTTTTCAGTCCTTATTTCCACCTCTTTTTCTAAATGGTTATTCAGTTCTTGTAGAGCCATATTGGCCTTTAAGGTCTCTTTTTGAGCTTTGTTTAAAGCTAGGTTTTTGCCCTGTATATCATCTCTTTGGTGTTTTATTTGTTCAAACTGGTGTTGTAATAGGTTTTTTTGTTGTTCTATTTCCTTTTTCTGATTCAGTACTTCGTATGTCCTGTCTGCTACTATAAGTTTTAATCTTCGTCTTTGGGCCCTAACTCTAAAGGTGTAGGCGAGCACAATCATCCATAGAAGAGCACTTATAAGTATAATGAAACCAATGTAAGCCCATATAGTGCGGTACCATGGTGGTGTGATTTTAAACTTATAGATAGCTGCTTTGCTTTCGGTACCGTATATGTTTTTTGCTTTTACTCTAAAGGTGTAACTTCCTGGTGATAGGTTGTTGTATTCCTTTTTCTGTTCAATGCTCCATTGCGACCACTTTTCATCATTATTTTCAAGGAAATAACTATAAGTTGTTCTTTGAGGTTCTTCGTAAAATGCAGCACTGAATTCAAAGCTTATATTATTATTGCTGTAGGTTAGCTCAGGGATGAAGTTATCTGTTTGGTTGAAGGTTATTCTAGCTAAAGAAGAAGTGTCAGTATTGTCATAGTAGTATCCATTAAATATAGTTGAATCACCGCTGTTTACTTGGTTGATGAAAGAATTAAAGGGTATATTATAATCCTTTTTTATATCCAAGTCAAAACTAAACAAGGCATCGTTGCTGCTAAACCATATTAGGTCTTCATGAGGGTAAATTACATTATAGGTAGTAGGAGGAAGTCTATTGAATGGCGTCTTGATTTTGGTGTATTTTGCTCCTTCTTTTTTAAATTCAATTATTTCATACTCCCTATTTGCACCTATAGCAGAAATGAATATGTTATTATTCTTGTCAATTCTTGCGTTTTTTATGTCTAGGTCTTCTTTTAATAGTAAGGTGTCTTTAAAAAACGAATTTTTGGTTTCATCATAACTAAAGAAACCTCTCGAGCAAGCAAATAATAGCTTGTTAGAAAGGTTAAGTATCTTGATGTCATTTACATCTGGTAAATTAGATCTTTGATCATATTTTCTAATTTTGGGAGTTTCAGTTTTTAGGTCTGTGATCTTGTATAGTCCGTCAAATTTAATGCTTACCCAAATTTCATCATATTTGAATTCTATGGAGGTAAAATGAGGAGAGGCTAAAGGGATGAACTTTTCAGTAATGATGTTAAACTCATTGTCTACCTGCAATAGACTAATGCCTTTGTTGTGTCCAACAGCCATAATATTGTCTTTGCAATTAACAAAACTGACTCCTACATAGTCTCCAATCTCTTTTAGCTTATCTTTTTTGTCAATAGTAAAGAGGCCAATACCAGAGCCCACTATCAGTTGTTCTTTATAAGTGCAGAGAGACCATACAGTTGTTTTTAGAGAATCGACAGGATGAATGGATCTGTTGTTGTAGCTAAAAAGGCCTTCGGATGTGCCTATATATAGTGACTCATCTAATTTTCTCAAAGTAAGTATAGTGGATGTTGCATTAAAGATTTTGCTGTGTAATTTTATTGGAGAAGATAATTCAGTAAATGAGATGCCATCTTGGGTGGCAACCCATAGATTGTTCATCTTATCAATTAAAACATCTTTAACCATATTACTAGGTAGGCCTTTGTTTTTTTTAAATTGACTAAGAATTTTAAAGTTGTTGTCCGAAAAATAAATGCCATTGCCTAAACTGGATACTAGTATTTGACCATCGATCTGTTTAGGTAAATAATGCACAGAGTTGATTAAGGTTTTTTTGTCTGGAAATGAGGATTTTATGAGCGTTGTTTTGGAGTTACTATATCTGTATATCGAGTTCTTTACTGTTCCTATTAATAATTGATTTGCTGCTTCCTGCTTAATCCAAGTTATTTTTTCATCTGCAAGAACTTTAGTCTTAGGTAGCAATTTTAATGTATCATCTTTAATTTGAAATATACCTTCGTTTTGCTTAGTGGTGAAAAGTGAGTTTTTTCCCTCAAATAAAAACTTGTATGGATTTTCGTTAGAAAACCATGGGGTAACAGTGTTGTTACTGTATTTGATGATGACTTTTGGAGAGTAAAAGTATATGGTGTTGCCGAGATTATAAGTTTTGAAAAATGCCCCTAGGTCAATGTCTTTTAGTGAATTAGGTTTTAGAGATTTAAAAGAGAGATTACCTGTGGAATCTACTTTCATGTAGCCAAAATCATCTTTAGATCCAATGAAAATAGTTTCATTATTTATGGCAGCAGAAAAGCATATGTCATTTTTATTTGATGTATAGTATTGCCACCTATTTCCTGTTAAAGAAAGAAGTCCCTCATAATTAGCAACGTATATTTTTCCAGCTTGAGATTGAATAATTGACCAATTAGAGGGAGATGCATTATAATCTTTTGTTAAGAAAAAGTTTGAGAGGTACTCAGTTTGTGAAAAAACAGGAATGTTAATGAAAAAAATTGCAATTAATGGAGCTAACCTTTTGGTCATTACCAAGGTAATTAATCTCAGGTGTGGTAGAATTATAAAATATTTAGCATTCATTGAAGAATGCTAAATATAATGTAACTTTTTGATAAAAAAAATTAGTGTATAATGCCTCCTGTCACTGTTTCCTGATTATTTGTAAATTTTTATTAGAATATTTAATAGGGTAAGTTTGATACCACTTTATTAAGGTTTCTTCACCTAGGTGATCGTAAATTAAAGAATATTGCTTTTTTAGGGTTGCTTCCTTTTCCCTTATTAAATTTTTCTTATCAGATTTCATTCTATTCTCAATTTGTGATATCTCCTCATTAGTGGTGGGAGAGTGATGAATAAACCTGTTGAAGTGACGAATGCAAAAGTTGTAATAAATCTTTGTGTATAGAATGAATGTATGCCACATTTCATCAATCACTTTCAATGGTTGGTCTATAAACAAGTGAAAGTTTTCATCATTACTTGACTTTGCTGCAAGCCATAACCATTTCTTAGTTTCGTAAAAAATTTCTTTTGCTTCTTCTTTAGAAACATTATAACGTTTCATGAAACCCTCAATAACCAAGTGTTCTTCGTCACAGTCCAATGCTCGTTCTACATTTTCAATTAATGAATCGTTCATCTTTTTAAATATCTTAAGTTAGATAATGGTTTATTAGCTGCCTACGCAGTCATTGATGTGGCAATTCGTATGTAAGCTCACTTTATTTTGCTTGATTAGAGCGTTGATTAAAGTTTCTTTTCTTACGTCTGTCTTTGGAGTGTTACTTACTGTAGTTTTCATTTGATTTGTTTTTTAAAAGTTAATGATAGGTTAATATTAATTATTAAAATTCAATTAATCAATTAAAAAAATAAATAAATTTATACTTATTATAAAAAATATTATAATAATATATAAAACCTTGATAATTAGGAGTTTTGTGGAAATAAAACTGCTTATCTTGATAATATATTTTTATTTAACTTAATCTATCTATACTTTGAGGTGTGAATTAGTATTTTTTTAATAAATAAATAGCTATTTGTAGTTGAATAATTATGGGTTGGACAAAACGATATTTATTATGGGGTGTTAATATGTAACTCTCTCTTATAAGGTTTATTATAATTGAAGGGGATTCGTATATTTAACTATAAGTAATTTGGCTTAGTATGAGAAAATATGATTTGGTGGTTATTGGGGCGGGGCCTTCTGGTTATGCTGCTGCCATGAGAGCAATAGATTTTAAGAAAAAGGTTTTACTAATTGAAAAAAGTGCTATAGGTGGGGCTGGAGTTACTAACGGAGCTTTGTCTTCTAAAACATGGTGGGAGATAGCTAGAGATATGCGCAAATTTCATAGTAACCTTAGGAAATTTAATATGGATATTCCAGAAATAGATTTTCAGGATATTAGGAGAGAGGTAGTAAATGCGGTGGAAGAGCGTAAGAGTATGCTTTTTGATCATATGAATCTTTTAAATAGTACTTATTTTGCTGATTTACTTTCTTATGAACAAGGGAAGGCTCAACTGCTCAGTGAGAATGAGGTGGAGATTTTTAAGGATAATGGAGAGCTAGAGGTAGTTTGGGGTGATTACATTATTTTGGCTACTGGTAGTAAGCCCAGAAAATTACCTGATATACCTGTAGATGAGGAACATATTCTTACTAGTGATGGAATAGAAAAATTAGAGCACTTTCCTGAAAGTATGGTTATTGTAGGTGCTGGGGTTATAGGCTGTGAGTACGCCACTATATTTTCAGGTTTTGGAAAAACCAAAGTACACCTAATAGATAAAGGTGACAGAATACTTCCTTTTGAAGATCATGACGTGGTGCAGGTGATTGAAAGGAATATGGAGAATAATGGTATTCATATTCATAGGAGCTCTCAGTTGATAAGAATTGAAGTGGTTAGAGGTAGGGTGGAGTACGAACTAGAATATACTGACGGATCTAAAGAGGTGTTTAATGTTGAGAAGGCTTTGGTTTCGGTGGGTAGGGAGGCTAATTATAAAAATTTGTGGACTCCTAATGTAAACATAAAACACAATGGAAGAGGTATAGAAGATGATGATACACAGACTAGTGTTTCTAATATTTATGCTGTAGGAGATGTAACCGCAGATATTGCTTTGGTTAATGTAGGTGAGCTTGAAGGGCGATATGCGGTGGAGAAAATTTTTGGGAAACCTTCCAGAAAGTTGATTTATGAAAATATTTCAACTATCATGTTTCTCAATCCGGAGGTAGCAGGAGTAGGTTTTAATGAAAATCAGGCCAGACGAAAGTCTATAGACTATAAAGTGGTTACTTTAGATTATCAGTGCATACCAAGAGCGATAGCTAAAAGAAATACACAAGGGTTTATTAAGCTACTGGTTACTAACGATGCTGACATGAAAATACTAGGTATGCGAGTAGTGGGTAATCAGGCATCAAGTGCTATTCAAGCTGTAGCGTTGCTGATAAGTATGGATAAGGGTGTGGAGGAGCTGGCTGAATGTGTTCATCCTCATCCATCGATCACCGAAGGTATTCAGGAGTGCGTGAGGATGCTAATGGGGAAATCATTGTTTAAGCCAGAGGCTTTAAAAGGGCACCTTTCTGCAAGGATACATGCTAATGGTTGTTATGAAGATATTTTATTTTGAATTTCTAATCATATCTTCTTCTTCTCTACTCAATAGTAAATCTTCTGTTATTTTAGTGGCAGAAGGCCTATGTGCGTAAAGTAAAAGTGCAACCACCGGAATAATAGCTAAAATAATGTTAATGCCTAAAATTAACGCCACTGCACAGCTAATCATGCCTGGGATTTCATAACAGACATTCCTAACTACTACAGCTATAAAGTATTTTTTAAGCTTATTTTCTAAAGAGCCGCTGGCACTTTTGGTCATTTGCCTAAATAGTATTTTACTAATTGGCAAAGCCAGCAGGGTAATTATAAAAGGCAAATAAAGCATGTAGTCTATAGGTTCACCGGGGGCTATGCTGTTTTTATTGTTATTCAACATCAATACTACCAGTGAAAAGAAAAGTAGGGGTACCGAAATACCCCAATGTATAATTCTTATTGCTGATAAACGTTTTGCTATTTTGCTGCTCTCAGACATTTGTTGATATTATTAATTAGCCAATATTGGTGAATACAGCTTGAACATCGTCATCGTCTTCTATTTTATCAAGCATTTTCTCAATTTCTTCCATTTGCTCTTCTGTAAATTCTACAGGAGTAGTTGGAAAACGCTCGAGCGTAGCTTTCGAAACTTCGATATTTAAATCTTCCAAAGCTTTAGAAATAGTGCCGAAGTTGGTATAATCTCCGTATACAAAAACCTTATCGTCTTTTTCTTCTATTTCCTCCATGCCAGCGTCTATTAACTCTAGTTCTAGCTCTTCTACATCCATGCCTTCAGTTTTTTCAAATTCAAAAACGGCATTTCTGTTGAACATAAACTCTAACGAACCAGTAGGTACTAGTCCCCCGCCTGCTTTGTTGAAGTAAGATTTTACGTTAGCAACAGTTCTGGTAGTATTGTCTGTAGCACATTCCACAAAAACCAAAACGCCATGAGGGCCCTTCCCTTCATAGTTTACTTCTACATACTCGTCAGCATCCTTTCCGTCTGCTCTTTTAATAGCAGCTTCGATGTTGTCTTTAGGCATGTTCTCCGCCTTAGCATTTTGGATAGCCGTTCTTAACTTGGCATTCATCTCAGGATCAGTACCACCCTCTTTTGCCGCTACGGTAATTGCTTTGGCTAATTTTGGAAATAATTTGGACATTTTGTCCCAGCGCTTTTCTTTGGCCGCTCTTCGGTATTCGAAAGCTCTTCCCATAATTATTTATGTTTTTTTGATATCTATGAATACAATATTGGATCGCAAATTTAGCTAAATTCCACTATTTATAAAGTATTACCTTTTTTCAATTATCTTATCTATTGAAAACTTTCCGCTACCAAGAATAAGCAAGTTGAAGTAAATTAGTGCATAAAGTAGTGGGAATTCTTGTTTTCCAAATGCGTCATTAGCATGAATGATGAATATTGCAACAAGCATAGTGATTATTAACGGGATGACAGCTAGCCTAGTACCAAGCCCTAAGATTATAAGTATAGAGCAAATAACTTCTGCAAATACTGCTAACACCAGTGAAGTGGTTGCGCCTAATCCCATCCAATCAAAAAATTGTATTTCTCCACCACTTAGTAATGTTTGAAGTTTAGGTAGGCCATGTGTAAGCATAAGTGTGCCAATGGTGATACGTAGCACCAGTAGCCACAAGTGAGTAGAAGAGGAATGTGTTCCAGTCTTAAAAATGCTATTTTTCATAAAAAGTAGTTTAAGAGGGATTTCTCCCTCAATTTAAGAACGCTGTTAATTTTTTACTTATTATTTTCAGTGTCAATCCAGCGGTTGATTTTCTTTTCAAGCAAAGCTAGTGGAAGGCAGCCAGACTCTAGCACTTTCTTATGGAATGCTTTCACATCAAATTTATCGCCCAATGTTGCGTGTGCCTTATCTCTAAGTTCCCATATAGTAAGCTGGCCCATTTTATAAGATAGAGCCTGTCCGGGCATAGCCATGTATCTTTCAATTTCCGAAGTTATGCTTGCTTCTGATTCAGCTTCATTATCCAATGAAAATTGAATAGCCTTTTCTCGGCTCCAGCCTTTGGAGTGCATGCCTGCATCTACAACCAGGCGAATGGCTCTGTGCATTTCTGCGCTTAGCATACCAAAGTGCTGGTAGGGATCTTTGTAAAGCCCAAGTTCCTTTCCTAAAGATTCGCTATAAAGAGCCCAGCCTTCACCGTATGCGCTGTACCAAAGTGTTTTTCTGAATTCAGGAAGGGCTGTGTTTTCCTGTTGTAAGCAAATCTGATAGTGATGTCCTGGAATAGCTTCATGTAGGAATAATGATTCGTCAGAGAATACATTATAGGTGGCAGCATCTGGCACAGGCACATAGAAAATCCCCGGACGAGTACCATCTAAGGAGCCTTGATTATATTCAGCGCTGGCAGAAGCTTCTCTAAAGGCCTCTGTTCTTCTTACTTCAAATGGAGTTTTAGGTACCAGATCAAAAAGATCCTTAAGATGAGGCTTCATAGTAGTATAAATGTCATTGAAATGCGCTATCACCTGAGAGGCGGTGTCATAGGGCATAAGATCTTTGTTTGATCGCACATGGTCGAAAAACGCTTTTAGATCCCCTTTAAAACCTACTTCCTCTTTTATTTTTTCCATCTCTCCGGATATTCTCTTTACTTCGCTCATACCCAAATTAAAAATGGAGTCAGCGCTAAGAGTGGTTGTAGTGTATTGTTTTATTCGGTAGCTGTAGTATTCATTTCCATTTGGCAGGCCGGAAGCTCCTGCTGTAGTTCTACTAGCAGGGAGGTATTCATTTTCTAAAAACTCATGCAGCTTTTTGAAGGTAGGGATGATTTCATTTTCTACCATTGACTTATATTTCTCGGCTAAATTGTCTTTGGTTTCATCATTGAAGCTTTCCGGAAAGTTCTTTGCAGGGGAATAGAAAAGGTGACTCTCAGTAGGCCCATGGTCAAGATCAGCCATTTGTGGAATTACTTTTTGGGTCAGAGCTGCGGGTAGTACCCAGCCGGTTTTCATCCCTTTTTTCATATTTACTATGGCTGTATCACACCATACGGTGAAGTCTTCTATCCTTTTCAGCCAATTATCATAATCTTCTTCGGTTTTGAACGGTTGGGCCGATGCTCCGCTGGCATACTGCCCAATCATAATGTGCATGCTCCAAAACTGGTCTAACGGAGTAAGTTCAGTAGGATACTTAAGGCCTTCTAGATTGATATTACATTCCCAGTTTAGAATATCATAGCTTAGACGGTCCATGTCCGACAAGGAGTCCTCACTATAAGCTTTTAATTTATCCTGATAGCTGGAGTAAAAATCTTTTAGCTGAGATAAATACGCCTGTGAGATGTTGTTAGGTAGAGTGTCGTTATACCTGCTATCTCCGGCAGAGGTAGCTTCCAAGGGATAAAACTTTAACCTTTCCTGATAGTAGTCTTCATAAATTTGAGAGATTTCAGGTCTGTCTTGAGCTTCTTTGTCTACTTCTTTTTTTGAATTACAGGCTGTAATCACAAGAATTAGAAATACAAAACAGTAAAGTGGAGTTGGTTTCATAGATTGTGAACTTTTAATAAGGCTTAATATAAGTAAACTATTTTGTCCGTCAATTAAGTATTATTTGAAAGGCATTATAGGTGTTTAATCTTCGATAGTTAACGTTAAATGATATTGATTTACCATTGTAAAAATTGATTCAATACTTAATAAAATCCAAAATGAACTGGTACGCCAGTTTTTGGGCGAGAAGTATTATTGGTGATTTTGAAGGAAGATTGTTGCAAGCATTAAAATTCAAGCTCGAGCATCAATCATAAAAAACGCTCACTTCTTCAATCTTCTTTCTGTGTATGTCTGGTACAAAAGTCTCGGAACATGGGTAGCCAATAGGAATTAATAAAAATGGACGTTCGTTTGAAGGCCTTTGTAGCAAGTGGGCAAGGAAGTTCATGGGGCTGGGGGTATGGGTAAGTGCTACCAGGCCTGCGTTATGAATAGCTGCCAATAGAAAACCACATGCTAAACCCACTGATTCATTAACATAGTAATTGGTCTTTTTTGAGCCATCTTCTGTTAAATCATAAACTTTTTTAAAAACAACAATCAGGTACGGAGCTATTTCTAAAAATGATTTTTCCCAGCTAGTTTGCAATGGTTTTAGGTCTTGCAGCCATTCTTTACTCATGCGGTTTTCATAGCTTTCCTTTTCTTCTTTTTCAGCGGCCATCCTAATTTGTTTTTTCAAATTAGAATTACCCACCACACAGAAGGTCCACGGCTGCTTATGGGCTCCAGACGGTGCGGTGGAGGCGCTAAGAATAATGTTTTCCATTACCTCCTTTGGAATAGGCCGGTCAGAGAATTCTCTAACAGTTCTTCGCTTATTTAGCCATTTATAAAATAGTTTACTTTTTACCAGTACCTCTTTCTCTTCATACGTTTCTTTTTCATAGGAAATGAAAGGATACCCACCGATTATTGTCTCTTTAGCCATTGAAATCTCTTTAATGTAAGGATAGGCTTATTATAACCAAAATGTTGTAATCCTCCTGACATTATGATTCAAGGGGTATTAGCTATGTCTTTCTTTCAGTACTTCAATAACATCGTTTAATGTAAAATCTTTGGCTGCTAAGAGTACTAAATAATGGTACATAAGGTCTGCCGCTTCATTTAGGAATAGGTTTCGATCATTATCTTTTGCCTCTATCACAAGCTCTACCGCTTCTTCACCTACTTTCTGAGCTACTTTGTTTATGCCTCTGTTCAGTAGTGAGTTAGTATAAGAGCCTTCTTTCGGATTATTCTTTCTCTCTTGAATAGTATCCTCAAGAAATCCCAGGTCAGTGGAAGTGTTTGTTTTTTCTCCAAAACAAGTGTCAGTGCCGGTATGACAAACAGGGCCAACGGGAACAGCCTGAATTAACACCGTATCATTATCACAATCTAACTCCATGGATTTTACCTCCAAAAAATTACCGCTAGTCTCGCCTTTAGTCCATAGCCTGTTTTTGGTTCTACTAAAGAAGGTTACTCTGTTTTCTGTTTGTGTCTTCTGAAAGGCTTCGTTATTCATGAACCCCAACATAAGCACTTTTTTAGTATAAAAATCTTGTATTACTGCGGGTATTAGCCCGTTTTGTTTTTCAAAGTCTGGTTGTAGATTGTCCATTTATCTTACCGCTATATTATTTTCTCTTAAGTAACTTTTTAATTCTTGTATTCCTATTTCTTTAAAATGAAAAATGCTTGCTGCCAATGCGGCATCAGCTTTTCCATTTTCAAACACATCTTTAAAATGAGGCATATTACCTGCGCCTCCAGAAGCAATGATAGGAATACTCACCTCACTGGCCATCTTGCTCAGAGCTTCATTGGCAAATCCCTTTTTGGTGCCGTCATGATCCATGCTGGTGAATAGTATTTCTCCTGCGCCACGGGCTTCTACTTCTTTGGCCCACGAGAATAGTTCTTTTTCAGTGGGTTTGGAGCCTCCATGAGTATGAATAATCCATTTGCCATCAACAAAGCGTGCATCCAGAGCAGCCACTATGCACTGGCTGCCAAACTCTGCCACTAATTCGTCAATTAACTCGGGCCTTTTTACCGCACTAGAGTTAATGGATACTTTATCTGCCCCAGCATAGAGTAGGGGGGCTACATCTTCTACATGGCTAATGCCACCACCTACTGTAAAAGGAATATTCAAGTGTTTGGCGATGTCTTTTACCAGTTCTTTAAACGTCTTCCTGCCTTCATTCGTAGCTGTTATATCCAGGAAAACCAATTCATCAGCGCCCTGTTCAGCATAAAGTGCTCCCAGCTCTACAGGGTCTCCGGCATCTCTGATATTTACAAAGTTAACGCCTTTTACTGTGCGTCCGTTTTTGATATCCAGACAGGGAATAATTCTCTTTTTAAGCATTTTGAAATTCGTTTAATTCTCTCAAAGTAACTTTTCCTTCATAAATCGCCTTTCCTAAAATTGCTCCTTCACATCCTGCTTCTCTTAATTCGTGCAGATCGTTCATGCCACTAACACCACCACTGGCTATGAGTTTTATGCTTGGAAAAATATTAATGAGCTCTCGATATAAGGCAATGTTTGGACCTGTCAGCATGCCATCTGTGGCTATATCTGTGCATATTACCTCTTGCAGTCCGTCATCAAGGTATTTATGAAGCAGATCTTCTATGGAAAGAGTAGTCTGTTCAGTCCAACCGCTCACAGATATCATCTTGTCTTTAACATCTGCACCTAAAATAAGCTTGTTAGGGCCGTATTTCTCCAACCATTCTGAGACCTTATTGGGGTTTTTTACCGCAATACTCCCGCATGTCACTTTAGATGCACCGCTATTAAATACGTTCTCAATGTCATCATCAGACTTAATACCGCCACCAAAATCTATTTCCAGAGAGGTGTTTGAAGCTATCTTTTCTAATACTTTTAAGTTGATTACCTTTCCTGCTTTGGCGCCATCAAGGTCTACCAAATGAAGGTATTTAAGGTTTTCTCCCTCAAAGGATTTAGCCACTTCTAAGGGGTCTTCATTGTATATTTTCTTTTGATCATAGTCGCCTTGTGTTAGTCGTACGCACTTGCCATCAATGATATCTATCGCAGGTATTATTTTCATGTTTTATTTTTGTTTTAAGGCATTAAAGCCCTCGTTTGCATTCTTACAAACGACTATACCAGTTTATAACTTTATAAAATCTTCTATAATTTTAGCCCCTTGTACCGCTGATTTTTCAGGGTGAAACTGTGTGGCATAAAAATTATCCTTTTGTAGTGCCGCACTAAATGGTAGAATGTAGTCGCAAGTGGCTACGGTTTCATTCACTACAGGTACATAATAACTGTGTACAAAATATACATGCTTATCCGCTACGTCATTATCAATCCATGGGTGAGAAGTATTGTAAAGTGTATTCCAGCCCATGTGAGGTACTTTTTCTCCCTGGTTTGTGGGGAATTTTTTCACCTCACAATCAAATATTTTAAGGCAGTCTACATCATTTTCCTCGGAGTGACGGCACATGAGCTGCATGCCCAGGCATATGCCCAAAACGGGTTGCTTTAGGGAAGGTATTAGCTCATCTAACTTCATTTCCTGAAGGTGCTTCATAGTAGAGCTGGCTTCCCCTACACCAGGGAAAATCACCTTGTCGGCAGAGCGAATCTCATCAAAATCATTGGTGAGAATAGGAGTAATGCCCAGCCTTTCCAGTGCATAGATGACTGATTGTGTGTTTCCTGCGTTATATTTTATTATGGCTATTTGCATGATTTTATCATTTACAAAACACCTTTGGTGCTCGGAAGTTGAAAATTGTCTTTGTCTTTCTTTACTGCCATTTTTATGGCTTTGGCAAATGCTTTAAAAATGCCTTCAATTTTATGATGCTCATTATCACCCTCTACTTTTATGTTAAGGTTACACTTGGCGGCATCAGAAAAGGATTTGAAGAAGTGGTAGAACATTTCTGTAGGCATTTTTCCAACCATTTCCCGATTAAATTCAGCCTCCCAAACGATCCAGTTTCTGCCTCCAAAGTCGATGGCCACTTGTGCTAAAACATCGTCCATGGGTAAGCAAAAGCCATAGCGTTCAATGCCTTTTTTGCTACCTAGTGCCTGAATGAATGCTTCTCCAAGTGCAATGGCTGTGTCTTCAATGGTATGATGTTCATCTACATTCAAATCGCCATTTACTTTTATGTTCAGATCCACAAGGCCATGTTTAGCTATTTGCTCTAGCATATGATCAAAGAAGTCGATGCCAGTGCTTATCTCACTTCTGCCGCTTCCATCCAGGTTTACGGTAATAGCAATATCAGTTTCTTTGGTGGTACGGGTGATGCTGGCCTGTCGGGGCTTTTCTTGCAATAATTCGTAAATAGCTTGCCAGCTGGTAGTTACTAGTGCGCAATTAGCTTCTACATCAAACTCTTTTATTTGATGTTGCAGGCTGCCATTATTGATGAAAATTCCTTGAGCACCCAGGTTTTTGGCTAATACTACATCTGTAATTCTATCGCCAATGGTGAAAGATTTTTCTAAATCATACCCACCGCCAGTGTATTTGCCAAGCAAAGCTGTTCCTGGTTTCCTTGTGGGCTGGTTATCCTCTGGCCTGGTTCGGTCTATGATAATATCTTTGAACACTATCCCTTCATTTTTCAGGGTTTCAAGCATGCGGTTATGTGCCGGCCAGAAAGTGTCTTCAGGAAAAGTATGAGTTCCCAAGCCATCCTGGTTAGTCACCATCACCAGCTCATAGTCCATTTCACGACAGATTTTACCTAGCCAAGTGAAAACGCCAGGGTAGTATTCCAGTTTTTCAAGGCTGTCAATTTGCTCATCTTCTGGTTCAAGAATGAGGGTTCCATCTCTATCTATAAACAAGGCTTTCTTCATAACATGTAATCTTTAATGGCGGTGATTAGTTTTTTGTTTTCTTCGGCTGTACCAACGGTAATTCTCAGACAATTGTCTCCAAAGCGCACTTTTCTGCGGTCTCTAACTATGATCTCTTTTTCAATCAGGTAGTCAAACAGTCCTTTGGCATTTTGAAATTTAACCAGCAGGAAATTGCTATCGGATGGAAATATGAGTTCAGTTATTGAAAGAGAACTGAGTTGCTCTTGTAGCCAAGCTCGTTGTTCCAAGATTATTTGTATTTCTTGCTTTACCTTGTCCTCATTATTCAAAGCCTCTAAGGCAGCTTTTTGAGTAAGTGTGTTGATGTTGTACGGAGGCTTTACTTTATTGAACAAGCTTATAATTTCTTCTGAAGCGAAAGCCATTCCTAACCTTAGGCCAGCCATGCCCCAAGCTTTGGAAAATGTTTGCATGACAATGAGATTAGGATAAGCCTCTAATTTTTGGATGAAACTGGTAGAGCGTGAAAAATCAATGTAAGCCTCATCTACAACCACGATTCCCTGAAAATCGCTGATGAATTTTTCAATTTCACTAATATTGAGTGCGTTTCCTGAGGGATTATTTGGAGAGCAAATAAATGCTACTTTAGTCTCTGAGTCTACAGCCTTTAGCATCTCACCGGCTGAGAATTCAAATTGATCACTCAGTTGTACTTTAATTACCCCCACATTGTTAATGCCAGCTGACACCTGATACATGCCATAACTAGGATCAGAGATAATGATTTTATCTAAGCCAGGTTCGCAGAAAATTCTTATGATCAGATCAATGGCTTCATCACTTCCATTCCCCAAGAATATTTGATTGGGTAAAATACCTTTTATAGGAGCTAGCTTTTCCTTGATAGCCCGCTGATAAGGATCCGGGTACCGGTTTACCTCGGTCTCAAAGGGGTTTTCGTTGGCATCTAGGAATACCTCACCATTGCCGGTAAATTCATCTCTGGCAGATGAATAGGGGAGAAGAGCCTGAATATTGCTTCGAACTAAATTTTGTATGTTCATAGAATTAAGCGCCTAGTTTTTTTAACCTTAAGGTAACAGCATTTTTGTGAGCCTGAAGTAATTCTGCTTCTGCCATGGCTTCTATGGCTGGTCCAAGATTTTTAATGCCTTCCTCAGATACCTGCTGGAAAGTAATTTGTTTCATGAAGCTGTCTAAGGATACACCGCTGTATGCTCTGGCTGCTCCATTAGTAGGTAAAGTATGGTTGGTTCCTGAAGCATAGTCTCCGGCAGATTCCGGACTATAATTGCCAATAAAAACAGAACCTGCATTTACTACTTTTTCAGCAAGCTGTGGAGCATCATTGGTGGCCAAGATGAGGTGCTCAGGAGCGTAAGCATTGCTCACGGCCATAGCTTCTTCAATGTCCTTTACCAATATGAACTTACTATTTTTTAGGCTCTCTTTAGCAATTTCGTTTCTAGGTAAATCTTCTAACTGATCTTCAATAGCTTTTATGATGTTATCTATGGTGTTTTCATCTGGAGAGATAAGTACCACCTGACTGTCTTTGCCATGCTCTGCTTGAGATAATAAGTCGGAGGCAACAAACTCAGGCTCGCAGCTGCTGTCAGCTATTACAGCCAGTTCTGATGGTCCTGCTGGCATGTCTATGGCTACCCCGTCCATACTTACCATTTGTTTTGCTGCGGTAACATATTGATTGCCAGGTCCAAATATTTTGTCTACCTGCGGAATGCTTTCAGTGCCATAAGCCATAGCGGCTACTGCCTGTGCACCCCCAACTTTGAATATTTTGCTTACTCCAACAAGTGCCGCTGTGAATAGAATAGCCGGTGCCACTGTTCCATCAGCCGAAGGTGGAGTGCAAAGCACTATTTCTTTACTGCCAGCTATTGTAGCAGGAATGCCTAACATCAATACCGTTGAAAATAAAGGTGCCGTTCCGCCTGGGATATAAATACCTACTTTCTCGATGGCTACGGCTTTTCTCCAGCATTTTACTCCCACAGAAGTTTCAAGAGGCTGCTCGGCTCTTTTCTGGCTTTCATGAAACTTTCTGATATTTGAGGCTGCAGTCTCTATCGCTGCCTTTAGTTCATCAGAAATCTGTTCAGAAGCTTCTTTTATTTCTTCTTCGGTAACAGCAAGTGTATCTAGTTTTGCTTTGTCGAATTTTTCGTTGAATTCGAGAAGTGTTAAATCTCCACCTTTTTGTACTCGCGTGATGATGTTTTTAACAGTGCTTTCTAAGAAGTCCGTTTCAAAAACTGGCCTTTTTAGTATTTCCTTCAGCTCGTTCTGGGTAGGATATTTTATAATATTCATGTTGTAGGCTTCTTAAATTAGATAATCATTTTTTCAATAGGTACTACCAAAATCCCTTGCGCACCCAAGTCCTTTAGTTGATCAATGATCTCCCAGAAGTCATTTTCGTTGATTACCGAATGTAAAGAAGACCAGCCTTCTTGTTGAAGGGGTGTTACCGTAGGACTCTTCATTCCTGGTAATACTGCAGTAATGGCATCTATAGATTCATTAGGAGTGTTGAGTAATAAATATTTATTGTTTTTAGCGGTATTTACTGCTTTAATTCTGAATATGAGTTTGTTCAGTAGTTGCTGAATCTCAGGATCTAGCGTTTTGGTAGATACTAGTACGGCCTCTGATTTCATTACGGTTTCCACTTCTTTGAGGCCGTTGCTGAGTAGGGTACTTCCAGTACTCACTATGTCAACAATAGCCTCTGCTAAACCAATGCCAGGAGCAATTTCTACTGATCCACTAATTTCGTGTATCTCGGCTTCAATGTTTTTTTCTTTCAAGAACTGCTTAACAATATTAGGGTAGGAGGTGGCAATTTTTTTGCCGTTTAGAGATGCTGTGCCTGCATATTCTTTTTCTCTGGGGATGGCAATGCTGAGACGACACTTGGAAAAATCTAATTTTTCAATTACGGTTATCTCTTTTTGTTTTTCTATATACACATTTTCACCTACAATGCCTACATCTGCCACTCCATCTTCTACATACTGAGGTATATCGTCATCTCTTAAGAAAAGTATTTCGGCAGGAAAGCTGTAGCAAGAAGCTTTAAGTCTGTTGGGGCCATTGCTAAAACTAAGTCCACACTCTTTTAATAGTTTTACCGACTGCTCTTGTAGTCTTCCTGATTTTTGAATGGCAATTCTAATTTTCTTGGTCATGATTATTAGTGGTATAAAAACAAAAAAGGCTTACCGCACGGTAAGCCTTTTTTGTTTTTCGTTTAATATTTTATTTACGCTAAAACATATATCTCCCATGCATCAGATCGATGTTGAAATGATGGTGGTGGTGATGATATGTAGTTGCTATGAAAGTCATTTTTTTCTTCTTATGCCGCTAAGTAATACAATAGTTTTGAACTAGACAATTATTTTTAATATTAATTTTATGTTACATTCCAAGTGATTGGTTTTCTATAGAGGCTAATTCTATCACTTTTTCGTATTCTTTGGCATTTAAATCATTGAAGAAGTAATGTATAGGGTTGATCTTTTTATCGTTTTTTATTACTTCATAATGTAGGTGAGGCGCTGTGCTGACTCCTGTGTTACCTACATAACCTATCATTTGCCCTCTTTTAACTTTCTGCCCCTCTTTCACTATAAATTCGTGCATATGAGCATAATGAGTTTTATACCCAAACCCATGATCTATTTCAATGTGCTTGCCATATCCACCAAAGCTAATTTGTGTTTCAGAAACTACACCATCAGCAGTGGCATAAATAGGGGTGCCTATTGGCGCTGAGAAGTCAATGCCAGTATGCAACTTCTTTACTTTATAAATTGGGTGTATCCTATAACCAAATCCAGAAGCAATTCTAATTAGCTTTTTGTTGGAGATAGGCTGAATGGCCGGTATAGCAGCTATCATTTTAGCTTTGCTTTCGGCCATATCTAGTATGTCATCATAGCTCTTAGATTGGATATATATTTTCCTTCGAAGTTTATCTACTTCTTCGTTAAGAGCAATAATCGTTTCTTTATGTTTTATTTTTTTATTTTTAATTTCTTTATACCTGTCAACGCCACCTATTCCAGCATCTCTGATAGATGCATCGATAGGTTCTGCCCCTAGTACAACACGGTATACATCGTCATCTCTCTTTTCAAGAGCATTTAGTATTTGGTTAAGTTTTGTTACTTCTTCGTTTAAATTCTCGTAAAAGAACTCTAGCTCAGAAACTTCATGTTTGAGCATCACTTCTTTTGGAGATTCGAAATAACTATTGTATAACATTAATAAGCCAACTGCAACTGCCACGACCAGAGAACTCAACCCCAATAGGTTTAAGATAATATCCTGTTTTTTAACTTTTACTCTTTCGTATTTACAGGTTTCTGTATCGTAATAGTATTTTATGCGTGCCATAATATTATTTAGGTCTGAAAATTTTCACTACCTGGTTATCACATTCAATAAATGGCCCTTCTATAAGATCAATGCAATAGGGTATGGCTGGAAAAACAGCATCTAGGCATTGTCTAATAGCTTTTGGCTTGCCGGGTAAATTTACAATTAAGGTATTGTTTCTTATTCCCGCAGTTTGTCTTGATAGTATGGCTGTAGGCACATATTTCAAGCTTTCTGTTCGCATTAACTCACCAAAGCCGGGCATCATCTTCTGACAAACGGCTTCTGTTGCTTCTGGAGTAACATCTCTTTTTGCAGGTCCTGTTCCCCCAGAAGTAATAATTAAGCAGCAATTCTTTTCGTCTGCCATTTCTTTCATTTTTGCTTCGAGTTGATCTTGCTCATCGGGTATTACCGCATATTCGCTTTCCCACTCTGAAGTTATATATTCGTTTAATGTTTCTACTATAGCTTTACCCGGAATATCTTCATAAATTCCTTGGCTTGCTCTATCAGAAACATTAATAATTCCTATTCGGGCTTTGCTCATTTCTTAAAAGTGAGTTTTTCTGATCTACCTTTTTTAAATACTTGTCTTCCTAAATTACGACCCGATCTTAGTTTCTTTTGCTCTTCTTCGGGTAAATGTATAGTATCTACACATTCATCAGAACAACAGCCTTCATATTTTTTCGCACACTCATCACACTGAATAAATAGTAGATGACAGGCATCGTTTTTACAGTTGGTATGATCGTCACAAGGTTTTCCACACTGATGACAATTGCTAATGATATCTTCAGAAATTCGTTCGCCCAGACGTTCGTCAAAAACAAAGTTTTTACCTATGAATTTATTTTCTAAGTTCTGGTCATTTACCTGACGAGCGTATTCAATGATTCCCCCTTTTAGTTGAAATACATTTTTAAAACCTCTGTGCTTGTAGTAGGCACTTGCTTTTTCACAGCGGATGCCTCCTGTGCAATACATCAATAAGTTCTTGTCTTTATTTTCTTCCAGCATTTCTTCAATAATAGGAAGAGACTCGCGGAAAGTATCAACATCGGGTGTTATGGCGTTTTTAAAATGGCCTACCTCTGTTTCGTAGTGATTTCTCATATCGAGTAAAATCGTATTCGGGTCTTCAGCCAACTTGTTAAACTCTTCTGCTGTTAGGTGAACTCCTTTGTCGGTAACATCAAACGAATCATCTTCCAAGCCATCAGCTAGTATTTTTTTACGTACCTGAATTTTAAGTTTGAAGAATGATTTGCCGTCATCATCTATAGCAATGTTAAGGTGCGCACCGTTTAATTCAGCAGACATATTCATGTATGCTTCGTAGTTTTCTAAGTTCTCTTTAGGAACACTGATTTGCGCATTAACGCCTTCATTGGCAACATAGATTCTACCTAATACACCTAGTTTGGTGTAATCTACATAAAGTTTATCTCTGAACTCCTGAGGGTTGGGAAGTTTAACGTATTTGTAGAATGAAAGCGTAACTCGTTCAATATCGCTTTCTTCGATTTGTTTTTTGAGGACTTTTCCGTTTACTCGATTATGTAATATCATTTTGCAAGAATGATTTAGTTAAAAAATGAGTTGCAAAGTTAACATTTCAAAAAATAATTAACAATGCAAAATGCTTTATAACCAATCCATTCTGCTTGAGTAAAGTAACCGTGTTATCTTTTTGGCTCTAATTCGCCACGTAAGAGTTTGTTGTATTCTTCGCAAGTAAGGTTGCCATGGTCGTCACAGTATTGGCATGACTTGTAAATATCTCCAAATGAGCCTTTAGTAATGATTACTGTTTTTCCTTTGCATACAGGGCAAATTACCTTGCCAGAAGGGCCACAGTCAATATCATAATTTGATGTTAATATTTCTTGTGCTTCAGCTTGCTCAGTTTTTTTAACATCAACAAATGCTACTTTCGACTTTTCTAAATATTCAGCTGTCTCATCATAATGCGAGCCTTTGGTTCCCTTTAGTTCTACATATTTGTTTAGCCAATCAATACTTTGTCGATACTTGCCTAAATAGTAAGAGTTTTTGCCGAAGTAAAAGCATAAGTCTGAAGGTACTACTTTTGAATTTTTAAGCACGTACTTGAATTTTTCGTTGGCGGCTTCATACTCCTGATTTTCCATCAGGTCAACACCCTCATCCATAACTCGCATTACTCGCGCATGCTCTGCTTGTTTTTGATCCATAATTTGCTGCTGAATTTTCTCTTCTTGAGTTAGCTGTGCAAATAGTGGTGTGGTAAAAAATATGAGCGCAACAAAAAAAAGTAACTTATTCATTAATGTAATTTGTCTTGTCTAAATTAAGCCATTCTAAAGTAGCATTGCAAAAAATATCTTCAACGGTTTCTTTAGGTAGATTCATGTCTTCAATAAACTTGCCAATCTCCAAATCTCCTAAAGGAAAGGGGTAGTCAGATCCCAATGTTACTCTTTTTGATCCTTGTATATCAAGTACATAGTCTAGCATTTTAGCATCATGAGTGATGCAATCTACCCAAAATTTACCTAAATAGTTTCTGGGGTTGACATTATTATCAATGGCCACCAAATCAGGACGGCAGTTGAAGCCGTGTTCTATGCGGCCTATGGTAGATAGGAATGATCCACTGGCGTGTACAAAGTTGAACCTTAAGTTTGGTAAGCGCTCCATTGTGCCGGAGAAGATAAGTGAGCATATGGCGCGCGAAGTTTCTGCTGGCATGCCCACAAGCCATGGAAGCCAGTATTTACTCATGCTAGACATACCCATCATATTCCAAGGGTGTACCATTACGGCCATATCTAGCTCTTGGCAAGCTTCAAAGATGGGGGAAAATCTTTCTTCGCTTAGATTTTCATCATTGATATTACTACCTATTTGTATTCCAGGAAGGCCTAATGATTTGCAACGCTCTAGTTCTTCAATGGCCAAGTCAGTGTCTTGCATAGGTAAGGTGGCCAGACCAATGTAGTTTTTAGGGTATTCATTTACAATGCTTGCAATATGGTCATTAAGAAACATAGAAAGGTCAAGGCAATGATCGGGTTTGGCCCAGTAAGAAAACATTACGGGTATCGTACATATTACTTGTACCTGAGTATTAAAGGTAGCGTATTCTTTTTTTCTAAGTTCAGGATCCCAGCAGTTAGCTTTTATTTCTCTAAAAAACTGATTGCCTTTCATCATTTTGGCAGATCCTTGAATGTGATGCTGTAAATAGATGAAGTCTCCATACCCGAATTTTTCAGTCCAATTCGGCATATGTTCTGGAATGATATGGGTGTGCATATCTATTTTTAGCATACAGTGTAGAGTTTAGTAGGGTATTACAAATATGTAAATTATTGTTGGTAACCCAAGGGAAATGCAAGCTGAGCGGCTAAGAAATAGATTTGAGCTAATTAATTTTTATTAGGATTTTTAGGCACAGGGTCATGTCCACAACCACCCCATGGATGGCATCGGCTTATTCTTTTCATGCCCAGCCATATGCCTTTTATTGGGCCCCATTCTTGAATAGCTTCTATAGTATATTGAGAGCAAGTAGGGGAGTAGCGGCAGTTAGAGCCTAAAAGTGGGCTGATGGCTAGTTGATAAAACCTTACAGGAAGAATCGCTATGGTTTTAAAAATATTCATCAGCCCATGAAATGGTGTATTAATCAATGGAGAAATCAGTACCTTCTTTACTGTCTTTTAAGGTTACGCCTAATGCTTTCAGGTCATCTCTAATTTTATCTGAAGCAGCATAGTTTTTAGCGGCTTTGGCCTCGTTACGCATATTAATGAGTAGTTCAATAACTCCATTTGTGAGGTTATTATCGTTTTCGGCTTCTTCTTTTAAGCCAAGTACATCGTTAATTACCCCTGTGTAATGTTTTATCAATTCGTTAAAAGTGGCTTCTGAAAATTCTTCAATTTTAGTATTGCCTACTTTTATATTGTTCATCAAGGTGGTGATTTCAAATAACACAGCTAAAGTTTTTGCTGTATTGAAGTCATCGCCCATGTTGGTAAATAATTGTTCAATTAGCTCTTTAGCTTTATTTTCTGAGTTATCATTGATAGTGCCTTGGGTGTAAGTAAGGTTTTTACTGATTTTGTACCCTTCCATCAGTCTTTTATACCCTTTTTCAGCGGCTAGCAACGCATCGTTAGAAAAGTCAAGTGTACTGCTATAGTGAGATTGTAGCATAAAGAACCTCACTACCATAGGGCTGTAGCCTTTTTCTAAAAGCTTGTGATTGCCTTCGAATAATTCTTGAGGGAGGAATGAGTTACCCAAAGATTTACTCATTTTTTGGCCGTTGACAGTAAGCATATTCGCGTGCATCCAATAATTTACAGGGTCTTTTCCTGAGCTTCCTACAGATTGAGCTATTTCACATTCGTGATGAGGGAAAGTTAAGTCCATACCTCCACCATGAATATCAAAAGTTTCACCCAGATATTTTGTGCTCATTACAGTACACTCCAGGTGCCATCCCGGAAAGCCCTCTCCCCAAGGAGAGTTCCATCTCATAATGTGGCTAGGTGATGCCTTCTTCCAGATGGCAAAATCAATTTTATTGCGTTTCTCGTCTTGGCTGTCTAATACTCGGCCACTATCCATCAATTCTTCTATCTTTCTTTTGGATAATCTGCCATAGTTATGGGATTTGTCGTATTTGGCTACATCAAAGTATACAGAACCATTAACTTCGTAAGCCCAACCTTTTTCGATCAGGTCTTTTACCATATCAATTTGTTCTACAATGTGGCCAGTAGCAGAAGGCTCTATACTTACAGGTAGTATATTGAATTTCTCTAATACATCATGAAATCCCAAAGTATATTTTTGAGCTAATTCCATTGGCTCAAGCTCTTCTAAACGAGCCTTTTTAGCTATTTTATCCTCTCCTTCGTCTGCATCATTTTCCAAATGTCCCACGTCCGTTATGTTTCTTACATATCGTACCTTGTAGCCTAGATAACTAAGGTATCGATAGACAATGTCAAAGCTTAGGAAGGTTCTAACATTGCCCAAGTGTACGTCACTATAAACGGTAGGGCCACATACGTACATGCCAACTCTATCTTGATGGATAGGTTTAAATACTTCTTTTTGACTGCTAAGGGTATTGTAAATATTAAGCGGGTATTTTTCCTTTAGTGACATGTATATTTTATGCTAAGAATTTTTTACTAGAATATAAATAGGTCGTAAAATTAAGCTCATTTCTTTAAATATGGCCAACAATCGCTAATTAAATAGATGTAATGCTTGGTAATTGCTAGGTTTGTAGATGTAAGATTACTTTCATTAACGATTGATTTACAACCTTGTGATAGTACGATCGTTGAATATGATTGTTACATCTAAAGAATTGAAGGAAAAGGAATTTATGAAACAAATGTCTAGATATCAGTATTTTATGCTGATATTAATTTTAGGGCTTCTTTGTACGATAAGCCCATTTTCAATAGATATGTATTTGCCGGGCTTTAAAGCAATAGCAGCAGATCTTAATACTACTATTGATAAAGTACAACTTTCGTTGACCAGTTATTTTGTGGGGATAGGTTTAGGGCAGTTGATTTACGGTCCGTTACTAGATAGGTTTGGTCGTAAGGTGCCACTTTACGCTGGTTTGGCTGTTTATGTTATAGCATCTATTCTGTGCGCATTTACAGATTCAGTGGAGTCATTAATATTAATGCGTTTTATCCAAGCTATAGGAGGCTGTGCAGGAATGGTAGCGGCACAGGCCCTAGTTAGGGATTTATTTCCTGTTGATAAAACGGCTCAGGCTTTTTCTATGCTTACCTTAGTTATTGCCGTTTCTCCCATGATAGCACCTACCGTAGGAGGTTATTTAGTTACTGCTTATGATTGGCACTCTGTATTTATTGCGCTAGGAATAGTGACGGTGTTAATATCTATAGCAGTTTATTTTGCGCTGCCAGAAGGGCAGTTGGCTGATCGAAGTATGTCTTTACGGCCTAAAGCAGTATGGGATAATTACATATCCGTGCTCAAAAACCGACAGTTTTTAATTTATTCGTTTGCGGGAGGAATAGCCACAGCTGCTCCATTTGCATATATTGCAGGTTCGTCTGATGTGTTTATGAATATTTATAAAGTATCCGAAAAACAATACGGGTGGATCTTTGCCCTATTGGCATTTGCTATGATTGGGTCAACTCAGCTGAATCATGTTTTATTAAAGCATTTTACTAGTAGACAAATTATTAAGTTTGTAATGTTTTATCAGGTGATTACAGGTACTATATTGGTGGTGTTAGCAGCATTAAATATGCTTAGTATCACACTGATTATTGTGCTACTATTTATTTATTTAACAGGTCAAGGGTTGTGTAACCCTAATGCTGCAGCTCTTACTTTGGCTCCCTTTACCCAAAGGGCAGGTAGTGCTTCGGCATTAATGGGAAGTATAAGAATGACTGCTGGAGGCTTAGTGACTGCATCTGTTAGCGTATTGCATGATGGTACTACTATGCCTATGCTTATGGTGATGCTAATATGTGTTACTGCGGCATTATTTATTTTTATAATAGGTGAAAAGAAAGTAATTGGTTCTGCAAAAAGTTCAGTTGCATAAAATTTGAAATATGTTTACAGGTATAATAGAAACCTTAGGTAAGATAGAAGACATAACGAAAGAAGGTACTAATATTCACTTTGGGGTGATGTGCGATTTTTCTAACGATTTAAAAATAGATCAGAGTGTAGCTCATAATGGTGTTTGCCTTACTGTTACAGAAGTTAAGGATGGTAAACATTATGTTACAGCTATACAGGAGACACTGGATAAGACGAGTTTAGGTGCGTTAAAGGTTGGTGATGCTGTTAATATAGAACGCTGTATGCTGAATAATGGTCGGTTCGATGGCCATATCGTTCAAGGCCATGTGGATATGGTAGGTACAGTTAAATCTATTAAAGAACAAGATGGTAGTTGGATATTTGATTTTGAACATGAGTATTCTGAAAAACACTTTACGGTAGAAAAAGGCTCAATCACCATTAATGGGACAAGTCTTACATGCTTTAATTCTCATGATAATGGCTTCACTGTTGCTATAATTCCTTATACCTATGAGCATACCAATATGCAACATTTATCAGAAGGTGATAAGGTGAATTTAGAGTTTGATATTGTAGGGAAATATGTACAGAAAATAATGTCTAGGAGACAGAATTAAACTTCTTATTGATCACTTTCTTGGTTAAAAAGTGAAACAAAGCGCTGAAAATGCAACCTACTATGGCGCCTACTATAATGTCACCAGGAAAGTGAACTCCAAGATAAATGCGGCTGTAACTTACTACAGCAGCCCATACAAATAAAGTCCACGCGTGTTTGAAATATGGCTTAAGCAGCAAAAAGAAAAATAAGGCTACGGAAAATGAGTTGCCTGCATGAGAGGATGAAAATCCATATTTGCCACCAGTATAGTTGTTTACAATATAAACCATATGCTTAAGGGTTGGGTCTCTTGATGGTCTGAATCTTTCAAAGTAGCCCTTCATAAAGCCTGAACAAAACTGATCTGTAGCCGCTACTGCCAGAATAAGGCCAATAATCCAAAATATAGCCTGTATACCGTACTTTTTTGCGGTTAAGAATATCAATAATAGATAGAGAGGAATCCATATGTACCTGTCAGAGATCCAAAACATAATTGGGTCTAGCCAGTCTTGGTGTAGTCCGTTGAAGAAGAAAAATACTCTGTGGTCAAGTGCTATTAGCCAATCTATCATAAATCAATATTTATACCCAGTTAATGTCTTTTTTTAGTAGAGATAATGTCTGTTCTTCTTTACTGTTAGTTTCTGGGGTAAAATCATACACCCAATTGGCCTGTGGTGGTAAGCTCATTAAGATGGACTCTGTTCTTCCATCAGTATCTAATCCAAATTTGGTTCCTTTGTCCCAGACTAGGTTGAATTCTACATATCGGCCTCTACGCAATAATTGCCATTTTTTCTCCTGCTCTCCAAAGGGTAAATCCTTATTGTTTTGAATTAATTGAATATACGTAGGTGCAAATGTTTTTCCAACATCGAGAACGAAATCAAATAGGCTGTCTTTACTGCCTTCATTTTCTCCTAATCTATCAAAGAAAATTCCACCAATTCCGCGAGTTTCTTTTCTGTGCTTGATGTAGAAGTAATCATCTGCCCACTTTTTAAAACGGGTGTAATATTCACTATTATATTGATTACAAACCGATTGCAGCTGGGAGTGGAAAAATTGAGCATCAGATTCAACCACATAATGCGGAGTTAAATCTATTCCACCACCAAACCACCAAGTGCCATTACTCATTTCGAAGTATCTCACATTCATGTGTATTATTGGAACCATGGGGCTATTTGGATGTATAACTATAGATACACCAGTTGCAAAGAAATCTGCAGGTCCTAAATTTAACGCATCCAAGATATTCTGAGGTGTTTTACCTTGTACCGCGGAGAAATTAACACCACCCTTTTCTATCACATTCCCATCAGATATAACCCTAGTTCTACCTCCACCGCCTCCGGGTCGTTCCCACAAATCCTGAAAGAATGTAGCTTTTCCATCTTCTCTTTCTAGCGCAGTGCAAATACTATCTTGTAGTTCTTTAAATTTATTGGCTATTTCCTCTTTTGTAATGCTCATCGGGCAAAACTATTGAATCTTTCTTGCAAATAATACATCTTCCTTATTAATCGGAGATAGTGTTGTCCTTATTTCTATAGGGCTGAAGTGCTTGAAATTACCTATTTTTGTTAATGCAAACGATCGTTAGTTTGTTTCATATAAAACCCATCATAAACAACCACTTTATATGCAATTTAGCGAGGTAGAAAAAGAAGTTTCAGAGGAACAGCTGCAAGTAGATGACCTTTTAAAAGCTTATTTATTAATGTGTACTGCTAGAAAGCTTGCGCTCCATTACGATGAAAATAGAGAGGTATGCAGTAAGTATGTACACAGTACGTCACGAGGCCATGAGGCTATTCAGTTGGCAGCCGGTTTACAACTAAAGGCACATGATTTTGCCAGTATTTATTACCGTGATGAATCCATTCTTTTAGGGATGGGTATAACACCTTACGAGCTTATGTGTCAGTTAATGGCCAAGAGCGATGACCCTTTTAGCGGTGGGCGAACTTATTATTGTCACCCTTCATTAAAACGTGAAGGTATGCCTACAATTCCGCACCAAAGTTCAGCCACAGGCATGCAAGCTATACCAGCCGCAGGAATGGCTCACGGACTCAAATACCTTGACTCTCAAAATTTGTTAAATAAAGATGAGCCTCCTGTAGTGCTATGTTCTTTAGGTGATGGTTCTGTTACTGAGGGGGAGGTGTCAGAAGCATTACAGATGGCTGTTTTGAAGAATTTACCAATTGTATTTTTAGTTCAGGATAATGATTGGGGTATATCTGCTACGGGTAAGGAGATGCGGAATATGGATGCATATGAATTTGCTGCAGGCTTTAAAGGGCTAAAGCGAATGAGAACTGATGGAGCCAATTATGTGGAGTCTTTTAAAGCTGTGAAGAAGGCATTTACTTATGTGAGAGAAGGCAAGGGGCCAATTTTATTGCATGCTAGTTGTCCATTGTTGGGGCATCATACATCCGGAGTTAGAAAGGAATGGTATAGGGGGGATGTTGACTTGAAAGAGCATTCTAAATTAGATCCGATTCCTGTTTTTGAAAATATTTTGATTAAAGAGGTTGGTATAACCAAAACGCAACTTAAAAATATTCAGAAAGAGGCAGACCAATGGGTAGAAGACGATTATATAAAGGCATTAGCGGCCGATGAACCTGCTGCATCAACCTTAATGCAGCATGAGTTTGCTCCAACTCCAATAACAGAAGAAAAAGGGGAGAGGCATCCTGAGGGTGCGCAAAAAGTGGTAATGGTGGATGCTGCACTGCATGCTATTGATGATATTTTAAGAAAACATCCAGAAGCTCTGTTTTATGGACAAGATGTAGGGGGTACACTTGGAGGAGTATTTAGAGAAGCTGCTACACTGGCCAATAAATATGGCGATAACAGGGTTTTTAATACCCCCATTCAAGAAGCTTATATTATAGGTTCCACAGCAGGAATGTCGGCAGTGGGAGCCAAGCCAATAGTTGAGGTTCAATTTGCTGATTACATCTGGCCAGGTATTAATCAATTGGTAGAGGAGTTATCGAAAAGTTGTTATCTATCTCAAGGCCAATTTTCTATTCAGTCATTGATAAGAGTGCCAACAGGAGCTTATGGAGGAGGAGGTCCCTACCACTCAGGAAGCGTGGAGTCTACTTTGCTTACTATAAGGGGCATTAAGATTGTTTACCCGTCAAATGCAGCAGACATGAAAGGGTTAATGAAGGCCGCATTTTATGATCCAAATCCTGTGGTTATGCTAGAGCATAAGGGATTGTATTGGTCTAAAGTTCCTGGCACTTCGGAGGCCAAGACTTTTGAGCCAGATGAGGAATATATTTTACCATTAGGGAAAGCCAATGTGGTTCAATGTGCTAGTGAAGATGCTGTAAATGATGGGGAAAGTTGTGTGGTGATAACGTATGGAATGGGGGTTTATTGGGCTAAAGCTGCTAGCAAGGATTTGCCGGGAAGGGTAGAAATTATTGACCTAAGAACTCTGAATCCGTTAGACTGGGAGATGATTTCGCACCAAGTTAAAAAGCACGGTAGGGTAATGGTACTTACCGAAGAACCCCAGATGAACTCATTTGCAGAATCTCTTGCCGGTAGAATTTCATCTCAGCATTTTGAGCTTTTGGATGCGCCTGTGAGCATTATCGGAGCTGCTAATTTGCCTGCAATACCGTTAAATGTAAACTTGGAAAAGGAAATGTTGCCAAATGCCGATAAGGTAAAAGAGCAGTTGAAATTGCTTTTGAATTACTAAAGAAATTAAAAAGGGTAGCCGATTCCTATATTGATTACAACGGCTTCGGCTGCTCTTGGTGTAAATGGAGGGTCATAATAGCCTTTAGAGAGGATGAAACGTTTTCCTTTGGCTCTCGCAGGATCATAAACTTTTAGTCCTGCATCAAGTCTTAAAACCAAAAATGAGAAGTCAAAGCGCAGTCCTAATCCTGTACCTATAGCGATCTCTTCCATGAAACGGTCTAGCTTGAATTGAGAGCCTGGCCTTGAAGGGTCTTCTTCTATAGTCCAGATGTTGCCAAAATCAATGAAAGCAGCATAATCGATGAAACCAATAAGGTTTTTTCTTAGCTCTAAGCTGCCTTCAAATAATATTTCACCTTGCTGTTCAAAGTTATAGTTTACCCTATTTGATACCGTATCTACAGGAGAATATGACCCTGGTCCTAATCTTCGAGGCCGCCAAGCTCGTATTCCGTTACTTCCACCCGCAAAAAAGTATTTTTCATAAGGAAGTATCTTATTACTGCTATATGGCTTTGCTATACCGAAGTTAACTCGGTAAGCAATGGTGGTATTTTCATTGATGGGGTTTATTTTTCTTTTATCAGCATTGAATTTAATGTATTTATAATATTCTAAGCCTTCGTTTTTCAATGGCTGAGTACTCACTAAATTTAAGCTGGTACCACCACTTTCTAGGTATAACCTAAAAAAGCCAGAGTTTTTGAAATTGATACCATAACTATTAGTATTCCATGTAGCACTTAGGCTCATACTGCTCACGAAAGAAGGTTTAAAAGTGTTAATTAACCTATTGCCTCGCCTTTCTAACGATCGTAAAGTGTCTCTAAACTGTGTGCTAAGCTCAGAATTGATAATACTAATGTCTGTGGTAGTGAAGTTGAATAATGTTTGCTTTTCTGTTTGCCATGAGTATGTATTAGAGAAATTCAGGTTTTCTCTAACATATTCAGGCCTATCTGTGTAGGTGTAACCAGCTACTAATCTTGTTTTGGGGTTAATCCGGCCCAATTTCTCCTTTAGTTCAGCGCTGAAAGGGAATACGAATTGAGGGAAGGTTAGGGTGGCATTGACACCTCCTTCTACACTAGCATATACATCCTGCACCTCGGTAGCAGGAGCCACGCCTTCAATACCGATTCTACCATTGAGTTCAAGTATTTCTAAGCCTCTAAACACATTTCTTTTTTTGAAAGATAGATTGTAAAATGGACCAGGAAATCCTTGTGTTACATTTATTCCTATCTCGTTTGTCCACTGATATCTGCTAAGTGGGCTGGTGTAAATGTTAGCGATTAACTCATCTCCAATGGAATCATAATTGATATTAATGAATTTGAAGTGGTCAAGGTTGGCTAATTGTCTCTGTGTGCTAAAAGTGTTTCTTTTACTATAGACGCTATCCTTTTTAATGAAAACCCTTCTGCTTAAAATCTTGTTGTTATATAGCTTTTTATAATATTTAAATGTGATTCCCTTATATTGATCAGATTTTCGAGCTGAATCTAATAACATACCCTCATTTGCGTCTGTAGTAAAGTTTATTGAATCAACATGGTAAAGTTTGTGTTCTCCGTTGCTAGGCTCATTAACAATGGTTTGAATTGCAATTAACCTTTTTGCTTTAAAAGCAGTGTCAACATTGAATTCAACGTACTGACGGCTAAAATTCATGTAGCCATTATCTTTTAATAATTCATCTATTCGTTCTCTTTCTGCTCCTAATTTGGCTTGGTCGTAATTGTCTCCCTCTGAAAGTAGGCTTTTATCTTTACTCATTTGCAGAAGTTGAGTGATGGAAGAATCACCTGTTTGAAGCATTAAAGTATCTATGGTGTAGGGCTCACCTTCATGTATTTTATACCTTACCGTAACTTGCTTGTTAAAATGCTTTACGGTAGTATCTATTTTAGCTTTAAAATAACCTTTTGAGCTTAAGTAGAGCTTAAATCTATCTATAGTTAATTTGGTTAACGAAGAATCATAAGTGGCTATTGGCTCTCCCCATCTCATCCATACATTACCTTCCTGAATGGTTTTGTTGATTTTTGCTAAACGCTTTCTTTTTTTGCGTTCTAGCTTCGCTACTTTGTTTTTGTCATCACCGGCTTTTATTACCTTTTTATTCCATTTGTTTCTGGTGGCTTCCCTTTTGTTTTCATATTTATCAATATCATATTTTTTTACCCCAAAATAATAGAACCAAACATAAGGAGAGAATGGAATGATGGGGAACTGACGGTTGGGTTTTTGTGCATATAACTGTATAAGATCTTCTTTATTTACCTTATTACTACTTTTTATTTTCTGTTTATAGAGTAATTTCTGATCTTCTTTAAGATATTTGGTGCCCAAACAACCGGATAGCATCAAGCCAGTTAGGAATATTAGAATAAAAGAAAGTGCTATCCTCAAAATTTAATAGAATTAATAATGGTCTCTAAAAGTACTGCGAAGTTCATTAAATCCTTGCAATTAAAGAAATACAGGAAGCAAGAACAATGTTTTTTAGTAGAGGGAAAAAAAAGTGTGTTAGAGGTAATTAATTCTGATTACCAGATTAAGCAGGTTGTGGCTACCAACGATTTTATTGATACTCATGGAAATCAGCTTCGTGATGTGGAAGTTTTAGAGGCAAAAGAGAGTGAGTTGAGTAGTCTAGGCAGTTTTAAGTCTAATAATATGGCGCTGGCAGTAGTTAGGATGAAAAATGAAGAAGTTGAATTTAAAGCAAAAGGAGAAGGTTATATTCTCGCTTTAGATGATGTTAATGATCCTGGTAATTTAGGAACAATATTGCGTGTAGCTGATTGGTATGGAATAAAGCATATTATAGCTTCTGAAAACACTGCTGATTTATATAACCCGAAAGTTATCTCTGCCTCAAAAGGCTCTTTCTTAAGAGTAAACGTATATTATAAGGATTTAATGACTGTTTTGCCAAGTTTAGAGTTGCCTGTATATGGAGCTCTTCTCAATGGGGAAAACGTACATAATAAAAAGTTTACAACTGAAGGTGTGTTGTTGATGGGGAGTGAAGCTAATGGTATTTCAGCGAAACTACTTCCTTTCGTAAGCGAACGAATTACGATACCAGCTTTTGGAGAGGCAGAATCTTTAAATGTAGCCATGGCTACAGGTATCATATGTGATAATATAAAGAGGAGCCTTACTACAGAGTAAAGCTCCTCTTGTGCAATTTAGATTAAAATAGCTAGATCTATTAATTTACTAGATACTTTCAATCCTGACTTTTCTACTACCTGTTTATTGATTTCAAATCGAAGTTTTCCTTCTTTATTAATTAAATTTATAGCACTTCCCTTTTTTGCTAAACCCTCTTTTTCAGTCACTATCAGTGTTTTTTCGTCATCTAATGAGGCTATCTGCTCTTCATTTAGTTCCTTTTCTTTCGAAACAAATAACAAGTTGCAATCTTCCACATCAGCTATTGAATAAAACCTTTTAATAGTCACTTTTTTTGAAGTTGAACGTTCAGCAGCGGTTTCATTAAAAATTTCAACTAGCTCTTTATTGTCAGTGATGATACCTATAACAAGCTCATCACTTTCATCTGGCCATTGAATATACTTAGCTATTGAAAAAATAAACAGACTCTTAACTCTATGCTCTTCTTTTGGTGGTAATTCTGCATTTACCTCGAAGGAAGTTAAGGTTAAAAATGTTGTTGTGATTAGTAAAAAAAATGCGGTAATAGTTTTCATCTTGCGTTGTTGTAGGGTGAATATTTATAAATCAAATATGGCAGATGAAAAAGGATATTGTCTCAGGGGTATTTCTGAAGTTTATAAATAGGTGAAAAGTGGGGCGTAATTAGCCTATTTTGAGACCTTAGGCTTATGATCTAATTTTTATGTAATGATATTGGTTGTCAGTAAGTTATTGTATGAGGATACCACCTGAAAAGGTATATCGGGGAAAACCCCGATATTTAATCAACAATGTCAGAAAGTTCTCTTAAGTCTACTGGTACCACTCTAGATACTCCTTGCTCTATCATAGTAATACCGTATATCACATCAGTACTCGCCATAGTACGTTTGTTGTGTGTAACTATAATAAATTGAGATTCTTTGGAGAAAGTTTTAATAATGTTATTGAATTTGTCAATATTAGCATCATCTAATGGAGCATCTACCTCATCAAAAATACAGAAAGGAGCTGGCTTCAAAAGATAAATAGCAAATAGGAGAGAGGTTGCTGTTAGTGTCTTTTCTCCTCCTGAAAGTTGGTTAATAGTAAGAGGCCTCTTACCTTTTGGCTTAGCAATAATATCTATACTAGATTCTAATGGGTTTTCAGGGTCACTTAATCTTAAGTCACAGTCGTCTTCCTCTGTAAATAAACTTCTAAACACCTTCACGAAATTTTCTTTAATCTGCTCATAAGCCTTAATAAAGGTTTCTTTCGCTACAGAGTCTATTTCTCCGATGGTGGTTAAAAGAGATTCTTTAGCATTAAATAAATCTTCTCTTTGTGTGGTGATAAAATCATTTCTTTCTTTTATCTCTTGATAAGCCTCCATGGCCATAGGATTAATAGGGCCCATCTTATCAAGTTTATTTCTTATCTTTTCTACATTGTCACGAAGCTCTTCATCAGATAGCTTTGGCTCGTCTGTCTCTTCTTCGTTTTTGAGTATTTCACTAGGTTTAATATTAAATTCAACGGATAGCCTTTCTTTTACCGAGTTGAGTTGAAGTTTGGTTTCGTTCAATTTATTCTGAAGCTCCATTAATATTGTGTCAATATTTTCTTTGCTTCGTTGAATCTCACGACTATTTTTTTCTATGGTATCAATTTCACCTCTTGATGCGTAATAATCCTTTTCAGCTTCATTAACTCCGGCTTCGATACTATCTTTTTCCTCATACATTTCAATGAGTTCGTCATCATTAGTTTCAGCCTTCTCAAGCAGTTGTTTTATCTCTGCATCATTTTGTTTTAACTCGTTTTGATTTTTTTCAATACGACTTTTGCTGTTTTCAAAAGTATCAGTCTTATACTCAATTTCTTGTTCTAAGCTTTTTACTTTGTTTTCCTGCTGATGAAAGAATATGTTTTGCTCATTAAATGCAGATGACTTTTCGGATAAAGTTTCTGATTCTTCTTGAAGCTCTTCTGTTAGATCAGCTAACCTTCTTTCGTCTTTAATGAGATCCTGTTCGGTAGTTTCAGCCTTAGGTTTGTTTTCGTCAATTTGCTCCCTTAGCTCCTCTATTTTCTCTAAAATATCTTCTTTCCTAGTGTCAGCATCCGAAAGCATTTTAGAGAACTGTTCTTGTTTGGTCTTTATAGAAATATACTCCTCATTAATATATTTAATTTCTTCTCGGAGTTCCTCTACTTCTTGCTTTTTTGTATTGTTTTTCAGCTGTTCTAGCTCTTTTTGCTTCTCGCTTAAGCTTTGGCTGATTTCATTAATTTTCTTGTTAAGATCTTTTATCTCTTTTTCGAGCTTTTCTAAGTTTTTAGCTCTTCCTATTTTTTTTCCTTCAAATAGACCTACAGAACCACCCGAAATGCTATGTTTTCTCTTAGTTACCTTTCCGCTGAGGGTAATAAATATGTTGTTTTCATCTTTAGGAATATTGTTGCTATCTCCTTCCACTATGTATACCCCATCCAAAATGAAGCTCATGAGCTTGCGGTATTTTGCATCATACTCCATTATTTCCGTAGCAGGAAAAGCATTGTCGTATAGCGCAGCGCCAGTAGGGGTGAATTTATCAAAAGATTCAAGGATGAAGAAATTTGCTTTACCTCTAGCCGCATCACTCAAAATATTAATAGCCTCATACGCATCAGCCTCTTTTTCTACTATATAGTAATTCAGAAAAGGTTCCAAATAATTCTCTATCGTAACCCTGTATTTGTCTTCACAAGTTAATATGTCAGATAATAAAGGCGCATTTTTATTCCAGCCAGCTTTCTTTTTCAAGAATTTAATGGCTTCAGGAAAACCTTCTAAATTTTCTACAAGAGACTTGGTAAGGTTGTATTCGTTTTGACGAGCATCTAACTTTCTGTTGGTTTGAGTTTGCTCCTCTTTTATTACCTCAATTGTTTTAGTGGTGGATTCAATTCTGTTTTGAAGATCATCCTCTTCACTTATAAGTTTTTGATGAAGAGCATTTTTTACATTCAGTTCTTCTGATAATTCTGATACCTTGGTGTCAAATTCTACCAAACTTGCACTTTGTTCGTTAGTATCAGAGGCTGTTTTTTCTAATTCTTGCTTTAAAGATGAAAGCTGAAGCTCTTTTATCTCAACCGATTTTTTAAGCTGATATACCTCTTCTTGTTTTGTCTTCTGAGCTTTACGAATAGAGTCCACTTCTTCTTGCAAGCGAGTGGTGTTTCTTTTCTGAACTTCAAACTCTTCTTTTAAACCTCCTAATTTATAAGCTACTTCGTCTAATAAACGTTGTGCTGAGGCTTTTTCTTGCGTTAATCCTTCTAAGCTAAATTTAGCTCTTTCATTACTCTTTTTATCTTGCTCTATCTGATCGCGTAGCGAAGCTGATTTGTCATTTAAAAACCGTAGTCGCTCATTCTTAATTTTCTTTTCACTTTCATATTGCCTGATTTTTCCCACATGCTCGTTTAAAGCTTTCTGTCTTGATGAAAGTGCTTTTTCCTTAATAATTAATTCAGATTTTGCTTTTTCAAGCGTAGCCTCTTTTTCGCTCACTTGCTTATTGAGACTTATTTTCTTGTCATTTTCAGCTTCTACCTGTTTCTCTAGAGTTTTTTCGTTTTCCATAAATTTCTCTATGGAAAGTCGAGCAAGGAGAATACTAGACCTTTTATATTCTTCTTTTAATTTGTAGTATTTCTCTGTCTGTTTAGCCTGCCTTTCAAGAGATTTCATATTTTTCTCTATTTCAAAAAGCAAATCCTCTACACGCTCTAAATCAGCATCTGTGTCTTGTAATTTTTTAAGAGTTTCTTTTTTCCTTTTCTTAAATTTTGAAATTCCCGCAGCTTCTTCAAATAACCCTCTTCTAGAATGATCTTTATCATTAAGAATATCGTCCACCATTTTTAACTCTATAATGGCATAACTGTTAGATGCGATACCTGTATCTAAAAATAGATTGGTAATATCTTTTAACCTGCAGGTTACACCATTCAAAAGGTATTCACTTTCTCCTGATCGGTAATACCTCCTTGTTATGGTGATTTGCGAATATTCTGTAGGAAGTAAATTTTTGGTGTTATTAAAGGTAAGTGAAACCTCAGCCAACTGTGTGGGTTTTCGTTTGCGTGTGCCATTAAAAATGACATTCTCCATCTTCTCAGAGCGCAAAGTTCTACTACTTTGTTCTCCCAATACCCATCTTATAGAATCAACAATATTTGACTTTCCGCACCCATTCGGACCCACAATGCCAGTAATTCCCTCATCAAAGTTAATTGTAACCTTATCGCCAAAACTCTTAAATCCTTTTATCTCCAGTCTGGAAAGTTGCATCTATTCAGTAATTGTTTAAAAAATACAAATGCATTTTGCCTTTAATAATCAAGGCAAAGACGACAAATTTAAAATTAAAAATTATAAATTTGTTATAACCATGGATAAGGAATTAATAATATACCTCGTATTTATTGCCATAGCTATTATTAGCAGGTTTTTAAAAGCCAATAAAAACAAAAAAGAGATACCTCCGCAACCAAGGGGAGATCAAAAAGATGCACCAAAGAGTTTTGAAGATTTGCTAAAGGAATTCACGGCTGAAAAGGAAATAGATTCAGAGCCCGAATATTCCCATGAAACCAACACAGTTTCATTTGATGAACCCGAAACATTAGAAACTACAACTTCTTATGACGACATTTGGGAAGATGAAGAAATAAATGAAAAGTACAATGACTTGGTGAGGAACCAAGACCGGTTCAAAACTATTGATGAGCAAGTAGATTTAGACCAAGAGTTGAAGCCTACATACCTTAAAGAAGATACCACGGAAGAAGAAAATACTGTAGCCCAAAGTATTTTTGACGAGTTAAAAGATAAGGATGGTGCTCGTAAGGCTGTTATATACTCAGAGATATTCAGTAGAAAGTATTAAATAAAGTTTGTAAAGTTCAATTTCAGCTCCATCTCAGAAATCATCTAACGAAAAAAGTCATTTTTTCTTATAATTTATTGTCTCAATATTTAAATTGCCAACTGAAAAGTTCTATTTTGTTGGCAAAATTTTTTAATAAGATCTTAATTGTAATATTGTGGAAAAGGCAAAGCTTGGTTACTTTGCGCCACTTTTTTATATATATCATTATAACTTTTCTAGCGCATGAATTTATTTCTACTCCTATTAATTAGCTGCTTTTCCTTTAACCATTCTACTGGAGTGGATGATGGTCAGTGCCCTGATCTTAATTTAACGTCAGAAGTTGTGTATAATGAAACTAACGGATTATATACTATAAGTGTAGATGCAAGTGGTGGGCAGGAGCCTTATAAGTATGTGTTTATAAAATCTGGAAAAGGAAATAAAATGTTAAATCCGGATAGTTATTCAGACAATTATATAACGCTGAAATCAAAAGGTAGTTATTGGTGTGTTGTTTATGATAAAAATGGTTGTAGGAGTAAAATTCAATCTGAGGTAAAATGATTTTGAGGAAAAATACAGGTCAATTGAATTTAAGGAAAAATGTCGTTATGAAGAAGTTAATTTGGTCACTGTTTTTGTTGACTTTTTTCTTGGGAGTTGCTAATTCAACTTTCGGGCAAACCTTTAATTATACTAGTCCATCTTCATCATTTAGTGTAGATATTTTTGTGTCGCATCCATGTGATGGCCAAGAGAATGGTTATATTGAATTTACAGTCTTAAGTGCTTCTGGTGGAGCTCTAAATATTAGTATTTTTGGGCCTAGAAGTCAAGGTCCTATTAGGAGGATTTCCGTTGGAAATACTTGGCGTTTTGATGATAATGGTAATGGACTTCCTTTTGGTAATGAAACGGATACGCCTCCGTATGATTTATTTATGTCTGATGACGATGATGCAATAAGTACGCCTCTTGATAGTTATGATCCTCTAAATTTGTATGCATTATCTGATATAACAATAACAGATAATACAACTGTTGATAATACATCATGTATATCTCCGAATGGAACGATCGATTTTACTGTAGGTGGTGGATCACTTGATATAGGATATGATTTAAACTATACAATAACTGCAAATAATGGATTACCAGAATTGCCTTTTAGTGGCTCTACAGATGGTTCTGCGATAGATATATCTACAGTAATAGGAGCATCTGGATTGCCTGGAGGGACTTATACTATAACGGTAGATGATCCTAATTCCATTTGTGGAGCAACGAATTCATTTACAATACAAGATCCTGTAATAGATATTTATAATATTGTCACACCTTCTTCAATTACAGTTTGTGAGAATGAAGATGTTATTCTAGACTTAGATGGTAGCCAAGTGCCACCTGCACCTGAACAAGTAGAATATACTATAAAAGTAAACGGTGCATTAGTTGGTTCTACAATGGTTGTAGGAACAGGAAATGCTATATCATTAACATTGCCAAGTGGTAGCTTTAATAATGGTGATGTGTTGACAATTGAGGCTGATAATGCTAATTGTCAGGAAGTTGATATGAATGGCAGTGTAGTGGTAAATATTGAACCATTATCTATACCAGACTTCGTGTACGATGGTACACCTTATTGTATAACAGATGCGAATCCACTTCCTACGTTTATTAATGGGGGAGTAGCCGGAACATTCACATCGAGTTCAGCCTCTTTAGTTATTGATTCAAGCACAGGAGAAATAGATTTGAGTTCTAGTGTTGCAGGCACTTACACAATAACTAATACAATAGCCGCTACAGCTACATGTCCTGAAGTATTTTATACGTTTGATGTAACTATAACAGAACCTCCAGTTGCAGATTTTGAATATTCAAGTGCCAGCTATTGTAATAGTGATACTGATCCATCTGTAACATTTTTAAATGGAGGAATATCGGGTACATTTACGGCTTCTTCAGGGGGCTTAGTAATAGATGCCTCAACAGGAACGATAGATTTATCCGCTAGTACAGGAGGTACATATGTTGTTACAAATACAATAGCCGCAGCAGGCGGTTGTCCTGTAGTTACTTACGATTTCACTGTTAATATAGAGGAGTCGGCAGTGCCAGACTTTATGTATGATGGTACACCTTATTGTATAACAGATGCAAATCCACTTCCTACATTTTTAAATGGAGGAGTAGCCGGAACATTCACATCGAGTTCAGTCTCTTTAGTTATTGATTCAAGCACAGGAGAAATAGATTTGAGTTCTAGTGTTGCAGGCACTTACACAATAACTAATACAATAGCCGCTACAGCTACATGTCCTGAGGTATTTTATACGTTTGACGTAACTATAACAGAACCTCCGTTAGCAGATTTTGAATATTCAAGTGCCAGCTATTGTAATAGTGATACCGACCCATCTGTAACATTTTTAAATGGAGGAATAGCAGGTACATTTACGGCTTCTTCAGGGGGCTTAGTAATAGATGCCTCAACGGGAACGATAGATTTATCCGCTAGTACAGGAGGTACATATGTTGTTACAAATACAATAGCCGCAGCAGGCGGTTGTCCTGTAGTTACTTACGATTTCACTGTTAATATAGAGGAGTCGGCAGTGCCAGACTTTATGTACGATGGTACACCTTATTGTATAACAGATGCGAATCCACTTCCTACGTTTATTAATGGAGGAGTAGCCGGAACATTCACATCGAGTTCAGCCTCTTTAGTTATTGATTCAAGCACAGGAGAAATAGATTTGAGTTCTAGTGTTGCAGGCACTTACACAATAACTAATACAATAGCCGCTACAGCTACATGTCCTGAAGTATTTTATACGTTTGATGTAACTATAACAGAACCTCCAGTTGCAGATTTTGAATATTCAAGTGCCAGCTATTGTAATAGTGATACTGATCCATCTGTAACATTTTTAAATGGAGGAATAGCAGGTACATTTACGGCTTCTTCAGGGGGCTTAGTAATAGATGCCTCAACAGGAACGATAGATTTATCCGCTAGTACAGGAGGTACATATGTTGTTACAAATACAATAGCCGCAGCAGGCGGTTGTCCTGTAGTTACTTACGATTTCACTGTTAATATAGAGGAGTCGGCAGTGCCAGACTTTATGTATGATGGTACACCTTATTGTATAACAGATGCAAATCCACTTCCTACATTTTTAAATGGAGGAGTAGCCGGAACATTCACATCGAGTTCAGCCTCTTTAGTTATTGATTCAAGCACAGGAGAAATAGATTTGAGTTCTAGTGTTGCAGGCACTTACACAATAACTAATACAATAGCCGCTACAGCTACATGTCCTGAAACTTCTTTTAATTCAACCGTTATAATTGAAGATGAGGTTGTTGCTGATTTTCAATATACACAATCTACTTATTGTAATTCGGACACTGACCCTAGTCCCCAGTTTATTAATGGTGGTGTAGCAGGTACGTTTACGGCAAGCACTGGAGGATTAGTGATTAACGCCTCTTCTGGATTAATTGATTTGTCGGCAAGTGCAGCTGGAAATTATACAGTTACTAACACCGTTACGGGTACAGGAGCATGTGGAAATGATGTCGAAACATTTGCATTAACTATTGAAGCTGCACCAGTAGCAGACTTCATGTACGATAAAACGTCATATTGTTCTTCGGATATAAATCCCTCACCAACATTTATAAATGGAGGAGTAGCCGGTACATTCACATCAACTCCAGGTTTATCTATTAATGCTAGCACAGGAGAAATTGATTTAGCCAATAGCACACCGGGTGCGTATACTATAACAAATACAATTGCTGCTTCTGGTTCATGTTCTGAGGTTTCTTATAATTATTCTATTCAAATACAGGATGCCCCAGTCGCGGACTTTGAGTATGCAGAAACAGCATATTGTACATCGGATACAAATCCAACTCCTACATTTATTAACGGAGGTACTGGAGGTGTTTTTAGCTCAACTTCAGGGCTTGTTATAGATGCTACATCAGGAGTGATAGATTTAACGTTGTCATCACCAGGTAATTATATTGTAACCAATACAATCTTGGCCTCTGGTGCATGTAGCCAAATAGATGCTACTTTCTCTATTACAATTCAGGCAGCACCTATCGCAGATTTTGAATATAGTAATTCACCATATTGTTTAGGTGGAGGAAATGAAGCTCCTACATTTATAAATGGAGGAGTAGCAGGTACATTTACATCTTCTTCAGGTTTAATATTAAACTCAACTACTGGAGAGGTAGATTTAGCTAATAGTTTATCAGGGACATATACCGTAAGGAATACCATTAATGGTACTGGTGCATGTGGAGTGGTATTTTATGAGACTAGTATAACATTGCAAGCAGCCCCAATTGCTGAATTCAATTATTCTGATGCTCAATATTGCCAAGGAGCTGCAGACCCATCTCCTATATATAGTACAGGAGGAAGTGCTGGTACATTTACTGCTGTTCCTGGAGGCTTAAGCATAAATGGAGCAACGGGAACAATTGATCTATCTGCTAGTGCTGTTGGAAGTTATACTGTAACTAATACGATTAGTGCTACAACTACCTGTCCTGAAGAAAGCCATTCAATTACTGTTGAAGTAATCGCTTCACCAATTGCTGATTTTGAATATGCATCTTCTCCTTATTGTATAGATGCTGCTAACCCTGTGCCTAATTTTATTAATGGTGGAGTAGCAGGTGTATTTAGCGCAGATGCAGGAGTAACTATAGATGCTGCTTCGGGAGAGATCGATTTGTCAACGAGTTCACCAGGTGTTTATAATGTTGTTAATACAATTTCTTCTACAGGAACTTGTTCTGATGTAATATATACGACTACTGTTGAAATTTCATCTCCAATAAGTGCAGAGTTTGAATATACAAAAATACAATATTGCCAGGGGGAGACAGATCCTACACCTATAGTTATTAATGGAGGACAACTTGGTTCATTCAGTTCTACTTCAGGATTAGTAATTGATGCTAGTACAGGAACTATAGACCTGTCTGCTAGCACAGTTGGTAATTATACCATTACTAACACGGTTGCAGGAAATGGTACATGTTCGGGTAATACTTTTACGTTTGATATTGAGATCATACCATCACCAGTAGCAGACTATAATTATTCGCAATCTCAATATTGTCAGAGTGATGCTGATCCTTCTCCAAATTTTATAAACGGAGGTATTGCAGGTGTATTTAGCTCCACTTCAGGTTTAAGTATTGATGCAAGTGGAGTTATAGATTTAAGTGCATCGGTTCCAGGTACTTATATCATTACAAATACAGTTAATTCAGGAGGCACATGTCCTTCTTCTTCATATGATTTTACAGTAGAGATAATTAGTTCACCAAAGGCCGATTTTCAATTTGCAGAAACTATCTATTGTTTAGGTGGGGCCAATCCCGTGCCTAGTTTTATCAATGGAGGAGTAGCTGGTACTTTTACAGCATCAGGTGGACTTTCTGTGAATTCTGCGACAGGAGAGGTAGACTTATCTTCTGCTGTTGCGGGGAATTATACAATTACGAATACAGTAGGAGCCAGTGGGGCATGTCCTACTGCTGTGGCAAGTTTTGATATTGAAATTATAAATGCTCCTGTTGCTGATTTTACATATACTGAAATACAATATTGTCAAAGTGCCATTGACCCTTCTCCTAACTTCATTAATGGAGGAGTTGCGGGTACTTTTACATCTACTTCAGGTCTTGTAATAGATCCTTCCACAGGAGATATAGATTTATCAGCAAGTACTCCGGGTAATTATGTAGTAGAGAATACAGTAAATGGAGGAGCAACTTGTAATGATGTTACTGCCTCTTTTAGCATTGAAATATTGTCGGCCCCCGTTGCTGATTTCTTATATGATGATTCTCCTTATTGTTTAGGAGCTGGTACTAATCCTGTGCCTACATTTATTAATAATGGAGTGGCCGGTACTTTTTCTGCCGATGGAGGGTTAATAATTAATTCTACCACAGGAGAAGTAGATTTAGCGGCCAATGCAGCCGGAACATACGAAGTAAAGAATACTATTGCAGCTTCCGGTTCTTGTCCAGGAGTTGAGTATACTTTTACTATTGAGTTAATCAACTCGCCTGTTGCAGATTTTGAATATGCTCAAGCACAATATTGTCAAAGTGAAACAGATCCAACACCAAGCTTTATCAATAGTGGTGTTGCAGGTACATTTACTTCTAGTTCTGGGTTAGTGATTGATTCAAATTCTGGATTAATTGACTTAAGTGCTAGTTCTGCAGGTACGTATACAGTTACAAATACAATTGCTGCTAATAGTACCTGTCCGTTGGTGTCTTTTGATTTTACAATTGAAATACTAGGAAACCCAATAGCCGATTTTGAATACGCACAATTACAATATTGTCAAAGCGATATAGACCCGCTTCCTTCATTTATTAATAATGGAGAGGCAGGTATCTTTACTTCTACTTCAGGTTTGGTAATAGATGCATCGACAGGTGAGGTAGATTTATCCGCATCGAATGTAGGTGTTTATACTGTCACTAATACTGTAACAGGAACCGGAACATGTCCTGATGCGATTTATACATTTGATATTGAAATTAATTCCTCGCCAATAGCAGATTTTGAATATAGTCAAAATCAGTATTGTCAGAGTGATACGGATCCAGCTCCTGTTTTTATAAATGGCGGAGTGTCGGGTTCTTTTAGTTCTAGTGCAGGATTAAGTATAAATAATGCTACAGGGGTGATAGATTTGGCTTCTAGTACTCCAGGGATTTATGCGGTTATAAATTCTTTACCAGCAAATGGAACATGTAATGCTTCTAGTTATAGTTATACAGTAGAGATTATAGGTACTCCGTCTGCAGAGTTTGATTATTCTGATTCACCATTCTGTTTGGGAGGGACAAATCCATCTCCCAATTTCAATAATGGTGGTATAGCAGGAACTTTCACGGCTGATGGTTTAGGCTTAAATATTAACCCTACAACTGGAGAAATAGATTTAAATACAAGTACTGCAGGTACTTATACTATTACCAATACTGTTTCAGGAACAGCGGGATGTCCTGCTGTTGATTATTCTTTTACCGTAGAATTAATCTCGTCTCCTGTGGCTGACTTTGAGTATGCTGCTAATCAATATTGTCAAAGTGATGTTGATCCATCACCGAATTTTATAAATGGTGGAGTTGGCGGAGTATTTACTTCAACAACAGGTTTGTCGCTGGATACGAACACTGGGGTGATTGATCTTTCGGCTAGTGATGTAGGGACTTATGTGATTACAAATACAATAAATGCCAGCGGGACTTGTCCTGAAGTTAGCTATCAGTATACTGTGGAGGTAATAACATCACCTGTTGCGGATTTTGAATATAGCGAGGCCACTTTATGCGCAGGCGGAACAAATCAATTGCCTGTATTTTTAAATGATGGTATAGCAGGAACATTTACTGCAATTCCAGCAGGGTTATCAATTGATGGTGCTACTGGGGAAATTGATCTTGCAGCTAGCTCTATTGGTTCTTATACAGTTAGTAATACAGTCGCTGGTGCAGGTAGTTGTGCAGATGCAGTATATAATTTTAATGTTGAAATTATTTCAGCTCCTGTGGCTGATTTTGAATATGCACAGGCACAGTATTGTCAAAGTGAAGCAAATCCATTACCTAATTTCATTAATGGAGGGCAAGCCGGGGTGTTTACTTCAACTACAGGTTTAGTAATAGATGGTTCCACAGGAGAAGTTGATTTATCATCTAGTACTCCCGGTACATATATTGTGACGAATACGATACCAGCCACGTCATCATGTAATGAAGTGAGTTATACATTTAATATAGAGGTATTAACTTCACCAGTTGCAGATTTTAATTACGATAATTCAGTTTATTGTTTAGGAGGAGTTAATCCATCACCGGTTTATGTGAACAGTGGAGTAGCAGGTGTATTCTCATCTACGTCAGGTTTAATACTTAATTCGGCAACAGGAGAAATTGACCTTTCGGCTTCTACTGCTGGCGTATATACTATAACAAATACCGTTATTTCTGGAGGAGGATGTCCTGATGCTGTATCATCTTTTGAGGTGACTCTGCAAGCGCAACCATCAGCGGAATTTTCTTATGCTAGTTCAACCTACTGTAATAATGATTCTAACCCTGTGCCTACATTTATTAATGGAGGAGCGGCTGGTACCTTTACGTCAGGAGCTGGGTTAATCGTTAATAGTTCAACGGGGGAAATTGATTTAATCAATTCAACACCTGGAACTTATACTGTTACGAATACTGTAGCAGCTAATGGAGCATGTAATCAAGCTAGTTTTGACTTCGTGATTACTATTGATCAAGAATCAGTAGCAGACTTTGAATATAATGATAATGAGTTTTGTAATGCTGCAGGAACAATAGATCCTGTATATTTAAATGGGGGAGTAGCTGGTACTTTTACAGTATCACCTGCCGGTATAGCCATAGATGCTACTACCGGTCAAATTGATTTAGCATCAAGTACCGCAGGTTCTTATATTGTTACTAACACTGTGTTGGGCAATGGAGGATGCTCTGATGATATTGAACAATTTGCAATAGACATATATGATGCTGTTCAAGTTGATGCTGGAGCCGATCAAACCATATGTGAGGGTGACATAGTTACTTTGAATGGTACAATTGGAGGTAGCGCTTCGGCTACGAATTGGAATACCAGTGGAGATGGTACTTTTGCAAATGGGGCTAATCTTTCGACTACTTACACTCCAGGGGCTAATGATATAATTAATGGAAGTGTGCTACTTACGCTAGTTACAGATGATCCTTCAGGCCCGTGCTTGGCTGATTCTTCATCAATGACAGTAACTATAGATAGGGTAATTGTTGATGCGGGCAATGATCAGACTATATGTACGGATGGAGTAGCAGTCTTATCGGGGCAAGTTTCAGGTATAGTTACCACAGGCTTATGGACTACATCTGGTGATGGAAGTTTTGATGATCCAAACAATGCAAATGCCACATATACACCAGGCGCATCTGATATTGCTACAACAACAGTAACTTTGACATTAACGTCTGATACACCGTCTAATGGATGTCCAGGGAATAGTGATGATTTATTGGTGACTATTTCAGATGTTGGTGCTACGGCAGATGCAGGAGATAATGGAATAACATGTACCTATGAACCTTTTGATTTTGCATCTAGAGTCAATATATCTACGGCAAGCGATTACAGTACTTTACTTTGGACTACAGATGGAGCAGGTACATTTAGTGATGCGGGCGCATTAAACCCTATATATACTCCAGCAGTAAGTGATGGAGGGAAGACTCTTAACTTTACTTTATCAGCCCTGACAAATGGTAGCTGTCCTGATGCAGTGAGTACGATGACAATTGATGTCAACAATCCACAAGGGGTTCCTGATATTTATACTTTCTTAACTTGGCAAGCATATGTTTATGACAATTCTGGTAGTCCTTTTCCTCCTTTTCCTTCTTTTGATATAGCAGACTACAGAGGGTATGTTACATCAGTGGATATGGGAAGCTATAATGTTAATTCTTCTTATGATAATGCCAGCGATCAGTTTGATTTAAACCTAGGGACAGACCCAATAGAAGGTAATAACGTTTGTGGATCTTACGCTGATGATTTCGCATTATCATTTAAAATGACTAAGTCATTAACGGCAGGCCTTTATAGGTTTACTATAGGAGCAGATGATGGGGTGAAGTTTTTTAGACGTAGGATGGGGCAGCCAGCAACAAGAGAAGAAATTACTTTAGATAAGATAAATAGTACAGATCTAGACCCTGATGTTGAACACCCTTACACGACTTATACCGCTTTACTTTGTATAGAGTCTGGAGCATATGATTATGAATTGCAATATTTTGAAGGAGATCAATTATCTAGAATTTCATTTGCATATGAACTTCTAAATGTAAACGCTACATTGGTGGATTCAACTCATCCATCTACATGTAGTGCTACGGATGGAAGTATTACAATAAGATTTGAAGACTTAGGAACAGGTGTATTTGATGTATTGTATGAAGATGTAAATAACGTTACTCAAACGCTATCATCACAAACTGTTAATTTGGATACTCTAATAATTACCAATTTGAATGCAGGAGTATACAATAACATTCGGGTTAATGTAAGTAATTGTACTACTCTTGGTGATGTGGATGTCACTTTAAGCGATCCAGCTTCACCTATTTTGAGCATTAGTTCTTTCAATGATCCAACTTCATGTGGAGCGAATGATGGTCAGATTAACTTATCATTGATTAATGTATCAGATGGTAATTATGATTTTAATTATACAAATGCTTCAAATGATGTGATTACTATTAGTAATGTACCTGTGGTATCTGGAGAAGCTCAAATACTTGGACTATCAGCCGGAACTTACAATGATATAATATTAGCAATAGGTGCTTGTGTTAGTAATGATGTAGATGTTATTTTAAATAATCCTGCAGCTCCATCAATTACAGCTATCAGTAAAACAGATCCGACAGATTGTGGTTTACAAGATGGCTCATTAGAATTAACGGTAGCTAATTTATCAGATGGTCTTTATGATATTAATTATAAAGATGCGCTTGATGATCCTCAAATTATCTCAGATGTAAATTTAACCGGAGGTTCTGTAATAATAAATGGATTGCCTGCTGGTGAGTATAATGAAATAACAATACAATCTGGAAGTTGTGTTAGTGGAGAAGATATAAGTGAGATATTAGTTGATCCTGTTCCTTATTCAATTTCTATTACTGACCTTCAAGATCCATCTAGCTGTGGTGCAAATGATGGTGAATTAGAGTTTACCATAACTAATTTGCTTGATGGAGTTTATGATTTTGATTATGTCGATGGTGCTAGTAATATAGCTACAATTCCTGCTGTGCAAGTAACATCTGGGATCGCTAGAGTAACTGGTTTGGGTGCAGGAGCTTATAACAATATTACCTTAACTGTCGGTAACTGTACTACTAATGATAACTTAAATGTATTCTTATCTGATCCAGTGCCATTTAGCATAAGTTTTGATAATAAAATAGATCCTTCAGTATGTGGAGCAACAGATGGTCAAATCCAATTACAATTAAGTAATGTTCCGGATGGAAATTATGATTTCATGTATGATGATGCAGCTGGGAGTACTCAGACTATAGTTGGTGTTGATGTAAATACGGGTTCTGCTCTTTTGATAGGACTGGCTTCAGGCGAGTATAATAATATTAGAATTACTATTGGTGCATGTACTAACAATGATTTAGTGAATGTAACGCTTGATAGTCCGGTTAGCTTTAATCTGACGTTAGCAGGTTCTAGTAATCCATCGAGTTGTGGAGTTAACGATGGCTCAATATTGCTTGACTTAACAAATGTTCCGGATGGGACTTATGATTTTGACTATATTGATGATAATAACAATGCGCAGACTATTACAGGTGTTGTGGTAAATGCCAATCAGGCAGAATTGACTGGTTTGTCTGCAGGCATTTATAATAATATTACTTTGACAATTGCAGGCTGTACTTCAATTGAGGATATAAGTGTTGAGTTAACTTCTAGTGCTGCTATATCTATTACTTTTGATGGTAAGACAGACCCTACGAGTTGTACTAATGCCGATGGATCTATACAACTGTCCTTTAATAATGTAGGTGACGGTATCTATGATTTAGATTATGTTGATCAGAATGCTAATCCTATGGTTTTTAATTCTGTATCAATCGCATCAGGTTTGGCCTTAATAGATAATTTACCAGCAGGTGAATATAATAACATCAGTCTTACAATAGGTAGCTGTTCAACTGTTGAGGATATTGATGTGACTTTAATTGCTCCAGTTACATTTACTCTCAGTGCGTTAGTTCAAGATATTACTTCATGTGGAGGTAGCGATGGTGCTATTGATTTAACAGTAACTGGAGGTTCTGGCAATTATTCGTATACTTGGACTGGCCCTGCCTTCACTGCATCAACTGAAGACTTAGCTACTTTATCTAACTTTGGTAATTATACTGTAACTGTTACCGATATTAATACTGGGTGTAGTGATTCCGAAACTTACCTTGTTTCAAGACCCGGTGGTTGCGGAGGAACTGGCTGTGGGGCATTTACTAAGATTGAGCCTATAGCTGTGAGACCTACGTGTGAAAATAATGACAAAGGAAGTTTGTCATTCGATATAGAAGGTGGTTCCGGTACTTATTTTGTTGAGATGTTTGATACGCAGGGTAATCCATTTAGTTCTCAGGCAACCAAACCTTCATTGGTAGTATTTGATAACTTATCTCCAGAGACATATACTTATACAGTTAGAGATGTAATTACCGGAGAGCTTTGTGATGACGGTAGATCATATAAATTGGCTCCGAAAACTACTGTTGTTGCTGAAATAGTATCTGGAAGTATTGTAGGCCCTGAATGTTATGGTGATGCGAGTGGTAGAGTGACAGTACGTGTGACATCTGGCGGAAATGCTCCTTATTATTATGCAGTTAATGGATCTCCTATCGCAGGTACTTTGGCTGGCTCAGAGTTTGAGTATACAGGGTTAATTCCTGGTGATACGCAGATTAGTTTATTAATTGGTGATGATGCTAATGACCCTTGTCCATTTGAGCTGTTGGTTGATTTACAAAATGCTAATCCACAAATAGATTTTGATGCGGACGTTACCGGTGTTTCTGCATGTAATAGTGTTGATGGAGTAATCGCTGTACAATATCCTCCAACAGGAGGAACTGGAACAGGATGGGAGATTGCTATAGCAGAGGCATTTGGTTTCCCTACTAATTATCGTCCATTCAATACTGCAAGTGATGGTGTATTTGAACAGTTGGCATCTGGACTATACACAGTTTATATAAGAGATAATATAGGATGTGAGGTTACAAAGGACTATGATCTTGTAGCACCAAATGAAGTAAATATATCAATCTCAGATGTGCAAGATCCAAATTGTTCAGGTTCAGGAGCGAATGGTGGGTTTGCTATTAGCGCATCAGGAGTACCAGGTCCATTTGTATTAATTGTGACAGAAGGTAATGATGATAGCGATATAATATATCAGGATAATGACTATGATGGAAGTAGAGAAGTGTTAACTGGTTTGTACGCGGGGATTTACAATATAACTGTTGATCCATCGAGCAATGCTTACTGTCCAAGTAAGGTTACTCAATCACTTAATGGAGGGCCTAATCAAGTTTCTTTTGACTATAACTTGATTTGTGCAAATGCTGAAAATAATAGCTTTGATCTACTATTATCAGATATACAAGGAAGTAGTGATCCTACTGAATTATTTACTCTTGAAGTATTAGACAGAAACACTAACGTGGCTATTTTTAGCCCGCCAGCTTTCTCTCCTAATTTAGATAATGAGAAATTGTTTGAAGATTTAACTATTTTGAATGCTAATGCGGAGTATATCTTGAGATTAAGTCAATTCCAATCGACTTGTCCGGATCCAATAGTTTATAGACATCCTGAAAATTTATTAGTGCCAGGAAGATTAACTGCGCATATTGGTAACGAAACAAGTTCTTTGCCTGATAGGTATACTGGATCTTTTGATGTATTGAATTTCTCAGGAGGTATACCAGCATATTTAACTAGAATAGAATTGGATTCTGCGGCATTACCGGGTCAATCATTCATTACTGATTACGATACTGTAAGAGTGAATAGTAACTTTGATTATGTGATGGGATACAACGAAATTCCTGCCGGTAGATATAAAGTGGAAGTTACAGATGAATCAGGTTGCGTAATTGTATTAGATGCACTTGTTCCATTGAATACGGACATATTTATTCCAAACATATTTACTCCAAATAATGATGGTAAGAATGATGTATTCTATATTAGGAATTTGCCTGATGAAGATGTTCAGCTAATTATTAGTAATAGGTGGGGTAAGGAGTTGTATAGAGATGAAAACTATCAAAATAATTGGGATGGGGGAGAACTGTCTGATGGAGTTTATTTCTATAAAGTAGATACAGGTGAAGGAGTTTACAATGGTTGGATTGAAATACTTAGAGGACAACAACCATAAAGAATAATAAGTATAAAATAAAACAGGCCAGTTCATTTGAACTGGCCTGTTTTATTTTATACTTTAATTAATGGCGGATGTGGTGAGCTAAAGTTTTATATAAAACTGTTATAAATTTACTAAGAATGACATGGTGTCAATATTGTCAGCATAATCATTTACTGCTGGAAGTTGAGCGTCTCCAAAAGCTTTTGAATTGATATTGTCTAACTTTCCTACTATACACTGAATTTTAGCTTCGTTAGTGTTAAGCTTATCTTTTAGATTGTTTAGGTTATCATAATATTCGTAGTAGAGTACTGAAATAGGTGAAACCATTTGCTCATCTTCTTTTAGCATTAAAAAACCATTGTCATAATGCTTAATGCCATTTACCAAATAAATTGATTTGTTATAGTCATAGTTATTGTTGTACTTATGGTGGTGTATTACATCTTCATATAGGGCAATTCCTTCAAAAAAATTATTGAAATTGTATCCATTAGGAATGTATAGCTTTGATACGTTTCTACAGCCTAAACCATAATAAAGGAATATATCTTTTCCTAGACTTTTTAAATCGTTAGAGGTTTCGTTACCTGTTAATATGGCCGCTGAAGTTTTATTTTTTCTAATTACATGTGGATATTTTGAGAAGTAGTAATCAAAATATCTGCTTGAGTTGTCGCTGCCAGTGGCAATAACAGCATCCATATCATTAAGTCTTTCTCTAACTTCTATGAATTCTTTGAATTTACTGTTAATGGAGATGAGTGTATCAATAATAAAAGACATTAAAACTCTGTCATTACTACTTAGTTTAGCTAATAGTTTATTGCCGCTTATGAGTACCGTGAGTAAATCATGAAAGCCTACCAATGGAATATTGCCGGCCATCACGACTCCAACTTTAAGTTGCTGGTCTTTAATCTCATAGTTGTTAACCCACTCATAGAGTTTTTCTTCATGGAGTATGTAAGCAATACCTACTAACGCATTTTTGATATTATCTTCAGTAAACCAGCTATTTTCTGCTCTTGCTCGAATCGTTAAATTTGCAAGAGTATTCTCGGATAGAGCATTGATTTGTTTTCCTAATTCAATAAAAGCTTCTAATCTTTCCTTAATCTTCATCTAATAAACCTTTATAGTAACGTTTGCGTTATGCGTTTGATAGGTAATATTTACTTATTACTTTTGCAAAGATTCAAAATAAGATTGAAAGAAATAAAAAAATAGCTACTTGAATGGCAATAATGATAACAGACGAGTGCATCAACTGTGGTGCATGCGAACCAGAGTGTCCTAACACTGCAATTTATGAGGGTGGTTTGGAATGGAATTGGAGCGGAGGAACCGAGCTGACTGAGGTGGAATTAGAGGATGGTAGTGTAATGGAAGGTAAAGAGGAACAAGAGCCTCTTTCCGATGAGTTTTATTATATAGTACCAGGGAAGTGTACCGAGTGTACGGGGTTTCATGAGGAACCACAATGTGCAGCTGTATGCCCAGTAGATTGTTGCGTTCCGGATCCTGATTACGAAGAGAGTGAGGAGGAATTGATAGCCAAGAAAGAATGGTTGCATAACGAATAGGAAAAGAGGCAAAATTGTATAATATCAATTTTGCCTTTTTTATGACATCCTACTTCTTTTGATTAAATAGGCATTTAGTATTTCATCGAAAGAACTGTTAACATCAGCTTCAATAAAATCGATCTTCAACTGCGCGCATTTAAGTTTCAGATCTTTATAGTATGCTTCCATCTTTTCGGTATAGAAGCTTTGCACCTCAGAAGGGTGCAGTTTTATTTTTTCATTGGTCTCTAAGTCTATGAACTCATGGGGCCTTTCGTCAAATTCAAAGTTGTATTCTGTGCTTTTATCCGAGACATGAAAAAGCAGGATTTCATGTTTTTTGTGTTTTAAATGTTGCAGGCTTTTGAATAACGCTTCTGAATCTTCTTCGGAGTCAAACATGTCGCTAAAAATAATGATTAGCGATCTTTTATGGCTTCTTTCAGCTATCTGATGTAGTATGTTAGCAACCGCAGATTTCTGCTGTACATTTTCAGCTTCATAAAGCTCATTCATAATGGTAAGGATTTTACGTAAATGAGCAGATGTTGATTTTACAGGAGTGAGTAAATCAATATGATCAGAGAACGTAGCTAGTCCTACAGCGTCTCTTTGCTTCTGTAGTAGTGTGGCTATAGCAGCAGCGCAAAGCAAACTGAATTTAATTTTAGCTTTGCTTTCTTTAGGATAATGCATAGATGTAGAATTATCAACAACTAGCAAACATCTTAAATTTGTTTCTTCTTCGTACCGTTTGGTATATAGCCTATCCGTTTTTGCATAAACCTTCCAATCTATATGCCTTGTGCTTTCACCATTATTATAAAGACGATGCTCTGCAAACTCTACTGAAAAACCATGGTATGGAGACTTGTGTAATCCAGTAATAAAGCCTTCGACCAATTGGCGAGCAAGAAATTCTATGTTTCCTATGTTTTTTGATTCACTAAAGTCTATTTGCATCTCTTTCATTGATTATTAGCATATAAAGAAACTAAAAACTGGTGGGTAAACGATTTAAATTTTAAATTGTTTTACAATTAATAAATATAGACTTGCATTAAACGCAATTATTATACTATATTTAACTCGGATTTATGTAAAGTATAAGCAATTAATGTAAACTAAACTATTAGGATTGTGGAAGAGAATAATACTAATGAAAGAGAGGAGATATTTTCTGAAAGAGTACGTGCAGGAAAAAGGACTTATTTCTTCGATGTAAAGGCAACGCGTTCGAATGACTATTATCTAACAATTACTGAAAGTAAAAGAAGGTACAAGGATGATGGGTTTACTTATGAAAAGCACAAGATTTTCCTTTATAAGGAAGATTTCAACAAATTTGTAGATGCCTTGAACAACACTGTCAATCATGTTAAAGATGAATTGCTACCTGATGTTGATTTTACACAGTTTGACAGGTCTTTAGATGATGAAGAGGAATCCCTAGAAAGAAACGGTTCGGAAATGGATACCGAGCTTAGATGGGATTAAGTTAAATAATTATCACATTAAAAAAGCCCTTGAATTTCAAGGGCTTTTTTTATTTTTGTTAAAAATAGAATTATGTCAGGTAAGCCTTTGTTTTATTTGTTTTTAGCTATTGGTGCTTTAATTTTTCTAAGCTGGTTCTTTTCTGATATATTTATTTATACGGTAATAGCAATAGTTGTCAGTAGTATTCTTAGGCCACTGACACAATATATTGCCAATACTCAATTCTTGGGGTTAAGAGTTCCTCGTCTAATAGCGGTAATATTTTCTTATATTATACTAGTGATGTTTTTAACATCATTTGTAATCTTATTTATCCCTTTGATATCAGAGCAGATTGAAGTGATATCTAGACTTAACTATCAAGAACTTTATAATAACCTAAGTGCACCTCTAAAAAATGTAGAGATATTCTTGATCAATAATAACCTCACCACTAAAGAAAATGGTTTTATTGTTGATAATTTAAAAGAGAACATAGTTACTATAATATCTAATGTGCAATTTGGAAACGTAATTAATGATATAATTGCTGTTACAGGAAGCATTTTAGTTGGAATATTGGCAGTTAGTTTCATCTCGTTTTTCTTGCTTTATGAGATGGGCTCTATGCGAAAGAAGCTAATAAGTTTAGTTCCTAATAGATATTTTGAGGTAACGATAGCAGCATACAACAAAATAGAAAGGTTGCTTTCTAATTATCTAATTGGTTTGCTTTTTCAAATTTTCGCCATATTTAGTATAGCTTCTTTAGGGCTTAGCATATTAGGGATAAAATATGCACTTACTATTGCACTATTTGCGGCAGTAGCTAATTTAATTCCTTATTTAGGTCCGTTATTGGGGGCTTGTTTTGGGGTTATAGTAGGAGTTTCAACAGGAAATGATCTTACTACCACTCACCATTACTTATTTTTAATTTTGAAAATTGGTTCTGTATTCGCTACAGTACAGATAGTTGATAATATATTTCTCCAACCTTTAATATTTTCAAAGAGTGTAAAAGCGCATCCTTTGGAGATTTTTATAATTATATTTGCAGGCGCTTCTATAGCAGGGATACCAGGTATGATATTGGCCATACCAGTTTATACGGTAATAAGGGTATCGTTTTCCGAATTGTATCAGGGGTATAGAAGTTATACTGTATTTAAAACTCAGAAAACTAAAATTTAATGGCACTGAAATGTGGAATAGTTGGATTGCCAAATGTGGGCAAATCTACTTTGTTTAATGCGATATCAAATAATAAGGCAGAGGCAGCAAACTTTCCTTTCTGTACAATTGAGCCTAACGTAGGTGTAATTCCTGTGCCTGATGACAGGCTGCAGGTGCTTGAGGGATTAGTTAATCCACAGAGAGTAATGCCTACTACAATGGAATTTGTAGATATTGCAGGATTGGTAAAAGGAGCTAGTAAGGGAGAGGGGTTAGGTAACCAATTTTTAGCAAATATACGCGAGGTTGATGCAATAGCGCATGTAGTAAGATGTTTTGAAGATGATAATATTGTTCATGTTGATGGTAGGGTAAATCCTGTTACTGATAAGGAAGTTATTGATACGGAGTTACAGTTGAAGGATTTAGAATCTGTGGATAAGAAAATTCTAAGGATTCAGAAAATCGCAAAAAGTGGAGATGCTAAAGCGAAAAAAGAACTATCCATTTTAGAGCAATATAAAAATTGTTTGGAGTCTGGTAAAAATGCTAGAAGTTTAGAGATTGACGAAGAGGATAAGAAAGCTGTGGCTGACTTGCACCTATTGACCGCTAAGCCTGTTATTTACGTGGCTAATGTGGAAGAAACTGCCTTGCCAGATGGAAATCAGTTTTCCGAACAATTGAAAGAGGCTGTAAAAGATGAAAACGCTGAGGTTATTGTTGTTTCAGCATCAATAGAGGCGCAGATAGCCGAATTGGAAGACCCTGATGAGCGAGCCATGTTTTTAGGAGAATATGGTTTGAAGGAATCTGGGCTTAATAAGCTTATAAAAGCAGCTTATACCATATTGGATTTAATTACATATTTTACTGCAGGCGTACAAGAGGTTAGAGCTTGGACGATAAAAAAAGGATGGAAGGCTCCTCAAGCTGCAGGAGTGATTCATACTGATTTTGAGAGAGGTTTTATAAAAGCTGAAGTTATAAAATTAGATAATTATCAACAGTTTAAAACAGAAGCAGCTTGTAAGGAGGCCGGAAAAGTGGCCGTAGAAGGGAAAGAATATGTTGTTCATGATGGAGATATAATGCATTTTAGATTTAATGTGTAGGAATAATCCTAAAAACATATAAAAAGTAAATTATGTTACATGCTTTTATGTTATAATAGTATGTAATGTTTTAATGAGTCTTTTAACAATTTGCAATAAAAAAGTTGCTTTATGTTGTTAAAAGGCTCATTTTCTTTTGGTTAATATTATATTTGTATAAGACCAGACTATTTTGTTAGTTTAGGTCTATGATCTATAAGTAATGAATGAAATAATTATTACATCAGTTTTTAGAATAAGATTTTATACATTATTTTTAGTAAAATATTTTTTTAACCATAATAATCTGGCTTAAGATTATTCGGTCAACTTCTTTCTAACCAGATGAGTAGTTATTTGTTAAGAAGTTGGTTTTATATAAAGCCCTGATTTTTTGTCTATAATATAGGTCAAGTTGAGAGTTCGAATAATTTTTGTATTAAAAAATAGGGGAAATCACGTTCCATTTCACCATCAATATTTACTGGCTCAGTTAATAAAGGGTATTTTGGTGAAAGGAGGCAATGAGAAGTTTATTAATTATGCTTTTTATAATTTCTCCGGATTAAAGGGGCAGACTAAGATTAGCCGTAAAGGGCTTCATTACTATTCTTCCCGTGTTACTCTAGTGCTTTCAAGTCCTAGCAAGGAATTTATTGACTATTTTTTAATGAACTTGTTTGAGTTTGAGCAAGTGGAGCTAGGAGGATTGTTTTTAAAGCCAGAAATGGTTGAGCTAGAAGAAAGTGTTACGTTTGAAGATTCAGTGAAATTTATCTGCATATCTCCATTAGTAATTTTGAATTCATCTTTTAACGATAGCTCGGCTAAACGTTTTATTCCGCCAGAAACAGATAGCTTTTCAGATTTATTATATGAATCTACTATTAAGCGCATGCAGGATGCAGGCATGTACACTGATGAACAAATATCTGATTTTTATAAATTTCAATTAGTTCCTGATAAGGCATATATCTCGAGGTTAACTTCTAACCAGAAGAAGTTTGCACGTATATATCCGGTTTATGATCAGGATGTTAAATATGAAGTGCGAGGCTATACTTTTCCGTTTACGTTATATGCGGCTAAGGAAGTACAAGAATTTGTGTTTAACTGCGGTCTTGGAAAATTTACCCATAAAGGGTTCGGAATGTTAGATGTAGCTAATTCCAACCCAAATAATAGGGTTCTTAAATATGAATTTAATTACGCTTAGTCTTAGACTAAGCGTAATTTTTTTGCTCTTTCTAATTTTTGTTTACAGGGTTCATTACATAATGAGCGTAGCCAATAAGTAAATCTCCTCTTAGCGCTGGCGGTTGATAGTAAACCAATATCTCATATTCGTTTTCAGTCTCAAAATGGTTGCCTTCCAAATAATTATAATTAGCGCTGTCACTCTCTACATAGTACTGGTAATCATAATAGCCTTGCTTTAATATGATTTCTCCCTTGTAACTTTTAGATTGTTCATCGTATTTCATAGGGTTGTCTAAAGACCAGTTATTCATTTTTCCCATTACAAAAACATTTCCATTAATAGGTGCATCTGGTTGTAAGGTAAATTGAGTAGTGACATAGTCTGATTGTGTTTTACCATTACCAGTATCGGTATTGGCTATATAATAGTTACCATTTAACTCATCATATTGAGTGTATCTTTGATACTCTCTTGGCTTATCCACCATTATTTCCACAGTGGAAGGTCTTGTTCTTAAGTTTGTTTTTTGCACATTTTGCCCCGGATATCTTAGGCTTTTCATGTCAAAGAACCTAAACTCGTTTCCTGCAGGGAAGTTATTTTGAAAATTATAAAATTTATATTCTAATTCGCTATTAATATCGTTAATAGCAGATGGCTTTAAGTCAGTGATAGCATTATCCCATCTCTGGTTTTGTCTTAAGACTACTTTAATATTTTGCATTGGATTTTGTAATGGATAATCACCGTAGTTTATCGTGAAATCTAATTGTTGATTAGTCCTTTTCATTGAAGTTAGTCCCACTAAATTGCTGTTAAGCGTAATGCCAACCTGATTACTATAAATCATAAACCTTTTGGACAGAATAAGGTCGCTGTCATCACTACCTCTATAAACTACCAGTAAATAATTTCCAGGTAATTTAACCTGTGGCACTTTAAAGGTGTAGTGCACATATGCTATTTTGGTGTCTACTGATAATTGGTAATTGTTAATGTTGAACTCATTGTAATCATAGAGATAGTCTAGGCTTTTTATGCGGGAGGGTTGCCAGCTACTGGTGCACTTAATAATTTTCACTCTATAATTCTCTTGAGACTCTACCAGGTCGTCAAATTCTAATACTAAATTATTGTTATTAATAGCTGCTGCTGCTGGGGCTGTTTCAGCTAGTGTTCCTCCTTGTGGGTAGAGTTGTACTGTTCTTATTTCAAATTCATAGGTGGCGTCTTTGTATAGAAGCTTCTTTGCCACTAATTTATTGGGCGTATGATTAAATAATATTGAACTGAAAAACGTAAAAAGAAAGAGGAGTCTGATCATGGGATAATATTTGTATTTAATTTTATATCTTATTACTAAGATATCCATTACAACCTTAATAAGATAAGGTGTGTCATATATAACAGCGCGAATAGCTAATTATTATTAATGAATTCTGAAAAAGCACTAATAGACGGGTGTTGTAAGGGAGATAGAAAATCTCAAAGGCAGCTTTATGATCTTTATTCAAAAAAGATGATGGCTGTTGCTATGCGCTATTCTAAGTCAGATCAGGAGGCTGAAGATGTGATTCAGGAATCTTTTATTAAAATTTTTGATAAGATTTCGACTTTTCGAGGAGAATCCAGATTCGACTTTTGGATAAAAAGAATTGTAGTGAATACAGCGCTCAACCACCAGAGGAGCAAATTGTATTTATTTCCAATGACGGATGTTAATGATGTGAAACTGCATGAGGAGAGTAGTTTTTCATTGGCAGACTTTCATTTTAAAGAACTTTTGAAAATGATACAGGCATTGCCTGCGGGGTGTCAGGCTATTTTTAACTTATATGCAATAGAAGGTTATGCGCATAAGGAAATAGCTGAAATGATGGGGATAAGTGAGGGAACCTCTAAATCTCAATACGCAAGAGCGAAGTCGCTCTTGAAAGAGCAATTTGAACGAGAAGATAAACTTAGCTATGGACAAGCAAGATAGAACGGAATTTGAAAATCAATGGGCCGATGCATTTAATGATGCAGAAATTGATGTTTCCGATAATGTTTGGGAGAAAATAGAGATGAACGTGCTTCATGCTGATAATGAAAAGGTAAAACGTAGACTTTTGTTTTTTCAGATATTGGCAGCAGCTTCTATTGCTTTTGCTCTATCGGTATCGGGAATTGTGACTTATAAATATTATATAGAAAAAGGACAACAGATTGATGGAAATAACAACAATCTGTTGGGGAATAACAGTACAGTTGAAGCTAATGTGGAAGATGATATGGTTAGTGTAATTACTGAACCAGTAACCACTAACTCCAACTTAGAAGCAGGTACGAAATCTTCTAGAGATAATTTAACGAGCACAAATGGCCCTCGCTTCGTAGATGAAACAAAAGCCGCTGAAATAACAAGCAAAGAGCTTAGCGATGTAGCAGCCCCTCATGGAGAAAATAGTGTGAGTAGTGTAACAACTGATCATAAGAAAGAAAGGGGACAGTTACAGCTTAATTCTGTTGGTGATGATAAAGGAAATATAGCTGCTACACCGTCAATAGAAAATAATTTCTCTGACTTGCAGCAAGAACAAGGAGAGGGTGTATATACCTCTCGGATTATGAGAAATTATAAGTTGAAAGAAGCGCAAGACTTAGGGGATGTAAACAATTTAGTGGTTAATAATATAGCGTATAATAATGGTACTGTAGGGAGAATGAAATATGGTGGAAATATAATGTTAGACTCAGATGGAGCTGTAAATAAACCATATGCTATAGGTGTGAATGATGATGTACACAGAGCTTACGCGGTAAGAAATAGAAATAGTAAAGATGCTGAAGTTAGCGCTGAACATGGAAATGGAGCTGGTAAATCATATTTAAAATATAAGGGAGATGAGGTGCCTCTTTTATTAGATTCTCGTTCTGCTATGCTAGAGGTTGATTCATCTTTATTAAATCGAGAGATGGAAATGGTACCTTGGTTCTCTTACGCGCCAGCTCAAGAAGAAGAGGTAAATGAAGCGAAGGAAATGTGGGCAGGAGTTAATTTCTCGGCAGGTAAATTTGATCCTAATACTGGCGGTGTAGGAGGAGCTAGTGTGGCTCAAATGAATTTTGAAGGAAATAGCATTAATTATAAGCGTAACCCTGTGTTTGGAGGAGAAAGTAGCGGTCAGAGTATGAATGTGGGAGTTAATGTTGGTACGAAGATTGCCAAGAGGTGGGTGGTGCAAGGTGGTGTTGGCTACCAGCAGCAACAATCTAGTAGTACATCAAATGTAATTGCTACATCAGGTTATAGTGTAGCCGGAAAAGATGAAAGTAAGAAGACTGTGAAAAGTTTTAATAGCCTTCAGAATGATGATGCGGGCACCGAGTATTTATTTACATCGCCATATGAGGTGGTGAATACTTATGAGCTTTTTGAGGTGCCTATTCAAGCGGGGTATGTACTTATAGATCGTAAGTTTAATGTAACCGTACTGAGTGGTATTTCTAATAACATACTCATTAAGAATACATTCGATGATCAGGGTGAAGGCCTTGAGAAATTAACAATGAATGCGGGTAGTGAAAGCTTGTATAAAACCTATCAGATTAGTGGATTACTTGGCTCAGAGTTTAGTTATGAGTTCGATGAAAAATATATTTTGTCTATCATGCCTCAGGTTAGGCAGGCAATAAACTCAATCACTAAGTCAGAGGCGGATTTTGACAGTAGACCAACGATTTGGGAAGTAGGTTTCAGATTTAAGTATATTTTTTAATTTTTTATTCCAACCTATTAAAAAAAGATAGTGTCTAAGAAGTATACAACTTCTAAACATTTGAAAGTATGAAAAGAGCTATTATTAAAAATATATCGAAGGCAATATATTATCAGGTGGTTTTTCTAATCGCTTTATTAATATGGGCTGGTAGCATGCTTTGATGAAATAATATTTTGATGTTGATGCGGATTTAACATTCGAAAAGAATAATAAAAGGGTAATTTTCTTGAGTATTAAAAATATTATCTTTTATTAATTATAAAATAATATTAGATTTGCATCCGTTTTAGAAATTACTATTGTAACACACATAACAAATTATAAATACGAACTAAATTTTTATGAAAGCGTATCAATTGCAATTAAGGAAAATGATCTGGCGTTATACTATAGTTTTTGGGGTTAGCTTATTAATTATGTTCTTAATATAATCCTAAAGCTTTAATTGCTATTAATGAAATGAATAAAATAAGAAAGGCTCTCCATTTGGAGAGCCTTTCTTATTTATGTTAATCTTCGAGTTCGTCAATTTCAATAGCTAAACTTTCCCAGGTTTCATTAAGCGCTTCTAGTTCCGTTTTTAGTTTGTCGTATTTTGTATTATACTCTAAAAGCTTATCCGGATTCCCAAATATTTCAGGATCAGCCATCTTTTCTTCTAGTTCATTTACCTTTTCTTCTTGTATTTGAATGGCATCTTCTGTCTTGGCTAATTCTTTCTTTAAGCTTTTAAGCTTAATCTCACTGTCGGCAGTACGAGGAGGCTTTTGTTTTTTTTCTGCTGGCTTTTTCTTTTTTGCTTCAGGTTTGGCCTCATTGCCGTTATTGCTAGCATTCTGTTCTACCCAATATAAGTATTCTTTGTAGGTGCCAGGGTATTCTTTTATTTCTTGATCTTCAATATACCATATTTTGTTGGCCACATTGGATACAAAGTGCCTGTTGTGCGATACAGTAATAAAAGTACCTGTATACTGTTGTAAGGCTTGTATTAAAATGTTTTCTGATTGAAAATCCAAGTGGTTTGTAGGCTCATCAAGGAGTAAGAAGTTAGCTTCTGAAATTAATGTCTTAGCCAGTGCTACTCTTGATTTTTCGCCTCCAGATAATACCTTTATCTTTTTGAAAACATCATCGTTAGAAAACAAAAAGCAGCCCAAGACTTGGCGGAGTTGTAGCTCAGATTTATCAGTGCCAGCTTGTTTTAGTTCTTCTAAAATTTCATTATCTACTTGCAGAGATTCTAATTGGTGCTGTGCATAGAATCCCATGTGCACGTTATAGCCTTCTTCTCTCTTTCCTTCTATTTTTTCAGATCCAGCAATTATTCTCAGCAGAGTAGATTTCCCTTTACCATTAGCACCGATCAGGGCAATTTTATCTCCTCTTTCTATGTGTGCAGTGGTGGTTTTAAGGATTTGGAGGTCTCCATAGGCTTTACTTACGTCATCTAATCTTACTACATGTCTGCCCGACTGTTGCTTAAAATCGAATTTGAAGTTTACTACAGCATTGGTGTCTATGACTTCTTCCACTTTATCCATCCTATCCAGTGCTTTTACTCTGGATTGCACCTGACGAGCTTTAGTAGCCTTAGCGCGAAACTTCTCAATAAATCGTTCTGTTTGCTTTATCTTTTGCTGTTGGTTCTCAAATGCGTTTTGTTGTATTTCGGTCCTTAATTCTTTTTCTTCTAGGTAGAAGTCGTAGTTGCCTTCATAGGCTGTAAGCTGAGCATTACTAACTTCTACAATTTTTGAAATTGTATTATTTAGGAATTCTCGATCATGAGATACAACTATTACAGCGCCTTCATATGTTCTTAAATAGTTTTCTACCCACTCTATAGAAGGTAAGTCCAAGTGGTTGGTAGGCTCATCGAGCATTAGTAATGATGGCTTTTCTAATAATAGCTTGGCTAGCATTACACGCATTCTCCACCCTCCAGAAAACTGCTTTAAAGGTTTTGTAAGGTCGTCTGTCTTAAAGCCAATACCTTCCAATATTTCTTCAGCCTTGGCTTGCATAGAATAACCTTCCAGCCTTTCAAATTTTTCTTGAAGCTTAGTTAGCTTTTCTACTAAGTTATCTGAGTAATCTGTTTCTAATTTTTTAATGGTGGCTTCAATGGCTTTTTGAGTATCTACAGCTTCTCCAAAAGCCATCATAGCTACGGAAAGTATGCTGTCTTCTGACTGGTAAGAAAGTAAGTCCTGGTTCAAGAATCCAATACTACAATCATTACTTTTACTTATGTCGCCATTATCAGCTTGGTAGTCGCCATTGATTAGTTTTAATAGCGTAGACTTACCTTTTCCGTTAAGACCGATTAAACCTATTTTGTCTTTAGGCTTTATATGAAGAGAGGCGTCTTCGTAAAGAGCTCTGCCCCCAATGTAATAAGAAAGGTTATTAATAGATAACATGCTGCAAAGTTATTTGAAGCTCAACAGATAGTAAACCAATTTGGCTGATAGTTTTAATTCGATTTATAAAAACCTTATTTTAGATAAAAATCAAGAGTATGAAATTAAATCATTTGATTGTTTATATAGTAGCTTGTTTGTGTTTTTCGTGCGGAACCTCTAGTCATGATGAACAGAAATCAAATGAGGATACCACCGAATTAATAATGGCTGATAAGCCGGAGGTTGAAGGATCAAAAAATCAATTGGATTTAATAAACCTCCCGGAAGGATTTAAAATTGGTGTTTTTGCTGAAGTTGAAGATGCCCGTTCGCTTGCTGAGAGTCCATCGGGTGTTGTATATGTTGGTAATAGAGCCGAAAGCAAAGTATACGCACTGAAAGATGCTGATGGAGACGGTGTGGCAGAGGAGAAGTATATTATAGCTGATGGATTGAATTCACCTAATGGCGTGGCCTTTAAAGATGGAGACCTTTATGTGGCCGAAATTAGCCGAATTTTAAAATTTAAATCTATTGAAAAGGATTTGGCTAATCCTCCAGCTTACGAGGTAGTTTATGATAAATATCCAAGAGAAGGACACCATGGATGGAAATATATTGCTTTTGGACCAGATGGTAAACTATATGTGCCTGTAGGTGCTCCTTGTAATAATTGTAAAAGTGAAGATGAGATTTTTGCTACTATTACAAGGATGAATTCTGACGGATCTGGTTTTGAAATAGTAGCAAAAGGTGTACGTAATTCTGTTGGTTTTGATTGGAGTCCAGATGAAGGTAGCCTCTGGTTTACAGATAATGGTAGAGATAATTTAGGAGACGATTACCCTCCCTGCGAACTGAATAAAATGACGAAAATAGGAAGTCATTTTGGATATCCATTCTGCCATGGTGGAGATATTGCTGATCCTGTTTTTGGATCTGAGCGTTCTTGTTCTGATTTCGTAAAGCCTGCATTTAAATTTGGTGCGCATGTAGCTCCTTTAGGAATTGAGTTTTATACGGGGGGCATGTTTCCCGAAACTTATAAAGGTGATATTATAGTGGCTCAACATGGCTCTTGGAATAGGTCTAAGAAAGCAGGATATCGATTAATGCATGTGAAGGTTGAGAACGGTAAGGCTATAAACGCAGAGGTGTTTGCTGATGGTTGGTTAAATAATGCTACACAAGATAATTGGGGGAGGCCTGTAGATGTATTGCAGCGTTCTGATGGATCGCTTTTAGTTTCTGATGATTATGGTCATAAAATATATCGTATTACATATGAAAAATAATGTACTAATATACAGTTGGTTTTTAGTGTGTCTACTAATTTTTAACTGCAAAACTGAAGCACATATGAATGGTTGTTATGAAAAAAATGCAGTGCAAGAACTGAGTTGGTTGAAGCAAATAGTGGATAAACATCAAGAAAGTGATTTGAATCGAGAGGCCGTAATTTATGAATACAGTTTTAAAGGAGAACAAGTATTTTATGTAAATATGTGTGTGAATTGCCCAGATTTTATGACTATGGTGTACAACTGTAGAGGCGAGGTGATTTGCCAATCGGGAGGAATAATGGGAAGGAATACGTGTCCGGATTTTGAAGAAATGGCAAAGGATAAAAAGCTGGTCTGGAGTAATTCTAAAAAATAATAAGTGAAAAATAAAGAGGGCTTCTATTAAGAAGCCCTCTTTATTTAAAAACATTCTAATCAATGATGTTGAGGTAATATTTTATTAATCCATCTGGAAAGGTGATAGCATTATTTTTTATGTAATAAATTGAATGTTTGTTGTTTACGCTATAAATGGCTTAGATGAGGATTTCATTTAAGCTTAATGAAGTGGTTAAAATGGAGTCATATGCAGCAGGTAATATTGCAGTGACTTTAATCAACTGACAAACAAACAAAAATGAAATTATCTAAGAAGTTATTTTTAAGCCTATTAGTCATGGCAGTAGGAACTTCTTCAATCTTGTCTTCTTGTGAAGGAGATAAGGGCGAGGTGGGGCCACAAGGAGATCAGGGAGAGCAAGGACCTCAAGGGCCTGCAGGAGAAGATGGGGAAGATCTTACTTATGCAGACGTAGACATCGATACCATAGAATTTACTTCTATTACACCTGCTTTTATAACTGTTAAAGATGTTTCTGATGTAACAGTTAAGACCTTATTTAGTAGTGAAGATCAACTGCCATTATCATCAAATTATGTTTTTGGAGGTTCGGCTGATGGAGCTGGCCTGGTAGATATGGGTGATAAAGGGTATTGGTACTTTGTGAACAATGAAGATAATTATGCAATCTCTAAGATAGTTTTAAATAAGGATTTAGTGCCAGTGCATGGTTCTTATGTCTTAAATTCTTCTGCTTCAGGCACAAGGTTGTGCTCAGGCTCTATGGCCTACCCTGATATACATGGTTTTGGCCCCTTGTTTTTCTCTGCAGGAGAAAGTGGAAGAGAATCTCAGATCAAACGAGTAGATGTTTTAACCGCTAATGCCGGGTCAGCAGGTATACCAAGACCTATTACAGAATTTGGTAGGTGGAATGCTGAAAATGCCGCACCAATACCTTCTGCTGCTTTGGCTTCATTAAACGGAGTGAGCACGATGGTTATCATTGGTGATGATGATGGTAGCACTGGTAACTTGGGCATGTATGCGTCAGGATCTACTGGTGATTTAGTAAATGGCAGGGTTTATTTTCTTAAAAGAGATAATGAAAACCAAATAGAAACTCAGATGGAAGAAGGCGAGACTTATGACGTAACTTGGGAAGTTATAGAAAATGCTGCCGCTATGTCTGGAGAACAAATTAACAATTATATTAAAGATAATGGCGGTCTCGAGTTCGGTAGAGTAGAAGATGTAGACTACAGAAAAGGCAGTGGAGATGCTGGTCGTGAGGTTTGGTTTAATGTTACAGGTACTGATGGAGACAATAATGTTTCTTTAAATGGTAGGGTGTATAAATTGTATTTTGATGATGTAAATGATTTTACTAGTGCAAAGTTAACTTGTGTTATAGATGGAGATGTAGATAACAATGGAGCTATGTTTCATAACCCTGATAACATATGTGTAACAGAAAACTATGTTTATATTCAAGAAGATCCTAATGGTTATAATAGAGGTAATGCTCCTAGTAACGGGCAAGCGCATGCGGCTTACGTTTATCAGTATGATATAGCTAATAATACCATCAAAGTAGCTTTTGAAATAAATCAAATGGAGTCATACGGAGGGGGAGCACCAGGTGACTGGGAGTATGGTTCGTTAATAGATATAACAGATATCGTAAAATCAACTACACCTAAATTTATGTTAGGGGTGCAGGCTCATAAATGGCACGATGCCAAGTTTAAAGGTGCTGATGGTGGGGCCATTAGACCAGGTGAAGACCAGGGAAGTCAAGTGTTATTGATTGAAGGTCTTGGAAGATAATTTGTATCTACTCTTAATCTAATATACGTTCAAGAGGTAGGGGAAACCCTACCTTATTTTTGTTACTGCCGTGAAATATATCCTTCCTCTTATTATTCTTATCATTGCTTGCACCTCTGATAGACCTGTGAGCCATGATAATGCGAAAGTATTAAGCCAAATAGAAAGCCATTATAAAAAATCATTAGCCGATTTTTATCGTTCTACAGAGCAGCTAAAAACTGTTATTAAAACCGAATATAGAGATTCTGTAAAGGTAAGAAGTGCTTTCTATAATGCTCGCTTAAAGTATAAAGCGATAGAAACCATTGCAGAATTTTATAATCCGGATTATTGTAAAAGACTCAATGGGCCACCTGTTGATAAGGTAGATACTGGTGCTCCTGAGCGCATAATAGAAGCTACAGGATTGCAGGTCTTGGAAGAATACCTTTTCCCTAGCTATAATAAGGAAGTAGAAAAATTAGCTTTTACTGAGGCGGAGAGAATTTTTTACACTGCTGAAGTTTTAAGTAGAGAGAGCGAGGCATTAGTGCTTAATCATCAAAATGTGATAGAGGCGATTAAAGTAGAGTTCCTTAGATCAGTATCTCTGGGTATATCTGGTTTTGATAGTCCGCTTGCTTTTTATTCTTTAGAAGAAGCTCAGGCTATATATGATAATATTAGGCAGTTGATATTTATTTATGAGCCTTTAATTTCGGAGGAGTTAAAAGCCAAGTTGCGTGTGTCTTTCGATAATATTCATGAATACTTAAGTTCAGGAGATTTCAATAGTTTTGATAGGTTGCATTTTATTAAGCATCATTTACAGCCTTTGTACAGGTTAGTTTTTGACTGTCAAAATGAACTGGATATACCCAATAATCATATTTCATCTGCCATTAATTTTAGTGAGCCGGTATTGTTTGGTGCTCAATATTATAACCTGAATTACTTTGAGGGGCTTATGCCCAAAAATATCGATCATAAGGAGTTGACTCATTTGGGTGGTATGCTTTTTTATGATCAATCTTTAAGTAAAGAAAATGATAGGTCGTGTGCTACTTGTCATGTGCCGGCATTGGCTTTTACTGATGGACTTGCCAAAAGTATTGGGCTAGACAATAAAGAAATTATTAGAAATGCTCCAACATTGCTCAACTCGGGCCTTCAACAAGAATTATTTTACGATTCAAGAGCTAAAAGTCTTGAGACACAAATTGAAAATGTGGTGAATAATAAAAATGAACTTCATGGTTCAATGACTGAGATAGTGAAAATGTTGAAAGACAATGGGCACTACGATAGTATGTGGATTAAAGCATTTAACGATGGTGAAATAGATGCGAAAAAAGTAGAACTGGCTCTTGCTGCATATGTAAGATCATTGACCTCTCTCAATAGCCGTTTTGATCTATATTTGAGGGGAGAGGGGCAGTTGGATCGCCAAGAAATACTTGGGTTTAATTTGTATATGGGGAAAGCAAAATGTGGAACATGCCATTTCGCTCCACTTTTTAATGGTACAATACCTCCATTTTATACTGAAAATGAATCTGAAGTAATTGGCGTTTCAAAAACATCAGCAATGAAAACCTTAGACTTAGATTCGGGTAGATACCATATTTATGGAGGAGCGTTGAATTTATATGCTTTTAGAATACCCACCGTTCGGAATGTAGAGCTAACAGCGCCATACATGCACAATGGAGCTTTTACAACGCTAACCCAAGTAATTGATTTTTATAATAAGGGGGGAGGGAATGGTTTGGGCTTTAATATGGCGCATCAAACATTGCCTGAAGACAATTTGAATTTATCTAAAGAGGAGCAAGAATCAATAATAGCTTTTCTTAAAACGTTAACTGACAATCCCTTTGATAAACATAATTATTCGCTATAACCTTATTTATTTCTAGATCTAAAAAATTCAAATAAGGAAATATTAGACATGATCAATAGCATGCCGTAAAATGCGTCTTCAATTGGAATAGTACCCATTCTGAGGGCTAAGTTTTCATTGTTGTTATACCAGACCACTTCTTCTTCTATGCCAGTGCCGGTTAAAATACCATTAACGATGAAAAATGGAATTAACGTTACCAAATAAGTTAAGAGCATAGTGCCTGTATAGTGAGGTTTTTTTTTAATAATAACAATTAAGAAAATACTTAAAAGAAAAAATGTGGATGCGGTATACCACTTATCATTATTGAGTACAGCTAAAGTGAGTAGGAAGAATATTAAAAATGGGAATAGCGCAGCACCGACATGTTTAAGGTAATCTTTTTTAAATAAATGCTTAAAGGCGAAATAAGTAAAGGTGCATGCATAGGGCACACAAATAAAGAATAACCATTCTTCAATAGGAAGATGGAATATGTTAAGTCCCATTAAGTATTTTGGGTTAAAACCCCAAACACCAATAGCGGTGAAATACGCATCCCAAACAATGAAGATAGTAGCAACTATTGTCATAGCAGGAAAAAAGTTCTTCCACTCCTTGTAAAAAGAAGCCTTTTTATAAAAGCTAGCTATGAAGGGTATTGAGATAGTTAATATGTCGAGAATTAAGTAAAGGTATTTAGATTCCATTTATACCTTTTTTATATCCTTATTTTCATATTTTTTAGGTGCGTACAAAAAGCCAAATGCCTCACCTTCTTCTTTAGTGTGCTTTTTATGATGTATATGGTGGGCTCTAATCATTCTGTTTAGGTATTTGCTTCTGCTCTTGGGCCACCATTTTATCCGTTGGTGAACAATTACATCGTGAAAAATGAAATAGAAAATACCGTAGCATAAAATGCCTAAGCCAACTGCTACTAAATATGGGTTGTAAGTAACTATAGTAGCGTAGTAAAATAAACTAATGGAGATAACACTAAAAACTACAGCAAATAAGTCGTTACGTTCCAAGGTATGGTCGTGTTTTACATGATGCGATCTATGCCAGCTCCATAAAAAGCCATGCATTATATATTTATGGGTAAACCATGCTACAAATTCCATAAATAAAAAAGTGGCGATTGTTATTATAGCGCAGATTATGATAAGACTTGCTTCCATTAAATTTCTACTGACTTGGGGTTAAATACGGATTCTAACTTTTTAAATCGGTAATCAAATATACTGTTTACCTGTTTTTCTACAAATAAGGAGTTGGCGATACGGCCAAATATGCCAAAGGGTATGGCATAATTAACTTCATCATACATTTCTACTCCACCATTTACCTCTTTAAAATGATGTTGATGGTGCCACAAGGCATACGGGCCGAAGCGTTGTTCATCTACAAAATAGTAAGGTTCATCTACATGGGTGATTTCAGTGGTCCATTTTACAGGCACCATTGGTAATACATTTACCATATATTTAATAATCTGTCCTTGGTACATCTTGTCAGAGACAGAGATATATTTGATGTCAAACTTCATATGTGGAGGTGTAATTTCTTTTAGGTTTTTAGGACTTGAGAAATAATTCCACGCTTCATCAAGGCTTATTGGTAAAAACTGTTTTTTATGTAGGTTATATACTTTCATACTTAATGAGGCTTTGCGTTAACTATGTTTTTGGCCATGTGTGGAAATATGATAAAATGAAACGGTAAAACTGAATACCAATAAATTCTGCCCCATATGCCTAAAGGGCGAAATGTAGCTTTTTGAACGAGTTTTTTGCCATCTTCATTTTCTTTAATTTTAAATTCTAACCATGCTTCTCCCGGTAGTTTCATTTCGGCATATAATAACAAATGCCCTTTTTTAGGATCAGACTTAAGCACGCGCCAAAAGTCTAATGAATCTCCTGCTTTTAATTCATGCTGATCTCTTCTGCCTCTTCTTAAACCTACACCACCAACGGCCTTGTCCATAAAACCACGGATTTTCCATAAAAAATTGGCGAAATACCAGCCTGTAGTGCCTCCTATGGCCCACAGGTTTTGTTTCACAATATCGGTGTCCTTTTCAAATTTCACTTCTCTTATGTCATGAAAGCAGCCGTGATTAGGTACTTCTACAAAGTCCAGAAAGTTGTACCTGAATTTACGGTTCGAAATGGCATCTTTCCAGCTGGAAATGATGTTTTTTTGACTGATTTTACTAAATGCCATTTCAAGCATTTCTTGATAATTAAACAGCTTGAGAGGTACTATTTTCTGAATGCCCTCATTTTCCACTACTACATTGTGCTTCATGCTGTCTACCAAATTTCTGGCTAGAGAAAAAGAGGTAGAGGTCACAAAATATAGCCAAAGTGATGATAGCTTGGGGCTCAGCACTGGCACAGATATGATATTACGGTTTAGCTTACGACTTTTGGCATAGCCATACAACATTTCTTTGTAGGTCATAATATCTGGGCCACCTATGTCAAATACCTTGTCGTAACTCTCTTTTTGTAATAATAGGCCAGATAAGTACTCAATAACATTTCGTATTCCTATTGGCTGGCATTTACTTTTTAACCATTTTGGGGCTACCATTACCGGTAGTTTTTCTACCAAATCTCTAATGATTTCGAAAGATGCGCTGCCAGAACCTATGATTATTGCTGCTCTTAAAACAGTAAGCCCTTTTCCTTCTACCTTTAGTTTGTCTTCTACATTTTTTCGTGATTCTAAATGTTCTGACAGCTCATCGTCATTAGCAATACCACTAAGGTATATTATATGCTGAGCACTGGTGTTTTTAATATAACTGGCGAAATTCTCTGCGCTTCGCATTTCTTTTTCTGCAAAACCAGAATATGACCCGGTCATGGAATGAACAAGGTAGTAAGCAGCATCGATATCTTTAGGTAAACGAGTTAACGAGGAGTCGTCAAGTAAGTCCGCCTCTAATACTTCAACGTGCTGAAGAAAATCACTGTCGAAATCCTCCCAGTCAAATCTTCTTTTATCTCTTACAAGGCACACCACCTCGTGGCCTTCGTTGACCAGTACTGGAAGTAAACGCCTTCCTATATAGCCGGTGGAACCTGTAAGTAAAATTTTCATTTACCTAATGCTGTTTTGTAAGTATCTATAGCCTTTTCTCTCGCAGTCTTATGCTCTACAATAGGAGATGGGTAATCGTTGGTGTCATACTCTTTCACCCATTTTTTTACATATTTTAATTCAGGGTCAAATTTCTTTAATTGTGACTCTGGGTTAAATACTCTAAAATAAGGTTGAGCATCAGTACCTGTTCCGGCTGCCCATTGCCAACCACCATTATTTGAGGCTAGTTCATAATCTAACAATTTTTCTGCAAAATAAGCTTCGCCCCAGCGCCAATCTATCAATAAATGTTTTGTAAGAAAGCTTGCTACCACCATTCGTACTCTATTATGCATGTATCCAGTAGCATTGAGTTCGCGCATACCAGCATCTACTATAGGGTAACCGGTTTTTCCTTCGCACCAAGCCTTGAATTTTTCGTTGTCATTTTCCCACTTTAGGTTGTCGAACTTCTGATGGAAATTATCCTTTACCACTTTTGGGAAATGCCAGAGTATCATTTGGTAAAACTCTCTCCAAATAAGTTCGTTGATGTATGTGTCGCTAAGGTTTTGTGCCTGAGCCGCTAGTTTTCTAATGCTAATAGTGCCAAACCTTAAGTGCACGCCTAAGCGCGATGTTCCATCTATGGCCGGGTAATCTCGGTTTTTAGCATAATTGTTAAGTGTATGTTCACTTACGTTCTCAGATGGAATGGCTATGCTTGATGGTTGGAAACCCATATCATCTAATGTGATGGGGGTTTCAAATTTATGCTTTGCGAAGTTGCTAAAGTATAGAGCTGAAGGTGCTGACTCAAATGACTTTTTAGATAGCTTACTTTTCCATAATTTACTGTATGGGGTGAAAACAACATAAGGCGTGCCATCACTTTTAAGCACATCATCCTTCTCAAATATTACCTGATCTTTATAAGTTTTAAAAGTAATATTATTGTCCTTTAAAAGCTCGTTTATTTTTTCGTCTCGTTCACGAGCATATGGTTCGTAGTCTCTATTAGTATAAACTTCAGCTATATCATACTCTTTTATTAACGCCTCCCAGATTTGCTCTGGCGTTCCATATTTCACTTTTAAAGTGGAATCTTTTTCTTTTAGCTGTTGATTGATCCTGCTAACCTGATCATGAATAAAGCTAACCCTAGCATCAGATTTATTTTCAAGATCATCTAAAATATTTTTATCGAAAATGAATAGAGGTAAAATGGGATACTCACCTTCTAAGGCATTGTAAAGGCCAATGTTATCATCCAGTCTTAGATCCCTACGAAACCAGAATACAGATATTTTCATTGAATTGTTCACGTAATTCTAAATAGACTCAATCCTTTTAATCTCTTTTTGAATGGCATCTATTTCCATTCTTTTTAACGTATAAAGCTGCAATTCACCTTTCCGTTTCATGGTTTTCGCTTCCTTCACCATTCTGGATTTTCTTTTTTCCATCTTGGTCTTTTTGGTAGCAGTCTTATTTTGAAACAGTTTTAGAATTGAAATCATAGCACTATAGAAATGTAGTTTAAATACTAACACAATGACTAGTGCTATGTTTAACTAGGCTTATGTCAACTCATTTTTTCTACCAATATTTTAAACCAAGAAGTGTAGGCATTTGGGTTGCTGCTAATGTCTGACTTCAGGTCTTTTAAAGGTATGTATTTCCATTCCGCCACTTCTTCAGGGTTAATATTAGGGCTCCCTTCAAATTCACCAAGGTATACATGATCTAGTTCGTGCTCGGTCATGCCATGGTCTAAAGCAACTTTGTAAATGAACTTATACGCATATTCTGGCTGAAAACTGATGCCCATTTCTTCCATCAAACGCCTTTTAGTTGCCTCTTTTAATGATTCTCCAGGCCTGGGATGACTACAGCAAGTGTTTGTCCATAGCCCTCCGGAGTGGTATTTATGATTAGCTCTTTTTTGTATTAAAAGGTCACCGTTTTTATTAAATAAGATTACAGAAAATGCTCTATGCAATAAGCCTTTTTCATGAGCTTCTAACTTTTCCATAGTTCCTATTTCATTGTCGCGGCTATCAACAAGTATTACTTCTTCCATTTAAAGGGTTATATGAGATTAAGTCTGTGTTTTAGATAGGTAGAACACAGAAGTGAAAATTTACGTGGGTTGGGTATTCTAATTCGTTGTTTAAGAACATGGTTTGACGGTGTTCTTTTTATTTTTTCAAATAGTTGATAATAATAAACATATGCCAAGTATACGCCAAACTTAGCACAAGAAGGTAGTTTTTTTATCCCTTCAAAACCCATTTTGAAATCTTTCTCAATGTCCTTCTCAATTTCTTTTTTACTGATGTCATTAAATTGATTGATTTCAATCCCAGGGAAATAACTTCGGCCCATTTTTAGGTAATCGGCCTGTAAATCTCTAAGGAAATTTATTTTTTGAAATGCAGAGCCTAGTTTCATAGCGTAGGGCTTAAGGTGTAGGTATTCTTGTTCATTGCCTTTGCAAAATACTTTCAGGCACATTAAACCAACAACCTCTGCCGATCCCAAAATGTATTCTTCATATTTAGCCTGATCGTACGCAGTTTTATATAAATCCATTTCCATGCTGTATAGAAATTGATCAATAAGTGTATGGTCAATTTTAAATGTATTTACCACATGCTGAAAGCTATTAAGAATAGGGTTTAGGCTAATACCTTCCTCTATGGCTGTATAAGTATCGTCTTTAAAGCGGTTGAGTAGCACCTCTTTGTTGTAGTCATGAAAAGTATCTACAATTTCATCTGCAAAACGTACGAAACCGTATATGGAACAAATAGGGTCCCTAATTTCTTTTTCCAGACAACGAATGCCTAGAGAAAATGATGTGCTATATGCATGGGTTGTTAACCTGCTGCATTTCACAGAAACTTCATCGTAAAGTGCTTTCATTCTTTACTATTTATAATTTGCTGAGCTGCTACCTGACCTGAGATTAGTGCTGGAGGCACGCCAGGACCAGGAACTGTTAGTTGCCCAGTATAATATAAGTTTTTTATTTTAGTATTATGCATACTTGGTTTTAAAATGGCTGTTTGCTTTAGGGTGTTAGCTAGGCCGTAAGCATTTCCTTTAAAAGCATTATAGTCATCAATAAAATTTGAGTGAGCATATGATTTTTTATAAATCACATGATCTTTTATGCTGTCCTTCGTTAATTTTTCAAGGCGCTGCATTATAAGGTCATAATATTCTTCTTTTATGCTCTCAGAGTCTTCTAAGCCTGGCGCCACAGGTATTAGTATAAATATATTTTCCATGCCATCAGGGGCTACCGTATCATCCGTTTTTGAAGGGCAGCAGACATAAAATAATGGTGCTTTAGGCCACTTAGGGTTCTCGTATATTTCTGACGCATGTATTTTAAAATCCTCATCAAAAAATAGGTTATGATGAAGAAGGTTTTTTATCTTTTTATTAACCCCTAAATAGAAAATTAATGAACCAGGAGCTAGGTCTCTATTGTTCCAGTACTTTTCATCGTATTTTCTGTATTCCTTAGGAATCAAATGTTGCTCTATATGATGGTAATCAGCTCCTCCTACAAAATATTCATGTTTATAAGAAGCTTGGTGGTTGGTTAATGAAGTAGCTCTGTTATTGGCTATATTAATAGCCGAAATGTCTGTATTGTATTTAAAATCTACGCCTAATGACTGTGCTAATGTCACCATTCCGCTCACAATTTCGTGCATTCCACCCTGTGGATACCACGTGCCTAATGAAATATCAGCATAATTCATCAAGCTGTATAAAGCGGGTGTTTTTTCAGGCATAGCTCCCAAAAAGAGCACTGGGAACTCTAGTAGTTGAACAATCTTAGGGTTCTTAAAGAATGTTTTTATGTATTTAGATATAGACTGAAATACATGGAGTTTAAAAACACCTTTGATCAATCGCTTGTCATAAAACTCGGATATAGATTTACCTGGTTTGTAAACCAAGTCTTCCATACCCACTTTATACTTATATTCGGCTTCTTGTAAAAAAGCTTTTAGCTTATTTGCGCTCCCTTTTTCAAGGCTTTCAAATAGAGCATATATATCTTCTAATTTGGCCGGTATGTCAGTGTAATCGTCTTCACCCCAATAAACTCGATAGGAGGGATCTAGCCTGACTAATGAATAATAGTCTGCAGCTGATTTTCCAAACTTATTAAAAAAGCTTTCAAAGACATCGGGCATCCAGTACCAACTAGGCCCCATATCAAAAGTAAAGCCCTGGGCTTCGAACTTACGTGCTCGACCACCAGGGCTTTCATTCTTTTCGTATATTGTTACCGTGTAATCTTCTTTGGCAAGGGCACAAGCCGCGGCTAAGCTAGAGAAGCCCGATCCAATAATTCCTACATCTTTTTTTTTCATTAATTAATAAGGCTTATTATTTAGCATAAGCTACTAATTTTTTCTGTATTTCTTTTCTGGCGTGAAAAATTCTGTTTTTCACTGTACCGATCGGAATATCTAATTGATCAGCAATCTCATGATATTTATATCCCTCTACATGCATTTGGAATGGTTGAAGTAAGTCTCCTTTAACTTCATTTACACAGTCCATGATATCAGCATATTCGAAAGAACTATCAGGAGAGTTAAATGTATAATCATCAGCTACGTTTAAGTAGTATAACTCTTTAGTGTCATCATGAGTAGTTCTTGCTCTTTGAGCTTTTCTATAATTGTTAATAAAGGTATTTCTCATGATGGTATACAACCAACCTTTCAAGTTTGTGTTTTGTTTAAACTTATCTCTATAAGTTAATGCCTTAAGCACTGTGTCTTGAATTAGGTCTTCAGATTCTTCCTGGTCTTTGGTGAATCTTCTAGTAAACAGTTCTAATGTATCAGTTAAAGATGCAATTCTGTGGTTAAATTCGATAGCGGTCATTTTGTTTTATAAGTTAATCAGACGTTAAACATTTTTACTGATGCGGAGAATTGCTTTAGCTTGGAGAATGAGACAAAACTCTTGATCAGTTACAGGTCACAGTTGAAAAATCGTGCTAAAACTGAAAGAGGTGCTGCTTGGGAGAGGGTGGTGAAGGCTAAATCAGTTAATACTTATCAAAATCAATGTTTTTTTATCTGTAAAATGGGATGCCAAACTTTTAACAGTTGTAGGGTGCCTCGTTTTTTGTGGGGAATTGTGTGGAAAGTAGTGGACATAATTCCACAACTTTTTGGTTAGTAATTGGGGAATTGATTCCCAACTACACCGCAAATTCCTAGAGACTAACAGCAAATATCTATATAAAAGTTAGTTTTTAGAGATGGGTAAAAACATGTAAAAAGGTACATAGTCAGAATTTATTATTGTCATTATGTTTTATTTTAAATAATTACACCTGTTATTTGCGGATGTGTTGTGATTAAATTTGGTTTCTGGTTCAACTCGCTGACCAATTCTTTCATACACATTAATCAATTTTAAACCTAACCGAAACTATTTATGTTAAAACGTTTACTCGTTGGCTGCATGGTCGCATGTAGCTTATCATCGGCCTATGCCCAAAAAAGTGTGTCGCACCGCAGTTGTGCTGCGGAAGAAGTCTTAGCGAAACAAAACCTAGATCCTAAGACCGCAAGAAAAAGACAGCAGATAGCTGATTTAACACGTTCATTTATCGAAAAAAGAAAGAATGGACTTGTGGCTGCAAGAACAGGTGTACTTACAATTCCTGTTATAACTCATGTTATATATAATACTGATCAAGAAAATATCAGTGATGCGCAAATTCAGTCACAAATAGATGTGTTGAATGAAGATTTCAGAAAATTAAATAGCGATGTAGGAAATGTGCCAGATGAATTTGCTGGTGTTGTTGCTGATTTTCAAATAGAATTTGTGAACTCTCAAGTTACTAGGAAATATAGTACTAGAACTAGCTGGGGTACTAACGATGCCATGAAAAAATCATCGCAAGGTGGAGTTGATCCTATTGATCCTGCCCATTACATGAACATGTGGATATGTAATATAGGTGGAGGTATTTTAGGATATGCTCAATTCCCTGGTGGCCCGGCTGCTACTGATGGAGTAGTATTCTCTCCTCAGTACTGTGGTAGCATTGACAAAGAACCAGCTGGAGAGACTTTTTATTTAGATGCTCCATTTGACAAAGGTAGAACTGCTACGCACGAAGTGGGTCACTATTTAAACTTACGTCATATCTGGGGTGATGGAGGATGTTCTGTAGATGATTTTGTGAGTGATACTCCATTAGCTGCAGAGCCTAACTATGGTTGTCCTTCTTATCCATCTAAATCTTGTTCTTCAAATGGCGGATTTACAAGTGATATGTTCATGAACTACATGGATTATGTAGATGATGCCTGTATGGTGATGTTCTCTGCAGGACAAAAAGCACGTATGGATGCTATTTTTGAGCCAGGTGGACCAAGAGACGAATTGGGAACAGCAGAGCTTTGTGAGTTGCCTGCACCAACTGGTTTAGCAGTGGCTAATGTTGAAGATTACAGCTTTGACTTATCTTGGGATGCTGTTTCTGGAGCTTTATCATATGATGTTACTGTTGGTAGCTTATCATTCAATGTGTCCGACACTGAATTAACTGTTGATGGCCTTGAGTCTGGAACAACATACGCATGTAAAGTAAGAGCAAGATGCGAAGAAAGTGGAGGAGTTTTTAGTTCAGCATTAGAGGTGACTACTACTCTTAATAACTGTAATGTAGGACCAGTAACCCTATCAATTGAGTTTGACGAGTACCCAGAGGAAACATCTTGGACCTTAGTACAAGGCGAAACAGTTGTGTATGAAGGAGGGGGTTATTCTGGAGGTTCTATTACTGAGACTTTAGAGTTAGAAGCAGGAATGTATACGTTTTCTATATATGATACTTATGGAGATGGTATTTGCTGTGACTATGGAAATGGATTTTATTCTTTGTCTGATGGTAGTGGTGTTAGTATTATTTCTGGAGGAGCATATGGTAGCGGAGAATCTAAAGTATTCTGTATAGAAGGTGATTTACCTAACGATATTGAGGCGCCTACAGCCCCAACTGAGCTTGTAGCTACTGTTACTGAAACTACAGCTACTTTAACATGGACTGAGTCATCAGATAATGTAGAAGTGATCGGTTACAATGTATACCAAGACGGTACTTTATTAGCTGAGTCTGATAGTCTAAGCTATACTGCATTTAACTTAGTAGCGGGTACTAGTTATACATTCACTGTAGAAGCATTCGATGCTGCAGGAAATGTGTCTTCTGCCACTTCAGTAGAGGTAACTACTGCCGTAGTTGATGTTGAGTATTGTACATCTGCTGGTAATAATTCATCTGATGAATATATTAAGTCATTCACTTTAGGTAGTATCAATAATACATCTGGTAATGATGGCGGATATGGCGATTATACTTCACTTTCAACTAGCTTAACTGTAGGTGCTAGCTATAACTTCACTCTTACTCCAGAATGGACAGGTAAAATATATCGTGAAGCATATGCTATTTGGATTGATTACAATCATGATGGCGATTTTGATGATGCCAATGAAAAAGTATATAGTAAGTCTCTTTCAACAAGTGCATCTATCAGTGGATCATTCACTGTTCCATCAGCGGCTATCTCTGGTTTAACAAGAATGAGAGTAAGCATGAAGTACAACGGTACTCCTTCAGCGTGTGAAACGTTTAACTACGGAGAAGTTGAAGATTATGCCGTTATAATTGGTGGAGCAGCACGTTCAGTGATGTCTCAAATTGTAAACACTATTGATTTTAATGTTTACCCTAACCCAGCATCTTTAGAAGCCAACGTTAAATTTAATGTTTCAGGAGAAGCAAGAGATATTAATGTAGCGGTTTATGATAATATGGGTAAAGTAGTTTACTCAAAAGTATTAGCCGGTTTAGCTGGTAGCCATGAAGAGACTATTGATGTTAGCGGCCTTAAAACAGGTCTTTACCATGTGGTAGTTACAGGGGCTGCGCTTAAAGAAACTAGAAGTTTAATAGTTAAATAATTACAACTAGGTTCAATTATATGGAAAGGACTGCCTTAGGGTAGTCCTTTTTTTATGTCCTAATTAAGCTATTAATTGATGTTATTTATTTATAACCTTTTAAGTGTTATTAGCTTCTTGTCTGAGTATTAGATTACCTAAATACGGATGTTATAGAAAATAGGGCATAAAAAAAGCCTTACAGAAATGTAAGGCTTTTTTAGTAATAATGGATAATGCTTATTCAGCTACTACCACAATTTGGATGTCATGTTGTACATCTCTGTGTAGATCTAAAGTAGCACTGTATTCTCCGATATTTTTGATATTCTCGTTAAAGCCGATTTTCTTCTTATCGATTTCAAATCCTTTAGCTTTAAGTTTATCAGCTACTTGAGTAGTAGTGATAGCACCGAATATTTTACCGCTCTCACCAGCTTTAGTACCGATCTCAATAGTAAGATTTCCGATATTTTTAGCTAATTCTTCAGCGTCTTTTTTAATTTTCTCTGCTTTGTGAGCAGCTTGCTTGATGTTCTCAGCTATCATTTTCGCGTTTGATTTATTAGCGATGATAGCATATCCCTGAGGGATTAAATAGTTACGTCCATAACCTGGTTTAACATCAACTGTATCGTTTTTGTAACCAAGTCCTTGAATATCTTGCGTTAATATTACTTCCATAATAATTAATTCAATCTTATTATTTTAAAGAATCGGTTACATAAGGTAATAAACCTAGGTGTCTAGCTCTTTTTACAGCTTGAGACACTTTCTTTTGGAATTTAAGGCTTGTGCCTGTAATTCTTCTAGGTAAAATTTTACCTTGTTCGTTTACAAATTTCAACAAGAAGTCAGGATCTTTGTAATCGATATATTTTATACCATTTTTCTTAAAACGGCAGTATTTGCTTTTGTTTTCGTTCCTGTTTACAGGTTCGTTCATTAATGTCATTTCGCTGGCTCCTCCTTAGCCTTCTTCTTATCTTTTCTAAATGCACCTTTTCTACGCTTCTCGTTATACTCGATCGCGTGCTTGTCTAAAGAAACAGTTAAGAATCTCATTACTGCTTCATCCCTTCTGAATTCAGTCTCTAACTTGTCTACTAAGGTAGGTTCTGCCGCAAATTCTACAAGGTTGTAAAAGCCAGTAGACTTATGCTGGATTGGATAAGCCAGCTTTTTTAGTCCCCACTGCTCTTCGTTGATGATTTCTGCACCACCATCCGTAATTACTTGTACGAATTTTTTGACAGTATCCTTCATCTGCTCTTCAGACAAAACGGGATTTAGTATGAATACCGTCTCGTAATTTTTCATAGGATTACTAATTAATTGTTAAAAATTTGAGGGTGCAAACTTAAGTAATTTTTATCTAGGAAGGAAACTTGCTTATAAATTTTTATTAGCTATTTTCGTTAGCCTCTTCACTTGCTAACTATTTGTTTGCCATGCGAATTTACACCCTTTTATCTTTATGGTTACTATGTTACTCACTGGTTTATGCACAGCAGTCCAATGATGACATGAAAAATGCGTTATGGCTCCCGATAGATTCAGCTTATACATCTCAAACCAATGGTAATACGGTAGAAATTGACTGTATAGACGAAAAGCTGACAGGTAAATGCATTAAGTATCATAACGATCAATGGTTTTTGTTTACGGCCGATACCTCTGAATCATTATTTATAAATATTAGTGGGCAACGGTGTCGTGATTTCTTGGGAGTGCAATTAATTGTACTGGAAGGGGAGCTTTGTAGCCCTGAAACCTATTCGATACTACAATGTGTTTCTTTGGCTAATCATGATGATGTTTTTATAGAACTGCAGGATTTGACAGTAGGGCAGATGTATTGGTTAAATGTGGATGGTTATCTTAATGATTATTGTAAATATGATATAGAGGTGAGCCATAAGCCAAAGGGTGTCAATCCTATTTATGATGGCTCGTTGTTAAAGGATGTAACAATTGATAAAGTACCTGGGAAGAATGTAATAAAATGGAGTATTCCCGAAGAGCTAGTACCAAAAGTAAGTGTTACTTTGATTTATAGAAAGAGAACAAACGAATTTAAGTACCATCAAATTAAAAACGTACCGCTAATTTATAATGCTATCGGTGAAGTGAAAACGGATTATTCCGTAACCGATTATGTTACTTATGCAGTCGGCTATGAATATAAGCTGGTGGTGGTTATGAATGATAGTAGAAAGGTTAATGTTAAAGACTTCGCTGTTTCTATATCTTATGATAAAACTGCCATAATAAAATTGCCGACTTCTGAGGGGAAAAGGAATAACTATGAGGTGAAGGTATATACGAATAAAGATGAGCCTGAAGATACTTTTACTGTTTCGGGACTAGAAAAACGCTATGCTCACATTTCTATTTATAAACAGAAATACTTGGATCAGGGCATTCACTTTCTAAAAGTGGATGTCGTGTACTCTGCTTACACCGATAGCTTTTATGTAGACCTTGATAATAATATTATAAAGCCATTATGATGAAAGCATTCATCAGTTGCGTAATCATATTTCTGGCGCTGATAATATGTTCTTCATGCCATGAAGAACATACGTATAATCAGGCAGGTGCTGAAATTCCAAGTTATGCTCAATGGGCATATTTATTAAAGAAGCATGTCAACGAAGAAGGATTGGTTGACTATGAAGGTATACTGCTAGAAAGTGAAATGCTAGATAAGGTAGTAGATGAAGTAACACATGTTGCACCCGATACCAGTGCTTGGAGTAATGAGGAGCAACTAGCTTATTGGATCAATACTTATAATATCATGGTAGTGAAATTAATAGTAGATCATTACCCTGTCAGTAGTATTCAGCATTTAAATCCAATTTTATACATACCCAAATATCGCACGGTGTGGACTGATGAGTTCTTTGAAATAGGAGGAAAGCCTTGCAGTCTCGATCATATAGAACATCATATTTTGAGGGTGAAGTTTAACGAGCCTAGAATACACTTTGCTATCAATTGTGCGTCAATGTCGTGCCCTCGGTTAAAAGCTTCGCCATATACAGATTCTACACTCTATGATGATTTGGATGTGCAAGCTCAGTTGTTTGTTAATGACTCTACTCGTAATTATGTATCCGAAAGAGAATTAAAACTATCTAAAATATTCAAATGGTTTAAAGTAGACTTTACTAAACATGGTTCGCTCATAGATTTTATCAGTCAATACACTGAAGTTAAAATTGATAGTAATGTAGAGGTAAATTATAAAAGCTATAATTGGCAGATCAATAAACAAAAAGAGGCCGCTCATTGAGCGGCCTCTTTTTGTTTATGATTATGTGGGTTACTTTACTTCAAATTGTTCTGTACCCATTTTATAACTGTCGGTGTAAATGTCCATGGTATAAATGCCTTCTTCCCACTCACTACCTTTTTGGTATTCAAAAGTCAACTGTTGTTTTGTGTTGTCAAACAGTATTTCCTGACTTGCCGTGTAAAACTCCTCTTTACCATTGTACATAAATGTACCCGAACCTTTGGCTACATCAAATATAACCTGCCCATTACCATCAGTTATTTTAACTATAATGTCTTTGCCCTCAATAGGTGCTACTTTGTTTTCAGCTATGTTGAATACAACTTTCACCTTATCAATTTGTCTGCTTTTAAAAGGAGACTCTCTTTCTTTTCCTCTACTATTTACCGCTAATACTTGCACATTTTCAGCTTTCAATTGAGAAGCCACCGCCACTTTATCTTGTAGCTTTTCCTGAGTTTGTCTAAATCTGTGTATGCTATCAGATAGCTGATTTTTTTCTGTTTTTAAAGTAGTATTTTCAGTTAAAAGCTCATCGTTAACATTTTTTAAACGATTGATCTCTTCATCTTTAGCCTTTAATAGCACTTCGTACCCACCTACTTTATCTTTCAGGTTTCTTATTGTTCTTCGTGAAGCAGTTTGCTGGCGGGCGAGCTCTTTTTCAATGTCAGCCTTAGCCTTTTCAAGTTCATCCACATTTCCTCCGAGCTCACGGATTTGCTCAATTTTAAGATCTAATTCCGCTCTTATGTCAGTGAGCTTTTGCATAGTAGTGGCCAATTCTTCTTCTGTAGAAGCTAGCTCTGTTTCGCGTGCTACACTAGATTGGTGATCGAGGTAAATTTTAACGCCCTGTACTATAATTATAATAGCCAGAATAACAACAACTATTGCAGTCTTGCGATTAGACTTTTTCGATTCCGGTGTTGAAGTGTTATTGTTAGAATTATTTTCAACCATATATGTTAAATGCTTGCAGTTAATTTTTATTTGCTTGTAAATTTATTCTTTCTTAAGTATAAATCAATGAAAAGCGTTTCATTTTGAGCTATAACGCTTTCATAACCCATTAGTTTTATGGCATTAGATGAAAATTATTGGAGTAGCAGGTACAATGACGCAGACACACCCTGGGATATGGGACAGATTACCACTCCAATAAAAGAATATATTGATAGTTTAAAAGACAAATCTCTAAATATATTAGTGCCTGGAGCCGGCACAGGGCATGAGCCTGCCTATATTTATAAAAAAGGCTTTAAAAATGTGAAGGTGATAGATATCTCTGAGTTACCCTTGCAAAAGTTAAAAGCCAATTATCCTGATTTCCCTGAAGAAAACTTACATCATCAAGACTTCTTTCTATTTGAAGGTGAATTTGATTTAATTGTAGAGCAAACTTTCTTTTGTGCGCTAAACCCACAATTGCGAACAGATTATGCTCAAAAGATGCATGACCTATTAAAGCCTCAAGGAATTTTGGCGGGGGTATTGTTTAACTTTGAAGGAGATGATGGACCTCCTTTTGGAGGTAATAAAGAAGAGTACTTGACTTATTTTGAGCCATTGTTTGAAGTGATTAAAATGGAAGAGTGCTACAATAGCGTGGGTAGAAGGGCCGGTAAAGAATTGTTTATTCAATTAAAAAAGCGAGTATGATTGGAGAAACAATTTCACAATGTGTTAATTTTTTTAGACAAAAAAAGAGGCCATTATCCTATAAAACGGATTAAATAACTAGTTAACGCGGTTGGAATAGAATATGCAGATTCATAACTAAAAATAACAAATGGGTGCTATACCCTTAATTAAAAAAATAGAGTTATGGAAACTGAGAAAAAAGCAATACAAAACGTAATAGATATTTGTCATGATGGAGCTGAGGGTTATGAAAGGGCTGCCAGCGAAATTAATAACAACGAGTTTAAAACCATTTTTAATCGACTAGCTCAACAGCGCAAGTTGTTTATAGAAGAATTGAAAAATGACGTGCGTGACCAAGGAATAGAGATTAATGACTCAGGTACAGTAAAAGGTTATTTTCATCGTACTTGGATCGACATCAAAGAATCTTTTGCTAGCAAAGAAGATAAAGCAATTATTGAAGAAGCTAAGTTTGGAGAAAAAAATGCCATAAAAGTGTATGAAGAGGCCATTCATGCTGAAATTCCACAATACATTAGGGAAAAATTAGAAAAGCAAATGCATATGATTGCCGGTACTATAACTCAGCTCAATGAATTTGAATCTGAGTTAGTACATTAAATAAGGACATTGATCTCAAACATAAAAAAGCCAAATGTATTTACATTTGGCTTTTTGCATATATTCAAAGTTGAAAATTAATTCAACGTATCTTGGTTTTTAGTAGGTCTCGGGTCATAAGTCTTACCATACCCACCGCTGCACTGGTTACCACTGTCCACCCTATGACATAACCAATATTATGTTCATTATGTCTTAATGTTTCGGGTGGATTTTCTTTCTTAACTGATTTATATCCGTAGTCAAAACATTTTTTCAATGCTATGCCTGATGCTATAGCTAGCCCCGGAATCAGGTAAGAATTGAAATTATCTTTTCTTTTTAATGGGTTTTTCATAGTAAATATTCTTCAAAAATTATTCCATACCGGTATACTAAGTGGAAATAAGGAATGGGGAATAGGGCTGGGGAATTTTTTCCTCATTATGGATATGAGAAATACTCACTAATTAAGGTGTAAATAGCCTGTAGGGCTAAAAATGAGTTTGGCATATTTTTTACTATATCTACATCGAATCTAATACATCTTATTATGAATTGTTCCGTAAGATTAGACATGGCGGGTAAGAAGTTTACCACCACTATCGATGGCGCTGAATGCTATTTACAGTTTAAGCAAGTAAGCCCTGAAGTTCTTGATTTCGAATATGTACATGTGCCAGAAGCATTACGCTCTCGTGGTATTGCCAGTACATTATTATACAACGCTCTTATTTATATACAGAAGGAACATATGGAAATGATTGCCGGCTGTCCTTTTGTAGAAACATATCTTTCTAAGCACCCCGAATTTAGGTGTGTAGCATGGAAAGAGGCAGTGTAAACCATACTGCTACTAATACTTATTGACCTAATATGACAACAGATCAAACCGAAGAATCACACAACATTATCACAAAAGCAGAAAAGCATGTTTCCTCCTTGTTTAAGGAGGAGCTTTCTGATAAACTATTATACCATAGTATAGCTCATACTTCTGAAGTGGCAGAAATATCGGAAGCACTAGGAAAAAAGGCCGAGCTCAATGATGAGGAGTTAGAGCTGCTAGTACTTTCGGCATGGTTTCATGATACTGGTTATATAAAAAAATATAATGGTCATGAACATGAAAGTGCCATAATAGCTGAGGAGTGGCTCTCTCAAAACGGTTACGATGCAGGTAAAATTGATAAGGTGAAAAAGCTTATCATGAGTACTGTTGTGGGGCATAAGCCCGAAGACTTTTTGGAAGAGCTGATTCATGATGCAGATATGGCCCACATGGGGCGGAAGAGGTTTTTCCGAAAAGGAGAATTGTTAAGGGTAGAGTTAGAGAATTTTTTGGATAAAAAGTATTCTGAGCTTGATTGGGAGAAACATCAATATGACTTTTTAGTAACTAATAACTTCATTACTAAAGTAGGTAAGGAGGAATTTGAAAAGCGTAGGGTCAAAAATATAAAAGAGCAACGCAAAAATATACTAAAGGCTCGAAAGGTAACTATCCGTGAGAATACCGGAAAAGACTTCGGCCGTGGTATTGATACTTTGTATAGAGCCAACTATAGAAACCATATCAATTTAAGTGCTATAGCAGACGGTAAAGCTAATATGATGATTAGCATAAACACCATTTTAATATCTGTAATTGTAACACTTTCTGGTGCTAGCCTTTCTGTTTCACAAGGTTTTATAGTGGAAAATTTAAGGTTTACAGTGCCTATTATGATTTTATTAGTAGGGGCACTACTTTCTGTAGTGTTTGCGGTATTGTCTGCGCGGCCTAAGGTCACTGAGAAAAAAGTGAAGTTAGAAAAGGCAGAGAAAGGAAATAATAGTTTGCTTTACTTTGGTAATTTCTTGGGTATACCTAAAGAGGAGTTTATTCGCTATCTAAATGACCTTAAAAAAGATCAGAAAAAACTATACGAAAGCATGTCCGTTGATATTTATAACCTTGGACTTGTGCTAAAGGAAAAATACAGACTATTAAGTATTTCATATAACATTTTCATGGGCGGCTTAAGCCTTACAGTATTAGCTTTCATATTCATTTTTTTATATACGAATGCACAGTAAGAGAGCTATAAACCTAACCATTAATAAATAAATGATTAAATATATAAGAGGAGGGCTGGCAGTTTTGTTAGCCCCTATGTTTTTTTTATCGGGGTGTAAAGTTTCTAAATACTCTCATAATGAGTCTGTTAAGCAGCAAGCGATCTCTCAGGAGTCTGATTCTGTTACTGTGGTGGCTGGTAGGCTTTATGAGGCAGGAAGCTTCAAGAGATTTATGCTAGGAGATCATTACCGAGAGGTGTGGTTAGCGCCTGTAAAAGTCCCTATAATCAACTTAGAGACAGAAAAAGGAGGCTTCGAAATTCTCAAAAAGGGTGGAGGAATGCAGACCTATTCGCTTAAGCTAAAGGCTAAGAATGGTAAATTATATTCTTTAAGGTCAATACAGAAAGATCCTACACCTACATTGCCCACAGGGCTGCAATACTCTTTTGCTGATGATGTAATTCAAGATCAGATCTCAGCGTCTATACCTTACGCCCCTTTTATACTGCCTCCTATGGAAGATGCTATCGGTATGTATCATACCAATCCGCAGCTTTTTTATATTCCTGACACACCAATATTAGGGAAATACCGAAAAGATTTTGGAGGTGTGCTAGCCATGCTGGAGCAAGATGCTGATGAAGACTGGTCAGATTATAAAGATTTTGGAAATACCAAGAATGCAGTTAGCACCAACTCTGTAATGGAGGAGCTTAGAGATGATAATGATAGCTATGTAGATGATGAAAGCTTGCTAAAGGCAAGACTGTTTGATATTTGGATTGGAGATTGGGACAGACATCAGGGGCAGTTTAGGTGGGCTGAGTTAGAAGATGATGATGATAAGAAATTCTATAGACCTATTCCTGAAGACAGGGATAATATGTTTTTTAAATTCGATGGCTTTTTGCCATGGTGGGCCAGCAGAAAATGGGCACTGAGAAAGTTTCAGGATTTTCAACCCGAAATACGAGATATCTCTGGTTTTAATTTTAATGCACGTCATTTAGATAGAAGATTTCTTACAGAATTAACAGAAGATGACTGGGCTGATATGGCCAATTTCATGCAAGAGAAACTTACTGATGATATTATAGAGAAATCTCTTCATCAGCTACCTGATACTATTTATAATATTACAGGTGATAGGTTGGTGAGAATACTTAAGGCAAGGCGTGATAATTTGGAAACCTTTGCCAGAAATTATTATAAAGTTTTGGCTAAGCAGGTGGATGTTGTGGGCAGTGATCAGGACGAAGTATTTGAAATCATAAGAAAGGAAAATAATAATACTGAAGTCAATGTATATGAAGCAGGTAAGCATGGTAAGAAAAAGAGGCGTTATTTCCATAGGGAGTTTAAATATGGAGAAACAAAAGAAGTAAGAATTTATGGCTTAGGTGATGATGATTATTTCTACGTATCTGGTGAGAATAAAAAAGGTGTAAAGGTTAGGATAATAGGAGGTAAGGGAGAAGACACGTATCAAGATTCGTCTCATGTAGCGGGTTTAGCACGTAAAACCATTTACTATGATGATATAGATGAAGAGAATGATTTGGAAGAAGGTAAGGAAGGTAAGCTTATGCTATCACCTGATGCTGACAATAATGAATACAATTTCACGGAATTTAAATATGATTACTTTGGACCCGCACTCTATGTAGGCCTCAATAATGACGATGGAATATTTTTTGGAGGAGGTGTAGTGATAAAAACACAAGGGTTTAGGAAAGACCCATATGCTACTATGCATAAGATAGTGGCTAATTATGCTCCAAGTACTTCGGCTTGGAACTTTGATTACCAAGGAGATTTCATCAAGCTATTTGGAGATTTGGGACTCAACCTTGATTTATCGGTAAGAGCGCCTAATTTTTATACTAACTTTTATGGCTATGGTAATGGCTCTGAAGAGTTAGATAATGATGATAGCCAATATTACCGTGTACGGTATAAAGATATCACATTTAACCCCGGGCTTACCTATAACATTGGAAAGAAATCATCCATTAAATTTGGTCCGAGTTATCAGTATGCTAAGGTAGAGCATGACACTGATAGGTATATTGATATTATTGGGCCAGAGCTCAACCCTGAAGTCTTTGAAGGAAGTCATTTTGGTGGGTTTGAGTTTAAGGCTGATGTACGTACTACTGATAATTTACAAAAGCCAGAGAAGGGAGTGAGATGGATTACTACCAGCAAATGGATGGCCGAATTTAATAATGATAATAGTAGATTTAGTAAAATAGAAAGCGAATTGAGAGCTTACTACACCTTGGATTTACCTTTCAAAACCACTTTTGCAGTAAGGATAGGAGGCGCAAGTATTGCCGGGGACTATGATTTTTATCAAGCCCCCAACATAGGAGGAAACGCTGGACTTAGTAGACTGGGAAATGTAAGAGGTTATGGACGTAACAGGTTTACAGGCAATAGCAGCGTGTATCAAAATACGGAGGTTCGCATTAGACTTTTAAAGGTGCCATTTTATTATATGCCGTTTGAGTTCGGTATCAGTGGTCACTTAGACCAAGGTAGAGTTTGGTCAGATGTGCCTAATGAGTCGGGTAAGTGGCATCGAGGTGCAGGGGGTGGTGTTTGGATTGCTCCTGTAGGCCGTTGGGTTTTTACTGCGGTGTATACTGAAAGTGATGAAGACAGTAGGTACAACCTTAATTTAGGATTCTTATTCTAAGATAAAAGATATGGGGTGTATAACCCTCAGCAATAAAAAAGGCTCCGATAGGAGCCTTTTTTATTGAGTTGTATATGTGTATCTGATTACTTTATTTATTTAGTGCGATACTGCATCTTCACGGTTTACTTTTTCTAAGTATTCCTCTAATTCCATGGTAGTATCTGCTCCATAAGCATCTACTAGCAAGCCTTTCTCTTCTGCACTGGTTTCAATGGCATATAAAATTGATGAATCAGCAGGGTCAGATTCGCCTTCAAATCTATACTCTTCTTTGATAGTAATTTCTTCAGGAGCATAAGTTTTCTGGTTGCTGTCATTGTGTAATTCTCCGTCTCTATAATTAAAGTCGGCTTTATATCCTTGGTTGCGCAAGTCAGTCATTACTTCTGATAATGGCTTTAAATTATGTTTAGACATATCTATTGATGTTTTTAGTTTTAAATCCTTTAGTAAAATATGTGCTAAAGCTATGCCATAACATTAATCTGTTTGTACATGATATTATAGAGGGATTAGTGCTGGTGCCAATATTTGTATTTCCCCAGAGTGTGGAAAAAATTGTACATCACTTCAATGCTGTTAGCCATAATTGAAATCATAAAACCGCCCATATGGCTATATAGACCTGTTTTTTTATATCAATCAGAATTGGTACATCTTTTTCATAGTACTTACTAAACCTGATAAGAATTCGGGGGTATTGTTAAAAGTTTACATTATAAAACTATCAATTATGAACACGAATATTAAAATAATAGCTGGGTTTGCAGCAGGAGCATTAGCAGGAGCATTAACAGGATTATTATTAGCACCTGAGAGTGGTAGAGATACTAGAAAAAAATTAGGTACTGAGTCAGATAAACTAAGAGACAGTCTAAGTAAATCTTTAGCTGAAACGTTTGATGCTGCTAAGGTTAAATATAATGGCCTTTTAGACGAGTATATCGCAGAAGGCAAAAAGTCATTTACTAAAGTGAAAGATAAAGTAAATCTTAACTAAGGTAGCTGCATAAAAAAGCATTAGATAATATTCACTAAAACATTACAATTATGAACGATTTACAAGTAAAAGGAAACTGGAACGAACTTAAAGGTAAGTTAAAACAGAAATATGGAGATCTCACTGATGATGATTTAACCTTCGCTGAAGGTAAATATGACGAGATGTTAGGCCGTATTCAGAAAAAAACGGGCAAGTCTAAAGAGGAGTTGAAAGAAGAGATTGCAAGTTTATAATTAAAAATAACAGACAGAAAGCCTGAGTCTGCAGACTCAGGCTTTTTTTACTAATACTACCAAAACCAAATAATATTAATGGAAATAGAGCTAGCATCAGCATTTGATAAAGTTACAGATAAGCTAAACACTTGGTTAGAGACATTATTGGGCATGCTGCCTAATATGGCCGTAGCCATCTTGTTATTTATTGTATTTCTTTTTCTCGCTAAAATGGCTCAGCGCGTTTTTATTAAATTATTTTCACGAGCTTCTGCAAATAGAGCGTTAGAAAATCTCTTTTCTACAGTAATCTATTATCTTGTTTTAGGAGTCGGTATTTTCATAATACTTGGCATATTAAAATTAGATAAAACCGTTACATCATTACTTGCAGGGGTAGGAGTTATTGGTTTGGCATTGGGCTTTGCCTTTCAAGATATTGCCGCCAATTTTGTTAGTGGCGTCATATTGGCGTTCCGCAGGCCATTTAGGTTGGGAGATGTTATATCAGTGCAAGACTACATGGGCACGGTAAATAGGACTAACCTGCGTGTTACCACTATCAAAACCTTTCAGGGCCAAGAAGTTTATATTCCTAATAAAGATGTGCTTCAAAACCCGATTATCAACTATAGCATTTTAGGAGAAAGAAGAGTGGACTTGGCCGTTGGTGTTTCATATGGCGATGACTTGGATAAGGTAGAATCTTTAGTTACTGACACCATTCATTCGTTGGAGGGTATAGTAAGACCAAAGGACATGATATTCGATTATTACGAATTTGGCAGCAGTTCCATTAATTTCAATATACGTTTCTGGATAAAATATCCTGATCAGCCTGGTTTTTTGGCCATGAGAAATAAAGCTATAAAGAAAATCAAAGCTGCCTTTGATGAGCATGATATTACTATACCATTCCCAATCAGAACGTTAGATTTTGGAATAAAAGGTGGGGAGGCATTATCTGAAATGAAACTGAAGCTAGAACAAGCCCAATCTTAATAAATTACACATTAAATATTTAGAAAAATGAAAGCTGAAAAAAATGAAATTTTGTTTTTCTATAATTCTGAAAAACAGGAAGATAGAAAAGCATTTGGCTATGCTGAATCTATTGATAGCCATAAATTAAACGAGAGAAATATTATAAAGGATAATTTAACCGAAACTCACATAGCAGAAATAGCTGATGATATGCATGTGACAGTGGCAGAGTTAATAGATAAAAATAGTGAATACTATATGAATGAGCTTAAGGGGAAAGATTATTCATCAGCTGAGCTATTAGATATACTTGAAAGACACCCCGAAGCTATCAAAACTCCCATTGCATATGTGGGGAAAAAGGCATTTTTTGTTGAATCTGCCTATAGTTTTGTTAAGCAAGATATAGAAGTTAAGGGAGTTACTTCAGAGGCAGGTAATGCTTTTGAAAAGCCCGTAGAAGAACGAAATTTATAAAATAGTGGTAAGAAAAAACATGAAAGTAAATATTCGAATATTTATTATTTCATTAATCTGCCTTATCACTGCTATAGCTCTGCGCTGTACCCGTCATGAAGACCAACCAGTGCAGAGCTATAATCCTAAACATACTTCGCACCACAACGAAGATTCAACCCATCACCAATCTTCTACTAAAGAATGAGTGGTAAATACCCAATAACCCATGAGCGATAGTTTCAGATATCACTTCCATAAGTTGTACAGCAATGTTATGGAACATTTACCCGCATTCGTAACAGGCCTGATCCTTCTTGCTATTTTTATACTCATAGGTGCAATGCTTCGCGGTGTGGTAAAAAAGAGAATATCTCGAAAGGTTAAAGATCCACTGCTAACAAATTTCATAGGAAGATCTATTTTTCTCATTTGTTTGATAATAGGTATTATCTTATTTCTTGATCAGCTGGGGTTGACCAAGGCGGCTGGTGGAATACTCGCTGGAGCGGGTGTGTCTGCTTTAATAATAGGCTTTGCATTTAAAGATATAGGAGAAAATTTCTTGTCTGGCTTCTTTCTCGCCTTTAGTCGCCCTTTTAAAATTGGAGATATTATTCAAGTAGCTGACATTACCGGCACGGCAAAAGCACTCAATTTTAGGAATACACATGTGAGAGCTTTTGATGGCAGGGATATTTTCATTCCTAATTCTATGCTTATTAAAAATCCGCTAATTAACTATACCAAAGATGGTTTAATGCGGCATGAGTTTGTGATAGGTCTTGATTATGGAGATAAGATAGCTGATGCCTCACAGGCCATTTTAGATGAGCTTGATAAGCTACAAAATATTACCAAAATGGAAGGTTTAGAGCCTTTTGTTATTATCAACGATTTTGGTACCAGTACCATTAACCTCAAAATATTCTTTTGGATAAATACATATGATTTTCTTGGGTCGACCACTGTTTTGAAAAGCCAAGTAATGCAGCAGGTGGTGAACCGGTTAGCTGCCGAAGGGTATAATATGCCTGCTGATATTGTAGAATTAAAGATATATCAGGAAGGGCAACCGATACCTGTAAATGTAAACATGAACGATAAAACGCAAATTAAAGCTAAGCTTTGATGCACTAATAGATATATGGAAACGCAATTTGATGTAATAGTAATAGGAAGTGGACCCGCAGGAGGGAGCATAGCCGGTAAATGTGCCAATGCAGGAAAAAAGACGGCTGTTGTAGATGTAGAATTTGGTGGTACTTGCGCTTTAAAAGGCTGTACGCCTAAAAAGGTATTAGCTGTTACATCTGAAATTTTGCGGTACGCATGTCATTTGAGTGGTAAGGGTATTAAGCAAATCAATGTTGATTTAGACTGGGGGTCTTTAATGCATTTCAAACGGTCTTTTACTGAATTAATTCCAATGCATACCAAAGAAGCATTTACCAAAAATGGCATTACGGTTATTGAAGGGAGCGCCACGTTTGTAGATGCTAATATTATTGAAGTGGCGGGTAAAAGGTACAAAGCCAAGAAAATTGCCGTTGCAACAGGGGCAGTTCCTGCAGCATTGCCTTTTAATGGAGCAGAGTTGATGATTACTTCTGATCAGCTACTGGAATTAGACCAAGTACCTAAAAAGGTAGTATTTGTAGGAGGAGGATACATAGCCCTTGAGTTTGCTCAAATATTAAGAAAGTCTGGCTGTGAGGTAACTATTTTAGAAGCTAGTGATTTACCTGTGGATAAATTTGATCATTTTTTAGTATCTAAATTATGTGAGTCTTTCCAAATGGATGGAATTGACATCAGAACGAATTTCACTGTGGAGGAGATAAGAAAAGAGAATGACCATTTTGCTGTACAGGGGCATCATGAGCATGGTAATGTATCTATTGATTGTGATTTGGTAGTGCATGGGGCAGGGAGAATGCCTAATATTAAAACATTGAACCTTGAAAAGGCCGGTGTAAAATATTCTAAAAAAGGCATTAGTGTTAAATCAAGCATGCAAAGTGTATCTAATCCAGATGTTTATTGTGCAGGAGATGTGGCAGATACAGGTTTTCCTTTCACTTTGGTGGCAGATTATGAAGGTCATTTGGTGGCTACCAATATTTTGGAAAAAGACAGTGCCAAAAAGAAAACCTCATACCATGGAGTTCCTTATGTGCTTTTTACCGCTCCTAAATTGGCCTCGGTGGGCATGCTTGAAAATGAGCTTATAGAAAAACGCATTAACTATACTACTAAGCAAAAGGATACTAGTCATTGGTTAATTTCAAGAAGCTTGCAAGAGCACTACAGCGGGTATAAAATTTTTATTGGTGAGAAAGGTGAAATATTAGGAGCTCACTTAATAGGGCCAAAAGCTGATGAGGTGATTAATGGTTTCGCCATGGCTATACAGCATAATTTGTCAGCCGATGATATAAAGAAGACCTTCATGAGCTACCCCAGTGCATTTAGTGAAATTCGTAAAATGATTTAAACCTGTGGAAGCTATAGCCAAATGCCCTCCGGAAATTAATTATGTGCCTCATGACTGTCCGGGGTTAAAAAGAAAAAAGCATGGAAGAGGCTTCGCTTATTATGACTGCGATGGTAATAAAATAACGGATAAAGAAACCCTTGAGCGGATTAAGGCTTTAGTAATACCGCCTATGTGGACTGACGTATGGATTTGTGAAAATACCAATGGGCACCTGCAAGTAACAGGGCACGATTTAAAGGGAAGGAAACAATATATTTATCATCCCAAGTGGGTAGAATACAGGCAGAAAAGCAAGTTTTCAAAGTTGGTCGAATTTGGGCATAAGTTGCCATTAATCCGAAAAAGACTAGAGCAAGATATTAGTTTAAGAGGGTGGCCCAAAGAGAAAATTTTGGCTTTGGTAGTGATGATGCTCGATGAACACTACATAAGAATTGGCAATAAACATTACGAGCACGAAAATAAAACCTACGGGCTTACCACTTTGCGAAGAAAGCATATTGCAGAAAAAAACGGTAAGCTTTACCTGAGTTTTAAAGCAAAAAGTGGAAAAGAAAGAAAAATAAAGGTAGAGAGTAAGAAGCTAATAAAACTGATAAAAAAGACTTCTGAGTTGCCAGGCTATGAAATTTTTAAGTTTAAAGACGAAAATGGGAAGAGCCACCCTTTGCATTCACACGATGTGAATGAGTATCTAGAGGAGATTTCTGGCGAATATTTTACGGCTAAGGATTTTCGTACTTGGGGAGGAACCACGTTAGCTATTGAAAAAATGGACGAAGCGGTGGCAGAAATAGAGGAGAACCCTAGAAAAAAATTAGAAACAGCTTTAGTAAAAAAGGTTGCTTCTGTGTTAGGTAATACGGTGGCTGTCTGTCGTGAGTATTATATTCACCCCAAGGTATTAGACACATTGCTTAATGACAATTTAGGTAAGTATACTTCCAAAAAGCTAAACGGAATAAAATACAAAAGCGAATTAACAGACAGTGAGCAACTTGTATTGAAAATAATAGACTAAGCTACATGCGTAAATTACAGCGGGTATTTTTTAAGTTCTACTTAAATATTATAAACAGTATAGCCTTTTATCCTTCTCTTATAGCTATAGGGTTTTTACTGTTTTCATTTGCTGTGATGACCTTAGAGTACCAGCCTTTTATGATCGAACTCAAAGAGGCTATAAGTATTATGCTTGTACAAGGTACTGACAACGCCAGAAGCATACTTACTACCATAGCAGCAGGAGTTATTTCGCTTATGGTCTTTAGCTTTTCTATGGTAATGGTAGTGTTAAATCGTGCTTCCAGTACCTTGTCTCCGAGAGTTATTCCAGGGCTTATTACCAATAAACCTCACCAGATAGTGCTAGGAGTATATTTAGGCACTATTATTTATAGTTTAATATTAACCGTTAACATCCAATCGGCCGAAGCTAAGCATCAGATTCCGAGTGTAGGTATATTCATTTCTATGCTATTTGTGGTGGTGTGCTTGGCGCTGTTTGTTTATTTTATACATTCCATTTCAAGGTCAATTCAGGTAGACAATATCCTTGAAAAGATATTTTATGATACTAAAGAGCAGCTTAAAGCTGCAGGCAAAATAGAGAAAGAAGAAGTTCCTCACACTGAAGAGTGGCATACTATAAAAACGAAATATCCTGGATATATAAAGCAAGTAAAGGCCGACTCGCTTTTGAAGTTCTGTCAGAAACATGACCTGAAAGTGCAACTTACTGAACCTATAGGAACTTTTGTGGTTAAAGGTTTTCCTTTTCTAAAAGTAAACAAAGAGTTGGATAAGGAAGAGGAGTTGGATATTATCAATTGTTTTGTTTTTTATGCTGAGGAACACGTTAGAGATCACTACATTTTTGGATTTAAGCAGATAAGTGAAATAGCCGTAAAGGCCTTAAGTCCCGGAATAAATGACCCAGGTACCGCTATAAAGGCTATAGATATGCTTTCTATTTTGTACATAGAACGAATGATACGTAAGGAACGGATTTGCTTAATGTCGGACGACAAGCAACCGTACCTGTTTTTTACCCCAGTAAGTTTTTCTCAGCTGTTGTATAATCATTTGACCCCCATTCGTGAGTATGGGAAAAAAGATGCTTCTGTAATGCTCAATTTATTCGAATGCCTAAAGAATATGGCATTTGCAGATAAAGACAATAAGGATTATACCGAAATACTGGTTAAATACCTTAATGGGATGGCCAATTCATGTAAAGAGTATATTACTGATGGATTGGATAAAGAGCAGGTCAATAAGAAAATAGATAGTATCAATAGTTTGCTAGGAAACGATATTTCTGTAGAAAATATAGGACAGTAAACTGTGTAAACAATCGGCAAGTTTCCATTTGCCTATCATTTAAACCCATTTTTCTTTTACTCAAGTCTTTTTTTGATTCTTGGCACAGTATTCAACCCTTTAGATAAGTATGAAGAATTGAATATTAAAAGCCTTGCCTTAAGAAGTACCTGCTTCTGTGCGCAATGCATGACTACAAACTTTACGCACATGAAAAATTTAAACAATGAAATTCGCTTAAAAAATATCCTTAGCTGCATAGATGAAATAGGAAATTACTGCCCCGATCTCACTTACGAAGAATTTTGTGATGAAGAAATAAAGATGCCAGTGTATAGAAATTTAACCATGGTGGGGATAGAGGCGGACAATATTCAAGGTAGACACCCCGCATTAACTATACTTAAAAGTTTTAGAAAGGCAGACTTTATAGATGGTATTGGTAAAGACGCATATGCTGTTTATAGCTTTATAATGAGGGATTTGAGCAATCTGAGGCAGTCTTTGGTGAATACAGAGATTAGGGAAAAAGTAAGACGATTGATCAGGAGACCTCGATTGATGAGTGCAGGAGCCGCTTAGGTATACTATTTGAAACTTCTTAGGTATAATCTAAAAATCAACATTATGGATATATTTAAGAAAACAGATTTTATAGAATTATCAGAAATACAAAAACCACATTGTGTTTCTATTTACATACCAACAGAAAGAGACGGAGTAGAAGAAAGTAGATATAAGAACCGTACTCGTTTTAAGAATCAGATAAAAGAAGCCAATCAGCAGCTCCAAGTATACGGACTTACTAAAGGAGATGCTGATTTGTATTTGCAGCCTGCGAATGATTTGCTAGAGAATGAAAACCTCTGGACTGACTTATCTGATACGCTGGCCGTTTTTGTATATAGTGGTGAGATTAAATCCTTTGTTTTACCTATCCACACAGAGGAGTTTACTTACGTATCTAACCACCTTTACTTATCTCCATTAGCACCTGCATTGCGCGAAGATGGGCGACACTTTATATTAGCCCTTAGCCTTGGAGATGTGAAGTTTTATGAAGCTACCCAACACACAATAACACCAGTAGAAGTTGAAGGGTTGGTGCCTCAGGCGCTAGAGGAGACTGTAGGTGAGGAGTTAGAGGAGAGTGCCTTGCAGTTTAGAAGTGATAAAGGAGGACAAGGTGAGGCCATTTTTCATGGACACGGAGCCGGCAATGAGTCTGAGAAGAAAGAAGAAGCTCTTAAGTATTTCAGAGACATTAACGCAGGACTTTTACAAATGCTTCATGATGAGAAAGCTCCACTAGTTGTAGCATGTGTTGATTATCTTTTTCCGCTATATCAACAAGCCAATACTTACCAAAACTTAAATGCAATGCATATAGCAGGCAACCATGAGCATACTAACTTGCTTAAGTTAAAAGAGATGGCTTGGGAACTGGTGAAAGACCATTTTAATAATGAGGAAATCACGGCAGAGAGTCGGTTTACTGCAGGTTTGGACAATGGTAAAGCAGTGTACAATCCTGAAGAAGTGATTCCGGCTGCTATCATAGGACAGGCAGAAACATTATTCATAAAGCGAGGACATCATATTTGGGGTACCTATTCGCCAGATAATCATAAGGTGTCTATAGATGGGGTACACAAGTTGGGTAATGCTGACTTGGTAAATAAAGCAGCAGTAGAGACTATAAAACATGGTGGTAGTGTGTATGAAATAGAGGATGCCAATGAAGATGATGTAGATGTGAAAGCAGTTCTGAGGTATCAAATGTAAAATATACCTCAGAGTGTGAATGGTATTCACCAATTATAATATGTAAAAATGATGCTCTTCTTGCTTAAGCCTTAAAATACGATGTTGGCATCATTTTTACACCTCTTTAGTTAGAAAAGAGATTTTCTAACCAAACTAAAACGTAATAGATATGAATTTATTAGAAGATAAAAAAGTAGCAATATTAGTAGCAGATGGATTTGAAGAAGTAGAATTTACTGAACCAAAAAAAGCACTAGAAAAACAAGGGGCAACGGTTCATGTAATTTCCCCAAATGACAAAAAGGTGAAAGCTTGGGATAGCACTGATTGGGGAAATGAATATGATGTAGATAAAAATTTAGATGCAGCACTACCTAGCGATTATAATGCTTTGCTCCTGCCAGGAGGGGTACTCAATCCAGATCATTTGAGAGCCAATGATCAGGCTGTAGATTTTGTGAAGCATTTCTTTGCAGAGGGCAAACCCATAGCAGCTATCTGCCATGGCCCTTGGACCCTCATTGAGACCGGAGCGCTGAAAGGTAGACAAGTAACTTCATACAAGTCTATAAAAACAGATTTAATTAATGCTGGGGCAGAGTGGAAGAACGAAGAAGTAGTGGTAGATCAGGGGTTGGTTACAAGCAGAAACCCTGATGATATACCTGCCTTTTGTAAAAAAATGATTGAAGAATTCTGTGAAGGAGTTCATGAAGCACAAAAAACTCTGTAATCTTTTGTAATTGACAGAGTGTTGAATTAGCTGTATGCGATTAATACAGCTAATTTTTTATCAAATTTTATATAACTAAAAATCGAATAAAAATGCCAACCTTATATACAGCAGAAGTTACGGCTCAAGGTGGTCGTGGCGGAGAAGTAAAATCACAAGACGGAGTATTGAATCTTCAACTGGCTAAGCCCGATTCTATGGGGGGAGATGGAGCCGAAGGTACTAATCCAGAGCAATTATTTGCAGCAGCATGGGGACCTTGCTTTCTTGGTGCTTTGGGCAGTGTGGCCAAAAAGGAAAATGTCGACCTTGGTAACACAAAAATTGTGGTTAAAGTATCATTTAATCAGGAAGATGATAAAAAATATGGCTTATCTGCAGCACTTAATGTGATAGATGAGTCAGTAGAAGATGATGTGTTAAATGAATTAGTGCACAAAACACAGCAGGTTTGTCCATATTCGCGTGCTACAGCGGGCAATATTGATGTAGTATTAACTGCCAATAAAATAGAAGTAGAGGTATAATGTTACTGCATAATGGCATAGAAAAATTAAGAGAAAGTATAGCTACTATTGAGATAGCTATGCTTTCTACTGTAAACGAAAATCATGAGTTGGTAAGCAGGCCCATGTACACTTTGCAGTTAGATCATGAAGGGGTTTTGTGGTTTTTTACCACTAACAATTCGCCTAAAATGAGCGAAATAGAAAACGATAACCACGTAAATATTAGCTATGCGGATCATAATACGCATACTTATGTATCGTTATCTGGCACAGCAGTGTGCAAAAAAGATGAAGAACGAAAAAAAATATTTTGGAACGAAATACATGAAGCATGGTTCCCAAATGGCGTAAATGACCCTAATTTGTGCTTGCTTAAGGTCACTATGAAGTCGGCCGAAATTTGGGATCACGAAACAGCAACCATGGTTAAGGTGTTAAACAATCAAGACGTCATGCAGGAGGTATAAACATAAGCTTCTGATATTTCATGATTTAGAGGACCGTCTTATCTTTAAGATGGTCATTTTTTATTTAAAAAGTAGTTACACTTATTGTTGGGCCAGTTTACTGGTAGTTAATTTTAAATGAGTAAAAAGGGAGTAAAGGGGATATTATTAAAAATATTTAAAATCTTAGGATGGATTGTTTTAAGTGTAATTCTGTTATTGATAGCAGTTGTTTTTCTAATAAGACTGCCTCAAGTACAGCAGTTTATCACTGATAAAGCCATTAGCTTTTTTAATGATAAGGTTGATACCGAAGCCCACATCGATAGGCTGTATGTAGGTTTTCCTAAAAGTATAGTTATTGAAGGTATTTATGTGGAAGATCAAAAACAAGATACCTTGGCTTATGCTGATTATATTAGCATCAATACAGACCTGTGGGGGCTGCTAGATAATGCCTTCAAAATAAACGACTTGGAGGTACAAGGTCTTGTGGCTAATATTCATAATAGTGACTCCGATAGCCTTTTTAATTATCAGTTTATTATAGATGGCTTTACTGCAGTAGATTCCACAGCCCAACCTCAAGCTGATACCACTGCAAGTGAACCTTTTGAGTTCTCGATTGAAGAAATAGAGGTTGCAAATACTAGAATAGCTTATTTGGATAAGTTTAATGGCACCGAATTAGCATTAAATATTGGCGATTTATATACCTACATCTCTGAGTTTGATCTGCTCAACTCAAAAATATTAGTAGATGACATAAGGTTGAAAGACAGTGAAGGAAGTTTTAGAATTACTAAAGCATCAGAATCTGCTGATACCACTAGCTCCGAAATGATGGATATCAAAGGTGAAAACCTGATGGTACAAGACGTGAAATTTACTTTTGAAGATATTCCTGGTAAATTAAAATTAGATACCCGACTGGGCAAAATAGAAATAGTGGCTGACAGTATGAGCCTTGCAAGGCAAGTATATGTAGCAAAGAAAATTAATGTCGATAACTCGTTCATTTCTTTTGATCAGTTTGCGGGTAATGATACGAATGCAGAGCAGGCAAAGCCGGCAGATACCACAGCATCTTCACCTTTGCAATTGCTAGCAGGGGTAAAGGGGGCTAATATTACAAATACTTCTATCCGTTTTTATAACCACAATTATGATCCAGTAGAAGGTTTTGATCCTAATCATTTATGGATCCAAGAATTGAATACCAGCTTAAATGATATTGTATTCAAAAATGGCTACGCTAATGGTGTAGTTGAGAAGCTTAATGCTATAGAGAAGGAGGGGATGAGGGTATCAGAGATGCATGCCGATTTTAGTTATGGTGAGCAAGAGTCTTATGCTAAGTCGTTTAAATTAGTTACAGATAGGAGTGACCTTGCAGGTGACGTTACTATCATGTATTCTTCTTTAGATGCCATAAGTCAAAACCCGGCAGATTTAGAAGTTGATGCTAAACTGAAACCATCAAATTTAAATGTAAATGATGTATTTTATTTTCAGCCAGCTTTAAAGACGCAGTTAGCTACTTATATTAAAAATAACCAAAATGTAAAGTTTAAAGGAGATATTACAGGGAAAGTGAATAACCTGAAATTCAGTGGGGTTGAACTAAATGCATTAAATAATACGAAGTTGGCATTTTCTGGTGGGTTAAAAGGTTTGCCAGAGGTGCAAGATCTCATTTTTAATATTAAACTTAAAGAGCTTTCTACTTCTGAGAGCGATCTGCGATCGGTAGTAGCTGATACATTAATACCAGAAGATATTACCATCCCCACTAAGTTAGTGTTAACGGGAAACCTAAAGGGGAAAATGTCCGATTTTCAGACTCACCTAAATATTAGCAGTAGTTTAGGAGCAATTGATGCCAATGTGGGCATGAAAACATCTAAGGACAGTATTTATCAATATTCGGGTATAGTAAAGGTAGATAGCTTTAATGTGGGTAAGTTAATACAGCAAGAAGATCAAATAGGATACCTAACCCTTAATATGGAGGCTAATGGTGAAGGTTTTTCTATTGAAGAGCTTAATACAGAACTTAAAGGTGAGGTCAATTCTTTTGAGTACAATAATTATACATATCAAAATGTAGAGATTAATGGTAAGGTGGCAGCCAAAGAGTTTAACGGTAATCTTTCCATGGATGATCCTAATGCAGACTTTACATTTGAAGGACTAGTTAATTTAAACGATAGTGTACCTCAATATCAGTTTACTTTAGACCTGCGAACATTGGATTTGTATGCGCTTAATTTTACTAAAGAGAAGTTAAAACTACGAACACATGTGGTGTCCGATGTCAGAATGGCTTCAGTAGATAAGATTAATGGTAAGCTACAAATAGATGATTTTGTGATGGGGAAAGGTACTCATGTGTATAGAATGGATACTTTTTTATTAGAAAGTAAAACCACCGCAGATGAGACTGATATAAGTATAAGATCAAATGTATTACAGGCCAACTTTGAAGGTAACTTTGATATTGTGACGTTGCCGCAGGTGCTGCAGCAGCATTTTAATAGGTATTATAACCTTACCGGTGTAGAAAAGGTAGATAAGCTAACGCCTCAGAGTTTTACATTTGATATTGATATCTTAAGGCCAGGCTTCTTCTCAGACTTGTTGGTGCCCGAGCTCAAAGAGTTAATCCCGGGAGATATTAATGGAAAGTATAACAGTGAAGAATGGATGCTGGATATCAACATTGATATCCCTAAAATTGACTATGCAGGCAACCTAATTGATTCATTGGGTATTCAGATTAACTCAGATGAATATGCTTTAACCTATTCTACAAAAGTAGCACATATGGCTGCAGCGGGGTTAAATGTGGATAATATTGACTGGGAAGGAACAGTAGAGGCCGATCACATCAAAACTGAATTTATGGTAAATAATGAAAAAGGTGATGTGAGGTACATGTTCGGAGGTATATTTATCAGTAGTCCTGAGTATTATCGTTTTCAATTTACCCCAGGCGAGTTCATCGTCAATTATGCCGAGTGGGAGGTCAAACCGAGTAATACCATCGATATTTATCCTAGCGGATTATGGGTTCAAAATATGACGCTGCGTGATAGTGTTCAGCAAGTGGAAGTAGCCTCTGAAGTAGTAGAAGGTGATACCCTGTTAAATGTAAATATCGATGCCTTTAATTTAGCACGGTTAGGAAAAATTCAACAGATAGACCAATACTTTTTAGGAGGTATTTTAGATGGTGAATTAAAGTTGAACATGGCGAGCGACAAATTTGCTTTTACGTCTAACTTGGGCATAGATGATTTGAGTTATAAGGGCGATACCCTAGGTAATCTTGCTCTCGATGCCAATAACGAAAATGGAAATAAATATAACCTAGATTTATCGCTGACTAATCATGACAATAACCTTAAAGTGGGAGGATATTATTTAGCTGATAGTGTTCCGGAAATTCACCTTGATATGAACCTGGAAAACCTAGAGTTGGCATCTATTGAAACCTTAACCATGGGACAGCTTTCTGAAAGTAAAGGTAGCATTTCTGGTAATTTAAAGTTAAGAGGTACGCTGGCAGATCCAGACGTGATAGGGAAATTAAGGTTTAATAACGCCTCCTTTAAAGTCACTTATTTGCAAAGCGCATTTAATATTGATAATGAAACTATTGATTTTACTAAGTCAGGTATTGCTTTTAATAATTTCAAAATAAGAGATAAGAATAGCCATGAGGCTAATATAGATGGAGCTATTACTACTACTGATTACTCATTTTATAATTTTGATTTAAACATTAATTCAAACAAGTTTTTACTTATCGATACAGGAGAGAAAGATAACAGTCTTTATTATGGTCATTTAGAACTAAATAGTAAAGCCAGTATCACAGGTGATTCAAATTTACCAAAAATCAATCTCGATGTGAGTATGAGCGAAGGTAGTGAATTAACCTATGTATTGCCGGAGGAGGAGATTAAAGAACAACAAACGGAAGGTATAGTCACATGGTTTGATGCAGATGTGGTTAATGATCCTTTTTATCAAGAGTTTGATAGTGTAAATATAAAGAGAGATACTACCGAAGCTCAGATTACGGGTATAGATATAACGGCTGATATAAAGATCAACTCAGGCAATACGCTGAATGTAGTCATTGACCCAGTAACGGGCGACCGATTAACTGTTATTGGTACGGCCTCTCTAAAATTAGGGATTGAGCCTAATGGTGATATGAGCCTTGCCGGTAGGTATGAAGTGAAAGATGGTAGTTACAACCTCAATTTTTATGGGCTTGTAAAAAGGCAATTCAACATTCAAAAAGGCAGTTATTTACTATGGACCGGTGATGTAATGAATGCGCGTATGGATATTTCAGCTGTGTATAGTGTAAAGACAGCACCCCCTGCAGATATCTCTAACTCCGAAACGTCTAATCAGAAAATACCCTTTTTGGTGTATACAGATATAAAAGGGGAGCTACTACAGCCAGAAATTTCTTTCAGGCTGGGAATAGAAGATGGTTCTAGTGCTTCGCAAAATTTGGTCTCATGGGTGAGTCAGTTAAATACAAAATCAGATGAGCTAGATCAGCAAGTTTTTGGATTATTGCTGTTTAAAAACTTCTTATTAGGAGCTTCTACCAATAATAACGACAATGTAGCTCAGTCTACAGCACGAAATAGTATAAGTAGAATCTTAAACACACAACTTAGTAAGCTATCTAGCAAAGTAAAAGGGGTAGAGCTTTCGCTCAACCTAGAGTCATCGGGTGCAAGTAGTACTTCAGATGATCCTCTGGCCAATACTCAGTTAGAGTTAGGGCTCTCTAAGCAGTTATTTAATAATAGGGTAGTGGTAAAGGTGGCAGGTAATTTCAACTTGGATAATACCCAACAACAAAGCCAGCAGCAAAGTGTAAATGATTTTGCAGGAGACTTACGTATAGAATATAAATTAACTAAAGATGGTAGATATAGGTTAGTAGGGTTTAGAGAAAATGAATACGATAATCTGTTTCAAGGAGGAGAAGATATAGTGAAAACAGGTGTGGGGGTGATATTTGTGCGAGACTATGACTCTTTTAAGGAGCTGTTTAGTGTAAAGGAAGAAAAGGAGAATAAATCTAAAGAATCAAAAAAGTGATTAAAAGAGCTCAAATAGGCTATTTTATAATATTTGCTATCATCTTTTCGGGTTGTAGTGGTGTGAAACACCTCGAAGATGGACAAAATTTTTACGGAGGCACAGATATAGTGTTGAAGACTGAGCGCGAACTCAAAAAGAAAAACGAAATTAAAAATGAGCTCATGTCTTTGGTAGCTCCAGATCCTAACGCTAAGGTTTTAGGCTCAAGGCCCAAAGTATGGTTTTATAATTTGGCTGGAGAGCCTAAAAAAGACAAGGGGTTTAAGCATTGGATGCGAACCAAGCTAGGCGCACCCCCAGTGCTGATGGAAGATGTTAACATTACCCGAACGGCTCATCTTATAGAAACTCGATTGAAAAATGAAGGTGTGTTTCAGGCCCGTGTTAGCTATGAAACAAAAACCAAACACCGAGAAACGAAGGTGAAGTACTATGCTTACTTAAGCAGACCTTACCGGTACGATTCTATTTATATGCCTGAAGGCAACAGTACGCTTATCAATAGCATTAAAGAGCTACACGCACAGACAGTACTCAAAAAAGGAGAACGATATGATCTCAATGACCTTGAAGAAGAGAGAATGAGATTGCAAAAGGCTTTGAAAGATAGGGGCTTTTATTTTTTTGAAGACGATTTTATTTTATTTAGAGCCGATAGTACAGTAGGGAATAGGAGAGTGAATGTTTACCTTACTATCAAAGATAAAACTCCCGAAAAAGCAAAAAGGATATATACCATAGGCGAGGTAGATGTATTGCCAGATTATGAATTTGACTCCTCTGACACTTTAAAGGGAGGAAAAATTCAAATTATAGATAGCATTAATTACATCTCAGATTCTGATGAGTTTAGGCCAGAAACCATCACTAATAATGTGAAGCTTAGAGTAGGTGACATATATAATAAGGAGAATGAGGATATCACCATTGATAGGTTACTGCAGTTAGATGTATTTAAGTACGTGAATTTAAATATAACGGAGTCTTCAGATAGCACACTGAAGGTAAATGTCTATTTAACACCCTATAAAAAGAAATCTATTAGATTTGAGATACAAGGGGTGTCTAAATCTAATAACTACGTAGGCCCTAATTTCAATGCCAGTTACCGGAACAGGAACGCCTTTAGAGGAGCAGAACTTTATGAGTTAAGTTTAAATACTGGGTATGAGATTCAGATATCGGGCAATAACGGTGCGCAAGGTACTAATAGCGGAGCGGTAAATTCATATACAGTGGGGTTACAAAATACATTTACCATTCCACGGTTTATAGTGCCCTTCCATTATAATTTCAATTCATTTAAATACGTACCTCAAACGGTATTTAAAGCAGGGTTTTCCGTTCAGAAACGTCAGAATTTTTTCACATCTTATAACGCTAACTTAGGGTATGGTTTTAGCTGGAATGAAACACCAACCAAGAGGCATGAATTTTACCCTATAGATATTGATTTGATTCAGTTAAGTAATACTTCTAATGAATTTGAAGAATACTTAAGGGCTAATCCATTTTTAGCGCGCAGTTATGCAGAGCAATATATTTTAGGTACTAAATATTCTTTTTATTACAATTCTCAAGGCAGAAAAGAACGTAAAACCCGCACAAGCAATTATTATTTGAACGCCAATTTTGATGTGTCAGGTAATTTAATGCAACTTATACAGTCATCTACTAACACTAGTGGTGAAGAACCTTATGAGGTGTTTGGTTATCCTTACTCTCAGTTTATACGAGGAGATATCGACTTTAGGTACTATTTAAGGCTCGATGATAAGAATAAGATAGCAACAAGACTTATAGCAGGTATGGGCTATGCCTATGGCAATTCGCAAACCTTACCGTATAGTAAATCATTTGCGGTAGGAGGTAGCAGCAGTTTGAGGGCTTTTAGGGCCAGGTCTGTAGGTCCAGGAACTTTTGAACCAGACACTACCACTTTATTTATAGATCAAATTGGAGATATCAAATTAGAAGGTAATGTAGAGTATAGGTTCGATATTGTAGGAGCATTTAAAGGAGCGGTATTTTTGGATGCGGGTAATATATGGACATTACGTGACGAAGAAGAAAGGCCTGGCGGTAAATTTGATGTCAATCAGTTTTACAAACAGTTGGCCTTAGGAACAGGTTTTGGTTTCAGATTCGATGCCGATTTCTTCGTTATCAGGCTGGATGTAGGTTATCCTCTTAAAGATCCTGCTAAACAAACACCATCCAATACCACTTATGATGATCGTAATAGATCGGAGTTGAGTAAGCTGGTTTATAACATTGCTATTGGGTATCCATTTTAATTGTCGTGGAATTTTTTACACAAATGTATCACTATCTATATGCTAAATTGTGCGTAAAGCGTACTTTCGTACAGTTATTATAGATGGTATTTAATTTGGTAAGTATTAGTAAATCAAAAAAAACAACTTGAAAATTATGGAATCAGTGAAAAATAGAATAACATCCTTAGCAATGGCTGTTTTATTATTAACAGTTTTTGTTGCAGGGTCTTATTTAATGTCAGGGTGTCAAGCTAGTAATACTGCTAAAGGAGGTGCCTTTGGTGCTGCTGCGGGTGGAGCTATAGGCGCTGCTATAGGTAGTGGATCTAACAACACTGCAGTAGGGGCCATCATAGGAGCAGCAGTAGGAGGTACAGCAGGAGCACTTATTGGTAGAAAAATGGATAAGCAAGCCGAAGAGTTACGTAGAGACCTTGAGGGAGCACAAGTAGAAAGAGTTGGAGAAGGAATTAAGATTACTTTTAATTCAGGGCTTTTGTTTGATACAGACTCGTACACGTTAAAGTCTGCTACAAAACAAAATTTAACAGAATTGGCTTCTACCTTAAACAAATACCAGGATACTAATATTATTATAGAAGGACATACTGACAATACTGGTTCTGATAGTTATAACCAGAAGTTGTCTGTTCAAAGAGCTAATTCTGTTTCTAGCTATCTCGTTGGAGAAAACGTAGCAAGCACAAGAATTACTACTCAGGGTTATGGTGAATCTCAACCTATAGCTGATAACAATACCACTACAGGTCGCCAGCAAAACAGGAGAGTTGAAGTAGCAATTTTTGCTAATAAAAAGATGCAAAAAGCTGCTGAAAGAGGTGAGCTATAATCAAAGTTAAAGATATTGTACATCCCAATTCAGCCATGACTGAATTGGGATTTTTGTTATTTTAATCATATACTGTTGTCGTTTCGTAAATGTATTATATGGTTTTTTCCTCTGCTAATCTCTGCAACGGGATATGGCCAAATACCTATAGGCATTTATCCGGAAATGGACAGTGTACTTGTAAAAGGAAAGTCTTTCCTTATTTTAGGTGACTCTTCCATCTTTGTTGAAAAAGATACCGTTTTTATCCTACCAGATTCTATTGCCCTTCAAATAAAAAAGGATGAAACCCCTCGCTCTAGTGATTTTTACCTTAGGCTGAAAGAGAAGTTTTACAAAAAAAGATTTACAAAAGAACTTTACGATCTACTTTTTGTAGATGTCAACCGTAATAATAAGCCTAAGCAAACTATTACGCCTCCTAATATCAATGACCTTTATAAGGACTATGAAGGTAAAAGAATTAAGAGTATTGATATCAAAAAATTAGAAGTCTTTGGTACCAGTATTAATGATACCACCAAGCATACTAAATCATGGGCCATTGGCATGGCTAATAGTTTGCATGTATACACACGTAGTTATATTATTAAAAATAATATATTCTTTACTACAGGAGATCAAATAGATCCGGAGCTTATAAGTGATAGCGAGCGGGTTTTAAGGAGCTTATCTTTTATTAAAGATGCCAGAATATTTTTGGTGGATGATGAAGAAGACCCTGATTTGGTTAACGTACTTATAATCGTAAAAGATGTATGGTCTATTACCGGGGAGATCAGTATAGATGGCATAGACGCTTCTGATTTTGCTGTAATTGATCGTAATTTTCTTGGTTTAGGGCAAGAGTTTAGAAACGAATTTCTGTATGATACCGATAATACTCCTGTAGTTGGCTACAACGGTACTTATACTGTCAATAATATCAATAAGACATTTATAACAGGTGAGCTCAACTATGCTCAGTCGGAACCTTTAGATAGGTTTGGAGTCAGGTTTTATAGAAACTTTATTACACCGGAAATTAAATACGCTGGAGGAGCGGAGCTAAGTACCAATAAAGTACAGCAAGAGAGGGTTTACAGAGATACTACCATTCAGTATTACATTGATTACAACTTAAAAGATTTTTGGTTGGGCAGGTCATGGCTTATTAAAGAAGATGAAGACCTTGGGCGAACTAACTTGCAGTTGGGAGCATCGTTTAAACAATGGAAGTATAACGATAGACCAGTGATTTCTGAAGATACCAATCAGATGTTCTTCAATAGAGAGCTTTACCTGTATTCTATAGCGCTCACACGTAGAGATTATGATAAAAGTAGCCTTATTCTTGGTTATGGACGGACTGAAGATATTCCAAATGGTTATCTTTTAGAGTTTACTGCCGGTAAAGAAAAAAATCAGTTTTACGATCGTTATTATTATGGGGTAAGAACTGCCGTGGGGCAGTATATTCCGCGAATAGGTTACTTGCGGCCATCTTTTGAGCTAGGAGGCTTTATGCATAATGGTAATGTAGAACAAGGTACTGTTCGCTTGCAACTCAATTATTTCAGCTATCTATATAGGTATCATAAAATTAACTTCAGACAATTTTTTAGCTTTAACTATATCCGAGGCATTAATAGATATGAAGATGAGTTTGTTAACATCAATAATAAAAATGGTATAAGGGGATTAAGTGATACCTTTTTGCGTGGCACTCGCAAAATAAATTTTACTTCCGAAACTGTAGCTTTTACTCCTTTCTATTTAATAGGTTTTAGATTTGCAATTTTTGGTTTTGCAGACATAGGTTTAGTCAACTCTGACCATGCTCAAATATTAAAGAATAAATTGTATCAAGGCTATGGACTAGGACTTAGACTGAGAAATGAAAACTTGGCCATTAGTGCTATTCAAATTCGCCTAGCCTACTACCCACTATTGCCCAACGGAGGTTCTCCCATTGGTTTTGACATTACCGGGTCTAGCTCATTCCGCTTGCCAGACTTTAGGGTAAACGAACCTGCCCCAATAGAATTTTGATGTTTTTACACATCATGTGGAGCTAGATACTCAGCACTTTACTTATAATTAGCCCTAATGTCCGCCTTTCAGGCTTTCTTTCACTGGCATGACTTTTACTCCTATATATATGAGTATGCATTAATAAGAATCAATAAAAAATTCTTATTCGTGTAGACGATTATAAACTATAAGCTAGTCAACTATGAAAAGAATAATATTGATATTAACGTTAGGCGCGGCCTTTTTAGGAAGCATACAAAGTTGCCAACCAAAACAAGATACTATTGATGATAAAGGAGCTGTAAAAGGCGATACTTTAGATTCACGCCAAGGTAAAGGAGAGGGAGAAGTAGGTGAAGGTGTTTATGGTAGGTAATTAGGTAATGATAAGAGAAGGATCTAATGTAAAATGGAAATGGGGACAAGGTACTGCCGAAGGTAAAGTGAAGCATTCTTACGATGAAAAGGTGACTAAGACAATAAACGGTCAGCAAATAACTCGAAATGGTAAACATGGAGATAAAGCATTGCTCATTTTACAAAGTGACGGAACTAAGGTGCTTAAGCTCGAAAGTGAAGTAGAAAAAATATAGTAGGTATGGAAAAGGAAGAACAACAATTACACTTAAATAACATAATCAAGGGAATAGAGGAAGTCATTGAATTGACTAGAGACTTAGAATATCACCAATTTGAACAAGAGGAACAGATCAAAGAAGAGGTATATTCGAATATACAAATGATCGGTCAGGCAGCTTATGAATTAAGTAATCATGCGGAGGAAGCTGAGGACTTAAATTTTGATACCGATATTCTATCAGGTTTTAGAAATGCCCGATATAACGAAGAAATGGAAATGGATCATCATGCCATATGGTCTATAATTCAGTCTGATTTACCGTTAATTAGAGATGAAGCCATTGAGGCCTCTGCTAAGTTGGGTGTGCCAGAGTCAAGTGATGAGATATTATAGAAAAGCGGTTGTTGATCGTTTAGTAATTTTTAAATAAAAGTAAATTATCATGTTATACGATATAGAAAAAAGTAAAAAAAGAACTTCATTAAATGGAGGTATTTGGGATGATTTTATGAACAGAGATCTTTTTGAGGATTCTTCAAGGACTACGGCCAGCTCCATTCCGGCCGTAAATATTATTGAAAATAAAAAAGAGTTTCTGCTAGAACTCGCTTCCCCGGGTATGTGCAAAGACAACTATACATTAGAAATTGATAGAGATGTACTTACCATTTCGGGAGAGTTGAAAAATAAAAACGTAGAAGCTGAAACTAATTATACAAGAAGGGAGTTTAGGTATACTTCGTTTAGCCGTTCTTTTATGTTGCCAGAATATGTAGATGAAGACAAAATAGCAGCTTCATGTGCTGATGGTATACTTACCATCCATATTCCCAAACATGAAGGTGCAGCTATAAATCGGAAAAGAGAGATTGCAATAGCATAAATTATAAAAAATATTGCGCTACACTCTTTGTCTATACCAAATTTTTACTAAGGGTATTGATTAAGTTTTGGAGTTAGATAACATGGCCAATAGCCGGTTTTAGATGGGAGTGTAGTTAGCTCTATTAATAATTATAGAAATACTTTATAAGGCTTAATAAAAAGATAAATTAGGCTGTAAAAAAATATTTTTAGACCTATAAATTAAAACGGTTTCAGAATCCGAAAATCCTTCCAAAAAACGCTCATATTTATTTATAGAAATTCTAAATAACACCGTAAAACCGTTTTTTCTGGGTCAAAAAGCCGTTTTTGAGCACTTGTAACGGTAAAAGGTTTTCTTTTGTTGCAAAGTGGGTCAAAAGCAGGCTAAAATATGTTTGAAATAAAACAATCCAATAGTAGATTTGTGCCGGGTTAAGACATGCAAGTGGTTGCATGGAGAGTTATAAAATACATTAACATGGCGCAAAAAAAATCACTGTTACGCGTTTTTTTAGCATTTATACTAACAGGTTCAGTTTTATTTTCATTTACATCCTATGCTCAGGATTCAACTGCCACTGCAGCGGAGTCTACAGAAGCCTCGGGTGGAGGGGGTGATGCTCCTAGTGAAGTTCCAACAGATGAAAGCAGAATATCTGAAGGAAAATCTTTATTCGAGGGTAACTGTAAAACATGTCATAGAGTACATGAAAAGTTAGTAGGTCCTGCTTTAAAAGACGTTTATAACCGTGCACCTTCAATCGACTGGATTGTTGACTTCGTACATAATTCATCAAAAGTTATTGCGAGTGGCGATGATTACGCAAACAATCTTTACAATGAGTTTAACAAAACTCAAATGACAGCATTCCCAAGTTTTTCAAGAGATCAGATCTTGTCTATCATGGGATACATCAAACAACAAACAGACAAAGGGCCAGAAGTAAAAGCTGCTGCTCCTGCGGATGCTGCAGGCGGAGAAGCCGCTGCTGCTGGTAGTTCTATTCCAGAGAGTTATCTGGATGCGATTATGGTTGGTTTGATAGTAGTACTTATTTTAATACTTGTAGTATTATTATTAATAACAACTGTTCTACAGAAATACTTAAATCAAAGGGAAGACCTTGACGCTGAAGATAAAGAGATTGTAAATAGTACATTCAGCCTTTCATCTACAGTGAAGAGTCGTCCATTCATTTTCTTAGTTACTTTCATTTTTACAGCTATAATGTTCAAGGTAGTAATACATAACTTGTACGCTGTAGGTGTTCAGCAAGGATATGCGCCAAAGCAACCAATTGCTTTCTCGCACAAAATTCACGCTGGTCAGTACGAGATAGATTGTAACTACTGTCACACGGGAGTTAGAAAGAGTAAGAGTGCTAACATACCGTCTCCTAACATTTGTATGAATTGCCATAGCGCAGTAAAAACTGAGTCTCCTGAGATTCAAAAGATATATGCCGCTATTGAAAATAATAAACCAATAGAGTGGGTTAGAATTCACAATTTGCCTGATTTAGCCTACTTTAACCACTCTCAGCACGTAAAAGTGGGTGGCATTGAGTGTCAAACATGTCATGGCCCTATCGAGGAAATGGAAGTTGTTAGACAGCATTCTTTATTGACTATGGGCTGGTGTATTGATTGTCACAGAAAGACAGATATCAACAGTAAAGGCAATGAGTATTATGATAACTTAGTAGAGTTACATAATGAGGAGAGTAAAGAAGCTCTTAAAGTTGAAGATATCGGTGGTCTTGAATGTTCTAAGTGCCACTACTAAAAATTGATTTGATAAGATTCCATCCATAGATAGATTATGAGTGATAATAAAAAGACGTACTGGAAAGGTATTGAGCAATTATCGAATGATCCTGATTTCGTAAAAAACGCAAATAGCGAATTTCCTGAATTCCTTCCAATAAATAAAAATAGTGAAGAGGGTGGAGGAAGTAGCAGAAGAGACTTCCTTAAAATGATGGGTTTTGGCGTTGCAGCTGTTTCGTTAGCAGCATGTGAGGCTCCTATCAGAAAGGCCATTCCTTATGTTAATAAGCCTGTTGATGTGGATCCTGGTGTTCCTAATTATTATGCATCAACATACGTTAACGGAGGAGATTACTGCAGCATTGTAGTAAAAACTCGTGAGGGTAGGCCTATTAAAATAGAAGGTAACAAGTCTTCTAAAATCTCTAAAGGTGGTACTAGCGCTCAAGTGCAAGCTTCAGTGTTAACACTTTATGATAATGAGAGATTAAGAGGTCCTAAGGTAAATGGAAAGAACGGTAAGTGGGAAGACCTTGATAAAGAAGTAATAGCAAAATTAAGTAGCGTAGCTGCTAAGGGAGGTCAAATTAAAATAGTAAGTAATACTATATTAAGCCCTACTACGCTAGATGTAATAGAAGAATTTAAAGCTAAATACCCTACTACGGAACATGTGACTTACGATCCTGTTTCTTATGATGGTATATTAAAAGCTAATGAGGAATCTTTCGGACAGAGAATGATTCCTTCTTATGATTTTAGCAAAGCCGATGTTATTGTAAGTTTCGGAGCTGACTTCTTAGGTACTTGGGTTAACCCAGTAGAGTTTACTCATCAGTACAGTAAGAGTAGACAAGTTGGTGAAGGAAAAAACACTATGTCTAGACATTACCAGTTTGAGGCTAACCTTTCATTAACTGGGGCTAACGCTGATTACAGATTCCCTGTAAAACCTTCTGAAGAGGCTAAATTAGTGGCTGAGCTATATCAGGCATTAGGAAATAAAAAATCTTCTAATGAAGGAATTAATAAAGCGGCTAAAGATTTAAAGAAAGCACAAGGTAAATCATTAGTAGTTTCTGGTTCTAATGATCCTGCAGTTCAGGTTGTAGTAAATGCAATCAATAACTTACTAGGAAGCTACGGAACTACTATAGATGCAGCAACGGCTACCTATTATAAGAAAGGTGACGATACAAAAATGCAAAAGTTTGTATCTGATGCTAAAGCTGGTAGAGTAGGAGCGGTTATTTTCTATAACTGTAACCCACTTTATAACTACTATGGTGCTGAAGATTTAAAAGCAGGCTTATCTAAGATATCCTTAAAAATATCTACATCAGAAAGACCTGATGAAACGGCAAAAGAAGTTGATTTTGTTGCTCCTGACCATCATTTCTTAGAGTCATGGAGTGATGCTGAACCTAAAGCAGGAACATTCAGCTTTATCCAACCGTCAATAACTCCTATTTTCAAGACAAGGCAAGTACAAGAAAGCTTATTAACATGGGCAGGTGTAGAAATTGAAGATTACTACACTTACTTAACTAAGGCTTGGGCAGCTAAAGGAGTTAGTGATTTTGACGAAGTATTATATGAAGGCATTTATGAAACAGCCAAAACAACTACCACAGAAGAAGGTGATGTAGTGGCTACAGCTGCTGCAGTATCATTTGCTGGTAATGTTAGTGGAGCTATAAGTGCTATCAACAAAAATTATAAAGCCTCTGGTTTAGAATTGGCTCTTTACCAAAAAGTAGGTTTAGGTCATGGAGATCAGGCTAATAACCCTTGGTTACAAGAACTTCCTGATCCTGTAACCAAAACTACTTGGGATAATTACCTTACTGTTTCTCAAAAATGGGCATCAGAAAATGGTGTTGAATCATTTGAGGGTAAAACAAGTATGGCCAAGCTTACTGTAAATGGTAAGTCTGTTACTCTACCTATCTTAATTCAACCTGGACAGGCCGATGGTTCTGTAGGTTTAGCAATAGGATACGGAAGAACAAGTGCAGGAAAAGTGGCTAATGGAGTAGGTACTGATGCCTTCCCTTATGTGGGTACTTTAAACGGAACAGCCTTCTATAATGTATTAGGCGGTGTAGCTGTAGAAGTATTATCAGAGACTTACCAAGTAGCTCAAACACAAACTCACCAAACTTATATGGGACGTGAGAATGTGATACAAGAAACAGTACTTTCAGAATACCAAAAAGATAATAGCGCTGGTCGTTATCACCCAGAGGTGTCTACATGGCAGTCAGAAAATGGTAAGGTGGCATCTGGAGCATTAAGCTTATGGAAAGGTCATGAGTATAACAACCACCATTGGGGACTTGCTATAGACTTAAATACTTGTACAGGTTGTAGTGCATGTGTGGTATCATGTCACTCAGAAAACAACGTACCGGTAGTAGGTCGTCAAGAAGTAATTAACAGAAGAGATATGCACTGGTTACGTATCGATAGATACTACAGCAGTGATGCAGCTCCTAATGATTTAGAAGGATTGGAAAAAGCAGCAGCTAACCCTGAAGTTACTTTCCAACCAATGATGTGTCAGCACTGTAACAATGCTCCTTGTGAGACTGTATGTCCAGTAGCTGCTACTTCGCATAGTACAGAAGGTCTTAACCAGATGACTTATAACAGATGTATTGGTACAAGATATTGTGCTAACAACTGTCCTTATAAAGTAAGAAGATTCAACTGGTTCAAGTATCATGACAATGCTAACTTCGAAGGAGTTAACAGTGCTATGAACTCTGATTTAGGTAAAATGGTATTGAACCCTGACGTAACTGTAAGGTCAAGAGGTGTAATGGAGAAGTGTTCTATGTGTGTTCAAAGAATACAATATGGAAAACTTGAAGCGAAGAAAGAAGGAAGAAGACCTGTTGACGGTGAAATAGAAACTGCATGTTCAAGCTCTTGTACAGCAGGTGCTATCGTGTTTGGTGATATGAAAGATGAGAATAGCAGAATCTTTAAGTTATTGAAGATTAAGCAGAAGGAAGAGAATTACATCACTGAAAGTGAAATTCATAACCCTAGAGCATACCATGTATTGGAAGAGCTAGGTGTAAGACCTAATGTTACTTATTTGACTAAGATCAGAAATAAGGATTTAGGAGATAAAACAACAGCTTAATAAATTAAAGTTAACTGGCAACAGGGGACTATAACTGATAAATAATTTTAACGAAGAGAATATGCAAGTTACTTCATCCGTTCGCGAACCATTAGTAACCGGTGGAAAAACCGTTCACGATGTTACGGAAGATATCTGCAGACAAGTAGAAGGGAAACCAACTACATCATGGATGCTTGGTATGGCCATATCATTGGCCACACTTTGTGTCGGTGCTTATGCTGTATTCATGTTATTATGGGAAGGTATAGGTGTCTGGGGATTAAATAAAACAGTAGGATGGGCCTGGGATATCACCAACTTCGTATGGTGGGTAGGTATCGGTCACGCAGGAACACTTATTTCTGCAATCCTTTTATTATTCAGACAGAAATGGAGAATGTCTATTAACCGAGCTGCTGAGGCGATGACTATTTTTGCGGTTATCTGTGCGGCATGTTTCCCTGGTTTGCACATGGGACGTCTATGGTTAGGATTTTACTGGGCACTACCATTACCTAACGCATTTGGTTCGTTATGGGTAAACTTTAACTCACCACTACTATGGGACGTTTTTGCAGTAAGTACTTACTTCACTGTTTCATTAGTATTCTGGTATATTGGTCTTATTCCTGACTTTGCCTCTATTAGAGACAGAGCTACTAATAAGATTTCTAAAATGGCTTACGGAGCATTAAGTATGGGCTGGGATGGAGCCGCTAAAACTTGGATGCGTTACGAAGCTGTATCTTTAATATTAGCAGGTTTAGCAACTCCATTAGTACTTTCTGTACACACTATTGTATCTATGGACTTTGCTACTTCAGTAATACCTGGATGGCACACTACAATCTTCCCTCCATACTTCGTGGCAGGTGCGATTTTCTCAGGGTTCGCCATGGTATTAACATTAATGCTAGTAGTAAGAAGGGCTTTCAAATTAGAAGATTATATAACGATCAACCATATAGAAATGATGAACATCATCATTATCGTAACAGGTTCGATTGTAGGTATAGCTTATATTACTGAGTTCTTCATCGCATGGTATTCAGGTGTTGAAGCTGAACAGTATGCATTTATTAACCGTGCATTTGGTCCTTATTGGTGGGCATATGCTACGATGATGACATGTAACGTAATATCTCCACAGTTATTCTGGTTCAAGAGATTAAGAACAAACATCGCAGCTACATTCATCTTATCAATTGTAGTAAACATTGGTATGTGGTTCGAGCGTTTTGTAATTATCGTTACATCATTACACAGAGACTTCTTGCCTTCTAGCTGGGCAATGTTCTATCCTACGATTTATGACGTAGGGGTATATTTGTTTACTTTTGGTTTGTTCTTTACTCTTTTCTTACTTTTCTGTAAGTTCTTCCCTGTAATCAACATGGCCGAAGTGAAGAGTATTATCAAGTCATCATCTTTAAAAAGGAATAAATAAATGGAGAGCAATAAAAACTTTGTATTAGGAATTTATGATGATGAAGATGTTCTCTTAAGTGCCGTTAAGAAGGTTCGAGAGAGCGGAGTCAAAATAAAGGAAGTATATTCACCTTTTCCTGTTCACGGGTTAGATGAAGTATTAGGCTATGAAAGAACAAGGTTACCAAGAGTAGCATTCATGTTTGGCCTATTAGGAACTTCTTTGGCATTAACAATGCAATTTTGGATGTTAGGTTATGACTGGCCAATGATTATAGGTGGTAAGAACTTTGTTTCTTTACCTCCATTCATTCCTGTTACATTTGAGTTAACAGTACTTTTATCAGCTTTAGGTATGGTAGGTACTTTTATGATCATTAGTAACTTGAAACCATATGGCAAGGCTAACTTATTAGATATTAGAATTACTGATGATAAGCATGTAATGGCAATAGATTTGGCCAGCAACAAGCTTAGTCAGGATGATATCAAATCCATAATAGCGGATACAGGTGCTGCTGAGGTTAATTATAAAGAAGTAAAATAGGAATATCAATTATAGCATGAATATATATAGACATATAAAATTTGCTTTTGGTTTGGCATTGGGCGCTTCTTTAGTGTCGTGTGCGGCTGGAGGCGATGACCAAGGATTTGAATATGCTCCGAATATGTATCATTCTACTCCTTATGAACCATTATCGCAGATAGTGGATAAGGATGCTGGTACAATGGCAGAAGCACTGGATGCTGTAGAGGATGGTCATGGTGAATATTACAATTCAAACCCATTGAACCCAAATGGAATGACTATGAGGGTACCACCGGCACATACAGTAGCTAGAAATAAGAATGGTTTTTTACCATACCGTATTCCTAAAGACAGTTTAGAGTACGCATCTAGGACTTTAAAGAATCCATTAGCGGATACAAAAGAGGTATTAGAAGATGGTCACCAGTTATTCAATAGATTTTGTGAACACTGTCATGGCGGAGCCGGAAAAGGTGATGGTTTAGTAGCAGAGAAGTTTGCTGGTGTGGCTAACCTAACAGGTGCCGCTTACCAAGATATAACTGAAGGACATATTTTTCACGTGATTACTTGGGGTAAAGGAAGAATGGGAGCACATGCTTCTCAGCTTAGCCCTGAAGAAAGATGGAAAATAGCTAAGTTTGTTAAAACCCTTCAAAAGTAATTAGTTTAAATGCTTAAGGCATAAAATGCAAATTGAAATGACTGAAGAAAGATTTTCCTTTACCTCTGGAGCGAGAAAGACTTTAATGATAGTCGGAATTGTAGGCGTAGTTCTTCTTATTATTGGCGCTATCGCTAATATGGGAGGTGGTCACGGACATGGTGACGAGCATGCAATGATCGATACAAATAATACCAGCTTATTGGCCAATGCTGATGATGAGCATACAGGGTCGGCACATGCAGAGCATGGAGCTGAAGCTGGTGAGCACGAAGCTCACGCTGGTGGCGAGCATCACGAATCACCAGTATGGATTAGAAAAATATGGACTAACTTATGGATCAATAATGTATACTTTGCAGGGCTCGGTATAATTGGATTGTTCTTTGTGGCAATACAATATGCGGCTCAGGCTGGTTGGTCTGTAGGATTTAAGAGAGTATCATTAGCTATGGCACATTGGTTACCAATTGCCGGTGTTTTAATGGTAATTTCTTGGTTCTTGGTTAAGTCTGATGTTTTCCACTGGACGCATGCAGATCTTTACGGAGAGCACGGTGATGAAATTATTAAAGGTAAAGCAGGTTTATGGTACTGGCCGTTAGCGGGAGGTACTTTTCCTATCTTCTACCTAGTAAGAATGATTTTGTTCTTTGGACTATGGTTCATGTTCTTTAAGTATATTAAAAAGGAGATGCTTGAAGAAGATATTAACGGTGGTGTTAAACACTGGAATAAGGCAAGATATTATTCTGCAGTATTTTTAGTAATATTCGCTGTATCATCTTCTATAGCGGCTTGGGACTGGGTAATGTCAGTGGATCCACACTGGTATAGTACCATGTTCGGTTGGTATGTGTTTGCTAGCTGGTGGGTTACAGGGTTATCTGTGATAGCTTTGATCACTGTATTGTTAAAGCAAAATGGATATCTTTCTATCATTAATGCTAACCACTTACACGACATTGGTAAATTCATATTTGGGTTTAGTATTTTCTGGACTTACATTTGGTTCTCTCAATTCTTATTGATTTACTATGCTAACATTCCTGAAGAAGCAGTTTACTTCATTCAACGTTTAGATTCGCATAATTACTCTTGGGTATTTTTCACTAATTTGATATTGAACTTTATACTACCATTCTTCCTTTTAATGACAAGAGATGCGAAAAGACATATGTCTATTCTTAGATTGGTATGTCCTATTATAGTGGTAGGTCACTGGTTTGATTTCTACTTAATGATCACTCCTGGTGTAATGAAAACTGATGGTGGTGTTGGTTTCATTGAAATAGGTATGTTCTTAATATTTGGTGTTGCGTTCTTATTTGTAACGTTAAGTAGCTTAACTAAAGCACCGTTGTTTGCAAAGAACCATCCTATGTTAGAGGAGAGTTTGCATCATCATATATAACTAATTTAGAGAGTATAAAATTTAAGATTAATATATAGGGATATGTTCAACGTAATTATTGCTATAGGTGTCGTTCTTCTTTTGGTCATCCTATTAGTATTATTCAGAATAGGAACACTGGTCAATGTAGTAAAAGGCACGGATAAGAAGGTAGTAGGAGCTAGTAATAAGGTAAATGCCGGCTTATTGTTACTTTTCTGTTTCTTTGCTTTTGGTCTGTTCTTTTGGTATTCATTCACATATTTTGATGACTATACTTTACCAATAGCATCAGAACACGGAAAGTCGGTAGATTTCGCTTTCTGGATTACCATGGCAGCTACAGGTATTGTGTTTGTGTTAACTAACGTTTTATTGTTCGTTTTCAGTTACAAGTATCAGTATAAAGAAGGAGCAAGAGGTAAGTTTTACCCAGATAACACCAAGCTTGAAATTGCGTGGACAGTTGTTCCTGCAGTTGTTTTGGCTGCGTTAGTATTAACGGGTTTAAAAGCTTGGAATAATATTACAGCGAAGGCTTCAGATGATGCTGAGGTAGTAGAAGTAATGGGTTATCAGTTTGCCTGGGGTGTAAGATACCCGGGTTTAAAAGATGGCAAGTTAGGTGATTATGATTATAGATTAATTGATGCCAGTAATCAGTTTGGTATTGATTTAACTGACGAAAATTCTTATGATGATTTTATGCCATTAGAACTTCACATCCCTAAAGGGAAAGAAGTATTATTGAAAATCAGAGCAAGAGACGTTATTCATAGTGTATTTATGCCTCACTTCAGAGTTAAAATGGATGCTGTACCTGGTATGCCTACTAGGTTTAAGTTTACTCCAACTAAAAGTACTGAAGATATGAGGACTGAATTGGGAGATCCTGAATTTGATTACTTTATTACATGTACTGAGATATGTGGTAGAGGTCACTTTTCTATGAAGCTTAAAGTAGTGGTAGATGAGCCTGAGGCTTATGAAGCTTGGAAGGCTGAGCAGCCTACTTGGTTAAGCTTAAATGAGGATTACTTGGAAAAAGTACCTGAGGATAAAAGAGAGCTAGCTAAGATTAAAGCTGGAATAGAAGAAAAGGAAGAAAATACAGAAATTGAAGCTTCATTATAAGTTAAAATATTATGGCAACTGCTGATTTACATATTACAGAAGAAACACATCATGGAGGTCATGACCATGAGGAGCATCATGGTAATTTCCTGACCACGTACATATTCAGTATGGACCATAAAATGATTGCCAAGCAATACCTGCTTACAGGTATTTTCTGGGCTTTGATTGGTGGTTCATTATCTATCATATTTAGATTACAATTGGGTTTTCCTGATGCTGAACTAGGTTGGCTAAAACCTATTTTGGGTGAATGGATTACTCCAGAAGGTAAAATAGACCCTGAGTTTTATTTGGCCTTAGTTACAATGCACGGTACTATTATGGTATTTTTTGTATTGACTGCTGGTCTTTCAGGAACCTTCTCTAACTTTTTAATACCATTACAAATTGGAGCCCGTGATATGGCCTCTGGTTTTATGAATATGTTATCATACTGGTTCTTCTTTTTGTCTAGTGTGGTAATGTTTGCTTCATTGTTTATCGAAACAGGACCAGCATCAGGTGGTTGGGTTATTTACCCTCCATTAAGTGCATTGCCTCAGGCTGTTAACGGTTCAGGTTTAGGTATGACAATGTGGTTGGTAGCCATGGCATTATTTATTGTCTCTAGTTTACTAGGAGGTATTAATTACATTGCTACGGTAATTAACTTGAGAACAAATGGCATGTCATTTTCTAGATTGCCATTAACAATATGGGCGTTGTTCATTACAGCGGTAATTGGTTTATTATCATTCCCAGTATTATTTGCAGCAGCTTTATTATTAATTTTCGATAGAAGTTTCGGAACAAGTTTCTTCTTGTCTGATATATACATTAATGGTGAAGCATTACCTAACCAAGGTGGTAGCCCTGTTTTATTCCAGCACTTGTTCTGGTTCTTAGGACACCCTGAAGTGTATATCGTATTATTACCTGCTTTAGGTATTACTTCCGAAGTAATTGCTACGAATTCTAGAAAACCAATATTTGGATATAAGGCGATGGTAGGATCTATACTCTTCATTGCAATATTATCTTTCGTAGTATGGGCTCACCATATGTTCGTTTCAGGTATGAATCCTTTCTTAGGATCAGTATTTATGCTATTAACATTGATTATTGCTGTTCCTTCTGCGGTTAAGGTGTTTAACTACTTAACTACATTGTGGAGAGGTAATATTCGATTTACTCCTGCCATGTTATTTGCCATTGGTCTTGTTTCATTCTTTATCTCTGGTGGTTTAACAGGTATTTTCTTAGGAAACTCTGCTATTGATATTCAGTTACATGATACGTATTTCGTTGTGGCTCACTTCCACTTAGTAATGGGTAGTGCATCTTTCTTCGGTATGATATGTGGTGTTTATCACTGGTTCCCTAAAATGTTTGGTAGAATGATGGATAACAGATTAGGTTATATCCACTTCTGGTTAACATTTGTAGGTGTTTACATGGTATTCTTCCCAATGCACTATATCGGTATCGCTGGTTATCCTAGAAGGTATTATTCTTTCACTAACTTTGATACATTGAACGCATTTACTGATTTGAATATGTTTGTTAGTATAGCTGCTATTCTAACATTTACATCTCAGTTGGTATTTGTATTCAACTTCTTCTACAGCATGTTTAAAGGAAGAAAAGCATCAGCGAACCCATGGCAAGCCAATACACTTGAATGGACTACTCCTGTAGTACCAGGACATGGTAACTGGCCAGGAGCAATACCTCAAGTTTATCGTTGGCCTTATGATTATAGTAAGCCAGGTGCTCCAGAGGATTTTATCCCTCAGCATATTCCATTTTCTATGACTCCTGAATCTAACTTACCTCATGAAAATGACATGATTAAGTTAGAAAAGGATAATGATGTGAAAGTGGTTGTTGATGACAACAAAGGACATTAATATAAAAAGTAGGTACAGACTGATCAAAAAGGTCAGTCTGGCTACTTTAATAGCAATATACGTTCTGATCCTCGTAGGAGGGATAGTTCGTAGTTCGGGTTCAGGAATGGGATGCCCAGATTGGCCTAAATGTTTTGGTAATTATATACCTCCAACAGATGCCTCTGAATTACCCTCAGACTATAAAGAAATCTATTCTGCCAAAAGGGCGAAGAAGAATATTAAGTTTGCCAAGTATCTTTCTGCTATAGGATTCGATGAATCTGCCCAAAAAATACTTGATGATGCATCTATTCTTCATGAATCAGATTTTAATAAATACAGAACCTGGACAGAATATGTAAACAGATTAGTAGGAGTGACTATAGGTTTTTTAATACTTGCTACTTTTATTGTTTCTTTGAAATTTTGGAAAACGGACCCACCAATATTTGTTTGTGCTTTGTCATCGTTAATATTGGTAGTGTTTCAAGCTTGGACGGGCTCAATAGTAGTTTCTACTAATTTGGTACCATGGACTATTACATTTCATATGCTGTTGGCTATCGTAATAGTAGCATTGCTGGCATATATTGTTAATAAGACCTCTAATGAAGGTTTAAACATCAGCCGTGGTAAAGGCATTATCGAATTTGTTTTGATTATGTGCCTTATTTTGAGCTTAGTACAAATAATATTAGGAACTCAGGTAAGAGAAAATGTTGATGTAGTGGCATCTTCTTTTGATTACAAAGAGCGTAATCTTTGGATAGAAAATTTAGGTGTCGATTTTATCATACATAGATCTTTTAGTTGGGTAGTGTTGATTTTGCATGTTTTACTTTTTATACAATTACGTAAAAATGCTGCATTGTCAAAATTAAGTTATGGACTATTTAGTGTAGTCTTCATAGCTATTGTTTCGGGTGTAACCATGGCATATTTAGGTATACCAGCATTTGTACAACCGATACATTTATTATTGGGAACTCTAATTTTCGGTATACAGTTTTTACTGTTCTTAAAAATTAGATCTAACAATACGGATAAATTACAATATGATAGTTAATAACGCTTATAAAATCGCCTTGATAACAGAGAAGCTGAGATGTTATGTTGAGTTATTGAAGATGAGACTCTCGTTCTTAGTGGCATTTTCTTGCGGGTTTGGTTATATTTTAGGTGCAAAGTCGGCCGTTAATTGGATCGACCTGTTAATGTTATGTTTTGGGGGATTTTTAATTTCTGGAGCTTCAATTACGATAAACCAAATTATTGAAAAGGACCTGGATAAGTTAATGTCCAGAACAATGAATCGTCCTTTGCCTACCAATAAAGTATCAGTTAACGAAGCCATTATATTTTCGGCATTCATAGGTTTAACTGGTTTAGGTATTTTGTCATTATATGCCAATGGGTTGACCGTATGGCTTTCTGTATTATCAATGATACTCTATAGCTTTGTGTACACTCCATTAAAAAGAGTGGGACCTATAGCGGTATTTGTAGGAGCTATTCCTGGTGCTTTGCCTCCATTATTAGGTTGGACAGCGGCTACTGGCAGTATCACTTACGAAGCATTGATTATCTTTGGTATTCAGTTTATATGGCAATTCCCTCATTTTTGGGCTATTGCATGGGTAGCGGATGAAGATTACAAAAAAGCGGGATTTAAATTATTACCTAGTGGCGGCAAAAAAGATCTTAACACTGCGGTGCAGATAATGATATATACATTGTTTTTAATACCATTGGGATTATTACCAGCTAAATTCGGAATTACAGGAATTGATTCTGCAATAGTGGTAACCATCTCTGGGGTATTATTTTTATCGCAAACATTTTCTTTGATGAGACACGGTAATAGGAAGTCGGCATTAAGAATAATGTTCGGATCGTTTTTATATTTGCCAATAGTTCAAATAGCTTATTTGTTAGATAAAGTATAAGGAGGGGACATGGATACAACAGCGAATATTAAGATAGTAGAAAGTGCCAAGAAGCCTTTGGGGATGCATCCTCAAAAGTTTGCTTTGTGGTTATTTTTAATAACAGTAACGATGATCTTTATATCACTTACTAGTGCGTATATTGTTCGTCAGGCCGAGGGTAATTGGACTATGTTTGAGTTGCCAAGTGCCTTATGGGTTACTACAGGTATTATATTTTTAAGCAGTATTAGCATGCACTGGGCATACTTGGCTGCTAAAAAGGATAATTTAAGTATTGTTAAAATAGCGGTGGTAATTACTGCTGTTCTAGGCCTTTTGTTTACTGCCGGCCAGGTGTATAGCTGGAAGGAGCTCAGTGATCAAGGTTTATATTTTGTGTCTAATGATGTATCAGTATCTTTTTTGATAGTGCTTACATTTTTACACGCAGTGCACTTAGTCAGTGCCATTATTGTACTAATTGTATTATTAGTTTCCACCTTTAAGTATAAAGTGCATTCCAAGAATTTAACCAGAATTCAGATGTGCTCTACCTACTGGCATTTTTTAGATGCATTGTGGATTTATTTGTTTATATTTTTATTATTGAATCATAATTAGAGATTTAAAAAGTCATTATGTCAACTACCGCACAGACGATTGATAGCCCAAAAGGAAATATTTGGGATGGTGGTCAGTCACCGTTAAAGGCAAGTTATGGAAAACTAATGATGTGGTTTTTCTTGCTTTCCGATGCATTTACGTTTTCTGCTTTATTAATTACCTACGGACTTGTTCGCTCTGCTCATAAGGCGTACGAAGGTCCTATGGATGCGTTTACATTTTCTAAGGAATACTGGCCTGTGCCGGAAAAGGTATTTAACGCTGTACCATTTTTACATGGTGTAGATTTACCTTTGGTATTCGTAGGTATAATGACATTTATACTTATTATGAGTAGTGTAACTATGGTATTGGCTGTAGAGGCAGGCCATAGAATGGACCGTAAAGATGTAGAGAAATGGATGCTTTGGACAATCATAGGAGGTTTAGTTTTCTTAGGTTGTCAGGCTTGGGAGTGGTCTCACTATATAATTGGTACTGAAAGTGGTACTGTAATGAAGTTTTTAGAGAATGGAAGCTGGGTAGAAAAGACGATTTTTGGAGCTAATTTGTCAGTTAACCAATATGGTCCTTCTGATTTCTCTGCATTCTTCTTCTTTATTACAGGATTTCACGGAACGCACGTATTCAGTGGGGTTGTTTTAAACTTCCTTATCTATTATAACACTGTAAGAGGAGTATATGACAGAAGAGGTCATTATGAAATGGTTGAAAAAACCGGTTTATACTGGCACTTTGTGGATCTTGTTTGGGTATTTGTATTTACCTTCTTTTACCTTGTTTAAGTTAGACTTTAAAAATTAATTATAATGCATACTGAAGAAACAACGCATGTGCAGGTTCAGCCTGTAGATAAGGCAAAAGTGAAGAAGATATGGATGACGGCTCTCATCCTTGCTGTTATCACAGCTTTAGAGTTCTTAATAGCGTTTACTGTTCCATTAGAAATGGAAATGCTTAGAATAACTATTTTCGTGGCCATGACTATAGTTAAGGCCGTGTATATAGTTGGAGAATTCATGCACTTAAAATATGAAACTAAGGTTTTAATGTGGTCTATATTGGTGCCATTAGTCTTTATCGTTTGGATGCTTATTGCATTCTTATATGAAGGTATGGCTATATTTGATGTGCGTTATTAAAGCTTAGAAAAAATATATTCAAATATATAAGGCTAGTGTGTGAACTCTAGCCTTATTTTGTATCTGCACTTAGGAGATGAAGAATAGAATCATACAATTTAGTTTTTTAGTTATAATGCTGGTAATACCAGTAGCGATTTTTATTTTTTTAAAATTATTCGGTTCTAATAAGTTTGATATCCCTGTCTATTACACTGATGCCGATCAGTCCATAACCAAGCGCTGTACTGACCTGAAATTTCCTTATAAAGTAGAAGGTGTTAAGAAGGCTACTTTAGTCTATTTTTATAGTAACACTAATGATCAGGTGCACGAGTTAGAAAATGAATGGCTGAGGTTTGAAGATACCTTTGAAGGAGCTGTTCCTGAATTAATAATTTATAGTCGTGTGGCAGTAAAGTCTGAGGTTCTTGGAGATTTTGTTAAAGTAAGTGATCAAGAGTATAGAAACTTACTTACCTGCAAATACCTATCGCCTGCAAGTAGGAAATTTATCTTAATTGATACACATGGACAAATTAGGGGGTATTATGACCGAGATTTGGATGAACAAGATAGAATGATTGTTGAATTAAAAATTCTTATAGAGAATGGAGACAATAAATAAAGAGGTCAAATACAAAAAGTTAATAGTTACGCTATCTATAGTAATACCTGTGGCGGTGGCAGTGCTATTTAAAGTTAGAATAGAAGGTGTTGATTTGTCGTTTTTGCCTCCTATTTATGCTGGTGTAAATGGCGTAACAGCTATTTTGTTAATGGCTGGTTTTGTTGCTATTAGAAGAAATAATGTGAGCTTACACAATGGATTAATGAAGCTCTGTATTGGGTTGTCAGCAGCATTTTTGGTGATGTACGTGTTATATCATATGACTAGTGATTCTACGGCATTTGGCGGGGAAGGAACCATCAAATATATTTATTATTTCATATTAGTGACACATATTGTGCTGTCTATTGCAGTAATCCCATTAGTACTTTTTACTTTTGTAAGAGCATTAGCCGAGCGTTTTGATAGACACAGAAAGTTGGCAAGAATTACCTTTCCTATTTGGCTTTATGTAGCGATTACCGGAGTGGTAGTTTATATTATGATTAGTCCTTATTATGTCTAATTAAGAACGTTAGATTCATTATTCACGTTAATATTTTATGATGAGTAAGCTTATAAAATTAATATACAGCATAGGTCTACTAATGATATTCTCCATTGGTTCATCTTATGCACAGTGTGCCATGTGTAGAGCCACTGTAGAAAATAATGTAAGTAATGGAGATGTAGGAATAGGCGCAGGGCTTAATTTTGGCATTTTATATTTATTTGTAGCTCCTTACATATTGATAGGTACGGTGGCATATTTATGGTACAAACGAAGTAAAGCTGATGCAAAAAAAGAGCAGTATAAGCGCCATGTTGCATGGTAAATGCCCTCGATGTAGAGAAGGTAATATGTTTAAACATGCGGCTTTTAATGTAAAACACTTTGCTGATATGCATGAAGATTGCCCTAAGTGTGGGTTGCATTATGAGCGTGAGCCAGGATTTTTCTTTGGAGCTATGTACGTAAGCTATGCCTTTTCTGTGGCCATATTTGTAACAGTAGGAGTTGCGCTTAGTGTTTTGGGTGATTTTGGCCTACTTACCTATATTCTCACCACTACATTCACGGTAATGGCTTTATTACCCGTGCTGTTTAGGTATTCAAGAATACTTTTCCTTTATGGCTTTGGGGGTGTAGGTTACGATCCTGATTATGATAATAATTCTAAATGATTATATTTAGTGTGATCTAAATAATTCATTCATATTGCATCATAAACGCTTATACCTTTTATATTTTTTTTCATTGTTACTCATTGTAGTAGCAATAGCTATTCATTATAATGTTCATACCGAAAAACGGGTATCAAAACGATATATAAAGTCTGTAGAGCAGGGGTTGTCAGAACAGTTAGACCGCCTGCAGCAGGCAGTAGTCCCTTTATTAGAGAATGTAGAAACCAATCAGGTTTTTCAATTTTCTTCTATTCCTTCTTCTAAAAGCTTATTTTACCTTTATAAAAATGGCGAATTACTCTATTGGTCCAATAACGAGTATGTACCAGAATACAGAACTGTTAAAGGAGATTATACAGTAAAACTTATAAGGACTTTAAGGAAGGACTTCCTAAGTAGACGATGGCATATTCGAAATTCTTCTTACGAAATTATAGGGCTTGTGCCTTTAAGGAGTAATTATAAAGTAGATAATAACTACGTGCATTCTGGTTTTAACGATGAGGTTTTTACCAATAATGACCTTACCATTTTTGACTTAGATGAAAAGAAAGGAACTCCTGTTTGTGTAGAAGATCTGGGGTGTGTATTTAATATTGAGTTTGGACCAAATTACTATGTTGATTATGATGTTTGGAATGTAATTGTTGTCCTTATTTATGCTGTAGGGGTACTCTTATTACTCGTGCCTATTGTTATTACCACACTGAAGTTACAAAAAAAGGGGACCGAATATGCCTTCTTATTTCTGGTGGTAAGCCTAGTGGTTTTAAGGTTGGGGATATTATTTAGTGGCATACCTCAATCTATTATGGAGGTAACATTATTCAATTCTAAATATTTTGCCTCTTCAGTGTTGAACCAGTCGTTGGGTGACTTGTGCATAAACGTATGCTGTATTTTTGTGTTCATAGTGTATTTGTTTTGTTTTTACAGCAAACTTAAAGTCCTCAAAAAAATATATCGATTCAATTTACGAAGAAGGATCTTTATTTCGGGATTGATATTTGGCTTAGTATTAACGGTTTTTTTGTTACTGTTAGTAGTTATACAAACGGTTTACCATAATTCGCAATTGAGTTTAGACATCGAAAATAGTATCATTTTTGATGTTAACCGTGTTTTTGCAATTATTATAGTCATATTATGTTCTGCAGCTTGCTTTCTAAGTTTTCACATAGGTGGTCGCATTATCAGGTTTCTTTTAGGCAATGTATATCTCTCATATATCTCATTTGCTGTTGGAGCTTTGGCTTTTGCTCTCGTAAACATTATTATACAACAACGATTTGCCGTGGTGATCATAGTTGTGGCTGTCCTTTATTTAGTGGTTTCTATCACCAAATTGCACCATGCGCTGGGGCAGCTTAAGTATAAGAGTTTCCTTTATGTGTTTTTTGTTTTATTAGGCAGCTCTCTAATTACATCATGGGCTATTTATAGCTTTGAAAGTGAAAGAGAAAATGAAAGGAAGGTCAAGTTTGCAAATCAGTTTTTGATAGAAAATGATGCTTTGGCCGAATTTTTATTGAGTGAATTAAATAATAGTGTGCAAGCTGATGTATTTATTCAAAGTAGGATTTCGAGCCCATTTTTGAATAAGGACGTAGTAAGGTCGAAAATTAAGCAAGTTTATTTAAATAGCTATTTTGACAAATATAACATTGACATCTATCTGTATAATGCCAATGGAGAATTGTTTGAAGAAGATGTGCAGCAAGATACACCAGGTAAAATAGAAGAATTTATTAGTGAAGATTATCAAACTAATTATAAAGGAATCTATTTTATCAATAAGCTAGGGCTTAATGCTTCTAAACGGTACATCGACTTTTTAGAGATTAAAAAACGAGGTGTATTGGTAGGTTATATTATTTTAGACTTGAATTTAAAACGAGTTATTCCTGATAATGTATACCCGGAGCTTTTAGTCGATAACAGGTATTTATTTCCGTATCAAAATGCTAACTATAGCTATGCCGTATTCATCAATGGAGAGGTACGGTATCATGCGGGTAGTTTTAATTATAATCTTGATTTTGATAACGGTTTACTAAAGAATAATGAGCTTTATAATGATGGAGTTTTATATAATCATTATAAGCATATTGCTGTTCAGGATAATCAAGGCAGGGTGGTGGTGATTAGTAACTACAGCTATCCCTTACGATATATTGTTTCAAACTTTTCTTTTTTCTTTCTCATTCAGGTTTTTATACTGCTAGTTTTAACCGGAAGTTATTCTATTTATTACCTGATTAAGAAGATAACGCTAAATTATTCTACTAGAATACAGCTGTATTTAAACATGGCTTTTTTCTTGCCTCTTTTTGCGGTAAGTATTACCACTCTCAGTTTAATTAATTCTTCTTTTAAAAAGGAAGTAAATGAAGAGTATTATCACAAGGCAGAAAGTATTAGTAATAATTTGAGTGGTGACTTGTACGAATACGTAAAAAACAGAGCCTCAGGAAATAAAGATCAATTACGTCAAAGTCTTTCTGCCGCTTCTAAATTTGCTGGTGTAGATGTTAACCTATTCAGTATAAAAGGGAAATTATTAGCGAGTAGTCAGCCGCTTATCTACGAAAATGATTTATTATCTGATTATATACATCCCATTGCATATTCTAAAATTAAGGAAGAGGGGGAGAATGCTTTTGTAGAAAGAGAAGTAGTGGGAGAATTAAATTATAATACTACATTTTATGGTATAAAATCATCAGAAACGGGACAGTTAATCGGAATATTGAGCATTCCATTTTTTCAATCAGAGTATGCTTTAGAACAGAATCAGGTTGAGGTATTGACCAATGTGATGAATATCTTTAGTATGATATTTATAATATTTTTGTTGGTATCTTATTTTGTTTCCAAGTGGTTGACCTTTCCTTTGGTGTTGATTACCCAAAGGCTAAAGAAAACTACCCTTACAGGGTTTAATAAGCCTTTAACATGGAAGGCTGATGATGAAATTGGCCTGATGGTGAGGGAGTATAACCGTATGTTGGTTAATCTGGAAGAAAGTAAAAAGGCACTGGCAAGAAGTGAAAAGGAGTCTGCATGGAGGTCCATAGCGCAGCAAGTGGCCCATGAAATAAAAAACCCTTTAACCCCCATGAAGTTAACGCTACAGCATTTGAGTAGGCGCTTGACCAAGGAGCATTTGCAAGATGGTTTTGATAAGCCTGTCAACAGCTTGCTGGCACAGGTAGATACTTTAAATGATATTGCTTCATCGTTTAGCTCTTTTGCTAAACTTCCTATTCCTGAAAATGAGGTTTATCAGGTAAATGAGGTCATTGCTAATACCGTTAATTTACTGACTAATGCTGAGGGGGCTGATATTCAGTTGGCACTTCCTGAGGAGGAACTGTATACAAGAGGAGATGCACCTTTGATGAGCAGAATATTAACTAACTTGATATTAAACGCTATTCAAGCCTCTAAAGGTGAACTTTTGACTATTAGGATTGAGTTAAGAGAATTAAGCGAATTTAAATTAATGTTGTTTGTAGCTGATGACGGTGTGGGCATTGATTCCTCCATTCATAATAAAATTTTTATGCCCAATTTTACTACAAAAGAGACCGGTTCAGGAATAGGTTTGGCTGTAGCTAAACATGGAATAGAACATGCCGGTGGTAAAATCTGGTTTGAAACCGAAATGGGTGTAGGCACTACATTTTATATTGAATTACCTATCGTTAACCATGAGGTTTAAGGCGTATGTTATTACACTACTCATTTTTTTAGGATTCTCTGCTTATGGGCAAGATGTAACTAAGCGCTGTAAATGGATTAAAACGAATACCCCTGTACTTTTAGATTCATTGTCTCCTGTGCCGGGCTCTCTTATCATTTCGGGTAGTGCCTCAGCAGTTGAGCATGAGTATGATTATAACTCTGGTCTGGTGAAAGTTGAGTCGCAGAGTGACTCAGCATTAATTTGCTACTCGGTGTTGCCCTTTAGTCTTTCTCAAAAACACTATCATAGGGATTTAAGTGTATATGATAGCGGTGCGTATTTTAAAGATCCTGTGTCCACAGAGCAGGAGTCACTTTTAGGAAGAGAACAGCTTTTTGAAACAGAAGGTTTAAATAAGAGCGGTAGTATTAGTAGAGGTATTTCTTTCGGAAATAATCAGGATGTATTTGTTAACTCTACTCTTAACCTTAACCTTGATGGTAAACTTACAGACGACCTTTTTATAAGAGCCGCAATTACTGATCAAAATGTGCCCTTTCAGCCGGAAGGTAACACTCAACAGCTACAAGATTTTGATAATGTTTTTATTCAGCTTTATAATGATAACTTTTCTATCACTGGTGGTGATATAGTACTAAAAAGTGAGCCTTCATACTTTTTGAAATATTATAAAAACGTGCAGGGTGGCATAGCTCAAGTTGATTATAAAATAGGAGATACAGAAATATCAAATAGAGTAGGCATTTCTGTAGCTAAAGGCAAGTTCTCTACGGTGGTGATTGAGCCAATAGATGGTGTGCTGGGGCCATACCAGATACCCGGACCTCCTGGACAAAGTTATGTGATAGTATTGGCCAATTCAGAGAAGGTTTTTCTCGATGGTACCCAACTGGAGAGAGGTTATAACTATGACTATATAATAGATTATAATAGTGGTGAAATTACCTTCACCAATAATGTGTTGATTACGGAATTTTCGCGTATTCGTGTTGATTATGAATACTCAGACCAGAATTATAGTCGATCAATACTAACTGCTAGTCATTATCAGAAAACAGGTAAGTTAAAATTGTTTGTTAATGCATACAGTGAGAAAGATAATAGAAATCGTCCGCTTTTGGTTGATTTGAGTGTAGACGATAAGGTTTTATTAAGTGAAGCAGGAGATGACCCCAACAAGGCAGTAATACCAGGGGTTGACAGCGTAGAATTTAGTAATGAAAGGATTTTATATGCACTACGTAATTCGCCTAATATTGAAGGGCAAGTTTATACCTATTACGAATACAGCACTGATGCTACGGAAGCTTTTTATCAACTTACCTTCTCTAATGTGGGTATAGGGAATGGAAATTACATACAAGCTACCACTACGGCAAATGGAAAGGTTTACCAATGGGTGGAGCCTGTAGCAGGCGTGCCTCAAGGAACTTACGAGCCGGTTATTCAGGTGCCCCCGCCTAACAAGAAACAAATGATCAACATAGGAGCTGATTATGGCATTAATGAATATGAGAACATTAGCGTAGAGATGGCTTCTTCAACTTATGATATGAATTTGTTTTCAACGTATGATAGCAATGATGATGCGGGTAAAGCCATTCGAACTACTTTCAGCAGTAAGGGGAGAGCCTTGAAGCCTTTGAAGAATTATAAGTTTGAATATTTCTCTAGTTTTGAATTTGATGATAAGTATTTTAATCCGATAGATAGGATTAGGTATATAGAATTTGATCGTGATTGGGGCTTAGACCCGTCATTAACACTGTCAAAGCAAAATGATTTGATTATTGCTACTGGAGTTAAGTTTGAAAAATCCTATAATCAATCATTTGGATATGATATTTCATATAGAAGTAGGGGGAGTGCTGTTGATGGTTGGCAACAAAAAGCATTTGCAAATCAATCATTAGGGAAAATTAGACTGAGAACAGCCGCTTTTAACCTTAAAAATAATCAGGATTCTGTAAAGGTGAATTGGCAGCGTTTTTCTACTGATGTGTCTTTTCAAACTCCTTATATCGTTCCGGGGTATAGATTTACAAGTGATCATAATCAAATTAGTGCTAATGATGCTGATTCTGTAGTGAATAGCGCTATGTATTATGATGAGCACGCATTTTACATTAAAAATGGAGATTCAACCCAATGGCAATTGAATTTAGAACATGCTTTTAGAGAAGATAAGATGCCGTTGGAAGGCAAAATTGAACCTTATACATATTCAAATACGAGTAAATTGAATGTAGGAAGAGGTTGGGATAATCACAACTTGGATTTAATGTTTGTGTACAGAACCTTGGAGTATAAGCAAACAGGGAAATTGGATGAAACTATTTCTGGTAGATTAAATCTTAGCAATCAACTGTTGAATAGACACATTACCTCTGATTTGACTTACGCCATTTCTAATAGCAGAGAATTGAAGCGCGAGTTTATTTTTATTAAAGTAGCCTCAGGGCAAGGAACTCACACTTGGCGTGATTTAAATGAAGATGGAGTTCAAGATTTGGGAGAGTTTTTTGAAGCAATAAATGTAGATGAAAGAAACTATGCGAAGATATTTACTCCTACTAATGAATATGTAACTGCTTTTCAGAACTTACTGACCTATAGAGTTACTATGGAGATGCCTCGGAAATGGAGAGATGCTAAGGGTATTAAAAAAGTATTGGGCAAGTTGTCTAATGTTTCTTCATGGTCGGCCAATGTGAAAACCACTGACGATGATTTGAGTACAAGGGTTGTTGGGTTTCTTAAAGATGTGAATAATGATGAGCTTTTGGCACAGAAGAGCTCCGTTAAGTCAACCATTTTTTTTAATAGGTCAAATTTGAAATACGGGGCTGATTTCGGGTTTTATAATTTAAGGCAAAAGCAATTATTAATTAATGGCTTTGAAGCTCGTGACAATACGGAGTATTCATATAATTTCAGAGTTAATTTGTCTAGGCAATATAGTTTGAGGTTAGGAGGAACTCATGGAGATAAAGAAGTGACTTCTGATTACCTAGAAGACAGGAACTACCTCATTGATTATTATACTTTAAGTCCTGAGTTGTCTTGGCAGCCAAGTGGTAGCTTTCGTATAACGGGTAAATATCAGTATCAGGATAAATACAATAGCCAAGTTAACGAAAATAGGCAGTATGCAAAGTTTAATGAACTGTCTTTAGATGTTAAGTTTAATAAAGCAGTAACCAACTCCTTTAATTTACAAATGCGCTGGGTAGATATTGATTTCAATGGTGAAGAAAACAGTGCCTTGGGCTATGATATATTAGAGGCGTTAAGGCCAGGCCAGAATGTGACCTGGGGTTTATTTTGGCAACAAAAAATAGCCTCGGGGTTGCAGTTAAATATTAGTTATAACGGTAGAAAGTCAGAAGATTCAGACATAGTTCATGTAGGCAGGGTTCAGGTAAGTGCCTTGTTTTAGTTTTGTTTTAGCTTACGCATTACCTTGTTGGCAAATACAAAGTCGTCAAACTCCTTCACTCCACTATACATAATTTCGTTTTTGTTTCCTTCCCAGAGCTTTAGGCCTTTGTATAAGAACATGATTTTTTCTCCTATTCCCAGTACCGAGTTCATGTCATGAGTCACCACTACAGTAGTGATGTCATACTCTTCTGTAATTTCCATGATTAAGTCATCGATCAGAATCGATGTTTGAGGATCTAAGCCAGAGTTAGGTTCGTCACAAAATAGGAAACTAGAATTATTAACAATGGCTCTTGCAATACCTACACGTTTTTGCATACCACCACTTATCTCAGAAGGCATTTTATTATTTTGTCCTTCTAAGCCTACTCTTTCTAAGCAGAAATTAACACGGTCAATTTTTTCTCCTTTAGGCATAGTTGTAAGCACATCGAGTGGAAACATTACATTTTGCTCTACAGTTTTAGAATCAAATAGAGCGCCACCCTGAAATAACATGCCGATTTGCCTTCTTATTTCAGTTTTTACATTTCTGCTAGCATTGGTAAATTCATTGTCATCATAAAAAATATGACCTTCATCTGGCTGTACTAGACCAACCAAGCATTTTAAAAGTACACTTTTACCTGTACCACTAGCACCAATAATAAGGTTAGGTTTACCTCTTTCAAATACTCCGCTTATGCCTTTAAGAATCTCTTTGTCTTTAAAGGATTTCTTTATGTTCTCTATCTTAATCATAATTAAAGTAGTAATTGAGCTAGTAGATAATCGGCAAGTAAAATGGCAATTACGCTTTGTGTAACCGCTGAAGTACTGGCTTGCCCTACTTCCACAGCGCCACCTGTGGTGAAGTAACCTTTGAATGAAGATATAGAAGCAACCAAAAATGCAAATACAAAAGACTTTATCAAGGCAAAGGTTACCGTGTATTCATTAAAATCAAACCTAATGCCGTAAATATAGTCAGTGGCTGTAATTACATGTGATAAAATACCGGCTAAGTACCCACCAACCATGGCTAAAAGACCCGCTACTATTACCAGCATGGGGTACATTAGCATTGATGCTACTATTTTTGGTAACACTAGATAAGACGAACTATTGATTCCCATTACTTCTAAGGCATCAATCTGCTCTGAAATGCGCATTGTTCCAAGTCCACTGGCCATGCTAGATCCTACCTTACCTGCATAAATTACACCTATAATAGTTGGGGCTAATTCCAATATGGTCATGTCGCGCACTACTAGAGATATAACATAGTCAGGAATAAGCGGATTAATTAAATTATAGGCAGTTTGAATAGTAGTAACGGCCCCCATAAAAAATGCCACTAAAGAAACCAGAAAAACTGAGTTGATTCCTATAGATATACATTCCTCCATGATCAACTTAAAATAAGTTTTGAAGGATTCCATTTTCGAAAAAAGTGAACCGAGAAATATAAAATACCTGCCGAGTGTTTCCATTAATTCTGATATATTATCGCTAACCTAGGGTTAAATCTTTACCTTTATCCCGTCAAAGTCAAAAAGAAGGTAATATTATCATTAATGCCTTGTCTTTAAAAATGTTTTGATAAAAAATAATAAAGATTATTAATCTGATATGAATAAAACTGCAATTATCACTGGTGGCACCAAAGGTATAGGTAGAGCATTGGTAGATATTTTTTCTGAAAATGGATTTGATATAGCTGTTTGTTCCAGAAACTTAGAGGAACTACATGCGCTAAAAGATGAAGTCACTAACAAGTACAATAACAATGTATATGTGATGCGTGCTGACTTATCAGAAAGATCGGAAGTGGAATATTTCATAAAATATGTGAAAGAGCATGCTAAGTCGGTAGATGTGCTAATAAATAATGCAGGGCTATTTATTCCAGGAGAAGTGCATACCGAAAAGGATGGTACACTGGAGAAAATGATAGAGACCAATTTATATAGCGCTTATCATATGTGTAGAGGATTTGTAGAGGGTATGAAGAAACAAAAGCAAGGTCATATTTTTAACCTTTGCTCTACGGCCTCATTCGTGCCTTATGTTAACGGAGGTTCTTATTGTATATCAAAATTTGCATTGCTAGGGATGACCAAGGTGCTGCGTGAAGAGATGAAAAATTGTGGAGTAAAGGTGACTGCAGTAATGCCAGGGGCAACTTTTACAGCCAGTTGGGCAGGCACGGACTTACCTGAAGAGCGATTTATGGATGCTGATGATGTATCAAAGGCAATTTGGAATGCTTACGAAATGTCTGATCGTACTGTAATAGAGGAGATTGTAATGAGACCGCAGTTAGGAGACATTTAACAGTAACCTCATTTAAGAAGTAACAAAATAATTAATTATCAGTTAACTTTGCTTAGTAATTCTTAAACGCATGTTAGATTCGGAAATAATTAAGACAAAGCAATATTGTAATAGTTTAGTTCAGTATTCACGTAGGCTAAGCCGTGAGGTCAAAATTGGAAATGTTGCATTAGGAGGAAATAATCCTATTAGAGTGCAATCAATGACCACCGTAGATACTATGGATACTGAAGGTAGTATTGCTCAGGTAATAAGAATGGTTGAGGCAGGATGTGAATATGTTAGAATTACTGCACCAAGTATTAAAGAGGCTCAAAACCTAGAAGAAATTAAGAAAGGATTGAGAGCTAAAGGTTATGAGGTGCCACTAATAGCTGATATTCACTTTACTCCCAATGCTGCAGAACTTGCTGCCAGAATTGTAGAGAAAGTACGTATTAACCCTGGTAACTACGCTGATAAGAAGAAATTTGAGCAGATAGAGTATACTGATAGTAGCTATAATGCAGAACTAGATAGAATACGAGAGAAGTTTACTCCATTGGTAAATATCTGTAAAGAATATGGTACCGCTATGAGGATAGGTACTAACCATGGCTCGCTATCTGATCGTATTATGAGTAGATATGGAGATACACCTTTAGGTATGGTGGAATCTGCATTAGAGTTTTTACGTATTTGTGATGACTTAAATTACCATGACATTGTATTGTCTATGAAGGCAAGTAACACCCAGGTCATGGTACAAGCGTATCGCTTATTAGTAAATAAGCTTAGTGAGGAAGGGTTACAGCCTTATCCACTACATTTAGGAGTTACAGAAGCTGGTGAAGGAGAGGATGGACGTATTAAAAGTGCGGTAGGTATAGGACTATTATTAGAAGATGGACTAGGTGATACGGTACGTGTTTCTTTAACAGAAGAGCCCGAGAAGGAAGCGCCTGTTGCTCAAGTAATGATAGATCGATATGGAAACAGGGTGTCTCACAAAACAATTGCACCTGTTGAAAATAACCCTATTGATCCTTTTCAATATAAAAGAAGAGATTCAATAGAGGTCAATAATATTGGTCATTTAAATGTTCCGCGTGTTATAGCGGATTTAAGTAAGCTGGCACCAGAGTCTTATCACGATTTAAGAGCTATCGGTCATTTTTATCTGCCAGAGCCAGATAAGTGGAGAATGAATGATCTTGGGGCTGATTATGTGTATTCAGGAGACAGGGCTATTCCGTTTATGCTTCCTAATGGGTTAAAAGAAATTTTAAATTACGATACTTGGTTAAGCGTTAAGGAGGACAACAATAAAGTACCGTTGTTTACAGCTCAGCAATACAGATCTAATGAAGTTAGGCATGCATTTCTCAATTTTATTAATGTTCAGATCACTGATCTAGACGATACATTTTTAGAGGCCCTAAAGTCAGATGCTCATGCGGTTTTAATACTAAACACAGAAAATGAACATGGGTTGGCTGAGCAAAGGAGAGCCTTTGTTAAGTTGATTAATCATGGGGTGAACAATCCTGTAATCATAAAAAGAGCCTATCATGATCTTTCTGATGATCAGTTGCAGATATATTCGGCTACTGATATGGGCGGTTTATTAGTAGATGGTCTGGGAGATGGGGTAATGATGGGCGTTGAAAAGACATCTGATAAATCAAAAGATGAGTTTTTATCGTTAGCAGATAAATATAATAATATTGCTTTCGGTATTTTACAGGCGGCTCGCACGCGTATGACTAAAACGGAATATATTTCATGTCCGTCATGTGGAAGAACCTTATTTGATCTTCAAGAAACCACAGCCATGATTCGTAAACGCACTGATCACTTGAAAGGTGTTAAAATTGGAATAATGGGCTGCATAGTAAACGGGCCAGGAGAAATGGCCGATGCTGATTATGGTTATGTGGGATCAGGGAAAGGCAAAATTACGCTTTACAGAGGTCAGGAGGTAGTAAAAAGAGGTGTGCCTTCGGAAGAAGCGGTAGATGAACTAATAGAAATTATCCGTGAAGACGGGAACTGGATTAATAAAGAACAAGGTTAAGGGCATATAAATAAAATGGCCATGGCAGAGAATACAGAGAATAACATAGAAAGAAAAAATAGTTTTAAAGACTATTTTCAGGTAGGAGAGGTATTTGGCTACTTTTTTCGTAAGAAGGATCCTAATAGACCCACCAATATAAATTTAAAGATGATGCATGGAGTAAATAAAATCTCCATTATTATGTTCATCATCGCTTTAATTATTCTTATAAGCAGACACATTTTTAAATGAACATAGAGCAGTTCAGAGATTATTGTTTGGCAAAGGATGGTGTAACCGAAGGTTTCCCATTTGGAGAAACTACTCTCGTTTTTAAAGTAGGTGACAAGATATTTGCCCTAGCTAATGTTGAACTGTTTGAAAGTGTAAACCTTAAATGTGACCCAGAAAAAGCAGTAGAACTAAGAGAAATGTATAGCGAAGTGCTTCCTGGTTATCATATGAATAAAAAGCACTGGAATACGGTGCTTGTGAACGGATCTCTTTCTGATAATTTTATTATAGAATGTATAGATCATTCATATGAGTTAGTTTTTAATGGTTTATCTAAAAAAATACAACAAGAGGTAAGAAGTAACGTTTGAGTTAATACTTTGACCTACTATTTTTTAATTTTGCTTTAAATTATAGCTTTTTGAAGCTACCTTAGGAGTTTGGTAAGAAATATGCTTGGTAAATATCAAAACAGAATTAAACATACTAAGGCTACTTTTTAGGATTGCATGGCGAAACTTTACTATTGTATTATAGGATTTCTGATTATTATAAGTGTACAGGCTTGTACTGAACGCATGATCTGCCCTGCATATCAAAGTGCATTTATACATGATGAAGAGGCTTTGGCCAGAAGGTTTAGCTATTTTGATGAAGATACCATGCCCAAGGTATTGGAAGCCAGCAAAGATAGATACCTAGTTATAGAGCCTACCTCATATAAAAAGAAAGTTAAAAGCCTACAGACTATTCCAATGGAAGATGTTTACCCTGTGGAGGAGGATTCTACAGAGTTTGATGATGATGTTTTGTGGGCTGAAAGAGAAGGCTATGATTCTACTGCTGTAATAGCCGTAGATACCCTAGATGCTGCTCTGGCAGATAGCATATATGTGATTTCAATTAAGAAGGAAAATTTCAATATAGATCAGGAGTTATACTTATGGTATTTGAAAGATTATCTGGTATATCCTGATGTGCGTTTGCAGATGGAAACAGATGCTGCTGAAGAACAGGCCTTACAGCAAGCAGAGAAGAAGGAAAAGAAAGGTGTTTTTGGGTTCTTTAAAAATATCTTTAAGAAGAAAAATAAATCTGATAGCACTGAATGGGATGTAGAAACCTCTGCAACCAACTTGGATGATGGTAACTCCAAAAAGAAGAAAAAAGGTTTTAATCTATTTAAAAAGAAAAATAAAAGTAATGATACCGGAGATCTAAAAGAAGAAGATGATGAGCCGGATATCCAATCAGATCCTGATGGTGATGATGATGATTTTTAATTTTTTATTATGAAGTTTTCTCTTCGTTTTCCCACTCCGTATACAGTTTTATTTATTGTTATTATTCTTTGTGCAGTAGCTACATGGTTGCTGCCTGCTGGCCAGTACGATAGGCTCAGTTACAATGAAGATAATAATACCTTTGTAATAAAATCTGTGGCAGGAGATACTACCCTTGAGGCCTCTGCAGCCACTTTAGAAGAATTACATATACCTATAAGTATTGATAAGTTTAAGAATGGTAGTATAAAACGAACCATTTCCGTACCTGATACTTATCATAGTATCGAATCAAAACCACAAGGCTTTAAAGAAATATTATTTGCTCCTATAAAGGGAATGTATGATTCTATAGATATCATACTTTTTGTTTTGATAATAGGAGGGTTTATTGGTGTTTTTAATGATGCAGGCGCTTTTGATGAAGGCATAGGTTACCTTGCAAATAAGCTTAAAGGGAGGGAGGGGCTTCTCATTATCATAGTCACCACGCTAATAGCCATAGGAGGAACAACCTTTGGTATGGCAGAAGAAACCTTTGCCTTTTACCCCATATTAATCCCTGTATTTATTGCTGCAGGATATGATATGCTTGTGCCTGTAGCGGTCATTTTTGTAGGGTCGTGCATTGGTACTATGGGCGCACTGATTAATCCATTTGGTACTATTATAGCTTCTGATGCTGCGGGTGTAAGTTGGACTGTAGGCCTTTACAGTAGGCTTGCTATGTTGCTAGCGGGTACTACACTCTCCATTATTTATATATTACGGTATGCTAATAAAGTAAAGAAGAACCCGGTAAAATCTTTAGTTAAAAATAATCTAAGAGAGGAAGAAAAAAGAGCTATTGAGGAGGTGACAAGTTTAAAAGCCAGTACAAAATTGTTATTGGTGTTGTTTGCTTTGACTTTCTTAATAATGATATATGGTGTGGCAGCTTTAGGGTGGTGGTTTGAAGAAATGACAGCACTATTTTTGGTGGCAGCCATAGTGGTAGGACTTATTCAGCGAGTAGGAGAGCAAGAATTTGTGAAAGTATTTATGGCTGGAGCTAAAGATTTACTAGGTGTTACTTTTATTATAGGAATTGCCAGAGGGGTAACTTTTATCCTTAATGAAGGTCAGATTAGTGATACAATATTATTTTATGCCATCGGAGCAGTAGATAATATGCCGGTGGCATTATTCATGCCTGCCTTGATGGTTGTCTTTATGCTGATGACATTGTTTATTTCTTCATCTTCTGGATTAGCTGTGGTGAGTATGCCTATTATTAGCGCTCTATCTCCTGTAATGGGAGTGCCACCGGAAGAGATTGTAAATGCATATCTTTTTGGATTCGGAATAATGACTTTTATTACACCTACAGGTCTTGCCCTCCCTTCATTGGCAATGGTTAATGTGAACTACAACACTTGGTTGAGGTTTATTACACCGCTTCTTTTAATGCTCTCATTATTGGCTACACTAATATTATGGGCGGGAGTTTATATATAGAATAAAACAAAAAGGGAGCATTTAAAATGCTCCCTTTTTTGTTTTATTCTAACCAGTCGTTGTGCTGTTCTTCTACTCTAATAAATGTTGTGCGCTTAGTTAATTCTTTTAGTTGTTGAGCTCCTACATAGGTACAGGTAGATCTTATGCCACCGAGTATATCCGTTACAGTATCATGTACTGCTCCTTTGTAAGGGATTTTAACTGTCCTGCCTTCAGAGGCCCGGTATTCGGCCACACCTCCAACATATTTTTTCATGGCAGTGTCAGAACTCATTCCATAAAAAGATTTGAACTTTTCTCCATCTTGTTCTATAAGCTCACCACCGCTCTCATCATGGCCTGCAAGCATGCCTCCTAGCATTACAAAGTCAGCGCCAGCTCCAAAGGCTTTTGAGACGTCTCCGGGAGCTTTGCAGCCGCCATCGGAGATCACCTGTCCACCAAGACCATGAGCAGCATCAGCACATTCTATAATGGCCGATAGCTGAGGGTAACCTACGCCAGTTTTAATACGAGTGGTACATACTGAACCAGGGCCTATACCCACTTTTACTATATCGGCTCCAGATAGTAATAATTCTTCTACCATCTCACCAGTTACTACATTACCAGCCATGATCACTTTGTCGGGGTACTTTTCACGCGTACGTTTAAGGTAGTCCACAAAGTGCTCAGAGTAACCATTGGCAACATCTATACAAATAAATTTTAGATGAGGAAACGCTTTTAAAATAGCATCTGTTTTGGCTGCATCTTGCTCACCAGTACCAGTACTTACAGCAATATGGTTAGCCATGCTTTCGTCCTCATTACTGAGGTAATGCTTCCATTCCTCTACAGAGTAATGCTTGTGTATTGCCGTAAATAATTTGTGTTCAGCCAAAGCGCTGGCCATTTCAAAAGTACCAACGGTGTCCATATTGGCCGCTATTATAGGGATGCCTTCCCATTCGTGAGTAGCATGTAAAAATTTGAACTTTCTAACTAAAGAAACTTCTGATCTTGATTTTAATGTAGACCTTTTAGGCCTTATCATTACGTCTTTGAAGCCGAGTTTAACATCAAGTTCAATGCGCATATTTCAATGATTTTTAATTTCGAAAATAGAGCCTTTTGGCTCTTTGCCAGCTGGTTAAACGGAGAAATTAACGAATGGTTTACTCATAATATTCAAATGCATCGATAATATCAAGATAAACACCATCGAAACCTGCATTAAGAATCATTTTTAAGTAAGAGTTGTCATTTCCGTACATAATATCTTGCCAGTCACTATTCCAGTATTTTACTTTATAGTTTCCTTCCCATTCTGGATTTTCTTCATCAAGCCAAGCAGGAGGGTTGTTGCTCCATGAATCATTCCAGTAATATCTGTAATCCTCGGCCTCGCCAATAGACATATAACTAATCACTAATCGCTTGCCACCATTTTTCTTATTCTTTAACTGAGCAATTTGTGAAGCACTAAATGTAGTGTTATCATTAAAGAATAAGTCCATGATAAGTACATCATAATTAGTGTTTGTAACAGCGTCTATAAAGGCTTTTTTGCTGTTGAAGTTTTCAGGGTTAATCAGGTAAAGAAAATTCTTAGCATCGGCTAGTGAGCTGATGTTATTAGCATTTTCTTGATGAATAGTAGCCGGATAATCCGGTATTTGGTTCAGGTCTCTTTCATCAGCAGCAAATGATACATATCCTGCATTGTCACTTAATGTATAAGAGTTATCCATTTTACTGTGCGTAGAACAGTAGTTGGTAGCTAAAATAGTGTTACCTGCGTTTTTAGAAATATCTAATAAGCCTTCTAGGTATTCGCTATCTTCAGTGTTGGTGGCTTGATTGTCTTCATCATAGCCATAGTACAAATCTTCTTGACCATTACCATCAATAGCAGTTAAATATGCTGTGTTAGGACTACCATCTTCTTCTCCATTATTTGATACTAGTTCTATACCATTTTGTGGTATTACAGAAAAGTTAGCATTGGTTTGTTTTCCGTATTGGCTAATACCAATTACAAAGTTGCGCATTTCCTGGCGGTGATCTATTGCTAGAGATGCATCCGGAGAAGTGGGTGTAGTAGCTTCTGGTAGTACTGATGAGGCATCATCATCACTACTACAAGCGTTTAAACCAATTAAAGTTAAGCCGATTGCGGCAATTTTGAGTGTATTCATGTTAAAGGGTTATAAATTGAACTTTAAATTTGATATATGTAATTGTAATTAATAGGTTAAAAGTAACCTTACAGACACTACGAAAAGGTGAGGTGAAATAGTATTTTGAAACGGGATAATTTATTTAGTTTAATTATAAATTGTTCGTTTTTAGCCTGTTTGGTAAACTTTTCAGCAAATTCATGCTTTATAGTTGTATATTGAACAAAAAGTAAAACTATGGAAAATGTATGTAAAAATTGTAACCATTGGGCGCCAGATGCGGCTGTGGTTGCTGGTAAAGAAAATTACGGAGAATGTAATAAGCTAAGTCATATAGAGTCTAAAATGGATCCTGATTTTATTATTCCTGTTTTAAATGACGGTAAAGCTGTAGACAAAAATGCAAAAGCTATTGAATATATCACAGGAGCTGCTTTCGGATGTAACCAATTTGCGGAAGCATAAACGAAATCACAAGACGAAGTAAAGGCCGCTCAGTATCATACTGATGCGGCTTTTTTATTGTTTAGTTTTATAATATTTTTGAATCACCTCTTCTAACATAGCCTTAGTCAAAGGTTTGGTTTTAAAATCCGTAATGTCTAAAAATTCTTTCGCTCGCTCTCTGTCTTCGGGGTTTTGAGATGTTGTGAGCATAATTACCAAAAAACCTCCTTTCTGTTCATCAGGAAGCTTTTTATATTCGTCGAAAAATTCCCAGCCGTTCATGCCAGGCATGTTAATGTCTAAAAATATGAGATCGGGGCGGGGCTCACTTTTAGCATCGTCACAATTTGTTAAATATTCTAAGGCCTCTTCTCCTGATTCTCTGGCCACCACATGTTCTACTAATTGGCTTTTTTTAATTACCCTTTCGTGAATAAAGTTGTCATCAGGATTGTCATCGATTAATAGTATACAATTAATGATTGGCTTCATATAGATTTTTATATAATGTAAAATAAAACTTGCTGTAATGCTCAGGTACCGATTCTACCCACATTTCACCATTATGTAATTCCACTATTTTTTTACAGTTTGGTAAACCAATTCCAAAGCCTTCATAGGTGTTATGATTATGAAGCTTTTGAAACATTTCAAAAATACGGTCAAAGTGTTTTTCACTTATGCCAATGCCATTGTCTTTAATGCTAAATAAGAAGGTGTCATTTTCTTCTTTTACATCTATGGTTATAATTGGGGCAATATCTTTTTTTCTGAACTTAATTGCATTGTTTATTAAATTTTGAAATAATTGCCTTGCTTCCGTTTCATAGAGCATTAATGAGGGTAAGTTGTTGATGATTAAAATCTCTGCATTTGTTTTTTGTATTTGATGTTGTAAATCATTGATGATTTCACTGATGACGGCATTTAAGTTCACCAGCTTTAATTCTTTATTTCTACCTAGCCTGCTATATTCTAATAATGACTGAATCAAAACACTCATGCGGTTAGTGGCTTTGTGCATAGCATCAATATACTTTTTGCCATGGTCAGTATCATATATGCTAGAAAAGTCTTCTTTTATGACTTGTAAATAATTAGATACCGTTCTTAGTGGTTCTTGTAAATCATGTGAAGCGATATATGCAAACTGTTCTAGCTGTTTGTTTTTCAGCTTTAGTTGCATTTGTTCTTTGTATATCTTTTCCTGCTTCAGGTGCTCAGAAATGTCTATAATAGAAGCCAGAGTTACAGTGCCTTCTTCTGATTCAATAGAATTGAGCCCAATTTCGACAGGTATTTCAGTTCCGTCTTTTTTTAAGGCAAACAAAGATCGGCCTGGGCCCATTCGTCTGGTTGTTGGAGATTTTAAATACTGTGTTCTATAGGTAATGTGAGAAGAATGGAATCTTGCAGGTATTAAATTCTCTATTGTTAGTCCAATAATTTCAGCATAACTATACCCAAACAATTCTGTTGCCGCTTTATTGGCAAGAGTAATCACCCCTGTTTTATTTACTAATATCATGGCATTGGGAGATGCCTCTACTACCAGCTTAAAGCTTTTTTCGGCTTTTTTTCGTTCAGTAATATCTATGATAGAGGCCAATGTTAGCGTTCCTTCAACTGTCACCAAGGGATTAAGCCCTATTTCTATCGGTATTTCTAGGCCATCTTTTCTCATGGCAAATAGTTCGCGATCGCCACCCATAGCTTTCACTGATGGAGATTGGAAAAAATGATCACGGTATTGTGGATGCTTGTCTTGAAAGCGGGCTGGGATGAGGATTTCTACGTTTTGACCAATAAGCTCTGTACGCGAGTAGCCAAATAGTTTTTCTGTACGGTCATTTACGTAGGCAATTTTACCTTCCTTGTTTACTAATACGATTGCATTTGGAGCCGATTCTACAATCAACTGGAAAGTTAATTCGGTATACGGAGATTTTTGAGTCATATAATCTGCGTTTAAACTCCAAATAGATGATTACTAGATCAATACTAAGTGATGAGTTAAGTCATCTTGTATTAATTTATTGTAGTTGATTGATTGCCAGCTGTGGCTGACCAATCCAAAGTGTAAGTAAGGCTCGTATATACTAAAAATAACATATTTTAAGTATTAAACTAGCTTTGGTAGATCTATTTATTGTGATAACCATATGAAAGAGGTGTTATTAAGAACTTACAGCCAAAAGGTTACCGAGCTTTATAAAATCTTATAAACCAGTAGTTAGTGAGTAAATATTTTTATGCATATGATTTTAAATAAACTTTTAAAACCAGCCGTTTTTGTCGCTTTATTTTTTGCGCTATTGAGTTGTGATAAATTAGATGATTTAACACAATTCGAAATGAAATACGAACAAAGTGTGGTCATACCGAGTGCCTCTACATTAAACTTGCCTTTTGATATATTTACACCAGATGTAGAGAGCAATTCCGAATCGGAATTTGAAGTAAATGATACGAGAAAGGATATGATAGAGGAGATTAAGTTAACCTCTATGAACTTAGTAATTACTTCTCCTTCTGATGGAGACTTTGGGTTCCTTAAATCTATAACGGTTTATATTTCTGCTGATGGGTTAGACGAAATAGCCATTGCTTCAAAAGACGAAATAAGTGATGGCGTAGGTACCACGCTAGAGCTCGATACAAGTGATGATGACCTTAAGGAATATATTAAAAAGGACAAATTTAAACTGAGACTTAACACCGTAACAGATAAAGTGATAAAAGAAGATTATCATATAGATGTAAAATCAGTGTTTTTTGTTGATGCGAAAGTGTTAGGAATATAAAATAGTAAAAGAAGGCTTAGATGTAAGCCTTCTTTTTTTGGTTGTTTAGGTTAATTAATATATTCTTACCCATAGGCCTTTTCCATTACCTGTACCACCACTTCCTGAGGTGGTGATATGGCCTACATTTCCATTTCCATCGTAACCGGCAGCTTTGTTATAGCTCGATGTACAGTTGGTAACAGTGTGTGCTACATTTTGCCCTGCGCTACCTAACTTAAAGCCATTTCCATCTCCATTAGTGCCATAGCCGTTGTTTTTAGCTGTACAGTTGGTGATGTAAACGGTATAAGGTTGGTCGTAAAGATCCCAGCCGTCATCAGAGTTTTCTTCTGCCCAGCAGTGGTCAAATTGGTTGCCTGCACCGGCAGAAAGCTTACATGCAAAACCATCGGCATTTTCACCTCCATTGGCTACATCATAATTGTCATATGAAGTGCAATAGTTTATGCTGTTGTGATGCGATCCATTGTAAATTTGTAAACCGCTATCTTGGTTGCCGTGGGTGGTAACATTGTATACCCAGTTATAGCCTCCATGCTGAAATACAATACCACAATCGGGAGAGTTTTTGATAGTCATATTACTAATATTCCAGTAACTACCATTTACCTTAACTCCCCATCCTGAAGGAATTTGGCTACAATCTAGTGTACCTCCGGTAAAGTTGATTTTGCTACTAGAGGTTCCACTCTTTGCAAGTTCTAGGGTTTGGGTGAGCCTAATAGTACCACTAACAGTAATGATATCACCAGGGCTAGCGCTAGAGATAGCGGAGCGTAAATCTGATTCACTAGTAACGGTGGTGCTTCGAGCATTCTTGGTGCTTAAAAGAGCCAGGTTTTGTTGATTGATGAGTTCTAGTTCTCTGTCTGATTTGGCCTGTGAATCAGGCTTTACGATTTCAGAATCTTGGGAGCAGCTGAATATAAATAAACAAGCTGCCAAATACCACATGGAATTTTTTAGCGATTTCATGATTATACGGGGTTAGATTGAATAATAAATAAAAACAGTAGTTGTTTTATTATTCAAATGTCTGAATTACAGATGGTTTTTGGAATTCAATCAGGAGAGTGTCCTTACTTGGGATAGAATGACAACAAGTCTCATTAATTAAATGTATTAATTACATTTAATTGAGCGTGCGTAAATCTTTGTGCAAGATTTGCACTATAAAATGGTACTTATAAAAGTAGATTAGCTGGTAAATAATGGGAAATATGCAATAAAACTTACATCGTTTTTTTAGTTGCTGATCATTTCATAAATGAAATAGCCAATAATCATTACGATCATAGCTGCATACATGAGCAAATCTACGCGTACATACTCTTTATATTGGCGATACATTTCTTTGATCTTTTTCATGTTACAAAGATAGGTTTTTAAATTATTTTCTTTAATTAACAGCTGCTTTAGCGTTTAGTAATTTTATTTTTAATATGAGTCAAACAAAAAGTAGTGGTTTTGGTACCGGGCCAGTGTTTTTCACAGCTATTTCTACCATTCTTGGAGCTATAATGTTTCTGCGTTTTGGATATGCTGTAGGAAGTGTAGGTTTTGCTGGTACTTTGGGGATAATATTTTTCGCCAACTTGGTAACTATACCTACCGCTATGGCTATTGCAGAGATAGCTACAAATCAAAAAGTTGAAGGAGGAGGTGAGTATTATATTATATCTCGGTCATTTGGGATCAATGTAGGCGCAGCTATAGGTATTGCCTTGTTTTTATCTCAGGCGATAAGTGTTGCTTTCTACACCATTGCCTTTGCTGAAGCTTTTACTCCTGTGTTCGATTATGTAAATCATCAATTTGATCTTGATTTACACGATAAGCGTATTATTAGCTTGCCGGCTGTTATTCTTTTGAGCCTGTTAATGCTCAAAAAAGGAGCAGATTTAGGTATGAAGGCTTTGTATGTGGTAGTAGCGATGCTATTTATATCACTTATATTATTTTTTGTGGGTGATACAGGTTATTCTGCCGGAGAAGGCTCTTTAGAATGGACAAAGCATATTGAAAACCCAAGTACATTCTTTACTGTATTTGCAATAGTATTTCCTGCATTTACAGGTATGACTGCAGGAGTTGGGCTTTCTGGAGATTTAAAAGACCCCAAAAAGTCTATACCAGTGGGCACCTTGGCGGCTACGGTGGTAGGTATGTTCATATACATTTTTATTGCCTATAAGCTTGCCGTTTCTGCCTCACCGGCTGACTTGGTAAATAACCAGCTTATAATGATGGATATTGCAGCTTTTGGGCCTATTATTCCTATAGGCTTAGCAGCGGCCACTATATCTTCCGCATTAGGTAGTATAATGGTGGCACCCCGAACCTTACAAGCACTGGCTGGAGATAAAATTTTTCCTGTAGATAAACTCAATCAGTTTCTGTCAAAAGGCAAAGCCAAAACTAATGAGCCGATTAATGCTACTTTGATAACTAGCATTTTGGCAATTGTTTTTGTGTGCTTGGGTGATGTGAATGCGGTAGCAGAAGTAATCTCTATGTTTTTTATGATTGCATATGGATCGCTTTGTTTGATTTCGTTTTTACAGCATTTTTCTGCTGATCCTTCATATAGGCCTTCATTTAAATCTAAGTGGTATGTATCTCTCCTTGGAGCCATTTTGTGTGTGTACCTAATGTTTAAGATGAATACTCAGTATGCTATAGTGAGTATAATTTTTATGGTTGGTGTATACTTTTTTGTTACCCATGCTAATTCTTCCAAAGAAGGTATGGCCAAGATTTTTCAAGGAGTTATATTTCAGTTGAGTAGGCAGCTACAGGTGTTTTTACAAAAAGCGGAGCGTGGCGAAGAGAACTGGAGGCCGTCTGTTATATGTATATCTCCTGATTTCTTTAAAAGACATACTGCTTACCAGTTTATGAAGTGGATTTCTCATCGTTATGGCTTTGGTACTTACCTGCATTATATCAATGGATATATTTCCAAAGAAAGCTACTTTAAAGCGAAAGAGGAGATTCGGAGGGTGTTGAAAATAACAGAGTCTAGTAAAAGTAATGTTTTTGTAGATACACTTATTTCACCATCTTTTACCAGTGCAGTGGCTCAGGCTATTCAGCTACCTAGTATATCTGGTAAAGAAGTGAACATGGTGTTTTTCGAGTATAGCAAGGATGAGACTAAAATGATTACTGAGGTAGTAGACAATTTTACTTTAGTGAAGTCAGCTGAATTAGATATATGTATTCTAGGTTCGTCAGATAAAGAATTTGGTTTTCATAACAGTATCCATTTGTGGTTAACTCCCAACGATTTAAAAAATAGTAGCCTTATGATTTTACTAGGGTATATTATAATGGGGCACAAAGATTGGCGAAATGCAGAAATTAAAATTTTTGCTGTAGTTAACGAAAAAGACATGTCAGAGCAGGAGGAAAGTTTAGTGTCTCTAATAAAGACAGGTCGTTTGCCGATATCTCCTAAAAACATAGAACTGATAAAAAGTAAGCCGGATGTAAAGGTGAAGTCCATAATCAATGAAAAATCTCAAGATGCCGATTTAACTATTATTGGTTTTAGAGCTGAGGCTATAAAGCAAAAAGGTGTGGAGGTTTTTGAAGGATATGATGATATTGGCAATGTGTTGTTTGTAAACGCTTCGAAAGAGAAAGAAATTCAATAAACATAGGCTGATCAGCTGATTTTTCATGATGTATATCAATTGATTTTTGTACCTGTTGTTTATAAGGCAGTTAGAAGACGAGAAACATCAAATAAAAAAGCACTTCGAGATGTTCGAAGTGCTTAAGATATGATTAAGTGAAGTAATTACTGGCTATAACTGAGTCTTAAATTTTACATAGAAACTGGTGCCTCTTCCAATTTCACTTTCGCACCATATTTCGCCATCCATGGCATCTACATATTTTTTTACGATGGAAAGCCCTAAACCTGTAGAACTTTCATTTCCTGTAGGGCGCGCACTTAATTTTTGATATTTTCTAAACAGTTTCTGTTGATCATCTTTACTAATTCCTGGGCCTTCATCTTTTATTCTCAAAACTGCACTTTGGTTTTCTGAAAATAAACTTATGTTTAAAGTACTTCTCCTTGGAGAAAATTTAAGTGCATTTGAAATAAGATTTTCTACAATTTGATTTATTAAGTTTTCATCTGCCTCTACCGTAATATCGTCAATTATATCATTGTCTATCGAAATTTCCTTTTCTAAGGCCGAAAGTTCAAATTGCTTGAGGCAGTTGGATAAAACATGAGATAAATTAAGTGGTTTGAAATTAATATTTAGTTTCTTAGCCTCAATAGCTTCTACATTCAATATTTTGGCGATCATTTCATTTAGCTTGCCTGCTATAGACTCTATTGTGTCTAAGTACCCAAGCGTTTCTTTATCAAATTTATCGGGGTTAAGTTTTATCACACTAATAAGGCCTTGTATTCGGCTAAGTGGACTTTTTAAATCATGCGCCACAATGCCTATTAAGCTATTCTTTTCATTGTTTAAGCTAATTAATTCAATGTTTTTCTGTAGGATTTCGTCTTTCTGATTTTTTACTTCATTATGCATTTTGCTAATGGTCTCATTGGCCGTGTGTAAGTAATCAGCTTGGTCTTCCAATTCTTGGTTTTTAGCCAAAATGGCATCATTAGCTTCTTTGAGCTTCTGTGTCTGATCTGTAATGTGCCTTTTTTGCTCTATTAGCTCTTCATTTTTATGCCATATAGCCTCGTAGGCTTCTTCCAAACTATCCGCCATTAGCAATAATTCTTTTCTTTTATGTTCGAGCAGAAATTTATCGGACGTAATTATTTCATTATTCTTCTTTAAACGCCCCACTTCAATTCGTAGGTTTTCCACTTCTTTCTCTAGTTTTTTTACATGTGCCGGGTCAACATTTTTTTTCTCAGCACCATTAATACCTGCTTCATAAAGCGAAATAAGAGATTGCAATTCCTGATCATGGGAACTGGTAGCCAATTGTTTTAATTCAACAATGAAATCCTGAAGTGAAAGTGAAGATCCTATATTTTTTCTGCTTTGGTTTTTCTCACACATCTAATTTATATAATATTCCACAGAATTTTTATTAAAAGGTAAGCCAATAAGACTAATTATACTATCGTGTGTAAGAAAAATGAGAATTATCTACTCTTTTATTTTTTTGTTGAGTTTAACAGGGTTTTGGTGCTTTCTCATGCGAATGTTCAGAAACTCAACGACTAAGGAGAAGAAAACAGCAAAATAAATGTAGCCTTTAGGTACATGGTGATGCATGGCTTCAATACCCAACATAAAACCAATGAGTATAAGAAACGATAAAGCTAATATTTCTAGTGAAGGATGTTTGGATATAAAGTCACTTATTTTTTTAGAAAATAGCATCATAATAGCAATGGCTATTATAACTGCAATGATCATTAAAAGTAGTTGATCTGTGAGTCCGATTGCAGTTAATATAGAATCAAACGAAAAAATAATGTCTAAAACTACAATTTGAAATATTACAGCAGAAATTGTCGGTGCACCTTTAATTTTGTGTCCATGTTCTGCTCCTTCCATTTTATTGCCAATTTCTCTTGTGCTTTTAAATATTAAAAACAACCCTCCGGATAGGAGTATTATATCTCTTCCGCTAAAATCCATATTAAAAACGGAGAACAATGGTTGAGTGAAAGAGGTGATCCACGTAATGCCTAGCAATAATGCAACACGAAAAATAAGAGCCATGAGTAAACCAATATTCCGAGCTTTTGGCTGCTGGTGTACAGGAAGCTTATTAGAAACTATGGAAATGAAAATGATATTGTCTATTCCTAATACAATCTCCAAAAATGTGAGAGTTAAAAGTGCTATCCAAGCCTCTGTATGTAAGAATATTTCCATAATACAAATGTAGGTAATTATAATATTATTTAGAGCTCTTGCTAAGCGGTTATAAGTTGGTCAATTTCAATTAGTTCATTTATTTTCTATTTAGGACGTTTGTATAACTTCTGATGTTCGCTATATTTATTTCGTGAAAGCTTATGAATAAAAATTATACTATGAATTTTACTAGACTAGGTAAGTTATTGCCTCTATTAAGTTTGTTATTGGTATATACATCATGTACCAAACAAGAGAAAAAAGAGGATAACCCTAATGAGATGCTTGTCGAAGATGACATTGCAATTTTTTATCCTGATTATTTTGATTCAACTCAAACACTACCATCTTTAGCTATCATTAAAGACCTGAAGAAGGTGGCTTCGTTACCGGATGATTGGAAAGTGAAGCCAATTTTTACGAAGACCGATAGCGGTAGTAAGGTGAGTTTTGCTATTCCTGAAGGTACCGATTTATATGGTACAGGTGAGGTTACAGGAGATTTGAGAAGAAATGGTACTAAAGTAACTTTATGGAACACTGATAATTTTGGCTATGCCAAGTTTAATGGAAAGCAGTTGTATCAGGCTCATCCTTATGTTTTAGGGGTTAGACCTGATGGTTCTAGTTTCGGAATTGTAGCCGATAATACATGGAAGCAGACTATTGATTTAAAAGATTCTATCGTTTTTAATTCTGCTGCTCCATCTTTTAGAGTTTTAATTATTGAAAAAGAAACTCCGCAGGAAGTAGTTACTACTTTGGCTGACCTTACAGGTAAAATGAATTTACCTCCTTTATGGTCACTGGGATACCAGCAAAGTAGATATTCTTATTATCCAGAATCTCAGGTAAGAGAAGTGGCTAATGAGTTTAGAAGTAGGAAAATACCATGTGATGTTATCTGGATGGATATCAATTACATGGAAGGATTTAGAATTTTTACTTTTGAAAAGAAAGGTTTTCCTAACCCTAAAGCGCTTAATGAAGACTTACATGATTTGAAGTTTAAATCTGTTTATATGATTGACCCAGGAGTGAAAAAAGACTCTGCTTATTGGGTTTATCAGCAAGGCTCTGAAGGCAACCACTGGGTTATGGATGAAAATAGAAAAGAGTTTAATGGCGAAGTATGGCCAGGGCAGTGTGCTTTTCCTGATTATACAAGACCAGAGACAAGAAAATGGTGGTCGGGACTTTATAAAGACTTTATGGCTCAAGGAATTGATGGTATTTGGAATGACATGAATGAGCCAGCCGTTTTTGATGGCCCAGATGGAAGTATGCCAGTTACTAATATTCATAGAGGTGGTGGAGACTTACCCGAAGGACCACATATGAGGTACCACAATGCCTACGGATTACTTATGGTGAAAGCTAGCCGTGAGGGGATTCAGGCAGTAAATCCTGAGTTGAGACCATTTATTTTGTCTAGAGCTAATTACTTAGGAGGCCAAAGATATGCTGCAACGTGGACTGGTGATAATAAGTCTACCGTGGAAGATATGAAAATGTCTATACCTATGTCTGTGAATTTGAGCCTTTCAGGACAACCGTTTAACGGGCCCGACATTGGAGGCTTTACTCAAGATACCAATGAGGAATTATTAGCTCAATGGATGGCACTTGGTGCGTATTATCCATTCAGCAGAAACCACTGTGGTATAGATGCTGTAAACCAAGAGCCTTGGGCCTTTGGTAAGAAAACAGAAGATGTGTCTCGTACAGCTATTAACAGAAGATACAGATTGTTACCTTATTTATATACTTTATTTCATGAAGCTGCAGAAACAGGGATGCCAATTATGCGACCAGCCTTTTTTGCAGATTCTAAAGACCTTAAATTAAGAGGTGAAGATGAAGTGTTTATGCTTGGAAATGATCTATTAATTATTCCTTCTTGGTCAGAAGAACATAATTTACCTGCTGGAGATTGGGCTTCAATCAAGTTTGAAGATTATGATGATGGCTATCAGGCAGATGTGAAGTTAAGAGATGGTGCTGTTGTGCCGCTTGCTAACTTGGTGCAAAGTACAGTAGATTACTCTACAGATTCTTTAACATTACTTGCAAACCTTGATGAAAAAGGAATGGCCACTGGTAGTTTCTACGATGATGAAGGACAGGGCTATGGATATAAGAACGGAGAGTATGCTTTAACGGATTTCAATATTTCAAAAACAGAAGATGGTGCTTATAAATTAGAACTATCTAAAAAGGCTGGTAATTGGAATAAAAATAAAGTATATAAAATAGGTGTAGTGAAAGATGGTGAAGTAGAATATAGCGACTGGCAGGATAGTAAAAATTTAACTTTTAAAGTAGTTACTAAAGGAAGTTAATTAATAATATTCAAAAAAATTAGTAAACAAAAGACCTATAGCGTAATGTTATAGGTCTTTAGTGTATAAAGACATTTTATTTTTTAGAGTTGGCAACGCATTATGGGGCTAAGGCATAAGTATTTTAATTTACGGTCATCAAGACGATCAAGGAGAGGGTTATTGATCTCCCTTACGTTGTTTGTGATTGTTTTTATAATAGCTGTGCTACTCACATACCAAAAGATCATTAATTACTATGCTTATGATTTGTTTGGTAAAACGCTGAAGCGCACCATTGAGCTGCGTACCGATGGCCTGTATCAGATCTCTTACGATAGCATTCATGTTGACTTTGTAAGGCAACGTGCTACTTTGTATGATTTGCAAGTAGACATTGATAGCACTAAGCTTAACTTGCAAGACAAGACGCAAGCATTATTTTCTGCACATGTGCCGCGGGTACATGCTGATATTGTCAATTTATTAAGCGTTATTTTTAGTGATCAGCTGAAGCTTAAGGCTATTGTTATGGATAAGCCAGAAGTATGGATTGCTAAGCAAAGTAAGGAAGGAAACACCGGCATAAGTAGAGAAAGTGGTGATATTTACAAGGTGGTGAGTAATCAGATTAAAGAATTTAATCTGGGGAGATTTTCATTAAAGCATGCCAAAATACATTACAAAAGAGATATTGATGCCCAAGGGTACTCTTTTGTGGCTAATGACATTTCGTTTGTAATCAAAAACTTTGGATGGAGCGATAAGAAAAAAAGAAATCATAAATTCTATAGCGATAACCTTACCTTACTGGTAAGAGATCAGACTTTTAAATTACCAGATTCCCTGCATCAGGTTACACTCGATTCAGTGTATATATCTACTGATGCTTCAAAAATAAAACTTATCAATTTACACATGTATCCTCGCAGTGATAAGTTGATTGATAAAGAAAACGATAATATAAATAATGCCTATTTTATAGAGGTGCCTAAGTTGGCGCTAGAAGGAATTAATTTTCATAAAGCCTATGAAGAGAATATTTTAGCCATTCAGCAAATAGATTTAATGGCGCCCAAATTGGCATTAGACAACCTGCATAAATCTTCACACTCTAATAAACGTTCTACAGAGGAGCTTGCCAAATTAATGGCCCAGCTTTTTAATGTTATAGAGGTAAGCAAAGTAAATGTAGATGAAGGGGAAGTAAATATACTGAGAGACCGTGAGTCTAGTTCTTCCCGTTTTAGAGCGGATAAGATTTTTGCACATGTACAAAATGTGCGCTTAGACACACTTACCTATAAAGAAATAGCGTTTGATAGTGCCACAGTAGGGCTTAAAAACTACCTGTATACTTTGCCTGATAGTATTCATACCATGAAGGTGAAAAGCCTTTTTTTTACAACTACTGATAAATCTAATATACAGATAGACTCTCTGGCAGTTTTTGATAGATTGTCTAGTTATGAGAAAAATGTGCGGGGTGGAGTGGTCAACCTAACGGCACCTCATCTTAATATAAAAGGGTTTGAGTTTGATAAGTTTATTGATAATAATGAACTGGTCATGTCAAATGTGACCATTGATAGCCCCACAGTAAAAGGCTACCTGAAAAATAAACCCAGTATGAAAAAGAAGAAGCTAGACTTGGGTAAGCAAGTGGGAGATATCTTTAATTTCTTGTACACTGATAGTATTAAGGTAGTGCACGGAGAAATTGGCTTGTATAAAAAAGGGCAGAGGATTGTTTTAGCAGAAGATGTTAATACCACCATAGGTAACATTATTAATGGCAAAGGAAAAAGCAATCTTTACCCTGATAGCATTTCTATTAATTTAACAGCAGAGAAAGTACAATTTGATGTTAATCATAATCAAGCGCACTTGCAAGGGCTTAAGGTGCATCAGCACAGAGGTGTTACTATTAATGCTGATTGGATAGATTTTTCTACCGGTTCTACCGATAGGTTTAAAGCTAGGCTCTCAGGGCTTACACTAAAAGAGCCGGGTGTCTCCCTAATAGCGGAGTCGCCATATAAAGCCCTTAATGGTTTGAAGGTGGCTAATTTTGATGTGGAGGTAGATCTAAAGGCACCGCAGGTTAACCATAATGAAGAGGTAGAAGAGCAGATAAAAGAAAGGAATCTTAAGCTTTTGGACTTTGGGAAAGGCTCAGTTTCTATTAAAAATGGTGATAATTTCAAACTAACTACCAAAGTAAATCATTTTAAGGTTAAGGAACTGAAATTGAAAACAGGCCTATCTCCTAAAATAAATGGACTAGAGCTTGGGCTTGTAAATACGCTGCTAGTGACCAAATTGGATACCGTAAGCTTTAGAGAGATTAGCATCTCAGAGCGTAAAAATTTATTGTTAGCCAAAACGGTGATGGTGCATGGTAAAAATAATATTTCTGCTAATGCGGTGGCACTGGATGGTTTAAGAGTAGGAGAGTTGGTTAACAATAAAAAGCTATTTGCCTCTAATTTGGACGTAAAGAAGATGAATGTTTACCTCTCGGCAAGGCGGGAGTCTAAGCCAGTACAAAATAGCGATGCCAATGTATTTGAAACGGTAAGAGGTGCAATAAATAAAGTGTTACCAGAGGTTAAAATTGATCAGGCCAATTTTGAAGGTTTAAGTATTCAAAAGACAAGCCAGTTGATGATTAATAATGCCAATCTTGTTTTACAGCGTATTAGCATAAAAGAGAAGGCCGATGCCATGACAAGAATTCCTTTTGCTCAGGTATTGAACGGAACTATAAACTATTTAGGCATTAAAGATAGTACCACCAACCTTCAGGTAGGTGGGGTTAGAATCAACAGTCAGCTAGATAGGGTATACACCTCAAAAGTTGAATTGACAAAAGGAGAAGATGTAATTAAAATTCCTGAGATCAATTTTAGCTTGCCCGATATGTATGAGCTTGTCAATAATAAAAGGCTATATGTAAACAGTGTAAATATTGAAAAGCCCGATATACTTATAGTAAAAGATGAAGTAGGGCAAGGCAAAGGTTTTATCCTAAAGGAGGATGGCTTTGATGAAATTAAAATAGATCAATTTGCAGTCAATAATGGTACTTTCCTCCTTAAAAAAACTAAAAAGAGGGATTTTAAACTTAATGATTTTTCATTGTCGCTGAAGAAAGTCTTTATAGATCAGACCACAAACATCAAAAAGGATTTAATATTTTATGAAGCTTTTTCGGGTTCAGTACGAGATTTTACCATGGATACTAAAGATGGTCTCAGTGCTATGAATTTTAAAAGAGCAGACATCAATTCTTTAGATTCTTCAATAGTAATTAGTCAGCTAAATTTCCAGCCTAAATTTGATAAGGAAGGTTTTATGAAGCGAAAAAAATATGAGTGCGACTGGATAAAAGCTGATTTAAATAAAATTCACTTTTCAGGAGTAAATATTAGTAGGTTGCTCAATGATGAGGAGTTAGACTGTAAATTTTTAGAAATTACAGATGTAGACTTACAGGTTTATAGGGATAAGAATATGCCAGATGGCCCTTTGGTGGAAAAACGCATGTATCAAACTGCATTAAAGAAATTTAAGATACCGGTTAATATTGAATATGCCGCACTAAAAAATGTGGATATAGTATATACTGAGTTTGCAGAAAAAGCATTGAAGCCTGGCTATATAAGCTTTAATAAGCTTAACGCAGATTTTGTAAATGTTACTAACCGTAAAGACTTAATTGCGAATAACCCTTTTATGAAGGTGCATACTACCGCCAAAGTAATGAACCAAGCAGATTTAGAATTAAATATCAATTTTAATCTTAAGAGTAATAAGCAAGAGTTTACACTGAGAGGAAACCTGGCGGCTACACCATTGACTATCTTTAACCCTATAACGCGCTATAATGCTTTTATAGATGTTAAAGAGGGTATGTCAAACAGCCTGCAATTTGAGGTGAAAGCAAATAAGAATGTAGCCTATGGCACCATGTTATTTAGGTATGAAGATTTGAAAGTATCTATCCTAGACAAACAAACGGGATCATCATCAAAGTTGGGTAAATCCATAGTTTCGTTCTTTGCCAATACCTTTGTGATTAATAAAAATAACCCACATCTATTTAAGTTTAGAGAAGGTAAGATTTACTACAAACGCAACCCGAATAAATCATTGTTCAACTACTGGACCAAAACTTTCTTAAGTGGTCTTATTGCCAGTATTGGGGTTAATAATAACCGTAAAGAATTTGAAAGAATGGTGGACGGAGAGTATACCACTAATAGTGATGAGTAGTATAACTAACCATCCTATTTTTTTGTTGCAATAATTCTTATACGTACATAATCAGCATACCACTTATTGTTATAAAATAGAGCGGTTTGAAGAGCCTCTTGCACTTCATTAGTTATTTTTAGAATATCCTCTGTAGGAATATTATGAAAAAAATGCTGTCCAAACATAGTTAACCAGTCTTTAATACCTGTATCGGAGTCACTAAGTTTGGTAGGTCGTTCATACAGCCGCGCCATTGTAGTGGAAAATCCTGCTTCTTCTAAGGCTGTAGAATATTCGGCAATAGAGGGGAAATACCACGGGTTTATTTCAGCTTCCTTATGGTATCCATTTCTTCTCATGGCATGTTTTAATTCATAAATAATTGATTGCACATTGCCTTTACCTCCAAATTCTAAAACTAACTTCCCATTAGTTTTAAGGCTGTCGTACATGCAGCTGATCGCTTCTCTGTAATTTTTAACCCAGTGTAAGGTAGCATTACTGAAAATGGCATCAAAGGGCTGCGAAAAACGAAAGTCCGAAGCATCACCCACTTCAAATTGTATATGAGGATAATTTTGTTTTGCCATTTTGATCATTTCAGGAGAACTATCAAGTCCAATCACTTCGGCTTTCCTTTCCGCTATGCTATTGGTCAAAAAACCAGTGCCACAGCCCAGATCCAAAATTCTATCTGTAGGTTTTGGTTCCAATGATTCGATCAGCTCTTCACCGTAGTTATAGACAAAAGAATGTTTAGTGTCGTATAAGTGAGCATCCCATTTTGAAGGGGTTTCCATGTATGCTTGGTTATAGTATAAAAAATAAGTGAGTCAGACGGGGTAGCTCTAAGATATTATTTTCTTTTAAATAAGTATGCTTATATCTCCTTAATAATAAGTGGAGCATTGCATATGGTGTTTAAAGGCGGTTTTTCTAATTAAAAGAGAGCGATAAGGATTTACGATATGTGGAAAGTATAGTTTGAAAATAAGGCTGATCTTAATCATGTTTTTTGCTGATGCTAGTGCTGTTTTTTACATTCTTAAAACCTCATCTTTGAATTGTACTTAACAGAATAGGTCATGCAACGATTACTAGTTCCCATCGATTTTTCAGAGCAAGCCCAAAATGCGCTTCAGTTTGCAAGGGATATTGCACGCATGCACGAAGACGTTGAAATTACGTTATTGCATGCCATAGAGCATCCAATAGAAGGGTATATGGATCCTAGCGGTATCGCTATTACCTCTGGAGTAGAGGCAGACCTAATAGGAGTGCTTAGAGATAATGCAACTAAACAAATGACTACGTTTATTGGAGAGGTGTATAAAAGTAATATAGACATGCTTGTTAATGTTACCTCAAAAATAGAAATGGGTACACCCTACGAGGTCATAAGAGAAGAGTTATTACTTGGCGATTATCAGTTAGTGGTAATGGGCACAAAAGGTGCTAGCGGATTGAAGGAGCTGCTAGTAGGATCTAATGCCGAAAAGGTAGTGCGAACTGCCAACTGTCCGGTAATTACAATGCAAAATCACGTAAGTGCAGCACAAATCAGAGATATAGTTTTCGCTACAGCTACGTTAGATGACGTAACTGAAGAGTTGATAACTAAGGTTAAAAATTTGCAGAATTTATTTGATGCCACGCTGCACATCGTAAGAATAAACACCCCTAATAACTTTGAAAGGGACTATGTCGTGCACAAAGCCCTTAAGCATGTGGCACAGCGTTACATGCTTAAGGACTTTACACTCAACATTTACAATGATGAGTATGAAGAGCAAGGAATCTTATCTTTTGCTCAGCAAGTAAATGCAGGGTTGATAGCCATGGGCACGCACGGACGCACTGGTTTTGCTCACTTGCTTTCTGGCAGTATAGCCGAAGATGTAGTTAACCATGCGGGGCAACCCATCTGGACTTATCATATGAAGTAGAATTGTATTTTGTAATTTGAAATGTTAAAAGAGGCATTAGTCACGGAAAAGCTTATTTGCCACCACTGTGGAGAAGAGTGCAAAGATGAGCACTTGGAATATGATGAATATCATTTTTGCTGCAATGGATGCAAGGCAATATATGAGCTTTTTCAGGCTGATGACCTGCGCGAGCTGTACGAGCAGCGCAACAAGTCTAATCCTCATTTGGAGGGTAAATATGACTTTTTAACTAACGATGAAATAAGTAGCAATTTGTTGACTTTTAAGTCAGCAAAGCATAATGTAATACTTCTGTCGTTGCCCGATATACATTGCAGCTCATGCGTATATGTATTGGAGAACCTGACGGACTTTCAGGAAGGGGTGATTAGTTCGAAGGTGAACTTTGTAAAGAAAACGGCAGAAGTGCATTATGATCCAAGAATATTAACCTTACAAGAGGTGGCCGCTTTGTTGTCTTCAATAGGCTATCCGCCTCTTTTTAATGCTGAAGAACCTGTTAGTGAAAAAGCTGCTATTCTAAATAACTCTTTAACCCTGAAAATAGGAATAGCAGCTTTTTGTTTTGGTAATATTATGATGCTCAGTTTCCCTGAGTACCTTGGTATAAAAGAAGAGCTAACTCACGGGTTTGATCGTTTTTTTAATTACTTAAATCTTGCCCTATCACTGCCGGTATTAATATTTAGTAGTAGAGATTATTTTATATCTGCCTTTAAGGGGCTAAGATCAAAATTCATTAATATAGATGTGCCTATAGCACTAGGCATTGCGGTGCTGTTTATCAGAAGTTCTTATGAGGTTATTACAGCTTCAGGAGCAGGTTATTTTGATAGTTTGGCAGGCTTGGTGTTTTTCTTGTTAATAGGAAAATGGTTTCAAAGTAAAACATACGAAAACCTTTCTTTTGAGCGTGATTATAAAAGTTATTTCCCGCTAGCAGTTATGAAACAAACTGAAAATGGAGAAATAGCTGTGCCTATTAAAGATTTGCAGCCGGGAGACACCGTGCTGATCCGAAATCAAGAAATAATACCAGCTGATGCACGTTTGGTGAGTGAAAGTGCTTTAATCGATTATAGTTTTGTGACAGGAGAGGAGCGAGCTATTGAAAAACACTCAGGAGAAGAATTATTTGCAGGAGGAAGGCAGGCAGGAGGACGTATTACCATTGAAATTACCAAGGCCACTTCTCAAAGCTACCTAACTAGCTTATGGAACAATAAGTCTATGAAGGAGGCAGAAAATACCAGATCATTTTCTGTAGATAAAATAAGTAAACACTTTACATTAGTTATTTTGGCTATAGCATTTGCTTCAGCTATAGTGTGGTCGTTTATTGATATAAGCAAAATCTGGATAGTTTTTAGCTCTGTACTTATTGTGGCCTGTCCATGTGCTTTGGCACTTTCAGCACCATTTACTAATGGTAATACCATTCGAATTTTGGGAAGAAATAAATTCTATTTAAAAAGTGCAGAAATAGCAGAACAGCTTACCCATATTAGTAGTGTAGTTTTTGATAAAACAGGTACTATTACTTCGCCAGAAAGCACTATTCAGTTCGATGGAAATGAACTGACCGATGAGGAAAAGAGCGTGTTGAAAATATTGGCTTCAGGCTCTACACATCCATTAAGTAAAAGAATTTATGATTTCACTATTAGCAGCGATTGGCTAAGCATCAAAGGTTTTAGTGAAGAGCCAGGGAAGGGTACCAAGTGTAAATATGACAATAAAGAATATAAGTTAGGTTCGGCCAGCTGGGTAGGAGTAAAAGATACTGTTAGAAATGGACAGGTTGCTTTTAGTGTTAATGGTCGGCTGTTGGGATGGTTTGCTATTAATCATTCCTATCGTGCTGGTCTGGCTTCGCTTATATCAAGTTTACATAAGAGGTATAAACTGCACCTGCTATCGGGTGATAATAATAAAGAAGAGAGGCGTTTGCGTGGTATAGTGCCGGAGATTAGTGAAATGAGGTTTGAGCAAAAGCCTATAGATAAGTTAAATTATATAGAGAAATTACAAAACAAGGGAGAGCAAGTATTGATGCTTGGAGATGGGTTAAATGATGCCGGAGCTCTGGGTAAGAGCAATGTGGGTGTAGCTGTTACCGAAGATGTATCTACTTTTTCTCCAGCTTGTGATGCCATATTAGAAGGCAGCGAGTTGTGTAATTTAAATACGTTTCTTAAATACACCCACAGGGCTAAATATATTATCTACGGTAGTTTTTTGATTTCTTTTTTGTATAATATCGTAGGCCTTTCGTTTGCAGTTACAGGGAATTTGACACCTATATTTGCCGCTATATTGATGCCTTTAAGTAGTATTTCTGTAGTGGCATTTACAACCTTTGCTGGTAATATGGTAGCCAAGAATTTAAAACTTTAGATTATGTCTGTAATATTTGTTTTAATATTAGTGAGTATGGTAGTGGCCGGAGGTTTCTTGTCGCTTTTTATTTGGGCAGTAAGGTCGGGGCAGTTTGAAGATACCATGACTCCTTCTATGCGCATGCTGTTTGATGATAAAAAGAAGCGCAAAAAGAGTAAATGACTTAGGCAAGAGCACGGGCAGGGTATTATCAAGTTTTAATTGAATATTGCTATTCTACCTTTGGTAGTTTTTTCATAGTGTTTTTAATGCCGCGAACCATTTTTTTGTGAGAAAACTCACTGTGTATTGACATTAGTTTCTCGCTAACAGATTGCCATACAATTTTGTCTGTAGTATTGTCTATGGCTTCAACTCTTAGCGCTCCTTTCATGAAATGATAATAATCAGGCTGTTTGTAAGGGTTCCAATAAGCCAGATCTTCTTCGTTTACCCACCCTTTTTTAGTAGAGTCTTCAGTTATAAGAACGTGGAAGTTCAGCATGAGATCAGAGTTCTCATCTTCTTGTACATAGCCTTTTTCATACATTACTTGTGCTATGGTGTTGGCTATGGTATTAATAATAGTGCTGTCGTTAAACTCTAATGGACCATCGTAAGTAGGGCTACAATTATTTACCCAGCACCAAGTTTTGTAATCACTAAAACGAGCATTAGGAGATTTTTTAGTGCTGATTTTATAGTCGATACAGCTCATAAAAAGGAATAGTATGCCGCAGGTGATGAAAAAACGCATAAGGCTAAAGGTAATTAAAATATGATATAAAGATATGATGAATGTCAGCTATTCACTTGAGCGGAGTCATTAATTTTTATTAAAGAATGGGCATACTTTGTAACATGAAGATAACGGATGAACTCATAGAGAAATACAATGTACCGGTACCTAGGTATACTAGTTACCCTACAGTGCCGTATTGGGAAGAAGCACATGTGGACCAAAGTCGTTGGTTAAGAGCTACAAAAAAGGCGTTTGATGCTACTAATGATTTACACGGAATAAGTCTTTATATTCATCTGCCTTACTGCGAAAGCTTGTGTACTTACTGTGCATGCAATACAAGAATCACCAAAAATCATACTGTTGAAGAGTCGTATATCGATGCCGTGCTGGCGGAATGGGCAGTGTATTGTCATGCTTTTGTAGATAAGCCTATTATAAGAGAAATACACCTTGGAGGAGGAACTCCCACCTTTTTTAGTCCGGAAAACCTGACTAAGCTCATAGAGGGAATCACCACTAAGGCGGAGTTGCACCATGAATATAGTTTTTCTTTTGAGGGGCATCCTAATAACACCACTTACGAGCATTTGCAAAATCTATACAATGTAGGATTCAGAAGGGTGAGTTATGGTGTTCAGGATTTAGACTTTAAAGTACAGAAGGCTATCAATAGAGTGCAGCCTTATGAAAACCTGCTTAGAGCTACTGAAGATGCCAGAAGCATTGGTTATACTTCTATAAATTTTGATTTGGTATATGGATTACCATTCCAAACAGAGGCTAGTGTAGCTGATACCATTGAAAAAACACTGGAGCTGAAACCTGAGAGAATAGCATTTTATAGCTATGCTCATGTGCCTTGGAAAAGGCCAGGGCAGCGTGCCTATACAGAGCAAGACTTACCCGACAAGGGGATAAAAAGAAGATTATACGAATTAGGTAAAAAGTTATTACTTGATAGAGGATATATAGACGTAGGGATGGATCACTTTGCGCTTCCTGGAGATGAGTTATATAAAGCTTATCAGGTAAAGACAATGCATAGAAATTTTATGGGATATACGCACTCTCACACTGAGCTTTTGATTGGCTTAGGCGCAAGTGCTATAAGCGATGTGGGCACTGCTTATGCCCAAAACCATAAAACTGTAGAAGATTATAAGGCGCATGTTTTTAGCGGTGGCTTGGCATTAACCAAGGGTCACTTTTTAAATGATGAGGATTTGACCGTGCGCTCATTTATATTAGATATTGCCTGTAAAGGCGAATTATTTTGGGAGAACGCTCCTGAAATTATTGATCTCAACACACTTATACAACTCAATGTAATGGCTCAGGAGGGGTTACTAAAATTGTATGATAACGGATTGCGAATAACGGATCTTGGTATGGCGTTTTTAAGAAACATTTGCTCAGTATTTGACAAAAAGCTACGTACCGAACCTCGTAATCATCTTCAGCAATTTAGTAAAGCCATCTGACTTACGTTTCTTTTCTTCACTAAACAGGCCTTGAGTAGACAGGGCCTGTTTTTTTATGACCAAAATCATAGCAATATATCGGGGTATTTAATTGATTATAACTGATAAAAGTGCGATTTTATAGTAATGAATAAACAAAAGCTTTCTGTTATGAATACAAAAAAAAATACGGTTTTAGTGCCTCTGAATTTTAGCGAATATTCTCAGAAGGCATTAGCACTGGCTGCTGAAGTGGCCGGTCGTTGGCGCGCAAAGTTACTGATCTTACATGTGGTAGATATACCCGATTACTATGAGGTAGGAGGGGAAGAACGTAATAACTTTTTAAAAGCTGTAACTAATAATGTGAAAAGTAAGCTGGAGATAATGGCAGGGCAGGCAGCGCTCTCTGGTGTAGATGCCCATGTAATGGTAAAAGAAGGGAAAGTTGGTGCAGCTATAATAGATGTTTTAAATCAAGAGCAAGTAGCATTGGTGGTGCTTGGGTCTAAAAATTACAACCGAATGGCCGAGGTGTTAGCTGGCTCAGCATCTGAGCGCATACTGCGGTATGCTACCTGTCCCGTACTAACGGTGAAGGATGAAACGGTGATGGCTGGCTTAAAAAATATTGTGTTTGCTACTGATTTTAAATCTACTCCGCTATTTGTTAGTGATCAGTTAAGAAAACTCCAATTGATCTCTGGGGCTAAGCTTCATGTATTGAAAGTAAATACTAGAGAAAGCTGGATGTCGGATAAAGAGGCCGAAAAACATATGGAAGCTTTTAATGACATTCATCATTTTGATAATTATACCTTCCATGTTACCAATAGCGAAACGGTAGAGGATGGTATTATTCATTATTATAAAACTGTAAACGCACAGCTGGTGGCTATGGCTATTCATACCTTGCATGATCAGCCTTCTGTGGTGAATAACTATTTTATAACCGAAAAGGTACTGCAAAGCATGCCTGGCTTGCTATGGACTTGTCCTCAGCGTATGATTTGATTGTGATAAGAGGGGCATTTGCCTCTCTTTTTATTTAGTTAAAACTCATTCTAAATTCTTGAGGAGTGATACCCGTTTTGCTTTTAAATAATTTGCTGAATGATTGTGGATGCTCAAAGCCTAAATCAAAAGCTATTTGATTAATGGTGAGTGCTGTGGTAGATAGCTTTTCTTTGGCTAAGCTGATAAGCTTATTTTGTACAAATGTTTTCGTGCTTTGGCCTGTTAAAGTTTTAAGTAACCTGCTGAGGTAATTGGGGGAAATATTTAGATGATCGGCAATTAATGTTATTGAAGGAATACCCTCTGATGAAAGTCTTTCACTATTGCAATAGTCATTCAGGAATATTTCTAATGTATTGAGTACTAAGTGATGGGGCTTTTTGCGGGTTATAAATTGTCTTTGATAAAACCTCTCCGCATATTTTAAAAGCAATTCTAACTGGGCTATTATTATTTCTTGGCTATAGCTATCTATATTGGTTTGGTATTCTTGTTTTATGATCTCAATAATATTGATGATCAGCTTTTCTTCCTTTTCGGAAAGAAACAAAGCTTCGTTAGTAGCATAGCTAAAAAAATCATAATGCTTAATATTTATTGCTAGTGATGTATTCCATAAGAAATCTGGGTGGAATAGAATAAGTGAGCCGGTAAGCTGATCGTTATCGTCAGAGGCAAAAGAGAATACTTGATTAGGAGCAATAAAAGACATCATGCCTGCGTCAAAATCATAATTTTGCTGTCCGTAGCGCATTTTACCTTTAAAATCTCTTTTAATGGCGATAGCATAAAAAGAGAAGGCAAAAGTGATTTCTCTATTTTGTGTAGAAATATTTTTTAGGTCAACCACGCTTATAAGCGGATGGTCGGGACCTTCAATTTTCAGCAGCTGATGATATTCTGATATCGACTTTACCTTTATTAAAGTATTCTCTTTCACTGTAGTGCCATTTTATTACCAAGGCAAAGTACCTTCTTCACTAAAGAACTTACCTGTAGGCCCCTCTTTGCCCAAAGTGGCTGTTTTCACTATTATTTGAGCTGCAAATTCTGGTGTTCTTGTCCCTCTGAAATTGTTTAAATCCGTAGCAGTAGCACCTGGGTTGGCGCTGTTTACTTTAAAGTTACTATCTTTTAATGTATGAGCCAATGCTATTGTATAAGAGTTAAGTGCCGTTTTTGAAGCCATATATGCTACAGGTTTAATATTAGCATGTTGCCATGTTGGGTCACTCTGTAAAGTAAGTGAGCCTAGGTCACTGGTTACATTCACAATGCGCGGCTCAACTGATTTCTTGAGTAAGGGGAGAAATGCCTGAGTGGTTAATATAGCTCCGTACAAGTTTACATCTAATACCTCTTTGATAGTGTCTATAGTTACATTTTCAGGGTCTTGAGCTTGGCCTATTACTGAAATTCCTGCATTGTTGATCAGTACATCAAGTACTTCGGTTTTACTTTCCAAAGCTTTTTTTGCGAGAGTTATAGAGTCAGGATTAGCTACATCTATTATCAAAAGCTCTATGTTGTTAACACCCGTTTCATGAAGTGTTTTTATAGCTTTTTCTCCATTTTCTTTATTTCTGGACCCTAAATAAACGTAGTATCCAAGTTCGGCCATTTGTTTGGCAGTTTGAAGCCCAATTCCTTTGTTGGCACCAGTAATTAATACTTTTTTCATATTGTGTGAAATTTGTTTTGACAAAGGTCATTCCATACACAGTTAAAATATTAATCAAATCTATCCATCTACTCATCAAAACTGACTTTTTACAGCCTTTCCCTGAAGGTATAAATGAAATAATATAATCCTTGTGCTAATTATTGGTTAAAGTCAATTGGTGCAGGAGGCAAATTCGCATAGCACCTTATATACATAAGGTTTTGGTGTATTTAATGACTTAGTTCTGAGTGAAGAAACTCTTATAAATAACCTTTCTAAATAATGGTAACTGTATTTACAGTGCTTAATTCACGATTAGTATTTAAAACTGATAAAAATCAACTTTTGCCCTAACCTATATCAATATACCCCATCGAGCAGGTAGTTAATTTCACGTTGTAATTAATTAAGAATAAATTGCTTATGGAACTTGAAAAATTCAGTTATGATAATAAGATCGTCAAGGCTTTTATCATGGCTACCGTTATTTTCGGTTTAGTGGGGATGCTGGTCGGCCTTACAGCAGCCATTCAGCTATTTTACCCCATTTTTAACTTCGATACTCCATATACAACTTTTGGTCGTATTCGTCCTTTGCATACTAATGCTGTAATATTTGCATTCGTGGGAAATGCCATGTTTGCAGGAGTTTATTATTCTATGCAGAGGTTATTGAAAACACGTATGTTTTCAGATTTACTGAGCTGGATTAACTTTTGGGGTTGGCAGCTTATCATCTTGGCAGCTGCTATAAGCTTGCCTCTGGGTTTTACTACTTCTAAAGAGTACGCAGAGTTAGAGTGGCCTATTGATTTGGCTATTACACTCATCTGGGTGGTTTTTGGTATCAACATGATTGGTACTATTCTTAAAAGAAGAGAGAAGCACATGTATGTAGCTATCTGGTTTTACATAGCTACGTTTGTTACAGTAGCAGTGCTGCATGTAGTAAACTCATTTGAATTGCCGGTGAGCTTTATGAAAAGTTATAGCTGGTATGCTGGTGTGCAAGATGCATTAGTGCAATGGTGGTACGGTCACAATGCTGTGGCATTCTTTTTAACCACTCCTTTTTTAGGTTTAATGTATTACTATTTACCAAAAGCTGCTAATAGGCCAGTTTATTCTTATAAGTTGTCGATTATACACTTTTGGTCTTTAATTTTTATTTACATATGGGCAGGCCCTCACCACTTGCTTTATACATCATTACCTGACTGGGCTCAGTCTTTGGGTACTGTGTTCTCTATTATGTTAATAGCTCCTAGCTGGGGTGGTATGCTTAATGGTTTACTTACTTTAAGAGGAGCTTGGGACAAGGTAAGAGAAGACCCTGTTTTGAAATTTATGGTGGTAGCCGTTACAGCTTATGGTATGGCTACTTTTGAAGGACCCATGCTTTCATTGAAAAATGTGAATGCCATAGCTCACTTCACTGACTGGATTATTGCTCACGTTCATATTGGAGGTTTAGGGTGGAATGGTTTCCTTACTTTCGGTATGTTGTACTGGTTGGTGCCTAAAATGTGGGGTACAAAGTTATTCAGTACTAAATTGGCCAATGTTCACTTCTGGATTGGTACCCTAGGAATTATATTCTATGCGCTTCCATTATATGTAGCAGGTATTACTCAAAGCTTAATGTGGAAAGAGTTTAATCCTGATGGATTTTTAGAGTATAAAAACTTCTTAGAAACTGTAGTGCAGATATTACCCATGTATATGCTACGTGCTATAGGTGGTGGTTTGTACTTGTGCGGTGCTATTTTAATGAGTTATAACCTTATTAAAACAGCTAAGCAGGGTAGCTTCATTGCTAATGAAGATGCAGCTGCTGCTCCTTTAGAAAAGCACAAAAAAACTGTTGGAGGACACTGGCACAGTGTTTTGGAAAGAAAACCTGTATTGTTTACCGTATTAACCGCTGTGGCCATTCTTATCGGTGGATTAATAGAAATGGTGCCTACCTTTTTAATAAAAAGCAATGTTCCTACTATTAGCAGTGTACAGCCATATTCTCCACTAGAGTTACAAGGTAGAGATTTATATATAAGAGAAGGTTGTGTGAGTTGCCACTCTCAGATGGTAAGACCTTTTAGGTCAGAGACCGAAAGATATGGTGAATACTCTAAAGCAGGAGAATTTGTTTATGATCACCCATTCTTGTGGGGGTCAAAACGTACTGGGCCTGATTTACATAGAGTAGGACATAAATATCCTAATAGCTGGCATTTTAAACATATGCTAGACCCCGCATCTGTATCCGAAGGTTCTATTATGCCTCCATACCCTTGGTTGTTTGAGTCAGTAATAGATAAAAGTACTACTGCGGCTAAGATTTCGGCTATGAGAAAGCTCGGTGTGCCATACCCTGAAGGGTACGAAGAAATTGCTAATGCAGAGCTAGATAAGCAGGCAGAAGAAATAGCTAAGAGCTTAAAAGAGCAGATAGACGAGGAGGTGATGCCTGATGCGGAAATAGTGGCACTAATAGCTTATTTACAACGCCTTGGTACTGATATATCAGTGAAGCCAGAGCAAATGCAGTCATCAGATTTAGAAGCATCAAACCAGTAAAACTATGTTTAAGCATTATTTTGAACAAGTGCATAATGTGGAGGTTTGGCCCATTATCTCTTTAACAATATTTTTCATCTTTTTTATATGTCTAATCTTATGGGTTATTCAGGTGGACAAATCATATATAAAAACTATGAGTGAGCTACCGGTTGCAGATGAAAATGATGAATTGTCTCATACCAAAACACTACAATCATGACCTTAAAAAGTAAGTATAAGAAAATCGCTTTCATGGCCCTGTTGATGAGTTTTGGTGGCTTTGGGGTATATGCTCAGGAAGCAGCTATAAAAACGGCAGACCCAGTGTCTTTTTACATAGTAATGGGGTTTGTATTTGTTACAGCCCTTATAGTATTGCGCGTGTCTATGGTGATACTAAACCTGTTGAAAACCTTTGTAAGGCTAGAAGCCAAGAAAAAGGCCGAGGCCAGAGGGGAGGTTTTTGAAGAAGCTAAGCCCGACAATTGGTGGGGTAAATTTATTACCAAAGCTAATGATGCCATTCCTGTGGAAGAGGAGGAGAGCATTATTTTAGATCATGATTATGATGGTATTAAGGAGTTAGACAATCACTTGCCACCATGGTGGAAGGGCATTTTCTATGTTTCTATTGTGTTTGGTGTGGTGTATTTATGTGTTTATCATGTATTTGGTACTATGCCACTGCAAGTAGAGGAATATGAGTTGGCCATGACCGAAGCACAAGAGGCCGCATTAGTACGTCAGGCCAATGCTCCTGCAAGCAACATTGATGAAAGCAATGTAGAACAGGTTACTGATCCTGCATTACTAGCCAAAGGAGCACAGGTGTTTAAAAATAACTGTGCGGCATGTCATAGAGAAGATGGTGGTGGCGGTATAGGCCCTAACCTTACTGATGACTATTGGCTGCATGGAGGTGGTATCAAAAACATATTTTCTACCATTAAACATGGTGTGCCAGAGAAGGGGATGATTTCGTGGGAGCCTTTATTGTCTGCGGATCAATTGCAAAACGTGGCATCGTATGTAATGAGTATTCATGGTAGCAACCCTGCCAATGCTAAAGATCCTCAGGGAGAATTATATGTGGAAGAAGGAGGGGAGTCAGCCCCTGCAACTGAAGGTGTAGATAGCACCGCAATAGCGGCTCCCGCAGATAGCGCAGCCATAGCCATTGCGGAATAATAAACATTAGCCCAATAAGATCAATGGAAAATTTATATGAATTTGATCAGGAGTTTAAAGATACAATAGCTACTGTAGATGCTGAAGGGAAAAGGGTTTGGGTGTATCCCAAGAAACCTTCTGGTCAGTATCATAAAATGCGAAGCATTGTAGCAGTAGTTTTATTGACTATACTGTTTGCCGGGCCATTTTTAAAAATTAACGGCAGGCCGTTTTTATTGCTTAACATATTTGAACGCAAGTTTGTAATCCTGGGCCAGGCTTTCTGGCCCCAGGATTTCTTTCTTCTGGCGCTACTCTTAATTACTTTTTTTGTCTTCGTTATTCTGTTTACAGTAATTTTTGGACGGATTTGGTGCGGATGGGCTTGCCCCCAAACCTTATTTATGGAAATGGTTTTCCGTAAAATCGAATATTTAATTGAAGGAGATGCTAACCAGAAACGTAAGCTTGACCAGAGTAAATGGACAGCTGAGAAAATCCGTAAGAAAGGACTAAAACACTTAGTTTTTGTGGTAATAGCCCTTGTTATCTCTCATACAGTAATGGCCTACCTTATTGGTATAGATCAGGTTAAAGAAATAGTGTCTCAATCACCTACAGAACACTGGGCAGGTTTCATTGGACTAATGGCATTTACGGGCATTTTTTATGCTGTTTTTGCTTGGTTTAGAGAGCAAGCCTGTGTAGCGGTGTGTCCTTATGGCAGGCTGCAAGGAGTACTGTTAGATAAAAAATCTATAGCTGTAATGTACGACTGGCTCAGGGGTGAGCCTAGGGGTAAAATGAAGAAAAAAACTGGTGATGCACCCAAAGGAGATTGTATAGATTGTAAATTGTGTGTGCATGCTTGCCCTACCGGTATAGATATAAGAAATGGCACTCAGTTAGAATGTGTAAACTGTACTGCCTGTATTGATGCCTGTGATGATGTGATGTTGAAAATCAACAAGCCAAAAGGGTTAATAAAATACTCATCTTATGAGGCTATAGAAGAAGGTAAACAAAAAATATTTACCAAAAGAGCGGCTGCGTATTCTGTGGTTTTAGTTTTTCTTTTAGGTGTTTTAGGGTTTTCTCTAAGCACTCGGTCAGATATAGAAACTACCATTTTAAAAGTACCGGGGCAGCTATATCAAAAAACTGATGATGGTTATATAAGTAACCTCTATAACATACAGTTTGTCAACAAAACTTTTGATGAAATTACTTTAAGACTAAAGGTGGAAAATAACCCGCAGGCTATTATTACCAAAGTAGGGTCTGATTCAGTAATAGTGCCGGCCAATGGTCTTGCAGAAGGCGTTTATTTTATCAAAATACCCAAAGAAGAGGTGAAGTCTATGAAGACTAAGTTGGAAATAGGAGTTTACAAAGGTGGCGAGCAGATAGAAAAGAATACTGCTAATTTTTTGGGCCCTATGAGAGGTAAATAAACATATGCTGATTGAATAATAAGAATTTAAACTAATAAAGATATGAGCTGGGGTATAAGAATAGTTATTGCATTTACTTGTTTTGTAGCATTAGTGGCTACCATGGTTACTATAAGTATGAAGCAAGATGTTAGCCTGGTAGCGCAAGATTATTACGTGCAGGAAATTGCATATCAAGATCAGATAGAGAGAATAAAAAATGCACAATTAAAGAATGACGACCAGTTACTAGTTAAGCTAGATAGGGCTAATGGTCTATTGTCATTAAGTATGATCAATAAAAATATCGCTGAGGGCGAAGTCCATTTTTTCAGACCATCTAATGCTACATTAGATAAGAAATATGTGCTGAAATTTAATGATGCCGGTCAGCAGAATTTTGATCTACACCATTTTCAAAAAGGACTTTGGAAGTTAAAGATCAATTGGAATAAAAACGGTAAAGAATATTACGAGGAGCAGACTATAGTAATATAATCACAAGATGGATAGTTATATAATACCGGGATTTGTGGCTGGCTTTTTAGGTAGCATACATTGTGCTGTTATGTGTGGCCCACTGTCAATGGCAGTAAATGGTCAGCGTAATTTTTTGCAGCAGGTATTTTATAATACAGGTAGGCTAGTGACTTATGTAGGGTTAGGCATAGCCTTTGGTTTAATGGGGCGTGGGCTTTCCGTATTTGGCTGGCAGCAGGGGGTCTCAATAGTTATGGGGCTCGTGGTGATTGCTTTTGCTCTTTTTCCTAGGTTTCAGCATAAATTGTTGCAATCACCAATGCATCAAAGCATTATTCAACCATTACGCAGAAGCTTACAATCTGTGTTGAAGAATAAAAACCCATTTACCTTTATGGCTATTGGCATGCTCAATGGCTTATTGCCATGTGGATTGGTGTATATGGTGCTATCAATGAGTGTAGCTAGTGGCACAGTGGAGGGGGGCGCTCTAGTGATGCTTGGTTTTGCTTTGGGTACTTGGCCCATGATGTTGGGGGTAACCAAGCTATTTGCGGTCCTGAAAAAGAATAATACGTTTTCCTTGCAGTATATTATACCCTCATTGGCTGTAGTTATGGGTACATTGCTAATTCTCAGGGGGCTATCATTAAATATTCCCTATGTAAGCCCTGTTATATCTACCCTGGGGCTCGATTGGGGCATGTCGGGTTGCGGCATGTAAGCTTGAGTCTAGTAATAGTCCTTTGAATTAATTTTAAAATAAGGTAGCTTCATTGTTTTATTTATGTGGATACTGGGGTGCTCACCCTTATGATAAATAGCAATGAAAAAAATAATAATTTGGTTACTCTTTATATTAGCCTTACTAATGATTTCAGTAATGGGGTATTCTGAGGAATGGTTCAAACTCAAATCAAGTTTAATTTTGCCATATAAGTCAGTGGTAAGTGCTGGGTTTGGAGGATTGCTTTATTTATTCAGAGCCATGTATGTACAAAAATGTGTTCATAAAAGATGGGATAAGGAATGGGAATTATGGTATTATTTAAGGCCATTTACAAGTCTTTTGAGCGGAATAGGAAGTTATATTTTTTTAAAAGCTGGAGTATTAGTTTTAAATGCGGAGATTGAAATCTCAACCTCATCATTTGGCTTTATGGCTGTAGCATTTATTGCGGGCTTAAACGTAGATAAATTTGTCGATAAATTAGAAGACCTAGCTAAGGCCACATGGGGAGTGGATAAAACAAGAATGAATTCGAAAAAACAGGATGACGAAAAGCCTACTTAATTATTGATGATTGCTGTATGTTTTATGGCAAAGAGTTAACTGAAATACAGTAATTCGTGTGAATTAATATTTAAAGACTAAGTTTTTGCTTATAATTAGGTTTCTGATGAGGGAAGATATACTTTAAACAATTGAAATTCAGTTTCATATTTAATGAGGAGATATAGAAACCTTATGATGAAAATGGAGTTATTAGAATATAAATTTAACAAACCTTTATAATAATGAAGTACCTAGTGTTATGTGCTTGTCTATTTGTTTGTAATTATACATTGGCTCAGGTAGATACTACCACTTTGAGACAAGATGTGAGGCAATCTGAGATGTTAAACGCTAATCTTTTTATAGGCGATGTTACAGATGAAAATCAACCTCTTTACATCTACTTTATTGAGGGTGTGGCTTATGAAGATACCGAATTAACAGGAAAGGCCTTACAGCAAATTAACCTCAACGACATTGATGCCATAAGTATAATTACCGGAGATGATGCCTTTGATACTTATGGTGAGAAAGGTAAAAATGGAGTGATAGAAGTTTCTCTAAAAAATGAGAAGGTTACCGATAAGCAATATTTGAAGAAATGGAAAGGATAATTCTATTGTGCGTAAAAGAAATTGCGAAGGCCTTAAGTTAATTAAGGCCTTTTTTTTGCCCATGCCTATTATATGCTCACTACTAAATGTAGGTAAATATCTAACTATCAGTAGGTAATTTTATTTTTGAATATGACCTCTCGTTGAAATTATGACCGTTTTCAGGTTGCTGACTGATTCAGGTCATGTTCTGGTAAGCGCTTAGCTAATACATTTGTACTAATTAAAAGCACATGCAATAGCAGCATATGCTGATGACTTTATGTTAAGTATAACCAAAATTGATGTCACTGATGAATAATACATTAAAAATTGTAAGTGCAGAGGAAGCAGTTAAGGATATAAAATCGGGCAATAGAATTTTGATTCAAGGTGCAGCCATGACCCCAACGGTGCTGGTAGATGCCTTATGTAATAGATATAAAGAGCTTGAAGATGTAGAGGTAATACACATGCACACTGAAGGAGAGGCATTATACAGTGTAGAGCCTTATCGCGAAGCTTTTAAAATCAACAGTTGTTTTGTAGGTAAAAATGTTCGTGAAGCTATTAATTCAGGACATGGCGATTATATTCCCATTTTTTTAAGTGAGGTACATTTATTATTCAGAAGAAATATTTTACCTCTCGATGCCGCTATTATTCAAGTTTCGCCTCCCGACAGGCACGGATACTGCTCTTTGGGTACTTCTGTGGATGTAGTAATACCCGCATTAGAAACTGCAAAAATGGTTATTGCACAGGTTAACCCAAGGGTGCCGCGCACGCACGGTGATGGTATCATCCACGTGAGTAAGATAAATTATGCTATAGAGGCCGAAGTGCCTATTTATAGTTCGCATATAAAAACTCCAACAGAGATAGAAGAGCGCATAGGGCGCCACGTGGCTGGTTTGGTTGAAGATGGAGCTACCTTACAAATGGGGATAGGTGGTATACCCAACGTGGTATTGGCTAACTTAAAAGATCATAGAAGGCTGGGTATTCATACAGAGATGTTCTCCGATGGTGTTTTACCGCTAATAGAGGCAGGAGTAATTACTGGAGAGGAGAAGAAGGTGAAGCCAGGGAAAATAGTGAGCTGCTTTGCTGTGGGCTCTCAAAAGCTGTATGACTTTATGGATGATAACCCATTGGTAGATATGAAAGAAGCGGCCTATACCAATGATACTTCTATCATTAGAAGAAACCCAAAAGTTACGGCCATAAACAGTGCCATAGAAATTGATTTGTGTGGACAGATCTGTGCCGATACAATAGGAAAATTCCAATATTCTGGTGTTGGTGGGCAAATGGATTTTATCAGAGGAGCATCATTATCTCCAGGGGGTAAAGCCATATTTGCCATGCCTTCTATTACTAATAAGGGCATTTCTAAAATAGTGCCTTACCTTAAAGAAGGAGCAGGGGTAACCACTACCAGAGCTCACGTTCACTATGTGGCTACAGAGTATGGGGTGGTAGATTTATTTGGTAAAAACCTCAAACAGCGCGCTCATGCACTCATTTCTATTTCGCATCCCGATCATAGAGAGTCACTTGAAAGAGAAGCATTTGAAAGATTTCATGCGCTTGTATAGATAAAGAATTATTCCGTTAACTAGTGTAGAGAGGGTGGATTAGTGGAGCCAAAAGAGGCGCACTTTCCATCCTTCTTTTTTTTGCACTCAGCCAAGATTATTGCCGTCTTTAATCATGTTTTCTGCTGACTTAGGTCATATTCTATGCTTTAGTTTCAGAGTATCATTGTATTAACAAAACACTAGCACAATGATACGCAGAACTTACATTACAATTTTTTTAGTTGCTATGGCTGTTGTTGCTACAGCACAATCTCAATACACCGTTAACAACAAAGCTTCAGAGCTTGAAGTGACCGGTACCTCTACCTTGCACGATTGGGAATTGAAGGCTGAGAAGCTAACAGGTAAAGCCTCAGTAGAAATAGGTGGTGATAAGTTAGATATTGCATCACTAAACTTTTCAGCGGCCACTGAGGGGCTGAAGAGTGATAAAGATGCGATGGACAATAACGCCTATAAAGCATTGAAAAGTGATGAATACGCAAACATCACCTATACATTGGTTAAAGCAGAGCAAGTAAAGGGAAGCGGTAGCGCTTATACCTTATCTACATCTGGCAAGCTAACTATTGCTGGGCACAGCAAAAGCATTAATATGCCCGTAACAGCAACTACCAGTAGCAACAGCATTTCATTCAAAGGATCTATCACCTTTAAAATGTCAGATTTTAAAGTGGAGCCCCCAACCCTCTTTATGGGAACGCTCAAAACCGGAGATGAAATTACTATTAACTTCAATGTAACCTATTCTAAATAACCATTTTTAACAGTACAACACGATGAAAACTTCTATAAAATTAATTTTAGGTGCCGCCTTCATAGGTTTGGCAGGCGTGGCACAAGCTCAGCAAACACCTCAAAATCGTAATTTACAGTTTGAAAGACCTGCGGGTAGAGATGGGCTGAACGTATTTGAAACTTCAAAAGAAGATACTGTACAATATCAAGGACTCAAAGTGAGAGTGGGAGGTGATTTTGCTATGCAGTTTCAGGCATTGGATCAAGAGAATGCAGGCGACTCATTGGTAGAGCTGGGGACTAACTTTAACTTGCCATCAGCCAATTTGAATGTAGATGTACAATTAGCAGATGGTGTGAAAATGCACTTACGCACTTATCTTTCTGCAAGACACCACGAAGAGTCTTGGGTGAAAGGTGGACATATTCAGTTCGATAAATTAGACTTTATTAAACCTGGCTTCTTAGAAGGGCTAATGAAATTTACTACTATCCGCATTGGACTTGATGAATTCAATTATGGTGATGCGCATTTTAGAAGATCAGATAATGCCAGAGCAATTTATAACCCTTTTGTAGGTAACTACATAATGGATGCCTTTTCAACAGAAGCCTTTGGTGAAGTTACCTTACAGAAAAATGGTTGGTTAGGGGTGATAGGGATTACTAATGGTAAGCTCAACCAAAATGTAGTAGTAAACGATGCTAGCGATAATAAAATATCATTTTTTGGTAAACTAGGCTATGATAATCAACTGAATGACGATTTAAGATTAAGATTAACAGGGTCTTGGTACATGAACCATGGAACAACAACTGGTGCTTACCTATATGGAGGTGACCGTGGAGGAGCTAGATATTATTATGTAATGCACAGTGAAGTATTAGGAGGATCTGACTTTGATGGTAGATTTAACCCTGGCTTTAGTGAGTTGACAGCTATACAGGTCAATCCTTTTGTAAAGTATAAAGGCCTTGAATTCTTTGGGATTTACGAATTAGCCAGTGATGCTGCTGATAACGGAGGTTCTTTTACTCAGTTGGCAGGTGAAGTACTATACAGATTTGGTGCGGAAGAGAACTTTTATGTAGGAGGTAGATACAATACTGTAACAGGGGAGATGGTAGACGGTGCTCCAACACAGACAATAAATAGATTTAACGTTGGTGGAGGTTGGTTTTTAACCAAAAATGTGATGGCGAAAATAGAGTACGTAAATCAAGAGTATGACGATGCCGGCTGGAATGGCACTAAATATGAATCAGGTAAATTCAACGGATTTAATGTAGAAGCTGTAATTGGTTTCTAAATGATGATTCGAGGTTTAGGTTGATTAATAAAATAAAAAGGGAGTCGGTAGACTCCCTTTTTATTTGCATAAATATATCGGTAAAATAGCTTCTTAATCCATTATAGCACATTTTGCTATTTGCTTTCAGTGGTTTGGCGGATCCAAGTGGAAATGGTATTCAAAACTAGCGGGTTTACAGTTTGTTGAATTGTTCCATATTCTGCTGGGGTGCAAGTTTCACACTCTTGAAATAAATGGTTAAGATGAGGGAACACTTCTACCTTTACTTTTTTATTTCCGCTGCTTTTTAAAGCTTTTTCAATGGCCTCTGTATTCATTTTGGCCAGTACTTGCATGTCTTCTGCTCCGTTCAAAACCAATACAGGACATTTCACATTTACTAATGCTTCTTTTGGGTTGTATTTTATGAAGTAGACCATCCAAGGCGAACTTAAAGCACTAGCTTGTTTGGTAGCGTAACTTTCTTTGTTAAGGCCATTAGCCTTTATAAAATCCGGCTTCTGTTCTGCTACCTCTTTAAAGTAACTCTCAAGTTTGGAGTAAATCTTCTTTTGCTTATTGTTTTCTTTTACAATCTCAAAAGCCTTACTGCTGATTTCTAACTGACTTTTAATCATACTCTCGGTTGCCCCATTGGCTTTGGCTATTGCTTCGGTTTGGCTCACTAAAATTTCGTCTCCTGCTACCCCTGGGCTGGCCATAAGCACTACAAAATCTACAGATTCTGGCACAGCAGCAGCTACCATAGAAGCCACAATGCCTCCCTCGCTATGCCCTAATAGGCCTATGTTATTCTTCTTTACTTCTTTTCTTGTTTTTAAATAGTTTATGGCTGCTTTCACATCTTTAGTAAAGTCCTGTGTAGTAGAAATGTCGAAATTTCCGGTGGATTTTCCTGTGCCTCTGTCATCAAACCGTAATACAGCTATGCCTAAATTAGTGAGATGGTTAGCTAATACTAAAAATGGTTTATGACCAAGTATTAATTCGTCTCTATCTTGCTGACCACTGCCACTGATAAGGATTACTGCAGGGAAGTTGTTCCCATTTTTGGGGTAGGTGAATGTTCCTGCTAAATCAATGTTGTCTTCAGAGTTATGAAAAGTGATGTCTTCAGCATGGTAGGGAAAAGGTGCAACAGGCTCTTGAGGCTTGGGCTGCACGAAGCTATCAAACCCTTTTTGGCTGAAGTTAAGTTTGAAACTTTGCCCGGCCTGTGTAAAAGTACCATTGATAGTGCTATCACCGCTCATAGTGCCGGAGTAATTTACCATCAATTGATTAATTTCAAAATACAGTTTACTATCATTAAACCGTACTATATCTACAGGTATATCATATACATTCTGCATGGGACTATCAGCTTTAGCAGTTAGTCCACCATTTTGTTGGTCTACATGTAATACAAATTTCAGTGGCATAGAGGGGATTTCTATAATCCCGTTCCATGTGCCTGTAATTTTTTGAGCATAACCAATAGCAGATATGATCAATAGAAAAGAAAGTATAAGATATTTCATGAGGTTTTATTTTGGCCAAAATATGTGATTGGATTAAGATAGAACATCTTTTTCCAACCTTGTTTGTCAGTGTCTACACGCCAAATATATGGAACTAGCGTTGTAATTGAATAGTGAAGGTGCGCAGGCTTACCTTTGGCATTGCCCGTGTTACCAACACTTCCAATTATGGACTTATGATTTACAAAGCTGCCAGTGGAGGTAGAAATTTCATTTAGATGGGCGTAGTAATGTATTCGCCATTTTGGGCCAAGTATAACTACTATATTGCCACCCATTTTTATTTCTCCAGTATAAAGAACTATGCCTTTTGTTGAAGATTTAATAGAGGTATTGGCTTGCGCAAATATGTCTATCCCCTTATGTGTAACGGATTTACCCCATGGGTAGTACCAAAAAGATTCTGGATGATAGTCTTTGGTGGTGGCTCCACTTACAGGGTTAGTAAGGTGCTGAGGAATAAAAAAGCCCCCGATGATGATGAGGGCTAGTATAATAATGGTAAGATGTTTTTTTCTCAATTTTTTATTTTATATAACTGATTTCTTAGCTGTTAATTATATTTTCAGGCCAGTTTGTAATTACTAAGTCTTCTCTCAGCTGTGTAAGTATGCAGCCGAGCCAGTTAGTGCCCTGCCAGTTGGCTTTGTGTTCTATTAGTGGATTGTCTTCTGCCAGTCCTACACCCCAAATTTCATCATTAGGAGATGCTTCTACTAATAATTTACCATCAGTTTTAAGTAAATCGGACTTTAGGTCTAAGTTTTGACTGAATTTGTAGTAATTACCTTCGTAAACTATTCTTTTGGCATTTTCTTGCCACACATCTAAGTCAAAGTTTTGTACTTGTCTGCCAAGCTCTTTTTGCTTTTTTACATTATTGGTAGAAAGTATTTTGGCAGCAATGTCATAGTCTTCAAATAGCAGTGCTTTATTATACATCATGTACTGCTCGGCACTTGTAAAGTCTAACCCCATAGCATGAAAACTTCTCTTGTACCATTGCGAAAAAGGAGATTCGTTTTTCCAGAAGAAGTGAAACTCTTCATACTCTTGATAATTATCTAGTTCTATTAGAGCATTGATATCTTCGTTGGTGGAGTCGAGGTGTAGTCTTTGAGACGCTTCTACAGTATTCATGAGGTTAGAGTTTAATGGTTATCAAATGATCAAAGGGCGAAGAATCAATGAAGATCTACCTCACGCTTTGAGGTTAATTTCTGTTCTGAATATATTTTTGCAAGCCTGCGTTGGCCTGTGCATTGAGTTTCTTTTTAAACATTTTGGTCCAGCCGAGGGTATAACCAGAAAAGCCTAAAGCTTGTTTGGACCATCGGTATAGATTAAATGTATCAGTGTGTTTTATGATTTTTCCGTCTTCGAAAATAAAGCTGGCTTCAATAATGTTGTGAACTCTTTTTCCAGTTCTGGAAAATGTATAAAATGCTTCCCAGTGAGCACTTCCTGTGTTACCATTAGCTTTAACGTTGGAGTGAGTAACTTTAAAATCCTGTCCTTTTTGCGATTCGCAAAGCATTCTCCACATATTTCCCACTTGCTGTCCTTTGAGTTTGCCAAAGGCAGGATCTTCGAATTCAATGTTGGGGTGGTAACAGGAAATCATTCCTTCGGGATCAAGATTATTAAAAGCCTCGTAAAATTTCTCTACAGTAGATTCCATCGGGTTTGGGCTGATTTATATATTAAATTAATGTTATTTTAATAAAAATAAAAATAAAATACTGCTCGGTGTTGGTTTTGCGGTATTCTAAGTTATTCTTGTGAAGCAAATATAAGCAATGTTTTATGTGCTACTGGCGCTTATTGCCTAATTACTTTCTATGATGTGCTTTCAGCAGCTGGGGTTAATTTTATAAAATATAGCCCCGCAGGCAGTTAGTTAAATTCCATACACAGGTAAAATCTAGTAAGGCTTTGGGGCGTATGAATAAATTATAACTCTTTCCAATTTGAGAGGGTACATAGGTTTTAGTCTAGCGAAGTGTGTTGAATTAAATCTATATTCTATCACAGACCATTAATTATCCATAGTATTTGAATATGATACCTTAGGTGTAAGAAGGGGCGATGTTATGGTGGAGTGGGGGTCTCATGTAGCAAGAAAAAATCCCCGGGAGCATGAAGCCCGGGGATTTATCTAATCACCACAGTCTGTCTGGTAGGTTTTAGGCGTGATCAAGTTGAGGAGCACCAGACAAAATCTCCTCATTAGCGTATTCTTCGTAGTTTTTAAAGTTTTTGACAAAATCGTCAGCCAATTTTTGAGCTTTAAGGTCGTATTTGTCTTTGTCGGCCCAAGTATTTCTAGGGTTGAGAATTTCAGGAGGAACGCCAGGGCATTGTATAGGGAACCTAAGACCGAATATAGGTTGTTCGTCAAAAGTTACGTTATCCAGTTCTCCATTGAGTGCCGCAGAAATCATTCTTCTGGTGTGTTTAAGCGGTAGTCTGCTTCCTTCACCGTAAGGTCCTGCAGACCATCCTGTGTTCACTAACCAAATGTTCACCTCGTGTTCTTTAATTTTTTCACCTAGCAGCTCAGCATATTTGGTAGGGTGCAGTGGCATGAAAGGAGCTCCGAAACAAGCAGAGAATACACTTGCAGGTTCTGTCACTCCAGCTTCAGTACCAGCTACTTTGGCGGTGTAGCCAGAAATGAAGTGGTACATGGCTTGGCCTACCGTAAGTTTGCTGATAGGAGGTAGTACCCCGTAAGCATCGCAGGTAAGGAAGAAAATATTTTTTGGATGTTTACCTGTAGATGGTTTTTTAGCACCACTGATGTAATCTATTGGGTAAGAAACCCTGGTGTTTTCAGTTACTTGTTTGTTGCTGAAGTCTACCACGCTGGTTCCGGGTATAAACCTTGTGTTTTCAAGTAAAGATCCGAACTTGATGGCATCGTAAATTTGGGGTTCAGACTCTCTTTTAAGGTCAATTACTTTTGCGTAACACCCGCCTTCGAAGTTGAATACACCGTTGGCAGACCATCCGTGCTCGTCATCACCGATCAGGAATCTTTCAGGGTCTGCAGATAAGGTTGTTTTTCCTGTACCAGAAAGGCCGAAGAATATGGCAGTGTCATCCTCTTTGCCGGTATTAGCACTACAGTGCATAGAAAGTACGTGTTTTTTCTCAGGCAAAAGGAAGTTAAGTACGCTGAATATTCCTTTTTTAGATTCACCGGTGTATCCAGTGCCACCTACTAATATTATTTTTCTTTTGAAGTTAATGATCGCGAAGTTTTCAGCTCTGGTGCCATCAATGGCAGGGTTTGCTTTAAACTCTGGCACTGCCACTATGGTAAAGTCAGGCTCAAAGTTTTCTAGTTCTTCTTTTTCAGGTCTAATGAACATGTTGTAGCAGAACAGGTTGTGCCATGCTTGTGTGTCAATAACTCTAACTTTAAGTCTGTAGTCTTTGTCAGCGCCAGCATAAGCATCTCTAACGAAAAGCTTAGTGTGTCCAAGGCTTGCAATTACTTTATCGAAAAGGAGGTCAAATTTAACGGGATCAAATGGGATGTTGATGTCCCCCCACCATACTTTATCGCTGGTAATATCATCTTTAACAATGTATCTGTCTTTGGGTGATCTGCCGGTAAATTTACCAGTGTCACACATAAGCGCACCTGTGCTGGTAAGCACACCTTCACCATTTTTCACGGCCTCAGAAATAAGCTCAGCAGGAGTAAGGTTCCAAACTACACCCTTAGCATTGGCAAGTCCTAAGTCTGCCAGGCCATTGAATATTGATTCTAGATTTGATCGTTTCATGGTATTAGAGGTTTCGTTTAATTGTTACTTAAAGTACGCTCTTTTCTTTACCAAAAAACATGACCAATTAAGGGTTGAAACATGATAATAGTCAGTAATTATTAAGTAAATCTATTAAATGCTGGCTGTCAATAGGTTTATTTAAATAATTGGAGATGCTCGTGTGGTGCTGTATTTAATTAATTTAACATTTCGAATAATTGAGTGATGGTATTGATGTCTGTATTATTAAATTTTATTTCACCTTTAATTTGGAATCTGTTTCGGTCATTGTTGATGCCATTGAAATATAAGGTGTTGATAGTTTTAGTCACCTCAGTTTTAGGAATAATGTTATTTTCTGCGAGTTCGCTAACGTTAATGTTTAATTCAGTAAAGTAGTCTGACGAGGTAGGGGGTGTCAGTGCTTCATTTTTGTTGTAAAAGTGAAGCAAGTCATTGTTGTAATTATAATTTAGCTGATAAAGTGGTAGCACCTCTTTTTTTAAAGTGTTGCTAGTAATTATACCTGATTGTTTTAGGTAGTTGGTCATTTTATCAGTGTTGCCTTCTATGTAAACGTCTAAAACCGGTACTGTATCTTGTTTTGTGGTGAGAGTCTCTACCTTTTCGAAGTCATCATTAAATTCGTAGGTGATAATAGTGTCGTTTTGAATGGTAGTGCCATTTATGCTTATATTTATTAGCCCTTCTTGATATTGAGCCAGTTTATCTAGGTCGATGTTTTTGTTGCCCCATGTGATATCTCCAAACTGGTGAGGTTTGAAATTGATGTTGAGGTAAGCGAAAGATGAATTTTCTGCTTTAGCTGATTTATTTACTTTAGGTATTTCTATGAAATCGGGCACTACGCCAGTAAGAAAAAATGCTATGGATCCATTATTGAAATTGATACTGCCGGTTTGGTTGCGAGACCAGACGTTGATACCATTTTTTTCGCTTTTTAGGTATTCATAAGCCTTTTCGTGTGTTTTTATTTCTTTGTTTTCTTCTAGTAATAAGGCTAGTTGCTTGCTCACATCTTTACGGTTTGTAGATATTGCAAAGGTGATTTTGTCATCGTTATAAGTTGCTTGTAGCGTGTGTTTATTGTTGGAGAGGTAGGTATAACCTTGATCTTTTTTAAATACGTTTAGCTTTAACTTTTTGGTAATGTAGGCGTGTGCTTGGGCGCTGTCTTCAATTTGAAGCGATGTATACCATGTAGAGTTATTGTTAGGGAGGCTATAAATGAAAATATTAGCAGGTAATGAAATTCCTTTATCTTCTTTGTCTGAGTCTTCATCATCCTCATCGCTATCAGTGGCTGAGCTTAAGTAATAGCTTGGGTTGCTTAGTGTATTGAGTGCTATTTTTTGCAAAATTTTGTCTACACTAACCTTAATAACACAGGTAGCATTTGGAGGTACGTGTGCGTTATACGAAACGTACTGTCGGTATTGCAATAAAGCCCATAAAGAAAGAAGCAGCAGTACTACTAATACTGCTGCTATTTTAAAGAATTTTTTCATCTATTACTTTTTCGCCAGATTATTTAACATGTTAATGAAATACGCGATAGCGCTGCTATGTCCATCAGGTACATCCATAACCAACTCACCTTTTAAAGTGTTACCCTTCATCTTATAGCTATTCAATTTTATGTTTGATGAATTGGAGGTAATATACTCAAGATTTTCATTGTTTGTAACGCCAAGCATTGTTTTTGATGGCACACTCTTAATAGTGGCAGGCACATCTATAAACATAGACAAAGTACTTTTCTTAATGTCTTTTTTCTTACTGCCAGATATTTTGGCTTTGAAATTATTATTTACAATACTTTTCATTTCTTCCTTGGAAGTAGAGATGAAAAGGATGTCTTTATGAATGCTGAAGAACAATGGTATTGGCGATTTGAGAGATTCGTTGAGTTGGAAAAAGCCTTCTTCAGCTAATAGCAAGCTTTTGTTGTTTAAGTATTGCGTTAATTTTTGAGTGAAGTTGTTGTCTTTTGTAGAAACCATCCACAGAAACTTAGGCAGGTTTTCGGTCTTTGTTTTTTCTACTGTTTTGTAGTTAAACTCTTCATCATATTCATAGTCCATGTAGGTCACTTCTGTTTCCTCCAAACCTTCAAGAATAAAAAGCATATCTCCAGGCAAAATTTCTGCTACGGCTTCTTCATCTAGCAGCAATTTAAAAGTTTCAATACCTAACTTAATTTCCTCAGCATACTTTTGATCTAGCATACCAATGTATTTTGACTCGATAATTTCTGGGTATGCCTCTAAAAAGCTCTTTGTGTCTACATTATAACTTATATACCCCAATAGGTTATTTTCATTTACATATTTAAATAACTTATTGTTTACCTTATGCTTGGTCATACCTCTGTATAAATCAGCTTGATCTTCAGATATTTCTACTGCAGATGTTATTCTCATACTTTTATTTTCTAAGAATACATTTGCAGAAAATGACTTGTACTCTTCAAGTAACTCAGGGGTTATTTTAGGAGTGCCATACATAGGAGAAGGCATGTTTTTAGATATTAGCAGGTAAGCTAATTCTCCTATATTATTACCCCAGAAGTTGATCGCAGGAGCGCCTTTTGATTGCGATTTATATTCAGCATTTGCATTAATGTTTTGTGATGGTTTTACAAATAAGGTTTTAATTCTTTCGGAAGACCAGGTAGCGATCAAAGCATTAATTTTTTCTAGTGGATAAGTAGGCGTTTCTGCATCAAATACAATGTCGCTTTTTACCTCTAAGTCTTCGCTGTGTAGCGTAAGAGCATTGATCAGTTCATTAGCATGAGCAACGAAATCTTCATCATTGACTTCAGCTAGGTTTTTTTGCAGGTAGTAATTCTTGTTAGCAATAAAATTATCTAGTTTTATAGCATCAGAAGGGTAAATGGGTGATAATTCAGCAATGTATAATTTTACTCGGTCAGCATCATCATCCATTTGCTGTAATGTTTCCTCCGAAGGATTTTCTATTGCCTCTTTAACGCTTTCGGCAAATTGAATATAATTATTAACATAAAGCTGTAAGCTATATTCAATTATATATGGTTTGGTGTTGTAGTTTACTTCTTCACCAATTTCTACTTCTGTTTTTTCTTCCTCTTCTTCCGCGTCTTCAGTATCTCCATAATCGTAGTCATCGAAGTAGCTGAGTGTAGGGGTTCCTTTTATTAAAATAAGTACTGAATTGTTCCAGGCACATGAGAACTCATCCTCATTTTTAATAATATAGGTATCGTTATTAATGGTTTCTATTTCCATTTTTGCTGCCGTCATTACCTCTTTTAGGGTGGCAGCATCTTTTAAAGGAATAAAAAACTGAGAGTAACTAATGCTGTCAGTATAGTGTTGATAAAAGGCCGCTTTGCCTTTTAGGTCTATCCCTATTTTTTCTAAAGAAGTGATTTCAGCGTTAGTTTTTTTAGATATAGACTCTAGCATTTCGCTGAATGCAGGAATATCTTTGATTGCCGACAGAGCATCATCTGTGAAAAATTGACTGCCATCAAACGTGGCCACTACTTGTGCATCTTTAGGTACATAAGTACTCATGTCTTGTGCTCTTACTTGAGACAAGCTGCATAAAATTAATAGTATATAAAAAAGTTGTTTCATTTGGTATAATTATAAAAATGTCAGCGCCTTTATTTTAAAATAATTGTGTTGTTTAAATCCGTTTGCCCATAAATCAATTCTTTTGCGGGTATTTTTTGCATTAAAGCTTTTTTAGATTTAGATATTTTTGATTGTTTGTTTGAAGCACTAACGATATCGTCTTCAAACCTATAGATTGAAGTGTAGGTGGCTTCATTAAAAATATCTTGATCTTTTTTGTTTAGTTTGTCAAACTCCTCTTTCGCTTTAGCATTATAGGTGTGTTCTCTGTTAAATTTTCGCTCAGAGCTGTTGTAAGAGAATTTGTTTTGAATAGGTTTGATCTTAATTCTGCCATTTAGCTCGTCAGTTAGAGAGTTAATGTTTTCTATTGACTTGAAATCGCAACTGATACTAAATATGTAATTATCAAAATCTATTCTCTTCTTAACATTGGTAAGCCCCTCTTTCTCTTTTAAAAAAATAACGGCATCATCAATGGCTTTGGTAATGTCCTCTCTGTGCGGGATTTTATGACCATTAACACTATCCATTAGTATTATAGAGGCTAGCTTAGTTTTACTTTGGCTCAGGTTAACTGTCATAACCATGGAGCCAGTTCCATCATGATTTACTGTAACTTCTTCTATAATATCAAAGCAGGAAGATAAACTTATGGACATGATAAAAACCATTAAAATGGTCTTTATTCTCATGTTATTGCTGATGTTTAAAAATTTGTAATTCAATGTTTATTTCAGCTTTTAGTTAAAAAATAATGTAAAATTATGATATAAATTTATTTTTTAGAACTTAATGGCAGGGTATTTTATAATTATTAAACCCAGAGGGCTCTTTTTTTAAAAAAAAGAAATCCCCGGGATATTATCCCAGGGACTCATCTAATCACCACAGTTAGCCCGATAGTTAGGCAATGTCCATTGCAGGAGCACCAGACAAAATCTCCTCATTAGCGTATTCTTCGTAGTTTTTAAAGTTTTTGACAAAGTCATCAGCCAATTTTTGAGCTTTAAGGTCGTATTTGTCTTTGTCGGCCCAAGTATTTCTAGGGTTGAGAATTTCAGGAGGAACGCCAGGGCATTGTATAGGGAACCTAAGACCGAATATAGGTTGTTCGTCAAAAGTTACGTTATCCAGTTCTCCATTGAGTGCCGCAGAAATCATTCTTCTGGTGTGTTTAAGGGGCAGTCTGCTTCCTTCACCGTAAGGTCCTGCAGACCATCCTGTGTTCACTAACCAAATGTTCACCTCGTGTTCTTTAATTTTTTCACCTAGCAGCTCAGCGTATTTGGTAGGGTGCAGTGGCATGAAGGGAGCTCCGAAACAAGCAGAGAATACGCTTGCAGGTTCTGTCACTCCAGCTTCAGTACCAGCTACTTTGGCGGTGTAGCCAGAAATGAAGTGGTACATGGCTTGGCCTACCGTAAGTTTGCTGATAGGAGGTAGTACCCCGTAAGCATCGCAGGTAAGGAAGAAAATATTTTTTGGATGTTTACCTGTAGATGGTTTTTTAGCACCACTGATGTAATCTATGGGGTAAGAAACCCTGGTGTTTTCAGTTACTTGTTTATTGCTGAAGTCTACCACGCTGGTTCCGGGTATAAACCTTGTGTTTTCAAGTAAAGATCCGAACTTGATGGCATCGTAAATTTGGGGTTCAGACTCTCTTTTAAGGTCAATTACTTTTGCGTAACACCCGCCTTCGAAGTTGAATACACCGTTGGCAGACCATCCGTGCTCGTCATCACCGATCAGGAATCTTTCAGGGTCTGCAGATAAGGTTGTTTTTCCTGTACCAGAAAGGCCGAAGAATATGGCAGTGTCATCCTCTTTGCCTGTATTAGCACTACAGTGCATAGAAAGTACGTGTTTTTTCTCAGGCAAAAGGAAGTTAAGTACGCTGAATATTCCTTTTTTAGATTCACCGGTGTATCCAGTGCCACCTACTAATATTATTTTTCTTTTGAAGTTAATGATCGCGAAGTTTTCAGCTCTGGTGCCATCAATGGCAGGGTTTGCTTTAAACTCTGGCACGGCCACTATGGTAAAGTCAGGCTCAAAGTTTTCTAGTTCTTCTTTTTCAGGTCTAATGAACATGTTGTAGCAGAACAGGTTGTGCCATGCTTGTGTATCAATAACTCTAACTTTAAGTCTGTAGTCTTTGTCAGCGCCAGCATAAGCATCTCTAACGAAAAGCTTAGTGTGTCCTAGGCTTGCAATTACTTTATCGAAAAGGAGGTCGAATTTAACGGGATCAAATGGGATGTTGATGTCTCCCCACCATACTTTATCGCTGGTAATATCATCTTTAACAATGTATCTGTCTTTGGGTGATCTGCCGGTAAATTTACCAGTGTCACACATAAGCGCACCTGTGCTGGTAAGCACACCTTCACCATTTTTCACGGCCTCAGAAATAAGCTCAGCAGGAGTAAGGTTCCAAACTACACCCTTAGCATTGGCAAGTCCTAAGTCTGCCAGGCCATTGAATATTGATTCTAGATTTGATCGTTTCATGATTTTAGTGCTTTTTGTTATTGGTTTGAATATCCACCTTTTTATGGCTCTGTGGTATGATGAATGCTGGTATTTTATATGAGTTAGATCAGTTTCTTAACCTAGCTTTATTTGATACTGTATGAGTAGTAATCCTCTGCGTTTTTCTGCTGTTATTTCCTTTTCCTTTTCATAAAAAACAGGCCTGTTTTGGTAGCCAAAGGTTATTTTGCTGTGGCCATCGGGTAGGTATGTATTTAGTGAAAAGTCGTAAAACAAGGAAGAGGAATTCAATGCATCATAGTCGGCATATTGTATTGAAATGGATGGCTGGTAGCTGTGTTGATTGATAGTTTTTAAAATACCTAGTTGAGCTTCTATAATTTCACCTGAGCCGGCAGCAGGGTACCTGTTTCCCGCTCCATTAAAAGCTACGTTTTCATTATATGAAGCTGATACCGCATTGGCCCCAATATTTCTTATATAACCTTTGCCAAGGTGGGAGTGGATGTATGCAGCGTAGAAGGTAATAGAAGATTTGCTGGTTAGTGGCATGTGACCAAAAACATCCAAGGCTTCCATGTGGATAGATTTGTAAAGGGTATCTGTGCCCGATAGTATGCACATGGCTTTGTTTTGGTATAATTCGCCAATGCCTATATTAAAAATATTTTTATTATGACCGTAGGTGGCTGGCGCAAAGGCTGATTTTTGAGCTTCGGTGTCTCTGAATTGAAACTTAATATAACTGGATAGCTGCACGGAAGAGTAATGCATGGCCGGGTTGGCCTTGGTAGAGCTAATGTTTAACTCACTATTGGTGTTGTAGGGGGTGGCGAGCACTGCTCTATAGTCAATTTTGTTTGTTTTTCCATATAAGAAGAGGCTGGGTCTGCGCATCATATCATCATATATATTAATTAGCGGAAGGGCATTGTAGCTAATATCGGAGCTGAGTTGGCTGCTTGTAGCTGGTGAAGCATAGCGCGAGAGGCCAACCCATGCACTTTTGCCTACGCCTATGTTTATGGCTTTAGTGAGAGAATAGCAAGCGTAAACATCTAGCAGCTTTAGATTAGATTCTCTAGTGTTGAAGTTCATGTTGTTTTGACCTGCCTGTACAACAAAACTTAAACGATCCGTTATTTGTCCATAAATTTGAAATCGTAATCTTCTAACTGAAATGTCGTAATGATAATCTTTTTCGGTGCCATTAATTATGGTGCCCGGGTTGAGTTGTGTGGCTCTCATCCATAGCTGGGCAGATCCTTTAATGCCTATATAGTGCTGTTTTGTGGTGTCTAAATAATGCCTGAAAGTTTGAGCATATAGAATGTGCGAAGAGGTTATTAGCATTAGTGCTATAGTGTAGTGGTGTAGTGGTTTCATGGGGTTTGGGGTTAATTTTAGGTCAGGTATACATTATAATAAGTTTAGAAAAAAGGCCCACGCCAGTAGAGTGTGATGAGCGTACTCCATAGGCGTGGGCCGAGAATTGCAAGCCAAAAAAAGAACAATTAAGATGAAATGAAACAATCTTATTTTATGTGTCTAGCACAAGATGAACATCGGTATTTTTACAGTTTCTACTAGTTTGTAAATTAACTGGCCTTCTGATGTCATCTTATTGTCACCGTGGTCTCTGCTTAGTGTTACTAGCAGGTCTGCGTTTTCTTCTTGGGTGAATGACTCCACGGCAGTGACTAAATCTTTATCATTTATAGCCACATAGTCATGGTCAACGTGCTCTAAGAAATACTCCAAGGTACTTTCAGAGTTGTCTACCAATACAGGTTTTTTCTCTCTATTGATGTGAAATATTGACATTCGCGCCCCAAATTTTAAAGCTATATCCATCAATGTTTTATATACGCTAGACATTTTTATTTCTTTAAAATCATTAGCGTAGGCGATATGGTGTAGCTGATGATCCTTATATTTTTCAGGAACAGCTATTACCGGGCAGTCAAATGCTTTTAATAGTAATTGAGATATAGAAGTTTCATCAGCATTGAAGTTGTCTTTCAAGCCCATTATCACTAAGTCTGCCTGATGCTCTTCGGCAGTTTGAGTGAGCTGTTTTACTGTATCGCCATTATAAATATGAAACTCGAAGTGCGCGATATTATTGGCTACAGTTTTAATGAACTCTTTAAATTCATTTTCTATTTCTCCATCAGATTTAGAGTGGTCTTCTTTTACATAAGCTAAGATGAGGTTTGCAGGTTCTCCTCTAAATATAAATTTGGCATAGTTTACCGCATTTCTACTGGCTTCTGTAAAGTCTATGGGGATGAGTATTTTGCGTTGCTTTTCCATGGCTATAATATGTTATTTAGGTGATTAAACAAATTTTTTTTGAAGCTGGTAAGCTTCGTTTGCTTAATGCAATCTACCTATAGAAATATAAAAAATGGCTGATGTCCGTCACCTCCGAAATTGATATTTGTCAGCTTATAATACCTGATGTAGATCACATTCTCAGGTGTTGAAAGGTCATGTTTTTTGTAAGTATTAATAATCAACTTCGGGTATCAATCACAAACAATTACGATCATGTTAGTCGCGGAAAAAACCATAAAAAGTGCCATCGGTCAATATTATAAGGCCGCCAGCGAAGATGCACAGAGAAGAGCCGGTGAACAAGCGAAGTTGATAGATGATTTAATGGCAATAAAAAGAGAGAAATACCAACAAGGTAAATCTTTGAAGTTTTTATTTTTTACCATTGGTCTCTGTATGAGTATGGGGCTTGCAATAGCAGTGTTTCAATGGAAAACATACGATAGCGGTGATGCCCTTGAAGTAGCTACAGGAAGTGAGCCTATGGAAGAGTTGATAGACATTCCATCTACTCAGCAGCCACCTCCACCACCTCCCAAACAAGTAGTGCAGCAGCCAAACATTGTAGAGGTAGAAGAGGTAGATGAGCTTAAAGAGGAAATAAAAATTGATTTTGACATTGACATAAGTACTGAAGAGGTGATAGAGCAGATAGACAACAGTAACTTGCAGCTAGAGGATATACCTGATGAAGAAGTGGCCGAAGAGATTTTTACTATAGTAGAGACAAAGCCAGAGCCAACCATGGGTATGACTGATTTTATGAAATATATTTATGAAAGCATAAAATACCCTCCACAAGCTTTAAGAGCCAAAGTACAGGGTAAGATTTTCGTTCAGTTTGTAGTTAATTCTGATGGTAAACTCAGCGATTTTAACGTACTTAAGGGTATAGGAATGGGCTGTGATGAAGAGGCGGTTAGAGTACTGCAAAATGCCGAACCTTGGAAGCCTGGCAAGCAAAGGGGAAAACCCGTAAAAGTAAGAATGGTACTTCCTATCAATTTTGTGTACAGAGAAAGATAATAGAGCCATGTTAGAGCAATTGATAAAACCCTATTTAGATAAGTTTCAGGAAGAAAAAGGTTTCTTTACCGGTGACAGGGTAAAGCGTCTCTACTTCAAAAGTCACTTCGATAACAAAGAAGTCTCTGAGGTGATGCTGAAAATTAGCTTGATTGAAAGTGAAGCATTGAGAACTGTAATGCCAGATGTGCATCATCTGGCATGGGATATCACAGAATTAAACTTGGATGAAGCACTCAGAAATGGTGGCGAAGATGCGGTGAATCAACTTATGAGCCTCTATAAAGGTAGTGCAAAGGCTGAATTTTTAGCCTTCTGTAGTAACTACTGCAATTGGCACAATAGTAATGCTTACCCTGTATATAGCACTATAACCATTAGCTTAATTAAACAGTACTTGGATTTTTCATTAGAGGAGAGCTGCCATAATTATGGGTATTTCAAAAACATAATGGAAGAGGTTAGAAGGGCGCTGGGTATTGAGGTTTTGAATTATCATGAGTTTGATAAGTTCATCTGGGTATATAGCGATAGACTTCAGCAACCAGAAGTAATAGAGGAAGTTAAAAAAGCGTTAAAAGTTAAACGTGTAAATAGTTCAGGAGAGGTTTAATGTGGTCTTTCTTGTTGAATAAAATAGCTACTAATTAATTATTCTATTGAAAGGATGAGATCTAGGTTAATTGTAATCAGCTCATCTACCTTTACAAGGCCCATAAATAATGAAGGAGGTGTTAATTCAAAATCCTTCATATTGAATTGGGCCTTTATTTTTGTCATTATTTTTTCTCCCCCCATTTTTTTTGCTTCATAATTTAGAAGATACTCCTTGTCTACGCCTGCTAGTGATATTTTTACTTTAGCAGTAGAGTGGCAAGTTACCTCTTGGCTTAAAGGAATGAGTTGAAGAGTTAAAAGCTCAATGGTTATAAATGGAAAGTCTTGCGCCTGAAGTGTTGCACGCAGGTCGTTAGTCATTTTTTGATTATGGCAATCAAAATTGAATATATTGAGGTGTATAAAAGTACTGTCAAATGATAGTTTATTTTCTAAGGCTGTGTAAGTAGCTTTAATGGGGGTTGAGGAGAAGTGCTGGTTAAGTTCACAGCTAAATGTGTTGACATTAGAACGGCCATGTATGCTAAATGTGCTTTCATTTTCAATAATAACGTTGGGGTGGTGTTGTGCACTAAGGCTAAAAATAATAAGCTGAAGAAGTAGGGGAGCAAGCAACTTCATAGATGTAAATTAAAAAATGTAGAATAGGGGCTTTAAAAGAATAGCCCCTTTGGATTGTATGTTTTATTTTTTAGCGAACCACATGCCAGCGCTGTATTTGTGCTAGCTTGTCAAGGTTTAGTATTATTATTTTGCCTCCTTGGGTCTTCAGTATTTGCTCTTCTTTAAAATCAGAAATAACTCTTATTACTGATTCAGTAGCGGTGCCTACCATGTTGGCCAGATCGTCACGAGAGATGGTAAGTTCAAAATTAACCACGCTGTTAGGGTTGAACTTTTCACTGATGGCTATTAAAGCCTCGGCTGTTCTCTGTCTTACTGAATTATAGGCAAGGTTAAGTAGCTTTTGTTCTTTTTCAGAGACTTTATTAGAGAGTATTTCTATGAATTTTTTAGCCACTTCTCTATTGCTGTACACTAAATCGAAAAATTCCTCTTTCGGAATACTGATGATTTCAGACTCCTCCATTGTCTCTGCGCTGTCAGGGTGCTTTTTATTTTCTAGTATGGGTTCGTATCCAAAAAAATCTCCCTTAGTGTAAATGCCGGTAATGAGTTCTTTGCCGTCTTCATTAGTGCGTATACTTTTTACCTTGCCTGCAGCCACATAAAATAGATTTAAGGCAGATTCACCTTCTCTGTATATATCGTGCTTCTTTTTATAAGTTCGAGGTTTTTTGTCGGTATGTAGGTGGTTAAGATCGTGTACATCTTTTACATCCTTAATAAACTCATTGAACCCTTCTGCATTTTCACTGTAATCTTTTTTTAGCGCATTGGCTTTTTTTAATCTTATTTCAATAGCTTCTAGGAGCTCGGTGTCTTCAAAAGGTTTGGTTAAATAATCATCGGCACCAAGGCTCATGCCCTTTCTGATATCTGTTTTTTCTGCTTTTGCGGTTAAGAATATGAAAGGGATAGCAGCTGTAGCCTCCTTTTTCGATAGTATGTGCAACACTCCATATCCATCTAGTTCAGGCATCATTATATCACAAACAATTAAATCGGGCATTTCGGCAAGTGCCACCTGCACACCTACTTTTCCATTTTCTGCTTCAAAAGCCTGATAGCCATCGAGCTCTAATATTTCGGCTATATTTTCTCTGATTTCATTATTGTCTTCAATAATTAATATCTTTTTCATTTAGCTGGTTGTTTGTGAGTTTTGCAATATGGATTTAATACGGTAAAGTTATGGTAAAAGTAGTACCAATGTTAAGTTCACTATTAAAATCTATAGATCCTTCAAGCATATCTACATACTTTTTTACAATATTGAGGCCAAGGCCAGTACCTTGAATATTGGTGGCGTTTTTTGCTCTAAAAAATCTTTCGAACATATGCCTTTGCTCTTCTTCTGGTATGCCAATGCCGTGGTCGGTAACAGAAATGTGAATTAAACCTTTTCCTTTCTTAAGGTCAATATTAATTTCTGTATTGGGTTCAGAGTATTTTATTGCATTGCTGATCAGGTTAAACGATATGTTTTTTAGGATTTTACTATCGCTTTCTATTACAAAAGACTCTGGAGAGGCATTAAGTGTAATGAACTGACCTTCTTTTGCCAATGGGGTAAGCTCATCTATAATATCTGCCATTAGCTCTGGTAGGTTAATCTGAGATTTTAAAAGCTCTACCTTGCCTTCTTCTAGTTTTGATAAACTTAAAAAGTCATTTAAAATGGCCGTTAAGTTACTGATGGACGATTTTATTTTTTGCACATGGCGTTGGCGTTTCTCTTCAGTGCCAGGGGCGGTGTATCGTTCTATCAAAGACGCAGAGCTCAGTATGGTACTTAGTGGTGTTCTAAACTCATGAGATGCCATAGAAACAAATCTAGATTTCAATTCATTGAGTTCGCGTTCGCGGCCCAAGGCTATACGAGCTTCATCTTCAGCTTTTTTTGTAATGCCTATTTGTTCTTCAAGGTCAGCGTTGACCTCTTCTAATTTATGTATTGTTTGATCCAGCTCTTGGGTTCTTAAGTTTACTCGTTTTTCTAGCTCGGCTGCATAAATAATAAGCTGCTCTTCTGATTTCTTTAAAGCTTCTTCTATTTTTTTTCTTTCGGTTATATCTATTGCGAAAGCCAATGAATGCATTACACCATCTATTTCGGCTTGGTTAAGACTTATTTCTACAGGGAAACTTTGCCCATTTTTTTTTATCCCCAAAAGGTCCCTTCCTTTTCCCATTTGCCTGGGGGTAGGGTGCTTTTCATATTCTTTTCTGTATTTTACGTGTTCACTTCTGCCCCCATGCGGAACCAGGTTGTCTACGCTTAAGCCTATTAGTTCACCCTCTTCATAGCCAAATAAATGGTGAGAAGCCTTATTAGCCATTACAATTATGCCTTTATTACAAACTACTACTATACCTTCTTCGCAAGCTTCAAAAATAGCTTTGTAAGTGTCTTTATGGGTGTTTTTCACGAGATTGGAGGTGTTGTTTAAGGTTATTGTATTCAAAAATATGATAAAAATCAGTAAAGGCCTTGACTCAGACACATAATCAATGGTAAATCTACTTTTTATTTTAGTAGAAAAATTAGGAGATATTGATTCTATAACCATGTTTAAACGTATAATTTATCCTACTGACTTCTCTGAGTCGTCAATTAAGGCATTCTCTTTTGCTCTTGATATAGCTCAGGCGTATCAGAGTGAGTTAATTGTGCTGTATACCTACCGTTTAATTTCTGTAAATGGTGATGTTGAGGGGAAAAATAATATCTCCTTAAAGAGAGAACAGGAGCATGCTGCCATTCAAAAATTTAATTATTTGATGGAGTGTTACCCTGAAGTATTAAAGCTTGATCATTCTTTTTTATCTGAAGTTGGTTTTGCGGGTGAGAGAATATACTCTGCCGTTAAAAAATTTAATGCAGACCTATTGGTAATGTCTGAAGGATTACAACGCAAGCTGCAAGAGCGCTGGGATTATAGTGATGATAATTTGATAGAATCATTGCATTGTCCTGTGCTTTTAATCCCCGCTAAACAATTTTCTATGGTTGGATGAAATTTTCTTATAAACTATAAATATTTGATAATCAGATTATTGACCGAAACTCTGAAATTAAATCCAAAAAAAAATAGAAAAAAATTTAGCGGGTGTTTGCAGTTTAAATTCGTTTGATTACATTTGCACCACATTAAAGAAAAGGACGCTTGAAAAGGCAACTTCTTTAACAGAGAGAAGCTATCAGAAGAAGGGTTTTGGTGGCTTGTTTTAACCAAAAAAATGGTTCCGTAGCTCAACTGGATAGAGCAACTGCCTTCTAAGCAGTAGGTTCGGGGTTCGAGTCCCTGCGGGATCACAAAAAGGAATGCTTCTTAGCATTCCTTTTTTTTTGTCTTATCTCCAATCCTTCTTTTAAGTGCTTTTATTTATTTAGTAGTCAGGGTTCCATTCATTGGTAGCGTAGGTGTATTTGGGTTTACCAATGTTGCTTATACAGAAGTTCAGGTGTATTTTGAAATTAAAAACGGAAGAAAACTTATTGCTCTGACTGAAAGAATAAATAAAGTGATGCATCATTAGCCACTTGATATTATAAGTAGTTAGTAATGCACCTTAAGGTCGGCAAGCCCTAGTTGTATATGATTGGAAGATTTTTCAATTTAAAGAGGTACGGCATAGTCGTGTTTTATAACTCCCATCACAAAGGTACTATGCGCACTTCCAATATTTCTAATTGAGCCCAAATCATTGAGTACAAAATCTTGATAATGCTTCATGTCCCTCACCATCACCTTTAGTCGAAAATCATAATTGCCCGAGATATTATAACACTCACATACATACTTTGAAGCTGTGATGTCTTGGACAAATTGATGACCTATTTCTTTAGTGTGTTCTTTTAGGGTAATATCACAGAAAACGATTAGTCCTTTTCCAACTTTTTCGGCTTCTACTAATGCTACGTATTTTTTTATTATCCCTTCTCTTTCCAAACGTCTGATTCTTTCATAAACAGGAGTTGGAGATAGGTTAACCTGTAGTGCAATTTCTTTCGTGGTTAATTTTCCGTTTTGCTGAAGCAATTCTAATAGCTTCAGATCAATCTGATCTAAATCTGACATAGATAAATTTTCTTTTGATGAGTTAAATGTATAGGTGTAAAAGATGATTTATCTTTTAATTCCTTATTTATAGATTATGTATCTTAATTTGATGTTAAATTTAATTAATTAATCTTTTATTTTGACCTTTGTTGGAGATTAAAACTGAAAAAGAATACACGGCCGTTCTATTATAATATTCGATTACAAACCCAATGAAAGCCATGAAAGATACTCAGACTACACTCAAGAATGATTTTGTTTTTACGCTGAAGAGCACTTTTTTAGATGAAAACTACCACCCCTCAAGCCAAACGCGGCTAACCACCAATTTTGCAAACTTAGCAAGAGGAGAAAAGCGCCAGCAGAATTTACGCAATGCCTTAAATATGATTAATAATCGATTCAATGCATTGGCTCATTTGGATAATCCAAAAGGCGACCGTTACCATGTAGAACTTGAAATCATCACCGTAACGATGAGTATCGATGATAACAATGGGGTTAATGATATGCCAATGATTGAAGTTCTCAAAACGAATATTTTTGACCATAAAACAGGTCAACAAATAGAAGGCATTGCCGGAAATAATTTTTCTTCTTACGTGCGTGATTACGATTTCAGTGTTTTATTAATCGATTATAATAAAGACAAACCTAATTTCAGTGTCCCAGAAGATTTTGGTGATTTGCACGGAAAACTTTATAAGCATTTTGTGAGCTCAGACACTTATAAAGCGCACTTTAAGATGCCACCCATCATTTGTTTAAGTGTATCGAGCAATAAAACTTATACGCGCACTGATTATCAACATCCGGTTTTAGGAGTGGAGTATGTGCAGAATCAGTATTCTCTCACTGATCAATATTTCGACAAAATGGGCTTAAAAGTTCGTTTTTTCATGCCTCAGAACAGTGTGGCACCCATGGCTTTTTATCATTCCGGAGATCTACTTACTGATTATACTGATCTTGGACTCATCAGCTCAATTAGTACAATGGAGGCTTTCCAGAAGATTTATCGCCCTGAAATTTACAACGCCAATTCGGTGGCAGGGAAAGTCTTTCAACCAAGTCTTACACACGAAGATTATTCACTGACGCGCGTGGTTTATGACCGCGAAGAGCGTAGCCGACTAGCCGTAGAACAAGGTAGATATGCTGAAGAGTACTTCATTAAGCCTTATAAAAATACATTAGAACAATGGTCGGCCAATTTCAACCTTTAATAAATACAACCCATTAAAAATATTATATGACTAAGAAGTTATTGCTTCCAACATCAACAGTTGGAAGTTTACCTAAACCTGCCTGGCTTGCGCCCCCCGAAAAATTATGGTCTCCTTGGAAATTAGAAGGCGAACAGCTGATAGAAGGCAAGCAAGATGCGTTGCGAATCTCTTTGCATGAGCAAGAGTTAGCCGGAGTTGATGTTATTAGTGATGGAGAACAAACACGCCAGCACTTTGTAACTACATTCATCGAGCATTTAAGCGGGGTAGATTTCGAAAATCGTAAAATCGTAAAAATTCGTGACCGCTATGAAGCCAGTGTTCCTATGGTTATAGATGAAGTTGCACGTCAAAAGGCGGTTTTTGTGGAAGATGCTAAATTTTTGCGTAAGCAGACTGATAAGCCTATAAAATGGGCATTGCCTGGGCCGATGACAATGGTGGATACTTTGTATGACGACCATTATAAAAGCCGAGAAAAATTGGCGTGGGAATTTGCCAAAGCTCTAAATGAAGAAGCAAAGGAACTTGAAGATGCAGGAGTTGATATTATTCAGTTTGATGAGCCTGCATTTAATGTTTTCTTCGATGATGTAAAGGATTGGGGAATGGAAGCATTGGAAAGAGCCATTGAAGGTTTAAACTGCGAGACAGCGATACATATATGTTATGGCTATGGAATAAAAGCTAATAATGATTGGAAAAAGACCTTGGGTTCGGAATGGAGACAATACGAAGAAATTTTTCCTAAAATTCAGACTTCCAATGTTGACATAGTTTCATTAGAGTGTCATAACTCGCGAGTACCTTTAAATTTAATGGAACTCATTCGTGGGAAAAAAGTAATGGTAGGTGCAATTGATGTGGCAAATAATACTGTAGAAACACCTCAGGAAGTAGCCAATACACTTCGTAAGGCTCTTGAGTTTGTCGATATCGAAAATCTTTACCCTTCCACCAACTGCGGTATGGCACCTTTGTCGAGAAACGTAGCAAGAGGTAAGTTGAGTGCTTTAAGCGCGGGAGCAGAGATTATACGCCAAGAATTTGGAATTTAGTTCCCATTTATTAATTATCAATAATTTTGGGGCAACCAAAAAATATAGAAAGAGAACATTGAAGAAGTTATTAGGATTATTAAGCAAAGTAGGTTTCGATAGTTTTTTATTAATGATAGGCGTCATGATTCTACTGGCCTATTTTTTGCCGCAGCCTGGACTGGTCAAAGAACCTGTTTCGCTGCAAGAGATTGCCGGTGTTGGCGTTTCATTTATTTTCTTGTTTTATGGCTTAAGGCTGAGTGTTGATAAGTTAAAAGCCGGGCTGGCTAACTGGAAAATGCATATTGTTGTCCAATTGACAACCTTTTTGTTTTTTCCGCTTATCGTTTTGGCGTCCCGCCCCTTATTCACGAGCAACGATTTGGAGTTGCTTTGGTTAGGGGTATTCTTTTTGGCGTCTTTACCGTCCACAGTTTCCTCTTCAGTTGTAATGATTTCTATTGCTAGGGGTAACATTCCTGCTGCCATTTTTAACGCAAGTATTTCAAGTTTGATAGGAGTAGTGGTTACCCCGCTATGGGTGGGGCTCTTTATTGCGTCTGCAACAGGTGATTTTGATGTTAGTGAGATCATTATAAAGTTGTTTGTTCAAGTCTTATTGCCTGTTATCATCGGCATCAGCCTGAATTCCCGTTTTGGCGCCATAGCCGAAAAATACAAGAAGCAGCTCAAGCGATTTGATCAGGCAATTATCCTTACTATCATTTACACCTCGTTTTGTAAGTCATTTTCCGAGCATCTGTTTGAAGGCTTCACCGCCCTTGAACTTGCTGGACTCGCAGTAGGGATGATAGCTTTATTTTTTACCGTATTCCTTTGTGTAGGGCTGCTTAGTCGCTTGTTTGGTTTTTCGGTTGAAGATCGTATTACCGTTTTATTTTGTGGGTCTAAAAAATCATTGGTACATGGCACCGTTATGTCAAAAGTGCTCTTTCAACAGGCTACAATTACCGGTATTGTGTTGTTACCGTTAATGCTTTACCATGCCTTACAATTGATTGCTGCGAGCATCATCGCTCAATCTATGGCCAGACGAAAAGAAGTATAAATGCAAAGATAACGGAGTGGCTTCTCCTGTTCTTTGGCTAAAATATCAATATGAAACTTTTAGAAAAAATACAATTAGGCGATGCTAGTCTAAAAAACAGAATGGCCATGGCAGCGATGACCAGAGGCCGTACTGAAGAAAATGGCTTAGTGGGCGATATGACGGTAGAATACTATGCCCAAAGAGCAAGCGCAGGTTTACTGTTTACGGAAGCCATTCGGATTAGTGAAGACGCTACCGGAAGTCCACTCACTCCGGGTATTTTTACGGATCAACAAATAGAAGCTTGGAAGAAGGTTACAACTGCGGTACATGACAAAGGCTGTGTTATTGTAGCACAGCTTTGGCACACCGGCCGCATGGGGCATTCTATAGACAAGGGCGGTAAACTTCCTTTGGCGCCATCACCATTGGCTATTCGGGGAATGCAGCACTTTACCTCCCAAGGCAAGAAAGATTATGAGGTGCCTCAGGAAATGACAATCTCGGAAATCAAACAAACTGTAAAAGACTTTGGTCAGGCAGCAAAAAACGCTATAGCCGCTGGCTTTGACGGGGTTCAGCTTCATGCTGCCAATGGCTATCTTCCTAGTCAGTTTTTGGCTGAAAGTGCTAATCAAAGGACAGATGCTTATGGTGGTAACATGGCTAACAAAGCTCGCTTTATATTAGAGGTGATGCAGGAGCTGATTAGTGCTGTGGGAAGTGAAAAGGTGGGAATTAAAATATCACCATTCAATCCTTATGGTGATATAAAACTAGATAATCTGGTCGATACTTATATGTACTTAATTGATGAACTCAATAAGCTAGATTTTTCTTATGTGGAGCTTATGAGGTGCAGTCCAACTTCTGCTTCTCCTGAAAATAATGGCAGTGTTGATGAAATTGATTTATTTGGCAGGAAGATTCGACAGACAGTGATTGCTAATGCTGGATATGATAAGGTTGCTGCCGAAGCAGAACTTGAAAGAGGCATTGCAAAGCTAATTTCCTTTGGCAAATTATACATTGCAAACCCTGACCTGCCTGAGCGATTTGAAAAAAATGCTAAGCTTACTGATCCGGATTGGACAACAATTTATGGGGGAGGGAAGCAAGGGTACATTGATTATCCCTTATTGAAGGAATGATGCTTCACTCAGATAAAAGCAAACATAGAAGTGAAATCTGAAAGGAATGCGAACCTCTATTAAAACAGTATAATGGAAAACGCTGAGAACAAGCGAGAGACATTTTTGGTATTGACTGTAAGCAATATGATGAAATATAGTGGTAACTAATAATTATGTAAGGTGACAATAGAATAGGAGCAAAGACCGGCTCTACTCACCATTTAGAGTCAATTTACAGATAATTAGATTCTGACTGAAATGGCTACAGACTTTAAGCCCTAAGCTTGTAGAGATATTAATCTAAAACACAGATTATTATTAAGGTTACAGACGTAATGAGTGAGAGGAAAATTTCAAGAGATAGAACCCAAAACCTTTTTTTGAAAATCGAAGTAACTACTAATACCTTGAATAATGATTAAATTAATTCAAGTTTAGAAAAAGTGTCTGAGGCGGATCGCAACAGACACTAATTTTCTTTACATACTGATCATTATGATGGATAAAGGATTTTAGTCTACCTCTAGTATCACCTTACCAATTTGACTATTCTCCTCCATGAACTGGTGGGCTTCACTTGCCTTTGTTAAAGGAAATGTCTTGCCAATCGTTGGTGTTAAATCCCCTGAATTTACGCCTTCATTAATGAACTCTATTGCTGCCCTCGCTTTATCTTTGGCCATCAATAATTCGGTCATATCAAAGCCGCGGATAGTTAGCTTTTTAGAAAGCACCTCAATTGTTGACCAACTGGAATATTCCCGGCTTAGCGCACCGTAAACTATTAGTCGACCTCTTATCGCAGTGGCGGCAATCAATTTTTCGAACTGGGATCCACCAACAGCATCTAGTACAATTTCCACACCGTTGCCTGTTATTGAAAGTAATTCAGTCGTAATGTCCTGTTCACTGCTGATAATCACATGAGATGCGCCAGCTTCTAAAAGGGCTTTCTTCTTATAGCTTGAGGTAGTGATTGCTATCGGTATTCCGCCTATTTTTTTAACCATTTGTATAATAGCTAAACCAGTGCTGCTCGAAGCCGCATTAATTGCGACATACTGCCCTTTTTGTAAACCTCCTACGTCTATTACTAAGCCATAGGCAGCAAGAAAACTTACCCATAAACCTGCGGCCTGTTGAAAGGATAATCTTTTTGGGTATTTTTGAACAGCATAAGCAGGTAAAAGTATAAGATTACCGTAGGTGCCATAATTGTCATTTGAAAAAGCACCCATTACACTCACTTCATCGCCTGGAGACAGGTGCTGTACATCGCTGCCAATGGACTCCACTATCCCAGCTGCTTCAAAGCCAATCTTTGAAGGGAAAATGGGCTTTTTGCTGTACACTCCCTGGCGGTAAGAAAGGTCAACTCGGTTCAATCCGATGGCTTTAACCAATATTCTGACCTCATTTGAATCAGGAGCAGGAACATCTATATCTGTTAAGTGTAGTACTTCCGGGCCACCAACTTCATTGAACATTACCATTTTACCAGATTTTGTTTGTATATCCATATGTTGTTGTTTTTTACAATAGTAATTTTAAATGGCTACTTTTACGATGGAGATGTTAAATGTGCGATACATACAATAAAGTGCGTAATGGCTAAACTAAAGGAGAATTCAACTAATAATCACAATAGGAGATTAATGGCCGATTGTGATATGACCTATGCTATGCAAATAATTGGAGGTAGATGGAAATTACTGATTTTGGCAAGTCTCAACAAAGGCCCTATACGCTATGGCGATATAAAGAAGAGCATTAGTCAGATCACTGAGCGTATGCTAACTTTACAGCTTCGAGAAATGGAGCAAGATGGTTTGATTGCAAGAGAGGTTTTTCCTGAGGTGCCTCCCAAAGTCGAATACACATTGACAGAACTTGGGAAGGCGTTAATACCAATAATTAAGGATTTAAGTGCATGGGGTACCTCAGTTCGTGCATATCACGAGGCAACATCATAAAATGTACAAGTACAACCTAATCATCCCTTAAGTGGATGCTTACAAAACTGATAACTTTCTTTGAATGTATGATGGTTGAATACATTTATGGAAATCTACCTAATGTTTTTGTTAGAGTCTTGAGCGAGAATAAGGTGGAGTAAGAATTACTTTTCAAAGGATGTAAATACCGAAAATTGAATATAATATTTTGATGTAAAATCAATGTAACCTACTCATTAGTGCTTATGCTACCAATATATCAGCCAAAGGCTTAAGTTTTCTATTATTTGAGTCATCATATGGTTTAAAGTAAAGGAAAGGGCTGCAAAATTAACTGATTTGTAGCCCTTTTTTATTTTGCTTACTACTGCCAAACGCTTTGGTGCAGTGGATGAGGAAGTTAATGCATAGAATATCCTTTCTATGATATATCCTCAATTACTATCTTACCTATATTTTTACCCTTTTCTATTAAAGTATGTGCCTGTTTTATAGTTTCTTCTGTTAAGCCTTTTAGTCGCGTCTTAACTGTAGTTTTTATTTTGCCATTATCAATCAATACTCTTAATTGATTTAGAAATTTTGATTGTAACTCTGGCTGGTGTTCTTTCAGTATCCTTGTGAATATCATTTGCCAATGAATAGAGAATGAAGATGAATGAGTAGTGACCTGGTTTAATGCCTCGGGGCTTTCAATCAGTGATAAATGTCCGTAAGGGCTTAGTATATTCAAAATCCAAGGCATATGGACTGCTGTATGACTTGTAGAAAAAATCTGGTCTATTTGATTAAATCCAATATCTCTTAATTGCTGTTCTATATCTGCTAAATGATCAATTACAAAATCAGCTCCCATTTGTTTAGCCCAGGCTTTGGCCTCCTCACCCGAAGCGGTGGCGATGATCGTTAAATCAGTCTGTGCTTTGAGGTATTGTATGGCTATGGAACCGGTGCCTCCGGTACCTCCAAGAATAAGAATCGTTTTTACATTAGGGTAGGGGATGAAATTTTGATCTAGTATAGCTCCCATGGCTGTTAAAGCAGTTAATGGAATGCCAGCAGCTTCACTAAAATCTAATGACGAGGGCTTGTGAGCCACCACTCGGTAGTCTACAGCTACTAACTCAGCATAATTGCCATCTCTGGAAATATCACCTACACCAAAAACTGTATCGCCTACCGAAAAGCCACTGGTGTGCTTGCCAGTTTTTATGACAACGCCAGAGAATTCCCAACCTAAGATAATTCGTCCACCCTCTGGTGCATCAAATGACTGCCTAATTTTTGCGTCTCCAGGGTTTACGGAAAATGATTTTACTTGAATGAGTAGGTCCTTGTCTTTTATGGTTGGGTCTTCAACCTCCTCTAATTTAATGCTAAAATGCTCCAGCGTATTGGCCTTTTTGTAAATAAGTGCTTTCACAACTAAATAATTTATGTATTGATTTTTAAATGTAAAATTAACTTGCATATTGCAATGCAAATGTATGTTTATTTGCTTGTATTTTGCAAGCTAATTTGTGTTTATGAAAAATATAGAACCACGCTCGGAGTGTCCCATTAGCTATTCTTTGGATTATATAGGCGATAAATGGAGCCTATTGATTATTCGAGATATTATATTCTCAGGTAAAAATTCTTATAACGAGTTCTTGGATTCGGATGAAGGAATAGCCACTAATATTTTAGGAAATAGGCTGAAGTTATTGGAGGCAGAAGGGTTTCTTATCAAAAGAGAGTCTCCTATGAAAAAGTCTAAAAAGAATTATTTTTTGACGGAAAAGGGTATAGCACTTGTTCCGGTTATTGTTGAGTTGGTTTTGTGGGGGAGAATGTTTTCATCAGAAGGAAATAAGCATGAAGTTTTTGAAGAAATAGAAAAAAATAAGGAAGAGTGCATTCTGAAATATCAAAGGAAGTTGAGAAGGCAACTTAAGAGCGAAGAATAGATGTGAAAAATAGGGATATTAAAAGCTTCCAAATTATTGGTTTGGAAGCTTTTTAATAGGTTATGTCATAACCTGATAGACTTGCGGTTAGTTGTTGTCAGACTGATCTTTTTTATAGTCTAAATGTACTTGATCAGGCCCACGGAAGAATTGTACATGCAGGTGTTATATTTATCCGTTTTCACATTTTCATGTTGTTGATGATAATAATCCTTATCAATTGCATTTAAATACTGTTGAGAAAAAAGTATGTAGGGCTGCTGTTTTGCATAATGATATTTCAGAAGTTTATGTGCTTCTACCACTGTGGCACCATAAAGTTTTTTGAATTTACCTATTACATATTCTGAAAAAGATCCGTAGTGTACTATGAACTTTAATGATAGTAGAATGTTTGTTTGCAGTTGCTCATGTAATGATTGCAAACACTCTACAAAGGCATTTTTCATTACCATTGCCTGTTGAATTATACTCGACATGGCTGATGGTGTTCCGTATTTATAGAAAAGTACAGCATCTCCTTCTATTTCAGAAATTTCGAATGCCAATGTATTATGGTCAATAATTGTGCTTAGAAGTTTCTTGGTAATATAGCTGCCCATATCTAAACTATGGCTTAATACAAAGTCAGTAAATCCACTAAAGTCTGGAATTAAAATCACACCCTTTTGAGCTTCTTTTTCCATAGTCTTACTTCATTTTAAAGACCTTTTTTCCCTTCTAACCAAAATCCCTTAGCATATATTTTTCCTTTATGCTGCTCTTGCTTGAGTACTTTTCTGAAATTCTGTATGGCAGTAACATTTCCGGTAAGCACTACATTAGCATCTTTCCATTCATTATTTTTGATTATGGGTAATTCCTTTATTTTTTCTTTATCTCTAAAAACTTGTTGTTTAGAGAAAACAGTATAATTAGTCAATCCTAAAATTTCGGGTATGTCTTTATTTTGCTCATCAAGTTCTATGAAAAACTGATACTTATGGTTGTGTTGTTTTAACTGAGGTAAAAAAGCTACCATTAAGCTTAGCGAAGTCTCGTCACCAAAAATCAAATGTTTTTCCACTGCAGGGTCGTACTGCTTTTGTCCTGCGGGTATGCCCATTTTTATGATATCTCCAGGCAGGAGTTTTCTCATAAAATTGCATCCTGGGGCATCGCCATGGAGGTGAGCAATTACCTCAAGTATGCCGCCTTCACTATCTCCATAGCTTACCGTATAATGTCTGGTGTCTTTTTCGTTTATCCGAAATGAAATGGAATACCCAAGTTCAAAGCGTAATGCTTTAAAATCACCTTTAAACCGTACTTTTTTAAGATGCGGGTTAATGTATGTAGTTTCTACTACTTCAACCATCCTCATCATAGAAGAGGCTAGAGTTTCTAATGCATCGTTTACCCATTTTGGTGCTGTTGGCATAACATTATTATTTTGTGGTTATTAAATTATTGATGGCTTTTGTGTTGTGGTTTTTACGCTTAAATCTTGTCACTAGCTTGTCGAAGGCAGCATAAACAATTGGAACCACAATTAGTGTTAGAAATAATGAGCTAATGAGTCCGCCTATAATTACCCAAGCCAATCCATTGTTAAGTTCGGCACCGGCTCCCTTGGCCAAGGCGATAGGTATCATGCCAATTACCATTGCTATTGTAGTCATTAAAATAGGACGTAAGCGTGCGTGGTTGGCATTTATCAGTGCTTCAAAAGTGTCCTTACCTTCTGCTTTTTGATGGTTGGCGTAGTCGACTAGAAGTATCGCGTTTTTAGCTACTAAACCAATAAGCATTATGATTCCTAAAATGGTAAATATATTTAGTGCATTATTGGTTAGTGCCAGAGCCCAAAGTGCTCCAATAAAAGAAAGGGGAATGGAGAACAATACCACAAATGGGTAGAGGTAGCTATCATATAAAGCTACTAATATCAGATATACTAGCACTATGGCAGCTAATAATGCAATACCTAGTGTGCCAAAGCTGTCTGATTGATTTTCCATATCTCCACCCCAGATGTAGCTTACGCCATTTACTTGAGGAATTTTGGTAAAATTAGCTTCCCAGTCTGCTGCAATATCTCCGGCAGGTCTGCCTGCAGCCTGTGCAGAAATGGTTACGGCAGCACTTTTGTCTCTGCGTTCTAAAAAGCTGGGGCCTGTGCCTTCGGTAATAGCCGCAAATTGGGAGAGTTTTACTCTGTTATTTTCAATGTTTACAAAAGAGATATCCTCTACATCGCTCACCGATAATCTATGACTTTCATTATACCTGATATCAATGTTGTATTCATATGCTCCGGTGCGGAATTTTCCATCGGTATTGCCATTAAAGGCTGTTTGCATTGCTAACCCTACTTGCTGTAATGTAATGCCTAGGGCTGCCATTTTATCGCGGTCAATAGCTACTTGTATTTCGGGATTTCCCTTTTCTGCACTGGTTTTTATTTGTGTGGCTCCTGGAATTTTAGCTAATGCATCAAGTGCTTTTTTTGAAAAGCTTAAGGCATCTTTATAATCCGGAGCTATAATCGTTAATGATATGGGGGCATCGTCAGCACCGCCTACTATGCTAACAGTAGCTGTTTTTATTTTTACCCCGACCAATGCTTTTTGCAATTGCCGTTTTACCTTGGCTGCAAACACAGTGGTTTTGTCTTGGCGCTCCGATTTATCTACTAAAGCAACCGTAATTTCTGATTTATAGGGCGTTTCTTGCGTGCTGAACGTGCCGTCACTACTTTGTCCTACAGTGGTTACTAACCGGGTTACTTCAGGGTGCTGGTGTAGTAGTTTTTCAGCTTTTTGAGTGGCTAGGTTGGTGGTTTCTAAAGATGCATCTTTGTTAAGCTCTAGTTGCACTACAAATTGACCACGATCTACAGGAGGAAGAAATTCACCTCCTATAAAGCCCATTGCCAAAAGGGAGCATGAGCCTATAAATAATATGAGGACCACTATTGAAGTTTTACCTTTATTAACCAAAGACCATTTCAATAATTGGCTGATGAAGTAAGTGAATTTATCCAACCCTTTTTCAAAGCTCAGAATTATTTTTTCAAAGAAGTTCTTGCCTGTAATTTGGCCTAATTTGCCGAAACGAGAAGAAAGCCATGGTACAATGGTAAATGAAGAAAGTAATGAAAATAGGGTGGCCAGTATTACTGTAATGCAAAATTGGGCAATTAGATCAGAGACTAATCCGGTACTCATGGCGATAGGTAGAAATACCACCACAATTACCAAGGTGATGGCCGAGACGGTAAAGCCGATTTCTGTAGTGCCATCATAAGCTGCTTGAACGCGATTTTTTTGCATTTCCATATGGCGGTATATATTTTCTAGCACCACAATGGCATCATCTACCAATATGCCCACTACCAGAGAAAGGCCTAAGAGACTCATTAGGTTAAGTGTATACCCTAATAAGTACATACCAATGAATGTAGCTATGAGGGATGCTGGAATGGAAACCATTACAATAAAGGCATTACGGATAGTGTGCAGGAAAAATAGCATTACTACTGTCACCAGCACTACTGCTAATATTAGATCGTGCATAACGGCATCAGAGGCTTGTAAGGTAAATTCGCTGCTGTCATCCACTACAGGTAATTTTACTTTGTGGCTGGCATATTGTGCTTCTAGTTGCTGTAAAGTTTTGTGTATAGTTTTACTCACTTCTACCGCATTGGCATCTGATTGTTTCATCACCTGCATGATGATAGCATCTTGGCCATTAACACGAGCTACTTTGTTGATGTCTTTTTGAGTATCTCTTACCTCTGCTACATCGCGTACGCGTACTTGTACTCCATCTATTGAATTGATAACTAAATTTCTTAATTCATCTACGTTTTTATATTTCCCGGATAAACGGATGAGCATACGATGGTTGCGTGTTTTTAAATTACCAGTTGGATAATCAATATTGGAGGTTAAAATAGTGTTAACTACCTCTGGTAATGTCAGGTCAAACCCTTTTAGTTTTTCAGGGTCAATATTTACCTGTATTTCTCTTTCAGTACCACCTATTACGTTTACTTGGCCTACACCTCTAGTGCTGGAAAGTATTGGTTTTATTTTTTTGTCAAGCAAGTCATAAAAGTCAGTTTCACTCATGTTAGCCGTAGCTCCAATAGTGATGATGGGCAAATCACTAAGAGAAAATTTACTGAGTGATGGAGGATCTACATCTTCAGGTAAGTCTTTTTCAATAGCATTTACTTTACGCTGTGCTTCGTTTAATGATTCATTTTCATCAGCACTTGATTCTAGCGTTAGCATGACGGTAGAAAGCCCTTCAAAAGATTTCGATTCTATTTTCTTTACATTTTCTACAGAAGATATGGCGTCTTCAATTTTTTTAGTTACTGAATTTTCCACTTCACTGGACGAAGCGCCAGGGTAACTGGTGGAGATGGTAATTAGATTTAAGCTGAATTTTGGTAATAATTCATAGCCTAATCTATTATAACTGTATAAGCCACCTAAAATGAGAATAGTGAACATCACCACTACAACACTGGGGCGTTTGATAGGTATTGCTGCTAGTTTCATGTTGCTGTTATTGAATGATTTGAATTGCAGATTGATCTTCTAAATTGATCTGGCCGCTGGTTACGATAATATCACCAACTTGTAATCCATCAAGAATTTCTACTGTGTTGTTCAGGGTTCTTCCTGTTCTTACCTGTTGTAAGTGGACCTTGCCATGATTGACCACATAAACTTCACTTTCGCCTAAACCTTCAGTAAATGCATTTCTAGAAATGACCTTTACCGGTTTGGTTTTATCTATAGGTTCATTAAAAGTAGCAGTGGCATACATTCCGGCTTTTATGGGGTGTGTAGCACTATTTTGTAAGGTTATCTGTACTGGGAAGTTCAGTGAACGATCGGATTTTGCAGCTATAAAGGTGATTTTACCTGTAAAAGTAGTGTCGGGGTATACGCTTAATTTTATCAGCGCATTTTGACCTATATTGATATGAGACACCTGAAGTTCGGGTACGCTTACCTGAAGCTTTAAAGTTTTGATGTCTACAATTTCAAAAAGTGAAGTGGTAGTATTTACTACCGCTCCTGTTTCAATAGATTTTTTATTGACATAGCCGCTTATGGCTGCTTTTATTTTGGTGTCTTCTATGTTTAGATTCGCATTTTCGAGTGCGGTTTTAGCGTTGTTGAGCTGCAGTTGCATTTGCTCCAATTGCTCCTTGGTAACACCACCTGTTTTAAAAGCGCGTTTGTAACGGGCGTAGTTCTCTGAGGCATTCTGATAATTGGAGTTTGCATTTTGATAAGTAACATTGGCTTGGTCCTTTTTAAGGTAAGCTAATGTTTGCCCCTTGCTTACATAATCTCCCTCTTTGGCTAGGATTTTTATAATAGTGCCTGAAGTTTCTGGAGTTATGATTAATTCCTTGTCAGCTGTAAAGGTGCCGTTACTGCTATAGGTCCATTGTGGCGCTACACGTTTTACGGTATCTACTTTGATACTAACAGCATCATTTTTCATAGTGATGATGGCTGTTTCTTTTTGGTTCAGTTCCTTGTTGGAAAGTAGTGTGTATATTGCTCCAAAAAGCACTAAAACTAGAATTATAATTGTATATGCTGCTTTTTTCATTTCTATTTTATTGTAAAAGGGTGTGTAAATTGCCATTCGATTTTAGGTACTCTAGTTCTGCTAGTCTATAATCGAGTATGGCTTTGTTGTAATTATTCTGAGCTTCTATAAGAGAAGTTTCTGCGTCTAAAACATCGGTTAGTGGGGCGAGCCCATTGGTGTAATTGTTTTGGATATCTGCAACTACCTCTTTGGCTAGCGCTACATTTTGTTGTTGTTTTTCAATAGTAATCTCTGTGTTTCTGATTTGATTTCTAGCGTTTTCATAATCGGCAAGCAGAGATGATTTTTGGTCTTCTATGTCCAACTGAACTTTAGTGATATCAACCTGAGCTTGTTTAAGTTTAGAGCGTGTTTTGAAGCCCGAAAAGACTGGAATATTGAGGTTGAGTGAAATGCCGGAGTAGTCGGTCCAGTATACCTGTTGGTTTTCATCCTTTCCTATAGGGAATGAATTGCCCAAGCCTTGGTAATGATACTGAGCGCTGAGGTTAAGCGTGGGATAATATGCTGCTTTTATTTGCTTTAAGGCATAGAGGCGCAATTCTTTTTGTTTTAAGAGAGATTGATAAGTGTTGAGTGATGTGACTTCAAATTCTTCGTTAGTAAAATGAAGTAGCGGTGGGGGAGGAGCTTTTAGGGAAATGGCGGTTTGTATGGGTAATCCTATCAAGTATTTGAGTGTGTTTTTACTGATTTGGATAGAGTTATGAAGTTCTTGGCGTGTTGCATCGAGATTGAGAAGTTTTACCTGAATACGTTTTACATCTATGCCTTTAGCTAGTCCATTATTCAACTGATTTTGAATGACTTGATGAATTTTTAAGGTGTTTTGATAATTTGTGTCTACAGCAGCCAAGTTGGCTTGCATAATGAAGGTGTTATAATATTGAGATGCCACTTTCTCAATCAGCAATTCATCAGTGAGTTGTTTGTTTATTAAGTAAAAGTCGCGAGTAGTTTTTGCGGCCTTTAACCCAATGAAAACTGATTGATCAAATAACTTTTGAGTGAGGTCTATTCCTCCGTCTGCATTCCATTTTTGCCCTAATGGAGCCATTATTACAGTGCCCGGCTCACCAAGAATTTCTCCTGGTAATGCTGTTTCTTGAAGAATGGGATTATTAGTAAGGTTGCCATTTAAGGAAACAATAGGCATTATTTCAGCCCTTTTTTCCTGTATTTGGTATTCGCTTAACGTTATGTCTAATTGTCCTTTTTTTGCCTCAGCTTTGTTTTTCAGCGCATAATTCAAAGCTTCTTTTAATGTTAGCTCCACTGATTCTTGCGCTTGGAGTGTTATAGAGGTATTTAGAAATACTCCTGCGAAGAGGAGTAAAAGTTTAAGTTTTTGCTTCATTATCTATATTGTTTAATCCGACTGTTCGGTATGTTTAATGATAAAATAATATTATTTCGCGCTACAAAACCGACCATTCGGTTTGTTCTTATGTAAATTTTTTTTACGTTTTTAGGCTTTCATAGAGGCTGCTCCATACTTCTTTCACTTCATTAAAAAGTTCATCAGAACTGCTAATCATCACCATGTGCATTGCGATGCCATCACTGCTGTATACAAATTGTTTTGCCAAATTTTTAGGTGAAAATTTATCTGTAATTTCCCCTGTAGCTATGGCCTTTTCAATTACTTTTTCCCAAACCTGTAGTTCTTTTTGTATCCTGCTTTTTTGTTGTGCCTTTACTTCTGGTAATAGGCGGAGAGCATCAAATAGGATGTAATATATGTTATTAGGAAAATCACCATCAAAAGTCTCCTCATACCAACTGTGCAGCACCTTATCTTTGTCTTGTTGAATTTTTAAATTGGCCTGATAAAATGAGAGCAAGGAGTCAGAAGGTAACTTTTCATAGTCTAAATGGAGCATTTGACTGAAATAAACGTTTATTACTTCTTTAAAAACTTCCTCTTTACTTCTGAAGTAATGATAAAACGCTCCTTTAGAAAAGCCAGAGCCTTTTACAATTTCATTCATAGTTACTTCTTTGAAGCCTTTTTGCAAAAAAAGTAGCAGTGAAGTCTTTAATATATGTCCTTTAGAATCCTTCATGAAACCGAACGTTTGGTATGTAAAGGTAGTAAGAAAATTTTCTTCACCAAATGTATTGTTCAATTTTTGAATAGAGCCAGTTATTATAGGTAATACAGCAAGTAGTTTACTTCTCTATTATTTTACAGTAAAAGCAAATGTCTCCTGCTGGGGACTCTTTAATAATAGTGTTAATTTACTGCCGTCTTTCTAGTGTAGATAATTTAGGCTTTAATAGAATGGGGCATATGGCAAGCCTGCATTGGTATGAGAGTAGGTGTAAAATGTTCTATATTTTGTATTGTAGAGGGATTTTTACTAAAGATTATCCTATATGAATCCCTTATTAGAGGTGTTGGTTACATTTGTGTGAGTGGTAAATCATTTATTTACAGTAAGTTATTTTGATTGACTATGTTTGTGTGGATTGCAAAAAAAATAATTTTTGATGGCGGTTTAGAGCGCATTTGATATGATTTGGTTGCATTTAACATATAATTAACAAATTTGGATTTGTGTGTATAATCCACTTTGCTTAGTTTTGACCTCGATGATGAAGTTGTTAACCAAATGTGTTCTATCGCTAAGCGTGCTGCTGCTGACATTTACGTGCCAGCTGAATGCTATGCATAGTAACATTGCGGAGGTTTCATCATACACTCAACAAACTGAAATTGACCCTCTAATTCATGAGGCCGCAGGCCTTACCACAAAGGCCAATAGCGATCTTATTCACGAAAGATCCCATGGCACTAAAAAGAATCATGATACATTAGATGTGGCGGAAAATGAAGTTGAAGAAGATGAAATAATACTTACTAAAAAACTGCTTGAGGTGAGTAACTATTTCATTACTTTATTATTTGCACTGCTTTCAGTTTACTTACTACTAAATATTAAAACACGCTTACCCATCGGTAAGCTTTTTTATTGTCTACCTACTAATAGGAGACATCTTATCTTTCGGGTTATTATTATATGATGCACCCGCATTAGGCGCTCCTCATGTCGCCTAATCATCTCATTATTACATTTTTATTAATGCATGCTTTTTAAGGTTGGTTATCCTTTTAAGCGTCTTATATGTGTATTCTACTATACACAACACTTTATATAAATTATCCAAGTAAACCGTATTGCTATAAAGGCAAAATTATTATGAAGAGAATTCTCATGCTTATGAGCTTGTGTGCCTTGTTGTGTCACACAGGCTGTGAATCGAAAAAAGAAGAAAAGGAGAACGAAAGTAAATTTTCTGTTACTAGTCCTATAAAAATGGACACTTCTACCACTAAAGAATATGTGTGTCAGATACGTTCTATACAGCACATTGAGTTGCGGGCACAAGAAAAAGGTTATTTGCAGAAGATTTATATCGATGAAGGACAGTCGGTTAAAGAAGGGCAATTGTTATTTAAAATTATGCCTAAGGTATACGAAGCTGAAAAGTTAAAAGCGGAAGCGGAGGCTCAGGCAGCAGAAATAGAATTAAAAAATACTCAGGCGCTTGCTGATAGTAATATAGTGTCGCAGAACGAACTGGCAATGGCCAAAGCAGAATATGCCAAAGCTAAAGCAGAGTTGGCATTAGCTGAAGTACATTTAGGTTTTACTGAAATAAGAGCTCCATTTAACGGTATTATAGATCGATTTCATGTAAGACAAGGTAGTTTGGTTAATGAAGAAGACTTGCTTACAAACCTTGCGGACAACAGTGAAATGTGGGTTTACTTTAACGTACCAGAAGCAGAGTATTTAGAATATATGTCTAAAGTGAAGGGGGATAGTACTATGAATGTGAAGCTTAAAATGGCTAACAATCAGCTGTTTAAGTATCCTGGAGAAGTGAAGACTATAGAGGCTGACTTTAATAACGAAACTGGTAACATTCCTTTTAGGGCTACATTCCCTAACCCCGATGGATTATTAAGACATGGAGAAACAGGTAATATTTTAATTAATGTGCCTTTAACACATGCATTGTTAATACCCCAGAAAGCCACTTTTGAAGTGCTAGAGAAGAAATATGTGTTTGTGATAACAGAAGATCATAAAGTAAAAGCGAGACCAATCGAAATAGCTGCTGAAATGCCTCATTTATATGCTGTAAAAAGTGGATTGGCAGAAAACGATAAGATTCTTTTAGAAGGACTTCGTCTGGTAAAAGAAGGTGACGAGATAGAATATGATTTTATAGAACCTCATTCTGCGATAACTAGCTTAGATCTATACGCAGAATAAAAAAGTATCCTGAAAATCAGAAGACATGTTTAAGAATATTATACATAGGCCGGTTTTTGCGATTGTAATTTCGGTCATCATAGTTTTTGTAGGTACACTTGCCATTAAGCAGTTGCCTATATCGCAGTTTCCCCAAATTGCACCAACCACGGTTAACGTGGCCATTGCTTATCCTGGTGCGAGTGCTGATGTATTAGTGAAATCTACACTTATTACATTAGAAAACTCCATAAACGGGTGTCAGGGAATGAGATATATGGCTACAGATGCTACCAGTGCGGGTGAGGCCACGTTGAGGTTAATTTTTGAACCAGGTACTGACCCTAATCAAGCGGTTATCAGGGTGAAGACCCGGGTTGACCGGGTAATGCCTTTGCTGCCTGAGCTGGTGCAAAGAGAAGGGGTGGTAATCACACCTATTCAGCCAAGTATGTTGATGTACGTTAACTTGTACTCTAAGGAAAAAGGTCTGGATGAAAAATTTCTTTATAACTACGCCAACGTAACCATGATTCCTGAAATAAACAGGATAAATGGTGTGGCTAGTGCGCAAATACTTGGTAGCCGTAGGTACGCTATGCGTGTTTGGTTAGATCCAGACCGTATGAGAGCGTATAACGTATCTGTAGACGAGGTGATGGATGCCATGGCAGAGCAGAGTATTGTGGGGCGTCCGGGTCGTTTAGGTCGTAGTTCAGGTATTGAAGCGCAATCATTAGAATATGTACTTACTTATAAGGGTAGGTTAAGCAAGCCGGAAGAATATGATGATATCATCATCAGGGCAAATGCAGATGGAGAGAGCATCCATCTTAAAGATGTGGCCAGAGTAGAGTTGGGTAGTGAGTTCTTTGATATTTATTCTAACCTCGATGGTCATCCATCGGCATCTATCGTATTGAAACAAAATTATGGTAGTAATGCTAGTGATGTAATTGAATCAGTAAAAGATAAGTTAAAGGAGATGGAGGAAGCATTTCCTCCAGGAGTGGATTATAAAATCAGTTATGATGTTTCTAAGTTCTTGGATGCTTCCATTGAGCAGGTAATTCATACACTTCGAGATGCCTTTATTTTGGTGGCTTTAGTAGTGTTTATTTTCTTAGGAGACTGGAGGTCAACATTGATCCCGATTTTGGCGGTGCCAGTATCATTGGTAGGAGCGTTCTTCGTTATCCAGTTCTTTGGTTTATCTATTAACCTTGTTACGTTATTCGCATTAGTACTTGCCATTGGTATTGTAGTGGATGATGCCATTGTGGTGGTGGAAGCAGTTCATGCTAAAATGGAAGAAGAGCACCTTAACCCTTACAATGCGGTAAGAAAAGTAATGGGCGAAATTAGTGGCGCTATCATAGCTATTACAGCGGTAATGGTGTCAGTATTCTTACCTATCTCGTTCATGTCAGGGCCTGTGGGTACTTTCTACCGTCAGTTCTCTATTACTATGGCTAGTTCCATTGTGATTTCGGCACTTATAGCACTTACACTTACTCCGGTACTTTGTGCCATGTTATTGAAAAATACACATGGACAGCCTAAAAAGCGCAATATTCTTACCAGAAGTTTAGATAGCTTCAATAGAGGTTTCGATAAAATGACAGGTAGGTATACTAACCTGTTGAGGAAAATTGTAGATAGAAAGACCGTTACTTGGGGTATATTATTACTATTCTGTGTAGGTATTTTCTTTATGAATAAAATACTGCCAGGTGGATTTATTCCTAGTGAAGACCAAGGTACTATTTATGCCATTATACAAACACCTCCTGGTGCCACACTAGAAAGAACTAACGAAGTATCTCGTAAGCTACAGAAGATATGTGAGGAAGTAGAAGGAGTGGAGTCTGTATCGTCACTAGCCGGTTATGAAATTATGACGGAAGGTCGTGGGTCTAACGCAGGTACATGTCTTATCAACTTAAAAACATGGTCTGAGAGAGAGCACTCTGTAACTGAAATTATGGAGGAGTTAGAAGAGAGGTCTAAAGGATTAGGAGCTATAATAGAGTTCTTTGAACCACCGGCTATTCCTGGTTTCGGTTCATCTGGTGGTTTCTCAATGAGACTTTTGGATAAAACTACAACTACAGATTATCAAGATTTCGATAGAATAAATAAAGACTTTATCGAAAAACTGAAAGAGAGAAAAGAGCTAACAGGGGTGTTTACCTTCTTCGCAGCTAACTATCCTCAATATGAGTTGGAGATTGACAATAAAGCTGCCATGCAGAAAGGTGTATCTATAGGTAAGGCTATGGAAAACCTAGATATCTTAATTGGTAGTACGTACGAACAAGGCTTTATTCGCTTCGGTAGGTTCTTCAAAGTTTATGTTCAGTCAGATCCTAAGTTTAGAAGATTGCCTTCAGATGTATTGAACCTATTCATTAAAAATGATCATGGTGAAATGGTGCCTTATTCTTCATTCATGAAATTGAAGAAAACACAAGGGCCTAACGAGATTACAAGATATAATATGTATAACTCTGCCGCCATCAGGGGGCTTCCTGCTGCTGGTTACACCACTGCAGATGCTATCCAGGCTATTAGAGAAGTGGCAGCTACCAGCTTGCCTAGAGGGTATGACATTGCTTGGGAAGGTTTATCGTACGATGAAGCGCAGAGGGGTAATGAATCACTATACATTTTCCTAGTAGTATTAGTTTTCGTTTATCTAGTTTTAGCAGCACAGTATGAGAGCTTCATTCTGCCATTGGCTGTAATTTTATCGCTGCCTATGGGGGTGTTTGGGTCGTTCTTAGTGCTAAAAGCAATGGGACTTGCCAATGACATCTATGCGCAGGTAGGTTTAATTATGCTTGTGGGGCTGCTCGGTAAAAACGCAGTGTTAATTGTAGAATTTGCCGTGCAGAAACACCAAGAAGGGGCTACCATACTTGAAGCTGCTATTGAGGGAGCCAAAGTGCGTTTCCGTCCTATTTTGATGACTTCGTTTGCATTTATTGCAGGTTTGATTCCTTTAGTAATTGCCCATGGCGCAGGTGCTATTGGTAACAGAACCATTGGTTCTTCTGCCCTTGGAGGTATGCTTTTCGGTACTATTTTCGGTGTAATTGTCATACCTGGATTGTACTTTATTTTTGGAAAACTAGCCTCGGGTAGAAAGCTGATAAAAGATGAAGACGAAAATCCTTTAAGTGAAGATTATGTACATAACAAATAAGAGAAATTTATATAAATGTGTAGGAGTTATTTTGGTGACGTTATTTGCTGCGTCATGTAAAACTCCTTCCAAAGTAGATGATACGCCTCAAACAGATGTCCCTGCGAGTTATGGTAGCTCGCAGGCTACTGATACGGCTACGGTGGCACAGCTGAAATGGAAAGAGTATTTCTCTGATCCTTACCTCAATGCATTGATTGACACAGCCCTGAATAACAATCAGGAGTTGAACATTATGATGCAGGAGATCCAGATTGCTAAAAATGAAGTACGCGCTAAAAAAGGAGAGTACTTACCATTTTTGGGGGTTAGAGCAGGCGGAGAATTAGAAAAGGTAGGTAGATATACGAGCCAGGGCGCTAATGATGCAAACACAGACATTAAGCCGGGCGAGGAATTTCCTGATCCATTGGGAGACTTATCTTTAGAGGCCTTTGCTAACTGGGAGTTAGACATTTGGAAAAAGCTAAGAAATGCTAAAAAATCAGCTTTAACACGTTACTTGGCAAGTGTTGAGGGTAGAAACTTTATGGTTACTAACCTGATAGCTGAAATAGCAGACTCTTATTATGAGTTGTTGGCGTTAGACAATCAGTTGGCTATAGTACAGCAAAATATTAAAATTCAAAGTAATGCGCTTGAGATCGTGAAGCAGCAGAAGGTGGCTTCCAGGGTTACCGAGTTAGCGGTGCGTAAATTTGAAGCTGAGGTTTATCACACGAGAAGTTTACAGTTTGATATTCAGCAGGATATTATCCAAACTGAAAATAAAATTAACTTTTTGGTGGGGCGTTATCCTCAGCCAATTGAGCGTGATTTCGAAGCGTTTAAAAACCTTGTTCCTAGGACTGTACAAGTAGGAATACCCGCGCAGTTATTGGATAATAGACCTGACATTAAGCAAGCTGAGTTAGAGTTGGCCGCTGCTAAGTTAGATGTAAAAGTGGCAAGAGCTAGATTTTATCCATCTCTTGGTATTTCTGCAGGCGTAGGTTTTCAGGCTTTTAAATCGCAGTATTTGTTCACAACCCCAGAATCTTTAATCTATTCGGTGGCTGGTGATTTGGTAGCGCCTTTAATTAATAGAAATGAAATTAAGGCTGTCTACAACAGTGCCAATGCTAAGCAAATTCAGGCGGTTTTCAATTATCAGAAAACTGTTTTAAATGCCTATGTAGAGGTGGCTAACCAAGTAGCACGAATTGATAACCTAGAAAAGAGTTATGATTTAAAAGCTAAGGAAGTGGAAGCTTTAACGAGTTCCATTACCATATCTAATAACCTTTTCAAATCTGCAAGAGCTGATTACATGGAGGTTCTTTTAACTCAGAGAGATGCTTTAGAGAGTCGTTTTGAGTTAGTGGAAACCAAAATGCAGCAGATGAATGCAGTTGTGAACATCTACCAAGCCCTAGGTGGTGGATGGAAATAGTATAGAATGAAGTGCAAATAAATTGTGTTAAGGGTAGGATTCGGTGGTAGTTTATCAGCTGGATCTGAAAGCCTCCTGGGTCTTGATCTTGGAGGCTTTTTCTTTAGCGCTATAAAGTGGATTTATTTATAAGGCTTCATGGTTTCTTAATGATATTATTGATATGGAAGATATAGTGAGTTGAATGATGAAAAGAGATGTTTTTCAGGCTATTGCTGACCCAACAAGGCGTGCTATACTTGTGCTCATAGCTGACCAGGCAATGACCCCAGGTGCATTAGCGGAGCATTTTGATACTACCAGACAGGCAGTATCAAAACATATTCGTGTATTAAGCGAATGTAATTTACTAGAGCAAACTAAAAAAGGAAGAGAGATACGTTATGCCCTAAAAGTAGATAGAATGTGCGAGGTAGAGGAGTGGATCGCTCCATTTATAGAGCTGGCTATATTCAAGTTCTTGGATGAAGACCAATAGAGGCTACTATTAAAATTTGGGATATAGCCGCCATACAAGTGGCGGCTATATTTAAATTAGTTGTTAAAAAGGAAAGGAGCCTCTCTTTTGTAGGTATTGTTATTGATATGTTTTAATACAAAATCCACTAAATTTTTTACACTGATTTTATCTGATTTACAATCTTCCAAGCTCGCGTTGTAAGGTGTTAATTCTTCAGCAAGTGCTATCATAGGCAATCTTATTAAAGTCCAGTTAATCTGAGATTGGTCGAGTAGTTCATATTCCTCTTGCTTGTTTTTAGTTGAGGCAGGAAAAGTCTTGTGCATCCAATCTGTTGCCGATTGGTTTTGTGGTGACTTATGGTCTGCAGGTGTATCCACGTTTAATCCGGTGATAACTATATATCTTTCGATTTTAAATTTTGCCATAGCATTAAGGATATTTTTAGTGCTTGTTGTAAATATTTTAGGATCACTCGGGGGAGAACCCAATCCCAAAAAACTTATAACTACATTGCAACCCTCTACTAATTTCAATACTGACTTAGAGTCAGTTGCATCTCCGTGTATCACGTTGAGGAATTGATTTTTTTTAGGAGCCTTTTCTAGATTCCTTACCAGCATATTAAAAGGTATTTTTTGATTTAATAGCGTTTGGGTAAGGTATTGCCCTGATTTGCCTGTGCCTCCGATTAAGGCTATTTTTAGATTTTTCATTTTATCTCTTTATTGTTAATAGAATATAATCTCCCCTGTCCACTCATTGGAGCGGAGATAATAATGCTAGGGTGTGATATTTTATAAAGAGATTTTAATATGCTGAAGATAGTATATTATCATCAGTATGTAAAAGTTAAAATGATAACTTTACTCGATTTCTTAAAGCGAAAAGACCGTATGAGCATTGTTATAATCTTTAATAATAAGAATCCAGAGCCATGGCGTAAGGCATTGCAATCAGCTTTGCCTAATGAAATTGTGGAGGTTTATCCTGATGTGAAAAATAAGGAAAGTGTCACGTTCGCTTTAGTTTGGAAGCCTGATGATAATGTTTTCTTACAATTCCGCTCATTGAGGTATGTGCAATCAGTGGGTGCGTCAGTAGATCATATTATAAAATCTCAGCAGCCAAACGATGCTATTAGTATAGCCAGAATAGTAGATAGAAATCTAAGTAATGACATGTATGAGTATGTATTGGCAGTGATGTTGAGCGAGATGAAAAATCTAACACATTATCAGCAAAACCAACGCAGCAAAGAATGGGCGCCTATTGCTTATGAGCGGATGACTGATATACATGTTACCATACTGGGGTTGGGCGAAATAGGGAGGTACGTGGCTGAGAGGTTGGCCTACGTTGGTTTTAAAGTAAAGGGATGGGCAAGAACAAGCAAGGTCATAAAAAATGTAGATGTTTTTGCGGGTGAAAGTCAGCTTAATAATGCCATTGGCGAAGCTGATTTTTTGATTAATCTGTTGCCTCTTACTCATCTCACGGAAAGAATTTTAGGTTTAAAAACTTTATCGCAAACAAAGAAAGGTGCCTATGTAATTAACGTGGGTAGGGGAGAGCATATAGTAGAGGCAGGTCTAATTAAGCTTTTAGATAATGATCATTTGTTAGGAGCAACACTCGATGTTTTTGAATATGAGCCTCTGCCTAAATCAAATCCTTTATGGGAACACTCCAAAGTCAAGGTTACTCCCCACATTGCTAGTATTACGGATGTAAAAGCCGTGATAGAACAAGTTATATTTAATTATAAAAAATCGCTATTAGGACAAAGTATGATGAATGCTGTGTCTTGGGAAAAGCAGTATTAATAGTAATAATTTATTCCACGTGACGGAATGAACGTTTCCATTTTATGGAAAATAGGAGTGGTGTTCCTTTGTAAGGGGCAGATATTTAGTTGATTACATTTTTGGTCCGTTTGGTATAGGCTTTGGTTTACGCTGTTTAACCATCAATCAACCATAACCAAAATGTTTAGAATTATACTCTTCTTCGCTGCTACAGCACTAGCTATGCCTGTATTTTCTCAAACTATTATTTCTTCAGTTGATAATTACACAGGTTTTTGGAAAGATAATGCAAGTTGGATTGGAAATGTTGCTCCAAGCTCTACGGTCAGTGATCCTCCCGGGTCGGTAATGAATATTTATGGTTATTTAAGTCATGAGGGAGACTTGTCATTGTCGGGTAGAGGAACCATAAATATTTATGATACTCTTTGGGTTTCGGGCGATTTAGTTTTAAAAAATAAAGTTGTAGTTAATGTGGCTCGTGGTGGCCTGTTGATAGTTACTGGTAATAAAACTATTACTTCTACAGCTGAATTATATAATGATGGAACGGTAGTAGTTCAAGGTGCATTAACAGCTTCTGGTAGCTCTAATATATACAACGAATTAAGTGTTTTTAATACATATTATGCATTTAATGGAGTTACTCAAAACGGAGGAGCAAGGTTTAATGGTAGTAAGTTTGTTGTCGATGGATTTTTTAGGAGTGAGTTATTTATGATATTGAATAACATAGTATTGTTTAATTTTTTAAACGCAGGTCCATTGCCAGTAGAGTTTGTGTCATTTAATGCTTTGGTTGAGAATGATGCAGTGACTTTAAACTGGGCTACGGCAACAGAGCAGAATAATGATTACTTTGAATTAGAATATTCAACAGATGGTGTTAATTATAATGCTATATCGCGAGTTGCAGGCGCAGGAAATTCTGATGAATTGATTTCGTACCAGTATACCCATGAGGTCAATTACTCCGGTAATATGTTTTACAGAATCAAACAAGTAGATTATGACGGTGCTTTTGAATATTCTAATGTTCGAAAGGTAAAATTGCACACAGGAAGTTTTGGTGTTAATGTTTACCCAAATCCAACAACAGGTATATTAAATGTAGCACTCAGAGGAGGTGCAAACGAAACAGTTAGCGTTGAGGTTATTACCGCTACAGGTGAGGTTTCGGTGGAGCCACTAATACAGGATAGTTTTCAGTCACAATTGATTTTAGATTTAAGAGCTTACCAAGCAGGGGTGTATAGAGTGAAAGTGCAGTCAGGAGATAAGAGCAAAGTCATTGCTGTATTGGTTCAGTAAAGCCAATTAACGATCAATAGTCTTTAGTTTTAAGTATTAAAATAGTATTTTGTTATATGCAGCTTAGCAGAGTACTATTTTTTATTGCGGTCATATTTTTCATGAGCTGTAGTGGTTCAGGTAAGAGGCATGGCGCCTCCGTTATTATTAATGATTTTTATGAGCTTTATAAACCTAATGAAGAAGTAAAAGCTGTGCTCGTTTTATTTGGAGGCTTTCCTGAAAGCCCTAAAGACATTGTGAAGGAATCGGGGCTGGTCGTTGATGGTTTAAAAGAGAATGTAGCTATACTTTGTGTGAATTTTAATAATAAATTATGGTTAGACTCCATAGGGGAGGCGCAACTTGTGGGGCTGATAGAGCACGCATTCGAAGAGAATGACCTACCCGAAAGTGTATTTATTGGTGGTTTTTCTAGTGGAGGCAATATAGCTTTTGATTTGGCAGGGCATTTATGTGCTGTAAATCACCGATTAAAGCCCGAAGGGATTTTTCTGATAGATTCTCCTGTGGATCTTTTTGCTTTATATGAAAATGCTCAAGTGATGATCGTTAATCATCAGAATGATGAAATAGCGGAAGAAGCTAGGTTTTTAGTACACATGCTTCATGATGAATTGGGAAGGCCAGATATGGCCATGGATCAGTATGAAAGTAAGTCGCTCTATACAGCATACACTAATCATATTGCATTAAACTCTTGCTTGAAAAATGTTAAAATGCGGCTTTATACTGAACCTGACATAAAATGGTGGTTTGAAAACAGAGGCTTAATGTATGAAAATACCAATGCTTACTCCATATTAAAGATGACCGAGCAGTTGAAATTAGCAGGTTTTACGCAAGTTGATTTAATTCAAACACAAAATAGAGGTTATAGATCAGATGGAACAAGGCACCCACATAGCTGGAGTATTGTAGATCATCAGGAACTATTTCAATGGATTTTAGAATAAAAAAATAGCCCTCGAGAGGGCTATAATTAGTTCTATTTTTTTACAATACTATCTTTATTTACATAGAATTTCACAAGCTTTTGATTTATATTGTAGAGCCTTAATAGGTAGTTGTTACCTTCTTTATGTAGTAATTCTGCTGTAATAACTTTACCGTTGTAGTCAAATTGTGCTAATTCAGTTTTTGGAGATTGAGATAAGTGCAATGATGAAAAGTTGATGTTTTCGGTGATTAAGTGCAGCTTTTAGCATTCTTTAATTTTATCCAGCGGGTTTTGAAATTATTTTTTCCGTCAATGTATTGAACAATACACCTCCTGCCATCTATACCTATGATTTTTCCTTTACGTGATTGGATACTGACTGAATCTGATAATTTAATTTCGCTACCGTAGATGCCAGAAAAGTTTTGAATGTTTCTTTTAGTTTTTTCAAAATCTTGGTCTTCATTGCTAAAGTCTATTACTTCGGCAGATAAGGTGACTTTTGTAGTGGTAAAAGGGAAAACAAGGGTGTGTTTAAAATCGACAGTCATGTTGCCTAAGGCTTCACCTTTAGCTAGTGGTCGATTTGAGTATAAATTGCGCTTTGCTTCTAGCACTAAAGCATCTTTGTTGAAAGATCCTATGCCTAAAAATTTGGTGGTTTTTGCGGAGCCATAAGCAAAGTCGATACTTGAGAAGTTATCGTTAGTTATCATGGCGGATCCTCCACTTGTCATTCCAATGTGATATTAGCATGAGGTAAAGAGTATTACAGATAATAGTAATGTAAAGATGGTTTTCATAGTTGAAAATGGTTAGTATTAGGCTTGTTCTAAAGTGAAAATTGTTATTTCTGGGCGCACATTGTATCTTATTTGCCATGAGTGCCCAAGTGCTCTATTGATATATAATGTTCTATTGTTAGATAGTTTTATTTCTCCCGAAGAATATTTGGGGTTATTCACTGGAAGTACTGGGGGTTGTAAAAAGGGAAGTTTACATTGGCCTCCATGGGTATGTCCAGAAAGAATCCAGCCGTCATAACCATTCCAAATATCAATGTCGCAAACATCGGGGTTATGGCATAAGACCAAATTTGCTTCTTTAGGGATATAGTTTTTCATAGTTTTCTTGGGAGCGAAATTAAGTCCCCAATAGTCGTCAAAGCCGATAAAGTTCAGGCCATGGAGGTTTATTTTTTCATTTCTCAAGACTTTTATTCCTGTACTTTCAAGTTCATGGCAAATATTATTAGCTACGTCTGCCTCCGCCCAATTGTAGCCATAATCATGATTGCCCAATATGGCTAATGTTCCTAGTTTGCCTTTCACAGCATATTGCAGGACTTCTCTTAGTTAAGAAATCTGTTCTTTGTTTTCATAGCTAACGTAGTCTCCGGTATACACCATGAAGTCTGGGAAAAACTTGTTCGCTTCTTTAAATGAATCTATTATAAATTCATAATCAAATCTGTTGCCAACATGAATGTCGCTGATCTGCATTAAAGTCTTCCCTTTTAGCCTTTCTGGAAGGTTTTTGATAGGCATTGTTTTATTTACAAATTCTAACCTAAAGGGTTCTACTTGCCATGCATATAATCCATTGGCTGCCCCAAAAGTGGCTGATCCTACTATTGTTCTTTTAAAGAATTTTCTTCTCTGCATTTGCCTTGTAAAAGTAATCTTATTTTAAGATTTTATTAACGTATATCCTGTTTTATGGTTTTAGAATTAAAAATAATTAAGTTTGCTTGACTCATAAATGATGCCAAAAAATACAATTAATTATGGTTTTTTTTAACCTATTGATGCTCAGTTGAATGTAGTTTTGTGAGTAGAGCATAATTGATTAATAATTAGTTTTATTCGTTAAAAAGTAAAATAGCTAGTGAAATGAAGGATACTTTTAAAGCTTGGAAAACCAGCCGTGAGTTAACATTAAAGTTTATTGAGGGGTGTGATCTGAAACAGCTGAACTATGTGCCAAATGGCTTTAATAATAATATTATATGGAATTTTGCTCACCTTTTGGTAGCGCAACAGAGTTTGGTGTATAAAGGCTCTGGCTTATCAATGAATATTAGTGAAAAATGGGTAAAGGAATATGGGCCAGGGTCAAAGCCTCAAAGTGATGTATCCTTACAGGAGTTGACCCAGTTAAAAACAGAGTTTTTGGGCGTAATAGACCAAACCATTGATGACTATAATAAAGGTGTGTTTACTTCATATGAACCGCGCACGACTGGCACAGGTTTTTATATAGCTAATGTAGTTGATGCTATTCATTTAAATAATTATCATGAGGCTTTGCACTTTGGTGTAATGAGAAGTTTGAAACGTCTATCTGAAAGCTAGTAGTAAGAAGAAGATGTATTAAAGTGATCATGACTTTAATACATCTGGGATATCTGTTATTTTAGGCTATTCATATCAATGACAAACCTATACCTAACATCTCCTTTTTCCATTCTGTCAAATGCATGATGTATATCTTTAATGTCAATTAATTCTATGTCTGAAACTATATTGTTTTCTGCACAGAAATCTAACATTTCTTGAGTTTCTTTAACTCCACCAGCGCCTGAGCCTACTACTGCTTTATTGCCCATAGCAAAGTTAAAGGCATGAAGTTGGAATGGTTTTGAGGGCATTCCAACCAAGATTAATATACCTTCTGTTTTTAATAAACTCATGTAAGGTGCTATTTCATGGTTAGCGGCCACGGCATCAATAATGAAGTTCAAGCTGCTAGCAGCAGCCTTCATTTGCTCTTCATCTTTTGAGACTACAAAGTTAGTGGCACCTAGTTTTAATGCATCATCTTTTTTGTCTGGTGAAGTGCTGATGACAGTTACTTCAGCTCCCATGGCCACACCAAATTTTACGGCCATGTGCCCCAAACCTCCTAAACCTATTACACCTAGCTTATGGCCTTTGCCTATTTTCCATTTTTTAATGGGGGAGTAAGTGGTAATGCCCGCACATAATAATGGGGCAACAGCTGCCAAGTTTAATTTATCAGAAACTGAATAAGTGAAATCTTCGCTTACTACAATGTTATTGGAATAGCCTCCATAGGTGGGCTGTCCGTACTGATCTATACTTCCGTAGGTGATTACTGGTTCTACCGTACAGAAGTGCTCTTGGTGATTTTTACAATCGTCACATTCTTGGCAAGAATGAATCATTACCCCAACAGCTGCTAAATCTCCCGCTTTGAATTTGGTTACTCCTGAACCTACTTTGCTTACCCTGCCTACTATTTCGTGGCCAGGTACCATAGGGAAAATACCCGGAGCCCAATCATTTCTGATTTGATGAAGGTCAGTATGGCAAACACCACAGTATAAGATTTCTATCAAAACATCTTTAGGTGTTAATTCTCTACGTTCAAAATCCCACGGTGCTAAATCTGAAGTTTCGCTTTGTGCGGCATATCCCTTGGATTGTATCATAATTACTGAATTTTTGTTCGATACAAACGTAGGTTGATTCCTTTATGCATAGCATAAAGGAATCAAATCAATAATTATAGTTTTCAAAGATTCTTTCTGTAGCTTAGCGGGGTGCTGCTGGTGTGTTTTTTGAAGAAATTATTAAAGTAGGAGGCGTATTCAAAACCTAAAGAATATGAAATTTCCGAAATAGTCCAATCTGTGTTTTTTAATAATGACTTAGCCTCAATAACCAACTTATCGTTGATGTGCTCTGTTGTTGATTTTCCTGTTATTTCCTGTAAGGCAGCGTTTAAGTGGTTGACATGCACTGCTAATTCCGTAGCATAATCTTTTGGTTTTTTTAGGGTGACAGCATGGTTGGCTGACATAGGAGGGAATTGAGATTCTATGAGATTGAAAAACCTCTCACTAATTCTTGTATTGGCGGAGGAGGGGCAAGTGTAAACTTGCTGCGGATATATTTTTAATGCTTCTAATAATAAGATATTGAGATAGCTTTTTATTAGGTCGTACTTGAATGAGAATTCATTATTTGACTCGTTTCTAATACTGATGAATATGTTTTGAAAGAAAATGCTCTGCTCAGAATTCAAGTTAATTAATGGGGGTAATGATGATTGAGCAAGGTAAAGTTTTTGAAGCGTGGTGTTAAGTACTGGCTCGATAAATTCTTTAGTGAAAACGCAGAAGTATCCATCTGCATCCTGAGGGTCATCAATAGCTTGCCATGAATATGGTGTGCTTTGGTTAGTAAGTACTAAAGCAGGTCTGTCTATAAAAAAATGCTCATTCCTGTAAATGAGATTGCTTTTCCCCTTGGTTACAAGGCTTATTTTATAGAAGTCTTTTCTGTTATAAGATGACAGAGAACATTTGCCTTCATTAATTCTTGCTGCTTTGAAGTTAGATGAATTGGTGCTTAATGTATTGGATAAATCTGGATGGGAGGTGAATTGCTTTTTCATAATGAAAATTATAAATATCAAAGATATTGATAATCTTTTAAAACCTTTATTCAATAGTCTTAATTTCCTTTTGTCTCTATAAAGGGGAAGCTAGTAGCTATTGTGCATTTGCCGAAGGTAAAAGTGCCATTGTTACACGCTGTACATATTATGACTAGTGCTGCTATATTATAAACTGGCTGAGATGCTGAATTTGGAACTAGTATGTAACAAAAGGCGCTAGATCAAAAAGAATATCTGAACTTAGTATTCACGTCATGTCAGACCATAGTCTAAATGATTTTCATTTTGGCTTAGTAATGCCAAAGAATAAGAAAGCCAAGCAGTATGTAGAAACTTAAACGGCACACAAAGACATGAGTTAGTTCTGCGGGCATCAACGACAGATCAATCACTAAAATTGCTGTTACAATTGGTATAGATAAGAACACCTCAATTATCATTGGTCTGTTGATTCCAAGCGAGTAATGTTCTAGATGTTAAGATGATGTACTCCTAGATTACTGCTTTTGATAATTTTCGTTCACTTTTCAATGGTAGCTAACGATTAGGCTATGAATCACTGGGCGTTCTATATTTTTGAGCAATTTATATGTGTTGCTCATATTTTTCCTCAAAATATTGTTGAGTTGTCTTTACAGAAGCATAAAAATAGTTTAAAGCAGCTAAAAAACTATTTTGAACGTCTTCCGCTTTTACGATTTGTTCATTAATTTCTTGGTTTTTTGTTGCACAAGCATCTCCAATCAATACAATATTAAAGTCAAAGTCTTTTGCAGCTCTTGTTGTTGCATCTACGCACATATGAGTCATCATGCCACATATTACCAAATCTTTTATATTTTTAGTTTTTAAATAATCAAGTAATTCGGTTTCTCTAAAACTATTTGGAAAATGCTTGACGATGACTTTTTCTTGTTCTAAGGGCTTTACGTTGTCATGTATTTCAGCTCCTTTAGTTCCTTGGATAAAAAATGTTGCTGTTGGTCTTGTTGCAATATGTTGTATGTGAATAATTGGTAAACTATTTTTTCTAAACTCCTCAAGAATCATCTTTGCATTTTTACTTGCTTTTTCAGAACCTACGAGCGACATAGCTCCATTTTCAAAGTAATCATTCTGTATGTCTATAATTAGCAGTGCTGTTTTCATATTTTGTCTTATTTGATATTCATTGTGAATGAAAGGTTTACGAGTTGGTGTGCTTCTGCTTAGCAGTGGTTACTGCTCATTGCACTCTATTTAAACTATTAAATAGAACTGAGGAAAGAAGCTTCTAATTTTGTTTTTTTAGTCGGTTATTGCTCTATAAATCCATACGGCCAAGAAAACAACTACAATACCAAACATAGCTATTGCGCCAACGCCAGCTACTGTATTCAATAAAAATGCTAGCCCGGCTCTACTGTATTGTCCCGCGTATTTTTCGTCTTTTATCCTTTTAATTTTCTGCCTGTCACGGTACCAGATTAAGAGACAGATCCAGCCAATGGCCGATAAGACAACTTCAAATACAATAAAGATAATTGTTTCTATGACTATTTCCATTTTGGTTCAGTTTGTCAATGGTTATGTTGTATGCTCTATAATATTCTAGTTAAGCTAACTGCATTTTAATGAGGTTGAGGGGCAGTGTGTCACAAGCATGAGTATGTTATTATTAAGATACCAAAATATTCCTGAGGGTGAAAGTTTCGTATAGTAAGAAGCCATTGCCCCAAGGGTTTCATTATCATAGATTCTCTAATAGGTCCAGAGAATTTGGTTTAAGAATTAGACTTTAGTTCAGCCTTATAAGTATATATTTTTTGAAAAAATGTTATATCAATCTTCCACAATTATGTTTGGAGTATTACGGATAGGGAAGTTGCATGAATTGGCAATAAAGCAATATTTATGAGCTTCTTGGTGTAATGTTATAGCGAGATCTCTTTTGTCTTTTTCCTTTATAGTTACTGTAGGTTTTAGCATTACTTCACTGAAATGGCCAGAGCCATCGTTGTTTTCCTGCATAGTGCCGGTGGCAATGTCCGAGTAGTCTGTAACGGTTATTCTGGCTTGGGAGCACAGGTGTAAATACCACAGCATATGACATGATGATATGGAGGCTAAAAATAGTTCTTCGGGGTTATGTTTATTGGCATCTCCTCTAAAGGCAGGGTCTGATGATCCCGATATCTCAGGCTTATTGTTGATAGATATGCTGTAATCTCTGCTGTATGATGAGTAACTTTTTGTTCCTTCTCCTAAGTTTCCTCTCCAGGTAAGAAGAGTGTTGTATTGGTGCGACTTCATGATTTTATGTAAAAGTTATAGTCGCACTAATTTAATATTAGTTAGGAATAATTTAATGCATAAATGGTGCTTTCTTTACTCACTTTTGAGTACATGAAGAGCCATTTGTATAGTGTCATTTATTCTTGCTAATTCTTTCTTTCTTTTCCAGCTTATGAAGTAGATAGTTGCTAATGCTGAGATAAGTGTAATTATGATTAGTCCCACGGATTTTAAAATCATATACTTTTCATTGGTGATTTTTGCCTGTTTTACTTCAAAGTGATGACTTTCAATTTCTTTGGCTAAAGCCACTTTTAAATTATCTGAATCTATGGATTCTTCAAACTTCTTTTTTAATTCTTGTTGCTGTTCTTTCAGGTCATTTACCATAAAAAAGTCTTGATAATTTACTTTGTGGCCAGCGTCAACAAGTGCTTTTTGTGAGTTAGTGATTAAGTCCAAAGTCTTGTTGAGTGGTTCGTTAATGACTTCTGTATTGGCCGCAGCGATAGCTTTTTTATATATAGCAATGGCTTCAGTGTGGTTGTTTAATCTTGCCTGTAACTCTCCTTTTATATTCAAACTTTGTAATGACGATCTTTCTGATAGGTTTCCTTCTCTAGCGCTCAAGTCTGCTTTTTCAAGCCAAAAAATCGTTGATTTGTAATCTTCCAGAAACATGTACGCTTCGGCTATATTATACTCAGAACGGCTAATCAAAGATTTGTCACCAGTAAGCTCAGCTTTGTCTAGCGATAGCTCATAGTTTTTTATAGCTTTTTTAAAATCACCCTCTTTTATATTTAACCACCCAATGGCGTTATATATTTCATTTATAGCATGGTTGTTATTGCTCGATTGGTTTAATAATTCCAGTGCTTTGTTGTATAGTAGGTGTGCCTCCTTATAATTAGGAGTATTTTTTAAGGTAAATGATAAAGCTAAATTTTTGTAAGTATTTGCAGCATATTTGTCATCATTAATGGCGGAATAGACATTTACTGCTTTGTTAAAATATTCAATGGCTTCTTCGTAGCTGTTCATGCTATAAAAAATATACCCAATATTGTTGTAGTCATCACCAACTCTAGCCGTTTCTCCAATTTTTTCATTTATGTCTATGGCTTTTAAGTAAAAGTTCAACGCTTTAGGCATGTTGCCATTGGCTCTGTTAATAAGACCTAGGCTATGATATGCCCTCGCTTGATAATAGGTGTTGTTTTCTTCTGTAGCTAATGTCAAAAGATCTTTGTAAGATGCCTCTGCCTTCGTAGCATCGGTTTGCTTATTGATATTGCCTAGTTTTAAATAGGCTTCAAGCCTAAGTGCTGTGGCTGCGCTTTCATCTTCAGTAATGCTCTGTAGTGCGGTTGCAGATGAGGGTAAGTCCTTTTGAGGATTGATAGAATCTTGATTATTACAACTGGAGAGGGAGATAATAATGAATAGAGAAATTAGCTTTAAAGTTGTTGAGGTTTTCATCGGTCTAGGTTAATTATGACCTTGCTAATTTCTCTAATATTTGATGTTCGAACAATTTTAAATGTTCTGTTTACTTACATAGATGCTTGTTCATGCTAATCTCTGTCTGCTTCTGTAGCATCGCCTACAGTGTCTTCAGAATACTCATCTTGTAATTTTGGTTTTATGTCAGAATTTTCGTCACTGCATGACATTACGCATCCTGAGAAAATGATTATAAAAATTCCGAAAATTAAGCTCTTGGTTCTCATATTTAGGTTGTTTAAAGTTTATGTATTAGAGAAAATTCGAGTTACGACTAAGAAGTCTAAACTTTATTTATCTCCAAAAAAAATATTTATTGAGATTAATAAAGATACTCGTTTTTACTCTGATTTGTAATTAAGATAGCTTAAAATTTGAAATAAGAGATTATTTGAAAGGAGTTTTTTTTATTTAGAAGGTATAGGCTTTAATACTTGGTTAATTTTTAATCTGAAATATTACATTGCACGAAATTATTTTTCATGAAAACATAATTAATTCTTAATAAGAGGAGCGGAGTTGAAAAAATGAAATATGTTAAAACAAGAAGGCCGCTGTTAGCGGCCTTTATTTTGTTTAATTAAATTTATAGTCATCATCTAGTTTATAGAAGGCTACCGCGTCTTTAAGAATATCTGACTGGCTGCTGAGTTCGTCTGAGTTTGCTGCCAATTGTTCTGCGCTTGCTGCATTTTGCTGAACAATATTGTTGAGCTGCTGAATAGCCTGATTAATTTGATTGGCACCTTCATTTTGTTCTAAGCTAGCACCGCTTATTTCGGCTACTAGGTTGCTGGTTTTTTCAATTTCAGGCACTAGCTCACTGAGCATTTTGCCTGCGTTGCGCGCAATTTTTTCACTCCCATTAGATATTTCATCTATTTCTTTGGCGGCATTTTGGCTTCTTTCCGCGAGTTTCCTGATTTCTGATGCTACTACAGCAAAACCTTTTCCGTGCTCACCTGCTCTTGCTGCCTCTACAGCGGCATTCAGTGCTAGTAGGTTAGTTTGTCGTGCAATTTCTCCAATAATGGAGTTTTTATTAACGATCATGCTCATGGAATCGACCGTTTTTATAACTGCTAGGTTAGATTCTTCAACCTGTTTGTTAGAATTGCGTGCTATCTTTTCTGTTTCTTGTGAATTTTCTGCGTTTTGCATAATGTTAGCTGCCATTTCTTCCATAGAGGAGGATATCTCTTCTACTGAACTGGCTTGTGTGTTAGCACCTACCGACATTTGATTGGCTGAAGAGCTCAGCTCAACACTGGCTTTATTTATTTCAATAGCTCCTTGTTTAACGGCTTGTATAACCTGTCTTTGTTTATTCACCATATCTTCCATTTTTACCAAAAGGAAGCCTATAGGGTCTTTAGGATTGTACTTGTCTTTATCTATTTGGATTCTTAGGTCACCATCAGAAATTTTCTCTACTACTGACACCGCTTCATTTAAAGGTTGTGAGATGCTCGATTTAAGGTAAAGTCCACCAGCCAGAATAAAAACGAAAGAAATGAACACAATGATCATTGAGTTTCTAAAAATATTATCACTCAGGTTAATGCTTGAATTGTAAGCGTCTTCAGATGCGGTAAGACTAAGGTCTGTGTATTTATCCATGGCGGATCTCATGGGTTCGAATAAGCTTTGGTATTCATTGTAATAAATTTCAGAAGCAGCATCAAAATCATGTTTTTTGAGGAGCGCGATAATTTTGTTGCTTACTGAAGTGAGCTTTCTGTGGTTTGTTCTGAAAATATCGTCATACTTATCGTATTGATTGTATTTTTCTAATTTGGTAAAAGCGGATATTTCATAAAATTCAGAATACCTTTCATACACCTGTTCTAAATTAACATCAATCTCACTTACGGTAGACTCGAAAAGATCGGGGGTGTTTTGAACAGTAGTGGATAAAGTTTGTGAAATAGCTATGCTAGATTGGTAAGCGTCCCTGTCTGCCTCTATTAAATAATCGATGCTTAGTAGATTGTCATTATATATTTTATCAATTTCATCTTTCAGGCTTTGAGTTTGTAGGGTGTTGTAAAACGCTCCAGAGACGGAGATGAATAATACCAAAGTGAATACTCCAATTATTCTTTGGTTAGTAGTAAATTTCATCTGAGACATATAGTTGTATTTTAAGGTCGCGCATGAGTAGAAATAATGTTTATATTTTAATATAAACAAATTAGATTTCACGTACCAATAGGCATGCCAGAGATATAAAATCTTTCTTTATGATATGATTAATGAGGTTTATTAAAAAGGAAAACTTTCCCAATTAGAGAAAGTTTTCCTTTTTTGTGTTTGTATGATCCAGCTTTATCTCAGTAATGATAGTAACCGTTATATGGTTTCATATTTTTCTTTCCTGTTTCTTATTTTGTGGTAGGTATTGATGAAAATCGGTTTTTTGCTCATGTACCTCAATACCTTTATTTTATAGAAATCATAAAATATAACAAAAAGAAGAAACAGGCATACGATATAGAAGACGTTATACTTAATGTTAAGGTATATGAGGCCTGCAGTAACTCCCCCTGTGAGGTAAGAGACCATTATACTAATCTGTATTTTTGCTTTTCCGATAAGGAGTTTGTTTTCTCTAAATTCTTTTTTAGTAAACATAGATGCGAGCATCCCCAAATCCGTTGTTAAGCCAGTGAGATGGGTTGTTTTAACGGCAGAGTTAGAAATGGATGCTGTTAAGCCATTTTGTAAACCCATGGCGAACAGCATTAGTGCTACCAGCATTTCTGTTTCGGCTAGTGTTTCTTGGTAGAAAAACTGAACGTAGCTTCCCGTTATCAGTAAGCATATTATTTCGATGGTTATAGGTGCCGAATGGGCTAGGTATGGGTGATTTTTGTTAAAATGAATTATAATTAGGTTAGAAACAAAACCACCGAAGAAGAATAGGAAGATCCATCCTGCAACTACTCCTGTTTGGTACCAGTTACCTTTGGCTATTTCTCCTGCTAATACAGCATAATGTCCGGTTACATTAGATGTATAGGCAAAAAAGATAATTACGGATATTACGTTTACCATGCCCGCGGAAAATGCTGTTAAAGCACCAAGCTTAATATTATCTCTGAGCGATCTGCTGTTGCTGAATTTTCTTAACATGTTAGTTTTTGGATTTTTCAAAAATCATTTTCACTACACCACGTGCTTGCAAGTCAATGTTGAAATGTAGTTCGAGTTGATTTTCAGTAAGTTTTTGTACTTGGTAGTGTTCTATAGCTCCATTGGCACCGGTCAGTTGTAGAATGTGACCGCGCCCTTTTAACCTCCAGTTTAAGTGGTGTGGAGGACCATTTTCTTTATGAAAGAGTAGCCTTCCCGGAAACTGAAATTCCCAAATTTCTGCTTCATGAATCACTAATTCTTTACTTATCTCGCGTTGCTTTTGCTCGTCAATATGAAAAGTATCTTCGGTTTTTCCTTTATGGTCTACTTTTTCGTATTTCCATGCCACTTCTTTCCATACACCAAGTATCTGTTCTTCTGGGGTTTTAGAGCATGTCATAAGGGTGATGAACAAAACTATAAGTCCTCCGAAAAATAGCGTGTAGTATATGCCGATATGTTTAGAGCTTAAAAGTTTCATTGGTTATGGAATGAAAAAGAGTTCTGATAATTGGTTTTCAGTAATGATCATATCTGTGCTATTATCCCATTCCAGATTTTCTAGTGGGGTAGGAGAGTTAAGTATTAACTCAGAAAGATCGAAGCTTCTGCTGTGCGGGTATTTGTATATGTAGCTATCATACATGAAACTTTTGCATATGGAGCGAGCTTCGCAATAGTTATTAAATGCTGCTTGCGAGTTCCATGGTATTAATTCAATTTTTAATGATTTTAAAGTAGATGCATAAGTGTTTTTTATGAATTTGCATGCAGCAATAAAATCTTGAGATAGAAGTGAATTAATTAATTCTTTCTCATTGTAAAATAAAAGCTCAGTTATTGAGTCTGGCTTTAGAAGGCCGTGCGCTAGAATTAATTTTACAGGGGTTATTCCGCTGTATTTAACAACGGTTTTAGCGAGATTTAGAGATTTTACTGAAAAATCGGTTGGGATTAAAATAGTATTGCTCATAAGCGCTTTCTAGTGACTTAGCTCTGAACAAATTTATCTTTGGCTTATTAAAACGGTTTAAGGGTGAGATTAAGATGAGATTAAAATTTAATCAATATCACAAGGAAGTATTACTTGTACTGTGGTTCCTTTATTTACCTGAGAAGAAACTAATATTTCTCCCTGGTGTAATTTTATGATGTTTCTGGCTAAGGGTAGGCCTATGCCATAACCTTCATGCTCACCCGTGTTCGAGGCTCTGAAGTAAGGGTCGTAGATGAATTTTAATTCTTCTGCCGGAATCCCTATACCATCATCTTTAATGATGATGATGATTTTATTGTCAGCCACACCAATCCCTATTTTTACGGGAGCATAGTTAGAATATTTGCAGCCGTTTAAAATAATATTAGAAAAGGCAAGGTGCAGTAGTGGTTCATTGGCTTTTATTTTTAGCAAATATGGGTTTTCTGGCAGTAAGCTAAAGTCCATTATTATTTTGCACTCAGGGGCTATCTTTACCACAGTTTCTTTTACGTCTAATAGCAGCTGATCCATTCTAATGCGCAAAAACTTCTGTCTTTTGCCGTCAAATCCAGTTTGTGCTAGCATTAATAATGCCTTGGTTTTCTTTTCGAGCTTCTCAGCTTCTAGTAAAATAGTAGATAAAGAGTGTATGTACTCTTCCTTTTCTCGGGGCTTGCTTAGTGTAACCTCGGCCTCGCCCATGATAGAGGTCAGCGGTGTATTTAGTTCATGAGAGGCATTGCTAATAAAGTTCTTTTGGGTCTCAAAGGAGGTTTCTAGTCTAGTGAGCATATCGTTAAAAGTATTGCTCAGGTCATTGATAGTGTCTCTTTCATTTTTAGGGGCAGGAAGTCTTAAATGTAAGTTTTCTAGGCTGATTTCTTTGACCTTATTAATAATGTCGTTGATGGGTTGAATAATTCTTCTGGAGAATAAAAATGATATTATAAGTATCAGCAAAAAGGCAATGGCCAGAGATGTGAAGAGTAAGTTTCTTAGGTAATAGATGTGGTGAGAAATGAAGTAATTTTCAGCAGAAATCACCACCATATACTCTTCATTGTCTTCGGTGAAGTATCTTACGGCATAGTAGAAGGTTTTTTTATCGTTATACTGCGCTAAGCCTTGCTGGTATGCCTCATCTATAAAGGCCGGTTTGAAGTTGTTAAGTTCAGATCTCCATTTCTGATTATTAGTGATTTTTATAATGTATATTTTTTCGTCTTGAAGTTTTTCTAGATACTCTTGGCGTAGCTCACCTAGTATATTAGAGTGGTGCGGGGTTTCTAATTCTGATTTTGCTGTGGTAATGGCCCTAATCTCCAGTCTTTTGTAGAAGTCTGTGAAGGCGTAGTTAGAAATAGAATAATAGATAAACGCACTGAATAATAGCGTGTAGCAAATAAAAACAGTAAGTAGTATATATATGATTCTATTCTGAATTTTCATGAAGCTTCTTTTAAAACATATCCCATACCAATGATAGTATGGATGAGCCTGCTGTCGTTATTTTTTTCTAATTTTTTTCTCAAATAATTAACATACACATCTACCACATTGGTACCCATATCAAAGTCTATTCCCCAAACTTCTTCTAAAATGTCTATTCTTGAGAGTACTCTTTTTTTGTTTTTGATAAACATTTTCATTAGCCGAAACTCGGTAGAAGTAAGGGATATTTCTTGATTATTTCTTGTTAAAATTTTAGTGTCATCATTTAAAATAAGGTCGGAAAAGGTGTATATATTTTCGCTTACTGGTACGTTTTCGTCACCATATTCACCACGCCTGAGAAGCGTTCTTAACCTGGCAAGTAGCTCTATAAATTTAAAAGGCTTGCTTAAATAATCATCTGCTCCGGAGTCAAGGCCAAGTACCACATTTTCGGTACTTCCTAGGGCGGTTAAGAATAATATTGGTGTTTTTATTTGCTGGGATCTTATTTCTTTGCACACATCAAGACCACTTTTGCCGGGAAGCATAATATCTAAAATGATGATATCAAATTCATTGTTTAAGGCGAGGTTTAGCCCTGTGTTTCCATCCATTGCTATGGTTACTAGGTACCCTTCTTCTACTAAACCTTTATTAATGAAAGAACAAACATTGTTATCATCCTCTACTAATAATACCTTTTTCACCTTTAATCTTTATTGAAGTTCTAAAAATGCTTTTATAGAGCAACTGTAAATATACTCTAAGACTGAGCCTTAAGAAACGAAGAGCCAATCTATTTGTTACTTAAGCTCTGCTATAGTAAGTGTGTTTTATTTTGTCAAAACAAGTAAAAGAGAGCTCTTTTATATGATTGAAAGCAGAAAATGAGTGGTTATCAGTGTGTTATAGTTATATCTGTGATGTAAGTTTTAGGGTACTATTTGTATAAATAGTTTTTGAAAATTAAAGAAGGAGTATTCTATTACTAGTCTATAGTTGAAGAATAAAATGTTAAATGCTAATCAATATAATTGGGTTTCAATTATGTGCGATTTACGGTAAATGTGAATACAAAAGGGTACAGGAGTGCTTTTAGTGTGTATATAGATTAGATTGGTTCGTTAAGGCCTCCTATAATTGTACAAATATAAATTTATTAGCTATGAAACTAAAGAATCTACTTCTAATCCTTTCTATATGTTCTGCCGCAATGATCATTTCTTCGTGTGAAGATGATTCAGACAATATTTTGCCTAAGCCAGAAAAATCTTCTCAGCTAAAGATGATGACTGGAGGTAATAAAACAGAAAGCGTTAGAGAAATATAAAATTATTTTTCTCATTATTTTACTATAATGTAAGATATTGACTGGAATGTGTTTGTGTAGTTCTCAATTAAATATTCTATTTGAGGATAAAATAATTTAATTGAAACAACCTTAACCTTGGTCCTTTCATTTTTTAAGAAAACAATCTTATTAATGGCATGCGCGTGCGTGTTGTTAATGGGTTGCAACGATAATAATTTACATCCAGAAAAACCGACATTACCTTCAAGCAAAGTAGAGTTGGAATATATGCTGTATGGAGAAAAGTCTGCATCAGTAAAATATGACATCTTATATGAGTTGGCCTGCTTGCATTTGGATAATAATACGGATGCTGCTAAGAAATACGTAGGCGAGTGGTATGAGTTGAGTAAAGAGCAAGACGATTTACTTTCTTTATCACGCGCCTCATTTATGCAGGGGCTCATATATAAAATTGAGGGCGACTACTTGCCGGCAGTGGCCTACTACCTGGAGGCTGTGGATGGGTTCGAGAAATTGAACGATTTTAACCGTTTAGCTCCATCTTTAAATAATCTCGGTGATGTATTTAGCACTGTAGGTAATTTTACATATGCCATCAAGTTTTTTGAGAGTGCTCGTGATTTATACTCCAATCAACAAGATTTACACAAATTGGTTCTGGTAAATATTAATTTAGGCATATGTGAGTTTTCTAAAGAAGAACCAGATTATACCAAAGCGGAGAGTTATTTTAAATCTGCCATAAATTTCATAAAAAAGCTAGAAGAGCAGCATCATACTTACTACCTAAATAGGGTTTATAATCAAATGGGAACCATGTATTATAAACAAAAGGAGTATGCAAATGCTATTTTTAGTTATCAAAGTTCTTTAGAGTATTTGGTGAATAGCAATGCCAATGAAGAGGAGTTGGCCATTGGGTATGCCAATATTGCTGAGGTGTATTTAGCCAACAATCAAACTAAAGAAGCATTTGGGTGGATAAACAAAGCCTTAGACCTTATTGAGTTTCTTGATGGTGGCCAGGCAAGCATTGATATTTACAATATAGCAGGGCGAGTGTATGGTGCCAATAACTATTCCAATCAAAGTATTGAGTATTTGGAAGTAGCTATGGACATGGCTGATAAAGAAATTATCAATGAAAGTTTGCAAGAAACTTTGAAGTTACTGAAGGCTGCATATGACAAAAAAAGAAATATTGGTGAAGCTGTAACAGTTACACGTTATGCTAATTTACTAGATGCCTTTGCCGCACAGGAGTCAAAAGAGCACGAGTTAGTAGAGCAAACTAATTATAAGGCATTGCAGGCTGCTTTAAATAGTACTATAGAGTTAGAGTCAGCTATGAAGGCCAAGCAGCAAGAAACAGGGTGGAAGCGTGTATATAGTTATTTGGCTATTGCTGCTTTGATGCTAGCGTTAAGTATTGCTATTGTCTTAGGAATGCGAATTAAGAAAGCTCAACTTTTACAAGCCAAGTTAGACAAAGAGCTGAAGAAGGGGCTACACGTATTGAATAACTGGAATACCTACAAGTCAAATTGATATAGGATTAAGTTTCTACCAGTCCATTTTCCATGGCATAAACTATTAGCTCTAATGGGCTTTTTAGATTTAGCTTCTTCAGTATGTTCTTTCGGTGCGAGTTAATCGTATGAATACTCACATGAAGCTTTTCTGCTATTTCTGCCGTTTTATTACCTTGAGTAATAAGTGCTAATACCTCTTTTTCTCTGGGAGATAAAGTATTAGAAACAGATGGCGTATTGTAAGAGTTGTCAATTACAGCATCTAAAACTTTATTACATAAAAACCTTTCACCTTTTAAGGCACTTTTTATCGCTGTGGTAATTTCATCTTGGCTACACTGTTTGGTAACTATACACTTTACACCAACTTCTAATAACTGCCGCATAGCTGTTTTTTCTATAGAACCCGCTATAAGTAAAATTTCTGTATCGGTGTTACTTGCTATATCTTTTAAGGTAGTGGCGATCTCGTCATCGCTTTTATCAAACTCATGTATTAATAGCTTTGGTCTATGTGTAATTACCTGAGAGAATAACTCTTTAGCGCTTCTGCGAACAGTATGATAGTTAAATACAGAAGTGCATAGCGTATGCAAGCCTTCTTGTATTAAAAAGTCATTACCGGTGAGTAGTACAAGGGTAGGTTGTGATGTCATTGTTTAGAATAAATCTAAACAAAAATAAACATTATTTAGACATATTCTAAACAAGAGGAGGGTGATTTTAAAAAAAATTATTCTTTTAAAAATAGATAAAAGAGCCTCTATGTTTTTATGAAATTAAATTGCACTTCTTGAAGTTACCTCCGAGCTTTGCTTAATATATAAGTACATATTTAAGGATTTAAAGTTCAGGAAGTTATCCGTTAAAGTGACAAAGGATTTATGAAGGAATTAGAAATTATTGAAAGGGAATTGCAGCCATTTAAAGAAGCCTTAACTAATCATCAGTTGTATAAGCACTTGAAAAGCATTGATGATATTAAGACTTTTATGTCGTGTCATGTGTATGCAGTTTGGGATTTTATGTCATTATTAAAAGAATTGCAAATTGAACTGACTACCACGCAGGTTCCATGGGTACCTGTAGAAAACCCAGATCTCTCCAGGTTTATAAATGAAATAGTATTGGGGGAGGAGAGTGATGTAAATGAGATAGGAGAGGTGAAGAGCCATTATGAAATGTATCTGGATGCGATGGATCAAATAGGTGCAGATACTAAATCTATCAATGAATTTATTGAGCTTATTAATGCAGGAAAATCTGTAGCAGAAGCGCTTGATGTTACTAAACCAGAGCAAGGTGTAGTTGATTTCGTTAAATTCACTTTTGATGTTATAGGCACGAAAAAGCCTCATATGGTGGCTTCAGCGTTCACCTTTGGTAGAGAAAACCTAATTCCGGATATATTTATTGAGATTCTTAAAGAGGCAGATACCGATGAGGAGTCACCTTATAATAAGTTAATATATTACTTAGAAAGGCATATAGAGCTAGATGGTGATGAACACGGACCTTTGGCACTTAAAATGATAAGTGAGCTCTGTGATGAAGATAATCGTAAGTGGTTAGAGTGTATAGATATAGCGAAGAAGGCACTTCAGAAACGTATACAGCTATGGGATACTGTAGTAGAGAAGATTAAACAGAAAAATGCTGCTTTGGCGTAAGCTAATTGTATTTAATAGGTATTAAAAAAGGGTAGCTCAGCTACCCTTTTTCGTTGGTGAAGTCCTAAGACTTCGATTGTATATGAAAAGTGATCTTTATTCTGTTTCAAGAGTATAGAAGCCGTCAACATCCCCGCCCAAAATTTCAGCACCTTGAGTGGCTGTGGCATTGTCTACATCTACTTTATATATGAAAACTCCATCAACTGTAGTTAATTTTACATAGGCATATCCATCTTTTTGCGTAACGTTTAAGCGAGTTGGTCCGCCAGCGTATAGAGGAGCGTTGTCTACATAAGTGATCGATTTGGTATTTAAATCTAATATGGATAACCTTAAACCCATTTCGTACCATTTATTGGTTTCTTCAGTCTCTTTGGTAGCATAGATTCCTGCTAATACTTTATTGTTTCCGAGGTAGTAAGTATCGTTTACTTTTAATCCGTCAGTAATATTTTCAATATCAAAGAAATAATTTTGATCAAATGCACCATTCTTAATTCTTAAAATAGCAGATGGCTTTTCTTTTGTTTCAACACCAGACGCTTTCGAAGCAGTAGATACTGTGTAAATGTCTCCATTTTCTGTTTCAAAAATATGTCCTGATCCAGCATACACACCTATTACACCTGAGCGAGCATCTTTTAAAACAGTATCGAGCTCTAGAGAAGGGTAGTTAAATACTGCACAAAATGCAGTATCTGCATTGCTAGATGCCCAAGTTTGACTTGTGAGGTCTATAAGCATATAAGGCATATACAGTTTATTGTCTTTTAAGTGTATGCCTGTAAAATACGCTTGCTCTTGTGTGGCGCCTATAAGTTGTGTGTCAAAAACATTAGTTTGTGCCTTTTGTACCGAAGTTCCGTCTTTAGGGTTTATTTCATAGAAAGTGGCCAACTGAGAACCATCTCTTGGAATATTCATTCCTAATAAGGTATTTTCAGATACTTGCTCTATTAAATGAAGTTGAGGAACTGATATTTCATTTTCAGCCTCTAACTCACCGTTATCATTTAGTAAATAAGAAGTAGCTATATTTTCATCCTGGTAGCCTACAGTAAATAGTCTGTTATTGATTTTTTCATAGTAATGGAAACCAGTAAGTTCTATACCTTGTCCAATAACAGAAACTGTTCCTGAATCTAGGTTCTCACTGCTGATTAAATAGTCAGTAGTTTCTGATGCTGCACCTTCGCCACGAACAGCAAATACGAATTTTGATCCTTCAAAAGTTGCAGAGGGACCACTATCGTCATCACCGCAGGCTACGTTTAGAGCAACAACTGCAATAAATAACAGTAATTTGTTGGCAAGAGTAAGTAAATGTTTCATTAATTTATTTTTAGTTTAATGGAGTTAATTAAATTTTATTTAAAAAGTATCGTAGTTTAAGATAGAAAGCTCTTCCGGGTTTTTCTAACCTGAAGTTATCATATAAAATACTATCCGTGATATTGTTGCATTCGCCAGAGATATTGTATTTTCCATTACTTAAAGAGTAAGCAAAAGCTAGCTGGTGCGACCATTGTTCTGGAATGCTGTTCTTTGAGTCAGGGTCTCCGAGTACATCCCATTTTAAATAGTATTGATGGTTGTAGGAAAGTCCATAAGTAATACTAAAATGATCTTGGTCTTTTAATAAATCATCAAATTGGTAAGATACTGATGAGTTGCCATAAAAGTATGGAATGTTTGGTAGCCTTACCTCATATAAGGGGCTAACTTTACCAGGCTGATCTGGCTCATACTTATCGTTGTTGACTAAATTTTGATAAGTAGCATTCAAAGTTATCCTTAGTTTATCATTATAAGTATAGGTTATTTGGCTTTCAGCTCCAGAGTTTTTGGCACTTCGTAAATTGACGGCTACATTTTGGTTGCCTACAATCTCATTTCTAATAAAGCCATCCGCATTTCTGTAAATGAAATTCCCTTCAGCTTCTAGCATATGCTTTATGCCTAACTTAGTTCTAAACCTAGCTCCCACATTCAGGTTTTTACTCTCTTCTGGTTTAAGTTCAGGGTTTGCAGCTATTCTAATGCCATCACCGAAGATTTCGTCACCATCTGGTAGGCGACTGGCCAATTCGTATGATGCTTTTAACTGCCATTGTTTATTAATGTGATAGGAGAGTGCAGCACCATAGCCTAATTTATCGTAAGTAGGGTCCACTTTCTCGTATCTTGGGTCATCATAACTATCTACTTTTCTAAAGTATTCGCCTTTCAAACCAAAATATTTCACAAAGACGTTGGCATTCAGTTTTTCTTTAAAATTGTAACTGTAGCCTAAACCAAGTATGTTTTTCGTTATTGTTTGAGGAAATGCGTAAGCCTGATTATACGGATTAACTTCATCATGCCCTTTTCTGTCATACTGACTCCACACGTGGTTGAGGTCTATTCTATGTTGTGTGCCCAAGTTGTAAGAGATGCCCGCCCGCAGTAGTTTTAGGTGGTTTTTGAATGTATAAAGCGTTTTTATTAACTCGGCAGCTGTTGTGTCATTTAATTCTTTGTAGGATTGATCCCAATAATAAGTTCTGGCGGTAGTATCTATATTTTGAATTTCCCCATTGTTGTAAGAGCCATATAGGCTTACATTTAGTCCTTTGGTAAATAAATCTGCTTTGTCATATTTGATGCTTGGCATCACTGTGCTGGAGGTTCTTTTTACTTTTCCAAATACCTTATCCATGGTAGAACCGGTCTGAATATCCTTATCCGACTCAGAAAGGATAATACCTATCAATAGATTATCAGCATAAGATTTACCAACAAGCCCAGCATCTAGTTTGATGGTTTTAGAGTCATATGTATCGTGAAATCTTTCTGCATCAAAAGGTTCACTAAACTTACCATTGCTAAGAGGTACTCTTACATTGTGCACGGTGTAGTTATTGTCACTATAATTTTGGAATATGTTGGTTCTTACGGTTAGGCCTTTTTTAGAAGTAAAAGCAGCATTGATGGAAGACCTGTGTGTGTTAAATGAGCCGTATGAGTAAGATGCGTCTATATAATTATAAGAAGACTGATCTGTAATTAAATTAATGGCTCCACCCAATGCATCAGCGCCAAGGTGCACAGGTACCACTCCTTTGTATACTTCTATGCGTTTGGCTACATTAACAGGTATATTATTCAGGCTAAGCGATTCCCCAAAATTATCCATAGGTACGCCATCAAGGAAAAATTTAACCTGGTTGCCCGAGTAGCCATTGAGGAATAGGTTAAAACCGGAGCCAACTCCACCTTGTTGTCGTATTTGCACGCCAGGAATTTTTTGTAATACCTGATTTACGTCTGCAATGTTATTTTTTAGGAGTTTGGCGTCAATTGCGTTAACCACATAGGGCTGTTCTTGAACTTCTCGGGCTTCACTTTTACCCTCAATCTTTATCTCGTTAAGTGTTTTAGTGTTTTCTGAGAGCACAAAGTTAACTGTAGGGGTATCGGTGGTGATAGAAACATCTTTTTCAATGCTGTTATATCCAATAAAACTGCATATTAAAATAACTTGTTTTTCCTTTGGCGCTGCAATAGAATAGCGGCCATTAGCGTCAGTATTAGTTCCTTTTGCCGACCCCTTTATAGATATAGTTGCATAAGGCAGTGCTTTTCCCTTATTATCAGTAACTCTGCCTACAATAGTTTGCGCACAGACTGAACTGATACAGGCCATTACTAAAAAGAGGGTTAATAAGGGTTTGCTCACAATAATTATTATTTAGACTAATTTTAAATAATAATGCAAAGATAATTTCTATTCTTCCTTAATCAATAGCTATAAATAGTGCTTTTAAATCACTACTAGTAGTTATTAGTTCTATTAATGCTTAATGTTTTAATATATTGATTTCAATAGAATTAGCCTAAAACTACTATTGATAATGCTTAGAAAGGGCTAGTAATAGTTAGCTATTATTAGTTACTAAATACACTAATAATAGCGATTGCGAGTGAAGCATTGGCGCTCTACATTTGCTTCATAATTTATTTAGTCTAATTCTAAATAAGTGATAAATATTATCTAAACAATCGCAATACCACAGTTTCAACCTATTAAAATCTCTAACATGTTTCAGGAAAAGTATGGAGCCAATGTTGCTGATCTGCCAAAGGGAGATCAGCTATACAAGTATATTTTCAGTGATCTCCCAGAGAACAAGGCGTATTATCAAAAAAGTATTAACCAAACAGTAAATGCCGTACTAGAGCATTTAGAAACAAGACCCACACCATTTACAGGTGTTTCTATCAATGAAGTAAAGGAGCGTTTCAATAAAGTTTTTATTGATGACACCAGCATGGGCAATTCTTTACAAGAGGCACTTGATGAGTTAAAGGAGCTTTATATGAATGATGCTATTTCATTCCATAATAAAAAATATGTAGCCCATTTAAATTGTCCGATATTAACTCCTACGCTAGCCGCGGAGGTAATTATTAGTGCTATCAATACCTCAATGGATACTTGGGATCAAAGTGCTGGAGGAACTTTTATAGAATTAAAACTAATAGACTGGACCTTAAATAAAATAGGTTATCCTCAAAATAGTGATGGTGTATTTACTAGCGGGGGTACCCAGTCCAACATGATGGGACTACTGCTGGCCAGAGATCATTTTATACATAAACACTATGATATAGACCCTAAAATGGATGGGCTGCCTGCCGAGGCTAATAAATTCAGAATTTTCTGCTCTGAAGTAAGTCATTTTAGTTTGAAGAAAAATGCCTCTTTATTAGGCTTGGGGCAAAAGTCTATCGTGGCTGTGCCTGTTGACGAGTCATTTAAAATGGATGTTAAAGCTCTAGAAGCCGCTATAGAAGCAGAAAAGAGCGTGGGCAATATTCCAATAGCAGTAGTTGGCACTGCTGGTACAACTGATTTTAGCTCAATAGATCCATTAAAGAAGATAGCTCAGGTAGCCGAGGATAATAATATCTGGTTTCATGTAGATGCAGCCTATGGTGGAGGTTTGGTATTAAGTGACAACCATAAGCACAAACTTAGCGGAATTGAATTGTCAGACTCTACTACTATTGATTACCATAAGACATTTTTTCAACCGGTAAGCTCAAGTGGCTTTTTCATGCGTGATAAAAGTTATATTGATTATATCAAGTACCATGCAGACTACCTGAACTCTAAAGAGCAGGAAGATGATGGAGTGCCCAACATGGTTAAAAAGTCTATTCAAACCACAAGAAGGTTCGATGCGCTTAAATTGTGGATGACGTTAAGAATTATGGGGCGTCATAAGTTAGGGCAGTATGTAGATGATATGATAGATCTGGCACAGAAAACCTCTATAATGCTTAGAGAGAGAGGAAAATTTGAAGTGCTTAATCATCCGGAAATCAGTGCCATAGTATTTAGGTACAATCCTTTGCCTCAATCGCAAGCAGACCTTTGTGGTGTAAATGCCTACATTAGAAAAGCCATGTTTAATGACGGCAATGCCTTGATAGCAAGTACTAAAGTAGATGGAAAGGTCTACCTGAAGTTTACTTTGCTTAACCCCATTACTCAGCTTAGCGATATGGAAGAAATAGTAGAAATTATTGAAAAGCACGGACAAGACTATTTCAGAAATAACTAATCATTAATCATTACCAATCTAGATCAATACATTAAAACTTACATAAAATGAATAAGGATATCATATACGATTTTGCAGGAGTAGGCGTTGGCCCTTTTAACTTAGGCTTAGCTTGTCTAACTGATTCTATCGATGAACTTAATGGTATTTTCTTCGATCAGAGAGACAGCTTTAACTGGCATCCTGGTATGATGCTTCAAGACACAACACTTCAGATTCCTTTCATGGCTGACTTAGTGACCTTGGCTGACCCTACTAGTCCATATAGTTTTCTTAATTTCCTTAAGAAGCAAGGCAGAATATATTCTTTTTATATAAGAGAAAACTTTCTTGTGCTAAGGCATGAGTACAATAAATATTGCCAGTGGGTAATTCAGCAGCTTTCTAACCTACATTTTAATACTGCTGTTTCTAATATCACTTATGATGCCGATAGCAAGCTTTATTTGGTAGAAACTACAGATGCCAAAACAGGTGCCAAAACAGAGATAAGAGCTAAGAAACTGGTTCTTGGTACCGGAACAGCGCCTTATTTACCTCAATGTTGTGATGGGTTAGAAGGCGATGCGCTGCATACTGCAAGCTACCTTAATCATAAAAAGCAATTACAAGAAAAGAAATCGATAACAGTTTTGGGCAGCGGTCAAAGCGCAGCCGAAGTTTATTATGATCTTTTACAAGATATAGATACGTACGGGTATGAGCTGCATTGGATTACTCGTTCGCCAAGATTCTTCCCATTAGAATATAGCAAGCTTACTCTTGAAATGACATCGCCTGAGTATGTTGATTACTTCTTTAATTTGGCTCCATCTAAAAGAGATCACCTCATTAGTAATCAAAAACATTTGTATAAGGGCATTAACATGGACTTGATCGCCAGTATTTTTGATACTTTATATAATAAGAGACTGCTCAGCGATATCAAAGTAGGGTTACGGACTAATTCTGAACTTACTGATATTAGTTATGATAAGGCTACAGGCAAATATTATTTAGAGCTATTTCAGCATGAACAAGAAAAGGCTTTTGCACATGAAACCGAAGGGTTAGTTTTTGCTACAGGTTATGCTTATCGTCAACCAGCTTTTATAGATGGCATTAACGATCGTATAAAGTGGGATGATAAGGGAAGATATGATGTTAACCGCAATTATACCATAGATACTGACGGAGCAGATGTTTTTGTGCAAAATGCAGAGCTGCACACCCATGGTTTTGTAACTCCAGACTTAGGCATGGCTTGCTACAGAAATTCATATATCATTAAAGAAATTACTGGTAAGGAATATTATCCTGTGGAATCACGAATTGCATTTCAGCAGTTTGAAGTAACAGAGCAAGAAGCAATTGATAAATCTTTAGAACTGGCCCACTGATGACATTAAGGTTCTTTCTAATAGCGATGACGCTGCTGGCGGTGGTAAGCGATTCTATGTTGCATCCTTTCTTTCCGCAGTTCTTTTCTGAAACCTTTGGCGTTACAGATCCAAAGCATGTGGGCTACTATATAGCCGCCATGTGCCTTACGGTAATGTTTGCGTTTCCTTTTTGGGCATATGTAGCCAGAAAAGTGCCGGAATTAAAATTATTGGTGTACACCCAGCTGGCAGCTGGCTTACTTTGTCTCTATTGCTTTTGGAATACTTCCTTAATCTGGTTTTGGGTAGTGTCTTTAACCATGATTGTGTTTAAAGGTAGCTATCTTTTGATTTACCCTTATGTGATGAGCCTTGAGCAAAAAGAAAATCATACAAGTACTGTGGGTTTACTTTCTGTGGTGGTTCATTTCGGGAGTATTGTAGGTGCCATATTTGGAGGCTTATCTGTGGATTCATTTAACCCGAAATTCATTTTTCTGGTAATGGCTGCAGGAGACTTTTTTCAAATGGCAGTGAGTTTTTATTTAATCAAAAGTGACAAGTACGATACTAATCATACCTCTCCGGAGCCAGAAAAAAATGAAGCTGGTATTATGCCAAAAGGTTTTATTCTGAAGCTGGGCATAATAACCATGATTTTATACGGTAGCGCTTATATGATAAGGCCCTTTTTCTCGCTTTACTGGGAGCAGATTTCTATTTACGATAGCAAGCTGATTTCAGGTAGTATCTATGCTATACCGGGCTTAGTTGCATTATTGGCATTGTGGCTAGAAAAGAAGTTAAATGTTGGTGATAATGCATTTAATGCCATTATACCCTCACTGCTTTTGGGGGTAGTAGGCCTTTTGCTTCAAGGATCACAAATAGAGTTAGTAGTGATACTTGGCAGATTGATATATGGCTGGGCCATTTATCAAAGCATAGTAAAATTTGATGTGTTGCTATTTAAGCTGAGTAACCCCAAAGCCTATGCCACAGACTATAGCAAAATTCATTTTTTTCAGAATCTAGGAGTTTTAATCAGCTCTTTTTGTGTAGGTCTGCTGGTAGATAATTTTGGTTTGCAAATACCATTTTTGGTTGCAGTAATAGGCTTTTTGGTTACGCTAGTGCTGTATTATTTGTCATTTAAAACTGCCTATTTCTCGGTTAAGCAAAAACATGCGGCTACGAGTAAATAGGTGAAATAATATCAAACATGAATTCACAAAACGAAAATATAATTAGCCGAAAGGCAGTGTATAATAAACCCATACAAGGTATTGGTACTTTTTGTCTTTATCAATTCGATTTAGAAAATGATAGTGCCTATATCCACGATTGGGTAAATAGAGATTATGCCAAATATTGGGATATGCAAAATACTTCGCTACAACAAGTGAAAGATGCGTATTTGGAAATTATAAATGGGCATACTGAAGTGTTTATGGGCTATTTGAATGGAGAGCCTGCATTTATGTTGGAAAAATACAACCCAGCAAAAGACCTTATTGGTAACTACTATAATGTTGAGCCAGGAGATAGAGGTATGCATATACTGATAGCTCCTGCCTCTAATCCATTGCCAAATTTCACCTGGCATGTTTTTACTACCATAATGGATTTCATTTTTAGCGATAAAAACGCTCAAAGAATTGTAGTGGAACCAGACATTAGAAATGAGAAGATACATGTGTTGAATAAAAAGGCAGGCTTTGAATATCAGCACCCTGTAGAGTTACCTCATAAAACAGCTCACTTGGCTTTTTGTATTAGAAATAATTATGAAATGGCCATAAAAAAAGCACAAAATGAAGCCTCTAAGGCCGTTCAATTCACGAAAATGAATAATAACCCTGGTCATGCAGTGTCTCATTTAAGTGCAGAGAAGTGGCAAAAGGCTAACCGATTGCTCATTAGAAAGGGCATAGCAGAGTTTACCCACGAACTTATATTTAAACCAGAATTAATTACTCAAGAAGGAGTGCAAGGACATTACGCTCTGAAATCTGACAAAGCTGACACCATTTATTATTTTAAGGCTCAAAAGCTACATTTAGACCATTGGTCAATAGATGAAGCTTCTATTGAGAAAAAAGTAAATAATGAATCTCATGAGTTAGATGGCCTTGCCTTCATTCTTGATTTTAAAGATACATTAGGTATACCGGCAGAAATGCTTCCTACATACCTAGAGGAGATTACTAGCACGCTTTACGGTTGTGCATACATGCATAGCAAAAATACGCTTTCATCTAATGAACTTTTAGAAGCAGATTATCAGGCAATAGAACATGCTATGACGGCTGGCCACCCTTGTTTTGTGGCTAATAACGGACGCATTGGGTTCGATGCTAATGATTATAAGGTGTATGCACCTGAGGCAGATCAACCATTTAAACTAGTATGGCTTGCAGGGCATAAAAGCAGAGCCAATTATGCAGGAGTTGAAGGCTTGTCGTACAAGCAGCTCATTACAAAGGAGCTTGGCGCTGATGTAGTAGACCAGTTTAATGCAAAGCTCACCGATATGGGAGTGGATGCCAATGATTACTTTTTTATTCCTGTGCACCCGTGGCAGTGGTTCAATAAACTGGCAGGAGTGTTTTCTCCTGATATTGCTAACAAGCAATTAATATTTCTGGGAGTAGGCGAGGAGGAGTATTTGGCTCAGCAGTCTATTCGAACATTATTCAATATTACCAGCCCGAGTAAATTTTACGTAAAAACAGCGCTTTCTATATTAAATATGGGCTTTATGCGTGGTTTATCACCGTATTATATGGGCGGTACACCTGCCATAACAGAATGGGTAGAAGAAACGCTGGGCACAGATGAATACTTAAAAAGTCAGGGCTTCGAAATGTTAGGTGAAGTGGCTACAATGGGGTACCGTAACTTATATTTTGAAGAGCTTGGCCGCACCAGTGCTTATAATAAAATGCTGGCAGCGCTATGGCGCGAAAGTCCGGTCAATAAATTGGCAAAAGGACAGAAATTAATGACCATGGCTGCCTTGCTACACATAGATAGTGATGGCAACTCGCTGGTTGCGGAACTTATAAAAGCTTCAGGTCTTAGTGTAGAACAATGGTTAGAGGCTTATCTCAAGGCATACCTTAAGCCGCTACTGCATTGTTTCTATTATTATGATATTGTTTTTATGCCACATGGAGAAAACCTCATCCTTATTTTGGAAGACAATGTGCCGGTTAAAGGTATAATGAAGGATATTACTGAAGAAATGTTAGTAATTAGTGAAGGAGCCACTTTGCCTGAAGAGGTAAAAAGAATACATGCTCCTACGCCAGATGACGTAAAGTTACTTTCAATATTTACAGATGTATTTGATTGTTTCTTCAGGTTCTTATCCACGATTTTGGTAGAGCAAAACATATGTGAAGAGGATGTATTTTGGAAGGCTGTAGCCAAAAGTATACACCAGTATCAAGCTGAATGGCCTGAGTTAGCCTCTAAATTTGAAGCGTATGACATTTTTGCTGATGATTTTACAAGATCATGCTTAAATAGGCTTCAGTTAAAAAATAATAAGCAAATGGTAAACCTTGCTGACCCAGTGGGGGCATTACAGTTTTTTGGTAAGCTGGATAATCCTATTGCTCAATTCAGACATCAAACATCAGAAGAAACCACATTGATCTAGATGGTAGGGCAGGGGGAGTAGCCTTTTAAGGCTACCCTTCTGCTTGTTTTAATTACTAATAAGTATCCTGAATTATAATCATATGGTATCAGTATCAACAGATGAATCGGTAAATCAAAAGGTTATCACAGATGCAATAAGGCAGCGCAGAAGCATTTTTGCCGATGCGTATGTAGATAAAGAAATACCAAAATGCATACTGGAAGAAATATTGACTAATGCTATCTGGGCTCCTACTTATAAAATGACAGAACCATGGAGGTTTATAGTCCTCCAAGGGGCACAGCGCAGAAAATTTGGAGAGTTTATGGCTGAGTATTATAAAAATACACTTCCTGAAGACCAGTTTCCTCCTAAAAGGTACGAAAGGGTGAAGCACTATCCATTAAAAGCTGCTTGCATGATAGCGCTAATTATGCCCAGAAATACTAAGGTGGAGGAGTGGGAAGAAATAGCCGCGCTCTCTTGTGCAGTACAAAATATGTGGTTGAGTTGTGGTGCTTATGGTATAGGAGCTTATTGGGATACGTGTAAAGCTTGTATAGAATACGGCAAAGAATTAGGCATTGAAGAAGATGAAAGGTGCCTGGGCTTTTTCTATATGGGTTATTATAATACAGAAGAAAAAAACACCCAAAAACGAAGAACGCCAATCACCGAAAAAGTGACTTGGTTGAAATAATCTTAAAATCAGTACACTAAAATTAAATGGAAAAAAAGTCAACAAATCGAATTCTTGCCATAGATTTCGGTAGAGGAATGAGTGTTTTGGTGATGATACTTGTGCATACCCTTTGGGTGTATGGTAGTATTGAAACACAGAGGGATTCAACCCTTGGCCATGTGATACACTTACTAGGCAAAGGTACAGCCATGTTTTTGGTATCTATGGGGATTTCATACGTTTTGTCCAGTAGGCAAAGCTTAGGTGGATCTATAAAACGAGGCTTTCTTATATTAGGCGCAGGCTATTTAATGAATATTCTCAAGTTTATAGTGCCGTTAGAGGTATTTAATACAATGCCAGATGGATTTGTACAGGATTACGGCTGGACCAGACCATTAAGCTCTGGACAACTGTTGTTTTTAACTTCTCTTGGAGATATTTTACAGCTGGCCGGCTTGTCATTATTTTTTATGGGCTTAGCCAATGCTTTTATAAAAAACAAATATGGCTATGCTATAATAGCACTTTTAGTAGCTATTCCGTCTCGTGAGCTTAGCGGTATATCATCAGATATTTACGGACTTCACTATATATGCGAATTATTCTTTAGCGATGCTTGGCATGTGTATTTCCCGGTATTCCCATGGATGTCATTCATATTTGCAGGTATGTTTTTTGGTAAATGGTATCAAGAAAAATCGCACGATCAGGAGTTTATGTTCATGAAAATGCTTCAAATAGGAGCAGTACTATTGGCCATTGGTATAGGTCTTTGTTATATGAATTTCAGCTATCACTTTGGAGATTTCTTCCATCTGGGGCCTGGAGGGGTATTTTATTTATTAGGGTTGAACTTGATCGTTTTCTGGGTAGTTCATTTCTTTATCAAAAAGGCAAAACGCACAACCAAGTTTTTAGCTCTAGTTTATTATTGTAGTAAAAACGTTACTTCAATGTATGTGATACAATGGACTTTGGTTTTCTGGGGTACCATGTTTTTTGGGTATAAACAGCATTCTCCATTAAGTACAGCCTTAATAATGCCTGTAATTATGCTGGCAACATTTGGAGTTAATTACATATATAATTTAGCTACTACCAAAAGAAGAAATGTGGCTTCAGCTTAAAGAAAATAAGATGTTTTTTTAAATAAGTAGCCAGCCGGATGCTGAATATACCCTATTCTCATCCGGCTTTTTATTTAAATCAGTATCTTAAAGTATGAGAAAACTGTCAATAATTCTATACTTATTCATGAGCGTAACGATGAATACTATGGCTCAGGATTGGGCAAATTTGTCTAAATACAGAGAGGCTAATAATGAATTGAAAACGGAAAGATATGCTGCAGGTAGGGTGGTGTTTATGGGGAATTCTATTACTGAAGGTTGGGTAAATACATCTCCTGAATTTTTTAAAAAGCATTCATATATAGGTAGAGGTATTAGTGGTCAAACCACACCGCAAATGCTGCTTAGGTTTAGACAAGATGTTATTAATCTTTCTCCTAGTGTGGTAGTAATTTTGGCAGGCACTAATGATATAGCAGGTAATACTGGGCCATCAACTTTAGAAATGATTATGGATAATATCAAATCAATGACCGATTTAGCTTCATCCAATGATGTACAAGTAGTGCTTTCTTCGGTTTTGCCAGCATATGCGTATTCGTGGAGGCCGGAGATTAAACCAGCAGAAAAAATTGTAGCCCTAAATGAAATGATTAAAGCCTATGCCAAAGCCAATGACTATATTTATTTAGACTATTACAAAGCTATGGTTGATGATAGAGGTGGTTTGCCTAAAGAATATAGCAATGATGGAGTACACCCCACCGCAGCGGGGTATAAGGTAATGGAACCCTTAGTGGTTGATGCCATAAAGCAAGCGCTTAAAAATTAGGCTTCGCAGGCTAATGTTAGTCTATCATAAATTCCATCAAGTAATTCTGTTGATGATACTAGTATGTCTCTAGGAATTTCTCGCTGCATATTGTCATATAACTCCCTGAAAATAGGAATAAATATGTTTCGAAGCTCGTTCCCTTTTGCCGTGAGTAAGATAATCTTATTTCTTCGGTCTTTATCATCTTGCTGTCTTGTAACCAACTGTCTCTTAGTTAAATGATCGATAAGATAGGTGAGACTGGCTTTATCTTTTAAGGTTGCATCTGCTATTTCTTGTTGATTAACTGCATTTTTATTCCATAAGTAATGCAGCACTTCTAGCATCTCATAAGTAATGTCAATATCCTGCTCTCTTATAGCTTTTAAGATGAACTGTCGGGTGATGTGTTTTACGCGTAAAACAGATTTTAAAAACTCACGTGCTTCTTCCAGATCGGGAGTCATAGATGTATTTAATTTGGATTTATTATAATAACTAGTGGGGAATGTTGGCAATTTAAAACTGTACCAAAATCCGTTCTATATGATAAAATTGGTTTAAGTTTTAACTAATTTTAATTTTATTACTTTTTTATTGTTAAACAAATATAAATAAGGATTATTTAATTAATGCGTTTTGAGCTCGAATATCTCTCAAAATATAATATTATTTATATTTTTCCTAGGTTAATTCTCTCTTATGTCGCTTTTGCTACTATATCTTTCAGCAATATTTGCATTTATTAATCTCCTGCATCTTTCCATTTGGCGGAAATTGCTATTAAAATGAAACTTTTCATTAGCTGATTTTATTGTAATCCTCTGATTATTAGGATGGTGATTCTGTGGGTATGCTTTTGGTATTTCATGACTTGAACCAAACTAAAAACATTTAAGAGTTATGAGATACTTCCTGCCTATAGTTGTATTATTATTTAGTAGTTGTCAGTTTAGTATAGAAAATCCATTTAAAGAGGATCTAGAAAAAACATATTTGATTAAGAAAGGAGAGCACCAGTCTAATAGAATACCTCAACAATACGATTCTTCTGTGCTTAGGTTTGATGCTATGTTTGATTACTCAGCCATGTATGCTACTGACGATTCTTCAAATCAAACTGATATTAATAAGTTATTGGGCTTTTCAGATTGTGGAAGTAATCATAAAGAAAATAGTGCAAGGTTTGGTTGGAGATGGTATAATGATGAGTTGCAAATATTTGCCTACTGTTACATAGAAGGTAAGCGTTACTTTGAGTATATAACTGATGTAGCACTAAATCAGCTGAATAGTTATTCTATTACTATAACTGATAATGGCTATTTATTTGCCGTAAATGATGCGCATGAATTTGAAATGAAACGAAACCAAAACTGTGGCAATGACAGTAAATATTTGTTGTTTCCATATTTTGGGGGTAATGAGCCAGCCCCACAAGACATTATGGTTAGGATAGTGCGGTACGAAAAATAGAGGGGAAATATTCCCCTCTATTACATTGTTATTTGACCACTATTTTTCGATCTGTTTTAATTTCAGTATTAGAAATTAACAGGTGATAGACACCAGGTTTCAGATCAGAAGGAAGTTGTATCTCTATCTGATTTAAATTTACAGTGTTAGCGTATACTTCTTTACCCACCATGTCCATAACTTTTATTGATGTTTTTATGGCATTGTGAGTAGGTAATGCTATTGTAAATCTGTTTCCATTGATCGGGTTAGGAAATACACTTACTTCAGCAGCTGTATTTACAGCACCCATACGAGCAGAACCTGAAACGCCCCAAGTGAAAGCTTCCCATCCGCTTACTGAGCTTCTGTTGCACATCATTGGTGATGTGCCATTTTCACTGCTTACGTATTGGTTGTTGAAGCCTTTTAATGCCACTTGCCCGTTGCTAAGGTTTTCCCAGGTGAAAGCTTCCCATCCACTCACCGATGTGCTGTTACATGTTAAAGGATTTGTGCCTCCTCCATTGCTTACATAATTACCATTACTTCCTTTTAGGGCTATTTTACCATCAGAAGTAGCTTCTACGTAAAATAGCTCCCAGCCACCTACAGAGGCTCTATTGCACATCATGCTTGCAGTACCATTTTCTGATGATACATACTGGCCGTTATATCCTTTTAACCAAATAGTTTGTCCAATAGGAGCGCCACTACCCGAACCGCCACCGCCATCATCGTTACTACCGGTGTATTTTACAGCATTGTAAAAATCTTCATGCCATGTAAAACCAGGTACGCCATTGCCTATGTTGTTTTGACAGAAACTAATCATGTTATTATAAGCATTGGCAGGAGGTGTACCTCCATATTTGATATAATCTCTAACTGCATTATAAGCAGAGTTAGGGTTGATGGTCCAAAGGCATTTGTCATGGTACATTTTTTTGAATGACCAAGGGAAGTAGCTTACATTATGGTTTTGACACCAATCAGTCATAGAACGCAATACTGTGTTGTTGTTTTCACCGTACTCGCCCAACATAAGAGGAATGCCTAAACGGTTTGTTACGTCTAATCTACCATTAAGTGCATCCGGGCTATCGGCATAGTGGTGTGTTTGGTAAACCAAGTTGTTGTCCCATTTGGCAGTAATGCCAGTTTGGCTTTGAGTGTACCCGTTTTGCCAGTCTAGCTTAGACATATCAGATCCCCACCAACTGCCTTCGACTACTATTATATGATTATTGTCTACTTCTCTAATGGCATTACGCATAGTAACCATAGAGGGCATAAGCTCATACTCTCTGCCTCCTTGTGGCACGGGCTCATTGATAAGGTCGTAGCCCCAAACTACAGGCTCATTTTTATAATAGTTGGCAATATGCTTCCATACTTTAGAAGCAATGTTTACATTATCACCATCCCAAAACGTAACAGAGCCTCTTGGTTGACTGGAGTTAGAGTTGACATTGTCACTATGGTCTCCAGGGTTTTGATACCCAGGAGCTGCGTGCATATCTAACAGCACGTACATGCCATTATTGCGGCAGTACTCAATAACTCTATCTAGGTATTGAAAACCCCTGTCAGTTACGTTGTAAGTGCCATAATCCCAGAAAAGGTTAAAGTGGAAAGGCACTCTTACAGCGTTAAAGCCATTGTTTTTTAGGTCTACTATAGCTTGTTCATTAACATAGTTTAGTCTCCACTGGTGCTCAAATTCTATAGCTTTCCCTAAATCGTCACCAAAAGCGGATTTAATGCTATTGAAAAACTGTGTATGTGTTCTGTATTCGAAATCTCCCATCATTAGGTATCCTTCCCACAACAGCCAGTTGCCTAAGTTAATACCCCTAAAAAAGATAGGATTGCCGTTACCATCTACTATTTGAGTGCCCTGTGTATGTACATACTGAGCATGTAATTTTGTAAATGAAGACATTAACAGCATGCATAGTAATAGCATGATGCCAAGCCCTCGCTTAGCGTTAAAGTTTTGCATAATATTATTGGGTTTAGTTGAACTTTAGTAAACATGGTAACTCTCATTATGAGGCTGCAGCTGAGTTACTCAGTTTTACTTCTAAGTTTTAGTATGACAATTATACCCTTAGAAAATGGCAGATCGAAACTTCACTCTACACTTAAAACACTACAGCTTTCAAAATCGCTACGTCATGTATACTTTTTGTGTTTTAATTTCCTGTTATTCAATTAATTATGTGTTAATTTTAATGATTAATCTAATGGTGTAATGTCCGTTTTTAGCTGTTTTAGGAGTGTCTCTAATGGTTTATGCAAACGTTTTCTGTGTTATTGATGATATAAATAAAAGTAATTGAAGCGTGGTGGCTAAAAAAATTGATTTCCACTTTGAGATACCATTGGATTAGTGGTTGGGGCTAGTCACTCTCGATGTTTTTACTGCATGCCTGTAAGCTGTAAATTGGAGATGCAGAACTTAATAGTGTAAAATATGAAATGAACCCCTTTCATTTGTGGAGCATTAGACAAGAGTATATTTGCTAGGGTGAGGCTATGAGCAGTTAAATACTAGTAAACGAAATCCTTGCCTTGAGTAAATTTGCTGTATTTATCATTATGCTAAAAAAGTTGACTAACAATGCAGGTATCATTGCTACGAAAACGAGGATCTGAGATTATTTGATAAAGTATCCTAAATCAACATTGGGGTAGGGTTTAATGTATTTATAAAATGTGATTAAATTAGTGCCTGATAACTGAGGTAAATGGAAAATAACAAAATAGGATTAGGCACTAATTTAAAAAGGTTAAGAGAAGAAGCTGGCTACAGCCAAGAGGAACTGGCTATAAAAATTGGCGTTCAGAAGGCTGCTATCAGTAAATATGAAAAAGGGCTTACAGAACCTAAATTGACCTACCTTATTCTTTTTGCAGAGCTATTTAATGTTACACTAGATGAGTTGATACTGGCTGATGGTTATACACTTGATATTAATAAAAATCAGAGCGCAAATAAAGCTCCTGCTTTGTTTAATACACCGCAGGCAAGACCAAAAATCAGTGTGCAGCAACCACCTGTAGCCACAAATGTTACTCAGGGTAGCAATGTGGAGAGATGGGAAAAGAGGTTAGATGACCTGATGGAAGAGAATAAAATGCTCGTAAGAGAAAGAGATCAGGCGCAAAAGCAGCTAATATTTTGGTTAGAAGAGGCTTTAAAGAAAAAATAACGATTTGTATTTTTCATAACTGCATTTTTTGGTATTTCGGGTTGAAGTTGATCATAATTTTCATTTACTTCATCACTTCACCTAAACCTTAAATACCTTGATTAATTGTTCTATTTTGCCCCAAATGTCTGTTGACTGCATTTTTACACCCGAATTAAGTGCAATTCAATGAGATTCCCTTCATTCATAGGCAGTGTGTTTCTTGTAATTTGTTTGGTAGGATGTAAAACCACTAAAACAACCACACACACTTTGTCAGTACCATCTGGCTCTAGCACGGTAGAGAGCGAAACATCACATCAGATCATGATTATAGAACTGGCTGTGTCTGCGTCAGGAAATGATGAGCCAGACAGTATAGACCTTAAAAATATGATGATTGTTGAGGGGTTTCTGAAAAGTGAAATGCCAGATGCGCCAACAGTTCCGCAAGGAAAGTATAGGTGTAGTTTACTGGCCGAAAATGGAAATTTGATAAAAAGCATTGTAGTGGATAATCCTTTGGTGCAAACCTTGGAAATGCCTCCGCGCGATGAAAATGATGATTTTGTGGAGGCTAAGTTGAATTACAAAAAAGCATCAATGGTATTAAGAGTTAGGTATAATTCGAAAATGAGTAAGCTACAAGTGGAGAAGGGAGGCGCTGGTAATGTTTACATTTTCGACTTGAAAAACCAGTAATTAACAACCTAACCTTATATGAAAACTAATTTTACAAAAATTCTAATCATCCTATTTGTTGGACTGCAGGGCTTGGCTAATGCGCAGCAGTTTGAAGTAAGGAAGATAAAAAACAGTGGAAGTAATGATAGCAAGGTGAACATTGCCATTTTAGCTGATGGATACACGAGTTCGCAACTAAACAAATTTTGGAACGATGCACAAACTGTTGTGACTGGCGTTTTTAGCGAATATCCGTTTAGCGGATTAAGCAGCAGCTATAATGTATTTGCAGTTGGTGCCGTCTCTAATCAAACAGGAGCAGGAACATCGCCAAGCAATAAGGTAGACAATTATTTTGGATCTACTTTTTATGCCGATGGGGTTACACAGCGTTTACTTTACCCTTCTAATTCATCGCGAGTATGGTCTGTGGCAGCATCTCATGTGCCTACTTATGATGTGGTGCTGGTAATGGTAAATACTACCACGTATGGCGGTGCTGGAGGAGCATTTGCATGTATATCTACACACAGCTCTGCTATTGATCTTTTCTTGCACGAATATGGACATACCTTTGCTGGTTTAATAGATGAGTATTGGTATAGAGGGCAGGAAGGACCTAATATGACTCAGAATTATTCTAACCCACGCTGGAGTCAATATATTGGCCAGAGCGGAGTGGGAGTGTATCCTTATGAAGAAAATACCTCATGGTATCGTCCCCATCAAAACTGTAAGATGAGGTATTTGGCGGGCGATTTTGATTTGGTGTGTGGTAATACTTTAATTAATAAAACTAATGACCTTGTGGGGGGCGGTTGCTCTGCAGCGCCTGCTACACCAGAAGGTTTAACGGCACAAGGTAATACAGTAAGTTGGAATGCTCAGCAGGGGGTAACTAATTATAATTTACTGAGATGGACTGGTTCAGAATGGGTTACTGCTGCTACGCCAGCTACAAACTCTGCTACGTTGGGCATTACAGGCACTTATTATTTTACCGTTTCTGCCAGTAATGAATGCGGGACTAGTGGCTACAGTAGCTATCAATTATTGACTTTGTCCAATGGTTTGGCCAGAGAAGCAGTTGAAGATGAAGTGGATGAATTGAACATTTATCCTAATCCGGTAGACCAAAAGCTGCATGTGGATTTAAAATCATCTTTAAATGCTACTGAAATAAAACTTTATAATCTGAATGGTGAAGTAGTTGTTAATCAATTTGTTACTGGAATGTATCGGATTGAAATGGACTTAAATGCGATAAGTGCAGGAGTTTATATAATAAAGGTATTTAGTGATGATCAGGTGATAAGTAAAAAAATTGTAAAGCAATAAAATTAATGGACCGAGCCCTGTAATAGATACAGTTCTCGGTCCTGAACACACAAAATGGATCTTAATTGAGCAATTTTAAAATGGCCGCTCGTTTTTTAATTACAGATGAGTCTGCCTTAGCTTGCAACCGCTCTTTGTCTGAGAAAAGGTATTTATACTTTGCTTTGGTGATTTTTATATTATAATCATCTATGTTTCCACTTACATCTACACCGGCCTTAAATGGCATTGGCGATTTTAATACACTGATATGATAGTCGTATGACATGTCTAGGTTTTGAATGCCACCTACAGCCACTCGGTACCTATCTACGGTTATTAAAGATGGTAATATTTCCATGGCTTCATCCTTCACTATAAATTCAAAAGCTGCAGAATCTACAAAGTTTCTATCCTTGTTTTTGAACATTAAGGTTTTTGATAACTGCTGGAAATTCTCATCATCTAATATCACTAGGTTTTTACCTGCAATACGCCCTATGGCCGCTACAGAAGGAAGCTGTACTTCCATTTTGCTATCAAGTTTGCTTTTGCCTTTAACTTTAAAATTCACATGCCCCTCAAAAGATTTGGTCATAGGCAGTAAAGAATCCAATTCAGGAAGCAGCGTTACCAAGTTAGAGAGGTCTATATCGTCAAGGTCTAAGTCAAAATAAACATCAGCATTGGTGCTATCTTTAGCTACATAATTAACCGTAGCTTTTAGGTTAGCAGCCATGGTCTGCATTATTAGGTTTTGAAGTTTTACATGCTGATCTTCAATTTTTATAACTCCATCTATGTTATTAATATCCAGGTTTCTATAATGCACTTTGTCTATTTTACTGTCAAAAGTAAAATGCACTCCTTTTGGTATTACTATAAGAGGGAAGGCGATAGTGTCATTAGGAGTTTCTTCCTGTTGTTGTGCAGTAGTGGCTAGGGTAGTTGTGGAGTCCGTTTTGTTGGCCTGATCCTGAATATTGATTAATTCATTGACATCTATGTATTTTGAATAAAGAGAAAGCTCTGCTTTTAATGGGTGTTTCTTTAAAAACACTTTATCTAAGTCATATACTTTACCTGTGAGTTCAAAATCTGAGTTTCCTATGTTTAGATGTGCGTGTGCTAATTCTATAAAACCCTCCCTGAGCTGCACAGAGGTAGAAGGCAGCTGCATCCATTTTGGGAATGCAGGGGTGAAAATGTAAACCTTAGAAAAAGCAATGTCTCCGATGGCAGGCCAGTGCTTAGGGCCTTTTTTCACTATCTTAAAATCATACTCACCTTGTGTAATTCCTACAAAGTTTTCTAAGTATTTAAGTCCTATTGAATCTATATTGAAGGTGGTAGATATTTGTGGTTGCAGAAGATTTTCTGCTGTTGGTCCAAAATCAACCGTAGAGCGTATATTACTAGCTTTCACCTTTATAGTATCAGCAAGGTTAACCTTGGTGCCCTTAATGAAAATGGAAGATTTTACTTTCGAAATAGCAGTAGAGTCTTTAGCAGGAAGTGCACCAAAGCCCCAGTACAGTGAATCTGTTTCTAGAGTAAGGCTGTTTTTTATGTTAGCTTTTAGCCCTTTCACTTCAAGTAGTCCTCCTAATAATTTATTGTCATTCTTGAACTTCTGGATTTGCCCAAACCTTAAGTTTAGTTTTGGTAGCTCTGCTATTATACTGTCTTTTTTATAATTGATTTTTATGCTAGTAAGGTTAGTGTGTCCTTTTAAATCTATTTTTCCGTAGTCTTCATTCAAAATGTCATTTTTAAATGCTTTGCCAGTTACATCTATTTCTAAGTTACCGGCTATCTGTAGATCAGGAACTAGAGGGAAAGCCTTGTAAATTTCTTGAAGGTTTATATGTCCTTTGCTGTTAGCGTTGATGTCTGTATTCCTAAATAAATCTTGAGCCGAACCAGTGAGGTTAAGTTCTGATTTGCCCGCTCTAAAATGAAATTGATTAACTGTTATTTTACTCTCTTTATTAGTTGCCGAAGCATGAAAATCTATGTCGGCTTCTAGTTGGTCTATTTTAGTAGGGTTGTTTAGTGTAGAAAGTGAGCCATTTTTTACTAGCAGCTTAGCGGAGATATCGGGGCGTTTGTGGTGCCCATAAATGCCATTTACATTGGTGCTAAAGTTTACGGTTCCTGATGTAGTGAGCCCCCCTAAGTTAGTTTCCATTTGCTTGGGTAGTAAGCCAAGTACTGTTTCTAACGAAGGGACATTTAAGTTGCTTTCAAGGTTCATTTCCACCTCATGTGCATCGGGATGGTGAAGAAAATGGCCTTTCAAATCAAAAGCAATGTCTTTTATTTTAAAACTGGTGTTGTTGAGAGTGGCAGTATGTTGGGTTTTATCTATTGCAATTTCTGTTGAAAGTTGAAAGGGTAAATTATCAACTACTTTACCTTTTTCGTTGATAAAAGAAATGCTTTTGGCCTCTATTTGGGTTTTTAAATAACTGTTATTTTCATTTCTACTTACTTTTAAGTCTATGTTGAAGTCCTGAAGATGCGTGTATATTTTCGTCAACATGTCTTTATAAGTAACTTGGGCATGTGTAACCGATAGCTTTTGTAGATTAAAGTCTATGTTGAAGGCTGCCGTATCAGTTTTTTGCTGTGTAGTATCTTCAATTGCTGTACTAGGTTTTAAAATATCCCAATTGGTATTGCCCTCAGCATCCATACTTGCATGTATAATAGGACTATCTATAAGTACATGTTTTATCTTAATTTTTTTGTCTTTAAGGTAGGCTATAGGGTTAAATGCTACTTCACAGCTTTTGAAGGACAGTAATGAGTCAATACCAAATTTGTACTGAGAGCACAATAAAGAGTCTGTAAATTGGCATTCTCTGGATAAGGTTCCATTTTTTATTTCAAGGGTGAACCTAGGGAAAGACGAAAAGAAGGTCAATTCTATTTTTTCGGCATCAAGTTCTGCATTTAGTTGCTCATTAGCTTGCTCTATAATTATAGGTGTAATTTTTTCAGGAGTAAAAATTACGTTTAAAGCTATACTTATCGATAAAACTAAAAGTAAAAGCAGTGCGATAGTGACAAAGGCCAAGTCGCGCATTATTTTTTTCATTAATATTTTCATAAAGGTGATTTCAATAGTAAGAGTAAATGGGGTTTAGATGCCTTCGAGCCATTTAAAAAATAGTGGAGCTTTTTCTTTACTTACGGTCACACTTTCATCTTTGGCTACCTTAAGGTTAATCCATAATTTACGGCCTAAATGGTTGCTAACATCTATGATAGCATCTCTGTGTATTAGCGTCTGTCGGTTGGTACGAAAGAAATTCGTATCAGTTATTTTTTCTAATTCATCTAAAGTCTTTCTGATGATATATTTCTCTTTATTAAATGTGGTAAGGTGAACGATATTATCTTTCAAGTAGAATAAAGCTATTTCTTGTACTTTTATAGGCAGTATTTTGTCTTTGTAGTGCACCAATAAAGTTAATGGCAAACCCGAATTTCTGGATTCAAACAATTGGTTGAGCTGGCCATAAGAAACTTCACTTTTTTGTTCGTAGCCTGTTATATTTCTGAACTTAGTTAACGCAGCCTCTACAGAATGTGAGGTAAATGGTTTTAAAAGATACGCGATACCATTAGCATTAAATGCACTTAGTGCGTATTCATCATATGCCGTGCAAAATATGACGGGTATGGTAAGGTTTATGGTTTCAAAAATTTCGAAACTTAGCCCATCGCCCAGTTGTATGTCACTAAAAATTAAATCAGGCATCTCATTATTTTTAAAGTAGTCCATACCCGATTTTACCGATAGTATTTTGGCTACTATGGTAATGCTTTTATCTAATTCCTGAAGAGTTTCTGCTAAGTCTTCGGCAGTAAGTCTTTCATCCTCTATTATAACTATCTTCATCTTTTAATAATTTGATGCTCACTGAAAATTGGTTATTAGCTTCTTTTATTAAGATATCATCTCCCGAAAGTAACCTGTAGCGTTCTCTTAGATTGTACAGGCCTTGGCCTGTAGATATTTCATTGATATGCTTTGGTTGCAAGTTATTACTTACTGTTACATACTGCTGATCTATTCGCACATGAATATAAAGGGGCTTTTCTTCTGTTAATTCATTGTGCTTAATAGCATTTTCTAATAATGTTTGAATGGCAAAGTATGGCACAAATTTACTATTCCCCATTAAGTGGGTGTTGTCAAATTGACATTTAAGCGATTCGCCAAACCTCAACTTTTGCATAGCTATGTATTCATTGCATAGGTTAAACTCATAATCTAACGTTACCAATTTTGAGGTAGGGTTTGAAATAGATTCCCTTAAGAAGTTAGCCAAATGCACCAAGTATAGTTCACCTTTTTCTAGGTCTTTTTTGTATAAAGATTTTACCGTATTAAGGGCATTAAATAAAAAGTGTGGATGTACCTGCTGTTTTAGTAACTGGTTGGAGGTTTCACTTATGATAGATTTTAATTTCAGGTTTTCAATTTCAGCATAGAGCTTAGAATTTTGAAGGAAAATATACTTGTAAAGAAAACTGAAAATAAAAGTACTGATCCAGCTGGTGAGCAATATTATAATGGCCACTCTAGGATTAAACCACGTGTTAGTTGGTATTCTTGTTAGTGGCTTAAATAGTAGTGTTATTAAAAAATGGATACTGGGGTTTATAGCGTAAAGAGATAAATACCTGAATTTTGTAAACTGTTTTAGAGAGCTGTTACTTAAATCAAAATGTTTTGAGTTTAAGGTGATGAATGTGATAAGACCTTCAATAAATAATAAAGTAAGCCCCATCACGGAATATATAACCGCATTGTACGTGGGCATTTTACTTATAGAGAAAAATATGAATGAGATCAGGTTAATTAATAGGGAAACAATGAAGTTTACCTTTAATAAATCTGAAGAAAGTGGTCTTTTATTCATATAACAGTACTTATTTGTCTAATCCTTTCCAAAACGGCAAAAATGACACATCGAACTTAATATAAGGACTTATTTTTTGTTCATTTTTAACAAAAGGGTCTGTCGATTTATTTTGCTCTAAAATTTTGGATGACATAACAGAATTAGCCCCTGCTGCAAGAGTAAATATCATCTTGTTAGTGATTAATCGTTCGTATGCCAGCCCGGACTGTAATTCTAAAGTAGAGAAAACCGAATTATAGGGTAGGGGAGATTCTAGTTGCATTAAAGCCAAATTACCGGTTAAGTTATTGGAGAACATCACAGCTGCTTTGTCATTGCATTGTTTTCTAAACGTAACACGCGATGGGTCAATAAAAATATCCATAGAAGCATTGAAACGGTGCTGATAGCTAATCATGGGTATAATAGGAAATGGAGCAGAGGGATCTAGAGATAGTACAAATCCAAGCAGTAAAGAAGTGTTTTCATTCTTCTTTACTGGAGCCATAGCCAGTCCTGTGAAAATAACTTTGTTTTGTCCGCTCTCTGGGTCTATTATGCCTGATACTATAGCGTTGGAGATAATGGGCAAATGGCCTATAGTATCCATACGAGTCATAATAATGGAGCCATTGATGACTGTTTTGTCAATATCTACTTTTTCTTCATTAAAAGCAGGGGTATAGCTTTTCATTTTATCTAAATGAAAAGTTTGATGCTTGAAGCCAATATTTGAAGAAAACTTATTCTTCTTAATATGGAAGGCTGATGCAGTAAACTGTCCTGAATATCGCATGGCCATGAGCTTCGCATCAAAAATATCACTTCCGTCTAATTTGGAATTAAAATCAGTAGATGATATAGCTTCAGTAGAAAAATGTGCTTGTCTTAAAGATGGATTCTTTAGTGCCATCTTAGACATATATACGAGGGTGATCGAGTCTTTATAATGCTTTATTTGAGCTGCAGTAGGGGCTTGCCCTACTGCACTCAAACTTATTAATAATGTGAATATTAATAATGTTATTTTTGGGATCGAATTCATAGGTTAACTAGGCGTGTTGGGTCGTAATGTTAGGAGTACTTTTTGAAAACCTTTCTTTCAGGTTTTCGATAATGATGTACATGGCAGGTACTACAAAGAGTGTAAATACCATTGAACTTGAAAGCCCTCCAATAATAACCCAGGCCATTCCATTCTTAATTTCTGCACCAGGGCCACTAGCTATAGCTATGGGTAGCATACCCAAGATCATAGCCAGCGTAGTCATTAATATAGGACGCAATCTTTCTTTGCCGGCTTCTAATAATGCTTCGGTTACAGATTTGCCCTCTTCCTTTAATTGGTTAGTAAAGTCTACAATTAAAATGGCATTTTTGGAGACTAACCCAAGTAGCATTATTACCCCGATAATAGAAAATATATTTAAGCTCTCCATGGTAAGTGCTAAGGCTAAAAATGCCCCTATAAGTGCTACGGGTATCGAAAATAATACTACAAAAGGATATATAACGCTTTCGTAAAGAGCAACCATAATCAGGTAGACCAATATAATAGCCGAAAGAAGCGCAAGTCCTAAACTACCAAAGGCCTCTCCTTGATTTTTTACATCGCCCAAATACTCAATAGAGATGCCCTTAGGTAGCGTCATTTTGTTAATGCCTGCTTTAATATCATTGGCCACAGAGCCTACAGGCCTACCAACTACATTGGAGTTAACAGTGATGGAGCCCATTCTATCACTACGTTGTAGTACACTTTCGCCCAGAGCGTATCCTACTTCAGCAAACTCACTGAGCATAAAAGTTTGTCCATCATTATTAGTGAAAGATAAGTTTTTAACATCGGTGATGTCAGACTTACGCTCTGGCTCCATACTAATGTTAATGTCATACTCATTGCCATATTCTTTGAAGGTGTTCTGCTTATTTCCGCTGAAAGCATTTTGTAGTGCCCCTCCAACCTGCGAGGCATCAATTCCAAGTATGGTCATTTTATCTCTGTCGAGCTTAACCTCTATTTCCTGCTTTTGGTCTTTTACAGAGAGCTCTACAAACTGGGTGCCTGGTACTTGGGTCATCAGTGCCTGTATAGCTTCTGCTGTCTGCCTTACCTTGCCCAAGTCTATGCCTAATACTGCTATTTGAATAGGCGCTTGCCCGCCTCCACCAGTAATAGAAACAGCCGAAGAAGTGACTTTAACGCCTGGTGTGGTGGCAGTGATTAGTTTTTGCATTTTCAAACCAAAGGCTTGAGAGCTGATGTTTCTTTCTTTTTTATCTACAAGAGAGACTGTTAGCTGCGATAGGTTGGCATTATTGGTAGTACCAGCCACACTACCACTCACAAAACCTACGCTAGAGAATACCTGAACTACTTCGGGTTGATCTAAAATGATTTTTTCGGCTTGCTGTGTGGCTAAGTTAGTTTGGTAGATAGAAGCCGTAGGCTCCAGCTCTAAGTCTATGTTTAATTCACCCTTATCTGATTCTGGAATAAATGCAAAACCTATAAAGCCATAACCTATAAGCGTAAATGACCCTAGTATTAGTAAAATAACAGCAGATAATAACCAACGTTTTTTGCCAAGTAAATAGGCCAGTAGCTTGGCGTAATCATTTTTTATATTTGTAATGAGGCCTTCAAAGCCAAGATTAATTCTTCCCCAGAGTGAATCCTTGGTGAGGTGTTCGAGTTTTCCAAAACGACTGGCGAGCAACGGAGTCATAGTAAAGGATACAAACAAACTCATTAGCGTAGAGAAAACTACCACTAAAGAAAACTCTTTAAGGATATCACCTATTAACCCACCGCTGATAGCTAAAGGCAAAAATACCACCACATCAACCAAGGTGATGGCCATAGCCGTAAAACCAATTTCATTTCTTCCATCGAGGGCAGCTTTTCGCTTTTTAGATCCCATTTCCATGTGGCGGTAAATGTTTTCTAACACCACTATGGAGTCATCTACCAGAATACCAACTACAAGAGAAAGCGCCATCAGCGTCATCATATTAAGTGAGAAGTCGCACAGGTAGATAGCTATGAATGTGGGAATAATGGAGCAAGGCAATGCTACCATCACAAATAATGAACTTCTAAGGCTATGCAAAAATGCCAGCATTACTATACCTACAATGACCACAGCTAAGCCCAAGTCTTCCATTACGGCATTGGCACTGGCTAGTGTATAGGTGCTTTGGTCGTTGCTAATTTCGAATTTTAACTTCTCTTCTGCGTAGCTTTTCTCTAGTTCCTCAAATTTTGATTTTATTAAATCGCTTACGTCTACAGCATTGGCATCACTTTGTTTTACCACTTGAATACCTATTGATGGCAGCCCATTGATATGATTAATGGCTGTGATTTCTGCCGTGGCATCAACCACATTGGCTACATCTTCAAGGTAGATGGTGCTAAAGTGATTTTGGAGTATAATAAGTTTTCTTATTTGCTCAATAGAAGAGAGGTTAGCATCAAACCTAATGGCTACCGTTTGTGCCTGTGTTTCTACTTTACCGGCAGGAAAAGATTTATTGGCCTTGGTAACAGCTTGTGTTACTTGGCTAATATTGAGGTTGTACGCTTTAAGTTTCTCAGGAGAAACATTGACTCTTATTTGTCTTTCTGTACCTCCAATGATGTTTACTTTACCCACGCCTGGCAGGTTTTGAAGTACAGGCTTTATTTCATTGTCCACCAGGTCATAAAGTGAGCGAGGTGATCTTTCTGAGGTAATTCCAGCTCTTATTACAGGTACTTCATCAAGGCTTATTTTAGATACCAAAGGTTTGTCTGCATCTTCAGGGAGGTCGTTTATTATCTGGTCGGCCTTGCGCTGGATGTTGCGCTCGGCTTCGTCAAGGTCAGCAGTGCTTTTGAGGTTAATACTTATTTGTGATACACCCTCTTGAGATTTGCTAGAGATTTCATCCAAACCTTCTACAGAAGCAAAAGCATCTTCTAATTTTTTAGTTACAGAACTTTCAACTTCAGAAGCTGAGGCCCCAGGGTAGGTGGTAGTTACACTTACTGTGTTTACTGTGATATCTGGGAGCAGGTTATAGTTAAGTTTAAAATAACACATTACCCCAAAAAGTATGAGCACAGTAAATATTACCAGTATTAATAACGGTCTTTTAATTGCAATTTCTGAAATAGACATAATAAGATGTGGTTATTGAGCAACTTTAACTTCGGTGCCATTTTTTAAATTAATTTGACCTGTGGTGACAATAATGTCTCCATCATGAAGTCCATCTAGTATTTCTACTCTATCTACAATGCTGCGGCCTGTGGCCACCTGAGTTAAAGTGGCGGTACTATTTTTGACTAAATAAACCGTTGGTTGCTGCTGGTTTTCTATGAGTGCAGCCCTGTCAATGGTTAAGGTTTTGTCTTCAAGTGTTTGAGATAAGTCTACATACACAAATGTGCCCGACCTTAAAGCATATTTATCTGAATTGTTGAGCGTAATTTCTACAGGGTAATTATGAGCATCATCAGCTTGTGGGCTAATAAAACTGATAGTGCCCTTAAAAGTTACCCCAGGGTATATGTTAGTGGTAATGCTCACTTGCTGATGGAGTTCTACCTGATATACTTCAGTTTCTGTAAGGCTTACTTTTACTTTTAGAGTGGAGAGGTTAACTACGCTCGTAAGCTCATTTCCTGCATTGGCAAAAACTCCTTCTTCTAGTTTTTTGCTAGCAATGGTGCCTGTTATCGGTGCTTTTATATGGGCATCGCTAATTTTTTTTCTGAGCTGAGCCGCTTCGTTTACTGCCAGATCATAATTTTCTTGTAGTTCCAACACTTTTTCTTCTGTGGCTGCATTGCCTTTATAAAGCTCTGTGTAGGTTTCTAAATCTTTTTTGAGCTTAGTGATTTTTGTTTGTGTTTTTTCTAATTCAAGTTGGTTAGACTTATTATCTACTATGGCCAATACTTGACCTGCTTTTACCTGATCGCCCAGCTCAAACATTACACGTTGTACTATGCCACCCACAGGCAATACTACATTGCGTTCATTTTCACCTATGATGTGACCTGTTTTTTCAATGGTATATTTTATTGGCGTATGGTGCGCGGTATCAGTTTTTACAGGTATTACTATTGAGGTTTTGTCTTCAGCCTGATTTTGTGCATTGATTTTCCTTTTGTTTACAAATAGCTGGAAACCAATTAATATGACTACAACCAATACTATTATGACTATGATGTATTTTCTCTTCATGGTATAATTTATTGCAATGTGTTATGGAAATTTTTTAATGTGCCTTTAGCTTGCTCTAGTGATATGATTGCCTCATAGAATGAGTATAGAGAGCTGACATAGTTTGATTGAGACTCTTTAAGCGTGCGTTGAGTATTTAACCAATCTGTTAAATCTGTAGTGCCTTTGTGGTATTGTAAGTCCACCGCTTTAAAAACTGACTCTGAAAGCTCTAAGGTGCGTAAGTCATTATCCATATTAGCCTTAGCTTTTATCAGTTGGTTGTTGGCATTTTCATATTCCATAGTATATGCCTGCTCGTCAAGTTTTAGATTGCCCTGTGCTGTTAGTAGTTGGTAATGGGCTTGCTTTACTTGGGCACGTTTCTCAAAACCTGTAAATAGTGGTACGCTTAGTTTTAAGCCTATCGCAGAGTATTCGTTAAGGCTGCTAAAACTTTCAGATACATTGTCGCCAAAGCCTACGCTTCCATATTTAGCATAGCCAGTGAGCTTAGGCAATCCTTTTAGTTTCAAGCGTTGCTCGTCTATCATTAACTGCGATATGTTATTTTCCGAAAGCTTATAATCAGTTCTGTTCTTTACCTGATATTCAGTTTCTTCAATACTATTTTCTAAAATGGGTATTAAGGTTTTTAAAGATGTGGTGTCAATTTCAATGGCATCAGTTAAAGGGTATCCCATTTCTAACTTGAGCTGATTCTTAGAATTTTGTAAAGTATTCTGAGCTGCATTAAGCTGCGACATAGCATTGAGGTAGTTGACCTTAATTTTATCACCATCAACTTGTGTAAGCACCCCTTTGCTTACCTGTAGCGAGGCTATTATATCTTGCTCTTTGTACATATTGAGGTTAGCACTGAGGTACTCTACCTGCGCTAAGCTTACTAATACTTGTGAGTAGGCTGATGAAATATTGTAAATAAGCTTTTCATCATTTTGAGTTTTGTTAAGCGCAGCCTCTTGCTCTACATATTTATAAGCTTTAAAGGAGGTGATAAGCCCTTGGTCATAAATGGTCTGATCTAGCTGTGCAGATACATTGAGGCTATACTGTTTGGTGAATGCTACACGCTGATCTTCTGCAGCGCCTACCAATGCACCCGGTATTACAGAAGTCTGTACTTTTAGGTTGTCATCGAAAGCTCCGTTAAGGTTGATGTGTGGCAAATAGGCCGATTTACCTTGCTGAATGGAAGCTTCGGCATCTAAGATTTTATTGTTATAAATGCGGTTGCTTTCATGGTTGGCAAGGCCATAGTCGATACATTCTTTTAATGTTAGCGCTTGCTGTGCTTCTGCGTGTGTCCAGCACAGAAAAGCTAGTAAGCTAGCTACAAAATATTTAGCGTATTTAAATTTATTGTTCATAACAACTCAAAAATGAAATCTTTTATAGGTCTATTAAAGTGGTTAACTTCTGAACCAGACAAATGAAGTGCTGAACCAGAAAAAAAATAGGCTTAATCAAATGGGGTAAGCGGGTGATTTAATGCTACAGTTATATGCTATCATGCGATGATTGAAATAGTATTGATTATGAGTTTAGGTTCAGTCATGCTGCAAACCTAAAATAGTATGAATCATTATTTAGGATAATTAGACCAACCTAAGATTAAATTATACGAAATCAATTAATTATATTTCGTATAATAAATGAGAGGTTTCGTATAATAAAAAGGATTGTTTCTCTTTAGGAAAGGTAAGTTTGTAGATTGAAGTAATTGCTAAATAAAACCTAAAACGATTTGCAGCAAGACGAATGGCATATAGAGGAAAGTGACTTGATTCTAAACTTTCTAATTAAAGATAAATATAGAATATATAGGCATTTACTAAGTGTAGTGGGTTTTTTGCTTGTTTTTATTTACTCCAATATAAAGAAAGAATATGCAGGAGCTTATGATACATATAGTATGCTGATTATGTATTCAATTGTGATGGGCATGTTTTACTTTAACATGTACAAGCTAATGCCGGACTTTCTTTATCAAAAACACTATGGTAGTTATTTGCTTAGCTTGGTAGGGTGTTTAACGGTTGGTTTTATTGTATCTAAGGTATTGCATAACTGTTTTATTGAATCTCATAGAATAGTACCAAGAGAAGTGAGTTTGACGCTTAAAATTCAGTTTTTATACTTTTTGGTTTATTTAATGCCTTTTATTTTTTCATCTACAGCGCTTAAGATATTGCAGCGGTGGGTAATAGATAGGTCCAAAATAAAAGAATTGGAAAATAGAGCATTAAAAATTGAGTTAAAAGCCTTGAGAAATCAAATTAACCCTCACTTTTTATTCAATATGCTTAATAACCTGAATGTTCTTATTCAAAAAGATCAGGAAAAAGCATCTCTTATTACTATTAAACTTTCTGATTTTTTAAGGCATCATTTATATGAAAATAACAAACCTGCGGTGTTTCTTTCTGGGGAGGTAAATTTTATCAAAGACTTTTTGGAATTAGAAAAAATTAGACGTGATGATTTTAATTATTACGTAGCAGTAGACCATTCTGTACAGCGCTCGGTACAGGTGGCACCTAATATATTCACCGTTTTTGTAGAAAATGCTGTTAAACATAGTGTTGACCCTGAGCATAGTTCTTCAATAGAAATTCTCTTTACGGTAGAGCAAAATAGTTTGGTTTTCGACTGTAAAAATTCTAAATCTAGAGAATTTGCCGTACCTACTAATGGTTTAGGCTTAGATAATGTAAAACGCAGGCTAGAGCTCATGTACGAAGACCGGTATATGCTAAATATTAAAAATGAAGATGCTTATTATCAGGTTTTACTAAAATTACCATTATGAATTGTATAGTTGTGGACGATGAGCCTTTGGCCCGAGAAGGTGTGGTGGCATTGATCGAAAAACATGCTAACCTTAATTGTTTAGCGGTGTTTAACAATGCCATAAAAGCAGAACAATTTCTACATAATAATGAAGTAGACCTTGTTTTTTTGGATATAGAAATGCCTGGGGTTAATGGTTTAGATTTCGCCAGAAATATTGATAACTCCAATACACTAATCATATTTACGTCTGCCTATAAGGAGTATGCCATAGAGAGCTATGCCATTGATGCTATAGATTATCTCTTAAAACCTATTCTGATTTCACGCTTTGATAGGGCTGTTAAAAAGGCTTTTGCTTTTCATAAACTTATGAAAGACGAAGCCAGTGAGGTGAGTGACATTACGGGCGAGTATCTTTTCATCAAATCAGACAGGAAATACTTCAAATTGCTTTACAACAATATATTATTCATTGAGGGCTTAAAGGATTATGTTATCATTCACTTAAATGATGATAAAGTAATAACCGCTATGAATTTAAAAACAATACATAGCCGGTTGCCTCATGACCAGTTTTTAAGGGTAAGTAAGTCATATATTGTAAATGAAAGCAGTATAGATTCTTTTGATAATAATACAATATACATTAGAGAGCATGAGCTGCCAATAGGGAAAGTATACCACGATGACTTTTTTGAGAAGTTTTTAGGGAAAGATTGGCAAAACCATAATCGATAGCATGATATAATTATTCGCAGCAAGTCCCAACCCTTTCACCTTCAAATGTGTCTAGTATTTAATTCAACGTTCTCCACGTTGATACTTATTTTATAACATTAGAACAAACAATTTATTTGAATGGTGTGAATTATAATATGTTTTACGCTAAATATGCAGCTTAGAATAGTGTAGTGCACCAACTTGGATAATAAACTTACCCTATATGAAACAAAACAATTTTAAATTAATCATTCTGCTTTTTACTGTAATAACTGGCGCCACTTTGACTTCGTGTAACGATAATGATGGTGTTAGTGATGCTGAGCAATACGATAAAGAACAGGCTTTAATCAGTGAGTATCTCACAGCCAACGGGCTTACTGCTAAAACCGATACTTCTCAAGCCAAATTAAAATATATTATTAATACAGAAGGTACCGGAGACTATGGTACCAGAGATAGCGTTGGGCTGGTAGATTTAAAAGGTAATTTACTAACAGGTGAGTCTTTTCTTGATATGGATAGTACATACTTGAGAATTGATTACCAATACTGGATCACAGGATATTATTTATTGATGCCATACTTAAGAGAAGGCGGAGAGATGAGCATGTTTTTACCTTCATTCTATGCTTACGGAAAAGGTGGGTCTACAGATGGTAGCGTACCAGGAAATACACCAATTAAAGTAGACGTAAAGTTGAGAGAAGTGGTATCTTCATTGGAGTATGAGCAAAGAGTAATAGATGCATATTTGGATGAAAATAACCTTACCGCGCAGATAGATAGTGTTAAAGGCCTAAGATATATTATAGAAGAGGAAGGTACCGGTAATAAACCGACTATTTATGATGATGTAAAAGTAGACTATGAAGGTTATTTATTAGGATTAGATACGTCTTTTGATGATGGAACAGACGTGCAGTTTGATTTAACTAACCTAATTGATGGTTGGAAAATATTAATGCCTTATGTGAAAGAAGGCGGAACCATTACTATGTTTATACCTAGTAAGTATGGTTACGGCTCTGCAGGCAGTGGTTCTATACCAAGGTATGCTACTTTAAAGTTTACCGTAAAGCTAAAAAGTATAGTGCTTTAAATAATTGGGAAGTCGGTAATGCCGACTTCTTTTTTTTGTTCAATGTTTGGGATTAAGCGTTGCTGAGTTTGAGCTTTCCTAGGGCTAGGTCTTCATTAAAGTGACCAATAGAGGTGGTTTTTAGCATGGTGGAGATGTCTTGTCGGATCTTCTTAAAGTCTTCATGTAATGGGCACGGATTTTTTTCAGAGCAATTTGCCAAACCCATGCCACAGCCTGTAAATATTTTCTCTCCTTCTAAACAGGCTACTATGTCGGCTATGGGTCTTTCCAATCCGCTTTCACTAAGGTAGAATCCTCCTGACGGCCCTTTAGCAGAGCTGATAATGCCTTTTTTGCTTAACTCTTGCAGCACTTTAGCTAAAAAGTGCTCGGGAGAATCTACCTTTTGAGCTATTTCTTTTATGCCTACTTTTTTTCCTTCTTGAGAATTTTGAGCAATATAGAATACAGCCCTCATAGCGTATTCGCAGGTTTTGGAGAATACTCCCATATATAAAGTGTTAAGTGGATGAGGGTATACGCACTTTAACTAGTTTAAGTTTTGATCTTTTCTAAGATATTTTACCTTCTTTAGCTAGTTCACGCTTAATTCCTGTAATAATATCTTGTTCATATACTATATTTTCTTCCCTTTTAAGAGTCATAAGTGAGCAATATCTTAGTACGTTACCAATAGATGCGCCAGAAATTTCATAGTTTTTAGCTAAGTCTCTGAGTTTAATGCTTTTTTCTAACGTAAGATCATCAGCGAAGGCTTTGCGCCATAGTGTATACCTTTCTTCTACTCCAGGCATAGGGAAGTATATTACTGATTGAAAGCGCCTGAGAAATGCTTTGTCCATATTAGCTTTTAGGTTAGAGGCCAAAATGATCATTCCCGGATAGTCTTCCACTCGCTGTAGTAAGTAAGACACTTCTTGGTTGGCATACCTGTCATTAGAGCTGTTTGTCTGCGTTCTTTTGCCAAAAATCGAGTCTGCTTCATCAAAAAAGAGTATCCAGTTTTTGTTTTCCGCAGTATCGAATATGTGCTTGAGGTTCTTCTCAGTCTCGCCTACATACTTTGATACCAACATAGATAAGTCTATATGATATACTTTCATGCCATGCTTATTGCCCATGAGTGTGGCAGTGAGGGTTTTTCCTGTACCCGGAGGGCCATGAAACAATGCCCTGTAGCCTCTTTTGAATTTTTTGCTCAGGTTGTTCATTTGTTCCAAGTGACTGTGGTGAGACAACCACGCAAAGAGCTCGTCTAGCGATTCTTCGGTATCGTAATCCAAAACAAGGTCTTCCCAAGTGAGCTTTGTTTCCAATAATTTGGCGGGGAATCTACCGCTGAAGTTAGGCTTAAATTCTGTTTTATAGAAAATAGTATGTAAGCATTCATCAGTAGGTACTATTCTACCTGTTAATGGAGGCTCATCTAGCGGAGTAGGGTGGAGGTGTAGCAGGTTGTGTTTGTATAACTTATTATCGTTGTCAAAAATATTTTGTAGCTGAATACGCTCGCTGATGCTATTGCCAGAGCACAGAAACATAGCCGTTTCACCAGTAGGTAAAAAGGCACTGGTATTTTGACTTATACGGCCTCCAATTTGCGTAAAGGTGGTATTGGTAAAATTGTTCTTTAGGTAAAGCGGATCTAGGATTTCTGCTTTTAAATAACTGCTAAGTGAGAGTAAAAGCGTTATTCTTTCGTATGTGTTTAACTGTGTTTTTACCAAAAGTTGCTCGTAGCCTTCTTGCGAGTCAGCATCGGGTAGCTCAAACTTACAACTTAGCTCAGCTTCAGGAGCCTCGCATAATTCATTTAGCCTGATAGTAATCAGATTTTCTAGTTGCTCGAAGTCTTTTTCAAGCAAAGTGTGATTGTTCATAAAAACTAGGAATTAGCATTATGGGGAATACAATAATAGTAATTTAGATTAAGTTTAAGAACTTGTTTTATTTTTATTTACTAAGACTTAATGAGTTTTTTGTCTTGTGCTTTGTTCCCCACCTCACTTTTGTGAAATAGCAAAGAAATAATCTTTAAGGTTTAGCAGAGGAGTTTTTTAACTGATGTAAGTCATGAGTGTGCTGAGTGAGTTATAAATCCACCATATAAGTGTATAAAGTACAAATAATTGAAAGTTGTAGTATTAGCAGAGTAGTCTCTCTTATAATTAGTAGTAATGACCTCAATCGCCTTCTTTTAATGCAGCAACATGTAATGAATAAACTGGTACGCTGGCTAAACTAATGTTAAGGGCTATAATGTAGGTTTGAAACACACTAAAAGCAAAAGCATATGTTGTAGAAATCTATTGTACATCATCTTTTGTCTTTGAGTTGGCCATAAGTTCAACCTACAATTAACAACTCATGATTAATTTATTTAAAAAACAGTCTCCCTATTTCGAGGGGAGAGGGATTAGCATTCACCAAATGCATAATGTTGCTTTTGCGGCATTGTTAGTTTTATTGTTTTCAGTGCAGCTGAAAGCACAAAAGCATGTTGAAAGCCTCGATAGGGGTCTGGTAGCTGTAAGGGTAAATACCAGCAAGGTATTTGTTTCTTGGCGTATGTTGGGTACTGACCCTACAAATGTATCATTCAATTTATACCGCAATGGAGTGTTGCTCAATAGTACTCCCATCAGTAATTCTACTAATTATGAAGATAACACCAGCGCTAGCGGTACTTATTCTGTACGCCCTATAATAAACGGATCAGAGCAAGAAGCTTCTAAATCAGTAGGCGTCTGGTCTCAGCAATACCTCACACTAAATTTAAACAGACCGGCCGGAGGTACTACCCCCGATGGTGTTTCATATACATACAGTCCTAATGACTGTAGCGTAGGAGACCTGGATGGTGACGGTGACTATGAAATTATTGTGAAATGGGATCCTTCTAATTCTAAGGATAATAGTCAAAGTGGATACACCGGTAATGTTTATTTAGATGCGTATACTTTGGAAGGAAATCAGCTTTGGCGAATTGATTTGGGTAGAAATATTAGAGCTGGTGCTCACTATACGCAATTTATGGTTTATGATTTGGATAGTGATGGCCGAGCTGAAGTGGCATGTAAAACTGCAGATGGAACCATAGATGGGCGTGGAAACGTGATAGGAAGCTCAAGTGCTGACTATAGAAATTCTAGAGGTTATATTTTGTCAGGGCCTGAGTACTTAACCATTTTTAATGGATTGACTGGTGCAGCAATGGCTACAACTAATTACCTACCAGCAAGAGGAAGTGTTAGTAGTTGGGGTGACAGCTATGGCAATAGGGTAGATAGATTTTTAGGTGGTATCGCTTACTTAGATGGAACTAGACCGAGCCTTCTCATGTGTAGAGGGTATTATACCAGATCGGTGTTAGTAGCTTGGGACTGGAGAAATGGTCAGCTCACAAGAAGATGGACATTTGATTCTAACAGTTCAGGAAACAGCGCTTATGCAGGCCAAGGAGCACACAGCCTTACTGTAGGTGATGTGGATAATGATGGCAGAGATGAAATAGTTTACGGAGCTGCTACTATCGATGATAATGGTACCGGCTTATATTCTACTAGGTTGGGGCATGGTGATGCTTTGCATATGTCAGATATGAACCCTGATAGACCAGGACAAGAAATATTTATGGTGCACGAAGAGCCTGGAAGTTACGGTTCTCATGGAGTAGAGATGCATGATGCCGCTACGGGACAAATTTTATGGAGCCAATCAGGAGGAGGAACTGATGTAGGTAGAGGCGTAGCTATGGACATAGACCCAAGATACAGAGGATATGAATCGTGGGCTTCTCGTGGTAGTCTTGCAGCTAGCAATGGTCAAATTATTTCGTCTAGCCGACCTTCTCCTATAAATTTTGCTGTTTGGTGGGATGGAGACCTTATCAGAGAAATTTTAGATGATACTAAGATAGATAAGTGGGATTATAATAATTCACAAACAAGCAGACTGTTAACAGCTTATAACTATGGTGCTGCCTCTAATAATACAACTAAAGCTACGCCATCATTATCAGCTGACCTGCTAGGAGATTGGAGAGAAGAGGTAATTTGGAGACATAATAACAATCAACAATTACTTATTTTTACCACCACTATACCTACTACAAATAAGCAATATACGCTAATGCACGATACACAGTACAGAACGGCTGTGGCTTGGCAAAACTCGGGATATAATCAACCTCCACACCCAGGCTTTTTCTTAGGGTATGGTATGGCTGCGGCTCCAGTGCCAAATATAGTGGCAGTGGGTGGTGATAGCTCTCCGTTTGTGCAGCTAAGTGCCGAGGGTAGTAATAACGCTATTGAGTTAAACTGGAGCTCACTAGGCATTGCTAACAGCTACCAAATATATAGAGATACTGATGCAGACCCCTCAGGCAGAGTGCGTATTGCAACGGTATCTAATAGCTACTCAAACTATATAGATAACAGTGTTGAGAATGGAAATACGTACTATTACTGGGTGAAAACAGTAGATACTTCTGGAAATACCATAAATTCTAATGTAGCAAGCGCTACAGCTGGAGCTAATGTGTCAGCAGGGGTTTACATCATTAAATCTAAAATGAGTAATATGGTGTTAGATGTGGCAGGTAATAGTACCGCTAGCGGAGCTAACGTACAGCAGTGGGGTTATGCCGGACAAACGAATCAGCAGTGGCAAGTGACACCAAGAGGGGATGGTTACTATTCAATAATAGCGGTACATAGCGGCAAAGGCTTTGACATAGCAGGAGCCTCTCAGGATAATGGAGGAAATTTACAGCAGTGGGGAGCTGGAGAAGAAGACTGGCAGCAAGTCGCCTTAGAAGCAGTTGATGATACTTACTTTAAAATTGTAGCCAAGCACAGTGGAAAGTGCTTAGATGTTTATGAGCATTCTTTAGAAGCTGGTGCCAATATTGTGCAATGGGATTGTCATGATGCAGATAATCAATTGTGGTCATTTGAATCTATTAATGGTGTTAACAATGCCCGTAAGATAGAGTTAGATAATAGTTCTGAAAATTTAATTACATTTTATCCAAATCCATCTGACAAAATGCTACACTTGCAGTTAAGTGGAAGTGAAAGGTCTATGACTTTTAGTATTATTGATGTTAATGGTAAGGAAGTGAAAATAGGCACGCTTAATTCTGAACATACGCAAATAGCGGTAGCAGAATTAAATGCTGGAGTTTATACTATTATCATTAAAGATGAGCACGTTACAGAGCACCATAAATTGGTGATTAATCATTAAATAAAAGAAACTGCAAGTAACTCGGCTATTGCATAATAAGTCTGTTTTGGGTGAAATAAGGCTTTATATTAGGTTTAAGTGAAAGTTTAGCCTGTAGTGACTTGTATAAAGAGGCCTTCTCGGTATTTCGAGAGGCCTCTTTTTGTTTTATTCTGTGGTATGTACTTCTTGCCAGTCATCGGTTCTGAAAGGAACAGCCGGAAGCCTAGAAGAGTTAGTGAGGTTGCACGCAGGGTTATCAGCCCAGCCATATCTTACGGCTACTGGTTTTTTTACCTGTTTGGTACTTAAAATCACCTTGTTGTCTACTATTTTGGCCGTTGCCCAATAAAATTTATGGTTTTTGCCTGCTATAGCAAAGCCCTTAACAGGAGCATTGTCTGTGGTCATAAGTTGGCTCGTGGTATTGAAGTACAATTCAACTGTAGCATCAGATATTTTAAAATTATGATAGGTTGGACCAGATGCAACGACATCTTTATTATAGGTTTGCTTTTCAGCAATTAGCGCTAGTCTTCTACCTACTTCTTGCTTATTTTTTGGATGTATATTGTTGGCCTCACCAATGTCTATTATACAAGCCATACCTGTATTGGGAAGATGTGTGGTTAGTCTCTGGGCTTCTCTTAGCTCAGCCCAATCACTTTGTACGGGCTCTTCTTTTCTTTGCTTGTAATTGGCTAGTTGCACAAAGTAAAATGGCAGATAGCCCATTTTCCATCTTATTCTCCAGTCATTAATCATAAGTGGAAATAAGGTTTCATAATCATTGCCAGCTGTAGCATTATCTTCTCCCTGATACCAAATAAAGCCTGAAATGGCGTAAGGTATAATGGGGTTAATCATTCCGTTAAACAAGTAGGATGGGTACCTATGATAATTCTTGATTTCCGGTACAGTAGGTTCTAGGCCTGTTTTATATTTCCATTTTCCTGCTAGCGATACTTTGTGGTTGCCGTTAGTAATGTACATATTCTCTTCAGGAAGGTTGAAACCTCCGCCTCCCCATAGCACAGCCATTCTTACTGTTATCTGATTGGTTTCTTTAACTAACTCAGCAGGTATTTCATAACTATGGCTTTTATTAGCATTCCAGATGTTTTTACAAATTTCGTTTCCATTAAAATATAATGAATAGTTCATTTCAGGATGCCCTAAGTTGATCGTTAAGGAGGAGCCTTGCATGTCTGCAGGTAATTTTATTGCTTTTCTAAGCCAAACCATGCCTTCGTACGGAGCTAATCCCCAATCTTTGTACACGGTAGGCATGTTTACATATTCCCATTTGCTGTCGTCAAAGGAAAGCGAGGTGTAGTGCTTATCAGCTTCATTTTTAACATTGTAAACTATTTCCCAAAATTTCACTAAATCTAAACTGTCTTGCTCCATGTGCCCGTTAGTAATACTGTCGTTAGCCATTACCTTATTACGAGTTATGGGAGAGGATAGCAGCATTTCTCTGCTAGTCCATGCTTCTACGGGCGTACCTCCCCAGGTAGATTGAATAATGCCCACAGGGATATTTATGTCTTTATTAATTTTTCTTGCGAAAAAATAGGCTACTGCAGAATATGATTTCACACTATTACTATCGCAAACTGTCCAGTCACCTTTTTCAAAATCAGCCCGTGGGGTAATCTGTTTGTTGTGTTCTATTTGTATGAATCTTATGTGCTTATAATCGGCATTTTTAATTTCACTTTCAGCATTAAATGATTGCTGTACCTGCCACTCCATATTAGATTGACCCGATGCCACCCAAACATCACCTATAAGTACATCTTCAAATGTTAAGGTATCAGTACTAGAGGCTATTTGCAGCTGATATGGTCCTCCGGCAGGCAAAGATGGCAGCTCTGCGTACCAAGAACCATCATGGTCGCATGTGGTAGTTACACGGTTTTTGTCAATAGTTAACGATAATGTATGGTTGGCCTTATAGCTCCCCCAAATGGGAATCGTTTTGTTACGCTGCAGTACCATATGATCATTGAAAATCTTTGCTGCCGTAATTTGCGCGTAAGCCTGATGAGATAAATTAATGGATATTAGCAGAATTGCTAATATGGAATATTTAGTGATTTGTTTCATTGTAGTAATTAGCGTTGGAGTGTAGCAAATATATGTTATTAAATGTATTTGATACGTTTATGGCTCTAAACATTCGAAATCGAAATAATATAAGGTAATTAGCTCCTATTGCTCGTTTTATTGTGTAAATTAATTAAGAAGGTTACACCGATGATTAATCTTGTAATGCACAGCAATTTTATCTGTTTGATGCAAGTTTTGTACTAATAATGAAGAAATTAGGAGGTGATATGACTATTTATCTTGTTATGGGGCCGCCATTCTGCGGTAAAGGAACACAATGTGAAATGGCAGAAAAACTACTGGGGTATAAGCACATTTCAACAGGGGCTCTATGCCGATATGCTAAAGAAAAGGGAAGCGAGTTGGGAAATAAAATAGCAGAATATGAAGAAAGTGGAGATCTGGTGCCAGATCCTACTATCAATGAGTTAGTGTTAACCCACCTGCTGGGATTAAATAAAAACGATACCATATTATTAGATGGATATCCCAGAAATTTGTCGCAAGCAGAAAAGTTAATCGATTTTGTGAAATCTCATGGTATTTTTATTAGAGCAGTGATAAATATTAAAGTGGGAAGAGAAGAACTCATGCAACGTGCTCATAATAGAGCCCAGGCTTCTGATAGGCAAGATGATAAAGATATAAATATTCATAGAAAAAGAATTGAACTTTTTGAAGATGTTACCTTGCCAGTTATTCAGAGAATGACACAATTTGCTCAGGTTTTTAATGTAGATGGTATGGGGAGTGTTGAAGATACACATAAGGTTATAATGGACTGTTTAAGATAGGTTAAAGTATAAATTTATAATTTAATTATTGTATTTATGTTGTAGTATCTGTATGTAAGTATAAATCATTTTCTGGTTTGATAGCTTCCTAAAGGTTAGTTAAATTAAATAGTATCACGTTGTATTAATTAAAATACTATTTATTATGAATCGCCTTAGTTTACTTTTAGGAATGTGTTGTTTGGTGTGTTCTACAGGCTTTTCGCAGAAGGTAATTCTTGCAGAAAACTTTGAAGTTATACCCCTTTCTGATTCTTGGTTTCAGACCAACTCAGCTATAACTACAGATAATGAATGGGCTAATTTAAATCTCAATAGTTCTCTTTCTGCAGGAACTCGTGCAGTAGGAGTAACCAATAACGGAACTACTCATGCTTATGTTAATGGAACATCTGATCATTCGATATGGGTAACACCTAATTGGCCATCATCCATATCAAATTATGCTGTTAACGTGCAATACGATTATATTGCCGATGGTTTTAATTTGGCTCTTATTACGGATTTCATGTCTGTGTATTTAGTTAACCTTAATATGGTTACATACCCATCTGCCGTTAACCTTAATGGTTCTAATTCTATTCAACTGGCCTATTATTATAATAGAGATACATGGTCTAGGGCTTCTATAACATTGTCTGCCGCTCAAAAGTCATTTATAAATGCTGCTGGTAATAATGTAGCACTACTATTTAACTGGCGCAATGATGCTCTTAACATTGATCTGCCTCCAGGTGCATTCGATAATGTTTCTATAACAACTACTCCTAGTGTTCCGCAGCCTCTAAATGGTGCCTATACAGTAGGCAGGATAAAAAACAATGATTTTGTTAGTATTACTAGTGCGGTTAACTACCTCAATGCGTATGGATTAAGCGGTGATGTTATCTTTTATCTTACAGATGAAGATTATAATGCCAGTTTTGAGACTTTTCCTTTCATAATAGGAAATGGTACCACTAACCCATTTCCGGGTATGGGTACACATAATATTACATTTAAACCCCTGACAGGAAGTGCTGTAACACCAACCATTACAGGCAGTAACTTTACTGTTAGTCCTTATGGTGTTTTTACTTTTTATGGAGCTAACAATATTTCTGTGGATGGGTCAAATATTGAAGGAGGTACTTCCCGTGACCTCACAATTGTTTCGCAAGATGCCAGCACCACATTTATAGCTCCCATATTTTTAGGAGGCGTTAATGAGACTACAAGCCTTAGTGATATTACAATTAAGAATACAAACCTAACGACTAATTCTACCCAATATGGATTTGGAGTAATAGCTTCATTGTATGCAAACCCAAGTGTAGAAGCTAAATTTGATAACATTAGCATAACTAATAACGATTTTTCGACTATGAAAGAGGCCATACATATTGATGGGCTTGATGCATCTGGGTCTTTTTATACCACCAACAGCTTAGCTACAAACGTTACCGTAGCAGATAATGTAGTCCAAACCAATATCAAAGAGCGTGGAGTTCATTTTCTAGGTGTAAATAATGGGAGCATTGCAGGAAATCATATTGGAGGGTTTGTTCAAACTGATGATTATGTTGATGTAGGTATCATGATAGACAAAAACTCACAAAATATTAGTGTAGAAAAAAATCATATCTACTCCTTGGGTTATAGTGCCAATACTACAAGTGCTTTTGCTGCACACGGCATAGAGGTGAATACTGGTGTGCTAAATGCCAATGTAGAAGTGAAGAATAACGTGATCTATGACATCGGAGGCAATGGTGCTAGCAATAGTATTACAAATGATGGAATTTATAGAAATCCGGCAGCAGTAATGTTAGGGATGGGAGGTGAGAGAGGGTCCACTTTAATAGATGCCCAGTCGGGTATTAATGTATGGAATAACTCTATACATTTATATGGAAATCAGATGGATTTTGCTACCGCCAGTTCAGTAGGTGTATTTGCAGCTTCTAATACTACGAGTATAGATTTACGAAACAACGTAATTAAAAATACCTCTGGCGGAAGTTTAAGCATGGCCGGCAAAGCTCATGCATTAGCCGTATATGCGCAAGGCAGTTCTGCTCAGTTTTCTCAGTTAAATTATAATGCATATTTCGTAAATGCAGGCACTTCCAAAACTACAAATTATGTTGGTTTATTGGGCCCATTGTCCAATATTGCTCTCAACGGGACAATAACCATGAGCGAGTGGAGGAGCAATACCTCAATGGAAAGTAGCTCGGTTTATGGAGAGCCTGGTTTTACTAGCAACACCAATTTAGAACCTAGCATATTAAATGCTAATAGTTGGAATATTCATGGTATGGGTACGCATATAGCTAATGTTACTAATGACTATAAAGCCAACGGTAGGCCTGCTACTGTTTATGATGGCGCACCAGATTTGGGCGCTTATGAATTTACCATGCTTCCGGCAGCAGTGGAGCCAAGTGCCAGTGTGCAACCTGGGCCACTAGCTGTTAGCACTCCTTATGTTTTTAGCTTTAATCAAAGAGATTGGGTTTCCATCACCTTCTTGCCAGGCTCTGATTTGCCTGATGACTTAACGGTGAAATTTTATAGTGGTGTATGGGCTGCAAATCGTGAAAGCTACGATATAAGTAATTTTTATTTTGATATTATCGCTACTGAAAATGGTAGTACTAATTATTTATATAGCCTGTCTATTTATTATGATGAACCTTACTTAGGCAGTATCAATGATATTGTTAATGATTTGCCAGTCATTGCCCAAGATCCTTTAGGTGTTGGAGATTGGTCGGGAGATTTGGCCATATTAGATGCTGCAAACAGGAAGCTTACTGTGAGTAACTTAACCTCATTTGGGAGAACAACTATAACCACTGACGCTAGCCCACTTCCTATAGAGTTAACATCTTTTAATGGTGAGCTTCAAGGTGATGATATATTATTGAGCTGGACCACGGCTGAAGAGTTGAATAATGAAAAATTTGTAATAGAGCGTTTAAAACTATCTGGAGATGAATTGCAATGGATACCTATAGGAGAGAAGTTGTCCCTAGCGGCCAGGGGAGAAGAGGCGCAAGCTTATAATTTTGTTGACTATAGCGTAGAGTACGGTGATAATACATATCGCTTAAAGCAAGTAGATTATGATGGTAAATTCTCGTACAGTGGTATTGTTACTGTCACTTATGTGCCCAAATCATATTTTAAAGTATATCCAACAATTGTAGAATCTAGCATAACGGTTATAAATTCAATAACCGACCAGCCTTATGAAGTGGTATTGAAAAATCTATCTGGCGTGGAACTCAGTTCATGGAAAGGGATAAATGGAAAAGCAGAGCTAGAGCTGGTAGGATATGCTGCAGGGGTGTATTTAATAGAAATTAATAGTGAGGGACATAAAGAATGGCATAGGATAGTATTAAAATAACTTATTTATAATAAGCTAATTTGGATAATCATATTTATTTAAGGAATATCGCTGGCTCATTATAATTCCTAGGTTTTATGATTATCCGCACTATTGACAAAGACAATTGGAAGAGAAAAGAACATTTTGAGTTTTTTAACGATTTTGATGAGCCTTTTTTTGGGTTGGTCTCAGAGGTAGATTGTTCCAAGGCTTTTAAATATTGTAAGGCGAACGGCATATCTTTCTTTTCATACTATATGTATCATTCACTTTATGCTGCTAATGAAATAGAGGAATTTAAGTATCGTATTAATAATAATAATGAAGTTGATGTGTATGATGCGGTGCATTCTGGGTCCACTATAGGCCGGCCAGATGGTACTTTTGCTTTTTCATTTGCTCCTTTCAGTAAAGATTATGACACATTTGCCCAAGGGCTAAGCGCTGAAATTGATAGGGTGCAGCACTCTACAGGCTTGAGGTTTAATGATGAAGCCAAAAGAATGGATTTGATACATTACTCCACTTTGCCATGGCATCAATTTTCTGGCTTTACTCATGCCAGAAATTTCAAATTTAAAGATTCAACCCCTAAAATAACTTTTGGTAAGGCACATCAGGCTGATGGTACAATGAAACTACCTGTTTCTGTAAATGTTAACCATGCTCTTATGGATGGCTATCATGTAGGGAAATATTATCAGTTATTTCAGGAGTTGCTCAATACGCATTAATCTTCATCTATAGGATAAGTGTCAGGGTCTAATTCATAGGCCCTAATGGCATCTTCTATAGACTCGGTGTGGCAGTGCAGAAACTTATTCACTTTTGACCTTAAAAAGTAGGCATGTGGGTGATGGCTGTTCAATGCTATTAAGTGCTCTAGCTCAGTTTTAGATTTCTTATATTCCTGATTTTTATAATAAATTAATCCTTTGGCATAATATGCCTCTTCATGGTAAGGATCAAGCTTTATGGTCTGTGTGTAGTCCGATAATGCATCATCTTCATCGGTTTCTATTAATGCGCGGTTATAATATGCCTGCGCATATTCTGGATCAGCGTTAATAGCTCTATTGAAATCTTCCTTAGCTTTGTCATTAATGCCCAAGTTATGATACACCAAGCCTCTATTAGAGTATGCAATCGCACTTTTATCATTAATAGCTAAGGCTAGGCTATAATCTTCAATTGCTTTTGATGGGCGGTTTTGCTTCTTATGAATATTGCCTCTATTGATATGGGCATCTTCATAATGAGGGTACAATAGTAGCGCATGGTTATAATCATCAAAGGCTTCGTCTAGGTGGCCCATATTCTCATTGAGCACACCCCTGCTGTTGAAATATATATGGTTTTCTGGTTCTAGATAAATAAGCTTATCATAGTCTTCCATGGCTTCTTCGTATAAACCCAGGTTCTTTTTTAAAAACGCTCTGTCTAGATAGGCTTTAGTATAATCGGGCGCCAGGTCTAAGCAGTTTTGAAAATCCTCTAGTGCTTTGTGAGTGTCACCGTTATTTAAATAAGCTTTAGCTCTGTTATTATAAGCTTCAAAATCGTCTGGTACCAGTTTTAATAAAGTAGTATAATCCTTAATAGCATCTTGGTACTTTTCTAGGTTAGCATTAGATAGTGCTCGGTTAAACAGTGCCACCACATTAGTAGGTTCTAATGCTATAGCTTTATTACAGTCATGCAAAGCTCTGCTATAATCTTTTACAGTAATGTATACACTTGCCCGGTTAATGAATGAGCGAGCTTCGTTAGGAGAAATAAGTATGGCTTGGTTGTAGTCTTCTATAGCCGCGAGGTGATTTTGTAGTTTGCTATAAATGAAACCTCGATTATAGTAGTAGAGAGAAGCTTCAGGGTTTAAAGAAATGGCAGCTTCCAGATCAGCAATGGCTTTGTCATACTCTTTTATATAGGAATAATTATTTCCTCTTAAATTATACGCATCTGCATAAAATTCATTTAGTTGAAGCGCAAAGCCGGCATCGTGAATGGCTCCAAGGTAGTCTCCTTTTTTCTCTTTGCAAAGTCCTCTGTTATAATACAGTATATACCAGTCTGGGTATAGTTTAATCGCTTTTTCGTAATCAAACATAGCACCTTCATAATCACCATAGTCTACTTTAGAATTGGCTCTGGCATTGTAAATGGACGCATTCATAGGGTCAAAAAACAAAGCATGCTCAAAATCATCAAGTGCACCTATCCAATCTCCTAGCTTTGATCTTGAAATAGCTCGCTGGTAAAGGGCTTCGCTGTCATCACTACGATACTCTAAGGCTATATTGAAATCATCTATAGCGCCATGGTAGTCTTCAAGTTTACTTTTGGCCAACCCACGATTGAAGTAGGCTGTGCCTTCCCCATGTTCGTTTACTGCATAGTCAAAATCGTGTAAAGCATCCTGAACTTTGTTTAGCTGAAGCTTGGCACACCCTCTATTAATATAAGCCTGTGTGTAGTGGGGGAGGTAATTTAAAGTCATGCTATAGTCTTCTACAGCTCCTTTAAAATCTTCCATCATTTCCTTAGCTAACGCTCGGTTGTAATAAGTTAAGGCAATGTGTGGGTGAGCGTAATTTAACGCTTCATTAAATTCTATTATAGCAGCAGAATAGTTGCCTAGCTTATATTGTTGTAAACCTTTGCTTGCATAGGCCTCCGCTTTGTTGGGGTTAATATCAATGGCCTTTTCAAATTGAATAATAGCCATTTCATGATTTTTTAGAGCAGAGTAGCTGTTTCCTAGTTCAAGATAAACATTATAGTCGGTATCATTGAAGGTTAAAGCATTGTTTAATGAGTCTATTGCTTGCTCATATTGCTTTAGCTTGTTCATTACTGCGCCATAAGCTAATAGATACTCCGCATTATTTTCATCTAATGCCAAGGCTATTTTTAGGTCTTTTTCAGCTTCTTTATAATGAGATTCTCCTATGTGATTTTGCGCTCTTTCAAAATAGGCAAATGCCCTTTTGGGGTGAAACTCTATATACTGGGTTAAATTCTTATGTGCCTGGTCATAATGCTGAGATAAATGCTGTGCTATGGCTTTAAAAAACAAGGGGGTTTTGCTACTGGCAGTGTTATCTAATGCATTATAATAATTTATAGCCACATTACTTTGCTTGTTTAGCAAGTACAAATGAGCTAAGCTGAGAGCCTTTTCAGTGTGCTCTATTGGCTTTAAGCGGCCAATTAGAGTATTTATGTCTTCCTTAGATAGTGGCTGGTTAACTTGTAGCCAACTCCAACTTTTATATGCAGTAAGGCATTTTTCCATAGCTGAGTTTATTAAAACTATAGCTGAGCTATCATTCTCTTTTTGACACTGCACACTGGCTTCAAAAAGTTCACTTTGCCATTCACTGTTTAATGTGATTTCATTCTCTTTTTCCTTATTGGGTAGGGTATTAGCGTTGTTTGTAGGAATAGAGTTTTTGTCAGACATATATTGTTGGTTGGTTTTGCGAAACAAATATGTTGAATCCGTTATAGAATGGCCTCTTTTTGATGGATTTTTTTAAAAGAGTTATAGCTTCTATCTGTAAAAGCATACCACGGTTTATATATCCATCGTTGATTTTGCCCGTTAGTTAACTTCGATTTTTAATGGTATAACAGAGTCTGTAAATAGATTATTCAAAGATATTTCATCATGTCCATAGCTTTTTTAGTTGTTAAAAAGCCTTTACATTGGTTGTGTTTAATTGCTCTTACTTATCTAATATGTTATAAATCATTTTAATAAGTAATACGATTTTCTTGCTATTAATGAAATGATATTATATAATTAATAATTGATTATATGTGCGTGTAGTGTTGAATGAGTTATATCACATACTTGCCAGTTTTATGATGATACCAATGAATAATATTATTAAAATCAATTAAGCATTTGTTTACCTAATTATTAACCATTATGAGTGAATTGTACGGAGCTCAACAATTGAAATTACAGCATGAATTTGGGACTGAAGGTTTAGCCGCACGAGAAAAAGAATTGATTGTTGCTCATGAAATTAGCGACATGGATAAAGGCTTTATAGAGTCTCGAGATATGTTTTTTTTGACCACTGTAGACCATAGGGGATACCCTACTTGTTCTCATAAAGGTGGTGCTCCAGGTTTTATGAAAGTGCTGGACAATAAAACCATTGCTTTTCCGAGTTATAATGGAAATGGTATGTTTATGTCATTAGGCAATATATTGGAACATAGTAAGGTAGGGTTGTTGCTGATTGACTTTGAGACACCACACAGAATAAGAATACATGGCGAGGCAACTATTGATAGGCAGGATCCACTGCTAGCAGAATTTATTGGGGCAGAAGTGGTAGTAAGGGTAGAGGTGAGTGAAATATTTATCAATTGTCCACGTTATATACACAGGTTTAAAAAAGCTGAAACAAGTAAATATGTGCCGACAGAGCAAAATCTGAATCCGCCAACTCCACATTGGAAAAGAATTGATGCCATCCAAGATGTGTTGCCCCAGAAAGATTTAGAAAAAGTAGCTGATTTGGGTACTATCACCTTAGATCAATACGGAGAATTATTACAAAAAGGTGAAGGTTAAATAAGAACTATTAGTCTAGTTGATAAAATTGATGAGTGAATAAAAGCTCCTGCTAGCAGGAGCTTTTATTGTTTATTTATTCTTTAAAGAATTTTCTGTATTCTTTGCTACCATCAGTGTTGGATATAATAAGCATGTACAAGCCTGGTTTTAGATCCGAAATGTTTACTTCCATACTGTCAACAGCCTGCTGCATATTGATTTCAGTTTTACTTGATTTTTCAGTGGAATAAACAGCTACATTTTGTACTTTTTTACCTTCAGAAGCTTTTACGTAAAGCCTGTTGCTCGCAGGGTTAGGATAAACCTCGTCATTGGCCACTGTTCGTGCTTGTAAAGCATTGGCAGATAAGTACGCCTGATATTGGTCCCATAGAGACTGTACGCTTTCGCCTAAAATATTTTGACAGGCAGAATCCCAAGACCATGTGCTGTAATCTCTGGCCGACTGATTTAACTTAATGGCGAAATCAGGATCTTTGTGATCGGCTAACCAATCAATGAAAAAACCTGAATATTCATATCCATAAGTCCAATGCCCGCCCAAGCGCGGATATCTTTGTGGCTCAAAACCGGTAGTGTTGATTCTTACGTAATCAGCTAAGCCTTCAATAAAACCATAAAAATCGGTGCCGTAAGCATAATCTCCCGCATTTTTAGGTTCCCATTGATACCCATGTGTGCCCTCGTGTGCTAGTATTCCTTTTAATTCTTTAGCTACTGATTCGTAACTGCCTCCGTTATTGTTATAAACGTTTTCTAAATGGTTGGCACTTACAGCAATAAATATTTCTGGCGGACTTCCCCATTTTCCGGCTACACCATCAGTGTCTTCTAGTATAAGGTTAAGTTTAGTGAAATTCACTCTGGCGTCTGCATTGTTCGCATATATTTTTTTACATATCTCTAAACACATTTCGCGCATAGCATCCGCAATATTGGGCAGTGCGGTATTTAATATGTCCGAGCCAGTAGTGTAGTCTGCTTGGTTATCAAAAACTACAGTAGGGTATACGAAATTTTCCCAGCCTTCTAAATCTTTTTCAATTTTTAAAGAAGAGGTTTTGTCATTCCAGCTGTGTGCTACAAGGCAGCTTTCATCGTTTGAAAGTACAATTGAATTTCCTCCAAAGTTGTCATTTTCAAATAAGGTGATTTTAAAACCTTGTTTTACTTTTAAAGAAGATACATCATTAGATAATGCACCGGCTGCTTCTAACTCGCTTGTGGTATATTCACCAGTAGCAAGGTCTATTTGATAGCCGTCATAGTCACAATGTTCAAATAATGAAACTCCTATTTCCAGCTCAAAAAGTTCTAACTCGGCCAGTTGTAAAATATTGCCACTATTATTTTCCAAGTTGAGCCTAAAAAAACTATAAGCCTCAGTGTTGGTAAAACTATAAGAGTTTTTTTGCATTCGTGATGCAAAGTCTTCTCCACTACGGCTATCAAGGGTTGTCCAAGAATTGCCATCGTTAGAGGCTTGTAATGTCCAGCTTAAAGGGTCTCTTTCGGGAGCATCGTTGGCCGAGGTTAGTGAGTAGCTGTTGATAACTACAGCTGATGGAGCTGCAAACTGTACCCATGCAGCATTATGAAAAGTCAAAAATTTTGAGTTTGATTGATTGTCAATCAGCTTTTCAATACTCTCATAAGTAGGAGAATCATCATACTGTGTGGTGATAGATCCATTGGATGTAATGTCTGTTTGAGCAAAGGTACTGCTAGCGGGTATAAGCATACCAAGGCCCACCAATGGTAAGAGAATTTTTCTCATATTAAATCGGTTTAGTGAAAATGGTTTAGGTATTTATTTAGAGAAGGAAGATAGGATTATTTTTAATGAACAAAAAAAAATACAACGCGTTATTCGATGAGGTTACCGATAACGTAGGTGGATAGGCGGATGGTTATGCCAGTTGAAAATCAATGATATAGCAGAATGGAGGAGGGGCTATATTATTTCCAAAACTTTAAAAGTCCTTCCTTTTTACCAAAAATAGGATCGGTGTCAGGCTTTTTTAACGATTTGAGCTTCTGTGATATTAACGGTAATTTACCAGAGTTTATTTTTTGAAGGTCAGGCATTATGCCATTAGGATAGGCGCCTACCACGGCAAAAGTCTCAGAAGAACTGATGGATTTATGCGCTACACCAGCAGGGATGATGATGACATCACCAGTTTGAATTCTTAATATTTTACCTGTTACACCTCCCAGTTGTAATTCAGCTTCGCCCTGATAAACTCCCAGTACTTCATGGGTATTACTATGGAAATGATGATAGTCGTATATTCCCCATTTCCAGCTGTTGGTCCATCGGTTTTGATTAAACCTTGATTCTAGCCATAAGGCTCTTTTTTCACCTTCGTCATTAAAAAGGTAGCGATAAATCAATACCGGATACCTACTATTGGGAACTTCATCGTTTTCTTCAAACAAATGTTGTTCTATTTTAACTATTGTACATGTAGCGTTCATTGTAGTGTTGTTTTATTTAGCTCTTTGTTTGTGGAGGGCCATTACTCACTTTTTTACCATTTTGATAGACTGATTTAATGGTTCTAGTATTTTTTATGTTATTCTCAGGGTTCTTATTTAATATAATAAAATCTGCGCTTTTTCCCACCTGTAGAGTACCCGTTTTATCTTCAATTTTTAAAAGTTTCGCTGAATTTTTAGAGGCAATAGTAATCGCTTGTATGGGTGTAAGACCTGCATTTACCATAAGTTCTAACTCCAAATGCTCAGAAAAGCCCTGTGCCCTTTCTGGCTGAGCGCCCGAGTCTGTACCCAGGGCTATGAGTACGCCTGCATCATAAAGTTTTTTAAGGTTGATAGATGCTATTTGGAATGCGCGTTTCTTCATGATTAGGTTTGTAGTATCGGGCGAGCTAAGTTTTGCCTGTAATGAAGAGTACACTCCTTGTTCTAGTGAGTTTTGGAAGAACTCCTCCTCCCACCAAGGTATTGGTTCTGTAGAATTATAGATGTAAGCATATTTATCAAGTGCTAAAGTAGGTATGTACATGACTTCATGCGATTTGATGTTATCTATGGTGGCTTCGTCTAATTCTTTATCTCTTATGCTGTGCGCAATAATGTCAACTCCAGCATCAACTAAGTTGTTGGCGTCTTTGAGGTTATACACATGAGCGGCTACTCTCAGTTGTTTTTCGTGGGCATGGTTGATAATAGCATTGTAAATTGTAGGAGACATTTTCGGAGCTTTGCCATGATTGTCGTCAACCCAAATTTTTAATACAGCAGGGTGCAGTTGGTTAACTTCATCTACATCTTCAATGGCTTCAACTTCTGATTTAGGTCTATAAACCATGTCCATGCCGTAATCTTCGGGAGGTAATCCATTTGATACCCCAAATCCGTATCCGGCACTGTATAACAATGCTCCTTCAAATAATCCTTTGTTTAAGGAGTCGTAAAATTGATCTTTGAATAATACGGGCCTATCTGTACCTAATGCTAAGACGCAGTTTACACCATAAGATTGGTACTTATTGAGTTGAGATAATACATTGTCTCTGGTGTAATTTTGTTCTGTAGTGCTAGTCCCTTTAAGGTTGCCTACATGAGCATGTGTACAAATGAGTGACGGTATTATGGTTTTGCCAGTTGCGTCTATTGTATGCCCATCCACTTTCGGAAGGTCTTTGCCAATCATAGCAATTGCTCCATTTTCGATCAGCAGATCTGCCTGAAATGACTCCGAACCAGTTCCGTCTATTATTACAGCTCCTTTTATGAGCAATTGTTCGGTGTTAAGTTCTGATGATATGTGTTTGCAGGCTGGTAATATGAATATCAAACTGCATATAGCAAGTAGTTTATATCTTATATTATTCATAGCTTAAATATAACAAGTGCATATAGCGAATGTTCTTTTGCTAAACAGGCTGATCGAAAAGATTGTAGTTCTGCTCAGCTGGCTTTGGTACTTAGTCAAGGAGAAGATATTATACCCATTCTTGGTACAAGGAAGAGGAAGTACTTGCGGAAAATGTAAATAGTATACCGGTATCAGTAACCGATGAAGATAAGCTTGAAATTGATTGCTAATACCCTAATGCGGGAGATCGGTACAGCGAAGCATTAGAAGGAATTTGTAGACAAAAAAGAGTGATAAAAGGCCACCTCAGGGTGGCCTTTTAAATTTTAATCTTATTTGATGAAGACTGGTAGTGACGTTACCTTTCCTTCTTGAATGATTTTTACTAAATACATACCCTTGTGAAGTCCGTGGGTAGGTATCTTAATAGTTCCAGATTCTATTTTGCTATTCACTTGCTTAGTGATTTTACCAGATAGGTCTACTATGCTAATTTCTGCATTAGAAGAGATTCCTTGAATGATAAATTCGTAAGAAGCTGGGTTAGGGAATAATTCAATTTCAGTAGATGAAGTAAGGTCAGTATTGCCAATTCTTCCTGCGCTGCTACCGTTGATTTCGAAATGTGCCCAACCTACATTAGCCTCATATTGGATATAATATTTTCCATCTATTTTAGGAGGCATGCTATTAGACCAAGTATTAGTGAAATCAACACCGTTAATAGTTACAGAAGTTGTATTCCATGAGTTTATAAAACTCACAGTGCCTGATGTTACCCAGCATAAGCTACCTGCTCCATTATAAGCATACGAAAGTGTAATAGGAGATGGGTTGTCACATGCGCCACTAGGTGCTTCAGTTACTGATATAGCTACAGTTTCAGACGATGTCAATTCACCATCGCTTACCGTTAAGGTAATGGTGTAATTTCCTGCAGTTGTATATGTTTTGCTTGCAGTTACGCCTGTAGCAGATGTGCCATCACCAAAATCCCAAGAATAAGTGAGGTTATCACCGTCAGGGTCAGATGAAGCAGAAGCATCTACTGATACTGTTAAAGGAGCATCTCCAGAGGTAGGAGTAGCACTAAATGCTGCTACTGGAGCATCGTTGCCTGGGCTTGATACTTCTATATCAATAGTAGCTTGTGCTGATAATCCTGAGTCATCAGTTACAGTAAGTGTAGCTGTATACGAACCTATGCTGGTGTAGGTGTGAGTGGGAGCGGCACTTGTTGAGCTTGTTCCATCACCAAATGTCCATAAGTACGTAATAGGGTCTCCATCCTGATCGCTAGAGCTACTGCCATCAAACATTACAGTTAATGGGGCATCTCCTGTGGTAACATCAGAAGAAGCAACAGCAGTAGGTTTGTGGTTGACGTCAGTTCCTTCTCCAAAAAGTAATCCGTAGATTGCATTTGCTACCGCTACATCAGCCTGAGACCAGAAACGGTGGTAAGTAGTAGTATAATCGCTTCCAGAATTGTATGCTGCTTCTAATGCAGGGAAATCTGGGTCATTTCTATAGTCCGAACGGATGTCTAAAAATTTAATTCCAGGCTCAATTTCGTCTCCATTGGCCATTTCTCCTTGCCAGCCATTTGGCACATATACTTCTTGCTCAAAGAATCTGTTGTAGTCTCCTCTACTTTCTGGGTTGGCTACACCAATGCCATCTTCTTCGTAATAGTTATCCCAAACTCTATCTAATAAATCCTTAGCTAGGCCTTGTGCCTCCGTATTAAGGGTTTCGTATTTTTCTGTAGCTGCTGCATAGTAAGTTAGAGCTCTTGCAAGACAACCAGTAACACCTACATCTTGAGTGTAATTTTCTATACTTACGTGAAGTGAGCTGTTTGGTGTAGGGTTAGAAGGATTCCATGTGTTAGGAGCTCCTGACCAATTCAATGTAGAAGGAATTTGATAGCCATTACTAGTAATTTCTACTGAATTAAGTACCCAGTCCACCCAGTTATCTAATACATCTTTCGCTCTTACGTCATTGGTGATGTAGTAATATTCTGCAACACGCTCCATAGACCATGCTTGCCATCCAAACCATTCGTTACTGCCAGGGTCGCCATATACAGGGTGCTCTACATAAGCCATGTCATAAAATGTAGGTGTACCTGCAGGGTAGGCACTGTAATCTCCATTCCAGCTGTTAGTAGCACCACCGGCTATTGCACCTTCAGCTGATTGTAACCATTGGTAAAACTCTAACTGACGGTCTAAGCTTGTACCCCAGTCTTTAGCTCCATTTGGAGTTACAGGCTTTAATGGGTCAAATTCACTTAGGGCATAAGCTGCCACAGGGTTTTGGTAGCCAAAGTGGTTGTGGCTACAGCCTATTCTCCAAGCCCAGTTTTGAGAGGTGGAGATAGGGCCTCCCCAAGCATAATACCATGACATTAGATAGTGAGCACTTTCATAGCCAGTGGCTCCAGGTGCTGATGCACTTTGCACACCCATAGGCTTAAAGTATTTGTCAAACATAGCTAACCTTAGGAAGTCACCCATTTTGCTGGCATCAGCCACAGGCAAGGTGTTTTCAGGGTTTAAACCTTGCTCTTCTGCCCATAGGTAAGCCCAATACATTACTTGTACTGCTCTGGCATCTGCATCAGGAGCGTTGGTATACTTCCATTGCTTAGCAGGAGCCTGACCTTCGTCAGTGAATAGATCTAAATAGCCATACTGGCCTCCATAGCTGAAGTCATCCCAAGATGGTTGAGGTACTGTTTCCCATACTGACTCCTGAACACCTCTCTGGAAGGTATTGATGTAAGAAGGAGTACTTTCTCCATCAGCTTTGTTTCCATAGCCATAGAAGTTATCACTGTCTAATAACCAGTGCATTCCGTATACTCTAGATCCATAAGCAGAAGAAAGTTCTGAAGACACCGGGTCTTGCCCCACTGGTATTCCTGATTGCAATGGTGCAGGGTAATAAGATGGTAACGGAAATTCTGCAGCATAAGTAGCAGGAGAATTAGGGTTATAATTACCTGCTGTAGGCTGTAAGTCAGTAGTAGGGATGATATTGTCATCCATATTAGCCCAAGCGTCATTTAATGGTTGCCAGTCGCCTTCAATTCTACCATAAAGTGCTTCTAGCCAAAGCCAATAAGAATATGTTTCACTCACTGTTTCGTGCCCATAATCAGGAGCCTCTACAATTAAAGTTTCTACAGAGTGATAAGGAACACCATCAGGGCTAAAATATCCATTAGAGGGATTGTGTATTTTGTCTCTTAAAGACATAAACCGCTGAAGGTATTCATTGGTTTGTTGTTGCGCCAAGACCAAATAGGGGGCAAAAGCGCACAGCAAGGTTAAAGAATAGGTGATTAATTGTTTTTTCATAGTTGTCTCGTTTATTTATGAAATAGTTAGTTGTTTTAGTTAAAGCCACACTTAGACAGTAGTTGAGTTGTTTTTTTAGTTGATTGTGTGCTTAAATACTTTATTGAATTATGTTTTATTTTATGATTAGTTTTTCTGTGGTGATTAATTGATGCTTTTCATAAAGTTGGATGGTATATATTCCGTTAGGTAGCTCATCTATATCTATGCTGTTGGAGTCATTGAGCTTTTGATTAATAACTTTTTGACCGTTAGCATTGATGATAATGACGCTATATTCACTCGAGTTCTGAATCTTGAAAAGTAGCTTGTTTTTGGCTGGGTTCGGATAGCTCAGCCCATGCTTTTGGTCCGTTAAATGAGACATCCTACTTGAAGTAGAATTCTCATTTAACTCCATGTGTGAGTATGCAAAGTTACCCTTATAATGAATGTAGTAGTGATTATTGATTCTGTCAGGGAAAGTAGCCCCATACGTATTTGTGAAGTCTACTTCATTAATTTCAATGCTTTCCGCATTCCATGAATTGATGTATTGAATTGCCTGATCTGTAACCCAGCAATATTCTCCTGTACCATCGAAGCTAAAAGGTAAATTAATTTCAACAGGGTTGCTACAGCTCCCTTCGTTAGTCATTCCTTGTTGAATAATTTGTATGTCAACTGTGATGTCTTCTGCTTGAATTTCAATGAAGCCCTCTCTCGAAGAGTCACTGTTATTTTCTTCCACAGTAAAGGAAAGCGTGCCATTGGCATTGCCCGTAAAACTGTCGAGTTCTATCCATTCAGAGGCTGAAGTTGCGCTCCAAGTGGTATTGCACATAATAGAGGCAGATAGTTCTATTTCAGGGCTACTTAAATTGAAACTCTTCGGTGAGGCGTTAAGATATACGCTGTCATTAATTCCATTTTGAGAAATAAATAGTGTTTCAGTAAGGTTTCCTGAAGTGAAAACGATAGATGTTGACCTGGCATTACTTGTTGTATTGGCGGTGCTACTTATTGTAATGTCGCTATTTCCATTTCCAGAAGTTGCTGATAAAGAGATCCAGTCCGCATCATTAGTGGCCTGCCATGAGTTGTTTGCGGTTATGCTTAGTGAAGTTGAGTTTGCTTCGGTATTGAAAGTAATATTTTCTTTAGATAAGCTCAGTATATCACTAGGCGTTGATGATCCGTTAGGGATTTCTGCTGCCAAGTATGGAGCTAGCTTTTCCATTTTCCAAGTCACAACGTTGGCCCATTGCGTATCTAGTAGACCTCCGGTATCACCAGAGTTTGGGTTCCAGCACCAAAAAGTCCAGCTATAATCGTTGCCCATATATTCTAAAAAGCTGTCAAACCATATTTCATCTTTACCTTCAGCATCTCTAATGCCGAATTCTCCCACGAACATTGGGGCAATGTCTTGCTTGTAGATAAAAGCAAAGTGGTCTTCCCATATGGCAGGCATATTAGCCGGGAAATTAGGCACGTTGAACCAGTCTTGAGGAAAAACAGTAGGTCCGTATTCATGCGGAGAGTAAACTAATTTTGACGGGTTGGATAGCACAATAGGGTATTGTATGGCTCCCTTTAGGTTGCCTCCCCACCAGTATACATCTCCATTGAAGTCTTCAATGCCTTCTACCATGATTAAAACATCAGGGTTAACTTCTAAGATGGCATTTCCACACCTCTCTGCTGCTTTGTTCCAATCGGTGGCAGGGTTGCTGTTCCCCCAAGTGGCTGCGTCATGAGGCTCATTATTAAGGTCCATGGCTACTACAGCATCTACACCTTGGTATCTTTCAGCTATGAATACCCAGTCTGATATCCATTGGCTCTCAGGATAATTAGAAGTATACCAAAGATCTTCATTCATATAGCCTCCGGGCTCTCTTGAATGATTATCTAAAATAATCTTCATGTTATTGTTCTGGCACCAATCTACAATGATGTCAAGTATTTCTATTGGTTTTGTTTTTGTAGCTTCTTCAGCATTCATGGGGCTTACGCCCGTATAAGGGTCTGTACCAAAGCTATTGACCTTTGCGGTGGCTTCTGGCGCTAGCATGGCATTACACCAAGGGATTCTTATACAATTAAAGCCTTGGTCTTTGATCTGCTGGAGCATGCTTTTACAATCTCGTGCCCACAAGCCATGAGGCACTAATTCGTTAGTCTCAAAACCGAACCAGTTGACTCCCGTAAGCCGTACGGTATTGCCTTGGCTATCTAGTAGCTTGTTGCCTTCAGCAGTAAGATAGTTTTGAGCTCCTGCAGGTAATGATAGGAATAAGCTAAAAATGAGTAATAACAAACAGTACATAGACTGTCGTGGGGTAATTAATAGTGGGTAAGGCGTTTTCATTTTTCGTGAGGTTTAGTTAATCGAATTTAATCACCTCATTATTGCATTACAGACACTATTTTATCTTTCACTATGATTATTGTTGCGCACTTGTACTATAGTCTTCTTTTAGGATTATAGTCTTCTTATGTAGTTTAATCATACTTATAACAGGATTATATGAGCCTGTTATAAGTATGATTTCGTAATAAAGTTAAATTATGTAAGAAAGGCGTCTTAGCCTAGGTGCATGTAGTCAGTAGGGGATTGGCCATATAAATTTTTAAAACATCTGGCAAAATATCCTGGGTCACTGAAGCCCACACTATATGCTATTTCAGCAATGGTAAGGTCGGAGCTAGTGAGTAATTGGGCTGCTTTTTTGAGCCTCATGTTTCTGATGAGGATACTTACTGAGTGGCCCGATTCTTTTTTGACTTTTTTGTATAAATGAGAGCGACTGAGGTGCAGTATTTCAGCTAACTTTTCAGGGCCAAAGGTTTCATCGTGCATATGCTTATTAATAACCCGCTGTAGGTTGTCTAAGAAAGATGTTTTGGTTTTATCATTTTCCAGAGCAGGAGAATGGTTGAGAATAGTATGCGCAGAAATCTTGTCCTTTAGTTTAATGAGATTTAATAGTTTGTATCTCAATAAGGATATGTTAAACGGTTTGCATATGTAATCATCAGCTCCTACTTCAATACCCTTTAACTGATCTGAATCGCTGCTTTTGGCGGTAAGCATTATTACTGGGATATGGGCCGTTCTTGGATCTGATTTTAATTTCTGACACAGCTCTATGCCATTGATCTTGGGCATCATTACATCAGAGAGAATAATATCGGGCTGTATTTCTGTGGCTAACTTAAAGGCATCATATCCATTATTGGCTTCCCTTATGTTGAAGTTGTAACTCAAATCATCTTTTAGATACCAACGTAAATCGTCATGATCATCAGCTATTAAAAGTAAGGGTAGCTGACTGTTGTCATTGGTTTCTTGTGTTGAAATGGGGGCGTTAGAAATATTTTGATACGGATCAGGGCTTTTAAATATATGGCTGGAGTAAAAATGTTCGCTGATAGGAAGCGTTATTTGGAAATTAGCTCCTTCTCCGTGTTTACTAGTAATCCTAAATTGCCCTTTGTGGATGCTTACTATTTCTTTTACTATTTCTAAACTCGCAATTTTTTCGTCAAGTGATTCAAATGCGCTATGCTTGGGCTTTTCAAAAATATCTTTCAGTTCGTTTTTGGTTAATCCAGTGCCTGTGTAGCTGAGGTTGAGCTTGGCTGTAGCAATATTATGGGTATCTATAGTCAGTTTAAATGATACCTGACCACCATTATATGCGTAGGTAAAGCTATGCGAAAGTAAATTGTATAGTATTTTCTCTAATTTATCTTTATCGAAGAAGGCTATATGTTGTTCAACATTAAATTCGTGAGTAAACTCTATGTTGTTTTGATCTGCAGTGTAGAAGTAAGCTTCGGTAATTTGTCTGCAAAAATCTATAATATCATCTTCTGTAATTTCTAAAGGATTAGACGCTGATTCCCCATTATAGCTGGTGTTAAATTCATTTAAAATGTGGAGCAGCCTCTTAGTGTTCCTATTCATTAATGCGAGGTAGTCTTTTCTTTTTCGTTCATCTAATTTTTCGTCATCAGCTATTATTTTCTCTAGCGGTTCGTTAATAAGCGCCAGTGGAGCTCTTAGTTCATCAGAGAAGTGTGAAAGGAAACGAATTCTGAGGTGCTCTTTCGCTTGTTGCTCACTAGCAGAAAGAGCTTTTTGCTTTTCTTGGCGTTTTATTTTTAAAGTATTTAGCTTCCAGCGCAGCCATAATATTAATATAAGAGCGGAAATTAACACGTAAAATAGAAGCGCAGTAGCGGATAAATAAAAAGGAGGAGAGATGGTGAAGTTCAGGTTAAATATATCGGCTGAATCAATACCATAGAGGCTATACTTTAGTTGAAGTGTGTATTGGCCGGGAGGCAAGCTGCTGAATGCAATATTGTTTTTGTTGCCTATGTTTCTCCAATCGCTGTCTAAATTGGTTAATTTATAACTGTAGATAATGTCTTCGGGATTATTAAATGTAATTGCATTGAAGTCAATGGAGATATTGTTGAGTTCACTAGGAATGGTGAAGGTGTAATCATTCTGCGGGTTGAACACCTTGACACTATCATAATTATTAAAATAGGTTAGTCCATTAACATTGATTGGGATAGTAGGAGCTTTAGCTATCTTTTTATTAGGGTCAATTATTGTTAATCCTTGATTGCCTCCTAAATAGAATTTTCCGTTTTCACCCACTTCGGCCGCTTGGTGTATGATTTCATTGTTGTTGATGTCATAATGATTTTGGTAATTAATAAAGTGGTTGCGGCTTTCATTGTACAGGTAGATGCTATTTTTTGTAGTAACCCACAGGTTGTGATCTTTATCTTCTAAAATGGCGGTGATGTTGGGCATGTCAATACCTTCTTCTACTCCATAAGTCGTAAAAGATCCGTTGAAGGTGTCCGATGCTTTGTTTAAACCATTTTCAGTGCCTATCCATGTGTTGTTTTTGCTGTCGGTAAATACACATCTTACCTGATTGTGGGTTAGGTTGCTATTTTCCTCGTTGTATGTGGTAAACGAATTTTCATCGAGATTATAGTTGCTGATGCCCGCAACAGAACCTATCCATACCGTTTGGCTTTTGTCTATGGTAAGGGTGTAGGTCCAATCGTTAGATAAGCTGTGTTGCCAATTGAGGTAGTCTGCATTAAAAAGTACTAATGAGTCTTTAGCAGGTTTATAATATGCTACTCCTGCACCGTGTAAGCAGAGCCACAAGTTTCCAGATTCATCTTGAGTGATGTCCCTTACATCTATCTTTTTGTTGGTAGCAGCTAAATGGCTATTAAAATGTGAACTGAAAAAACTACGCGAAGAGGGGTTGTATACCTGTAAGCCGCCATCATAAGTGCCCACATAAATATTGTGCAGGTTGTCTTGAAATATAGAATAAACAGATCCTTTGCCTAAATTACCTTTGGCAGAGCCGGGTAAAAAAGTGGCTATTTCATTATTACTTTGTTTTAGTATTTGAATTCCACCGGCATAGAAACCTATCCATAAATTGCCTTCATGATCTTGTAGTATAGCTGAAATGCTTTTCTTTTCAAGCTTGTCGTATTGGCTATTATGGCTGGTGTTGTTGTCAAAATAGCCAGAAGAAAGCATAACAACCCCATGCTGATCCATACCAATCCAAAAGTTGTTTTCATCATCTTTAAACATACACTTGCTAGATAAGTAAGATAGTGAAGTCTTGATGAACTGCTTGGTGGCCATGGGAGCTTTCTGGTCAGCAGCTATGGTAAATGTGCCCATGTCGGTGCCTACCCAAACCTGTTGTGAGTTGTAGGCGTTGAGACTTTCTATACTGGTATGTGTTTCTGAAAATACTACTAGCCGCTCTTCTTTTTTGTTTACATCGTAACGAATCAAATTGCCTTCATTATCGCCTACCCACAAAATTGAATCTTTAAAAAGCAGAGCATTGATGTTTTTTATGGGTTCACCGTTTTTTTTATGTAGCTCTATATTCTCTAAATAGTTGCTGCTAGGGTTGAAATAGGAGAGACCATGATTGAGGTATCCTATCCATAGGTTGCCTTTTTTATCTGCAGCTAGGCATTGTATGTGTTCTGCATGGCGTTGGTTTTTAGAGTAGTTAAGGATAGTGCCAATATGCTTGTCTGTGGCCTCCGCTCCAATAAGATGGTGCAGTGAAGAGGTGAATTGTGTTACATTTTGGAATACTACATCTTGCAGGCCACTAATTTTATTTATGATGTTTTGGGGTATTACTGATTCTAGTTTTTCAATGCAGCTCTTGTCAATCAATATTTCCGTTTCATGAAAATACCTTTTGAAAGATTGATTTTTTTCATCGAATAAGTTTAGTCCCATACTTGTACCCACCCATAAATTATGGTTGGAATCTTCATTAATACAGGTTATGAAGTAATCTGTTAATGTGTTTTGGTCATAATCTTTATGGTTGTATCTAATAAATTGGTCTTTTTCGGGCACGTATAAGTTTAAGCCTTTTGTTTTCGTACCTACCCAAAGGTTGTTTTTATGATCTACAAATTGCGTAGTAATGTAGTTGTCAGAAATAGAGGTGGAATCTTTTTTATGAGTGTATTTTTGAAATTTTAATCCATCAAATCGATTTAGTCCTTCAGTGGTGCCAATCCATAAAAGCCCATTGTATGTTTGAGCAAAAGAGGTAATTATGTTTCCACTAAGGCCATTTTTGTTTGTATAACTTTTTATATTATCCGGAAATACTTGAGCTTTTAAATTAAGCTTCAAGCCCGCAATAAAGATTAATAGTATACCTATATATCTCATCTATTTTTCAGTTGTTATTATGTCGCTAAGCGACTTTTGATAAGTTAGTTAAAGCCACTACAACCGAATGGAAAAGCGCAGCTGCTAGTGAGGCTTTAAAAGCTTGCTTTTGTTAGTAATAGATTGATGAAAAAGCCAAAAGATAGAGGAGCCTGCGGGCTCAATGAGGTTAATTAAACTAAGCATAAATTTAGGTAGTAGGTTGAACGTTTATTATATAAGTTAGACAAAATAGAAATGAAAAAACAATATTAAGAGTGATTTTTACTTTTAATATTTTGAGGTTTATAGCGACCTAAATACTTGATTAAGCCTATTTTTAAATTTCCTAAAATTGTCACTTAAAAATGCAGAGATGTAATGCTTTGATATAGAGTTGTTTCTGCTTGGTTGAAGACATAGTGCGGGAGTATATTGTTAAGTTATTCAAATATGGATCCAATAAAAGTTTATAATAATGTAAATAAAAAAGATCCCGGAAAAGGTTTCGGAATATCTCGCATGGAGATTATATATGAGAAGCACCATGGGCAACCAGATGAACCCCACCGGCATGATTACTACACTATATTGCTAGTGAAGCAAGCGGCAGGAAAACACATTATTGATTTCAGTGAATATGAACTTAAAGGTGCTCAGGTTTATTTTTTAGCTCCGGGTCAGGTACATCAGCTCATTGAGACTGAAGCATCGTTGGGGTATTCACTTGTATTTTCTAGCCAATTTTTGGTTGACAATAACATTCCGGCCAGTTTCATAGCTGATCTCAATTTATTTTATGCATACGATCAGAATCCTCCTATTTTACTAGATGAGCTGTCTTTAGAGAGGTTATTAAAATACTGCGAGGAAATGGAGCAGTTTAACATGTCTGATGATAAATTCAAAGAACAGGCTATAGGCGCGGTTTTGAAGTTATTTTTGATATGTTGTAATAACTTGTGCTCACTGCCTCAAAATGTGGCACATAGCCAATATGTAGAGGCCGGTAACTCTATTCTAAGAAATTTTAAACAGTTAGTGGAAACTCATTTTACCGATTGGCACTCCACATCTCAGTATGCCGAAGCGCTGAGTATAACGCCAGATCATTTAAATAGGACAATTAAATCTTTGATAGGAAAAACTGCTAAGGAATACATTCAGGCACGCATCACTACCTCCGCAAAGCGTATGCTATTTTTTTCTGATTTGAGTACTAAAGAAATAGGTTATAGCCTTGGTTTTCAAGAACCGGCACATTTTAGTGCCTTTTTTAAAAAATGTACAGGAGAGAGTCCATCTTCATACAAAAAAAATAGCTGATATCGGATTTTTATAAGTCATTACCGATTTCTTGTAAGTAAATATTGTTAGAGCAGTCTCATCTTTGAAGAGTTGATAAAGCAGCCATATAAATGTTGAAAGGAGGATAAAAATGCTCAAGACAAAGAATATAAGGGTAAAGCACTCAGATTATGAGTTAATGATGAAATCAGTAGAACAACATAAAGATACAAAGGAGGATAAAATGAATACTATTTTGCACAAGGCAGGTACTAGGGGACATGCTAATCATGGTTGGTTAGATAGTCATCATACTTTTAGTTTTGCCAATTATTATGACCCACAAAGAATACATTTTGGAGCGCTAAGAGTACTTAATGATGATGTAGTGGCAGGTGGAAAAGGCTTTGGTACGCACCCTCATGATAATATGGAGATTATTAGCATACCACTTTCTGGTGATTTAGAGCATCAAGATAGTATGGGAAATGTAACGGTAATAAAAGAAGGCGATGTGCAAGTGATGAGTGCGGGTACCGGTATTTTTCATAGCGAATACAATAAAAACCCAGACAAGGAAGTGCGGTTTTTGCAAATATGGGTGTTTCCAAATAAAAAAAATGTAGAGCCTAGGTACGATCAGATAACCTTAACTAGTGGCAATACCAAAAATCAGTTTTATCAGATTTTATCTCCTAATACTGATGATGATGGTGTATGGATTCATCAAAATGCCTGGTTTCACTTGGGTGATTTTGATGAAAATGCTCAACAAACCTACCACTTAAAACAAAAGGGTAATGGTGTTTATGTGTTTGTGTTAGAAGGAGAGGTGTCTATCCACAACCAAAAATTGAGTAGGAGGGATGGCTATGGCATATCAGACACTGATAGCTTTGAGATGACTGTAACACCGGGAGCTAAGGTACTTTTAATGGAAGTTCCGATGCAACTTTAATATACCAAGCGAGTAAATGTAAGGGAGGCAGCTAATTTGCCTCCCTTTTTTATTGATATGGTTTCTTTTTTACTGTATTTAGCTTGACAAACACTACCTTGACTTGATATGAATTAAATACATTCACAAATTGTAAATGAAGCGATAATTCAACATTTGAATGGAATCATTAGAGGAGTTTTATAGGTCGAAAATGGGTGAATTACCTAGTGAGATAATTCATAGAGTGGGTAAGTTCAATGTATTTACAATGGATGCCTATGTTAATCCTGAGTCAGCATATCAGATGCCTTATAGCCGGAAAGATTTTTTTAAAATAGCGCTTATAAAAGGTGAAAACACAGTGCATTATGCAGATAAAACTATTGACATAAAAGATAACATGTTAATGTTTGCCAACCCTATGATTCCCTATAAGTGGACACCAGAAGATTCACCTCCCGCAGGTTATTTCTGTGTTTTTACTGATGAGTTTTTCAAGGGCTATGGAAATATTAACGATTATCCCATTTATAGGCCTGGTGGCATGCCATTGCTAGATTTGCCTACCAGCGAATACGATAAAATAGCAGATGTTTTTAGGTCTATGTTTGATGAGATGGAGTCTGATTATGCCTATAAATTTGATGTTTTAAGAAACATGGTTTTAGAAATTATTCATGATGCCATGAAATGGGAAAATCTCAATGTACCAGTGTCTCAAAAATCAAATTCTAATGCAGCTGAGCGTGTTACTTCTATTTTTATGGAGTTGTTGGAAAGGCAATTTCCTATAGAATCTCCTATGCAAAGGGTGCAATTAAAAAATGCTAGTGACTATGCAGATCAACTCAATATTCATTTGAATTATTTGAATAGAGTTTTAAAGAAGACTACAGGTAAAACCCCTTCGCAAATAATAGGACAAAGGTTTGCTGCAGAGGCCAGAGCTCTATTGAAACACACCAACTGGAACATTAATGAAATAGCACTTTGTCTGGGGTTTGAAGACTCTTCTTATTTTGTTAAATTTTTTAAAAAACATACAGAAGCCACACCAAGAAGTTACAGACAATAAACTAGTTTGAAAACCACCATTTTAGGTTTCTTAAAGTCTATCTACTCACGCACGCTCGCAGTTACTTTTGCATTAAATAAAAGTAATATGAAAAAAGAAAACTTATCAAATACGGGCTTAACTATTGAGGAAGAAAAATCAGTGAGAACATTATATAATGCATTTAACACCAAAGATGCGATGGCATCTTTAAGTGCTCTGTGCGAAGACTGGCAAGATATACCTTTACCTCCGGGACAAAGAGCCGGAGCAGTGGGTTTGATAGACTTGATCAAAAATGTTACAACAGTTTTTCCTGACATTCAGATTAGTATAAAGGATATAATAGGTAACAATCATATGGCGGGCGTAAGGGCCGAAATGTCTTTTACCTTCACGCATGATTTTATGGGTATAAAGGCTACAGGCAAGCACGTGAATGTAGCCTTGCATGAGTTTCATGAATTTGAAGATGGCAAAATTTTAAAAACTTGGCACCTTGAAGATTGGATTAAACTAAATTCAATGTAATTATCTTAATAATATAATTATTCTAATAAATAAAAATAGATAAAAAACATAGTCTCCCTTTCAAATCAAAATTACATTTACTATATTGCAATATATTTAATTATATAATATAAAATATAATAAAAAGATGAAAGAGGGTATTTTTAATGACAATAGTAGGGCTACATTTTTATATTCTTTTGTATTTGTGGCTTTAATAACTATTTTATTTTTGGGACTTTCTATTAATATGATTCCTGTGGCTATGTTTTCGGCTCTTATCATTATAGGTGCTTGTGTTCTTTTAGGAACATTGCTCTACTTTACAGAAAGAAATGATGGAAGTAAAACCTATCAGTGGTTTTATTATAGCATATTGTTGACTGTTTTTGCAATGTTTTTAACCGTAGTGGTTTCTGGTTGGCAAATGTCGCTAACTGAGAAAAAAGGAGATAGGGTAATTGCAGCTATTGAAAACTATAAGCAGAAATACGGAGAGCTTCCAAAAGCATTGGAAGAACTTGTTTCTACTAATGAAGTAGAAGAATTACCTTCATCATTTGTGGGGTTGAAGAGTGGTGATTTCAAGTATGTAAAAATGGATGATAAATTTAGATTAGAATATCATGCAGCATTCGGAATGAATTCTTTTTATACTCCGGACCAAGGTTGGGACTCTGAAGAGTAAAAGAATATTTGCTCACCTTATATAGTAATTTGGTGGCGGTTGTAAGCTGAGTTGTACTTATTATGTATATTCACCGTAAATATGTTTGAATATTTATTTATGGGAATACAAAATTTAACAACTTTTCTTATTGCCGCCACCATTTTTGTTTTAACTCCAGGTATAGATACCATTTTTATCTTAAACAAAGCACTGCAGCAGAGCAGGAAAAATGCTATTTGGGCGGCTATTGGCGTAGTTTCAGGTGGCATGGTTCATACATGTTTTTCCGCACTGGGGCTGTCTGTTCTTCTGGCTAATTCTGCTATTTTATTTTCTATAATTAAATATGCCGGAGCTGCTTATCTGGTATATCTAGGAGTAAAATCTATTTTTAGCAAAAAGGTTGAATATAAAATGGCCAATTCACCTAAGGCCGATACCATTTCAGCTAATTACTTCTCAGGTTTACTTACCAGTGTTTTCAACCCTAAGGTAGCGCTATTCTTCTTAGCGTTTTTTCCTCAATTTATAGAGTTTGAAGCTATTAATGAACCTACACCATTCTTTGTACTAGGATCTATTTACTCGATTTTAGGCTTAATATGGCTGTTAATAATAGTGTTTGGTGCTTCAGTTTTTTCTGTGAAATTAAAGGAGTCTCCTTATGTCAGTAAAATTATGAATAGGTTCTCAGGAGTCGTGTTTATTTTGATGGGGTTGAAAGTGGCGTTATCTAAGAAATAGTTGATGACAGGAAGTGAATTAGCAAGTCATAAGGTGGTAATGCAGGTGAGTGATGTAGATGCTGCAGAACAATTTACAATTATAGGTCAGATAAAGAATATACTTACCGCATTGCCCGATTGTAAGATAGAAATTATTACCAACGGAAAAGGAGTGGAGTTACTTTTGGAAGACAGCTGCAATGTGTTAGACTATATTCAAGAATTGCACAAAAAGAGGTCAGTACGGTTTTCTGCATGTTTTAATACATTAAATCGGTTGGGGTTAGATAATGTAAAGCTCATTTCGGAAGCCACTGTAGTACCTTCAGCATTGGCAGAGATTATATTACTTCAAGAAAAAGGCTATTCATATGTGAAGGGTGGAAGTTAGTAATCTTGCATTGATATAAGTACATTTATACTTTTGGTATAGTAAAGTACTGATTTAATCAATGTGAAATGATGCATGTCATTGAGTTTAAAAGTAAGAGTATACTTTTAATAGTCCCTTTTTTACTGTGTTTGCTTTCTTGCAAAACTTTAACAGACAGTCAGTTGTCTACTGTTAAAAGCTATGCAGCGGCAACTAAAGAATACAGTGCTTATCCTAATGAGTTAGTAGATGCATATGTTGATTATCAAAGATCATTATTTGCATTGTCGTCTCCACTTACAGCAAATCCGAAAATAGCGGCAAAAAAAATTAAGCGTAATGCTGAATTTAGCCATGCTTTAAAACTCGAAGCGGTTAAGTTAAATGCCTCATTTAATATTTTAAAAATATATGCAACCAACCTTGAGGCCTTAGCCACTACCGATGCGGATGCCAGTCTTAAAGAAAATGGAGACATCGTAGGAGTTGGACTTGATACGCTCATTTCTAAATACAATAGTCAATTTGAAGGAGATTTGCCTGTTGGTTTTGGAAAAATAGTTTTTGATGCATTGGCGTTTGCTGGTAAACAGGCCGTAACGCACAAGAGGTCTGATTACATTAAGCAGTATATGCATGAAGGGCAGGCATTAATCGATTCTATTAGTAGTTTAAGTAGTAATTTTTTTATTACTAAGGTGAAGAATGAGTGGTTGGTTGGCCTTGACGATGAGCTGGAAAGTACCCACATAGCCTTAAGAACACAGATACTGTCAGATACGGTAAATTATGGAAATTTGGTTTACGATATTTTGAAAATAGATGAGCGGGTGGCTGAAAAGTATGATCAATTATATGAACTAAGTGAAGCTAATGACAAACTGATAAGTACTATAAATGGAGCTAGTAAGGCACACCGTGCGGTTCTTAAGGAAATTCAGACTAAGAAGAAGCTCAAAACATACGCAAAAGAGCTTGGTGCCTTGGCAAGTGATGTGTCCGATTTGGCAGTAGAAATAAAGGATTTTACAGACCTGTAAATATAAATTTATGAATACCGAAAAACTCAATGGTATAAAAGAAATTAGGCTAGTACTTAATGAAACTAGAAAGCAAATTCCGCTTATGGCTGTAGGTAGTACAGAGCGTGATATGTTGGAAGAGGCGGCCTACGAAATGGAGGAATTAATACTGAAGTTGGTTAACGAAGATATTAAAGAGTTAGCTGAAGATTTGAAAACTACGCAAAAGAGAATGTCTGCACTGGCTAAAAAGGTGGCTAAAGCTAATGCCGATATAAAAGATATAAGTGTGAAGTTTGAGAAGGTGGCCAAGATAGTAGGCGCATTAGTTACTATAGTTCTAACCGCTGGTTCAGTTGGGTTATTATAATTTTTTTGAAGGTTTTTGTTTTTAGATGCATTTATTTAACTAGATTAGTAACTGGTTACGTAATTAATAATTTATGTTTTATCAAGAAGCAGGAAAAATGGTAATAGGTAGTCGTTTGAGACTACTTACTGATTTGATCACAGAAGATGCCAAGAGAATTTATAGCCAATATGGTATGGATATTAATCCCAAATGGTTTCCGATGTTTTATGTACTTGCAGAAGGCAAGCAATTAGGAGTTACAGACATAGCCCAGTTAATAGGACATTCGCACCCTTCGGTAAGTAAAATGGTTAGAGAAATGAATAAAGCAGGGTATGTGAAAGAAACTAAAGATAAGGCTGATGCTAGAAGAAATTTAATTTTACTTACCTCAAAAGGAGATGAGGTAAATGAAAAGTTAAAAGAACAGTACATAGATGTTAACGGGGCTATAGAGGAGCTAAGTAAGCGTACACGCAATGATTTATGGGAGGCAATAGGCGAATGGGAATATTTGCTAGCAGAAAAAAGTCTGTATAAGCGTGTAATGGACCATAGAAAAAACCGAGAAGCTAATCAGGTGAGATTGGTGAACTTTGAAGCAAAGTATGAATCAGCTTTTAGGGATTTAAATATTGAATGGATATCCAAATTTTTTAAAATGGAGGAAGCAGATTACCGTTCATTGGACGACCCTTATTCGGATATTTTGAGTAAAGGCGGAGCAATATTAGTAGCACTATATGATAATGAGCCTTATGGGGTTTGTGCCCTAAAAAAAATGGATGATCCGGAATATGATTATGAGCTTTGTAAAATGGCCGTGAGTCCAAAGGCTCATGGCAAGGGTATCGGCTATAAATTAGGCCTGGGTATACTTCAAAAGGCAAAAGAACTAGGAGCTAATAATGTTTACCTTGAAAGCAACACTATTTTGGTTCCTGCCATAAACCTATATGAAAAATTGGGGTTTAGAAAGGTTGTGGGGCATGCCACGCCTTATGAAAGGTGCAATATTCAGATGGCTGTTTATCTTTGATCTATGAGAAATTGGAGAAGGTCTATTGTATTAAATGTCATTGCTTTAATTGCTATTATATTGGTGTATATTTTATCGCCAGCTTCAGATGTAACAGATAGCGAACTTTTCAATTATAATAGCAGTGTAGTGCTTCCTTTTTTATCCACCAGTCTAATTTTAAATATATTGGGGTGGGTACTTTTTATCATTTTTTTATTTCAATTGAAAAAAGTACAGGCAAATAGTAAACAGATGACCATAGCGGGAATATTAAATGTCCTGCCTACACTATATTTTGTTTGGCTGATGCTGTAAAAAATTAGATAAGTACGTTATGAATTTACATAATAGTAATTGATTTTTTCTATGTAAGTTTGTTGAAATATCGATACGCAAATTGAATGCTAAAAGGATTATGGCGTGAAAATTGTAAGACGTAACGTTAATTGAATTAACTAAAACTTTTTAAATCAAATGATGAAGAAAATTGCAATCATGTGTTTCATGGTTTTGGCTGGAGTAACATTTGCAAGCGCGCAGGCACCACTGCAAGTAGGAGAGAGACAGCTTAACGCTGGTTTTGGATTCTCTGGTTGGGGTGTGCCTATTTATGCTGGTCTTGAATATGGAGTATATGATAATATCACTGCAGGAGGTGAACTTTCTTATAGAGGATATTCTGACCATTGGTATGATGCGAATGGTGATAGAAGAAGTTTCAATCACTCTATTTTTGGAGTTTCTGCTTTTGGTAACTACCATTTCAATGAGTTATTAGAAATACCTAGTGAATTTGACTTCTACGCAGGAGTGAACTTAGGAATATACATATGGTCTTCACCTTCTTATTATGATGGTAGCCATTCTTCTGGTTTAGGAGCTGGTTTGCAAGTGGGAGGTAGATACTTCTTTGATGATGACTGGGGACTTAACCTTGAATTAGGAGGAGGAACAGCATCAGGTGGTAAATTTGGAATCACTTATAAATTCTAAAACCATCCAACCATAAAACAAAAAAAGGAGCATTTAGTGCTCCTTTTTTTGTTTTAGCCTTTTATAATTTATAACCCTGCCTTAGCTTATAATTTGAGGTGATTAGATTGATTGCTTAACGTTATGTAATTATTAATTAAGACTTAATATTTGTGATATGTATAATTATAAAATATTATAATTTATATTAAAATATTTAGTTGTAAACTGTTTGATTATCAGTTAGAAGTGATTTGTTGGTGGCAATATAATACTGATCCTTATCATAAGTTATTCAAAAAGTGGTTAAACAATAATATATTTGTTGCACCACTATTTACTTATTTGAGTCATGATTATAACAGACAAAAGACTTAAGGACGAACTGAATGTATTTGATTTTTTAGAATTGATTATTATTTCTGCAACTGACTTAAGTGAAAGAGGAAAGTACATTCAGCTTACATCTGGTAATTTGGAGTCTGCCTCTAGAACAACAAGAGATACAATCAAATATTGTGAGGAACATGGATTTATCAAGATAGATCCCGTGGGCAAACGTTGTTCTGAATATTTCATTACCGAAAAAGGTTACGCCTTTTATAATGCCAATAAGAATAAAGAAGCTTAACCTAATTTTACTTTATTTTAATAACTATTAAAATCTCCCTTACTTAATACCTAATTTTGCTGCATGCAGTGGAACGGTATATCACATAATAGTATATTACAGAATTTAGGCTTTGATTCATATAACGATTTACAAAAGGAAGTACTTTCTGTAAGTAAGACATCGCCTCACCTTATAATAAGTGCCTCTACAGGAAGCGGAAAAACCGTAGCCTATCTTACAGCGGCCTTAGAAAAAGTAAAACAAGTCAAGGGCGTACAAATATTAATCATTGCGCCTACGCGTGAGTTGGTACTTCAAATAGAGACCGTTGCTAGGCAGATGAAAACCGGCCTTAAAATTAATGCCTGCTATGGTGGCCACTCTACAAAAGTTGAAAGGTTGAGTTTAGAGCCTGCGCCAACTCTCTTAATAGGTACACCAGGAAGGTTGGTAGATCACATCCAAAATAGAAATATTGATCTGCAAACGGTAAAGCATCTCATTTTTGATGAGTTTGATAAATCTCTTGAATTTGGCTTTGGAGATGAAATGAGTTTTATTTCAAAAAAACTTTCAAAGTTAGCGTCATGTATATTGGTTTCGGCTACCAGTGAGTTTGATTTGCCCAATTATTTGCCGGTAAGTAAGTTTGATACTGTTTCACATCAAAAGGAAGAAACCCTATTAAAACAAGAGTATGTAAACGTTTCTGATGCAGAAAAAACCGAAGTGCTGATAAGGCTAATTAAAGGTTTAAATGACAGTGAAAATGCAATAGTTTTTGCCAACCATAGAGAAGCCTGCAACCGATTAAGTGAGCACTTAGATGATTTACACTACCCATATAGCTTATTTCATGGAGGCTTAGAACAGGAAGATCGTGAGCTAGAGCTGGCTAAGTTTAGAAATGGAAGTACTAAAGTGCTAATAGCAACAGATGTGGCCGCACGGGGTATTGATATTCCATCTTTAAGTTATGTAATTCACTACCAGTTACCCAAAGACGATAAGACGTTTATACATAGGAATGGTCGCACAGCCAGAGTAGCAGAAAATGGTACAAGCATTTTATTTGTCACTTCTAATGAGCATTTGCCTGAGTATGTAAAAGAAGCTACTTTAAAAATTACTAGTGATGCAGATACTCATTTGGTTCTGCCAGATTATGTCACATTACATATTAATAAGGGCAAAAAAGATAAAATTAATAAGATTGACTTGGTAGGATTCTTTCTTAACGATAAGGGGATGGAAAAAAGTGATATTGGCCTTATAGAAGTCAAAGATTTTTACTCTTATGTGGCTGTAAAGCAAGAGAAAATAGAGCTTATTAGTAACTTCTTTAAAGGCCAAAAAATAAAGAAAAAATCGATTAATATAACAGTGGTATAATTAATCGGTAATTGTAGTCTCAGACTCAATAGTCATAGGTATGCTCATGCCATTAGGCATGTTAGCATTGCCTTTTAACTTAGAGGTTCCTTTCAGGTTTTGTTTTGCTGTAGTTTCTATAACCCAACCTGTAGATTTATCTATTTTGATAGTGCTAGTAATGCTACCCTTGAGATCATAAGCCATTTGCATGCCCTGCATTTCAGAGTAGTTTTCTTCGTCAGTGTCTAGAGTACCTGTGCCGGTGATAAGGTAATAGTCTTCGCCAGCTTCTTTTAAAGTGTACGTGCTATTAACGCTAGCAGGCATTTGGCCTTCTAAAACAGAAGTGCTAGTCCAGCTTTCGCCAATTTTCACCTTTTTGTCAGGGAAAATTGCAGTAGAAATTTCTAAGCTTGTTTTAATTGTTTTTGCTCCAAAAGCTTGTTTTAGTTGTGCTTTCATTTGTTCTTTTTGAGCAGCAGGCATGTTTTCAAACTTAGAGTCGAAATCACTAAATAGGTTATCAGTATTCTTAACTTCTAATATTTTTCCTTTATCAGACATTACTACAGTGAAAACTTTCCCCTTCATAGAGCTGAGGATTTGAGACATTTCATTGTCTTCTTTTTCAGAACTGAAATCTACTGTCATTTGAGGCATCACCATACCAAGAGCTAGGCTTAAATAGCTTACATCAAAATTGTAATTATTTCCCTCTATAGATTTTACTATATATTGTACGTCACCGTCCACAGTCATAGTCATGTCAATAGATTGGCCCGCCATAGTTTGGCTAATATTCATTTTAGAAGAACTTTTTTGCAAGTACTTTTCGCCTTGCTTTAAATGAAGACCAAGGTCTAGTTTTTGGGCTTGTAGGCTCAATGCAGAACCCAATAAAATAAGTGTATAGATTATTCTCTTTTTCATATGCAGTTTGGTTAGATCCGCAATTTAATGAACTTACATTATACTAAGATTATTTCAGCACAATTTTCTATAAGCTAATGTAAAATAAGTATAATTATTTATATTGATGTTTATTTTATGATTATGCTACATATGAGAGTGAAGTTTTTAATGATCTTGTTGTTAAATATTATATGCTTTTCAGTACAGGGAAACGATGGAGCTTTTTATGCCTCCGGTAATCAATTGGTTCCAAGCAGGGAAACTGACATTGTGATTAAAAAAGAGGTATTAAGCCTAAAACGAACAGCGGATGATTGGATAGAAGTTAGGGTAGAGTATTATTTTTATAATAATGCAAAAGAAAAAACTATTTTGATGGGGTTTGAGGCTCCAGCTCCAAATGGAGATGTGGATTGCCTTCCTAATAAAATAGGGGATCATCCTTATATTAAAAACTTTACCGTTGATTTAAATGGTTATCATAAGGATTATGATGTGAGTTTTGTCCCATTGGAATCATATTTTAAAAACGGGTTTGTTAATTCAATAAGTAGAGAAGATGCAGAAGCAGGTTCTGACTATAATTATGCGGATTTTAATTACGTATATTATTTTAATGCCACATTTGATCATGGGCTAAATCACATATTGCATACATATAAATATCAGATGGAGTCTTCTGTTATGGGAAAAAGTTTTGGTTATATATTAACTGCGGCAAATAGGTGGGGCAATAATGGTATTGATGATTTTACTTTAAAATTAGATATGCAACCGTTTCAAGATTTTAGTATTCATAATAATTTTTATGACGATATATCTGATTTTAGGCTGGATGGAAGTATAGAACAGTTGGATGATATATCAAATTTCTATGTGAATGATGGCATTGTCAGCTTTCGTGTCAATAATTTTCATCCTGAAGGCGAGCTCGGCATAGTTTTTCCAACTTTTAATATGTCAGCTTTTGACAGTAATTCGCACCAATTGCCCGTGGGGTTTGAAGCTATAAAAAGCGTGACAAACTCTAGAAATGAGAAGTCACTTAAAATATTGAGGAATTGGCCTTGGGCAGTTCGAGGGTATATATTTTCTACAGAAGAAATTAGAAATTATTATGAAAATATACCATGGTATCAACCTAATGAAGGTTATAAACCCAAGGGATCAGATTTGTCAGTTGACGAGGCTAAATGGCTAGAAGAAGTAAAGTTGAATGGTAGCCAAATAAGTAAATAGTATAAGGTTTACTATGAGATAGTGCTGAGCCAACAGGTATTGTGAAAAAAAAGGCCGTAGAAGAGTGTTAAATAACCAAAGGTATTATCTAAAACAAGATGTGAATGATATAAAGCATAAATGTATAATAGGCTTATTATATTCAGCTGGCTTGCGAAGAAGTGAGTTGCTACATCTTAAAATATCACATATAGATATGTAGTTATACCTTAATGAAATTGATTGAAAATCCTTTAGATTGACCACCATGATAGAAATAAGGGAATGTTTGTGTCCTTTATATAATTGATATATGCTATGAACGCAAATCCAAGCACATACCTACTTGACGAACGGAACGGTAGATTCCTACTGTATCTGGGTGAATATTCATCCGAACAAGGAATGTTGCTGCTTCCAAGAGAATTGAAGATTTCGAACATCTCACTTGGAACAAGCGATTACAAGAACTTGAGCTGGGCAACCGAAAGCGACTTTCCAACTTTTAGAACATCTGGCGAACTTTCAGACTTCCTGAACTCAAACGAAGTTTGGTTTTTAACCTTTGAAGTGGATTTTAAGGATTACGGTTCTTTAAAAACTCATGATGACGGAGAGTGTCATTTTGAACTTCTGAACAAGTCTGATGTAATCGAACTAATCAAGAAGTCAACTCCTGAACAACATTCTGACCTAATTCTTGCGAAACTTCTTGAACTGCCTAACAAGTACCTGACAGTCAACTCCAACGGGAAACTTCAAGCATATCATACTTTCGACCAATATCTGAACGAAAACCAAAGCATATAACAGACGCTGATCGGGCATATGTCTTAGCGCTTTCTGGCTGATTTCAGCGCGACTCGACCGTGAATCTGCCGCTGGGATACGGCAGTGCTTTCTACTATTTTTTGCTCGCAGGAGTTTTAGACTTTCGGAACGCAGTGCCATTTGGAACCGTTGCGAGCTTCGGCAGATTTCACTACTTTCGTGCTATTCACTAGCTGCGGACATACGCCCGATAGCTGGTCGTTAGGTAGCATAAAAAGGACACATATGAAATCAATAGTAGTATTCAATAATAAAGGAGGAGTCGGAAAAACAACTTTACTGTGTAATGTTGCTGCCTACTTACAAAAGGTAAAGAGTAAAAAAATTATGATTGTCGACATGGATCCACAGTGCAATGCTACTGCATATATGTTTCCATTTCCTCAAATTGAAGAAATATATTCAAAGTCAAAAAAAACGATTTATGAAATAGTTAAGCCCTTACAAAGAGGTATTGGGTTTCAAAAAGGTGAGTTACCAATATTAAAAAGTCCACATTTTGATGTAGATGTAATTGTTGGTGACCCTGATCTTTCTTTGAGTGAAGATTTTTTAAGTAAAGATTGGCTTGATGGAAAAGCTGGTGACTTTAGAGGTTTACAAACTACATTGATGTTTAGGGACTTATTGTCAAAACTAGATGATTATGACTTTGTATTTTTCGATGTTGGACCTTCTCTTGGTGCACTTAATAGATCTGTTCTAGCAGCTTCGGATTATTTTATAGTCCCAATGTCATCAGATATATTTAGTATTCAAGCATTAGAAAACATTGCTAAATCACTTAAGGAATGGAAAAAGCAACTCACCCGAGGACTTGAAGATTTCAAAGAAAAGGAAGGGGAAGCTTTTTTAATTGATCAAGAAGAGGTTAGTTGGCACATTCAATTTGCAGGATATATTACTCAACAATACACTGCAAAAACGGTCGGAGGCAAAAAACAACCGGTTAAAGCATATGAAAGAATAATTAAAAAAATTCCTTCGACTGTCAATAAACATTTGATGGCTTTGAATTCCGCTGAGATAACTAAGCCTAAAATTGGAGAAATCACAAACCTACATAGCCTAGTGCCTTTATCTCAAAATAGCAGTGTTCCAATTTTTGCTTTGAAAGCAGAGCATGGAGTAGTCGGAGCTCATTTTAATAAAGTGAAAGAATTTGAAGATACTTTGGAGGAGATCACAGTGAATTTATTAGAAAATTTAAATACGCTGTCATGATAAATTGGCCAGAAAGTCTAATTGAAGATATTGCTCGCAGAAAGTGCGTACTTGTGCTAGGTTCAGGAGTTTCTAAAAATTCAACAAATGCTGCAGGCGAAAGACCTAAAGATTGGAATGAATTTTTGATGCATGCATCCTCAAATATTATTGGGAAAACTGAAATTAGAAAACAAATAAAATCAGGAGATTACCTTACAGCATGCGAGCTAATAAAGAAAGAATTAGGCAGGGACGATTATAATACTTTGGTCAGAACTGAGTTTTTAACTCCAGCTTTTGAACCAGCGAAAATCCATGAACACATTTTTAACCTGGATTCAAGAATCGTAATTACACCAAATTTCGACAAAATCTATGACACTTATGCAAATACAGCTTCTCATGGCAATATAATTGTGAAGAAATATACGGAGACGGATATTGCTGATAGTATTAGAAGACCAGAACCGTTGATTATTAAAATACACGGTTCAGTTGAGTCCCCTGATGACCTAATATTCACAAGAAAAGATTATTCTGAAGCTAGGACCAAACATCGAGACTTTTATCATTTAATTGACGCTCTTTCAGTAACTCATACTTTTGTATTTATAGGCTGTGGAACAAACGATCCTGACATTCGGTTGATTCTAGAAGATTATTCTTTTCGGTTTGCTAGAAACAAAAAACATTATATCGTTATGGCTAAGAACGCTGTTCACTCTAAGGTTAGAGAGATTATTAGTGAAACCATGAGTTTGAAGCCATTACTTTATGATCCAAAAAATCATCATAACTTACTAACGATCTCTCTAGAGAAACTTGTAAATGATGTGGAACTTAAACGAGAAGATTTGGCGAATACTAGAAAATGGTAAACGCTACCTAATAGTATAGACGGCCGTGAGCTATAAACCCACGGTGCGCCTCGCACACCACGTAGCGTACTAGGCTCGTACTACGCAGTTCATTGAATCACAGGTTGAAGTTTTTGATAATATTCCAGCATACCTCACAGCAAATCACCTCACGGCTTGCTAACACTAGGAGAGACGACCCCCGCGCATAAAGTACTTTCAGCCTCTCAAATAATTTGGTACCTTCGATATCTGATGCCCATGCTGGGCACGCACATATGCTAAAATTTATAGGCTTATTGAGTTGACCGCAAAGGCTTTAGATGTGAACCTATGGATTTAGGCCGGACGTTACCAATAAGCTGAACCGACTATTGAAAATACTGCTTCACATAATAATTATTGCTTTCTTAACTGTTGTTACTCAAATTGGAGGAATAATTTATTTGATTGCTATTTTATTGATTAAGAAAAATGCAGAAAAGAAACGCTTGAAGCGGATTGGAATTTTCGCATTTCTATATTCGCTTACAACATTTTTAATCATTCCAAATGTAGCACCGATTTTCGGACGTGAAAAAATAAAAGAATCGGAAATTTTAAAGGCTCATTCTTTCTTTTACAAACTTGCCAACAGAAACTATGTGAGACCTGAATTGAATAAATCAGTTGGACAAATTGCAGCCGAATTTGAGCGACAAAATACAGGAATAAAAGTGCTCTATCTTGATGCGAATTTTCCTTTCATAAACAAATTTCCACTTTTGCCCCATTTGAGTCACAACGATGGAAAAAAAATTGATGTTTCTTTGGTTTACGAAAATGATAACGGATTATTGACAAATAGAAAGCCATCAGTCAGTGGATATGGAGTTTATGAAATACCAACCGAGAAAGAGTATGACCAAGCCGAAGTTTGCAGGAAAAATGGGAATTGGCAATATGATTTTTCTAAATATCTGACTTTAGGCACAATCAATGAAGATATTGAGTTTTCCGAAAAAGGAACTCGACAATTGGCAAATATGATTTTAAAACAAGAAAACATTGGCAAGTTATTTATTGAACCACATTTAAAAACCAGATTGAATTTGAATAACGTAAAAGTAAGATTTCATGGATGTCAAGCAGTGAGACACGATGACCATATACATTTTCAATTGGAATAAAGAAAAAAGCTTATTGGTCACAATGGCTATAAGTAATTGCTTGTTCTGGCCAACTTAAGAAAATCCGAGAGGATTTTTTAACTTGGTGTGTACTTGCAAATTTAAGCGCTAATCTGGAGTGTCTACCTTGGATGGTACTAAAAAAAAGAGAGATCGTAAATGATTAGATTTGAAACTCAAATATCAAAAAAGGCTGCCAAGTGGCAGCCTTTTTTGATAGCTTAAAATTATTCTACTATTAACCGTATCATTTCGGATTTGGTACTAGATTGATATTTAAGCATGTAAACACCAGACTTTAAATTTTCTATATTAATGTTGGTGTTTGATTCATTAACACTTAATTCTTTCACCAAATTGCCAGTAACATCATATATAATGATACGGCTTGGTGATTGTAATTTACCCTTCACCGTCAAGCTAATTTCCTTGCTGGCAGGGTTAGGATATACTGTTAATTGCTCATCAACATTGCCGTTCGTGGCTATTCTTGCAACAGTGCTTATAGGCTCTAGTTGCCATTGTGCACTTTGCCATTCTGGATAAGCGTTGCCATACTGAGCATAACCTTGTAGGTTTTCTACATGTATGTAAGCTTGTTGCCAAGCATTTTTAAATCTAACGTATCCTTCTCCAGCATCTTCTACAGCCCACTTTGAACTATACCAGCCGGAAGTTCTTGCTGTACATTGAACTTGACCTGTTAAGTTTTCTATGTGCATATATTCACCAGTGGCTACGTTTTTAATTTCCTGATAGCCTTCTCCTACATCTTCTAACACCCACTCGAAATTGCTTCCAGAGGCAGAAGTGTTGTAAGCCACAAGATCTCCACCATCACTTAAATAAGTGTTTTGCCATCTGTTTTTGATATGGTATGCCGTAGCGTTGTCACCACCACCGCCATTGTCATCAGCATTTTCAATCGTAATGGTAATATCATCACTTGCGGTGAGGCTGCCATCAGATACAGTAAGTGTAAACACATACACATTTCCGTTGGTTAAGCCAGTTACACTTGTAGTAGCAGCATTTGCATTAGTAATATTGGCTGCTGGGCCACTTGTTTGACTCCATGTGTATGATAGAGCATCACCATCACTGTCAGCACCTGTTCCATTAAGAGATGCATTAGTTGTGCCAGCAGAAAGGTTTTGGTCTTGTCCTGCATTGGCAGTAGGAGCATGGTTAGTTGGCTCATTACCTGTTCTAACTTCAAAATCACCATTGTTATTATAGTAGGCAATATCTTCGTTAGCTATGTTGCTAAAGGTTGTGTTGGATAGTTGTAAAAAGCCATCAAAAGTATTGTTTGAAGAGAAATTGGCAACATATATTCCATGTCCGCCAGTTTCACTATCTCCGTTATTATATTGAGAGCCATTGTTTACGTCTAATGCTACACCAGTACCGTTAATATTTACGTTGTTAAAGTAAATTTCATCTATTACATGATTGTTATCACTAGGCATGTAAGAGTGAATGAATACGGCATCGTGCTGCGAGTTGATAATGTCTATGTCAGTAAAATTAGCAAACCTTAAGTCATATGACTGACCTTGCGTAGGAGTTACTAATTCTAATTCTATAGCTCCGAAGCGATATGTCCAGATATTTTTGGTAGTACCACAACCTATAACCGTTACATCATGGATGTTAATGGCTTCTGATGAATTTGAGCCAAACGGATATGCGGGGAATTGAGTATTTAATCTAATTCCAGGGCCAGCAAAATTATCCTTAATTAATAAATGGTGAGCCTCGTGGCTATGTCCACCAAAGAAACCAAGGCCTGCAGCTCTTAAATTGTTCTCTACCGTGTTATATCTAAAAATATTTCCAACGCTAGGAGTAGGAGGTACGGCTTCCAGGTAATTTACAGACCAAACAGCCATAGCATCATCAATACAGTTTCTGAAACTAGTATGCTCTACCGTGGTATTTCTTGTTCCTTTGGCAAGGTTAACACCATCTGCATATACGTTTCTGATTCTACAGTTAGATATTACTAACCCATCAGTTACGTTCCATCCGTTAGATTGCATTGATGAAATCCAGAATCCGGTTTCGAAATGCTCAGCCCAAACGTTGCTTATAGTAGAACCACTACCAAGACTACCATTAATAGCTTTATTGCCGGCAATTCTTGAATTAGTAGCACTGTTCATGTAGAAATCTTTAATATGAACATTATTGGCATCAAATAAGAAACCTGCTCCGTTTTCAGAAGTACTGCTGAAATATACTTCAGTATGCCACATACCAGCACCTTGTATGGTTATGCCATCGTTAGGTATCCAAATGTTTCCACTAGGAGAACCATTACCTTGTCCATTGATAAACCTGCCAGCAGGGATATAAATACCTTTAATGCTAGGGTCTCCATTGGCTAAATCCAGACATGTTCTGAATGCCTGTGCATCGTTTGATTCATCATTAGGTGTAGCTCCATAATCCATAATGTTGAGGTAGCCAGCAGGTTGAGCTATAGCTCCTGGTATAGTTTCAAGCTCTATGAAATCTACCGCGTAACTGAAGTTATCACCATTATCTTTTTGGATTTTAACAACATCACCGTTATTCAGGGGAGTATTTAATTGGAAGTGAACTTCATCAAACCTCATGCGTGGCTCAGGGTTGCCTCCCTGCGGATTGTTAGAAGGAGTACCATTCGTAGAAGGACTCACATCGAAATATTGCCATGCCCAGTAAGAAGATAAACTGATGTCTCTTACTTTGCTTCCATTTACATACAGAGCCAATGAGCCTGTAGCGTTATCAGGGAGTGAGAATCTAAGTGTTAACCCATCCTGAGACTGACCATTAACGGTCCATTGTACATAACTGCCATTGTTATTTAAGCTCACGAATTTTCTATCAGTAGCTTCGGATGCTAATTGAGCCATATCGTAAGAGGGGCCTACTACTGCAGCTCCATTGCCAAAAGTACCGCTTTCTGACTCGTATCTTGTATAAGCAGCATCATAATAACCTCTGTCTTGTGCCATATCTGGTTCAGTGCTTACAGTCACTTGCACCTCGTCTGAAGCACTAGCACCATCGTTATCAATTACAGTTACTTTAAATGTATATGCTCCCTCAATTAACTCAGAAATGCTGATGTTGGCCGTGTTGTTAGCCGAAAGGTTGGCTGTGCTAGGGCCTGCTGTTTGTTCCCAAGTGTAGCTTGCAATATCACCGTCTTCATCGTTTGCACTAGCCGATAAGGTCGCTGTATTGTTAGGTAATTGAACCGCTACATTAGATCCTGCGTTTACTGTTGGAGCTTGGTTGCTACCCACCTTAACTACCACTATATCGGTTACCGTGGTGCCTTCACTAGATACCGCTAATTGGAAAGTGTAAGTGGTTCCATTAGTAAGTCCTGAGACATTAGCAGTTGCATTATTAGCATTAGCTATGGTAGCATTAGGGCCATCTAATTGAGACCAAGCATACGTTAAACTCCCAGGTCCAGAGCTAGCAGAGCCATCTAATGAGGTGCTGGTAGATCCTTTTGGTAGTGTAATATCAGCTCCAGCATTGGCTACTACTACCTCACCGCAGGTAGTTAAAAATACTGATCCGAAAAGGCTAGGGTTAGACCAAGCCATATCTGTAGTGGAGAATGCAGCTACTTGAGCATCTCTACTGCCACCTGCATCATCATCATCAATAATTACATCTATACCTATTGCATTCCCTACTGTTGGAGTAACACCAATAGTTGACCATGGAATGGCAACTTCAAGCGCATAACCATTGGATGTAGCAAACATGCTATGTTGAATACCAGTAGTGTTCTGCACAGAATTATCACCAACATGGATAGTGTTATCATTCCAACGGAAGCCTAATTGAAAATCGTTAAGACCATCGTAGCTGGTTCCTTTGCTGTTGTTGCCATCAATGAAGATGTTCATTACGTCATCGTTCCACCATTCTCCACCAGAATCATTATTTAAGCTATTATCACTAGCTTGCACTAACAAGTATAAATTGTTATTGTCAAACATGGCTTTATAGCTGCCATTAAAGTCATTTGGTAAAGAGCCAATAGTAGTGTTTGATATAGAAACGCCCTCTAACTGATTCCAAACAGCATCAATATTTCCATCAATGGCAGGTGTAGCATCAGTTAAACCAATATTAGGGGCACTGCAAGGAGGATTGTCGTTGTCTGCAATGTTTATTGTAGCTGAGGTAGTACCTCCAAGTTGGTATCCACTTCCGGGTTGTAGTGTAAGCGTTAAGGTTTCAGCTCCTTCAAAATCACTGTCGTTATTTGGTGTAATCGTGATTGTTCTTGATAAAGATGAGGGTGATAATGTTAAGCTTCCTGTTAATGCAGGTGATGCTACATAATCACTGCTACTAGCTGTGCCTTCAATTGAATAGTTTACATTGATGTTTTGAGCTATTTCAGCAATAGAAATAGTAAATGTTCCTACATCGCCACTTTCGCTTGCAGCATCATCGCTTGCCACAATATTAACTGCAGCTACAACATTAACGGTCACCTGATCAGAAAAACCACCTTGTTCTGATGTTACAGTAAGGGTGGCAGAACCTGTTCCATGGGCTACAATTTGACCTTCTACAGCATCATAAGTAGCAACACTATTATTTGAGCTGCTCCATGTCACTGTTTTATTGGTTGCATTGGCAGGGCTGAAGCTTACCGATAAAGGTTGTGTAGCCCCTGCAACCATATTAACCTCTTCTTGAGGCAATGAAATTCCTGTAAGGGGAATATTTTCATTTTGGATGACTAAGTTATAGCCCTGCTGAGATTGATATATGGCTGGGTCTCTTTCTATATTTTGCATAGAAAGGTTGTTGAAAACACTTGTTCCCTGACCTGCAAATACCATCACCGCGGCCCCTTCTAAAGGAATGGTGTACCTCGAATCTGTATATGGGTCTAGGCCGGTTCCATTGATGCTAATATTATCGAAGTTGGCATTTACTGATTGTGTGCTACCTATTTGTATCCCGTGTCTTTGGGCGTTAATGATATCGATATTCTCAAAGAATACATTTTGAATAGGATAGTTCGTAGCATTGATTTCAATAGCTCCTCTTTCAAAATCCCAAAGGTCATTGCTAGTACCACAACCTATAATAGTGTTTTCATAAATTCTGATGGCTGTTGTATTTTCGAAATGGTAACCAGGGAAATCTGTAGTTAACCTAATTCCTGAACCAGCAAAGTTGTCTTTTATAATACAATGATGAACTTCATGACCATTGCCACCAAAAATAGCAGCACCTGCAGCTCTATAAGTATGCTCTACAGTATTGTATTTAAATATGTTGTTTACACCTTCAGGGGCTGAAAAGTCACTGTTGGGCCATACAGCCATGGCATCGTCACCATTAGACCTGAAATTACAATGAGAAACCGTAGCATTAGAAGTACCTTGACAAAGGTTAATGCCATCAGCGTAGTTATTACGTATTCTGTTTCTTGTAAACTCTAGGTTGGTAGTTACATCAATTGGATATGGAGGATCATAACCTGCTATCCAAGCGCCACATTCAAAGTGAGTTATCCATACATCGTGAATGCTAGAGTTGCTACCATAAGTACCCATGAAGCCTTTATAAGTAACGTACTGGCCGTTTAAAAATCTTTGATTATTAACAGTGTTGAGGTAGAAATTGCCTATGTCCATATTAGAACAGCGACCTAGTATACCACCACTGAAAACGGCTTCGGTAGAGAAATAGATTTCAGTGTACCACATACCTGCTCCTGTGATGGCTATATTTTGCGTTTCTACAACAAACTTTTGAGAAAGCATAAACCTACCTTCGGGAATGTAAAGACCTGTGCCTGCATTCTGTGCCGCACTTAGTGCTGCTTGAAAAGCCGCTAAATCATCATTGTTGTCATTAGCTATGGCACCATATTCAGTGACAGAAACATAGCCTGCTGGTTTTTGTATTGCAGGTTCTACTTCTTCTAGCTCCACAAAGTCTACTCCATATTCGAAGGAATCGGCATTTGATTTTTGAATTTTTAATACATCACCAGCAGATAGCGCATTATCAAGTATGAAATGCACTTCATCAAATCTCATTCTGGGTCTGTCACCAGGATGATCTTCTGGTTCTTGTCCTGGAAAATATTGCCATGCCCAGTAGGAGGTAAGGTCTACTGTCTTTACTTTGCTGCCGTTAACATATACATCCAGTGAGCCATTTTGACCTTCTCCACCAGCGGCATCAGGCATAGTGAAGCGCATAGTAACTCCATTGGCAGGCTTATTTACTGACCATTGAACATACGATCCATTAGATGGTAAACCAACATATTTTTGGTCTGAAGCTTCTGCAGCAATAGGCTCAGCTAAAAACTCAGGATCTTCATAATATTTAGCACCACTACCGTAATTGCCACTTTCGGCTTCGTAGCGGGTATATGGCATTTGGTATGCCCCGCGCGGTAAACCATCGCTCTGGGCAAAAATCTGACTACTTACTAACGTAAGCAGTGCCGCACTGCTTAAGCATTTTGCCCATATATTGCCGGCAAAATGGCGTGCAGCATTGGAAAACGTATTTGTTTTCATAATTTTAGGTTTAGTTGAACAGTTTATTTAACTATTTAAAGCCAAATTTTAGGCTCGAATGGCAGTCTCGCACACTGCCATTTTTTTTAAGTCAGCTATAAACAATTGGGGTGTATTGGATTTAGTTTTATTTCATTGGCTATATATTTTATTCATAAGGGTGTAAAAATTATTTACTCATAGTAGCGGGGTTAAAATATTGTGTCAGGTTTGGGTTTAACAGTATCTCTTGCTGTGGTATGGGAAATACCCAATTGCTTTCATCAAATAAATCTCTAATAGGTAAAAAGTCTCCGGTGGCTTTTTTCGAAGGTCTATTAGCTTCTCCTAATAATCCTCTTCTCTGTAAGTCCCAGTAGCGGGGGCCTTCACCTGCTAGCTCTAATTTTCTCTCATTAAACACTGCTTCAAAAAAATGCTGCTTGCTTAAACCTGATGCTAATTCTGGTAAACCGGCTCTTTTTCTAACTCTATTAATGGCCATATAGGCATTAGGAGATGGTCCGTTGATTTCATTTTCAGCTTCTGCATATAGCAGCAGTATGTCTGCAAACCGATAAATAGTAATATCTCTAAATATTGAATTGTAAAAACCTCTTTTTACTGAGGATGAAACCCATTTATTGTAAATAGGCTTTCCGTACCGTGATTGGTTATACATTACAATTTTTCCGTCATGGTCGGAGCTGGGCCAAGAGGTAAGAAATGTTATTGGTTTTCTAGGGTCAGACTCAGGGTAGTTGTTATAGAATGCAATTTCTGCATTAAAATCTTGCCACCCCGGAGCAGTACTGTCGCTATTGACCCAGTCTTCAGGGCACATTCCGTGTGCCAGCATGCTGCCTAATTCTGCACTTCCTGAGTTGACTTCTTCTTCTGAGAAAACAAATTCAAAAATACTTTCATTGTTACCGTCATATTTCTCTTCCCTATTCCAAAGTGATGCAAAGTCTTTAATGTCTTCCAAGCCATCATTGTTAACATCTAACGAAAAAGGCCCTAGTACAATGTCTGATGCTATTTGTAGTGCATTTTTATATTTGGTAGCGTCATTAACCGGCCACCCGGCCCAGCTCATATATAAATATGACAAAGCCGCTTTAGCTGCCCATAATGTAGGTCTGCCAATATCATTTCCCCAATCTGAAGGGAGGTGTTGTTCTGCATATTTAAGGTCGCTCTCTATTTGCTGATAGAGGGTGACTGTTTTTGCTCGCAATTCGGTACCTGTGCCGTGCGAGCTTAAAATTAATGGAACAGCACCAAAATTTCTCGTTAGAATAAGGTAGGCGTAACCTCTTAAAAACTTCATTTGGGCAGCATAAATTAACTTCTCATCATCGTCAATATTTGCTTGATTGTAATGTTCTAAAAATGTGTTTACGTTATAGATGGCTTGCCAATATTCTCGCCAGGTTTTGCGGTAGAAAGCATCACTTTCATCATTAGGTGGGTTAAATGCGTCTACTCCTATATGATTCGGCTTGCCAGATCTTGTTGATATATCATCACTCATTAAAAACTGATAAAAATAATGGTTCATCAATGCGTGATAGGTAAAATCTTTATAAGCCCCCATTATAGCGGCATTTAGGTCTTTTTCATTGCTATAAAAATTATTTACTGATAGATCATAATCAGAGGTGTAGTCAAGCTCTTCATTGCACGTAATCAGTAGAATAGGTATTATAAATAAGGCGATATAGTGTCTCAGTTGTTTCATCAAAATTTTGCTGATATGCCTATTATGAAAGATTTGGATAATGGAATGAGCCCCATGCCTTGAATACCTGGATCAATATCATTACTTAATTCAGAAGTAATTTCAGGGTCATATCCGCTGAAAGCAGTGAAAGTATGTAGGTTTTTACCACCAATATAAATCCTTAAGCTTTGGAGTCTTAGCTTATTGACTATAGCAATAGGAAGGCTGTATCCTAAGGTAACGTTTTGGATTCTGGTGAATGTTGCATCTTCTACATACTGACTGCTGGTCAGCTTATTGGCATCGCTACTGCCGGTGAAGCCCGGAATTTCATTGCTAGGGTGGGAGGGAGTCCATCTGTTTAAAATATCTCTGTCTGTAGGTTGGGCAGTTTCTAAAAACCAGCCCATACGCACACCTTTAGAAAGGTTAAACACTTGCCCGCCTACTTTCCCATATACCGATACACTCAGGTCAAAGTTATGGAATACTAGCTGACCATTAAGTCCCCAGATAAAATCTGGATTGGCAGACCCTATGATTGTTTTATCATTGGCATCAATTACACCGTCCTCATTGATGTCTCGGTAGATAGGATCTCCTGGCTTCAGCCCATATCTGGAGGCATCATCTTCTTGGCTTAATTGATAAATTCCCTGAAAATCATAGCCATAAAATAACCCTAACGGACTACCAACTTTTAAAATACTTACGATGCCGCCTCCTGTGCCTTCGTAAAATTGAGAGCCTAGCGATATGTCTCTTGTAAGCGGTACTCTATTTCCATCCTTGTCAAAAGTGTAGCCTAGGTCTAAAACTTTATTTTTATTTAAGGATATATTACCATCTACTTGCCAAAATATTTGTTGTGAGGGTTCACTTTTCCAATCAAGTGAAATTTCAAAACCTTTATTTTCTATGGCTCCAATATTATCTATTAGCGTGTTGACTCCAACATAGGAAGGTAATTTCCTTTTCAAAATCAGGTTGTCTGCTTTTTTGTAATAGAGATCTACAGAAGCGACAAGCCTACCCTGTAGCATTTCTAGGTCAAGGCCGGTGTTAAATTGCTTATTTGTTTCCCAAGTGAGGTTTTTAGCGCTGGCAGTGGAAGTAGGAACAAAACCCAGCTGTGGTTCTCCATTAGAAACAGGATACGAAAAGTTGGAAGCAGGCCAATCGGCTTTTTCATCGTCCCAGCCAGGGAACATATCATAAAATCCTATTGTGAGCTTATTGGGGTTGCCTACATTTTGGTTACCTGTTATGCCATACGATATTCTCAATTTCATGAGGTCAATGGTTTCATCCATAAAGGACATAAAAGGCTCTGATGAGATTAGCCAACTAGCACCCATGGACGGGAAAAAACCCCACCGGTGGCTAGCATTGAAGTTGGAGCTACCATCATACCTACCAGTAATGGTAGCGTTATACTTACTCTTATAGCTGTAGTCAGCCCGAAGCATGTATGAACTGATCTTTTCTTTCCAGCCTGCAGGGGTTGTAGTAACGCTACGGGCAGATGATAATGCGTTTTCCTCTAATGCTTCAGAAACTAAATCAGCACCGGTGATATTAAGCTGCTGAATATCTAAAGCCTGATATTCTTCTACAGCATCTATTTTTAATGAGTGTTGATTGAAAACATTGCTGTATGTTAGCTGATTAGTGATGTTGTATCGGGTGTTTTGGCCATCAAACCATTTAATGTTAGTGGATTCACCCAATATAGCAGGGCTAAAAGTTTTGTTAACTCCATTGTAGAGCTCTGAGCCTACTTTTGTTTGCCAGCTTAAGCTATTATTGAGATGGAATTTGATGTATGCATTAGCGAAAATTTTTCTTTGATCTGCTACGTATTTTCTTAAGTCGGCTATAATTACTTCGTTTCTGTTGATGTTACCTACACTGCGCGGAGATGTTAAAATAATATTGCCGTTACTATTAAAGTAACTGGTAGTGGGGTCATAGGTTAAGGCATTATCTAATTGAACTATACTGCCTTGTATGTTTTCTTTGTTGAGGGATATATTGCTTCCTATTTCAATTTTATGATTGAGGTTATGTTCTAGGTTGGCTCTGAAGCTGTATCTATCATAAATTCTATTTTTTACAATGGCGTTTATTTTAGAATTATTGGCCGAAATAAAAAAAGTAGTCTTTTCAGAACCTCCACTAATAGATAAATTATGGTTATGGCTGGTTGTGTGTTCATTGAGGGCCTCGTGCTGCCAATCAGTGCCACCGCCATTGGATAGTCTTTCAATTTCAGTTTCAGAAAAAATTGGATTTCCATTGTTAGCCATGTTTTTAATATTGGCTTGCTGAGCAAATTCGGCAGGTGTAAGTGTGGCTATGTGTTTGGCAGGAGTTTCATGGCTGAAATAAGAATCAAATTGAATGTTTAAAGCATTGGGCGTCCCTTTTTTGGTGGAGATTAGAATTACCCCATTGGCACCTCGAGACCCATAAATAGAAGTAGCTGATGCATCTTTAAGTATGTTAATAGATTCAATATCATTTACGTTAATGGGGGAGATATCGCCTATAATTACACCATCTAAGATGTATAACGGGGCATTATTAAAGTTAATGGAGTTACTTCCTCTAATTCTCATCCTCATACCCGTAGCAGGATCTCCTGATGATTGAGTGAGTTCCAAGCCTGCTGCTCTGCCCTGTAGGGCATAATCTATATTAGTAATCGGTTGTTTCTCATAGCTTTTATGGTTTAATGCTACAATAGTACCAGATACCTCAGCTTTCTTTTGAGAACCATAGCCTACTACTAATACTTCATTAAGGCTAGTAATGTCTTGTTCTAAAGTGATTTCAAAATAATTTTGGGTACTAATATTGACTTCTTGCGGAACATACCCAATAAATGAAATTATGATTGAGGAGGAGTTTTGAGGTGCTTTAATATTAAACCTGCCTTGATAATCAGTTACTGTTCCAATGCTGGTGTCTTTTATAACTACTGCGGCACCCGGCAATGTATTCCCTTCTGTGTCAGTAACAGTACCTTCTAATGAAATAAAAGGAATTTCATTTTCAGAAGCATTTCTGACACTGATGGTGTTGTTTATTTGCTTAAACCTAAGAGCAGTAGTACTCATAATTTCTTCCAATAGTTCAGGTAGTGATGTGAAGCCCTTGCTAATTGTGATTTTTTGATCAAGATCTATAGATGCATTATAGAAAAAATGCATGCCAGTCTGTTTTTCAATAGTTTCAATTAGGGTTTTTAATGTATACCTGTGTTGTGTTAATTGAAATTTTTCATTTACAATGGGGCGTTCTTGTGCCAGCCCACCTTCTATAAAAAGGTGAGAAAAAATGAAATAACAGGTTAATATGACTGTGATTAGTGATTTAGCCATTTTGCGCTTATAGTGACTTTTGCATTTTTGATTACTCTGACTTGCAAATTTTCACTATAGCACAACGGCACGGCATGTGGTGTTTTAAGGATACTATAATTAGTATCCTTAATGGTTGATCGTATCGTTTTCATGTACAGTAGGTTTAGGGTTAAACATAATATTCACCTTCTCATGTTGAATATCAAATTTAAAATCTAAAGAAAAACCAATGGTAGTGAGCACATTCTGCAGGCTTTCATTATCAAATTGACCTGAGCATGTTAAAAGACGCTGGGGGGCATTCAGAACGTCTATTTTAACTCCATACCACCTTTCAATAGATTTTATAACTTCCTCGAAATTTGTATTATTAAAGTAGAGTACATCATCTTTCCACAATAATACATTTCTGGAGTCAATTTTCTTCTTTTTAAGGATTTGATCTTCAGTTATATAAGCTTGTTCTCCGGGGGTTAATAATATATTAGATTTTGTTTTAACATCAGAAACATCAACTTTACCCTTTATTAAAGTAATTATAGGCTTATTATAATTAAAATGATGGATGTTAAAGCTGGTGCCGATGGCTTTTGTAGATACGTCTCCTGAGTGCACAATGAAAGGCTTACTGTCATTATGTTTTACTTCAAAATAAGCTTCTCCCTCAAGGTATACCTCTCTGTTAGAAACATTATATGCTTCTTTATTATAAGATAGTTTACTGCCTGAGTTTAAGTTTATTTGAGTACCATCGGGCAGTTCAATAAATGATTTGTCTCCCATGGCTGTAGTTTGCACTACAATATTATTAGCGCTATGATGAGGTAGTAAGTAGTAGGCTACTATTAAAATGCCAATAAGAGATGCGGCTATTGCCATGATTTTTTGCCAGCTAAAACTAACTCCCACCTGTGCGGGAGCACTGTTTGAGTTGTTATCTATATTTTTCAGAATTTGTGACCATAAAGCCTTTTTCTTATCTTCTTCTACTTCTACATCTACATCTTTAAATCTTAAAGCCAATAATATCGATTTGGCCTCATTAAAGGCATCTTCGTGCTCAGGGTGCTGGCTTAGCCAATCGGGCCATTGTGAATGTGGGTTATTTAAAGGACTTAAAACCCACTCACAAAATGAGCTGTCATTTAAGAAATATTCTGTATCGTATTTATGGTTATTCATGGTGTAAAAATGCCATTTGCTGGCCTTCATTAATATAGAGATGCTTACTATCTGTACCTTATCAAATAATTTAATTTTTTTTATGTCATTTAATAAAAGTGATAGAGTACATTGCTGTTGGTTGGGTTATAGGTTTTTTGTTATTATGAAATATGCAGAGATTAAAAGCAAAATCAATGATGTTTTTACTTTAAGTGCTTTAATGGCTTTAGACATCAACACGTATACTGCCTCTACAGAAATTTCCATGACCTCGGCTATTTCGTCATAATCCATGCTTTGAAAAAATTTTAGATAAATAGCCTCTCGTTGTCTTTTGGTAAGAGACTGCAGGGCAGCCTTAAGTTTCTGTTTTAGCTCCGATTGGTAGCTTTGGGCAATAAACTTATCTTCAATGTTTTCTGCCAAGAATTCAAATTGATGGTCTTCGTGATTCTGATCTTTTCGTTGTTTTACGATGGCCTTTAAAACTCTTCTTCTGTAGGAAATGAGCAAGTAGTATTTTAAAGATCCCGAAATGTTTAATGCTTGTTTAGATTGCCAAATATCAACAAAAAGGTCATGAATATTGTCTTCAACAATGTTTTCGTCTTTAGTCAATTTTGTGCCATAATTAAATAGCACGGGCATATACTTCTCATATACTTTACTAAAAGACTGTAAATTTCCATTCCGGATTTCATCCCACAAGATTAGATCGTTTTTGTCAGGATCAGTAGGGCTTAGGTTGGTCATATTACGGCTAAAAAATATTTGGCAAAGGGGTAATTTAATCAATAAGATAGCCGTAAACTACTATATATATTTAATAAATAGTAGACAAATATATGTGGAAAAATGACTGAATCGTATGCGGATTGAAAAAGTACTTTTTATTAGAGGAAACATTCATTTTTTCTTTAACAAAAGCATAATATCTGTGTTTAATGTTTAAACAAGTTTTGATAAACGCAACGAGTATGAAAACATTAAAGGCAACAATAATATATTATAGTAGTACAGGCACTAATTATAAATTGGCCCAATGGGCCGAAGGGGCAGCTAAAGAACAAGGCATAGAAACAAGGTTAAGAAAGGTGAAAGAGTTGGCTACAGAGGAGGCAATAGCTAAAAACCCGGCTTGGAAAAAGCACTATAAAGCCACTGAGGAAATACAGGAGGCTTCGTTGGATGATCTTGAGTGGGCGGATGTAATTATTTTTAGTATGCCTACCAGATTTGGTAATTTACCCTCTCAAATGAAACAATTTATTGATTCTACTGGGCCTTTGTGGCAGCAAGGTAAGTTGGTTAATAAAGTAGTTACAGCGATGACAAGCGCCATTAACCCTCATGGAGGCCAAGAAGCGACTCTTTTAAGCTTATATACTACTATGTATCATTGGGGAGCGATAGTGGCTGCACCTGGTTATACAGATGAGGTGCTCTACAAAGCAGGAGGTAATCCTTATGGAACCAGTGTTTCTGTAGATATGGAAGGCAATATTCAGGGAGATAATGAAGTAATTCAAAAGGCTGTACAACACCAAGCCAAAAGGGCATTTAGTATTGCACATAAATTGCAAGAGTAGTAAATAAAAAAAGAGAAGCTATGGCTTCTCTTTTTGTTTTATACGCTTGGCTCTTGCTGACTCAGACAATGAAAAGATCCTAAGCCCCAAATAATATCCCAACTGTCGAGGCCTATTACTTCGCGGTCTTTAAATGCGCTAGCAATAATATCCAAAGCTTTACTATCATTCTTATCTCTAAAGGTAGGTACTATCACATGCTTATTGCTGATATAGAAGTTAGCATAAGAAGCAGGAAGTCGCATTTCTTCATAAATTACCTCATGCGGCATAGGTAGTTCAATAATGTTGAGCTGTTTGCCATTTATAAGTCGAGCTTTCTTTAGTAGCTCTAGATTTTTTTGTAATGGGAGGTGGTTTTCGTCTGACTTATTTTCTTCTACGGCAGTTATTACCGTGTCTTCATTTACAAACCTAGTAATGTCATCTACGTGTCCATCTGTGTCATCTCCAACTATGCCATCACCTAACCATAATATTTGTTCTATGCCATAGTAATTGGCCAGGTATTTTTCAATTTCGTCCTGGGTTAGGTGAGCATTTCTGTTCTTGTTGAGTAAACAAGATGTGGTGGTTAGCACCGTTCCCTTGCCATTGAAATCCACTGCGCCACCTTCCATAATAATACCAGGATGAACAACCGGGATTTCAAAATGCTCAGCAATTTTTGTAGGTATAATATCATCTAAGTCATAGGGAGGGTATTTATCTCCCCATGCATTATATCCCCAATCAACAATGACCTTTTTATACTTTTCAGCTTTTGTGTTAATAAGGAATGCAGGGCCATGATCGCGACACCAAGCATCGTTGGTAGGGTGAATAAAGAATTCTACATTCTTCAAATCAGTGTTATTCTTGATTAGAAACTGTAGTGCCTTCTCTTTCATTCCCTGATTAACCACATTTATTCTTACCTTTTCACTTTTAGCTAATATCTTTATAAAATCAGCATAAACAGGGTAAATAGTGTTTATTTTTCCTGGCCAAGAAGCCTCTTTATGTGGCCAGCTTAGCCATGTGGCTTCATGCGGAGCAAATTCTGCAGGGAAGAAATACCCTAACTCAGCCGGTGTTTTTCCTGCTGGTAGTTGGGGTAGGGCTGTTGCTGTTTTATTCTTCATCCAAAAATCTCTTAGTAATAGGTTGGTACGAATCTATTCTGCGGTCTCTCAAGAAAGGCCAATGCGTTCTGTATTGATCAGACTTAGCTAAATCTAATTCTTGGACATGGTTTTCTTCTTCGCTATGCGAGGCTTTGTATAATACTTTGCCAAATGAGTTGGTCACAAATGAACCGCCCCAAAATTTCATTTCACCTTCATTGCCTACTCTGTTTACAGACACTACAGGTACACCGTTAGCCACAGAATGGCTTCTTTGTATGGTGTGCCATGCCTGATATTGCTCATCATTAGTGTCAATATCTTGGTCTTTGTGCCAGCCAATAGCAGTAGGGTAAAATAATATTTCAGCACCTTTCAAGGCTGTAATTCTAGCACCTTCAGGGTACCACTGATCCCAACAGATAAGAATACCAATGGTGGCAAACTTTGTTTTGAATACTTTATAACCTAAGTCACCAGGAGTAAAGTAAAATTTCTCATAATATCCCGGATCATCGGGGATATGCATTTTTCGGTATTTGCCCAAGTAAGTGCCATCAGCATCTAGCACAGCAGTAGTATTGTGATAAATTCCTTGGGTTCTTTTTTCAAAAAGCGAGGCAATAATTACTACCCCTAGTTCTTTTGCTACCGCTGAAAGTTCGTCAGTAGATGGACCAGGTATAGCTTCTGCAAGCTTAAAGTTGTCATAATCTTCAACATCACAAAAATATAAAGAGCCAAATAGCTCTTGTAAACAGATGATTTGTGCTCCATCTGCAGCAACTGTTCTTATCTTGTCAATTGCTTTATTTAGATTCTGTTGTGGGTCTGAAGTACAAGACATTTGTACCAACCCTACATTAACTTTTTTATTGGTCACGTTATACAATTTAGGTTGTAAATATAGTATATCTAACTACTAATATTTTTAATGGCAATAAAAATTCGATGAACTGAAAATTCATTGCAATAAATGGCTATCAGGCCGCTATAGTCCATAAATTGAATTCAAATCAATGATTTTTACACCTTAAATTGTTGATTTTTAACTGGTTGAAATAAATCATAGTTGAGGTGTAAATGGGACTAGTTATCCTATATTGAGAACACTTTTCTACAAGCTTTGTAGCCTTTAATCTTATTTTCGTTAATAAGTGTTAATTTTTTTGATGAAAGAATGGTATTTAAAATTGATGTGATTTTAAATTACAAACATCAATGGTGTTATATAGTATAATGAAGAGGTGATGAATGATGCTAAGCTATGGTAAAACGGTTTTTTAATAAAATTGGGTACGAAATATGCTCATTGAGTTAAAGAGAAGTAAATGAAATGAATAGATACTTATTACAACAAGGATATTTACAATGTAGCTTAAATGAACTTAACGACATTAATTATAGCGTTAGGTTAATGCCATCTTTTTGTATGGTAATGGCCATTGTAGGATTATATTTTAATCAGCCTGTTGTTCACTTTTGTTTATTTTGCATAGGTAGTATCGGTTTTCTGAGTAAATCTTATCATCCTGTTGATGGACTTATTAATCGTATTACAAATCTTTTCGGTAAAAACACATCATTACCAGTTAATCCTAGGCCGAGAAGATTTGCGTGTATGATGGGGGCTTTGCTCAATTTACTAATAGGTGTGTTCCTTGTTAATGAAATGTTTTATTGGGCTTTAGCCGTCACTGTATTATTGGTTTCATTACTGGTAACGGTTGTATCTACACATTTTTGCTTAGGTAGTTGGTTGTACGAACTATTATATGAAAAATGGAATAAAGAGGAGCATATATCAGTGCTAAAAGCAAGAGAATTGAGGCTTGGAGGAGCGCTGCTTATCGATGTTAGAACTCCACAAGAATATCAGAAGCATAGTGTAAATGGAGCTTTGAATATACCATTATCCATTTTAGCAGATCATTCAATCTATAGAAATAAGGAAGTAGTTATTTATTGCAGCAGTGGTATGAGAAGTGCGCAAGCTGTAAATATGATTAATTCCAAAGGGTGGGGAAGGGCGTATGACCTCGGTACGTTTGATCATGCCCAGTTATTATAAAATAAAAATGCGACCCAAAAAATGAGCCGCATTTTAATGCTTATTTAATTTTAAAAGACTAGTTAATTCTAACTTTAAATCCTTGAATTTCAGGATTTTTGGTTTCTACTTTTATGATGTAAAGACCTGATGAAAGTTGAATGTCATCTAAAATTTCATCTTTAGTATTGCCGTCAGAAAGTGCATCTTTGATTTTTCTTCCATGGAAATCATAGACTTCAACTTTTTTCTCTCCGTTATCATCAAATTGATCTTCAATTTGTTGAGCCAAAGGAATATCCGCTACTCTGGCATTACCGTTAGAGTACCTTTTAGAAATATAAATTTCTGGGCACTGATCCACTGCACCTGGGTTGGCTGATGCAGAGTATGCACTTCCATACCATACAAATTCATTGCTACCACCAGTAAATTTAATGTCGGCTAGTCCAAAGACTGCAGCTCCAAAACCAGCTCTTAATTTAAACTCAACATCAGATACTCCACCGGCTAATTTTCCTGAGCTATGTTTGAAGTCACTTAAAGGAATGGAAACTTTAACCCAATCACTACCCACATTAGAAACATATTTTCCTATGGTCACCAACTTAGCTTGATAGCTAGCAGTCAGCACTACATCCATATTATTCCAATTAGGGTTGCCTTCAATTTCTTTGATATAGAATGTTAGTTTATTATTACCTCCAGAAACTACAGGTAAGTTGTACCCCTTGTCTTTTCTTGAGTTATAATACATGGCTAACACTTTACCACCTGCATCTTGCGTGGTTACTTCAGCGAACACACTTGGCGAATACGTGTTGTTATTAGAGTTGCTTCCACTATTTCTCTTTGAGATATAGAAATCAGAGGTTTGGTCTACTGATCCGGCCTGACCTGAAACGGTGTAGGCATCACCATACCAAACGAACTCTCTCGTACCCCCGGTAAATTTAATTTCATCTAAACCAAAAACAGAAGCTCCAAAGTTTGCTCTCATTTTTAGCTGCACGTCAGATACTCCTATAGAAAGTCTGCTAGCATCTAAATTAAAATCGCTAAGTGGAATACTTACCTCTACCCAATTAGCTCCAATTTGAGTCACATAGTCGCCTATGGCCACACCTTTTCTTTGATATGTAGCAGTAAGCTGCACCTCCATGTTGTTCCAGTTGGGGTTACCAGAAATTCTTTTCAACTTAAAAGTAAGCTTGTTGTTTCCTGTTGCTGTTACAGGCATTATTACATCAGTGTCTTTTTGGTTGTTATAATAAAGGACCAAAGCTTTTCCTCCAGTGTCTTTTGTTGTAGCTTCTAACCAGCTAGTAGAATTGTTGTCATCTGGTGTTTGGCTTGAACCACTCGATTTTCTCGCAGAAATGTATATGTCGCTATTTTGCACCACAGCGGCAGCAGATCCAGAAGTAGTATAATCATCTCCGTACCATACAAAAGCCTGTGAACCACCTGTAAATTTGATTTCATCAATTCCAAATACAGAAGCACCAAAACCTGAGCGCATTTTTAATTGGAAGTCAGATACTCCAATAGATATTCTGCTGGCATCAAATCCAAAGTCGCTAAGCGGTATAGTTACATCTATCCAGTTGCTACCTATGTTACGTACGTAGTCACCAATGGCCACTCCTTTTCTTTGGTAGGTAGCGGTTAATTGAGCTTCCATTTTTTCCCAGTCAGGAGTGCCCGAAACAACTTTTAACTTAAAGCTGAGCTTGTTATTTCCTGATGATGTTACTGGTAAGATAATATTGTTATCCTTTTGTGCATTGTAGTAAAGAACAAGGCTTTTACCACCTGCATCTTTGGTGGTAACTTCTAACCAACCTCCAGTGGTAGAGCCACTGCCACCATCATCATCGCTATCATCATCATTGTCGTCAGATGAACCGTCACTTTTTCTTCCAGAAATATAGAAGTCACTGGTTTCATCTACTGACGACTTGTTACCTGATATAGTATACTCATCGCCATACCAAACAAATTCACTAGAGCCTCCTTTAAATACAACTTCGTCAAGACCAAAAACGCTTTTTCCAAATCCACCAAGCATTTTTAGTTCGAATGATGAAACACCATCATTTAGCTTGCCATTGTCGAACTTAAAGGCGCTTAAAGGTATGCTAACCTGAGTCCAAGAGCTACTTACGGCACTCACATAGTTTTTTATAACCACTGCCTTTGTCTGGTAGCCAGCAGTTAATCTTACTTCCATATTTCTCCAGTCGGGATTACCCGATACTTTTTTTAATAGAAAAGTAAGTTTATTGTTGCCGGTAGCTGTAACGGGCAGCATGGTAGCTTTATCTTTCTGATTGTTATAATATAAGCTCACTACTTTACCTCCGCTATCCTTGGTAGTGAGTTCAAGCCAGCTTCCATCGTTATCCACCGGATCGCTAGGAGCAGGGTTTACAATAACTACTACATCGTCAGTATCTGATAGCGAATTATTATCAGTAACTTTTAACCTGAATTTGTATGTACCTTGCTTCAGACCTTCTAGTTTTAGGTCTTTAGAAGTTTTGTTGGTCAATGTAGCCGATGGTCCACTCAATTTGCTCCATAAATAACTTTTTATAGTGCTACTGCCACTTGTACCTTTGCCATGTATGGTAAGGGTGGTAGTAGGTAGCTGAATACTAATATCATTGCCTGCACTAGCTACAGGAGGTGTATTGTTAGTGTCATCATCATCATCATTACTACTGCTTCCTTTTTTCTGCTTTAGTAACCACTCATACAAGTTTGGGTTGTGTACTGAGTGATCGGTAGCGTAGGCACGAGACCATGAATTGTGTTTTACACCTTCGTATGTTGTGAATTTTAATGCTGCTTTAGCCTTAGGGCTAGTACAACTTTTAACAGCATTGAACATGTTCAACCCTTTATTATAGGCTACAGTAGGGTCTTCATCTCCGTGAAATGCCCATACTGCCATACCTCTTTCTGAGATAGTACAGCCTTTGTTCGTACTTCCCCATGAAGCTATAGGTGCTATTGCCGCAAACTGATTGGGGCTATTATAATCGCTATACGCATATGACCATACACCACCACCACCGAGGCTTAATCCTGTTAGGTAAACTCTGCTTTTGTCTACTTTGTAATTGCCACTGTTCAATACATGGTCCACAACAACGTCTACATAAGCAGGAGACCAAAGTCCTTTATTGCTAGCTAATTGAGGAGAAATTACAATAAAGCACTCTTCTTTGCCATTGACAGTAAAACACATGTCTTGGCCTTGTTTAATTTTTTTTGGAGGGCCGTTTTTGGCGACTTTATTATTTAAGTCCGAGGCACTGCCATCTCCACGTTCTCCTATACCATGCAGAAAGATGATTACAGGGAACTTTTCATTGGAATTGTCATTATAGCCGGGCGGCAAATATTCCAAGTATCCGATTCCGTCCACTTTCTTTGCAGTCTGTTGGGCCATTACCGGATAATTGAACATGCCTAACACTGCCAGTGTAAGACACAGGGTTAAAACGTTTTTCATAACCAGTCATTCAAGAGTTTCTTAATTCATTTGCCGCAAATATATCAGACTGATTTAAAGTGTTTTGCCTATATAAGATTAGTAATAATATATCTCGATGAGTGGGGATATGCTACGTTGAATTTTATCACCAATTATGTGGAATTTTTTTCAAAACTTTAAAATGAATTCTTGAAGGTTGACAGAACGTTCTAATTCCAATTTTTTTCTTAATCTATAACGACATATTTCAACGCCTCTTACCGAAATATTAAGTAAATGAGCTACTTCCTTTGTAGACAGGTTCATGCGCAAATATGCGCTTAATTTCATCTCCTGTGGACTTAAATTCGGATATGCTTTTTTAAGCCTATTGGTGAAATCTCCATGCACTTGATCAAAGTGGAATGAGAATTGTTCCCAGTCGTCATCTTGAGAGATATTTCTATCAATATCACCTACAATTTTCTTCAGCTCTTTTTTTACTTCTTGGTTTTTGCTTCGTTTAGAAATACTGTTAAGGTTACTTTTTATATTAGCAATAAAACCATTTTTGTTGATGATGTGCATGGTGGAAGTTGCTAACTCTTTGTTTTTATTTTCTATTTCGCTCTGAAGCTTATCATTTTTAAGACGTTGAATTTCTTCTTCACTTTGCTTGGTAATGGTTTCAATTTCGGTATTCTTTTTATGAATCTCTTTCTTTTGGTGCATAGACATCGCCTGCTTTTCTTTCTTGTGTTTTTTGTCAAACAGGTAGAATGATGTGAATAAGGAGCTAAGAATAAAGATTACGTAAGTGAAGTACGCTAGTGTAGTTCGATACCACGGAGGTAGAATCACGAAAGAGTAGGAGGCTGTTTCGCTAACTTTACCATAAATGTTCTTAGCTTTTACGTGAAACGTATATGTGCCTTCCGGTAGGTTCGTATACTCTTTATCTGTTTTTGTGGTCCACGGGCTCCACGATTTTTCTGAGTTTTCGAGCCAGTATCTATATTTCGTTTCTCGCAAACCGTCTACATATGGCGAACTGTATGATATTTGAAGTGAATTTTGCTTATAAGGCAATTCCTTGATGCAGTTTTTAGGTTGTATGTTAGATATTTCATTGTTATTTCTAAACATACCATTAAAAAGCTCGCCTTTGTGATCACCAGTAAGCTCTACCTTTCTAATCAGTACACTAAAATCTTGCTGCGTGATGTCGGTGCCGTTTACATTATAAAGTATAAAACCTTCTTTGGCTCCGAATAATATTTGGTTAGTACTTAGTACAGATATATTTTGCAGGTCATCATTAAGCATATTTTTTAGCTTATTAAATACACTGCTTTTTTTCTGAAAATCACCGCCAGCATCTTTTTCCAGAACTCCAATCTGTTTTGATGACAGGTAGTAAATATTCTGAAATGGATCTTCAGCTAATGTAGTGATCTGAGCATCGTCAAAAAACTGACTAAAAAATTCATCTTCTACAAATCTGTCAGATTTAGGGTCGTATCTATAAATTTGATGCTCACTAGTGAATACAAGTCTATTGCGAATGTTATAGACATTGATGAGTAGTTTACTGGGGAGTCCATCTTCAGGGCCATAATACTTGAGGCTGGCTACAGAGTCTAAAGCATCGTTTAGTTTTAAACGAAACACTCCTTTGTAGCCATGAGTCATCCAAATGTCACCATTTTCATCCTGCTCCATCACCCTAGATGATTCGCTAAAACCTTTAATGGTGTTTTGGAATACCAATTTCCCGTCAATTTCTTTTAGTAATAGCAGACCATTATATGTCCCTTCAATAAAGTAATCGGGGTGATTTTTTAACCTCATAAAGGTCCAAGCACCATAAGACTCTTTGATGAACTCTGCTTCTGTACCTTTTACTTCGAAAGCCCCTCTGTGGTGGCCCATGAGTAGGTGGCTCTTGATTTTATCAATAGAGTATACCTGACCATCGCTGTTTTGTACAAACTCAAAATTTTGATCAGAATTCAAGTCTTTATAATAAAGACCATTATTGGTGCCGAGATATAGCTTTTGGCCATCTAAATAGCCGTCATACCCAGTGCCTGGTAGCCCTGCTTGTTCGTTTATGTATCTAAAGGGCATTCCTAGCTCCACGTAGGTAATCCCGTTATTGTGACCCAGCCATAAGTTACTTTGGCTATCTTCAAACAGGCTGAGAATAGTGCGGTTGTTTAATCCCTTAGTTTTGTTGATGTGAAGAATTACTTTGCCACTAGCATTACAAATGATAATACCATTGTTTTGAGTTCCGAGAGCAAAATCTCCATTTCTAAGCCTTATAGCACAGTTAATGGTTGATTCTTTAATAATGTCAGGCTCTGCCGTTAACCATTTTTCCAGTTTGTTGCCGTCATATAAATAAATGCCTTTATCTGCTGTGGCTATCCATAAATTTCCATTAGAAAGACCTATAATTGAGCTTATGCGGGTGTTTATTAACTCTTCAGTGCCTGAAAGGGTTTTCATTTCACCATTAGATAGGTATGATAGGCCGTACTGCAGCTGACTTATATAAAGCTGATGGTTAGTGTAAAAGAAGTTTTCCGGAGCACTGTTAAAATCAATGATGTCAAACTTATTACTCTGTTTATTATAAATAAAGATGTTTTGGAAAGTGGCGAAAATAACTTGGTCAGTATCAAGGAATACCCTCCACGTTTCATCAAAGTTCCTATATTTTTGTGGTAAGCTATCAGCTAATGAGGTAAAGGTAAGATTACCTGATTTTTCAGGGAAGAAATATCCAAAATCACCTTGGCAGGCTACAAATATTTTTCCTTCATTATCAAGAGCAATGTGTCTTACTTTTACTCCTTGGCCGGGTACACATGTTCTCCAAGTAGTACCATCATATTCTAAGACCCCAAAGTTATTGGCTATATAAATTACTCCATATTTGTTCTGAGCAATGGCCCAGTTTTGAATACCCGCATTGTATTCACTTGAGGGATAATACTTTATAAAAGGTAGTCCTAGGTTATAGTTTTGAGTACTACCTGTTAAATAACCTGCCAGCATAAAAGCAAGCAAGAAGACTCTTTTCAATAAATTGGGCATAGTTTATAGTGGGTTGAGGCATAAAACTAAATAATTGCCGATGTAATTCAAATTTTTTTTTGTTGTAATGTGATGTATACTTTAAAATGCCTTATTTCAATACAATTAACTCTTTTATTGACTATAGGTGACCTATAGAGTAGGTTTCGATGAGGGTAAAAAGTAGTGTGATGTATTATTGATGTAGTGCTGATTTTGTACAGAAGCACTAAAAAAGGGTAATTGCATCTTCGAAATGCAATCGTTTTCGGAAAAACCGAAATTAACTAAACTATTTACAATGAAAAAAACACTACTCACTTATTTGTTTTTTCTCATGGCAATTGTGCTTCATGCGCAGGGTCAGCAAGTGTCTGGTTTTGTGTATGATGATGCTGGGGAGCCCCTGCCCGGGGTGAACGTACTTATAAAGGGTACAACAAAGGGAACTGTGACCGGAATTTCTGGTGATTATACTTTAGCTGTAGATGAAGGAGCTACTTTGGTTTTTAGCTTTGTAGGTTACCTTACTAAAGAAGTTGAAGTAGGTGCGCAATCTAAAATAGATGTTACATTGGGTGCAGATATTAAAGCACTTGATGAAGTAGTAGTAGTTGGATATGGAACTTCTAATAAAAAGGAAGTTACAGGATCAATTGCTGCTGTTAATGGAGACAAATTACAAGCGTTAAACCCACAAAGGGTAGAGCAAGCTTTACAAGGACAGGCTGCTGGTGTAAATATTACCTCTGCGTCTGGTTCTCCTGGTGGAGCTTTAAATATCAGAATTAGAGGTCTGTCTACCAATGGAAATAATAATCCATTGATTTTAGTAGATGGTGTTCAGTATTCTACTGATGGATTAAACTCTTTAAATCCTTCTGATATTGAATCAATCAACGTACTAAAGGATGCCACCGCTGGTATATACGGTGTAAGAGCTGCAAATGGTGTAATTTATATCACTACCAAAAAGGGAAAGAAAAATGTTGCGCCATCATTTACTTTTAATGGATATTATGGTATTCAGGAAACTTCTAACAAGATGGATTTATTGAATGCTCGTCAGTATGCTATTTTAAAGAATGAAACTTATGCTTCAGCCGGACAGGCTCCGTTATTTGAGAATGTGAATTTGGGTAAAGGAACGGACTGGCAGGATGAGGTTTTTGGGAGAGCACCAGTTCAAAATTATGGAATTACCGTTACTGGTGGTTCAGAGAAAACTACTTATTCAGTAGGTGGTTCATTCTTAGATCAAAAAGGTATAGTAGGTGATGATAAATCTAGCTTTAGAAGATATAACGCTAGATTAAACTTTGTAACAGAGCTTGCTCCGAAAGTAACTTTAGAAAATGTATTGTTATTTGCCAATGAGCAAAGAAGGACATTACCTGAAAATTCTATTGGTTCAATATTATACAATACAGTGAATGCTTCACCTGTAAGATCAACGAGAAGAGAAGATGGTTCTTATTCTTTGCTTGAGGAGGTAACTGAAATTGTAAACCCATTGGCATTGATTGATAACACATATAATCGTGCTATTACTAATAAAATTACTGGAAAGCAGGAAATTAGATATGAAATAAACGATGTATTAAAGGCAACAGCAAGAGCTGGTTATAATTATGCAAATGTTACTACTAAGGACTTCATGCCTCCGGCATACTATGGTAGTGGTAAATCAAATAACTCTGTAGCAAATGCCAATATGGATCCATTGACTATTACAGTGGGCGATTTGGATGTGCCATATTCTAATACTGTAAATCAGGGTAAAGAGACTTATTTAGATTATACTATTGAGGGTTTCCTAAATTATGATAATCTGTTTAATGAAGTACATGGATTAAAAGCTACTGCTGGTTTTTCTATGTTCGGAAGAAACATGAATGGTCTTTATGGAACTGCTTATAATGTGCCTTATGGCAAGTGGGAAAATGCTGAAATTAGATTAGCAAAGAGTCCATCAACTATTAATAATACCTCATCTTCTCGTGCATTAAATAGATTAATTTCGGGTTTCTTAAGAGCAGAATATGACTACATGGGAAAATATCTATTTTCTGCATTAATTCGTAGAGATGCTTCTACCAATTTCGGTGAAAATAATAAGTCGGGAATATTCACATCATATAGTGGTGCATGGGTAATAACTGACGAAGATTTCTTTGATGTTGACTGGTTGCAGTTTGCTAAGATTAGAGCAAGTTATGGTGTTTCAGGAAATGACCAAATTGCGGACTTTGCTTACAAGGAGAACTTAACAGGTGAAGGAGTTTATCCATTTAATGATGCATCTCAAATTGGTACCGCTATTGGCCAATATGGTAATAAAGATTTGAAATGGGAAACTACACATCAGGCTGACTTTGGTTTAGATGCTACAGTTCTTAAAGGTGACTTAGACGTTACACTTGATTATTATATCAAAACAACCAAGGATTTACTTTTTGCGCCAGAAGCTTCTGCTTTGATAGGTGCTTACGGACCTGGAGGATTGATGCCTATTATAAATGCTGGTAGTGTGAGAAACTCAGGATTAGAGTTAGCGCTTAGTTATAATAAAAGCATAGGTGATGATTTTAGTTTTAATGTAAATTACAACCTTACTACAGTAAAAAATGAAGTAATTGAAATGCCCGATGGTGTGCCATTTCTACAATATGGAAGCTTTAGCGTAGGAGGTGATTATACTTCTAGAATGATGACTGGGCAGCCTTTAGGTGTTTTTTATGGCTATAAAACTGATGGAGTATATCAAACTGAAGAAGAGATTGCTTCAAGAGGAGTTACACAGGCAAATGCACACCCTGGAGACTTAAGATTTAAAGATATAGACGGAAACGGAGAGATTTCTTTTGGTGATGATAATGACAAAACTGTTATTGGTTCTCCAATACCAGATGTTACTATGGGATTAAACTTGGGCGCGAATTATAAAAACTTCGATTTATCTATGAATTTTTACGCTTCCATCGGTAATGATATTCTAAGAAACTATGAAAGACAATTACCGAAAGCAAATCTTATGGCTTATAGAATGGATAGATGGACAGGGCCAGGAAGCACCAATGAAAATCCTCGATTGACAAACGAAGAAACTAATAATAACATTATTTCAGATTATTTTGTGGAGGATGGATCTTTTTTAAGATTAAAGAATATTCAAATAGGTTATAAAATTCCTTCGGAGTTATTAAAGCGTATAGGAGCAAACCAGTTTAGAGTTTATGCTTCAGTTAGTAACCTATTTACACTTACAAAGTATATGGGGTATGATCCAGATTTCAATTCAGGTAGTTCAACTGCGCCCGGTGTTGATTATGGTTTTTATCCTCAGCCTCGTACTTATATGTTGGGTGTTAATTTAAAGTTTTGATAAAGATGAAAAGTATATATAAAATAGGATCGCTAATCTTAGTATCACTCCTATTAACAACTAGTTGTAATGAATTTGTAGATGTTGATCCTCCAGCTCAGGTAGATAAAGAGGATTACTTTCAAGCTCCTGAAGATTACGATCAGGCTCTTATAGGAGCTTATGATTTGCTGCAGACCAGTTATTTGATAAATTGGATTGGTGAGATAGCTTCAGATAACTCAATTGCAGGTGGCGAAAGTGTGAATGATACCAAAGGGCTTCATGATATCGATCAAATGTTGCATAACGCTTCTACTCAAGAGTTAAAAACTCTATTTAGGTATTTGTATGCTGGCGTTGCTAGGTGTAACTATATTTTCGAAAATAAAGATAATATTGAGTTTGAGGGTAAAGAAGATATTTTAGCACAAGCCAAATTTTTGAGAGGTTACTATTATTTCCAATTAGTGAAATTTTTTGGTGGAGTTCCTTTACTCGTTGATCTTACTGTAGATAGATCTGAAGTTGCCAATTATGATAGGGCTACTGCTGAGGAGGTTTATGCTCAGGTAGAAATGGATTTAATAGAGGCTTCTGAGATTTTACCATTAACTCCTGCTGAAAAAGGTAGGGTAACTAAAGGAGCAGCTTTAGCATTGTTAGGGAAAGTTTATTTGTATCAAGATAAATTTGACTTGGCAGCAAGCACACTCGATCAGGTAATTGAATTAGGACAATACTCATTATTTGATGACTATTCAACTATGTTCCTTTTGGAAAATGAAGGTAACAACGAAGTTGTTTTTGATATTCAGTATATCGGAACAGAAGGAGGCTCATACGAATGTCTAGTTTGTTTAGAAGGAAATGCAGCTGTAGGATTTCAGGGTATAAGAAATTACAACGGCCCGTATTACTCTGATGGTAACGGTTATAATTTGCCAACACAGAATTTAGTAGATGAATTTGAAGATGGGGATCCTCGATTAGGAGCTAGCGTATTGGATATAGATGAATTTATTGCTGCGCAACCTAATGCAGATGAGATTACTTATGGTGTAGGAGCTGGCGGACATACTGGATATTATAATAATAAGTACATAAAGCGTACAGAGGAACTAGGAGCAGCAGATAATGATTTAACAAGTCCTCTTAATTTTCAGGTAATTAGATATGCAGATGTTCTTTTAATGGCCGCAGAAGCATATAATAGAAAAAGTGCACCTAATGATGGTACGGCTAGAGATTATTTAAATCAAGTGAGAGCCAGGGTAAACATGCCTAATGTAAATCTTTCTGGCAATGCGTTAACAGAAGCTATTTATCATGAAAGAAGGGTAGAGTTTTCAGGAGAAGGTTTGAGATTTTTCGACCTTGTAAGAACAGGTAAGGCAGCTCAAAGTATTGAAGGTTTCCAAGTGAATAAGAACGAGTTGTTCCCAATTCCTCAAGCTGAAATCAATACTTCAGGAGCTGGATGGGCACAGAATGATGGCTATTAATGATTAGATGATATTACTATGAATAAAATTATTAAGAATTTAACCATTTTACTTGGCATAGTAGCTGTCGTTATGGCTTGTCAAGATGATTATGAATTAGACAATACCGCTCCTAGTGAGTCTAGTGCGGAGTTTACAATTACTCCCTCTGATGAAACTCCTAATAAGGTGATTTTTAGTACTTCTTCAGAAGAGTTTATCAAATATTGGGATTTAGGTAATGGAAGTACAGGAAGCGGAAGTGAGATAATGGGGACTTACCCAAATGCAGGGGTATATTTAGTAAGTCTAACGGTATACAATGGAGCTGGAAGTGTTACTAAAACCAAAGAAGTAAATATACTTCAGGACGATCCTACATTATTAGATAACCCTCTATATAATAATTTAACAGGAGGTATCGATGCTATTGCAGGGAGAACTTGGTATATAGACTCAACAAAAGCAGGTCATTTTGGCTTGGGACCAAATAGTAATTATTGGCCAGAATATTATCAGGCGGAAGCTAATGCTAAGGGCGGATATGGTTTATATAACGATCGTTTTACTTTTAAACTTGCTGCTTATGGCTTTGAGATGAATACACAAGGTCAGGTATATGTAGATGATATGCAAGCATCTAGTTTTCCTGGTGCTTATAAAGCAGGTCCAGATGATAATGATTTTACTGCTCCATATGAAGGTCCTGAAAATTCAACTTGGAGTATGGTGGATCAAGATGCTGAAGGTTACCCTGTTTTAACATTAAGTAAAGGTAATTTCTTAGGTTTTTATACTGGAGTTAATTCTTATCAAATTCAAGAGATAGATGAGAAACATATGCTTTTAAGATATAAAGATGCCAGTAATGAGGCATTTAGATGGTACTTGAGATTGATTCCTACTGATGCTCCTACAGGGGAAGATCCTGATGATGGACCCGGAGAAGAGCCTACAGACTGTACCGCAGAAACAGGAGAGTCATTAGATGCTTCAAACGGCTTTAATTTTAATTTACAATCAGATATTGCGTTCGGTGGGTTTGAAGGTGTAACTGCCGAGAGAATTGAGAACCCTTTTAAGACCACTGCTAACCCTAGTTGTTATGTTAATTCATATATTAAGGCAAGTGGTTGTCAAACTTACTCAGGGGCGGCCTATGCACCATCTCCTGCTATCGATTTTTCAAATGCAAATCAGAAGATTTTCAAAATGAAGGTTTACGCTGTAAATCAAACTACAGATGTTACTTTAAGATTGGAAAGACAACCTTACCCTAATGCAGACCCTTCATTGGAGAGAGCCGCTACCATAACTCAAATTGGTGAATGGCAAGAATTAACTTTTGATTTTTCTGATGCTGCCTCTGATTTAACATTCAGTAGCATGATTGTGTATTTTGATAAAGATCAGCCATGTGATGATGATGTTTATTATTTTGATGATTTAAGACAAGTTCAACAATAACCTATGAACATGAAAAAATACATTTTTCTAATTTATACATTAATAGTCTTCACCGCTTGCGGTGAAGACTCAGATAATGAGACATTGGTATTGCCGTCTAATTTGGAAGTATCAACCACTACCGAAGGTATGGAAGTGATATTTTCTGCGCATGCTGATAATGCTAATTTTTATACCTTTTATTTTGGAGAGAATGAGGCTACGTTGCCAGAAGCTGTATCAAATGATGGAGCCGCCTCTTATACATTTGATGCATATGGAACATACGATGTAGTGATTCGTGCGCATGCTTCTGATGATCAATATACTGAAGTAACCGAGCAAATTATATTACAGGAAGAGGTTGAAGAAGATGATGATGAAGACCCGGTTGAGGAGCCAGAATCTGATATTCCTAGCCTTGATGGAATGCAGTTAGTTTGGTCTGATGAGTTTGATGGAAGCTCTTTAGATGAGTCTAACTGGACTTTTGAAATAGGTAATAATAATGGGTGGGGTAATAATGAGTTACAATATTACAGAGAAGAAAACACCGTTGTCTCTGACGGTGTATTAACAATAACGGCTAAGAAGGAGAATTACAATGGTTTTAACTATACTTCTTCTAGACTTAAAACAAAGGATAAGTATTATTTTAAATACGGAAGGGTGGATATTAAAGCCCAGTTGCCACAAGGACAAGGTATTTGGCCTGCTTTATGGATGTTAGGACAAAACATTGATGAAAAACCTTGGCCTGCATGTGGTGAAATAGATATGATGGAAATGGTTGGCGGAGAAGCTGTTGACAACCATGGTGATAATACTGTTAACAGCACTTTGCACTGGGAGAGTTCGGGACAAGCAGCAAATTACGGTACTTATACGCGTTTACAATCAGGCATATTTGCAGATGATTACCATATTTTTACCACTATTTGGGAAGAAGATAAGCTTACAAGTTATGTAGACGGAGTATCTTATTTTGTGATAGATATTTCTCCTGAAGATTTAAGTGAGTTTCATGAAGATTTCTTTTTACTAATTAACTTGGCTGTTGGTGGTAACTGGCCTGGTAGCCCTGATGCAGAAACTACTTTTCCTCAAGAATTTAAAGTAGACTACATTAGAGTGTATCAGCCTGAATAGTAAAGTTCAGTCATAAATAAGTAATAAAGGCCATCCAATTTGGATGGCCTTCTTTTTTGCACACCAGTAATTAATTATCGAATAATTACTTTAAAAGCCTTTAAGCCTGTGTTTTTACTAGAGGTTCTAATAAAATACATGCCAGTGCTTAAAATAGCATCATCTAATATTTCAGATTTTGTAATACCTGATGACTCAATTGATTTTACTTTATTACCCTTTAAATCATAAACGTTAACTGTAAATATTTTTCTTGATGCTTCATTATTATCAATGAAAGCTACTTTTGCCAAAGAGTTCATTAATCTATTAGAGATATAAAGGTCTGGACTGTCTAAGACTGATTCTTCTGCACCAGAAATCTCATAATCATTACCATACCATATGAATGGTGAGCTACCTCCGGTAAAGCTTATTTCATCAATCCCAAACACTGCAGCGCCAAATCCATATCTGGTTTTTAAATCTACTCTAGATACCCCGCCTTCAATTTTTCCTTGAGAGTGAGAGAAGTCCGATAATGGTATGTTAATTTCTACCCAATCACTTCCGATGATATCAATTATATAATCACCAATTGAAACACCTCTAGTTTGGTAAGAAGCAGTTATTTCAATGTCAATATTGTCATAATTAGCAGAACCATTGATTGTTTTTAGCTTAAAGCTTAAAGTATTATTTCCTCCTGAAGTAACATCCATATTAATACTTTCATCTTTTAGCGCATTATAGTATAGTGCTAATAATTTTCCTCCCACATCATTGGCGGTAACCTCAAGCCAGTTACCAGATTCTGGTTCATCTTCAGGAATGTCTCCTCCAGATGTAAACCTGCCCGATATATAAAACTCAGGAACTTCTATTACAGAATTTATATCTCCAGATAGCGTATAACTATCGCCATACCATATGAATGGAGATGTACCTCCGGTAAATATAATTTCATCTATGCCTAAAGTAGATGCTCCAAAATCAGATCTCATTTTAAGTTGAAAACTGGATATTCCAGTATTTAATTTGTCGGGGTCAAAGCCAAAGTCGGCCAATGGAATGGTTACGGTGGTCCAATTAGCAGCTTCGCTAACATAGTTACCTAATGTTACAGTTTGGGTTTGATAACCTGCAATTAGTTGAACATCCATTCTGCTCCAATCAACATTACCGGCTATCTTTTTTAAATTGAACTGTAAAGTATTATTTCCCGAAGATGTGGCTGGTTGCATTTCGCCATTTGATTTGTCGCTATTGTAATATAGGGCTAGCGTTTTGCCTCCTGCATTAGTTGTAGTCAATTGTAACCAACTACCTTCACCAATGATAGGCGCTGGTGATACAATTACATATACCGCATCAACTGCCGATAGACCATTTTCATCCGTAACTGTTACTTGAAATTTATATGAGCCAATTTGTAAATCGCTGATTGTTAGTGTTGTTTGGTTGGTGCCAATTAGTGTACATTCTGGGCCTTGTAGTTTTACCCATTCATAGGTTGCTATTGTGGAATTGTTACTAGTGGCAGTAGCGGTTAATGTGGTTGCAGTGGTAGGTAGTTCAATATTGAGGTTATTACCTGCATCAACCCTCGGAGGAGTAGGAGAAGCATCGCTATCATCTAAAGAGTGTTTAAGGAGCCATTCATAAACACTTTCTGGATGTAGTGAATGGTCGGTTTTATACGCTCGTGACCATGAGTTATGTCCAACATTTTCATAAGTGGTGAAACGTATATTTGCTTCAGTAGGATTGTTTGTACAGTTGTAAACCGCATTATACATGGCTAAACCTTTAGAGTATGCTACAGTGCCATCATTATCTCCGTGAAATGCCCAAATGCCCATTCCTGTTTCAGCAATGGTACAACCTTTACTATTTACTCCCCATGCAGCAATTGGTGCTATTGCCGCTAATTGATTAGGTTGATTGACAGAGTTGTAAGCGTAAGACCATGTGCCACCTCCACCAAGGCTTAAACCTGTCAAATACACTTTGTTTTTATCTATTTTGTAATTACCACTATTGAGTACATAATCTACGATTACATCTACATATGAGGCATACCAAGAATCTTTGTCGCTTGATAGCTGTGGTGATATTACAATGAAGCATTCTTCTTTTCCGTTCACTTCAAAACACATATTATGTCCATTTTTAATGTGTTTAGGAGGACCATATTTAGTTACTTTGCTAAGCAAATCTTCTTCGCTTCCATCTCCTCTTTCGCCTAAGCCGTGTAAAAATATCATTACCGGATAAGTTTCGTCACTAGAATCATCATACCCAGGAGGAAGATGCTCTAAAAAGCCGATGCCATCATACTCCTTGGCTGTTTGTTGACCTAATGATGCATTAATGTTGCTGATTACTATTAATGCTGTAATACACAAAACGAAAAAGTTCTTCTTCATAACCAATAAATCAAACATTCTAACTTGTTAACATTTTTATGTATTGTAAATATATTTTTTGATATTCCTTTAGTAGCAAGGGCAGGAGGTAAGGTAGTATAATAGTCGATGAAATGCGTATTGCAGCGATAAGCTTTATAACAATTTGAAAAACAGCAAAAAAAGGTCGTTTTTGGACATGGTTAGATATGTCAGTGAATTAAATCGAGAAAAGGAATTATTTGTAATACATGAATTTTTAAAGAATGAATTTTTGAAATACCCAAGTATGTGATAGGTTAAAATTTGATATATTCTATTTTCCTTGAATCTTAAAAAGTGTATTTTGAAAGCTTAAATTTAAACGAAGACCAAAAATCACTAATATGAATAAAACTTACATGAAGTTAAATTTGAATTTATTGTTTTCATTATTTTTCATCTCCTTATTATTATGTAATTGTGCTGGTGCGGATAAAAAAGATGAAAAAATAGCAGTGCAGCAAGAGGTTGATTTGGAATCGGGTACTGGTTATTATGGTGATAAAATTAATAAAGAAGGGGTGGTTTTAATGCCAGAAATGATGTCTAGGTTTTCAAATAATGATTCTATGGCTATAAAAGTAACCTCTACTATAACAGGGACATGCAAAAAGAAAGGGTGTTGGATGACCATTTCAAACCCTGGAAAAGAAGATATAAGAGTTACATTTAAAGATTATGGCTTTTTTGTGCCTAAAGAGGGTGTAGAGGGTAAAACAGTTATCATTGAAGGAGTGGCAAAGAAGGAAGTTACAGATATTGAGACCCTCCGACATTTTGCCAAGGATGCAGGTAAGTCGGAGGCAGAGGTAGCTGCAATTGATAAACCTCAAGAAGAGATTAATTTTATTGCTAAAGGTGTTATAATTGAAGATTAGGGGTTATAATAATTAGATCTTTTACTGCTAACTAATAAGCTTCTGAGTGCTGCTCCTGTAGCAGCACTAATGCCAGTAACAAACCCACCAATGCTTGCAGAAAGTGCCATTACACCCAAGTGTGATAAGTGAAAGATCTTGCTCATTCTTTCGGTAAGTATAGAGTGTGTACTGGCATCTATATAATATGCAAGGACAAACCAAATAATAAAAATGGTCATAAAGCCAGAAATAAAGCCTACCCAGGGTTTAGATATAAGAAGCGAAGTACTAACGAATGCTATCACGGCTAAACACCAGAAAGGTAAAAAGTAGTTGAGCACTATTGATGTCAGCGCTATGATTAAAATATTAATGATGGTTTTCATTTGTTTGCAGGGTAGAAGGTTTGACTATAAATCATGTTAGGGTTAAGCGAGTTGACTGTAAAGGTAACTGGAAGGTACTCCCCATCTTTCCAAAGGTCAATCATATTGTCGTATAAAGGGCTGCCAGGATTGCCAGATTGACCTCCGGGGTAAACAACCCATGCCTTTGGAGGTGACGACATTTCAACAATAAATCTTTGTGAAGGTCCATGATTCTTTTTGGTAGAATTAATGGCTTCGGCTACCCCATCAACCTGTATGTTGTATCTGCTAAAACCTGCTAGAGATTTATTTAAGTCAGCTAGGTGTTTTACAAATGTGCCTTTGTAGTTGCCCCATTTATTTTCTACTCCATTATCTTTTTGCCAGTCAAGTATTTCTTGTTGTGAAATTTTGAACGCTTTATTGATTACTGCAGTAAGTGATTCTTTTTCTTTTGAGCTCTGAATATCGACCCACTCATGGTTGCTAAGGTTTTTAATGAATAGATAGCTGTTATAGTCACCCGGAGGTCTTAATTGCGATCCGCTCGTAAGTATTTCATCCCATAAAAGAGTTTTTAGGTTGCTCCACCATGCTTCAAAGTAGGTAGGGGCATAATCATTGGCTCTATAGTTATAATCCCATTTTTGAAGAAGCGTGATGGCTTTTTGTTCTGTAGCGTCTAACTCTTCTATGTTAATGGAGTCTAAAAGTATGGGGAGCACTTCTTCAGCAAGAATGCTGTAACTGTTTAATTGTATGTTTTTGAGGTCTTCAATATTTAATTTATCATTATCCTCAAGCAGTCTATGAATAATACGGTTGCGGTAATACTCATTATTAGCATTGTATACCCAATAAGGATATAGAGAGTCTACTGAATGCTGGTTGGCAGAGCTGACAAAACCTCCTTTAGGGTTCAGTTCGTAAGGGTTTTCATTTTTTGGTATATCTTTTTGCCAAATATGAGTGGGGTTGTTTCCATCCATTATAAATTTACCCTGCCCAGTCCATTTTGCAGTATATTGCCCTTGTACTTTTAATGCTATGTCACCTGACGTGCTGGCAAAGGCAATGTTTTGAGGAGGTGCATCCCAGTTGGTAATAGCTTTAGCATAATCACCATAGCTTTTTGCACGGTTAAGATCTAACAAGGCTTTTTGTACTTTTGACGCTTTGTGTCCTATCCATGTGAGGGCATAACTTTGATTTTTATTGTTGCCAAAGTTTTTGTCATAAACAACCGGTCCGTGTAAAGTGTAGTATACGGTATCAATAAAGTCCTTGTCACCTCTAATTTTTATGGTTTCTAATCGTATTTTACTTTTTTTCCATTGGTTATTGTATTTATATTCTTTTTGAGAGTCATCTTTAAATTTAATATTATACCAGTCTCTATTGTCTCTAGGTGCATTGGTGAATCCCCATGCTACAGATTCGTTGAATCCTATGGTTATACCTGCAGCTCCTGTAAAAGTGAAACCATATACATTCACATCTGGCGACTGTAACTGTGCCATAATCCATAAGGAGGGTAGGTTCAGTCCTAAATGAGTGTCATTACATAAAATAGGGCGACCACTATAAGATTTACTACCTGAGATTACCCAATTGTTGCTACCATTGTCCGCATCAGGCTTAGGTAATATGTTATTGACTAAATCCGTAGGTAAATCTATCTGTGGTGTATCTAATGGTAACGTGGTAAAGTTCCAAAGGGAGTCCGGATTTGTTGTTATCACGGGTTCTACCCCTTCAGGACTTTCAGGAAACAGTAGGTTATAAGTGGTAAGCCCGAACAGCTTTATGAAGTTAGAGTCTTCAAAATCTTCATCTCTTCCAGTAAGGTTATCTACCATAAACTCTAAAATTAAAGCAGATTTGAAAGGCGTCCATTTTTCTGGTTCGTACCCTAGTAGTTTATATTCTAGAGGTAAATCTTTGTAATTTAACGATGATATATATTGGTTTACTCCATCTGCATAAGCTTCAATGGCTACCTTTACTTTTGGATTAGCCAACATGCTGGCGTATGTTTTTTCAGCGCCATACACCATACCTTTTCTTCTTTGCTTTCTATCAAATTCCAAACCATTTTCACCAATAATTTCAGATACTCTACCTGCCGCAGCATGGGTTTGAAATTCCATTTGCCATAATCTATGCTGTGCTATTACATAACCTTGTACACTGTATAAATCTCTATTGTTACTGGCATAAATGTGAGGAACAGCATTAGAATCATATTCGACCATCACCTTGTCAGATAAATGCTCTAAGTCTATTTGTTTGGAATATTCTAAACTGTCCGATTGGGCATTTTGCCAAAAACCATGGTTGGGGTCTAGTAGTTTGCCCAATGGAGGTACGGGAACGTTATATATGACTATTCTATTGTTGAAAAAATAGATGATGAAAATAGTCAGTAGTAAGAGTGTTGAAAATTTGATTAGCTTCATTATTACCGATAAATAGGAGACATTTTTTTCTTATTGCGATAGATTTTCAAAGTTTAATCTAATTATAAAAGCTAAAAATATTAAAGGTTAGCAAAAATATTACTGTTATATTTGATCGATTTATAACTAAGAATGGAAATTATTTTGAAAAAATACTCTCAATCTCAGATTGAGAAAGCTAAAAATATAAAAGCAATTATTTTTGATATTGATGGGGTAATGACTGATGGAGGCATTATCTATACAAATTCAGGCGATGAAATAAAACACTTCAATGTTAAAGATGGCCAAATTATTAAGCATTTAAAAGCAAATAATATTCTGGTAGGTGCTATAACAGGCCGTGAGTCAGATTTAGTGGCTAGAAGATGTAAAGAATTAAATCTCAATTTTTTCTACCAAGGGGTGAAGAATAAATATGAAATTTGTCTTAACCAACTAAAAAAATATAATTTAGAAGCTGAAAACGTAGCATACCTAGGTGATGATATCATAGATATTAAGCTGATTCAAGCAGTTGGTTTAGGTGTAGCTCCCAGTGATGCACTAAGTTATGTACGCAGCATGGCTGATTTGGTTACAGAAGCCAAAGGTGGCTGTGGTGTTTTAAGAGAGACTTCAGATTTTATATTATCTGCTCAAGGATTATTAGAAGGAATTATTAAATCGTATTTGGAATAACGAATGGATATTTTTAAAGAGAAAATGAAGATTGCCAATCATATTGAATTAGGCGGGGATGATTTAGTGCTTTTTGCAGGGCCGTGTGCAGCTGAAAGTTTTGATATATGTATGGAGACGGGTACTAAGGTGAAGGAGGTTTGTGAAAATCTAGGGATTAAATATGTTTTTAAAGCATCCTTCGATAAAGCTAATAGAACATCGGCTGGGTCATATAGAGGAAAGGGTATAGACGGAGGTCTACAAATTTTAGAAAGAGTTAAGAAGGAATTGCAAGTGCCTTTAGTTACTGATATACATGAATCATATCAGGCCAAAGAAGTGGCTGAAGTGGTAGATGTATTACAAATACCAGCATTTTTATGTAGACAAACAGACTTATTGTTAGCAGCAGCAGAAACCGGAAGGGCAGTTAAAGTGAAAAGAGGCCAATTTATGGCTCCAGAAGACATGCAGTATGCGGTTAATAAAGTAAGAAGTACAGGTAATGACAATGTGTGTTTAACCGAAAGAGGCGTGTCTTTTGGCTATCATAACTTGGTGGTTGATATGAGAGGGCTGCCAATAATGCGGCAATATTCTCCCGTAGTATTTGACGTTACGCATAGTGTACAACAACCTGGTGGTGCAGGTGGAACCTCTGGCGGACAACGTGAGTTTGCTCCGTTTTTAGCGAGAGCTGCAGCCGCTGCAGGTGTAGATGGCTTTTTTATTGAAACTCATCCAGACCCATCAAAGGCATTAAGTGATGGGCCAAATATGATTCCATTAAACGAAATCGAATCATTTATTACTATGCTAAAAGAAGTTTGGACTGTAGGTAGGAAGTATACTAAATAGTTAAGAGTTAGAATTTCGGAAAAGGTAAGATAAAAAATGAAAGTTATTATCACAGGTGGAGCTGGTTTTATTGGTTCAAACTTAGTTGAGGTTTTATTAAATGATTCAAGAGTGAAGCATGTGAGGGTTATTGACAACCTCTCTAATGGTTACTATTCTAATATCAAAGAGTTTATAGATCATCCAAAGTTTTCATTTTACGAAGATGACATTAGGGATTATGATCGAATGATAGAGTTGACAGAAGGTTTTGATGTCATATCTCATCAGGCAGCTTTAGGGTCAGTTCCACGTTCCATTGAAGACCCTATGATTTCAACAGAAGTTAACGTGTTAGGTACGGTAAATATTCTGCATGCTGCAGTAAAGAATAAAATTGGTAGAGTTATCTTGGCCTGTTCTTCGAGTACTTACGGAGATAGTAAGGCACTGCCAAAAGTGGAAGATGTAATAGGGAGTCCACTTAGCCCATACGCAATTACTAAATATGCTGTAGAGCTTTATGCAGAGGTCTTTAAAAAGACCTATGGTTTAAATTATATTGGCTTTAGGTATTTTAATGTATTTGGACCTAAGCAGAATCCTAAAAATCCTTATGCGGCAGTTATTCCATTATTTTGCCAGGCATTTATTGATGGCAAATCCCCGGTTATTAATGGAGACGGTCATACTTCGCGAGATTTTACATACGTAGATAATGCTGTTCAAGCTAATGTTAAAGCTATTTTTACGGAAGATAATCAAGCATTGAACCAAATTTATAATGTAGCGTGTGGAGAACAAACCAGCCTCAATGAAATGGTGGAAATGTTAAAAGATATTTCAGGGAGAGAGATAGACGTTAAATATGGCCCCGAACGAATAGGGGATGTGAAGCATTCTAAAGCTGATATTACTAAAATTGAAAGAGGCTTAGAATATCAAGGTAATGTTAAGTTTAAAGAGGGGTTAGCATCTGTGTATGCTTGGTATCAGAATAACATGTAACCAATGAAAGGTCATTTAACACATATTATGTCAAGAGTATTCTACTTATTTTTATTGTTAATTTTTGTAGCTTCTTGTGTTCCCAATAAAAAACTGGTTTACCTTCAAGAAAAAGATGAACTTAAGCATTTAAATGAAATACCGAAGGATTCAGTGTTAAGAACTCATCAAATGGATGTGCAAGAATACAGAATACAGCCCTTAGATGTATTATACATCAACTTTGAGAGTATTACTGATGAGGAATATGATTTTTTCTCCAAAGTGAATCCTAATACTGGAAACATGGGGGGCGGAAATAATATGAGTTTGAGAGGTGTGATGGTTGATGTTGATGGCAATGTAGAGTATCCAGTAGTGGGTAAAATTAATATTTCAGGATTAACTGTATTTGAAGCTCAGGATAAAATGCAGGTTATCGTTAATAAATACCTCTCAGATGCAGTGGTGAGGATTCGGCTCTTAAACTTCAGATTTACCGTATTAGGAGAGATTAATGGAGAAAAAGTAGTTACTTCTCAAAATACCAGAGTGACTATGATGGAAGCGATTGGTTTGTCTGGAGGTTTTACAGAGTTAGCAGATAGGAGCAATGTGAAAGTTATTAGGCAAAGAGGGAATACCTCCGAAATATTCTATGTGAATTTACTGGAGGAGGAATACATTGAGTCTGAGTATTATTATGTACAGCAAAATGATGTTATAATAGTTCCTCCGTTGAAGCAACGTGCCTTCAAAAGATATTTTTCTCAAAATCTAGGGGTAATTACCTCCACTATTTCATCAGTAGTTTTAGTTATAACGCTTTTAACTAGGTAATTGAGCTATGAGTACACCTGATTTGAATGAGTTGAATGACACTGTGAAGTATTCTAGTAGTAGCGGTATGCAGATTAATTATTTAAGGGTTCTCACAAGGGCTGCTAAACATTGGTATGTTTTTGTGCTGACCTTACTGATTGCTTTAGCTTGTGCATATCTATATAATAGGTATAGTACTGATATTTATCCTGTTAAAGCTTCAATTATAATTAAGGAAAGCGATGAGAATGCAGGCGCTAAGTTTCTGTATAATAATGCTTTGGTAAATCCATATCGAAATTTTTATAATGAATTGTACATATTGAAATCATACCCTTTATTACAAGGTGTTGTTGAGGAGTTAGGGTTTACTGTTAGCTTATATAGGGAGGGAAATATTAAGACTGTGGAGCAATATGATGTGGATTTTCCAATAAAAATAGAGCCCATACATGGAAAAAATGAACCATGGGGGAAGTCCTTAGGTTTTACTGTTTTAGATAATAATAAAGTTAGATTGGAGGAAATCAATGAGGAAAAAAGTGAAAGTATAATCTTTAATGAAGGTGTTAATTTCCGCGATACAATAGATATTGACGGCTATAAATTAATTTTTAATAAAATTGCTCCGATCAGTAATTCATTAATTAATAAACTGTTTATTATAAAGTTCAATGATCCTTTTGCACTTGCTAAAAGTTATGCCAATAGACTTGACGCCAGTTGGGCTCAACAAGGAGCTTCTGTGGTTAACCTATCTATAAATGGAGCTGTTCCGTCAAAGGAAATTGCTTTTATTAGTAAATTCATTGAAAAATACCAGCAATATGATGTGGATAAAAAGAACTCGGTGGCTACTAAGTCAATAGCTTTCTTAGATGCACAGATAGAGGATATTAAGGATTCTTTACAATATTTTGAAGACGCCATTTTAAGGTTTAAACAGGATAATTTATCAGTAAGTGTTGACGAGGAAACTACTAGGTTGTATGAAAGATTAGAGACATTAGAATCTAATAAAGTAAATTGGTTGTTGCAGAATAGTTATTTTGATTACATCACTGATTATCTTAAATCTGGGCAGAATTATGATAAAATAGTTACACCGACAAGTGTGGGTATTACAGATGCGGTGCTTGTGGGCTTAATTAATGAATTAATTCAGGTAGAGGGGCAAATTGCTGAATTTAAGAATAGAGGGTTATATGATCAAAATCCATTATTTAAACAGAAATCTGAACGAGTCTTACAGCTTCGAAAAGCGATTCTGGAAGGAATAAAAAATTACAGGTCTACGCAAAGAATTAATCTTAATTTTGTTAATAATCAAATTGATTTATTGGAAAAAGAGATGAGAACTCTGCCGAGATTGGAACAGCAGCTCTTGACCATTCAGAGAAATTATTCTCTCCAGGAAAATTTATATACTTTTTTATTACAAAAGAGAGCAGAGGCAGGGATATCTAAAGCATCAACTTCCTCTGATATTATTGTTGTTAATCCACCTATGGTATCAGGAGCCAAGCTAAGCCCAAAACCAATACAAATATTTGGGATTGCTACTGCCGTAGGTTTGTTAATTCCCCTTTTAGTTTTTTTTGTTATTGAATTAGTGAATAATAAGGTTCAATCTAAAGATGATATAGAGAATATAACTACTATACCATTTATAGGGGGGATTGGGCACAATGGGTTAAATACTAATTTGGTGGTCTACGAGAAGCCTAAGTCGTCTGTCGCGGAAGCATTTCGAGCTTTGAGATCAAACTTAAACTATTTTACTCAAGGAATGGAAAAAAAGGTATTTATGGTTAATAGTTCGATTAGTGGAGAAGGAAAAACATTTACAACTATCAATCTAGGTACCGTGCTATCCATTTCTGGTAAACGAACCTTGATAATTGGAGCAGACTTGAGAAAGCCAAGGTTATATGATGACCTTAAGTTGACTAATCATATAGGTTTAAGTAACTATCTTTCAGGCATGAATACTTTTGAAGAAGTTGTTCAAAGTACTATAATCGATAACTTGGATCTGTTAAGTGGAGGCCCAATACCTCCAAATCCTAGTGAATTAATTATGAGTGAAAGGATGGATTCCCTAATGTCTATTGCAATGGATAAATATGACTTTGTGATTTTAGATACGCCACCCATTGCTTTGGTTACTGATGCCTTTATTTTGTCAAAATATATAGATCATACAATATTTCTAGTGCGTCAAAATTATACTCCCAAGCCTGTGGTGAAAACAGCTCAAGAATTATATGAGCAAGGAAAGATACAGAAAATAAGTATTCTTTTTAACGATATAAAAAAGAGCGGGCCAGGTTACGGTTATGGTTATGGTTATGGCTATGGTTATGGCTATGGTTACGGTCAAAAGAATGATGGTCAGGGTTATTATCATGATTAAATATTTGTAAAGAATGAATTTGTTGAAAAAAAATATACTAGTCACAGGTGCGGATGGTTTCATAGGAAGTCATTTGGTAGAAAAATTAGTTGAAGATGGATGTAAGGTAAGGGCATTTGTTTACTATAATTCTTTTAGTTCCTGGGGTTGGCTAGATACTTTACCAAAACAGGTATTAGATCAAATTGAAATTTTTTCGGGCGATATTAGAGATCCCAATGGTGTGAGAACAGCTATGAAGAATATTGATGTTGTATTTCACTTGGCGGCTTTAATTGCAATACCCTTTAGCTATCATTCCCCTGATTCTTATATTGATACCAATATTAAAGGCACCTTAAATGTTATTCAAGCGGCAAAGGATTTGGGGACAGAACGTGTCTTGGTGACCTCTACGTCTGAAGTCTATGGGACTGCGCAATATGTTCCTATTGATGAAAGACATCCTAAGCAGCCGCAGTCTCCTTATTCTGCATCAAAAATTGGAGCTGATTGCATTGCAGAATCGTTTTTTAGGAGTTTTAATTTACCAGTAACTATAGTGAGACCTTTTAATACATATGGGCCAAGGCAGTCTGCTAGAGCTATAATTCCTACTATTATATCTCAGTTATTAAATGGCAGTAATGAAATTCAATTAGGAGATCTTCGTCCAACACGTGACCTTCTTTATGTAGCAGATACGGTGAGCGGATTTATAGAAATAGCTAAATCAGAGAAGACTATTGGAGAACATGTTAATATTGCTACAGAGTCCGAAATAAGGATGGATAAACTGGCTCAAGAGCTTATTGATATTATTAATCCTAAAGCTGTAATAGTAGCAGATGAACAACGTATTAGGCCTGAAAAAAGTGAGGTTTTTAGATTATTTGGATCTGCTCATAAAATTAAACAGTTGACTGATTGGAAACCTGAGTATGACATTAGAGTAGGTCTTAATAAAACAATAGAATGGTTTTCAAATGAAAATAATTTAAGGAATTATAAATCGGATATATATAATATCTAATGGGTAGGAATCTCATAGTCACTGTATACCATGATCAAATAGCTAACTATTTTGGTGAATTTTTGACATCCTTTTCATGTGACCCTTCTTCAGAATTTGAAGTCTTAATTTTTGACGATTCAGAAAGAGGAATTAACCTTGATCTACCGAAGTATAATTTAGATATACAGATTATTAAACTTCCCAGATTATCTCTATTAGAAAATAGATTATGGATTTTTAATTATTTAAAGGACAAGGATTGTGATTATATACACTTTTGTGACGGTGATGATACATTTGAGTTGAATTATTTAACTGATACGGTTCAGTGTTTAAAAAGAGTAAATATTGTAGTTCATGATTTTAATTTAATGAATGCTTCAGGTAGCTTAATTGAAAAAAACTGTTGGTCTAATAGACTAGGTGCTGAGTTCTTTTTCGATATGAATTTTATTGCAGATAAAAATATTGCTGGTCTTGGTAATACTTCAATTAATAAGAAGTTACTAAATCAATTATCTTTACAAAAAAGTGAATTAGTAACTATACCTGATTGGTTTATTTTTACGCAGATTTTGATAATTCTTGAAGAAAATGCTCTTTTCGTTAAACAGCCTACCTTTAATTACAGACAACATAACAATTTAGGAGATATTAAAAATGGCTCTTTTAGTAAATTAAGTAAAAGTATTAAACATGTAGTTAATCATTTTCAAGCGTTAACTCAAATTGGTATTCCTATAAAGAACGAATTAGAGTTAAGACTTTGTGATTTGTCGAATAACTTTACCGAAGAGTTATATAGTTTGTATGTTAATCAAAGACAAAAGAAACATTTTTTCTGGTGGGAAGAGGTGTTTTTAACCTTAAGTTATTATGAAAATAGAAATACAAGATAGATTTATTGAGAACTTTGGAAAGCCTTTTGTGATTGCAGAAATTGGATCTAATCATAATGGAGATATGCATCTGGCAAAAAGGCTTATCGAAAATGCAAAGCAATGTGGTGCTGATTGCGTGAAATTTCAATCATGGAGCAAGGATACCATTTTCTCAAGGAAGACTTATAATGATAATTACTTCATTGCGGATGATTACCGTAATAGAGAAGACCATACTTTAGAATCAATTGTAGAGGAATATAGCATATCTGCGTCAGAATTACTACAAATGAAAGAGTATGCCGATTCTGTGGGGATCGTTTGCACCAGTACACCGTTCTCTGTATCGGAAGTAGATTTTCTGGTGGATGATTTGAAAAGTCCTTTTATAAAAATCGCATCAATGGATCTTAATAATTATCCTTTTCTTGATTATATCGCACGAAAAGGTAAGCCAATTGTTCTATCTACTGGTCTTAGTGAGTTATATGAACTGGATAAAGCTATCAGAACTATTGAGGAGGCAGGTAATTATAATATTATAATTTTGCATTGCGTTTCAATTTACCCTCCTAAAGATGAGCAAGTAAACCTAAGACGAATTGAAACTTTACAAAAAACCTATCCTAATTATCCTATTGGTTTTTCTGATCATACACTCGGGTATGAAGTCCCTTTGGCATCCGTGGCATTGGGTTCTTGTATGATTGAAAAACATTTTACCTTAGATAAAAATATGGAAGGTTGGGATCATAAAGTTTCTGCTGATGAAAATGATTTAAAAGTGATAACTTCTGGTGCAGAGAAAATATGGAAGGCGTTGGGTACTAATAGAATATCTGTTCAGGAAGACCAAGAAAGAAAAGCTTCTTTTAGAAGAAGTATCGTGCTAAAACAGAACCTTAAGAAAGGGGAAGTAATTACTCGTAATATGGTTGATTTTAAAAGGCCCGGAGAAGGCATCTCACCAGAACATTTGGAATGGGTAGTAGGGCGAACGGCTAAGGTTGACATAAAAGAAGATTATCCTTTGTTAAAAGAATACTTAGTTTAGGATGAAAAAAACCGTAGCATGTATTATTGCTAGAACTGTTTCTAAAAGATTGCCTTTGAAGGTTCTAAGGAATATTACTCCCGATCATAGTATGCTTGATTTTTTGATTGATCGATTAAAATTAGTTGATCAGATTGATGATATATATATATGTACATCTACAGAAAATGTGGATGATATATTAGAGGATGTGGCAATCAAAAACGATATTAAAATATACCGTGGGAGTAGTTCCAATATATTAGAGCGAATGATATCTGTTGGCAGTAGCGAAAAAGCAGATTATCTAATAAGAATAACTGGTGATAATCCGTTAACATCATACGAATATATTGATCGGCAGATAGATCTGATCACGCAATATGAGTTAGATTATATCAGGTTGGTTGATGTGCCCATTGGTGCAACTGCCGAGGTGATGACTTTGGATTCATTGATTAAATGTTCTCAATTAATGAATCCAGAGTTTAGTGAATATCTTATGCTATATTTATTTGAACCTAAGAACTTTACTTGTGGCGTTCTTAAACCTTTTATTAATAATTATTCTGCCAGTTCTATAACTGTAGATACTCCAGATGATTTACTGAAAGTAAAAGGAATTCTTAATGCTGCTAAGGTAAAAGCAAAAGAACTTTCATTAAGCGAAATTGTAAATTACTTAGGTTTAATCGAGAATGGTCTACCGGAGAAATCCAAAGAAGATATACATATAAAACTTCCAGAAAATAAATCCATGTTGTTAAGTGATTTTATTAAGGATATGGATCGTAGAAAAGAGGAATCAGTAAATTTCACAATGCCTTGAAAAGTTACTTTTACATAGAGACTGCTTTCCACCATCAAGGAGATAAGGAATATCTTTTAGAATTAATTGATAAAGCTTGTGAAGTTGGGGTAGATGGGGTTAAACTTCAAGTTTTGACTAAGTCTTGTGAGTTCATTAGTACCAGACATAAGGATTTTGAATTGCTCTCCAACTTTTGTCTTACAGAAAAGGAGTGGTTAGAAATTTTTAGACACATAATATCAAAGGGCTTAGATATTATTCTTATGCCTCTAAATCATTCTACCTTTGATTTAATAGAAGATATTCCAATTAGATATATAGATATTCATTCAGTTTCTTTCAATGATCAGGTTTTGCTTAATAAAATCAAAGAAACAAAGATAGATGTGTTGCTAAGTATTGGAGGTCGTTTTTTTGATGAAGTTGAGAGATTAGCTTCATTTTTTGAGGAGCAACTAAAAGGTTTGTTGGTTGGTTTCCAAGGTTTTCCATCTAATCTTGAAGATGTTAAGTTGAGTCGCATACCTTATTTTAAAAATAAATATCCCGATTTAAATATTGGCTATGCTGACCATAGTAGGTATGATGAATTTAATGCGACCCAAAGTTTGATATATGCAAGACTTATGGGAGCAACAGTGTTTGAGAAACATGTGACATTGTCTGAGGGTGATTTATCAAGAGTTGATGCTGTGTCAGCAATTTCTTTCGAGAGGTTAAGTAGTGTTATTAAGGAAGTAAGGTATATAGAGGACATAGTTTTAAAGGATACTGAGATTCTGAAACATTCGGATGCTGAAAAAAAATACAGAGAGCGAGAATTGAAAGTTGTAGCTACAAGAAATTTATCTAAACAAGATAAAGTCTCTATTGATGATCTTGCATTAAAAATGATATCAGAGGATAGTGAATCATACAACACGATAGATGATCTAGTTGGAAAGAGTTTGACAAGAAATATTAAAAAAGACGAAGTTATTTTAATTGATGATATAATATGAATTGTCTAGTTCTAAATAGTGAAATTACACTTGAGGTGGCTATTAGAATGCTTGACGAGAATGGTAATGGTTTTTTACCAGTGACAGATTCAGAGAATGTGTTGCTAGGAGTTATAACTGATGGAGATTTAAGAAGAGGTATATTAAATAAGCAATCCTCTGTAGAATCCATTATGAACACTCATCCTATAACAATGCCTGCTGATACTCCATCAAGTGTAGTTCGAAAAAAACTTAGAGAAATTCATCGTAGGCAAATGCCTTTGATTGATAAGAAGGGGAAGCTTTTAGATGTAGTTGTACTAAATGACTTTGAGGTTTCTTCTAAGAATAATTGGGTGGTGATTATGGCTGGTGGACTTGGTAGTCGATTAGGAGATCTGACTAAGGACACACCTAAGCCCATGTTACCGCTTGCCGGTAAACCTATTTTACTTCATATAATAGAAAGTTTTATGGAGTATGGATTTAAAAAATTTGTTTTATGTGTAAACTACAAGGCTCATAAAATTGAAGAATATTTTGAAGATGGAAGTGAACTAGGTATTCAAATAAGATATACATACGAGGAAAAAAGAATGGGTACTGCAGGAGCCCTAAGTTTGCTTGAATCAAATATTGAAGGTGATTTCTTTGTAGTGAACGGAGATATTCTTACCACTCTTAATTTTGAGGATTTTCTAAATTTCCATACTCAAAATCATTCAATGGCAAGTATGTGTATTAAAAGGCATAGCTTCCAAGTGCCATTTGCTTGTGTTGGATACGATGAAGGAAAAAACTTAAAAAGTATATCTGAGAAACCTGAATACAATTTTCATATAAATGCAGGCTTGTATTTATTAAATCATTCTGTTTTGAAATTTATTCCTAACGATTCTTATTATGATATGCCGGAGTTGTTTGAGAAATTGGTGAGTGATAATGAGGTTGTTAAGGTGTTTAGTATGGAAGACTATTGGCTAGACGTGGGAAGACCGGATGATTACAAAAAGGGTAATAATGATTTTAATGTAAGTAAGTAATGAAAATCTTGATAGTATCTGATTCTTTAGCCTTACCCAGAGAACACCCCGAGTTATGCGAACACCATTATACTTGGCCATATTTATTGGGCCAAGAGCACGAAGTTTACCAATTATCTATGGGAGGGGCTACTATTTCAGAGATTGTAAGGCAATTGGAATACCATAAATTAGTAAAGGCAGACATAGTTATTGTTCAATCTGGAATAGTTGATTGTGCTCCTAGAGCCTTAAAAAGAATAGAATTAGAATTAATTAATAGGATACCATTAGTGTCCTCAAGAATTCAGAACTTAATAAAAAAATATAATTATGAGCTAAGGAAAAAAAGAAAGATCACTTACACATCTGTAAAGAACTATGGAGATAAGGTTCATAGAATATTTGATTTGTTTGAACGCTCCAGGGTTTTTTTCATTTCTATTCTTCCTGGTAGAGAAGGTTATGATGAAAAAGTTCCGGGTGTTGTTAAGAACATCAAGCTATATAACTCTATTCTTAATAAAGAATTAAACAAAAGCTCATTGATTGATATTTCTAACATGCCAAAGGAAGGTGTTATGAGTGACTATATTCACTTAAATAAAATAGGGCATAATTATATTTATGAATTGATAGTAGAAAAGATAAATGCTTAAAAAACTTTTCTCTCATACAGCGATTTATGGTTTGGCTCCTCAGGTAACGAAAGTTGCCTCTTTTTTTTCTTTGCCTTTTATTACCCGAGATTTGACAGGCGTGGATTATGGAGTTTCTGGTGTTTTAAATGCTTATACCGGTGCTATTAGTGTATTGGCAGCACTGGGTTTAAGAGTTGTGTTGGTCAACAGCTTTTTCAAATCGTCAGGCCACTTTAAGTGGGTGTGGAGGCAAATCTATGGTTTTTTGACATTGTGGAATTTTATCTATGCACTGATATTAAGTGCTATAATCTACTACATCATACCTAAGGAGGCTGAAGCTAATCGATGGTTGATTATAGCACTAAATGGAGCTCCACTAGTTTTTTTTGGCCAAACCTCAACTATTTGCACCACCTATTATCAATTGAATCAAAAGCCTTTACAAATTGCAATAAGAAGTGTTATTTTTGGAATTTTAACAATAGGACTTAATTTACTTTTCATTACAAAATATAAGATGGGTTATATGGGGTGGTTTTGGTCCTCATTTATTGTAGGCATATTATCTAATGTTTCATTTTATTATCCACTTAATTATATACTAAAAATTAAACCTATTTTTAACTATAAATGGCGTTTGATAAAAAATTCTTTAAGGGTTAGCCTACCTATGATTCCCCATTATTACTCTAGTTATTTGTTAGATAATTCAGATAAAATGGTGATGGATATGTTGGGTACTACCACTCAGCTAATAGGTAAGTATAATGTGGCTAATACTGTAGGAAGATTTACCAATTCACTAGGAACTGCGAGCGGATTAGCGGTTGGGCCTCTATTGAACAAATATTACAAAGAAAAGAATGATGAGGCAGCTAAATTGTTAATTTACGTACTTCAGATTGCCTTTTTTATAATAACATTTGGCCTTTGTCTATTTATGAAGGAAATTTTCTCTTTTTTAATTCGTAATGATGATTTGGCTCAAATGTATCCTCTCGGTATTTTGATAGTTATGGCTTATAACTACAGGCCAATGTATTTCGGAGCTAATTCGAAGCTAATGTTTTATGAAAAAACTAATGTACTATGGAAAGTTACATTTGGGGCGGGTATAATTAATGTTTTTCTAAATTTTGCCTTCATACCATGGTTTGGCTTTGAGGTTGCAGCGATGACGACTTGGATTTCTTATATGTTTATGGGGTATATTGGTTATTACTTTAAAGTTTATAAAAGTATCACTGAGGTCAAGTATAACCCTTTGAGATGGTTGGTTACGACTTTAATTTTAACTATTTGTGCCTACTACTGTGTAGAGTTGCCTGTAATAATTAAAGTAGTAATCGCGTCAGTAACAACATTAGTTGGAGTTATTTGGATTTTGAAGTTAAATAAGAGGTTAGATGGATTTTAGAGACCGACAAGATTTAATAATTAAAATTAATGAATTAGAAAAAGAGTTTCCTGTTCATACTTGGAAAATTTTAAACATAGATGTCTGGCCCTTAGTTAAATGCTTGATTTTTTTTGAAAACTTTAGGAAAATAGGTGATAATAATAACCTTAGTAAACCTGAGAAGTATAGAATTTTTGCTTTATTTTCAAGGTTTTTAAGGTATTTTAATGCTAAAGTGTTTTTGTTTTTCCTTCATCCAAAGGAAGTAAAGTACATTTTTTCTGGGGCACCTTCTCATCGTGTTTTATATAAGGATAAATGGTACAATAGATACTTTGATCCTATGATGGATTATTTAAAAGATAAATCTGTTAAATCTTACATTATTGAGTATAAAACGCTTTTACCTAATTTATATTCATCGAAAAGAATAATTGCTGCAAGCAGAATTCTTCCAGCCTTCCAAATAGACAATATTAATATTCAACAAGAGTTTGGGGATAGTCTTTGGGAGAACCATGATTTTCGTAAAAAGTTATTGAACCTCTATCCCTATTCTTCGGACAAGTTTCTACAAAATATTAAACAAAAGATTTCTGCTGTTTTAAAATGGAAAAAGTTATATACTTGGTTTTTCTCTAGGTCTAAACCTAAGTATGCTATTGGTCTTTGCTATTATAACAATGCTATGCATGGTATGATGTTAGCCGCTCGTTCAATGGGCATTTGTTGTGTTGACATGCAACATGGAACTCAAGGAGAATTACATGCTATGTATAATTTTGATAAATCGCCTGAAGGTGGTTATAATATACTCCCAACAGAATTTTGGACATGGGACAGAGGTTCAAAGAATGATTTAGATAAGTGGGGTAATAAAGAATATATCGTGAGGGTTGTAGGTAACCCTTGGCTAGAATTATTATCACCAGATGAAATGGAATTAGGTGTTAAAAAGAATTTGATCCTCTTAACTTTACAGCCTTTATCGAACCCTTTAGAAGATTATATTTTGTATGCTATTAAGGCCACTGTAAATTCATATGATTGGTATATAAGGATGCATCCGAGAATGTCAGATATCGATAGGAATATCCTTGAAGATAGGTTAAGAGAATTGTCAATTTTTGAAGATGTAAATATTAATGATGCATCTTCATTGCCACTTCCATTACTTTTAAGAAACGCCAGTTTGCATATATCTAAATACTCTGGATGTATAGCGGAAGCGGCCCTTATGAATGTGAAAAACCTTATTTTGGATGAAATAGGTGTTCGTTCGTATTCTGATTTCATGAAAAATGGTTTAGCTACAGCTTTTTTAGAAAAAGATGCACAAGGCCTTAAGTTGATGATTGATAAACATTGCAAAGGTAATTTAGTAGAAACTAACAGTTTTGAATTGAATAGTTATAGAAACATTTTAGATGATATTTGAGAAAATTTATAAAAGGATAATTAATAAAATAAAGTATAAGATATTAAGTGATCCTAATTTCAGTAATACTCTCAATTTATTTGGTAATTCGAAGATTCATAAATCTGTAAAATTGGTAAATTGTAATATCACAGGTAATGTATCGATAGGTGAAGGGTGTAAATTGATAAATGGAGTTAATATACTGAGTAATAGTGAGTTAAGTGTGGGTAGGTTTACAACCATCAATGGTCCTAACACTATGCTCAGGTGTGAATTTAATAAAATAATTATAGGTTCTTTTTGTAGCATAGCAAGAAATGTCGATTTTCAAGAGTATAATCATTATTTTGATCGGGTTTCTTCTTATTTCATTCATAAAAATATTATTAATGAAGGTCGAAAAGAGGATATATGGTCGAAAGGAGATATCGTAGTTGGCAATGATGTATGGATAGGTACACAATCCATAGTTTTAAGTGGGGTGAAAATTGGCAATGGATCAATAATAGCAGCTAATAGTACGGTGACAAAGGATGTGCCGCCATATGCCATTGTCGCGGGATCTCCGGCTAAGGTGATTAAATATCGTTTTAATGAAGATATCATTACCCAATTGGAGTTGTTAAGATGGTGGGATTGGGATCTTGATAGAATTAAGAAGAGCAGGGCTTTGTTTGAGTCAAAAGTCGATAGTATAGAATTTCTTAATAGATATTTATAACCTTATAATATATAGAAGTTTATAAAATAACATGGATTGTTTGTTTTCAATTATTTTACCTACTTATAACCGCTCTAATTATATTGAAAAGGCGGTTCTTAGCGTCATTAGTCAAACATTTCAATCATGGGAGTTACTAATTATAGATGATGGTAGTGATGATAATACTTCAAGTGTTGTTCAACCCTACCTCACTGATGGCAGGATAAAGTATATTTACAAGGAAAACGGAGGGGTTTCTTCAGCTAGAAATTTGGGGATTGAGCATTCTTCAGGAATTTATATTAGTTTATTAGATAGTGATGATAATTATTTTCCTGATTTTCTTCATCAGACTTATTTGAAGTATTCTTCAAGGCCTGACCTTGGATTTACATGGACAGGTGTACGGTTTGTTTCTGCACTAGAAAAATTTGATGAGGTATGGTCACCTAATTTTAGAAATAAAGAAGAGGCGTTGAAGTCTTTTGTGATTAAAAGAAGGATTGGTACAGGCTATGGAGTAACGATTCCTAAAAAGGTTTTTGAAAAGGTGGGGGTATTTGATGAAAAAATGAAAGCAGTAGTAGATACAGATCTTTTCATCAGAATATTGAGAGTTTATGAGGCACAAAACATCCCTGAGATTTTAGTTGAGATCCACCGACATTCAGAAGAAAAGTTGATGGTACCAAGTTTGAAAAGGCTTCATGGCTATGAAATTATTCTTGAAAAACATAAGGATATTATACCGGTTAGCTCCCAAGCTTTTTTTAATTTTAATGTTAAGATAATTGTCACATATCTACAGTTAAAGTATTTTCGAATGTCTTTAATGCATACAAAAAAGGTGATTTACAAATCAAGAAGACTTAAATTCTTATTTGTTTTTATTTATCATTTATTTAGAAACATAATATAGAGTTTGAAATAACATTATGAAGGTTGATTTTTTGATTTTAGGAGCTCAGAAAGCGGGTAGTACTTGGGTATATCGTAATTTAGATACACATCCTGATGTTTATTGTCCTTCAGAAGAGTTACATTTTTTCTCTAATGATGCGGAGTATAATAAAGGGTATTCTTATTACCATGAATTATTTGATCCTAAAGATTTCTCAAGGATCATAGGAGAAAAAACACCAGAATATATGAATGTTATATCTTCTTACAATCCTAAGGTAAGCCTTTCTACCCATTTACGTGTCTATAATTATAACCCGAATATGAAGTTTGTTATTGTATTAAGGGAGCCTATAGCGAGGTTGAAATCAGCAATGAATCATATGCTGAGAACTAGAAGAATGAGCCCTTTTGATAATGCATATGATATTATTTTTGGTTCAAAGAAGTATAAAGGGGAGGCATTTAGCTTAATAGAGAATGGGTTTTATTACCAGAATTTGAAGAAATATTTATCACAATTTGATCCAAATCAATTTTTAATATTGTTTTTTGAGACAGATATTACTTTACATTCTACAGAAACTTTGCAAAGACTTTGCTCTTTTTTAGAAATATCTTATTCATCTGATTATTTTCCAGACAAATCAGAAAAGAAAAATGAGTATAAAATGTCGAAACCTTCGTTAGTATTAAATCACTTTTTTCCTGCTTTACGTCAAGTTAATAATCGCTTAAATCATATTTTTAAGCCTTTTAAGCTTCAATTAGACAATAAGGTTATTATACAGCTTCAAGAGATTTATTCAGAAGAAAACGAAAATCTTAAAAAACTGGTAGGACCACTACCGAAAAATTGGAGATATTAATAGAGTGAAAATAATTTATTACACTACAGCTTATTACTCTACTCATGGAGGTAGCTTACATTCTCAAGCTTTTGTTAGAGAAGCCAGAAAGCATAAATGCGTAGACCGAATAATTGTTTTTCCTGAATATAAACGTTTCAATAATAAAATATCTGAAGGACTTGGAAGGAGTAAACTAAGATTATGGCTTCGTAAATTAGCACTGCTTCAGGTGTTTTTTTTTTATAGGAGAAATGATTTTCATTATACTAGATTAGTTGAATTTATTGAAGAGCAACAGCCTGATATTCTGCATATCAGAATTGATGCTAATTTTTTACAGATTAATAAAATTCGAGCAAGATATCCTGATTTGGTAATATCAACAGAGGTCAACTCCTCTTGTTTTGAAGAAGGTTTTAATAATATTGCATTTAAATCGTATTTCAAGAGATTAGAGAGAAATGCTCTATGCAAAGCTGATTTCAATTTTTTCGTTTCAGACTTTTTGAGATTAAACATTATGTCTCAAAAGGTAAAAGGGGTAAGAGACAAAGTAGTGCACAATGGTGTAGATGAGATATTTTATCGTCTAGGCGGTATGAACATAATAGAAGATAGTGATGATCTAATTCTTATATATATCGGCACTATTGACCATCACAAAAAAATTAAAGATTTAATTCAAGCATTTTATCTTCTGTGTGATATATATCCTCATATTAAATTACATGTTATTGGAGATGGCCCTGCTTTAGAGGAAACAAAAATCTTTTCAAAAACTTTATCCGTGGAGGATCGAATAGTATTCTTTGGGTGGGTTACTCATGATAAAATACCAAATGAGTTGGCTAAGGCTCATATTGCAATCCATCACTATGCTGAGAAATATATGAGCCCTTTGAAATTATTTGAATATATGAGCATGGAGTTGCCAGTTGTTGGACCAGATACTCCCTCTGTTTTGGAAGTTTTTAAAAATGAAGAACACCTTTTAGTGACGAATGGGGAAGTTAATGATATTGTTAAGAAGCTTCAAAAGCTTATTGAAAATAAAGCATTTTCTCGAGTTATAGCAAGAAATGGTCATCAGTTAGTCGTTGATAACTATACATGGGAACATAATTGTGATTTTATAATAAATAACTTAAATTATTTGCTAAAGAATAAATGATTTAAGTTATGAAAAAGTCAATTTTGCAACCCACATGGACTAAAAGCTCTAAGTCCGATCGCTTTAAGCAGTTAGAAGAGTTTTTTTATGATAAAGATGTTTTAGATATAGGTTGTGCAGTTGGTTATAAGAGGGGAGATTGGATGCATAAAGCAATTAAGGATAAGTCTAGAACTATATTTGGATTAGACTTGGATGTAAATGCAGTTCGAGAAATAAAGGAAAACGGTTATGATGTGGAATTCGGTGATGCCCAGAATTTTAGTTTGAGTAAACGTTTTAATTTAATTCATGCAGGAGAATTGCTAGAACATTTAAGTAATCCTTCAGGATTTTTGCAGGCAGTAAAGAGGCACCTAACTGTTGATGGTGTGTTATTATTAACAACGCCTAATGCTTTAAGAATATCGAATTTTGTTTATGCAGCTTCTGGTGGATTAAGAGTTAATGCAGAGCATACCTGTTGGTATTGTGAGTACACTCTGTCAACTTTACTTGAAAGGGAAGGGTTTAAAGTTAAACAGTTGGGCTACATAAAGCATACAACCATAAATGTATGGAGAAGAATGGCTCTTAAATTTAGAACTATGATTTTGCCAAAAAAAGTAGCTTTCAATACGCTTTTTGTGGTTGCCGAGATTAAATGAAAATCCTTCAAATTATACAAAAACCTCAACTCAGAGGAGCAGAAATATTTGCTTCCCAATTATCAGTAGAACTTGAAAAGTTAGGTCATGAAGTAGATGTCTTATATCTTTTTGATATGCCTGAAGTAGCTCTTGAATACCCACTGAATTACTTTGGGCTGAATGCTAATATCAATAAACGATTTACTGATTTTAAAGCGTACAAAAAGTTGGCTTCTCTTATTAGAGATGGAGGGTATGATATTGTACAAGCCAATGCTGGAGATACATTAAAATATGCTGCCTTATCAAGACTAATTCATGGTTGGAAGAATGCATTGGTATTTAGGAATGCCAATAAAATGGGAGCGTTTATAAAATCTCCTATTCATAAGAAGTTAAATCAATTTTTTTTAAAGCAAGTAGATCATTTTATATCTGTTTCAGAAAACTGTAGGCAGGATCTTATTCAGTTATATAATAATGCTGAGAAATGTTCAACAACTGTGACTATTGGCACATATACATTTGATGAAGTAGATACTATACCTTCCTATATTAATAATGTATGGATTAATGTAGGAAGCTTTGTGCCGGAAAAAAATCAAGAATTTCTTATTGAGATTTTTGCTGAGTATTTAAGGAAAAATGATGATACGCAGCTTTGGTTAGTGGGTGATGGTAAATTAAGGAAAAAGCTTGAGTCGAAAGTACTTGAATTGGACATTGTAAATGCTGTGAAATTTTTAGGATATAGGAAGGATGTTATTAGTTTAATTAAGGCCTCAACTATTATGGTCATGCCATCAAAGATAGAAGGTCTCCCAGGGGTTATTTTAGAGGCGTTGTCTTGTGGTAAGCCAGTCATAGCATCTAATGTAGGAGGAATTCCAGAAGTAATTGTGAATGCTGAAAATGGATATTGTATCCCTACTTATAATGTTGATGAGTATCTGTCAAAAATAGAGACTATACTTAGCGATGAAGACCTTTATAATACGATGTCAGTTAACGCAAAAAATCGAATAGATGACCATTTCCTTAATGAAGATATTGCCCATCAATTTGAGGACGTCTATAAGTTTGTTGCAAAATAAAAGCTTTTCGCTACAGTAACTAATCCCTATCTTCGAGCCATGAAAATCAAGGTGCTGCATGTTATTAAGTCTTTAGGCAGAGGCGGAGCTGAAATGCTTTTACCAGAGACTTTAGCTTTACATAATAAAAAACAATTCGAATTTCATTATATATATTTTCTTCCTTGGAAAGATCAAATGGTGGAGAGCATCGAGAAAGAAGGAGGAACGGTTACGTGCTTTAATGCTAGCAATAATATTAAGCTAATAGCAAAAAGGAGCGAATTGGTTCAATATGTGAAACAGAATGGAATTCAGCTTATCCATGCTCATTTGCCTTGGGCTGGTTTTCTTTCTAGGTTAGTAAATAAGCTTAATGGAATACCTGTTATTTATACTGAGCATAATAAGCAGGAGAGATATCACAAAATTACTTTTGCATTAAATAAAATCACCTTTCCTTGGCAAAATAAAGTTTTGGCAGTTTCTGGTGATGTGCATGAATCTATACTTAAAAATATAGGAGACAGAACTAAAATAGAGACTCTACTTAATGGAGTCAATACAGATAAGTTCAAGCGCTTACCTGTAGAAGTACAAAGGTCGTTTAAGCAAGAGCAAGGGATTCCGGAATCAGCGTTAGTAGTCGGAACTGTGGCTGTTTTTAGATTTCAAAAACGTTTGAAAGAATGGATGCAAGTTTTTAGTGATGCAGCAAAGTACAATCCTAATTTATACGGAGTTATAGTGGGAGATGGCCCTTTAAAAGATGAGCTTCTAGAGGAAAGAAGGAGATTGGGTTTAGAAAATAGAATCTTAATGCCAGGCCTCCAAATTAATACTCGTGATTGGTTTTCGATTATGGATATTTTTATGATGACATCTGTTTTTGAGGGGTTACCAATAGCATTGTTAGAAGCCATGAGTATGGAATGTGCAGTGTTGACTACTGATGCAGGTGGCATAAAAGAAGTAATTGAAGCCGATGAATCAGGAGTGATGGTAAGCGTTGATAATTGGAATCAATTATCAAATTCATTAAAAGACATTAATGAGTCGCAAATTGAAAAGTTGGGTAAAAATGCCAGGCAAAGAGTTGTTGATCGTTTCAGCCTGAATAATATGGTAAGTCGGTTAGAGCAAATTTATAAAGAAGAGTCTAATGGAAATTAGGAAGGCTACTAAAGAAGATATTGAAGAGGTTGTCAGTTTATTGAAATTAAGCCTTGGAGAATCTTTAATGCCGAAGTCAGTGGAGTATTGGACATGGAAGCATATAAATAATCCGTTTGGTGAGTCCCCAGTATTGCTTGCAATAGAAGGTGGAAAAATTATAGGTGTAAGAGCATTTATGAATTGGCAGTGGAAAAATGAAGAGAAGATCTATAAAGCAATTAGGGCGGTTGATACTGCCACTCATCCAGAACATCAAGGAAAAGGAATATTTAAAAAGTTAACTTTAGGCTTGCTAGATGATTGTAAGGAGCAGGGAGTAGATTTTGTTTTCAATACTCCGAATAACAAGAGCAAGCCGGGGTACTTGAAAATGGGCTGGGAGGCGGCGGGAAAATTACCTGTGAGACTAGGGTTTAAGAGGCCCATTAACATAGTCAAAAATAAATTGTTTGGAGGAGCTGAGACCGATTTTATTCCGGTTAAAGATAAAAAGTTTGATGTAGCTAAGTCGATAGATAAATGTGAGTTATCATTTTCTAAATCTTCTAAGGGCTGGAAAAGTAATTATTCGAAAGCATATTTATGTTGGAGATATGTGGATATACCATTGATTAAATATGGAGGCTTAGGCAGTGAAGAAGCATTAGTGATATTTCGGCTTAAACAAGGAGGTTTTGGAATTGAATTACGTATTTGTGAAGCTTTTGGCTCTTCAAAAGAGGTTGAAAGTATAATTCAAACGATATATAAAAAATGTAATTTCGACTATATATCAATAGATGCATTTAATTCTTATAAATTGCCTTCTCTTATCAAGAAGGTGTTAAGTAATGGCCCAGATGTTACTGTTAGGCCTTTAAATGCTGAAGTGACTGATTTTGTTCAATATAATCTATGGAGCCCAGTATTAGGTGACTTAGAAGTATTTTAGGAAAATAGCTAGAAGATTGCTTTACGGTATACTAATTATATTCATTTCATATTTTTTATCTCAACTGATAATCAATAAGGTGTTTCCTCCCGTTAGAGGAAATGAAAGAGATCGATTGATTTTAAATCGTTTATTCTTCTATCACCTTTTTTTGTCTTTTGTTTACTATTTGTATGCAGTTCTCAATCCCTCAGATTCCAACTATTATTATCAGAAGGTAATAAATTTTTTTAGAGGCCCAAATTGGTCAGATTTCTATGGTACAAGTACTACTTTTATAGAATGGACAGGTTATCCATTCATTCATTATTTAGGTTTCTCTTATGAAGCAATGATGGCTTTGTTTGCTTTTTTTGGTTGGATCGGGTTTATTTATTTTTATAAGTTTTTTAAAGAGCAAATTAATTTCCGAAATGAGATTTTAGGCTATGATTTACTAATCCTAATATTTTTGCTTCCAAACCTTCATTTTTGGTCAGGTTCTTTTGGTAAAGGGGCATTTATTTTTTTAGGAATAGCACTCATATTCCATGGTATGAGTAAGTTGAATGAGAGATTTCTGTATTTATTTCTGGGAGCCATTCTTACTTATCATATCAGGCCTCATATTATGTTCGTTATACTAATATCAGCAATAATAGGCTTTACGTTTAGCTCCAAGGGAATAGGATGGGGAGTGAAAATTTTGATGATAATGATTTCAGGAGCAGCCTTTGCTTTTATTTATCAGGATGTTTTAAGCATGGTAGGTATCGAAGAAGGGGAAGAACTCACACAAGGTCTTGATCTAACTCACCGGGCCACTGAGCTTCAAAAAGCTACGTCAGGAGTAGATATTACCAATTACAGTTTGCCTCTTCAGGTATTTACATTTTTATTTAGGCCTCTGTTTGTAGATGCTCCTGGGATGTTAGGAATTATTGTTTCGTTTGAAAATGTATTTTTGCTTTATATAACCATACTCTTTTTGTCCAGAGGGGGCCTAGGGTTTCTTATTAGAGGTGATTTTTTGGTGAAAACCGCTTTTCTAAGCTTTATTACCGTTTCTATAGCACTAGCTCAGATATCAGGTAATCTTGGTATCGCCATTAGGCAGAAGAGTCAGGTAATGATGCTTTTTCTTTTTGTGATCATTAAGCTCATGGATGAAAAGCAGATGAATGAGTATAAGAGGAAGTATGCTATACGGCAAAGGGAACAAATGATAAAAAAACAACAAGAGATTTTACAACAATGACCGGAGGTTGCTTAGTCATATCTTTAGATTTTGAATTGCACTGGGGAGGTTCTGAAAAATGGACCTTAAATGATTCTAAAAAGCAATATTTTGAGAATACAAGGAAATGTATCCCAACTCTACTTACCCTTTTTGAAAGCTCAGGAATAAGTGTGACGTGGGCCACAGTAGGTTTTCTCTTTTTTAAGGAGAAAAAGGAATTGTTAGCGAATCTACCTGAAGTGGAACCAACTTATAATGATAGTTCTATCTCAGCGTATAATTACCTGAAAAATAATTGGGTAGGTGATACAGAAGAAGAAGATCCATTTCATTTTGCTCACTCTCTTTTAGACTTGGTTAAAGCCACTAGAGGTCAAGAGATAAGTACCCATTCATTTTCTCATTATTATTGTAATGAAGATGGACAAACAGCCGAGCAGTTTTATTCAGATCTACAAGCGGCAAAAAGGGCGGCTCAAAAATTTGATGTTGTACCTAAGTCTTTAGTGTTTCCTCGAAACCAATATAATGCAGAGTATCTAAAAGCTTGCAATAGAGCTGGAATTGAAATAGTTAGAGTAAACCCTTTAGATTGGTGGTGGCAAATTGATAGTACTCAATCGGAGTCAAAATGGAAGAGATTAAATAGAGGAGCAGATGCTTATTTTTCAATAGGAGGTAAAACTTCATTCTCACTGAGTCAAATTAAAAAAGAGGAGGGAGTATGGTTATTACCCGCAAGTCGTTTATTGAGACCTTATAACCCTAAGGAGCTCTTTTTGAATGATTTAAAAATAAAGAAAATCAAAAAGGAGATGACCTTAGCAGCTAAAAATAATGAGGTCTATCACTTATGGTGGCATCCCCATAATTTTGGGAACTATACTCAAGAAAATATTAATGGACTAGTTGAAATTGTTAATCACTATCAGTTTTTGAATAAAGAGTATGGTATGAATAGCAAAAGTATGGGAGAAATGGCTACAATATTGAATAATCAACATGGCTAACAAGTTACTTAGAATTACTACAGTTCCTATTTCTCTTAACATTCTTCTTAAAGGTCAACTCAAGTTTATGAGAGAAAATGGCTTTGAAGTTATAACTACTAGTGCGGATGGAGTAGAAGTAGCAGAGGTAAGGGAAAGGGAAGGTGTAAGTCATATCATAATTCCGTTTACACGTGCAATTACGCCATTTCAAGACTTGAAATGTCTTCGTATGGTGGTTAAAGTTATTAAAGAAGAGAAACCGGATATTGTACATAGTCATACTCCTAAGGCAGGGTTGTTAGGCATGATGGCCGCAAAAATAGCAGGAGTCAAGCACCGATTACATACTGTTGCAGGTTTGCCGTTAATGGAAGCTACTGGTGGTAAAAGAAGTATTTTGAAATTCACTGAAGCAATTACTTATGCATGTGCTTCGAAGGTTTATCCTAATTCATTTAAGCTTCAGGAATATATTTTGAATAACCTGTCTATAAATAAGGATAAGTTAAAAGTAATAGGGAAGGGTAGTACCAATGGAATTGATTTAAACGTCTTTAATAAGTCTTCGGAAATTATTGATAAAGGAGAATGGTGGAAGAGTGAACTAAATATTCCAAATGAAGCCTTTGTTTATTTATTTATAGGAAGAATTGTTGGAGATAAAGGAATAAATGAATTGGTTAAGGCATTTATACAATTAAATGATAAATCATCTTATCTTGTGTTGGTGGGGCCTTTCGAAGAGCTGGATCCGCTATCGAAAGAAACCATGGATGCTATTGCCAACAATAAAAATATTATTGCTCCCGGTTTTCAATCGGACGTAAGACCATTTTTGGCATTTACAGATGTTTTTGTTTTTCCTAGTTATAGGGAAGGATTCCCCAATGTGGTTTTGCAAGCCTCTGCTATGGGAGTGCCAACAATTGCTTCTGATATTAATGGGTGTAATGAGATAATAAATCATGAAGAATCAGGATTACTCATACCTACAAAGCAAGTGCCTCCATTATATAAGGCAATGCAATTACTTAGAGATGATGAAAAGAAAAGAACTGAAATGGCGGGAGTTGCCTTAAAAAATGTTCATGAAAATTATGATCAGCAATTTGTTTGGAGCTGTTTAATTAAAGAGTATAAAGAACTACTTCATGTATAAGCAATTCTTAAAACCATTAGTTGATCGGCTCGTAGCTTTAATAGCATTTATTTGTTTGTTTCCTGTCTTCGCGATAGTGACGCTGCTTTTAATTGTGGCGAATAAAGGAAAAGCTTTTTTTACGCAAGTAAGACCAGGTTATAAAAATCGGATTTTTAAAGTCATCAAGTTCAAAACTATGACTGATGAACGAGATGCAGATGGTAACTTGCTGCCCGATAAAGATCGTCTTACCGCTGTGGGCAGTTTTGTAAGGAAAACCTCATTAGATGAAATTCCTCAGCTTATCAACGTGATTAAAGGTGATATGTCATTTGTCGGTCCTCGTCCATTATTGGTGGAGTATCTTGAGTTATATGATGAGGTTCAAATCAGACGACATGATGTAAAACCAGGTATTACTGGTTGGGCACAAGTGAACGGGCGCAATGCCATAAGTTGGCAACAGAAATTTACGTATGATGTATGGTATGTAGAGCATCAATCGTTTTGGTTAGATATAAAAATCTTATTTTTGACTGTCTTTAAGGTCTTTAAAGCAGAGGGTATTTCTGCTGAAGGACAAGTGACAATCGAAAAATTTAAAGGTAATAATTGATGTTTTTATTTGGTGCCAGTGGCCATGCTAAGGTCATATTAGACATCCTTAAGCTAACTAATGAACCTGTTACAGGTTTTTATGATGATGATCCCAATAAGAAGGAACTCTGGGGGATTCCTGTATTGGGACATACCGATGACTTTAAGCCCAATTCAGGCGATAGCATCATTACTATTGGAGATAACAACATTAGGAAGAAAGTAACACAACAGATATCGTCTTCATATGGCAAGGCAGTGCATCCTACTGCTGTGATTGCTGAAAAAGTAGCACTGGGACAGGGCACAGTGGTCATGGCTAATGTAACAGTGAACCCTGATACACAAATAGGAAACCATGTTATTCTTAATACTTCCTCCTCAGTAGATCACGATTGTATAATCGAAGATTTTGTTCATATAGCTCCTAACGCAACTCTGTGTGGCGGTATAAAAATAGGAGAGGGGACACTAGTTGGTAGTGGATCAGTAGTCATACCTAATGTTACTATTGGTAAATGGGTAACTGTAGGTGCAGGATGCGTAGTGACTAAAGATATACCTGATTATGCTGTGGTGGTTGGTAACCCTGGTAAGGTCATAAAATATAATCGATAATATGAAGCCTATAGCTATATATGGTGCCGGAGGTTTAGGGCGAGAGGTATTCACTATTATTAATGCCATTAATGAAGTAAAACCAACATGGGATTTTATCGGTTTTTTTGATGATGTGTTGGAAGGTGCTAATATACTAGGAGATATAAATTCATTAAATGGTTTTAATGATCCGTTTCATTTGGTCGTAGCTCTGGGAGACTCTTTACTTAAAAAGGAGCTTGTTAAACAGATTGTAAATGATAAGGTACAATATGCTACATTGATTCATCCAAGGGCAACAATCTCCAGTGAAACTATAAGTATCGATGAAGGTACTATTATATGTGCCGGAGCTGTGCTAACGGTTGATGTTGAAGTAGGGAAACATGTATTAATTAATTTGAACGCTACAATTGGGCATGATTGTAAAATTAGGGATTATTCGTCTATTATGCCCGGGGTCAATTTGGCAGGAGGGGTTGTGTTAAATGAGTCCGTATTGGTAGGTTCTGGAGCAAATATACTCAATGGCATTGTTGTAGGAAATAACGTTAAGGTAGGTTCAGGAGCTGTTGTTACCAAAGATGTTAAAGACGGTAAAACGGTTGTAGGAGTTCCGGCTAAACCAATTAGTAGATGAATTTTCAGGATTTTAAACCATCAATAATATTTATAGCTAAGTTTTTACTTAGCTATATCATACTTAATTTATTATATGGCTATTATGTAAGTAGTTATTCTCCAAGCCCTGATAAAATCACATATTTTGTTTCTCATAATGTTAGTAGTGTATTAAATCTTTTGGGCGAACCTACTCAATTGAAGCCGTATGTGGAGAAACCTGCTATCAGGGTAGGAGTAAAAGGTCAGCGAGGTCTTGAAATATATGAAGGCTGTAATGGAGTGAATGTGATGATAGTATTTTTCGTATTTGCATTTGGTTACGGTAAGTTACGAAAAGCGTTGATGTGGTATATCCCTACAGGTTTGATATTAATTTATATATGCAATTTGCTTAGAGTATTATTTTTATATTATATAAGCAGAAATTTGCCTCATCTCATGTATTTTTCTCATAAATTTATATTCACAGGATGCATATACTTGATTGTATTTCTTTTGTGGTTTTGGTGGGTGAAGTATCTTTACCCTGCTAAAGAATAAATCATGCTGAATGGAGGCTTATCTATTAAACAAGTTGGAATAGTATTACCTAGTATTTTAGGAGTACTGTTAGTCTATGTTTTGCAAAAGCATATACACTTTTTTTTTCAGGGTATATTTTCCTCTAGTTATATAGCCTTTATCGTTAGTAGATTATTTAGATTCGTTTTGAATGATTTGCTAATGATCGCTTTGATATATGGTATTTTTTTAAAAAAGGACTACGTTAAATTCGCTTTCTTTGTGCAAATAGCTGGTATAATATTTTTACTGATGCCTTATTTTATTATTAAATTTTACACTAATTATAATGGGCCATTAGTTTCTTTTCTTCATAGATTAATTGTTAATCCGTTGTTGATGGTAGTTCTTTTAGCATCTTTATTTTACCAAGAGTATCACTCATATAAGAGTTCAAAATAATAGATTTTTTATGAAAGACAGAGTTTATTTATCGTCTCCCCATATGGGAGCGAATGAATTATCGTATATAAGAGAAGCCTTTGAAACAAATTGGATTTCTCCTATAGGACCACATTTGAATCAATTTGAAGATAAAATAGCTGAATATACAGGAGTGAAATCTGTGGCAGCATTAAGTTCTGGTACAGCAGCTATACACTTAGCGCTAATATTATTGGGTGTAGAAAGAGGAGATGAAGTAATATGTAGTTCCTTTACATTTGCAGGGAGTTGTAACCCTATTGTATATCAAGGAGCAATACCCGTGTTTGTCGATTCCGAAAGGGAAACTTGGAATATGGATCCGCAATTGTTGAAGTACACAATTGAAGATAGAATAAAATTAGGTAAAAAGCCGAAAGCCATAATCCTGGTACATTTATATGGTATGCCTGCTCATATCGATGAGATAATTGAAGTAGCCAGAGAGTTTGAGATACCTGTTATTGAAGATGCGGCTGAAGGATTAGGTTCATCATATAAAAATCAGAAGCTGGGTAGTTTTGGGGATTTGAGTATTTTATCATTTAATGGTAATAAAATTATTACTACCTCAGGGGGAGGTGCGTTGTTATCCAATAATGAACACTTTGTTCAAAAGGCAAAGTTTTTATCTACCCAAGCACGTGATAGTGCAGTCCATTATGAACATACACATATTGGATACAATTATAGATTAAGTAACGTAAGTGCAGCGATTGGTTTAGGGCAAATGGAGGTCTTAGATAATCGAGTAACTAGAAGACGCGAAATTTTCGATATTTATAAAAATGAGTTAAATTCAGTAGAAGCAATTGTATTTCTCGAAGAGCCTCAGGGTTATTATTCCAATCGGTGGTTAAGTACAATTTATATCGATCGGAAATATGCAACCGTTGATCGAGAAGATGTAAGGAAGTTGCTTGAAAGTAACAATATTGAGTCAAGACCTTTGTGGAAGCCTATGCATCTACAACCTGTTTTCAAAGACAGTCCTAAGTATGGGGGAGAAGTTAGCGAAGATTTATTTAATTATGGGTTGTGTTTGCCGTCAGGTTCAAATATGAATGATGTAACTCTAAATAGGGTTATAGAATTAATAAAGAGCTTATTTTAGGTTACAAAAGTTGAGACTAATGTATAAACACTGATATTTAAACTTGTAAAAAATGACTCTTGTAAGTTTTTTGAATATGTGGGCGAATAAAATTTTACTTTCATTTAGTTTTTTGATACTTTCTTCGGTTTTGGTGCAAGCTCAAACCAATGGCGATTATCGAAGTCGTCAATCAGGAGATTGGTCTTCATCAACTACGTGGGAAGTTTTCAATAGTGGATGGGTAAATCTTGAAGATGCAGCTGCAGGGCTGTACCAAGATCAAATTCCAAGTGATGTCAGTGGTGCGATACTAATTTCAGCAAATAATACGGTTAATGTAACTTCAGGTACTATCTCCGTTGATCAACTTACTATTGCGGCTAATAATGCGGCCATTTTAAGTGTTAATAGTGGAGCTACCATGATTATCAATAATGGATCTGGAAATGATTTTTCTTTTTTAGCAGGCGGTTTTGGGGGCTTTATTGCAGGAGAGTTAAGAGTTAATGGAGTGGTTTCTTTGGAGGAAGGTGCAGTTATTAATAATTCTATAGCGAACAGGCTTTTTGTTAATGATGGAGGGGTTTTTAGACATAATTATACTACCACTGCTGGTACTATACCTACAGCAACTTGGGCTGATGGATCAACACTAGAAATCGCTGGTTATACGTCCAATGAGGTGCCTCCATCAGGTTTGTCTCAGAGCTTTTATAATTTTGTATGGGATACTCCGAATATATCTAATGAATTTGGTGTATTTGATTTAAATGGCGCTTTATCAGGCACAATTAGAAATAATTTAGAAATAAGAAATACCGGGTATATCTTTTTCGTATTTAGCCAATCGGTGGATTACAGCCTGATGATTAATAATGATTTCATAGTAGAAGGCAATTCCTTAATTGCATTTAATGGATTTGACCCTAGTATAACTCCAGAGGTGACCATTCTTGGAGATTTTATTTATAATTCAAATATTGTTGGGCAACCTAGTTGGTTATCTATTTTATCTACACTTACCCTTGATATTAATGGAAATTTGTTATTGCAAAATGGTGAAATTGACTTGATTAATACCACAGGGGCTGGAACGAGTTCAATGACTATCAATCTAGAAGGGAATCTAGAAATGGCGTCTGGTACCATCTTAACTTGTACTGACGGTGTAGCAGATTTTCACTTTGATGGTGTCAATCAAACTTGTACTATCAATGGGAGTCAAACAGGAAATATTAACTTTGAAATTGATGCAAATTTAAGTTTAGGTACCAGTGTGTTATCTGGAAATGGTTCATTGTTTTTACACGCTGGGGGTACATTAAGTGTTGGTTCTACAGACACCAATGGTGCAATACAATCCGGTCAAGTAGGAGGTAATATTAGGTTAACTGGAACAAGAACATATGCATCTGGCTCAACAATTTTATATAATGGTACATCTGCACAGTTTATAGGTACAGGTCATCCGCAAGGCAATGGTATCACTTTAAGTGTTGATAATGCTAATGGAGTTAGTTTGGCTTCTGATATAACAGTTGGGAATGCATTAAACCTAATTAGTGGAGATTTAAACGTAGGGAATTATACACTTACACTAAATGATGGAATAACAGGAGAAGGTCATATTATAATTATAGCGGGTTCAAGTATAATATTGAATGGTGCAGGTTCTAATGGAGTGTTTCCACTAACAACAGCCTCTACACTGAATAATTTAACGGTAAATCGTTCAGGAGGCGGAGTGGTGTTTGACCAAGACATAACAGTTAATGGAGTATTAAGTATGACTGCAGGTGAGTTAGATTTTAGTAATCAAAGACTGGCTTTAAATGGAACTTATGAAGGGACTGGAGTTTTAAGATCTAACAATGTGAGTATGCTAACGATTGGTGGATCAGGAGATTTTGGAACGATAGCTTTCTCTACTGAAGCGAATCAGCTAAGCCAGCTCACCATTGATAGGACTACTTCAGGAACGGTAAATCTGTTAGGAACATTATTGATTAATAATGCAATTACTTTAACGAATGGGCAGTTTGATATTTCATCAGGAGTCTTGCAAATGGTTAATGGAGCTGATTTCAATAAAAATTCTTCCGGTATTTTAAGTGGTAACAGTCCAGAAGTTACTGTAGGAGAAACTTATAACCTCAATTACTTAGGAGGTACTCAAACAACAGGGGAAGAAATGCCATTATCAACAGACCTTTCTTCTTTAGGAAACTTGACCATTAATTCATCTGGTGTGGTTACGTTAGATCAAGACATTCAAGTTAACGGTGAAGTAACATTAAGTTCGGGTACATTCGGTGTCGGTAGTAATATTGTAACGGTAAAGGGTAACTGGATAAGAAATAGTGGTGCATTATCATCCAATTATTCTGGGTTAATATTATTTGATGGCATTACGAATATTTCAGGTACAGGTACTCCTACGTTTACTTCAATTCAGGCTACAGAGTCAAGTTCATTAGTATTTCCATCTGGCATTGTGAATTTTACTGGTAATGTTCAAATTGATGCTGGAGCTGCTTTTAATGCAAATGGGGGTTCTGTTGTACTAATTGGTACAGCAAATCAATTATTAGCGGTAAGTGGTGCTCAACTGAATAACTTAACTATTAATAAATCTGCAGGCAATGTTTCTTTAAATAACAACTTGTCTATGATTGGAATACTTCAACTTTCAACCGCAACTACTTTAAACACCAATGATCAGCTGACTTTATTGTCTTTGTCAGAGGATCCTTCGCAGAATGCTTCTGTAGCTGCATTACCTGCTGGAGCTTCAATTGTTGGTGAGGTTGAAGTACAGAGGTATTATGGCTCAACATCCTCTGCTGTTTGGCGTTATATTTCTTCTCCGATAACAGATGCAACTATTGCTGAATGGAGCCAGAGTTTTGCTGTTTCTGTAAATTCAATCTACTATTATGACGAGACTGCCAGTGGTTCATCGCAAAATGGATATACTATTTATGTTAATGGCCCGGTAACAGTCGGAAGAGGTTATGCCGCATACTTTTTTGATGGTTCGGCAAAAAATATAAAGGTAAAAGGACCATTGAATCAGGGTACAGTTGATTTAAATGTGACCTATACTGTAAGTGCTCCAGCAGATACTTCTGATGGCTATAACTTAGTTGGGAATCCTTTTGCGTCCACAATAGATTGGGATAACACTGAAGGTTGGACTAAAACTAATATTAACGCCACTATTTCAGTGATGGACGATGAAGCTGGATACTTCAAATACTGGAATGGTACTACAGGGAGTTTAACAGGAGGTAGGTTAGCTCCTGGTCAAGCATTTTGGGTGAAAACAAACGCACCTAGTCCACAATTAGTTGTTAATGAAGCTGCTAAGACAAATACCCGAGCCACCATTTTAAGAGAAGCAGCCGATGAGCTTGAAAATGTATTGACTATAACCATGACGGAAATTCAAACCGGACAAATGGATGAAACATACTTGTTGTTCAATGCTGAGGCAACGGATGCTTATGATAATGATTTTGATGCTGTAAAAATGAATAATCCCAAATTTGATTTGGGTTCAATGAGTAGTGATTCTAGAACTTTGGCAATTAATGTGATGAGTAAGTTAGCCTGTTCAAAAACTATCAATCTTACAATAGCTGATGTTGAAGAGGGAACTTATAAGTTGAATTTCAATGGGGTCGCTTCGTTTAAAGATATCGAAAGTGTTTATTTACATGATAGCTATTTGGATCATTACCTCAATTTAAATGAAGAAGCAGTTTACATGTTTAATATCGATTCTCATCAATTATCAGGAACTAAAAATAGGTTTTCTATAATTTTTGATAAAAGTGAGCCTGCCATACAATTAGAAAATAGGGCTGTATGTACTGCGGAAGATTTGATTTTTTCTTTAGGTAGTATTAATTCTGCAGATTTAAAAATCACTGTTGATGGATATGAGGTCGAATACCAAATTACCACTGAAAATGTTGTTACAATAGATCATGCTAAATTAAAAAGTGGAGCTAATTTAGTAGAAGTAAAATATGTTTCAAGTTGCAATAATCAATCTATGTCTACAACATTTAATGTTGAAAATAAGAGTATAGATTTATCGATTAAATTCGATGGTAAAAGTTTAAAAACTCAAGAAAATGTAATTGGGAATTGGTATTATGAAGACGAATTAATCAGTCTTGAAAAGAGTTATATTGAACCAATAGCAAGTGGAAATTACAAGTTTATGTATGAGCAAGGAGGGTGTAGTAATACTTCTTTATACAACTTAACTTTAAACGAAGATGTGAGTATTGATGTATACCCAACTGTTACTTCTGATTTCATAAATATTCGTTCAAAAGAACAGATTAATGATATAAATGTTGTAGATGTAAAAGGGAAAACTTATGCGTCTTATTTTTCCAGTGATAATGATTCTTATAAAATTAATGTAATGTCATTGCCGTCTGGTGTATATTTGTTAAAGGTAAATACAGATAAGACCTATACCTTTAGATTTATAAAAAATTAGTATGAATACAACTAAGCCTATAATAAAACATTTCAAATGGATACTAGTGTTAACACTTTGTATGACCTGTTATGTTTCAGCAAACGCACAGCCTGGTAATCCAGGAGATACTCCAGATCCGCCAGTACCCATAGGTGGTATAGAAATTTTATTGGTAGCAGGGGGAGCTCTGGGTGTTCGTAAGCTTATAGGAAGTAAATCAAAGTAATTTAAAGTACTCGTTTTTGATTACAAAGTTTTTAATTCAACTAAGAATATTACCTAGATGGGTAATTATAATCCTGGATTTATTTATAGTAGGAAGCGCTACATTTTTGGCGTACCTATTGCGATTTAATTTCGAAGTAAATTTCTTAGGATATTTTAATGCTACTACAGGTATTGTACTAAATGTGACAGCTTGCCTGATCGCATTGTTGGTCACTAAAAGTTATGCTGGTATTGTCCGCTATACTGGGTTGCATGATGGTTTTAGAGTTTTTGCTACATTGGTATTAACTCATTTAATAACTTGTGTTATTAATTTGGGGTATCTAATTATTGAAGGGCGAAATTTAATTCCATATTCAGTTATTCTAATTTCATTCCTAGCGTCTTTTGTTTTTTTGTTTCAATATAGGCTGCTAATAAAAAATATATTTAGCTATTATAGAGGAGGCAAATTTAGTAGAAAAAATAAGGTTGTTATTTATGGCGCAGGGCAACTTGGTATAATCACTAAGCAAGTTTTGGATAGTAGTGAAGATGGTGAATATAAAGTTGTAGGCTTTCTGGAAGATGAGACTAATAAGGTCGGTAAAATTATAAATGGTACGCCCATTTATAACGGAGTTGATAATTTAAAGCAGGTGTTGTCAAGTCTTAAAGTTGATGAATTAATTATTGCAATTCCTTCGCTGTCATTAATACGGAAAAATGAAATAGTAGATATATGTCTTGAGGAAGATGTAAAAGTGAGTTCTATTCCGAAGGTTAAGGACTGGGTGAAAGGTGAGTTGAGTGTAAATCAAATCAAGGAAATAAATATAGAGGATTTACTAGGGAGAGAATCTATTGAATTGGATAATCAGCCTATAAAGGAAGAAATCAATGGTAAAAAAGTAATTATAACTGGTGCTGCGGGGTCTATAGGAAGTGAGTTGGTTCGTCAGATATGTAATTATAATCCCAAATCTTTGATTTTAATAGATCAGGCAGAATCAGCTTTATATGAGATAGAAAGAGAGATTTCGACTAAAGCTAGGGAAGGTATATTATGTTTTTATGTTGCGGATATCTCTAACAGTCGTAGAATGGAGGAAATATTCGAATTCCATAAACCTGATATTTTATTCCATGCAGCTGCTTATAAGCATGTGCCTTTGATGGAGCGTAATCCTTCAGAGGCTGTATTATGTAATGTTTTAGGTACAAAAAACTTAGCAGACTTATCTATTAAGTATTCCTTAGAAAAGTTTGTTATGATTTCAACAGACAAAGCTGTTAATCCTACGAACGTAATGGGCTGTTCTAAGAGGATAGCTGAAATATATGTTAGGTCGCTCTACAATTATTATCGTGCCGTTTCGACTGACTGTACACTCTTTGTTACTACCAGATTTGGTAATGTTTTAGGGTCTAATGGAAGTGTAATTCCATATTTTCAAAAGCAAATAGCTAGTGGAGGCCCTGTAACAGTGACTCATCCAGATATTACTAGGTATTTTATGACTATACCAGAGGCATGTCAATTGGTTTTGGAGGCAGGAGCTATGGGAAGGGGAGGAGAAATCTTTATATTTGATATGGGTAAGTCTATTAAGATTGTAGATCTTGCTAAGAAAATGATTCAGCTGTCGGGGTTGGAGTTAGACAAGGATATTGAAATAGTTTTTACGGGCTTGAGACAAGGTGAGAAGCTTTATGAGGAGTTATTGGCTAGTAAGGAAAATACGGTGCCAACTCACCATGAAAAAATAATGATAGCAAAGGTTCTAGAGTATGAATATGGACAAATTAGTGAATCATTATCGGAGCTAGAACTTCTTTTAAGGCAGGACGATGATTTCGAAATTGTTAGAAAAATGAAAAGTATTGTCCCTGAGTTCAAGAGTAAGAGTTCCAAATATGAATTATTAGATGAAGAAATGATCAAAGCTTCATGAAGATAAATTGGATAACAGGATGATTAGTTGACTAGTCGTCACTAAAAAAAAGGAGATGCGATCGCATCTCCTTTTTTTATTAGTCACCTTTATCGTCTCTTAGGTCTTCTTCTTCTATGATATGATTTCTTACGCTTATACTTTGATGTACTAATGATTTGAGCAGGCAGGTAGTACTCTAGTTTAATATTCAATATAAAGTATCCGTCATTGTCATTTGGGTTGCCACGTATATGTCCCTCTTCTTGACCTAAAGGTGTTAATGGAGGGTTTAGTGCGTGGCGTTTGTCAGCCATTGCTTGGGCTAAAGGATCTTCGAATGAAGAATGTAGTTTGTATGTTGTACTAACATCATCTAAATAATCTGTAAATGTTAACCTATATCCGCCTTCAATCCCAATATTAAAAAAAGGATTAATTTTATATTTAAAGCCCGCACCAAATGGAATTACCAGTGTCATGCGGCTATAGCTAACACCTTCTGTTTGTAGTGGTTGTAGGGCTATGTATTTCCCTGCCTCACTTAGTTCGTTTCCATTCCAGTCAGTAGCAGGAACTTCTCCCTTTGGGTTGAAATATAGAAAACCAATACCAGTGAATACATACGGGTTAAATTGAGGTCTTTGGTAAAATTTAAATCCTTGTGGGAACAGATGCAATAGTCCTGTTGCTGATATTTCAAAGTTGTCTGATCGGAAAGATAGGTTTCTTCGGTTTTTACCCGCTGTATCGGAGTCAATATCATCACCACCCATTCTGAAATATGCAGCTTCTATTCTTCCTGATATATTAGGGTGAAAGTAATATTGTAATCCCAAGTTAACATTAAGCTTTGGGTCTATGTAATCTCCATTATCTTTTAAGTCCCCGAAATAAGTAGATGTTCCTGTGCCAAAAGAAGCTATAAAATCTCTACTGTTGCCTAATTTATAGAAGCTTTGAGCTGCTATATCTAAGGAGGTTATGATTAAAAAAAATGTAAATAGGACAAGTTTGGGCATGAACATATACAGATCTAATACAAATTGACTACAATTTACGGATAATGTTTCTTTTTAGAAAAGAAGTGCTACAAAAGTATTGTAATATAAAATAAAAAAGCTTCACTAATTTTAGTGAAGCTTTACGTGCGCCCGGAAGGATTCGAACCCTCAACCCCCAGAGCCGAAATCTGGTATTCTATCCAGTTGAACTACGGGCGCAACATAGTACTAACTTTTATGCTAGTACTTCTTTAACTTTGGCTGCAGCATCTTTTAACAATATTGCTGAAGCTACTTTTAAGCCAGATTCTTCAATTATTTTAGCACCTTCTTCAGCGTTGGTACCTTGTAATCTTACAATAATTGGTATTTCAATATTCCCAATTTTCTTATAAGCTTCTACTACACCATTTGCAACTCTGTCGCATCTTACAATACCACCGAAGATGTTAATTAATATAGCTTTTACGTTAGGGTCTTGTAGGATAATTCTGAAACCTGCTTCTACAGTTTCAGCGTTGGCACCTCCACCTACATCAAGGAAGTTGGCAGGCTCACCACCAGATAATTTAATGATGTCCATAGTAGCCATAGCTAAACCAGCTCCGTTTACCATACAACCTACATTACCATCTAGTTTTACATAACTAAGTCCTGATTTTCCTGCCTCAACTTCTGCAGGATCTTCTTCTGTTATGTCTCTTAGTTCTTTAAGATCTTTATGTCTAAATAAAGCATTGTCATCAAGGTTAACTTTAGCATCTACAGCTAAAATTTTGTCATCAGATGTTTTCAATACAGGGTTGATTTCAAACATTGATGAATCAGTTGATTCATATGCACTATATAGAGAGTAAATGAATTTAACCATTTCTTTGAAGGCATTACCTTCTAAGCCCAAAGCGAAAGCTACTTTTCTAGCCTGAAAACCTTGAAGACCTACAGTAGGGTCAATCCATTCTTTAACAATTTTTTCAGGTGAGTTTTCAGCAACCTCTTCAATGTCCATTCCACCTTCAGTAGATGCCATGATAACATTACATCCTTTTGCTCTATCAAGAAGAATACTCAAGTAATATTCTTTAGGTTCAGAATCGCCAGGGTAATAGACATCTTCTGCTATTAAAACCTTACTTACTTTCTTACCTTCCTCACCAGTTTGGTGAGTTACTAAGGTGCCTCCAAGGATTCCTTTTGCTTTCTCAGGAACTTCTTCTAATGATTTAGCTAGTACTACACCATTTGAATCCGTTTCTTTAACTTTTCCTTTACCTCGGCCACCCGCATGAATTTGAGCTTTAACTACATACCAGTCAGTTCCTGTTTCTGCATGTAATTGCTTAGCTGCACTCAGGGCTTCTTCTGGAGTGTCTGCTACAATCCCCCTCTGAACTCTAACTCCGTAACCTTTTAATATTTCTTTTGCTTGATATTCGTGGATGTTCATGCTCTCAAAATTTTTGCACGAAAGTAGGCCATTTGCTTATATATTTCAAGTAATCGTGATTTAATATCTTTATTGTATTTATGGGAGGTGCAATTTTGTTATGTTTGAACTATTAAATACTAATAAGCGCATGTTAACAGCCCAGGGAATATATAAATCGTACAAAGAGTTACAGGTATTAAAGGGAATAGATTTAAGTGTAAAAGAGCAAGAGGTTATTTCTATTGTAGGTGCATCTGGAGCCGGTAAAAGTACTTTGTTACATATTTTGGGTACGCTGGATAAGGCTGATCGTGGTAGCTTGGAGATAAAAGGGCGAGAGGTTAATTCACTTTCTAGTAAAGAGAAAGCGGCTTTTAGAAATCAGTATTTAGGATTTATATTTCAATTTCACAATTTATTGCCGGAGTTCACTGCCTTCGAGAATGCCTGCATACCAGGGTATATTCGAAAGGCGAGCCCAGAAGCTGTTAAAAAAAGGGCTAACGAATTGTTTGATATTTTAGGGATATCTGGAAGAAAAGAGCATAAGCCTTCAGAGCTATCAGGTGGTGAGCAACAAAGAGTGGCAGTGGCGAGAGCTTTAATTAATAACCCCGCCATAATTTTTGCTGATGAGCCTAGCGGTAATTTAGATAGCAAAACAGCCAAAGAATTGCACAGTTTGTTTTTTCAGTTAAGAGATGAATTGAATCAAACTTTTGTGATAGTAACTCACAATGAAGAGTTGGCCGATATGGCTGATAGAAAGCTAGAAATGGTAGATGGACGAATTGTTTAATTCATCCATCTTATAAATATTAATGTGTGAGAATTTCTTGATTTAGCTCTTCAACTTCTACAGTTCCGTTATTGTTGATTGAAGTCAATTTTACTTTTTTTAGTTCATTGATGAGAACGGGATCGTACTTGGCGGCTACTCTTACGTAATTATTGGTAAAGCCATGCATGAAACCATTTTCTACATCATCTTCAAATAAAACAATGTCTTCTCGTTGCAAATTTTGTTCGTAGAAATAGCGTTTTTTCTTTTCAGACAAAGTCCTCAACATTTTAGAACGCTTGTTTCTTGTTTTTAAAGGGATTGCTTCCTCCATTTCTGCCGCCATGGTATTTGCTCTTTCGGAGTAAGTAAATACATGCAAATAAGAAATGTCTAACTCGTTTAGAAATTGATATGTGGTAAGGAAATCCTCTTCGGTCTCGCCAGGGAAACCTACAATTACATCAACACCAATACAGCAATGAGGCATAAGCTCCTTTATTTTAGCCACACGGTCGATGTATAGCTGGCTTAAATATCTTCGCCTCATGGCCTTTAATATTTTGTCAGAGCCAGATTGTAGGGGAATATGAAAATGAGGCACAAACTTTTTGGATTTGGCTACAAATTCAATGATTTCGTCATGTAGTAAATTCGGTTCAATTGAAGATATTCTTATTCTTTCAATATCTTCAACTTCATCGAGCGCCTTTATTAGGTCCAAGAATCTATCTTCTCTTTTTCCATTTCTAATACCAAAATCTCCAGTATTAACACCTGTTAGCACAATTTCTTTAACGCCAGATGCCGCTATTTCTTCGGCACTTTTAATAATGTTTTCGATAGTGTCACTTCTACTATTGCCTCGGGCCAATGGAATGGTACAGAATGTACATCCATAATCGCAGCCATCTTGTACTTTTAAGAATGTGCGAGTTCTATCATTGATTGAAAATGCATTATTAAATGTAGTTGCTTCTTCTATTTCTGATGCTAATACCTGAGGTTGTTCAGGTCTTACAAAGCCATCGAGCAACTCAATTAATCGAAATTTTTCTGCTGCACCTAAAACAGCGTCAACTCCGGGTATTTCTGATATTTCTTTTGGTTTTAATTGAGCATAGCAACCTATAATAGCTATGTAGGCATTAGAACTGATCTTTCTAGCTTCTCGTACAATCTTTTTACATTTTTTATCAGCATTTTCTGTTACAGAACATGTGTTGATAATATAAATGTCAGGGGTGTCGGTGAATTCTACCTTTTTATATCCCTTCTCCTCAAATTTTCTTGAAATCGTAGATGTTTCAGAAAAGTTAAGTTTGCAGCCCAGTGTGTAAAATGCGACTTTTTTCATTGGACTGCAAAGTTAGTAATTAAATCGCTAATGCGCAGATTACCCAGTAACTTTTAGTTAGTAGGGCCATTATCCATACGAGATTCAATTAGTTTTTGTATAGAAACAGATACATTGCTAAATAAATCATAGCCTCTTAGAGCCTCTATATTGTCTACAGTAGTTCTATAGTCAGGCCAATTTGTACTGATGTTTTGGTTGTTGGGAATGTCGACAGCAATAATTCTTGTAGTTGAATTGACTCTTGATAAATCGTTTGTTCCTTCAGGTAAAACCAATATTACCTTCCATATATTGCTAGGAACCGTGATTTTCCCCTCGGCTAAGGTAGTGGCATAACCATTTCTTCCTGTACCTCCGGTGCCATAACTGCCCATTATGATGTATAATTCATTTCCCTGTGCTACAAGCTTACGGCAGTAGCTTTCTAGGCTAGCCCAAACCCTTTGGTTGTTGTTGGGGGCTTGAGGAATTATATTAGTCATTAAGAAGGTATTTTTATTGTCCGTGGTATTAAGGGTTCTGTCCGCACTAGGGCAGTTATGCCCCCGGTCAAACCCACTGTTGGTATAGTCACCCGTATTTACGTGATACCAATCTGATGGAATTGATGAATCAATAGTGAAATTGTTTGATCTGGCCGATGAGCCTAACCAATCTTCATTAAGATGCCAGCTTACCCAATTGGGTGTGCCTCTATCTCTGTGATATGACATGGCATATTGATTTTTTTTGATGAGGTAATTCCAGTAGAAATAGGAGTTGTTGGAGGCGTTGCTGGGGTTGCCCATGAGTAAATTGTCATCTTTGCCATATCGGGCTTCTGTACTCCCTGCTTCGGTTTGAGTACCCTTTGATTGTTGTGTGGGTCTGACTATTTCTTCTGCACAAGAAAATATAACAGCGGACAGTGCTATTAACGCTATGCGTTGAGATTTGAAAAAATTCATTTAGTATTCTATTTAGGTTGATGCCTGTCAATATCTAAAATAAATACTAAATATAAGAGGAAAATATGTTATAGAAATATTAATTATTTAAGGAGGGAGTAAAAGTCGCATACAAAGGTGTATGCGACTTTGTATATTATAGACTCATTAAGTCTTTTTCTATTTTGATAATTAGCTCATCTAATTCAGCGTTTATTTTAGTGTAATCAGAAACATCTTTCATTTCTTTATTTACACTAATATAAAATTTGATTTTTGGCTCAGTACCAGAAGGTCTTGCTGAAATTTTATAGCCTTCTTCAGTGAAAAACTGTAACACATTAGATTTTTCGTAATCTATAGTTTTAGAGGTATTGTCTACAGTATTTAAGTCAGTGCTATTTTTGTAATCAATTACTCTTGTAACTTTTGATCCCCCAAAGCTTTCTGGTGCTTTATCTCTAAAGTTTTTCATCATTTGCTGTATTTCCTCAGCGCCTTGCTTACCTTTCTTGGTAATGGAAATTAACTTCTCCTTGTAGAAGCCACACTCTCGGTAAATTTCAAGAAGCAGGTCAAAAACAGATTTGCCTTCTGAACTTGCATAAGCACACATCTCTGCAATCATGGCACAAGAAGCTACAGCATCTTTATCTCTTACAAATTCTCCAATAAGGTAGCCGTAACTTTCTTCACCACCAGCAATGAAGGTACGTTCGCCTTCATTTTCTCTAATAATTGAAGCAATGTATTTGAAACCTGTTAATGTGTCGTATGAATCTACTTTGAAGTAATCAGCAATTTTCTTAATTAACTCCGTAGTTACAATGGTTTTAACAATGTATTCATTGCCTTTATATTTGCCTAATTCAGCCCATCTTTTCAAGATGTAATATATTAACAAACTACCTGTTTGGTTTCCATTTAGTAGTTGGAATTCGCCTTCGTTATTTTTTACAGCTATTCCTACTCTGTCAGCATCAGGATCAGTGGCCATTACTAGGTCCGCATCAACTTCTTTAGCCTTGTTTAATGCTAATTTTAATGCTTCTGCTTCTTCTGGGTTCGGATATACCACAGTAGGGAAATTTCCGTTCGGCTCAGATTGCTCTTTAACTACATATACATTTTCGAACCCATAATTTTTTAAGCACTGTGGTACTACCGTTACGCCTGTGCCATGAATAGGAGAGAATACTATTTTTAGGTTTCTTTGAGAAGCAACAATATCCGGAGATAACGATAAATCTTTTATTTCATCTAAATATAACTTATCAATTTCACTACCTATGGCGTGAATAATTTCTTTGTTAGCAGTGAATTTCACATCGTTGATACTGCTAATTTTATTGACCTCATCTATTACGTTCTTGTCATGTGGTGCTACCATTTGGGCTCCATCATTCCAATAAGCTTTGTATCCGTTATATTCTTTGGGGTTATGAGATGCAGTTAATACCACTCCGCTATGACAGTTAAGATGCCTAATAGCAAACGATAACTCAGGGGTAGGTCTTAATTCTTCAAAAAGAAAAACTTCTATGTCATTGGCTGAGAATACGGCAGCTACAGTTTCTGCAAAAAAACGACTATTATTTCTGCTATCATGAGCTATGGCTACTTTTACTTGCTCGTTAGGGTAAGTCTTTAATAAATAGTTAGCCAAACCCTGAGTAGCCATTCCTACTGTATATTTATTCATTCGGTTAGATCCCATGCCCATAATACCACGTAAACCTCCAGTGCCGAACTCTAAATCTTTATAAAAGGCTTCAGTTAAAGCTTCTTCATCATTCAGTAGAGCTTCAAGCTGTGCTTTTGCTTCATCATCTATGTTACTTTCAAGCCATTTTTGAGCTTTTTCTTTGATCTCACTCATGAATTGTAATTGATATTGTTTTGGAAAAAATGTTTGTAATATGTGCTTAGAACAGTAAAACCGTTAGGCCAATCTAATTGTTTAGAATCACCTGTTAATTTAACTGACATGTCAATTATAGAATAAAATTAACCTGAATTTTGGCTAAAGTACTATTAACACTTAATAATTTGTTTTTGCGAAAATAAAAAATATAATTAATTAGCTTGATGATGGGATTATAATTTTCAGTATATCAAAACTTTTTGCTCAAGTCTATGTTTCATATTGCTGATGTATAAAGATTAGAACGATATATTTTGGATGTTTATTCAAGTCTTTTGACTTTTGCAGACGCAAATATAAAATTCAGAAAAATGGATATAAATAAGCTTGATCAGGACCTTACTCTGCTAATTGAGAAGAAGATAGAATTAGAGAAGGTTGATTACAGTAGTGAGAAATACGATGATTTAGAAGAGGCTCTTCATGATCTTGAAGATGATTTCTTAGAGGAGTACGGAGATTATTTAGAGGATGCTTTTCACGAAGTGCATGACGAGTTTTGTCCTGATAGTGATGTGCTTTTGCCGATTGCTTATTTGCCCAATAAGGTGAGCAAGGTAGATGATAAATTTGTTACTACTGCTGACCAGGGAGTATATGTGGAGGTTGATGATTATGCAGGAAAAGATACTAAATTACTCTTGTTGCCACAGCCCACAAGAATTATACTTCATATAGATGCCAATAATAGCGAAGTTGTTTGGACTGCCAAATAACCGAAATATAATAAAAGGGTGAAGTTAACTTCACCCTTTTATTATATTAATATCCTAGTTTTATTCTTACCTTTTCAAGTACAGTTTTAGCTATCGCTCTAGCTTTATCCTCACCTTCTTTTAGTTTTTGATCTAGCTCGTTAGTGTTTTCCATATAATAATTGAAAATTTTACGAGGCTCTTCAAATTTAGCAAGCATTAATTCATAAAGCTCTTGCTTAGCGTGGCCATAACCGAAGTTTCCGGCCAAATATTTTGCTCTTAATGCTTCAGTTTCTTCAGTAGTGGCAATTAGTTTGTATATAGCATATACATTGCACGTATCAGGGTCTTTAGGCTCTTCTAAAGGTGTACTGTCTGTTACTATAGCCATAACTCTTTTTCGGAGCTGTTTTTCAGGTAAGAAAATATCAATGGTATTACCATATGACTTACTCATTTTCTCCCCATCAATACCTGGTATAGTCATTACATTTTCATCTATCTTAGACTCAGGCACTACAAATGTTTCACCATATTGGTTGTTGAAAGAAGTAGCAAGGTCTCTGGTAATCTCCAAGTGTTGCTTTTGATCTTTACCTACAGGCACCATATTGGCATCGTAAAGTAGTATGTCAGCTGCCATTAATACAGGGTAAGTAAAAAGTCCTGCGTTAACATCCGCTAGTCTGTCAGATTTATCTTTAAAAGAATGTGCATTGGCCAACATCGGAAAAGGAGTCATACAACTCAAATACCAGGCTAATTCACAAACTTCAGGAATTTTAGATTGTCGGTAGAATATGTTTGAAGAAGTGTCAAATCCAAAGGCAAGCCAAGCTGCGGCAATTGCATTTACATTTTCGATTCTTATTTCTGCATCTTTAATTGTTGTTAAAGAGTGGAGGTCTGCAATAAAGAATAATGATTCATTATTTTCTTTCTTCGATAATTCTATTGCTGGTTTAATGGCCCCAAGTATGTTGCCTAAGTGAGGTCTTCCACTACTTTGTATTCCTGTGAGGATTCTCGCCATGGTCGATTGTTTTTTGTACAAATAAACGGAAAACCTGTTAATTTTCTGTAGGGATTGAGGGTAGTAAAGTGAAAATGCGTTTTATTTTTTGGTTTTCAGAGGTTTATAATCCACTGTGATTCGCTTTTTAGCTCTGGCCTCTAGAAAAAGCGCTGGCTTTTTTCGGTTTTTAACTGTTATTGACTTGTTAATTAGTGAAAGCGTTATATTTAAGCATTGGATTTTTATTACTTTTACAAAAACTAAACCTTCTATTTACTATGAAATTGAAATATATTCTTATACTTATTTTAGGTGTTGCAGCTATTCAGCCTGTAATGGCTCAGCAAGTGGAAGAGCTGGTTTTTACGGAAAAAACGTATGATTTTGGTAAGGTGAAGGAGGCTGATGGACCTATTATTCATGAGTTTAGTTTTATGAATAAGGGGATGGAGCCCATTAAAATTACCAATGTAAAAGCCTCTTGTGGGTGTACTACACCTGATTGGAGTAGGGATGTTGTAAAACCGGGAGAAACAGGTTTTGTGCAGGCGCAGTATAATCCGCACAACAGACCAGGATCTTTTAATAAAAGCTTAACAGTAACTCTCGAAAATAAGAGTGAACCTATTCGTTTGTACATTAAAGGTCATGTAACTCCAAAATCTAATTCGCCCGAAACAGAATTGACTACGGATTTAGGGGCAATAAAGGTGAAGCACCGTTCTTTTAATATAGGAAAGGTATATACCTCTGAAGAACCTACTGTGAAAGAGTTTGAGGTTTACAACGATTCAGATAAACCAATTAATTTCAAAGATAAAATAGACGCGCCAGATTATATTAAGATTGATTTTGTGCCTAACACATTAAAGCCTAAGGAGCAGGGGGTGATGAAAATCTCTTACTTTGGAAATAAGAAAAATGATTATGGCTTTAGCTCTGATAATGTGAGATTTTTTACAGATGAGGCACCTGAGAATGCTGATAAATCAATAGCTATTTATGCCACAGTGTTGGAATATTTTCCTCCAATGAATCAAGAAGAAATACAGAGTGCCCCTAAAATTAAAATAATGGCTCCTGTTTATGATTTTGGTACTGTAAAAGCTGATAAGGAGGTGAAAACAACTTTTACACTTGTAAATAATGGTAAAAATGAGTTGAAAATTCGCCAAGTAAAGTCTAACTGTAGTTGTACAATGGGTAAAGTGAAGAAAGAGACTTTAAAATCAGGTGAAACAACCGAACTTGAAGTTGTTTTTAACTCAGAAGGTAGAAGAGGAAATCAACAAAAATCAATTACGGTTTATTCTAATGATCCTATAAACTCAGCACAGAGAGTTACTATAAAAGCTTATGTAGATAGAGAAGAGGACAGTAAGTAACCATTGCACAAGTTAAACTTATATATTGAGCCGCCAGTAATATGGCGGCTTTTCTTTTTTATAGAGTTTATATATTTGTGGGATAGTGAGTATTAAAAAATGTATAGTAAAGAACAAGTTTCAAAATTAAGACAGGAATTCTGGACCACTTTTGGGAAATATATTTCTCCACATTTGTCTGCAGAAGGATTAAAGGTAAACTGGATAAATTATAAAACAGGTATAAAGGATGTCTATTTCAGAATGCGTGCAGATAAAAAAACAGCATATATTGGAATAGAAATCACTCATCAGGATGAAGGCCTCAGAGAATTGTTTTATGAGCAGTTTTTAGAGCTTAAGTTAATGCTTGAGATGAATATGGAGGAAGAGTGGATATGGGACACTGAAGCTTATGATGAGGTTGGCGGTGTAATTAGTAGGATTTATATAGAGATCGGTGATGTGAATATTTTTAATAAGGATACATGGCCTGCGTTAATATCATTTTTTAAACCAAGAATAATAGCCTTAGATGCTTTCTGGGCTGATGGGAAATACGCTTTCGATGCGTTGAAATAAGAGCTAGCCTTTAATACTAGCTCTTAATATGATTTTTATTATTTAGCAAAGTAAGCCTTTATCTCACTCATAATATTTCCCCATTGTTTTTCATCCCCTTCTAATGCCAGTATAGCTTCTTTAGCTTTGGATTTGCCAAATCCATAGGCCTCTTCGAGAGTGATCTTTGGAGGTAAGGTTAATGCTCCGGCTGTTACTACCGCATCTATTACAAATGGCTTATCAGAGTCTATGGCTCTTTTAATGGCAACGGGGATGTCTTCAGCTTTTTCTACCCTCATGCCGTCAGCGCCACACGAACGAGCATAAGCTACGAAATCAGGATTTTGTAACTTAAGAGCTTCATCTGCCATAGGAAAACCCGCCTCTTCCATTTCCATTTTTACAAAACCTAATTCACTGTTATTGAAAATGATGATTTTGATAGGGTAGTTATACCTAACCGCGGTTACAAGGTCTTGCATACTCATGCCGAAGGCACCATCACCCACCAGTCCCCAAACTTGCCTGCCTGGATATGCCGCCTGAGCTCCCAAGCAAGAAGGAAGGCCTACAGCCATAGAGCCATGATTAAAACTTCCAATAATTCTTCTGTTGTTATTAAAAGTCATATACCTCACACCCCATACTACAGATTCTCCAGTGTCCATAGAGAAGATGGCATCGGTAGAGGCCTGGTTGTTAAGTTCGGCAGTGAATAAATTCGGTAAAAGTGGGGTGTGATCATTTTTAAGACTACTTTCTTCTTGCATTTTTTCTAACCACTTTTTATGAGCGCTTTGATGACTTAATAGAAAAGTGCTGTCTTCATTTACTTTTACGCCTTTATTAATTCTGTTTACGGTATTGGCAGCATCGCCAACAATGCCATGTGAGATGCTAGTTCTGTTCCCTAAGTTTTCTGGTCTAATGTCAATCTGAAGTATTTGTTTGTCGTGAGGCAAGAAATTGCTGTATGGAAAATCTGTGCCGACCATGATCAGGGTATCGCAATTGAGCACAGCGCTGTAACCCGGGTGGTTGCCTATGAGGCCAGTAAGTCCTACCACATTATCTATACTTGAGTCGAATACATCAGAAGCTTTTAAAGTATGCACAATAGGGGCCTTAAGTTTAGTCGATAATTCTAGAACCTCAGCTTTGGCAGTTCTAGCTCCACAACCAGCTAATATTGTAGTCTTACCACTTGCATTTAGCAGCTCTATTGCTTTAATAATATCAGTATCATCGCAAACTAATTTTGAATTAGACCTCATTATAGGGTGGTCAAAATAAGAGGCGTCTATTTTTTCTGTGGTGATGTCATGGGGTATTTCCAGTCTAACCACGGCCTTATCCCATAAGGCTATTTGTAAGGCTTTTGTAACTAATCGGGGAGTTTGATCGGCAGTTCTGATGATACCCTGAAATGCACAAATATCATCAAAGATTTTTTTAAGGTCTGTTTCTTGGAAATAATCAGTGCCAATATTGCTAGTAGGTACCTGCCCAGTTATGGCCAATACAGGAACTCTAGCTTTCTTTGCATTATATAGGCCATTGATTAAATGCAACGCACCAGGGCCTACTGTGCCGGCACAAACAGCAATGTCCTCTGTTAACTGCGCTGAACCATAGCAGGCAAAGGCTGCATTTTCTTCATGTCTTACTGAAATCCATTCAATATCATCATCTTTTTGAATGGCATCAGCAAAGGTGTTAAGCGCGTCACCTGTTACTGCCCAAATTCTTTTTACTCCTACTTCTTTTAATTTATGAATTATATATTCTGCTACTGTCTTTTTCATAAGCTTAAATGTTTATGATAATAACAAGTAGCAGAACAACATGTTAGCTCTGAAAGGCTAAAATTACACTCCAATTGAAGTTTTAGGAAGAAAATGCAGGTATGCCAGTAATTTCAGCGCCTAAAATTAACAGGTGTATATCATGAGTGCCTTCATAAGTGATTACTGATTCTAAATTCATCATATGTCTCATAATAGGGTAATCACCTGTAATGCCCATTCCTCCGTGGATTTGTCTGGCTTCTCTGGCTATTTGAAGTGCGGTGTCAACCGAATTTCTTTTCGCCATAGATATTTGTGCAGTAGTAGCTTTGCCTTCATTCATCATTTTTCCTAGCTTCCAGTTCAATAGTTGGGCTTTGGTGATCTCAGTAAGCATTTCTGCTAGCTTTTTCTGTATTAATTGAAATGAGCCGATAGGTTTATTGAATTGATGTCTTTCTAAAGAATATCGCCTTGCAGAATCGTAGCAATCCATAGCAGCACCAATCGCTCCCCAAGCAATACCATAACGTGCACTGTCTAAGCACATCAAAGGGGCGCCTAGTCCATTTTTTCCTGGTAAGAGGTTTTCTTTAGGAACTTTTACATTGTCAAAAACTAGCTCGCCAGTACAGCTGGCACGTAACGACCATTTGCTATGTATTTCAGGTGCAGTAAACCCTTCCATCCCTTTCTCTACAATCAGACCATGGATTCTTCCGGCTTCATTTTTGGCCCAAACTACTGCCACATCAGCATATGTAGAATTGGAAATCCACATTTTTGATCCATTTAATAAGTAATGGTCTCCTTTATCTTCGAAGTGAGTAGTCATGCCGCTAGGATTAGAACCATGATCTGGCTCTGTAAGACCAAAGCAGCCCAACCATTCTCCTGATGCCAGTTTGGGTAGGTATTTGTTCTTTTGCTCTTCTGAACCAAATTTATAGATAGGATACATGACTAAAGACCCTTGTACTGAGGCTGTGGACCTCATTCCCGAATCTCCTCGTTCTATTTCTTGCATTATAAGCCCGTAAGAAATGTAATCAAGCCCACCGCCTCCGTATTGTTCTGATATGGTAGGCCCAAAAGCACCTATATCGCCAAATTTCTTGACTATTTCGGTGGGGAAGTGAGCGTTTTGAGCCCATTCTTCAATGAAAGGACTTATTTCTTTTTTTACAAAATCGCGGATAGAGTTGCGAATGAGCTTGTGTTCTTCGGTGAGCAGGTCATCAATGTTATAAAAATCTGGAGATTCAAATAAATCATTCGATGCTTTTTTATTCGATGCGTTTATAGTCATGAGCGTTAATGATTTGGGTTATTCATTTATTAGTATCAAATTTACGCAACATTTAGCTAATTACCTGTTGAAGAAGTATGCAGAAGTCGGAGGTTGATCCCAAGATTTTGGATCAAATTAAAAAACTGGAAGAAAAGTACGAAGCCATGGGGCAAAATTTGTCAGCCTATTTAGATGGTCTTTTGTATTCAGATTACCTAACCTATTGGGATTATATCCATCTAGATACCTTGTTGAGTCTTCAAAACCCCAAAACTGGTATTGAAGATGAGATGACATTTATTATTTATCATCAGCATACGGAGTTGTTTTTTAAGCTCATACTGTGGGAGATAGAGCAGTTAGCTAACCATCCTGAACCTGATGAAGCTTTCTTTATTACCAAGTTGTCACGCATGGTACGTCAGTTCGAGGTATTAGAGAATTCTTTTATGGTAATGATGGATGGCATGGATAAGGAGCAGTTTCTTAAGTTTCGAATGTCTTTATTGCCCGCTAGTGGATTTCAGTCAGCACAATATAGGCTGATAGAATTGAGCTCTACTGATATACATAACTTAGTAAGTTATGAGAAAAGGGATATGGTGCTACCTGATGATATTATAGAAACGCTACTGGATAAGATCTATTGGCGTGCAGGAGCTACAGAGCTGGCTTCAGGTAAAAAAACACTTACACTTAAGCAGTTTGAGCAGAAGTATATGGATACTTTTATCAATAGAGCGCGTGAATATGGAGGAAAAAATCTACTAAGAATATATCAACGCTATTTTAGCCAATCTGAAAATCCTGAAATAATTAAGCTATTGAGAGATTATGACTATGCGGTAAATGTAGCATGGAGGTTGGCGCATTATAAGTCTGCTGCCAACTATTTACACAAAGATGCTCAAGATATAGCCGCTACAGGCGGTACCAATTGGCAAAAGTATTTGCCTCCAAGATTTCAGAAGATTGTATTTTTTCCTGAATTATGGTCTGAACAAGAATTAAAAGAATGGGGCAAGCCATGGGTAATGAAAGAAATATTTAAATCTTGAAAAGGTTAAAATTTCGTATTTTAAATAATATTGAAAATTATAGTTCTGAAGTATTTAAAAACATATTACACCATTTGTCTATGGTTGGGCATGGCATTGTCTGTTTGTGCACAGCAAACGCATTATACTTATCATGATCAAGAGAAAACCCAGCTTAAAGAAATATACCATGTAGACGACTCTGCCAAAAATTTACTTCAGGGCAAGTACATGTCTTATTACATTAATGGAAACATAGAGTCTACTGGCCAATTTGATAAAAACGAAACGGTAGGAGTGTGGGAGTTTTACTATGAAACCGGCATGTTAAAGATGCGCGGTAACCTTCAAGGGAAAGGAAGTGATGGACTGTGGCAATACTTTTATGAGAATGGAGAAAAAAGTATGGAAGGCCATATTGTCAATGAGAAGCGTGAAGAGGAATGGAAGATATATTATGAAAGTGGAGCGCTGAAGGAGAAAGGTGATTTTAAAAATGGAATGAGGGAAGGACTTTGGCATACTTACTATGAAGATGGCACCATTAAAGGAAAAATAGATTATAGTTTTGGAAAAGGGACTTTTACTGAGTTTTATTCTACTGGGGAGAAGAAAGGAGAAGGGCCAAAATCCGATGACGATAATGTAGGTATTTGGAAATATTATTTTCGTGATGGTGCAATACAGGCATGGGGACAATATGAGTCCGGAAAAAAAGTAGGTGAGTGGGTATATTATCATCATGCAGGAGGTATTTCAGCTAAAGGAAGTTTTAATGATGGTAAGCCTGAGGGTAAGTGGAATTATTTTCATGAGAATGGTACGGTAAGTTCATCCGGTGCTTTTGAAAATGGTCGTAAAAATGGTGACTGGTCAGTGTTTTACCCTGATGGTAGCCTCAAAGGCAAAAGTAATTTTGAGGCTGGAGAAGGAATATATACCGAGTATTATGCCGATGGCAATATTAAGATTGAAGGTCCTATCAAGGATGATAAGAATAACGGCTTATGGAAGTACTATAACCCTGATGGATCACTTAAAGGTGAGTGTGATTTTGTAGAGGATAACGGTATGTATTTTGGTTATTTTCATAATGGTGATTTACAGACTAAGGGACCAATCGAGGAAGGACGAAAAGCGGGTAAATGGGAGATTTATAATAAAGATGGTTCGCTTTCTGGTTATTATAGACCCGTTTATAAAAATAATTTTTTTGATAATACTCAGCATGGTTATGCCGGTAAGAAGGTGCGTTATGGGGTGGCAGAGTATCGATACAAACAAAAAAGATTTAAATATTTTGATAGTAAAGTAAATGAGTTCCAAGGGGTGATAGTAGGGGGCAATCCTGTATCATCATTAGTGGGGCGAGTGCCAGTGGCTATAGAATACTATATGCAAGAGCGGTTGGGGTATGAATTGGAAGTAGAAGGTATTAGAGACCCTTTTTATATAAGGGATAAGAAGGTGCCTATAGACGAAAAGTACAAAAGAGGGTTTGATATCGCGTTAAGACAAAAGTTTTATAACCCAGCAAACTTTGGTTTATGTTATTTTGGGCATGAGTTGCGTTATACTAATCTAAAGCATTTTGCTAATCAATTAGATGTAAATGAGACAGGAACTGATATTAGGGCAAAGGCAAAGGAACATCAGGTGGAATATAGTTTGATGCTGGGGTGTAGGCTTATGCAGCACACCAGGTCATCTGGCTTTACTGCAGATGCATTTGTAAGTATTGGGGCTGGTTATAGATCTTTTAATGTAGAATCACCACAATATGAAAGAGCATTTGATAATTTACCTCAGGGAGATATTACATTTGCTTATAATTTTGGTTTAAATATAGGGTATACTTTTCCCTTTAATAATCGTAGACGAAGATAATTTAAGGATAAAAACCTTACATAATTTTGAGTAAGATAGTTGAATTAAAACTTCGGCCAGAGGAAGCCTTTGACGAAGTACGTTTTGCAGATGTGCTAAATAAGAAGTTTCAGACTAAGTCACATCGAATACTAAAAAGATCTATTGATGCCAGAGGGAGTTCCGTTTGGGTTAAAGTAAAAACGGAGTTGTATTATAAGGAAAACCTGCCCCCTTTAATTACTTATAAAAAGGAATATCCTAATGTTACTGATAAAAAGGCAGTAATTATTGTTGGTGCCGGGCCAGCGGGGCTGTTTGCGGCTTTACGTTTGATCGAGTTTGGCATTAAACCCATTGTGTTAGAAAGAGGAAAGGATGTGAAGGCTCGTAGAAGAGATCTTGCCGCTATTAATAAAGATCAGGTTGTAAATCCCGATTCCAATTATTGCTTTGGAGAAGGGGGAGCGGGTACTTACTCTGATGGTAAACTGTATACCAGGTCAAAGAAGAGGGGTGATGTACAACGTATATTGGAAATATTAGTGGCTCATGGTGCTCGTGAAGAAATTTTGTTTGATGCTCATCCGCATATCGGTACTAATAAATTACCCAAAATAGTAGCAGAACTAAGAGAGAGTATCATTGCCGCTGGAGGGGAAGTTCATTTTGAGAGCAGGGTTTCAGATATTATTCTTGATAAAGATGAAATGAGGGGGGTAGTACTGGAGGATGGTAATAAAATAACTGCTGAAGGTGTAATACTTGCTACAGGGCACTCTGCAAGAGATATATTTCAGTTACTAAATGATAGAAATGTAAACATTGAAGCTAAACCTTTCGCCTTGGGCGTAAGGATTGAGCACCCACAAGCCCTTATCGATAATATACAGTACAGTTGTGGTGCCAGTCGCGGAGAGTTTTTGCCAGCGGCATCATACGCATTGGTAAATCAAGTTATTCAAGGAGCATATAAAAGAGGTGTTTTCTCATTTTGTATGTGTCCGGGTGGTTTTATAGTGCCCTCCGCTACAGCACCAGGAGAAGTTGTTGTGAATGGAATGAGTCCATCAAGGCGTGATTCACGTTATGCGAATTCGGGTATAGTAGTAGCTGTAGAGTTAAGAGATGTTAAGGCATATAAGCAGTATGGTGAATTATCAGCCATGTATTTTCAAAAGCATATCGAGCAAATGGCTTGCGAGATTACTGGTGGTGGACAAGTTGCTCCTGCTCAAAGAATGGTAGATTTTGTAAATGGCCGAGTAAGCAATGGTTTACTCGATACCTCATACCAGCCAGGACTAGAATCAGTAAACATGGATGAGGTGCTGCCAAGTTTTATTACAGATGGGTTAAAGTCGAGCTTCAAGGCTTTTGGCAAAAAGATGAAAGGATATTATACCAATGAGGCTCAAATAATAGGAGTGGAGAGCAGAACGTCATCTCCAGTAAGAATACCACGAAACAAAGAAAGTCTTGAGCATGTTAGTGTTAAAAGGTTTTATCCTTGTGGCGAAGGAGCAGGCTATGCCGGAGGAATTGTTTCTGCTGCCATGGACGGTGAAAGATGTGCTGAAGCAGTTCTTCAGCAGTATTTAGGAAAAGATGTGAACTAACATGAAAAAGACAGTAATTATAGGGGCAACTAATAACCCTTCTAGGTATGCCTATTTGGCTGCCGAAAGACTGAAGGCTAATGGTCATGAGATAGTGCCCATTGGAATAAAAAAGGGGGAGGTTTTAGGAGAGCAAATACAAGATTTACGGGCAAAACCTGAAGTAGAGGCAGTTGATACTGTGACTTTATACATTGGTCCTCATAATCAGCCTGAATGGTATGATTACATTGTGGGGTTGAAGCCTAAAAGAATAATTTTCAACCCAGGTACAGAAAATCCGGAATTGGAGCAGCTAGCAGAGCGTAATAAAATTGAAGCGTTACGAGCATGTACACTGGTGATGTTAAGTGCGAAGAGTTACTAATAAACTTAAGGGGTTGCTATTAAGCAACCCTTTTTTATTGCCAGTCAAATAGGGATTGTGTCGAAGTTATTAAAGAAAACCTTCTGTCATTATCTAATATCATTTTTGAGTGTCGGCTAAGAATCAAAAATGATTTCAACTATAATTAATTAGATTTTCCATTCCTGAATCATGATGTTTATTGGTTTCATTTTGGGAATAAAATTCCGTTTGTGAGATAAATTGCAAAATATTCTCTGGTAATAAAATGCTGTTGTTAATATAAAAGAATCAATAATCTTGAATTACGCCTGCTGTAAATACTTGAAATTCAAAATAGAAAACGATTTCGTATAACTGGCGTAGGTTTTGTTTAGCTCGGAATGACACTAAACAACAATTCAATGAACAATACCAAACTCAGGTTTTTATTTTTTAGTATTTTTTTGATATCCAGCTTGCCAAGTATGGGGCAGCAAACTTTTAAAGGACAAAGCTGGGCTGAAGTAAAGTCAGCCGGCCAGGGTACATTATCAGTGGTGTATCATCCAATGGCCAACTTAATAGAGGAAAGTTCTGATGGGAAAATAGAGGGAGTGTGTGTGGAATTGTTAAATGATTTTTCTCTGTATGTACAACAGAAATATGGCGTATCACTAAATATTAGATACTTAGATAAGGAAGTTGTTTTTACGAAATTTATGAGTAAAATAGAAAACTCTCAAAATGTATTAGGGGTATCTAGTATCACTGTTACGAAAGAACGCAAGGACAAAATAACTTTTACGCCCCCGTACCTTATCGATCCTGTGGTTTTACTTTCTAATAAAGCCACCGGGGATTTATCTTCATTAGACGATATCGCTACTAAATTTGCTGGCTATGATGCCATGGCCATTGGCGGCAGTTCACACCGAGAAAGTTTAGAGAAGATCAAAAGTAAGTTTAATCCTGATATGAAAATTGTTACATATCCTACAGAAGATGCTGTTATTGAGCAATTGAAAACGAACACTAATAGTTTTAGTTTGCTGGATTATACTGAGTTTATCGAAATTGCTAAACAAAGGATGCCCATAAAAAGACATATGTTAAACCTAAAGGCATATGATGAAGAGGTGGCTTTTGCCATGCCAAAAGGGTCTGATTGGAAAGCGGTATGGGATGAATTTTTAACTCCAAAATATCGAAGCAGTATCGGGTATAGGAAAATTATTGTAGACCATTTGGGATCGCCCTTTTTAAACCTGATAACACAAATGTAAGTAGTTTTAAACGATTGAATTTCTTAAAGAGGTTAAGCATGCTTAACCTCTTTTTTGTTTTAAGCAAGTAGTATTGTTTGAAAAAATGAGTAAATAATATTTTAAGGCTTTAATAAGGCTGTTAACTATTAATAAAGCTGAAAAAAACGTAAGAAAAGAGCGCTAAAAGTTGTAGTTTTGAGAGACTTTGGATGATCCATATGTGGCGCTAAAAAGGAAAATATATTAATTGAATTGGCGTGACATTGTAGGGATGTTTTTTAAAGGAAAATTTCACAGATGAGCGAAAATAAAGAAAGTAAAAAAGAGTATTCAGCGGGTAATATTCAGGTACTGGAAGGTCTTGAAGCGGTTAGAAAAAGACCTGCCATGTATATTGGAGATGTAGGCGTAAAAGGTCTGCACCACCTGATTTGGGAGGTAGTTGATAACTCTATTGATGAGGCCTTAGCGGGGCATTGTGATGAAATTTTTGTTACCATTAACGAGGATAACTCCATAACTGTAATGGATAACGGTAGGGGGATTCCTACAGATTATCACGAAAAAGAAAAAAAATCAGCTCTTGAAGTAGTAATGACTGTGCTGCACGCAGGAGGTAAATTTGATAAAGATACATATAAGGTTTCTGGTGGTCTTCATGGTGTAGGTGTTTCGTGTGTTAATGCGTTATCTACAGATCTTAAAGCTACCGTACATAGAAATGGAAAGGTTTATGAGCAGGCCTACAAAATAGGTGTTCCTCAGCACGATGTAAAGGAAGTTGGTACTACAGATAAAACCGGTACCATTATTCACTTTAAACCTGATAATACTATTTTCACTGCTTCAGAGTATAACTATGAAACAGTAGCATCTCGATTGAAAGAACTCGCGTATCTTAATGCTGGTATCAAAATCCACCTAAAGGATATGAGAGAGCTGGAAGAAGATGGTGAGCCAAAGAATGATACTTATTTCTCTGAGGGAGGATTACAGGAATTTGTTTTATTCCTTGATAGCGCTAGAGAAGCACTTATTCCTGATGCTATTTTCATGGATAGCGAAAAGGGAGATACTCCTGTTCAAGTAGCTATGAGTTATAATACATCTTATAGTGAAAATGTTGTTTCTTACGTAAATAACATTAATACCATTGAAGGAGGAACTCACGTAGCAGGTTTTAGAAGAGCCTTGACAAGAACCTTAAAAGGATATGCAGAGAAATCTGGATTGCTTGATAAGGTGAAGGTTGATATAGCAGGAGATGACTTTAGAGAAGGCCTAACGGCAGTAATTTCTGTAAAGGTAGCAGAACCTCAGTTTGAAGGGCAGACCAAAACTAAGCTGGGTAATAGTGAGGTTAGTGGTGCTGTAGATGTAGTAGTAGGGGAAATGCTCACCAATTACTTAGAGGAGAATCCCAAAGAGGCTAAGCAAATAGTACAGAAGGTTATACTAGCAGCACAGGCACGTCATGCAGCGCGCAAGGCTCGTGAAATGGTGCAGCGTAAGAATGTAATGAGTGGTACAGGGCTTCCTGGTAAGCTGGCCGATTGTTCTGATAATAATCCTGAAATTTGTGAAATATACCTAGTGGAGGGAGATTCAGCAGGTGGATCAGCTAAGCAAGGTAGAGATAGAAAGTTCCAAGCTATATTGCCTTTGAGAGGTAAGATCCTTAACGTAGAAAAGGCCCAAGAGCATAAAATCTACGAGAATGAGGAAATTAAAAATATGATCACAGCTTTAGGCGTGAGTTTCGGAACAGAGGAGGATGATAAAGCGTTAAATATGGAGAAGCTTCGTTATCATAAAGTAATTATTATGACGGATGCTGATATTGACGGTAGTCATATTCGTACTTTGATATTAACTTTCTTTTTCAGGTATATGCATGCATTAATTGAAAAAGGATATTTATATATTGCTTTACCTCCGTTATATTTATTAAAACGAGGCCGCGAAGAAAGATACTGCTGGACGGAAGAAGAAAGGTTGAGGTTAGTAAGCGAAATGGCCAAAGATGGTAAAGAAGATTCTGTAAACGTACAGCGTTACAAAGGTTTGGGAGAGATGAACCCTGAGCAGTTGTGGACTACTACAATGGACCCAGAATTTAGAAGTTTGAAGCAGGTGACTATTGAGTCTGCTGCTGAGGCGGATCATTTATTCTCTATGCTAATGGGCGATGAAGTAGCCCCTAGGAGAGAGTTTATTGAGCGCAATGCAAAGTACGCTAAGGTGGACGTATAATTTAGTATAAGAAATTAAACCAATCAATAATAAAGGGTTTCAAGTGATTGGAGCCCTTTTGTTGTTATATACATATGATAGTTTCTGAAAGAGTTAAAAAACAAATAGTACAAAGTGATTATGTAAGCCGTGATTTAAGTTGGATCAACTTTAATTACCGTGTTCTTGATCAGGCAAAAAACACTGAGAAAGATTTAATCGAAAGGCTTAAATTTCTTTCTATTACCTCTTCTAATTTAGATGAGTTTTTTACTATCAGGGTGGGTAGTTTGTATAATTACCTCGATTATAATAAACAGCGAATTGATTACTCTGGACTTAGAGAGGTGCCTTTTAAAAAGGTGTTATTAGGCCGAGCCAAAGAATTTGCAAATAAGCAACAAGACTTATATCTCAACGAGCTAATGCCTCAGTTTTCTAAGGCTGGCTTTGAGATTATAATGTATAAAAGGTTGAGTGCGGAGGAGAAAAAGAGAGTGATAGAGTACTTTGAGAGTACTATTTATCCTATGCTTACTCCTATGGTATATGATAATTATCATACTTTCCCAATATTAAGTGCTAACAGATTTGTGCTTGGAGTAGTTACTTCAAGTATTGAGGATGGGTTAAATAACAAAAAGCTTAGTTTCATACAGGTGCCGGCTAATTTGCCACGTTTCTATGAAATAGAGAAAGACGATAAGATTTACTTTGTTCCTATTGAAGACATTATAAGAAGTAATGCACATTACTTATTTAGAAATGTTAAAATTCAATCTATCAACTTGTTTAGAATTACTCGTAATGGTGATTTTACCTTAGATGAGAGTGATGATATAGAAGCCAACTTTCTTGAGGAGCTAAAGCAAAAGTTAAAAACAAGAAGAACAGGGCGTGTGGTTAGGATTGAGGTTTCGGGGAGGCCTGATTCTTGGATGATGAAAGTATTGAAAGAAAGATGGAGTATTGACGAAGATAATATCTTTCATACTAAGAAAAAAAGCCTCATGGATTTTACAGGCCTCATGCAAATTGTGGCTCATCGTAATTTTAAAGGGCATCATAACGATATGCTCGAGCCCGTACCTCCACTGAGCTGTCCGGATATTCGTAATGAAAACATATTTAATGTATTAAAGGAGCAAGATGTATTGTTACATCATCCTTATAATAATATAGAGCCAGTAATTGACTTGCTGGAGCAGTCTGCGGAAGACCCAGGAGTTTTAGCTATCAAAGTTACTATTTATAGGCTGGCTAAAGAAAGTAGGGTGACAGCGGCATTATTAAAGGCTGCAGAAAACGGGAAGCACGTTTCTGTTTTATTTGAAGTAAAGGCAAGGTTCGATGAGGAGAATAATTTAAGGGAAGCGAAGCGACTTCAAAAGGCTGGGTGCTTTGTGATTTATGGCTTTAGCAGTTACAAAACTCATACTAAATTATTATTGATTGTAAGGAAAGAAGAAGAGCATGTAACCAGGTATGTGCACTTATCTAGTGGTAACTATAACGAGTCTACCTCTAAATTATACACTGATTTAGCGCTTTTAACTACCAATGATGTCTTAGCTAATGATGTCTCAGAGTTTTTTAATGTAATAACCGGGCATAGCATGCCTGATGTATATAAAAACCTCATAACTGCACCTAAGGATATGAAAAAGCAGTTAATAGACATGATTAGGTATGAGGCTGATAATGCTAGAAATGCAAAGAGCTCTGGAATAGTTATAAAAATGAATTCACTTCAAGATAAAGAAGTGATAGATGAACTTTATACTGCATCGCAAGCAGGGGTACCCATTAAGTTAATAGTTAGAGGTATGTGTTGCTTAAGGCCAGGGCGATTAGGCTTGAGTGAAAATATTCAGGTCCTATCTATCGTTGGGCATTTCTTGGAGCATTCAAGAATATATTACTTCCATAATCTGGGCAAATCTAAGGTGTATGTAGGCAGTGCTGACATGATGGTAAGAAGCTTTGAGCGTAGGTTAGAATCACTTTTCTTAATTACTGATAACCTGCTCAAAAGACAAGTGATTAATATTTTGCAGTACAACCTGAAAGATAACGTTAATAGCTATTTGATGTTGGAAGATGGATCATATCAAAAGAAGGAAGTACAAGAGGGAGAGGAGGAATTTAATATCCACAAAGAGTTTTATAAAGTTAGCAAAGACAATCTTCAAGACTTGGACTTAACTTTTGAAGAACCACTAAAGAAAGTGGAGGAGAGTAAAGTGGAAGAGGAGGAGCCTGCAAAAGAGCCCGAAGAGAAAAAGGAAATAGAGAGTAATTAGTAAGTAGATAAAGTTCACTTTTAAGTGAACTTTATCTTTTCTTTAGAGGCATTTCTTTCATAAAGGTGTTGCATCATTCCATCTTTTAACCCCACATCGGGTACAATTATATTTTTAGCATTGGCCCATTCCATCACCGAGATATAAATTTCTGAAGCGGGAATAATTACATCTGCTCGGTCGGGGTTAAGCTGCAGATCATTAATTCTCTCACTCATAGACATAGAGGCAATGTACTTTTGCACTTCTTTTACTTTTGATAATGAAAGCTTTTCGCCACGCACTTTTTGAGCTAGTTCAAAAATTTTATTGATGTTACCTCCAGTACCTACGGCAGTTATAGCTTCGGTATGTTCTTTCATTTTTTCTACCACCCATTTGTTCATGTTTTTCCAAATAACGGGGCTGTCGTGATGCTGTAGTCTACGTACCGAACCTATTTTGAAAGAACGTGTGGCTATTTTCTTACCTCCTTTGAGTATGTTGAGCTCCGTGCTTCCTCCTCCTACATCAATATGCAGATAGTTTTTTCTTCTATCTAAGAAAGAGCTGATGGCATTGTTGATTAAAGATGCTTCTTTTGCTCCATCAATAATTTTAATATTAAGGTTGATTTCTTCTGCCACCTCTTTCACTATATCTACACCATTGGTGGCCTCGCGCATGGCGGAAGTGGCGCAGGCCATGTAATCATCTACCTCATATAAGTCAATTAAAAGCTTGTAAGCCTTCATTAACTTTTTAAATTTTAACTTTTTAGCATTGCTAATGGCTCCAGTGGTAAATACGTCCTGACCTAAGCGTAAAGGAAAGCGTACGTATTCCATTTTTTTAAAATTAAGCTGGCCTTTACTATGTATGGTAGAGGTAACTTGCATTCGTATGGCGTTGGAGCCTATGTCTATAGCAGCTAGTTTCAAGTGGCGGTTGTTTTTTGTTTAAAAATAAGAATATCCGCGTTTATACTATAACTTTGAATAATTCTTTACAATTTTAGTTGCAAAAGTATTGCAGATATGAATATAACAGATAAACTTAAGAAAAAGATATTAATACTCGATGGTGCTATGGGTACTATGATTCAGCGCCATAAGCTTACTGAAGATGACTTTAGAGGCGAGTATTTCAAGGGACATAACTGTGACTTGAAAGGTAATAACGATTTATTATCCATTACAAGACCTGATATAATTAAGGATATTCATAGAGCTTATTATGCTGCGGGGGCAGATATTGCTGAAACGAATACTTTTAGTGGCACTACAATAGCTCAGGCAGATTATAATCTTGATGCAGAAGCGGTATATCAAATCAATTATCAGTCGGCCAAAATAGCCAAAGAAGTAGCGGAAGAGTTTACTGCTGCTGAGCCTGATAAACCTCGTTTCGTTGCTGGGTCTATAGGCCCCACAAACAAAACAGCTTCGTTATCTCCCGATGTAAATAACCCAGGTTATAGAGCCATTACTTTTGAAGAATTAGCCAACGCTTACAAATTTCAAGCTAAGGGACTAATTGAAGGAGGATCAGATTTGTTACTTGTAGAAACTGTTTTTGATACTTTAAATGCAAAGGCTGCGTTGTTTGGTATATCTGAATTGTTTGAAGAAATAGGAGGAGAATTACCTATAATGGTGTCAGGTACAATTACCGATGCCAGTGGTAGAACACTATCGGGGCAAACCACTCAAGCATTCTTAATTTCCCTTGAACATATGCCGCTTTTAAGTATAGGACTTAACTGTGCTTTGGGAGCGAAGGATCTAAGACCTTATTTGCAAGTATTAGATAAAGAATCATCATTCTTTGTTAGTGCGCATCCAAATGCAGGCTTACCTAATGAATTTGGTGAATACGATCAGACTCCAGCTGATATGGCAGGTCAGATTGAAGAGTTCTTAAAAGAAGGTCTCATAAACATTATTGGAGGTTGCTGCGGTACTACTCCAGACCATATACAGGCTATAGCCGAAATGGCAGCCAAGTACCAGCCACGAGAAGTGGGAGAGGTAGCTGAGCTCTAAATACCATACAATAGATAATTTAAGGCTAAATTCGATTGATAAAGTTAAATAGGAGGGGAATTAAAAGGGAAAATCAATAGAACATTCAATCGGTTTGTTGTTAAACTTATGTAACTTATAACCAAAACCAAAATTTTGTATTTCTAATCAACTCTATGGCTAGAACAATAATAGTATCAAACAGACTTCCAATAAAAGTACAGCGAGATGATGAAGGTGAATTAACTTATAAACCCAGTGAAGGAGGGCTGGCTACGGGCCTAGGATCTATTTATAAAAAAGGCGATAATGTTTGGGTAGGATGGCCTGGTTTATACTTTGAAGAAGATGACCATGAAGGGCAGCAGGAGGTAACTGACAAGTTGCATTCGGAAAACATGGAGCCGGTATATCTCTCTGAAGCTGAAATTAAGCTTTATTATGAAGGTTTTAGTAATGAAACCTTATGGCCTACATTTCACTATTTTAATCAGTATGCTCTTTATAAGCGATCTTACTATGAGGCTTATGAAGAAGTAAATCAGAAGTTTTGTGATGCTGTTTTAAGTTTAGCTAATCCTGATGATACCATCTGGATTCACGATTACCAGTTGATGTTACTGCCTGATATGATCAGACAGAAGTTACCTGAGGCAAGCATCGGCTTTTTCTTGCATATTCCGTTTCCTTCCTTTGAGGTGTTTCGTTTGTTGCCGTGGAGACGCGAGTTGTTAGACGGTGTTTTGGGAGCTGATTTGGTAGGTTTTCATACCTATGATGATATGCGTCACTTTTTAAGTGCCGTCAGTAGAATTTGTTTTATTGGAAACCAGCAAGGCCAAATTACTAAAGATAGAAGAAGTATAGTTGTAGATTCGTTCCCTATCGGAATAGATTACGATAAATATGCTAGTAGTTCTGCTGCACCTGCCACGCTAAGTAAAGAAGTTAAATTTAGAACTTCTATGGGTGATCAGAAATTGATGCTTTCCATAGATAGGCTCGATTACTCTAAGGGCATACCCGCTCGTTTACAGATCTTTGATATATTTTTAAGTAAATACCCAGAGTATAAAGGTAAGGTGTCCCTTATCATGGTGGTAGTACCATCTAGAGATCAGGTAGAGAAGTACAAGGATTTAAAAGAAGAGGTTGATTTATTGGTAGGTAGAATTAATGGTAAATATGGCTCTATGAACTGGACGCCAATTCATTATTTTTATCGCTCATTCCCGTTAGATGACCTATCAGCATTTTATCGCATGGCCGATGTAGCTTTGGTTACACCTATGCGCGATGGAATGAATTTGGTTTGTAAAGAATATGTGGCCAGCAAGCTAGATAAGAAGGGTGTCCTTATTTTAAGTGAGATGGCCGGTGCATCAAAGGAACTTAGTGAGGCGCTTATTGTAAATCCTAACGATAAACATCAGGTGGTAGATGCTATTTACCAAGCATTAAAAATGCCTGTTGAAGAACAAGAATTGCATATGGATTATATGCAAGAAACCATTAAGAAATTTAATATTCACCACTGGGTTAAATTATTTTTAGAGCGTTTGGAAGGAGTAAAAGAAGTTCAAAAGAAAATGTCAACTAAAGTGCTTGATGACAAGATGCGAGCCAAAATAGTAGACAGTTTTAAAGAAAGTAAAAAGAGTCTGTTCTTTCTGGATTATGACGGTACGCTCTCTCCTTTTAATAGTGACCCGCAAAAGGCTGCACCTGATGCAGAACTAATAGATTTGCTAACAAAGTTAACTGCTAAGGAGAATACAAATGTTGTCATTATCAGTGGACGTGATAAAACAACACTTCAAGCTTGGTTAGGAGACTTAGATGTAGAGTTTGTAGGTGAGCACGGTGTATGGTTAAAGCAAAGAGGCGAAGATTGGAAAACCGTGGAAAACCTCGATGCCAGTTGGAAGAAAAAGATAGGACCTATTTTGGATATTTATACAGATAAGACTCCTCGTTCTTTTATAGAAGAAAAAGACTATTCACTAGTATGGCACTACAGACAAGTAGAGACGGGCTTAGGAGAGTTAAGAGCCAGAGAGATAATTAGTCACTTAAAGTACATTTCTTCTAATATGAATTTAGAAGTATTGGAAGGAAATAAAGTAGTGGAGATTAAAAATCTTGAAATCAATAAAGGTAAGGCTACTAAGAGATGGATGGATGGTAAATCTGATTTTATCATGGCCATTGGAGATGATTGGACTGACGAAGATACTTTTAAAGCAATGCCAAAAGAGGCGTATACTATCAAGGTAGGTGACTTAAAGTCAGCTGCAAAATATAGTGTAAAAGATCACTTAGCAGTGAGAGAGTTGTTAAAATTACTGGTAGAGTAAAAGCGAATTAAAAATAAATGAGAGGCCTGAATTGAGAAATTCAGGCTTTTTTTATGCCTTAGTTAGTAGATAATTAATAAAAGGCAATGTTTTTTGAAGCTTAGGGTTTAAAGCTTTCAATCCATGAGAATAATTTAGTGGTGCTAAAGATGCTATGGATTGAGATTTAACCATAAACCAAAAAAAAAATAAGGTCTGTAATGCTACAGACCTTATTTTATATATTGTTTTATAACGTGTCTTTTATAAAAAGTTAGGCATATCTAGCTTTCTACTGATGCGGTAAGCAGCATTTACCAAGCCTACATGACTGTATGCTTGAGGGAAGTTACCCCATTGACTACCATTTTTAGCGTCTACATCTTCACTTAATAGACCTAAGTGGTTGCTATATTTTAACAGGCTTTCGAAGGTCTCAATCGCTTCATCTATTCTGCCTACGCAAGTAAGCGCTTCTACATACCAGAATGCACAAATTAAGAATGTCGTTTCAGGTTCTCCGAAATCATCGGCATGTTTATACCTGTAGAATAAACCTTCTTTTGATTTAAGTTCTTTTTCTAACTCTCTTAGGTGAGTGTCACATGCTTTAGGGTCATTTTGCAAATACCCCATCATAATCATCTGAAGATTACTAGCATCGAGGTTTTTAGAGCCTATTGCTTGGGTGTAAACACCTCTGGCAGGGTCGAAGCATGCATCAATTTTTTCTGATGATAATTTCGCCAATTTTTCTGCTAACGATCTAATCTTCTCGTCACCAAATTTATCAGCTATTTTTTGTGCCGCTTTGGCGCCAGCCCAATGAAACAGATACGTGTAACAGTGGTATTGGCTCAATGTCCTGAATTCCCAAAGGCCTGCATCTGGCTCATCCATCAGGTTGTCTATTTTAGACAGTATGTCGTATACCAGATTCAAAGAGTCAGAGCGTTCTAAGTTAATGAATCGTCTGTCTACATATAAAGGCATTAAAGAAGCCAAAATCTGCCCATATACATCATTTTGGATGTGTGTATAAGCTTGGTTTCCTATTCTTACAGGAGTGTTCCCTTTATAGCCTTTTAGCTCTGTAATTTGCTCTATTAATTCTCCTTCACCAGTTATACTATATAATGGTTGGAAGCGGTTTTTAGATTTTACAGAAATGTTAACAATATAGTTGAAGTATCTTTCTAGTTCTTCAAAGTGACCAATATTGTTAAAAGCCGTTAGCGTATAATATGCATCTCGCATCCAGCAATACCGGTAATCCCAGTTTCTTCCACTACCAGGAGACTCTGGCAAACTAGTAGTACCTGCAGCTATAATAGCTCCGGTATCTTCATATTGGTGTATTTTAAGGGCTAGTGCAGACCTGTTTATTTCGGCCTGATGGAAATTACTAACACTCATATTTTTAACCCATCCTCTCCAGTATCGCTTAGTTTTATCAAGAAAACTTTCGCAAGTACTGGCTAGTGGAGCCTCCAGCGGAGCGCCCCATGTAAGGGCCATGTATTTTACTTCATTCAATACTATTGGTCTTTCTTCTACAATGTATGACAAAGAAAGATCAGTAGTAAGTCTTACTTCTTTTTCAAGACCTAAGTATTCAATATGGTTGCTTGCTTCATACTGAGAAGGTTTTAGCTTACCATATTCTCCTGTAGGAAAACACTTCACTCTTATGCGAGGAGCGTTATCTAAAGGTTCCACCTTACGAATTAACATTATAGGCTTAAAGTACCTGTCGAATTGCTGAAAACGAGGTGCAAAGTCTGTTATTCTGTACCTACCCTGCGAAGAGGTAATTTCAGTACAAAGAATGTTAGTATTCTCTAAATAGTATTGATGAGATTCAATGATATCTCCATCTGGCTTAATAGAAAATTCTCCACCGTTTTCATCATCGAGCATACCTCCAAAGATGAAGCTGCTATCAAACCTTGGCCAGCACATCCATTCAATATTAGTATTTTTATGAATATGCGCCTGGAAAGAGCAGTTGCCTATAAGGCCGTAGTCGTAGGTGTGTTTGGTCATATTTTAATAGAAGGTTTCGAGTTTAAATATTTAACTACGAGGCTACTTGCACCCAAAATAGGAGCGCTTTGGTTTTGTAGTTGAGATGGCAACACCTTCACTTTACCTTTGTATATAGGCATAAGGTTAGCTTCCATATGTCTAATAGTAGGGGCAAAGATTAAATCACCTGCTAAAGATAAACCGCCAAATAAGAATATGGCTTCTGGGTTAGTGTGAGCTACTGTATCAGCTAATTTACTACCAAGAATTTTACCAGTGTATTCGTAAGCCTCTTTGGCTACAATATCACCTCTGTTAGCAGATTCGGTTATCATTTTAGTGTTAAGGTCATCAAAACTAATGCCTCTTAATTCACTATTAACTGTGAAATCAGCTAAAAGTTTATAAACAGTACGTTTAATCCCTGTGGCAGAAACATACGTTTCTAAACAACCTTTTCGCCCGCACCCACAATGTCTACCATTAGGGTTAATAGTTACATGGCCCAGCTCTGCGGCAAAACCATCGTAGCCATATACAAGTTCACCGTTGCATACTATACCAGAGCCAAGTCCGGTACCTAGTGTAATCACGATGAAGTCTTTCATGTCTTTTGCACCGCCATAAATCATCTCACCCATAGCAGCAGCATTAGCATCATTGGTGATCATTACCGGAACGCCTAAGTCTTCCTTCATAATATCAACCATAGGCACTATGCCTTTCCAAGGTAAGTTAGGAGCATGCTCTATGGTACCTCTGTATACGTTACCGTTAGGAGCACCTACACCTACTGCTTTTATTTTAAATTCTCCTTCAAGTTGAGTGAGACCAGCTTTGATTGCATGATTTAATTTGTAGATGAAATCTCTAAAATTTTCATGTTCTTGCGTTGAAATCTTATTTTGATATAAAACTTCGCCATTGTCCGATACAATTCCGAATTTAGTATTGGTTCCACCAATATCAATTCCGACAATTACTCCATTCATGATCTAAGGTAGTGTTTTAATGTGGTACGAAATGTTCGCATATGCAGGTTGATACCCACGTTTTAAGCGGTCATATTCTTCCACTGGTTTTAAAATATCCTGAAATATATGTGCTAATGCACTTCTAAAATGGGGTTTTACAAACAGAAGGTTTGAACTACGAGTGAACAAGTGAACAAGCGGTTGTAACATCATTACTGTTTTAATTCTTCTGAATTTAATCACAGAAAATGCATTTTCCACCTTTTTACTGAATTGATTTAGTACTTTACTAAAGGAATGCGCGCTCTTAAATTTCAAATCTTCTTTTTTACTGCATTTCTCTATACTATAGCATTGGCAGGTATAGGCTGAGTTTATACCGGCATTGAGCCATAAAGAAAGTGAGTGTGTTATACCTATGCCGAAAGTCGACATCCAATGTTGTTTTAAGTAACACATTGGAGTAGTTGGTTTTATAACGCCAAAAGCAGGTTGTAAAACGTACCTTGATTTATACTCGGCACTGTAAACATACGTTTCAGTAATATTGTTTAACTGATCTGATATTTCAGGGACAGGTTTAATTGAATTAACTATTATATTTTCAATACCATCGAATAAGGCACCAGTAATGTATACACTAAAAGATGACTCTGCTATACATTGCTGTATAGCTAAGCCACTTTTGATGTTATTGCTGATACCCTTGGTGATCATATTGCTAATATCTTCGCTAGTTGTACGGCTTCAGGGTCAATCTCGTGTCGTTTGTTATCCACTTGATCAAAGCCAACATAGACTAATTTATTATCTTTTACGCCAATCATGACGTCATTTTTACCATTTAATAAGCCTTCTACAGCTCCAACTCCTAATCTTCCGGCCAGCACCCTGTCAAAGTAGCTTGGTGAGCCTCCGCGTTGTAAATGACCTAGTATGGTAACTTTTACATCGTAATAAGGAGCCTTTTGCTTCACTTGTTCGGCTACTTCCCATACTGATCCGCTTTTTCCGCCTTCAGCTACTACCACTAAGCTCGACTTTTTGTTCTTGTCTGCACCAGCATCCAATTTGTCGATAAGCTCGTCAACAGTCATGCTGTCTTCTGGCATCATAATAGCTACAGCTCCACCAGCGATACCACTGTTTAGTGCTATGTATCCACTGTGTCTTCCCATTACTTCTATAAAGAATAATCGGTTATGAGAAAGTGCCGTATCACGAATTTTATCTATTGCTTCTACAGCCGTGTTGGTGGCGGTATCATAGCCAATGGTGTAATCCATGCCTGGCAAATCATTGTCGATAGTACCTGGCAGGCAGATAGAAGGTACACCAAATTCTTCATAGAATTTATGAAGACCGGTAAAAGTACCATTACCACCAATAGCGACTAAAGCGTCAATATCTCTTGATTTTAAATTTTCGTAAGCTTTTTTACGGCCTTCAGGCGTTCTGAATTCTTCACTTCTAGCTGATTTGAGGATGGTTCCACCTCTTTGAATGATGTTACTTACAGAACGTACATCTAATTTAACGATATCGTTATCTATCATTCCTTCGTAACCACGATAGATACCAAATACATTCTTTTTGTAGTATACACAGGCTCTTACGACTGCTCTGATGGCAGCATTCATACCAGGAGCATCTCCACCCGAAGTGAATACAGCGATGTTTTTAATTTCAGTACTCATGAAATATTTTCTATATTAGACAAACCAAAGTTAGTGTAAACGTAACACTTAGGCAATATACAATTGACATTACATACATCAAATAAATATAATCCCCATGTTTCCGTTGACTGCGCCATTTTTGGATTTAATGACGAGGGGCTAAATATACTACTAATTAAGCGTAAGCAACAAAATTCTGTAATGGCATTACCAGGAGATTTGATAAAAGATGATGAAAATCTCGATATGGCGGCCAACAGGGTGTTATTTGAACTTACAGAATTAGAAAATATTTTTTTAGAGCAGCTTCATGCTTTTGGAGACCCTGATAGGGTGAAGAACATGGACGATGAGCAATGGTTGAGGGAGGTAAGGGAAGAGCCCGGGGCAAGAGTAATTACCATTGCATATTATGCCGTAATTAATGCTAAAGATTTTGCGCCTAAGCCATCATCTTTTGCTGATGAGGTCATATGGAAGCCTGTTTATGAGCTGCCCCAGTTAGCATTTGATCATAATTTAATTGTAGATCGTGCTCTGTACTATTTGCGCAATAACCTAATGCGTGAGCCGCTAATTACTTCTGGGTTGTTGCCTGAAAAGTTTACTTTAAGAGAGCTTCAAAATTTATATGAAGCTGTGTTAAACGAGTCGATAGACAAGCGTAATTTCAGAAAAAAGGTGCTGGCTTCTAAATTATTAATAGGGCTGAATGAAAAGGAGGTAGGCGTAGCTCATAAACCAGCCCAGTATTATAAGTTTGATTTAGAAAAGGTGAAATACAGCAGTTGGATATGATCTTAAAGTTTACTCCATCCTTCAATTAAAAGATTGCCTGTAGCTGGGTTGGTCGCTATTGGAATATTGTTAACATCACAAATCCTCATTAGCATTTGCACATCGGGCTCGTGCGGGTGTTTGCCTAGCGGGTCTCTAAAGAAAATAACCATGTCTAGGTCTGAAGTGGCCGCCATGGCAGCTATTTGAGCATCACCACCAATTGGGCCTGAAAGTAGCTTTGTTACTTTCAGACCCGCATTAGCAACATGACCACCAGTGGTACCAGTGGCAAAAAGTTCAACGTTTTCTAACTTGTCTTTATGCTTTAGAAGAAAGGCTACCATTTCAGCCTTTTTTCCGTCATGTGCTATGATGGCAATTTTCATGTTTTATTGCTTTCTTGAGATAGCTTTTAAGGCTGCATCCACAATGCTTTGTGGAGATAAGCCATATTTCTCTAATAATTCTTCAGGGGTTCCACTCTCTCCAAATGAATCTTGAACGGCTACCATCTCTAGTGGAGTAGGTAGGTTTTGGATAAGAGTTTGGGCAATACTGTCTCCTAAACCACCATTTATTTGGTGCTCTTCTGCACTTACCGCACAACCTGTCTTTTTAACAGAGGCTAAAATAGCTTCAGTATCCAAAGGCTTTATAGTGTGAATATCGATGATTTCAGCATTAATACCTTTCTCAGCCAAAATAGCTTCAGCTTCTATTGCTTGCCATACCATGTGACCAGTAGCAAAAATAGAAACGTCAGCACCATCTATTAGTTTGTTGGCTTTTCCTATAATAAACTCTTGATTTTCAGGAGTGAATACAGGCCATTTCGGACGACCGAATCTTAGATACACAGGACCGTCATGCTTAGCAATGGCAATAGTTGCAGCCTTTGTTTGGTTATAATCACATGGGTTAATTACAGTCATGTGAGGAAGCATCTTCATCATACCTACATCCTCAAGGATTTGGTGAGTAGCACCATCTTCTCCTAATGTAAGACCAGCGTGAGATGCACATATTTTTACGTTCTTACCTGAGTAAGCTACAGATTGTCTTATTTGATCATACACTCTACCTGTAGAGAAGTTAGCAAAAGTACCTGTAAAAGGTATTTTACCTCCTATGGTCATCCCAGCGGCTAACCCTATCATGTTAGCTTCAGCGATACCTACTTGATAAAATCGCTCAGGAAATTCTTTTTTAAAATCTCCCATTTTTAAAGATCCAATAAGGTCAGCACATAGCGCTACTACCTGGTCGTTAGTTCTTCCCAGTTCTAAAAGACCGGCACCGAAGCCAGATCTGGTATCTTTTTTCTCTGTAAATGTTATTTTAGTCAAAACAGCGGTTTTTGAAGAGTGTACAATTTTTAAAATGCAAATTTAATAGTTTAGTTGAAAACCCTGTTATAAAGGTGGTTTCATTTTTACGTTTTAATATAACTACTTGCTAAAGCTCATAAAGAAGTGTTGCTAGTTAAATAAGTTGACCAACACTGACCTGCCTTCTAATACTTTTATAGTTTTTATGGCCGTGTATTTACTGCCCGGGGCTTTGCTAGCTCTAAAAACAATTTTATATGTGCCAGGCTGAATGGTAACAGATATTTTTGATTTTTGATGATCTAGGTTATATACCCATTCTTGCTCTCCGTTTTCTTTTATTTCATAAACACTTCCATATCCACCAGCATTATTGGTGATGTTTAATATTCCCGGATCGGGCAGGGTGATGTTTGCTGTTTTGCTTTGCTCTATTTTAATGTTTTTAAATTCTCTTCTTGGCAGTGTGAGTACCTCTACGTCATATTGGCCTATCAGATAGTTTTGATTGGAATTAATGTCTTGGATATGTACAACATGATTTCTGTTATGCTCTCTTATTATTGCTCTTACACCTTGAGGGTAGGCGCTGGCGCTCCCTTGTGTTAGCTTAAGGTTGCCTTGCGGACATTTAATCCTGATTACATTGTGCTGCCCTGGCTTTAAAACTACATCTCTTTTTATGGCAGGTGGTAGGGTATTGGCTACCACATCGTAAGTAAGTACTGGGTCTAGCTGAATGCTATCGGGTTGCCCATTTTTATCCAAATAATGAACAAAGTCAAATGATGGTTCATGGGTAAAGGCATTGATAAAAGATACATTTATATTGGTTTCTGTAGGTCGGTTATTGGCGTCTAGCAGTTCTACACTAGCCGAGGTTTTGTCCAAACTTGTAGATATGGCCTTTTGTAAGGCTTTTTGAAATGATGCAATGTCTTTGGCATCGTAATACTCGCCTATACATTTAAATTGGTCTTTGAAATTTTGCCCCATGCCTATACCAATGATAAATGGTTTCAGGAAAATACCTTTTTTTTGTAATGCCAATGACACTGCGCAGGGATCGCCATCGCAAGATTCTATGCCATCGGTAATAATAATTACAATGTTCCTATAGCCCTGCGATGAAGGAAAATCGTTGGCTGATTGTTCTAGTGAATAGGCAATAGGGGTGGTGCCTTTTGGTGCTATCATTTTAAGCTTGCGTATAATTTGGTCATGGTTGTTTTTTGCAAAACCAACCTCTAACCTTGTATCTTTGCAGTTTTGGCTAGCTCTTTGGTAAATATGACCATACGCTCTAAGGGCTAATTCTAAATGAGAATCGCTTTTTAAAGAATCTACTAAGTTAGCGAGTAGCTCTTTTGCTGCAGTAATTCTGTTGGTTTCTCCCCAACCGGCAAGCATACTTCCCGATCCATCTAAAAGAAACATAATTCTAGTATTGTCAGGTATCTTTTGTTGTACCTGCTGGGCAGGCAAAGTGATAACGCCAATGAAAAATAATAGTACAATTAGGAAGAGATGTTTCATATTTAAATTTACTGAAACAAAATAAAATATAATAGGTTAATAGATTGCTTGTCGGTGCCAATGTAAATAGTACAAATATTGCTGATGATTATCATTAGTAGCAAACCCCTTCTTTGCTATATTTACATGACTACATAAAGACAATCATATACCTGATAATTAGAATTAATAGCAGAAATGGCTAAAAGATATAATGAAGAAGAGCTATCAGGCTGGGGTAATATTCCCAAGGCTGAATGTAAAGTGGCTTATCCCTTAGAGGAAAGAGACGTAAGGGCTATACAAAAAGATAAAGGCGTATTAGCTCGTGGAAAAGGAAGGAGTTATGCTGATCAGGCCACTAATTCGAGTAATTATATTATGAAAATGGAGCGAATGAACCATTTTCTTGATTTTGATGAAGCTACAGGTCTTCTTACTTGTGAGGCGGGAGTAACTTTGGATGAGATTATTGCCAGTTTTGCTCACAGGGGATGGTTTCCTTTGATTAATCCCGGAACTAAATTTGTAACTATAGGTGGCGCCATAGCTAATGACATTCATGGCAAGGCACATCATGTAGATGGTTCTTTTGTAAACTGTGTGCAGTATTTTACCATTATGCTTGCCGATGGTAGAATTGTGACTGCCAGTAGAGAAGAAAATAGTGATCTGTTCTGGGCTAATTTTGGTGGCTTAGGCTTGTTAGGTACTATCTTAACCGCCTGTATTCAGTTACGAAAAATAGAGACTACATACTTTGTTCAAAAGTCTATAGAGGCTAAGAACTTAACTGAAATGCTTGAAGCAATTGATGCTAATGATAAAGAATACAATTATTCTGTAGCTTGGATTGATTCATTGGCTACAGGAAAGAAACTAGGGCAAGGGGTTTTAATTGTAGGCAATGAAGCTAAGCTAGATGACTTACCTGCCAAGTTGAAAAAAAATCCTTTAAAGCCAGGGGCTGAGTCAAAGCTCACGGTGCCATTTTATATGCCTTCTTTTACGCTAAATAAGCTTTCTGTAACTATGCTCAATAAGGCGCTTTACATTAAACAGAAAGGCGGCACAGGTGTGGCGCATTACGATAGTTTTTTCTTTCCTCTTGATATGATTAATGAATGGAATAGAGGATACGGTAAGAGAGGTTTTATCCAATATCAGTTTGTGGTGCCAGAAGAGGGAGGTAAAGAAAGTATAAGGAAGATACTTACTGAGATTACCAAAAGTGGATGTATGCCGTTTTTAAATGTTCTTAAGAAGTTTGGAGAGGGAGATGGCGGCTTGCTGTCTTTTCCTATGAAGGGATATACCTTTGCTATTGATTTTCCTATTACGCCAATGCTTAAACCATTTACGAAAAAACTTGATCAGATGGTGGTAGAGGCTGGTGGTAGAATATATATGGGTAAAGATGCTTATTTAGATGAAGCTACTTTTAAGACCATGTATCCACAGCATGAACAATGGATGCAGGTAAAGGCAAAATATGACCCTCAGAATGTGTATACTTCTGACCTTGGTAGAAGGATAGGGTTAGTGTAAAACAAAAAAGGCTAAGTTTTAACTTAGCCTTTTTTGTTTATTTTTATTGTGATATTAATTAATAATCACCCAAAGTCTCTTCTAGCTGACCTAATGCATTGGCTAATTGCTCATCATTAGGAGCAACACCGTGCCATTTGTGTGTACCTACCATAAAGTCTACTCCATGTCCCATGTCAGTAGTCATAAGGTTAAGTACCGGTTTTCCTTTTCCTGTTAAAGATCTTGCTTCTTCTAATTTTACAGTAATAGACTCCATATCATTTCCGTAGCTTTCTATTACATGCCATCCAAATGATTCCCATTTAGCTTTTAAATCCTGAAGATCTAAAACATCTTTAATAGGACCATCAATTTGCTGACCATTATAGTCAATAGTAGCTATTACATTGTCTAGCTTATTATGAGCGGCATACATAGCAGCTTCCCATACTTGGCCTTCTTGCTGCTCTCCGTCACCCATAAGTACATATACCTGACGGTTGTCTCCATCTAATTTTTTAGCTTGTGCAGCACCTAAAGCAACAGATAGTCCTTGCCCTAAAGATCCTGAAGCTACACGTACACCTGGTAAATGCTCTTCTGTAGTAGGGTGGCCTTGTAGTCTGCTGTTAAGCTTTCTAAATGTAGCTAGTTCTGATACCTCAAAGTATCCACTTCTTGCCAATACGCTATACCATACTGGTGAAATATGACCGTTTGATAAGAAAAACAAATCCTCTCCTTTACCATCGGGGTTGAAGTTCTTATCATGCTTCATGATGTGGAAATAAAGTGCTACTAAGTAGTCTGTGCATCCTAAAGAACCACCAGGATGACCTGATTGTACTGCGTGCACCATTCTTAAAATGTCTCTACGTACTTGAGAAGCTACCTTTTTTAACTCTATGATATCAGGCTCGGTACTCATAATTTAATAGGAATATTGATGTTGCTAATTTTCTGAAGTTGCGAATTTAATTAAGATAAATATTATAAAGAAGTAAAGTTTTAACTATGCTTCAGAAAGTATCTGTGCAGTGTGCTCTTTTGTCTTTACTTTTTTGATGATATCTGCAATTTTACCTTCCTCATCTATTATAAAGGTGGTTCTGGCAGTACCCATATATTTTCTCCCATACATTTGTTTTTCAACCCAAGTACCATATTTTTCGTGCACTTGCTTTTCAGTATCTGCTAATAAAGTAAAAGGCAGCTCTTGTTTTTCTATAAAGCGTAGGTGAGACTTTTCAGTATCAGAACTAATGCCTAAGATAACATAGCCTGCTTTCTCAAGTGCACTATAATTGTCTCTTAAATTACAAGCCTGAGCTGTACAGCCAGGTGTACTATCTTTTGGGTAGAAATATAAAACCACCTTTTTTCCTTTGTAATCCGATAATTTTATTGGATTGCCATTTTGATCGTTTACTTCAAAGTCAGGTGCTTTATCGCCAATTTCTAATGCCATAATTAATATATTTTTGAGGTATATTGATTTTTATTATTTGAATTATCGATTACTATAACTTCAACGTCTCCATTGAAATTAACACTTTTGTCAAGCTTTTCTGACCATATGATGTTAGTCTTATAGTCGTAGTTCATTAAAACCCATTCGTTATTGACAAGGCATTTGTATTCTTTAATGCCTGATTTGTCGTCATAAATCTTGAACCTCAACCGGTCTTTATTTACTTGAATAGGGGTGATTACCGGAGGAATCGTATCCTTTAAAATTTGAAAATTTCCAAAGTCTCGTGTAGAAAAGGTGATTTTGTCATAATTCCAAGTTCCGCCTTTGTAGTAAGTACGTCCGCTTGAAGATACTGCATAAACTGCATATTTATCAGCGTCTTTGTAGCTGATTTGCGGCTTTAGGGTTACTGCTATATAACTTTTTAGTGGAACTAAGTTATCTCCTAGTGAGAAGGTTTCCTTATCTAACTCTTGGTTATAATCGTATGAGGTTTGTAAATACAGCGTATCAAATAGGTCCTTATCTGTAAATGAGACATCCATATGCTCACTGTAATATTTATAGGCTGTGCCCGGAGGAACCATATCTTTATAATTGAGCACTACATTTTTGTTGTTGATGTCAGCAGAAAAGGGGAGGCCTTTTCGCATGTCCCACAGGTATACGCCCAAAGTCCCATTTACCACATATGCAGGTTGTAAAGCAGTTATCTCTGGCGTGTAAAGGTTTATGCCGCTTTCGGCTTTGTTGGTGATAGGGCTATTGATGACAAGTGTATTTTCAATCAGTTCATGGCCTATTTTAGGTAGCTTACTACTTACTATAGACTGAGGAGTAGCTTTAACGCTTTGAATTTTAAATGTTAGGCTTGAGGTGTTTCCATAGCTATCAAACATTTGGATATTCACCTGATGTACGGTATCATCTTTAAACTCAATTTTGCCTTTTTGAGTATCAGTATTGTAAAAATGTAGGGTGTTTCCATCATCTACATATAGTTTATGAAAACGTTCTCCAGTGGTTTGTTGAATAGCATAATCCATGTGCTTGAGGATGTTTCTTTGCTCATAAAAAGAAAACGTGCTGATGTCTTGTGAGAAGACAGGTTTGTCATCCACATTCATGTTGATTTCGCTTATACCACATCTAAATCTGGTGCCATCAAGCCTGTCATAAGCATATATTTCTATGCCTACTTTGCCAAGTACATTTACCGGAGTATTAGAGTAGTAGTTATTACCTACTTTCTTTACAGGGATAGTAACTTTTCCAAACTGGCCATTAATTCTCGCGTCAATATCAAGAGTTTGTAACACTAAGTCCATTAATAAAGGCGAAGTATTATCTACTATTTCCTTGAAACCGTATTTTAATGGGTTCAAAGGCTTGTTGTTGGCATCTCTTATGTCGAAATGTAAATGAGGTCCTCCCGAACCTCCGCTATTTCCTGAGAGTGCTATTGTGTCACCCTTGGTAATAGGAAACTGACCTTTTTTAAAATATAGATCTATGTCAAAGGATTTTTTTCTGTATTGAGCCTTGGTAAGATATTCTCCTACGGGGCCTACTATTTTTTCAAGATGTCCATACACAGAAATATGACCATTGGGGTGCGTAATATATATAGCATTTCCATATCCGTAAGGAGAAATGTCTATTCGGGACACATACCCATCCGCAGCCGCTTGAACATAAAGTCCGGTTCTGCTCTCAGTTCTTATGTCTATACCTGTGTGGAAATGGTTAGACCTCAATTCTCCCATGGTGCCGGCTAGTGTATTTCTATGTCCTGGTTTTATAGGGAATAGATAATAGCCATCTTCTCGAGATTGAGCAGAGGTAGCTAACGAGCTAAATAATAAAAATGCTAGTATTAAAAGTGAATTATAATTATTTGATTTCAAATTCCAGTAGTTTCTCATTCTCTATGTAAGCAGCTAATTTATTCCCAATTTCAACAGGTCCGACCCCCTTCGGAGTTCCGGTAAATATTAAATCTCCTTTTTTTAATGTTATAAATTTCGATATGTAGGCTATGATATAATCTATCTTAAATATCATCAAAGATGTATTGCCTTCTTGTTTCATTTCACCATCAATCGATAAGCCGAAGTTTAAATTGTTTAAATCGCCAAATTGATCTTTCGGATAAAATGAGGAAATAGGGGCGGAGTCATTAAAGCCTTTAGCTAAGGTCCAGGGCGTGCCTTTTTCTTTTGCCTTTTGCTGAAGGTCCCTTGCCGTAAAGTCTATGCCTATGCCTATTTCATCATAATATTTATTCGCAAATTTTTCCTGAATGTGTTTGCCCTCTTTACAAATTTTCACAACCAGCTCCACTTCATAATGGACATCCTTGCTAAATTCTGGATAGAAAAATGGCGCATTCCCTTTGAGAAGTGCCGTGTCTGGTTTGGTGAAAATTAAAGGCTCATCAGGCTGTTCATTATTAAGCTCCTTAATATGATCCACATAATTGCGACCAATAGCGAGTATTTTCATCTAATAACTATTTATAAAGAGTTCGGTTATTATATTTAAAGTCTTTGACTAGCAATTTGTTATTGTCTAGGATAAAGATTTAGCAAAAATGTTAAACTTTTAATGAGGTAAAAAATATTAGTATGATAAAAAAAATATTATTTCTGCTAATGGCAGGGCTGATTTTATATGGTTGTGCAAGCGTGCCTGTTACTGGAAGGAGTCAGTTGAATCTGGTATCTAACTCTGAGATTTTACCTATGAGTTATGACCAATATCAACAAGTACTTAAGGATAATAAGCTTTCTGCTAATCAAGAATATATTAATATGGTGAAAACCGTAGGGAAGAAGATACAGCATGCTGTAGAGCAATATATGGCTGAACAAGGGCTGTCTTCTCAGCTAAATGGTTACTCATGGGAGTTTAATGTGATTGAATCAGAAGAGGTAAATGCTTGGTGTATGCCAGGAGGTAAAGTGGCTTTTTATACCGGAATTATGCCTATATGCCAAGATGAAAAAGGTGTGGCTGTTGTTATGGGACATGAAGTGGCACATGCTGTAGCTAACCATGGTAGAGAGCGCATGAGTGAGTCGTTGGTGGCTAACTTAGGTTTAACATCTTTAAATGTGGCTTTGGGAGAAAATCCTAGTCTTACTCAGCAGCTGCTATATCAGTCAGTAGGTATAGGTACTCAATTAGGAATGCTAAAGTTTTCAAGAACCCACGAGTCTGAGGCTGATCACATAGGCTTGATATTCATGGCTATGGCAGGTTACGATCCGCATGAGGCGCCAGTTTTCTGGGAGCGTATGGAGGCTAATAGTTCAGGAGCAAGGCAGCCTGAGTTTTTGTCTACTCACCCTCACCCAAGCACTAGAATTGCTGACTTACAAAAGGAAATACCGGAAGCAATGAAATATTATAACGAAGCAAAATAAAAAAGGGGATTTTAAATCCCCTTTTTTATTATTTTCCAAAATTAGAAAATGCCTTGAGTTTGATCTCTGTTAGCTTTTTCTTAGTATCTTGTGGGAAATCACCCCTCATCATCCATTCATAATAGTTGGGTTCTCTCTCTAAAACCTGAGTTACTGGTCGGTTACGATGCTTACCAAAGTTAAAGCAAGGGATGCCTTCAGCGTTAAGTACTATACGCCCAGCAAGGTCCACCATGTTAGTAGAAGTTAAATCATGCAATGTTTGCATATCATTAACTATTACTCCCAGTTTATTGCCTAAGTTATCAACTACTTCTTGTCCATCATATTTTTCTACCTGAGCTTCTAATACTGCTAAAGTTGCTAATGTATCAGCCTCTGCACTATGGGCACCTTCTAATGTCTTATTGCAGTAAAATTTGTAGGCAGCGGAAAGTGTTCTTTTTTCCATCATATGAAAAATTTTCTGAGCATCTACAAGTTTTCTTTTGCTTACATCAAATTCTACACCTGCTCTCAAAAATTCTTCAACAAGTAAAGGCACATCAAATTTTAATATGTTAAACCCAGCCAAATCAGAGCCCTCTAAAAACTTAGCCATACTCTTGGCTATGCTTTTAAAAGTGGGAGCATCTTTTATATCCTCATCATAAATGCCGTGTATCATGCTTGTTTCGGCAGGGATAGGCACTGTAGGATTAATTTTGTGAGTTTTAATAATATTTTCTCCATTAGGCATAACCTTAACCACCGATATCTCAATGATTCTATCAGTAACCACATTTGTGCCTGTGGTTTCTAGGTCGAAGAATGTTAATGGATTTTTTAAGTTTAATTTCATCTAATTCTAATCTAAAAGTTCTTTAGCTAATGCTTCGTAATCTAGGCCATTAAAGTTGCCAGAAGACATTAGTAATAAGTTTTTGTCTTTCCAGTCTTGCCCTTTTAAGTATTCTACCATTTCAGTGGTTTCTGTAAATACTTTTATGTGTCTTTCATCAAAAGCACTAATGATATCTTCTTTACTAATAGGCTCTAGTTTTTTATGCTCTATAGTTTTAGGGTTAAAGTAAACTATGGGCCTGTATGAATAACTCATAGAACCTTTGTACTGTTTCAAGAAACTTTTATTTAAGCTACTAAAGGTGTGTAACTCTAAGCAGGCTACAAGCTCTCTTTCCGGATATTGCTCTCTGAGAGCCAGCGTGGTTGCTTTTACCTTCGAAGGCGCATGAGCAAAATCTTTATAAACGGAAGACCTATCGTTTTCTTTAACTATTTCGAGCCTTTTGGCAGGGCCTTGAAAACTTTGAATTGCCTCATAAAATTGGTCTTCTGTAATACCTATTTTCTTCAATACTTCTTTAGCTCCATTGATATTTTGCAGGTTATGCTTGCCAAATACATTAATGGGGATGTGCTGTGAATCTCTCGTTAGAAATGTTTTGCCACCATCGATAAAGTGAGGGTGTGCTTTGTAACCTATAGCATGCACATCTTCGCGCTCTTTTTTGCCTATTACTGAGGTCATGGCATCTTCTTCAAAATACACTAAAGAACCTGCCTTGGGAGAAGCATCAGCAAAATGATCGAATTGGCTAACGTAGCTTTCTTCTGTAGGGAAAACGTTGATGTGATCCCAAGAGATACCACTGATCAGACCAATGTGGTGATGGTACTTTAAGAATTTTGGTGTTGGGTCTAGCGGTGAAGTAAGGTATTCGTCACCTTCAATTATTATTACTGGCGCGTCAGACAATTGCACCATAGTTTCGAAGCCTTGTAACTGCGCTCCTACAGCAAAATCAAATTTTCTATTGAAGTGTTTGAGTACATGAATTATCATTGAGGTAATGGAAGTTTTTCCATGGCTACCTGCAATAACTACACGTTGTTTATCTTTAGACTGTTCATATATATAATCCGGAAAAGAATATACTTTTAAACCTAACTCTTCCGCCTTTATAAGTTCGGGGTTGTCCTTTCGTGCATGCATTCCTACTATTACAGCATCTAATTCGCTGGTAATATTCTCAGGGTTCCATCCTTCTTCTTTAGGCAGCAAGCCATACTTTTCTAATTTACTATAAGACGGTTCAAAAATCTCATCGTCAGATCCTGTTACCTTATATCCTTTGTTATGAAGGGCGATAGCAAGATTATGCATAATGCTTCCGCCAATAGCTATGAAATGAATGTTTTGCAATTCTGTCTTCATGAGGTCTTTGGTTAAGGCTCAAAATTAAGATAAAAATTATAAAACGGAGATGATTTTATGTTTTAAAGCGTTGTGAATAGTAGTGTGGATAAGTGAGAAAAATGTAGATAACTCTTTAAGTTTTCAACATTAAATTCTATTTACTGTGAGTATCTATAGTCTTATGTGTGGAAAAACTGTTTGCTACATATATATATAACCTAAGCGGAGGGTGTGCACTTTACTTTTTATCAACACTAAAAAAAAGTGTTGCAGAATTCACATGGAATTGGTAGAAGGTAATTTTCTTTTTACGTTTGAGGTTGAATTCAGAAGTAGTAATTAAATCGACTAGAAATATAAATGGAAAAAAAATCAACGGCATTAAGAGTGGGGCCTATGACAGGCAGAGGCGGAAGAGATGTGACTCAGGGTTTAGGAAAACTACCACCTCAGGCAGTTGATTTAGAGGAAGCCGTTTTAGGAGCATTAATGCTTGAGAAAGATGCTTTAACTACTGTTATTGATATTCTTAGGCCAAACAGTTTTTACAAAGATGCCCACAAGGAAATTTATGGTGCTATAGTAGAACTGTTTAATAATTCGGAGCCCGTAGATATGCGGACGGTGGCTAATCAGCTTAGGAAAAATGGCAAGCTGGAGATGGCAGGTGGTTCCTATTATTTGGCAGAGTTGACGTCTAAAGTGAGTTCGGCAGCCAATATCGAATATCACGCTCGTGTGGTGACGGAGATGTCTATCAAGAGAGACTTGATAAGGGTGTCTTCTGAGATTCAAAACGATGCCTATGAAGATACTACCGATGTATTTGAATTATTAGATAAAACGGAAAGGTCGCTATTCGAAATCTCGGAAGCCAACATTCGTAAAAACTACGATAATATGCGCTCCCTCATGGCTCAGGCTATTCAAGAGTTAGAGGAGAGGAAGAATCATACCGATGGATTAACAGGAGTGCCCAGTGGTATGTCAGCTTTGGATAGAGTTACCTCTGGTTGGCAGCGGTCCGATTTGGTTATTATTGCGGCTCGTCCTGCGATGGGTAAAACTGCCTTCGTGCTTTCTTGTTTGCGAAATGCCGCGGTAGACTTTAACCAAGGAGCAGCCATATTTTCACTTGAGATGTCGTCCGTTCAGCTTGTAAACAGGCTTATCTCTGCGGAAGCAGAACTAGAAAGTGAAAAGATTAAAAAGGGTAGTCTTGCTGATTATGAATGGCAACAGCTGATACATAAGACCAATAAGTTAAGTAATGCACCTATTTACATTGATGATACTCCCGGGCTTTCTATTCTGGAAATGAGGGCGAAATGTAGACGTCTAAAAGCTCAGCACGATATTCAAATTATCATTATAGATTACCTGCAGCTTATGAGTGGAGACTCTGGTAAAGGTGGAGGTAACCGTGAACAGGAGATTGCATCGATTTCACGGGCCTTGAAAGGTATTGCTAAAGAATTAAACGTGCCGGTAATTGCACTTTCTCAGTTAAGTAGGGCCGTGGAGACCAGGGGTGGAGATAAGAGACCACAGCTTTCCGATTTGAGGGAATCAGGATCAATAGAGCAGGATGCCGATATGGTAATGTTCCTTTATAGACCAGAATACTATGGTATTACAGAAGATGAAAACGGTATGCCAACTAATGGAGTGGGAGAGGTGATTATAGCTAAACACCGTAATGGTTCATTAGAAAATGTGCCGCTTAAGTTTATCGGTAAATTTACCAAGTTCTGTGATTTGGATACCCCGGGCTTTGCAGGTAATGAGTTTCCTGGAGGAAGCGCTATTCCATCCGAGTTTAACGATACTTCGGGTACTATTACTTTAGGTAGTAGGCTAAATGAAGATAGCAATGGCGGACAGCAGTCGGGCGCTTCAGGCTTTGGTTATGCACCAGGCCCTGATGATCAGGATGCACCATTCTAAATAAGAGCGTTTTCTAAAAATATTTATAAACTTTCTGAGCTGTTCATTACAAAATGAACAGCTTTTTTTATCTTTAGTTATATAGAACTAGGTTAAAACCATAACGGGTGATATCAGTTTACTCGGCTAACCTAGGAGTTGTAATTAAAAATAAAATGCAAATGAAAGCATTAGTTTTAAAAGGGCCGGGGCAAATAGCCATAGTAGATATGGAAAAACCCAAACCAGGCCCCAAGGAAGTGTTGTTGCAAATGAAAGCAGTGGCGCTCAATAAACGTGACCAGTTTATACGGGAGGGTAAATACCCAGATATTCATTTGAATGCTGTGCTGGGTGCAGATGGCGTAGGAGAGGTAATAGAAGTTGGTAGCGATATAAAGAAAAGCTGGAAAGGAAAGCATGTGATGATTAACCCCAACCGTAATTGGGGGGATGATCCTAAGGTGCAGTCAAGAGAATATTCAATATTAGGAATGCCTTCTCATGGCACTTTTTCAGAATATTTAGCTATTGGCCAAGATAGGATACATGAAATACCTCCCCATCTTACTATTGAAGAAGCTGCTGCGCTACCACTGGCGGGACTCACAGCATATAGAGCATGCTTCTACCATGGTAAAATCAAAGAAGGAGATAATGTTTTAATTTCTGGTTTTGGTGGAGGCGTGGCACAATACGCATTCCAGTTTGCCTTAGCTGCGGGCGCTCATGTATTTGTTACCTCCGGTAAACAAGAAAAGCTAGACCTTGCCATGAATATGGGGGCTGCAGGCGCATTCAATTATAAATTGCCCAACTGGCATAAAAACCCATGGCAGACAAAAGGAGGTTTTGATGTGGTAATTGATAGTGCCGGTGGAGATCAAATCAATAAATTTATCAAAATAATGCGTGGAGGTGGTCGCATTGTCTTTTATGGAGCTACTAATGGCTTACCCAATTCAGTAGATTTATACCGTATGTTCTGGAATCAAATAACCTTGCAAGGTTCTACTATGGGTAACGACCAAGAGTTTGTAGATATGCTGCAGTTTGTCTCAGATAAAAAGGTGAAGCCATTATTAGATTCAGTAAGACCATTTGACTATATCGAATCCGCTTTTGATGATATCGCCCAGCCATTTAAGACTGGAAAAGTCGTTATTAAATTTTAATGCTTAATTAATCGTCTTCAAAAAGCATTTCATTATAGGCGTTTTGAAGCTCTCTAAGCAGTAATGCGTTGTTTTGCGTTTTGGCAATGCTAATACCTTTAACAAAAATGCCTTCTGCCTTGTTTCTTTCTTCGAAAGCAAGGTAGAGTTTTGCAGCATGGTAATAAGTGGGCAAATAATCGGGATGGTTTTCTAATAGAATATCGAAGTATTCCATGGCTTTTTCAGGGCTGGTTTCTTTGTATTCTGTAGCGAGTGCATAAAGTGTGAAGGCATCATTTGGGTCTTCTTCTAAAAACTTAAGCAGTTGCTTTATACGTGGAGAATTCATTTTAATTCAATTTTTATTTGCTTCATTATTCGTTATCTTCGCTGCAAACTTAGTACGATAATTACGAAGTATATAAATAGACCTCAGAATAAATGAAAATATTAGTTTGTATTACGCACGTGCCAGACACAACTTCTCGTATCTCTTTCACTGATGGTGATACTAAGTTTGATGCTAATGGTGTACAGTTTATAATTGGACCCTACGATGATTATGCTCTTGCAAGAGCAGTAGAGCTTAAAGAGCAAAGTGGTGGTTCTATTACCGTTTTAAATGTAGGTACTGCCGAAACAGAGCCTACAATAAGAAAAGCTTTGGCTATTGGAGCTGACGATGCTATAAGAGTGAATGCTGAACCTACAGATTCGTTCTTTGTAGCTAAAGAAATTGCTAACGTAGCTAAGGATGGAAGTTATGATTTAATTCTAATGGGTAGAGAGTCAATAGACTTTAATGGAGGAATGGTTCACGGAATGGTAGGTGAGTTACTAGGACTACCGTCCATATCGCCCGTTATGACTTTAGATATAGATGGAGATGTGGCTAAAATGGCCCGAGAGATTGAAGGAGGTAAAGAATATTTGGAAGTGAAGCTTCCATTTGTTGCGGGGTGTCAAGAGCCCATAGCAGAGTGGAAAATACCTAATATGAGAGGTATTATGTCTGCCAGAACTAAACCTTTAAATGTAGTGGAGCCTTCAGAGAGTGCTACCAGTACTACTTTAGAAAAGTTTGAATTACCACCAGCAAAAGGAGATGTGAAAATGATTGATGCGGATAACGTATCAGAGCTGGTAAACTTGTTGAAAAACGAAGCCAAGGTAATTTAATTAAATCTCTTCACCCTAACTAAAGAAATTAAATATGTCAATTTTAGTATTTGTAGAAAGTGCAGAAGGGCAAATAAAGAAAACATCTATAGAAGCAGTAGCTTATGCTAAAGCTATGGGCGAAGATGTGATCGCACTTGCACTTGGAAATAATATAGATCAAGCTGAATTAGAGTCATTAGGAAAGTATGGAGCATCGAAAGTGTTACATGCTGATGACGAAAAATTAAATCAAGGTGTAATTCAGGCATATGCTACTATCATAAGTGCTGCTATGGATAATGCCGGTGCTAATGTGCTAGTTTTAGCTAACTCATCATTAGGAAACCCAGTTTCTGCAAGAGTAGCTATTAAGCAAGATGCCAGCTTAGTGTCAAACGTTACAGCATTACCAGATACTTCTGCTGGTTTTAAAGTAAAAAGAAGCATTTACACCGGTAAAGCATTTGCCAATGTAGAGCTTACTAAAGACAAAAAGATTTTAGCCATTAAGAAAAATGCCGCTGAAATAGTAGAAGGTGATGGTACAGCTACTGTCGAAAAATTCAGTCCAGAGGCTGGTGCAGATGATTTTAATGCGAAGATCACTAAGGTAGATAAAGCTGAAGGAGAGGTTTTACTCCCAGAAGCAGAAATAGTGGTATCAGGAGGTAGAGGACTTAAAGGGCCTGAAAACTGGGGTATGGTAGAGGAGCTGGCAAAAGAACTAGGTGCAGCTACAGGATGTAGTAAACCAGTTTCTGATATGGATTGGAGACCTCATCACGAACACGTAGGACAAACAGGGGTGAAAGTTAGCCCTCAATTATATATTGCCATAGGTATTTCTGGAGCTATTCAACATTTAGCTGGAGTTAACTCATCTAAATATATTGTTGTTATTAATAAAGATCCGGAAGCACCTTTCTTTAAAGCAGCTGACTACGGTATAGTAGGAGATGCCTTTGAAGTAGTACCTAAATTAACTGAAGCATTAAGAGCAGCCAAGTAATTAGTGGATAAGATAAAATTAGAAATATTAGGATTATCTTCCAGTCAGTCGCAATCAGGATCTTTTGCACTGGTATTAGGGGAGACTGAGGGAACCAGAAGATTACCCATTATAATAGGAATGTTTGAAGCTCAGGCTATAGCTATTGAGATAGAGAAAATCATTCCTAATAGACCTATGACTCACGACTTGTTTAAGTCTTTTGCTCAAGGTTTTGGGTATAAAGTGGAAGAGATTATAATATCAGACTTAAAAGAAGGTGTATTCTTTGCCAAAATTATTTGTAGTAATGATGGTAAAGAAATTGAAATAGATGCCAGACCCTCTGACGCTATTGCAATAGGCCTAAGGTTTGATTCTCCTATATATACATACGAATCAATATTAGCAGAAGCCGGAATTGTTTTAACGGATGAAAATGAAGATGATATCGCTGAAATAAAAAGCGAAATCAAATCTTCTGCTAAGAAAAAAACTGCAAAAGCTGAAGGGGATGATTTAAAAGACTTTTCAGTAGATAAACTGAATGAGCTGCTTGATGATGCTATCGATAAAGAGGATTACGAGAAAGCAGCGAAAATCAGAGATGAATTGAGCAGAAGAAACTAATTTTTTTAATATTTCTATGGAGGTCTTCCTTTTAAGGAAGACCTTTTTATGTGCTTTAACTAAATGGATTATTTAAGAGGACTAATTGGGCTAGTGCTGTTAATAGGCATTGCCTTTGCTTTTTCAAAGAACAAAAAAGCGATTGACTGGAGGTTAGTAGGGATTGGCGTTTTACTTCAACTGATATTCGCCTTATTAATTACTAAAGTAGGATTCGTAGCAGATGGCTTCGATTGGATTAGTGGTAAATTTGTATTATTCTTAGGATTTGCCAATGATGGGGCTGAATTTCTATTTGGAGATTTGGTTAAAGCCGATAAATTCGGGTTTATTTTTGCCTTTCAAGTATTACCTACCGTTATTTTCTTTTCTACCGTATCAGCAGGGTTATACTACCTGGGTGTATTACAAAAAATTGTTTTTGCTATTGCCTGGATAATGTCAAAAACTATGCGTCTTTCAGGGGCTGAAAGCCTCTCTGCAGCTGGTAATATCTTTTTAGGACAAACAGAAGCTCCTTTGTTGGTAAGGCCATTTGTTAAAAATATGACCACCTCAGAGTTAATGTGTCTAATGACAGGAGGTATGGCTACCATTGCTGGAGGTGTACTTGCCGGTTATGTGGCATTTTTAGGAGGTGATGACCCCGTTGAACGAGCGAAGTACGCTGCATATCTGTTAAGTGCTTCAATAATGAATGCTCCTGCGGCTATTGTACTTTCGAAGATAATTATGCCAGAGGAAAGACCCGATGAGATTGATACTCATTTGAGAGTTAATAAAGATAGTATGGGAGTCAACCTTATTGATGCCCTTGCTAAAGGTGCTTCTGATGGTGTTGGTCTGGCTATTAATATTGCAGGGATGTTGTTGGCTTTTATAGCTGTAATATATGCAGTTAACTGGGTTTTGGTAGATGGTATAGGTGATATTACTGGTCTTAACGAATTTGTTGTTTCTAGTACAGGAGGGACTTTTAAGGGATTTTCTTTAGAATATATCCTAGGACAAATATTTCGTGTTTTTGCCTTTATAATGGGGGTAGAATGGTCAGAAACCATCCGTGTGGGTAGTTTGCTGGGCCAAAAAGTAGTAATAAATGAATTTGTAGCCTATCTGGATTTGGCACACATGAAAAGTGCTGGTGAACTTAGCCAGAAGTCAATAGTAATAGCAACTTATGCGCTATGTGGTTTTGCTAATTTTAGTTCTATAGCTATTCAGATTGGAGGTATTGGAGGAATGGCTCCTAATCGTCAGGGTGACCTTTCTCGTTTGGGTATGCGTGCATTATTTGCTGCCACACTGGCCACTATGATGACCGCTACCATTGCAGGTGCACTTTTTGGAGGATAAAAGATTATAGTCTTTAATAATATTTAGGGGTAGGTTTCTTCTTATAATGACTGTGCAATTCAGCTCATTATTGGTTTAATTTGAACCATGAAGAAGCCTACCCCTTTACACGTCTTAAATCAGTATTTTGGATACTCCGAATTTCGTGGTCAGCAGAGCGAAATTATTGATTACGTCTTAGGAGGTAAAGATGCCTTAGTGCTGATGCCAACCGGAGGCGGTAAATCTCTTTGTTACCAAATTCCTGCATTGATCTTCGAAGGGCTAACCGTAGTTATCTCCCCTCTCATAGCTTTAATGAAAGATCAGGTAGATGCACTTAAAGTCAATGGTATATCTGCCGCTTACCTTAATTCAACACTTTCTGTAGATCAACAATCAGAAGTTTTTAAACAGGTGAAAAATGGTGAAATTAAAATGCTTTACCTAGCCCCCGAAAGGCTTGTGGGTAAGCAGTCGGATTTCATTTCTTTTTTAAAATCTGTTCAAATATCCTTTATTGCTATTGATGAAGCTCATTGTATAAGCCAATGGGGGCATGATTTTAGGCCGGAGTATGCTATGCTTGGTGAGATGAAGGCTGAGTTTAATGATGTGCCGATGTTGGCACTTACAGCCACGGCCGATGAGCATACTCGTAAAGATATTCTTAAGCAACTTAAACTAAGAACAGGACGAACGTTTCTCTCTTCTTTTAACAGAGAGAATATAAAATATACAGTGCTGCCTAAGCAAAAGAGTTATGATCAGTTATTGAATTTCCTAGATCTACATACTGATGAGGCTGGCGTAATATATACATTGTCACGAGCATCAACGGAGTCTATTGCTCAGCGGCTTAATGATGATGGTTATAATGCTAGACCATATCATGCTGGGTTAAGTAATGATATTAAAGCCCAGAATCAAGAACTATTTGTTAGAGATGAAGTAAAGATAATAGTAGCCACCGTAGCATTTGGAATGGGCATTGATAAATCTAATGTTCGCTTTGTAGTTCATATGGATTTACCTAAAAATATAGAAGGCTACTATCAGGAAACTGGTAGGGCGGGGCGCGATGGGTTAGCTAGTGAAGCACTGTTGTTTTATAGCTATAGTGATGTGATGAAATTGGAAAGCTTTGTTGCAGTTGATGGTAATGATGAGCTAACGGGACTCAACCGTACTAAGCTAAAAAAGATGGCAGAATATGCCGACTTAAGGACGTGTAGGAGAAAATACCTGCTCAACTATTTTAATGAAGACTACGATGATCATTGCAATAACTGTGATGTTTGTTTGCGTAATGCTGAGCGAGCGGATGCTACTGTTATAGTGCAGAAGGCCCTATCTGCGGTAATTAGGCTAGGGGAGAGGTATGGCCAATCTTTTGTAATTGATTTTTTAAGAGGTTCAAATTCTGCTAAAATTAAGCCTGAGCATAAGTCAATAAAGACATATGGTGTTGGGAAAGATTTGTCTAAGGCAGACTGGAACCATTACTTTAAAGAGATTATTCATGAAGGATTGTTAGCACTTTCAACAGGCCAATATCCCATATTGACATGTACTGAGGAGGGAAGAAGTTTTCTGTTGGAAAAAAGAACGATGTCCTTGGCCGAACCTGCAAAGGCACTGCTCAGTGAGCCTCATTCTGTAACGGACCTTAGTTATGATAAAGGTTTGTTTGAAAAGCTAAAAAGCGTAAGGTATCAATTCGCTCAGAGAGATAATTTGCCTGCTTATATAATACTTTCGGATGCTTCTTTGGCGGAGTTAGCCAGTTACTTACCTACCTCTAAAGATAATCTTGTTAAAATATCAGGGTTTGGCGAAGTAAAGATCCAAAAGTATGGAGAGGCATTTATCGCTGCTATTGTGGATTATGCGAAGTCCAATGGCATGAAAACTGATTTGCTCAAAGGTGCGCGCATAGCAAGGAAAACCAAGAAGAGTGAAAGTAAGGGTACTTCTTATCTTTTAACTTTGGAGCTTTTTAAATCAGGTAAGAATCTAAACATGATAGCTGAAGAACGCGAATTGGCAATTAGTACTATTGAAGGGCATCTCAATCAAGCAATATTATCAGGAGAGCTTGAAGTAAATACATTAATTTCTGATAAATTATATGATGAAATCAAAACGGCATTAGTAACTCACGGAAGCACAGGATTGAAAGCCGTAAAGGAAAACTTAAGAGATGAAATTACTTACGGGGAAATCAGGGCTGTAAGTAATCATTTACAATTTTTGGATAAAAGTAAGTAAAAAGGGAGCCGACTACGCTCCCCTTTTATGACGACAACTTTATTTGGATTGGAATTCGAAGTTTTGTACAGGCGAAGCACTCATAATTTCTTCACTAGCATAGTCTTCAAATTTCTTGAAATTCTCTATGAATGAACTGGCTAAATGATTTGCCTTATCGTAGTAACCTTCATCGTTTTGCCAAGTTTCTCTTGGGCTTAAGACTTTTGAAGGTACATTAGGGCATACAGCAGGTATTTCAAAATGAAAAATAGAATGTTTTCTGTATCCTGCATTGGCCAATGATCCATCTAATGCAGCAGTAATCATGGCTCTGGTGTACTTCAATTTCATACGGCTGCCTATGCCATATGGCCCACCAGTCCAGCCGGTGTTTACTAACCATACATTAACATCATACTTCTCCATTTTTTCTCCAAGCATCTCAGCATATTCCGTTGGGTGAAGAGGTAAAAATGGTGCTCCAAAACACGCACTGAATACAGTCTGTGGCTCGGTAATACCAGCTTCCGTTCCTGCTACTTTCGCTGTGTAGCCAGATATAAAGTGGTACATAGCTTGAGCCTTATTGAGCTTAGAAATTGGAGGTAATACTCCGTAAGCATCACAGGTAAGGAAAAATATATTTTGAGGTATACCACCTACTGAAGGTTCTACTGAATTTGCTATATGATATATTGGGTAGGCAGTCCTTGTGTTTTCAGTAACCGAAGTATTAGTGTAATCAATTCTTCGTGAGCCAGGGATAAAGCGAGTATTCTCCACTATAGCGCCAAATTTTATGGCATCAAATATTTCAGGTTCCTTGTCTCTTGTCAGGTCTATTACTTTAGCGTAGCAACCACCTTCAAAGTTGAATACATTTTTGTCAGTCCAGGCATGTTCATCATCACCAATTAGTCCCCTGTTTTCATCAGCACTCAATGTTGTTTTTCCTGTACCCGAGAGACCGAAGAATATGGCTGTATCTAAGGTTTCTTTGCCAATGTTTGCAGAGCAGTGCATAGGCAAAACCTTATTTTCTGTTGGCAATAAGAAGTTCAGTACTGAGAAAATTCCTTTTTTCATTTCTCCGGCATAGCCCGTCCCACCTATTAATATCATCCTTTTAGTGAAATTAATAACTGCAAAATTATCTTGCCTAGTACCATCAGTATTAGGATCAGCTTTAAAATCCGGGTCGCAAAGAATAGTAAAGTTAGGGTCGAAACTTTCTAATTTATATTCTTCTGGACGTAAAAACATGTTATGGCAGAATAGGTTGTGCCATGCCTTTGTGTTTATTACCCGTAGATTTAGTCTGTACGTTTTGTCTGCACCTGCATAGGCATCTCTTACGTATAAGTCTCTTCCTTCTAAGTTTTTAATCATTTTTTCGTAAATGATGTCGAACTTATCCGCGTCAAAAGGAATGTTGATATCTCCCCACCATACCTTGTCCTTTGTAATATCATCTTTTACAATAAATCGGTCTTTAGGAGAGCGCCCCGTGAATTTACCTGTATCACACATTAATGAACCATTATCGGCCAATTGACCTTCATTGTTCGCTAGTGCTATTTCTACTAATTCTGCCGGAGTTTGATTCCAGAAAATTTTATTGGCATTTTTTATTCCATAAAAGTTAATGCCTTTGACCTGCGATTTTAAGCCTATTTCTTGCATTCTTTTCAAGTAGAGTTTTAAATACTGAGGTTTTAATAAGATTTATGTAAATGTAGGAAATTAAAAAGGCTAAGAAGAACCTTTTTTGAAAATTTAAATCGTTTGCAGTAATTTTTATTATCTCATTTATAATGAATTGTGTTTAATCCTGATAATTTGCTTATCTAACTTAACAATGGTAGTTTTATCGGTATTTTGTTTAATAAAAAGAAATTGTAATATATGTCTAAAACGTTTTTGGGGCATCCAAGAGGATTAGCAACGCTATTTTTCACTGAAATGTTTGAGCGCTTTAGCTACTACGGTATGCGTGCGCTTTTAATGCTATTTATGATTAAATCGGTAGCAGAAGGAGGTTTAGGCTTTGATGATAAAACATCTGGAGCTATATATGGCCTTTATGTTATGGGTGTTTATATCTTGGCACTGCCCGGAGGTTGGCTTGCCGACAGGCTTTTTGGTTTGAAAAAGGCCGTTTGGTATGGAGGTATTATCATTGCTTTAGGACATTTTACTATGGCTATACCGGGTTTATTAGACCTTGCTGGTATGGGTAGTGAAGGTGTTACCCAAATGGATACTGTACCTTTCTTTTTAGGTTTAATATTAATATGCGTAGGAACAGGATTATTAAAACCTAATGTTAGCTCTATGGTAGGTTCATTATATGTTAATGACTCTGGAGCAAGAAGAGATGCTGGTTTTTCTATCTTTTATTCTGGTATTAACTTAGGAGCTTTAGTGGCACCATTAGTGACAAGTCCATTGGGTGAATTTGTTAACTGGCATTTAGGTTTTGCTGCAGCAGGTTTATTTATGGTATTTGGTTTAATTCAATACAGAGCTACGGAAAAGTTTTTAGATGGAATCGGAGATTCCCCTGTAGTTACCACACCTGAAGAAGTAGCAGGGCATACCAATTTGGTGAAGTGGTTGAGAGTAGTTGTTTTAGCAATTATTGGGTTTTTAACGCTTTCTTTCCTTAATATTATTCCTATAGACGCTATCTTCTTAGCTGATTTCTCAGGGGTAGTAATAGTGCTAGTAGCCTTTTTATTCTTAGGATATGTTCTTCTTCTAGGTGGTTTAGAAGGCGCTGATAAAAAGAAGGTGATCGCCATTGGTGTTGTATTCATATTCTCAGCTATGTTCTGGTCAGGTTTTGAGCAGGCAGGTTCTACATTAAATATATTCGCTGATAGATTTACGGACAGACATATTTTTGGTATTGAAATAGCTGCAGGTGTATTCCAAGCTATCAATCCAATGTTTTTAGTAATCTTGGCACCAGTATTTGCCTCTATGTGGATATGGTTAGCCAAAAGAAATTTAGAACCTAGTAGTCCTGTAAAATTTGCGTTTGGTCTTATTTTACTAGGAGTTGGGTTTTTAATAATGGTATTTGCTGCAAAGGTGGCTGTTTCTGGAGAACTCGCTGCACCTGGATGGTTAATCTTAACCTATATGTTCCACACTTTTGGAGAGCTTAGTTTAAGTCCTGTGGGATTAAGTTTGACAACTAAACTAGCACCTAAGAAATTTTATAGTCAGATGATGGGGATATGGTTCATGTCTGTATCGCTTGGAAATTTGATAGCCGGTAGGATAGGAGGTGAAATTTCTGGTGATGGCGAAGATGCATTGCGTCAAATGCCAGATCAATTTATGATGATCGTTATTACTACAGTGGCTTCAGGAGTTTTATTACTTGTGCTTTACAAGCCTATAAGCAAATTGATGGGCGATGTGAAGTAATTAAATGTAAGTTTTCCATATAAACCTACATTGCCAGAACATAGTGGAAGATACGATTGTTGTACAATATATAGGTTTATATGGTTATTATGTTTTACTTTAAAGGGAAACCTTATAATTGATTGAATTAAAAAGTGACTTCAACTTCAAATATTAACGAAAGCTTTCGCGTAGGACAGAAAGATGTGATATATCAATATCAGGGAGAATGGCAGAATGAAAATTTGGATGATATCCTGATAACTTTTGAAGATATATTAAATAACAAGGTTACCGCTAAAGTTGTGCGAAGAAAATTATTCAATCTCGCAATAGAACTTACTCAGAATACATTTAATTATATTAAAACATTAGGGCTCAATTATAAGAGTGCTATATTTACTGTATTGCATGATTCTAATGGTTCATATAAGCTGTCTACCACTAACTATATTCATACAAACGATATATCTAGTGTTAGGTCCAGAATAGAAATGGTGAATGCCTTAGATGAACTGGAATTAGATGAATTGTATAGAGGGGTTTTAGAAATAGGTAGTTCTAGCAAAAGCGGTGGTGCTGGCCTAGGATTTATCCAATTGGTGAGAAAGTCAGGTTGTAAATTGAATTACAAATTTAGTACCGTAACTGACGGCTTTTCACGTTTTACCCTTGAAGTAACATTTCCTTTTTTTAATTGATTAATTTCAGATGGACAATTCAGATGTTATAAGAGCTGAAATGAATAATTATTCTTTAGTAAGAACTCCCAAAACACCAAGAATCTTTTTTAATGGGACCAATGGTATTTTCGAAATCACTGGTCGTTCCATTCCTGAGAACTCTATTGATTTCTATAAGCCCGTGTTAGAGTGGCTTGATAAGTATATTAAGCAACCTAGTGCCGAAACGATTTTAAACATCAATTTGGAGTACTTTAATACCAGCTCGTCTAAATGCTTGGTTGAGATACTAAAAGTACTTGAAAAGGTCTCTAAATCGAATAAGGTGGAGGTGAATTGGCATTATGAAGAAGATGACGAGGATATGATGGAGTCTGGAGAAGATTTTAGAAAAATAGTAAATATTCCGATTAATCTGGTAGTTGTTTAGCTACCATGTTTTTTTGGTCATTAACATAATAAAAAAGGGAAGTTGAATTCAACTTCCCTTTTTTATTACTATCAGATGATGTTCTTATTACATCATTCCAGGCATGCCACCACCGGCAGGCATAGCAGGTCCTTTATCCTCTTCAGGAATATCAGCAACTACAGCCTCAGTAGTTAATAACAACCCTGCAATAGAAGAAGCATTTTCTAATGCTAATCTCGTTACTTTTGTAGGATCGATTACACCAGCCTTAATTAAGTTTTCGTATTTGTTATCTCTTGCGTTATAACCGAAATCATCTTTTCCTTCTCTGATCTTTTGAACGATCACAGAACCTTCTTGTCCAGCGTTAGCTGCAATAGTTCTTAAAGGAGCTTCGATAGCGAGTCTGATAATGTTAACACCAGTAGCTTGGTCTTCATTGTCAGTCTCAATGCTTTCTAACGCATCAATAGCTCTGATAAGCGCTACACCACCACCAGCTACTACACCTTCTTGTACGGCAGCTCTAGTTGCGTGTAAAGCATCATCAACTCTATCTTTAATTTCTTTCATTTCTACTTCAGTAGCAGCACCTACATAAAGGATAGCCACACCACCAGAAAGCTTAGCTAATCTTTCTTGTAATTTTTCCTTATCGTAGTCAGAAGTAGTGTTTTCGATTTGCTGCTTAATTTGGTTTACTCTCGCTTCGATTTCCTCAGCCTGACCAGCACCGTTAACGATAGTAGTGTTATCTTTATCGATGTTGATTTTTTCAGCAGTACCTAAATATTCTAAAGTAGCACTTTCTAATTTATAACCTCTTTCTTCAGAAATTACTGTTCCGCCAGTTAAAACAGCGATGTCTTCAAGCATAGCTTTTCTTCTATCACCGAAACCAGGAGCTTTAACAGCAGCGATTTTCAACGCACCTCTGATTTTGTTTACTACTAAAGTAGCTAAAGCTTCACCGTCTACATCTTCAGCAATGATTAATAAAGGTTTACCTGTTTGAGCAGCAGCTTCAAGTACTGGTAATAATTCCTTCATTGCAGAGATTTTCTTATCGTAGATAAGGATGTAAGGGTTGTCTAACTCAGCTTCCATCTTCTCTGTGTTAGTCACAAAGTAAGGAGAAAGGTATCCTCTGTCAAACTGCATACCTTCTACAGTTTTAACTTCAGTTTCTGTACCTTTAGCTTCTTCAACAGTAATTACACCATCTTTACCTACTTTTTCCATTGCATCTGCAATCATTTTACCGATTTCAGAATCGTTGTTAGCAGAGATAGTACCTACTTGAGCAATTTCGTTAGAAGAATTGATAGTTTTTGATTGAGATCTTAAGTTCTCAACAACAGCAGTTACAGCCTTATCAATACCTCTTTTAAGATCCATTGGGTTAGCTCCAGCCGCTACGTTTTTAATACCGTGACCGAAGATAGCCTGAGCCAAAACAGTAGCAGTAGTAGTACCATCACCAGCATCATCAGCTGTTTTTGAAGCTACTTCTTTTACCAATTGAGCGCCCATGTTTTCAATAGGATCTTCTAATTCGATGTCTTTAGCAACAGATACACCGTCTTTTGTAACTGTTGGCGCTCCGAATTTCTTATCTAAAATTACGTTTCTACCTTTAGGTCCTAAAGTAACCTTTACAGCGTTAGAAAGTGCGTCTACTCCTTTCTTAAGTTTTTCTCTCGCTTCAGTATTGAATGATATTTCTTTAGCCATTATATTCTAATTTTTTAAGTCTGAATGAAATTAGTTAGTCTCTTATTATAGAGTAATTAAACAATTGCAAAGATGTCAGATTCTCTCATTATGAGATATTCCTTACCGTCAACAGTAATCTCTGTACCAGCGTACTTACCGTAAAGAACCTCATCACCTTCTTTTACAGTCAAAGGCTCATCTTTCTTTCCGTTACCTACAGCTATAACTTTACCTTTTTGAGGCTTTTCTTTTGCTGTGTCAGGAATGATGATGCCAGATGCCGTTTTTTCTTCAGCAGCAGCAGCTTCTACTAAAACTCTGTCCGCAAGAGGTTGAATATTTACTTTTGACATTTTCGTTATAGATTTTTGTTTAAAACTTTTATATCTGTTTTCTGTAGTCTGCTATTGCACGTTTTATGCCAATCATTTCACCTAAATATTTAGCGACATTTTTGCAGAGTTTCACATTAAAATAGGCTCTAACGTGTCAGAAACATGACAGGACGGAGGTGGAAGAAGGGTGACATTATGACTGAGTTGACATGAATTGTAATTTTTGCTATTTTATTTAATTAAATGAATGGGAAAATGAATAAATTAAATGATGACTGGTTAACGCAAGGTCTTATAGACTTTGAATACAAAAAGTACGTATTGCTGTCATATTTGCAAACTGTCAAAGAGTCGTTTAGTGATCGGAGGCTTTACCCTTTTCTTGGCGAGCTCGTGCATCATTATAATAATCTTTTGTTGTTTGAGAAGAATAAGCAGTTGATGCAGGGGCATTTCCCTAAAGAGGTAGATGGCATAGATCTTAATGATTTTAAGTTGACCTATAAGCAAATTAGCGAGGATAGTGAAATAATGTCTGAGCTAAAGGAGATTGTTGAGTTTGCTAAGCCCTTATTACAATCGCACTTATATGAAGGTAAAGAGATATACGAATATGTAGAGAGCCAGTGTGAGTTAATACCTATTGGCTTAATGCCATTATATACTGACGAAGGTTATGTGTTCATTAAAAAAACGGCAAAGAAGAAGGTGAAATTATTTCGTTATTCAATTCAGGTGGTGCATAGTGGGCCAGATAATTTTAGAGCCATTAATACTACTTATATAGATGAGGTAAGTAAGGGGGTAGGCACTACATATGAGGGTATAAAACTAGAATTGATTAGGAGATTTAAGGAGCTGCCAAACCCTGCTACATTTTTAATTCAGACCAAACAGTCTTTTCCATTTGCTTCAACTATAGAGCCCATTGCAAAACGAATATTGGTACAATACATTTTAAAAAGGGCATAAAAAAAGGCTTTTGAATTTCAAAAGCCTTTCATTGATGTTGTCTATTAAAATTACTGAGCCGAGTCAGTAAGATCTAATTCTTCAGTTGTTCCAGCATCGCTAGCATCAGTATCGATAGTAGGTAATGCAGTTCCTCCTTGCTCTTCAGCTCTATCTCTGAATTCGTCAGCAGGTCGTTGGTTTGTATCAATTAAGAATTTTGTAGAAAGAGTCAAAACAAAAATAGCAATTGCAAAGCTCCATGTTAATTTCTCTAATAAATCACCGGTTTTCTTTACACCGATCATGTTACTGGCTCCAGATCCGCCAAATTGGCTAGTAAGACCTCCTCCTTTAGAGTTTTGAGCTAATACTACTAAGATTAGTAATACACAAGCCAGAATAATTAAACTTAATACTAATATAAACATTGTTTGACTCAGTTAATTTTTCAGTTCTTCTATACAGGACGCAAAGTAAGCTTTTTTTTGCGGAAATTTCCAAATTAATTTCTTATAAATGTCTATCGCTTTATCTTTCTTACCTTGGTTAATAAGTATTTTAGCAAGGTTTTCAGAAACTAACTCTTCATTAAATTGAGTGCTTCCTTGAGACAAATCTGACTGATCTTCACCGCTATTAGCTACCTTTCCTTTTATGCTAGGGTCAGCGATGATGAATTCATCTATAATTTTATTTTGCTCTGCCTGAATTTTTCTTTTTTGCTCTTTTTTTTGGAGGTCTTCCTCACTTTCGGGCGTGCTAGCTTTGCTCTTTTTTGCAGTTGTTTTTTTGCGAGTTACTTTTTTTGTAGCTCCTGCTGCTTTTGCTTTAGCAGTAGTTTTTTCTTTATCCGCTGCTTTTGTTTTGGCAGTGGTCTTTTTTCTTGTAGTAGTTTTCTTAGCAGTGGTTTTAGCTTTTGTTACCCGCTTTTTTGGGGCGGGTTTAACTTCTTCTTCTGCTAATGTTTCTTCTATCTCTGTTTTTTCATTCTTAGCTTCTTTGTGCTCTTCCTCCCATTCTAAGTACGAAGCCTTACTTTGTTTTAATGCCTCTAAGTCAGCAAGTATCTCGTTGCTTATAGGTGACTCATCAGGAAGTACAGTAATGAAAGTATTGTCTTCTTGAGGGGGTATTTCAGTAACGGGTGATTCTTGCTCGTCATAAGCACTATCAGTCTCGTTTTCAGCTTCTAGCGGGGTGTAAGGTGAAGAGTCATTTTCAATTACTCTTTTTAAAACAGTACGATCAGCAATATACAAAGCAGCATAGTGCAAGGTTTCCGAAGCTATAACGGTATTCGCATCATGGTGTGCCTTTGATAGCAATACATGAAGCATCTGGCTATACGGATAGTCTTTCACTAAATCGTGCAGCTTATTCCTTTCTTCTGTAGGAATATTGTGATAGTTTCTGAGTAAATGAATGAATTTGTTTTTATTCAAAGTAGCTTAGTTTGATGACTTTGACTCTAACTTAGTGAGTAAAAATATAATTAATTTTACCAATTGGCAACCGAGGCATTGAATATATCTAAAATAATCTGATCAAAAATTTCGTCAAGTAGCTCAGCTTCAATGGTTGTAAGGTTTTGGTCACTGTCAAAATCCTTGTAGAAGGAGAATGTTTTGTTTTCGAAATCAAATTGATCATCAGTAGTATTTACATAGGTAGCTTGTACGGTAATGGTAAGCCTTGTTAGGGCCGAAGTGTTACCTGTAAAACTATCGTTGTTTACTGCAGTAGGGGCAATAGGAGAGAGTCTGTATCCGGTAATGGTACCCTCTAATTGCAATTCTCCATCTTCATCAACTAAACCTAAATTGGTATTAGAAAGATAATAATCCTTCAGTTTGTTGGTGAAAGTCTGGCTCATATCTGGAGGCCCACCTTCTGCATCGTTATAAAACATTTGGATGGAGATGGTTTCTGCAGTAATAGCCACTCCTGTAAAAGAGTAAACACCACAAGCTGTAAGTAATGCTACTGGCAATACTAATAGCAGTGATTTTAATGACTTAAAGGTCTTCAAGTTCGTATTGTTTTATTTTTCGGTAAAGGGTTCGTTCCGAGATACCCAAATCTTTAGCGGCATATTTTCGCTTATTGTTATTCTTTCTTAGTGCCTTGATGATAAGTTCTTTTTCCTTTTTTTCTAAAGAAAGAGAATCGTCATCTTCAGTTTCATGCGTGATATCTTCTATATCACTACTTGTATGACTGAAAGAACTGTCTAAATCAGAATTTTTGATGTTAAGCAAAACGGGTTCGTCCGGTATGTTGGCAGAGCTATTATGGGTTAGACTATTATTATCTAAATCTTCAAAAAGCTCGCTATGATCTTCAATAATTTGAGTTGCAGAGCCTTCGTTTTGAAGTGCTTCTAACACAAATTTCTTCAGGTCATTCATGTCCTTTTTCATATCGAACAAAATCTTGTATAACAAATCTCGTTCCGAAATGCCCTGTGAACTGTCAGAAGGATCTTGATATAAAGCCGGAAGCCTTTGACCATCTTGAGGTAAATATTTAATTAATGTTTCTTTATCTATTAATTTTTCGTCAGTAGATAATACCGATATCTGTTCTGTGAGGTTTTTTAACTGCCTAATATTACCCGGAAATCTGTATTGTAATAGGGTTTCTTTTGCGTCATCAGTAAGCGAAATGGGCTTTACTCTATATTTTTCAGCAAAGTCGGTGGCAAATTTCCTAAAGAGTAAATCTATATCATTACCTCTATCTCTTAATGGCGGCACATAAATAGGCACAGTGCTAAGCCTGTAGTAAAGGTCTTCTCTAAATTTGCCTTCACTCACAGCTTTCATCAGGTTTACATTGGTAGCCGCTACTACTCTAACATCCGTTTTTTGTACTTTAGAAGAGCCTACCTTAATGAATTCTCCATTTTCGAGTACCCTTAGTAGCCTAGCCTGTGTGGCTACAGGCATTTCACCTATTTCATCTAAGAATATTGTACCTCCGTTGGTTACTTCAAAGTATCCTTTTCTTGCTTCATGAGCGCCAGTAAAAGATCCTTTTTCGTGCCCAAATAATTCAGAATCTATAGTGCCCTCAGGTATAGAACCACAGTTGATGGCAATAAACTGATTGTGCTTTCTTGGACTTAGGTGATGAATTATTTTACTGAAAGATTCTTTTCCACTTCCACTTTCTCCGGTAATTAGTACCGACATGTCAGTGGAAGAAACCTGTACAGCTACTTGTATAGCATGGTTCAGTAAAGATGAATTACCAATTATGCCAAAGCGTTGTTTTACACTTAGAATTTCTGAATTAGACATATATGAAGTTTAATCTACGATTTTACCGAAAAGAGTAGCTGCCGAACAGTCTTCTACAAGCACGTTTACATAATCACCTTTTTTATAGTCTTTTTTAGGGAATATAATTACTTTGTTGGCGGTGTTACGTCCTTGTAAATCGTCAGCGGATCTTTTAGAGAATCCTTCGATTAATACTTTGTGTACTTTTCCTATATCTCTTTTATTTCTTTCTAATGAGTGTGCCTGTTGCTTTTCAATAATCTCACTTAGGCGTCTTTTTTTGATGTCAAGAGGAATGTCATCTTCATACTTCTTAGCTGCCAATGTGCCTGGTCTTTCGCTGTAAAAGAACATGTATGAAAAATCGTATTTTACGTAATCCATTAATGTTAACGTCTCCTTGTGCTCTTCTTCAGTTTCAGTACAGAAGCCAGCTATCATATCAGAAGATATACCACAGTCTTCACCTATTATTCTTCTGATGGCATCCACTCTATCAATATACCATTCTCTGGTGTATGTTCTGTTCATAATTTCCAACACACGGGTGTTTCCACTTTGTGCAGGAAGGTGTATGTAATTACAGATGTTTTCGTAATTATTCATAGTATGAAGTACCTCATCTGTAATATCTTTGGGGTGCGAAGTAGAGAACCTTACTCTTAGTTCGGGGCTTACATTCGCTACCATTTCAAGCAAGTTAGCAAAGTTTACTACATCGGTGATGCCCGCTTTTTCTAACTTAGCCTTATTGTTTACTTCTTCAGACCATTTGTATGAGTCTACATTTTGTCCAAGAAGGGTAACTTCTTTATAACCGTTTTTGAAAAGCTCTTCAGCTTCTTTTACAATAGAATGAGGGTCGCGGCTTCTTTCTCTTCCTCTGGTAAAAGGTACTACACAGAAAGAACACATATTATCACAACCACGCATGATAGAAATGAATGCTGTGACACCGTTGGAGTTCAACCTCACGGGACTAATGTCTGCATATGTTTCTTCTCTTGATAAGAAGGTGTTAACCGCTTTTTGACCATCGTCAACTTTTCGTACCAAGTTAGGTAAGTCTCTGTACGCATCAGGGCCAACTACCAGATCAACTATTTTCTCTTCTTCTAATAGTTTGTCTTTTAGCCTTTCAGCCATACAACCCAATACACCGATCATCATTTCGGGGCGGTCTCTTTTAACGGCATTAAACTGTGCCAAACGATGTCTCACCGTTTGTTCTGCTTTTTCTCTAATGCTACAGGTATTTAAGAAAACAACATCAGCCATATTGAAGTCAGAAGTAGTGTCGAAGCCTTCTTCTTTCATTATAGAAGATACTATTTCACTGTCAGAGAAGTTCATCTGGCAGCCATAGCTTTCTATATATACTTTACGCTCTTTTCCTGTATCTTCTTCTTTTGAAACTTTGTAGGTTTCACATGCTTCCTGGCTAGCATCAGGATTCAAAATATCTATGTCTTCAATCACATTATCCATAGTTCACAGATTAATTAAGATGCAAAGTTAATAATAAGGTTTGAAAGTGACATAATGTCAGTTGTCAATATTTGTTATTTTTGGAGACCCAAGGCACGAAAGCAGTGCCTTGGCTTTTAAAAGGCATTCTTCGTATTCTTTTTCAGGCTTGGAGTCATAAGTTATAGCGCTGCCTACGTGAAATGATAAACGCTTGCTGCTACTATTATATAAAAGACTGCGTATAACTACATTAAAATCAAAGTTGCCTTCTGGAGTTATGTAGCCGATGGTGCCGGAGTACAAGCCTCTGCGCGAAGCTTCATAGTGTTCTGCCAGTTGCATGACCTTAATTTTTGGAGCGCCTGTCATACTTCCCATCGGGAATGCATTTTTAATAGCTTCTACAAAATGTATTTCAGGTTTTAATGCCCCTTTAATAGTTGAAATCATTTGATGTACTTGCTTAAAGCTGTAGATGCCAAACATTTCGTCTGTAACTACACTGCCGCTTTTGCAGCTCTTGGCAAGATCATTACGTACCAAGTCTACAATCATCATGTTTTCGGCTAGCTCTTTTTCATCGGTTTTTAAAAGTTGGATATTTCTCTGATCTTCTTCAAATGATGAGCCGCGTGGTGCAGTACCTTTTATAGGCTGCGAGGTTAGGGTGTTATGGTGTTTTTTTATAAAGCGCTCGGGACTCGCACATATATTAAAGTGCTGGTTGTCAAATTTGTAAAAAACACTAAATGGGGTAGGGGAGATTTCTTTGAGTTTGAAATAAAACTCTAAGGGTTTTAAATCATACTGGCCCAAAAACTCTATGCAATAATTGATTTCGTAAATATCACCTTCTAATATGTGTTTTTTTAGTTTGTTTACGGTGTCAATGTATTCATTTTTGGAAGTACGGCTTTGTATAAATTCTAGTTGGTTCGCAGAAGAATTTAACGCTTGCTGATGTTTATTGATATTTTCTAATAACAATTCAGGATTATCGCTTTGTATGCTAACCTCTTCGTTATCGAAGGTTATCAAATGCTGTGGTTCGTAAAAATAGAATAAAGGTGTTTTTAGCGTATCATCGTTTTGGCTACTTAAGTTTTCTATTTCATTTTTTAAATCGTAAGCAAGATGCCCTACGAGCCAGCATTGATGTTTTTGGTGATATTCTTGGATTTGGTTAAATGAATTGCTTCCGTTGTAGCTTATTTTTCTTTTGGCTCCAAATGCCACCATCTTTGGAAATGCTCCGCTGGGTATATTGGTAATGTTATTATTGTCGAATGCCGTGCAATCTTCAAATTGAGCAGCATATGACATAGTTTGCCTGTAAAAGGCATTAATATCAATAGGGGAAATGTGTAAGGCTTTGTTCAAGAAGTTTTTACTGCAAATAAAAGCAAAAAAATAAGCCTGCTCAATAAATGAACAGGCTTTATATCAGTTGCTATAGGTTACTATAACTTACATGCTTGCAGCTTCGCTAGCTTGTATATCAAAAGCAACGTTTACAGTGTTGTAGATAAACTTGTCTTTAGTTTTGTCTACTACACTAGCTTCGTCACCATAAGAAAGACCCCAAAGAGTTCTATCAAGGTTAAATTTAGCTTTAGCTTCGATTTTATCGTTAGCCATAGTTACTACTGCAGGGAAAGAAATACTTAAGGTTTTTCCTCTCATAGTTAAGTTACCAGTTACTTTATGAGTAGGTGACTGTACCATAAATTCTTTAGCGCTAGCTGGCTTGTACTCTGAGTCAAACTCTTCTTTTACTTTAATAGAGTCAGAAGTGTTGTAAGGCTCTACAGAAGTAATTACGAATTTAGCTTCAGGGAAGCTATCAGTGAAAAAGAAAGCGTCAGATTTTAAGTGATCAACAAGCTTATCGTGCATTTCTTGATCATCTTTCAAATCAGTGCTTTTTAAGCCTGTAAGGTCTAATGTGATAGTACCGCCTACAATGTTTTCGTTTTCAACAGCGATATCTCCTGAAGCTACAGGAATAGTCCCATCATGTTTGCCTGTTGGCTTACTTCCTATCCACGTTACAGTACTTGCATCAGTGCTAACTGCATACTCATGAGAAGCGCTCACTTCTTCTACTTCTTTTGCTTCTGAAACCTCAGCATCAGTGCCTTCTTTCTTCTGACCACAAGAAGCTACAAAAGCAGCCATTGCCATAAGTATTAAAAACTGAATGTTTTTCATTTCTGTTCTTTTAAGTTGGTTAAATTGCGTTATATAGTAATATACAACAAATGTATAAAATTATCCAACAACTAAAATAGGTGTTCAAACATTAAAATGGCTGTAATAAAAAAAATTAATGATAAAGCCCCGAAATTTGGGGTGAATTGCTTTTTGGCTGATAACGCCACAGTAGTAGGTGATGTAGAAGCAGGAGATAATTGTACTTTCTGGTTTAATGCAGTGGTAAGGGGAGATGTAAACAAAATTATAATAGGAAATAACACTAATATTCAAGACGGGGCCGTTATTCACTGCACATATAATAAAACTATTACCACTATAGGTAATAATGTTTCGGTGGCCCACAATGCTATAGTGCACGGCTGCACTATAGAAGATAATGTATTAATAGGTATGGGAGCAATAATTATGGATAATGCTATTGTACGTTCTGGGGCAGTGGTTGCGGCAGGTGCAGTGGTGCTGGCTGGTACTGAAGTGGAAGCGAATAGTATTTATGCTGGTATGCCTGCAAAAAAAGTGAAGGATACTAGCGCTGAGATGATAGCAGTAATTAAAAGAACAGCGGAAAACTATCCAAAGTATGCGAGTTGGTATAAAGATGATGAATGATTTTTCTGATTTTGAATATAATAAAGAACGTGCTATTACTATTTATTAATTTAATTATAGTATAATCGGCTGGCTCAATTTATATTAGCGCCATACAATTGCGGTATTAACGAGGCGTTATGCCTTAGGTTTTTAAATGCTTCATGGAAATAGGAAATAAGGTTTATTTATAACTTCCTGTAAATCAGTGATTAGCAATATTTAAATAAAAAATTTATTTCCAAATAAAGGACACTTAAATGCTTGCTAGTAATTGTAATTTGAATTAAATTAAGAGAATCAATAAGACGAAATAATAGGTAGAAGTCATTACTTAAATTATGAGTTATTTAAATAAAGGATATGACCCGGAGGTCATACAGGCATATAAAGATAAGATGCAGAAGCAAAATCAGAATTACTTAATTGTGGAATCTGATGATAATTCTGAGGAATACGTAAATTTTAACTTTATAGGAATGTATGAAGGGAAAGAGGTAATTTATGATGCAGTAATTTATACGTTAAGGTTGCATCATAATAGCGAGCTATATGAGATAGCAGAGCATCGAGCAGCACAGCATTTTCCTGAGTTCAGGAAGATAAAGTACGAGGAAGATGAGAATGGAGATTTAGAATTGCTAGATAGCCTAGAAGAAGAAATTGGTCTTTTTATGGCAGAGGTAATGACAGAGCTGGAGGAAGATGAAGAAGTAAAAGTGAAAGAGCATGTAGAGCTAGACCCTAACGTAAGCTTTGGAGTTGGTTTGGATGCAGGTTTGAATGAGGAGAAAATCTCCAACAAACTTATTTCTAATTTCGTTATTAAGTATAATGAAGATACATTGAAATTAGATGAAACACTTTACACCTTCCAGACTGAGGATGAAGAAGTGATGAAATAAAATTATATTATTATGACAAAAGCGGGTTTGAAATTTAGAAGAAGTGTTTATTATACGCTCGCTTTTGTCATGCTCATATGGGCAATAAAAATAATTGAATTCGCCATAGGTACAGATTTTGGTGACTATGGAATTCTACCCCGCACACTAAGTGGTTCTGTAGGTATTTTTACAGCACCATTGATACATGGAGATATGTATCATCTATTAGCTAATACATTTCCAATATTATTTTTAGGGATAGGGCTATTTTACTTTTATGATAGAATAGCATTAGTAGTAATTTTGCTCATCTATTTTATGAGTGGTTTTTGGGTTTGGGTAGCTGCACGCGAGGCTTATCATATTGGAGCTAGCGGCTTGGTGTATGGAATGCTTACTTTTTTACTTTTAAGTGGATTTTTAAGGAGAGACCCGCCATCGTTAGCCATTAGTTTTATTGTTTTATTTCTTTATGGAGGCTCTTTTATAACAGGAGCCCTTCCTGTTGATAGTGCCGTTTCTTGGGAGTCTCACTTAATGGGGGGCATTGCCGGTATATTCTGTGCTATTTACTTTAGGGCCTATAAAAATCCTAGAAAACAACAAGTTGAAATTCTTGATGCGCCACTAGAGATAGAATCTAGTATGCCTGAGTATATTTATCATTACAAAGAAGCGGAAAATAACTCTACCGAAGTGGTTGAAAATAAAGAGGATGCCAAGCCTATAGCATTTGTTTACCGTGTAAACTCACCTTATAATACTTCAGACAAAGGAACTAACCCTTAAAAAAAATAATTTTAGCAATTTTCTATAATCTTTACTTTCTTTGCTTCCATTTGAAATTAAAATCTATAGAAAGTGAAAAATTTATCCCTTGTTTTAAACGTAGTTCTAATCGTTGCAGTAGGAGTATTATATGTATTACATTTTAACGGAGAAGGAAAAGACGGAGCTGATCAATCTAGCATAGTTGAAAATGCAGAGTATTCCGTGGCTTACATAAATGCAGATACTGTACTGCAGAATTATCAATTTTTTAAGGACAAGCAGGCTGAACTAGATGTAAAAAGCAAGAAGCTTCAGACTGAATACCAAACCAGAGCTCAAGGATTACAAAAAGAGTTAAATGAATACCAAAGAAACATTAATAACTTAACCATTGGCCAGGCGAAGGCTGTGGAAGAAAGTTTAATGAAAAAGCAGCAAAACTTAAGAGTATATCAGGATAACCTTTCTCAGCAGCTAATGAATGAAGAAGCAAAAATTAATCAAGAGTTATATGAGAAAGTAACTAAATTCTTAAAAGATTATAGTGAGAAAAACGGTATTGAGTTAGTTGTGAAATATAATCAGGGTAGTGATGTTTTATATGCTAATGATAGCATGAATATTACTAAAAGTGTAGTTAAAGGGTTAAATGATGTATACGCTACTGAAGGACAAGAAGCAGATACAACAACTCCAAAGACTGATTCTACAGAGACAAAGTAATTAAGTAATAGATTTTATAAAGAAGAGCTCACTTTTATAGTGAGCTTTTTTTGTGCCTTATTTTGTATTATTGGCTTTTGTGTTTTAGATTCGGATGAAGATTTAATTAACATTAAGCCTTATTTTTTAGCCTGTTAGCGTATGTTGAAAGCCTTATTTTTAGCCTTGAATGTAAGACCTGGAGAAGAGAAACAGGTTTTGCTATTATTAGGTAAAGGTTTTTTTATGGGGGTGTTTTTGGCTACTTATCAAATAAGTGCAGAAACACTTTTCCTTAATAGGCTCGAAATGTATCTAAAAGAAGCCATTATGGTTTCTGGTTTTTTAGGTATAGTTATTACAGCTTTATTTGCTCACCTACAAACCCGTGTTTCATTTGGTAAGTTGGCATTGGGTAACTTACTGGGGATTTTTCTTTTTACAGCAGTCATATTTTTAAGTTTTAAAATGACTGACCATACATGGCAAGATTATCTCATATTTCTAATGTTTTGTATGGTAGGACCAACGCTTGCTTTATCACTGTTAGGTTTTTGGGGTGTTTTTGGTAGATTATTTGATTTACGTCAATCCAAAAGAATAATAGGAGGTATAGATATAGGGCAGTTGTCAGCTTCTATAGTTACTTCATTTTCAATACCATTATTAGAACCATTTATTCCTGATACGTCTAATTACTTAATTATAAGTGGATCTAGCGTTTTAGTTTCGTTTATATTTTTACTCATTATTACTCGAAAGTATGACCTTTCAAAGGCCGAACAAAGTAAGATGCCTTTAAAGGAACGAGAGACAGGAGTTCGTCATTTGGTAAAGGACAAATATGTGAGGTTGCTGTCTACGTTTCTGCTCTTTTCTATGGTTGCATTTACATTAGTGCAGTATAGTTTTCAAAATGTGGTGGCTCAGCAATACCCTGATGAGAACGAGTTAAGGAATTTTTTGGCCATTTTTAATGGCTCCATTCTTGTATTGAGTCTTTTGCTACAAACCTTTGTAAATGACCGAATTATTGGAGAGTATGGTCTGAAGGTGTCTCTTTTAATACTTCCTATAATACTTTCTGTATTTACAGTAGGAGCTATAATTGTAGGAACAGTCTTCGGTTTTATTTACACAGTAGAGAATCAGTTTGTTTGGTTTTTTCTTTTTATAGCTTTAAGTCGATTATTTAATTATTCTTTACGAGACTCACTAGAGAATCCAACTTTTAAACTCTACTTCATGCCGTTGGATAATCGTATTCGTTTTGATATACAAACTAAGGTAGAAGGAGTAGTTAACGAAGCCTCAAGGTTTGCCGGAGGGGTTTTTATATTAGGACTTTCGCTATTATCCTTTTTTGAATTAATACACTACTCGTACGCGTTGATGGCCATATTACTGGGCTACTTTATTATTATTGGCAAGTTGTATGTAGAGTATAGAAACAAGATACGGTTAAAACTTCAGGATCAGCAAAACTCATTGGATGAGATGGCGCTGAGCCTATCAGAAAAACTGCACAATAAACTTATCAGTAGTCTTTCTCATGAAAGCATGCAGAAGGTGGTGTTTTCTTTTAAATTATTAGAGAAAACCGAGCCTCAAAATGTACCTAAGTATATAAATAACTTAATGAAGCATAAGGCTGCAGAAATTAGGACTTTTGCTCAGAATAAAATGAATGAAATGAAGGGGTTGGCGCTTTCAGATAGGTACGTTTTCAATATGAATGAGACCGATCAGGTGAAAGATGGCAAACAGGTAGTGAGCGGAACAGATATACTTGAGTTATTAGAATCAGGAGACGTAACTAAAAAACGTTTGAGTAAACTGTGTAAGTCAGAAAACGCTGAAGACAGACAATATGCTACTGAGCTTTTAAATAATAGCAGTGATGCTGAGAATACCTCTTTTCTGATAGAGCTACTTCATGACGTAGATCTGCGGGTAAGGAATAATGCCATCAAAACAGCGCAAAAGAAATTTAATAACGAAGTGCTTAATGCGCTAATTGAAAACCTTAATTACGCCACCTTCAGTATTCAGGCTGCAAATACATTGACAGTAATTGGAGAAGGAGCTTTACCCGTTTTAGATGGAGCATTTTATAAGAGTGGGCAGAGTAACCAAGTAATGCTTCGTATTATTCAGATTATAGGTAGGATCGGAGGAGAGCAAGCCAAAGAGTTGCTCTGGCGAAAAATAGATTATCCTGATAAGGTGATTGTATCACAGGTGCTGTTGGCCTTAGGTATTAGTGACTTTAAAGCTAGTATCGTTCAAATTCCACGTATTAAATATGCCATTGAGTCTGACATAGAAGACATAGCTTGGAATATTGGCGCCATTATAGACGTAGACTCAGAGAGTTTTGGACGTGAGATAAAACGAGCTCTCGAAGAAGAAATTCAATATGATATTAAGCATATTTACATGCTATTATCCATGCTCTACGATAGTAAGTCTATTCAATTAGTAAAAGAAAATATTGACAGTAAAACTAATGAAGGAGTTTCTTATGCAATTGAGTTGTTGGACATATTCCTGTCTGAAGATCTAAAACAACGTATCATTCCGGTTTTAGATGATATTACCTATTTTGAAAAAGCTAAAAAGCTGGAGTTATATTATCCCAGAGAAAAGCTGGACAGTAGGCTGGTTTTGAAATTTTTGTTGAACAGAGATTTTTCCCAAACCAATAGATGGACAAAATCATGTATTATCTACCAAATTGGGTTGATAAAAGTCTCAGAATTTACGTTTGATCTTATTGCTAATTTGTTTAATCCAGATGAACTGATCAGGGAGATTTCCGCTTGGTCTCTTTACCAGATCAGTCCTGCGCTATATGCTGAAAATGTAATCCGATTAAATCCCCATGATAAACGCGAACTAGATGAACTTATACTTTCATTTGATAAGCGTAGAGTGAAATGGAAATCTCTCAAATTTGAAAAAATATTATTTTTAAAAAGCATCTCTGTATTCAATGGAATTTATGGCATTACGCTAGCTAGTGTGGCCGATATTATAGAGGAAGTACTTATCAAAGAGGGTGAAACATTTACGATTGATGATCAATACAATAATAATTTTTATATAGTATTTAAAGGATCAATTAATTTATACATCAACGGTGAAATAAAGGGCGATACAAAAGCTGGGGAATTTATTGGTGAAATGGTAAACTCTGAAAAAAGCGTTAGATCTAACCTAATCATAGCCATTTCTGATACTGTTCTTTTTAAGATAAGAAAGGATAATTTTTATGAATTGCTAGCGGACAATGTTGATTTAGCACATAAAATGATTGAATATGCATAGTGTTGGTCACGCCTTTTTTTGTTTTTTAGGTTTAATAAGTTTATTTTAAGCCTTTTAAGCTAATTTCTTTACTCTACTGTTCTATATAAATTTTTTTACTGCAGTTAACGAATGCTAAATTACGATACTAAGCTTGAGGATCACGATGGTAAGTTGGGTAGCAATAGCATTCAAGGAGACTTGGTTTTTACTAACCCATTTCCAGGATTAAGGCCTTTCGGACTTAATGAATCACATCTATATTTTGGAAGAGAAAATCAGGTTGACGAAATACTCGTTAAGCTTGCTTCTAATCATTTTGTTACTGTAATAGGTTATTCTGGTAGTGGTAAATCATCATTAATATACTGCGGTCTTATACCTTCTTTATATGGAGGCTTTATGCCTGGTAAAGCTTCAGCTTGGAATGTGATAATTGCCAGGCCAGGCATGAGTCCATTAAAAAATTTGGCTCAGGCTATATTTAATGTTACTAATACTGATGACCATATTACTAAGTCAGAAGAAAAATTAAATATATCTATAATTAGCTCAATGCTAAAGGGCGATACAGAGTCCTTAATAACGCTTACTGAAACTATTAAAAATAGATCTAAGCAAAATACACTCATATTTATAGATCAGTTTGAAGAGCTATTCCGATATATGAGTGAAGGGGGTGAGCAGGCGGAAGAGGAGGCTAAAATTTATGTTACGTTGCTTTTAGAAGCCTGTAGAAATACCAATGTAGATGCATATGTATCTATTTCTATGCGTTCTGATTTTGTTGGTCAGTGTTCTGCATTTCCCGGCCTTACTCAAATGATAAACCAAAGTAATTACTTGGTGCCTCAGATGAGTAGAGAACAAAAGCGATTGGCCATAGAAGGTCCTATAGCTGTAGGAGGAGGAGAGATATCGAATCGTTTGACCAAAAGATTATTAAATGAAATAGGTGATAATCAGGATCAGTTGCCCATTCTTCAACATGCTCTTATGCGTACTTGGGATTACTGGGTGCAAACAAGGGAAGAAAATGAACCGATTGACATTAGGCATTACAATGCTATAGGAAGAATTTCCCAAGCCTTATCCCAGCATGCCGATGAAGCTTATGATACGTTATCACCAACGGAGAAAAGCATTGCAGAGGTTTTGTTTAAGAGTCTTACCGAAAAGATAAATGATAATTTTGGTATTAGGAGAGCTGTAAAACTGGGGTTGGTAGTAGAGTTAACTGGAGCTCACTTTAATGAAGTAGTGGAGGTAGTAGAGAAATTTAGAAAACCGGGGCGTTCATTTTTGATGCCTCCCTCGCACGTAGATTTGAGTGAAGATTCCATTATAGAAATATCGCACGAAAGTCTCATGCGAATCTGGACCCGTTTAAAGGCATGGGTAGATGAAGAGCATGAGTCTGCACAGATGTATAGAAGACTTTCTGAGGCTGCAGCCATGTATCAAGTGGGGAAAACAGGTTTGTGGCGTCCCCCTGACTTGCAATTGGCTTTAAATTGGCAAGGCAAGCAGTTGCCTACAAGAGCCTGGGCGCAAAGGTATGATGAGGCTTTTGAACGTGCTATTGTTTTTCTTGATACTAGTAGGATAACGTATGAAGCAGAGCAGCGTAATCAGGATATGCTTCAGAAGAAGTTGTTGAAGCGAACCAGAATGGTGGCTGTCTTTTTTGCTTGTGCGGCTGTAGTGTCTATTTTTCTTTTTGTATTTGGTATTACCAGAAATATTGAGGCCAATAAGCAAAGAGATTTGGCCATGTTTAGCGAAAAAGAGGCCAGTATACAGAGAGATATTGCTATTGCTAATGAAAAAGAAGCTAACGACCTGAGGCTAGAAGCTACTAAGCAGGCTTTGTTTGCAAGAAAAGCTGAAGAGCGAGTTAGAAGAGCACTTTATGAGGCTGAAGAGCAGCGAAATTACGCTCAGGAACAATTTGAGATAGCACAACAACAAAAGAAAATAGCCGAAAGTGAGCGGCATATGGCTCAGGACTCGAGGCAGAAAGCTGAGTTGGAGTTTCAGAGGGCGGAGACGAATTATACTAGGGCTCAGAAGTTGTTATACTTGTCCATAGCACAATCAATGGCTGTAAAATCACTGAGTATAGAAGAAAACAACTTAAAGGGGTTGTTGGCTCAGCAGGCATTTATTTTTAATAAAGAATATGGAGGGAGGATTTATGACCCTTATATCTACAATGGTTTATATTCTGCTCTTAAGCAAATTAATGGAAAGACTTATAATGCTATCAGTGGTCTGCAGCGTAATTCTATAAAATCTGTAGTTTTTAAGCATGGAGACAATACATTCTTCAGCACAGGTAGTGAGGGTAAAATTGTAGAGTCAGCGTTGTTTTCACAAGCGGGTACGCATGTTATAAATTCTCATCCATTTCCAAACAGGGTGCTGGCCATTAGCCCTGATGACCATTATTTGATTAGTGGAAGTGACTCTGTGAAGGTTAATGTATTTAACCTAAAATCTCCAGAAAAATTAATGCAAATTGACGGGCATTTGAGTTTTATCAATGATTTTGTCTTCATCAGTGATGCTACTTTTATTTCAGCAAGCAATGATGCTACACTTAGATTAAACTCGATTAAAACTTTGAGTAGTGAAGAATTCTTAACATTAGACGAGCCAGTGTTGGTTATGAGTCTAGCAAAGGAACGTAATAAGTTGGCTGTTGGTACGCGAAGTGGAAAAGTACTATTAATAGACTTAGTTTCTAAGAAGATAAGAACCATTGCGGAGGCAGATAATGATCCGGTTCATGCTATTAATTTCAATCCGAAAAATGGCAATTTGGCTGTTGGAAAGGAGAGCGGTGTTATTAGAATATTGAAAGCAGAGTCATATACAGCCCTGCGGGAGTTCAGTGTAAATAAAGCCAGAATAACGGCATTAGAATTTGATAAAACAGGAGAATTACTGGCATCGTCTAGTTTAGATAAATCAATACATTTGTGGGTAACATCTAAGTTTGATGAATTGCCCATTGATATGGCAGGTAATGAGGTATATGTATGGGATGTGAAATTTAACCCTTCAGGAGAATACCTGATAGCAGCCTGTGCAAATGGTAACTTACGCATTTGGCCAACCAAGCCGAGCATTTTAGCAGGGCAGATGTGTGAAGCCTTAGGAAGAAACATGACAGATGATGAATGGATAAAATATGTTGGGCATGATATACCTATTGAAACAACTTGTATAGAAAATTTATTAAAGGGGTATTAATGAGTAAGATTTCATATATACTTATTTGTACATTAATGATTTGCTCAGCGCATGTCATGGCTCAGTCATGCACTGAGACTTTAACCACCGTAAGGACTGAATTTGAAGCGGGGCATTTCTATAATTTACCTACCTTGGCCTATCCTTGTTTAGAAAGCGGTTTTAATAGAGATCAAAAGCGAGAAGTTTATTGGCTATTGGTACAAGCCTACTTATATACGGATAGACCTCAGCAGGCTGAAGATAGTTATTTGCAATTACTGAAACTGGATCCGGGTTTTCAGATCGATAAAGAAAATGATCCCATTGATGTTATTTACTTAAGTGAAAAATTCATTACTGATCCCATATTTACACTGCATGCCAGAGCCGGTGTTAACAATACATATATAAATGCATTTAATGATTATGGTGTAGATAATGCTCAGACTAATGATGAATCTTATAGATCTAAGTTAGGTTTTCAATTTGGGCTTGGAGGTGAGTACAATATTAGCAATAAATGGAGTTTAGGAGCAGAATTAGTATTTCATTTTAGAAAATTCATTTATAGTAATGTTATTTTTAACATTGATTATCAAGATCTTGAAGAGCATCAAACTTCTTTATCCTTGCCACTTTATGTGAAATATACTTTAAATGTTAAGAGATTTTCTCCATACGCTTTATTGGGCATTGAGGTAGATAGGTTGATCACCAGTATGGGAAAGATGAAATTAGTGGATAGAGAGGGAGATTTTTCTGAGTTTTCTGTTACTGGACCTGAGTTTAGTCTGGGCGATCAACGGAAAGATTGGAGAAGTAATTTGCTTTTAGGGCTGGGGAGTACATACAAAATTGGATACAATTATCTCTTTGTAGATGTAAGATACTCCTTGGGTCTTAGTAATCAAATAAGGCAAAGTAGCCAGTATACTAATGATATTTTGTTGTATAAATATGCCTATGTAGATGATGATAAGCTCATGAATAATGTAGCTATTTCTATAGGCATAATAAAGCCTCTCTATAAGCCAAGACGAATAGGAGAGAACGAAGGCTTTTTGAAAAATTTACTAGGCATTAAATGATCAAGTATAATTTAATTATTACAGTCTTTTTGACCTTATGGCTATTTGCATGTGAAAATAGTGATGAGCACTTTGAAGACTATTTTGTAAAATACTATGGTGGCGAGGGAAGTCAACAAGGTGTGGCTCTTGAAGTGACTGAGAATGGATTTTATTGCTTGGGAAATACTATTGTAGAGGATGTATCTCATTTATTTTTGTTGAGGTCAGACCTAAAGGGTAATCAACTCTGGGAGAAGACTCTAGAAGGCACCGAAACCATGACTTCAGTGGATTTTTCAGTAGATGCAGAAGGGCTTATTACAGTGGTAGCCAACTATATTAATAATGGTCAGTCAGATATCATTATTTACCGGTTAGATGCTCAAGCCAATAAACTAGATAGCCTTGTTTACGGTAGTACAGCATTTTCTGAATCTGCAGTGAGTCTGACACCTTTGGATAATGGTGATTTTATTATAATGGGTTCTTCTACCGAGGTAGACACGAATAAACCCGGCTATAATGCTGATACCGATAAGTCTGATATCTTTTCCATTAAAATCACAAATAATTTAGAATTATACCCTTCAGCGGATTGGCGTAAAATTTATGGTTTTCCGGGAGTAGATCAGGGAGTGAAGATTATAGAGCGAAATGCAACATCTTTTTGGTTTTATGGCACTACAGATAGGCCGGCTAATGCCAATACAGAGCTAAAAAATAATAACAGCTTTTTGTTCGCTGCATCGCAGGGAGGATTACCTCTTTCTAACCCTGTTTTGAGGTTGTTTGGTACGGCTAATCAAGATGAGGCAAATGATGTTATCATGACGCAAAGCGGTGATGTGGTATTATTGGGAACCAATGTAAATGGTACCAGTTCGCATTTGTTTTTTACTAGGCTATTAAGCAATGGTGTGCAAATAACTTCTAAAGTTATATTAGATAATAGAAATTTAGGAGGGGTTAAATTAGCAGAAGGAAATGATGGTAATTTTATTGTACTAGCCGAATCTGCATCTGCCGACTCTAATTTAGTGTTGCTAAAGGTGGATGGTGAAGGTAATGACAGATGGATACAGAATTTTGGAGGGCTGGAGGCTGATGTAGCTGCTGATATTCAGGTGTTAGAAGACGGTTCCATAATGGTGCTCGGTACTATCAATCTCCAAAGTCAAACCAAAATACTATTGGCAAAAGTGACACCTTCCGGAGAGTTAAAGTATTGATTAATAATATATGAGGTGCATCGTATATATGATTAAAATTTGTTATATTTTGAAGTTTAACTTCGGATTCTATAAATGAACCTTCGTGTTTCAACCATATTTTTTGTGAAGCTATCTTTACTGCTTATTTTTCTAATACCTATCATGGCTTATGGTCAGTGCGGTTTTTACGGATTGAATTCAAGCTATTGTTCTTCTGATGCAGATGTTGAGCTCAGCGAGTTTGGTAGTGGAGGGTATTTTTCTGGTGCAGGTGTAAGTGGCAACATGTTTAGTCCTTCGGCCGCAGGTGCAGGAAGTTTTCAGATAAATTATTATAATACTAACTATTATTCCATTGATCAAACGGGCAGTTTTAGTTGGGACAATACAACAGCTGGCTGGAATTCGGTAATATATGGAGGTGGATTATTACAGGACACTGATGATCAACTCTCTTCAGCTGTTAATTTAGGTTTCCCATTCTCATTTTTTGGCAATACATTTTCAGAAATATATGTGTCATCAAATGGTAGCATATCTTTTAACAATTACGTAGAAGGGGCATATCAAGACCTGAGTATTCCTTCTAATGATTTGCCAAATAATTTAATTGCGATGGTCAGGAGTAACCTTGACCCAAGTGCGACTTTAAGCGATAAAATCCAATACAAGACTACAGGCATAGCTCCCAATAGGGTATTTGTGCTCAGTTATGATAATGTACAACGTTATGGATCAATATTAACTGTTTCTGTACAGTTAAAATTATATGAAAACAGTAATTTAATTGAGATTCATACTTCTCAAAATAGTTCAATTACTGAAAAAAGTACTCAAGGTATCGAAAATTCTGATGCCAGCAATTCTTATGTAGTGTCTGGTAGAAATAATCAACAATGGTCTGCATCAAATGATTATGTAGCCTTTGTACCATGTGCAACATCAAAAATGGTAACGGTATACGAACAACCTTCTGCTGTGGCGGGTGTAGATGATGAGGTTTGTGATTTAGTATTTAGTTTAAATGCAACCTCAAGTGCAGGTACGGGCAGTTGGGCCTTGCAAAACAGTTCTACCGGTGGAACTGCGAGCTTTTCAAATAATACTAATGCCATTACTGATGTGACAGTATCTAAATATGGCGACTATGTTTTTAGGTGGACAGAAACCAACGGTATATGCAGCGATTATAATGATGTAGAAATAAGATTTAAAGAAACACCTACTGCTAATATTAACGAATCGAGCACTAATATCAATGTATGTGGGCAACAGTATAATATCAATGCAATCCAGAGTGTAGCGGGTAGTTCTGCCGCATGGAGTGTGATAAGTGCTAATGCAGCTGATGTATCGTTTACTAATTCATCTAGCTTTATTACTTCACTTACTAGCGCTGCTTATGATACATATTCTCTTTCGTTTACAGAAACAAATGCTTCATGTGATGATACGGATAATATAACCATTACTTTTAATGAGGTTCCTGCGCCTAACGCAGGCACGGATATAGAGGCATGTGGTTTGGCTACCACTTTGAGTGCCCTGCCCAGTGTGGGTTCAGGGATTTGGACTCAGGTCAGCAGTACATCAGGAGGAGTAAGTAGCTTTAGTGCCTCATCATCAGCTACTACTGATGTAGCAGTAAGTAGTTATGGTACGTATGTTTACCGGTTCACAGAAAGCAATGCGGGCTGTACTGCTTATGATGAAGTGTCGGTAACTTATTATAACCCAACTACGGCCGATGCGGGTAATTCATCAGTAGAAGTTTGTGATTTACAATATCAATTATCAGGTCTGCAAAGTCAGCCAGGTAGTTTAGCTTCATGGTCAGTGGTGGCAGGTGATGCTGCTGATATTACTTTTAACAATGCTAATTTGTTTAATGCCATAGTATCTTCAACTCAACAAGGTATTTATACATTGAGGCTTACAGAAACTAATGGCTCATGTGTTAGCTATGATGATATTGAAGTTACCTTTAGAGTGCAGCCTGAAGTTGAAGCAGGTGCAGATGCAGAGGTATGTGGATATGGAAGGTTTTCTCCATATTTATTGAAAGGCGTAATTGATAATGGTACAGGCCTATGGAGCCAAATTGATGGACCTGGAGTTAGTTCATTTGCAGATCCATCAGAAAGCATAACCGATGTAGATGTAAACTTACCTGGAGTATATACCTTCCAGTTAATGGTTGAGAATGGAGGATGCACAGCTAGCGATGAGGTGGTTATAGATTTTCAAGAAGAGCCAATGGCAAATGCAGGGGCGGCTAGTTTGGAGGTATGTGGCCTTATGGGGGCACTCTCAGGTGTACAAAGTGTGGCAGGGAGCACTGTAAGTTGGTCTGTCTCCTCTGGTAATGCGGCAGATATAATATTTAGTAATCAAAATACTTTTAACCCACAGGTTAGAAGCACCTCTTACGGTACTTATACTTTTACAATTACCGAAACTAATGGCAGCTGTTCATCTACAGATGATATTATTGTAGATTTTTTACAAGTACCATCGGCTAATGCAGGTGCTGATGGAGCTACTTGCGGCTTAACCTTTTTGTTGAGGGCCATGCGTAGTGTTTCCGGCTCTACTGGAACTTGGTCTAAAGTTGCTGGCATTGGTAATGTAACATTTAGCGACCCTAATGCTCCGGTTACTACAGTTGAAGTGGTCGGTTATGATAATTATGTGTTTCGCTGGACAGAGACTAATGGTAGCTGCTCTGATGCAGATGAGCTTAGCGTGAATTTCACCAACCCACCAGTGGTGGATAATTTAAGTGGCAATAGAAGAATTTATTGTGAAGGAGATATGATTTCTTTGACAGGACAAATAGGAGGAGGAGCTACTTATGGATATTGGTCTTTAATATCAGGGGGTAGTGGAACCATGAGTAGTAGCTCTTTGGAAGATGGAAATGTTATTAATGCCTCATATATTCCTGCTGAAGGGGAAAATGGTAGTTTAACTTTTAGGTTAACCACTAATGATTCAGACCTAGCAGGGCCGTGTATGCCAGATTATGAAGATATTGTGATTACTGTAAATCCAGCAGCATTAGTTGATGCAGGTAGTGATATTGAAGTTTGTGAGGGAGATGAAATAATATTGAATGGTACTTTAGAGGGATCAACCTCAAGTGTAACATGGAGTGGTGGTGAGGGTAATTTCAGTGATGTAAATAATCCTAATAGTGCATACATTCCATCTAATAATGAAATATTAAGAGGGAAGGCAATGTTGGTATTAACCACTAATGATCCGGATGGCGCAGGACCGTGTGGCATAACATCAGATGAGGTGGTAATTACTATTCATGAATTACCAGAAGTTCAATTAGCCAATCTTAATTCGGTGTATGCCGAAAATGATGATGCGGTAGAGCTAAAAGGTTATCCATCTACCAACGGCACGTATGATTATAGTGGGCCAGGTGTTAGCAATGGTTTTTTCTATCCTAGTAATGCAAATGTAGGGAATGGTGTTCCTAATAATATAGTCTATAGGTATACCAATAATTTTGGATGTACTAATAGCGATACGGTAGAAGTTATAGTAAATCCAGCCACTGATATCAACTTTGGAATCAGTTCTACCGGCAGCTGGGAGCCTGTGTGTTCTGAGAGCGGCCTTATACGACTTTATGGTATACCTTCAGTAGCATCAGGAATGGATGGAACAACTTTTACCTGTATAGAAAAAGCAGAGGTAATAGCTCAAGTGGGAGGCTATTATTATATAGAAACATCTGATTTATCTTCCGGAAATTATACCATCAGGTATACCTATGTTAATTCCGATATGGTTACTAATGTACAGGAAAAAACACTAAAAGTACTTGCGGCACCATTAGCAGATATATTAGTAGAAAATTCATGTATTGAAGATTCAATAGCTTTCACGGACAATTCATCTGTAGCAACTACACCTTTTCAAACTGACATTGATGGCTGGAGTTGGGATTTTGATGATGGTAATGGGAGTAATGAGACAGACCCAAAGCACTATTATGATGCTTCAGGAATATATACCGTGTCGCTTGAGGTAAAAACTGATCAGGGATGTAGGGGTGTGGCCACCCAAGTGGTGAGGGTGGGTGAAGTGCCCGAAGTTGATTTTGGTTGGTCTGCCATATGTAATGGGGAGGCGACTGAATTCTTAGATCGATCTGATCCTGGAGATATTAGCTCCATTGATACCTACAGGTGGGAGTTTGGTGATGGGCAGGAGGTGAGCGGATCAGCTGGAGAGCAAATACCATCCGGCACACATGGAGATAATACTTTTGGATCCTTTGAAAACCCCTCTCATGAGTACGAAACCATAGGAAGTTATACTGTAAGGTTAACCGTAAGTACTAATGATGGATGTGAAAGCAATATAGAGCAGGATATTTTTATTCTACCATTTAATACACTTACCCCAGTTAGTGATTCTGCATATTTTGAAGATTTCGAACAAAATAGCGGTGGTTGGGCTGCCAGTAGCACTGATGATAAAAGTGATGCAATATCTTGGATATATGGTGAGCCAAATGGTAGTGTTATTAAAGATGAAGGCAATAATGCATGGTGGACAGGAGGTAATAATGGTAGGTATTATCAAGATGAAGATTCTTATTTAAATGGGCCGTGTTTGGACCTTTCTAACTTAGACAGACCTATGATTAGCATGGATATTTGGGTTAACTCTAAAGAAGGGATAGATGGTGCGGTACTACAATATTCATCTAATGGTGGTATTTCTTGGATTAATATAGGTGACCTTAATGAAGGTATCAACTGGTATAATTACCAAGGTATAACTAGTAGTCCTGGAGATTCAGGCGAAAATAACGCTACAGCAGATTTTAATATTGGCGATAAAGGTTGGACAGGAGATACTGAAAGTTGGGTAAAAGCAGGTTTTAGTTTAGACAAAATACCATCGGACGAAAGAGATTTCATAAGGCTACGATTTGCTTTTTCTAGTAACGCTTCGCCATTAGATTCTTCAAATGGTTTCGCTTTTGATAACATCTATATAGGAGAAAAATCTAGGAAAGTATTATTAGAGCATTTTGTGGATAGCCACATCAATATCAGTAATCAATCTGTGGAATATTTAAAGACTTTGGCTAATCAATCCGAGGCTGATCCTAATGATTTTGTTAGAATTGAATATCACATCAATGATTCGGGATTAGATCCTTTAAATGCTGATAATGATGGAGATCCAAGTAGTAGATCATTATTTTATGGAGTGTCTCAGGCGCCACAAGCAGTTTTGGACGGGAATCAGTTCAATGGAAATCCATTCGATATTAATATAGATTTAATTGATAAAAGAGCCTTGATCCCTTCAGTGTTTGACATATCAATTACCCCACTTTCTACAGGTATTAATAATTTATCAGCACAATTAACCATACAGGCAACTCAATCTCTTGATGCCGATGTTATCGTAAATTTAGCAGTGGTAGAGAAAGAAGTGTTAAGTGAAGGTAATTCTTATTATAATGTTTTGAAGAAATTAGTTTTTGGAGGTGAAGGTAAGGTCCTTAATGTAGATTGGACTAATGGCACTTCTCAAACTCTTACAGGATCATTTGACATTAATGTACCTATTTATAATCCTGACGATTTATATTTTATAGCTTTCGTTCAAGATGTTATAACCAGAGAAGTGTACGCCACTGCTGTTACTGAAGCACCAAGGAAAGAATCGGGCACTGTCACAGGAGTGAGTACTAAAGGCGGTAAAATGAAAGATATAAGTATTTACCCTAACCCTACCACGGGCGAGGTATATTTAAAGAAAAATACTAGTCCCCTTAGTTCTGGTCTCTGGAAAGTAATTAGCCAGACTGGGGTAGAATTGCAAGAGGGTGTGCTGGATTTTCATGATGGTATCCAAAAGATTGATTTAGGGAGTTTATCTCCGGGCATCTATTATATTATTATATCTTCGGGTAATAGCGGAGTCGCATACCATAAAATCACCATATTAGGGGCTCAATAAAAAAGCAGGGCAATTAATACCCTGCTATAATAAACAACAACCTACACCTAAACTAAAACTAATTAATCCACTCTTTTATCTTTATAGCCAAATCATAGGCTTCATCTTCATTTAAAATTGACGTTTGCTGTACCTTCTGAGAGTCCAGATATGCTTTGAGGTTAATTTCACGTAAACCGTTTTTATAAATATCTGGTAGTTGCAAATCAGAATCGTGTATTAAAATTGTTGGATTAAGATTGGAATACAATGTGGTTTCATCCATAGAGAAGAAGTTAAAAACTTTTCTATGAAGAATTTTTTCCAATACAAGAGCTAAAAATGTAGAATCGTATCTACTTGAATTGATTAAAAATAGTGTTTCGTTTCCATGCTCCATAACCTTCAAATCTGTTCTGTGTAAGGTTATTCCAATTGCATGCCATTTGCTAAAATGCTAATTATCGGCTAATTACGTTGATTTAGCGAAAATAACAATTCCCATAGTGGGATTCAGTACCAATTTGGAGACTTAATCTAGTTCTTGTTCAATGGTTTTTTGTAGTTCTTTGTATGCTTTTTGGCATGTTTCTGCCAGTGTATTAACGAGTGAAGGGATCTTGTCTGTGTTCTGATTTTCTTTGCCGTAAGTCTCTATTTTTTTGATAAGTTCTTTCAGACTTTCGATACCCATAAAGGTAAATGAAGGCTTTATTTTATGTGCTAATGAACCTACTTTATGCCAATCGGCTTTGTTGATCCACTTTTGCATTTCATTGATGGCCTGCGGGGTATTTTCAAGAAAAGTTTCTATCATGTCTTTTATAAAGACTTTATCATTGTTGCAGACGTTTCTTAAGTAGGTGAGGTCGGTAAATTTAGCCGGTAATGTTTTTTGTTGGTTTTTTAGATTTAAAGCGTCAACTCTCTTCGCAAAATTGTTTATCACCTTGAATAAATCTTCTGGTTGAAAAGGTTTAGGAAGGTAGTCATTCATTCCTATTTGAATGCACTTTTCATTATCGCCTTTAATGGCATTGGCAGTAAGCGCAATAATAGGGATGTTACGTTTATTCTCAGGCAGAGTGCTTCTGATACTTTTGGTAGCTTCGTATCCATCCATAATTGGCATTTGAATATCCATTAGCACAATGTCATACCAATTGCTTCGTAGTTTCTCTAAAGCTATATACCCATTTTCAGCACTGTCTATATCACATTCCCATTTTTTTAATATGTTGTGTGCATATAGTCTGTTGATGTCATTGTCTTCAACCAATAATATTTTTAATCCATTAAAAGAGTGTTTTGGGGTGGCTTTAGTGGTAGATGGCTGCACTAAATCCTCTACCTTACCCGAAATATATGGAATAGTAAAAATGAAAGAAGTGCCTTTGTTTTCTTTACTTTCAACTCTTATAATACCGCTTTGTAACTCTACTAATTGCTTTACAATAGATAAGCCTAAGCCAGTGCCGCCATACCTTCTGGTTACACTTTCATCGGCTTGAGTGAAGCTTTCAAATATATGGTGAATTTTCTCTTGTGGTATGCCTACACCAGTGTCTTCAACAATAAACTGTATATGACGTTTTTTACCCTCTGTTTTTATGAGTGAAACCTTAATGTTGATTTCTCCAATATGAGTAAATTTCACTGCATTACTGATCAGGTTAATCAATATCTGATTCAGCCTTACCGGGTCCCCTAATAATATAGAGTCGGCCTCCTTAGTAATAGAATAGTTAAGGTCTATACCCTTTTCCTGAGATTGAAACAGAAAGGTGTCTACCACTGCCTTTAGCTGATACTTGATGTTAAATCCAATCTTTTCAAACTTTAGCTTGCCAGATTCTATTACTGATAAGTCTAATATATCGTTGATAATAACTTTTAAATTATCAGCTGAGTTTTTGATGGCACCAAGGTATTTAATTCTATCCTCTTCACTGGTTGCCTCAAAAAGAAGATTGACCATACCAGCGATGCCATTGATAGGGGTGCGTATCTCGTGGCTCATATTGGCAAGAAACTGTTCCTTTGCCTTTTGTGCTCGTAATAGCTCCTCAGCATCTTTTTTTCGCTGAGTAATATCACGGCAGTCCAATATTAAGCCTTCTATTCCTTCCTTATGTTTTAGGTTAATGGAGTTAAACTCTAAGTACTTATAAGAGCCATCTTTGCATAGAAACCTGAATTCTACATTTTCATCATATGGCTTTTTTATGCTGTTTTTAAATTTTTGTTTAAAAACTTCTCGGCTCTCTGGCTCTACATATTCGAAGAATTTTTTTCCTAAAAGGCTGTCGGGTGCATGCCCTAAGGTCTCTTCCACAGAAGGGTTGTGATAAAGGATGGTACCTTTATAATCTACAATAACAATTATATCTGACCCATCTTCTACAACCGCTTTGTAGAAGGCACCTTTGTTAACATACTGTTTTAAATTCTCCATCAATTATAAAGCGTACTGATCTATAAAGCTTCTTCTTCCATTTCCTTCAAGTATCGGTATATGGTAGATTTACCTATGTCTAGTTTTTGCGCTACCTGAAGCACATTATTGTCATATTTGTCTAAGTAATAACGAATAATTTTAAAGGTATAGTCTTTAAGAGTCATTTCTTCAAACAAGAAATTGGTTTCTTTGCTTATACTATTAAAATTGATGTCTTCAGGGGCCACTTCATTATTGTTTGCCATTACAGCTGCCAACTCTATAATGGAACGGAGCTCCCGCACATTACCCGGAAAAGGATAATTTAATAATTTGTCTTGAGCTTCATTGGTTAACTGCAGTGTTGGGAGTCCATTTTCTTTTGAAAATGTCTTTAAAAAGTGTTTGGCTAAAATTATTACGTCTTTACCTCTGTCTCTTAAAGGAGGTAAATGTACTGGTAAACCCAATAGTCTATAATACAAATCTTCCCTGAAATTACCTTTCTTCACTTCTTCGGCCAGATCACGGTGCGTAGCCACTATTAGGCGTATGTCTAACTTTATAACCTCATTACCCCCAATTCTGGTGACTTCTCTTTCCTGAATTACTCTTAGTAACTTGGCTTGTAGACTAAGGTCCATTTCACCTATTTCATCCAGAAATATAGTGCCTCCTTCAGCTTCTTCAAATTTACCGATACGCCTGGTGTTGGCTCCGGTAAATGCACCTTTCTCATGACCAAAAAGTTCGCTTTCCATTAACTCACTAGGAATAGCAGCAATGTTAACTGCAACAAATTGCTTCTTTTTACGCTTCGAATTGTAATGAATGGCCTTGGCTACTAGTTCTTTACCAGTACCTGTTTCGCCTGTAATAGATACTGTAATATTTGTAGATACGGCTTTTTCTAATAATGAAAATACCTTTTTTAAGGGGCCACTATTGCCTATAATGCTTTTGCCAAATTCGTACTTTTCGGATATTTCTTGTTTAAGATGATCTATCTCCTTAATGAGAGAAACATTTTGCCGCGCATTATTGATGGTATTGAGCAGCCTGTTTTTAGTATCTTCATCTTTAGTTATATAATCATATGCTCCTAGCTTTAATAGTTCTACGGCTGTACCTATTTTCTCTTGAGCAGAAATGATAACCACATGAATATTAGAATCATGTCCCTTAATTTCTTTCAGTACTTTTTCACCAGGCATATCTGGAAGTGTATAATCCAGCGTTATAATGTCAGGCTTTAGGTACAAGTTTTCGAGACATTCTTTACCCGTTTCGAAGCTAGTTACCTCAAAATCAGGGTTTAATCCAAGAACATATTGTAAAAATTTAGTATAAGCAGGATCATCCTCCACAATGAATATTTTCATCGGTTCCTGTTCGTACATATAGTTATTTGGTTAGTTTCTTATAAAATCTAATATAAGTAAATTATTGCAAAGAAAACTCACCATCTCAAATCAGATGATTTTTTACAATACTTATTTATTAACACTTATTAATTGGTTACTTTCAGGCTAAGGTATTGAATATATTTTTGATTAATAATTAGGATTTATTGGGAAATGGAAGATTTTAAAACCAACCCATAGTCGAAACGTTACTTATATTAAAGAGATTAATTTTTAAAAGCAGATGGCCATTGAGCATTTGCTCAATGGCGTTTTTTAAAATATTTGTTTAAAATAAATTGGCTTAACTATGATGAAAGAATTTAAAGATCTAACTCCTGAAGAAGAAGAATTAATGTTGAAAGTGCCTTTGTTGGTTTCGATATTAATTGCAGGAGCAGATGATGAAATTGATAAATCTGAAATAAAAGAGGCAGTAAACCTTAGTAAAATCAAAACAAATAAGGCAAGGGTAGACTTGTTAGATTATTTTCAAATAGTAGGAGAGGACTTTGAGGATAAAATGAAAGTAATGATCCAAAAACTGCCAGTGCATGCAGAGCAAAGAAATCCTTTGATTATTGAAGAGCTTACTAAAGTAAATGACATATTACCTAAGCTTGATAAGCATTTTGCATTGGAGTTTTATGAAAGCATTAAAGATATGGCGAAGAAGATTGCCGAATCGTCAGGCGGTTTATTAGGTTATATGGCAGTCGGTTATGAAGAGTCTAAGTTAATAGGTCTGAATATGATTAAAGACCCTATAATATATCACCAGGCCTAGTAGAATGACAAAAAATGGTCGTACAATCTTGGGGAGTGCTATTGTGCCCCTAAGATTTTTATGCATAATGTGGGTGGTGTTTACGCTCGATTTCCTTTACGGGTATAGCTTAAGTGTTTTTGGGGTAAAACCTAGAACTATTGAAGGCCTTATAGGAATTGCAACAGCTCCCATGCTACATGGTAGCTTTTTGCACATTATGTCCAATACATTTCCCCTTTTGTTTTTAGGCATAGTATTATTTTACTACTACCATCGTATTGCTTATAGGGTGTTTTTAAGCTGTTATTTTTTTACTAATATTTTGGTGTGGATATTTGCCAGAGAAGCTAATCATATTGGCGCCAGCGGTTTAATTTACGGCATTGCCTCTTTCCTAATGTTTTACGGTTTCTTTAAAAGAGATTTTAAATCAATATTTATATCAGTGGTGGTGATATTTATTTATGGAGGTATGTTTTATGGGTTATTGCCTAGTAATCCTAATGTGAGTTTTGAATCACACATAGCTGGGGCAATAGTTGGTTTATTAACCGCTAATAATTTTAAAAATACTAAGGCATAAAAAAAGGAAGTTCTTAAGAACTTCCTTTTTTTATTTATGCAGTGCAACCTAAATTAAGGTTGTACTTTGATTTCAATTGAAATTTTTGACGTGTATTCTTTGTCTGTAATCGAAACAACTTTAATTAACCCTTTTTTACCATAATCATCAACAAATGCAATTACATCGTCTACAGCTAAACCTTTAATTGTTTCATTGTCAGATGATGATATGCTAATTGAATTTAGGTCGCTTGATTTAGAGGCAGACGCAAAATCTACATCAACTTCCTTGAAATAGAAGTGATTTAATTCATCTTGAGGAGTACCAGTTAATGTAGCAATGCCTACCAATGGAGTTTCGTCATTATTATCATTATCGAATAATTCAGGATAAGTAGAGGTGGAAGCAAAGCTGTGTTTATCACTGCTTAACCAGTAATAACCGAAATCCCAATAAGCAGCATATTCAGTTCCTTCACTAATTTTGTATTTTTTACCGTTAAAGACTGAGATAAAAGTTTCAGAACTACCATCAGCAAGAGGAGCTGCCAAAATAGTAGTACTGTAAGTAGCTAAATCAGCTGTTCCGTTATTACCACCATAGTTTAAAGTGATTTTACCAGGACCTGCTGATAATCTTTGCTCTTGATCTCTGTAGTCACCTCTACCGCTAGTAGCCCAGAAAGTATAAACTACAGTACCGCTACCTTCACTAGGTACAGGTAAATCAAATGCAAAAGTGAATTCTTCTGAGTACTTAGAGCTAATATCGATAGAACCATCTCCTTTGGCATCAATTTCTACTGAATCAGCTAAGTAATCTTCTAATTTGAAGATTTCATCACCAGTACCATTGATATTTCTTAAAATATAAAGTCTTCTCATGCTTTTGTCAGAAGAAACGAAATGTACAGCCACTTCTATTTCTCCTTCGTTACCACTTACACTTACTGAAGGATCATTAGATTCATTATCCATTACCTCTAGTATAGGAGTGTTCTCATCGATGGGGTCAGTTGGAGTAATCTCATCGTTGTCATCACAACTTGTTAAAAATGCACTTCCTGCAATTGCAGAAAATAGTAAGAATCGTTTGAACGTTTTCTTCATAGTCTAATTGTTTATAAATTTTAGTTGATAAAATTCTTTCAGCATAAATTGTTCCAAACTTAATGCGTATTTACAAGACAACGTAACCCACCAAAAAGTTGGGTCAAAAAGTATATAATTTTAAAATTATCAATAAACATTGATCCTATACAATTTATTGCCCGGATATTTCTGAACGGGAAATTAGTCATTAAATTCTAATCTGCTAATTTTGTCTCGTTAATAATTTTTAAGTCTTTTTATGGCCATTACACCCGAAAGTATTCTTGCAGATTTGAAGGGCAAAAAGTATGCCCCAGTTTATTTTTTACAAGGAGAAGAGACCTATTATATTGATTTAATATCTGATTATATAGAAGATAATGCTTTAAATGAAACCGAAAAAGGTTTCAATCAGATGGTGCTGTATGGACGTGATGTGCAAATGAATGAGGTACTTACGAATGCTAAAAGATTTCCGATGATGTCGGAAAAGCAAGTAGTAATAGTAAAAGAGGCTCAGAATATAAGTGATATCAATAGGGAAGGTGGCCAGAAGATTTTAATAGACTATTTGAAAAATCCTGTGGGGTCTACTATTCTTGTTTTTAATTATAAAAATAAAACCTTAGACAAGAGAAAGGCGCTGGGTAAGCTTATAGAAAAGCATGCTGTGGTGCTCACTACTAAAAAGCTTTATGATAATCAGGTGCCAGCATGGGTTGATACTTATGTAAAGGGTAAAGGTTTTAAAATCAATCCGAAGGCCACACAGATGTTAGCGGAGTCTATCGGTAATGATTTGGAGCGACTTAGCAATGAGGTAGACAAAATTTTAATCAATTATAAAGAGCCTGTTCAAATAGATGAGAGCATTGTTCAGCGATATGTTGGTATCAGTAAAGACTATAATGTTTTTGAGCTTCAAAAGGCGCTAATTACCAAAAACGTGGTTAAGGCCAATCAAATTATTAATTATTTTGAAGCCAACTCCAAGAAAAATCCAATTATCCCTATTATAGCAGTGCTTTTCTCTTTTTATAGCAAGCTTTTAATGGCTATGCATACTTCTGATAAGTCAGAAAGAAACCTGGCCTCTGTACTTAAGGTAAGTCCATATTTTGTTAAGGACTATCTGATGGCATTGAGAAATTATTCGGTTACACAAATTGTGGATAATATTAACCACATTAAACAGGCTGACCTACACTCTAAAGGAGTGGGCAGTGCTTCAGTTAGTGAAGGACAAATACTTAAAGAGTTGGTTTACCGTTTATTACACTAGGAGAGTGTATTTCAACTATCATATTCGCCAATAAAAGATAGTTTTGGTGAGATTGATAACTTTTTATTTCCTATTCGTTATAGATATTAATTACCATAAAGTAATACATCGAAATTGATATATAAATATATGCGATTATACTACTGTATGCTACCCATGTTATTGTTATGTACTGTAGCAATGGGGCAAAATACATTATACCAAAATCAGGCTGAAGTTTACTATAGAGATGGGCTGGAGCTGTTGGATAAGTCAAACTATACTGCAGCCAGAGAGAGTTTTGAGAAATATGTGCAGGTGGCAGATGACAACATCAAGAAAAAAGACGCCCGTTATTACATAGCTTTTTGTGCTTTGAGTTTATATAATCCTGATGGGGAGAAACTGGTAGAGGATTTTATTGATAATAATCCTAATAACCCTAAGTCTATTACAGCATATTATGATTTAGGTAATTTTTATTTCAATCAGGGGAATCATAAAAAAGCTGTAGAATACCTCTCGAAGGTACGGCTATCAGCTTTGAATATGAAGCAAAGAAAAGAAACTCAATTTAAATTGGGCTATTCTCATTTTTCTCAAAGGGAGTTTAAAGAAGCATTGAGCTATTTTGACCTCCTCAAAAAAGATAATCCATATGCGGCTGCATCTAGCTACTACGCTGGTTATGTAGAGTTTGAGCAAGGGAAATACGATGCGGCTGTTACAGACTTAAGAAGAGCAGAGAAAAACGATGCCTATAAACCTGTAGTGCCGGGTATGATTGCCAATGTTTATTATAAGCAAAAGCGCTATGATGAATTAATTGAATATAGTAAGTCGATTTTGTCTAGTACCAATGTACAACAAACAGACTTTTACTTGCTTACTGCTGATGCTTATTTGAATAAGGAAAATTATAAAATGGCATCGGAGTATTACGATAAGTACACCGACAAAATTAAAAATCCGTCTGTAGATGTTAGGTACAGAATAGGTTACGCTAACTATAGAACGGGCAATAATGAAACGGCTATTAGTAATTTAAAGCAGTCAGCATCTGACAGAGATAGTATAGGTATTTACTCTTCTTACTATTTGGGTATTCTTTATTTAAAAGAGGGAAATAAGTTATATGCTCTCACAGCATTTGATAATTCGAGAAAGAATAATATCAGCAAAACATTGAAAGAGGAGGGAGCTTACCAGTATGGAAAGATCAATTTTGATTTAGATAGGTCTACAGAAGCTATTGAGACTTTTGAAGATTATATTCATACTTATCCTGAAAGTAAGCATATTGATGAGGTAAATGATATGTTATCTGAAGTGTACTTAAACTCTGATAATTATAATTTGGCCATTGAACATATAGAAAAAATGCGTAATGTGAATTACGCCATGAAAAAGGTATATCAAAAAGCCACTTTTCTAAAAGGAGCGGAGCAGTTCAATAAAGGTGATTATCGAGCATCTATTAATACCTTTCAAAAATCATTGAAGTACCCAATTGATGATGAATATACCTACAAAGCCAACTTATGGATAGCTGAAGCGTACTCAGTAGCACGTAAATATGATGAAGCTATGAAATATTATGGAGCTATTGTATATGATAGTAAGGGTAGAGCTTCATCTTCAGGGTTAAAAGCCCGATATGGTTTAGGCTACGCATTTTATAATACCAAAGATTACCCTAAGGCATTAGTCCAATTTAAAGAATATGTAAAAGCACTCGAATATAGCGATGATAAAGAGTATTATGATGATGCTTTACTAAGGTTGGCCGACTGTTATTATGTAACCAAGTCTTACAATAATGCACTTACTTATTATAGTAAAGCTATTCAATACAATAAGGCGGATAACGACTATGCCCACTTACAGGCGGGGATAGTTATGGGGTTAGAAAATAATGCCAAAGGTGCTGAAGGTGAGTATAATTATATTATTAACAACCAGCCTTCTTCCCGATACTACGATGATGCCTTGTTTCAAAGAGCTCAACTGAATTTTGAAAACGGCCATTTTGACAAAGCCGCAGTTCAGTTTGAAGAATTGATAAAAGAAAAACCAAGTAGCCAGTATGTGCCTTATGCATATATGAGAAGTGCTTCTTCTTATTATAATTTACAGGATTATGATAAATCAATCCATAATTACGAACAAATTCTTGAAAAATACCCTACGCATTCTATTGCATCAGAGGTACTACTACCACTGCAAGAAGTACTTAATATAAAAAGTAGGTCAGGCGAGTTTGATAAATATTTGGCGATGTACAAGAATGCCAACCCTGACGAGAAGGGTTTAGAGAAAGTAGAGTTTGAAACTGCTAAAAATCAATATTTCAACTTAGATTACAATAAAGCTATAACTTCATTTAGTAGTTATCTCAAGTCTTACCCTGATAATGCCCGAAGTGATGAGGCCAGGTACTATATGGCTGAATCATACTACAGATTGACAAAGTTTGATCAAGCATTAGACATTTATAATCAGCTATTATCAAAGAGCTCATTCAACCAGCTTAGTAGAGTGCTCAACAGAGTGGGCGAAATTGAATTTAGAAATGGAAGGTATGAAAACGCTAATTACTTCTACTATAAGTTAGAGCGAGAGGCCAATACCAAGAAGGAACAGTATTATGCATGGTCAGGACTTATGGAATCATATTATTTGTTAGGCAAATACGATTCTGTTACACACTATGCTCAGGTAATATTAGACAGAGGTAATGTTAATATCAGTTCTCAAAATAAAGCATCATTATATTTAGGTAAAGCAGCATACGCTAAGAAAGATTATGAAACTGCTAAAGATGAATTTATCAATACTTTAAATACTGCTAAGGATGAAAATGGAGCTGAAGCTCAGTATTTGTTAGGTAAAATATTCTATGAGACAAAAAGCTACCAGCAATCTATAGAAGCGCTTATTGAACTCAATAATAGTTTCAATGTGTATGAAAGCTGGGTAGGCAAGTCTTACCTTTTATTGGCTGATAACTATGTAGCTCTTGGCGATTATTTCCAAGCGAAGGGTACGCTTAATTCTATCATAGAGAACTTTCCTCTTGAGTCTGTAAAAAAAGAAGCTAAGCAGAAGCTGGATAGGGTCAATAAGCTAGATGCCGATAAAAAGGCAAAAGCTGAGCAGCCACAAGACAGTTTAACAGTAGACATGGAAGAGGTAGAAAACTAATTTATTGAAGTAGAGAAATTCCGAAATTCATATGAAGAATAATATTATATATATCCTGATGTTGGTAGGGTTACCATTGGCTACTCAGGCACAAGATGGTTGGGAAAATGATGGTGAAATTGAAGATGTTGAAATAGAGATTGTAAAAGACAGGGAAATTACCTTGCCTGCTGCTAATAGAAATTTCGAGAAGATTCCCCCAGCATCTACCACCACAAAGAGAGAAAATATTGAATACTTCTTTAACAATATCAACTTTACTTTACCGGACCTAAATGTGAGGATGAGGCCCTTGAAAATAAAAGATGAAAGACTTCAAAAACTATATGGTAATTATATAAAAGCTGGGTTTGGTAATTTTGTTACGCCTTATTTAGAAGGTTATTTCAATAATAAGCGCAGTAAAGATTATAGCTACGGAGCGCATTTTAATTATTTAAACTCTAAAAAAGGACCTGTAGATGATGAAAATAGCGGATCGGGATCTCTCGATTTAGATGTTTTTGGTAAATACTTTACTAAGGCAGTAACGCTTAGCGGTGATATTGGGTATAGCAGAAGAAATTATCATTTCTATGGCTACCCTGATGGGGCGGAGATCAATGATGAAGATTCTATAAAACAATATTTTAATAATTTCTACTTAAAAGGTAAGCTAGAGAGCTCCAATAAAAAAGCTCCCTTTCAATACGCATTAGAAGCACAGGTGGATCTATTAAAGGATAATTATGTAGCCAAAGAGAATGAAGTGCAGTTTGCAGGGTATGGTAAATATAAATTCGATAAGAATACTTTCGTTAGGGTAGATGCAGACTTGGCTTTAATGAATAGAAAATTCACCATTTTTGATGAAGAGAAAACTCAAAACAGAAATTTGTTTAGGTTAAAGCCAATAGTAGGGTTCAAATATGAAGACTTTAAGTTAGAAGCAGGGTTTAATGTAGTAGTGGAGAACGATACGCTTGGAAGCGCAGATAAATTACATTTTTACCCCATGGCAAAAGCTACCTACGGACTTACAGAGAGCATAGATGTATATGCTGGTATAAGAGGAGATGTTCAGAAGAATACTTTAAGGTCTATCTCAATGGAAAATCCATACATAATGGATAACGTGCCGGTATTCAACGCCAATAAGTCTTTTGATTTATATGGTGGTATTAACGCTAAAGTGAATAATAGAATGGGAGTGGAAGCAGGCATTAGTATAGCAAATTACAAAAACATGTACTTTTTTGTGAACGATTCTATTGATCAATCACGATTTGACATTTTGTATGATAAAGGAAATACCGCAGTAGTAAATCTATTTGGTCAAATGAGTTACAATACTTCAGATAAGTTCAGGTTAACAGCCAGAGGTGATTATTGGGGTTATGGCACTGATGGTATAGACGAAGCATGGCACAAGCCAAATTATAAAATTACTGCCATGGCTACTTATGATTTGTACGACAAGTTTTTATTCAATTTAGAAGCATTTACCATTGGAGGAATAACTGCCAGAGGAGAGAATAACGAAGCGGTAAGCTTAGATGCGGCTTTTGATTTAAATTTTAAAGTAGATTATTTGATTTCTGATAGGTTTTCTGTTTTCTTACAATTCAATAATATCTTTAGTAAGGAATACGAACTTTATTATAGATACCCTACCAGATCTTTACAGTTTATGGCAGGCCTTACTTATAACTTTTAGGACATTTCTTCGATTTTGAATTAAAGAAAAAGATTATTATTGTAAACTTGCAAGTTGTGAGAAATTTGTCTCACTGGAAAATAAAGTTATTTTTGTATTTATTTAATTAAGAGGAGAAGACTAACTATTCGACCATGGCCAACGGAGAAAACAAAGACGAATTAGAGGACAATGACAACTTAAATCAAGGCGGCAACGAGAATATTAATGATGCCGATGATAACTTTGGTTTACCTGAAATTGACTATGAGCCAATTAATAGAACTACTGAGGAAGAAGAACCTGATGAGGTTCAGCCAGAAGAAGTAAAAGAAGAAGAAACTTACATACCTGAGGAAGAGACTCCTGCTACCTACGAAGAGACACCATATGAAGAAGAGGTAGTAGCAGAAGAAACTTACGAAGAAACTGTTTATCAGGAAGAGGAAATAGATTATGAATCAGAGCCTCAAGGTTATGTGCCTGGAAGCTATGAACCTGAAGAGAATAAGAGTAATGCTGGAATTATAATAGGTATTATTGTAATAGTTGTTCTTTTATTAGGTGCTGTAGGGTATTATTTCTTTTCATATAAGCCAGCACAAGTTGAAAAGGAACAGCAAAGAATAGAAGCTCAGAAGAAAAAGGAAGCTGAGGAAAAACAAAAGGCTGCTCAGGCAGAATTAGAGAGGCAAAGAGCATTAGAAGAGCAGGCTGCCGCAGAAGCTGCTGCCAGAGAAGCTGAAGATGCTAAACCTAAAATTGGTTCGGTTGAGACAATTTCTTCAAGAACAGGGCGTTATTATATTGTTATTGCCAGTGCTCTTGATGGTGATCTGGCCATGGATCATGCAAAGAAGTTAACTAAAAAAGGAATTAGTTCTTATATCATAGAGCCTTTTGGCAAAAGCAAATTTCATCGTATAGCTGTAGGCAGTTATGAGACATGGGCAGAGGCCGACAATGCGGCTAATGACTTCAAGCCTGAGTATGGTGATGATGTTTGGGTTGTAAGATATTAAATCAATATATGATATTCGCACAAATTACTACAAGTGTAGATACGGTAGCCAATGTGGCTCATGAACCGGAATCTGTTTCAGTATTGGATTTGTTATTTGATGGGGGCTTTATGATGGTTCCCATTTTAGCTTTATCCATAATGGCTATTTATATTTTTGCTGAGAGAATGCTCACTATTATGAAGGCCGAAAAAACTCCTGATGGTTTTATGGGTAAAATAAGAGACTTGGTGGAGAAGGGTGATATTAGCGGAGCAAAAATCTTATGCCAAGAGTATGATTCTCCTACAGGAAGAATGATTGAAAAGGGCTTGTCTAGAATAGGTAGTCCATTGAAAAATATAGAAGTAAGTATTGAAAATGTAGGTAAAATAGAACTTTTTAAGTTAGAAAAGAATCTATCTTTAATGGCTACTATTTCAGGGTCTGCGCCTATGTTAGGTTTCTTAGGTACTGTTATCGGTATGATTCAGGCCTTTATTGCTATAGCTCAAGAAGAAGGTTCTGTAAGTCCTAAGTTGCTTTCAGAAGGAATTTATACAGCCATGGTAACTACTGCAGCAGGTTTGTTTGTGGGTATTTTGGCATACTTGGGATATAACTATCTTGTAGCCAAAGTTCAAAAAGTAGTGCACAAAATGGAGTACAACTCTGTTGAGTTTATAGATTTATTACAAGAACCTAGATAATTAGCAGTATGGCTCTTAAATCTAAACATCAGGTAGAACCCATGTTCAGCATGTCATCAATGACTGATATTATATTTCTGTTATTGATATTTTTTATGCTTACATCATCATTTATTACACCTTCTGGGTTACCTATTAACTTGCCTACCAGCAAAACCGCTACAGTAGAAATGCAGAAACTATCCGTTACAGTGACTGCAGATTTACAGTATTTTGTAAATGATAAAAAGGTAAGCCGCTCTAGTTTAGAGCGGGAACTAAAAAGCAAGTTGCGGGGTAAAGAAGGTATAGTTGTACTTCATATAGATGAAAGCGTACCTACTAAAAATCTGGTAGAAGTGGCAGGCATAGCTACTGCCTTAGAAGCTAAAGTTTCTATTGCAACAAAAACAAATTAAAAGATGGCAGTGAACGAACAGGAAGAATTAAAGAATAAGAGAGCAGGATTGATCATATCAGTATCAATCCATGTAGTTCTGTTATTGGTTTTTCTGTTTATAGTAGCCTGGAGAGAGCCTGATCCTCCGCTGCCAGAATACGGTATTGAACTTAATTTTGGTTTAGATAATGTAGGAACAGGAGAAATACAGCCTGAGCAACCTGCTACGCCATCAGAATCAGAAGAAGAAGCTGCACCCGAAGAATTACCCGAGCCCAGCGAAGAGGTGGTAGAAGAAACCCCGGTGGAGGAGATGGCCGCGGAGCCTGTAGAAGAGGTAGTAGAGACTTCTACTAATGTGCAAGAAAGCCCCGATGTGGTTGAAAAGGAAGTAAAGCCAAAAAAAACTGAAGTCAAAAAGGAAGTGGAGAAAAAGGTAGAAACACCTAAGGAGACCGCCAAGCCTGTCGAAAATAAAGAAGTTACCAAGCCTGCCAACGGAGCTAATGGCACAGATGGTGAAAATAAAACGCCTCAAAATGCTAATCATGGAGATAATGAGAATGAAGAGGGTGATAAAGGTGACCCGCAAGGATCGTTAGATTCACGCGCATTATATGGTAACAGAGGAGGTGGTGGAGGATCCGCACTGGATATGACAGGATGGATGTGGGATTACATTCCAAAACCTAAGGATAGTTCTAATGAAAATGGTAGAATTGTTTTTGAGGTTAAGATAGATGACATGGGTGAAATTATATCTGTTAAAACATTAATTAGAAGCGTGAGTCCGGCAGTGGAAAAAATATATAGAGCAGAAGTGGAAAAGCTTACTTTTAGCAGAACCTCTGACAACACCATAGCGGCACCAATTTCTACAGGTAAAATTACCTTTGTTATTAAATCAAAATAAAACTTCTAATTACCTTCGCAGCTCTTACACCTATCAATTAATATAGCTTGCGAAATGGAAGGTATTACTCGTTTTTCTAATTATGATGAGGTTATACACTTTATGTATACCTCATTGCCAATGTTTCAGAAGGTTGGTGCATCTGCATATAAAAAAGACCTTACCAATACTGTTAAATTATTAGAGGGTATTGGAAATCCTGAGCTTAAATTTAAATCTGTACATATAGCAGGAACTAACGGTAAAGGTAGTTCTTCTAATTATATAGCTGCCATACTACAATCTGCGGGCTATAAAACAGGACTTTATACCTCCCCACATCTTAAAAATTTTAACGAGAGGATAAGAATAAATGGTATAGAAATACCTGAGCAGGCAGTATTAGATTTTATTAATCAGAATGTAGGTATAATAGAGGAAGTTAAGCCTTCATTTTTTGAACTAACAGTAGCTATGGCATTTCAATATTTCGCTGATGAAAAAGTGGATATAGCTGTGATTGAAGTTGGAATGGGAGGAAGGTTGGACTCAACTAATGTCATTCACCCTGAAGTGAGTTTAATCACTAACATTAGTGAAGATCATCAGCAGTGGCTTGGTAATACTCTAAAGGAAATAGCATTTGAAAAAGGAGGCGTGATTAAGAAAGGGGTGCCTGTAGTCATTAGTGAGCGACAAAATGAGGTAGATGAAGTTTTTGGAAATCTTGCTACGGATAAGGATAGCAAGATAAGTTTTGCTTCTGATATCTACCATGCTAGTTATACTGAGGGTATACTGATGGTAACAGGCAATAATCAGGATATAAAATTCGAAATGCCGCATGCTGGGAAATATCAGGAAAAGAACATGCCGGGTGTGATCAGTGTAATCGAGGTCTTAAGAGAGAAGGGATGGAGTATTGATGCTGAGGCTTTGAAAAGTGGAATAAAGCACATGACTGATATCACTGGCTTGAAGGGGCGTTGGCAGATTCTAAATGATAGTCCGCTAACCATATGTGATGTTGGGCATAACTATGCAGGTGTAGAGTTCATTGTAGAGCAATTTAGGGATCTTGATTACAATAAATTGCATATAGTTTGGGGGACAGTAAACGATAAGGATATTGATAAAGTACTAGAGTTACTGCCTAAAGATGCTTCTTATTATTTTTGTGAAGCTGATATTCCTAGAGCCATGCCAGTGGAGCAGTTAGAGCGACAGGCACATGCTAAAGGCTTGCGTGGGCAAAGTATTAAGAGAGTGAGTGATGCCGTAGATGCAGCCAGAAGAAATGCAGGAAATGATGATCTAATATTTATCGGAGGCAGTACCTTTGTAGTTGCAGAAATAGATGTTTTATAATGAGTAGAAACAAGATGGCACGTTTTGCCGCTAATGCAGAACGACACAACGTAATAGAGCCGGGTAAAAGTATTATAGAAGAAATTAAAGGAAATTGGCACGAGACCTATTTTAAAAATTCAAATCCAATTACGCTAGAATTAGCTTGCGGTAGAGGCGAATATTCAATAGGGTTGGCTCAGCGTTTTCCTAATAAGAACCTCATTGGCATAGACCTTAAAGGAGACCGAATATGGAAGGGGAGTGGTATAGCCCTAGAAGAGGGAATTGAAAATGTCGGTTTTTTACGAGTGCATATACTTGAGTTGGCTAATTATTTTGAGCCTGGTGAAGTAGATGATATATGGATTACCTTTCCTGATCCGCGCCCGAAAGATAGGGACATTAAAAGAAGGATTACACACGGAAGATACCTTGATATATATAAGGGAATATTGAAGCCAGAAGGTAATGTTTTCTTTAAAACGGATAACACAGGTTTATTTGAATACACCTTAGAAGTACTCAATGAACGTAATGATATTAAAGATCTGGTGCATACATTCGATTTATATCATTCTGATTTAAAAGAAGAGTGTTATGATATCAGGACCAGATACGAAAAGAAGTTTAGTGCAGAAGGACATGATATTAAATATTTACGATTTAAGTTTAAGGTATAATGCTTTTGGCATGTCATATTAAATTGTAATTTTGCATTACCTGCAAGGTCGACAAGTTTTTTAAACCTAACATTAAAAACAATACCGAGTGAAGCCTTTGTTCTAGGCCAGGCCTCATCCCTTCGGGGACCTCGTTCATTCAGGTTAACAGTGGACGGCCGAAATCGTAGGGCAGCTCAAATCCTGTCTTATCGGGGGTTTAAATAACCACGAACCTTGTAGGTTTTTTTACCTTTTCTTATTTTTCTCCTCGCTTTTTGTTAGTCTGCCTGTTTTTAAAACATAATTGCATTGTTTTTTTGCAAGGTTACTGTGGTATTATGCCTTTCTATTTAATTGATGGTATCCTTTTATATTTATGTTTTGATTCAAAAATGATAAATATTTAATTTTTCTTACATTCCATATTACTGTTGTGTAATAAACCTTGACATATCAGGTCAATATATAGTAAACCGGTTTATTGCATATTAATTCTCATTCTGTATAGGTAAGGTTTATAATTTACAACGATTTATAGTTGATTAAATTCAATAATCCTATTAAATAAATTACATGCAATCGTTTGCGGGGTCGATTGTTGTTATTTTTGAGCATATTATTACTTAAATTACTATCGTGTAAAGTGTATATGTACACAAAGTGATTTAAAATGTTGATTTTGAATTGAATATTCATTTTTGAAATCGATTGAAATAATGGAAATGTTTAATTAAAGTAAACCTCATGAAGAAAATTTTACTTAGTGTTTTATGGGTTACTATTCTTTCTCTCTGTATGAGTCACTCGCTATATGCACAAGAAAGAATGGTATCCGGTAAGGTAACTTCTAAATCAGATGGAAGTTCTTTGCCAGGTGTTAATGTCCTTGTGGAGGGAACCTCAACAGGGACGGTAACCGATATTCAAGGTAATTATTCCATAAAAGTAAGGGATAATGCCACCTTGAATTTTTCATTTATTGGCTATGCTACTCAGTCGGTAGCGGTAGGTACTAGAACATCTATTAATATTCAAATGACAGATGATGTTACCGAGTTAACAGAAGTTGTTGTTATAGGATATGGTAGTGTAAAGAAGGAAGATGCTACAGGATCTGTAGAGGTGTTAGGAGAAGAAGAATTCAATAAAGGAATCCAAACTTCACCAGAACAACTTATTCAAGGGCGAGTATCGGGAGTACAAATTACCTCAAGTAGTGGCCAGCCGGGCGGAGGTTCTAATATTAGAATTCGCGGAGCATCATCTATAAGAGCCGGAAATGGCCCATTAATAGTATTAGATGGAGTGCCTTTAGATGGAAGAGATATAAGTGCGGGTGCAGATGTAGGTGCAGGTAGAGCTAGCGCCAAAAACCCGTTAAACTTTATCAATCCTAATGATATCGAGACTATGAACGTATTGAAAGACGCTTCTGCCACTGCGATTTATGGTTCAAGAGGAGCTAATGGTGTAATCATCATTACTACTAAGCAAGGGAGTAGAGGAAAGCCAGAGTTAACATACTCATCTGCTTTTAGTGTAAATCAAATTCCTAAGAATAGAAAGTATGATTTGTTATCTGCATCTGAGATGAGAGATCAGGTATCAAATTCTAATGTGCTTTTTGGTGCAGATGTTGATGCATTCGATGAAGTAACAAGAACAGCTTTTACTCATGATCATAACTTGGCTTATGGAGGTACTACAGAAAGCGGTGGCCGATACAGAATTTCACTTGGCTACCAAGACCAAGAAGGTGTAATAGAGCATACAGGTATGGAAAAGTATAATGCTACCATTAATATTTCTCAAAATGTATTCAATGACCGAGTTAAATTAGCAAGTACTTTAATTACCAGTTATATAGAGGATGAAACTACCGCACTATCTGATAACGTGGGTGCAGAAGGAGATTTAATGATTTCTGCCTTAAGATGGAATCCAACGCGTCCTTTCTATGATGATAATGGCAATTTTACTCAGCCTAGTGATAATGAGAGGAATCCATTAGCATTTTTGAACTATTATGATGACAATACCGAAACATCGAAAATATTTGCTAACATTTCAGCTACTGTTAAACTTATTGAAGGGTTAGATTATAAGTTTAACTTAGGAATTGATCGTTCTGAGTCAGAACGTAAGATTGGAGTTTCCAAGCTTATGAACGCAAATTTTGCAGGTAATGGGCAAGGAGCTGAAAGAAAAGGAGGTATTGGTAATATTGAGAATATAGAGGCTGGGTCAGTTTTGGCAGAGCACACCTTTACCTATAATACAACATTGAGTGAAAGTGTTAAGTTTAACGCCCTAGCGGGATATTCTTATCAGAAATTTACCAGAAATGGAAGCAGTCAAAGGGCTACTAACTTCATAAATGATGATCAGAGGTTATACGTTAATAACCTTAATTTCGGAAGTAATTTTCCTGCTAGTTCTAACTCTTCTTTCTATGAGCCTAACGTAGAGTTGCAGTCTTATTTCGGAAGGGTGAATTTTGATATGTATGATAAGTTCTTGGTGACAGCTACATTTAGAACTGACGGATCGAGCAAATTCGGTAAAAATAATAAATATGGTTATTTCCCTTCTGCAGCCTTTGCATGGAGGTTGGTAGAGGAAGATTTTACTCCTGAATTATTTACTGATTTAAAATTAAGATTGGGTTGGGGTATTACCGGTAATCAGGAGTTTCCTGCAGGTTCGGCCCAAGACCAATATAAGCCACTACCGGATGGAACGGGAATCCAACAAACCACGGTGGGTAACCCTGATTTGACTTGGGAGCAAACTACTCAGTATAACTTTGGTTTAGATTACGGATTTTTTGATAACAGATTAACTGGTTCTGTAGATTTATATTACAAAAAAACAGAAGACTTATTATTTAGATTAAGAGCAGCACAGCAAGCTCCTGATGTATATGTTTGGAGAAACTTGGAAGGTGTAACTGTTGAAAACAAAGGTATTGATATCACTATTGACGGGGTTGTAATTGATAAACAAGACCTAACACTTGATGTAGGTGTTAATATGAGCTTCTTCCACAACCAGATCAATAATGTATCTGATATTTTTACTACCGGTATTCAAACAGGGGAGATCAATGGACAAGGTTTAACAGGGCAGAGGTCGCAGTTACTTTATGACGGACAGCAATTATATGCTTTTTACCTACCTATTTTTACCGGCTTTGATGAAAATGGAAGCTCCACATTTGCAGACCTTAATGGAGACGGGCAAAATACAGCCAGCGGAATAGAGAAGCCTGGCATTGGTGACCGTACCTTTGTAGGTTCTCCTAACCCAGATTATATACTAGGTATTAGAGGTGCATTAAATTATAAAAACTGGGACGCTAGCGTGTACTTCAACGGTGCATTTGGCCATCAAATTTTTGATAATACAGCACTAGCTTTATTTAGTCAATCTGCATTAAATGGGGGAGCTAATGTTGATAAGCGTGTTATAGGCTTAGGACAAGATCCTTCTGACCCAGCTGTACCATCTACAAGATTTTTAGAGGATGCTGATTACTTAAGATTAGCCAACTTAACTGTTGGGTATAACTTTAAAACCTCAAATATCGAATGGATTCAGTCTTTGAGAGTTTTTGCTACAGGGCAGAATTTATTTTTAATTACTGGTTACGATGGGTTTGACCCAGAAGTAAATACCAATAAAGCGATAGATGATGTGCCTTCATTTGGTATTGATTATGCGTCTTATCCAAGAGCAAGAATGTTAATGCTAGGCCTAAATGTCAAGTTCTAATGACGTTAATAAAAGATTTAACTATGAAAAAAATACTTAACTATATTATATGTTTAAGTTTTCTGGTTCCAATGGCCTGTACGGATTTGGAAGAGGAGCTTAATGATGGAATATCTGATGCGGGAGCGGTTGATTTACAGCAATTATTGAATGGTGCTTATTCTAACCTTCGTGACTTACAAAGTCAGGATAACCTTTTAGTGCTTACTGAGCACCCCACAGATGAGATGGCAGGACCAACTAGAGGTAGAGACTGGGATGATGCTGGAATTTGGAGAGTGTTACATACGCATACCTGGACCACTTCCCATGCATATATCAACACTGTTTGGAGAACTTTAAATAAGAATTCGTACAACGCAAGTCAAATTATATGTAAAGGAGCTACGGGCCGTATTAAGGCTGAGGCTACGTTTTTAAGGGTTTTTAATGATTTTCTTGTTTTAGATAATTATGGTAAAATTCCTCGCAGGCCTTGTGGTGAAAATTTATTGCTTCCACCCTCTCAATTGTTAAATAGAAAGGAAGCTATAGATATCCTTATTTCAGAGTTAGAAGAGGTCTTTAATGATCTTCCAACGGATCTTGGAGCAAGCATTGCTACACAAAATGCGGGGCATGCTTTGCTTGCTAAAATGTATTTAAATAGAGCGGTATACTTAGCTACTGGTGATAATAATGCTGCAGAAGAAGGGCCTTATAACTTTGAAGTTTCCGATATGAATAAAGTTATATCTCACGTGAATAGTCTTTCTGGTTATGAAATTGATCCTGAGTATTTCGATAATTTTATTCCACAGAATGGCAATGAATCCTCGGAGCTAATATTCGTGTCTGAAAATACCTCTGGAATAGCAGCTGGTAATATTCGTGCTTATTGGTTTATGACATTGCATTATAATCAAAACCCTAGCGGTTGGAATGGTTTTGTTGCTTTAGCGGATCTTTATAATCGTTTTGAAGAAGGGGATCAAAGAAGGTATACAGAGTTAGATTATTTTGAAGAGAATAAAAGTGGTCTTAATGCTGGTTTTTTAGTAGGTCAGCAATATGATTCTATAGGAGAGCCATTGTCAGATAGAAACGGTAATCCTCTGGCATTTACCAAAGAGTTTAGCTTAATAGAATCAGGACCTAATTTAGAAGTAAAAGGAATTAGGGCTATTAAATACCCACCAGATTTTGATACCCCTGGAGACCAAGCTGATAATGACTTTGTATTACTAAGGTATGCAGACGCTAAACTAATGGAAGCGGAGGCAATAATGAGAGGTGGTACAGCGGTAGATCAATCGGCTTTAGAAATTGTTAATGATATAAGAGACAAGAGAGGTGCTAGCCAATTGGCATCACTTACAGAGCAAGAACTGTTAGATGAAAGAAGTAGAGAATTGTATTGGGAAGGTTGGAGAAGAAATGACCTGATCAGGTTCAATGCCTTTTTAGGTACATGGCAAGAGAAGGACAGTCGTTCAGATAAAACACGGTTGTTATTCCCTATTCCGGCCGAGGCTATTTCTACTAACCCTAATTTACCTCAAAATCCTGGATATTAATTATCAAATTTTATAGTTTAATATGGCCGCTTCGTAAAGGGAGCGGCCTTTCTTAATTATGCATCTAGCCAGCAGACTCCTTATTATTCTCCTATTCTTCTTTGGATGTACCAAAAAATCTGATGACAAAAAAACTCCATTATTCACCTCTCTGACCCCAAAGTCTACAGGTATAGAATTTATTAATAAGGTTGAAAATACAGCTGATTTTAACATTTTCTTATATCGTAATTTTTATAACGGAGGAGGGGTCGGTATTGGAGATATTAATAATGATAACCTTCCTGATGTTTACCTTACGAGTAATATGGGAGAGAATAAGTTATACCTCAATAAGGGAGGATTTCAGTTTGAAGATATTACAAAAAAAGCGGGTGTCGGCAGTGTAAATAAATGGAGTACGGGAGTAGTGTTTGTTGATGTCAATAATGATGGTCTGTTAGATATTTATGTCTGTAACGCAGGTTATAGAAAAAATACTAACCAGAAGAACGAGTTATATATCAATAATGGAGACCTGACTTTTACCGAACGAGCAGAGGAATATGGACTTGCTGAAAATGGCTATACCACTCATGCGGCCTTCTTTGATTATGATAAAGATGGTGATCTGGATGTATATATTTTGAATAACAGCTTTATACCGGTACATACGTTGAATTATAGCAATAAGCGTGAATTACCTGCAGATCAGTGGCCGGTTAAGGATTTTTTGAGAGGGGGAGGAGATAGGCTATTGAAAAATGAAGGAGGCAAGTTTGTGGAAGTTACGTCAGAGGCCGGAATATACAATAGCTTAATTGGGTTTGGACTTAGTATAACCATAGGAGATGTCAATGGTGATGGATGGGATGATATTTATATTTCTAATGATTTCTTTGAGCGAGACTATTTATATATCAATCAAAAGAATGGTACTTTTAATGAAGAGTTAGAAACGCAAATTGGACATGTTAGTGCGTTTAGCATGGGAGCCGATATTGCTGATATTAATAATGATGGACATCAGGATATTTTTGCTACGGATATGCTACCTGATGATGAGCAACGACTAAAGGCAACAACTTCTTTTGAGCCATATAGCGTGTACGAGTTGAAATTAAAGAGAGATTTCTACTATCAATTCATGCAAAATACATTGCAGCTCAACCAAGGCAATGGTCACTTTAGTGAAATCGCTCATTATGGAGGAGTGGCAGCATCTGATTGGAGCTGGGGTGCACTAATGTTTGATGTTAATAATGATGGCTTTAAAGACATTTATGTAAGTAATGGGATTTATCACGATATAACTGATCAAGATTTTATAGATTTTTTTGCAGATGATATGATTCAGCAAATGGCATTATCTGGGGGCAAGAAGGAAGTGAATGATATAGTGAATAAAATGCCCTCAAAACCAATTGTTAATAAGCTTTTTGTTAATAATGGTGATTTAACCTTCCAAGATTTATCTGATTATACAGCGGTTGAAAAGACCTTTTCTAATGGTGCAGCTTATGGAGATTTGGATAATGATGGTGATCTTGATTTAATAGTAAGTAATGTTAATCAGCCTGTTTCTATATTAAGAAATAACACTGTTTTGGGAGCTGATGCTCACTATTTAAAAGTAAAAGTTGTGGGAAGTGCCTTAAACACCTTTTCCGTAGGAGTCACTGTTGCTTTGTATTCTAATGGCAATAAATACGTTTCAGAGTTGATGCCTTCCAAAGGCTTTCAGTCTTCTGTAGATTATCCTTTGTTTTTTGGTCTAGGCAAGGTCAGTAGTATTGATTCAATGGTAGTTAACTGGGCAGATAATTATCAGTTGATTATGTCGGAGGTGCCAGTGGACACCTTATTGGTTGTAAATCATAAAAATGCCTCTTCGAAACCATTGATGGAAGGTTTAGATGATAGACCACAGCGTGATTCACGTTTTAAGCTGATTAAGGATAGCGTTTTTATCCAACATAAAGAAGACCGTTATGTGGATTTTTATAACGAGGGTTTGGTGATAGAAATGCTAAGCCATGAAGGGCCTAAAGGAGATGTGGCTGATGTAAATGGCGATGGTATTGATGATATATTGATAGGTGGAGCCAGAGGGCAAAGTGCACAACTTTATATAGGTAAGCATGACGGTTGGCAGCTAAAGGAGCAGTCAGCATTTGAGCAAAATAGTTTATTTGAAGATACTGCTATTAAGTTTTTTGATATTGATAATGATGGAGATAAGGATGTGTTTATTGGCTCAGGAGGTAATTATGATTTGCCAGAATCTATGCCAATGCAGGACAGGATATATGTTAACGATGGCCAGGGTAATTTCACCCTTCATGCAGCGGCTTTAAATAACAATGGCTATAATACAGCTGTAGCATTACCTTATGATATTGATAATGATGGCGATTTAGATCTATATGTGGGGAGTAGAAGTGTACCTCAAAATTATGGAAAAAGTCCTAAAAGCTATTTTTATATCAACGATGGTGTAGGAAATTTTAAAGATGAGATTAAAAAAGTAGCTCCTGCATTGGAGCAGGTAGGCATGGTAACGGATGCTGCGTTGGTTGATATTGATAATGATCGTCAGCCTGAGATGGTGGTGGTAGGTGAATGGATGAGTCCTATTATATTAAAAAATAGTAATGGTAAGCTCACTCCTGTAAAAACAGGGTTGGAGGACTATTCTGGTTGGTGGAATGCGGTAAAAGTAACCGACATAGATAGTGATGGTGATAAAGACTTAATTATCGGTAATAGAGGTGAGAATTTCTATTTTACTGGCGATTTAGAAAACCCTGCTAAGCTATGGTTGTATGACTTTGATAATAACCATACCGAAGAAAAAATTATTACACATCGTGTGGACGGCAGGGACGTAACTGTGCATATGAAGAAAGAACTGACATCTCAAATTGTTAGTTTAAAGAAGCAAAACCTGAAACATAAAGAATTTGCCACTAAGGCCATTCAAGATTTATTTAAACCAGAAATATTAAATAAGGCACAAGTGAAATTGGGTAATTGGTTTAAGTCGAGTATGGCTATTAATGATGGAAATGGCAATTTTACCATAAAGGCCTTACCTCAGCAAGCTCAACTTTCAAGTGTAAATGCCATTCATATTCTTAAAGCACAAAATGATGTATCTGATATAGTACTAGCGGGGAATAATAGTTATTTTTTACCTCAATATTCTAAGTTGGATGCGAGTACAGGGATTTTGTATGCTAATCAGTCAGGGCACTTGATACTTAAAGAAAATAGTATAATGCTTGATGGAGATGTGAAACAAATTTTAAAAATTATAAATAATAATAAAACCTATTTGTTGTGTTTACGCAATGATAAATCCCCAATGCTTTATCAGGTAAATGCAGCGAACCCTTCAATGTGATTAATAAAATGTGCTATAGATATTTGTTTTTTTGCTTTGTTCTCTTTCTTATTAGTTGTTCAAATCCCAAAGAAGACGAGAAGCTCTTTAAACTTCATAAAGGAGAAAGTGTGGGCCTTGATTTTGAAAATATTCTTACACAGGCTGTAGATTTTAATGTTTTTAGCTACATGTATTTCTTTAATGGTGCAGGCGTTGGTGCAGGTGATTTTAATAATGATGGGCTTACAGACCTCTATTTTGCCAGTAATTTAGGAGAGAATAAACTTTTTATTAATACTGGCGGTATTTCGTTTAAAGAAGTGACAGAAGATATTGGTGTTTCTGGTGACGGAGGTTGGTCTACAGGAGTTTCTGTAGTAGATATAAATAACGATGGTTTACTAGACCTGTATGTTTGTCAGGTGGGCGATTTTAGAAAATTACACGGAACCAATAAGCTCTATATTAATCAAGGTGTAAAAAATGGATTACCCCATTTCAAAGAACAGGCAGCAGAGTATGGGCTTAATTTTACTGGTTTTAGCACCCAAGCCAATTTCTTTGATTATGATATGGACGGTGATTTGGATATGTATCTGCTTAATCATTCAGTACACGAAAATGGCACTTTTGGTCAACGCAGGTCTTTTCTCAATAAGAATCACCCTACCTCAGGAGACAAATTATTTAATAATCAGGATGGCCATTATGTAGATGTTACGGATAGTGCAGGCATCAAAAGTATGGTAATTGGATATGGTTTAGGTGTGGTCACTGGCGATGTAAATAACGATGGATGGCCTGATATTTATATAGGTAATGACTTTCATGAAAATGACTACCTCTACATTAATCAACAGAACGGAACTTTTAAAGAAGAACTGACCGGAGCCATGATGCATACCAGCCGTTTTTCAATGGGGGTTGATATGGCTGATATTAATAATGATGGTAATAGCGACATCATTTCACTTGATATGCAGCCTTATGATCCCGAAATATTAAAGAGCTCATTGGGAGAAGATGATTATTCCACCTTTGACTTTAAATTGAAATACGGGTATAACGTACAGTTTGCTCGCAATAATTTACAGCTCAATAATGGTGATGGCTCTTTTAGTGAAATTGGAATGTTTGCCAATGTATCGGCTACGGACTGGTCTTGGTCGTCTTTATTTGCCGATTTTAATGCAGATGGCTTTAAGGATCTGTTTGTTAGTAATGGTATTCCAAGAAGAATGAACGATATCGACTACCTCAATTTTCGTGAAAACAATACAGATCATAAATGGAAAACGGGTAGTGATCAAATGAGTAACAATGATCTTGAGTTGATTGAAAAGTTACCTCAGATTAAAATTCAGAATCGTTTTTACCTCAATAATCAGAACTTAAGGTTTAGCGATGTTTCAGATCAAGTGGCAAATCACTCCACTTCGTATTCTAATGGAGCCATTTATGCTGATTTGGACAATGATGGAGACTTAGATATTGTGGTTAACAATATTGGAGAATCTCCTTTTCTATATGAGAACTTGAATGGTAGAAAAAGTGATCAGGGTAAATCATTTTCTTTGGTTTTAAAAGGTAATGATGAAAATGTAAATGCAGTCGGATCAAAAGTATATGTGTATAAAGGTCAACAGACCATAATTCAAGAGTATTATCCTGTGCACGGATTTATGTCTAGTATGCTTACACCTTTAAGTATAGGAGTGGGCGATGCTTCATTGGTAGATTCTATATTACTAGTTTGGCCAGACCAGACCTATCAAAGATTAGCTCCCCGCTATGATACCTTAAATTATGCCAGCTGGAAGGGCGGTTTAACACATTTTTCTTTTAGAAAAGATCAAAGCCAATCTCCGGTGTCTTTTAAAGATGCATCAGAAAGTAAAAAATTAACCTACCAGCATAAAGAAAATGGTTTTATAGAGTTTGATCGAGAGCGGTTAATACCTTTTATGGTATCGCGTGAAGGTCCGGCAATGGCAGTTGGTGATGTTAATGGAGATGGATTGGATGATACATATTTTGGAGGTAGTAAGTGGGAGCCATCTGCGGTGTTTATTCAAATGCCTGACGGTACATTTTCAGAAAAGGATAATGTTATATTTCATCAAGATAGCACATATGAAGATGTTGATGCTTTAATCATAGATATTGATAATGATGGAGATAATGATTTAGTTGTAGCCTCAGGCGGTAATGAATTTTGGGGTAGTTCTGAATACTTAAGTCAAAGGGTTTATATCAACGATGGTGATGGTAACTTTTCCAATAAGCAGTTTATCGGAGATATTAAATTGACTGCCAGCGCTGTGGTGGCTAGTGATGTAAATAATGATGGGTTAATAGATTTATTTATAGGAGGTAGGGCTGTACCTAATAATTATGGTGAAGTGCCAGCATCGTATTTAATGATAAATAAGGGAAATGGACATTTTGACGATGAAACCGATCATTACAGTAGTAAGCTTAAAAAAGTAGGTTTTGTTAGAGATGCTCAATTTATTGACCTTAATAAGGATGGTAAAAATGATCTGTTGCTAGCCCTAGAATGGGGCCGTGTCTCTGCGTTTATAAGTGATGGAGATAAATTTAATGAGATCAATATTTCAGAGCAAAATGGATGGTGGTCGTTTGTGTACGCTCATGATTTTGATGGAGACGGAGATATAGATGTTCTTGCAGGTAATGTTGGTGAAAACAGTAGGTTTCAACCCAGCGAGCAAGAGCCATTGCGGTTATATGTTTCAGATTTTGATAATAATGGTAAAACCGATCAAATACTAACCTATTATCTCCAAGGGCGTGAAATTCCCTTTGCTAGTTACATGGAGTTAACGAAGCAGATGCCATTTTTGAAAAAGAATTATTTATATGCTAAAGATTTTTCAAGAGCATCTATCTCCGAATTATTATCAGAAGACAAAATAGATAATGCTGAAGTACTTACTGCAGCTAACTTAAAAAATATGTATTTTGAAAATACAGGTGACATGAATTTTACAGGTCATGCGCTACCTCAGAGAATGCAATTTTCTACACTTAATGCAGCTCAAGTATTCGAGTATGATGATGAGGGACATGAAGCTTTAATAGTAGGAGGTAATTTTTATAATAACAATATAGAAATGGGGAGGTATGATGCTAGTTATGGTAATATCTTATTTGTTGGTGCGCATGGAGAAATGAAAGTTTCAGCTCTGGATGGTGTTTCAATTAAAGGACAGGTAAAACATATAGAGCGTATTCTTATTCAAAATGAGGCCTATTTTATCGTAGCTAGAAATGATGATAAATCACTGCTTTTTAAAGCAAAGTCGCTCGCACCATTAATGTTAAAGAAATACTAATAAATGTACCAATATAACCTACCTGATATGAATGTTAAAAAACTGAGGTATTTGTTTGTGCTATTGGTGTTTTTCTCATGCGGAGAGCCCCAAAAACAAGCTCAGATTAATGCTGATGATTTACATCAAGCTATGCAAAAACTAACTGATGTTATTGTTCATGATATATTTTCTCCACCAGTAGCCAGTAGGGTATATGCTTATCCGAGTATAGCATCATATGAAATTCTAGCGCTTAATGATTCTTCCTACAACTCGTTGGCAGGTCAGTTAAACGGTCTCACACCTATACCGTTACCCCAGCATGAGATCGATTACAATTTGGCTGCAATTAATGCATTTATAATTGCAGGGAAAAAACTCATCTTTTCGGAAGATAAAATAGAAGAGTATCAACAAGAATGGCTCAAATCAATTAAAGAACAGAATTTAGATGAGAATATTTTTAACAATTCTATAGCTTATTCGCAAGTGGTAGTGGATCATATTTTTGCATGGGCCGATAAAGACAATTATAAAGAAACTAGAACATTTCAAAAGTATAGTATTAGCGATGATCCTGACAAATGGCAGCCGACACCGCCCGGTTATTTAGAAGCCATAGAGCCGCACTGGAGTAAAATAAGACCTTTTGTTATCGACTCGGCCAATCAATTTCAACCAGATAGACCGACCACATTTGATGCTACTGAAGGTTCTGATTTTTATAAAGAAGCATATAAAGTTTATGAAACAGGCAACAACCTTTCTGATGAGCAAAGGGAGATTGCAAGTTTTTGGGACTGTAACCCTTACGTAATGAATGTGCATGGACACGTGATGTTCGCTACTAAAAAAATCACACCTGGTGGACATTGGATCGGTATAGTTAAAATTGCATGCAAAAAGGATAAAGCTGATCTAATGAAAAGCAGTGAGGCGTATACACTTACTTCTTTGGCTTTGGCCGATGGTTTTATTAGTTGCTGGGATGAAAAATACAGGAGTAATTTAATAAGACCAGAAACGGTAATTAATAAATACATTGATGAAGACTGGATGCCGCTACTACAAACCCCACCATTTCCTGAATACCCAAGTGGACATAGTGTAATCTCTGCAGCTGCTGGTGTGGCTTTAACGTCTATTTTTGGTGAAAATTTTAACTTTTTAGATAGTACGGAAGTTAAGTATGGGATGTCGGCACGAAAATTTGAATCATTTAAAAAGGCTTCTGAAGAGGCTGCTATCAGCCGTTTGTACGGAGGGATACACTATATGCCAGCCATTGAAAATGGTTTTAAAGAAGGTTCGGCAGTAGGTGAGTTTGTTATAGGTCATGTTGCTTTAAAACAGGAAACGAACATTTCATTAGCTAATTAATTATAAATTATTATCAATCACTCTATGAATAAGTGCATTTCAAAATATAGGTTTTTATTAATGCTCAGCTTTATTGCCTTGGTAGGTTGCAATACTCAGGAAAGCGGTACTGAGGAGGCTAAGGAGGAATATAACTTTTATAATTCTCAATTATTTAAAGACGTGCAGCTGTCTGGAGTCTTTAATGATTCCAAAACTTTTGTGGATTCAGACCCTTTGAAATCATATCAGGAGATTGAAAGTATATATGATGGTGATAAAAGCGGAGAACATTTTCAGATGGTCGATTTTGTTCATAAATACTTTAAGCTACCAGAGAATGCCGCAACTCATTATGTGACGGATACCACTGTTTCTATGAAAGAGCATATTGTGGATTTGTGGCCAGTTTTAACGCGTTTGCCCGATACTGTTTCGGCACACTCATCACTTATACCCTTGCCTAACAGTTACATAGTGCCAGGAGGTAGGTTCAGAGAGATATATTACTGGGATAGTTTTTTTACCATGCAAGGATTAATGGTTTCTGGTCAGCAAGAAATGGCTAAAAACATGGTTGATAATTTTTCTTATTTAATTAAAGAGGTAGGCTTTATCCCAAATGGTAATAGAGATTACTACAGAGGAAGGTCTCAGCCTCCCTTTTATGCTTTAATGGTGGATTTATTGGCCTCTAAAAATAGAGACTTGTTTGTAGAATATTTGCCTTACATGGTAAAGGAGTATGAGTTTTGGATGGAAGGGAAAGATCAGTTAACGGAAGAAAATAACACCTATAAAAGAGTTGTTTTACTTGACGATTCTGTAGTGCTTAATAGGTATTGGGATAACTACGCTATGCCTAGGCCAGAGTCTTTTAAAGAGGATTATCATCTGGTTCACGATAATCACCTAGACTCAGCCAGTACTTACAGGCATTTAAGAGCAGGAGCTGAGTCTGGGTGGGATTTTAGCAGTAGATGGCTAAAAGATAAAAGTAACCTTAAGACTATTCATACCACTGATATTATTCCTATTGATTTGAATACTCTCCTTTATTTCATGGAGGTCAAAATTGGCCAGGGCTATAATTGGCAAGGCAATTTAGAGAAAGCACAATATTATCTCGATCAAGCACAAAAACGCAAAGAGGCAATAGATAAGTATCTCTGGAGTGAATCATCTCAGTTTTATGTAGATTATGACTTTATGGTTAAAGCTGAGACAGGGGTTTTGTCCATGGCGGGTGCTTACCCTTTATACTTTAAGATTTCTACAAAGCCCCAGGCAAAGGCGGTGGCAAAGCGTTTGATGGGAGAGTTTCTAAAGCCGGGTGGTTTTGTGACTACACTGAATAAAACAGGGCAGCAATGGGATGCTCCAAATGGATGGGCTCCACTGCAGTGGATAGGTATTAATGGGTTGTATAACTACGGATTTGGCAATGAAGGAAATGAAGCCGCCAACAGGTGGCTTAAAAGAAATGATGAGGTATATGAGGCCACAGGAAAAATGATGGAGAAGTACAATGTGCTTGATACAGGGCTATTAGCTGGTGGAGGAGAATATCCGTTACAAGATGGTTTTGGGTGGACTAATGGGGTGGCTTTAGCATTGAAGAAAATACTGAAAGAGAAAGAAGTAGTTGAAGACATGACAACACACGAGTGATGAAGAAAAAAGTAAGTTTTATTGATGCATTGCCTAAAATTGCATCAATAATTACCCCATTGATAATAGCGGTTATTGGCTGGAAAATTAACGCTACTATTATGAATCGTGAAATCAATAGTAAATATGTAAAACTGGCTATTGATATTTTGAAAAGTCCCCCAGATAGAACTGATACTACTTTAAGAAGGTGGGCTATTAATGTATTAGAAAAGTTTAGCCCAGTAGAAATGCAAGATTACCCTTCTTTGGAAAGAAAAATGATCCAAAACACCTTGATCAATGATCAGTTAAATACCCTAGAGGATAGGAAATGAAAAAAGCCCACAACTAAGTGGGCTTTTTTATACTATTTCTTGATGAATTTAGTCACTATGTTATCTTCAGATTTAAGAATGTAAACCCCCGGTTTAAGGTCTTCAACATTGATTTGATTCATATTTAACTCTACGCTTTTAACTAAACGTCCGTCTGTAGAAAAAATCTGCATGTGAGAACCAGTATGTTGGTTGCCGGTTAAAGTTAATGTAGAAGTTACAGGGTTTGGTGAGTAAAATACTTCACCTGTTTCTTTGGTTGCTATGCTTTTCTTTAGGTTGCTGGCAGTTCCATTAACATGAAAGTTGTTAAAAGAGGTTCTAGCGGCATGTGATCTCATACCTACTCTTCCATTAATGAATGGCTTGTTATCGCTAAAGTTTATAGCCGGAGTAGTGCTGTTATTAACAAAAACCTGAATGTTATTATCCATTACCCTTACATCTAGGTGATACCATTGTCCCGCTACAAATGATTGAGCACTAGAAGCTAATTCTTGCCAAGCATAATTTTCTTTACCTAGTACCAAATTACCGGGCTGCATGCCTATATAATAACCTTGGAAAAAGTCAGTACCTAATTGTGAGTCATTACCAGCACCACCATTGGCAGGGTTGTTAACTCTTACCATAAGACCAGCATTACCTGTAGAAGGACAAACAATGTCTGCACTTACAGTATAATTATGCCATTCTCTTGATCCCATCACACGCTTACCAAAATCAGGAGAGTAGGCTGTTCCATTTGAAATGGTCCAATCGCCATTACTATAATTCCAAAGTCCACTATAACCATTGTCAAAATTATCAGCACCGTAAGCTGTGGCTGTTGTAGATTTTGCAAAAGTTAAAGTATAAAAGTCAAATTCCCCTTCTACTGTTTCTAGTTTCAGGGTATGTTCTCCTGATGGCAGGTAAAGGTTTTTGATGTTATGCGTTACCCAATTGTCCCAGTCTGTGGTGCTAGGTAACGAAATGATGCCTGATACATCAGCATTGTCACAAAGAATTCTAACTTTAGATGTAGTGTATGTAGTGGCGTATCTCAAGCCTAAATTATACACACCTGATTCTTGTACGTTTATTTTGTATTCATACCATTCATTAGTGGCGTTCCATCCGATATTGTACCCACCTTCAGGATTGACTCTGATATCTACATTGCCATTTCTATACTGACCTCCGATGTTACCTTCTGAGTTATCAAAGGCATTGGTATAATGTACTGCTTGTATTTTACCAGGAATAGGCTTAGGGAAATTGTAAATGGCACTTCCGTTTACAGCATTGTTAAAAGCCATGTAACCGAAATCAGCGTGGTCATTGAAAGTGGTAGCACCTATTTTTCCGCCACCTAGAGCTTCATTACGAGTGAATTTTAACATACCATCAACAAAAATCTTGAAAGTGTTACCACTTTTTTCTACCCTCATAGAGTGCCATCTTTGGTAATCATATCCTGGAGGCAAGTTGATGAATTGCTCACCAGTCCAGCCACCATTAACTTTAAAGTTCACTTCTATTCTGTTGAGCATACTGCTGAGTACGGCTTGCCCGAAATTATTCTCATCAGTATAGCTGAAAATAGCTCCAAATCTAGCATCATCAGCGCCTCTATCCATTTCTTTCATATTGAACTCTGCAGTATATTCATTAGCACTGCTGGCAGCTGAAACTTGTCTAAACCATGTGGAACCTGTTTTATTGTCTTGCCACATCAATTCTTGATTGAATATGCCCCAAGCTCCACCATTTACATTTTGCCAATTGTTTCCAATGTCTGTTCTGTTCCATCTATCGTAAAATGTAGGTAGGGCAGGAGTTCTTTGCTCCCAATTGGTAGGGCCTAAAACACTCAGTTGATCTCCGTTGAAGGCCACCGGATCCATATTTAACTTTCGGTGAGGGCCAACAATAGAACTAGGTCCAAGTAGATTATGGTAAGCAATATACCATGTGTCTAAGTCTGGCCCTATAATGTTGCAGCTGTGGCCTAGGCCAAAAAAGTTATCTTCACTATGTAGTACTATAGGCTCTTCGCTTTGTTTGGTGTATTGGCCTAAAGGTTGCTCGCTAGTAGCACAGTAAACACGGTACCCTTTGCTAAATACATGGTTTCCTGTATATACTACATAATACAATCCGTTTCTTTTAAATATGGTTGAGGCTTCAGTCCATCCACCACTGCGTGCATTGATGTTGATGGCAGGCCCGTCTACAGCTAACATACTGCTCATGGTAGCAGCTTGTATACCATCACCACCAGCATATGAGAAATATTTGCTTCCATCGTCATCAATGAAAACCGTTCCATCTATGGTTCTGCCAAAATTACCTGTTCTTAATACGAACGGGCCTGTAGGAGAATCACTAGAGAGTACATAATGACCTTGACCGGCAGGAGAAGTATACATGTAGAAAACACCATTCCAATAATTTACTTCTGGAGCGTATGCGCCTCGGGTTACTGCTTCGGTAGTGACAAGCCCCTCATAGTTCCAGTTGGTCATGTCCCAGCTACTCCAACATTTAACGCCAGTTTGGTCATCGCGAGTACTGCAGTATAGGTAGTATTTTCCCCTGAATTTCAGCATGTAGGGATCTCCAATGCCGTATTCGCCCCATTCTTCAGGGAGATTGCGCGGGTTGGTGACCTGTGCAATCGACTGATAATTGCAGAGTAAGGTAGTCACTGCAAAAATGACAAGATAAAATAAATTTTTCATAAAGTATTTAGGTTGATTATTTAACTCTATAGAGCATAGTAGGGCAGTAATCTCATCCTTTTTTGCTGAAAAAAATCAAATTATTGGCTAGCTTGAGTTGATAATCGTCCTAAATCATTATTTTAAGCTTGTAATTAAAGATATAAGCTATTCATTATTAGTTAATTAATTGTAAAGGTTACACTAATTTGTTTGATTTGCGATCCTATAATAAATTAAATATTCATGTTGAAAAATGTTTTCCTAGTATCAATTGTCTTATTCTGTTTTGGTTGTTCTAAAAAGACTGAGGTAATGAAAGAATCGTTATTGCAATCTGCTCCGCAAAATGCCGTGACTTATGAAATTTTTGTTCAATCATTTGCCGATTCTGACGGTGATGGCATTGGTGACCTTAATGGTGTAACCAGTAAATTACCTTATCTAGAAGAATTAGGTATAGAGGCGATCTGGCTCATGCCAATAATGCCTTCGCCATCTTATCATAAATATGATGTTATCGACTACAAAGGCATACATAAAGATTATGGCACTATGGATGACTTTAAGAATTTAATAAAAGAAGCTCATAATCGTAATATTAGAGTTATTATAGATTTAGTGATAAACCATACAAGCTCAGAGCACCCGTGGTTTAAAAGTGCTTTAGAAGGGGAGGATAGTCCATATCGCGATTTTTTCGTGTGGGCCAATGCTGATGAAGTGAAGAATGATATAGAAAAGGCTGAAACGCGTGCTGACTCAGATAATATAAGGCAGTGGCATTATGCTAATGGCGATAGCACCTCTGCATTATACTACGCGTACTTTTACGGAGGTATGCCTGATTTAAATTATGATAACCCTGCGGTGAAAGATACTATTTTCGATATAGGGAAATTTTGGTTGAAGGATGTGGGAGTAGATGGATTTAGATTAGATGCTGCTCGCCATATTTTCCCTGATGATAGGGCAGAAGATAATGCTACTTTTTGGGTAGAGTTTAAAACAGCCATGGAATCAGTTAAGCCAGATGTGTACACTGTAGGTGAGGTTTGGGATGAGACAAGTATGCAACTGCCATACGCAAAAGGGTTGTCTTCACTTTTTAGCTTTGATATTGCCTATCATATTGTCAATTCATTAAAGGATGGCAAAGATGAGGTGTTTAAAAATACCAAGGGACAAAGTGATTTGATTAAGTCAATGATTGATGTAAGAAATCAATTTGCGAAAGTAGACCCTAAGTTTGAGATATCTACATTTTTAACCAACCATGATCAAAATCGTGTAATGAGTGAGTTAAATAGTATCTCAAAAGGTAAAGTGGCAGCTTCTATTTTGCTGACGCTACCGGGTGCTCCGTATATCTACTATGGTGAAGAGTTGGGTATGAAAGGTAAGAAACCAGATGAATATATACGTGAGCCATTTTTATGGGATGTGGTAGCTAATGACTCATTACGTTGTAATTGGTTGAAACCAAAATATAATGTGGATGAAAAGATTAAGCCTTTGGCTCAGCAGATGAAAAATGATAGCTCTATGTATGCGCATTATAAGCGAATGACGCATTTTAGAAGGTCTCATTCGGCACTCATTAATGGAGATTTACAAGATGCACAAAATCAAAATGAGGCTGTTATTAGTTATATCAGGGCTGATCAAAAGGAAAAACTATTGGTAGTTCACAATATATCTTCGAAAGAGGTGAGCTACGAAGCCCCAGAAGGAGCAACTTTGATACTTAGTACTAAGGAAGGTAAGGGGGGGAAGTCATTGCCTGCACTTTCAACATTTGTATGGAAATATTAAGGTTGGTAATTACCAACCTTTTCTTTCTATTAATTTATTGATATGCTGGTAGTGGTGCTCACCATGCCAAGCGTACATGCCTATGGTGGCTTTTAGGGTAAACTGCTGATTGCTTTCTGGGTTAACGAAGGTTCTATCTAGTTGCTCAGGAGTTAAATGGCTCAGCAGTTGCACCCATTTGGCATGTAAACCAGTAAGAAAAACAAGAGCTGTTTCTATAGGGGTGCTAGTATAGTCAGTAAGGTTGGCCCACGCTTGCTCATTGTAAGTTTTAATGGTGGGGTTATTTTCAGTTAGCGCCCATTTGAAACGGATATAACTATTGGTGTGACTATCGGGCAGGTGATTGATCACTTGCCTTACAGTCCATCCTTCAGGACGATAGGGTGTATTGAGCTGCTCGTTGTTAAGTGGACTCACCAAATGGCTAAGTTTATTAGGTAATGACTCTATCTCTCTGATCCACATAGAAATGTCATCATCAGTGATAACAGAAGGTAATTGGCATTTTCCGATAGGGTATTTTAAGAGCTCTAAATTCATCGTAAAGGATGTTAATTTAATGACTGATTAAGTTGCATAATGCATTTGACAATTATACCTTAAAGTCTTCTATTTAGGTGTAAAATATGAGGATAAAAGCTGATATAGCTAACTTTTGGGACAAAATACTGAATATTGGAGTGACAAACCGACTATCTCCAATTCAAATTAGAAAGGTTCGGTTAATTAATGGTATTTTAGGTGTAGGTCAGATTCTCTTTACACTGTTAGTGATTAAGAGCTTCATTATGGGGATTCCTCAGGAGTGGAGTGTTCAGCTAATAGGAAGTGTTCTTTTTACGGTTCCAGTAATATTAAATAGACTGGAAAAGTATCGTTTGGCTAAATTACTATGTCTTCTTATTCCATATTTATACCTTAGTTTTCTCTCTATTTATTGGGGTACAGAACGGGGTTCTCACCTAATTATATTAGCTTGTATTGGCCTTTCGGTAGTTTATTTTGAAGACCGGTGGAAGATTGTAGCCCTGATAGTTTTTGCAGCCATGTGTATTATGGTAGTGGAGATTTATAATTTCTCGCATCAGCCCTATTATATCACTGAAAAAATACATGTCGCACATTTGGTTAATATAATAATAACCATCACGTTGCTTGCCGTAATTGCGGGTATATTTAAGAAAGAAAATTATAAATACCAGCAAGAAATTAGCCTAAGCAAGGATAAAATTATAAAGCAGCATACTGAGTTGATGAAGCTGAATATTGAATTGAAGGATTCATTGAAACAGCTAAATGAGCAGAATAAATATGCGCAGACCATACAAGAGTCAATTTTACCTCAAAAAGAGGACTTGGAAAGAATGCTTCCTGAACATTTTATTCTCTTTAAACCTCGCGATTTAGTGAGCGGTGATTTTTATTTTGTAATGGAGGCCGAAGGAAAGCTGTTTATTGCGGCTGTTGATTGTACAGGGCATGGCGTGCCTGGGGCTTTTATGAGTATGATTGGTTACAACATGCTTTTAGAGGCTATTGAGTTGAAGCATATTTATGATCCTGCAGAGATTTTGTCTTACCTTCAGGCTAGGATATCATATGCACTGCGTCAGCAGCAAACCAATAATAGAGATGGTATGGATATTTCTATTTGTGTAATAGATAAACAGGCAGATACTCTTTTGTTTGCTGGAGCGAAAAACCCTATGTTAATTATACAAAATGACACTTTAGTTAAAGTGGAGGCAGACAGGGTGTCTATTGGAGGTGTTACAGGGCGAGAAAATTACCAGTTTAAAAACTACTCTTTCAAAGCCAGTGAAGTAAGCAAATTTTACTTATTTACTGATGGTTATAGAGATCAATATGGCGGAAAAGATCATAAGCGTTTTATGAGCAGGCGATTTAGGCAAATGATTGTTGATATTCATCATTTACCCTTTCAAGACCAATGTCACAAGCTAAATCATTGTTTTGAGCAGTGGTCAGAAGGGCATGAGCAGACAGATGATATTTTGGTAATGGGAATAGACCTATCTGCTCTTAATGCTTAAAGTGTTACCACAAAGGCTTTAAGCTTATCAATAGTTACATGTTCCATTATAACTATCTTAAACCATTTGGGGTTATGATGATTGTCAGGTACAAGTCCAAATTTTTCAGCTTTTTTAGCATCTATTGATGAAGCATCGATAGTTACAATGTTAGAATAGGTCTCTCTGTAAAACTTAATATTCTTCTTGCTGAGCTCATTACATAACCATTGTGTTCTGTTGAGAAGTATTAATATTTTTTCACTCCACCCATATGGGCCATATGTCATTAATATCATCCAAACGGCTACGGCATTGGCGCCACTTCTGCTACCAATTAAAGTAGAATCTTCACCTTCTATGTAACTGGCCTCTTTGGTGTTGGCATATTTCATAAACCCTTTTTTGATTAAAAAGATACCTGTGCCATAGGGTGCTTGCAGCATTTTGTGGGCATCAAGGGTAACAGAAGTTACGTAAGGGTTGCCAAGGTGCAGGTCAGTGTCGGGCGAAGAGAAGGGGTAGAAGAAGCCCCCATAAGCACCATCTACGTGTAGCTTGTAATTACAATTAAGATCTTCTAATACCTTCGCATAAGTATCAACCTTGTCTGCAGAGCCAAACATCGTGGTCATCATATTAGCCACCACCACGAAGTATTTCGCGCCACTACTTTGCTGATTTTTAATAGTGTCAGATACAGCTTCTTCAGTGATTTGCCTATCATGGTCTACAGGCACAAAAGCAATCTTTATGTTAAAAACATTGGCAGCTTTGCTCATAGAGTAATGACTGTCTTCAGAACATAAAATGCATATTTCATCATGTTTAGCATTATGCTCGGCAAGAAAGAAGTTTCTATAAATCCAAATGGCCTGCATATTAGCTTCTGTACCTCCCGAAGCTACATAGCCATCATGATCATTAGCTTTACCATGCAGAATGTCTTCAGCACATATGTCAATCAATTCTCGTTCTATTTCCTGAGTGCCTTTAAAAAAACTCTCTGATTGGTCCAATGTATGACAACCTATATGGTTAGGGTTGTGAATAAGCGTTGACAGATAAGGGGCGTTGCTAAGGAAGGGTACATCTTGATAGAAAACCTGTTTGTCTAAATGTGAAGCGGGTACTCCAAGAATGTTAGAGTCATAATAATTTACATTTTTAGATAGACAGTTAAAAACTTTATTCTTTATTTCTTCAGTAGAAAGCTTAGTCCAGTGATTCATAGTGAATTATAGTTTAAAAAGTAATTATGCGGCTAATATAGGAAAGTTTAAAACAAAGGGATAAAGAGTAATGGTTAGTTAATTCCTAAAATCACATTTATTGCGATTTGATTTTTTCTTAAAAAAATTATTATAGATTTGTACAATCGAATAGTTCTTTGATTTGGATCTTATCAAGAAAGGCAGAGGGATATGGCCCTGTGAAGCCTTAGCAACCGGCCGAAATTTTGGGAAAGGTGCTAAATCCATCTTTGTTTATTTAATAACAAAGGAAGATAAGTTAGAATAAGCTTGACACCATTATAAAATAAAATATTAAAAAGCTCTTCTGACTTATCAGAAGAGCTTTTTTTATTTATACAATTTAATGACTAATAATAGCGTGTCATACTTAAAACTTAGTGGATTAGAACCATTAGTAGTTACTCCTGAATCCAATTTCGTGAATGTAGGAGAACGAACTAATGTTACCGGTTCAAGAAAATTTCTCAGACTTATACAAGAGGATAAGTACGAAGAGGCTTTAGAAGTAGCTAGAGATCAGGTAGAGGGCGGAGCTCAAATCCTAGACGTTAACATGGACGAAGGGATGCTTGATGGAAAAGAAGCCATGGTTAAATTCCTTAACCTAATAGCTTCTGAGCCAGAAATCTCCAGAATACCCATAATGATAGATAGCTCAAAATGGGAAATTATTGAGTCAGGCCTACAATGTATTCAGGGTAAGGGTGTAGTTAATTCCATTAGTTTAAAGTCTGGCGAAAAGCTATTTTTGGAGCAGGCTAAGAAAATTAAAATGTATGGAGCTGCGGTGGTAGTTATGGCTTTTGATGAAGATGGCCAGGCAGATTCATACGATAGAAGGGTGGAGATTTGTAAAAGGTCTTATGACCTTTTGGTAAGTGAAATTAATTTTCCTCCTCAAGATATTATTTTTGACCCTAACATATTTCCTGTGGCTACCGGAATGGACGAGCACAGGAAAAATGCTTTAGACTTCTTTAATGCTACTAAATGGATTAGAGAGAATCTTCCTGGAGCCAATGTTAGTGGGGGTGTTAGTAATGTTTCCTTTTCTTTTAGGGGTAATAATGTAGTGCGTGAAGCCATGCATAGTGCATTCCTTTATCATGCTATAAGAAACGGCATGAATATGGGTATTGTAAACCCAACAATGCTTGAGGTCTATGATGAAATACCTAAAGAGCTTTTGGAGTATGTAGAAGACGTGTTGCTGGATAGGCGCGATGACGCTACAGAGCGTCTTTTAGAATATGCTGAAAAGGTAAAAGGAGATGTAAAACAAAAGTTAAAAGATGATACTTGGAGAAGAGGGACTGTGGAAGAGCGGTTATCGCATGCCCTAGTGAAAGGGATTATCGAGTTTATAGATGCAGATACTGAAGAAGCATACCAGAAACTAGGCCAGCCTCTATTGGTAATAGAAGGTCCACTTATGGCAGGAATGAATGTGGTGGGAGACCTTTTTGGTAGTGGTAAAATGTTTTTACCACAGGTAGTGAAAAGTGCTCGTGTAATGAAAAAGGCCGTGGCTTATCTGGAGCCGTATATGGAGGAGGAGAAGAGGCGTAATAAATCTACTGAAACCGCAGCAAAAATTTTGCTAGCCACCGTTAAGGGTGATGTGCATGATATAGGTAAAAATATTGTAGGTGTTGTACTGGCATGTAACAATTACGACATCATTGATATGGGAGTAATGGTGCCCGCTGAGAAGATTTTAGAGAAGGCACAACAAGAAAATGTAGCAGCTATTGGTCTAAGTGGCTTAATTACTCCATCGTTAGATGAAATGGTGCATGTTGCCTCAGAGATGGAGCGATTGAATTTGAATGTGCCTCTATTGATAGGAGGAGCAACTACCTCAAGGGTGCATACTGCGGTTAAAATTGATCCTAATTATAGCGGAGCAGTAGTTCATGTGCTAGATGCTTCTAGAAGCGTGCCCGTGGTAGGAGAGCTTATCAGCAAGAATACCAAAGAGAAATTTCATAATAATATAAAAGCTGAATATGAAGAGGTAAGGATTGGCCATGCCTCTAAGAAGGATAATAAAAATTACATTCCTTTAAAAGCAGCACAAGATAATCGTGTAAAAATAGATTGGGAAGCATACCAACCTTTAGAGCCTAACGAAACAGGAGTTAAAGTTTATAACGACTATCCATTAGCGGAAATAAAGAAATTTATAGATTGGACACCATTTTTTCAGACTTGGATGTTGAAAGGTAAATTTCCGAAAATATTGCAAGATGAGGTTATTGGGGTAGAGGCTACTAAGCTTTATAATGACGCTTTGGCCATGCTTGATGATATCATTGCTAATAAAAAGTTAACAGCCAATGGTGTAGTGGGGGTTTTTCCTGCTAATGCAGTGGGTGATGATGTTATTTTACATGATCATGATACCAAATTTCACTTTTTAAGACAGCAGGGTAAAAAAGGAAAAAATATACCTAATATTTCATTGTCTGATTACGTTATGCCTGATGAATATGGCAAACAAGATTATATCGGAGGTTTTGCGGTTACGGCAGGTATAGGCATAGAAAAGCTTATCGAAACATATAAGGCGCAGCACGATGATTACAATGAGATTATGGTGAAAGCCATTGCAGATAGATTAGCAGAGGCTTTTGCTGAGCTGATGCATCATAAGATAAGAACAGAGCTGTGGGGGTATTCAGATGAGGCTGAGCTTACTAACGAAGATTTCATCAGAGAGAAATATCAAGGTATAAGACCTGCACCAGGTTATCCTGCATGTCCTGATCATACAGAAAAGCCTATTCTTTTCGATTTGTTAAATGTGAAAGAGAACACGGGTATTTTCCTTACAGAATCTAACGCCATGTACCCAGCTGCTTCTGTAAGTGGTTTTTACTTCAGTCATCCTGATTCTAAATATTTTGGACTTGGAAAAGTGGAGCGCGATCAAATAGAGAACTACGCAGAGAGAAAAGGAATGAGCATAGAGGATGTAGAAAAGTGGTTAGGACCAAACCTCTCTTATAAATAAAAAATAGAACCTAGATTAATCAACAATAGATCAAAATGCTCGCCTCAATAGAGGTTGCCTAAAATTACAACAGATATGAAAATAACTGAGCATATTGCTAACGCCAAGAAAACACTTTTTTCGTTTGAGGTGCTACCTCCATTGAAAGGAGAAAATATTAATAACCTGTTTAATCACATTGACCCGCTAATGGAATTTAACCCTCCGTTTATAGATGTGACCTATCACAGGGAAGAGTTTATATATAAAAAGAGAGAAAATGGCTTGCTAGAAAAGAGGTCTATAAGAAAAAGACCGGGTACTGTGGGTATATGTGCGGCCATTAAAAATAAATATAATGTAGATACCGTACCGCATATTATATGTGGAGGTTTCTCAAGGGAAGAAACTGAAAATGCATTGATTGACCTTAATTTCTTAGGGATTGATAATGTGCTATTACTTCAAGGTGATGCCATAAAATCTGAGGGCGCATTTGTGCCAGAAGAAAATGGCCACAAGTTTGCCACTGATTTAATTGATCAGGTAGGCAAAATGAATAAAGGACTTTATTTAGATGAGGATTTGCTCAATGCCAACCCTACTGATTTTTGTATGGGAGTGGCTGGCTATCCTGAAAAGCATTTTGCTGCACCAAACTTATCTACTGATTTAAAATACTTAAAAATGAAAGTGGATAAGGGTGCTGACTATATCGTAACTCAAATGTTTTTTGACAATAAAAAATTCATTGAATTTGTTAAAAAATGTAGAGAAATTGGTATTAAGGTGCCTATTATTCCAGGCCTTAAGCCAATTACTACTAAGAGGCAAATGAATATATTACCAAGAATATTTTATATAGATCTGCCAGAGGAGCTTTCTGATGCTATAGAAAAGTGTAAAACTAGCGAGGAGGTAAAACAAGTAGGTATAGAGTGGACGATTCAGCAATCTAAAGAACTAGTAAAGTTTGGTGTGCCTGTGTTGCATTACTATTCGATGGGTAAATCAGGATCTGTTTATAAAATAGCAAAAGAATTATTTTAATGTCAAAATGGCCTGATTTTTTTAAGATCAGGCCATTTTGACTTATTTCTAGTTCTGGTATATGTTTTGACACCATTCAGTCAAACAACGGAGGAATTATGAAATACAATCATGATAAAGGTTGGATAAGAAAGGTGTTGAAGAGTGCTGATATAATGAATACTTTTAATGGAGGAAGTACATCTCCCCAAACAAAAGTTACTAAAGATGATAAGCAGTATATCTTAAAAGCCAAGTTTCCTGGGGTGAAGGTAGAAGATTTAGAAGTAGAGATTATGGATGGAAACTTACTGATTTATCATAATGTAAACTTCAGGCAAAGTGAGGACGATGAATTTATGGTACCTCATGTATTAATTACCTATCCTATTGCTCGTAATATCGACTATGATAATATTGCTGCAAGTTATGAAAATGGGATATTGGAAGTAACGCTGCCATTTAATGAATTGGAATCTGGCTTCTATAAGCACATAGAAATTGAAAAAGAATAAAAAAAGGCCTTCTATGAAGGCCTTTTTTTATTCGATGATTTCTTTTAAATCATCTTCTGACAACTTGAATAGACAAAGTCTAGAAAACCTTCCTGATAAATAGGTATTTCCCAATATTATCAAACCATTATCTTCGGTGGTAGAGAAGTTGGCTACTTCGAACCTATTTCCTGCTCCTAAATATTTGGTGCCTAAAAGCTCTCCTGTGCTGGAAGCAAATGCCATTAGCACTATCTGTCCATTTTGAGTCTGAGATGCGTACATCGTAATGTCCATGTCGTTAATGCTAATTTGCTTTACTACAACATGTGCATCTTCTACTAATTCAGGGAATAAATTTCCAGGATAGTCGTGCGAGCTGGTAGTGCCAGAGAAATCCACATTTTGCCTAGGTATAACGTAGTTGTCTCCTGCATTGTAGCGAGATAAAGCGAAAATATCGCTTCCAAGATTTATTACAGAACTGATGGCTGCATCAGTAGTGTTGCCTTGCACCACTCCATTAATCGTTTCAGTGAAATTGGTGAATTGTAAAGACATGGTGTAGTTAACAAAACCATTAAAATAATACACACCATTATCCATTCGGCCAGTGATGTAGGGTAGGGGCTTTCCTGTTCTTGTGAGGCTCTCTATTATAGGGAGTTCTGTGCCTTCACCGGCTCCAATGTCAAAACCTTGAGACTTGGATACTTCTCCGTTTGCGTTAATTACAGAAAAAATACTTTGTTTGCCACCATAATCGTAGCTAAGCATTAAAATTTCCTCTCCATCCACAGACGCATGTAAAGGGGCTGTAAAACCTATTGCACTATCAATTTCTACAGTACCAGTCTGGTCGATAGAAAATAAACCACTTACATGATTGATAGGGTTCATGGCCAAGAAGTAAAATTTATTATTAATTTTCATTAAATCACCAACCGGGTTAATGAAGTCATTGCCAAAATCTTCTTGAGACTCAAACTCACCATACCTATCAGTTTTTAAGGTGTAAACTCCCGTATATGGACTTTTATTATTGTCAGTTGAATCTTCACTATTGGTGATTCTAAAAGCGCCTAACACAATATAGCCACCATCTTCAGCTTGCTTTACATCTATAGGGATATACGAAGCTTGAAACTCGTCATTATCATATATTTTAAAAAATGATTTTTCGGGCTCTGCTTCATTGTCTTGTATGTCACAACTAAAAAGTGCAGCTGATATGGATAGAATATATAAAATATATCTTTTCATTATTAATTTAAATCTTTGGGCTTTAAAACTGAATTAATTAAATGCATCGTATTTCTTACTAATAAATCTTAGAGGGAATAGTAAGCCAAAATTCATAGAAATATTGCGCATCTCTGTGTCATCAGGCACATCTCCTAGGCCCACTAATTCATTCTGGTTATACCTGTTTTTTACATTGGCTATGTTATGCATTCCATATCTGTAAGTGACATCAAACACTATTCTTAGATTCCAGTAGTCAAAGCTGAAGCCCGCACCGCCAGCAATTCCTGCAGATGATTTTAGGTATTGGTCTTTATTGCCATACGTGTCATTTTTGGTGGCAAACGGCCCCACAAAACCAGAAGCATTATCAATACCGTTAGTTTCTATGCTTTTGTAAGCGCCCACTAAAGTGCCATAATACCCTCCAATTTGAAGAAAAGGCCTTAAATTTCCTCTTGTTAAATCGTATTTGATGAAAAGAGGAAACTCTATATAATCTAATTGCTGCTCTATGTCATGCTCCAGTGTTAATGTATTTACGGGGTCTGTGGCATCTTGCCATGCATAAGCATTAGAGTAAGTGAATTTATGTCTTGCATAATTAGGTTGCAAACTGAATGAAAACCCCTTATGGTATAAGGTGATTTCAAGTCCTGCCTGACCTCCCATTTGTGCAGTTTCAAAAGACTTATATGATTTTTTTGTAATCTCAGCATTATAATTTAGGGGGCTGAATGAAGAATATTGGTGTATCACATTCATATCTGTAAGGTTAGCCCCCGCCCTAAAGCCTAGCCACCACTGGGTATTTAAAAACTTGTCCGATGGTTTAGCTTTTTTTGTTTTGTACGATGGGTACATTTTCCCTTTTTTCTTTTGGGCATATATTGCGTTATGAGAAAATAATATAACCGCACACACACTTATTAAAAGTGCTAGAAATTTTTTCATTATAAAAAATAGGTTAGAAGTTGCTCAAATTAAAATCTTTATTTTACGATTAGTTTTTTGGAGGTTTTCAACAGACCTGCATTGATTTGCAGGATGTAAACCCCTGATTTAATTCCCGATAAATCTACTTCCATACTGTGTTCTCCAGCTTGCTGTGTTTTAGAAACTAAGGTTTTTACTAGCTGGCCTCTGCTATCCAACATGGTGAGGCTTACATTTAACTCAGCGTTAATGTAATAAGATACCTTGGTTGAATTTTTTGCAGGGTTAGGGTACGGATCATTGAGTCTGTATCTACTGTTAAAGAAATCTTCATTGCCAGTAGTTAGCTTTTCTTTTATAAGGTTGAGAGGAGTATACATGCCTTCTTCACCCTCTACCTTTTCTCCATCAATGAAGTTATCGAACAATACATTGCTTACAATATCTTTATCTACCTTCATCCAATCCATCAGCACGCCTGCATATACCTGCCTGTAGTCAAATTGCATGGCTATGTTGCCATCATCACTTTTAAGGTCATGGTTGGTGCCCACTACGCCTGGTTTTACGTGTTTTCCAAATAAAAACATTGGCCCTCCTTTTCCGTGGTCTGTACCATAGCTTCCGTTAGATTCAATTCTTCTTCCAAACTCGGAGATAGTCATACTAAGCACTCTATCTTCTACGCCTCTAACTCTTAAATCTTCTTGAAAGGCACGCATGGCTGAAGTTACGTGATACATTAAAGCAGCATGCAACCCCATGGTAGGGTCTCCAATTTCTACTTGATCAGCATGGGTGTCAAAACCACCAATTTTTACCAAGTACGCTTTGGTTTTAGCGCCTCCCGCTACTAGTCTGGCCACTAGTTGTAGTTGGGAAGAAAGCGAATTGTATTTATAGGCTTTTGGGGCGGCAAAAGTATAGGCTTCCGGATAGGTAACTTTAGTAGCACCTACGCTATTAAATACCTCTAGAAGTCTGGCAGCGTAATCTTCAGTTTTATCTTCAAGGCCCAATATCCACTCCATCTCCTTGTAGTAAGGAGAATCTTTAAGAAACGCAGGGGGCATTCCTCTTGGGTCTATGTTTGTGTCTTCAAAACCTGCAAGGCTTTCTACTAACTGCTTAAAACCTTCAGGACTACCAGGTAAAGAAATAGATGTAGGGATATTTCCTTGCTGATGGAACATTAATGATACATCACTGCCAATTTCAATGGCTAATGGATCCTTCATTTCCGCGTTGGGGTAGTCGTCAGGATACTGCATGCCATCTACATTATATTTTGATGCTAAGTATCTGCCTATCCAGCCCGAGTCGGTGTACCTTGCGTAGCCGCCACCCATTAACCAAATGTCTTGACCTCTAAAGTGAGATCCATTATTGTGTGGGTAGGATACACCTTGTACTATAGACATGCGGCCAGAGTCATATAGGTCTTTAGCGGCATACATGTCTGGGTGAAGACCTACTTGATCTTCAGGTGCAAGTGTAGAATCCAAAGGGATATATCTACGTGCGCTATTTTTAGCAGGGATAGCTATATTGGCTCGTTTTTGATAATATAAATCATATTGCTCTATAGGAATTACAGTGTTTAACCCATCGTTTCCTCCATGGAGCTGTATAATTACCATTACCCTATCTTCATCATCTTCACTAAATTGAGTCAACTGAAATAATTGACTGTCTTTTCCCATCACCTTTACAGGTAAATGATTAAGGCTAAAAACTCCTCCAGATGCTAGGGGTACGCTTTTTACAAAACTTCTTCTTTTCATGTTTACTGTAAATAATGGTGAATGTTAAAAAAGTTGAAATTCAGGTGTTTGTAATATTGCGTTGAATAATCGTCTTAAGTATTCACCTGTTTCTAAGTAGCTTGCTGGGTTTTCGTAAAATTGTTGCCACGTATCTTGCTTGTTGGTAACCGAAGCACTGTCATCATAGTCAGTAAACTGCAGAAATGATTGCAAGAAAAACCTCAGCCTTTCTTTACTAATGGTAGCCTGAGCATTGTCATTGTCAAAATCCATATTTTCAGCCATAGGAAAAATATATGGTAAGATTTCCAAAATGAGTTCTTTGCTATTGCTGGCTACATTGTCGAAGTTGTCTATCACAAATTGTCGATAGTCTAATGGAGGAATATATTCATTTTCGTTTTGTAGCTTATTAATATAATCGTAGCGCTGAGTAAGGTAGTTGGTGCTTATCCAGTTTCTGTTATACACCGGAAACTGATGGTATGCCCCATATCCGGCTACTTCATAAGGTTCATATAGATCAAGGCCTTGTAAGTTCATTTCTCCTTTTAGCGAGCTTACAGCTTCGTAGAAGTTGATATAAGGCTGCTCATAAGGAGGTAATTCTTGTCCTAAGAATATTCTTGCACCTAAAACTAGGTCCAGCGGAGATTTAATTATACCTCCGAATTTGTCATCAGTAATTTCGGTTGCGGCATCATAAAAATGCTTGCTGGTAAATATTTCTTTTAAAACATAGTAAAGCTTGTAGTCATTATCTACAAATGTTTGAGCGAGGTCAGCGATAATCTCATCGTCCAGTGGTTTGTCTATGCTATAGTAGATGAAAAATCTGTAAAGCTTTCTACATATCTGTCTAGCAGTCTCTTCTCTTTCATAAATCATGTCTACCATCTGACTAATTTCATCAAGCATACTTTCTTCTCCTATAGCTCCATTTTCCAATGTATCAGGGGTGGGAGTTATGGTCTGATCGTTATAGTATGAGCTAAATTGCTTCTGAGTTGCATCTGTAGTATGTGCTGTTGGAGCTGCTATGCCTCTTGGCAAACCAGTGTATTCATCTATATTTTCAAACTGATTATCGAACTGAAAGCCTGTTAAAACTCTCGCTGCAGCTTTTACATCTTGTTCTTTAAAGGTAAGGTAGTCACCAGCTTCTGTCGGAGGGTTATTGGTTACCTCTGCCTCTAAGCCACGCCCTATGGTGTATAGCTCAAACATTTCACGAGCATAATTTTCGTTAGGGCTACCTTTTACATTAAGGGTTCCGTCCAAAAATACTAGCATGGCATTGTCCACACACACTTTTTTGGTTAGTTCTTTAAAGTTTCTAGGTGCTATTTCTTGCGAAGTGTTACCGGTCTCCTTATCAGTAACGGTTACAGTTGGGTCTAGTCTATCTATAGCAAAAAGTCTAAAAAGTGCATTTTGAAAGTATAAAGCTCGGCTGTTACTTACTTTTCCTTTCATAGTGGTGAAGTGGGTGTGGAGAAAAAGTGTTATCTTTTCTCTCAAAGCATAAGCTAGCTTTTCATTGCTTCCATTAATGCCATTGCTATGCATTTGCCCAACGAACCATGATACTACATAATTAGTCAAATCACCATCTCCAGTATTAGCATCTGTGGTGCCTGTAGTGATCCATTCTGCATTAGTCTTGTCATCTACAGGTAATGGTGGATCAGGAATGGCTGTATCAAAAAGTATGTTTACAGCCTGTTCGGGTGTTAGGTCAGCAAAGTCATCAATTTGCTGCTTGGTCGCTCCAAAGGTGGCCCTTCTCAGTAGATGGGCGGCACGTTTCACACCGAGGGTAGCGGTCAACTTTTCTAATGACATATTGGTTATAAGTAAGTTTAAAAATACAAGCTAAAGATTTATATTGTAATTAGTAAAAAAAAGTAAGTTAAATGAACAAAATTATCCATAAGCTGTTAGCCGGCATTTAACTGTAACTTGTACATTATTAAGTAGAAGACTATAAAATAAGACAATGAAAATAATAGAATGCCCCAGAGATGCTATGCAGGGCTTGAAGCATTTTATTCCTACTGATAGGAAAATAGAATACATCAATAAATTATTAAGTGTTGGTTTTGATACTATAGACTTTGGGAGCTTTGTTTCACCTAAGGCCATTCCACAAATGAAAGATACCGCAGCGGTATTGAAGGGCTTGGATCTGAGTAAAACCAGAAGTAAGTTATTGGCCATAGTTGCAAACGAACGAGGAGCGAAGGAGGCTCTTCAATTTGAAGAGATACATTATCTCGGTTTTCCATTGTCAGTGTCTGAGACCTTTCAAATGCGTAATACCAATAAAAGTATTGATGAGGCGTTAGACTCTTTAAAAAAAATTAATGACCTTGCTGTTAAAGAAGGCAGGGAAGTGGTGGCATATTTATCAATGGGCTTTGGTAATCCTTATGGAGATCAATATTCAGAGGAATTAATATTAAAGTTTACAGATATACTTTATGCTATGAATATAAAAATTATATCTTTGGCGGACACAATAGGCGTGGCCAATACTGATCAGATAGAAGCATTATACAGAGGATTAAGTAATGAGTTTGCGGATGTGGAATTTGGTATTCATTTGCATTCTACCTATGATCAGGCTTATGAAAAAATTGAAAGTGCGTTGCGGGCTGGGTGTCAAAGATTTGACGGTGCACTGAAGGGATATGGAGGCTGCCCTATGGCAGAAGATGAGCTTGTTGGAAATATTCCAACAGAAGTCATTCTTTCCGTTTTGGAGAGTAAAATTCCCGATATGGGATTAGATTATAAAGCATTTCAGCAAGTCTTACAGGTAACAAGTGCCTATATGGCTTAAAAACTGTATTTTTTAAAATGGCGAATATTTTCGCATCTTTTTTGTAAACTATTGTTCAATCGTGAAAAACAGAGAAAAATGATAAAAAATCTTCTATTGTCAGCTGTAGTTATTTGTAGTGCTCTTACGCTTAGCTATGGACAGGGAGCGAAGGAATTTACCGAAAAGGGTAAGTCGCTCTATGAAAAGCGTGAGTACATGCAAGCAGTAATTAGTTTTAATGCGGCAATTGAAAAAGACCCAAGTTATTACCAGGCGTATTATTTGCGAGGTAAAATTAAAGAGGCATTTGATGATTTACACGGTGCCATGAAAGATTTCAATTTATGCCTAGAAAAGAATGATCAGTATGCAGAGGCTTTTTATTCAAGAGGTATGATAAAATTCAAGTTACAAGATTACTATGGTGCTATCGCTGATTACTCAGAAGCCATTAAGTTAAACGGAGATCTTTTAGATGCATATTACAAAAGGGGACAGGCGAAGCAACAATTAGAAGCATATCAAGATGCTATCAACGACTGTTCTAAAATCATCGAATTAAATTCTAAAAATGTAGATGCCTACTACTTGAGAGGGATTTTGAGGTTGGATTTTGGTCAAATTCAAGAAGGTTGTTTGGATTTAAGTAAGGCAGGGGAGTTAGGAGACTTAAAAGCTTATGATGTTATACGTGATAAATGTAATCACAGAATATATGACAGTGAGTAAAAAATGCTAGTAATTTAGTCGGGGTTTTTCATGATTTAAGGCTTGAGTTTTACTCAGGCCTTTTTCATTTTATGCACCTTATATCGTTAATTTATATCGCTTGCCCGGTAGTGCTGATACCAGCCCAGAGAACTCCATATGGAGAAGAATAGAAGCCAGTTCGTTAATAGGAATTTGCGTATGCCAGCTAATGTTATCTACCATCATAGGTTCAGTGGCTGATTTTAATAACTCATAAATGGTTATTTCCTTATCTGAAAGTTGACTGATGTCTATGGTATTGCTTTTTGGAGGATTGCTTTGCTCTGTATCCCAATTCATAATGTATTCAATATCTTCAACACTATTTAAGAGGTGTGCCTTATGTGATTTTATTAAATGGTTGCACCCTTCTGAATACGGAGCATCTATATGACCAGGAACAGCAAATACGTCTTTGTTGTAGCTATTGCCTATTTCTGCAGTAATTAATGCGCCTCCTTTTTTAGCCGCTTCTATAACAATTATTACATCGGCCATACCTGCTATAATTCTATTCCGTGCAGGAAAGTTGTGCGCATCAGGTTTAGCTCCTATAGCTTGTTCAGTTAATAATCCCCCGTTTTCAATCATTTTGTTAGCTACATCTTTATGTACACTAGGGTAGATGATGTCAACTCCACTAGCCATTACTCCTATGGTTGGTATGTTGTTTTGCAGGCTTATTTTATGAGCTTGTATATCAATGCCATAGGCTAGTCCACTTATAACTAACGGATTGTACTTTGCGAGGCTTTCAATAATTTTTTTAGTAACGGCTTTGCCGTATTCAGTACATTTTCGTGTACCAACTATTGATACAATTTTGCTGTGATTTAGAGATGCAGAGCCTTTGAAGTAAAGCAATGCAGGAGAGTCATTAATTTGCCTTAATCTTTCAGGGAATTCGTTGTCGGTGTATAAAAGTAACTTAGCTCCCGAGTTATCAATTTTTTTTAATTCTTCATCTGCTTTGGCATAGCCAGATTTTTGTAAGATAGCATTGGCTGTGATATTACCAATGCCGGGAATTTTTAGTAATCTTCCTTTAGGGAGTTTAAATACATCTTGTGGTGAGCCAGCATAGCTAATGAGCTGCTTAATAGCAAAATTTCCAACACCTGGAGTAAAATATAATGCTAGTTGAGCAACTCTGTTGTCATGCATAAAGATGTTTTAGGGTATTTGCTGCTTTAGTTCTTGCAGAAACTCTTTAACCTTGGTTAAAGAATCAATCATCTCCATTTTATCTTTTATAAGGTCTCCATCATTCTTTAGCAATTCTTTTGCTCCTTGAAGTGTGTAACCTCTTTCTTTTACTAGATGGTAGATTAGCTTGACATTTTCAATGTCCTCCTTGGTAAACTGTCTATTGCCCTTTCTATTTTTCTTTGGTTTTATTATGTCAAATTCTGTTTCCCAGAATCGAATGAGGGAAGTGGCTACGTTAAACATAGCAGCTACTTCGCCTATGGCATAATACTTTTTCTCTATGGTTTTTTCTTTGTAGGGCATTCAATTATTAATTCTCAATATAAGTAATTATACCGCTATCGTCAATTTTTGTTTTAGATTCTGGGAAATCTTTTTCAAGCAAATCCTGAATTTTTAAAATCACCCTTTTATCGCGGTCTATTCGCGGGCCTCCTGGTGCTATTTGTTTTATAGGCACTATTTGTCCGTATAAAAATTCTCCTTGGCTGTTAGTATAAACTTTAGCAATTGGAGCTATGCCGTTTACCCCACGAAGGTTGAACCTTGCATAGGTACAGAAGTTTCCTAAACTATAAGCAATAAACCTTTTTTTGTATACCTCCATGGCACGAGTAACGTGTGGGCCATGTCCAAAAATGATGTCCGCGCCTGCATCAATCATTGAATGCGCAAATAAATATACATTGCCTCTATTCTCCCCATAGAAATATTCGTTTTTTCTAGGTACATGTTCGTATTTGCTTCCTTCAGCACCGCCATGAAAACTAACAATAACTACATCGCTTATAGAATCTAGGTGTTGAACAATTTTCTCGGCACCAGCTATGTCATTAATGCTCATGGTGCCTGTATTAGGAGCAAAGGCGGCAAAACCATATTTCATACCATCAATCATGAAGGTAGTATAAGGCTGAGTTGTCTGGCCGGCATGTTTAATGCCTACCGAGTCTAGTACTTTAGCCGTATTTATTCTTCCGGGGTTACCAAAATCCCCAGCATGGTTATTAGCAGTACTCATTACATCAAAGCCAGCATTTACCAAATTGTTTATTAAATATTCTGGCGATCTAAAAATGTAACATACAGAAGGATCTTTGCAGTATTTTGGATTGCCTCCCTCATTAAGAATTGTGCCTTCCAAGTTTCCGAAGGTTACATCTGCATTTTGTAGTATGCTATCAACCTCTGTAAACAAGTTTTTCCCTTCGTTTGCAGGTAGATAATTGTTAGGGTAATTAGTTCCCATCATTATATCACCCACGCCTACAAAGCTAATGGTGTCTTTTAATAGCCTGTGTATTCCTATTTCTACAGAATCAGGTATTTGCACAATGAGAGTGTCTTTTTTTACTCTGTTTTTAGCGGTGTCTACTCTGTTTACTAAGAGTGAATCAAGGGTGATTTTATCATTATTTTTAGAAGTTGGTTGAGTTACTTTACACGCACTCACCAAAATTAAAATACAGCAAGACCAGAGTAATTTTTTCATAGCACTAAAATTTGGGGCAACAAATTAAAGCTAAAGATTTTAATATCAGAAGTTAATTGGCAGTAAAACTTAAATTTTTTGTAAATATTTTTTTATCTCGGTCTGCTACGTCCAGCAGATTAATAAAATTTGGAGATGCCTCAAAGCTGCTTAACTCTGAGTTACTTATGTATTTGAAGTGATGAATTAATCTGGAAGAGGGGGGTAGTGTGTCTGTATCAAATGAAGAGGTAAGTTGAAATTGTGATTGGTTTATTAATGGAGAAGCTATAGTTACTTTGTTCCTTGAATGGTTGACTGCTTTTACTTTTATGTGTAGTGTGTCCTTAAAAAGGTAGGATTGAAACCTTATATTAAAACCATCTTTATTAATTTCATTTCCAGTTATATCTTCATTTGTTAGATTAAACAACTTAATTTCCCCATTGCTGCCATGTTCGTGAATATATTTATTGTATTGCGTGTCCGATAGGCGATAGTTAATTTCTTTGCGATTACAGTTCATAGTAAAAGAAATAGGGAGATCTCCTTTTAGCCCTGTAGCATAAAAAAGTTTTTGATCAGTGATAGGGTAAAAATGATAAGCAGTTGAGGTCTCGCTTAGCGAGTCTATGCTGGTGTAAGCGGAATGAAAACCGTTTTTATTTGAAAAGGATGGGGGAGTAGCGGAAGCCTTTTTGGAAATAACAATTATTTCACCAGAAGAAGGGTTTGCAATAATAGTTGGAGAGTTAATAGAATCAGTAGAATGGTATTTTAGCGTGTGGTGGGGGTAGTTAGCCTCCAAGTTTGTATTTGAGGGCGGGTTGCAAGAGATAACAGACAGTAAAGGCAGGAATAATTTAATAATGGTTTTCATATGAAAAGTTAACCTGACAGAGGCTATTTCTGTCAGGTTAAGTATTAGTTTATAACGTAGACCAGATAGTATAGCTATTTGCAGGACATTCAATTTTTACCCATTGATCTCCTTGGGTTGTAGGTTGCCAATTAGAATTTCCAGTGTAATCTTTGATTATAGTATTACTCCAGTTGGTTTGTATCCATCTTTCAACGCTCTGATCAGAGTCATTAAGGTAAACTACTAAACCAGGAGCTCCATTTCTTCTGGCAATATACTCATCATTATCAGCATAGAGAATGGAAGTAGTTCCAACGGCTTTGTTATTATGAATCCATATGAGGTTGATAAGTCTTTCTTTGTCTAGCCACTCTTCATAATCACGATAAAATACAGTTGGGTATCCTTCATGCGTCATGATATAAGCGTATGCATGCATTTTGTCCCATACGATGTCTGTATCGTGATTGGTTACAAATGTAACAGCTTTTTCAGGGTCTCTTTTCCACAGCATATCAGCATTTAGCTTGGTTAAATCATTGCCATCAAATGCTTCGTCTAGTTTATAGTACAGCGCAAAATCGAATGCCGATGCAGTTCGGTCTGTGCTATTTACCCAATCTTGTAAAACTTGAGCATTGCCATCCCAGTTTTCACCTACAGCAAAACCACCAACGCTATTCACCCAGTCTCTTACTACCCAGCCTCCAAAGCCTTTGACATAGTCGAAGCGCCAGCCATCGAAACCTAGCTCATTTTGAAAGGTTTTTGCCATTCCATCTTCTCTATTCCATAGCCAATCCTGAACGTATGGGTTGGTATGACAAACATCAGGAAAGCCTCCAAAATAACCCTCGTCACTGTCTCTGTAGCTGCTAGGGTGAAAGTCATTATAACTTCTGTAGAATTTACCTGAGGCCGGATTAAAATCAGTGTAGGTGTTAGTGCCTGTGTTTGGGTTGTATTCAGATGCTCCACCACTATTGTGGTTTAGTACTATGTCAGCATATACCTCTACTTCATTTTGATGAGCATTATTAATTAGATTAACTAGTTCGGCTTTTGAACCGAAGCGTGTTTCTACAGTTCCATTTTGATCATAATTTCCAAAATCGAAGTAATCGCTTGGGTCGTAGCCCATGGAAGTGGCTCCGGCCATAGCTTTAGAAACGGGAGGCAACCATATGGCCGATATACCAGCACTGCTCCATTCAGCCACTTTACTATTGATAGTGTTGTACCAATTACCTCCTGCAGGCACATCCCAATAAAAGGCTTGCATAAGTACACCGCCTCCAGGACCAAATTGTCTTGCTTCAGTTAAGTTGTTGTTTGCTGTCACATCAACTTCTGGGGCAGATTGTTTCTCAATGGCGGGTTCTGTACATGCCATCGAAAGGGCAATAAGACTCCATTGCCACTTAAAATTTAATTTCAACATAGGTTTAGGATTTAAATTGACCTGAAAGATGCTCAATATCTAAATAAAACCAAACCTATTTTGGATGAATGTGATGAGGAGGCGATAAACAAAAAAAGAGCCGGAGGCTCTTTATAAATTTTCGTGTTATTTTTAGTCTAAAGGAATTGTTTCCTTCTTGCTTATTTCGATTAGTTTTTCGTACTCTTCATTTCCTAGGTCTCTCTGAAAAAAGTTGATAGGATTAATAGGTTTGAAGTTATACAATACTTCGTAGTGCAAGTGAGCTCCCTTTGAGCGGCCGGTGTTACCTACATAACCAATTACTTGCCCGCGTTTTACTGATTCACCCTGATTTACGATGTATTTAGTTAAGTGTGCGTATCGTGTTTGATAACCGTAGCCATGATTTACAAATATTACATTTCCGTATGATGACGATCGGTAAGAGGAAGTTACGAGGCCGTCACCAGTGGCATAAACAGGAGTGCCAATAGGAGCGGAGAAATCTAGGCCATCGTGGTTCATCCATTTATTGAGGATGGGGTGAAAGCGTCTACCAAATGTGGTATGCAGCCTAGTTAATTCTTTGTTGTTGATGGGCTGAATAGCTGGTCGTGAGGCCCACATTTTTTCCTTTTCAGTAAGGACTTTAGATACTTGGTCGTATGATTTACTTTGTATGTAAAGCTTTTTTCTTAGGTTATCTAGCTTTTGCGAGGTGTCAAATATCAGTTCGGGGTCTTCTACTCCGTTATCTTCTAGCTGCTCTAGCTTGTCATGGCCACCCATACCGCCTTCTCTGACTGTAGTGGCTATTGGTTCGGTATCTAAAATGACACGGTAAATCTTGTCATCTTTAAACTGAAGTTCCTTAGCCTTGGTGTAGGCTTCTTCAAGCTCTTCGTTTAACACATCCCATTCTAATCTTATTTTTTGATTCTTAGATTTTAGAATAGATTCTTTAAGCGGAGTGAAGTTAGTACGATACAAATATATTAACCCAAGGGCTATGACGAATGACACCGATAGGAAACCTATAACGTTCCATATCATGGCTTTACCCGTAACCTTTATGGGTTCGTATTTGCACGTTTCAGTATTATAGTAATATCTTATTTTAGCCATTAACTATAAAGTAAAAAGTAAAGTTAAAAAAATAACATTAATCTAGCGACTGATTTTCTCTTTCTGCTAAATTAATTAATTCACTGTACTCATCTTCGTTCAGACCTTGCACCAAAAAATTTATAGGATCAATCTTTTTCCCATCTCTAATCACTTCATAGTGAACGTGTGGGGCAATTGAGCCTCCAGTGCTGCCTACAAATCCTATAACATCGCCTCTTTGTACAGTTTGCCCTTCTTTTACATCAATATCACCTAAATGGGCATATTTAGTTTTATAACCGGAGTTATGAATTATTTCAATATAGTTACCATAACCCGTCTGTAATACGCTTTTATCTTTAACGGTAACCACCTTGCCTTTACCTGTGGCATAAACAGGTGTCCCACGTGGTGCTGAAAAATCTATTCCGGTGTGTTTAACTCTTGCCTTGTGAAATGGGTTTATACGCATGCCAAAGCCAGAAGTTAACCTGGTTAAATCATTATTGTTTATTGGCTGAATTGAAGGTATAGAGCTTAATTTTTCAGTGTTTTTTTTAGCAAAGGCAATGATTTCGTCAAATGACTGGTTTTGTATTCTTGCTTTTCTTTTAATTTTATTTACCTTTTTAAAAGTATTTAAAACTAATTCCTTATCCTTCATGCCCTTTTCCATAATGCGTTTGTATTCTTCCGCACCACCGTGGCCAGCTTCTCTGACTGTTGGGGGCAAAGGTTCTGCCTCATATATTTTTCTGTAAATATTGTCATCGCGCTCTTGAAGGGCGTTGATAACTCTATTTACTTCCACCATTTCATTTTGTAAATCCTCGTAATAGGAGGTAAGTTCTTTATTCTCTTTTTTAAGTTGTGCTTCCTCTGGGGATTCGAAGTAAGTATTATATACTAACACTATTATAACAGACATGACTAATGCCACAGAAAGGAAGCCTAACATGTTTAGTACTACATCTGAAGAGGTAACTTTCGCTCTTTCGTAGCGGCAGGTTTCAGTATCGTAGTAATATTTTATTCTGGCCATTATTATCTAAGCTAAAATCTATTATTTTTGTGCACCTGTCCGTAGAGGAGAGGTATTAATAAATTGACAACGTGAAAGTTAAAGCTTTGGTTTAACTGCAATATATTAATTTTCTTAAAAAAAAGTATTTCGCGCGCAAAAATATCAAATTTTTCTACAATCAATGGATTCTAAATCAATAAGGAAAAAATTTCTCACTTTTTTCAATCAGAAGCAACATCAAACAGTGCCATCGGCACCTCTTGTAAATAAAGATGATCCTACTTTAATGTTTACCAATGCTGGAATGAACCAGTTTAAGGATTATTTTTTAGGAAACGAAAAACCTGAACACTCTCGTGTGGTAGATACTCAAAAATGTCTTAGAGTATCAGGTAAACACAACGATTTGGAAGAAGTAGGCTTAGATACTTACCACCATACTATGTTTGAAATGCTTGGTAACTGGTCTTTTGGCGATTACTTTAAAAAAGAGGCTATAGAGTGGGCTTGGGAGCTGTTGACTGAAGAATTTCAATTACCAAAAGATCGTTTATATGTATCTGTGTTTGGTGGTGATGAAGGTGATAACCTTCCAGTGGATCAAGAGGCATACGATTATTGGAAAAAAATTATTGATGAGGATAGGATTCTTTATGGTTCTAAGAAGGATAATTTCTGGGAGATGGGTGATACAGGACCATGTGGGCCATGTTCAGAAATTCATATTGATTTAAGAAGTGAAGACGAAATAGCCAAACAACCAGGAAAGGAATTGGTGAATGAAGATCATCCTGCAGTGGTGGAAATATGGAATTTAGTTTTTATGGAGTTCAATAGATTGGCTTCAGGGGAACTTAAGTCTCTGCCAGCAAAGCATGTTGATACCGGAATGGGGTTTGAAAGACTTTGTATGGCCATTCAAAAGAAGGCTTCTAACTACGAAACCGATGTTTTTACTCCTTTGATAAACTTTTTGGCTAATAAGGCTGGAGTAACTTATGGAGAGAATGAAAAAATTGATATAGCGATTAGGGTAATATCTGATCACGTAAGAGCCATCTCATTTGCTATTACTGATGGACAATTACCATCTAATACAGGAGCGGGATATGTTATTAGAAGAATTTTAAGAAGAGCGGTAAGGTATGGATATACATTCCTTAATCAGGATAAACCGTTTATTTATGAATTGGTGCCGATATTGGTAGATCAGTTCGAAGAAATATTCCCTGAAATAAAAGCGCAGCAAGAGTTTGTAACTAAAGTTATAGAGCAAGAAGAGGTTTCATTCTTAAGAACATTAGACAATGGACTGAAGAAATTGGAAAGTGTAACTGCTCAGATGAAAGCGGAAGGAACTGAGGTTTTGGATGGTGCTATAGCGTTTGAATTGTACGATACGTTTGGTTTTCCATTAGATCTTACTTCGCTTATTGCCAGAGAAAATGGGTTTACGATAGATGAAGAAGGATTTAAGTCTGAAATGGCAAAACAGAAATCTCGTTCTAAAGCTGATGCGGCTAAAGAAACTGGAGATTGGAATATCGTTAAGGCTGGTGAAGATGTAGAATTTGTGGGTTACGATGATTTAATGGCAGATGCCCATATCTTGAAATACAGAACTATAAAGCAAAAAGGAAAGGATATTTACCAAGTAGTATTGGATAAAACACCTTTTTATGCCGAAAGTGGTGGTCAAGTGGGAGATAGAGGATATTTAGAGGCTGATGGGGAGAAAGTGCATGTAATAGACACTAAGAAGGAGAATAATTTAATTATTCATCTTACGGATAGACTTCCTCAAAATGTAGAGGCGCGCTTTCAGGCGGTAGTAAATGTAGAGAGAAGAAGGTTAACCATGAACAACCACTCTGCTACACACCTTTTGCATGCAGCTTTGAGAGAAGTTCTGGGAGGCCATGTAGAGCAAAAAGGATCTTTAGTAAATGAAAGCTTATTAAGATTTGATTTTAGTCATTTCCAAAGAATGACAGATGAAGAGATAGCTTCAGTTGAAAAAATAGTGAATCAGAAAATTAGGGAGAATATTGCCTTAGATGAACAGCGCAATGTGCCTATTGAAGAAGCAAAATCGATGGGAGCGATGGCGCTCTTCGGAGAAAAATATGGCAAATTCGTAAGGGTAATTACTTTTGATAAAGATTACTCGGTAGAATTATGTGGAGGAACGCACGTAAAGTCTACAGGGCAAATAGGCTTTTTCAAAATCACTTCCGAAAGCTCTATTGCTGCAGGTGTGCGTAGAATTGAAGCTATTACCGCAGAAGCTGCAGAAAACTACATTAACGATCAACTTCAGTTGATAGAAGAAGTGAAGGGCTTGTTGAAAAACCCGAAAGACTTGAAGTTAGCGGTAAGTGTTTTGATAGAACAGAAAAACAAGCTAGAGAAAGAAATAGAGTCACTGAATGCCGGAGAAGCTCAAAATATAAAACAGAATTTATTAAATAAGGTCGAGTCTATCAATGGGATTAATGCTATCATAGAGCAAGTAAAAGTGCCTGCGGGAGATGCATTAAAAACCATTTCATTTGAACTTAAAAATGAAGTAGAGAACTTATTTCTGGTTTTAGCTGCAGAAGTTGATGGTAAACCTCAAATTTCGGTGGTTGTGGCTGACAATTTGGTGAAAGAGAAAGACATGAATGCGGGAAGTATTGTGAGGGAGTTGGCGAAAGAAATTAAAGGCGGTGGCGGAGGGCAACCTTTCTTTGCTACTGCTGGTGGTAAAGATATCTCGGGCTTACCAAAAGTTTTGGATAAGGCACGCGAGATCATTTAATTTAAAACACCATGGACAAATCAATAAGAGAGAAGTACATCGCTGTAATAGGACTTGAAGTACATGCGCAGCTTCTTACCAAAACCAAAATCTATAATTCCGATATTAACGGCTATGGTGATGCTCCTAATACTAATATAGGAGTTATCACCCTCGGCCATCCGGGAACCTTACCTAAGTTGAATACCAAAGTGGTGGAATACGCCATTAAAATGGGATTGGCGTGTAATTGTGAGATTATTAGGGAGCAGATTTTTGATCGTAAAAACTATTTCTACCCAGATTTACCTAAAGGGTATCAGCTAACACAAGATAGAACACCCATCTGTGTGGGGGGGCATGTAAAGGTGTTTCCAAGAAATGGTGAATCTCGAGATGTAATTCTTAATAGAATTCATATTGAAGAAGATGCAGGCAAGTCTATACACCTTGCTGGAGAACCTGATACACTAGTAGATTATAACAGGGCAGGGGTTCCTTTAATAGAAATTGTGACAGAACCGGATATACGAACATCGGAAGAGGCAGCTTCCTTTTTGACAGAAATTCGTAAGCTGGTTCGCTATTTAGATGTCTGTGATGGTAACATGGAAGAAGGTTCTTTACGATGCGATGCCAACATTTCTGTAATGCCTGTAGGCTCTACTACTTATGGTAAAAAGGTAGAGGTTAAAAATATGAACTCTATTCGTAACGTTCAGCGCGCTATAGATCATGAAATAGAAAGACAAATTCTTGAAGTAGAAAAAGGGAATGAGATTTTTTCTGAGACAAGAACCTTCGATGCTAATAATGGAACTACGTCTGGTATGCGTACTAAGGAGGAATTAAATGACTATCGTTACTTTCCAGACCCTGACTTAAGTCCATTACACGTAAGCGATGAGTGGTTAGAGGCTATTGCCGCAGAAATGCCAAGCTTACCAAATGAACTCCAAGAAAAGTATATTAAAGAATACAGTTTACCAGAGTATGATGCACAAGTATTAACTGATACTAAGGAGATTGCGATTTATTTTGAGGAACTTTGCAGTAAGACATCTAATTATAAAGCAGCTTCAAACTGGATAATGGGGCCTGTAAAGTCATATTTAAATGAAGCATCAATTGATATAGCTGAATTTAAATTATCAACTACTAATTTGGCAGAGTTAATTGCTTTAGTAGATGATGATAAGGTAAGCTTCTCGGCAGCTTCACAGAGGCTGTTTCCTGCGCTTATTGAGGCGGAGAACACTTCAGCGTTAAAATTGGCTGAAGAAATGAATTTATTGCAAGATAGTGACAGTGATAGTGTGGCAGCAGTAATAGATGAGGTGCTAGAGGCATTCCCAGATAAAGTGAAAGCTTATCAGAAAGGTCAAAAAGGGCTGATTGGAATGTTTATGGGCGAAGTAATGAAGAAAAGTAACGGAAAGGTAGACCCAAAAATAGCCAATGAGCTATTAAGGACTAAGCTTAACTAAAGATATTATGAATAAATCAATTCTTTTAGGTGGATTATTGCTGTTTTGTGCATGTTCTGGTTCATCTCAAACAGATTCTCAAATTGAAGGTGCAATTACATTATCTGGTAAAGTGGGACATCCTCAGGAAGGCTATATTATCCTTGAAAAATTTCAAGATAATTCAGTTATACCTGTTGACACTATAGAATTAGCCGATAATTATACCTATTCAAAAGAAATTAAGATTAACGGAGCTGATTATTACCGATTAAATTTTTACGGTATGCAGGCGATACCTTTAATATTGGATGACGAAGATATAGAAGTGAATGTAGACGGCAATAACCAGAAAGGATTTGCTGAAGTGAAGGGTTCATCTGACCATAATTTTATAGAAGGGGTTCAGAAAATGTTTCAGGATTTTCAGGGAAGTCCGGAGGTGCAAGAGCTAAATAATAAATTTCTTACCGCTAGGCAAGAAGGTGATAATGCAGCGATGGAAGAGGTGAGATCAGATTACCTTAAGCTAGATGCAAACTTTAAAAATAAAATTAAGCAGAAGATAGATTCTTTAGGGGCCTCTTTGGGAGTTATTGAAATTATGAAGAGTGGTAATTTTCTTGATAAAGATAAAAACCATGATTTCTTTGCTGAGTATGCTGATTTAGTGAAAAAGGAAATGCCAAATTCACCACCAGCACAGCAGTTTGTAAAAGAGGTAGAAGATAGTAAGAAGCTGGCTATAGGGCAGGTAGCTCCTGAGATAGCATTGCCTAACCCAGAAGGAGAAGTGGTTAAACTCTCTTCATTAAGGGGCAATTATGTGATGATTGACTTCTGGGCTAAATGGTGCAGACCTTGTAGAATGGAAAACCCTAATGTAGTTAAGCTATACAATAAATATAAAGACAAAGGTTTTGAAATTTATGGAGTTTCGTTAGATCGTAAAAAAGAGGATTGGTTACAGGCTATAGCACAAGATGGCCTCACCTGGACTCAGGTTTCTGATCTGAAATTCTGGAACTCAAAGGCGGCTAAAACTTATAATGTAACCGCTATTCCTTTCACCTTATTGCTGGACCCAGACGGGAAAATAATTGGCAAAAACTTGAGAGGGCAAGAACTGGAAAACAAGTTGGCAGAAATATTTAATAATGAAGGTTAAACAAAACAAAAGAGGATGGTGCTATCAGGTGAAGGTAGCACTATTTTTTTTCCTCACATCTAGTAATTTTTTAAGCTATGCACAAATACCTACAGGGTATTATTCAGCTGCAGAAAACAAGAGCGGTTATGAGCTGAAGACAGCTTTACACAACATAATAGAAAATGGGCATCAAACGCGTGGTTATGGTGCAATTTGGGATTTTTATACGAATTATTCGTTAGATAATTATTATGAAAAGGATGGGACTATACTAGACATATATAGCGAAAATCCTTTGGCGGCTGACCCTTACAATTTCGTGAAATCTACTAACCAGTGTGGTAATTTTGTTAGTGAAGGAGATTGCTATAATCGAGAACATACTTTTCCAAAAAGTTGGTTTGGAGGTTCTATTGATCCGATGTATTGTGATGTAAATCATATTATGGCTACCGATGGTAAAGTAAACGGTATGCGTAATAATTATCCTTATGGCGAAGTGGGAGGTGCTACTTACACTTCGGCTAATGGGTCGAAATTGGGAAGTGGAGCTAGCGATTTGGGTTACTCAGGAACGGTTTTTGAACCTATAGACGAGTTTAAAGGTGATGTAGCCAGAGCCTGGTTATATATGGCTACAAGGTATGAAGATAAAGTGGTTTCTTGGAATAATAATACAGGGGCTGCAGATGTGCTTGATGGCACTTCTGATCATGTTTATAAAACTTGGGTTGTTAATATGCTGCTTAAATGGCATAAAAATGATCCTGTTAGTCAGCGAGAAATAGATAGAAATAATGGAACTTACGAGTTTCAAGGTAATAGAAATCCATTTATTGACCACCCTGAATATGTAGAATCAATCTGGTCTTCAGATGATAATGGAGGAGGATCTGGAGGTGGAGGTAGTAACAATGGTGACGCTACAGTTACAGTTGCTGAAAGAATGGCAGATTTTGGATATTTGATACATAATGGAAGAACTATTCAGTACTTTAACATTGAAGCTTCAAATTTAACTACAGCTATAACCATTGTTACACCAGAGTATTTTAGTGTATCTACTTCAGGCGACTTGGATAGCTTTACTAACCAAATAGAGCTAGAGCCTAGTGGCAATGGAGCAATTAATACTACAATCTATATTCTTTTTGAGCCTGGTAGTGATAATACCAATTATGACATTGATGATGCCATAAGGTTAACTTCTTCTGAGTTTGACACTGTGTCAATCAGAATTACCGCTACTAGTGATAATGTAATTAGCGGTATAGAAGATGGTTTAGATGCAGCTGTGGATATTTACCCTAATCCGGCTGTGAATAATTTATATCTAAAAGGAGTGAGTAGGGTTGACTATATAACAGTCTATACTGTTACAGGTTTACCGTTTAAGCTGTTAGATGCAGCTTCAAGTTATGATTGTAGAAACTGGCCTAGAGGGTTATTCATTCTAAATGCTGTAATGAAGGATGGATCGAGAAAGGCGTTTAAGGTGCAAATACAATAAATAAAAAAGGGAGATTAAAATCTCCCTTTTTTATTTTAATCAGCTTTAAAACTTGCTATCAGAGGTCTGTGGTCTGAAATGTTTTTCTCATAATCAGGATAGCAGTTATCAATAGCTAAAACATTTACCTGATTAAAATTGTCGAATAGTTCATTAGTAATAAGTATATGATCTAAATGACTAGGCCAGCTTGGGTAACTCCAGTTAGCAGGATTCCCTTTGGCTATTTCCATGTCAGTGAATTTATAATTAGTACTGTCATTAATAATATTGGAGAATTCACTTCTTTCTAAAATTTCACCATTATAATCTCCAACAACGATCACATTTTTATTTGCTAGGTTATTGTCAATGTGTTCTTTTAAATAATAACTAGCCTCAGATCTCTTATCTACACCATCGCTACAACATTTTAGATGTAGAGCTATTACTGTTGCTTCTAGTCCGTTTTTGTGCTTAACAGTTACTTGTACACCAGGCCTAGTGTTAATAGTTTCTATTCTTGAAGTAGAACTTATTTCAGTGATTTCAGAGGTTTTAAATAAAAACCCGAAATTTAGTGAGTATGGCACATCTTCTACTATGGCTTCGTACCCATCTAAGTCATCTCCTATGGCCATAAAGTCTTCTACATTCATAATTTCGATACCAACCATTACATCAGGGCTTATTTCTTTTATAAGCTCTTTTAGTTTTTCAATGTCGGTTTGTTCTGCTGAAAAGTGCTCTATGTTCCATGTAAGCACATCTAGGTTGTTTTCATCAGTGGTCACAAAACAAGGGGCATCAGAATCTCCATATTCAGGTTCATCATCTGGTATAACAATTACGGTGGTGTCATCATCAGAGCAGCTGAATAGAGTTAAGCTTAAGAGCAATAATGTTAAATAGTAAAAATTTGTGCGTTTCATTTACCTATAGTTATTAATGAAGGGAAGTGATCACTGTATCCTCCCTGATATTTGCCGTATGAAAATGTTCTAAAAGGAGCACCTTTATATTGTCCTTCTTGCACCCTCATCCACGCAGGGCCAAAAGGAGTATATGAATCAGGTAAATAGTAATAATTATCTGATTTGCCTTTTAACAGCGACTGAGAGATTATAATTTGATCAAAAAGATTCCAAGTGCCTTTGTAGTACAAAGTGCCATATCCCTTTTTAAAGGTATCTTCAGATGTGTTGTACAATTGTCCTTTTTCGAGCTTACTGATTTTATTGTCAGTATTGAGGTATTTGCTAATGCTCTTGTTGCTAGGGTCATCATTAAAGTCTCCCATAATTATGATTTTAGCATTTGGGTTAATACTTTGAACCGAATCCACCGCATGACGTAGTATCTGGCCGGCAATCAGTCTTTTTTCTTCTTTGCCTCCTCTGCGCGATGGCCAATGGCATACTACCATATTTAAGGTGTCGCCATGAAATAAGCCTTTTGTCCAAAGCATATCTCTGGTTTTAAATTCGGGGTCACTCTCATCTATAAAAGGAATTCTTTTTACCACGAAAGGTTGATAGCTCTTTGGTTTATAGATTAAAGCCACATCTATCCCTCTCAAGTCAGGACTATCAAACTGAACTATTTGATAATGATTGCCTATCAGCTCAGGAGTTGTTACCAGATCCTCCAAAACTTTTCGGTTTTCAATTTCAGCAACTCCCAATATATCGGGGCCACCAGCCATAGCCTTTATTACCGAAGCCATATGCTGAAGTTTTTCATGATAGCGTTCTTGCGTCCATTCATTTTTGCCTTCAGGCAAATATTCTTCATCCTTAATGGCAGGATCGTCTTCAGTGTCAAATAAATTTTCTAAATTATAAAACCCCACAAGGCCGATAGGGGTAGGAGAGTTTTGGGCGCTTAGATGGTTGTAATTTACTCCTAAGCAGATGGTTAATAGTAATAAAAATCTTCCCGTCATACTCAATGTAAAATAATGATGAAATGCAAGTTTAGGTAAAATCCGGCAAAAATAATTCAATGTAAGAAAGTTAATGATTTAATAACATAGCTTTGTAATTGCTTAATAATGATAATATTAAGTTTGTAACCTTTTTGGGAAGACAGTGCTTGTCTCTTAGATTGGATTTAATTATTTACAAAAACTATTCTAAATGGTAAAAAATTTACTAGTTCTCTTATTAGTTACTTTACAAACTACACTGTGGGCTCAGAATGGAAGCATTCACGGTAAAGTGTTAGATAAAGAAACAGGTGAGCCATTAATTGGAGCATCAGTAATTGTAAACGGTACCACCAAAGGAGGCATTGCAGATCTTCAAGGAGAATATCTGATTAAAAATGTGTCTGTTGGGAGCCATATAGTAAAAATTTCATATGTAGGATATGAAGACTTTTCTTTAAAAGTAGAGGTGAAAGAAGGTGAAACTTCAGAAGCTGCGGCAGTACAACTTGCATCTTCAGCGGTTGGTTTGCAGGAGGTTGAGGTGTTTGCTTCTGTGGTTGATGACAGAAAAACTCCAATAGCCGTAACCTCTATCAGCGCAAAAGATATTGATGAGCGTTTTAGTGGAGAGTCTTTGGCTGACATTATGCAGAATACTCCAGGAGTATATGCCACGCAGGGTAATGGAGGCTATGGCGATCAGGAGGTTTATATTAGAGGTTTTGATCAATCTAATATCGCGTTTTTAGTAAACGGTATTCCTGTTAATGACATGGAGGATGGTAGAATGTACTGGTCTAACTTTGCAGGATTGAACGAAGTAACTCGTCAAATGCAGGTACAAAGAGGCTTGGGAGCTTCTAAATTGGCCATAAGTTCTATAGGAGGAACTGTAAATATGATTACTAAGCCCTCTTCTAATAAAGAAGGAGGCAAGATAGAATACCAATTTGGTCAGGGAGCTTGGAATCAGCGCTTGAGATTTACTTACCATACGGGTGAATTTGGAAAAGGTTGGTCTGCAAGTTTTCAAGGATCAAGAACTACTACCAACTCAGCAATAGAAGGACGTGATAGTCGCAAAGGAGGGAGCATGGTGCCCGGTGCTTATGTAGATGCTTGGTCATACTATTTGTCTATTTCTAAGAAGATAAATGATAAGCACCAATTGATGTTTTGGGGTTTTGGTGCGCCAATAGATAGAGGTTCGGCACTTATTGTTGATGAAGAAACCAGAGAGACTTTTAATATAACTGATCCCAATGTAAACAACGCACTTGGTTATTATAAAGGAGACCTTTATAACGTTCGTCAAAATAAATTGCATAAGCCTTTAATGGCCCTTTCTCATTATTGGGATATTGACGCCACTACGCATGTGAGTACTTCTGTTTATGCATCTTTCGCTGATGTATATAGTACTCAGCCGGTAGATGCTGAGAATTCAAGATTTTTACCTTTTAGAAATCCTAATAATCCAGATTTCGGATCTTATGGAGTTGATTTTAATCAAGCATTCACCACTGATGGTCTTATTAATTTTGATTATTTATCCTCTTTTAACCAAAACGAAGCAACTGTTTATAATCCAAATGGGGATATAAATACACCATCATATACAGGTAGAGTTTCAAGATTTTATTCTGAGGCTAGATACAATAAGCATAACTGGTTAGGTTTAATTTCAAATGTTAAGAAGACTATAGGGAACGTAGACTTATTGGCTGGAGTTGATTTAAGAAGATACAGAGGGAGACATTATGCTGAGGTATACGAGCTTTTTGGCGGAGACTTTATTTATAACAAAAGTTCGTATGGCGATGATATGAATAAGCTTGTGTCTAATGACATAGCTAAGGTGGGAGATAAGACCAATTATGATTATGATGGTAATGTAGATTGGGCTGCTATTTTTGGTCAGGCAGAATACAATGGAGATAATTATACAGCATTTGCAACGGCAAGTGTTACTAATACTACTTACGAAAGAATTGGTCGTTTTTGGAATGGAAGAGATATCTATACTACAAATTCTCTTGGGGAGAGTTCTAAAAGAAGCTTTACTACTTACACTTTAAAAGGTGGTTTTAGCTACAGACCTACAAACCGTCATAATGTATATATTAATGGTGGGTATTTCACAAGACCTCCATTTATGCAAAATGCTTTTGCTGATAGCAGGTATAGCAATCTTTATAGAGATGGAATCACTACTGAAAAAATTGCCTCTGGAGAAGCAGGCTACAGTTATAGAACAAGTAGAGTTAAAGCCAATATAAATGTTTATTATTTAAGATGGATGGATCGTACTACTACATATAACTATGATTTAGGCGATGAGAATAATGAAAACTTGCTTAGTTCTGATGTGCCAGGAGTGATCAATGGATTGAGATCTGTACACAAAGGTATAGAAGCTGATTTCTCTTATCAGTTATTCCCATCATTTGATATAGGAGGTTATCTCTCATTAGGTGATTGGCAGTGGGATAATAATCCTACCACGGTATATCAAAATGAAGCAGGTGAAATTTTAGATCAAAAAACTTTAGATATTAAAGGCATTAAAGTGGGTACTTCTGCACAAACTTCTGCGGGTATTAACTTCCATTATAGCGGTATTAAAGATATGTACATTGGTGGTCGTTTAAATTTCTATGATAGAATTCCGATTAGCTTTAGTCCTGAGGATTTATTAGAAGGTTACATTACCAGAGATATCATTAGCGAAGAGTACCCTAGCTATCAGACGCTAAACTTATATGTGGGAAGATATTTTGATCTTTCAGATAAAATATCTGGTCGTATCACTGCTAACGTTCAAAATGTTACGAATGAAAAGTATGTGAGATGGGCGAGTTACTACTCTAATATAGTTCAGAACGGATATGGATATCCTAGAACTTTTAATATTGGCCTATCAGTTCAATTCTAATTGAAGCTTATTTAAATTGACTTAATATCTCTTATTAGCAACAGATATGATAAAATATACATTTCTATTTTCTTTATTAATTGCACTATTTACCTTTTCGTGTAGAGATGAAGAAGATTATATAACAGATGCCGCTACGGCTAATTTCTTTCCTTCAATTGCCGATTCTTTATATGAAGGGAGTGGACCGGAGCGCGTAAAAATAGTTCTAGAAATTAGTAAAATCTTAGGGAAAAGTGGCGGAAGTGTTGTGTTAGATGTATCTAACGCAGGTTATTTAAACCTTGAGCCAGCCCCTGATGAAAACGATCACATTACCTTCAATTTTTCAGGTAATAAGACTAAAGATTCGGTTTACGTAAGAGTCAATAATGATGAAATTTCTACAGATTATATATCTCAGTTCAGAATAGTAGATGTTACAGGAGGTATTGAGGGAATAGGTCCACAAAATACTTTCTATCTATATGTAATGAATGAGGATATGGTTTTTGAAGAGGATTTTGAGGCAGGTTTAGGTAATTGGACAACATATACTCATTCCTTATCTAATTCATGGAAAATGGATGATTTTAATGAAAATAACTTTGCTGTAGCCTCAAATTATGATAGTGATAGTTTAACAAATACTTGGTTAATATCTTCCAGTTTCAATTTTGATAATTATTTTGGGGAGTATCTCACTTTCCAAACCACAACTGGATATAATACAAGTAATAATCTTTTAGAGGTTTATGTAATCCAAGACTATAATGGAGGAGATCCTGATGATGCTACTAAGATTAAACTGAACCCAGCTTTAGATCCTAAAAGAGGCTCTGGTTATGGTACTTTTACTGATTCAGGGGTATTAGATTTATCAAATATTGAAGGAGAAGGATATATAGCTTTTCACTTTGTAGCTGTGGATGCACAAGATGGAGCTCAGTGGCAGGTAGATAATGTAAAACTGAGTGGTGTTTTAATTAAAGAGGATAACTCTATATACTCTGAAGAGTTTGATAATTGTGATGCGCTCAACTCTTTTACGGCCTATAGTGTTTCGGGAGACGAAACTTGGGAGTGTATTGATGAGGGACAGTCTGGAGGTGGTGTAAGAGCCAGTGGATATGCCAATGGAGTAAATAATATAAATGAAGATTGGCTTATCAGTCCATCAATTTCGCTCGAAGGTTTAACTACTCCGTATTTTTCAATAGATGTCGATAAACGTTTTAAAGGTAGCGACATTCAGTTTTTAGTGTCTACAGATTATGATGGCTCGTCAGCACCTTCTTCAGCCAATTGGACAGAAGTTCAAGGAACTTTAGATACTAATATTGATGCCTATAATTGGGTGTCAACAGGTAGTATTTCCTTAAGTCAATTTGCAGGTAGCCAAGTATACATAGCTATAAAGTATACAAGTACAGCAAGCGCTGCGGCTATGTGGAGTTTAGATAATTTTGTTGTTACCAGAAATTAATTCAAGCATAACTGTAATATGATGAAAAATTCAACTTTATTAAAAACTAAGCGCGTATTCAACTATTTGTTAGGTGTGATCGTGGTGCTGACTGCATATAGTTGTAGTGACGATGATGATATGCTTGAGCCTGTTGAAGCTACCTTTATTAAAGATTATACAACTGTTACTAATAAAGATGTAATTCCTATAGTATTAAGTGAAAATGCGTTAAATGGAGGAAGCTTTACTGTTGAACTTACTGGCGGTACTTACGGAACTGACTATACCACTTCCCCTTCTGCAGAGAACGGTACAATAACTTTTGATGTAGACGCTGGTGATAAATTTCTAGCATTTGATATTGTAGTAAAGAATGATAATGTAAATATTAAAGCCACTATATCAAGTGCTAGCGGTGGAGTAATTTTAGGTAAGACTTTAGTGCAGGATTTAAGACTTGTACTTGATGAGGGAGGAGAAGAGGAGCCAGGAGAACCTGGAGAGCCAGAGGAGCCAGAAGCTCCTGAAGTAACGAAGACTATTGCCGAGGTTAGAGCTCTCTACAGTGGTAGCGTCATTGAAGTTGAAGAAAGTGATATTATTTACGGTATTGTTACTTCCATAGTGGGCCCTACTAATAATCAGAATATTTATATCCAAGATGGAACAGCTGGTATAGTTGTGCGTTTTGATGAAGCGCATGGTTTTGAGCAAGGCGATCAAGTTTGGGTCGATCTTTTAGGGGCAAAAATTAAAGACTTTAATGGTTTGTTACAAATAGAAGTCCCCTTAGTAAATGGAGGATTGGCTGGAAAACCAGGTCTGCCTGCACCTAAAGCGATTACTATTGCCGAATTAAATTCTGGAGACTATGAAGCCCAATATGTTCAAATAAGTAATGTTACTTATAAAGCTGCAGATGGTACTGTAACGTTCAGTGGTGCTCAAAATATTACTGATGGATCAAACTCTGGGGTTACCTACGTATCTGCAGGTACACCTTTTAAGACAGATGCGTTGCCTCAGGCTACTGTTAATATCAAAGGGCTAGTGGGAGTTTATAATGGTACATTCCAATTAATGCCACAATTAAGGACTGATATAGAAGAACAAGGAAATGGAGGTGGCGGAGGCAGTGATTTAACTTTGTTTTTCTCTGAGTATGCTGAAGGTAGTTCTAACAATAAATATCTAGAGATTTATAACCCAACTAATGAGATTATAGATTTGAGCGGTTATGGATACCCTAATGTTACCAATGGAGCAGAGTCAGAAGGAAATTATGAATATTGGAACTCTTTTCCCGAAGGAGCACAAATTCAACCGGGAGGAGTATATATTATCACACATTCATCTGCAGATGTAGATAATATATTGCCTAAGGCAAATGAGACTTCAAAAAGGCTTAGTAATGGGAATGATGGTTTTGCTTTGGCTAAAGTAGGAGATTGGAATGATGCCAATGAAAATGGGCTGATAGATGCAGGGGAAATGACTAATTATGAAATAGTAGATATGATAGGAGATTGGCAGGCTGACCCAGGAAGTGGTTGGGACGTAGCTGGTGAGTCTGCAGCTACAAAAGATCATACATTAATAAGAAAGCCATCTGTTACTCATGGTAATGGTGGCGACTGGACTACTTCTGCTGGTACTGATGCTGATAATTCAGAGTGGATAGTGAAGCCTATAGATGACTGGGACGATTTAGGTCAACATACGATTAATTAAGCTAAAGCTTGAATCATATAAAAAAGCCACTGCCGGAAGGTAGTGGCTTTTCTTGTTTATATTTCACCGTATATTTTGAATGGAGAATGATTGCGGTTCATTACCTGAAAAAACCATTTATGTGTTGCTTTAATGTTAAATTTATATGTAATATAATTACATATAAATGAGATTGGTACATATTCTAATAGCTTTAAGGAGTATATTTGAAGGAGTGCTAGGTCTAGCCATTGAGGAAAGAAGCATAAACCGCGAGGAGTTAAGATACCGATATCAAGGTGACTTTGCCGAAAAAGACGAAGAAACAGGCTGGAATAGTTTTGATTTAAGGATGTATGATCCTGTTATTGGCAGGTGGATGCTACTGATCCTAAAAAAGTAGGCTTTTCATCTTATATTGAGATAGGTAACAATCCTTTAAAAATGTATGATCCGGATGGGCGAGATCATTTGGGAAATAAATCTTTTAAGAATGGTCAGTTCCTAGGTGATTTAGTTGGTGTCGCTATGAGTGTGCCGAAGTATATTTAGGGAAAACTATAGCTACAGGAGGAGCTATAGGAGGGGTAATAACACCTCCAATGGGAGGAGGGGCTCTAGCAGCTGGTGCAATTGCAGTAGGTGGGGTAGCCATTGCTACAGAAGGTGTGGTCACGACTGGTATAGCGTTAGTAAATATTCATAATTCTTATCATAAATTTGCAAAAAGAGGTAAGAATAATGGTAAGTTAACTCCTGACGACTAGATCGATTACGCCAGCAGCGCCAGAATGGTACTATCAGTAAAAAGGACGCTCAAAAACTAAAAGACACGAAAAAAATACAGGAGAAAGAGGTTCAAGACATAATAAAGGTGGTAGTAAAAAATAAAAAACTTGCGCAAAGATTAATTTCACTTGAATATCCAATAGCTAGCATGGCCCTGAGGGAGGTGTTGACTAATTCAAGTGCTAGAAATCAGTTAAGCATTGAAGATGTTATTTATATTCTTAATATACCTGAAAAGTCCTTAATAGGTGACTTCCTGATCGAATATGCTTATTTTACCGAAGAGCAGAGATCATTTATTGAGTCCTATATTATAGCTAATCTTAATGATGAAGACAGAGATTTTGTCTCTGATTTAATAGATTTTGCCACCATAGAAAGTTTGAATTTGCCTTATCAGACATGCATTAATTTTCTCAAAAATAATGCTGAAGAAGAAAGCTATGTAGTATCTTCAGTATTGTCCTATTTAATAAGTCAGCCAAAGTTCAATTACATAGAAAGATTATTTGTTGCACTGACTAATATACTGGAAGATGGAAGCTTTTATCAAAATGCACAGCTAAAAGCTGCATTTTGTCTATTTCGAATTACTCAAGACAAAAAGTATTTGCAAGAAATCATTAAATTGACTGAAGAAGGTCAATCAATGAATAAAGAATTACTAAAAAATATGTTATCAATTGATTTTAATAGGAGTAAGTATTTTTCTGTACGAGAATTAGAAAAATATAGATAGTAGCTACCCCCCAACTGGTCGTAGCGTCCGCTAAGACCAATCTGTGCATACAGGTAAGATATAAGATGCAGACTTTTAAAAGAGGTCTGGTTTTTTTAGAATAAGCCAACGTGGTAGAAGCGGAAGCTAGCATGTATTCTTATCGATTTAAGGCTTATATTTAAAGTGGGATTAGGGCTAGCCATAGAGGAAAGAAGCATAGACCGAGAGGAATTTAGATACGGATATCAAGGTGACTTTGCAGAAAAAGACGAAGAAACAGGCTGGAATAGTTTTGAATTCAGAATGTATGATGGGGGTATTGGGAGGTGGATGACTACTGATCCTGCTGGGCAATACTATAGTTCTTACTTGGATATGGGCCATAATCCGGTTAGTTTGATTGATCCTGATGGGAGTTTCTCTAAATTTGGAGCATGGTGGAGAAATGGATTTAGAATGAACGGTGTATGTGAATCAGGAGGAGAGTGGGGGTATTCTAGATCTTTTACTTATACAGATCATTCCGAATTTGGTACCTTAACAGCTGTTGGTTATGAATTCATTTACCAATCAGATGGGCTGTCTTTTTTTAGAAATGTGGATGTTTTATTTTGCGGGAATGTGGAAGCAACTGGAAGCTATGGGCTACTTAGTTATGGAGATATAGGGGTGTCTGGTTATAAAATTGATCTTTTATCTACGGATGTGATAAATTGGAAAGCTGAAGCAGAATACAGTGTTAATAATTTAGAAGGAACATATGGAGACAAAGTTACATGGTGGGGGTCAGATGATAATAGTGATAAAGTGGCAATAAATCATTTAGCTGTTGTTGAGGTCCCATCAATTGGAGGAGTAAAGATAACAGTGCATTAATATATGTTTTTAGAGAAGGTGATTATGTTTTTGTTCTGGTGTGGGCTGCTAGGCTATATAAAGAATATTTTGCATAGAAAGCTATATACTAGACTAGGCAAAACTAATTCTAAGAATAAGGTTCATTACGGATCTTTTAGTAAATTCAATACAGATTCATTCTGGGACTATAATCTGAATGAGATAATGTTCTTTTTCCCTTGGTTTGTTCTAAATAATACAAGTGGAGATTTTGTGGCGAGAAATTATAAGATAGCGATAAATATTTTAGTTACTTTAATATATACTTCTTTGTTTATTGCTCTTTATAATATGGGAAAAGTTGCCAGTTAGTGTGAGTTTCTCTGGCTGGTCCCCAACTGGTCTTAGCATCCGCTAAGACCAATCTGTGCATACAGGTAAAATAGAAGAACCAGACTTATATCAGGGTCTGGTTTTTATTAGAATAAGCTAATGTGGTAGAAGCGGAAGCTTGCATTTATTCTTATCGATTTAAGGCTTATATTTAAAGTGGGATTAGTTTTAGTCATAGAGGAAAGAAGCATTAAATACGGGTATCAAGGTAACTTTGCTGAAAAAGACGAAGAAACAGGCTGGAATAGTTTTGAACTCAGAATGTATGATGGGGTTATCTTTATGTACGGCCATGACCGCGGAAGGTTTGCAGATGGAATGCGATCTTGGGCCGATGGTGTACGGGATAATGTAATGACCAATACCCAATTTATGCGTGATTGGTCACAAGAACAAAGTAATGCTCTCACAGAAGCCAATAGAATAGTAAATTCCGCTATGCAACCTGCTATTGCTGAACGGGTTGGCGTGATGAAAGATTTGTATACTATTCAAGCGATGGCAGGTGGTTCGGGAATGGATAGCGGCTTACGGTTAGCAACAAATACTTTGACTCTGCAACCATCAGTTCCCTCGGTTATAGGCAAAGGCTATGAAGCTATTGCTAAACTAACAGTTCATATAAAAAAAAACATGATTACGAAGAGTCCTTAATGCTACGTCAAAGGGAGATTGGGTTAAAGTTTATGAAGTAGGAAGGATAAATGAAGCAAAGGTAGAAACACACTACTTTAGAAATAACAGGAATGGTAAAGTCTTTGACGTGAAACAGAAGTATAATAACTGGCATCAAAGGCAGTTTAGAAGGTTGTTATGAAAGATTTAATATTCTCAGTAAAACAACAGCACGATGGCTGTAAAATTTTCCAAACTGCTATGCAGGATTGGCCAAATCATGTTGATACAGCTTCTCAATATATTGTTGAAATTGAGAAACTAATTAATGATGGAGTTTCAAAAAAAGAAATTGAGAAATTTTTAAATAACGTTGACTACAATAAAAACGCATGGGAGGCAGAATCACTAAGTCAATTGATTGAACTTTATGCTATTTTTGATAGCAACATAACTCTGCGGGAGATTGAGCGTAATTTAAATTGTAAGAATATTCAAGAGTAAGAAATATGGTTGTTATTAGCCCCAACTGGTCGTAGCGTCCGCTAAGACTAATCTGTGCATACAGGTAAATATAATATGCAGACTTTTAAAAGAGGCCTAGTTTTTATTAGAATAAGCTAACGTGGTAGAAGTGGAAGCTCGCATGTATTCTTGTCGATTTAAGGCTTATATTTGAAGTGGGATTAGGGCTAGCCATTGAGGAAAGAAGCATAGACCGTGAGGAATTTAGATACGGATATCAAGGTAACTTTGCGGAAAAGACGAAGAAACAAGCTGGAACAGTTTTGAATTGAGGATGTATGATGCGATTGTGGGTAGGTGGGCAACGATTGATCCTAAAAATCAATTCTTTTCGCCTTACAATGGCATGGTTAATAATCCAGTTAATGGAGTTGATCCAAACGGAGGTGAAGTGTTAGATGACTATCATATTGATTCGGATGGGAATATTTTGAATGTAGTTCGGACGGAGGACACTTTTGATAGAATTATTCAAGATGGTAATGAAATTTATAGAACGGCAGAAGGGACATATCTACAGAATTTTACGAGCATGTTTAATGCAGTTGTGAACAATACTGAAATAACTTTTACGGATTTAGCTCGAAAAATTAAAGGTGAGTATTTTTATAAGACTGGTGGTTGGCTGAAATCTTATGACAGGCTTAAAGCATTTAATGATATGGTTACTGATGGTGCTGTGATGGATTTAAAGACACATGGTATGGGTTTTAAAGAATTGGGAGAATATTCTATATATGGTGGAACAATTTTTAGGTATGATGATTATGGAAACTATAATTATGGAGTAGCAGCTCAGGCCTTTGAACTAAGTCAATTTATTGCCCAATTGGGAGCTGGGCTAAATCAATTGTCTAAAGGCTTTGAATGGGCTTATATAAAAAGTGGTGATTTACACGGCTTACCGACAATACGAAGAAATAGTTATCCATTAGGATGCCCCGGTTCTTATTTTGATGAGGCAAGAGACAATTCAAGGATTAATCAAGGCTATAGAAGATGAGATTTTTTATTTACTCTATTCTTAGCTTATTTTTTTCTTCATGTGGATTTAATGAAGGAGGAACAAGGATTGAAATTGATCCTAAAGATTTGTCTCGTGTCGATTCAATAATGCAAAGTCAGGTTAGTTTAATAAAAAGCTTAAGAAAACCGGATTCTGTCCGTGTTGCTGGCTGGGAATTTATTAATGATGTTTTTTATTTAAATAACATTGCAGATTCTTTAATAACTGCAGAATTTTTAAGTGAATGGAACTTATCTAATGAGGATTACAAGATTTTGAAGCAAGGTTCATCAGAATTAGTTGAATATGGATTTTGCGGAGCTGTTAATGTTGCCTATGACCACACACTAGCATTTATGTATGCCTGTGATTTGACAGGTTTTGATGTGAAAGAACGTATAATCATGTTAAAACCACAATATTTAGATGGTAGCTTTCGAAAATCATTCAAAGTTGTGTTAGCTGAGAATCAGTATATGGTTATGGGATATTAGCCCAACCTAGCGCGCGTAGCTAAGCTGTACGCGTACCCCAACTGGTCGTAGCGTGCGCTAAGACCAATCTGCGCATACTGGCAAAATATAAGATGCAGACTTTTAAAAGAGGCCTGGTTTTTATTAGAATAAGCTAATGTGGTAGAAGCAGAAGCTCGCATGTATTCTTATAGATTTAAGGCTTATATTTGAAGTGGGATTAGGGCTAGCCATTGAGGAAAGAAGCATAAACCGCGAGGAGTTTAGATACGGATATCAAGGTGACTTTGCGGAAAAAGACGAAGAAACAGGCTGGAATAGCTTTGAACTCAGGATGTGTGACCCGGTGATTGGGAGGTGGATGGCTACTGACCCTGCTGGGCAATACTCCACTTCATATATGGGTATGGGCAATAATCCAGTGAATAGAGTTGATACTGATGGAGGTTTGGATGATTCTCCTATATACGGAACCGACAGTAAGTTTTTAGGGGTAGACAGTGAAGGTTTTTCTGGGGATGTTATAATAATGAAAGAAACCACATATAATGCTTTGACAGGAAATGGAGCAAGAATTTTAGACCATGACTTCGTTACAGGTTTAGCTGAACATGGAGTTTTTGTTAATTATTTGGCTTTGTCATTAATGAGTCTCAAGGCACGTGCGTCAATTTATACCCACTTGCTTAAGCAAATGAAAGATTTAGATTTTTCAAAATTGTTTAATGGTAGTGTTTCCATCTATAATAATAGATCTAGAAATAATATCCCACAAGGATTTAATTCACCAGATCGTGTAGGTCGTTATCGTGCAAATCCGAATCAAATGAAAATCAACATTAACAGTAGGAGTTTTGATGAACTTTCAACCGTTGAGATTATCCAGAATTATTTGGGTATACACGAATGGAAAGGACATAATATACTTAAATTTAATAATGGCATTGATCATTATAAAGCATATGATTTATAACAAAAGCATTCAACATTTAAAATGTTGCCTTCTGGCTTACAAAAGGAAATCATCACAAGAAATGATCCGTCATTCAGGTAGAATATTAATGGTGGCATTGTTATCATTGTTTGCCTTTTCATGTGAGAAGACAAACGATAATAACAATATTAAAGTCAATTTTCTTGAAGTTGACATTGACTATCATTTCATGAATTATAATCTTTTTAAGAGGTCAGAAAGAAATTATAAACCTGAGTTCTTATCATTTAATATTGAAATATTAAATAAATCAGATAAGCTGTTAGATGAATTCCTTTTTACAAAAATTAATCAAAATGATAGCCTTGCAGCATTTTACTTAGCTTCTAATAAAGATACTGTGAGATTATTTGCTTCAAACAGAAAGTTAGAGTTATCTCAAGGAGAAAAGGTAGAGATGAGTTTAGAACTGCCCTTTGAATTCTATAATATTTTGGAAGAAGAAATTACTGAAGCCTCAAGAGAAGGGTCAGCTAATAAGATAAAAAAAATGAAGATCCTTTTTTTAAAAAAAACAAACGGATTTTTCTTACCTATAACATCGGAAACGACTTTCTCAAAAGTCAATTTGATATGTTTAGATTCAGTAATTATATTTTAAATTGCCCTTCGATGCCCAACTGGTCGTAGCGTCCGCTAAGACCAATTTGTGGGTGTGGGTAAAACAGAAGAACCGGACTTTTATCACGGTCTGGTTTTTATTAAGAATAACAAAAAAGGAGCTATGCAGCTCCTTTTTTGTTTAAATGATGTCTATAAAATAATTACATGCCCATAAGGCTAGTAGGTATTCTTATGGCTCTAAGTCTATAATAGTCTGGGTCTATACCTCCATTTTGGCACCAGTCCACACCACAGGCAGAGTAGTTTAATGAATATGTCATTAACAACTCGTTTTTGCCGTTGTTGTATTGCGGGTGTACATTAGGGGTGTAATATCTGGCCCAGTTTCCAGCATATCTGTCTGTAATTTGATATACTTTTTTGAGAGGCGAATAAGGTCCCCAAGGGTTATCAGCATACGATGCATAAATCCACCTTTCGTTATTATCCTCACCTTCACATCTCAAGAAGCCTTGATCCATAGAGATCATTACATATTTGCCATTAAATTTAGTTACAGCTACTGTGGCTTTTACTGATGCTACAGGTACGGGTGTGGTTACATCTTTACCAAATAAGAAACCTCCATAAAATTCCCACTCAAGAGGCGTGTTTACGTTAAACCTAGCGCAGAATACATCATTTTCTAATCCGTAGTTTTTACCTTTAGTTCCGAATACATATACATAGTTATTATCCTTAACCATGCCTGATGTGTAGTTGATATCTACTTGGCCAGAAACGCCTTTTACTAGCTTTCTTTCTACTCCCCAGCCTTTTCTGTCAGCGCTTTCAGTCAATACATAGATAGACTGGTCTAGTGCTTCTAATCCGCTACCTTCACCACAGTGCATATATACTTTGTTTCCAATCTCTACACCATTGCTTGGCCACGCGAAAGTATGACCAGGCTGAATGTCACAGATTAACTCGGGTGCATACCCATTGGGAGTTTCCATGTTTAATGTAGCATTAGGATCCCAATTGTTTGGTGGTTGTATTAAAATAGAGTTTCCGTAAGAGAAGAAATGGTTGCAGTAAAAGGTGAAATTATCTTGAAATGAAAATCCATCAAAAGCATCTTGCGTTACCCAAAGGTTTTTCCCTGCATTCGGTCCCCAGCTTAATGCTATACTACTTCCTTGGTCCCAAGCCACAGATCCTAAATCTTTGTTGTTTCTTTGGAAGAATCTGATTACCTGATCATCAGGGTAGCTATCTTGCTCTAGTGGGTTGAAGTACCAGTCCTGATTCCAGCCTTGCCCAAGGGGTGCTTGTACTACAGCTACATCGTTATCTGTTCCTGCATTTAATAATGATAATGCAAGTCCTGAGGCCTTATTAATAATATTGAAATATCCGTCAGCTCCGGGTATGGCTCTTAATTGAAATAGTTGAGGATCCATGTTGTTCCTATTCCATTGTTGTAGCTGAAGGTTAACCTCATTTCTGCCTCCATCTACATCTAGGGCTTTTCCGCTATAATGGTTGATTATTTCGTAATAACGAATACCATTTTCGGTCTTTTTGTAGTTAAATAGCCATTTTTGCCATTTTGCAGGCCCAAATGGTGCGGCATATTGTACTAGCTTTGATTTGTTGTCATACTTACTTTCATAAGGGCCACCAATTTCTAGGTATTTATCAGTGAGCCTGCTCTGAATGGTATATGTTCCATAATCAGCAGGAGCCACCCTTGCCGAGCTATTTTGCGATGATATTGAGTGTTGATTCAATTCATCATTTTTAGTTTCTATCTGCACATCTTCACAGGAAGCCAAGGCTATTGCCATGCTTATCGCATAGATAAAGATTCTTTTCATTTTAGGTTTAGATTAATATGTTGGTTATACATGTTATGGCTTGCAGCCGCATCATAGGTAGTGATGCATATTTGTTCGGTTGATATAATGAAGAACCAGGTTGAGTCATTGAATACTCAACCTGGTTTCTTTTTAATTCTATTTTACCAGCAATAAAGTAGATTAAATTCCTATTAAGCTATAAGGTATTCTAATAGCTCTCAATCTGTAGTAGTCTGGGTCAATGCCACCGTCTACACATGCATCTTCCTGACAAGCAGAGTAATTAAGTGAGTATGTCATTAACATCTCATTTTTGCCATTATTATATTGCGGATGGATGTTAGGGGTATAGTATCTCGCCCAATTGTCTTCAAATCTATCGGTAATTTCATATACCTTTTTTAGTTGGGTATATGGTCCCCAAGGGTTATCGGCCCAAGCACTGAAAATGTATTTTCTATCTTCAGGGTCACATCTGTTAAAACCTTGATCCATAGAAATCATTACATATTTACCATTTACTTTGTTGATAGATACAGTGCCGTATCCTTCAGTAACGGGAACGCCATGAGGGTTTTTATCAAAGATAAAACCATTATAATATTCCCATTCAAATGGGGTAGAGGTGTGGAAACGAGCTACATACACATCATTAGCATATCCGTAGCTTTTTACTTTGGTACCAAACACATACACATAGCCATCATCTTCTTTAACCATACCATGGGCATAACCAACTTCTTGCTGGTTAGATAAACCCGGAATTAGTTTTCTTTCTACTTTCCAGCTGCTTCTATCACCACTTTCAGTAAGTACATATAGTGACTGCTGAGTACCCACTAAACCATTTCCTTCACCACAGTGCATGTATACTTTATTATCAATTTCTACACCATTACTTGGCCAAGCAAAAGTATTTCCAGGCTGTACATCACAGATTTGTTTAGGCCTATCTATGCCAGGTCTTAATAGGTTAAGAGCATCATTAGGGTTCCAATTTTTTTCATCGTGAATAAAAATGGAGTTACTATAAGAGAAGAAGTAATTACAAGGGAATCTGTAGTCATCCATAAAAGAACTGCCATCCCAAGCATCTTGTGTTACCCAAAGTGTTTTACCCGCATTGGGTGCCCATTTTAATGGAATACTACTTCCTTGATCCCAAGCCACAGATCCTAGACTTTTGTTATTTCTTTGGAAGAATCTGATAACTTCATCATCAGGGTAACTTTCTTGAGGTAATGACTGAAAAGCCCAATCCTGATTGTAACCTTGACCAAGAGGCGCCTGCACTATAGCTACATCATCTGCAGTGTTGTTATTAAGTACAGTTAATGCTAATCCTGAAGCTTTATTAATGATGTGATAATAATTGTCAGTACCTGCAATTAATCTTAATTCGAATAATTGAGGTGCAAATCCATTACGATTCCACTGTTGTAATTGAAGATTTACATCTTTTCTTCCTGCATCAACATCAAGTGCTTTGCCGCTATAATGGTTTACTATTTCATAATAACGAATACCATTTTCGGTGAATTTGTAGTTGAATAACCACTTTTGCCAAGTAGGATTTCCAAAAGGAGCGCCAAACTGCACCATTTTGGTTAAGTTATCATACTTGCCTTCATATGGTCCTCCAACTTCCATAAACTTACCAGTAAGTCTATTTTGTATGGTGTAGGTACCGTACTCGGCAGGTGCTACTCTTGCTTGGATAGCACTTTCAGAAGCGTTAACCGCTTCCGCTTGTTCTTCAGTGCGCGTTTTTACGTCCGCTTCACTGCACGATGCTAGCATTAATGCTAATGACATCGCATAGACCATTAACTTTTTCATTGGGTTAGGTTTATAATTGTACAATACACTGTATAATTCGAGGTATTAGCGAAGGTTGCTGAATCCTTTTAGCTAACGAATGCTACAGTGAAAAATTAAATATTCTTAGGGAAGATGGTTTGTTACAGGTTGTAGATGAGTAAGATAAGGCATTAGGGTTAGGTTAGTTGGGTTTTAAATTGTTGGCAATGTAGTTAAATCTTCTACTAATTTCAAAATGAAATTTCATGATTCAATATTTTCGGAGGTTTATTGATTGTGATTTAACTAGATGAATGTACGCACTTGAAAAATAAATTTCTAGTATGGGAGAGTAATAGTTTATTTCTTTCTATAAACTGAATAGAATTCTCATTGATCTCAATTCTTGAGACGTAACATGTGTACCATTTAAAGGAGAAAAACATATTCTTATGTAAAATTATCAGTAAAATTTTCCGATTTAAACCAAAATTTCTCATTTTGAGAATCTGTATAACATTTGAATTACTATATAAATGCCAATTATGGCCTTGAGAACGGTTTAGCAATAATTGGTATGATTGATGTAATATTTTTTTCAAAATTGAGACACTATGGAAAATAATAGAAGGAGATCGAAGATTAGTGCATATGGCCTTAACTCATTATCAGAAAATGAGAAAGTCGATTTTTTAATAAGTTTAGATGAGACATTAGAGAAGATCAGATATAGAGAAATTTCTATAGCCCAAGGCTTTATAGAAATTACCAGAAAATTTAATAGCGATAATTAAATTGCCACTATTTTCTCTGGGTTAGTAGTATAAACATTCAACCTCACTGAGTAGTTAATAATCTTAAAATTGACTACATGAGGGAGAATAAGTCTAATTCAAAGAAGAGTAAATTACCACTGTATTTGTCGGGTGCTATATTTTTAGCAGTGGTTTGTAGTTATTTTTTTATTCCCTCTGTTCAGCAGTTTTGCAAGGAAGCGTGGCATGTACTACTAAGTGAAGATAAAGATGCCACTCAGCAATGGGTAAAGCAGTTTGGTTTTTGGGGACCGTCTATAATTGTGCTGTGCATGATTGTTCAGATGTTTCTAATTGTTATTCCCTCGCCTTTACTTATGGTTGTGGCAGTACTTGCGTATGGTAAAATTTGGGGTAGCCTTATTGTATTCTTTTCAGTTTTTGTGGCTTCTAGTATAGGGTATGCTATAGGCTTTAATTTTGGAGCTCCTTTAATACAGCGCTTGATAGGAGAGAAAACTGAAAGTAAAATCACAAATTTTGTTGAATCTTACGGTTTTTGGGCCGTAATAGTAACAAGAGTCAGTCCCTTTTTGTCTAACGATGCTATCAGCTTTGTGGGAGGTATTATTAGAATGGGCTACTGGAAGTTTATTGGTTCTACACTAATAGGTATTGCCCCATTAACTTTTCTTATTGCCTACCTTGGAGATAATACGGATCGCTTGAAAACAGGTTTAATATGGGGTTCAGCGGTTTCACTGCTATTGTTCTGTATTTATGTTTGGTGGGATAAGCACCGTAAGGCAAATTCGTGAATCTCCCGATAATACATTTGTCAACCATCGTTAATAATTGCCATTTAGCTATGATAAAATGCAGGTCAGCTAATAAAGTTGAATTTATCTATTTAATTAGATAATTAGTAACCTGAATAAATACTATTTCGTATTTGCTCAAACAACCAAAAACCTATACCCAAATTTATAATGACCTTATTCAACCTAACCCAAACCCCCGACATACCGCTCTGGTATGAGGTAAAATATTCAAGTTTTATTGCCTGTTTATTGCATTTAGGCGTGCTGATCAATCTACATTATCCCATAGTGTGTACGATAACGCAGCACGCCAATTCTATTTAATTTCGTAAAGAGTCAGATTATTCTGTTTTGATATCAGCTATACCAACTAAGGCTGATATTGTATGGCAGGGTAATATTTATTTTCCATATAAATTAAACCAACATGAAACAAGTTTATCAAACTTTACCTCGCCCTAAGAGCTTAGTGCGGCTTGCAGGTGTTGTAATTATTCTATTTAGCAGCATGCATTTGATATCTGCCAGAGATATTGACTGCAGTGGTTTGCCAGAATGGAGTTCAAGCGCTGTATATGTTAGTGGTGATGAAGTAGTTTTTGAAGGAGTTCGCTACAAAGCAAATTATTGGACTCAAGGAAATAATCCAGCACAAAACTCCGACCCATACGAGCAATGGGCCAATTTAGGAGCATGTGATGGAGGAGGAGGTACTTCTAACCAAGCTCCTAGTGTAAGCCTTTCTGCTTCTGCATCATCTGTAGAGGTAGGTGCTACCGTAACTTTAACGGCTTCAGCTAGTGATAGCGATGGTAGTATTGCTAAGGTAGAATTTTATCAGGGTGCTAATAAATTAGGAGAAGATTCAAGTGCTCCTTATAGCTTTAGCTGGTCGGCTGCTAGCACAGGTAGCTTTAGTTTTACAGCTAAAGCATACGATAATGATGCTGCGGTAACTACTTCCTCTTCAGTAAGTGTAGCCGTAACTACCGGAGATAATGATGGTGGTGATAATGGCGGTGGCGGTGCCGGGTGTGATGGTTTGCCTTCTTACAACGCTGGTTCTAGCTATACACAAGGACAAGAGGTATCAAATGCAGGAGGCGTATACGAGTGTAATATTCCAGGATGGTGTTCATCAAATGCTTCTTGGGCTTATGAGCCAGGAGTAGGTCAGTACTGGGAAGATGCATGGAGTTTTGTAAGTGAGTGTGATGGAGGAAACAATGGAGGAGGAGATAATGAGTCTCCTTCAGTAAGCATTTCTTCTCCCTCATCAGGTAGCTCATTTGATGCAGGAAGTAATATTACAATAAGTGCTAATGCTTCTGATGCTGATGGCAATATTACGAAAGTAGAATTTTATAGAAATGGAGCATACATGGGAGAAGATACAAGCAGCCCATATGCTTATACATGGAGCGGAAGCTACGCAGGTAATTATTCTTTAACTGCTGTGGCATATGATAATGGTGGAGCTAGCACTACTTCTGCTGCTGTTAATATTTCAGTTATCTCTGATGGTGATGGTGGTGGAAATGGTGGCGATATACCAAATAAAATTATGGTTGGATATTGGCACAACTTTGAGAATGGTTCGGGTGTAGTTAAACTACGAAATGTATCTCCTAAATGGGATGTGATCAATGTGTCTTTCGCTGTTCCTTCAACACCTATAGGCAATCACATGGTATTCGAGCCAGATAATGCTATTTATACTTCAATTCAAGAGTTTAAGGATGATGTAGCTTATTTAAAGGGTCAAGGTAAAAAAGTTTTAATCTCGATAGGAGGAGCAGAAGGAGCGATTCACGTAACTAATGATCAAGAAGCTCAGGCTTTCAGTAGCACAATGATAGAAATTATCAATAGCTATGGCTTTAGCGGTATGGATATTGATTTAGAAGGAACTTCACTTTCATTAGCTGGTGGTGATAACGACTTTAGAAATCCTGTATCCGATAAAATAGTTTACTTCATTAAAGGAGCTAAAACTATCATCAATAACTATGGTGATGACTTTGTATTATCAATGGCTCCGGAAACGGCTTTTGTTCAAGGTGGTTACAGCCAGTATGCTAGCATTTTTGGTGCTTACCTTCCTGTAATTTATGCTTTAAGAGATAAAATGGATTACATCCATGTGCAGCATTATAATAGTGGTTGTATGTTAGGCTTAGATGGTAAGTGTTATTCACAAGCTACTGCTGACTTTCACGTGGCAATGGCTGATATGCTTTTAAGTGGATTCCCTGTTGCTAATAACCCAGTAGACTTCCCTGCATTAAGACCTGACCAAGTAGCTATTGGTATTCCTTCTTCACCTCAAGCTGCGGGTGGTGGTTATACTCAGCCTTCTGAGGTGAAAAAGGCTTTAGATTACATCATTAAAGGACAATCTTTCGGTGGTAGCTATACTATGCAGAACGGTGGTGGTTACCCTAACTTTAGAGGTTTGATGACTTGGTCTATTAACTGGGATTTATTCAATGGTAACGAATACGTGAATAACTACAGACCATATTTGGATGGTGTAATGAATGCACGTATCGCTGCTGAAGAAACTCCGGTTGTAGATGCTGCATTTAAGAGTTACCCAAATCCTTTCACAGGATCAACTAAAGTGTCTTTCGTAATGGAAGCCAAAGGAGCTGCTACGCTTACTGTGTATAGTGTATTAGGCGAGAAAGTAGTAGACCTTAAAAATGAAGTTTTAAGTGCTGGTAATCATATTGTAGAATGGAATGCTGCTGGTGTTCCTTCAGGAATGTATTTTATCAGGCTTTCTGTTGCGGGTAAAACGCAAACATTTAAAGTGTATAAAAAGTAGTTGTTGTAGGTTTTGCAGCTCGGGTTAGCAATGGCTCGGGCTGTAATTTTAAATTATACTACCATGAAAATATTAAAAAAATTAGGAATAGCAGCCATAATAGCTTCATCTTCAATAGGTCTTGTAAAGGCAGATGTTGACTGTAATGGGCTGTCAGAGTGGAGCTCAACCAAAGCGTATGTTGGTGGCGATGAAGTAGTTTATGAAGGCATAAGATACAAAGCCAATTATTGGACTCAGAATAATAACCCTGCACAAAGTTCAGACCCATATGAGGAATGGACAAACCTAGGGTCTTGTGATGGCGGTGGAGGTGGTGACACCAATACAATACCAAGTGTTAGTTTAACATCACCTGCTGCAGGTAGTACTTTCACTGCAGGAGAGACTATCACATTGTCTGCTTCTGCCAGTGATGCCGATGGAAGCGTAAGCAAGGTGGAATTTTATCAAGGAGGCGTAAAGTTGTCCGAAGACACATCATCTCCTTATAGTTATAGCTGGGCTAGTGTTGCAGCGGGTACGTATAGCATCACGGCTAAGGCTTATGATAATGATAATGCCGTGGCTACTTCAGCGTCTGTTACTATTACAGTAAACACTACTGGTGATAATGACAACGGTGGTGGCGGAACAGGCTGTGATGGTTTACCTTCATATACAGCAGGTAGCAGTTACACTCAGGGACAAGAGGTATCAAATGCTGGAGGTGTTTATGAGTGTAATATTCCAGGATGGTGTTCTTCTAGTGCCTCTTGGGCTTATGAGCCAGGAGTAGGACAATACTGGCAAGATGCATGGTCTTTTGTTAATGATTGTAACGATGGAGGAAATGGTGGTGGAGATAACGAAAGCCCGTCTGTAGCCATAACAGCGCCTAGCGCAGGTAGTTCTTTTACTGCAGGAACTCCAATAACCATATCTGCTTCGGCCTCTGACAATGATGGAACAATAGCAAAAGTAGAGTTTTATAGAAGTGGTGTGTATATGGGAGAGGATACAAGTAGTCCTTATTCTTATACATGGAGCAATAACTATGCGGGTAACTTCTCTTTAACTGCTGTTGCCTATGATAATTCTGGTGCAAGTACTACATCTTCTGCTGTAGCTATTACCGTAATATCAAACGGTGATGATGGCGGTAATGGAGGAGGTTTACCAGCCAGAATTTTGAACGGATATTGGCATAACTTCAATAACGGAACCGGCTTTGTTAAACTTAGAGATGTTTCTGATAAGTGGGATGTTATTAATATATCATTTGCTGAGCCTACAGTGTCAGCTACTGACGGAAATATGGGCTTTGCCTTAGCTAGTGATGCCCCAGGAGATTATTCTGAGGCTGATTTTAGAGCAGATATTCAATTGTTACAGAGCAGAGGAAAGAAAATAATTATTTCCATTGGTGGTGCTAATGGTGCAGTAAGGTTAGAGTCTGCATCTGCAAGAGATAAATTTAAAAATTCAATGATTGCTATCATTGAAGACTATGGATTTGATGGTATGGATATAGATTTTGAAGGCCATTCTTTATCGTTAGATCTTGGTGACGATGACTTTGCTAATCCTACTACGCCATTAATTATCAATACTATTGATGCTATTGAAGGTGTTTGCGATCATTTTGGTGATGATTTCATCTTAACTATGGCTCCTGAAACATTTTTTGTTCAGTTAGGGTATTCTTTCTATGGTGGTATTTCTGAGGGAGCTGACCGAAGAGCAGGTGCTTATTTACCTGTGATTCATGCTTTAAGAGATAAACTTACCTTCTTGCAAGTACAGTATTATAACTCTGGTGCCATTACTGCATTGGATAATACTTATTATAACATGGGTAACTCAGATTTCTATGTATCATTGGTAGATATGATTTTAAAAGGTTTTCCATTAGCTAAAAATGGTAAATTCTTCCCTCCATTGCGTCAAGACCAAGTGTTGCTAGGGGTTCCGGCTGCTAATGGTGCTGGTGGTGGATTCATAGGTCAAGATGGTGTGAAGAAGGCGCTAGATTATCTTATCAAAGGGCAGTCTTTTGGTGGTAGCTATCAATTATCTCAGACTTATCCTAATTTGAGAGGTCTAATGACTTGGTCAATTAACTGGGATATGTTTGCAGGAAATGAATTTGCAGATACTTTTAGACCTTATTTAGATCAATTGTCTAATAATATTACTGCCAAGAAATTAGTAAATCAGCAAGTGGTAGATAATACTGAAATTAAGGCTTATCCTAATCCATTTGAAGGAACTGTAACTATTAGCTTTAATATGGAAAAGCAAGGTAATGCTTCAGTGGCAATTTATGATCACCTTGGAAAAAAAGTGGAGGAGCTGGTAAATAGAGAATTTAAACAAGGTAAACAAGAAGTGAAGTGGAACTCTGCTTCATTACCTTCAGGTTTATATTTCTATGAAGTAAAAACAGATACTCAATCAGAGGTTATTAAAGTATATAAAAAATAATCTCGTAGATTTAGTTCGTTATAGTGTGTAAGGGCTGCAAGTGATTGCAGCCCTTTATTTTTATAATCCTAGCTTTACGCCCAGCGATAGACTGAAGATGTCAGTTACACTTAAATAGTCCATATTTTGTAAATAACTAATAGCTTCTAAGTCATACGTGCTTAACTCATAGTAAAGAGATATATTTTTGAATTTAGCGGCTTGGGGTAATGTTTTAGTAACCTTTCCGCCAAAAAACGCTCCAAATCTTAGGCTACTGGCCCACCAGTAATAGCCTTTAGGGTAAACATCAGGTAATATTGTATCGAATTGACTACCGAAAGAATAGCTTAAATAAGCGCCAATAGAAAAAGGTTTTAAGCTGTAGTTATCATCTATTTTTATATTCCATGGGTAGTAAGTTGTTTTACCCGTAACGGCTATAATGTCGTCTCCACCAATTTTTTTAGGTAAATACCCTACATAAAGATCAGTTTCCATTTTTTCTTTGGCATGTAAATAACCTGCACCTATAGATATAAAGCCTATATTTCCTGCAAATTGTGCCTTATAATGGTCTGGCACATACCACGGCCTTGCTTCATTTTGAGCGTAGCTTTTGCTGCTTATAACAGCAAAAATTAATAATAATAAAATTGTATATTTTTTAGACATAAGGTAGTTAGTAATCAATTCTGTTAGCTTCCAATCCGGTATCCCATAATTTTAGCATTACATAGCCTTTCTTTTGCATGCTTGTGGTTACAAAATATCTAATGCCGTCTCCATAATACTCTTTGTCTAAAAAGCTATGCGTGTGTGCATGTAATGATATTTTTACATGAGGGTTTTCTGCAAGCATTTTTGCATACTTAGGAGCTAAATCCTGATCAAAGTCTTGATCAAAGGGAGGTACATGAGAAACAACAATAAGATTTTTGTTGTCAGGGTTGTCATCTAACTGTGTTTGCAGCCAATCGAGGTCTGGCACTTTACCATTAAAATTATACTCACGTGAGTTAGTATTGAGCATAATAAACTTGTAGTTGCCATATTCAAATGTATAGTTTTCACTACCATACATTTTACGGTACACTTTTCTTCCGTTGGCTAATAAATCATGATTACCTACTACAGTAAGGTATGGAACTTTTAGATCAGACATAATATCATTTATCCACTGATATTCTTCTTCTAATCCAAAATCAGAAATGTCTCCGCCATGTAAAACAAAATTTAAATTGTCAGTTTTGTTGGCGTGGTCTATAAACTCGTCAGCTTCATCATAAAATCGCTGAGTGTCGCCCATAAAAATGATACGCATAGTATCAGGGGCAGGAGAGGCCGTAATTTTTGTAATGTTTTTATCAGTAAGGCCTTTTTCGTCATCATCTAAGATGACTTGATTTGGGTTATATTCAAAGCAGGCCGATGTTGATATCAACAGGCCTGCCAGAATAATTAAATTTGACTTTTTCACTAAGTGTTTAAAAATTGGTTTTAAACCTTAGAACGTAAATTTTAATCCAATGTTTAGTCCAACTCCACTTGCATTAACATATTGTGTTGGAATAGTTGTAGGTTGGCTATCATCTTCAGCTCCTACAGTATAATCATCTTCGAATTTATATTTTTTTGTAGAGGTTGGTACAGCTGAAATTATTTCAGTTCCATCAGTTTTGAAAGATTTGATCTCAGCCTCATCACTTTTTAGTGATAAGCTTTTAAATTCAACCTCACCAAAGAATTGCATGGTTTCAGTTAGTGGAATATTAACACCAATAGCAGCATGATAACCTAGGCTAAACTGTGGCGTAACTTCTGTTTCTGCAGAAATAGCATTGGCTTGGTAAGGATTGCTTGCATTTTCATCAATAACGTCAGTATTGATAGTTAATTTTCCTGCAACAGGAATTAAAAAACCAACACGAGCATAAGGGTTGATGCCTTCAAAACCAGGAGTTACTACTAATGCAGGAGCTAGGTCAACACCTCTAATGTGTGCTTTTTCTGTGGAGTAAACTCCAAGAGGAGCAGCATCTAATTGGCCAATAGTTTGCTCTTTGCCATGAAAGTAATAGACTCCTAACTCAGCACCAATGTACTGGTTGAACATGTAACCTGCTACAGCTCCTACTTTAAAACCTTCACCTAAAGTACCTCTTAATGATTCAACAGATGTTTGACCTGTATTTGATATGCTAACTTTAGTAGAGGCTTCAATACCCGTCAATCCAATAGGATCGGCATCATTGTATTGAGAAGATGAAGCTTTTATTGAGTAACCTCCTCCAGCTCTTACATAGAATCCTTGGGCTTGAGCAGTATTGTTGTTTGAGTATAAAAGCGTAGCCGCGGCCATAATGCCGAGGGCTCCAGCGATTTTTTTTCCAATTTTAACAGTAGTCAATTTCATTTGAGTTAAAGTATGGTGATTATAAATTTAAAACGTTTGCTACCTAACATTTGGTAGGTAAGCAATGCTCAAACTTACTTATAAGATTGAATATTAAAAGTTTTTCATCAAAAATATTATATCACAAACTTTGCAATGCTTTTCAATTGGCATAGTACTTACCGAGGAATTAATAACACATATGTAGTTAACTCTGCACACTTTACTACATAATTTATTAGCGAGATAATCTTCATAATTGGCTAAATAAGGCTATTTTATACTAGTATCTGTTCTGTTAACATATCGGTATAATTTTTCTAAGTAAACAAGCCATGGAAAAAGTAAAATATCAATTAGAAAAATTGGTAGACATTCCTGCCCACCAATTAAAATATTTCCCTCAAGAGGTGATGCTTGCCTCTAAAAGTGATTCTGGATGGGCTGAGTATAGTACTCAAACTGTTGTAGAAAATATTAATAAAGTTAGTGCCGCACTCTTGTCTTATGGGATTAAAAATGGTGATTGTGTGGCTATTATCGCTTCAAATTCGCCTCAATGGAATTTCATTGATTTTGGATGCCAGCAAATTGGTGTTATTTCAGTGCCTCTTTATTCAAAAATGTCAGAAGATGAATACATACACATCTTCAACGATGCTAAAATTAAGTTGGCCTTTACTGATGATCTTGAAATTTTTGAGAAGCTAAAAACTATAGCGGCCAGTATACCTGCCTTAAATAAGACTTTGATCATAGGTGATGATCAAAACATGGCTTGGAAAGATTTTATTAATGTTTCTGATCCTGTGGGTGTTAATGAAATAGAGGAAAGAAAGGCAGAGATAGATGAAGAGGATGTGGCTACTATAGTTTATACCTCTGGCACTACGGGTAAGCCTAAAGGGGTGATGCTGACGCATAAAAACATGGTGTCAAATGTAACGGCTAGTATAGACCTAATGCCTGTTGGCGATCAGGGAAAGGCGCTGAGCTTCTTACCTTTAAATCATGTGTTTGAAAGAATGCTAAACTACCTGTATATGGTGAAAGGTATTTCCATTTATTATGCTGAAAGTATAGATACGATTGGTGAGAATATAAAAGAGGTTAAGCCTAATGTTTTTGCTACTGTGCCACGGTTGTTAGAAAAGGTTTATGAAAAAATAGTGGAGGAGGGAAAAAATCTTTCTTTTCCTAAGAAGGCGATTTTCTTTTGGGCTCTGCGCTTGGCACAAGTTTTTGATTATGATAAAAAAGGCTGGATTTACACTCAACAATTGAAGCTGGCAGATAAGCTAGTGTATCGCCAATGGCGTCAGGCTTTAGGCAATAACATTATTGGTGTTATTTCTGGAGGTGCGTCTCTTAATGAACGTGTTAACAGGGTGTTTAGTGCTGCAAAAATTCCCGTAATGGAAGGCTATGGTTTAACAGAAACTTCACCAGTAATTACAGTTAATAGGTATGAGGTTAAGGATAGGAAAATTGGCTCGGTAGGACGCCCCATTGAAAATGTGGAAGTCAGAATAGCAGAGGATGGTGAGATTCTGTGCAAAGGGCCTAACGTAATGAAAGGCTATCATAACCTGCCAGAGCGTACGGCTCAGGTCATCAGAGATGGGTGGTTTCATACCGAAGATATTGGTGAACTCGAGGATGGATTTTTGAAAATCACAGATAGGAAAAAATCTATGTTTAAGACTAGTGGAGGTAAATATGTGGCGCCTCAGACTATAGAAAAAGTAATGAGAGATTCGCATCTGATAGGCCAAATAATGGTAGTAGGGGAGGGACAGAAAATGGTCACGGCTTTAATTGTACCAGACTTTCCTAACCTGAAGAAATGGTGTGATAAACATGCTGTTACCTTTCATTCTAATAGTAAAATAGTAGCAGATAAAACGGTGATAAAGAAATATGAAGATATTATATCTAACAAAAATCATAAACTCAATCATACAGAACAGATAAAAGATTTTAGGTTAATTGGGTGCGACTGGTCCGAAGAAACAGGCGAGCTTACTCCTACGCTAAAGGTCAAAAGGCCAGTTGTACAAAAGAAATATAAAGAACAGATAGACAGTATGTATGAAAACGATAATTGAGCTTTATACATGGTCGATAAAAATAGATGATAAACATTAAATAAAAACGAGAGAAGTCATGATAAATATAATCACAAAAGAATATGAAGACACCGTAGCCATAAGAATGACCGGTGAGTTGACTCCAGAAGATTATGATTTGATCACTCCATTGTTAGAGTCAAAAATGGAAGAGTTTGGGAAAATTAACTTGTATTGTGAAATCGAAGATGTAGAATCAATGAAGCCTGGAGCGATCTGGAATGATTTGAAATTCGATATTAAGCACTTTAATAATTTTAAACGTGTGGCTATGGTGGGTGATAAAGGATGGTTGGAATGGATGTCCAAATTTGCCAAGCCTTTTACAAGTGCTGAAATCAAATTTTATGAAAACAAAGAAAAGGCACAAGCGATGCAGTGGGTTATAATGGATAGGGAAGAGGTACACCATTAAGAAAGTTGTAATTTTGGGATCCTTCATTGCTGTAGGGTCCCAAATATTTTAAGCTATCGCTGGAGATTACGCCCTATGAACTCAGAGAGAAAGGACTTAAATATACTTTAACCTTAAAAGTTTATAATAAAGAACTTGGTTTTTTATGCTTAGTCACACTGTTGCGACTAAACGTAAAAAGATTATTTTACAATGCTGTATGCATTAGGTGTTCGGTGATTTGTGTAACAGTAATGACCATTAGAGAAATCAGAAAATTGCTGATATGGTCTTAAAAAAATGGTTTGAAGGCAAAATGCATCGTTTTGGCTCAATGTAAGTAGGAAAATTAATTGCTTTCTTCTGATTTATATTAACCGTTGTGGGATTTTAGGTATGAACCGAGAGATTAAAATATGTGATGAATGTGAGAGTGAGTATTTCGCAGACTCATCAAAAATGAAAAAACTATGTCCTGAGTGCTCTTATTATTTGTATGGATTCGAATGTTGTAATCATATTTTTTCGAATGGCCGTTGTACAAAATGCTATTGGAATGGGGTGAGTTCCGATTATGTCAATGGACTAAAGTCTAAACAGTAAACTCCAATTTCTATCAATTTGAGAAACTTCTATGTTTTTAAAATGATAGTTAAAGGAAATGAATGAGTTTTAGAATATGATTGCTATCAAAACTGAAAAGTGGAAAGAGGTCGGATGCAACTTTGGAGAAAAATATGATTTTAAATAGAATGCACTTGAAAGGACAAAACGAACCGAAATAGCCATATGGTCCATTTATAATGAAGTGCTTGTTGGATCTGGAGTATTTTTAGTACCTTATTTCTAACATTTGTTTAGCGGACTAAAAACTAAATAACATTAAGACTAAGTTTAGGCAGAATGAGGTCATTCGTTTTGCAGAAGAATTAATGTGAGATTAAGATTTTAGTGACTCATAACATGAGTACATGGAATATACAAGTCAGTAAAAAGTATGATCGAGAAGTATTTTTCAATTTTTTTTATAGCCTTAATATTAGGATGCTCTTATGAGCCAACTCAGAAAAATTATCAGGCTACTTACGATATTCTGATCAGGAATGTTGATCACTCTATTGTTAGTAAACGTCTATATTTTGATGATTTAATAAGTTCTGACAGTGTGTATTTATTTATGGAGACTGGTTTTGAAGTTAATTATCTCAGTATTTACATCAACAATGAACTACAGCTTCAAGAAACAATTAGCACCTTCGGGCATCTGGGATTGAGTGAATGTTATACCTTCAACAGATCAAGAATATCAACAATAGGAATAAGAATTGACGATGGGCAACTGCTTCAAATTGAACCAGCCCCCGAACAGAACATTTGGAGAGTTAACTATATAAAGGATAGTATACTAGTTGCTTTCAATTCAAAACACGCTCCATTTTATGATTGAAACACCTTGTAGTACTGAGCGAAATATATTTTCTAGGTGTGTGGAATTTTCACAACCAGAGCTTGATATCATGGTTGAAAATAGAATAGAGAAAAGGCCTGTAATTTCAGGCCTTTTAATTTTTATTGTCTAGTGCATGTACCTCCAGAACTTGTAAAGGTATCTTCTGTATCCTTTACGTCTTCTTCAGTGCCACACATTTCAACGACATTGCCAGAACTTTCGCATTTGGTACATACTTGATCATCATCATCATCGCCACACGAAGTTGCTAGGCCTAATGTTGCGGAAAAGATAAATAAGTAAAATAATTTTTTCATAATCGTTAATTTTAAGTTTGAATTTGCATTATAGTAATATAAAATAGATTATAAAAGTAAACTTATTTTTTCTTGATGAATTTTGCCCTTGATTAAAGGTGTAGGCATTGTTAGAGGGATTTAATATAGAATATGTATGATCTACTTAAGAGGAAGGCGTTAGTGTTGTAGAATCAGAGGGGTATTTTTATTCAATAATATGTAGAGGATAACACTAGCTGTTATTATGCTATTGCGTTAAACCTAAACCTATAATGGTTTAGGTGGTAGTATAAATAGTCGGTTATCTGAGTTGCGTCTCAGTCTAAAAAATGTTGAATAGAACTAATGGCGTGTAAAAAAATGTGTGAGTTGGTGCCGCAAGTTCTAAGATACTTTGGGGGAGGTGTTTCCTCCCCAATGCTTACAGTTTAGAATTAGAGTTACCCCTTACTTGCTTCTTTGAACCACTGTTTTGCCTCATCAATGCTAGGAAACATTCTAATGTGCAGTGTTTCACCTCCAATTTTAGTTGATTGATTGATGTAGTTTTTCACAGCCATTTCACCAAATACGTTATCAGGAACAACAAAAGCTACAAAATTAATTCCAGCAGCTAATGCTTTAGGGTTCCAAGTGTCTGCTACCCAATCAGTATCTTCTTTCTTTTGTACAGAATGCGCTCTAGTATCAGCTAACCACATAATGGGCTTGCCTTCAGGTTTGTATTGTACACAGTAGTCTAACCCTTTTAATAAAAAGGAACGGAACTCATCACTTTTCATAAATCCGGTAAATTTTCCAATGACACATGGGGTAGTTGCGTCATATTCCAGAACCCCCTTGCTTTTTTCTAAAAGAATCATAGTTACTTAAGTTTAAATTGCTATTTTAATTTCAGTTCTTTTATAGTTGGTAAAAAGGCCTCAGTAATTAGCACAAAAGGTTTATCTACTAGGTTAAAGGTTGATTGCCGGCTCCAAACAGGAAGTGACAGCAATTCTCTTTTTCTTTGTGCAAAAATGCCCTCTGGCTTGTAAGATACAAAAGGTAATTGAGACATGGAAAAAGAACTTATTCTAAATGGTGACCTTGTAATAGCCGGATTGTTATACAAAAGGTTCTCGCCAATAGGTTTGTCTCCTAGTTCATCAAATAATGTTTTATACTCTGTGTACATTCTCAAAGGAACGGCCGTGCGCGCAAATACCTGAGGCACACCGTCTCCCAGTAAATATACCTGTCTAATGTAAGCATAATGACCATTGATATGTTGCTTTTCAAAGTCAGTCAATACGCCTATACCTTCGCGAATTCTTATGAGACTAAATTTTTCATAAGATCTTCTTATTCCATCACTAAGTCTAAATGCTTGTGGCGTAAGCCAAGGCTCGATGTTAGCAGGAATATCTAAAGTAGATATTTCTTCAATTGGAGTCCATACGGGGTTGGTGGTGTTAATTTTCATAAGCTTCATTTTTGTGCTATCATACCTACTCTTTCTCTCCCGTCAAATTTGATCCACTCCGGAAGGTGGTTCATGGGGTCTCCGAATAGAGATAGCTGTTCAATTTTAAAATATGGTGAAAAAACTCTATTTAAATCTTCTGCATCAATATGATTGATACACTGTGGGAGTTGGTCGGCAATAGGGTTGTTTTTGCTATAGTTTGGTAGGTTGTCAATAAAGCCGGCCCACGGGTGACCGTTTTCTTTTTTCTGCTCATATATAGGAATGTAACTTTCGCAGTGCTTTAAATAGGGGGTAAAGCTTACTACATAAAGTCTTCCGCCAGGTTTTAACCACGAATGAATCTTTTTCGCGGCTAGTTCTATTTCTTTGGGTGAGAGAAATGGAAACACCTGAGATATATATATGGACTGAAAATGATTTTCTGGAAAATCAACATGGGGGAAGGTGCATTCTAATGTAGAGAGACGATGTTTGTACGCATCATTAACACAGCGCTTCAGCTCTTCGAGGTGATCAGGGTTAATGTCTAAGGCTACTACTTCAAGTCCTTTGGCTAGTGCTGGTATGGTGGCAACTCCGTAAGCGGCACCTATATCCATTACAGGACCTTCGTTAAGGTGAGATTGTTCTATGAATTTTTTGCCTATTTCAGGTAGTTGATACGAAAACCCTCTTTTGTTTTTTGTCGCTGTTGTCATTATGAAGTGCTGGTTATTTAATGCCTTACTATTATAAGACCTATTTCAACACGAATCTTTTCTTATACTTCCAAAAAATCACGTACAGAAGTTCTATGTTAAAAAAAGCTTGCTCTAGTGGCAATATTAGTTTAAATAAGTATTAAAAAATTCAATAATTATAAATATAATCTAATTAAATAATAAATAAGTAATTTAATTAAGAAAAAAAATTTTACTTTAGATAGTACTGATAATGGATGAAAAGTGTATTTTTGAAGAGTTATTTTTAAAATAAGTGCAAAACATACATAGCACACCCACTTTTTAGATTATAACATATGGGGAAAAAACAGCCCATTCTTCTTTATACAATACTTGTTGAAGAGATAACCACCTTTTTCATTTTTATTGTGTTTTAATTAGTAATAAATGTATTTATTGAAGTAATATTTTTGATAATTTATTTATATTTATTCCTAATTTAATCGGGATTTAAAAAATTGTTGTGTTTTTGTGAATTTTCTGAATATGGCTATGAGGTTGATTGATAGGCAACTAAATCGTTGTTGATACACCAATTAGTTGAATTAGACGAATGGGAGCCTAAGGTAAGATATTCGTAGAGTTTAAGTTTACCCTGAGTTTTTAATAAAGGTATTTTTGGTATAACAATTAATCATTACAAAATACTAAATACCAAGTATGAAAACATTAAAACTACTTACCTATCTGTTTATAGTCATATTTTTATATGGGTGTGATGAGGCTCGAGAGGATGAGGTTTTACCTGTGGCTTTAGGTGAAATGAGTGCTTCATCAGATGATTCTTCCCCCTTGGGGCAGCATCATCATCACCCGCGTAAAAAGAAGTTTTTATTGGTGCACGGAGCATGGCACCCTGAAGGAAGTTGGTCTCGTATTGTGCTTGGTTTGGAAGCCAATGGGCATGAAGCTCGCACGGTGCAGTTGCCAGGACTAGGTACTGATAGAACCCCCCTCGATCAGGTGACCCTAGGTACTCATGTAAGTGCAGTAATGGATAAGATGAGAGAGATGGGACCGGGAATAACCTTAGTAGGTCATTCTTACGGAGGCGTGGTAGTGTCTCAGGCAGCTCAAAATCTGGCCTCATACATTAAAAAAGTGGTGTATGTTTCTGCGTTTATGCTAAAGGATGGTGAAAGTCTTTTAGATGTGGCTAGCCAAGATACTGAGTCCGTTGTAACACAAAACGCCATAGTGGCTGGTGAAGGTATATTTTTACCTCGCAACACATGGGATAATGCCTTTTACAACGCGGTGTATCATTGTAGCAATATTCGGAAAAAGGAAGAGGTCTACTTTTTGAAAACGCTGTTAGTGCCACATCCTTATGTGACTTTTAATACTCCTGTGCATCTTGGCTGTGCATATAACCGGCTAGAGAAGGTGTACGTATCATGTCTTGATGATCATGCCATAACGCCTAGCGCTCAATGGCGGATGTATCATCGTTTCCCTGGCGTGAAGGTTTTTAAAATTTTTAATGCAGATCATTCACCATTCGTTTCTACCCCCACTATATTAACGAATATTTTGCAGGGTTTATAAAAACCTTAAAACACACGATTGTTAAAATCAATCGGTGTGTTTTTTCCTTCTTTTCTCAATTCCTTCCTGTTTTGCCTCCTTGCTTTGTTCCAAAATAAATTTTGGAACATGAACAAAGGCCTGAAATATTTAATACTTAGTAATACTTTGTTGCTCGCGGTTGCTGCGGTAAATCATTTATCGGCTCAGGAGCAAGAAAAAAACAATGCCAAATGGTATGATAGAATCCACTTAGGTGGTTACATGCAAATACGCTATAATAAACTTTATGAGTCTAATCATGAGCTGAGGTGTGAGCAGTGTGATGAGTTTTGGGGGGCTGAAGGTGGTGGTTTTTCATTAAGAAGATTAAGGTTTAAACTCTACGGTTATGTTTCTCCTAGAGTATTTTTTTATTTACAACCCGACTTTGCCAAATCTGTAGGAGAGAATATTAATGTGGCCCGTGTGAAAGATGCTTATATAGATATCGGGTTGGATGAAGATAACGCCTTTAGACTTAGGGTGGGGCAGAGTAAAGTGCCTTTCGGATATGAAAATATGCAATCGAGTAGTCAAAGGTTGCCTCTAGATAGAGATGACGCATTAAATAGCGGAGTAAAAGATGAGCGTGATATGGGGTTGTACTTGTATTGGGCGTCTCCAGACAAACGTAAGCTAATGCATGAGCTGAAGAAGTTTAAACATTCTGGAGATTATGGGGTGTTTGCTTTTGGGATTTATAACGGTCAAACGGCAAATCATCCTGATGTGAATAATCAATTTCATGTAGTGACACGCTTTTCTTATCCTTTAAAACTAGGTACCCAAGTTTTAGAAGCGGGAGTTCAGGCTTATAAGGGTAAGTTTGTACTGTTAGAGCATACTGAAGGTGTGGTGGTTAATGACAACATGGAGTATAATGATGAGCGTGTGGCTGCTTCATTTGTTTTGTACCCCATGCCATTTGGAATACAGGCGGAGTACAATTTTGGTAGCGGGCCGGAGTATGATAAAAGGACTAACTCGATAAAAGAAAAACCATTGCAGGGAGGCTACATTACCTTGTCCTATGATATGGAGAAGTGGGGGCAGCATTTTATACCTTTTACCAGGCTGCAATATTATAACGGAGGAAAAAAACAAGAACTGGATGCTCGAAGCTATACGGTGAGAGAGTGTGAGACAGGAATAGAGTGGCACCCACTAGAGCATTTTGAACTGGTGATGGTTTATGCTTTGGCAGATCGAAGATATGAAGATGCGGTGCATTTGAGTAATCACCAAGTAGGTGGGGTGATACGCATGCAGGCACAAATGAAGTTTTAAATAAGTTTCTGCAAAATTCCATAACCTCCATTTTTATCTTTCGTTATATTCCTACAGACTATATAACTATAAAAACCAACGATTATAATGATTGATTTAACAGGAAAAGTTGCATTTATTACAGGAGGAAGTAAAGGAATTGGATATGGTGTAGCTCAATCTTTATTGGAACAAGGAATGAAGGTGGCTATCACTAGTAGAAGCCAAGCTGCAGCAGATAAAGCTGCTCAGGATTTGGCTGGTTATGGAGAGGTTTTGGCTTTAGAGGCAGACGTGCGAGACTTGGCTTCTCAGCAGAAGGCTATAAAGGCAACTGAAGATAAATGGGGGCAAATAGATGCATTAATTGCTAACGCAGGCTTAGGTCACTTTGGCTCTATAGAAGAGTTAACAGCAGAGCAATGGCAAGAAACGATAGACACGAATCTTACAGGAGTATTCTATAGCGTAAAGGCAAGTTTAGATGCACTTAAGAAAAGTGAAGGCTATATTATTACTATTTCTAGTTTAGCAGGTACTAATTTCTTTGCTGGAGGATCTGCCTATAATGCAAGTAAATTTGGTCTTACAGGTTTTAGCCAGGCTATAATGCTCGACTTAAGAAAATATGGAATAAAGGTATCTACTATTATGCCTGGTTCAGTGTCTACTTATTTTAATGATCATACACCAAGTGATGCTGATAGCTGGAAAATCCAAATTGAAGATTTAGGTCAAATAGTAGCAGATTTACTTCAGATGCACCCAAGAACGTTGCCTAGTAAAATAGAGGTGAGGCCTACAACTCCGCCTTCTGCTAAGTAATGACATTTGCCTCTATATGAGGTGTTGAATTATATAAATTGTTTTCTATGAAAAAGCTAGTGATTAACTCATTTATTATAGTGGCTTTGGCTGCATGCCAGCCTGCAAAGCAACACAATGAGGCCAGTTCTAATGAAGGGGATAGCGAAGGTACTAGTCTCGTAAGTCAGAAAGAAGAGACTTTTTCTATTAAAGGACAATGGTATACCAAAGGTAATGCCGGTTTAGAGCCTTACTGGATCGAGTTTAGGCCCGAATCCAAAGAGTATTTTGAGTGGCTTGCTGAAGGCAATATGCCAGATGTGGTTACGGGTACATATAAACTAGAAGAAGGAAATAAGCTTACTTTACATAATGATGAGTATGACGAGAATATAGTTTATAAACTTCAGGTTATAGACGATAAGTCACTCACTTTGGTTCCTATGGGGCCTAGTGCAGGGAATCTCACTTTTTTAAAAGAGAATTACAGTATTCAAGAGGAGTAATAAAAAAGAGGAGCTAATGCTCCTCTTTTTTATTACAGCTTATTGAAACGTAAGCTGGAGCTATTTTTTTGTGTTTTTAATTGAAGAATGTATACTCCTGATTTTAGTTGGCTGATATCGATGTTGTTATCTTGCAACTTGTCTCGTTTAATTATTTCTCCAATGGTATTATATATCACATACTGGCTGTCATTGTCAGCTCCTTTTATGTGAAGCATTTGCTCTGCAGGGTTAGGGAATAAAATAACCTCTTTATGAGCAGCTGTCTCTTCACTAATTCTGGTAAATGAATTGTCCGCTTTTTTAATATTAATCCAGTTAAGGTTCCATCCTCCAGTTTCGGCAAATGTGCCAAGATCGTAAGTGCCTGCGTTTATGCTGAAGGTTTTTGAGATAGTGGTCCAGTTTTGCCAATCGCCTGTGTTGGGCACGTTTATCGATCCTAAAACCGTGCTGCCGGCATTTAGATCTACACTAATGACTGAACCAGTACTAGCGCTTGCTACTCTAAATTCTAATGTATATTGTCCGGTTTCTGGGATAGTGATATTGCTGTAAACCATCCAATCTCCAGTGTCAGTATAGGCTACGTTTTGGCCTCCTTCACTACAGTTTTCATTCTGTATCCCCGACATATTGCTATAAGTTTCAGCCTCTATGTGTTTAGACCAAGCTAAAGGCTGTATTGGTATAAGCTTCCATTGTCCGCACCTTTGGTTGTTGTCATCATATTGACCTATGTTGGCTTCAGCTTCAGTGCTAGCGTAGGCTACTTCTATAATTTTATTACTATGAGTAGCTCTTAACTTGTAATAGCCGTCAGTGGTAGCTTCAATTTTGAAATGCTGATTGCTTCCATTGAGGTATTCCCATTGTAGTAAGTTGGCAAAGTTGTCTTGGCTAAAATCATCTACATCGGCTGATTTTCCTGTGGCTACACAGATAATGCTGTAGACACCCGGAGAAACTTCAGTTAACCTAAACTGCTGGTTGGGGTTGCCAGTAGGGTAGTATTGTAAAATGTTAGTACCATTAGCAGGGTTTCCATTTTCAGCCACATCCATTACCAGGCTACTTCTTCTATTTTCAAGATTGTAAACACCGCCTAAGCCAGTCACTCCAGGTGCTATAATTCTTAATGACGAAGTTTTGTCGTTCCAATTGGTTTGATTGTCGCCAAATAGTTCCTCTACTAAGCAACTATTCGAAGCGCTAATTTCAATGGACTCACCTTGGAAGTTGTTGTCATTGTACAGCATTACCTTGTAGCCTTCCGGTAATTTTATTGATGAAATATCATCGTTAGCAATACCTAAGCTGTAAAGCCTGTCAAGGTTATAATCTCCAACTTCAATTATAACGCCTTTGCCAGTGTAGTTGCAATCTTTGTAGGCAATAACTTTATTGCTGGCTAAGGATAGATCTGTTTTGGCTGAAAGCAGACCAACGTCAATAAACTGCTCATACTCGTTTTGATGGCAATGCACCGCTATCACATTGCTTCCTGTTAAGTTGATAGCATTTTTGGCTTCGTTGCTTATAGGAAAAGCGTGGTAGTTTGTGTTCCAACTTTCTCTTTCAAATGCCAATACACCGTTTATATATACCTCCACATCGTCATCATAAAATACTGATACTTCTGCATATTTTAAATCACCTTTTGATAATACGCTGCCATCAAAAGATTTACGTAGCCAGATGTCAGCGCTTTCCCAGTTAGTGTTTACATTGGCATTAGGGTTATTGATTTTTCCAAATCCACCTTGTCCACTGGCCCACGCAGCATCATTAAAATTAGAGCTGTTCCAATCGGCTGAGGGAGGATTGGTGGTGTATTTCCATGTTTGAGGCGTTGCTTTAGAGGTGGGTACTAAAGCTGCTTTTTCTAGTTTTGGTGCTTTAATGAGTCTTTGATTTACCGCTTTAATCCTCGCAGGGTCAACTTTCCAGCGCCTATCGTATGTTAAGAAACCATTGATTTCATTTTCTACATCTGTTATTTCTGTATAAACAGCACCGCTTAAGTCGTTTAAACTTTTAAATCCCTCCAGCATATCCACGTAGTTGGAGTAAACTTCAACTAATTCATCGTCATTTACCACTTCTCCATAAGGATTGCCCGGGTTGCCCCACATGTGGTCTGGTGATCTTAGTCCAATACCGCCATATTCACCACAAACTACTGCCAAGTGATCGCTAGATGGAGATGATGGAGGCGGATAGCTGTGTTCATCTCTAATGTCACCAGCTTCAGAAAATGGCCCGCCACTGCCTTGGTTGATGATACGAGTAGGGTCTAAACTTCTTACAATGCTCACTCTTTGATCGGGGTCAAAGGAACCTTGCCACTCATTAAAAATAACCCAAGATATGATGCTAGGACTATTATAATGTGTTTCAATCATTCTTGTTAACTCAAGGTCAAATTGCTCACGTTGTACTTCTACACCTTCAGGGGTATCATAAGAGTTTGCCGAAGGCATATCTTGCCAAACCATAAGGCCTAGCTTATCGGCCCAGTAGTACCATCTTTGTGGTTCTACTTTTATATGCTTTCTTGTGAAATTAAAGCCTAGAGCTTTGGTAGATTCTATGTCAAATTTCAAAGCGTCATCAGTAGGGGCAGTATAAATGCCATCAGGCCAAAAGCCTTGGTCTAATGGTCCGAACATGAATATTTGTTCATTATTAAGATAAACCACGGGAGTATCTGAATTTTTTACGATAGCTATTTTACGCATACCAAAGTAGCTGCTTACTTCGTCTACTACAGCACTGCCACTTATTAGCTTTACTTCTAAGTCGTAGAGGAATGGACTCTCGGGAGACCAAAGTTTAGGGTTGGGGATAGGCAGTGTTATTTCACTATTAACGGTACCTGTATAAGTGGTTACTATTGAGTTTCCTTCTTTTACAGTAATATCGGCTGTAAGGCCCGTGCTGTTGCTGTTTACAGATAGTGTCAGTGTGTTATTATCAATGTCGGGTGTCATTTTTAAGCCAGTGATGTGCTGGTCGGCTACAGGCTCTAGCCATACTGTCTGCCATATACCTGTTACTGCGGTATACATAATGCCGCCAGGTGCAGTGGTTTGTTTGCCTCTGGGCTGACCATAGTCACGCGTGGGATCATATACTCTCACTATCACTTCTTGCTCTCCACTAGCACTGATATAATCAGTGATGTCATGAGTGATTTCATCATATCCCCCTTTGTGTATACCAAGGCTGTTCCCGTTGATGTAAATTTCTGACTCCCAGTCTATTGCTCCAAAATGCATAATTATGCGTTGGCCATTCCATTGAGAAGGCACAGTAAACGTTTTTCTGTACCACACACGCTCATGGTGTTCGGTAATGCCTGAAATGGTTGACTCCACTGCAAATGGAACAATGATGTCCCTTCCTAGAGTTTGATTGTGAGGAACTGCATCTCCAACACTGCCTACTTTAAATTGCCAGTGGCCATTCATGTTTAGCCAGTTTTTACGCACTAGTTGAGGTCTTGGGTATTCTTGTAATGGACTGTTTTTGTCTACCTGATCTGTCCAAGGGGTTTTGATTGGTGTTATTTTCGGTTGCCATTGTGCAAGCAATGAAAATGGCCATGATAGTAGTGTAAATACTATCAGTACCTTGCTGAATTTTTTCATACTTAATTAGGGTTTAGTTGATTTTAAATGTTTCGAAATCTGAGGGGTAAGAAAGGAGGAAGGCGAAATTGACTTATTCGCCTTCGGATGGTTTGCTGCTGTGTGTCATTTAATAGGTTTAGGTTTAATCTAAAGTTATGGTTTTATATGTGTGAATTAAATATAGCCTGAAGCACTGCTCGTTAGAAAGCTAAATTTTGAAGCGTATTTTCTTTAATTGATATAGCGGATATTAATTGTTCGTAGAAATACCACATCCTAGATTATTATTATTTGTTCAATAATAATAGCCTCAAATTAAGGTAGATTATCATTCACAAGTTAAAAGAGTAGATGTATAGTATTGAGAGGGGGAAAGGCACGTTTTTTAGTAGTAAGAAAGCTTATGCAATGTTTATAAAGTTATATTTTCATTACATAAGTATTTATTTTGAATAAAACTGATGTTGAAATTTTAGCTGTTTCGATTTAGTAGCCTTGATTGATAGAAATACCTCTGAAATAAAATAAATACAAAAGACATGTGTTATCCGTGATTGATGGGCAACTTCCATTGCATGGTAACCGTTTGTGTAAAGACCTCAGCATGAGTTATAAATAATGATTACATTTAAGTAATTCGATTTAGCATACTTTGTTGTCGAGGCGCTGAAAAGAATAAAACGCGAACTTGGAATCTATTTTTTTGGTCTTTATGAAACATTTAACAATTCTTCTTTTTCTTCTAATTTTTGCTCATTTATCACATGGACAAACATATACAGTCCAAGGAAAAATTGAGGATAAATTAGATCATTCATCTTTCCCTGGAGCTACAGTGGTATTGCTTAATTTGCCAGATTCAGCCAATGAGTATGGAGTGACTACTGGTCTTGAGGGTGACTTTACTTTGCAGGGAGTGAAGGCTGGTGACTATCTATTGCAGATCAATTTTATGGGCTATAGCACTTATAATAAAAATTTGAATGTAAATGGTGATTTGAAACTGGGCACGTTGGGGCTGGAGCAATCTACCACTACGCTAAAAGAGATAGAAATAGTGGGGGAGACGATGGTAGGAACTCAAAAAGGAGATACTACTGAGTTTGGAGCGCAGTCATTTAAAACTACTAGAGATGCCAGTGCGCAAGACTTGGTGACAAAGATGCCTGGTATTACTGTAGTAAACGGAGAAATACAAGCGCAAGGAGAGGCGGTACAAAAGATTTTAGTAGATGGTAAGCCATTTTTTGAGGGAGATGTGAAGACTGCACTACAAAACTTGCCTTCAGAGGTAATAGCTGCTATACAAGTGTATGATAAGAAAAGTGACAAGGCAGAGCTGACCGGTTTTGATGATGGAGAACAGGTTAAAACAATTAACATCATCACAAAACCCGGTAAAAAAAGAGGGCAATTCGGGAAAGCCTCGGCCGGTTATGGTACTGATGATCATTATCAGGCTGCAGCTAGTGTAAACATGTTTAGCGGTGATCAGCGAATAACTTTTACTGGCTTAAGTAATAATATTAACATGGTTAATTATAGTGCTGATGCTAACAGCCAAGGAGAGCAGCGAACCCAAAATGGTATTATCAAAACAAATAATTTTGGGGTTAATTATTCAAATGAATGGAATAAGTTAAAGCTGGCAGCAAACTATAATTTCAGTAAACGCGATAACGATGGGAGCAGCACCAAACAAAGAACCTATATTTTAGCTTCTGACTCAGGTCAGGTGTATAACGAGCGCAGTTTTGATAATAGAATTAATACGGATCATTATTTACACGCTAGACTAGATTATGAGATAGACAGTAATAATGTAATCAGGTGGAGGCCATATGCAGCTTTTAGACACGATGAAAACCATGACTCATTTTTTGGAGATACTGACACCGATAATGGTTTGTTGAATAGTACGGATAATGAGTCTAACTCTAAAAATAGTGATTATGACTTTGGCAGTAATCTTTATTATAGTCACAAGTTTGATAAAAAGGGCAGGAGCATAACTTTAGAGCAAACGTTGGGGTATCACACCAATCAAGATGATGCCGACAGAGTAGCAGAGAATATATATTATAACAGAGAAGATAGTGTGCAGTTACTCAATCAAGTAACGGATAGAGAAAGAAATGCTTATGATTGGGGAGCGGGAATAATGTATACAGAGCCAATAAGTGAAAGTAGTATGTTGGCAGTAGAGTATCATTTGAGTAATAAAATCAATGATTCTGATAAAAGAACGTATGACGATAACAATGAGACATATGTGATGGATACCACCTTGAGTAATACCTTTAATAGTGGCTATTTTACGCAACGTGGTGAATTACAATATAAATATCAAGATGATAAGTGGAGGGTTCAGTTAGGGGCTCAGTATCAGCAAGCTGATTTGAATAACGAACAAGAGTTTCCGAAAACTTATAAAACAGAGCGAACATTTAATTCTGTGTTGCCATCTGTGAGGTTAGACTATCAGTTAGCTAAGAGCAAAAAACTGGAGCTAGATTACTTTACTTGGACCAACTCGCCATCGATAGGTCAGCTGCAAGAGGTGATAGATAACTCTAATCCGCTGCAATTAAGCACGGGTAACCCAACGCTAGAGCAGGCCTATAACCATTGGGTACGCGCCCGATATAAATCAAATACTGACGAGGGAAGAACATTATATAGTTCTATAGAATCATCGGTAGTGTCTAACTACATTACTAATGCAACTACTATTGCTTCTGAGCCAGAATATGTGGGTAATGTGTTTTTAGAAGAAGGTACTCAGCTCACAAGGCCAGAAAATACAGAATCGTATTATAGTTTTAAGTTGTACAGCCACTACGGTACGCCTATTGAGTGGGTAAAATCTAACCTTAATATAAGAGGTATGGTTGAATATAGCCGCAGACCCGGAGTTATAAATGATGTGATCAACCACTCTAACAACACGCATTTCATGGCTGATTTTTCTCTTAGTAGTAATATTAGCGAAAAGGTAGATTTCAATATCTCTACCAGATCTGATTATTTTATTGCCAATAATTCATTGCGTCCAGCGCTTAATAATGAATACATGACTCAGTACACACATGTGAAATTGAATTGGATATTTGGCCCATCATTTATTTACCGAACAGATGTAGGACACCAGGTAAATACTGGCCTTGCCGATGGTTTTGACAAAAGCTATGTGATTATGAATATGAGTTTTGGTAAAAAAATACTTAAAGATGATTTGGGAGAACTGGCTGTAAACGTATATGATTTACTAGATGAGAATAATAATGTTGGAAGATCGGTAACAGAGACGTATATTGAGGATCGACAGTCAACTGTGCTAAACCGATATTTTATGTTATCATTTACTTATAATATCAGGCACTTTAGCCGTGGGGCCAGTGAGAAGGATTTTAAAATGTAATTGACCGATTACGTTGAAACCGATAAAGCTTAAGCAATAAATTAAATAGAAGGGTGTTTTATTTAGCTTAAGCTTTTATCTTCACTTAAAAAGTTAGTGAAAATTCCTTTTGAGCCTCATCTTGGCAATTGGCCAGTCAATATTCATTTGATTACTGAATATTTGGCTTTTTTTCTGGCTTACCGATATTACTCTTACCTAAGAAGACAACAAGAAGATAGCATTTCGACCTCACACCGGTTATCTATTATATTAGGAGCAGCTATTGGAGCTTTTGTAGGTTCTAGGTTGTTTGGCTTTCTTGAAAACCCGCTTATAAACACCTCTGCAGTTGATATTATTGCTTTCATGAATCTAAAAACTATTATGGGAGGGTTGTTTGGAGGGTTGCTTGGAGTGGAGTGTGCAAAGAAAATGATAGGAGAGAAGCAGCGTTCTGGCGATTTATTTACCCTTCCTATAATTCTTGGTATTTTCATTGGCCGTATTGGATGCTTTTTGTCCGGTATTAATGAATTTACCTATGGTACTATTACCACCAGCTGGTTGGGTATGGACCTTGGTGATGGTAACCTAAGACACCCATTAGCTTTATATGAATTGGTTTTCCTTATTCTACTTTTTGCGTTGTGTAAATTCTTATGGCAGCAACTCAACTTGCGTGATGGCTTGGTTTTTCAAGTTTTTATGATACTTTATTTTTCATTTAGATTTTTGATTGAATTTATTAAGCCAAACTTATTTTATGTTTTAGGACTTAGTAGTATTCAATGGTTATGTTTAATATGTTTGCTTTATTACTATCAAACTATAACTGAAGCAGTAAGGTATGCCTACAAGAAAATACACATACTACGATTTTACCGTTAGCCTTTGTCATGAGTGTTTGAGGCGGGTAGACGCAAAAATTGTGTTCGAAAATGATAAGGTTTACATGCATAAAAGGTGCAAAGAACATGGTTTTTCTAAAGTACTTATTGCAGATGATATAGCGTATTATAAAAATATTAGAAATTATAATAAGCCCTCAGAGACACCATATAAATTTAACACGGACACTCATTATGGTTGCCCTTACGACTGCGGGTTGTGTACAGACCACGAACAGCACTCTTGCCTTACAGTAGTAGAGGTTACAGACAGGTGTAATTTGTCTTGTCCTACTTGCTATGCAGGTTCTTCGCCTACATACGGCAGGCACAGAACCTTAGAGGAGGTGAAGAAAATGCTTGACACGATAGTAGAAAATGAGCGTGAGCCAGATGTAGTACAGATCAGTGGAGGAGAGCCGACAATTCACCCTCAGTTTTTTGAAATTCTCGACTATGCCAAGACATTGCCTATTAGACATATAATGCTCAATACCAATGGAATTGAAATAGCCAAAGATTTTGAGTTTGCTAAGCGTTTAGCAGGTTATGCTCCTGATTTTGAAATTTACTTGCAGTTCGATTCTTTTAATGAAGAAGTACTGAAAAGCATGCGAGGGGCAGAAATGACTAAGATAAGAGCCAAGGCTTTAGAGCATTTGAATCAACTCAATTTATCCACTACGCTGGTAGTAACACTGCAGAAAAATCTTAACGATGGAGAAATTGGTGAAATCATAGATTTTGCTTTGAAACAGAAATGTGTGCGTGGAGTTACTCTGCAGCCCACACAAATTGCCGGAAGGTTAGAGCATTTTAGCCCTGATAAGGATAGAATTACACTTACAGAAGTCAGGAGAAAGATATTAGAGCAATCTCCAGTGTTTAATTCTGATGATTTAATTCCTGTTCCTTGTAACCCAGATGCTTTAGTAATGGGATATGCGCTGAAATTAGGAGAAGAGGTTTTCCCACTGACCCGGTATATTAACCCTGCTGATTTGCTAGATAACAGCAAAAACACAATTGTTTATGAGCAAGATGAACAGTTGCATGGTAAAATGATAGAACTGTTTAGTACAGGTAACTCTAGTGATGAGGCTACTGAGAAGTTACATAGTATTTTGTGCTGTCTTCCTCAGATTAACGCGCCAGAATTGTCTTACAATAATTTATTTAGAGTTATTATTATGCAATTTGTAGATGCATATAATTTTGATGTGAGGTCAATTAAGAAATCGTGTGTGCATATAGTGGATAAAAATTATAAAATCATTCCATTTGAGACTATGAATTTGCTATATAGAGATGATAAAAAAGAGCAGTTAAATAAACTTCAAACAGAAATGGTATGATTTTACTTGAAGTAAACAGTAGTGGGCTAGAAAGTTTTGTTGTTTTGATATTAGGGGTAATGTTTGGTCCTCCTTTTATTTTAGGGCTTTTGGGACTGATATTGAGACTAAAATATAAAAAGACTGGTAAAGTTTTGCTGATCCTGTCGGTGGTTTACCTTTTGGTGGCCGGTGGAATTTGCGGTACTTTATTGTCATCATAAAAGAGGAGTCCTTAAGACTCCTCTTTTAATTTAATGTTTTTCAAAACGCTTGGTTACTGTACCTTGTTCGCCACTTATTTTTAGTAGATAAATACCTTTTTTCAAGCTGCTCACATCAATAGTAGTAGTTGTTAAGCTTTGCTGGCTTATGAGTTTACCCATAGCGTCATAAATAGATATTTTGCTGTTCATTATTTCCATAGTTGACTTCAATACCAGCCTATCGGTAGCAGGGTTAGGATAAAGTTCTAGAGATGCATTGGCTAAGGCATTGTTGCCATTAATCTTGGCCTGTGCTATTGCTGAAATCTGTGTTATTTTTATCCAATTGATATTCCAACCACCAACTTGAGCGTAGATGCCAAGATCATATGTACCTGCATTAATATTGACAGTGTGAGATACCGTAGTCCAGCTTTGCCAACCACCAGTGGCAGGCACAGAAACTTCTCCTAGTACTATGGAACCTGCATTTAAGTCTAAACTTAATTTGCCTCCGCTTTCGCCACTGGCGATACGGTATTCTATCATAAATGTACCAGATTGGGGTATGTTAATATTCGTATATGCCATCCAGTCAGCGGTTTCTATATAGCCTACGTTCATTCCTCCATTGGTATCTGTGGTGGCTTCTGTCTGTACACCAGACATAGAACTGTAGTCTTCAGCTTCAATAAGTTTAGAGAAGCTGTTAGAAGCCTTTCTTACGCGTGCAGATGATACCCAATCATTAAGCTCATTGTCTACTAAGCAGTTGTCATCACCAGATAGAATATAACTTGCTCCAGTGAAGTTGTAATCTTCATAAACCACCACTTCATAACCGGGTTCTATTTTTATGGAGCTGACATCATCGTTTTCAATGCCCCTGCGGTTTAGTTCAAACATATCATAATCACCGATAGGTAAACCTACAGCATAGCCGGTATAGTTACAATCGGAATACATGGTGGTAACAAATTGTGGAGTAACTTCAATATGGAAGTCTTGTGTTCTCACGCAGCCTGAAGCAGAGGTGTAAGTAGCTGTATAGGTACCGGAATTGGCCGATTGCATATTGTTGATAGTTACTTCTCTTTGGCTACTTGAAAAGTTAGGGCCTGTCCAACTCCAAGTGCCTTCGTTAGCAGGCTCTGGAGATAGTTTTACTGATCCTCCAATAATGATCTCAGCAGAAGCAGTTTGCTGTATATTGCCTCCATTTACCGATAGGTATGGAGTAATAGGGGTAGAGTTACAAGTTACTAGTAATGAGGAGGTGCTATCATTCCAGGTATTGCTAACCAAACAGCTAGCGCTGGAAGTTAACGTTAACGACTCGCCATTGAGGCTACTGCCTTTGTATAGAACTACTTCGTAGCCTTCTCCAATTTTTATAGAAGAGATATCTTTGTTATTGATACCTCTTACTTGCAAGTCTTGCAAAGAATATTCACCAGCAGGTAAATTGATAGCCTTGCCAGTGTAGTTACAGTCTTTATATACTATAGCCGTAGGTGAAGTTATAGATACTTTAGCAGAGCTTACAGCATCATTAAAGCCGCCCACATAATTACTGTTGGTAGTGAGTACCAAAGAGTCGCCAGAAAAATTGTCATCTTTAAATAAAACTATTTTATAACCAGGATTTACTTTAACGGATGATATCTGGTTGTCGGGCATACCTATAAATTCAAGATCGGCAGCGGTGTAGTTTCCTATTTGAAGACCTGTAGAATAGAAGGCATTATAGTCGATATCTCTATATATAGAAACGGGATCAGGGTATTTGCTTTGTCCGCCAGGAGTATTGCCCAAGTCTGCAAATGCTCTGGCTGCAGAGGCCTGATAAAGCAAGGCTGTTTTTCCTCCACTTTCAATGTCACTCCAGTCTTCAGGGTATCTTCCTGCTGGATCTTTGCAGTTATCGTGTAAAAATTTGCTGTAACCCGCTGCAATGTTTAACCAATTGATGTCACCATCTAGGTTGTAAAGCTCGACATATGCAGCAGTCATATCATGTCCGCCCCATTGTCCCGTTTCATGAAGAGAGTGAGTAGCGTAGTCAATATAGACCGTTTCCATGGCCAATCCCATATGCTTGGCATCATTATAATAACTGTTGTTGCCAGTGATTTGGTAAAGTCTTATTGCTGCCTGAGTGATTACTGCATTTTCATAGCCACGGTATCCACCGCCTAGCCCAAACCTATTGGCATGCACCCAGTTGTATAATCTTAAAGCGGCATCTAAGTAAGACTGTTCTCCTGTAGCTTGGTAAATCATTAAATTAGTTACCATGGTAGGGGCTGTGGCGCAGAGACAGTGACCAGGTTGACCTTCTTGCCATTTTATACCACCATTGGGCTCATCTCCGGCAAAATTTTCACCACTCATACTAAAGGCTATCACTTCTTTTGACCTGTTGAGGTATGTAGCATTATTAGTGAAAAAGTATAATTCCATTAGAGCCTTTGCTATCCACGCGTTATCATCGTAATACCGGTCTCCACAGTAATTGGCGCCTGCATTATATCCCCATATATTGTTATGGTAGCACCAGTATTTATCATGTATCTCATTGGCTAGAGCCTCGGCCTGTGAAATTTTACGTGCTGCAATAAGAGCATGTAATTGTACGCCTTGGGGCCAGTTAAAGGCAATGCTATTGTTTTCCATGTTTTCCCTGTATAGGGTGCTGTTAGCAAGCCTGAAATCTTGTTCTATTTGGGAAAGGGTTTCTTCCCCCCATTGCTTAAAGGTACTACCTGTTTGTGCATATACTTTTAATTGTATTGCACAGAGTAACAGTGTAGCGAGTAAAGAAATTTTTCTCATTACTAATTAGGTTTAAGTTGGTTATAAATAGTTGTGGTTATTACCAGACAACTATTAAAAGGTAGTTTATTATAGACATAAATGCGGATTAATCAAATCATTAATTAATCGATTTAGTGATTGAATTGAAGGGTATTTTAAGTGTTGTGGTTATATTTTTATTTGTTCATCTAATTATTATAATTAGTTTTCAAAAATGATGATTGTGTGATTTTTATATTATTGATAATCAGTGGTGTTAAGGAATTGATATACTTATAGTAATATTAATTGAAAATATTTAATGAAAATAATGAATTTATTATTAAATTAATTATGCCATTAACGATTGATTAATCAAGACCAAACCAAATGACTATAGAAGAGCAAATATTAACAGAGACCTACGCTGAAGTTTATTATTTAAAAGAAAAGGAGTTAGGTAAGATTGTGTGGAAGGGGCGTAAGAGCTTATCGCAAGAAGAGTATAAAAAGCCATTTACCACACTTATTGATTTAGCTAATTCTGGCTCTCCAGTAACTAAGTTTATTTCAGATACACGCGAGCAGGGTGTGGTTAATCCAGAAAACAGAAAGGCATTTGAGTTTGAAATATTACCTGCAGCCATAGATGGAGGCTTAAAAAAGGCAGCTGTAATATCAGAGGCAAACGTTTTTAAAAGGTATTATCTGAATTTGCTATTGTCCGCAGTTAATAAGTTTAACTTGCCCTTTAAGATTTTTGGAGATGAAGAATCGGCCATGGCATTTGTAATGGAAGAAAAGTAAGGCGGTAAAGGTTTGATTGTTAATGTATTGATAATTTATATTTTTACTATTTTTTGTTAAAAGTGTATTATATTGTTTGGCAATTATCAACCTAACAAAATAATTACATGAAACAAAAACTTTTACTTACGGCATTTTTATGCTTTATGCTGTTTAATGCCACACTGGCTCAGGTTTCAAATGGAGATTTTGAGCAATGGTCTGGTAGCAGCCCTTCAGGGTGGACCACCATTGATAATGGCATATCAGTGGCTAAAACTACATCAGTTGTTAAGAGTGGTAGCGCCTCTGCCAAGATTACCGTAAATACCACTACACAAAGTTCAACCGACTTTTTACAAACTATAAGCGTTACTCCCGGTACTTCTTATACGTTTTCCGTGTGGGTATACATTACAGATGGATATGTACGCCCACGGCTTTATGTGGATGGCTATCGTGATTATGGTAATACTGCTTTAAAAAATACTTGGCAAAAAATTTCTTACACTTATACACCTACATCATCATCGATAGTGGTTGGGCTAAGATTTTACGATGTGAGTGGTTTTGATGGCTCTGAGGTGGTATATGTTGATGCATTTGAACCTTCTACTTCTGGTGGAGGAGGTGGTGGTGGATCATCTTGCTCTGGCACGGCACTTACATTAAACCTTACCACTGACAACTATGGTAGTGAAACCAGTTGGGAGCTGACCACTTCTACAGGCACAGTACTATATAGTGGTAGCGGCTATGGCAGTAATGCTGATTATACTGAAAACTTCTGTTTGGCTAGCGGTAGCTATAAGTTTAATATTTATGATTCATACGGAGATGGTATTTGCTGCTCACATGGTAATGGTAGCTATACCTTGTTCTCATCTTCGTCTACCTATGCTTCAGGAGGATCTTTCGGCTCATCGGCCACAACCTCGTTTAGTATTGGTTCAGGAGGAGGAGATGATGGAGGAGGAGACGATGACTATTCTGGTTACTATGCTGATGCTTCTGGCTTGACCGGTTATAGTTTAAAAACAGCACTCTACAATATTATAAAAGGTCATACTACCAGAAGGTATAGTGCATTGTGGAGCTTCTACTCTGCCAATGAACTGGACTATTTTTATGAAAATGATGGAAGTATATTAGATATGTATTCAGAAAATCCGAATGGAAATGACAGTTATAATTTTTCAAAAGTTAGTGATCAGTGCGGTTCATATTCGGGGGAGGGCAGTTGTTATAATAGAGAACATTCATTTCCTAGAAGTTGGTTTGGAGGAGAAGTAGAACCTATGAATTCTGATATTCACCACATTTTTCCTACAGACGGATATGTAAATGCTAAAAGAAGTAGCTACCCTTATGGAGAGGTAGGAAGTGCATCATACGTTAGTGATAATGGTAGCAAAGTGGGTAATGCAGCATCTGGTCTAGGTTATTCAGGAACGGTATTTGAGCCTATAGATGAATTTAAAGGAGATTTTGCACGTGCCTATTTTTATATGGCCACCAGGTATGAGAATGTCATTGGCGGATGGCAAAATAACACCTCTTATGGTAATGCTATTCTTGACGGATCTAGTAATAGAGTATTTGAAACTTGGTTTATCTCCATGCTTATGGATTGGCATAATGCTGATCCTGTGAGTAGCAAAGAGATAAGCAGAAACAATGCAGCTTATAGCTATCAGGGTAACAGAAATCCTTTTGTTGATCATCCTGAATTTGCTTCTAAAATATGGGGAAGCTATGCGTTTTCTAGGTTAAGTAAAGAAACGGATGTTATTGAAGCGGCTCAGTTATTAGTGGTCTATAATCAAGGGACTATTAGAATAAAAGAAGGTACAGACTTGGTGAAGGGCATAGTTGTATTTGATTTAACAGGGAAGGTATTGGCAGAAAGGCATTTTGCAGAAGCGGCATCGCGGCCAGAAGTGAATCTTATCTTATCATCCAATAAGCTTTATGTAGTAAAGGTAGAAACCGAAAAAGGCATTGTCAGTCAACTGGTGATGGTTAAATAAAATGAAAAAGCCGGCTTTAGCCGGCTTTTTTTTATGCTTGTGCTCTTTTTGCTTTTTCCCATACTGCAGATTGACTGCCTTTGATGTACCTGAAAAATCCTCTGAATACAGCGTAGTTCATCATGCTGAAGTAATAAGGGATAAAGAATATCTTAAACTTTAAATTATTGTTCTGCATAATCCAACCGATGGCAGAGAAGAGGTAAAATGCCAACTGAGCCACCATAATGGCTTGGTATATGGGGATGTTTTGTAAAGCCAAATATAAGTTAGCCACAAATACGGTTATTAAACAAATGGGAGCTAAAGTCCAGCGTAAGACACGGTGCGAAATATATTGAAAGCTGAGAGTACCGTATTTAAAGAAATTAAGTAGAGGCCATAGTTTTACTATTGCCTGAATGCCACCTGCAGCAATTCTAATTTTTCTTTTCAATTCTTCACCTACAGAAGCAGAGCCTGTTTCCATAGCGTAAGCTTCTGGTTCATATACCACTTTGTAACCGTCCATGGCAATGGATAATGAAATGTAGAAATCCTCGATTACAATGTTAGTTTCCACAGGGTTGAATAATTCCGATCTAACAGCGAATAATTCTCCTGCAGCTCCTACAACAGAGTGTAGTTCAGAATCCCAAGTTTTGAGCTTAGACTCATATTTCCAATAAAAGCCCTCGCCAGAAGCTGCTGCGCCATCTTTTTCTTTACTTAGTACCCTCTTTTCGCCTGCTATTAGTCCCACATTAGGATCTTGGAAATGACGAGCAATATTTTTCATTGCATCATCATTTAATAGTGTGTTGGCATCAGAAAATACAGTAATAGGAGCTTTAAAATGTGGTATCATTCTATTTACTGCCGCAATTTTACCAGCTCTTGCAGTACTATGATGATGCTCTACCTCAGGGTATTCTTTTATAATGTCCATGGTGCTGTCGGTAGATCCATCGGTAACTATAAGTACCCTCAGTTTATCTTTTGGATAGTTAAGGTTGAGTGAGTTTTCAATCTTTTCTCTGATAAAATCTTCTTCATTGTAGGCCGCAATAACGTGCACTATTTCAGGGTAGTAATCAGAGGGGGTGGAGGCTTTGCCTTTAAATATCCTTTTTAATTTTACTAGTGCAAATAGGAAAATACCATACCCTAAATAAGAATAGAAAATAATAAATAAACTTAGCCAAAAGCAGACAATTGCAAATTCTTTCATTGAGTAGAAAATAAAATTTATACCAAAAACGGGAGTTATGTTTACATATCAAAATTTTACTAACCGATACCTATCAAATATGTTAAAATTTTCATGAATTAAATTTTTAATGATGATAACATCTTTTGTTCATTTAACTCTAAAACAAAATGGAATGAGCTTCTGTTAAGATTTCAATAACTCTTATTAAAACATAAGAGCCCAATAACGAAATCTATTAATGAAGAATTTTTATCTAACATTTTTAACTCATCTTTTGATAGGTATCAACTGTGTTTTCGCACAGGAATTTACCAGTACGCCTGTTAAAAATGCCACTTATGGAGAGGCTTATAATTATCATGTTACAACGGACCGGAATGAACAAATCTACGGAGATTATCCGACTTGGTTGACCTTGCAGAATAATCAGAATGGTGAAGCTGATTTAACAGGTACACCTACCGAGGTGGGTACGTTTGATGTTAATTTAAAGTTTAATATCTGGTTTTTTACATATTCCCAATCATATCAATTGACAGTGGGTAAAGCTGATGCAGGTATAGTTATCAGTGGTTTACAAAGCACATATACAGGTAAGCCACAGACTATAAATGTTAGTACTTCTCCTGCTAATTTGGGGTATACCGTTTTTTACAACGGAAGCACTGACTTACCGGTAGAAGTAGGGCAATATGATATAAAGGTTGTAATAGATGATCCTCACTATAAGGGAGAAGAAAGTGCTCTATTAACAATAAACAAAGCAACGGCTACTATTACTTTTTCTGACTTACAAAAAGAATACAATGGAGAGCCCCAACAGCCAACTATAACCACTGTACCAGAGGGCTTAGATTATACCTTAACCTTTGATGGGGCAAGTGAAGCGCCTAGAGAAGAGGGGAGTTATAAGGTGATGGCTACCATAGAAGACGATACTTACATGGGCTCTGCTAGTACAACATTTACCATTGTGCAAATGGAGGAAGAAAACGCGAAGCCAGTTATTAGTAACGTAGAGAAGCAACCATTAATGTATGTTCAAGGTGATGGTGGTAGGTCAATTTCAGAGACTTTGATAATTAATGACTTCGATAATGCCTATATGAAGTCTGCTACTATTAAGCTAGAGGATAATTATAATTCAAGCGAGGATGCCTTGAGTTTCGATAATTCCAATTTTCCAGAGATTGAAGCTCAGTGGGATTCCAATACAGGAACTTTAACGCTTGAAGGCGAAGATACGCGCTCTCATTACGAATCAGCTTTAATAAATGTAAAGTATAGTAATTCGGTTTTAGGAGAAACGGATATTGTAAGTAAGCGATTGAGCATAATCGTAAATGATGGTTTTAATAATAGTGATCCTGTGAGTAGGGATATAGAAATCACCATTTTGCCGGATATTGGTTTGGTAAATGCTTTTACACCTAATAATGATGGGATTAATGATACTTGGGATTTTCAGAATTTGGATAGGTATGAATCCATAAATATTTCAGTTTATGAAGACAACGGGCAGGAAGTTTATAAATGCAGCGGCACAGATTGTCAATGGGACGGTACTTACCAAGGTAAAGAGTTAAGCGGAGGGGCCTATTATTACATTATCAGTCTTAATGGAGGCAAAAGGGAGTATAAAGGTATAGTAACAGTTCTAAAATAATAACATGAAAGCATTATACTTAACAATAATAGCAGCAATAGGAACTGTATTTACGGCTACTGGTCAACAGCGAAACTTCACACAGTTTTATAGCAATATGCCTGCATATAATGCAGGGTTTACAGGTATTGAAAAATATACAGAAGTGAAGGCTGCATACAAGCAAAACTGGTCCAACTTTAGTGATACTGATGGTCATTACTACGTTTCTATTTTCGGTAATATTGGAGGGGCCTCTACCGAAACGGTAAAGAATAATTCTTTGCGTATAAGTAATCCCAACGCTTATAAGAATGTGGCAGTGAATACAAAGCTCAGGCGCAAGCACGGCATAGGAGGGATAGTAGAAGCTCAAAATCTTGGTCCTTATAAAGACTTAAAGGTTAATGTAAATTACGCATACCATTTGCCTGTGAGTAAAAAATTGATGTGGGCATTAGGAAGTTCTATAGGTATAGATATGCAACGAATAGACTATTCTAATCTTACGGTTAGAAATGAAGCCGAAGATTTATTTTATCAGAACCTTTTAAATAGCTCTGAAGGCAAACAGCAAGTGCTGAATGTTAGCTTTGGGTCTGTAATATATTCCTCTACGTTCTATTTTGGATTGTCTGCTAATTCTGCAGTGCAAAATGTGGTGAATAAAGATAATAACTTATCTGAAATAGTACCAGAGAAGCAATATGAGGCCGTAATTAGCAATAATTTTCAGGTAGGACCTAAATTTGAATTACAGCCAATAGCAAGAGTCTACTATAGTGACCTTTATGACTTTGTGGCCGAAGCTAATGTAAGAGCAAGGTACAACCAGTTGATATACGTAGGGGCAGGGTATAAGCAGGACATATCCGCTTCATTGCTATTTGGTATAACCATGGAGAGTAAGCTAAACATCAATTACTCTTATGACTATTTTTTAAACAAAGTAAATAATTACAATAATGGGGTGCATGAATTAAGTGTTGGCTTAATTATATTTAATAAGTACTCTTCAGCAGCTAGGCTTTGGTAAGTCAAATACATTGAAAATGATAAAATATTTTTTGTACTCAATTATATTGTTTCAAGGTTTCATTTCGCCTTTAAAGGCACAGAGTTATAAATTCAGTCAGGTGCAAAAATTGAGCACTGACGTAAATACTGACACAGAAGAGCTGATGCCTTTGTATTCTCCAACGGAAAAGAAACTTTATTTTTCAAGAGCGTTATACGATAAAAATACAGGAGGGAAGTATGCCGGAATGGACATTTGGGTGAGCGAACGCCAAGGGTATGGATGGGAAAAAGCTACCAATGATGTGCATGAATGGAATAATAAAGAAAATAATGCTGTCATTGGATTAAGTAATGATGGTAAAATAGTTTACCTAATACAAGCCTACAGTAAAACCAATGGAATAGCGTTTTCTAAATTAATTGGAGGGAAATGGACTGAGCCAGAAGTTATTCCATTAAAAGGATTACCGAAAGATGGCTTTAAGGGGTTCTATATGAACCAGAGTTATGATGTATTGCTGATTAGTATGCAGGGTAAAAATGCATATGGCAAAGAGGATTTGTACGTCAGCCTCAAATCTGTAGATGGTTGGTCTTTACCTCAAAATTTAGGAAGGACTATTAATACTGAGTCTTATGAGATATCTCCTTTTTTATCGCCCGATGGTAGAAAACTGTTTTTTTCTAGTGCCGGCCATGGAGGTTATGGAGATGCTGATATTTTTATGTCAGAAAGGCTTTATAATAACTGGGATGTATGGACTAAACCTGTTAACCTAGGTAAGAACATTAATACACCAGGTTTTGATGCTTACTTTTCCATTTATGGAGATTCGTTAGCGTTTTATTGTAGTAATGTCAAATCAGACTACGGCAATATTTACTCTGCCAAAGCGGTGCTTCAGACTTATAAACCTTTAGATAATCTTAATTCTATATACGGAACGGTTAATGACACATTGCCTAAGTCATATTTAACTGAGCAAGAGACAACGGAGGCTTTAGGGTTATTGGTTGATATGAGGTTGAAGTTTAATCGTGATTCTTATGATTTAGGCTTTTCTGCCAGAGAAAAGTTATCATATATTGTTAATAGACTAAAAAGATATCCTCAAATTAAAATACAAATTGAAGGTTATGGCGATTTCAGAACCTCTAATGATGTTAATGAGAAATTAGGGAAGCGTAGGGTGGAGGAGACCATTAAACAGCTGCAGGCAGATGGATATAGCGGAGAGCATATTTTTATTAGCGGTATTCATGTGGCTGACGTAGATAAAGATCATGCCAGTAATGTTTATTTAAGACTATATAGGACTAAAGAGCAATAGCTTATCGGTGAAAGAAATATTAAGGTGAAAAGCGGTTATTAAACCGCTTTTTTTATTCATGAAAATGCCTGTAACCCGGATGTGTGGCCAAGGCCAACATTTCGGTATCACCAGAGGTGTCTCCATAGGCATGAATTATTTCATATTCGCTAAGGTCAATAGCCTTTTTTATTCGCTCAGCCTTTTCCGGGCCATTACAGTTTTTTCCTGCTAATTTGCCGGTAATTTTACCTTCCTTAATTTCTAATTGGGTGGCTATAAGTTTTATGTCCTTAGGCTGTGACCAGCCTACAATCCAGTTGCTTGCCGATGCTGAAACAATATAAATGGGAGTCCCTTCTTGTTTTAAAGTGTTGATTTCACTTAATGCTTTTTTCCTGATAAGAGATGGAATAATTTTTTCTCCAAACTCTTTTGCCTTTTGGTCGAAAACCTCCGCACTTTCATTTTTAAAAAAGTGAGTGAGCATGCACTCTTTTGCTTTTTCGTTAGACAAAAGCTTTAATTTCATGGCCACCATAACGGGGCTAAGAAGAAGAAAACCAGTATAAAAACTGGTTTTTCCTTTATAAAACTTTATAAATTCTAGCATGGTGTCTTTGGTGGTAATGGTGCCATCAAAGTCAAATAGCGCTATCTTTTTCATATTAATTGGCCCAGTATATCATGATGAAAAACATGAAAATCCAACCTAGAAGAGTTAAAACTATAAACTTGTCTTTATACAAAATGGCAGTTGGAGATCCACTGTTTTTTTCAACAATAGTGATCTGTAGGTACCTCATTATGCCTGCAATTACGAATATTGAAGTCAAGAATAAATAATTTGACTTAAAACGCTGGATAATTTCAGGGGATACACTGTACATAATATATGCCACTATAACCACTGCAGAGAGCATAGTGAGACAAGCGTTTATAAACTCAAGATTGTACTGAGAGCTTGATTTTCGAACTTCAGTGCCTCTCACTTCGGCTATTATTAGATCGTCTCTTCTTTTTGCTAATACTAAGAAAAGTGCAAGTAAGAGTATCATTATTATTAACCAATGTGATACATAAACATCTGCGATAAGACCTCCTCCCCAGGTTCTTAATACAAAGCCCGAAGCCACAAGAAACAAATCTAAAATAGCTATATGCTTCAAGCCCAAGGTGTAAGTGATGTTGATTACTATATATGTTAATATCAAATAGAAATAATCAACATTAAGTAAGTATGAGCCCAAAAGTGCGGCTATAGATAGTATTACTAAAAGAAATATGGCCATAGGTATGGTCACGGTGCCTTTAGCAATAGGCCTTTCTTTCTTTTTAGGGTGTAGCCTGTCAGCTTCTACATCCATAATATCATTTAATACATAAATGCAACTAGCAGCGCAACTGAAATAGACAAAACCCAAAAATACGTGCAGTAGCTTATCTACAATGAATAATTCTCCTGCAAAAAATATAGGGAGAAATAAAAAAAGGTTTTTGGCCCACTGTTGTGGGCGCAATAATTTTATAATCGCGAGCATTTACCAAATGTTTTCAAGGTCTTTAGAACTGTACTCATGATTCCTTTCAGTGTATAAAGAAGATTTCTTTCTTTTTATCTGCAAAGGATCATTTGAGAATAAGCGTGATAATGCCGCAATGGGGAATAAAAATAAATAAAATACAATACTCAATAATATTCTGGTATTGACCCATCCTAAGGCCATGGCGAGTTTCATCCATAACCAATCTACGGCTGTTGCTATTTGAGGCACTAGTGCACTCAGTATACTTATAATTAAGGCGGCATATATTAATGCCTTGAGGTGTAGTATAAAAGAAAAGACTAATAGACCGCCAACTATAATAAGTATATTCTTATACTTTTGCTGTTCTCCTTCCATGTGTTGTTTAAAATAATGTATAAATAAAAGGTGCTATGGCAGATCCGCCACCAACAACAATAAGTACTGCTATTATTAATAAGAGGAGTATAACGGGGGTTAACCACCATTTTTTTCTCTCTCCCATAAATCTGAATATATCTCGTAAAAATTCCATATCATGTATTACTATTAATCTAAAACAAATTCTTCTTGCCATTCAGCCTTTTCTTTCCATTCGGGCTGTTCTTTTTTGATGAAAACATAGTTATTCATAACTAAAACATCCATTTCTGTTCTCATAAAGCATCTATATGCATCTTCTGGGGTGCATACTATAGGTTCTCCTCTTACATTAAAACTGGTATTTACTACCATTCCGTAACCGGTTTTTTCTTTAAATGCGGAGATAAGCTTGTGATATTTTTCGTTAGTATCAGCATGTACTGTTTGTATCCGTGCCGAAAAATCTACGTGAGTAATAGAAGGAATATCTGACCTTACATAATATAGTTTTTCTTTTAACGGTAGCTCCGTGTAATTTTCGGGTAGCTGTTTCCTTCTTTTTTCAACCACAGGCTGCACTATCAGCATGTAAGATGATGTGCCTTCTAATTCAAAGAAATCTGCAGCATCTTCAGCCAATACTGAAGGGGCAAATGGCCTGAAAGATTCTCTGTATTTAATTTTAAGGTTGAGCTTCTTTTGCATTTCTTCATTTCTAGGGTCGCCTAAAATACTGCGCCCTCCTAAAGCCCTTGGTCCAAATTCCATTCTACCCTGAAACCAGCCTACAGCAGCTCCTTGGCTTAATTGATCGGCTACGTTATTATAGAAATCAGTGTCGTTTTCTAAGTGGTGGAATACGGCTTTATACTTTCTACTAGTTTGCTCTATCTCTTTGTCAGAGTATTCTGGGCCCAAGTAAGAGCCTGACATTAAATCTCTAACAGGTAAGCCCTTCACTTCCCTAGGCTTATCGTAGAAAATATGATGAGCGGCTAAAGCAGCCCCTACAGCACCTCCTGCATCTCCTGAGGCGGGCTGTATAAATATCTCTTTAAAAATATTGGACTTTTGCAGTTTGCCGTTAGCCACACAGTTGAGTGCTACACCTCCAGCCATGCATAAATAATCTGAGCCTGTAAGCCTTTTGGCTTCTTCAGCCATTTTAATTACTATTTCTTCAGTGATGTTCTGGATAGCAAGCCCTAAGTCACAATGTTCTTGTTCTAATGGAGCTTCGGGCCTTCTTGTCTTCATGTTGAAGAGCTTTTCCCAAGCATCTTCCTTTACCATCCTTAGGCCTGTAGCATAGTTAAAGTACTTTTGGTTTAACCATAAAGAGCCATCTTCCTTAATCTCTATTAGTTCTTCGCGTATGGTTTTTTCGTATTCCTTTATTATAGGATGGTTTTGTCTTCCGTAAGGAGCAAGCCCCATGAGTTTGTATTCTCCAGAGTTAACCCTAAAACCCAAGAAATAAGTAAATGCAGAGTACAATAAGCCAACTGAATGCGGGAATTTCAATTCTTTTAAAATACTTAGCTTATTTCCTTTGCCATGGCAGATAGATGCTGTGGCCCATTCTCCAACACCGTCAACCGTTAATACGGCAGCATCTTCATATACTGATGGGTAATATGCACTGGCAGCGTGAGATAGGTGGTGCTCAGGGAATAGAAACTTGATTTTCTTTTTGTCATAATGACCAACCTTTTTCAGTTCGTCTTTTATTAACTTCTTAAGAAACATTTTTTCTTTCGCCCATACCGGTATGGAAGTAATGAAAGATTTTATACCTTTTGGTGCAAAGGCATAGTATGTTTCTAATAGTCGTTCAAATTTAAGAAGAGGCTTGTCATAAAAAGCAATTGCGTCCAAATCATCAATTGATAGCCCGCTATGCTCTAAACAATATTTTATTGCATTTTCCGGAAAGCCGGGGTCATGTTTCTTTCTTGTAAAACGCTCTTCCTGAGCGGCTGCTATTATTTGGCCATCCATAATAACTGCCGCAGCAGAATCATGATAAAAGGCTGAAATCCCAAGTATATTCACTTATAAATACGTTTTGTCTAATCCAACTAATAATCCCTACAAAGGAAATGTTTTTCAAAGTAATAATTTTTTAGCCATTATTGTTTTTAGATTGTAGCAAAATTTTCTGATTTTGAAATTTCATTGTATTTATATACTATCAGAGAAATATAGATTTATATAAGTTTTTTATTATCTGCGTTATTCAAGTAAATTGCGTAAAACTTTGCCTTGAGTTGGATTAAACTATGAAACAAAGAGTATATTTCGTGGATTTTGCCAGAAGCTATGCCATATGCCTAGCCCTGCTAGATCACTCCTTTAATGATTTTGATATTTGGTCTCATTATGCATTTGAAAAACACGCCATTGTAAAGGTATTTACAAGTTCGGCTACTCCTACCTTCCTTTTTTTATTTGGAATGATGCTGGAGTTAGTTTACTTCAAAAAATTAAAGAAGAGTGGGTTTCAAGGTTTGTACCCTTCAATATTTAAAAGAAGCTTTCAGTGTTACTTAGGTAACTTTTTAACCCTTGTGGCTGGTATATTAGGAGGTATGCTTACTGTTCAAAGGGCATTTGGCTGTGCTATTTTTGCCGCGAATAGCCACTATGGCAATATTCTCAAAATGTATGCAGTGTTATTGTTACTGGCAATACCGTTGTTAGCTTTAAGGCAGAAAAAGGGTGTGTGGGCAGTAGTTTTAGTGGCTCTCTCGTATTGGGTTTTATATCCCCTTCATCCTATTATTCAATCAGATCATCCTAATATTAATATATTCTTATCTACCGTTTTTGGTTTTGGGTATGGTACAGGTCCAAGTATATTAAATGCGGTAAGCATAGTGGCTTTAGGTATGCTCTCTGCTAGTTTCATTTCTTTTGAGAAACCTATGCAATTTATTAAAGCAAATTTGGCTATGTTGGGGGTACTAGTGATGGTGGCACTTGTGGCCATATACTTTGTTAATGATCCTGATTTTATACACAACTACCTTACTAATGTATATAGGAGGGCTAATCACCCTATATATTATTTAGGGTCTACTTCTCTGGCTATTGTTAATGTTATTATATTCTCTCTCATAATTCCGCTATCTGCTAATATTAAACCATGGACCCAAAACCTTTTGGTGTTTGGAAGAAACTCATTAAGTAGTTTTACCTTGGCTAATATTATTTTAAACCTTATCTTTTTTCAAATACATGATAAAGAATGGAGCATGATTGCCCCGTTTTCATTTATAGTATTGGTTTTCGTGCTTCTTTTTGCTTACGAGAAGTTTGAAAACAATGGAAAGAGCTTGAGATTTAATCCTAATAAAACGTCTGGATAAAATTTTATTTTAACATTTTAACAACTCAATCGTTGTTGTTAAATGATTCATTAATCTTATGATTCAGCTAAGAAAATTTGCCCAGAGTTTTTAATATTATTTAAACCAAAAAAAAGAAAAGTACAAAGCGGATGGATATTGCTTATTTATTGAAGGTAATTTGGAGAAAAAAGTGGCTCATCATTGGCCTTCCAATAATTTCCAGTGTAGCGGCATTTTTATTTACCATGAACATGGAAGATAAATTTATAGCTACCACTCAAATATCTACAGGTTTCACCACTGACGAAGGAATCAATGTTTCTGAAGAAAGATTCAACTTACGAGGAGTAGATGTAAAGTTTAGTAATTTATTAACCACAATGAAATCGGGTATATTATATAACCTTGTTTCGTATGATTTATTATTACATGATACTGATCCTAAGGGTGACCCATTTCGCTATGTAACTGAAGGAAATATTAGTTTCTCTGCTGCAGAAATAGATACAGCAAGAAATATATTAGATGAGAAACTAGATGGATTTGAGCCTATTACTGTTAATGAAACTCATTCTGGGTTGCTTCGTAATCTTAGAAATTCGTATGGTTATACTTATGATTTCATCAGCAGTAATATGGAAATAAAACGTGTGCCTAACACGGATTATATAGATATTAGCTTTGTTTCTGATGATCCTGATTTATCAGCTTTTGTAGTTAATACTTATGTAGACCAATTTTTAAGATATTACGCTTTAAGTAAAAATGAAATTTCAGGTGAATCTGTTGAATTTTTTGAAAAGCAATTAGCAAAAAGAAAATCCGAATTTGAACAAGCCACAAATCAATTAAGAAGTTTTAGAGAAAGAAACAACTTGCTGAATATTGGCACTGAAGGAGAAAGTAGATTGGCTCGTATTTCAGAATTGGAATCAAAAAAGGATCAGGTACAGCAAGAATTATATACATTACAATTAGAAGAGAGCAAATGGCAGCGTTACTTAAATGATTTTAATGGTAATGCCAGCACCACTAATGAGGTAAATAACGAAAAGCTCGTTGAGCTTAATAATAAAATTGATGAGCTTAACAGCAGATATGCTAAGTCGGGCTTTAAAGATCAGCAACTGGCCGATTCTTTAAGTAGGCTACAAAGAGAAAAAAGAATAGAGCTTAATTCTGTAAGAAAAAGTGATAGAACTGTTACCGATCAAGTTTATTCTAAAGCAGAAGTAGAGGAAAACCTGGCGAATACCAGGATTAAGATTAGAGGTGCGAGTAGAGAACTTTCTAATTACAACACTCAAATAAGCTCTATTAGTGGAAGTATGCCTAATTATGTGGCTAATGAAACTCAACTGAAAGAACTTCAAAGCAAGGTAGAAGCGTCAGAAAAAGATTATAATGAGGCAAGAGACAGGTACGAACAGGAGAAGGTAAAGCAGTTGGCATCTGGTAGCTCTGTAAAGCAAACGTATAGAGCAGCTCCTCCGGCTAGCCCTATGGCTTCTAAAAGAATCATTATTATAGCTTTGGCAGGTATTGCTACTTTCGGTATCTGTGTTTTTGTAATAGTGTTGTTAGAGGTGTTAGACACCAGTATAAAAACTCCTATTCAATTTCAACGAGTGGTAGACATGGACTTGGCAGGTACTATTATAAAGGTAGATACCAAGAAGTTGAATTTCCATACTTTGTTTGCTCAGCAGCATAAAGACGAGCAGTTAGAATTGTTTAAGCACTTCCTTAGAAAGACAAGGTATGAGATTGAAAATACTGGAGCAAAATCATTTATGGTTACAAGCCCTAAAGTAGGAGAGGGTAAAACATTTACCATATTTGCTTTAGCATTTGTGTTGAGCCTAATTAAAAGAAAGGTGCTAATCATTGATACCAACTTCAAAAACAATACCTTAACCAAGTGGTTGAGTACGCCTAAGAAAAATATGAAGTTGCTAGAAAAGCGCAATGAACCTAAGATGAAGTTGGTAGATGAAAAGGGTTCCGCTACAGATACTGATGATAGTGCTGTTAACTTAGTGACACCTACTAAATACCATAATATCTATTTGATAGGAAATGCCGGAGGCTATGATTCTCCCGAGGAGATTTTCCATGACAGGGATTTTAATGATTTGATGGTTGCATTGAGAGAAGAGTTTGATTATATATTTATAGAAGGAGCGTCTTTAAATGAGTACTCGGACTCTAAAGAGCTTATGAAGTATGTAGATAAAGTGATTCCAATATTCTCTGCAGAGTCGTCTATTAAACAATTAGATAGAGATTCTATTGATTATCTCTTGAGTATGGAAGACAACCTGGTAGGAGCTATACTTAACAAGGTAGATATGGAAAATATTAATGTGTAGAACCAACTGGGTTTTACCTATATAAAAAAGGGCCACTTACTTAGTAAGTGGCCCTTTTTTATAATCAATGTTTTTTTATTGAGTAGAATTTAATACTTTATTTTGAATTTGATCTTTCTTTTGTTCTACCAATTGCTTGGCAATGGCTCTACCCATGTTAGCATCCATGGTATTCATCAATTCATTATTTTCAATATAAGCTAAAGCCTTCTTAACTTGATTAAGGGTAGCATTTTTGTTAAATGCTGGTCTTAACTTTTCGGGGTCAAAGGCTGAAATATGTACATGTTTTACAGCAATATCAAAGACCTGATTAGTGCTGGTAAGTTTACTTGTTTGAAGCTCACTAACCATGTCTCTTACCTCTTGTTCCTTTATCTCGTCTATAGCCTTTAATAGTTGATCAATAGTTATACCTGACTCTTTAGAGTTGGTAATAATATGATCTAGCTTCTCATTTACAGTATCCGAAACGGTTTTTATAGTTTGCTGATACTTGCTAGGTATAATTGATGGATATTCTTTAGTAATAATAGCCCGAGCAATTTGCCTGGGTAATACCACTTTATAAATGTACCATCCGCCAATGCCAGCAATTATAATAACTATTAGTATTGTGGTTAAAAATCTCTTCACATCAGTTTATTTATGCCAGCCAGTGACTTAAGTCTTTGCCTGTTAAAGCTGCTAGTCGTTGTATATCATCTTTATAAATGTCATTAGTTATTTTAGCTTTTAAAGCAGGGTCTAGCTTAGGCCTATGCAAATTCTTTTCTGTAATAGAGTTGAATTTTTTCCTCATCCAAGGGTTTTCCTTTAGCTTTTCGAAAGAGCGTCTTGGTATTAAGCTTTTAATACCTTTTTTTATCACACTGTTCTGGCCTATAAGTTTGTCGTAAAATTTATTTTTAATAAAGCCAGACTTATTATATTCTATAGACAAGTCTAGTTCATAGGAGGCATCTACCCCCACAAATTGGAAAATATCTTTTAGTACACCGTGAGCATCGTTTCTTAATTCATCGAATAGATATACTTTAATGTTTTCTTTAGGGAAGTAATCATAGAATTTGCTTAAATTCTTGTAGTAAAACCCCTCCTTAACCAAATCGTTTCTTTCCCACCATATGGTGCTTTTGTCTAGGCAATCTTCAAAGTTTTGAGTAGGCAACTCATTCTCTCTTGCCAAGTGCAGGTAGCGAGAATAAAGCCTTTCTGCAGGCTGTCTAAAAATAGCGATGAGCTTAGCATCCGGCACGTAATGCTTAATGCGCTCTGGCGCATCTTTATGATATAAATACGTATTAGAAGTCTCTCCTTTGATTTGGCCTTGCTCGGCCTCTTTAAAAAGGTTAATGTAGCTGTCTATATCGGTTACTGATGATTGATAATGCTTAAGTTCGTCTTTATCGTCAAAGTCAATCTCATTCATCAATTCATAACCAAAAAAGTTAGGCTCCTTTACCTTACTTACATAAATAGATGGATGTTGTTTTAGGTAGTTGTCAACTGACGTGGTTCCTGACTTTCCGGCTCCAATAATCAAAAAATCAGGCAAATAAGCTTTATCAATTTCTGTAGTTGTTGGCATACTTTAGTTAAGAGGTTAAATAATATATTAATATTAACTACAAACAATTATTTATTATAAAGGTTAAATATATTATTTTTCTGTCTTTATAGTAAATACCTTTGCTAATATGTTCGATATAGTATTTATGGCTTTGGCCAGGTGGGATGGACCTTATTCATCTACTGCTTATTCTATTGCAAAAGAGCTATCGCGTGAAAATCGTGTTTTTTATATTGAAAATCCGCTTACATGGAAAGATTTTATAGCTTCGTTTAAGAAACCTATTATAAAAACTAGGTGGAAAGCGCTGCTCTTTGGAAGAAGCATTTATACTACACCCGAAAAAACTCAATTATACATTGTAACCCCTAGGTTAGTTTTGCCTATCAATTGGATGTCGGACGGTAAGCTGTATCGTTTCTTTCTTAAATTGAATAATGCCATATTTAACAGGGCTATAAAAAAGGCATTTAAAAAGTATAATATAAGTGATAATTACATTGCCTTAAATTCATTCAATCCATTTTATTGGCCTACGAGTAAAGGATATCCTAAGCCTTTTTTACACATATATCAATCTGTAGATAATATATCTAAGTCAGAGTATATAGGTAAACATGGGCCTAAGCTGGAAGAGGAGTATGTGGCAAATGCAGATTTGTCCATTACCACTTCAACTCAATTGAAAACTGAGCTGTCGAAATTTGGTAAGGACGTTTATTTGGTGCCCAATGCTGCCGATATTGCTCTATTTAAAACTGCACATCTAGACAATTTAGTGAAGCCAGAGGTTTTTGCAGGTATCAATAAGCCGGTTATACTTTATACAGGTAATATTTGTCAAAGGTTAAACTATGATCTTTTAAATGCCATTGCGGATAAACATCAAGATAAAATATTACTTATGGTTGGGCCTACTTCTATAGATAATGAGGGACTGAAAAAACTAAAAGCAAAGAAAAATGTTATGTTCACAGGTCCTAAAAAATTAGAAGAGCTGCCTGCATTTTTGAAATACGCTGACTGTGCTATCATTCCATTTTTATGTAATGACCTTACTAAAAGCATTTATCCATTAAAAATCAATGAGTATTTGGCTTCGGGTGTGCCTGTGGTTACTACTAATTTTTCGGCAGATATCAATAATTTTAAAGAGGTGATTTATTTGTCTCAAGGAGATGAATTTGTTGATAATATTGATTTAGCCATAGCGGAAAGTTCAGAGGAAGGTAAACAAAATAGAGTAAAAGCTGCTTCTAATAACACTTGGGAGGATAGAGCCAAGCAAGTGATAGATATTGTAAATAAATATACAGCATGAGGAAAAGGAGGAAAAAGGAAAAGAAAAATCATATTCCAGACATAATCAAATTTTTAGCCATCGGTTATGTGGTTATGGTTTATCTAGTGATTTTTATGAAAATTATATTCTTACAATGAGTCAGCCATCGAAAATACTTAAGAATAAGAATACATACGTAATCATTATCCTGTCACTATTAGCTCTACTGCTTCCGTATTTGATGGTTAGTATTTCCGTCTACGTGGGGCACTTTGTATTGTTAAGCTTATTTGCATTGCCTATATTTTTATTAACTCTTAAAGATTACAGGTATACTATATTTACGCTCTTTTTTTACGGTTCTACCTTGTTTTTAATAGATAGACTTGTAAAACCACAAATTCCCTTCGGTATTTTATTTGATGCACTTATAGTTATAGCATTTGTAATGATGCTCATCCAACAAAAGGGTAAAGATAAGTTTCAATGGAAAACCGAAGCACCTATAACTATAATTACGCTTCTGTATTTTGCTTATTTTGCTTTAGAAATAGCAAATCCTGAAGGATCAATAAAAGGTTGGTTAAATTCTGTTCGTTTTTATACTTTATTATTGTTATTTTATATTTTCATTCATTATTTCTCTGATAAAGACAAAGTAAAGTATTTTTTAAATACGTGGATGGCTGTCTTGTTTGTGGTAGCAGGCTATGGCTTATTTCAAGAATATTTCGGTCTTAGAGATTTTGAATGGAGCTGGATATATGAAGTACCCACCAGGTACGATTTATATTTTATATGGGGTAAGATGAGGAAGTTTTCTATTTTATCTGACCCTTCGGCTTATGGTCTTTTTATGGCTTTTGGTTGTTTAGGTACTATGATGCTGGCCTTTGGACCATATGTATTATGGAAGCGGGCTTTGTTCGCAGTGTTTACTGTTTTCTGTATGCTGGCCATGTCTTATGCCGGTACCAGAACAGCTTATGCCATGGTAGGAGCAGGAGGAGGTTTGTTTATATTACTCAATATGGGCAATCCAAAGGTACTTGGAGGTAGTATTTCTATTGTAGTAATACTTTTAATCCTGATCTTTGGTCCATTTTATAGTGCACCAGTGCAAAGGCTGAGGTCAACCTTTAATCCATCAGAAGACGCTTCTATGGGCGTGAGGGATATTAAAAGAATCAGGTTTCAACCTTATATACAGTCGCATCCATTAGGAGGCGGTATTAATACTGCAGGTGCTAATGGTCTAAAATACGCCCCTGGGCACAGGTTAGCAGGTAATTTTGACCCGGATAGTGGTTATTTAAGAACAGGTATGGAAATGGGCTGGCTAGGGTTGTTTTTGTTTCTGTTGCTAAATGGTACCATAGTGGTTACTGGTGTTCAGAACCATTTTAAGTTAAAGGATGCAATGCTACGAAATTATAATCTGGCATTTGTTATTCCGTTTTTTGGGTTGTCGGTAGCTCATTTTACGCAAGATGCCATGTTACAAAAACCTGTGAACCTTTTGGTAATTGGTTGTTATGCTTTAATGATAAAGCTTAGAGACATAGACAAAGAACAGACAGAGGCCGAGGCGTTACAAAACAATTAAATAATTAGAATTACAAACACATACATAATTACACTAAAAGATGAAGCACATTATTTACATAGTATTGTTATTTGCTGTGGTATCAGTAAAAGCTCAAACTACTGATTATAATAAAATTATTTTACCACAATCATCTACTGATGTTGAGTTTGCTGAAAAGCTGGTTCAGATTGCATGGAATAACCATCCTGACAATGACGTCATAGAAAAGCAAGTAGACGTAGCTGTGTATGATTTGAAGAGGTCGAGAAGACAATGGTATGATATCGTTAAGTTTCAAGGTAACTTAAATGAATTTAATATTGATAACTCAAGAGATGTTGATAACAGATCACAATTCTACCCTAGATATAACGTAGCTGCTACGGTTTCTTTAGGAATGTTCTTTACCATTCCGGTGGACAATGAGCAGAATAAGGTAAAGGTTTCTATCGCTAAAGATATGGTCAACAGTAAGAAAATTGAGATAAGAAGAGTTGTGATGCAGACATACAACACTTACGTAATGTATAGAGATATCTTTAATATTCAATCAGCTGCATTTCAAGATGCTGAAGTGGCACATCAGAGCGTGGAAGAATCTTTTAGCAACGGAGAAATTAAATATGCTGATTATGCACTTAGTGTAAGTGCCTACAATAACAGCAAAATATCTAAGATACAATCGCAGAATGATTATCTAAATGCAAAATTAGCATTAGAATCTTTAATAGGTATGCCTTTAGAAGATGTTCAGTAAAAAGGACATTATTCTTTAATGGAGTAAAAATAAAGGGTTAGCGAAAACTTCGCTAGCCCTTTATTTTGTTGAGTTTCTATACTTTATTAATACTCGTAAGCACCTACATCAAAACCTTTACCTCTTGGTCTTGGATTGCCCATAATATCAGTAGTAATCCCAAATTTAGTGAGATCTTCGCCTGCATCTATAGCTGGAGAATTCTCATTTAAACGAAGGTCTTTTTTTCCTACATTAAGAAAATCTATATCTCCAGAGTTGGTCATTAGTAGGTTATCTGAAAGTGTTAAAGGCACTCCGGTTTCGTGTAAGAGTGTGCTTTCAGATTTGCCACCACATATAAGGTTATTGATTACTCTCTTAACACCACCACTCTCATCGTAAAATCTAAATCCTTCTTCTTTGCTGTTTACCACAGTGTTGTTAAATATATTGAAATACCCGTTAGTAAGCCTTTCGTTGTATTTACTGTTTAAGAAATCAAGACCAATGTCACCAGCATCTACAATAATATTGTTGTAAATGTCAACATCACCAAGCCCTTGAAAACGAATACCTGATCCGGCTCCGCCTAAAATCTGATTATTATAGAATTTGCCAGTTACTCCTTCGCCAAGGAAAAGGCCTTCATCATGAGCAGCCTCTTTGTGGTTTCCATAATTTTTTATGATGTTGTCATGCACTTCTACATCCTTATCAGCATTTTTTATCTGTATGCCATCATATCCAGTGTTTTCTACTCTGTTATTCATCACTTGAATGTGCTGAATAGAGTGGGAGTAAGTTATACTAGGGCAGTCAGCCTCTTTTCTTCCTGTATAAAAGCCATGACCAATGTAAAGTCCTTCTCCGCCTGTATCATGAATGTAATTATCTCTGATGATAACATTTTTCATAATCCACGCTTTTCTTGATGGATCTTCAAATACATCGCATGCTTGGTAAGGGCTGGTTTTAATACCCATGCCAGCAAAGCCATTGTTATTACCAACGCCATTCTTGGCGTTTCCGGCTATTTCCACATTCGCGATTTCAAAATCAGTAGTGAAATGCTCCATGCTCAAAAAGAAGCCTTTGTTAGTGCTAATTTTGATGCCATAGTTGCTACCGCCACCATCGCCAATGAGTTTGAAATTTTTAGAATCTTCAAACTTAATTCCGAAAGCTCTGTCAGACTTAACCACAGCCATGCCACCACAGTTTCTTACAATAACAGGGTCTTTGGCTGAGCCTGTTATGTTCTTAAATAATAAACTGTTGTATTGCTGTCCGGTTTCTAAACAGATAATGTCTCCGGGTTTAATTTTAAGCTCGTCTCCGTTGTTTTCGTAGCCAGTAACAATGTACGTACATTTTTGACAGTCAAAATCTGCAAACTTTACAGGTTCTGTTATGCCTTCACTATCGTCATCTTTACAACTGGTAAAGATGAGTGAGCTAAAAAGTGTTAAAAATAAAAATGATCTTAATGTTTTTAATGAGAACATTATGAACGCAGGTTTATGTGATTGTTTTGGGTGAATGAATATTAAGCAATAATACTATTTATTCTTCCTAGTATAAACCTCAATATAGGAAAATTCCGGAAGTCTAGGCGCTAAAAACTTAAATTCTATGTCGTATGTATCTTTTATACAATTTTGAACATCATATGAATAGAAGTTATTTAGATCCGGGATATCTTCGAATAAAATGAGATCATACTCACTACTATGTATTTTCTCGCAAAATAGTTCCACCTCTCTATCAAAAAATGCGACTCCTTGATGATACCACAATGGGAATTTATCACCAGTTTCGGTCTTGTAAGGAAGTATATATGCTAATTGCGTTAACTCAGACATGTTTAACACGCGTAGCTTCTTTCCTTTTTCTTTAACGATAGGCATGGCTTGAATATTTTTAATGCCCTTAATAGTTTCATCTGGTAGCTTAATTCGTTTAAAGGTAGGGATGTCACTAAGGCGCCATGCTTTCCTGGACATTTTACCTGAGTCAGACTCATGAAGGATGTAGGTGTTTTTTGAAACGACCTCTTTATTATTGCCTTTATCTAGTACTCCACCTATTTTGCCTTTAAAAAACCTTGTCCAGTAGACATTTGACCACCATAAACCTGCGAAAACTACAATGATTAAAAGACTAGGAAAGTGTTTAAAGTTTAAATAGGGCTGAACTTGAATAAGTATAAAAGCTATGGCAAAAGAGTGAAAATAGATATTACCATCTATAGGAGTGTATGATGTTACTTGAATCACCGCAGCTTGAGCTAAAATAAATAAAGTAAGGATGGATAAATAAAACTTATCGGACTTTAAATACGCTTTACCTTCGTGTTGTAAATGATAAATGATTATTAAAGTCACCAGTAATAAATAGAATTTGATCCAACTTGATGCGCCTAAAAATTCGTTAATGAGATCAAAAATAGTTAATCTACTAAAGTGAGGACTCTGTCCATAGTTAAACCAATATCCAAAATCGTAAGATAAGAAGGGGACGATTAAAATGGCTAATACAACTACGTATGAGGCTGCATAGAATGCTATTAGCTTATAGTTTTTGGTTCGGTATATCTCAAAAGCTAAAAAGCATAAGCCAAAAATAAACGCAAAGCCACCAGTGTCTTGTTTGGTTAAAAAGGCCAATGCAGCAAAACCTGCTGCCGCTAATATTTTTAGGTAGTTATAAAAGCTTTTGGGCTGTAATACTGCATCTAGAATAAAAAAGAAACTGATAAGCTCAAATACAAAAACCAAGTGATTATACCATGGCCAGAAGTTGAACATGGTGTAAGAAAGTGCATATATGGTAAGCACTATTACTCTTATTCCAGACTCTAAGTTAAATAATCTCAATATTTTACTAAGTGTAAAATTGGAGATGATATTTATAAAGGCTTGTACTATAATGAGCGTAAATACATTGGGACCAAAAATTTTGAAGAAGATGGCTGGCAATATCCAAAAACCATAGCCCACAGGCATGCCGAAATCTCTATACGGAATTTGGCCTTCCATAACTCTGTAGGCTCCTTCCCAAGCAAGAAATAAGTTGATGCGATAAGGAAATGTAAAGAATAGGGGTATACAAGCGGATCCTAAAATGATAAGCCATTCTAGTACTTCAATTTTTTTAGCTTTTATTTGAGCTAATACGTCATGTGTTGTCATTCCTTAAGTGACTTATAAGTATATATTGTGTAAATAATGGGTAATGATACCAAACCCAGAAAGCAATAAAATAATAGTGAACCAACCCATACTTCATAATGGACTCCATATTTACTAGGACCCATAAAATTGTATATGTTAGTAACTAACCAACTTCCTGTGGCACTAAAAATAACAAATAATACTATAGTATAAGTTATATACCATTTTCTTTTTATTAATAAAGATATATTATTGATGTTTTTCTTAATGATAAATAATGATAACGCAATTACCCATGGAAATAAAAGAAAGAGTAGCCTTATCTCATTTAAAATTCCGAAAACTATAGTAGTACTTACTATCAATAATAATGCGTATGGTGCTGATTTTGTTATTACATTATTTAATGAATTTGACTTTTGGATTAAGGCAATGAGGAAGAAGCCCCAAAGCCAGTTAAAAGTCATAAATGTAAAGCCTGCAGCTTCGGGTATATGGTGTATGTTCCATGATACACCTTCCCATGTATCGTAGTGCTCAAGCCCTAGGTATACTCTCATAACTAACCAAGCTATACCTGGTATAGCAGTGAATACAAATTTGTTGATCCATTTCTCTTGTGAGAAGAAAAAATAAGTAAAAGGCAAAATCAGTAAGGTTTCGCGAGTAAGCGCCCCTAGTATAGCCATGATCACATAGCCCCATCTATTGCCTTTAATAATAAATATTAACCCCCATAGTAAGAAAGTAAAGCCAAGCATGTCTTCTCGGGTGTGTACCGGTAGCGTGTAGGCGAGTATTACTGGCGGGCAAATGTAAAATAAACACAAGCCCAAGTAGCACCAGTTGATGCTGAACTTTAGTACTTGTAGAAATTTGAAAAGGGAAACCGCTGTGGTAATGAAAAAGAAAAGGCTTACGCAATAATATACTGTATAAAACCTGGCAGAAGATTCCCCAGAGCTAATATCATATATGCTTTTAACAATTTCTGAGAAAAGCATTCGGTATTTAAAGGGAGCTTCATCAGCTATCTGCCATTCGTATAGCTTTTGAGGGCTTGATTGTAATTCCTTAGATAAGGAAGCAATAGACTCTATGCTACCAAAAAGGAAACTGTTAGTAAGCCAAAAAACTAAAGCAGATGACAGTATAACTAGGAGATAAGGAGTATATCTTTTGGTCACTTTTTTAAACAAAATATAAAGTTCTAAGTTAATGGAATTAAATCTCCAAATTAAATAGCTTTGGTTTATTCTTCCACATTATACTTAAATAATACTACTCCTAAATTGTTTTTAAAATGAGTGATAAAAAATCTTATTGGATAAGTTCTGGTAAGCTGTCCTTAATGGAAAGGGTGTTTATGTTGATTTTTGGATTGCTCACTTTCTACTTGCTTGTGCGCACAGTAGATAAATCAACTTATGGAGCATGGATGCTTTTTCTAACTACTACAACGCTGTTAGATACCGCAAGAAACGGTTTTCTTAAAAACCCATTAATGCGATTTATTAACACGGTTAAGGATGAAGATAAAAGCAGTCTTCAGGCATCTTCTTTTGTTATGAACGTAATATTTTCTGTGGTTACTAGTTTGCTATTAGTACTTGCTGCGGAATTTCTTGAAGATGCATGGGGAATACCCCAACTGCAGAAAATGTTTGTTGTATATGTATTTACAGCCATGTTTATGGCTATATTTTTTCATTGTGAATATGTGCAAAGGGCGCATTTTCGTTTTATGGGTCCCATGCTAGGGTATGCATTAAGAAGCGGACTTTTCTGCCTTGTGGTTATTTATTTTTATTTCAGCGATAATAAGGTAGATCTTTTTTATTTAAGTATTTATTACAGCGCTGCTACTTTTATAGCAACCATAGTAATGTGGTGGTTTTGTCGTGATTTGCTAGGGTATAAAGTGCGTTATAAAAATTTGTGGGCATCCAAATTGTTTGGTTATGGCAAGTATACCTTTGGTACAAACGTAAGTGCTGTACTAATGCGAAACGTTGACAGCTGGATGCTGGGTTGGTTAATTACTACCGAAGCGGTGGCCACATATAATGTGGCTATACGTATAGCCAACCTATTTGAGGTGCCATTGATGGCATTAGCTTCTATTATGTTTCCACAGGCTACTAAAAAGGCAGAAGAGGAAGGTGAAACTGTGGTGAAAGAATTGTATGAGAAGTCAGTGGCCCTGATAATGCTAATTACCATTCCTTTTGTAGTGGTAGTGCTATTGTTCTCTGATTTCATTGTAGAGCTAGTAGCCGGAAACGACTATGCCGGATCTGCAACAGTTTTAAATATTACTATGCTGTACGGTCTTATTATACCATTTAACAAGCAAATGGGAATATTACTTGATGCTGTAGGTAAGGCCAAAATTAATATGTTTTTTACCATGACATTGGCCATTTTGAATGTAGTGCTTAACTCAATATTGATACCAACTATAGGGTTACTAGGCGCTGCGTACGCCACTTTTGCAACTATGATAGTGGCGCTATTTATATCTCAGACTTACTTGATTAAAAATTATGGAGTAACTTGGAGTAGCCTCATTCACTACATGAAATATTACACCATAGAGATTTATAATCGGTTTATAAAACGACAGACTACATAAATAGGCGAGGTTTTAGGCGGTAAATTAACTGCCTAGAACCATTCTACTATTTTTCCCCATTACTTTCTGTACCGTGGCTATTATTATCATACAAATGGAAATAATGGTTACAACATATAACACGTAGGTAAATATATTGAGCGAAGTAATAGGCAGTAATCCTTTATTGAAAAGAAATTGGAACGCATTAATTAGGTATAAGTGCAAAAAGAAAATACCAAAACTGAAATCTCCAAGTTTAGTGAAAATTAACCATTGTCGGTTTTCGTAGATTTTGAATAATAGGAGTAGCACAAAGCACAGGTCTAAGGCCTTGATTTTACTTAAGTTAAAAACAAAAAACTGCTCAGCTGAATCTCGTAGTTCTAAATACCTATCAAAGGGAATGATTTCTTCCAGTTCGAGAATACTCATAATAACATAAACTACAGAAGTAGTAGTGAGCAATGGCGTAGAGATAGTGAAAAACTTTTCTTTAAACTTACAAGTCCACATACCAATAAGATAAATAGGCATGAAATGAACCAGAGAGGTTAGAGCGTCTGATTTATAACCAAACTGAACCGTGAAAAAACCCAAAATACATATGATGGGAATGAGGTAATCAAAAGCCTTGGTCTTGGCAAATTGTAATAGGGGATAAGACAGAAAATAGAAAATAGTAATCATTGGAATGAACCATAATATACCCGAATGCCTTCCTGTTCCTAACATATATACTATTTTTGAAAAAGTAGACAATTGATCGAATGAAGGCGTCATCCACCAATGGTTGCCATTATCGAGAAATAGTTTATCTAATATTGCCGGAATTGATACTATCAAATAAGGTAGTATTACATACTGTGCTTTTTTAATTAAATAAGTTTTATAATTGAACTTTTTATGGCACAGATAATAAAAAAGAAACCCTGAAATGAAAACAAATAGCACCGTGCCATTGCTTGATATAGTAAGGATGGCCTTGCGAAGCTTTTCATTGTCCCAGGGTAGTGAAATTACGGAATGAACCGCAACGATAAATACAATGGCCAGACCTCGAAAATAGTGTATGTAATTTAAAAATGTTTTTCCTTTTAAAGCTGTTTCAGCCATTGTTAATCAGTCGGTTGTTGATAATTTTAGAGCGACAAAAATAGTTATTTTAATTGCAGAAATAATATTATTTAGGACGAATGGTCAAATAATTATTATGCCCTCCTCAGGTAAATATTAACTATATAATTACTTGATTGTTTAAAGATTGATAATACTTAATATATAAATATATTCTAACTAATGGATAACATTCTGATTCTCGGAGCGAATAGTGATATTGCACAAGCAATAGGTGTTCTGTATGCAAATAAAGGCTATTCAGTTACACTGGCGAGTCGTAATTTAGATGCTCTGCTCAAAGTGAAATCTGATATACAAATAAGGCACAATGCCGTGGTGGAAGCCTTGGCTTTTGATGCCACAGATTTTGGCAGCCATCAGGCTTTTTACGATTCACTTCATGTAAAACCAAAAATTGTTGTTTGTGCATTTGGTTATTTAGGAGAGCAAGAAATGGCACAGCGAGATTGGGATCAGTGTAAGCAAATTATTGATGTAAATTTTACGGGTGCTGTATCCATTTTAAATATTGTAGCTAACGATATGGAGAAGAGAGGAGAGGGGGCTATTGTAGGTATAAGTTCAGTTGCAGGAGATAGAGGTAGGCAGAGTAATTACTTGTATGGCGCATCTAAGGCTGCATTTACTAGCTATTTATCGGGCCTAAGAAATAGGTTGTTTAAAAGCAATGTGCACGTGGTGACCTTGAAACCAGGGTTTGTTAAAACCAAGATGATAGATGGTATTACAACTCCTGCTCCGTTAACGGCTAAGCCAGAGGAAGTAGCTCGAGCGGTATTTAAAAGTGTTAATAAGAAAAAGAATGTTACTTATACTAAAGGTATGTGGAGGTTTATAATGATGGGAATCACCAATATCCCTGAAACAGTATTTAAAAAGATGAGCTTATAAATAAAAAAAGAGTAGGTGCTGCTATCAGTTCCTACTCTTACAGGAAAATGTGTCGGGGTTTTCCTGCTTAATTATTTAAATGTTTAATCTTGTCAAGCTCCTCTGCTATAATTTTGTTTCCATTGCTCGATACGTGGCAGAAATCAACAAAAATGTTTTCATTGCGATCAAACTTATCGCTTAAGTCATAAACCCAAGGATAATTCTTCGATCTGATTTTTTGCTGGAATAACTCGTAAACATGTTTAAAGTTAAGACCTAGCTCTTCATCTAGTTTGAGGTAATCCGTTTTAGGGTTACTAATGTAGGCTGCAGGCTGCAATATAGCTATAAATTCTCCACCTCGCTTTGTTACCAATTCATGCGCTATCTCCCAATTGGTAAGCATGAAATTAGCTATTTCTTCAGCTTTTTCCTCATCACTCATGCAGTTATATAGCTTGCTTCTGTCAATTTCAGAGTGCTTTTGAATAGTAAGTAAAATGTTCTCTGAAAATATTTTACTGAAAATTTTGAATGCAAAATGAGAGTTTTTAACGTATAGCCTATCTCTGAACATGGGCACCAGTCGATGACCCGGAACGGGCACATCACTTGGGCATAAAAAAGCAGCGTCATTTACTCCATCATAAAAGACTACTAAGTCTGCCGATTTGCCTTGCTCTAGTAAGGTAATAAGTGCATCCAATTCTTGCCTAGAATTATAGGCCAATTGCCCGTGGTTGAAAACCTTTACATTAGGGTTGAGCTTATTATAAAGCGCAGGTATAGTGTGGTTATCGTCCGATGCTTCACCCCACATAGTTGAACCTCCAAAAAAACGTACAACGCTAGCAGTATCTACGGTATTATCAGGAGCCTGATGTACTCTTATACCCTCGTTATTGATAGTGGTGGTCTTTCCTTTGTAAGGTAAGGTTTGCCAGCCTACAAAGGGTTGATAGGTGTGTTGTATCCTACCATAATCCTTGAAAATTTCTCGGCCCCATTCTCGGTTGTCTTTATAGTTTGGGAGTTCAGAGCGAGAAGGGTCTGCGGTGGATCTTAAATATACACCGCAGGCCCAGTTAACTATTGCAAGTAAAACAAATACTATTATTAGGTTGATGAAGACGTATTTAACGCCTTTTACTATTTTCTTCACTAGATTTAAGGTTATTCGATAATTAGCTTTCTCTGTAATATTAATCCGTCTTGGTTAATTCGTACAACATAAATACCAGGAGAAAGTTTATCCTTTGTTGTTATAGAGATACCGTTGCTAAAGCTTTCTGAACTGAAGTTTTTAGTCATCAATACTTTGCCCATAACGTTTACTAATTCAACATGGATGTCACTGTATGATTTAGTCGTTCCTTGAATATTAAAGCTTTTGTAAGCAGGAGATGGGTTAGGGTAAACCAGCAAGGTTAAATTTTCGTCTCCCAAAGGTTCATAAACTTCGGTTACCATATATTCAAAATCGTCAGAGATTTGAGTACAGATTCCGTTAGATACTTCTACATTATAGGTGGCGTCTACACTTGGTTTGAAAATATTACCCGTTTCTCCATTAATGGCTTCTCCATTTTTGTACCATTGGATATATGAAGTTTCAGCATCAGTACTAAGTATTCCATTGTCGAAGGCAATGGTTGGAACAGCCACTTCATCAGAAATGATTTTAACCTCAATCGTAGTGTCAGACTCACATCCGTATGCATTTACAGCTGTTACGCTATAGAAATCTTTATAATTGAGAGGCGTAGTAACAAGTGTAGAAGCGTGTTCTCCTTCTATTATTTCATTATCTACATTCCTCCATATATAGGAGCCATTCTGTCCAGCTCCACTGGCAGTAAGGACTATGTTAGAGTCCACACATGCGGAGATTAACTGATTTTCTACATTAGTAATAGGTGTGGTAGTGTATCTTACAGTTAGTGCCTGCGTAAGGTTGGCTGCAGAGCAACCTGCCTGTGTAGCGCTTATTTTTATGGTGTTAACGCCTTCAGAAAGTGAACTTTTATCAATAGCTATATCAGTATCTTTACCATTGCCGAGGACATAAACATCAGTGGTGTTACCATTTATTAGAGGCTTGTATTCAACACCAGGTTGAGAGTTTTGGATATTAATTAGCACCTCGTTATCTGTAGAGCAAACCACTGCTGGTGCCGAAATAGTTTTATTAATGGCCAAATTGTCTTTGATCACTCTTACATAAAACCTGTTATGGTAAGTGCTAGGTTGATCAATTGATGCTTCAAAAGAGTAATCAGTGTAATTATTAACTAAAAGAGATTCTTCTTTTAGGCTGTCTATAAGTTCTACAGTTCCAAGATCGAAATCTCCAATATTTCCGAAGGTAATATGATACACACCAGAAGGTAGACCTTTACTATCATTATTGCCAAATAAGTTAAGTGGAATAATACTAGTGCAGAACTCATCGCTAAGTGAATTTACAGCTAAACTAATATCATCAGAAGAACGAGTTGAAATATTGAAAAGTGAATTATTTCTTTTTGCACCATCCTTTAGCTTGTTATATGCATTTTCTCCATCAGGCATGAATTTCAGCAAAGTATAGTCTTCATAAACATCATTTTTCAATTTCACCGAGAAAGCAAAATAAATGTTGCCCTTTTGTCCTGTTCTGTAATACTCAGTGTTGTCAGCAGCCTCATCTTGTGTTTTAGCTATTTCACTTACTGATAAACTAGGGTTAGAAGTAGATGTTTGCACCCAGAACGATTGGCCAGAAGGTATTTTTCCATTTTCTAGCTGTCCTAATCCTGTTTCTCTATCCCAAGTCATGAACTGTTGTACAGTAGAATTGCTATTTTTCATGATACTAACCACGCTTCCAACACCAGAAGATGTCCAACCTTGGTTGCCCCATTCAATGGCACTTGCATATGGATTTCCTAGTAGGTTCCAGCCATCGCTAGATGATGTAGTGCCTGGGTTAAGCGTAAAGTGGTATTCGCCTTGTACAGTTTCTCCTTTTGATATTAGGGTAGTAGGCGTGTTGGCGCTTCTTACATAAATAGAATACCCTTTTCCTAATTCGATAGGAGCGGTGTTGTCCTGGTTGCTACTTGGGTAGGTAATCCACCCACCATCAGGTTCATCATAATAATATAATGAAGGATTGTAGTTGGAATTGAAATCGCTACCAGTAAAAGAACCAGAAACCGGAATATAATTCTGAAGGTCGGCTACAGTATAGTCGTTAACAGGAACAGCAATATATCTCCATATTTTGCTGTTTCGAGATGCTATATATCTTTCTACTTCTACTTGACCTGTAAGGCTACCATTTTCAATAGTTTTTATTGCAGCATCATAGTCAGCAGTTGATTTTAGTGTTAAATGATCGTTAGTGATGACTTCTCCATTAACTATTTTTAAACCATCCGTTAAGTCTGTTTGCTCCTCGAGGTATAAAGAGGAAGAAGCCAAGTCAGTTGTTAATGTATGGATTGTATGTTTGTCAATGTCTAGCCTTAAGTGCGAGGCACTAGTGGACGAAGAAGCGATGTTAAGGTCTCCGTTGGAAATAGCTAACGTACCATTTTCATTGTTAGGGTTAATATTTCCTGCCCCCGTTATGGTAATGTTGTTATTGCCTGCATCAAACTTCGAATCATCGTTTAAAATAAGCCCACCACCATTTAATGAACCTAAAGTAACTGTTACAGGCGCTTCACTTTGGTTGACAAGTTTAACTTTACCAGTAGCCGTTTCTATACTATAGAAATCAATGTTAGCATTGATATTCACCTGAGAAGAATCAACCGGGGACATTATCAGTTCCACCTGATTGTCTAATGATGTACGTCCCATAGTGCCATTAATTGTAACATTACCTGACACTTTTAGGCTGCTTGTATTGCCCGGTAAGCCTTTTAACGTGATTCCGTCCGCTATATCTAAATCACCAGCTACAACAGTAATTCCATCAGGAATATTTTTTATACCCGTGTCGTTTAGTGTAAGATTACCATATGTGGCATTTTTAACACTAGTATAAGTATTATAAATGACAGATGACGATGGCGATAGGTCTACAAAATCAGGTGCATTTTCATTGTTTACATTAATAATAGCATTGGCATTGGCAGATACTTTGCCTGTAACAGTGCTATTGATATTTAGTGTAATGTTATCATCTACGATTAGCCTAGAAATTTTTCCTCCTATTTCTAAAGGTTCATCTATGTCTACTGTAGATCTATTAGTAATTATAAAATACTGACCGTTATGAGCAAAGCTGCTAGGGTGTATTCCACTTCCTGTTTTTTCTGTACTCCAATTATTTAAGTTGTCCAATTTTCCAGAAGCAGTGCTATAAAATATTTCTGGGGCGCTGGTTTCAAGAAATACAGAATCGCTAAACTCAGAGTAATTTTCATTAGAGTCAAAAGCTCTTACTTTTAAGTAATAGCTTGTTGAAGGTTCTAGCAGATTAGTAGAGAAGGCCGGCTTGTTGCTGGAGCCTAAAATGGTGTTGTTGGCATATATTTCATAGCCTATAACCTTAACATTATCAGTTGATGCGGCCCAAGTAAGCCCTACATTGGTGTAATTACGAGAAATAACGTTTAGGTTAGTTGGTTTGCTAGGAGGTATGTTGTCCTCTGATGTGGTTGCACTTGCCACATTTGAAAAATCAGAAACACCTTGTGTGTTAGCCGTTTTAACTTTATAGTAGTAAGTAGTATTAGGTGCTAATTTAGTATCTGTATAGGTTAATATATTACCGGCTGATTTGCCAATATACTTAAATGTGCCAGTTTGGCTATTGCTTCTATAAACTTCAAAACTGGTAAGTACGGCATTTAATTTATTTGATACTTGAGTATAAACATAGTTATGTCCAGCATCATTTAGTTGAGTGCCATCTGAAGTGTAAGATGCCTTTATGTTATTATCGTTATTGGTATCTACTAACTCGGAGTATATATCAATGGTATATTTACCAAAAGCAGACTTTATTGAATCAGCTAAAACTTTCAACTGATTTCTTTCTGCTTGCGAGTTCATAGAGGCTGGTTGTGAAGTAGTGAAGTATACGGAAGTACCACTTGCATCAGCTTTAGCTTTAATCTCTCTATAATAACCCATTATAGTATTTATTGAAGTGCCATTGGCAATATCTTCAATCGGTAAATTAACTATAATAATGTTGGGGTTAAATGTCAATGCCGCGTTGATATTCCTACTGATGTCAGGAGTAGGTGTGCTGCCATTAGGTCTTATGTCTTCGGTTGTAAAGCCAGCTTCAGCCATGTTTGTTAATACATAGTCTTCGGTATTATCCTTTAGCCAATCATCAAGAAGCTCCGCCCAACTGGTATTAGATGTGGAAGCACCAACTCCAGAGGCTGTAGAAGATCCCAATATTACTATTTGTACTTCATCTGGCTTGTCACCTTTATATTGCCAATCTAATTGGATAGATGTTAAATCTATAGTAGACGCAGTTAGGTTAGTAGGCTTGTTAGGAGGTCTGAAAACTATATCATCACCACTACGATACACTTTGCCAGGGATTATTTTCCAAGCGTTATTGGTATCAGGGCCTTTATATTCTAAGTGTAGGTATTGGCTTCCTGTTTGTTCAAAATAAGTTACGGTAATAGGGTAGAAGCCTACTTCAAAATCTAATGTTTCAGGAGTATCGCTGCCATATCCACTACCATGAAGCCCATCGTTATCAAAAACCATGTGATCGTTATCAAAGCCTCCAATGTAAACACGGCTTCCGTCATCAGATTTAGTTCTAAATTGATATTGACCAGCATTTTCTATAAATACAAATCCATCGAACTTGAAATTGAAGAAGTCATTTTGCACTCTTTCATTAATGTTTACCTGCCCTGTATGTCCTGTAAACTCAGGTATTGACCAATTGATCTCATCTAAGCTATTCCACTCTCCTGTAGAATGCTCATAACTTAAACCGCTAACTACAGTAGATACACTTATTTGGTTACTAGGATCAGAAATGTTTCCATCGTAGTCTACAGCTTTTACAGAAATGATAAAGCCTTTATTGGCGGCCAAGCCGCTTAGCACGAAGTTAGGCGCGTTACTACCGGTAGCCACAGAGTCAGAACCAAAGTAAACGTAGTATTGGTCTATTCCAGTGTTGTCGTCTGCTGGTGTCCATGTTAGTGATAGACTGTTGATAGAATGAGCTGCCAATGCTAAGTCTGTAGGTGGACTAGGGCGCTCATCGTCATTTGAGGTTGATCCTTGTATGTTCTCTGTGTATGGAGAAACCTCATAAACGCTTATTGCTCTTAATTTATAATAATAAGTGGTGTTAGATTTTAATCCACTGTCTTCATAGGCAATTTCATCCTCATCCGTAGTGGTTAAATATGTATAAGGTCCTGTAGGGCTAGTGGCTCTATATATTTCAAAACCGGTTTCGCTTATAGAATTGTCCTTCCAAAACAATTGAATGCTTGAAGATGATAGTACTTGTAAGGTTATGTTAGATGGTGCGGTTAAGGTTTGAGGCGCATTCATCGTTATATGTAATGGATCAGATTCAGTACTTGGGCATCCGCTTAGAGTTTCGCTGTAGGTTGTATAATCCCCTGCTGTTCTCACAGTTAAATGATTAGTAGAGTCTGATAAGGTATTCTGATTGTCTTTTGACCAGTAATAAACAGTATTCTCATGATATGGAACTTCAAGAACTACACTGTCTATACCGTTGATATCAGGTAAATGCGGAGTTCCTAATGCAGTAATTAAAGGCACTTCAGGAGTGCTTTCTTTAACTACGACAGGTTTAGACCACTTGTTCCATTCGCTTTCGGTAGGGTTGGCGCTACTTCTACTAAACCTTGCTCTGTAGCTGCCGGGTTGATTAGCCATATATTGAGGAGAAACGGCATCAGATATTATTTGGCCATCTCTTTCCCATTGGTATGCAGCCATACCAAAACTCACACCTAACTTTACTCCTTTACCATTATTGGCACATATGGAAGTGTCTCCATAGTAGACATGTATGTCTGATTTATCATATTGTAAAAACCATGAATAGAAGTCTTTTTCTTTAAAAGCTCTAGTCCATGTATTATGAGCATTAGATTCATAATACGTGTATCGAGGTGTTCCTCCTTCTTTTTTGAAGTATTTTAATAGTGTTTCAGTCTGTTGAGGTGTTGGTCCTGTATCTTGGCCTCCTTGAAATACCCAAAGTGGGCTTTGAGTTAATGATGTATCTCCATCAAACTTTACATTGGTGGCTGCAGGAGACATCAGTACTGTAGCTGCAAATAATGAAGGGTCATTGTGCATAGCAGTTACTACATGTTGAGCTCCATTAGATAAGCCATATATGTATACTCTATTAAGATCTATGTTTTCATTTTCTAATAGCATATACACGATTCTTATCGCAGATTGTACTTCTGAACCATTCCAGCCATTTAAGTTTTGGGGAAACAAAACAATACCAGGGAAAGATTCTGGATCTAAATTAGGGTCATCTGGCTTTAATGTGCCTGCTTTTTTAATAGCTTCTAAGTTATCTTTTCCTCCAAGTGCTAAATGGTGGTCATTGTTCAATAGGCTTGGTTCTGAGTTCGGCCCCGCTTGTGGAGTGTTTTTAACGGGATCCCATTGAAGTGTTCCAAAATGACAGTTATTATTTCGACAGTTACCTCTTTCAGCGGCACCATGTAGCATGACGAGTAGGGGGTAGCCAGGATCGTAGTTTTTATCATAACCTTGAGGGTAGGTTATTCTATAGTTCATTCTAAAATCAAAAGTAGTACTACCAGGAGTATATTTTAAATTTCCTTGCAGGTATTCGTCACTATCAAAGCCTGCCATAGGATAATAGCCCGCTACTGTGTCACCAGCGGTGCTATTTCTAAAGCTAAACGTGCCTGGAAATAGCGTATAATTACGCAAAGTCAGGTTTATTTTTCTACTGGAGTTGAAATTAACACCGTGTTGAAAATTAGGATATACTTGCGAAAATACTGTTCCGCTAAATAATATCGAAGCGATAATGGATAGGAGTAAATACTTTTTCATAAGCCAAAATAGATGTCATTTGGTCTATTAACATTTAAATCCCTTTAGAGTTTTGCTTTAAATAAAAAACATAACTTTAAGGTGCTAAATCTTACTTTAGCAAATGTATAAATATTTTAATTATAAATATAATGAATGGAGATTTTGATGCAAAGCAGCCGTTTAATAGCCTTTGCATCATTAAAATATCATGCATTATATCTGTTTTGTGAATTTTCAGTACATTAATCGCCTATTTTTAGTATCCAGGCTTTTGAAAATTCACCATAGCTTATGGTTTTTACTCTTTTTAGAGAGGTTATACTCAAAGGTAATTCTTTTTTTGGTGGGAAACTTACATAATAGTAATTCTTTTCCTTATGATAATTGACTTCAACTATATATCCTTCTGAGATAGCTCTCTGTGCATAACTTCTAGCATTTTGTTCGTAAGCAAAAGTACCTACTACTACATAAAACCCAGGTTTCATTCCCGTGCGCTCTTCTACTGAAAGTTCATTTTTGGGAGCGGTAGCCACTGTTTCCTCCACAGGCGGTTCAATGCTTTCCTCGTTATTATTAGAGAGGCTTGTTTCGTTTTGAGCAGTATCTATATTGTCACTCGGTTCTACCTTTTCGTTTGAGGCGGGAGTAACAGAAGATGCAACGTTATTATTTTCTATATCATCTATTTCTACCTCTGGCTCACTGTCTATTGCAATGTCGTCTTCAGTAATGGAGGTATTGGTTGTAGGGTAAGAAGGCATTGCTTTTGCCATTCTATTCTTTTTGCCTAGTTTAATTTTAAGTTGAAATTCGTGTGTGCCTTGGCTAAATCCACTCACTTGATCGTTAGCCAGTTCATATGCGTAGCCAAAATCAAACTGATCATTAACTTTCACTCCAAGCATAAAGAAGGGGCCATAATCTTGTCTATATCCTGCTCCAGCTCTTACTATTTCTTTTAAATGTGCTATGGCTGCTAGTTCTACTTGTGAATCGAATGAGTTGTTAGTTCTATAAAGCACCCAAGGTTCAATGGCTAAATCATAGCTTAAGTTTAGTTTATACCGAACAGAAGTAGTGGTGTATTTTAGTTGTTCAGAACCGGGAGTCTCTACTACAAAGCTCTCATTGGCGCTATAATCAGTATTGAATAACTGCGGCAAGGTAAAGCCTATTTGTAGGTTTTGGTGTTGGTATAATATTCCAAAATTACCTGCAAGGGCTGTAGAGCTATTAGCTACTACTGGATCAGCGGTGTTTTCTACTTTATCAAGATCTACAGAGGTGTACTCTACACCTGCAGAAAGTCCGAAGGATATGTGATGATTTATGTCTGGTTTATTACCAAAGTAAATATTGTATCCTACGGATGCCATGCCTCTGGTGGTACTTAATACTCCCCTCTTGTCATTTTGAGCAAAAACCCCAAGGCTCAATTTGTGATCAATAGGATGAGTAAGATTTAGAGTGGTAGTTATAGGGGCATCATCTATACCGGCCCATTGTTGTCTATACCCCAAAGCCACAGTGGTATACTGAGTCGTACCTAGGTAGGCTGGGTTAATCAGGTAAGGATTAGAATAGTATTGGTTTACTAATCCATAGCGCTGTCCTTTGGCTTGGTGAATACTACACAATAGCATAGCAGAAAAAAAGAATAGCCTGATATTTGAAGTTGAAATTTTCATTTTGGGGTTGATCTTAGGCATTATCTTATAATAGTTACGCTTCCTGTCATTAAGTTAGTGTCAGATGAATTAGACCTGATCACATAGTAATACACTCCATCAGGCAACTGGCGTCCATTAACTGTTCCGTCCCAATTGTTTTGATAGTCTTTAAGTTTGAGTATTTCTTGACCGGCTCTGTTAAATAGAATAATGAGATATTCACTAGAGTTTGAGTAGTTATCAATAAGCCAGAAATCATCAATATTATCACCATTAGGTGAGAATAATTTGTGAGGGTGAGGCAATGCCTCTTCACCTTGCACGAGTACATTTACTTCATCATATCCTGAAGCATTGTTTAAATCTTTCACCTCTACCTGAAAGGTATAAGTCCCTTCTCTTAATTGGCTAATGTTAACCACGTTACTGTCTGCATTATCTAGCACTGCTCCGTTACTTCCTGGGAGTAAGCTCCAGTGGTAAGAGTCGATAAAACCATCAGGGTCATTTCCAAAAGCTGTTAAAGTAACTGCGCTTTCTGGGGCTTGTATGGTTATGTCAGGGCCAGCATCTACAGTAGGGGGAAGGTTGCCAGGTTCAAGCTCTTGGTCCAAAACGGTAAGCTGCATGTCATCGCTTTTAGTTAAGCCATTTTCATCTGTGGCTGTAAGTCTAAAAATGTAGACACCTTCCGTTAGTTGACTTAGTTTTAGATCTGTGGTTGTTTCGTTCTCCATCACAAATCCTGATGGACCAGACACTTTTTTCCACAAAAGTTCTATTACTTTAGAGTCATCGCTGGCAGAACCTATTATAGTTATACTGTTATTAGGTAATTGTAGTGTCTTGTTAGGTCCCGCACTTACAGATGGTGGAGTATTAATGATTGCAGGGAGTACTTCCACTTTAACTTCATCTGTATCCTGAGCTCCCAGGTTATCTCTTACAGTTAGTTTAAAGGTGTAAATGCCTTCTACCATATTTGATACTGCTAAAACAGAAGTGTCTTGCCTAGCCATGGATAAAGTTGGCCCCGAGGCTTTTACCCATGAATAACTCACTATTGTACCATCTACATCTGTACCCGAGCCTATAATATTAATGCTGTTGTCTGGTAATTTTATGCTTATATCAGCTCCTGCATTAGCATGTGGTAGTAAATTGCCTGTAGTGGGGAGTACATTTATCACAATGTTATCACTGTTGGAGGCGTTATTATTGTCGGTAACAGTGAGTTTAAAGGTGTATGAGCCAGCTTCTAAGTTAGTTAAGAAGGTACTTAGAGAATTCTGGTTAGAAATAGTCGCATTTCCGGCTGTTACTTGAGTCCATAATACAGAGGTGATAGACCCATCAATGTCACTCGCAGTTCCTTTTAAACTGATAGAGTTAGTGGGTAGTTTTATAGTTCTATCAAGGCCTGCGTCTACCAAAGGTACTTGATTAACATTACTAGAGAGAACAGTTACCTTTACATCATCAGATGCAGTGGCGCCCTCACTGTCCATTACGGTAAGCCTAAAAGTATATACTCCCTCGATAAGGTCTGATAAGATTAGCGTAGCGCTGTTTGTGCCTGAAACTTGGGCTGTGGGGCCCGAAATTTTCCTCCATTCATAACCTGCGATATTGCCTTCAGGGTCATAACCTGCACCATAAATGGCGGTGTTATTTATGGGTAATCTTACAATTATATCATTACCAGCTAAGGCGGTTGGGCTCTGATTGATATTTTCATTGTAGACAATAACTTGCATTATGTCAGTATCAATGGCACCATCTTCATCTTCTACAGTCAACTGAAAACTGGCTACTCCTGCACTTAAATTGCTTATAGATAAATTTTGAGTATTTTGGCCGTTTAAAGTGGCTGGCTGGCCGTCAATTTGCTCCCAGCTGTAAATTAAAATAGTTCCGTCCGCATCACTTCCTTTTCCATTTACTGTTACCTGATTGTTTGGCAAAGTAAGGTTCACATCTGGCCCTGCATCTGCCGTAGGAGATTGGTTAACGTTGGCTGGCAGTACATTTACAGTCACTTTATCAGTGGCGGTAGCGTCATCATTATCTTTAACGGTAAGTCTAAATATGTATGTTCCCTCCAGCATGTTAGTGACAGTGAGCTCAGCTGTATTTTGGTTCGATAGGGTAGATGTGGGGCCAGATAGCTTGCTCCATGTATAAGAAGCAATGTTGCCGTCTGGGTCACTTCCAGTTCCTTTTAGAGTTACGCTGTTGACCGGCAAGGTGATGGTTTTGTTATTGCCAGCATTAGCCACGGGCGGCTGATTAATGGACTCTGGTAATACCGTCACTTTTACCTGATCAAAATCTTGAGCGTTATCGTCATCAATAGCTTTAAATTGAAAGGTGTATTCACCCGCTGTTAAATTTTCAATGGTTACCGTATAGCTTGATGCATTGGTCATGGTAATTGCATTTCCTGAAATTTGAGTCCATTCTACGGATGCAATAGTTCCATCAGAGTCCGTAGCACTACCTGTTAAGTTAATGGAACTTACTGGTAAGGTGATGGTTTTGTCTTGGCCAGCAGAAACTGTTGGCCCTTGGTTTACCGCTGCATTTACCTTCACGTTAACTTGGTCAGAATTGCTTGCTCCATCATCATCGCTTACGGTAATCTGGAAAGTATAAATACCTTCAGTAAGGTTAGATAAAGTTGGATTTAAAATATTGGAATTGTCTATGGAATATGATGGCCCTGTAATTTGTGTCCAATTGATGGTTGCAATAGTTCCGTCATTGTCCTGAGCGCTACCATTTAGTTGTGCTGTGGAGGTAGGCAAGGTAATAGTTATATTATTCCCGGCATCTACTATAGGTGCTACGTTTGCAGCATTTACGGTAACATTAACTTCATCTGTATTTATCGCCCCATCATCATCAGTTACTTTCAGCTCAAAGGTATATAAACCTTGAAGAAGATCTGACAAGGAGAGGGTAGCTGTGTTATCACCACTTATGGTTGCGCTTGGGCCAGAGGTCTTTATCCATTCATATTCAACTATTGAGCCATCGCTATCAGTACCGCTTCCAGTTAATTGAATGGAATTATTGGGAAGTGTTAACGTTTTATCGGGACCTGCATTAGCTATCGGACTAGAATTAACATCTTCTGGTGCTACGGTGAGCATGACATCATCGTACCCAATGGCTCCGGAATTATCATGAACATTTAAGCGGAATATATATTGTCCAGCGCGTAAATTGGTGATGTTTAACGTAGCTGTGGTTTTGCCATCTAAAGTAGCAGCTGGCCCTGATAGTTTTTTCCACTCATAAGATACAATAGATCCATCTTCATCTGTTCCACTACCAATGATATTCAGTTCAGTTTGTGGTAATGTAATGTAAATGTCTTCTCCTGCATTGGCTGTTGGTGGTATATTCACTGGCGCACTATGAACTGTTATTACCACTTCATCGTTAGCTTCAGCTCCACTGTTGTCCGTTACGGTAACCTTAAAAGTATACTGTCCTGCAGTGGATAGGCCATTAATGGTTGTATTAGCAGCATTAGCATTGCTAATAACAGGTTGTACTGGGCCATTGATTAATTCCCAGTAGTATTGAGAAATAGTGCCATCATTGTCGCTAGCCGTGGCTGATAATGTGGCCGTAGTGGTTGGTAGAGTTATAGCAATGTCATTTCCCGCATTAACACTGGGGGCTTGATTACTATTGATTACGATTACACTTACGATATCTGAATCGGAATCGCCATCATCATCAAAAACAGTTAGTGAAAACTCGTATGTGCCAGCTTGCAGGCCTGATACTTGTAATGCTGGTTGGTTGATACTGTTTAAAACTGCTGTGGCTCCTGACTTTTGTGTCCATGCGTAAGAGACTACTGTGCCGTCTGGGTCAGTTCCCGACCCCGTTATGGTTACAGCGTTAGTGGGTAAATTAATAGTTATATCCTCTCCTGCATTGGCGATAGGAGGTAAATTATCTGCATCTAATACGTTTACAGTTACCTCATCAGTTGCCGTGGCACCTTTATCATCAGTAACGGTTAAAGTAAATGTATACTTGCCCACTTGCATATCAGTTACATTCAATTGTGCTTTGTCATCATTATTAAGTGTAGCAGAGGGGCCAGAAGTTAGTTCCCAAAGATATGACGCAATTGTTCCATCGGCATCAGTACCAATACCAGTTAGGGTTATTGAATTGGTAGGTAATTTGATGGTTTTATCATTTCCTGCATTAGCAATAGGCGAAATATTACCGGCAGTTACGGTTACTGTTACTTCATCAGAAGCTTTATTTCCTTGAGAATCTGTGCCTTCTAGCTTAAAGGTATAGATACCAGCGGTAGTAAGGCCATTTACAGTGGTTATAGCACTAGTGGGGTTGGTTATAGTGCCATTGAAGGAGCCAACTTTGCTCCATAAATAGGTGATGGTGCCTTCACTTACGCTTCCAGATCCGTTTAAAGAGGTAGAGGTTACTGGCAATGTAATTTTGCGATCAGGCCCAGCGCTTACGCTAAATGAAGCTTTGCTATATTGCATGAACCACTCGTATAAATTAGGGTTATTGTAAGTGTGGTCGGGAACATACGCTCTACTCCACATGGCATTATCATGCCTTACCCCCGGATACAGTGAAATTAGTGCTGTGGGATCAGCCGCAGGGTCAGTACAAGCATTTATGGCATCTACCATCCTCACGGTTTTATTATAACTGATGGTGGGGTCATCAATGCCATGAAAGGCCCAAACGGCTATTTTGTTAGGAGTATATTTGGTACAAGCATCTGTAGTATGGTTGTCATAACCGGCCACAGGAGCGATGGCTGCTGGCATTTCTGCATGGTGCTTTACAAAAAACCAAGAGGCGCCACCTCCTAAGCTAAGTCCGGTAACATATATTCTATCTGTGTCTATTCTTAAACCAGATTCGCTGTATATGTAATCTACAAACGAACTAACGAAGTTTTTGGGCCAGTTAATTTCACCACTAGGTAATTGGGGAGAGATAATTATAAATGGAAAGTTTTCTCCTTTTTCTGCATAGTAAGGAGCTCCAAATTTTAAGACCTTGTTTAAATCTGTAGTTCCATTTCCACGTTCTCCTAATCCGTGAAAAAATAATATAAGAGGGTAGTCTTCAGTAGTGGCGTTATAATCCTGAGGTAAGTATTCCCAGTAGCCCACTCCATCAGGACTCATCTTGGCGGTTTGGACTTGAGCTATTGAGGTGGTAGCAGTAAGCCCGATAACCATTACCAATAATATTAGCTGAAATGGTTTAGCTATTAATAACATGTTAGTAAGTTGGTTGATTTGATGCTATAACTATAAAGGCAAAGGTATATCTCTGATCATTAGAAATCAACCAGTAACCATTTACAGCATTAAAAATTAAGTATTACATTCCAAGATTAAAGCCAACAGTAAATTTAATCTATTTTATAGTAATATTTTAACTTTATTAATAATTAAGTTTATAAATGTTTCCTCCGATAAGATTCATTTCTAATTCATCAACTATATAAAGTTCGTTAGCCTTATTGAAGAATACGCCTGCTTTGTGAGATAGGTTGTGTAAACTTATTTGTTTAAAATCACCTTTCGAAAATTTTGTAGAGGTGAAATTACTTATAAATATAACTTTACTATGAAACAGAAGTACAATTGTACTTCCATCTTCTGTAATATCAGCTCCTGTAATCCAATTGGAATACATGCTTTCACCTTTTAGCTTAAAGGAGTCAACCTTTTTTGCAGTGTAATTACCAGGTTCTTTTGGTAGTGAATACACATTTATAACACCATTATAGGGCGTAGTTCGATTTTTAGTGAAAAGATATAAGGAATCTCCTAAGTAGATCATGGCATCTACATCGAAGTTTAACTGATCTTGGCTTGGAGGAAAATCCTTTTGATCTTCGTACTTATAATTTATTAACCTTCCCTGAGTTATTTTGTTTTCAATTTTATCAGGGTTTGTAATTTTAATGATTTTAAGGTTTTGCTTATCATTATTGTTATTTCCGAAGGCTCCGATGTAAAGATTGTCTTCTTTGTCTTTCGCTAAATCTTCCCAACCTGCATTTTTTTGATTTAGGTAAACGGTCTTTACGAGATTACCGGTTGAGTCAACTCCATAAAGTACGGGTAGACCCCCGTCATTATGAGTCCAAAAAATTTTATGATTGAAAGAGCAGAGACCTGAGGCTTCTTTAATGGATTTGGGCAGTTTACCCATTTTGTGAAACTCAAAATCTTCTATGTAACGGATATCCACTGTAGCGGTATTAGCTACTTGACCACTAGAGTGGATATATAAAAAAATCATAAGAAATGATATCACATACTTCATGTCTAATGAAGTTAATTGTTTTTAAGTACTTCCTTATAAATTTCTATGCACTTGCGTGCAGTTTCTTCCCATCTAAACTTTTCAGCTTGCTTTATTGATTTCTGTCTGTATGCTTCGTAGAAGTCTTCATCATCTAACAATTTTTTTAATCCTTGAGCGATAGCATTGGAATCAAACGGATCAACCAAAATTCCAGCATCACCAGCAATTTCTGGCATAGATGATATATTGGAAGTGACTACGGGTGTTCCGCAGGCCATAGCCTCAAGCACCGGTATTCCGAAACTTTCTCTAGTAGATGGAAATATAAATGCAGATGCTAAATTATATATGTATGGAAGGTCATGATTACTTAGGTAGCCTGTGCTAATGATTTTGTCATTAAGTTCTGGATGCCCAATTTCATTCAAAATAGTATTTACATAACCCGGGTGCGTATCAGATACAAATAAGGGGATGTCATAACCACTTTTTATAAGTTTTGAGTACGCTTTTAGAATATTAACAGTATTCTTACGAGGGTCTTTGTTTATAAAGGCGAATAAAAATTTTTCTGGTAACTGGTACCTCTTGCGAATAGGCTCAAGTACGGTATTGTCATTAATTACTTTAAAATGATTGCCTACTGCATTATGGATGGTTTGAATACGGTTAGGATCAAGTTTGAAGTAATTGATGATGTTTTCTTTTTCATAATTAGATACTGTTGTAATTTTTGCAACAGTATTAATAATACGAGGAACATTCCATCTTCGATAAAGATTACCAAACCTTTGATACCATGTTCCTTTTGATAGGTTAATGCTCTCAAGGAATATAACATCGTGAAGGGTTAATACCACAGGTACATCACAATTCAATGGAGCAGTATTGGCGGTGCAATGCAATAAGTCAAGATTATATTTTTTTACGGCATTGGGTAGTAGAGATTGCTCCCAGATAGGGTAGGGGCTTTTCTTTAATACTACAGTATGAAAGTTTTCTTGCTCTACAAAAAGCTTTTGGTCATCGTCTTCTTTTACAAAAAGGAAGTATTCATTTTGGTGATCTATTTTTCGAAGACCCTTAATTAACTCAAGAGCCACTATGTCCATTCCGTGTTTATTTTTCCGGAAAAGTCTTTGTGCTTCTATACCTATTCTCATTTAACGGCTATTAAGGTTAGGCTATTTTTGAATTGTATTGATTTTTTTTACGTTAGCGTGTGTCAGGTTCCAAGTTACCCCTTTCCAAAAAGCTTTTAAATGCTCCTTTTCTCCTTTCAGCAAATACTTTACTGAGTTCTTAGGTATAGAAAAGAATGAGTAAAAGGCAATCCACGAAAGCTTTGCAAGGCCTTTAGTGTTTCTACGCAGAAAAATCAGCCTATTTCTAGTCATGTAATAGGTCTTGAACGGAGAAGCTGGCCCTATAGACATCGATTCTTTATGAAAAACCTTTGAGTTAGAAATGTACCAAATTTCATAACCTGCCCTTTTAATACTTTCACACCAATCTATTTCTTCGTAATATAAGAAAAAAATCTCTGGCATTTTTCCAACTTCATTTATTACCTTTCTGGGTATCATCATGGCTGCACCATGTGCTAGCTCAGTTTTTATAGAAGTATCATGTTGCCCTTTGTCTTCTTCTTTAAATCCTTGCCTAAAACTTCGGCCAGTGTAAGGGTTAATGGCACCACTACCTACATACTGTAAAATGTTAGTGTCAAAGTAAAGGATTTTAGGGCAAGCAATACCCATTTTTGGATTTTGTTCTAGCGCCTCTACTAGTGGTTGGATAAAACCAGGCTCTACCTCTGTATCATTATTGATAAAAAGGAAATATTCACCTTTTGCTTTGTCAATGCCCAAGTTATTACCTCCTGCAAAACCAAGGTTTTCTTCACTTTTTATAAATATGGCTTCAGGGAAGTCTTTTATTACTGCATCTATATGATCGTTTTGAGACCCATTGTCCACTACTATGACCTCAATGGGATCATAGGTTACATTTCTGAAGCTTAAAAGGAAATCCCTAGTGAGCTCAGCGTTATTATAATTGATGGTAATAACGGAGATTAAAGGCTTAGGCATTTTTCTTTATTTAATCGTTAGAGTTGTTGGTGCTATGAGGAGTGTGAATAAAAGTCTTATTCGCTCCTTTTAGTTTAAATAAAATCCTCAACATTTTCCAAAAAATTACTGGTAACATGAAGATGGAAGTTATCATTTGATAATTGTAATATCTTCTAGGTATAGCCAATAATACGCCTAGTACTAGTATGGCATATGTTATAAGCCAATATACAGGGTGGAAATATTGGGGAAATTCAAAACTCAATAAATAAATGAAAAATGTTAGAGAGGTGTGTAAGCCAATATTAATAAGCCTCGGCAATTGAATATTTCTTAACAAAGAGCTGTTTAAATATGTAATTCTCCCTTGAAAAAGACTCTTAACTCCTCTCCAGAAATATTTTCTAAGATAATAGAACTGGCTAGAAATCCACCTTGTTCTTTGGTTTTCAAAAACCTGCTGTTGCTCTACTTTTTCGTCATAGATTACAGCATTTTTAGCATATTTAACTCTTGTGCCCTCGTTTACTAGTCTTAATTCTAACTCACGATCAAAGCCTCCTATAGAAACCATTTCGCCTAATATTCTTTTTAGAGTAGAATATTTGAAAGACATACCAGATCCCTTTAATGATGCGGATAAATGAAGTGCAGTACTTCCTTTACAGAAAATACTGTTATTAATTTCTTCACTTAAGCCATCGAGGAATGATAAGGTATTATTTTCATTTTTTGCGGCTCTATGTCCTTGTATAGCATCATGACCTTGTAAGTGAATGTCGTTGATTAATGAAATGAAGCCAGGGTCCATCACATTGTCAGCGTCTAGTATTACAGCATAATCGTAAACATCACCACATCTTTTCATTGCTTCGTTTAAAGCTTTTACCTTGGTGCTTTTTTCAAATGATACTACTTCTGTCCTTACCGGAAGTGTAGCCAGGTTGTCTAATGTGCTTTGCTGTAGAGTATCTGCAATAATGACTACATCATAATAATCTTTATCGTAGGTTTGGTTTAAAGCTTTTTCTGCTACTTGAAATATTACTCCATCTTCTTTATAAGCAGGAATAAATACTACAATCTTATTTTTTTTAGGGTTATTGGTATGCTTAGGTTTACGGTAAAAAAGGCCTGAAAACGAAAATATAAAAGTATATAATGCTGCGTAACAGAAATATGTCAGTAACACAATTTCTATTATTAAGAAAATAAATTCCAAAGGTTTGATATTTGTTAGTTAATTAAACTTGTTCTTTTTGAATGAGGGCTGTTGGAGTTTTTAGCATAATTTTCATATCGTAAATGAATGAATTTTTGCTTGCGTATTCCATATCTAAAGAAACCCTTTCTTCCTCAGACATATCATCTTTACCTCTTTTTGTAATTTGCCATAATCCTGTAATGCCAGCAGGAGCTAAAAATCTTAAAGCCCATTGGTCTTGAGTTAATTTTTCAGCTTCGTAAAGAGGGAGAGGTCTATTGCCTACTAAAGACATATCTCCTTTTAAGACATTAAATAATTGTGGTAGCTCATCTAAACTTGTTTTTCTTAGAAATCCACCTAGTTTGGTTATTCTAGGGTCGTTTTTAACTTTGAAAAACACAGAGTCTGATGATCCGTCACCATTAGCACCGTATTGGTTCATATGCTTCATCTTCTCAACCAAGCTGTCGGCATCTTGTCGCATACTTCTGAATTTGTAGAAATCAAAAATTTGATAACCTTTACCTGCTCTTTTCGAAATGTAGAATATAGGCCCTTTAGAGTCTAATTTAATGGCTAACGCAATAATCAACAAAATAGGACTAATGCATAATAAAATAGTGGCACTAACGAAAATGTCAAAGGCTCTCTTTAATGACCACATTTTAAACGAGTCATTATTATGGAGTACTGCTACAGGTTCTTGACCTACTTCCTCTTGTTTTTCGTTGCTTAGTTCTTTTAACTTACTTAAGAAATCAATTCTTCTTCCTAAATCTTTGGCGCTAATGCTATCTGTATAATAGTCTTCAGCACCAATTCTTATGGCTTGATCTCTTTCCTTTTCGTCAAACTGTTCTGCCAGAAATATCATTGGTACATCTTGCAGAAGAGTAGATTTAATATCCTGGAAGGGTAGTAGAGCAGCAATTTTAATATTGGAGTTGACCACTATTACTTCAGGTAAATCACTAGAAATAGCAGACTTCAGCCAGTTTAAAGCTTCTAGCGGACTTTCTATGTTGTTGACATAGTATCCTTCTAGCCTCAAATCTAGGCAAAGGTTATCGCATGCCCCTATAAACAGAACATTAGCCTTAGTACCTGCATGCTTGGTTTGTGCATTGGACGTGGAGCTTTTCATTTGGTGAAAATTCAATATATTATCGTTTTTCATATATTAATACTCTGCTTTCTCTTATCATCTATCAGTTTAGTGATAACCTGAATAAGTTTTTCAGGATTAAATGGTTTTACCAAATAATCATCAGCACCAGACTCAAGACATTGTTTCTTTGTCTCTTCATCTTGCCTTGATGATATCACTATTATCGGAATGCCGGCATAAAGACCATTGGTTTTTAAATTTGCCAGAAAATCTTTGCCATCAATAATAGGTAAATGTATGTCGGTAATGATTACATCAGGACTTCCATATTTACTCATGTGTTTTAAAGCATTGCCCACATGACTGAAGGCATCTACTTCAAAATCTTTTTCTAGCATCTTTTTGATGAGCCATCTCATAGCTTCATCATCGTCTATTAATAAAATTCTATCTTTTTTCATTGAGCCAACTATTAATAATGAGTGATCTCCAACTTATGTGTGTAGCGTTTGTCCACAGACCTTAAAAAAATTAAAAACTTCATAGCTACCGTATTTTATTTAAACTTCATTTTATTAACCGCTCAATTAAAAGCTATTCTATTATTTGAAAATGTGTTCATACTGCTGATTTTTCAATCAATTCAGATAACAGGTTTTCTAACCGATGGTTTAATGTTTTGTTCAAAATTAAATTTACGATACTGTAATTTAATGGAAAATCTAAACCTTAACACATCCATAATAGTAATGTTTCAAAAGCTTTTAATTAACCTTTTATTATATATTAACTTATAAAATACATCCAGCTTAAAATCAATGTGTAACCGTTGATTAATACATAGATTTTAAATTAAAACAACATTAATAATACTTTAGAAATGTTATATCAGTAATGTTTGTAGGTTTTAGTCTGAGGAATGAGGGACTTCCTTAATTATGTTACAAAGTAATATTTCCGTTTGAATAATTCATAATATTAAAACGATATTTTTATCTCATTTCTAGTATTCATACGAATTCTAAATTTTACGGAGGCAGTAAATAATTCATTAAATCGTATAAGTAATACGGAATTTCGTTTTTTATTTTAAAAATACGAATCTGTAAAAAAAACAAGCTTATGGTTGAAATCACCCTTTATTAAATCATAATATAAATCTGAATCGATTGCAATTGATTTTCAAGGGCTTTAAATAATCATTTGATTTAATTTTTATCGAAATAAGCGGTGTTAGATAATAATCATTATATTAGGGAAAATTAACTACTAATAAGTGCAGCTGTAAAAGGTATAGAAGAGGGGTGAAGCACAGTATGAATTAACATAATAATTACAGCGTATCGACAAACTTTTAAAAACTTTATGCCAAAGATTCCCTTTACTTTAGACGAGAAATTGACAACAGAAGTAGAAGAAAGAAATTACCTGTTGAGTTCATTGTTAAAACACACAGATGATTTCATTTTGATACTAGATATCAATGTGCCTAAAGTAACCTTTGCGAATCAGAAGGCCGTAGAAACCCTGGGGCACGACAAGTTATATATATATAAGAGTGAAGCTTCTATTTTTGATGATGCCATTCATCCTGATGACCAAAACAGCTACCTAGAGCATTTGAAAGCCTGCCAGCACATGAAGCCTGAGTCTACAGCACAAATACAGGTGAGGCTTAAAGGAGCTGACTCGGAATATCATTGGTATAAGCTTAAACATATACCTTATAGATTAAATGATGCTTGTGAGGTGAGTCAGGTATTGTGCTTGGGCAAAATAGTTTGGAGAAATAAAAACAGGGCAGATGCTTATGCCGAATATATTAATAAGCTTAAGCAGTCTGGAGAGCTGTTTGATGCTGTATTTAATGCCTCTTTACATGGTACGCTTATTCTTAAAAGTATAAGAGATCAACAGGGTATTATTCAGGATTTTGAAATTATACTTCAAAATGAAGTGAGTAAAGAAATATATGGTAGTAATGTAATAGGGGAGCATTATGGCGTGTTGTTTCCGAGTATTAAAGATGACCATATATTTAATCAGCTCGTATCTGTAGTTGATTATAATAGAGTGGTGAATACAGAACGGCTGTATATAGGCCCTAGTTATAATGGCTGGTTTCATTGGTCTGCGCTTAAGTTAGGAGATGGCTTGGCTTTATGCTTTGAAGATATTACTAAACGAAAGCAAGTAGAGCAGGAGTTAGAGTATGAACAAGGCAGGTTGGAAGAGGCCAATGAAATAATTAAGATTTTATTAAATACCACCAAGACCGGCATGGGACGGTGGAATTGGCAGGACAATCGTACGAACTGGGATAAAAAAGCTGTGCGGATCTTAGGCTTTTCAGGTGAAGAAGAACAACGCTTTAGCGATGGTTGGATGAAAAGAATCCATCAGGACGATAGGGCAGAGGTGGCCAATCGTATTTTAGAATGTATGGATAAGGGAACGGACTTCTTAATGAAATACAAAGTGGTGCATGATGATGGTGAAGTGCGGGAGGTTTTGGGTGCAGGAAGGATGAAAAAGAACTATCAAGGGAGGCCTATAGATAGCATATGGCTCGTTACTGACATTACGGAATGGAGTAAACCGCAATATAGAAGTTTGGATGATGCTACTCATTTTTTAAGTAAAGTGGCAGAAACTATCCCTGATATAGTCATATTGTTTGATTTGGAGACTGGTACCATTAAATATATTAATCAAGATACTTCTACAATTACCGGTTATCCTTCTACCATTCTTGAAGCGATGGATAAAGAAGAGCTCCTTTATTTGGTGCACGATGAAGACCGTAAAAATTTCTTATCATTTTTACTCAATTTTAGTAGAATTGATGATTCCGCTATTCAGGAAGTAGAATACAGACTGCGTACCACTTCTAACAAGTATAGGAATGTACATTTTAGAGGCAAGGTTTTTAAAAGGAATAAGGTGGGGCATGCTGTTCAGGTAATCTGCACATTAGAAGATGTAACTGAAAAGAATAAAGCTATTAGTGCTTTAATTGAATCAGAAAAGCTTTCTATGAAAGGAAGTATGGCCAGAACTATTACCCATGAAGTGAGAGGGCCGTTAAATAATATCAACCTTACTCTGGAGCTGGTTCAGCGTCAGATGAATCATAGCCCACAGGCAGAGGATATAAATGATTACATTGGCATAATTCAACGCAGTACTTTCAGAATTAATGAGTTAGTAAACGAATTGTTATCAGAGCATGAAGATGTAAACGGGCATTTTGAGCGTGTGGATCTTTCGAAAGTGGTTGATGAAGCCTTAGTAATGGCTCAAGATCGGATATTCCTTACGGGTATCAACGTGGTGAAGGAGTATCAAAAGAAGTGTTTTATTTGGGCGCATAAAGAACGCCTACGTATTGCTATATTGAACCTGATAGTTAATGGAGCAGAGGCAGTAGAGCGCTGTAAAGGAAGAATTACCATTGCAGTTTTTGAAAGAAATAATAAAATTATGCTGTCCATTGCTGATAACGGTTGTGGAATAGCAAAAGCAGATATATCAAAAATTTTTAACAGCAGTTACACCAATAAGTTAGAAGGTATGGGCATTGGCCTGAGTACTGTAAAAGGTATTTTAAAGGCTCATCATGCAGATATTCATGTAAATAGTAAAAAAGATGTGGGTACTACCTTTATCCTCAAGTTTGATAAAATTAACAATTAACACATGTTTTGGTTAACATAAAAGAGCCACTAGTTTTTGCTGGTGGCTCTTTTGTTTATATAACTAATGACTTGTGAAAATAAGTAATGTTTTCGCTGTACCTTGCATGTTGATATATAAATGTTTATCTCATAAAAATGATAGGCATTGCTAAAAGATACCTTTATGAAGTTAGATGAAATTGGAGCAGTAGCCCAGGTAAAGCATTTTTTGCCTGAAGGGGTAGGGATGAGTAAGGAGATATCGGAGTATAATTGGGAACAAACTTCATGGGGGCACTTAAATAATTGGCCTGAATCATTAAAGGCACAGGTTTACCTGTTACTCAATACTAAATCTCCGCAACTATTGGTGCCCACTAATGGTGAAGGTTGGATTTATAATGAAGCACTATCGTTGCTCATTTCTAATCAGAATTTAGGCATAAACTATAAAGGCACTAGTGATGCCGATTTGTTTTTATTTACTAATACGGTATTGGTAGCCTTAAGTAATTTAGGTAATAATATTCACTCTGAGTTTATTGCTGAGAGTTATGGTACCAGTTATACTGTGGGCGTCACTTCGGCCTTATATGGGCATGCAGCCCTGATCGAGTTGACTTTAATTAATGCCGAAAATGATAAGTTAACGGAACAAACTTTAGAAAGAAATACATTTGAAGTTTATGCTGAAGCCATGCCGCAAATGGCTTTTATCTCTGATAGGAAAGGTAATATTATATATTTTAACCAGCGCTGGTATGATTATATTAAGGGAGTAGAAGACACCGAGGGCTGGGGCTGGAAAGACCAGAATATACATCACCCTGATGATTTGAGTCGAACTATCGAAGTTTGGCAGCGCTCCTTAGATAGTGGTGAGCCATACGAAATAGAGTATAGGCTTAGAAGGTACGATGGCGAATATCGCTGGTTTTTGGGGCGAGCCATGCCTTTATATGATGCTCAAGGTAAAATTAAAATTTGGCTTGGAACCAATACCGATATTCATCAACAGAAGATGGTAGAGGAGCGGTTGAAGGACAGTGATGCCAGATTAAAGATGGTGGCCATGGCTACACGTGATATTGTATGGGATTGGGATATGGAAAAGGATTTCGTGTGGTGGAATGAAAGCCTTTATGAGTCATTTGGCTTTAAGCATGGTGAAGGCGAGAGCAAATATGAATGGTGGCGTTCAAGGGTGAATGAAGAAGATATTAAGGAAATCGAAAGGGCTATATCAAAGCTTACCGGAAATCATGAAACCTTTTGGTCGGTAAAATATAGGTTTAAAAAGGCTGATGGCGAAGTGGCTCATGTCTTAGATAGAGGTTTTGTAATGTATAATGAGGCTCAAAAACCTATACGTATGGTGGGGTCTATATTTGATATGACTCCTGTTATTAAGTTTCAAAATGACCTAAAGGAAAGCGAAGAGCGTTTTCATATGATAGCCAATAACATTAGCCAACTAGTATGGAGAACTAATGATAAAGGGGAAGTGATATGGTTTAATAATAGGTGGTATGAATTTACAGGAAAGACATTTGACGAAACACAATCTTGGCATTGGCTGTCATTAATTCATCCAGATTATAGCAAGAAGGTAGAAGCAAAGCTAAAACAGGCTATAGAGGCGGGAGAAACCTGGGAAGATACATTTCCATTACTAAATAAAGATAACACATATAGATGGTTTTTATCGCGCGCTATTCCCATAAAGGATAGAGAAGGAGGAATATCTAATTGGTTCGGAACTAATACTGATATTACCGATTTACGAGATGTTGAAGAGGAGCTGAGAAAAACAAATCAATATAATAAAGCGCTGTTGGAGAGCTCGCCAGATATCATTAAAGCCATAGATACAGAGGGTAGGCTTTTATCTGTTAATCAGCATGGTCTCGAAGCCTTAAAACTTGAGGACATCCACGAATTGGACGGTAAAAACTGGCTGGAGCTGTGGTCAGGAGCGTATATGAAATCAGCAGAAGAGGCTTTTTTGATGGCAAAGAATGGAAATGTGGGACATTTTCAGGGGGTGCGCGAATTAGTGAAAGATAAGCTCCAGTGGTGGGATGTCCTCGTGGTACCGATATATGGTGAGGGTAAACAGATAGAAATGATTGTGTCATTTTCACGAGACATTACCAAAATTAAAGAGCTAGAGCACCAAAAAGATGAGTTTATAGGAATTGCTTCGCATGAGTTAAAAACACCTTTGACTAGTATTAAAGGAAGTATTGAGATTATTCAACAATTTCTTGCTGATGAAGCCTATGATATGACCGAATATTTTTTGAATAAGGCCAATTTACAAATAGATAAAATAACAACTCTTATCAATGATTTGCTTGATGTTTCAAAGATACAATCAGGGAAATTGGCTTATTCTTTTGCGCATATTACTTGTGGTGATATTATAGAAGACTGTGTGGAGCAGTTTGCTGTTCAGTCTAAAAAACACTGCATAGATATAGTTGGTGATCTTAAAACACCTATTTACGGAGACAAAACACGGTTAGAGCAAGTGGTGAGTAACCTGCTCTCTAATGCAATAAAATACTCCCCAGGATCTAATTCGGTAACGGTAGAGATAAGTCATTTAAAAGAAGAGATAAAGATATCAGTTACAGATAAAGGCATTGGTATAGCCGAAAGCAAGAAACCCTTTATTTTTGATAGATTTTTTAGGGTAGAGAAAACTTCTAAGCAATTTCAAGGGCTAGGTTTAGGACTTTATATCTGCACAGAGATCATTACAAGGCACGATGGTAAAATAGGTGTAGAGAGTGAAGAAGGCCGAGGTTCTACTTTTTATTTTACTTTGCCCATTAAATCTTAAAAAAAATGATAACCTTTTTCAACTACTCATGTTATAAGCATAAATGACCTATTACACGCTGTAATAATCATTTTTTCACAATAGTGATAAGATTTTAAATTAAAGCATATTGTTTATTAGCTACCTAACAGAGGAAATTTAGCCACATGAAGCAGACCATTCTGGTATTTGATGATGATGAAGATATCTTGGAGATATGTAAGCACATATTAGAAAGTAAAGGATTTAATGTATTTACTAATAATAGGTGTGATTATGTAATAGAAGAAATAGAAAAGCATTCTCCAAATGTGATTATTATGGATAATTGGATTCCGGAAATAGGAGGTGTAGCAGCTACTCAGCTAGTAAAGAATCATCCAGAGCACCATATAGTACCAGTTATTTTGTTTACGGCTAGTAAAGATATTGAGAAGTTAGCAGCCGATGCTCAGGCCGATGCATACTTGGAAAAGCCGTTTTCACTTAAAGAAATTCAAGATAAAGTAGCCTCTGTTTTAACTACTGCTTAGTAGTATCGTTTCAAAAGTCCATTTGTAAAATTATTTATTCAGCTATTACAGATTGAGCTGTACAACAAAGTGACTTAATTTTTTTACCAGTTATTTTACTTGTCAAATGATGTAAATTATGAAAGTAATAATAACAGGAGCAACCGGTATGGTTGGAGAGGGTGTGATGCTGACTTGCCTTAATCACCCTTCTATTACAGAAGTGTTGATGGTAAGCCGCCAACCTATTGACCACTCCCATCCTAAAATAAGAAATTATATTGTAGAGGATTTTTTGCAATTGTCTGATTCCGATCCTCAACTTAAAGGGTATGATGCCTGCTTCTACTGCGCGGGCAAAAGTGCTGTTGGGCTAACAGAAAACGAATATCATCAAATTACGTATGATACAACCATGGTATTTGCACGTGCAGTACTTCAAAATGATCATATGGTGTTCAATTTTGTTTCTGGGGCACACACTGATAGTACTGAAAAAGGCAAAGCTATGTGGGCAAGGGTAAAGGGTAAAACTGAAAATGCTTTAATGAAATTACCATTTAAAAGTGTTTTCTGCTTCCGCCCGGGCCTTATGAAACCATACCCAGAACAGCAACAGTTTAGAGGTTATAACAAATACATCAAAGTACTATATCCTGTAATGAAGTTATTCTTTCCTGCATGTACTATTAAAGAAATAGGAACGGCTATGATCAATGTAGTAGAAAATAAATACAGCAAAAATGTGCTTGAAGTGGCAGATATTAAGGCGGCAGCTAACATGTAAATAAGATGAAAAGAGTTTTTAAGTTTTTTAAATGGATGATGATTGTATTATTTAGTATCGTAGTAATAGTAGCTGCTATTACTTTTTTTTATATGCGCCAAGCAAAATTTGGAGGTAAGCCAGAGGGGAAAAGGTTAGCAGCAATGGAGGCTTCATCACACTTTAAAGCGGGTGTTTTTGAGAATAAAAGTCATACACCTACGCTTACCGAAGGCTATTCTATGATGGGTATTTTGAGCGATCAATTATTTAAAAAAATGCCTAGAAAAGAGCCTAAGGATACTATTCCTAGTACCAAGAAGGATCTTAAATCGCTTAAGGAGTCAGATAATGTGTTGGTTTGGTTTGGGCATTCATCGTATTTTATGCAGATAGATGGCAAAAGAATTTTAGTAGATCCTGTATTTAGTGGGAGTGCCTCTCCAGTACCGGGTACAGTAAAGGCATTTGCTGGCACAGATAGATATAAGGTTAGTGATTTACCAGATATTGATTATTTGTTTATAAGCCACGATCATTACGATCACTTAGATTATGAGACAATCAAAGAGCTGAAAGACCATGTAAAACATGTGATTTGTGGATTAGGAGTAGGGGCTCACTTTGAAAGATGGGGCTATTCTGAAGAACAAATTGAGGAAAAGGATTGGTATGAGAGCGTTACGTTTGATAGCGGTTTTGATATATATATGACACCGACAAGGCATTTTTCTGGCAGAGGCTTTAAAAGAAACAATACTTTATGGGGATCTTATGTATTGAAAACACCTACAAAAAAAGTATACATAGGCGGGGATAGTGGTTATGATACGCATTTCAAAAATATAGGAGAAAAGTATGGCCCGTTTGATTTAGCATTTATGGAAAACGGACAGTACAACATAGCATGGCATGCTATTCATATGTTGCCGCATGAAACCTTAATGGCGGCCAAAGACTTAGGGGCAAAAAGAATATTTCCAGTACACTCGTCCAAGTTCGCATTAGCTATGCACGCTTGGGACGAACCACTGAAGGAATTAAAAAAGCTCAATGCTTCAGAAGGTTATAATATACCCATGATTACGCCTATTATAGGGCAATTAGTAAATCTTGATGATGAAACTGCTACTTTTAATGCGTGGTGGGAAGGCGTAGAGTAGTATAGAATTTGGATAGTGCCTCGCTTAGCCAGCAACCTAATACTTGCTGGCTAATGAGGACTTTTGGTTTTATTGTTGAGCCAATGGCTCGGCTTGAATTATAAAAGGCGTAATTGCCTCGAGTATAGCTTTTTTAGAAGCTTCTTTGTTTTCTGATTTATAATCAGATGCTAAATCGAACAATCTCTGATATAGAAATTCATTTTCGACTTTAGTTTTTAATTTTAGCACATCTTGCTTTTCATAAATGTCATTCCAAGTAGCTCTAACTAACGCCCAGTATTCTTGGTTTTTATCCCAATACTCCTTGGCTGCACTACATTTTTGATCATCTACTTTGGTGTAGTAATTCATGCCTTTTTCATATGCTAATACTGTGTCGTTATTATCTTCTCTCAATATTTTAGCATTATCTTGCTCATGAATCCAGCCATTTTCTATGATTTCATGACGGGTTTTACGTCCCATAACATTATAGTCGTGCCTTTTAGTGTATTCTCTTCTAGGTAGAGGAGCATCCGTGGTGTTTTCCCAATAATCTTTGTTATTGAGGTGTACCCAAGAGGCTACGCCTTCATATCTAGGACCATCGTCAACCTGATATACTTTTTGAGTCCATGTTCCTTTGGCTTGCTTTGGAGTTAGCTTTACCTTTTTCCAGGTTTTGTCTTTCTCATATTCATACAATGCCTCGTTTTCATAAAGCCAGTCTTGTCTCCAGTGTTTAATCACCATACTTTTGTTCACTATTAGCAAGTGCTGGAGCGATAGTTTCTTCTTATCTTCTTCTGCTAAGGTTACCCACTCTAAGGCCTCGGCTTGGTAATTGGCATGAAAGGTATAAGCTGAGTCAGGAGAGAAGGTCTCTGCAAAATTGAAGCTTACACGGTAGCACCCACACATGGCTTTGATGGAGCTGACGTCCTGTTTGTTTTGCGCAGATACTTTAATGGAAAATGCGCATAATGTAATTAAAAGGAGTTTTTTCATTATTGAAGAAGCTTATATTTTAATGATGTATGTCCTCTTTCGTTTTCATTATTGGTCATAGACTCAAATGAAATTTTGTAGAAGTTTCCTTTAGAATCTTGAAGTACGTAAAATATATTTTTTAGTACTTGTGCAGACGGACGAGTTTCTCTCCATGAAGAACCTATAGAACTAGCTGCGTAATTGAATTGTAAACTAGCGGCATCAGCTTTACTGAATGAGTCGTAAGTAACCTGTTCTGTAACTTCTACTGACGCTACTTGTACATTACCAGTATTTATAACAATATAGTCTAAGAATCCGTAAACAATTTCTCCTCCTTGATATGGGTATCTTAAAGAGTATTTGCTATACATAATATCCCAGCTATCTGATTGTGGTACTTCAGTGTTTACCCCTTTATCTAAGTCAAATGGGATGATGTCATGTGTGCTAGATTTTGCTATTTCTGTTGTAGTAAATGTTGTAGCATCAATGTCAGCATGCTGGATAGTATAAGTGTTGGCATTGCTGAAAATTTTAACTTTTTTCCAGTTACGGCTGTTTCCATCTCTTTTAACGATAAATACCGTAGCATTTTCTTCTGACGAAGATATGGTTCCAAAAGCAGTTTTAGAGAGGTCGGCACTTTGATCATCTATCCACTGGCTGGCATCTGTAGACATGTAATTAGGAACTACCATTTGAGTAGCAAAGCCCACGGTATCATCACTGGTAACTGCGGTGAGGTCTGTTTTATCTATTGGTCTTGCCATTACATATCCTGCACCGTTAAGAAGCACATTATTGCTCTCTCCTGAGTAAAAGCCTAAGTCCCACGATTCTACAGAAACAGTGCTAGTGGTGTTTTTACTAAAGTCAGCAAATACCTGATTAGAGAAGTCACTGCCGGCATTAAGTAACAACACGCCTTCTTGAGAAGTATAATTTTCCGAAAATTCTATTGAAATAGAGCTGTTGTTTCCAATGCTAAAATTGTCATTAGTAGAAAGAATTTCATAAGTAAGTTTATGAGATTCCTCAATCTGTAAGTTAGATGAAGCATATACCAAGTAGCTAACTTCTTGGTCTCCTGATACAAATGGTAAAGTTAATGTGTTGTCAACCGTAGCTGGGTCTGTGTAGAAATCATTGTCTTCACCATAAATTAAATCTGTGTCAGATAAAGAAAGTTCAATGCTACCATCAAAATTTACAGCACGAGAAAAAATGATTTTCACCTCCAAAGGCTCAGTATCATTGATGCCGGCATCGGTGCTAGAGAAGTTAGCCGTTATAGGTGCGGGTGATGTGCTGTCATCATCATCTCCACATGATGTTAGCAGAAATATTGCTAAAGCAGAGCATGCAATTTTAAAATAAGTATTTATTTTAATCATAATTATTTATTTGAATGTAAATGAAGTTTAACTGTTAAAAAGTAAGACCTACCGTATCCAATAGAGGTTTGGCCAGTGTTGTCGCTATGGGCATCTGAGGATGAAAAGTTGTTTTTAGCAGATGTTGTATTTGTAATATTTTTACTCCCCAATGTGAGTGTGGCGTATTTAAATAAAGGCTTGCTAATAGTAATATCTAGTAGATGATAACCATCCCTGGATTCTATTTTAGGATCAGTATTGCCTTCGTCCGTTATGGTGGCAAAATAACTTTTGTACTTGCCGTTGTATTTGTAATAAGCGCTTAAGGTTAAGTCTATTGGTTTGAGCTTATAACTGAGGTTAGTGTTAGCTTGGAAGTTATACAAAAAATGATCTACGCTATAGTCTTCTGAAAGCTCTTGATACCTGCCAATATACCCTAGTCCGGAGCTCATGTTGAGCGAGTGATGTTGCCACGAGAAGGTGAGGTTAGAACCTAATGTTTTGTACTTAGAAATGTTACTATAAGTCGTAACCATATCGGGGTTATTGTCCGAAGGGGTGATATATCCTATTTGATCGTAGATAACATTGTAAAAGCCATTTACACCTAAACTAATCCCTTTTTGACCTAAATCAGATTCAACATTTAAATCAAAATGATGTGAATGTTCGGGGTCTAATTCGCTATTGCCAAGTATATTATGATTGCTATCTATAAATTCATGGTAAAGTTCTCGTAACGAAGGTGCTCGGTATCCTCTTCCATAGCCGGCTCTTATGTGCAGGCGCTGTATAGGGGTGTATTTTATATTTACAGATGGAGTGGGAGCGGTTTTATATTGAGAGTTGTAGTTGAACCTTATGCCTGCCCTTAAACCTAACTTTTCATTGATGCTTACCTCTGTAGAGGTAAATACAGCTAAATTGTGAATTTCCTTTTCTCCATCATTTAACGTGGTGCCTTCTGCGTTTTCAAAAGTTGCTTCAGCACCAACCTGAGTACTCCAATTTTTATGCTTGTTGTAGGTGTAATACGCTTGAGTATATATGTCTTTAAAAGAAATGGTATCCTGTTCATCAGGGTTAGTATCTGTTTTTTCGTTAGTGGCTAAGTTGGTTCTATACTGGTGAGTATGTCTTTCATAGTCGCTAAATGAAATCACCGTATGAATAGCATTTTTGCCTAATGCATAATCACCTTGAATTTGATGTGTCCACCTTTCAGTTTTGTATTCTTCATCAGTAGCTTGAGGATCATAAAGCTGCGTTATCACTTCTTCTCCTAAATTGGTGATGGTTTCGTGTAGTGAAGTGGCTTGGTAAAATAGCTTTAAATTGTTGTTTTGAAATTGAATTAGTGCACCATTATTCCACTGTTCTTTTGGGTACCACATTTTGTTACGTTCGTTGTATGGTAGGTCTCCAGTCCAACCTCCATACTTTCTGAAATTACTATTGAGCCTGGCATATAGTTTATCAGATAATTGTGCTCCTAGGTTGATAGATGGGTTATGAATACCTTCATCAAAGAGACTATAGTCCTTAGCTACTGTCTCCTCATGCAAGTTAATAGTGGCTTCATATCGATGTTTTTGCTTTTTAATGGTGATAATATTAATTACACCGGCTATAGCATCAGCACCATAATTAACAGCCATTGGCCCTTCTATAACTTCTATGCGCTCTACGTTGGATAGATCAATTTGATTCAGGTCTATTTCATTGGCTACGCCACTTCTACCACTAATAGGAACGCCATTCAATAAGATTTTAACGTTTTGTCCTGCTAGCCCTTGTATGCTAATGCCTGATGTTCCTAAGGCATTGTCTCTACTAAATTGTACATTGAGTTGTGTTTGCAGTACTTCTTTCAATGATACTGCAGCTTGGGAGGCTATTCGCTCTTTATCAATTAACTTAACCTGATAGATGGAATTGTCTATTGAAGTTTCTAGATGCTGACCTGTAATTACAACATCATCCAAATACTGAGCTAAAGGAGTTAATTGTATCTCTGTATTGCGGTCAGATATATTGGTATCAATTGGTGAATAACCAATATGGCTGGCTTTAATATGATATGGTGGGGCAAAAGGTATATTGACCTTTCCTAATTTGTTAGTGACTATAAATAAGGCAGAATCTACTGTAGGGGTGTTTACCTCAATAGCCACTGAGCCTACTGGTTGCCTTGTTTCTGTATCTATAAATTGGATAGAGCTTTGCGCTATGGCTAAGTGTGCAAATGCTGATAAGGTTATGAGTATTAAATATTTCATTATTTAGATTAATTCTAAATAATGCAAATCTATACCCTCTAGTGATACCTTACAATCGCTATATATCAGGAATTTATATCACTAGTAATAATAGTACTATAGATAGTGATTTTTAAAGGAGATTAAAGATTAACTGATTTGGACTACCTATTTTAACGTCTTAAAATTGAACTCGTTAACTAATTGGCGGATAAATTTACCATCTTCTCTGGTAATATGGGACAAATAAAGTGTTTCACCATTATTAGTGATAGTTAAAGTTTCTGGTAAATCTAGTATTGAATTTCCTGTGAAAAACTTCACAAACATCAGAGCATTCATATAAGCAGCAATAACTGTTGGGTGTTTATCGTCAAAAAATAGTTTTATTGAAGGTCTTATAGTTCTTGCTTTGGACCATACTATTCCTGCAGGAACAACCCCAACTTTTTCTTTCTCCGCTACTTTTTCATATTCTTTAGTAATCTGGGTCTGCATTAAAGGGTTGCTGTCATATGCCCAGGTCATGAATAATATTGGTTTAGCTCCTTTTGACCTTATTAAGTCAATGAATTTTTTGGTATACTCTTCAAATCTTTCCGCAGCTTCCAAAGTACTTAAGCTGTGGTCTTGCAGTACTACATAATCATATTTTTCTTTTTCTAATAACTCTCTGGTTTTAGAGTTCCATTCGCTATTCCAGTGTTGCTTAAGATTAATGCCGGGTATTGTAGATTGGCGAGCATTGATATTAACACCCATGGCTTTACCAAGAGCTTCTACCATTTCTGGTGTATTCCAGTAATAAGTAAAACTATTGCCAACAAAGAGTATTTTAATTTCTTCGTTGTTCTGCGCCTTAGCAGTAGAAAGACTAATGGTGTATATTAGAATTAAAACAGATAGTAGTTTGATATGTTGAATTCTGAGCATAATGTCTTTAGGAATTACTTTTATGTAAATATAGAGTATTATGCTCTGGCATTTAATTACAGGTGAGTAAGTTTAACATGGGCTTATTTTAAATAATGAATAAACCCTACCGGAGGAGAACTTGGAGATTTCTCAGGTTCTACAGTAGTATGCTCATTGTCATTAATGGAGTGTAAATAAGATTGGGTAAATAATATATAAGGTAAATGTTTTACATAACGATATTTTAGTAATTGATGTGCCTCTACAACTGTATTACCATACAACTTAGTGAAGTTGCCTACTTGGTATTCACAAAATTCTCCATAATGCACGATGAATTTAAGAGACAGATTAATAGCAGTAGTCAACTCTTGTTCTAGTCTGTGTATGCATTCAACAAATGCAGCTTCCATTTGCTTGGCTTGTTTCATAATTTCAGAAAATCGGGGAGCCATGCCGAACTTATAAAATAATATGGCATCTCCTTCCACCTCCGATATCTCTAAATCAAGAATATTGTTATGCATTAGGGTGTTTAAGAGTTGCTGTGTAATATACCTTCCTCTTTCCATGGGTTGATTCATTACAAATTCGGTAAAACCGCTAAAATCTGGTATTAGGATTAAACCTTTGCTGATGCTATCTTGCTGGTGCAGAGGGGATTCTACGAGTGATATGGCTTGTAACATAATGATGTAGCGTTTTATAGACCAATTTTTCCTTTGGCCCAGTAGGGGTGAGTGTATATTTGGTTTTTATTTACACCAATTGATTTTACCACTTTTAAACTGTGCTGTATCAACTGGGCTCCGCCTGTCAAATAAAAATAAGGGGCATCAAATAGAATATTTTTCATAGCACTATTTACTGCTGGCTCCAAGTAGCAGTTGACATTTTCTTTATCCACTATATAGACATTACTTAATGGCAGGTGTTGGATAGCATGCATGTTTTCGCTTGTGGCTGCAATTATTGAAGTAAGCTCTGAGTTTTCATTCATACTTGAATTAAAACTAAGGCATAGACCAATTCCTGTTTCATCTGTAATGATCCTTTGATGTTTAATATTTTCTTTTAAAACTTCTTTTCCTCTTGGAATTAGCATTTCTATTACATCACCTACATGTATGTCGGTAACAAAGTTGGCACCAGGAGCATTTCCATGTTTATGTACTATTAACTCAAAAGTAGCCGAAGAGGTATCCCAATTAAATGGGGTATAATTTCTGAAGTCTCTTTCACTTACTCTTAGTGCTATGGCATAACCAGGTGAATATTTTAAGGTAGAAATAGGGCCTTCAAATTTCATCTGTACTAGTTCATTGCTGAGTTGGGTATATTCAACTAATTCAACTTTAATAAATTTATTATGTAGTATACTAACCATAGTGTTAGCTAACCACTTGTTCATTGTTGGCATTGCTTTAACTTTTAATGTTAAGCCAATGACTTCCGGAAGAAACTGACAAATTGTTTCCTTATTGCGCTTATACTTATTAAGTCGCACGATGGAAAAAAATATTTTAAGCGATTTGAAAAAAGATTAATTTATTTTAAAAATGGGCAGAGGTGAAATTGCTTTAAGTGATATTTAAATAGTTTCTTCATTACAAAAATGAATGCCATAGTTGGATATAGCTCTCCGGCTGGTGAGATTAATAAAGAAGATAGCGGTCGTAAGTTTGGTTATGACATGCAATTAGGTAGTGGTACATTAGATCCATTTTTTGGTACAACTTATATTACGCAGTCAAATGTTCTTTCTTTCGGGACTCAGTATATTTTTAAATTAAGAAAGGGTTACAATGCTTTTAATTATAGACTAGGTTATGATTTTGATTTCAACACCTGGTTAGCGATAAAAGCCTCTCATCATTTTAGTTTTTCAGCAGGTCTGAATTATAAAAGTATTGGTAGAATAAAGGGAACTGATGAAGAGATGGGTGATGAAGATTATATTATTAACAACAGCCTTAACTCTGGAAGAACGCAATTAGATGCTAGTTTTGGTACTAATTATTACGTGCCTAATGGATTTTTGAAAAGATTAAGATTTGCATTACAAATACAGTTTCCAATTTACCAAGAAGTAAATGGAATACAGTTACAGAACCCGCTTACAGGTACATTTGGAATGGCCTATAGCTTTGGAGGGGGAAAGAAAGAATCCTAAGCGTTATTTGTAATAATGAGCACTCGCTGTGAGAAAATTTACTGAGTTATTCTAGCTAGTTAAATTTTCTCATAGGTAAGCTCTTCATGACAACCTCCTTCCACATCTTGTTCTATCACAAACTTATTATTCTCTAAAATAAATCTGCTGATCAAGCACGATGTAGAGCCAGTGTTATTATCAACAGTTAAGCAGATTCTTATAGTATCGTTTGCTTCTTGATAACTGCCCTGATAAGTAATTCCGCCTTTATTGTGCGTGATAATATTGTTTTCCTTAATTACCAAAATTGGACAATTAATAGCATCACACTCCCTTGTTCCGTTGTGGGCTTCATTAACGCATTCAGTAGTTACGGTGGAGCTTAATTGCCACCTTCCTATCAATTTAGTGCCTTCATCTTCATTGCAAGAGATACACGAAAGGAATAGTATAACTAAAAAGTAGGTTAAAAACGATTTCAACATGCTGTTCATCATTTAAAAAATATGTACAATATAATAAGCCGAAAAAATAATTTAAAGAATTAAGTTATTAAAATTCTATTATTTCTCGGGTGAAGTAGAAGTAATTAAAAATGGAAAAATCATTTTGCGTTGTTTCAAGTGTAAAGTGTACCTTTAAATCTGGTACATAATCATAGGCGGTTTTAATAATTGGACAGATGTAATAATCTAACCACTATGATGTGTTATGAACATGTTTAAATCATATTAATTTTTTTAATAAATTAGTAGGTGTGAGATGGTTAATAACTAAGTTCTATTTTTTGTTTTCACTTTTGACTATTGGCCAGTTAGCCATAGCTCAACTTCCTGTACCTTATAAGTTTGAGTCTTTAAATGTGAATGATGGTCTATTACATGGCCAGGTAAATTGCATATTTAAAGGTAGCAGAGGATTTTTATGGGTAGGCAATATTACAGGCTTGAACTTATACAATGGATATAAAATTACCACTTATAGAAATGACCCTCGAGATAGCACATCTTTATCTACAAATGATGTAACTAACATCTTCGAAGACCCTGAACAAAATGTGTGGGTATCAACTTTTGATGGGATTAATATTTATGATCCTGTTCATAAAGATTTTAACCATAATGTGAGTGAATACGCACATTTATACAAATTGCCCAATGATTCTGTCACTAATATCATCAGGTTTGATACCGAATTTTGGTTTTTAAACCATGGTGGAGGCATTACAAGGTATAAAAAACAAGACAATACATCTATTAACCTAAGGTCTTCTCAAAGCAAAACCACCATTGTAAGTGATGATGTTAGTGCATTAACTAAAACTAATGATTCCACAGTATGGGTGATACATACCAACGGAATTATAGAAAGTATAAGCAACATCTCTTTACAAGTAACTGGTAGTTATAAGCCACTAACCATGTATTTCAATGGTGATGAATATAATTATCAGATGTATGCTGATAGTAATGATAACTTGTGGATATATCAGCCTAATAATAGTATAGGGCTATTTTGCTTTAATACGATTACCCACGAGTTATCTCATTATTCGAAGTCTACCGCAGGAATAAAATTGAATAATAATTTCGTTAGAGGAGTAGTGGAAGAATCACCAGGCATGCTTTGGGTTGGTACAGATCATGGCGGTATAAATATTATTAATGTAGAGAATAAAACTGTTACATACGTTGAGCATCACAACGAAGTAGATAATAGCTTGTCACATAACAGTATCTACTATCTGTATAAAGACGATGAAGGAATTATTTGGGTAGGTACCTACAAAAATGGGGTTAATTATTATCATCCTAATATTAAGCGTTTTAAACATTATAGGCATCTAATATCTGAAAGTTCGAGTTTACCTTTTGATGATATCAATAGGTTTGTTGAAGATGATAAAGGCAATTTATGGATAGGGACTAATGGAGGTGGACTTATTTATTATGACCGTGAAACACAAACATATAAGCAGTATAAAAATGACCCGTTAGACCCTAACTCTATCAGTAGCGATGTGATAGTTAGTTTATTGATAGATCGATCTGGTAGTTTATGGATCGGAACTTACCTAGGCGGGTTGAACCGATTTGAAAATGGAAAGTTTGTTCATTACCAGCACAACCCCAGTGATGCTAATTCTATTGCTGATAATAATATTTGGGAATTATACCAAGATCATGAAGGAGTGATTTGGGTTGGAACGTTGTCGCAAGGACTGGAACGCTATGATTCATTGTCTGACAGTTTTGTACACTATCAAGGTAAAGAATTTAAAAACCATTCACATTTTATTGAGAAGTATATTGCAGCAATAGAGGAAGATGATAGAGGCAATATGTGGCTTGCAGGAAATGATGGCATTGACATTATTAACCTAAAAGACTCAACGGTAAGTAACTTGATAAGCCAGCCTGAAAAAAGCAATACGCTTATAAATAGCATGGTAATAAGCCTCTGCGCTGGTGATAATGGACAAATGTGGGTAGGTACTCAAGAAGGACTACAATTATATTCGCCAGAAAGGGGAATGTATAGGTTGTATACCACTGAAGATGGACTACCGCATAATACTATCCTGAACATTATAAAAGATGACACTAGCAATTTATGGGTCAGCACCCCTAATGGCATAGCGCATATTATTTTTAAACCTGAAACAGAGTATAGAAGGCCAAAGATTGTCAACTACGATGAAACAGATGGTTTACAAGGCAAGGTATTTAATGAAAATGCAGCTTACAAAACCAAATCGGGGGAATTGTTTTTTGGAGGCCCCAATGGGTTTAATATTGTTGATCCTGATGATTTAGGACTGGAAGAACAACTGCCGCATTTAGTATTTACTGGGTTCTCTTTGTTTAACAATGAAGTTAAAGTCAGAGAAGAAAAGAATGGCAGAATTTTACTGCCGCGTGCCTTGCCTTATATGAACATGCTCACACTCAAGCATTATGAAAATGTATTTACATTAGAATATGCAGCATTAAATTATTTACATGGCGATAGAATAAGGTATAAATATAAGTTAGTAGGGTTTGATAAAACTTGGCGATTAGGAGGGGAAGAGCGTAAGGTAACTTATACCAACTTAGATGCAGGAGAGTATACTTTTAAAGTAATAGCGAGCAATCAGGATGGGCTATGGAGTGAAAATGGCATAGAGATAAAAATAAAGGTATTACCTCCTTTTTGGTTAACTATTTGGGCCTATATTTTTTACGTGATAGTAGTGTTAGCTGTGCTCTATTTGGTGAGGGGAATGATGCTTAAAAGGCAAAGAGCAAAGTTTGATATAGAGCAGGAGAGGAGAGAAGCTCAGCAACGCCATGAGTTAGATTTACTAAAAATAAGATTTTTTACTAATGTAAGTCATGAGTTTAGAACACCTCTTACCTTAATACTAAGCCCTCTTGAGAAGTTGTTACAGGCATCTGATGAAGATGAAAAGAGGCAGTTTCAACTCATATACCGTAATGCCAGAAGGTTACTTAATTTAGTAAATCAACTTTTAGATTTTAGAAAACTGGAGGTTGACACCATTAGCCTTCATCCTTCTGAAGGAAGGATTATAGCTTTTATAGAAGAGGCTGTATATTCTTTTTCGGATTTATCTGAGAATAAAAACATTACCTTGTCATTTGAAAATACAGCAGAAGAATTTTTTGCTTCATTTGACATGGATAAATTGGAGAAGATCTTATTCAATCTCCTGTCTAATGCTTTTAAGTTCACGCCTGAGTATGGCGCTGTTAGGGTTAAAGTATTGAGTAACGAGCTAAATGATGGATTTAAAGAAATTGTAATATCAGTTAGCGATTCTGGGATAGGAATTAGCAAAGAGCAGCAAGAACGTATATTTGATAGGTTTTTTAGAAGTGATACCCCCGGCAGTGTGGTTAACCAAGGAAGCGGTATAGGGCTATCCATAACCAAAGATTTTGTACACATACATGGAGGAAGAATAGAGGTGGAGAGTGAACTGGGGGAAGGCACAACTTTTACAGTTAGTATTCCGGTTAAAACTAGTGAAGTTGAAAGTCAGGCTTCAGATATATACCCACAAACGGACCTGCCACAGCCTAGCGAAAAAATACACCAACCTATTTTTCATAATGAAGATACTCCGCTGATTTTGTTGGTTGAGGATAGTGAAGACTTCCGGTTTTATCTCAAAGAAAACCTAGGAGTTCATTTTAAGTTGGTGGAGGCGAGAAATGGTAAGGAGGGCTGGCAGCATGCTTTGAGCCAATTGCCGGATTTAATAGTTTCGGATCTTACTATGCCCGAAATGAACGGCATAGAGCTTTGTAAGAAAATTAAAAGCGATCCCAGAACTTCTCACATACCGGTAGTGCTACTTACTGCGCATACTGCTGATGACAAAAAACTCAAAGGGTTAGGTATTGGAGCAGATGATTATGTTACCAAACCATTCAACTTCGAAATATTGCTATCGAGGATTAAAAACCTCATTACTCAGCGGCAGGCTATGCAACATGCATTTTCTAAGAAAATCAGTGTAGAAACTAGTGAGATAGAAATAACATCATTAGACGATCAACTGATTCAAAAGGCCATCAAGGTAGTTGAGGATAATATCGGTAATGCTAATTTCTCTGTAGAGCTACTGAGCAATGAGCTGGGCATGAGTAGGGTGCACCTTTATAAAAAGCTAGTTTCGCTAACAGGAAAACCACCTGCAGAATTTATAAGAAAAATCAGATTGGATAGAGCTGCTCAGTTTTTACAGAAAAGCCAGCTTACGGTAGCGGAAGTGGCTTATAAGGTGGGCTTTAATAATCGTAAATATTTTAGTAAGTATTTTAAAGCTGAATATGAAATGACGCCCTCTGCTTATCTAGAAAAATTTAAGTCAAAAGACTGATTTTAACCCTCAATTTGTCTCGTCAATGTTTATTAAACGTGCTCTCTAATTTAGGCTCGCTTATACCTATATTTTGAACTATTTACTAAGTGCAACGCTCTGATTTCATTTACTTAGTTCTATTGTTAAAAGAGATTAAGAAATCTTCTTAAACAATCTTTATTTCGGGTATTTAACAAATTAGACCTATATCTGAAACAAATTATACCCTTCATAATGTCTCATAATTCATACCTTGGCCACTGCAATCGATTGATAAATCAATAAAGCATTTGAGTAAAGGAGACTTATAATGAGAATTGTTAGAGCGAGTATATTAATAATATTAATGACAGTTAGCCTAGTAGCATGGAGTAAAAAAACTCCTGTTCTTAAAGGTTATGATAAACAGCCAGACGGAATTGTGATGCAGATGAAAACTGCAGACAATAAGAAGCTGGAGTATGTTAAACTTCGAGTAATATCGGATAAGATCATTCAGGTGCTTTCATCTGAAAAGAAAGAATTTTCTAAAGAGCCAAGCCTAATAGTAATTAAAGAGGGAGCTATTGAGGACTGGAATTTTGAAGAAAAAAAGGGTGATTTAATAGTAGAGACTAAAGCCATAAAGGCCGTAGTTAATCACACCACAGGAGCTATTTCATTTTATGATAAGAAAGGAAATGAGCTGTTGTCAGAGTTAAATACAAGTACAGTAAATAATCCTGCAGCCAATGAAGCTAAATATAAATTGGTGAAGTACTTTAAGTCTGAGCCTAATGAGGCTTTTTACGGTTTGGGTCAGCATCAAACAGGGTTAATGAATTACAAAGGGTATCAGATAGACCTCACACAGTTTAACTCTACCGCGGTAGTACCATTTGTGGTTTCTAGCAAGAAGTATGGTATTCTTTGGGACAATTACTCTATCACTAAATTTGGTGATATCAGACCCTATAAAGAGCTTTCTGCTTTAAAGCTATATGATAAAAAAGGTGATTTGGGTGGTTTAACAGCTACTTACGGTTATCAAGACGCAAGTCAGAAACCATTTTTGGTGCAATCAGAAGATCATATTTCATATGAGTATTTAGGTTCTTTAAAAGCATTGCCTTCTGGGTATGATCTATCCAAAGGTAAGGTCACTTGGGAAGGAGATATGCAAAGTGATAAAACAGGAGAGCATACTTTTCTTTTGCCTTCAGCGGGTTATGTAAAAGTTTGGATAGATGGACAACTTTTGTTGGATAGATGGAGAGAGGCTTGGAATCCTGGACCTGCTATTTTTAGACATAAAATGGAAGCAGGTAAAAAACATCCAGTAAAAATAGAATGGATTCCTGATGGAGGCCAGTCTTTTATTGCACTTCGATATTTAACACCTGTTCCTAAAGATTTAACCGAGACATTTGGCTTAGCCTCTGAAGCAGGAAAGGAAATTAATTACTATTTCGTGGCGGGAGAGAATATGGACGAAGTGATTAGTGGATACCGCCAATTGACAGGTGCAGCGCAAGTAATGCCTAAGTGGGCTATGGGCTTTTGGCAAAGTCGTGAGCGATACAAAACTCAAGATGAAATCATGACTACAATCAAAGAGTTTAGAGAAAGGAATATTCCTATTGATAATATTGTTTTGGATTGGTCATACTGGAAGCAAGATGAGTGGGGAAGTCAAGAGTTTGATCCTGCACGCTTTCCTGATCCCAAAGGAATGATATCAGAGTTGCACGATAAATATCATGCTCACTTTATGATTTCTGTTTGGCCTAAGTTCTACGAGGGTATAAATACTTATAACCAGCTCAAAGACAAAGGTTTGTTATATATGCAGAACATAAGAAATAGAGAAAAAGATTGGATTGGTAAAGGTTACGTGTCTACTTTTTATGATGCTTACAACCCAGAGGCCAGAAAGCTTTTCTGGAATATGCTAAACACGCACTTGTTTACCAAAGGAGTTGATGCATGGTGGTTAGATGCTACGGAGCCAGATATCCTGTCCAATTCATCAATAGAACATAGAAAGACTCTTATGACTCCAAATTATTTGGGAAATTCTACCGAGTACTTCAATCCATATTCTTTAATGAATGCAAAAGGTATTTATCAAGGACAGCGAGAAGAAGCACCAGATCAAAGGGTGTTTATCTTAACGCGTTCAGCCTTTGCAGGCTTGCAACATTATGGAGCTGCCACCTGGAGTGGAGATATTTCTTCGCGTTTTGATGAGTTAAAAAGACAAATACCAGGAGGACTTAATTTCTCATTATCAGGCTTACCTTACTGGACTACAGATATCGGTGGATTTTTTGTGGAGGATAAGTATGATAGACCAGAACCTAAAGGTGAAGCATTAGAGCTTTGGAGAGAGTTAAATACACGTTGGTATCAATACGGAACTTTTACTCCTTTATATAGAGCGCACGGACAGTTTCCTTTTAGAGAGGTATTTAACATAGCACCGGAAGACCACCCGGCATACAAATCTATCGTGTTTTATGACAAGCTACGTTATAGACTGATGCCATACATCTATACCATTACAGGAGATGTTTATCATAATGATTATACGATTATGAGGGCATTAATAATGGATTTTAACAATGATGATAACGTAAAAAACATTGATGATCAGTTCATGTTTGGACCTTCATTACTAATCAATCCAATAACTTCTTATAAGGCCAGATCTAGAGAAGTATACTTGCCAAAAAGTGAAGGCTGGTATAACCTTTATTCGGGCGAGTTTTATAAAGGAGCACAGCACATAGAAGCTCAAGCACCGTATGAGCAAATGCCAATTTTTGTAAAAGCAGGTGCTATCATTCCGTTCGGTCCAGAAATTCAATACACTTCAGAGAAAAAGGCTGATCCACTAACACTTTATATTTATCAAGGTGCCAATGGTGAGTTTGATCTATACGAAGATGAAGGTACCAACTATAACTACGAGCAAGGTAAATACTCCAGAATTGCTTTTAACTACGATGACAGCAATAAAACGCTATCTATAGCAGACAGAAAAGGCAGTTTTGATGGTATGTTAAAAGAAAGAACCATAAGAATCATAACTATAAAACCAAATATGCCTAAACCATTAGACTTTGATCAGAATGTGGACAAAGAGATTCATTATACTGGTAAAGCCATGAAGGTAGAATTAAAGTAAACGCTAACACATATAATTATGATACATGTATATAAATACCGATTTAAAGTCATTAACTCAAATGGTATTCGTTTATCAGCTGCCCTAAGAGGCAAGTAATAAAGTGAAGTCATAAACCTTTAATTAAATGACTGACTATTAAATCTTATGAATATGAATAAACTACTACTTATAATTATGTCATGCTGCTTTTGCAGCATGGCTTATGCACAGCATACCATAAAGGGAAAGGTTACCGCTGATGGCGAAGCCATTCCTGGCGTGAGTATTGTTTTGAAAGGGAGCTCTAAAGGAACTACTTCTGACATCAATGGTGGGTATACATTAGATGTACCATCTGGCGATGTAACACTTGTTTTTTCATTTATTGGCTATACCACTCAGGAGGTGCCTGTTAATAACCGTACCATCCTAGATGTCAACCTGCAAGAAGACATTACAGAATTACAAGAAGTGGTGGTTATAGGATACGGAACTCAAAAGAAGAAATTGGTAACAGGATCTACTATTAATGTAGGTGGAGAAGACTTAGAAAAACTAAGTAATACCAATGCACTTCAAGCCCTTCAAGGTCAAACCGCAGGGGTAAATATTACTTCAACTTCGGGCCAGCCAGGGTCGGGTTTTAAAGTGAATATTAGAGGTGTAGGTACAGTGGGTAATTCTGATCCGCTATATATTGTAGATGGTATTCCTATGAACGATATATCTTATCTTAATAATGCCGATATAGAATCTATAGATATTTTAAAAGATGCAGCAGCTGCGGCAATATATGGTTCCAGAGCTGCTAATGGAGTAGTGTTGGTTACTACTAAAAAAGGTAGTGAAGGTAAGGCTCAGTTAACATTTGACGCGTATTATGGGGTGCAAACGGTTGCGAACAAATTAGACCTGTTAAATGCAAAGGAATATGCTACAATTATTAACGAACAAGCTATTAATAGTGGTGTTGCTCCTTATTTTACTAATGCTCAAATAGATGCCATGGGAGAAGGCACTGATTGGGTAGACGAAATCTTAGTTGACAATGCCACTACTGAAAATTACTCATTAGGTTTACAAGGTGGAAATGACAAATCTGTATATTCTACATCATTAAGCTACACAGGGCAAGAAGGAGTAGTAGGAGGTAAAGATTACTCTAACTACGAAAGATATGTGTTTAGAGGAAACTCAGAGCATACTTTATATGATGGTTTTCTAAAAATAGGAGAGAACCTAACCTTTAGTTATATAAAGCAAAATGGAGTAGCTGATCAAGGGCAGTACTCTAATAGCTTTAGGTCTGCTTTTAACGTAAGCCCTTTAATGCCGGTTTATGACGAAAATGGTAACTTTTACGACAACTCTGATGGGCTATTAATAGATAAGGGATCGCAGGCTAACCCATATGCTGAATTGGTTTACAATAACCAAAATGAAACCAATACACAAAAGTTAGTAGGTAATGTATATGCAGAGATAGAGCCTATACAGAACTTAAAGCTAAGAACTAACTTTGGAGTGGTAAATACCACAGGCCAAACCAGAGGTTTTACACCTATATATCAATTATCACTTTACAGCTATAACGATACTACAGTGGTAGATCAGGGATCTAGCAAAGATTTAACATGGAACTGGGAAAATACTGTTAGTTATAAAAAGCTTATAGGACTTCACGATGTAGAGGTTTTGGTAGGTACATCAGCTCAAAAATGGAATGGATCAAGTTTAGGAGCATCTAATGCCAATTCCGTCTTCAACTCATTAAAATATGCCTACTTAGATAATACTACTTATGCTAATGGTGTAAGAATGCAGGTAAATGGATCGGGTTATGAGCGCATGCTTCAGTCGTACTTTGGTCGCGTAATTTATAACTATGATGAAAAGTATTTAGTAAATGCTACTTTCAGAGCAGATGGATCTTCAAAATTTGCTAAATCTCACAGATGGGGGTATTTCCCATCAGTCTCAGCAGGTTGGGTGGTGACTAACGAAGATTTCTTCCAAGATCCGCCAGCATCTATCGACTTCTTAAAAATTAGAGCTAGCTGGGGACAAAATGGAAACAATTTCATCGATGATTTTCAGTACGTAGCACCTATAAAATCTAGTGATACTAATTATACCTTTGGTAATCAGGAAGGTGTGCTTACTCCAGGCGCTTACCCAAGTAGACTTTCTAATTTAACCATACAGTGGGAAACTTCAGAGCAGCTAGATTTAGGTTTTGATGCGGAGTTTTTAGATAGTAGATTGTTTTTGAACTTTGATTGGTACAAGAAAACTACTAAAGATTGGTTGATTCAGGCTCCTGTACTAGCTACTGCCGGTGCTGATGAACCATATATCAATGGAGGAAATGTAGTTAATAAAGGGGTAGAGCTTGTATTAGGTTGGAGAGAAACAAAAGGCGATTTTCACTATTCGATAAATGTTAACGGAGCGTATAACAAAAATAAGGTACAATCAATACCTACGAGAGACCAAACAGTTCATGGTGAAACCAATGAGTTGTGGAACAACGCTCCTGAATTTTACCGAGCTCAGGCAGGGTACCCTATAGGTTATTTCTGGGGATACGAAACTGGAGGTGTGTTCCAAACAGAAGCTGATGTTCAGGCATATAGAAATGCAGAGGGCGAATTATATCAGCCTACAGCAGAACCTGGAGATTTAATTTTAAAAGATACAGATGGCAATGGAGTTATCAATAGCGATGATAAAACGAACATAGGTAACCCTAACCCAGATTTTGTGTATGGTTTCAATATTTCGGTAGATTACAAAGGCTTTGATTTAACTATCAACGCTAATGGAGTAGCAGGAAATCAGGTTGTTCAATCTTATAGAAGTGTAACAGATAAATTTTCTAACTATTCACGAACGATACTCGACAGGTGGCATGGAGCAGGAACTAGTAATACGCTACCAAGACTAACTGAAGACTCGAGGAATTACAGTCAATTCTCAGATATCTACGTACAAGATGGAGATTTCTTAAGAATTAACAATATCACACTTGGCTATAACCTTACGGACCTAATTAAGGTGGAGAATATTAGCCAACTAAGGGTGTATTTAACTGCGCAAAACCTATTCACATTCACCAAGTACAGCGGTATGGATCCTGAAATAGGCTACGGACAAACCTTTGCCAGAGGAGTGGATCTGGGGTATTACCCAAGACCAAGAGTATTAATGGCGGGAATCAATGTTAAGTTTTAATCCTAAATCAATGAAGAAATTATATATAATAACAGCGCTTATTATGGCATTGAGCAGTTGCTCTGATGATTTTCTTGATGCCGATCTTTTAACGCAGCAAACGGAGGAGGATTTCTATCAAACACCTAAAGACGGTTTACAAGCGTTGGTTGGTTGTTATGATGGCTTACAACAGGTTTGGGCTGCAGGCGTGGGACTGCCTGTTGCTACAGCAGTATTATCGGATGATTGTTTTGGTGGTACAGGGGCCTCTGATGGCTTTAGTTATCAGTTGCTAGATGAATTCGATCCTGCCAAATCACCGTCAGATATAAACATCTTTGAACAGAACTGGATCGCTTATTACAAGGCCATATATCGTTGTAATAAGTTCTTAGAGAATATGGATAGAATTGATTGGGGAGATAATGAGGCTTTGAAACAACAATATACAGCTGAGACCAAATTTATCAGAGCGTATTGCTATTTTGATATGGTGAGGTTATTCGGAAATATTCCCTTATTGGAAGAGGTGTCAGTAGAAAACGTACCGCCAGCAGATCCTAAAGATGTATATGCTTTGGTGGCCACTGATCTACAATACGCTGTTGATAACTTAAGTGATGAGGCTTGGTCTGAAAGCTGGGCAAGATCTAATGATGGTAGGGTTACAAAGTGGGCCGCAGAGTCTTTGCTAGGTAGAGTTTTCCTTTATTATACTGGGTATTTTGGCGAAGCTAGTTTACCTACGCAAGGGGGAACTATTACTAAGGCTCAGGCATTGAATTATGTAGAAGATGTTATTGTTAATAGTGGACAAGGGTTGGTAGAGGATTACGCCTCTTTATGGCCAGCAGCCTCTGTAACAGACTATGCAGGTGAAGGAAATAAAGAAACAGTATTTGCTGTAAAATATACTTACACTAGTGATTATGACGGTAACACTGACGGTAACCACTGGATGGTTTTATACGGGTTACGTAATGTTAATCCTTACCCTTACGGTCAAGGCTGGGGTGCAGCTACCGTAAACCCAGAATTATGGAACTTGTACGATGATGCTGACACTAGAAAGGTAGCCTCTATAACTTCTATTGATGATGAGGAGATAGAATATGACCCAGCGGTGCAGAGAGAATATACAGGGTATTTTGTAAAGAAATATTCTCCTATGTCTAACAGCGCAGGTCAAAGTGTGGCCGAAGCATTAGGAGCTACTAATTTTCAGATAGGTCAATTTCAAGATTATGTCTCTATCAGATATGCTGACGTACTTCTGATGGCTGCTGAGCTGGGTAGTGGCAATGCGCAAGATTATTATAATCAGGTAAGACAGCGCGCACTAGGTGATGCCTTTACTCAAAAGGCCGTTACGGTTGATGGTTTAAGGAAAGAAAGACGTTTAGAGTTTGCTTTTGAAGGTATCCGTTACTGGGATTTATTAAGGTATGGTATGGATGTAGCTACTAGCGCCTTGAGCATGTCAGGTGTAGAAGTACTGAATGGAGGAACCCCAACAACATTAAATATTACGTTCGATCCTGCTACAAAAGGTCTTCAGCAAATACCATATAACCAGATTACATTGTCTGATGGTGTACTAAAACAAAATACAGGTTGGTAGTTCGTATTCATTAAACATAGATATCATGAAAAATTTAAAAATAATATTCACCATGTTGTTTCTATGGACTGCGCTAGTGAGCTGTAGAGATGATGATCAGGAATTTGGAAATAGGATGAGTAAGGATGATCTTAACTTTGAGATCTTTCAAAATCCGGCTGACCTGAATATGGTCATTTTAAGAAGTAATAACGAAAAAGTTATTCCATACTGGTATACGCCATTAGGAAAATCTACAAGAGTACAAGATACTGTGCTGTTGCCTTTTGCAGGTACTTATAAGTTTGTTTATGGGGCAGAGGGACAAAGTGGCTTAACCCTGTCTGATACGGTGGTATTAGAGATTACTACCAGAAATTTATCATACGTAAATGATCCACTTTGGACTAATTTAACAGGTGGAGGGCCAGGTTTTGAGAAACAATGGCTGTTAGATACTGAAGGAAAATACTTTGGTGGACCCCTTACATTTTTTGGTACAAACAATGGCTGGCTTTTAGAAGGTGATGTGGCATGGGATGGTGGAGATACAGGATGCTATGGTGAAGATTGCTGGACATGGGATCCCGGTGTGGATTGGATTTATGACAATGACGCTATGACTGAAGGAGACTATGGGGTAATGACCTTTTCTCTAAAAGGAGCTGCAAGCTTTACAGCTGTTAAGCCTATGGAAGGTGATATTACAGAAAACGGCAGTTACTTTCTTAATGTAAATAATAAGACCTTAACCATTAACGATGCCAGCATTTTAAGAGGATATAAGCCCGCTAAGAACGGCCTCAATGGTGTAAGCAATTGGAGTAACTATACAATTTTTGAATTAGACGAAGATGTATTGAGACTTGGCGTAATAAGAGATCAGGATGTTGACGGTGAAGGAAAAGCTATGCTGGTGTACAACTTTATTTCTAAGTCATATGATTCTGCGTGGCAAGACGAACCAGAAATTCCAATGCCAGACGAAGGGTTTAACCCAACTTTTGAGCCTGGAGAATTATTAAATATGCTAACCGGAGGCAAATCCTCAGGGAGAGTGTGGAGGCTTGATGCCGATGGTAATCCTATTGACTGGTTGGCTTCAGGTATTGGATGGACCTCTAGTTATGCCGATAGTTACAGTTGGGGATGGAATGATGACTGGGCTACAGCAGCTTCTAACTCTTATATTCAATTTGATCAATTTGGAGGCGTACAGACTTATATCTTGAGCCAAAATGGAACACAAACTACCAGTTCATTCACCATAAATGAAGAAACTAATGAGATAGTTCTTGCAGATGCTAACCTCTCTTTAATAACAGACGGAGATAATGGAAGTGGCCTAAACCCTACAACAAATGTAATTAAGGTGATTAAGGCATTTCCTGATAGCTATACTGAAAAAGGAATTTGGTTTGGAACTAGCTACAATGAGGAAAAAGATGAGTGGTTTGTATTTCATTATATTTTACAATAAAGTGTAGGTCTTTAATGGCTTATAATTCTATTCGTGGCATTACAAATAGCGAATGGAAATGAAATAAGATTTTTCAAAGAACTTCATGGGGAACCCCGGCAGTGAGTAAACGATTTAATGATTTAGTTAAAGCTGCCGGGTTCTATATAATTGCCTAAAATTAACAATGAAGTTTATAATTTGTGAGCTTACTTAAAAGGCTGGTTGTTTACTCATATGCAGTTTTAATCAGCCATAATTTTTAATGATTGCTATTAACTAATGATTTATAATTTGAGCTGTATTACTCGCAATACCATAATTTTTTTTATTCTACTCATTGTAGTCAGTTGCCATAAGCAAGATGCTCCTACTAGGGAGGTGGCTGATTTTGATCAACATTGGAGCTTTTCTCTTTCTGATAGTACACTAGATGCAACGGCTATTGATTTTGATGATTCGCAATGGCGTACGTTAGATTTGCCTCACGACTGGAGTATAGAAGGTGCTTTTTCTGAAAATAATCCGGCAGGGACAGGAGGAGGTGCTTTGCCTGGAGGTATAGGTTGGTATAGAAAATCTTTTCAGATTAATCCAGAAGATACCGCAAGGCTGATATTTATAGATTTTGATGGAGTCTATAGAAACAGTACCGTTTGGATTAATGGGCACAAACTAGGCAATAGACCCAACGGTTATAGCTCATTTAGATATGAGTTGACTCCATATTTAAAGTATGGCAGTGAGCAGAATGTAATAGCAGTACAAGTCAATAATAGTCCTCAGCCAAATTCAAGGTGGTATTCAGGATCTGGAATTTACCGAAATGTGTGGTTAGTAAAAACCAATAAGGTGTTTGTAGATCATTGGGGTACTTATGTAACCACGCCCGTGGTAACAGATAGCTTGGCTAAAGTGGCAATAGAAGCAACCATAAATAACCGTTCGAGCTTTAAAAATATAGAAATTGAGCATCAGATAGTCGACCAAGCAGGTGTGTTGGTAACTGGCTCGGGCAAACAGCCAGTTGAATTAAAAGATGGCGCCAACCTTTATAATACTTCCTTAGCAGTGTCGAACCCACATTTGTGGAATACCGAAGATCCATTTATGTATAAAGTCATTACCAAATTATATGCTGAAGGAGTAGAGGTAGATCAATACAGCAGTCCACTCGGTATTAGGTATTTTAATTTTGATGCAAAGCAAGGTTTTACCTTAAATGGAGAAAAGTTGAAAATACGAGGTGTTTGTAACCATCACGATTTAGGTGCTCTTGGTGCAGCTATAAATACCAGAGCCATGGAACGACAGCTAGAGATAATGAAGAAAATGGGAGTGAATGGTATTAGAACTTCGCATAATGCCCCTGCTCCAGAGTTGCTGCAGCTATGTGATAGTATGGGTTTTATTGTAATGGACGAAGCCTTTGATATGTGGGCTATGAAAAAAATGGAATTTGATTATAGCCACGATTGGGAAAAATGGCACAAGCAAGACTTACAAGATTTGCTGAAAAGGGATAGAAACCACCCGAGCATATTTATATGGAGTATTGGCAATGAAATACCAGAGCAATGGGATAGTACAGGTGTTACTATAGCCAAAGAGCTAGGTGAAATTGTAAAATCTTTAGATAATACCCGTCCTATTACTTCAGCTCTTAATGACCCGCAGCCTAATAATAATATTTATAAATCCGGAGTGTTAGATCTTGTAGGATTCAATTATCATCATGAGCTGTTTGAGAAATTTCCTGAAAACTTTCCGGGAGAAAAATTTATAGCCACAGAAACTACTTCCGCTTTGGCCACTAGAGGACATTACGATATGCCTTCCGATAGCATCAGAAGGTGGCCCATAAGATGGGATATTACGTTTACTGAGGGTAACTCCGATAACACCGTTTCGGCTTATGATAATGTAAGTACCCCCTGGGGCTCTACTCATGAAGAAACATGGAAACTTATTAAGAAACATGATTACCTGTCAGGTATGTACATCTGGACTGGTTTTGATTACTTAGGAGAGCCTACACCGTATACTTGGCCATCACGGAGCTCATATTTTGGAGTGGTAGATTTGGCTGGTTTTCCTAAAGATAGCTATTTTATGTATCAAAGTGAGTGGACACAAGATACCGTCCTACATGTATTTCCTCACTGGAACTGGCAAGAAGGTGAAACTATTGACATATGGGCCTATTACAATCAGGCTGATGAAGCTGAGTTATTCTTAAATGGGGTAAGTAAGGGCATTAAAAGTAAAGAAAATGACGATTTACATGTAATGTGGCGCTTAAAGTATGAGCCTGGAGAGGTGAAGGTTATAACGCGGAGTAATGGCAAAACGGTGGCAGAGGAAATAGTGAAAACAGCTAAGTCACCTTACAAAATAGAACTAGAAGCTGATAGGAGTTCCATAAATGCTGATAATAAAGATTTATCTTTTGTAACGGTCAAAATAGTAGATCAAGAAGGGAATATAGTGCCTAATGCAGATAACCTTGTGAATTTTAAAATTGAAGGACAAGGTCAAATCATTGGGGTAGACAATGGAAACCAAACCAGCTTAGAGTCTTTTAAAGATAATAAAAGAAAAGCTTTTCATGGTTTGGCTTTAGTTATTGTAAAGTCAACAACTGGCAAAGGAAATATAAAGCTTAGCGCAACCTCCGAAGGGTTGAAGTCTAGCGAATTAACAATTGTAGCTAAATAATATCAGAGAAAAGTAGGGCGCTTATTGGCGTCACTACTTTTCTCTGATTTTGTTTGAATAAACATATTCATCATGGATAAATATAGATCAGTATGTATTCTGGCTACTATCTTGTGTTTTACCTTTTATTGTTTTCAGCTCCAAGCCCAATATCAATATCCATTTCAAAACCCCGAATTATCTTCTGAAGAAAGAATAGACAATGCCCTTTCTTTAATGACAATAGAGGAGAAAGTTGAATGCTTGAGTACAAATCCTAAGGTAGAGCGTTTGGGTATAAAAGGAAGTTGGCATGTAGAGGGGCTTCATGGCCTTGCATTAGGAGGGCCAGCAAAATGGGGTGGAGACACTGCTGTTTATACCACTATTTTTCCGCAAGCGATTGGCTTAGCCGAAACATGGAACCCTGAGGTTATGAATAAGGTAGCCACAATAGAAAGTACAGAAGCAAGGTACATATTTCAAAATGCAAAGTATGATAAAGGAGGTCTTGTAATTAGAGCTCCTAATGCGGATTTGGGACGAGACCCCAGATGGGGAAGAACGGAGGAATGTTACGGTGAAGATGCTTTTCTAACCTCGAAAATGGCAGTAGCTTTTATTGAAGGGTTACAAGGAAAAGATTCTAAATATTGGCGTACAGCATCATTAATGAAACACTTCTTAGCCAACAGTAACGAAAATGGTAGAGACAGTTCCAATTCTCTTTTTGATGAAAGGTTGTTTTATGAATACTACTCGTTACCTTTTTATAAAGGGATTACCAACGGAGGTTCAAGGGCCTTTATGGCCGCATATAATGGCTATAACGGTATACCTATGGCTGTTCATCCTGTAATAAAACAGGTGACCATTAATGATTGGGGACAAAACGGTATTGTGTGCACTGATGGTGGCGCTTTTAAAATGTTGGTAAATGCTCACCATTATTATCAAAATGAAAGCGAAGCTGCCGCAGGAGCGTTACATGCTGGTATTAATCAGTTTTTAGATGATTATAAAACTGCTGTCAATAAGGCTATTGAAGATGGCTATATTACAGAAGAGGAGTTAGACGCTGCATTGCGAGGAGCATTTCGTGTAATGATAAAATTGGGGCTTTGGGACCCGCAGTCTATGGTCCCTTATAGTAAAATAGGAGATAGCGACACACCACCTTGGGAAGAGGTGGCACAAAAGAAAGCAGCCAGAGAGGTAACAGAGCAGAGTATAGTACTATTGAAAAATGAAAATAGTAAGCTGCCTTTAAACCCCGATAAAGTGAAAAAAATTGCAGTCATTGGCTCCGCTGCCAATTCGGTTTTTCTAGATTGGTATAGTGGTACTCCTGCTTATTCCATATCACCTTATGAAGGTATTAAAACATTGCTAGGGGATAAGGTAGAGGTGAGAACTATCGATGATAGCAGCAATGAACAAGCAATGCTCGATTTGGCTCAGTGGGCTGAAGAAGTGATTTTGGTGGTAGGGAATCATCCCTATTGTAATGACAGGAGTTGGAAAAAATGTGAGACGGAAAGCTTTGGAAAAGAAGCAGTGGATAGGCGTTCTATCATTTTGGAAGAAGAAGAATTAGTAAAAAAAATCTATACGGTAAATCATAATACTGTCATGGTTTTAATGTCAAGCTTTCCATATGCCATCAACTGGAGTAATGAAAATTTACCAGCCATTCTACATATGACTCATAATAGTCAGGAAACAGGCAGTGCCTTAGCCAACGTGCTTTTTGGAAACTATAACCCGGCTGGTAGACTAGTTCAAACATGGCCAAAAGAAATATCTCAATTGCCCGATATGATGGATTACAATATCAGGAATGGCCGTACTTATATGTATTTTAAATCAGAACCCTTATACGCATTTGGTTATGGTTTAAGTTATACATCGTTTAGATATTCAGCATTGAAGATGCCTACTGTATGGCAAGCTGATGATGTTGTTAACATCAAATTTAAGATTAAAAACACAGGTAGCATTGATGGAGATGAAGTGGCACAGGTATATGTGAAGTATTTATCATCCGAAGTGGAAAGGCCAATTATGGAACTGAAGGGATTTCAACGGGTAAATATTATTGCAGGTAATAACGAAGAAGTGACTATAAAGGTAAAGGTTGATGAACTTGCTTATTGGAGTGTTAAAGAGCAAAAGTTTACAGTAGAACCAGGTAAAGTGGAGGTGATGGTTGGTAGCTCTTCTGACGATATTAAACTAACTAAAGTGATAACAATTAAATAGTTCTTAAATGAGGTATAGGAACATATATTTATTATTAACGCTATTTTTTATTGTAAATAGTACAGCTCAAGCTCAAAATAGCTTTTTTAAATCGCCTGAGCGTGGTTTTACAAGTTGGAAACCTGCCGTGAAATGGGAAAATGCGCTATTGACAGGTAATGGTACGTTGGGGGCTCTAGTAATGGGAGATCCACATCAAGAAACCATTATAGTTAGTCATGGAAGCCTTTTTTTGCCCATTCATAAATCGGATTCGCTTATTAATCAGGGAGCAAAGCTCGATCTAATGAGGTCGTTAATTAGCAAGGGAGAATATCAACACGCAGCAGACATACCAGCCCAGTTGAGGGTTACAAATGATTATGTAGATGAGAGAGAGCCTTTTTTGCCAGCTTTTGATGTTAAAATAGAACAGGAGTCTGGCAATATTATTCGCTATGTGAGGTCTGTAGATTACAATACAGGAGTTGCATCAACAGCTTGGGAAGATAACAATGGTCAATTTCAAAGGAATGTATTTGCATCAAGAGCAGATAGCATTTTGGTTATAAATATGCAATCGGATCATAGGTTTGATGTAGTTGTTAACTTTCAGCATAGGCCTATAGAATGGAATCAGTGGTCATTTATCAATAATTACATTAACGAAATGTCATCTGATACCGAACAAGGTCAATGGTTGACTTACAGAAGTAGTTTTAAGAAAAGGTATACAGGAAGTATTCAGGGGTATGAAGGTGTAGGTAAGTTGATAGTAGATGGTGGTACGACTTCTTCTAAGGAGGGTAAAATTTATGTGGAAGGAGCTGAGCAGGTGACTTTGTTAGTTAAGTTAGGGGTGAATTATAATTATAGTGAGTCTTTAATTGATACATATAAAAAGGAATTAAATACAAAGGCTGAAAGCTATAATCAATTGCTTGAGCGCCATGCTACTATCCATGGTTCAATTTTTAGTCGTATGAAACTAGATCTTAATGCAGATCCCGCATTAAAGCAGTTCAATAGCGAAGAATTAATACTGAATACAGATCAGCAAGGGGTATCTGCAGCCATGATAGAACAGGTGTTTGATGCAGGAAGGTACAATATTTTGAGTAGTGCTGGGCAGTCACCTCCCAACTTACAAGGAGTTTGGGCTGGCGATTGGATGGCTCCGTGGGGTTCTGGTTATACTCATGATGGTAATCTTCCGTCTGCCATGGCGGTAGTTATGCCTGGCAATATGCCCGAATTAATGAAAGGGTATGTTCAGTATTTAGAACATTTTACGCCTGAATTTAAGACCAATGCTCTCCGTTTGTTTAAAGCTCGTGGTATTAATCTACCAGCACATACTACCACTTCTGGCTGGCCTACTGATTTTAATAAAACTTGGTGTCTTTCCTTATGGACAGGTGGAGCAGGCTGGGCGGCAGACATTATGTACGACTATTATAACTACACTCAAGATCTTACATTTTTGAGGGCGCATGCATATCCATGGCTAAAAAATACAGCGCTTTTTTATGAAGATTTTTTAATAGAAGGTGAGGATGGAAATTGGATATTTACTCCCTCTTATTCCCCTGAAAATAACCCCGCCAACAGTAACAGTCAAGTGGCTGTAAACGCTACAATGGATATTATGATTGCCAAACAAGTATTAACACATGCTATTGAAGCAGGTAAGTTGATAGGTGAAAAAAATAGACGACTTAAAAAGTGGCAGCAAATGATAGACAAGATGCCTGATTATATGGTAAATGAAGAGGGTGTTTTAAAAGAATGGGCTGTGGATAGCCTTGAAGAAAATTACGAACACAGGCATGTATCTCAACTTTATAGCCTATTTAATGGAGCGGATGATGATATTTTGTCCGATTCAATTTTATTTCTTGGTGCAGAGCGTTTGATAGACAAGAAGTTGGAATTTCGTAGAAAGGAAAATGGGGGAGAAATGGCTTTTGGCCTTGTGCAACTAGGGTTAAGTGCAGCAAATATGGGAAATGGTACTCAAGCATATGATGCTGTTAAGTGGTTATCGTCTAAGTATTGGTCTAATAGCTTCGCATCATATCATAATGTAAAAGGCTTATTTAATATGGATATCAGCGGTGGTTTGCCTGCCTTGATTATAAAAATGATTATTACCTCTGACCATAATACTATAAACCTACTTCCGGCTATACCTGGTGAATGGACCAATGGGAGTTTGCAAGGGGGTTTATTATGCGATGGCTTAAGTTATGATGCGGTAGAATGGTCTGAAGAAGGTGTTTCGCTCTCTTTGCGTTCGCAGTCTAACCAAAAGGTAATTATTAAAACGCCATATCCAAGTGAGATTCAAACAAATAATCTGGCTATTAGGTCGTTAAACGATAGAACATTTGAATTGAAAATAAAAAGTGGTGAATTAGTAACCTGTAATTTTCGCTACATTCTTAATTAGCAAACTATCTATACTCAATCAGAACTGTATAATTATAATACACGTTCCATAATTAATATAGTGATGAATTTGAGATATATAGATAAGGGCCTTCAGCAATGAAGGCCCTATTTTTTTGTAAGTTATGATTAAGTATTGGTCTTAGTTAAGACTTCCACAAAGATTCCATTTCTTCTAATGTCTTACCTTTCGTTTCAGGCACATATTTCCACATAAATATGGCAGCAAAAATAGAAATGATACCATATACGTAGTATGCAAAGCCATGGTTAAACATAGCCGTTAGTGTGGTGGATTTATCCATCATAGGGAAAGTCCATGAAACTAAGAAGTTAGCTACCCACTGAACAGCTACCGCTAAGGCCATAGCTTTACCTCTAATTTTATTAGGGAAAATTTCAGCTAGCAGCACCCATACTACTGGCCCCCAAGAAACAGCAAAAGAAGCTACATAAAGCATCATTGAAATCAATGACCATACGCCCATATTAAATGTAGTAAATGATAGCCCCAGCATCAGCATGCTTATGGCCATACCCACAGCTCCTATGATTTGTAAAGGCTTTCTTCCTAGCTTGTCTACTACTATAATGGCTATTACAGTGAATATTAAATTTATTGCACCAACAATTATCGTTTGTAGCATGGCTGCGTTGGTACCTGCTCCTGCACTTTTAAATATTTCTGGAGCATAATATAATACCACATTTATGCCTACAAATTGTTGAAAAACAGAAAGCAAAAGCCCTATAATAATTATGAAATACCCATAAGAGAATAGTGGGCCAGATTTGTTATCACCTAGGCTGTTTTTAATTTCACTCAATACTTTCAGCCCTTTTTCTTGGCCATTGATTTTTTGTAAAGTAGCGCTGGCTTCGTCTTCTTTGCCTTGCTGCACTAACCAACGAGGACTAAAAGGAACCGTAAATAATAGCACAAAAAATAGTAAGGCAGGTATTATTTCAGAAGCAAACATCCATCTCCAGCCTACAGTATTTAGCCATGAAGCATCACCTTGCTGAGCAATAAAATAATTAACGAAATAGACTACCAGCATGCCAAATACTATGGCAAATTGATTCCAAGAGACTAAATTGCCCCTTTTCTCTGCGGGAGCCATTTCTGCAATGTACATGGGAGAGAGCATAGATGCTAAACCAACACCGATACCACCCAGAATTCTATAAAATATAAAATGACCTAAAAAGTTGCCTTCACCAATTTCACCAAAGCCTAACTCAGGTACTGATGAACCAAGAGCGGATATGGTGAAAAGTATGGCAGCAAGCATTAACGATCTACGCCTTCCTAGTTTTACAGAAAAATAACCACCGCTCAAGCCTCCAATAATACAGCCTATCAAAGCACCGGAAACTACAAAGCCTTCCATGGCGTTAGCCTTAAGCTCTGTGTAGCCTAGTGGATCTATAAAATAACTGCGGAGTGAGCTTACCGTCCCGGATATTACGGCAGTATCATAACCAAAAAGTAGCCCCCCTAAGGTGGCTACTAAAGTTATTGTAATTACAAAGCTTTTATTATAACCGTTCATACTATTATATAAACTGGTTGATGATATTTTCAAATTGCTCTTGCTTACCACTAGTCAAAGATACTTCTCCTTGTGACTGCGCAATTTTTGCCAGATCATCTAATGTTAATTTCCCATCTTCAAAAGATTTGCCATTGCCACTATCAAATGTAGAATATCTATCTTTTAGTAATTGAGAATAGTTAGAGTCAGTAAGGATTTTATCGGCAGCCAATAGTCCACGAGCAAAAATATCCATACCACCTATGTGCGCATGAAATAAATCCTCTAGATCTGTGGAATTACGTCTGGTTTTAGCATCAAAGTTAATTCCGCCACCTTGTAAACCTCCTACTTGTAGAAACACCAACATTATTTCTACAATTTCATAAAGGTTATTAGGAAACTGGTCTGTATCCCAACCATTTTGATAATCACCTCTGTTGGCATCCATACTACCTAGCAGGCCTGCGTCACCGGCAATTTGTACCTCGTGCTGAAAAGTATGCTGAGCCAAAGTAGCATGGTTAACTTCAAGGTTGAGTTTAAAATCATTGAGTAGATCATACTCTCTTAAGAAACCAATTACAGTAGCCGCATCAAAATCATACTGATGTTTAGTTGGCTCCATAGGTTTAGGCTCTATGAAAAAGTTACCTTTAAAACCCTGGGCACGAGCGTAATCTTTAGCCATATGTAAAAACTTAGCCAAATGATCCAACTCACTTTTCATTTTGGTGTTTAGTAAACTCATGTAACCTTCACGACCACCCCAGAACACATAGTTTTCACCGTTAAGTTTAATAGTGGCATCTAGTGCATTTTTTACTTGAGCGCCTGCATGGGCTACTATTTTAAAGTCAGGGTTGGTAGCGGCACCGTTCATGTACCTTGGGTGAGAAAATAGATTGGCCGTTCCCCAAAGTAGCTTTACGCCTGAGTCATTCATTTTTTGTTTGGCGTAGTTGGTTATGATTTCTAGCCTTTTTGCTGATTCACTGATAGTGTCGGCCTCATCTACTAAGTCAAAATCATGGAAACAGAAGTAAGGAGCTCCTAGTTTAGTAATAAACTCAAATGCAGCGTCCATTTTATCCTTAGCTTGCTGTATAGGGTCGGTAGAAGATAACCACGGGAATGATTTGGTAGGCACCCCAAATGGATCTCCTCCAGTACCACAGAAGCTATGCCAGTAGGCAATGGCAAAACGGAAATGTTCTTTCATAGTTTTGCCTGCTACTACTTTATTCTCATCATAATATTTAAAAGCAAACGGGTTGTCCGATTCTTTGCCTTCAAAGTTAATTTCTCCAATACCTTTAAAGTATTCTTTGTTACCTATTATAGTGCGTTTACTCATGTTTAGCGTATTTAATGTTTATTTAGCGTTCGTTATTTCTGTAATAAATCTTGTAAAAGGCTTTTCCACTCTTGGTATGCCTCTGTGTAATTATCTATAGATGTTGCTGGTTCGTATATTTTAAGAATATCGTCTCCTCTGGTGGCTTCTTCTAGTGTACTGAATTCTTTACACGCATAAGCCGCACCTCGTGCAGCACCTACAGCTCCTGTAGTTTCTACCATTTCAATAGGTGCATGGGCAAGGCTTGCTATAGTTTCACTAAAAATGTGGGATTGAAACAGGTTGTCATTACCCACGCGTAATTTATTAATGTCTAAACCCAGTTCCTTAAGTACTTCTATGCCATACATAAATGAAAAAGCAATGGCTTCTAAAGCAGCCCTGTAGAAATGTGGCTTTTGATGTCTGTTAAACTGCACATTGAACATATGGCCTAAAAGATCGCGGTTAGATAACATGCGTTCAGCACCGTTTCCAAATGGAATAATTCTTAGCCCTTCAGCCCCAACAGGTATTGTTTGCGCTAGCTTTTCTAAGTCATTATAACTTTGATCTTCACTAGCCATGGTTTGTTTTATCCAGCGATACTGGCTGCCCGAGCCATTGATACAGAGCAAAACACCTATTCGTTCATTTTCCGAACTGTGGTTAACATGGGCAAAGCTGTTTACTCTGGCATGCTCATCGTATACGGGTTGCCCTTGCACACCATATACCACTCCGGAAGTTCCGCCTGTAGCTGCCACTTCACCAGGATGCAGCACCCCCAGAGAAAGTGCATTGTTAGGTTGGTCACCAGCTCTATACCCCACCATTATGCCAGGCCTAATACCTAGCTCTGCAGCAGCAGTAGGTGTTACTAAACCCTGATTACCGAATGTGGGTACAATGGTACCAAGTAAAGCTTGGTCGAAACCCATGAAGCTTAGCAGGTCTTTAGAGATTTCGTGGTTTTTAAAATCCCAAAATATGCCTTCGGATAGACCTGATACCGTTGTAGTGGCTTCGTTAGTAAGACGTAAGGCTATAAAATCTCCAGGTAACAGTATTTTATGGATTTTTTTATAGTTTTCAGGCTCATTTTCTTTTATCCATTTGAGCTTAGCAGCCGTGAAATTGGCCGGTGAGTTAAGCAGCTGTTGTTGGCATTTGTCATGACCTATGCCATCAAAGGCGGCCTCTCCATAAGGTACCGCACGGCTATCGCACCAAATGATGCTCGGCCTGATCACTTTATGATGCTGATCCACAACTACTAGCCCATGCATTTGATAACTTATACCAATACCATTAATGGCTAAAGGATCAATATTGGTCTTATCGATAAGCTCTTTAGTAGCCAAACATGCATTAGTCCACCATAATTCTGGATCTTGTTCGGCCCAACCCGGTTCGGGGCTCATAATTTCCATTTCTTGCTTTGGGTAGCTAGAAATACCTATTTTTTTATTGGTTGATGCATCTATTAAAGCAGCTTTGATAGATGAACTCCCTATGTCAAAACCTAAGTAGTACATTTATTTATATGAGAAGTTTAGCTAAAGTTAACATCTTATAGTCACATTGACTATCTTTAGTTTAACTATTTTTCACTTTACTTTGTAAAAACTCTTGAACAACCCATGAATGATAATATAATGGAAGATTTAACCATTGACTGTGTGGTCTTTGGGTTCACTGATAGGCTGAAAGTTTTGTTAGTGAAGCATGCCAGTGGCATTAGCGAAGGTAGGTGGGCCTTGCCTGGGGGATGGATTACTTATGATGAATCTTTAGATGAAGCCGCTAACCGAATTTTATATTTATTGACCGGAATAGACAAGCTTTTTTTGGAACAATTAAAGGCTTTTGGTGCTGTAAACAGGTTTCCGGATAGGCGAGTAATCACAGTGGCATTTTATACTTTAATAAAAGATAGTGATTATGCCGTGGTAGCGGGATATACGGCCTCCGAGGCTCAATGGTTTTCTTTAGACGAAATACCTGATATGCCATATGACCACAAAGATATTTTGATGCATGCTTTGGAAGAGTTAAAGGGTAAGGTAAAAAGAGAACCTATAGGTTTCAATTTACTGCCAGAAAAATTTACTCTGCATCAATTACAGAATCTTTATGAGTCTATACTACAGATTAAATTGGATAAGCCAAACTTTCGAAGAAAGATATTGGGTATGAAGCTATTGGTAGACTTGAATGAGAAACAAACCAATGTGTCCCATAGAGCCGCTAAATTATTTAAGTTTGACGAGGCTGTTTATCAAAAATATAAGGAAAATAAATTCCTTCTCGACTTTTAGTACTTCATAAGTACTTCATTTTGTGTAATTATTACATGCTATGCTTCATGAAGCGGCAAAATATTGTTATTTCATGATTATTGATTTGCATATTCTTCTTTAAATCATGTATATAAATTTTATGTAATTCTTATCAGATGTATGCTTGAGTATATTCTGAAATAAATAGTATATTTATTGTTATGGTCAAATTGACCATAAATATTTGTTTTATTATTTCACAACGATGGTGAAGTGGTAATGGCGTAAGATAAAATATATGTATTTGTTAGGTTATGATTTAGGCAGCTCATCTGTGAAAGTATCATTGTTAAATGCAGATACCAATGAGGCATTAGGCACTGAGCAGTATCCAGAGGCAGAAATGGATATTATTAGTAGGCAAAATGGCTGGGCAGAGCAACAGCCAGAGGTGTGGTGGCAAAACTTAATTATGGCTACGCGAAAGCTGTTTGCTAAGTTAGATGTGGACACTGCGGACATTAAAGGGGTGGGATTGTCTTATCAAATGCATGGCTTGGTGCTATTAGATAAAGATTTAAATGTTTTAAGACCAGCTATTATTTGGTGCGATAGCAGGGCGGTAGAAATAGGCAAAGCTGCCTATAATGATCTTGGAAAGGAATATTGCCAGCAGCACTTGCTTAATTCACCTTCTAATTTTACAGCCTCTAAGCTCAAGTGGGTGAAAGACAATGAGCCCACTGTATATTCACGTGTATATAAATGCCTGCTACCGGGAGACTATATTGCATATAAATTAACGGGTCAATTGAGTACTACCATATCGGGACTTTCTGAGTGTATCTTGTGGGATTTTAAGCACAAACGCCTGGCTACCGAAGTGCTTGATTATTATGAAATATCTTCTGATTTACTATGCGAATCTATACCAACATTTGGAATTCAAGGGCGGCTTACCAAAGAAGCAGCGGCATATACTGGCCTTAGAAAAGGTACACCCCTCAGTTATAGAGCGGGTGACCAACCTACCAATGCTTTAGCTTTGAATGTGATGAACCCCAATGAAATAGCCGCAACTAGTGGCACATCGGGAGTAGTTTATGGTATTATGGATCAGCCAATGCACGATAATTTATCTCGTGTAAATTCTTTTGCGCATGTAAACTATGAGCACAACTTTGATAGGATAGGAGTATTACTTTGTCTTAACGGTGCGGGTATTCAATATAGTTGGATGAAAAACCAGATAGCCAGGACGGATCGGAATTATAAAGATATGGAGCGGATGGTATCTTCTGTACCTGTTGGGAGTAACGGCTTGTGTATTTTACCATTTGGTAATGGCGCTGAGCGAATGCTAGAAAATAAAAATATTAATAGCCATATTTTTAATATACAGTTTAATAGGCATGATAGAGCTCATCTGTATAGGGCAGCTCTTGAGGGAGTCGCCTTTTCGTTTGTGCATGGGGTGAATATATTAAAGGAACTCGGTCTTGAAGTGGGCGTTTTAAAGGTGGGTAATGATAACATGTTTCAATCAGAAACTTTTTCTATGACGATTGCTAACCTGTTAAATTGTAATATAGAAGTGATTGATACCACTACTGCTTTAGGGGCAGCCAGAGCAGCCGGTGTTGGAGCTGGGGTTTATAGCTCTATAGATGAAGCATTACAAGGAATAAACCCACTGGCAGTTTATAAGCCTAATTACGATACTTCATCATGTCAAAGGGCTTATGCTTATTGGCAATCCTGCTTAAAAAAGGTATTGCCTGAAAATAAAAGCCATGTTAAAGATGCCCACAGAGAGGTGCTTTGGGGCATGGAGGAAAAGCTAGAAGAAAACTCTAAAGACTTGATGGAAATGCATATGAAAATGCAAATACGAGATGAATTTTTACAAGACGTTAAAAATGATCTGAGACTATTGCCGGGGGCTAATGGCAATATTCAAAAGCAGATTGAAAAGATTACACGCAAGATTGACTGGCAGCTGGATAAGGAAAATAGATGGGCGGATTTTGAAGAGCATTTCAATATGGTTCATGGAGATTTTTTCAAAACCCTCAAAGCAACTTACCCTGAGTTATCACTTTCCGATGTCAAATTGTTGGCCTTATTAAAGGTTAAAATGAATACAAAAGATATAGCCAATCAGCTCAATTTGTCTGTGCGGGGTGTGGAAACACGTAGATACAGATTGAGGAAAAAGCTTAAGCTAGAAAAAGGAGCTGTTTTAGGTGATTTTATAGAAGTTATTTAATGCCTAATTGTTCATATAATTCAGCGGTGGCCTTTAGATATTTTGGCTTTCCTGTTATTTGCTTCCATTTTTTGGTGATAAAACTGCTGGTCTGAAGGCGAGCATCAATGTTTTTAAAACTTGGGTTCTCTTTCCACATGGGTTGTGATTTCCAATAGGAATTGATGTAACTTACTGCTTTCACCGTTTCAGGGTTTTCATCAATAGTTTTGAAAAATGGGATAAACCATTTTAGCCATACTTCTTTTGCTTGCTCTGTATCACTTAAAGCTAAAGGTTTGGTTAATCCATCAAACTTTACCGTTTCGCTACCTATGCTAGGAGATGCTTCAGCAATAAAAACGGGTTTGCCTTTTGATTTGGCAAAGGTGATCATTTTGGCTTCTTCAAAGCGTGAAAAGAAGGAATAGGCGCACCAGTCTACATATTGATCTCCGGGGTACCAATGTTCTAAATCATCTAAGCTGCTTACCCAGCCAGTAGATTGCCACACGAAGGCTACATTTTTTACTTGTAATGAATCATAAATATGATGAATCCTTTTATAACTTTTAAGGTAGTTATCATGGTCGTAATGGTTCCACAAGTGGCCATCAAATTCGTATCCAACCCTGAGGAAAACAGGCCTCTTGCCAAGGCTTTTTATAAACTGGCCAAGTTTGATAATGCTGGAGTCTTGCTGGCCTTTAGCTATTTCATGTTCATGGTTTACTAAAGAAAGGCCAATGGCTAAAGCCATATGATTAAAATCAGAATCGGCCAATTGTAAACTCATATTGCTAGGACCATCGCCCCAATTGGCAGTGGAATAGATGCCGTCAAGACCTTGAAGCTGATACCCAAAAGAGGAGTCTCCAGGCATTAAATTAGTATACATAGTGAAGCCTGCTGGCTTATCAAAATGATCAAGATAACCATCGTTATACTCTTCTAATCCTCCAATGGCTGCTAATTCCTGTCCTACAAAGAGTATTACTTTGCCATCTTCAGGCTCAAACTTGGCAAGTGCTCGGGGTGTATGGAGGCTATCAACTGTTTTATTGGAAGCAGTGCGCTTCTTTTTGCAGCAGGCAAACGAAAGAATAACCAGTAGAGAAAATAGAAATAAGCTTTTAAAGGAATTATGCATACTCTTCATACTCAAAATATTTGAAGTCAGCATGTAATTTTTTTCCGGTTAAATCCTGACAACATAGCCCTACAAACATACCTGTAAATGCTGGTTGATAAACATTTTTTTCATCTCTAACGTAATCATCGGAAAGGATCGAAGCATCTAGTATTGGGCCAATTTTCTTATACTCATTATTATCAATGCTATAGTAGAATTGAAGTTCATTATAGGCTATTACCCCTTGTAATCTTATAGCAGAATTATGGTTAATAGGGATTATCTCTTGTTCTGTGATTTTGCTTTTGTCATAGGTTATAATACTGATTATTCGTTTTTGCCCCTGTTTAGTGATATAGAGGTAATGAAAGTGGCAGGTGTTATAATAAAATATGAGCCCAGCCATCTGTTGGAAATTTTCTGGGGCAAATTCCAAAACTGTTGTGCACTTCACTTTAAAATGCTGAACTCGCCTGGCCACCAAACTTTGGTGATGTAGCGAGCTTAATGACTCTTGTCCTTTTAATCTTAAATAAGCTGGTCTTTCATTAATGGATAGCCATTCTTCTGTAATTGGTATTCTTAAAGATTGCAATTCATTATTCCATTTTTTGAAATGGTAATGTCTACTAATTAATTGATTATTATAGTCTTTAACTAATGGTAAATCTACTTCTACAGGAGCTATGGGCGATGATGATGATAAGGCAGGCCATTCACTATCGGGCCATGTTAATTTGGTTATGCAAGTCTCTCTTCCGAGTGTACATCTTCCTTTAGTGGTTAATGGCCTGCCTGCAAGGTATACCATGTACCAGTTACCTATGCTATCGTCAACTATGTCTGCGTGACCTGTTTTTTGAAGCGGTGCATTTGCATTATCTTTTGCGCTTAAAATTGGATTGTTGGGGTGTGGCTCGTAGGGACCAAAAATATGTTTTGAGCGTGATAAAGTTACTGCATGCCCATATTCTGTTCCGCCTTCAGCAGTCAATAAATAGTAATATCCATCCTTTTGATATAGATGTGGCCCTTCCGTGCAACCTAGTGGCGTGCCATCAAATATATGATGAACTTCGCCTATGAGCTGTTTTTTTTCGGTACAGAATTCTTGGAGCACTATGCCTCCAAAAAGCTTTTGCTGATTGTGGTTAACCAGCATACTTATATAATATGATTTGCCATTGGTATCATGAAACAAAGAAGCATCAAAACCCCTGCTGTCTAAGTATACAGGAGTGTCCCAAGACCCGTGAATGTCTTTGGAAGTAGTCAAATAATTATGGGTGTCTTTCCAAGCTCCTTTAAATGAACGCACATTACTATATACCAGATAGTAGGTTCCATTTTTGTAGGATAAACATGGCGCCCAAACTCCGCAAGAATCAGGGTTGCCACTTAGGTCTATCAGCTCTTTACTATTGAGCGGGTGATTTAATAATGACCAGTTGCCAAGATCTTTGCTGTGATACAACTGTATACCAGGAAACCATTCAAATGTACTTGTAGCCAAGTAGAAGTCATCTTTCACTCTAATAATAGAAGGGTCGGGGTGAAAGCCTCTTAAAATGGGATTTGTAATAACCATAATATCAATTGATTACTAATTCCTTTTCTATTTCCTCTAAAGATTTCCCTTTGGTTTCTACTACATAGCGGATTACAAAAAGCACGCAAGCAATCATAAAACCAGCAAATATAAAAAACGTAGTAGCTGAGCCTAACATCATTAGTTCTAAGGGAAATATGGTAGCTACGCTAAAACTTGTTAGAGCATTTAACGATCCTACTATTGATATAGCCAAGCCTCTTACATGGTTGGGGAATATTTCGGATAACATGGCCCACATTACAGGGCCTAGTGAAATAGAAAAACCGGAGATAAAACCAAGAATACCAAATAAAACCCAAGTAGAGTTTATATTAATGGTATTCTTTAGTATTAAGGGTTTGTATAAATTGGCGTATAATTCTTGACTAAAAGAGGAGCGGGTACCAGAAGAGCCCTCATGGTTTAACAGGTATTTAAAGTCGTTTTCTATGGTGTTAAAAAAGGCTACTTCATGGTCAAAAGTCTGGTTTTCATGTTTAGTTAGCGCCTTATTTAATACTTGTAAACTTTGGGTGTAATTAATGGTCTCGGTATTATTCTTATGATTAGCTTTTGCTTCAGCTAATATTTTATCAATGTTTTTGCGGTTTAAATCATAAGTAGCCTGGTAGAATGCTACTGCTGTGAGCGTGAGAAAAGCTGCCATTATGGAGCAGCCGAGTATAAGTAAAGGTTTACGACCAGCTTTATCTATAAGTAGCATAGATACTATAGTCATAATAACGAATATCACTCCCACAATAGTAGCTTGCAGGAAGGCGGCATCGGTACCACCTCCAGCAGTTTGAAATATCATTGGAGCATAATATAGTACCGCATTAATCCCACTTACTTGCTGGAAGAATGCCAATGCAAAACCAATGATTAGAACCGTTTTCATTTTTTTATTAAAAACATCTTTGAAAGATGCTTTATGCTGATTACGGGTTTGTGATAAGCTTTCTTTTACATTATTATATTCCTTTTGGGCGTGTACTTCTCCACCAACTTTGGTCATGATGGCTTTAGCTCTTGCATCATTACCTTTACTAATAAGCCACCTTGGGCTTTCTGGCACCAAAAAAAGCAGCAAGAAATATAAAAGAGCAGGAAAAAAGCCTACTCCCAGCATCCATCTCCAGTTTACATCCGGATCTTGCACCTGTTGTAGAATGTAGTAATTACTGAAATATGCAATGGAAAGCCCCAGTACAATATTTAATTGATTGATAGTTACTAATTGGCCTCTTTTTGATGGAGGGGCTAGTTCAGCAATATAAATAGGAGCGATAAGAATGGCTACACCAACACCAATGCCAGCTACGAACTTGCAAGCAATAAACAACACTATGTTAGGAGAGAGGGCAGTGCCAGCTGCACCAATCATAAATAGTAATGCTGTAAGTAAAAGTGTTTTTTTTCTACCGATGAGATCACCAATGTAACCAGCTGTTAGATTGCCTAGAATAGAACCTAGCAGTATGGCACTCGTACTTATGCCCAACAATAATGCATTGTTACTAATATTAAAAGTGGCCTTATAAAAGTTGATGGCTCCTGAGTTTACTACACCATCGAACCCGAGTAAAAATCCACCCAGGGCCACTATGGTTGCAATAATAAAAGTATATAGCTGACTTTTTTTCATTGAAAATAATAATGCATCAAGAAATCGATTGCGTAAAGGAAATCAATAATCTGTAAATATTTGAGTCCTTAACTACTACAATCATTCGTCACCTTTCAAGAATTAAAAAGACTCAAACCCTTAGCATTTTAATATTTGAGCATTAGTTAAGGTTGAATCCTTGGAGGAGCAGGCAGGAGTGACGTAGTTATGAAGCAGCCTTGGCGAATGGATGCAGTACCATTTTTTATGGAATGATGCTCGCATTTTTTCTTCTTTGTGCTATGGAATCGTTCTCAAATTCAATATCTCTTTTTCCGGTTTAAGTTGAAGTGATTTTAGACAACGATAATACTCATTGATGAAGATAATAAAGTGGTGTTAACCCATAAATGTTGCATAAGCAATTCGGGGTTGTGTGGTTAGCACCCTTTATTTTTTATACCCAATACATTACCTCATAATTTCAAATTACTTCAGCATTTTAATAAAGATAGAGAGTTTAGAAACCTCTTATTTCGAAACTGGCTTTAACTATGAAATCGTTTGCAGTAACCTTAAAACCTAAACCTATGAAATATTTGTATTTATTGGTATTTAGCCTCACATGTAGCTCTCTTATGGCTCAGCAAACCATTAGAGGCTTAGTCACTGATGACCGTGGCGAGGCGCTAGTAGGCGCTAGTATAATTGTACCATCTACTACTATTGGTACCATTACGGATTATAACGGAAGGTATACCTTGGAAATACCGGACGGTTATGAGAGGTTGAGCGTTAGCTTTATTGGCTTTAAGCCGATGGAGGTATCCATTAGCAATCGCACTGAAATTGATATTACTTTAAATGAAGACATAGAGTCATTGTCAGAGGTAGTAATAATTGGTTATGGTGAGCAATCGACCAAAGAAGTATCTACTTCAGTAGCTACTGTAGATAAAAAGACCATAGAATCTTTACCGGTTTCACGACCTGAACAAGCACTGCAAGGAACAGCTCCCGGGGTAACTGTTCAACAGAACAGTGGTTCTCCTGGTTCTCCTTTAACGGTGCGCATGCGCGGTGTTGGTACAGCAGGAAGTGCCCAGCCATTGTATTTAGTAGATGGACTTCAGGTGCCTGATCTAACATTTCTCAATGCCGGTGACATTGCAGACATATCTATATTAAAAGATGCCGCTGCTTCAGCAATATATGGTGCCAGAGGAGGTAATGGCGTGGTGTTAGTGCAAACCAAAAAAGGGGAGTACAATGAAAAAATGAGGTTGAACTTCTCGGGGTATTATGGCGTGCAAAATCTAGCCAATAAACCAGATTTGATGAATAAGGATGAATATATCACTTATTATAATCAGTATCAGTTACAAAATGGTGGCGCAGAAATTACTCCAGAACAAGCTACTCAACTTCCTGATACGGATTGGTATGATGAAGTTTTTGATGATAATGTACCTATGCAGAATTATAGCCTATCGCTCTCAGGCGGTGGGGATGTTTATAAATATTATTTGTCAGGGGGCATTTTTGATCAGGTAGGAATGGTAGGAGGAGAGGATAAATCACGATTTAATAGAAAAAATGTCAAAGCTTATTTTTCTGTAGATGTGCTGGATAATTTAACCATGAATGTCGGTGTGGATGCCATCAGAACCAACAGGAATTATTTGTTCGAAAATCAGGCAGGAACGGGTGTAGCCATCATGAATTATCTGAATGCTATACCAGCCATATACCCGGCATATGATCCTGCTAATCCTTCAGTACCCTTTCATATGGGTGATTTAAACAATCCTATTGTAGTTAATGGAGTAACTTTACCTGCGGTGGGAGCCGCCCTAAACCCTCAAGTGAGTCTGCAACTCAATAATAACAAAACGGTATCTGACATTAAAGTTTATAATATCGGAACCACCTATAAACCTACTGATAAAGTAGAGTTGAATGCTAGCTTTGCCAGATATGAAGATATAAGCAGAGACAGAAACTTCTATCCATACTATGACTATAGGCCTATCCAAAATCTGTTTAATGAAACAGCTGACTACACTGAAACCAATTACAGGAACATCTATAATCAAACCGAAGGTAATATCAAGTATGATTTTAATACAGGCATTTACCATCACCTTGATGCACTTGCGGGGTTTTCTGTGCTTACCAGCTCAGGTGAAACGGTGAGTAGATCAGGTTCTGACTTTCTGGTTAATTCATTTGATGATATAAACTTTGCTTTAATCAAAGACCCTTCTTCTATTATTAATAACAAGCCATCAGCTTATGAAACAGGTTTGTTATCTTTCTATGGGCGCATAAACTATAATTTTAAAGAAAAGTTTTTGTTGGCTTCTACCATTAGAAGAGATGCATCATCTAGGTTTGGAAGTGAAAACCGGGCAGGTGTATTTCCTTCCTTTTCATTAGGGTGGGTGCTTTCTGAAGAATCGTTTTTATCTAGCACAAAACATATTGACTTACTCAAGATTAGAGGCAGCTGGGGAATTAATGGTAACGATAATATTGCCAATTATCAGTTTAGCACAGTGGTCAATCCTGATTCTGGCCCTTCGTTTGGAGGTATCAATACGCCAGGGATTAGTGCAGGATTTTTGGCTAATCCTGCAGTGAAATGGGAGCAAATTAGTCAGACCAATATAGGTATAGACTTAAATGCTTTCAACAATACTTTCGGCATTACATTAGATTATTACATCAAGCAAACATCTGATATGCTTGTGCCAGTAGGCACTCCACTTTATGTGGGGCTTAATTCTGCCGCAGCCAATATTGCAGATGTGAAAAATACAGGTTTAGAACTATTACTTTCCTATAAGAAAGTATATCAGAGTGATTTCAAATGGCACACCAATCTCAATTTTAGCTATAATAAAAATGAAGTAACTAGTTTGGGTAAAAATGGTCAGCCTTTAAATGGTGGTAATATCGGTTTTATTTTTACTGATCCTATTACCCGTACCGATGTAGGTCATCCTATAGCTAGCTTTTATGGTTACGAAACAGTAGGCATTAGTGATAATGGTAATTTGATTTTTAAGGATAAAAATGGAGATGGAAATATTACCAATGCAGATAAAACCTTTATAGGAAGCCCTTTCCCTAAATTCACATTGGGTTTTACACTGGGAGCGGAGTATAAAGGTTTTGACCTTAATGCATTCATCTATAGTTCTGAGGGTAACGATATTTATGATGCCACTACTAGGCTAGATGCATCATATTCTAATCGACCTACTTCTTACTTAAGTGAAGGTGCGCCAGCTAATATACTTGGAGTAGGTGGTACAGGCACTAGTCAGACCGAGGTAAGTGATTTTTACGTCAAAGATGGTTCTTTTACGAAGTTAAAAATCTTAACGCTTGGCTATACTTTACCATCTTCAATGTTAGATCAGATGCCTGTAGAACGATTCAGGGTTTATCTCACAGGTCAAAACCTCTTTACTTTTACACATTATAAAGGTGTAGATCCGGAAATAGGGCAGGCTTCATCTCAGTCAGTACTAGACATCGGCATTGACCGAGGTTTCTACCCACAGGCAAGAGTTTTTATGGCCGGTTTTCAACTCACATTTTAAGTTTCAAATTTTAATGTAATGATAAGACTTAAGGGATATAAATATATAATTATTGCCATAACAATCATTGTAAGTGTTATTGGCTGTAGTACAGATGATCTTCTGGAGAAAAAGCCTATTACTGAGCTGGATGCCAGCACCGCTTTGAAAACGCAGGAAGATTATGTTGCACTAACTAACGCTATTTATGATGTTTTACAATGGCAGGTCATTGATGGAGCGCAGACCCATATGTACCCCGTAATGTTTCAGGATATACGTGCAGATAATGTCATTTCGCAATGGGATGCTTTTTGGGTAGCAGGTGCAGCATTTGATGACTTTGATAAGATAAATGCTAATAACCTAAGTGTGCAGGCCCTATGGACTAAATGGTATGCATTAATAGCGAGAGCCAATAGCAGCTTGCACTTTATTAATACTTTCGATGGGTTTACCACTGAGGGATTAAGAGAAAGGTTGATAGGGGAGGCCAAATTTTTAAGGGCATTTGCCTATTTCCGTTTGGTCAATAATTTTGGTAAGGTACCACTGATTACTGAATATATTACTGATGCCAATCAGAACTTAAAGATTCCAAGAGCAGAAATAAATAAGGTTTATGAGGTAATTACTTCCGATTTACAAGAGGCTGTATCGGTATTACCAGCATCGTATGCCGCTGAAGATTTAGGAAGAGCTACTCAAGGTGCAGCTTATACATTATTAGCTAAGGTATCTTTATACAGAAAAGACTATGCGAGTGTAAAAACATATGCTGAGGAGGTGATGTCTTTAGGTTATAGCTTGGAAGAGAACTTTGCAGATAATTGGAGCTTAAGTAATGAATATGGTAAAGAATCCATCTTTGAAATAGGTTATGCTGATGGCTATTCTAATATTCCTTTTGAAGGAGCATCAGCTACTACCAACCAAGGAAGTAGCTCATATCAAATGTTTGGCTACATATTTAATGGTGCAGCTCCTGGATTTGGAAATGCTGTGCCAAGAAAAGGCCTGTTAGATATTTATGAAGACGGAGACAAAAGGAAGGATGCCACTTTTATATATCCAGAAACGAACCTGCCAGATTTAGGACCTCAATCATGTGGGTGCTTGGTGTACAATAAAGATGGAAGTTTAGTCTATGGCGATGCAGGAAACGAGTCTCAATGGATGGGTACAGATGTTTATAACTACTTCTGGCGTAAGCCTGAGGCTCTGGCTAGCAGAGCTACTATGCGTAAGTATCATATTCCTTCGGCTGTAGCAGCGGGGCTACTCAACTTGGGTAGTTCTCCACTTAATGAAAAAGTATTTAGGTATGCTGATGTTTTGTTGATGTATGCCGAAGCATCAGCTAATGGTGCCGGAGGCAATGGCCAAGCTGCCTTGGATCAGGTAAGGCAAAGAGCAGGATTAGAAAGCGTGCCACTAACGATGGAGAATATAAAAATGGAGCGTAGAAGAGAATTGGCAACTGAAGGATGGGACAGGTTCTTTGACCTCATTCGCTGGGGAGATGCGGCAGAAAAATTGGCTTTCAAAAATTTTAAGCCGGGCAGGGATGAATACTTACCCATACCACAAAATGAAATAGATTTAGTAGGCTCATCAGTGCTTACACAAAACGATGGTTATTAGAATAATAATACTTTGCATATCAAAATGTGTTTTTTCTCTATAATCAGGCTTAATTTAGAAGAAAAATTAAGATGTAAATATGTCTCAAGAATTTTCTATCCCTGATGATGTGATAAAGACGCTTTCGATAGATACAGTAATTTTCTCTTTTGAAAAAACTGAATTATATGTATTACTGGTAAAACACGCTCAAGGAGTGAGCAAAGGTCAATGGGCACTTCCTGGTGGATGGATCAAGTATGATGAAAGTGTGCCTGATGCGGCTAATAGAATATTAACAGCGCAAACAGCCGTATCTAACATTTATCTGGAAGAGTTAAAGACCTTTAGTGAAGTAGATAGGTATCCGCAAAGCAGGGTAATTACGGTTGCTTTTTATGCCTTGGTGAATAAAGAACACTTAGAACCAAAGCCTGGAGCAACCGAAAGTGACGCCAAATGGTTTAAGGTTAGAAATATACCACAGTTAGCATTTGATCATAATAGTATACTGGACTATGCTTGTGAGCGATTAAAGCATAAAATACAGCATGAGCCAGTTGGATTTAACCTTTTGCCAGAGAAGTTTACTTTGCTGCAAATCAAAGAGCTTTATGAAGCCATTTTGGATGTGGAACTAGATAAATCCAATTTTAGAAGAAAGCTCATTAAAATGGATTTGTTAGTAGCTTGTAATGAAAAAGAAAAAGCAGTGGCACACCGGGCGGCTCGCTATTACAGGTTTGATGAAGATGTCTATAATCGCTTGAAAAAGAAAGGCTTCGTTTTCGAAGTATAAATATCACTCCGTGTAGTAAACCAGTGGATGCGTAGTAATGCATATATCATATGGTCATAATGACCTTAATTAATTAAGCATGAAACTAAACCTCTACTGTTATGAAACACCTAAAATTTTTAATGCCCTTGCTGATGCTCTGCATCATATTTCAAAATGCAGCTGGTCAGCACTTCAACCCGGGGCCGGGCAAAACCATTTCATTGATAGGCCAAACTTATCGGTCTGAATATTTAGATTACATTTCTGCCACTGGCATTACACCTGCTGGCACCTCACATTATGCTTCCTTTTATTTGGGTAGAATAGAGCAAGGAGATGATGATCCTAACGCAGCATTTTTAGATTATGTAAGGGAAAATAGCCTTGGCGAATATGCTTTGGTGGCACTTTCTATTAAAGACAATACTGCTGCAGGTGGTTACGGTCAAATGATTGAGCCTGCATGGCCTGCATTTAATAGTAACGCCATATGGGAAGCTACCGAAGATATTACCACTGGGCAGTGGAACGCTCAGATTGATGCCTTTTCAGATATTATGAAAAGTCGTGGCGATACTAAGTTCTTTTTACGAATTGGTTATGAAGTAAGTTTGTTGCTGTTCGCCAATAGGTCTGAATCTTATGCTACAGATGTATTGAACAAGTACGCCAGTCAAGGAATTAATGCACTAGAGCATGCTGATGAGGTTGTAGAGTGGGATCTACAATCATACAGAGACGCTTACAACTATATTGCTAATAGAATTCGTAATGTAAATGGCGTTACTAATGTTGATTTCGTTTATCATCCAGTAAGAGGGTATTGGGATACTTATTGGCTGTACCCCGGAGATCAATTTGTAGATTGGTTTGCCCTATCAGTATTTAATAATGATGTTTGTTTACCTTTCGGTAACACCACTAATTGTCCCAATGATACAGCCGATGGTAATTTACTCAGCTCGTTCGATTTTGCTCGTCAGCATGGTAAACCTCTGATGATTGCCGAATCTGCCGCCAATGCTCCAGCTAATCAAACCGCAGCGGGCTTTAATGAATATTTAGACAGAATAACAAGTCTCATTGAAAATCAAGATATAAGAGCCTGGGCATACATTAACTCCAATTGGTCTGAAGATAAAAATGGTGATGGTCAAGGAGATTGGGGACCGGAATGGGGTGATTCAAGGGTTCAGAAATTTACCAACACCTTAAATAAGTGGAAGGGTATTATGAGCGATGACAGGTATATCAACTTAGGTACAGGTGGAAGCTCTGCTCCCTCGGCTAGTTGGGTAAATCCTACACCTAATGCGGGTGCGTCATTGCAAGAAAATGCTTCTATCACTGTAGGTGTGGAGGCAAGCGATACAGATGGTATTGCCAATGTTAGACTGTACATCAACAATAATTTTGTAAGAGAAGAGGTAAGTGCTCCTTATGAATGGAATGCTGCAGGACAAGACGATCCTTTATTGCGAAATTTGACTTTAGGAAATTATACTTTGCAGGCCATAGTTACTGATAATTCTGGAGCTACCACTACCATAACTCGTACTTTTACCGTTTCTGGTGGTAATTCAGGAGGAGGGGATTGCAAATCAAGTACATGCCCAGCTTCGCATCCATATTTGTTATGCGGTCAGTGTTGGGAAAGTGCACAGCAAGCTGAAAGTGGAGGCTGCACTGAAACTTGTGATAATGATAATGGAGGAGGTGATGGAGGAAACAACGAAGACTGTACTTCAGATTCATGTCCAGTCTCTCACCCTTATTTTTTATGTGGTCAATGTTGGGCCAGTCAGCAGCAGGCAGAGAGCGGTGGTTGTTCTGAAACTTGTAGCAGTAGTGACGATGACGGAGGTAATACCGTGAGCATGTCGTGGATAGCACCTACACCTGCTAATAACAGTGTGTTGTCACTAGGTACCAATATTAATGTAGCACTGCTGGCACAAGGTAATGTGATCAATGGAGTAAGTTTTCTTCTCAATGGACAAACGGTAGGAGTGGATAATAGCGCACCTTACGAATGGAACTTTAATGGGCTGGCAGTAGGTGCTTATGTTGTGGTGGCGCAGGCTATCATTGATGGTGTTGAAAAATCGATAACTACCACATTCAGTATTCAAAATACCAACCCTGGTAATGTTATAAGTGGGAAGTTTACACCTCAGGCAGGTAAAACTCTGTTGGCCATAGGTCAGGATCTGAAGGGACTTGCCGGCTATCGTTATGGAGATATTATGCCTGCTGATTATGATTATAGCCTCGGAGCTGGTGAAGGAGGAATGCCTGAACCAGGTGCAGCCGTGGCTTATATTTCATTTTACTTACTCACTACCCCACAAATAGATGGTATTAATTATGGTGCCACCGGCATGGATAATGATGGTAATTTTACAGGAGTAGATACTGATTGGGGTGCAGGGCCGCTCAATGCCAGTAGTACGGCATTAGGATGGAATCATTCAGCGCTTATTTTGGCAATGAGCATTACTGAAAATTGGGATCAGAATGGACTGCAAGGCATTGCTAACGGTGCTTATGAGGCTAATATTGATAAACTCGCTACATTTTGTAAGAAATTTCCAGATAAGAAAATATACCTGCGCATAGGTTATGAATTTGATGGCAGATGGAATGGTGTAGATGTGGCCGGAGGACTTTATCCTGCTGGTTATCATAAAACAGGAGAGTATAAAGCAGCATGGAGGCATATTGTTGAGGGAATGAGAACAAGAAACGTTACTAATGTTGCCTATGTTTGGCAGTCAAGTAGTTCTCCGGTAGATGATGTGCTGGATAGTTATTTTGATCATGGGGGTAATTTTGAGGCAGCTCATGAGAACATTGCAGATTGGTATCCTGGTGATGAGTATGTAGATTGGTGTGGCTTTTCATGGTTTATAGCACCTGCTGAGGCTGATCAAATATTTGGTTTCGACCAAGTTGCAGGTTTGCCCAATCAAGATGATTTGGCCAATGAAGTATTAAACTTCGCGAGACAGCACAATAAACCTGTAATGGTGGCAGAGGCTACACCACAGGGATATGACCTAGAAATATCAGAATATGATCCTACACCTTCTTTAGTTTCAAGAGCAGCTACTGCATATACTTATGAGGGAGCTAAAACATTGTTTACTGAAGGTTTACAAGCGGCTCAGTCTCAATTTGCTCCTGGTACATGGTTTGGTAATTTCTCTGCCGATGAAGCTTGGGCAAGGTGGTATGCTCCATATTTCAATTATATACATCAAAATGCTGACGTGATTAGAGCTGCAACTTATATTAATACCAATTGGAATGAACAAACGAAATGGACATATCCTTATAATGAAGGTTATTGGGGCGATAGCAGGGTAGAAGCCAACCAAACGATAAAATCATTGTGGTTAAACGAAATTAATACTCCTTTTTGGTTATTAGGTTCACCTCAAATTGGGAGCCAGCTTAGAAAAAAAGGTGCAGTATCAGTTAAGGAAGAACCTATGATTATATATCCTAACCCGGCAAAAAGCATCATAAATATAAAAGGTGTGCATACCGGAAATATCGAGATATATAGTAGCAATGGAATTGAAATGTATAATGGAAAGGAGAATTCTATTGATGTTGGAAGTTGGCCAGCAGGGTTGTATTTCTTAAAATCTAACGATCAATATTTGAAATTTATTAAAGAGTAATTTAATAATAAAGCCATGCCTCTCCGGATGCATGGCTTTAACTTTTTTATACCAATTTTAGAGGGTAATCTATAGTTAGTTTAGACTCAAGATTTATTTCAGACCAATTACACGCAATCATTTTTTAGTAAATGCATTAATCATTTTGAAGAATAGCGGATTTATACCAAATTGGAGTCACGTACCATTCACACTTGGGAAATAGGCAAGGAGACAAGGCCATAATGAGGAAGTAGCAGCCGCAAAAAGTATATAGAGGAAGGTAGGCATTATAGATTGCTATTTTGTAGTTTATCCTCAATCCAGTAACAACGATTTTAGTTAGTTTTGAATGTATTTGATTGATAGTAGATTGTCAATATTTATATTTTGCTTATGAAACCATGTATTATTGATGTTGTAGCAGGTTATGTAAAGTCCGAGATTTTTGATAAAGCTGAAGTGTCTTGCTTATTTCATAATGCGGAACACACCCAAGAGGTGGTAGAAACAGTGCAGCTGATAGCTGCCAATGAAGGCTTAACCCAAACACAGACTGAAATATTGGTAATAGCTGCTTGGTTTCATGACACAGGTTTAACAGTATCCTTCAAAGATCATGAAGAAATAAGTATGGCATTGGCTGCCAATTTTCTCTCAGCAGCGTGTTATAATGCTGAAAATATTGCGGCCGTATTGTCTTGTATAAAAGCCACTAAGTTTCCCCATAATCCTACAGAGCCTCTGCAACAAATATTATGTGATGCAGATATGGCCGTTATTAGTAAGCCCGATTATTGGAAGAAGATCATAAAATTAAAATCAGAACTAGAAAAATGCCTAAATGTGACATACCGTAATGATCAATGGTATTTTCAAAATGTTCATTTTTTAAGTGGTCACAGGTTTTTCTCTAATTATGGTATCAACATACTGGAGAAACAAAAGCAAGATAACTTAGATCATAATATAGGTATGCTCGAAAAAGAATACCTTAAAACCAGCTAGTTAATGAGGGTAATGCAGATGAAAATTAACCTTTTACTATGTTATTAGTTTAAGTTTTATTGGGGTATTTACTCGTTTCCCAAATTATTCCAGTTTTAGATTATAGCTTGCGTTCAAAAAATGAAAATTTTAATCATAGAAGATGAGCCTGAAATGATAGATAATTTAGTTTCATCATTGGTGAAAGAGAATTATCTGGTGGAGGTGGCTAATAATTTTGAAGAAGCTATGATTAAGGTGGGAGTGTATGATTATGACTGCATATTGCTTGATATTACTTTGCCCGATGGTAATGGGCTTGAGATTTTAAAAAAATTAAAGCAAGATGGTAAAGAAGATGGAGTAATTATTATTAGCGCCAAAAACTCCATTGACGATAAAATAGAGGGACTAGACCTTGGTGCAGATGATTATTTGCCTAAGCCTTTTCATATGTCAGAACTACATGCCAGAGTAAAATCAGTATTGAGAAGGCGGAAGTTCAATGGTAAGAACGAGTATACCTTAGGAAACGTGCTTTTTGATTTGGATGCACGTTCAGTTTATATAAATAAAGAAAAACTTGAACTCAATAGAAAAGAGTATGATGTACTGGTGCATTTAGCCACCAACAATACTCGGTTAGTAAGTAAATATGCACTTGCAGAGCATGTATGGGGCGATAATATAGATGAAACGGATAGTTTTGAGTTTATCTACAGCCAAATAAAAAACCTTCGCAAAAAACTAAAGGATGCCAACTCTACCTTAAAAATAAAAGCAGTATATGGTATTGGGTACAAATGTGAGGTAATATGAAATTACTAAATTACACCACTTCATACCTGGCCATACCTCTACTGATAATCCTTACCTTGTGGGCTGCCATATTTTATTTTTCTATGCTAGATGAAATTTACGATAGCATGGATGATGGCCTAGAAAACCAAAAATTATTGGTAATGCAAAAAGTGGCATCAGACTCGAGCGTTCTTTATAGAAATGAATTTGATGATGGGTATTATAAAATACAACAGGTATATGGAGATAAATACCTTCCATATAAAGATGTGTATCAAGATACGCTCATGTTCATGCAAAACGAGCAAGACTTTGAACCTGTAAGGATGCTCACTACTGTGTTTAAATACAAAGACCGGTTATACCAGTTGAGGGTCATTACCAGTATGGTGGAGGAAGATGATCTTATTGAAGATTTAGTTTACTCGCTAGTATGGCTTTACTTAGGGCTTGTGGCCACAATACTTATCTTAAATAATTTCTTACTAAAGAAAATATGGAAGCCCTTCCATTTGATATTAAAATCAATGAAGGGGTTTAAATTGGGCGTGTCATCTGATATAAAACCAGTAACCAGCAAAATAGACGAGTTTGAGCAACTCAATGATGCAGTAATGAAATTGGTAGCATCAAATCTCAAGGTATACTCCTCTCAAAAACAGTTTATAGAAAATGCTTCTCATGAGTTACAAACGCCCATAGCCATCATGCGTAATAAATTGGAGTTTTTAGCCGAAAGCGATGGTTTAAAGGAAGAGCAAATGTTGTTGATTGACCAGATGATGGGTAACATCAACAGGATGAATAACTTAAACAAAACATTGTTGCTTCTATCTAAGATTGATAATAATCAGTTTGTTGATCGGGAAGCTTTGAATGTAAATATGGCTTTGGATCAATTGGTTGAGGAGTTAGAACCTTTATCAGAGCAAAAAGACATAAGCGTAAATACACATTATACCGATACAATAGATATTACCTCCAATCGTGAGTTACTCAATATTCTCATTAGTAACCTATTGAAGAATGCTATTATCCATTCAGAACATGGAAGTACAATCCATATTTACATAACAGCCAATGAGCTTGTTTTTGAAAATAATGGTGCAGTTGCTTTAGATAGCTCCAAAATATTCGATCGGTTTTACAAGCAAGGAAATAAGAGAAATTCAACGGGTTTAGGGCTGGCCTTAACCAAGAGTATAGCCGATAAACTGGCTGTTGAAGTAGTTTATGAGTTTCAAGGTAAGCATGTTTTTAAGGTCATTTTTTAACTGATTATTGTATTCCAGCTTCCTTCCTGTTTTGCCTTATACCTTAGTGTCATAATATTATTATTAACTAAAATTATGACTATGCAATATTTAACATTGATAATTCTTTTGACCTCTGTAGCCCTTTTTTCATGTGCCTCTGATGATGATTTGCAAACAGCAGAAGTGCCATCTGTAGTGCTTAATGCCTTTAACTTACATTACTCAAACGCTAATGATATAGAATGGAAAAAGCGGCAAGACATTTATAATGTAGAATTTGAATGGCATCAAACTGATTTTGAGGCCTTCTTGGATAATCAAGGAAACATTTTGAAGGAGAAAAAAGAACTGCAAACAGCAGCTGTGCCTCAATCACTAGTAAATGCTATTAGCGAAAATTATAAGGAGTCGAGAATTGATGATGTAGATGAGATAACCGAACAAGGTGAAGTTTATTATCAAGTAGAGCTCGATGGACCTGTTGATCAGGAAATAATTGTGGACAAAGATGGCAATGAGGTAAATAAAGATTATTGGGATTAAATGAGAATAATGATGAAACCAATTGTATGGGGGAGTTTGTCTGTAGTGGTAGTTCTGGGTTTCTTTTTTTACAGGCCAGTGATGTCTTCAAAAGCGAAGAGCTCTGAGCACATAAGTATAATTAACGAATGGAAATTGCCAGAAGAGTTAAAGGAAGTTTCGGGTATAGAATATTTGGGAGATGGAAAATTCTTATGCATACAAGATGAAAAAGGAATACTCTACTTCTATGATGCAGTACGTAAAAAGATTTATGACCAAGCTACTTTTGCCGATGACGGTGATTTTGAAGGCTTAACCGTGGTGGGCAATACCGCTTTTGTAGCTAGGAGCGATGGTCAAATTTTTGAAGTGAAAAATTACCTCAACCACCCTGATGAAATCAAAGAAATAGAAACTTTTTTTGATGCTAAGAACAATGTGGAGGGGATAGGAGTGGATGTAAAGAACAAAAGGTTGCTGATTTCAGTAAAGGATAAAGATCCATTTAATGATACCTACAAGGGCATTTATGCCATGAGTTTAAATACTCAGCAAATATCAAAATCTCCAGTGTTTAGAATAGATTTTGATAATAAACTGTGGTCTGGAGATAAAAAAGGTAGTAATAAAGTGTTTAATCCGTCAGATATAAAGGTTAACCCTAACGATGAAAACCTTTATGTATTAGACGGGAAGCATCCTCAACTGCTCATTATTTCGCCCAAAGGAGAACTGTTAAGACTTTATAAATTGGATGAAGATTTGTTTGAGCAGCCCGAGGGAATCTCGTTTTCAAATCATGGAACCATATTTATTTCTAATGAAGGTAAGCACCATCAACCGAATATTATAGAGTTAAAATTAGATAAGCCTAGTTAAGCTTATTTATTCTTCATAATAATTAAACCCCCACCTAACCAATGGGGGTTTTGCTTTTATATAACTATCACAGATATGATTAAGAGATGCTATGATTTGGATAAGTGTTTAGTGCAATGAACAATCAATTTTGCATACGGTACATATAAATTATAGATGATGAAGAAAGTGTTAATTACAGGAGCTAACAAAGGGGTAGGTTTTGAAACAGCAAAGCAATTGGGAGAACTTGGTTATTATGTTTACTTAGGCAGCCGAAATAAAGAAAACGGCCAAAAGGCAGTATCTCAATTAAACGATCTGGGAATTAAGAATATAGAATGTATAGAAATAGATGTAACCAGCGGTGATTCCATTTCTAAAGCAGTTGAGTATGTAACGAGTATTACTGATTGTATTGATATACTCATTAATAATGCTGGGATAGGAGGTGCAGAAGAACAAAATTTGGCCGATTGTGGAATTGAAAAAGTTAGAGAGGTGTTTGAGACCAACTTCTTTGGAGCCATCCAAACAGCACAAGCCTTTTTGCCGTTATTGAAAAAAAGCATAGAACCTGTATTAATTAATGTGTCTAGTGAAGTAGGTTCTTTGAGTATGCATATGAGCGAGGATAGAAAGCCGTCATGGAGCAGATATAATGTTTACGCAAGTTCTAAGACCGCTCTTAACGCCTTTACAGTAATGCTCTCGCATAGCTTGTTAAAAGATAATGTGAAAGTGTATAGTGTTACACCGGGCTACACAGCCACAAATTTAAATAACTACGAAGGCTTTAAAACTGTAGAAGAAGGGGCCATGCCTATTGTAAGGTGCGCCACTACGCATAAATATCCGTCTGGGTCTTTTTTGCGTGCCGAAGGAGAGGTAGCTTGGTAACTATTGCTTAGGTATCATTTTAATAGAGAATATTGATTACGACATGTCAAAAGTATATAGAGTCAAAAGTATAAGTGAGTTTCATAAGCTGAGAGGGCTGCCCGAACCTGAACATCCATTGATAAGTATAGTCAACTATGCCGATGTACAATTGACCGTGGGCGGCTATGATGTGAGCTGGGCATTTGATTTTTATTCTGTATCACTGAAGCGTAATCTGTATGGTAAACTCATCTACGGTCAACAATCATATGATTTTGATGAAGGCGTAATGTTTTTCCTCTCGCCAGGTCAGGTCTTTAGCATTGTAAAAGATAATAGTACTAATGCACTGCGCTCAGGATGGATGTTGCTGATTCATCCTGACTTTTTATGGCATACATCATTGGCTACAAATATTAAAAAGTATGAATTTTTTGATTACAGAGTAAATGAGGCCTTATTTCTCTCAAAGAAAGAGGAAGATACCATGATGGGCATTATTCAAAATGTAAAGGAGGAGTATAAAAACAATATTGATAAGTTTAGTCAGAACATTATAATATCGCAGATAGAAACATTACTCAATTATGCCGATAGGTTCTATCAAAGACAATTCATTACTCGGAAAAAATCCAATCATCAGGTGCTGGGCAAGCTAGAGGAAGCTTTGAGCAAATACTTGAAAAGCGATGCGCTAATCCAAAATGGATTGCCAACCGTTCAGATGATTTCCGAAGAACTGAACCTTTCGTCTAGCTATTTAAGTAATTTATTAAAAGTACACACAGGGCTTAGTACCCAGCAGCATATTCATGAAAAGGTGATAGAGAAGGCTAAAGAGCAACTTTCAACCACTGAAAAGTCAATTAGTGAAATAGCCTATGAACTTGGTTTTGACTATCCACAATCTTTTACTAAACTGTTTAAATCCAAAACTAGTATTTCTCCATTAGCATTTAGAACTTCATTTAAATCATAAACCATTATCTAATGGAGTGATTTTACAGAGCCAATCAATGTTTAACTCATTTATTTATTGATAGTTACTGCTTTTTGATGAAGCAGTGCTGTCATTATATCATTCCCTCAATAAAAGTTACATTCCCGTATAATTATTAAGCGTGTATTATGTGATTGAAATATAATTCACATGGTTTAATTGTATGTTAAAACATGAAAGGTGAAATGAGCGTGCTTAAGGCGCTTTAATCATCTGGTCCAGTGTATTTCTTTCATTTTTTTATTATTAGCATAACAAAACCATGCTTTTGTTAGCATTATTGTAATATAAGTTTAATTCTGAATTTCCTTCCTAGAGCTTTAAATCGGCCAACATTGTGGTAATTATTGATCCTGAACAAAATTATTACTTAACAAATCTAAAAGCGTATGGAAGGAAATTATCTACCTTTTACAAAAGCTCTTACTTTTCTTAGCCACAGGCGATTCAGCTTATGTTTGATAGCATTGTTGGGCTTAGGCATTAATGTAGCCCTCCCTGTGCAGGCACATAACATCAAAACATCAATAGTAGAGACTATAAATGTTTCTGGTGTGGTTACTGACGAAGATGGCAACCCACTGCCGGGGGTAAATATAGTGGAGCGTGGCACCAGTAATGGAACCATTACAGATGCTAGCGGGAAATACAATATTTCTGTAGCCTCTAATGAATCGGTGCTTGTATTTAGTTTTATAGGTACTGCCGCACAAGAGGTGAGGGTTGGCAATCAAACGAATATCTCTATTCAGTTGATGAATGACATTACTACGCTTAATGAGTTGGTAGTAATGGGATATGGCACGCAAGAGAAAAAAGATGTAACCGGTGCAGTTGCTTCTGTAAGCAGCGAAAACTTTAATAAAGGAGTGGTGAACTCGCCACAAGAATTATTACAAGGTAAAATAGCGGGTGTTAATATTGTATCTGCCAGTGGAGAACCTGGAGCCACTCAAAATATGACCATCCGTGGTCCTGGTGGGGTAAGAAGTGGTAATAATCCACTTTATGTAGTAGATGGTATTCCTTTGGATAATTCTAATGCCGTAGGAGCTTCAGATCCTATGTCGTTTATTAACCCGGCAGATATAGAATCTATAGATGTATTAAAAGATGCTTCTGCCACAGCCATTTATGGTGCACGTGGAGCCAATGGTGTGGTAATGATTACTACTAAGAATGGTAAAAAAGGTCAGGCAAAATTAAGCTTCAATAGCACTGTTGGTGTTTCTAAAATAGCCAGAAAAATAGATGTATACGAAGCCGATGAGTTCAGACAAGTGGTGTCAGAAATAGGAGGTGACCTAATAGACGGTGGTGCATCTACTGATTGGCAAGATGAGGTGACCAGAACTGCCATTACGCAAAATTATAATGTTGCCCTTAGTGGAGGAACAGAAAATACACAGTATTATGCTTCCGTTGGCTATCAAGACCAAGAAGGAGTGATTAAGAAAAGTGATTTTAAAAGATACAACGGGCGTTTGAAAATCACTCAAAATTTGGTTGAAGATAGAATTAAGGTAGATATGAACCTTAATGCCTCAAGGATAGATAATGTGAGACCTGATTACTCAGGAATTATTGGTAGTGCGTTGGCAGCAAACCCTACTTATGCTCCGTACGATGAAAACGGTGAAATAGCATACTATGGAGATATTACTAATCCGTTATTTTCAGTAGAACAATATGGAGATTATACTAGTACTGATAGAATTATCGGTAGCATAGCACCGTCAATAGAAATTGTAAAGGGACTTACCTATAAAATGAATTTGGGTGTAGATGTATCGCGCACCACCAGAGATGAGCAATGGTTGCCCAATTCTATTTATGATCAAGAAGGAAGGTTAAATTCTACCTTTTACAATAGAGACAATACCTTGTTGGAGCATTATTTAACGTATGATTTTACGAATGGAGCGCACCATGCTAATATTTTGGCAGGTTATTCTTATCAAAAAGTGAAGCAGCAGGAAAGGTGGTGGAGTATAAGCAGTTTTCCTGAAAATGGTGTGGATCCAAGATATAACCCAGGACAGGGTCAAATAATAGATCTTAGCCAAGGTGATGGATACAGGGCAAGTAACAAGCCTGACGGTTATGTGCAAAAAAATGAATTACAGTCATTCTTCGGTCGTGTTAATTATGACTTGTACGATAAATATCTGTTTACAGCTAACATTAGAGTAGACGGTAGTTCCAAATTTGGAGAGAACAACAAATACGGAACTTTCCCATCATTTTCAGCTGGTTGGAGACTTTCTGAAGAGCAATTTATGAGCAGTTTGCCTTTCTCTGACCTGAAATTAAGGGCAGGTTGGGGACAAACTGGTAATCAGGAAATACCAGGAAAGCTTAGTCAGGAATCTGTGGAGCTAACTACAGAAGGTGGAGTGAGTTACCCTTTCAGTAATGATGGTGATTACCCAGCAGGTATTAAATACAACAGGTACGCTAACCCTAATCTTAAATGGGAGGTGACCACACAAACCAATATTGGTCTTGATTTTGGATTGTTTGAAGGGGCGCTTACAGGTTCAGTAGATTACTTTAATAAAGTTACTTCTGATGTACTTTTAGAAGTATCCGCCTCCGATCCTTTAAGACCGCAGTCTGCGGAATACTATGCCAATATTCCTGACATGGAAATAGTTTCTAACGGGGTGGAGATAGCCTTAGACTATAAGCATAATGTATCCGGAGGGATTAGATACGGTATAGGTGCGAATGCCACATTCCTGAATAATGAAATCAAAAACTCTCCGTTTACTGTAATTTCTACAGGTTCAGCTTCAGGTGGAGGTTTAACAGATGCTTTAGTTAACGGCTATGTAAATGGCGAACCTATAGGTACATTCTTCTTATTAGACTTTATAGGTATTGACGAAAATGGAGAAAGTCAGTATAGAAATATTGATGATGAAGAGGCAATAAACGATAAGGATAGAATTGCAGCCGGCAGTGCTTTGCCTAAAACTAATTATAACTTCTATGGAAACATTGGTTTCAAAGGCTTTGACTTATCCGTTAACTTTAATGGTGTTTCGGGCAATAAGCTATACAATAATACTGCTAATGCCTTGTTTACAAAAGCACGCTTGTCTAAGTCACTAAACACTACATCGCAAGCTGCAGCTTATAGCAATGAGTCTAATAGTAACTCTACCACCATCTCTACCAGATACTTGGAAGATGCGTCTTACCTACGATTAAATAACGTCACTTTGGCTTATACTTTTAACACCGAGGCATTAAATATTGGTAATTGGATTAAGGGTATTAGGCTATCCGTAACGGGCCAGAATCTATTTGTAATTACTGACTATAAAGGTTATGACCCAGAGGTGGATACAAAAAAGAATGTGGGCGGCTATCAGTCATATGGAGTGGATTACCTGAGTTATCCAAAAGCCAGGTCTGTTGTATTTGGGCTTAATGTTTCGTTTTAATTGAAGATCAGTTATGAAAAATAAATTCTTTATATATACTTTATTAGGGGTAGCTTCTTTATTTAGCTGCACCGATCTGGAAGAAGAGATTCTCGATGAATCTACGGATGTAACGGGTGAAGGAGGTTCTGGAGTAATCAGTTTGTTATCGCCAGCCTACGCACCATTGCCAGAGTTTTATCGTCATATCAACTATTTTACGCTGCAAGAAGTAACTACAGATGAAGCCATTCTTCCTTATAGAGGAGGTACAGACTGGGGAGATAATGGTAAATTTTTAGACTTACATAAACATACTTTTACAGCAACTAATGGAGCCATTAATGATGCATGGAACTCTATCACTACAGGCTTAACATATGCTTCTTCTGCTGTTATTAGATTAAGGGAAGATAATAAATCCGAAGATGCCATGTTCTTGGCAGAAGCCAGGGCTCTAAGGGCTTTTTATAGCATGAAGAGCTTAGATCTTTTCGGAATTGTATTTATGAAAGATGATGCCGATGAAGAATCGCACGTGCTTAGAGGTGTAGAAGCTTTTAATTATGTAGAAAGTGAGCTTTTGGATGTAGTAGATCAATTAGACAACACCACTGGACCTGGTCGTATTACACAAGATGCAGTAAAAGGTTTGTTGGCCAGATTATATCTTAATGCAGCCGTGTACCGCGATGTATATGCAGCTAACTATGATTTTAGTGCAGAAGATATGGCAAATGTGATCAAGTATACTACAGAATTGATTGAATCTGGTCGTTATGCTTTATCTGCAGAATATTTTGAGATTTTTGATGATGAGAACCATACCAATAGTGAAATTATTTTTGCTATTGATCAGAGAGCTGACCTCAATGGTCATAATAGAATGGCTTATTTTTCATTATCAGGAAATCAATTTCCTTTGCCGGCATTTCCGAGCGCCAATGGTACTGATGGAGCGGCTATTACTTCAGATTATTATGAAACATGGGAAAATGCATATGCACCTTTAGATCCGGCACAAGCTGACCCAAGATTTCATAAGTATAACCTTGATACTACAGTTACATGTATTTCAGCTGAAGACTTTGAAATAGACAGAGGTATACTTAGAGGACAGCAATATGGTTTGAAGAATGATGCTAAAGGCACTCCTTTCTATAGATGTGATGGTGATAACTATGTAGTGGATAAAATTTACAATGTTACCCGCTCTAAGCCAAATGAGCCTGTTATTTTCACCAAGAAGATCGATTTTAGCTTAGAAGGCAGTGATTATAGCACCGGTTACCGAGTAGAAAAATACGAATTCAGTAAGAAATCAGATACGGGTAGAAATAAAGGAGAAGCAGACCTTGTAGTGCTAAGGTTGGCAGATATGTACCTGATGCGTGCTGAAGCTAATTTGCGAAGTGGTAATAATGGAGCGGCTTTAACTGATGTTAATGCAGTGAGAGCAGTAAGAACGGCACGTATTACAGCGCCAGCATTAACTAGCATGGATTTAAATTTACTTTATAGAGAAAGAGGGTTTGAATTTTACTGGGAGCATCAAAGAAGAACTGACATGATCCGATTTGGAAAATATGAAGATACTTGGACAGAGAAAACAGATAAAGATGTTAATAAAAGGTTGTTCCCTATACCTCAATCAGCTATTGATGCAGCTTCAAATACTCCCGGTTATTTAGAACAAAATAAAGGGTTCTAACCATATCATAAACAATTTTTTAATGGACACTTACATAATAGGTGTCCATTATTTTTTGCTAAAGCTAATACCTATGAAGAAGTTATTACTATTCACATTTTTTTGTAGTGCTGTTTCAGTACTGTATGCTCAGAAATACCCAAGCTCTATAATTTTTGCTCATAATGATTATGTTCAAACTATGCCTCTAACTGAGGCTTATCAGTATAGGGTGGGTTATATAGAAGCAGATATTTTTTTAATGGATAATGAGCTTTTTGTTGCGCATACTGAAGAGGAAATAGAGCAGAGCCAAACATTAGAGAAGATGTACCTAGATCCTTTGAGCCAATTAATAGCAAAGAATGATGGTCTGGCGTATGCTGATTCTCAACAGGAACTCACATTAATGATAGACTTAAAAAATGAGGGCGAGGCCTCACTTCGAAAGTTAGTAGAACAATTGGAGCATTATCCATCTTTAATTAATTGCCCTACTTTTAAAGTGGGTGTTAGCGGGGCTATGCCTGAGCGCAAACAATGGTCTGAATTTCCTTCCTACATTCATTTTGATGGACGACCTCACATAAAATATACACCTGATCAACTTCAAAGGGTGCTTATGGTCAGTACTGATTTTGGAAAATTAACCGCTTGGAATGGCAAAGGAGTGTTGACAGCGCAAGATGCCAATCAGGTGACCGAGGTGATTAATCAGGCTCATGAATGGAATAAAAAAATAAGATTTTGGGGGGCTCCTGATTTTACTAATGCATGGATTGAACTTAGAAAAATGGGTGCTGATATTATAAATACAGACCATGTAAAAGAACTTTCTGCATTTATAAACACATCAGATAAAAATACTTTTAAGGCGGATAAGGTGTATCAAGTCTATGAGCCGAAACATAAGTTTAAAAAGAAGCCAAAAAATATCATATTATTGATTGGTGATGGTACAGGGCTTGCACAATGGTATGCCGGCTACACTGGTAATGGTGGTGCATTGAATGTATTTCAAATGAAGAGCTTGGGCTATGCTGTCACCACTAGTGTAGACAGTTATATTACTGATTCTGCTGCTGGAGCTACCGCTATGGCTTCTGGCCAAAAAACTAATAACAGGTTTATAGGTGTAGACGAACATGGAGAAGTATTACCTCTTATTACTAATAAACTGGATGAGCATGGTATCCATACAGCCATCATTTCTAATGGTAATATTACAGATGCAACTCCAGCAGCATTTTACGCTCATAATAGCGAAAGAGGTAATGCTGAGGCGATAGCCAAAGATCTTACAAAAGCTAATATTGATATTGTGATAGGGGGTGGTGTTGATACTTTTAGCGAAAGAGAAGATGGTGATAATTTAATAGCAGCGATGGAGAATAACGGCTATCAGTTTAGTAGCACATTTAATGATAAGGTACAACCGTCTTCTGCAAAGCATTTGATACTTGATAAAGCAGTTACTCGATCGATGAAAAAGGGCAGAGGTAGTTTTTTGGAAAAGGCATTGCGCTATTCAGTAAAAACGTTTCGGGAAAAGAAACAGCATTTTTTTATTATGGAAGAGGCTGCTCAAATTGATTGGGGTGGACATAGTAATGACTTGAACTATGTTGTGGAAGAGGTCTTGGACTTTGACAAGGCTATTGGTGCAGCTATGAAAATGGTAGATGAAGATCAGGAAACATTACTGATAGTTACGGCTGATCATGAAACTGGGGGTTTGTCTTTAATAGGGGGTAGTATTGCCAATAAAGAAGTGATTTCTAATTTTAGTACTAATGACCATACAGGAATTATGGTGCCTGTTTTTGCTTATGGGCCTGGTGCGGAAGTATTTCAAGGGGTATATCAAAATACTGACATCTATCATAAGATTTTAGCTGTTCTGAATGTAAAAGAATAAGTAAGGAGGCATAACACGCCTCCTTCTCCGGGTTATTTAAGTATAAATTTTTGAGTTGCCATATTATTTTATTGGGTTATTGGTGTTCCCAATTTTGTAATCGTTCTAAGTAGAGGTATGATTCTACAAATGCTTCATGCTCTGGGCTTGTCATTTTTTTCAATAGATTCAGTGAAGAAATGTAAGTAGCAAGATTACCATTAGAAGACATGAATTTGCCATCTTCTATAAAACTTACTGTAGCATCATCTTGCACAATAAGCTCTGGATAGTCTTTTTGCAACTGCTCACCTCCACCAATCCATGTTACTATTTTTTTACCTTTAGCAATGCCTGAGGCTCCTATAAGTTGCGCTCCACCACAGTTACTTACTGTGTAGGTGGTCTCCTTGTTTTTTTCTTTAATAAAATTGAGGATGGCCTTGTTGTGCACTTGCGTATACATGTCGTAAGCACTGGGCACAAACAATACGGTCAACTTAGGAGCATTGTCAAAAGTGTAATCGGGTACCAGTCGCAGCCCTTCTTCGGTGGTAATGGCCTCAGCTTTTTCGGCAATAGTGACTACATTAAATAGCTTTTTATCTGTGTTTTCTGTGTGCTTGGTAAAAACATCAGCCGGAGCGGTAACTTCTGTAGTCAATACGCCATCATACATGATAATGCCAATCGTGGGCAAGGAACTGTCCAGAGGCGCCATGTAAGGAGGCGTTTTTGTTTCCTCTGCTTCTTGTTTTTGTTGTTGACATGCTGTAAAACATGCGCAAATCAGCAATATAATAAAGGTATGTATATATTTATTGAACATTGAAAATGGGTGTTATTTGAGTAACATTTAAATCTGTTCGCAAAAGTATAAATATGTTGGGCTATTTTAGTGATCCAATTATAATAATAAAGATGGCCCAGATGATTCCTTATAAATCCCTTTTGAGTTTTGATAGAGAATTGGAAATCCCTGTTTATCTGCAAATAACTAATCAGCTAATTACATTAATTACACAGGGGCATTTAAAGCCTGGCACATCATTACCCAGCACCAGAAAGCTTTCAGAATTATTAGGCTTGAATAGAAATACCATTAAACTGTCCTATGATGAATTGGAACTTCAAGGGTGGGTAGAGGCGAAGAGCCGCAAAGGTGTGTTTGTATTGTCTGATTTGCCAGACGTTCAGCATGGGAAATTAGAGCAATATAATACCACTGAACAAGCTGCAGATTTTGAGTGGAATAAAGTTAAAGGTAAAATTAATGATGCCATTAATTTTCAGGACAAGGTAATGACGCTTGATGACGGTTTTCCTGATGTGAGGCTCACACCTATTGATATACTGATGCGTGAGTATAGAAGCTTGTCTAAAATGCATTATGGTATTCCTTATCTTAAATATGGTGATGTTAAAGGCTCTATTAATTTAAGAAATGCTATTAGTGACCACCTTTCAGTTACTAGGGGTTTAATAGCTTCTGCCGATGATATATTAATTACTAAAGGGAGCCAAATGGGCATTTATTTATGTGCTCAACTACTCATACAGCCAGGAGATAAAGTAGCTGTAGGCATGTCTAATTATTTTACAGCTGATGAGACTTTTACTAAAGCAGGAGCGGAGCTTGTGCGCATTCCGGTAGATGATGCAGGCATTGATATCAATGAGCTAGAAAAAGTGCTAAACCACCAAAAGATTAAAGCCGTTTACATTATCCCGCATCATCATTGGCCCACTACAGTTACACTTTCTATGGATAGAAGGCTGAAGCTTTTACAACTGGCCAAACAATACCGATTTGCCATTATTGAAGATGATTACGATTATGATTTTCATTATCGTAATAAGCCATACATTCCCATGGCTAGTATTGATCATCATCAGCATGTTTTATATCTGGGGTCTATATGCAAAACCTTTGCGCCAGCCATACGCGTGGGGTATTTGGTAGGCGCTAAAGATTTTATTGATGATGCTGCGGATACCCGTAGGCTCATAGACCATCATGGCGATACACTACTAGAGGAAGCCCTGGCGGCCATGTATAAAGATGGTGAGATGGACAGGCACTTTAGAAAATCTATTAAAGCCTATAAACTCAGAAGAGATCATTTGTGTAACCAGCTAGACCAAAGGTTTTACAAATGGATTCACTATCAAAAGCCTGATGGCGGCATGGCCGTTTGGGCTAAGTTTAATAGAGATATTGATCTCAATAAAATAACCGAACAAATGTTAAAGGATGGTGTAAGAATGATTCCTCCACAATTTTATAATACTGCAAACTTTAATGAAAACGGTATGCGCATAGGATTCACCTCACTTACCACTGAAGAAATGGATGAAGTACTCAATAAACTGTATCGATATTTGAGTGAATATTACTAATTGGGCCATCAGCAAATTGAGAACTGGGTGAATAAGTTTGAATATTGGCGGCATAGCTTAGCGTAAAAATAAAAACGTTAAACAATGAATAAACTATTAGTAATCAACGCCAGTGCGAGAAAGGAAAGGTCATATAGCAGAAAACTGGCAGATACATTTACAACATATTACCAAAGTGTGAATGAAGCGGTAGAAATTACCAATAGAGATTTGTATGACGGCCCTATAGCTCATTTAGATGAAGCTTGGATAGTAGGCGCCTTCAAACCTAAAGACCAAAGAACATCAGCAGACCATGAAGCACTGGCACTAAGCAACACTTTGGTTAATGAGCTTAAAAGCCATGATGCTATAGTAATAGCTACACCTATGTATAATTGGTCTGTGCCCAGCGTACTGAAAGCATATATTGATCAGGTAATAAGGGTAAATGAAACCCTAAGTATAGACCCTGAAAATGCAAAGGCACCATACAAAGGGCTTTTGCACAACAAAAAGGCTTATTTAATATTGGTACGTGGCGTAGCAGGGTATGAAAGTGGAGAATTACATGAGCAGTGGAATTACCAGACGGCTTACTTGAAGACCGTATTGGGAATGATGGGCATAACAGATGTAGAAACAATTATAATGAACAATGCAGCCACACCTAATGCAGAAGCGGAGTTTGGAGTAACAGTGAAGGAGATAGAAACACTGCTAGGAACCAAGAAAAATGTAGCGCAGGTATAACTTATTTGTAAGGCTAAACTATTTCATTTGTCGTCTGTCTTCATTAAATTCGATCATAATTGATGGACTTAATATTAGTTGATTTATTATGTAGCTGAAAGTCAGCTGATTAATAAGTCGTCTGTCTCCGGGTAAAATTGTATCATCGTAGGTAGACGACAGATGACATCATATGCAGCTCTTTGAAATGCCGTACATTAATCATAAACCCTGATTTTGTTTATAATCGATCGGGGTTCTAATCGCACCTAACAGGAATTGAAATCAATCTCTGAGTAGAAAGTTTTACTAACATTGTCCTGTTCTAATCGCACCTAACAGGAATTGAAATTAGCATCAGCCTGCTTTTGCAATGCTTCTCTGTTCCGTTCTAATCGCACCTAACAGGAATTGAAATAATCTGAATTTTCTTTAAACTCATCAGGGTCAAAAAGTTCTAATCGCACCTAACAGGAATTGAAATGAGGCGCTGGTTCCTATGAAAGTTTTGCTAAAGAAAGTTCTAATCGCACCTAACAGGAATTGAAATTTCCATACAAACGTGTTAAATTGCTCGGATTTCATTGTTCTAATCGCACCTAACAGGAATTGAAATTTTACAAAGGAAATAAAAAAGGCAAAGGGTCAGAGAGTTCTAATCGCACCTAACAGGAATTGAAATAATATAGCGGCATACTATTGGCTAGTTGTAGAGAAGTTCTAATCGCACCTAACAGGAATTGAAATAACATTTATACCCTTTGTCCTGTTTGATTGAATCAAGTTCTAATCGCACCTAACAGGAATTGAAATAAAGAGGACGAAAAAGTAAACAAATTCAAACAGCTTGTTCTAATCGCACCTAACAGGAATTGAAATAATATGGAACTTCAAAAGGGGTGTTATTGTAAGCGAGTTCTAATCGCACCTAACAGGAATTGAAATACTATACAAGTCATTTAATTATCGTTTAGTTAATTAGTTCTAATCGCACCTAACAGGAATTGAAATGAGAAGATCATCATAGTACGTTTGTTTGGTCAGACTGTTCTAATCGCACCTAACAGGAATTGAAATAGCTCTAACAGTTACTAAAGCAGAGTTTGTTTGTATGTTCTAATCGCACCTAACAGGAATTGAAATAAAATTGAAAAAATACAAGAAGAGGAAGCAATAAAACGTTCTAATCGCACCTAACAGGAATTGAAATTAGTAGATTCTATTATTCAGGCAAGTGGAGGAACTGAGTTCTAATCGCACCTAACAGGAATTGAAATAGTAAAATATAGAGCTTATCAGTGCATGCGTCTGCAGTTCTAATCGCACCTAACAGGAATTGAAATGTGTGTCTGGAATTAGTTTTGACACAATCGAAGGTGTTCTAATCGCACCTAACAGGAATTGAAATGTAATAACTCTTGAGATGAAGCAACATAAAAAACCTGTTCTAATCGCACCTAACAGGAATTGAAATGAATCATTAATATCATAATCCCCGTTATTTTGATCAGTTCTAATCGCACCTAACAGGAATTGAAATAAATGATAATATGTATGAGAGAGTATAGGGTGTTTAAGTTCTAATCGCACCTAACAGGAATTGAAATTTGTTTTCCCCTGTGTATTTGTCGCTTGAATCGGCCGGTTCTAATCGCACCTAACAGGAATTGAAATTGGGTGCATATTGTAAGACTTAAGTCCGCTTGTTGAGTTCTAATCGCACCTAACAGGAATTGAAATCTTATACGTAAAAGGCAGCTAACCAATTTGTTAGAGTTCTAATCGCACCTAACAGGAATTGAAATAGAGCTTTGTTCTATAATTCTTATGTCCTTGCTAACGTTCTAATCGCACCTAACAGGAATTGAAATCGATCTGTTACATATTCATCATATGCGCTATATGTGTTCTAATCGCACCTAACAGGAATTGAAATTTAAAAATACTCCAATTGAAAAATCTTTATCTGGGGTGTTCTAATCGCACCTAACAGGAATTGAAATTAAAGCTGTAGAAAACATTGAATTTGAAAAGAGCGAGTTCTAATCGCACCTAACAGGAATTGAAATCTGCAAGCTGAGGAAAATAGTAGCACAAATCTGACAAGTTCTAATCGCACCTAACAGGAATTGAAATCCTACTCAAAAAGTTCGCTAGCAGGGTTTTAGCTGAGTTCTAATCGCACCTAACAGGAATTGAAATTGATTTAGTATGTATTCAATGGCGGCCTGTTCATGTTCTAATCGCACCTAACAGGAATTGAAATCCGTTTGCTTCACCACGTCAACAGTTTCATCTTCTTGGTTCTAATCGCACCTAACAGGAATTGAAATCTTCTCAAATGCACTTAAAAAGGCTGTATATTTGTGTTCTAATCGCACCTAACAGGAAATCGTATCGTAGCGGAGATTCGCGAGAGGATGTGCGGCATGGAAATGGGGATGAGCAATTGAATCTTTGAATCAGCATTGATGTCTTAATTTTGTCACTGTTCTAATTCTACCTAAAAGAAATGGTGCCTATGATGCAGGGTATGGGCATTAAAATTTAAACCTCTCTTCAAATACCACCTTTAATTGATAGCTAGTTTGAAATTCTAGTCTATCATACCTCTAATAATTATTATACGGCATTTTATACTTTCCTATTATTCTATCTGTAGAAAGTATATTTTCTTTTTACTATTTCAAAATTCACCTCAATTGTCATTTCGATATTATTGATTAATATAATCGAACAACTACTACTGCTATCAAGTTTGATTTAGCAGCTTATCCTATCCGTACATAACATTCCGTATGGGCATCTCTCATCTATGGTTTTATGTTCACATACTTTCATGATCAGCTTGAATTAAACTCGGCACAAAGAATCTGAATATTTTCAATTTTGCCAGTATTTGAGTAAATACATGTAAAGTTTATTGGTATTTATAATATTGATATACAGCTGATTATGTGTTTTTTGGATGTATTTTTTGCATGTGCAGCATGTGCTATTAAGTGGTGAAAAAATCCTTTTAGAATTGTAAAAGTTCCTAACGGCAATGTGCCTAACGGATGCATCTAAAAGATTTTATAACCGCGGAAATATAGAATCTAATAAGCACTGACATACTATGTTATTAACCTTTCATCAAGGTATAGAATGGTTGATAAAACTAAGCAATGGTATGTCGTAGAATAGCAATACTAGCCTTAATAATTGTAATGGAAGAGCAATTTTTCTTGCTAGTCGCTATTCATCTTCCTTTTGCCTCATGGAGCATTTAATCAATGTTTCACAAGCCTGTATGGCAAAAAGAAAGACAACATGAATACTGTTAAAATTGTAATGTTTGTTATGTTATTAACTACCATTTTTTCATGCAACAAAGAAGAAATAAAACCAAATGAAAATAAGTTGGAAGAAACTTCAAGATATGCCAATGACCTTACTGGAGATGATGATTTAGGGGGGGGAGTAGATGAGGGAGATCCGATAATTCACGAACGCAGGAGAAATTAAGATTTAAGGGGGTAGTCAGAGCTACCCCCTTTTTTTAAATTTTATATAAAAATCAGAGGTGTTGTTATCTCCATAACTGTAATGGCCTCTTAGTTGCCGAGCTAAAAGATTAATTATACTACTGCCTTCATTATTCTCCTTAGCAGTGATTCTACCTTTGCCTCCATCTTTTATCGTAAGTTCTATTTCATCATTATATTCCTCTAAGCAAAAAGATAGGTGCAGGTGTCCTTTATTATCAGCACTATACTTAATGGCGTTTATAATTATTTCTGTAATAATTAATGCAAGCGGATTAATTTGCTTCTCATGAATGAACACTGGGGTGATTTGCTTATCGATGGTTAGTTTTTTATGACCAATACCCATGCTAAAACATAGGTTTTCGGTCAACTCTATTATGAAATTATCTATTCGTGTTATTTTATTCGTGTTAGCTTTTTTTGTGTTTAGGTGTCTGTATACAATGTTTAAGGTCTTAATTTGATTTTTGATGTGATGCAATGTATTAGTTTCATTATCAGTTTTTTGGTGAGATATAAGACTACTGAAAATGGTAAGCAAATTATTGGTTCTGTGGTTAAGTTCTTTAAAATGTATTTCAGCACTCTTGGCAACAGTAGCCCTGTTGTAAGCATAAAAGAGAATGATAATCAGTGCTAAAATAATTAATAGCCCCGCCCATCTATAATTGACAATATCTTGTTCCCTTTTTATTGTCTCTAAGGTGTAGGCATTTTTCCATTCATTTACATTAAATATAGCTTCGTATTTGAGGCTTATATTCTTGTTTTCATTAGTAATTAGTGAGTCTTTAACCAAAATAATTTCATCGCTTATTTCAAGTGCATCTAAATATAATTCGGATTGTATAAGTAGTTTTCTTTTTTGTAGAAGATAATTGTGTCTGTCATATAAAGAAGGACTAAATAGTGATGATAAAGAATCTGCTTTTTGAATATATTTTAATATTTGATTTTTATTATGTAATACATCATATAGTCTTAATACCTCTATATAATTTTTAAACAATGATGCCTTATTATTTGATTTCTGGAGTACTTCTTGTGATTCAAGTAAATGCTTTTCTGCTGATGAATATTCTTTTTTTTCATAATAAGCTTTGCCAATATTAAGATGAGAAATGGCTATTTTCTGCGGATCAAATTTCAACTGTAAACTACTGTCATAATATATAATGGCTGAATCGGGTAATTTTTCTTCTAAGTAGAAATTACCAATATTATTGTATACCGCAGCCAGTTGTACTGTATCCTTAATTGATTTTGCTAGTTCCAAAGATTTGTTGAAAAATAGCAAAGGAGACTTATTACCTGCATGCCTAAGGGTAGTGGCTAAGAAATTGTAACCTTTCATGAGGTTTATTTGGTCTGCATTTTTTGATAAAATGGGCAATGCTGTATAGTAGTAGACTAACGCTGAGTCATACATATTAAGTTTACTATAGATCCAACCTGCATTAAGTAACTCTTGAGCATATAGGTTACTATCAGAATTTTTAAAAAGCTCTACGGCCTCTAAGTACAAAGGTAGAGCATCAATGTATTTGTTTTCGCTAAATAAAGTGCTGGCTAAATTGCTGGTACATTTACCTTGTTCTATGGTATTTTGTTCTTCTTTAGCCAAACGTATACAAGCCTTAAAATTTAATGCAGCATCTGTCAATTCTCTCTTTTTTAGATGTGCAATACCTTTTTTATGTAGTCTTTTTGATGGAGGTAAATCAGTAGTGTCTTTCTTGTCAAATTGAATACTTGAGGCATTGGTATGCAGAGGAATTAGGACTATAATGAATATGAGGAGAAACAACTGAGATGTTCTCAAGGCACTTAGAATAAAAATAGGGGAGATCATGTTGTTGATATTCAGTTGTTTGTGTTTTTTTAAGACTTAATCTAAAATAAAACAGAATGCAGTATTAAATTTATACCAATATTAATCAAATATTAATTAAAAATGGGAACCTCAGAAGGCGTAAAAATACTGTTGGTTGAAGATGATTTTTTAATTGCAGATAGTCTTATTGAATGTTTAGCTACGTTAGGGGATTATAGCATCGTACATTACGATAATGGAGAAGAGGCAATAGCCAACTTTTCAGCATTAAACCCTGAGGTAGTGATCATGGATATAGAATTGGCTGGGAAGTTAGATGGTATCACTACAGTTCAGAGGTTGCATCAAAAGTCTAAGGTGCCCATCATATTTCTTACAGATTATGCTAACCCGGAAGTGATGAGGAAGATATCTTACTTGGAAGTGGTTAATTTTCTTGTAAAACCATTCGATGAGTTGCTGGTGGCAAGTAGTATAGAAAAGGCCTTATCAATAACCAATAAGACGAATGAGCAAACCAAAGCTCCATTAATGGAAGGCTATATTTTCGTTCATGAAAAGGATGGTCATTATGAAAAGCTGGCCATAAATAATATTATGTATTTGATCGCAGGAGGTTCATATTGCTCCATTTATTGTAAAGCAGGCAAATCGTATGTTTCTGTGGCAAAAAACATGAAAGCTATTCAAGAGAGTATAGCTGAAAATGCTCTAGACCCTAGTAAGTTTTTGCACATCCACAAGTCGCATACTGTTAATGTTGATTGCATTACAGGTTTTCAAGGAAATCAGGTGATTTTGGAAGATGGAAAGAGGTTGGACATAGGCAAAACCAAACAGCAAGAGATTAAGGCTATGTTTAAGATGCTGTAGTTATATACTCTGAATCTTGTCTTTCACAAAGTATATCTTGCCATTCACAAATCAAATTCTGGTGAGGTAATATTTAGCTGCATATTGGCTTCATAATAACAAATGAAGTCGAAATGGCAGAAGAAAAGTATCCTGTTGATGCATGCCTGCATCTATTTAAATTATTTGCTGAAGAGCATAGTCTCGATAACACGCCTGCTGGTCTTGACAGACTGTCTGAAGAAGATTATATACACCTTTATGATGAGAAATATGTAAAGGGCAAATATCTTAAAAACCGTTTTTACGATTTAAAGAAGGCTAGTAAAGAAGGAGAAAGCTCCATTAAAGTCAACAAGCTTTATTTTGATGTCATAGCAAAAAAGCTCAGGTATGACAATATGGATGATTTCCTTTCTAGAAACAATTTTAAAAGGGAAATTAAAATTCCAGACCCAAAAGTAAATCATAGTCAATTATATGATCGAAATCCTGTTGAAGGTACAGAATGGATAGATAAATACGTCTTAGGAGCACGAGTACTTCCAGCGCTTTTGGGAGTGATGCCTGTACTAATTATTATTTATATAGCCCTAATAAGACCCGGTGAAGTATCATGGGTGATTTTTCCTTTAAGTTTTTTCTTGTGTTTAATCATTGCTTGGGGACTAAGTGGCTGGCTGGCTACGATAGGCAAAAAATGGGAAAGCAAATTATTCTTTCAAGGAGGAAATAAAGGCTTTGCTACTGCATATATGATGCTCTATGATATTAGGTCTAAATATAATGAAGAGCAAAAAGTACAGTACAGGCAAAAGGTAGAGCGCTATTTTGATATTACTTTTCCAAGTAAAGATGCAGAATCAGAAGATGATACGGAAGCATTAAGAAAACTCCATAATGCTGCATTTAAGATTAAAAATGTAGTGAAGTCTGTAATTATTCGATCTGCACTTATACGATACGGATTTCTCAGAAACCTAATTCCCTCAGCCATTTTATCTCTCTCATTGTGCCTGCCAGGCTTAGCATATGCATGGTGGGAAGCTGACCTGGTACTTATCCTACTATTGAGTCTATATGCTTTTGGTTCAGCCTATTACATTATAGTGTACGACAAGCCTATAAGGAGAGCTTCAGAGGCTTATGGTAGGTACCTCATTGACGAATTTCTGAGTAGATAATTCTTCTCACCTCAATTTCAACATAAAATTCAATTTACCATGCAATATAAATTAATAGAAAAGTACTTCGAAACTGAGCTATTTCAGTCGGTAGTAATAGATTATTTCGATACTGTTTTAGGAAGCCTAATTTCTAAACACGCATCAACTTCTGCTAAAGGCTTATTTGTGGTTAATGGGAAAGAATATGCCAATTACTACGATATGCCCTATCATATCCACATTTTAAATGGTCTTATTCCGGCTCTGTATGTTTACGAAAGGTTAATGGTAGAAAGGGGATTTGAAAAAGACCCTGAAGCTCAGCTTTATTTAAAGGTATTTATGCTTGGGTTTACTTTTCATGATGCCAATAAACTATTAGGAACTCAACAGACTAGTGATAGGTCTGATTTAGAGGTGGGAGTGGCTGAGCTTGATGCATATGTGGCTGAGCTGAATGTTACTGCTTTTCTTCCAGACTATGAATTATACAAAAGCAATGTTTATTACTTGGCGTTAGCTACTGAAAATGGCAGTTGGGTAGCATCTGAGGATTATCCAATTACATTGAACAGAGATGAAGTAGACACGGTGATGCGTAACCTATGCCACTTTGCCGATGGCATAGCTTCCATTCAAAATGAAAGCCTTGAGTCTATAGAAGCTTTACATAGCAATGTAGAAAAGAAATTAAAGCTTATTGCTAAAGAGGCATCTATGCGTGTTTCCTATGTTAAAGTTAGACATAATCCATACACTCTTTTAAGTCAAAACTTACTGCAGGTAACCAGAAAGATTCTGTTAAAGAATAATAAAAAGGTGTTGTTGGCTATTAGAGAGGGGTTTGTTTTTTGGGGAGACCCGTTAACAGAAGATGAGTATGAAGCTATACAAGTAGATTATGCTAGTGCCAGCTCAGATGACATTAACTACTTATCATTAACCAAAATTGACGCTCAAAAATGCAAATTTGGATTTATAGGTTCAGCCCCATTTTCACGAGAGGTACTAGAATCTATTTGCGAAGAGAAAGGAAATCAATTTCTGTCATTATCACCAAACGGGAAGGAAAAAATACAAGATTTCGACATCTTTTATGATTTCACCAAACAGCTAATTAATACGTACAACTTACCCGTAGAATGCAAAGACCTTGACGGTAAATTGGTACTAAGTTATTTTCAACAGATAGAAAGTGAAGAGGATGAAGCGTTTAAAACCATTTATAATTTACATAAAATTCAATGGTTAAATACAAAGGTAAATGCCAAGTGGTTAAACGATTTTAAGGCTTGGCAAGAGGAAGATCGAAAATTACCTTTACCTATAACCATTGATGACGAAACCCTGGATAGCATTCCCAAGCTGCTCTCTTGGATTGGGAGTAAAGTTAACTCAGTTAGCTCCTTATACAAGACATACATCAATTTCATAAAGACTTATATTGTTCTTCAAGATGAAGATACAGACGATTATATAGATCAATTGAGTGAAGATATTATCGACTCTTTAGAAGTTCATGACAGTGGTGATTCTGTTAAACAGCAGTTGTTTGATCAATACTTTGAGGCTCCAGGGAAATCAAATTTAAGGTTTCTTGATAGTTATACACCGGAGGTTCCTGAAAAGAAACAAATGTGTGCTTTTACTGGAGGGGCGGGTAAAGTGCCTTACACAGCTGTTGTGGCTTTTGCCATGAAGGCTCGTGGTTTTAGTAATAGGTCTGTAACAGCATTGGGCAACACACAGAGCCATATTTCTAAGTTGTACGCAGAGGAGAATAAATTAAGGTCTTCACTGTATAGCGTAAGTGATGCTAATTATGTGCTGTATCACGATTTTTTCGAAGCGCGATTAGACATAGATCGTGACATTGTTACAAGTAGCATAAAGGCTAAAGATGAGCTTAAGCTTTTAGAAGATGGTAGGATTGAATTCGATAAAACGGCTAAGTTCCAGTATAACCTTTACAATCTCGATTTTATAAAGTTAGCGCCTAAAATAGAACCGGTTTTCTTTTTAGTGAGGAAATGTCTGCGTTTGGTCAAGCACATAGGACTCAGAACTTACATTTCGGGCATCATGTCCCCATATACCCCCCACAAATCAGTTTTCTTTTATGATAATCCACCTAAGTTTTTAAAGCTATTAGGCTGGCATAGCATCAGGTTGGTTGAGGTTGAAGAGGTGCTCGATGAAATGTATTTGATTTTGCTTTTTGGCAAAGATAGAATAGAGAGCAACCTGCTTAAAATCGCCCATAACAGAGGAGCATACTTCACACTCTATTACTTATTTAATGATGAGAAAATGAAGGATAAGCTCTTTAAAACACTTGAAAATTTCTACAAAAAATATCCACATAAATTTAAAGGAATGACAGTTACAGAAAATTTAGTAAAGCTGGCCGTGAAGATAGATGTCGGCTATAAGAGCGGTGCTGAGGAGACATGGATGATCAGGACCGCAATGGAATACTTAAGAAAGTACCACAAGCAAGGTAACAGCAGAGAAGATATCATACAAAAGATATGCGGAGAAATATACCGCAAGTTGAGAATGGAAAAGCAAGACATGGATGATATTAAAGCTTTTGCTACAGCGGTTTATGATGAACTGTTTGTGAAAGACTGGAAAGGAGAAATACCAGCTGTAAATATTGAAAAAGACTGGATATATCAGTTTGCTTTCCTTTATCGCGAATACTCTTTGCAGCATATGCGAACTAAGAAAGCTATCAACCTACAAAGAGAGCTGATAGATAAAAAATTAGAAGTAAATGAAGAGAATGTAAAAAAACTATTGCCAAAAAGTATGCAGAAATACGCTGTAGACTATTTGCAAACTATTGAAGCTCTTTAAATTAAAATCACTTATAACATCATAAAAATATGAAATCATTATTTGACCTTATACCAGAAAAGTACTTTGTATCTAGCCTTAAACAAAATGCACTTGGTTCTATAAAAATAGTTGTCCTTAGAGAAATAGTGGGTAATGCCATTATCAGAAGTAATTACCCAGATGAGACCATTACTTACAAACTATCACCAAAGCGCGATGTGGTAGAAGTACCTGCCAGAAAACTAAAAAGCAGAGAGAAATTACTAGGATTAAAGCTATGTAGAGAGTTTAATGCAGTGGATAGCAGTCTGCGATACAATGTTATCAAAAAGAGTGAACAACTGGCTAACCCTAACTCGGTTCTCTTTGGCGACAGTGTAACAGAGAGCGGTGATGCGGTAGCGCTTACTAGTAGAGCAATATACGATTGGGCTTATTCACTTAGGGATATTACACAACTTACGGGCACCATGCAGCATAATGCTTTAAGTGAGGGGGGCACTATGTGGAATGAAGAGGAAGGTAAATTGAGACAATCTCTTTTTCAGGTGCAATATGTAAAACCAGGCACCTTTTTGCCTCATTTTATCACACTAGAAAATGTAACTCCAGAGCTATTTGTACATCTTATGTTATGTGTCATGAATGAGTCACGCTATTTTGCTCAGAGCACTACTACAAGCACCGCAAATGTTAAAAATCATATTTTGGGCGTTGGAATTTCTGATTTTGAAAAAGCTGTTAATAGCTATTCTATTAGTAAAAATTGGGATGGTAATGAAGTCAACAAAGAAAGTATTTCTGAGGCTATCAATTCTGCCATGATAGCGGAGTATGGCCAAGATAACTACCTAGATGGTAGCAGTATTACAGGTCTCATCAATGATTTATGGTTGGATAGAGAGGTAATGAGCAATCTGTATGCTAAAGCGCATCAGGATTGTGAGCAGTACTTGAAAGATATTGCCATTATTAAAAGTGGAAAAACTAAATAATGGTAACGAAAGTATTAAAACTAACGCTGCTGAATCACCTCTTTTATTACACAGAAGTATCAGGAGGCAGTACCTCAGCAGCGGTTACTGGCGATTTTTTGGGTGATTTGGCATTGAGTTACGCATTTAATAATGCGTTGGGGAGAAGAGATTATACTTTTAAAAAGAAACCCTCATATACTGATGTAAAGGATTTTGGCTTTTATTGTACGGTAGCAAAGCCTGTTATTAAGCATGATAAAACCGAAGCTTATATTCAAAATACTCTATTCAATGTTGATGGATATGTAGATGTTAAAGCCATTGAGAAATCAGGCAAGTCACCTTTTAAAAATTTCAGGCAGGTACAGGGCATGGTAGTAGGTGCTGAATTTGAAGCGCTATTTATAGCTAAAAATGATATGGAGTTACCACCAGTGATTAGGATGGGGAGGGCGTTAGAAACAATGGTGAGAGTAGAAGAGGTTGCTTCATCTAAAGAGCGTGAATTTTGGTTGAATGCGTATTCTTTAAAAGCAGTATTTAATAATCTTGATGCAGTCACTAATATTTTGGTGGAAGGCGATAAGGTGAATTTTTCATTCATACTGGAAAATTATAACCTGATAAAACAGCTGAATGAACAAGAGGTAATCAGTGCTTTCAAACCAACTTTTGAAGATGGATAAGTTTAGCATAAGCATAATGCCTCAATATGTAAAACAGACTGATGAGGTAGAGTTAATTAATGGTAAAAGCTGTCATTTGCATGAAGTGCAAAAGAGGTTCAAACTTAGCTTTTCTAATTTGCCAGAGTTTACCATTATTACAGCTCCTACAGGAACAGGTAAGAGTTATGCTTTTCCGTTTCCCGCTCTAAATGCTAAGAAAGAAAGGAAAGGTATAGGCGGTGGCATTAAGGTACGTGGCCTGATAGTGTTACCAACTAATGCGTTGATTAGGGAGCTGACAGCCAGCTTTTCGGCTACGTATCCTCAATTGAATATTGGTCAATTAACAGGAGCGGAGCTGTCAAAATACGGTGATAAAGGATATTCTCGATGGAAGAGAGCAATTGAAATTGCTGAGGACAGTGATTTGCTCATAACTAATCCTGATATCATCAATTTTGCAATGCATGGAGGCTACCACCAGTTGGCAGGTCATAATAAAACTGGAGATACCCGTTTTAGTAGGTTCTTGAGCCTATTCAGCTACATTGTGTTTGATGAATATCACCTTTATGATGAAGCTCAGATAGCCAATATTTTCACCATGATTAAATTGAGGAAAATATTTCTTCAGCATTTTGACCCCGAACTAAACGCTTCGAGCCGTACACTGAGGTTTATTTTTGTATCGGCTACACCTGAAGCTGGCTTAAAAACACTGATGGACAATGAAGGCTATAATTATGAAGAGATAGTAGAAGAAATAGTGCAGGAGAAAGAGAAGGCCAGGCCTATTCATGGACAGTTAGAAGTAGAGTTTATAGATAGCTCCAATATGCCTGAATTAGTGATGCACAAACTTCCTGAATTGAGAGAAGTACTAAAGAAAGAGCGTGTTTTGCTCATCCTTGATCAATTGAGGGAAGTACAAGAATTGGCCGATATCCTACAAAGGGAGTTGCCACAAACCATTATCTACCAAAGTACTGGCTATGTGGCTAAGGAAGAGGAAGAATCCAAACTCATTAAGCAGGCCAATTTGATCTTAGCAACCAATAAAGCGGAGGTAGGTGTCAATTATGATGTAACCTATTGCATTATGCAACCAGGAAAATTCTATCAAAATTTTGTGCAACGTTTTGGTAGGGTTTCTAGAGGTGAAATGGATGGTAAAGTAGTGATCTGTACCGATAGAAGGTACCATAGGTTTGCTAAGCAATTGCAAGAGGCTACCAATTGGTCTTATTATGATTTTCTGAATGTGATGAGGGATGAATTACAAGGCAGGAAGTTTTATACCGAAAAGGTGCCTCTTTATTTAGGAGAATATCTATGGTCTATTAAAAACAGTATATATCGCTTCCAAGACTATGACATTTATAAATACTTTAAAAGAAGGCTTTCCGAGCTAGGATTTGGTAATGGGTTAGTAGAGAGTAGATATAAATTATATGAGGCCATAGAAGCATCCATCAACGAATTGGTAAAAGATGCCATGGGTTTGGATAAGTTGCCATACAATGAATATGCATGGATAAAGCAGGGAATATATACTCGGCTGGAAAAAATGGCTCCAAGGACTAATCAGTGGCTGTTATGGTGGAGAAGTTTCGTCAATACCTACCTTACTTTCAGAGATGGAGGCTTAGTAGTAAAAATATACGACCTAAAATATCATAAAGAGCTTGAGTATTCTCTGGATTGGATACTTCAGCATAAAATGATTGAGAGTATTAAGGTAGAGCAAGAAGAACCTTTTAAGATCATTCAATATGAAGTGAAAGATTTAAAGGATCGCGATAAAGATTTGCAATATCAAGTGAGCACGCTTCCTAATGTGGGGTTACAAGGTAATAATTTTCTTACCTATAAAGATATGCAGGAACCTGGCAAGGCATTTCTGAAGGCGACAAAGGCCGTTAAAGATAAGCTTAGAAGAGGCGCAGCAGATAAGGAACAACTTACCCTATGTGACAAGATTACTTCGCTAGCTAAAACCTTTGATAGAAAGAGGTTAACCATTCTGGATATTCAAACAGATGACACTATTATTTAATTAGGGCATTTATGCTTCAATTTTAAACCACAAAAGTTATGAGACTTCAATTAACATTTAGTATAGATCATACAAATAGATTCTTACCAATTAATTACCAATATCATTTATGTGCGTGGGTATATAAAAGCTTGCAAATGGGAAATGATGAATATTCCAGATTTCTTCATAATAAAGGATATGGAAATGAGAATAAAAAGTTTAAGCTTTTCAATTTTGGAATGCTTGATATAAGACCATTTGTTCTCAATAAGGAAAGAGAGGAATTAGAAGTGTTAGGAGAAGAGGTAAGCTTACCAATAAGTTTTCTATTACCCGAAATGGCTCAACATTTCATTAATGGAGTTAATCAAAACGCTGAAATCTTTATTGGAGATAAGGGTAGAGGCATTAAAATGAAATTAAAATCTATACAAGTTTTACCTGCGCCACTAATGATGAGAAATATGCATTACAAGCTGATTTCTCCGTGTTGTGTGAGTAGGCCTGCTTTGGGTAACGAGCGTTACTCACAGTATCTAAGTCCAAATGACACGGAGTATGTTACTAGGTTAGTGGCCAATTTAAAATCTAGATATACAGTATCTCAAAATGTATTTTCAATGGCAGGAGATCATGATGATGAGTTGAGTGAACACATTGAAATCAAGATGACATCAAATAAGTATATCTCTAAATTGATCAGCATAAAAGGTCAATCAGAAAAGCCTATAAAGTTAAGAGGGTGGCTTTTCTCTTGCGAAGTGAGTGCGCCAGTGGAAGTGCAGGAAGTAATTTGGAATACAGGATTGGGCGAAAAGTGCAGTATGGGCTTCGGAATGGTGGACCTAGCCTAAAGTGTTAATTACAGCTACACATATTAATTATTATCATGTTTGCTGCCGTAAACTTTGGCTTTTTAGTCATGGCGTTCAAATGGAACATACTTCTGATGCTGTGGCGGAAGGTAGTTTATTACATGAGAATAGTTATCCTCAGAGAGCAGCTAAATTTACAGAATTAGATTTGGGGATAGCTAAAATTGATTTTTATGATGCTAAAAACCGTGTGATACATGAAGTGAAAAAAGGGAAAAGTATTGAAGAGGCCCACTTGTGGCAAGTCAAATTTTACATAGTACTCCTTGAAAGAGCCGGTGTAGAAAATGTATCTGGCTTATTGGAATATCCATTGCTTAAGGAAAAGTCTAAGGTTGAAGTATCTCCTGATGATCGTTCATATATCTCAAAAGTAGAAAAGGAAATTGTTGAAATTGTAGGTAAACCCGAAGTGCCGAAGCGTATTCATAAATCATTTTGCAAAAGATGCAGCTATTACGATTTGTGCTGGATTGATTAATAATGAAGAAAAGTTACTATTTATTTAACCCAGGGCGGCTTAGCCGAAAAGATAACACATTAAAGTTTACGCCAGTAGATGAAGATGGTAAAGCGCTAATGCCAAAATATATTCCCATAGAAAATGTTGCCAATTTATATTCTTTTGGCAGTTTAGATACTAATTCTGCTATGATTAACTTCTTAGGTAAGCAGCATATCAATGTACATTTCTTTGATTATTATGAACATTATACCGGTAGTTTTTATGCAAAAGAATATCTTCAGGCTGGTCGACTTCAGGTGGCTCAAACTCAGCATTATTTAGCTAATCATCAGCGACTAGAACTTGCAAGAGCTTTTGTAACAGGCGCAGCTGGCAATATCCTTAAAAACTTAAAGTATTATCATACTAGAGGTAAGGAACTTACCGCATACATTGATACTATTGAAGCTTGGGTTAGTGAAATAGATAAGTGTAATCGAATAGATCAACTGATGGGAGTGGAAGGTAACATTAGGCAATGCTACTATTTGGCTTATGATGAAATACTGAACGGATTAAAAATGGAAGGCCGGAGCAAACAGCCTCCTAAAAATGAAGTAAATAGTCTTATAAGTTTTGGTAATATGCTTTGTTATACTGCTTGTCTTGATCAAATATATCATACGCAGTTAAATCCTACCATTAGTTATTTACATGAACCAGGAGTTAGAAGGTTCAGCCTTGCGCTTGACCTGGCCGAAATATTTAAACCCATGTTGGTAGACAGAATCATTTTTACAGCCATTAATAAGCAACAGATAAAAGCTTCTGACTTTCATGCAACTACTGGAGGGATAACCATTAAAGAATCAGGGAAAAAGGCCTTTCTTAAATTGTGGGAGGAAAAATTGGGACAAACTATCAAGCATAGATCCCTTGACCGACATGTTAGCTATAAGCATTTAATAAAATTAGAGTGCTATAAGCTTTGTAATCATCTACTGGGCATAAAGCCCTATCAACCTTTTAAAGCTTGGTGGTAAATGTATATAATACTAATGTATGATATTGGAGAAAAGCGTGTAGGTAAAATGCTAAAACTATGCAGGCGTTATCTGCATTGGATTCAAAACTCTGTTTTTGAAGGTGAATTAACAGAGGTGAAATTAAAACAATTAAAAGCCGAAGCTAAAGGTATAATGGATGAAAGTGACAGCCTTATTATTTTCAAAAGTAAAGATGAACGCTGGCTTGATAAAGAGGTAGTTGGCGAAGAAAAAAATAGAATTGATAACTTTCTTTAGTCGTCTGTCTCTACTAAATTATGTCTAAAATGAAAGTTGAAATTTTTGAAATGTTTTAACTTATTGAATATCAATTAATTGAAAAGTCGTCTGTCTCCGGGTAAAATCGTATCATCGTAGGTAGACGACAAATGACATCAAAATGCGTTCTTTGAAATGCCGTACATTAATCATAAACCCTGATTTTTTTTTTAAATCGATCGGGTTCTAATCGCACCTAACAGGAATTGAAATAAGTCAAATACTTATTTTGCTCTTCTTCATGCTCTGTTCTAATCGCACCTAACAGGAATTGAAATTTAAGTTTTTTAAATGACAGTTTCATTTCTTTTAGTTCTAATCGCACCTAACAGGAATTGAAATTGAAAAGTAAATTTTGCCCGGAATTTCCTGCCGAGTTCTAATCGCACCTAACAGGAATTGAAATCTAACATCCTGATAGCCTCCAACATCCTGATAGCCTCCAGTTCTAATCGCACCTAACAGGAATTGAAATTGACGATAAGGCAAAGACAATTGAAAACCTTTTCGGGTTCTAATCGCACCTAACAGGAATTGAAATTTTTCTAAAACAACCTCTTTTCTTGATAACCAAAGAGTTCTAATCGCACCTAACAGGAATTGAAATGCATTTTCTATTGTATCACCTAAATCAAAAAAGCAAGTTCTAATCGCACCTAACAGGAATTGAAATTTAAAGATGTTTGTGATAAAGTTTTTTGTGACCCTGGTTCTAATCGCACCTAACAGGAATTGAAATTATTGGAAACACTGTTATGAAGTAGCACAACACGCAAGGTTCTAATCGCACCTAACAGGAATTGAAATTTACTCTTTAAATTTTCTATTCAAACTAATTGAAGGTTCTAATCGCACCTAACAGGAATTGAAATCTGGTATTTGGAGCGCCACAAAAGCAGCAATTAAGTGTTCTAATCGCACCTAACAGGAATTGAAATTTGTCTCCGCCTTCTTGTCCGCCTGCTGCCTTTTTAAGTTCTAATCGCACCTAACAGGAATTGAAATGAAAGTCTTAAGTTTCAAGGTGTTACGGTAACAAAAGGTTCTAATCGCACCTAACAGGAATTGAAATCGAAGTAATCGCTTCTCTTGCTGTTTTTGCTGTGTGTTCTAATCGCACCTAACAGGAATTGAAATCAAACTGCTGAAGATTTAAACAAGAAGCTTCAAGAAGGTTCTAATCGCACCTAACAGGAATTGAAATTAGAAATAGAGGGAATGAGACCAGAAAAAATGCAAGGTTCTAATCGCACCTAACAGGAATTGAAATATTACTCTTCAAATGTATCTCCAAGTCAAGCAATAGTTCTAATCGCACCTAACAGGAATTGAAATTGCAAGCATTTAATAAAAACTTTTTAAAAAGGGTAAGTTCTAATCGCACCTAACAGGAATTGAAATGGAAGTGTTAGGGGTTCAGGTTTACGGGTATGATAGTTCTAATCGCACCTAACAGGAATTGAAATGGGCTTTATGGAAATGGGCTTATTATCGTATTTAGTTCTAATCGCACCTAACAGGAATTGAAATTTGTGATTAACCCCTAATACCCAAAATGCAACACAAGGTTCTAATCGCACCTAACAGGAATTGAAATAATTCGTGCGATTGTACAGTTTTATAACGCAACTTAGTTCTAATCGCACCTAACAGGAATTGAAATTTATCTTTTTATAAATCCTGTTTCACCTCTTTTAATGTTCTAATCGCACCTAACAGGAATTGAAATGCACCTATTCCAGCAGCACCCCCAACAATCGCACCTAACAGGAAATCGCAGCGTAGCGGAGATTCGCGAGGGGAAGTGCGGCATGGAAGTGGATATGAGCGATTGAACCTTGAGTTATTTAGGTCGATAATTGTTATTTTAAATATTTGTTGTTTAGATTTTATGACATTTATAATGATTCATGTTTTAATTGGTGTATTTTGTGGTTTAATCTACTTGCTTGGTAGTAGCACTTTTGCTTAAACGGATATCATTAATATTGCCTAATATTAAACTTACGCTGTTATTTTGGAAGACGTTCATTCTAAACAATTTAATTGTCCTATTGAATTCGATCTCAAACTTGAGCCTACAGATTTAAAGAGAATATCAAATTGGCCGCTTGGTATGGGATACTTTATGGTCATAGTATTAGTAGGGCTGTTCTTTCTGAGTGAATTCGCAGTTGTTGAAATCATCGTATTCTTTTTTGAAGATTATATGGCTGAATTTGTCAAGCACTTGTTTTTATTAGGTGTTATTTTCCTTTCAACAGCCTATATCTTAAGATTTTTGAGCTGGAGAAAAGGCAGTCTAAAAATTGATGACGATCGGTTGGTAATTAATGGCAGTAAAGAATTTTACCTTAAATACGATGGTGTTTCTCGTTTGAAATATAGAAAATTTAAAACGCTAGAAATTAGAACTAGATATTATCCGGTGAGAATTAGGTTTAAAAACCGCGATCAATATATGTATATCGGACAGTTGTTAGAAAAAAAGAACAGACAAATGATGTACAACAGCTAAGCAAATCCGCTTTGCTTAATATGGTTATTATTTTCACCTTTCTTCTCTATCAAGTAACAAGTGGCTTCATTTAACGCCAAAACTAAATTGAGCTTGTTGCGTACGAGATCCTATATATTTAATGCATTATGGAGCCGGAATTACAGTTAAAATTATACAACCAAATAGAGAGGTACCTTAAAAAGCTTAAGGTACAAGATGAAATTCTTGAGGATATCCGTTCGGATGTATTTTTGAAAGCTCACCAGTCTATCGATAAGTTGAAGGATAAAGAAAAATTAACTTCATGGTTAAACGTTATTACTTTTAATGCCATTAAAGATTATTACAGGGCAAAGCAAAATTTATCAGAAGGCTTATCTGAACATTTTGTTGTAGAGGAGCAGAACATCAACGAGGAAGGTAATGAGGATTTGCTCAAATGTATAGAGCTTATTATTATGACATTGTCTAAAGAGCAGCAAGAGGTAATGATGGAAGTAGAGATAAACGGAGCTAGCCAAACTGATTATGCATATAAAAATAACATTCCATTAAGCACTGTAAAAAGTAGAGTGCAAAGGGCAAGGCAAAGTATTAAAACTACGGTGAAGCAAAGTTGTATATTAGCAACGGATCACGAGGGTAATGTCTTAGATTATGTAAAGCCAAAAAATATGATAAATTGATGCGTCTTTTTTCATTGTGAGCGTCTATTAAGAAAATTCACAATGAAAAATTTGAAAAGAATGCTTACAATAGGCGTTTTAGTAATTCTGGCATTAATCTTCAGCCTTTATTTATACTGTTATCGGTGGAATGTAATTAATCCAAACAAAGCCGCTAGCGTTGAAATTGATGGTAAAATCAGGTCGTTTATATACCATGTGCCTAAAAATATAACAGAGCAGCCGGCTCTTATTATTGCATACCATGGGTCTAAACTGAAATCATTTATGATGCAGATATTTACTGGCCATGAATTTGATCTTTTGGCTGATAAATATCAAAATGCTATTGTGGTTTACCCTCAAGGTTATGGTAGCAACTGGAACGATTGCAAAAAAGATGCACCCTATCCCGCCAAACAAGAAAATATCGATGATGTTGCTTTTACAAAAGCAATGTTAACTTTTTTCCAAGATCATTATAATATTGATCAGGCTAAGACATTCGCCATGGGCTATTCCAATGGAGGACAAATGGTGTATCGTTTGGCGCATGAGCTTCCCGGTGTTTTTACTGCCATGGCCACAGTAGGAGCCAGTCTTCCTACGGATGACAATAACTTATGTAAGGCAAAACCCTTACCTATGGATATGATGATAATTAATGGGAAGCAGGATGCTATTATACCTTATAACGGAGGAGAGGTTTTTCTCGATGGCAAAAGTTTTGGAAAGGTCAAAAGTGTACCTGATAATATAGCCTATTGGAAAGATGCCAACCATGTAATGGAAAGCCCCGTGCAAATCAGGGATTTTGGTACAAAGGGTATTACTACGGCAACGCAGAAGCTTTATCAATCTGCTGAGGGTACTCGCCTCCAAGAAGTAATTATTAATGATGGTGGCCACAACATTCCCAATAGAAATTTCCGGTATACCAATAAACTGCTTGGCCATATGAATGCCGATTATGATGCTCCGAAAGAAATATGGGATTTTTTCATGAAGGAATGATTTCTTCATCACTTAGTCATATCCGTTGATGTAGCTCTAGGTTCAGTTAATTTGGTTCATTTTATGGCCAGAGCAGCTAGTAGCTTTGCTAAAAAATAGATAGATATGAAAGTAGTGGTAACAGGGTCTTTAGGTTATGTGAGTAATCCTCTTATTAATAAGTTGGTAGCGAATGATCATGAGGTAGTGGTGGTTACTCGGGATGAAAATAAGGTAGACGCAATAAAAAAGCTCCATGCTACACCGGCCGTGGGTAGCATGGATGATGAAAATTTTTTGGTCAATACATTTACGGGTGCAGATGCTGTTTATTGTATGTTGGCGCCTTATGGCAATTTTTCTGATCCTAAAAATGATGCAAACGCCATTGTAGAAAGGGCAAAAAAGTATGCCTATTGTTATGTGTCGGCTATTCAAAAGGCAGGTGTTGAACATGTGGTTTATTTAAGTAGCATAGGCGCTGAAAAGGCTTCTGGCAACGGTTTGATAAAAGTGCATTATTATGGAGAGCAGATTTTCAGAACTTTACCAGATAATGTAAGTGTCAGTTTTATCAGGCCTGCCGGATACTTTAAAAACTTGTTTTTGTACATGCATCAAATTAAAAATGAGGGTGTTATAAAGTCTAATTATGGAGCAGGTGATGAAGTGGCTTGGGTTTCTAATTATGATATTGCAGAGGCCATTGTCAAAAGTTTAGAAAGTAACGTAGGAGGGAAGCAGGTACACAATGTTGTAAGTGAAATAATCAGCTGTAATGCTTTGGCGAGCATATTGGGCAAAAGTATTGGTCTGGATGAGTTGACATGGGATATAATTTCAGGCAAAGAGCAGTTGGATATTTATATGCAGCACGGTATGAACGAAAGCGTGGCTACGCAATTTGTAGAAATGAATCAAAGTATTCATACAGGTAGTTTTTATGATGATTATAATGCAAATAAAACCGAATGGGCAAGTTCGCGCTTAGCTGATTTTTCAAAGGAATTTGCTGATATGTATAATTCTTTATGATGTAAATTTTAGTTTTACTATATGTCTAGTAAGGTGCCATTTAGAATAAAAAATATTTCTCAGCTCATGGAGCTGTTAGGTATTAATTATAGTTGCAATTCTAAAATAGGCATCGTTAAACTGGATGAATTAGAAAAGCTACCTGAAGCATTACAGCAGGCAAGAGTATTTGATTTTTATAGTATAACATTAAAGCTGAATGCTGAAAAACGGTACGATTACGGTCAGCGACAATACTCAAACTTACAAGGAGGAGTGATGTATTTCATGGCTCCGGGGCAGGTACATGGCCCTGTTTCTGGTAACGAGTACACTGGTAATAATACTTCTGGGTGGGCTTTATACATTCACCCAGAGTATATGACCAACACTCATCTAAGAGAGAAAATAAAAGGCTATGAGTTTTTTTCTTATGCTATTAACGAAGCACTATTCTTAAATAAAGAAGAGGAGCAGTCAATGCTTCAACTGTTTGAAATTATAGCTAATGAGTTAAAAGTAGGGAAGGATGCGTTTAGTCTGGAGATAATTATTTCTTTTATTGAAGCACTACTGAACTATAGCAATCGGTTTTACCATCGTCAATTTCTTATGCACAAGACTGAAAAAGATAGTATTTTAATTCAGTTTGAGGCAGCATTGGAAAAATGCTTTAATAAAAACAGCCTTGATTTAAATGGATTGCCAACAGTAAAATATTTGTCCTCCCAACTTAATCTTTCGCCCAATTATTTAAGCAGTTTGCTGAAGTCTGTTACGGGTAATAATGCACAAGAACACATTCATGACAAATTAATTTCATTGGCCAAAGAGAAGCTGATGCATAAGGAGCAAACTATAAGTGAAATAGCTTTTTCTCTTGGGTTTGAACATGCCACTTCTTTTAGTAAATTCTTTAAAAGTAAAACTCATGTTACGCCTAAAGCATTCAGGGGTTTGTAGAATTTTCTGAAGCAAAAGGCGCAAGCTTTTCATTTTTAAAGTAATAAGCAGAACTTTGCTGCATAGCATGGAACTGAACAAACACATAAGAACCTTTATTGCATCTACAGAAGGTATAGAGCTGCCGAAGAAATTTACATTTCCTTTTTATTATGAACCACACCCTTTGGTGAAAATTGCAGCTGCGGAGCTTCAAGCAGAAATTGCCGATGGAAGGCATAATCATAATTTTGGTTTAGATAAAAGTAAAGAAGGCTTACCCATAGGGAAAATGTTTGGTGTTTTGGTAATAAAGGATAATCAGGGTCAATTGAGGTATCTAGCTGCATTTTCAGGGCAGCTGGCTAACAAAACACATCATGAAGGTTTTGTGCCTCCTGTTTATGATATATTAGATGCTGCAGGTTATTTTAAAGAGGAGGAGAAAGAGTTAAATGCTTTTAATAGGGAGATAGAAGCCATTGAAAATTCTAAGGAATATGGCGCAGCAAAAGATTTTCTTGAGCTCCAAAAGAAGACTTCAGTAGAAGATATAGCACGAATAAAGGCAGAAATTAAGGTCGGTAAGGCAGAAAGAAAAGAGGTAAGGCGTAAGGCAGAAAGCAAAATGAATGCAGAGGAATTGTTAAGCTTGCAAGAGAAGTTGTCAGACGAAAGTAGAAAGGAGCAGTTCACGCTTAAGGATTGTAAGACCTATTGGGAATACAAAATAAAGGAAGCAGAAGAAGCACTACAGCAGTTTACTGATGAAATAAAGGCCTTGAAAGAGGAGCGTAAGAAGCGTTCAGGTCAGTTACAAAAGCGACTTTTTACAGATTATAAATTTCTAAATGCAAAGAAAGAAACGAGAAGTTTGCTTTCCATATTCAGTGAAAAAGAACAGGCTATTCCACCTGCTGGGGCGGGAGATTGTTCAGCGCCTAGGTTGCTAAACTTTGCATTTGAGCATGACCTTCAGCCCATAGCCATGGGGGAGTTTTGGTGGGGAGCGTCTCCTAAGAGCGAAGTTCGTAACCATCAACAGTTTTATCCGGCTTGCCGTAGCAAATGTGAGCCTATTTTAGCACATATGCTGCAAGGCTTGGAGGTGGAAGAAAATCCTATGTTAAAGGCTTCCGAAAGTATAGGTTCTTTAGAAATAGTTTATGAAGATGACCACATGTTGGTGGTCAATAAACCTTCGGAATTTTTGAGCGTACCGGGTAAAAATGTATATGACTCTGTATTTACAAGAATTGAAGCATTATACCCAAGTGCCACCGGGCCGTTATTGGTTCATCGTTTAGATATGTCTACTTCAGGATTGTTAATGGTGGCAAAGTCCAAAAATATTCATAAACAACTGCAGTCTCAGTTTTTAAGGCGCACGATAACTAAACGATATGAAGCCTTGCTTGACGGTGTATTGGAGCAGAATTCAGGAGTAATCAACTTGCCATTGCGTGTAGACCTTGATAATAGACCTCAGCAATTGGTTTGCTATGAACATGGAAAAAATGCAGTAACTAAATGGGAGAAAGTGCGAGAAGTAAACGGAAAAACGCTAGTGCATTTTTATCCTATAACGGGGCGTACGCATCAGTTGAGAGTGCATGCAGCTCATGCATCTGGCCTCAATACGCCAATAGTGGGAGATGATCTTTACGGTACTAGGTCTAATAGGCTTCATTTGCATGCGGCTTATCTTAAATTTATTCACCCAGTCACCAATGAAGAAATGGAGATAAGTGCTCCTGCTAGTTTTGTTTCATAGGTGGATGACAGAAGCGTATTCAACTCCACAATCTAAATTATATAACGAATTAATTCACTAATTTTCTTATTAAGCAAATGGAGGTGAAGCATGAACAAGCCTTGTTAAGGGTAATAAATAGATATGTGTAATATTATTATTCTGCTTATTTTTGATAAATATTTTTTAAGTTAATCGTATGAATATAAGGTACTTGGTTGTTGTAGTGGCTGTTCTAATATGTTGCTCTTGTTCTAATAACAATTCCATGTCTAAAGAGAAAATGGGCGCAAGCCAGCAGAGTAGTGATAGTCTTGTCCAAACAAATGCAGGCGCAGATGCTGCTGAAAAGTTTGAGGCTGGACAAGACAGTTTGCGAAAAGAGCTTATTAAAACTAAGTCTCCTAATTTCTTGATTGGTAGTATGGTGGAAGAGCTTTTTATAAGGGATTTAGTTGAAGTGACTTATAATGATCTTACTTTTAACATACCCTTAGATTTACACAGTTTTGATGGTGGGGCACCGGATTGTTATTCCACTGACTTGAATTTTAGTTTTCTTCACAACCATCAATTTATATGGCCAGATACTATTGATGTGAAAATTTATGAACATGGCTGTGTTGATGCTGAGTATACTGCAAAAGGAAGTATGGTAAAAGCAGAGCAGGGGCCTGACTATGTCAATTATTATTCTGAAGGTCTAAGAAGTAACTTGGTGATTTTAGCTAAAGACAAATTCAAAAACTATCTCTACTATTTTACTGATGTAGAAGCCAAAACCGTTCAAGTGTCGTTGTTATCAAGTTTGTTGGAGGAATCTATGGATGACAATGCTCTTATTGCAACGCCATATCGATCCACTAAACTTACAAGAAATGAATACGAGTATTTTTTAAATTCGAGTCATTAAAAGTGATCAATAAATTTTGGTTTTGACCTGATAATAGTAGTCTCAATAGGCAAAGGAGTTTATCAGAAATTAACCGTGTATAAATATAGTGACAATAGTTAGCCTATGGAAGAGACCGAAAATCTGTTAAATGATATAAGGCAGCATCAGAAACTAAACATTAGAGTTAGTGCAAATGGCGATACCCATTTACCACCTCAAGCTTTAGAAAAACTGTTAAAAACCCATAGAGTATCTTTCTACTTTTTTCTGTTTGTAATTAAGGGTACATCAGCTCACAAAATTGATTTGCAAGAGCAGGTGGTCAATGATGGTCAGTTGCTTTTTGTTTTACCCAACCAGATACATACATTGCCATCAAATAAGAAGGATATAGAATACTTTAAGGTGAGCTTTGATGAGCACTGCTTGTCAATGCTTCCTCAAAAATTCTCTTTTTTGATTAACCCTTTAAACACTCAACTAATCTCTTTTGATGAAGGTGCTAAAGAGCGGGTAAAAGCGCTTATTAGTAATTTGAATCAAGTGTTGCATCTGGCGGATGAGGATAAAAATGCTAATATCATCTTGGCGCATCTTAATTCTATCATGACAGAGTTTGATACAGCTTATTTTAAACATATAGATCAGGAAAATACTCATTCGAGGAAAATTGAGAAATATATAGCTTTTAAAAGTGCAGTAGAAGAGCATTTGACAGAACAGCCTACAGTGAATATCATAGCCGATAAATTATCGGTAAGTACTAATGCTTTGTATAATATTGTGAAGGAATTTTCTGGGGTATCGCCAAAGGAATTTATTACTAATCGTTTGATCTTAGAAGCACAGCGTATATTACATTACTCTAATGTTACAGTAAAAGAGTTGGCTTATCAACTTGGCTTTACTGATCCAGATTATTTTTCACGATTGTTTAAAAAGAATACAGGAAAAACCGTTAGCCATTATTTGACTGATATACAAGATTTGTAGGGTATATGAAGTGATTAGTCCTGCTAAGAGTTCAGCCTGTTAGCTGACCTTTGCTGTCTCATTAAAAAATATAAGAATGAAGACAGCATTAGTAACAGGAGCAAATAAAGGCATAGGATTAGAAACTGTAAAGCTACTTTTAGAAAACGGAGTCTATGTTTATTTAGGTAGCCGTGATGTACAGCAAGGTCAAAAAGCGGTAGATGAACTTAAGGCATCAGGTTTAGAAAATGTAGAAGTAATAAAATTAGACGTGTGCAATGGTGAGTCAGTGGCAGAAGCAAGGAATATTATCGGATCGAAAGTAAGTGTTTTAGATATACTTATTAATAATGCCGGTATAAGCGGAGGGCAACCTCAAAATGCATTTACAGCCACTATTGACCAATTTCATACGGTTTATGAAACTAATGTGTTTGGAGTAGTTCGGGTTACACAAGCATTTGTAGATCTTATGCATAAGTCTCAGGCTCCAAGGATCGTAAATGTAAGTTCAGGACAAGGATCTATCGCATTAGCCTCAGATGTAACATCCAAATATTATAATTTCAAGGGAGCGGTTTATCAGTCGTCCAAAGCAGCATTAAATATGTATACCGTTAATTTGGCTTATGAATTAAAAGACACACTGTTTAAAGTAAATGCGGTTTGTCCAGGTTTTACCAAAACTGATTTTAATGGTAATCGTGGTACGGGTACCGTACAAGATGCAGGAAAAAGGGTGACTAAATATGCGTTGCTAGATGCAGATGGTCCTTCAGGTAAGTTTTTCTGTGAAGAGATTAACCCTCAATCTGGTGAAATTCCTTGGTAGGCATTTATTATGGATATCTGCAGTACTATTTAATGATTAATCAACTATTAAGGTATATGAATGCGGATTGTAGAAAGCTATTATAATCCGTATTCATATAAGTTTCAATTGATTTCTGCCGTGTTTCTTAACTAAGTCCTTACCGTTAAACAGTATTGCTATATTGAGTTAAGTGACACTACACTGGTATAACTTTCGTGAATCTACAATTTGACGTAATTTATTATATTGCACTAATTAAAAGATGGTTATTGTAGTAAAAAGTAATCTGAGGGTACTTATTAGAGTCAAATGACAAAGCTAAAGGCAAAGCAAATATTTAGAATTATATTGTTCGTAAGTACAGCTGTATCTTTATACTATGTTCCTTGGCCAATTGTAATGGCTTGGTTAGCTCCTTTGCCCGATTCAGTACAGGAGCAAGTAGATAAAGCTGCTGATTATGGCTTTGATGGCATTGTTGTTTGCGTAAATACAAAAGATAATCATTCGGAATTCTTTACAGCGGGTTATAAAAACAGAGAAAACAAAATACCAGCTGACCCACACGCACTATTTAAAATTGCTAGCGTAAGCAAGCTCTATACGGCTTTGGCTATCACAAAATTGGTTCATGCAGGAGATTTATCATTGGATAAGACCGTAGCAGACTATTTTCCTAAAATAGCCGATAGTATCGAAAATGCTAATGAAATAACCGTGAGAATGCTGGTACAGCACCGCAGTGGTATTCCTAATTACACAGATACTAAAAACTATTGGATGTATCCAAAGCAAAGTGATGACGAGCGCTTGGCTTTAGTCCTTGGCTTGCCGGCTAATTTTGAACCAAATACTAACTACGAATACAGTAATACCAACTATTTATTGCTTTCCAAGTTAATAGAAAAGACCACCGGAGGGAGTAAATTCGAATACATAAAAGAAAAGATTTTAATTCCACTCGATCTTTATCATACCTATGGTTCCATTAAAGAAGTCAATTTGGATGAAGTTATGAGCGGCTACTACGTTGGCTATGATAATGATTTAAAAACTGATGATAATGGACTGATGCTTGCCACCGCTGAAGATTTAAGCCGCTTTATTAGAGCCTTAAATGATGGTTCTGTTTTCACAGATAAGGTGGAACAAAACCTATATACTTCCATTTATAAGTATGAGCACACAGGCTTAATTCCTGGCTATCAAACCATAGCAAAGTACCATCCTGATATTGACGCGGTGGTGATACAATTTACAAATACTGTGAATTTTGATGGGTATAACTGGAGTATGTCGGAAATCATGTACAGCAGAATAGTTGAGATATTAAAAGACGGCAAGTAGTCACATAACTTACCTGAGTTTATTAGCCCCAAATGCAAATGCCCTCCAACCTATAGACTGAAAACTTAGTTAATGTTCTACGCAGCGGAATGTAGTCCCTATTTAAGAAATTTCTAAAAATAGTTTTATCGGTTTAGTAGACGATTTAGCCGTCTTAAATACTCAAAAACAATGTTTAAAATGATGTGGCAAAGATATTGTCTTGTACAATTAAAAGATTAGCTATGAGTTGTTTACTGACAAATAAAGTGTTTACAAAGGTTTTATTAATTGGCGATGGTAGTGAGTGGCGTAATGTAATGTTCGATTATGTAAATAGAACCTACTACCAACCTAAAGTTATTATAACAAGAGGGTTAGATTATGCTTTAGAAAAGATGGATTTGACCAGTCCATTGTTTGAATTTACTCCTGATGTGGTGTTTATCAGCCCTTCTACTTTTTGTCAATTTTCAGAAGTTGAAATAAAGATACTAAACGAGAAATTGAAATCTCTTAAAACCACTTTAGTAATTCCATTAAGCGCATCTTGTTTTACTAAATAAAATATAGATTTTGATATTCGAAATTGCTTTGGCATTATCACAATAACGTGTAAGTCTTGGTAATTCAAAACACTTATAAGTTCTGCCGTTTTATCAATATAAGAACACGATGCCTGTGTCCTGATATTACATGAATTACTCTTCGCTGGTCTATGAAGCGGAATTTGTTCCATTTCACGGAAACACTGCTCTTTTATTATTTTCCCCTAATAAGCTTAAGCTTAGTCCCTAAATTTTGCTTTAAACCATTTAAAGTACGTTTTCAAATCTAAATATTCTGCACAATATACTTTTCAATGCAAGGAGTTGATGCTGGCAATCTTTTTGCGAAAATGAAATGATTATGTTGAGTGTAGTTCCGAGCATTAAAAAGTAAAGATACTTATGCTATGACCTCAAAAACTCTTGAAATAGTGCCTAATAGTGAGCCTTTCAGTAAGATGTTTTTTGAGTTTCATGCATAAACCGGCAAAATGAATCTTGTGTGGTCATTGTACAGATGTACCTTTTAAAGGCTTAGTTGAATAATTTGATTCATTGTTTCTCTTCTACTATATCAGCTCAGATCTACCTTTCATTTTAGTTGAATTAATATTATTTGTTTAGTTCACGTCATGTTTTAAAAGTGCAAAATCAACTATTAAAGTATTTATTATTTTAAAAACATCTTTTAATAGTCTGGTTTTTTGCCTCTGTAATATTTTGTTGTTGATGATTATTATAGGCAAAAAAAAACATGCTTAAATTATAGAAATAAGAGCCTTTTTTAAAATTTAACCTATGCGCAAACATCTACTCACCATTTTTTTACTAATCGGATCTTTTTTTTCAGCTCGTTCAGAAGGTACTAAAGAGTTGCAGCCTCAAGGAGAGGCTCCAAGTGGTACTTTATGTGCCCCCACATTTTCAGGAAACAGCGATTGGGGTGTTTATGGAGCCAATGATGATGAGAGGATTCATGTCACCATCAAAAACTTCGGAGAAAGAATCTATATGGGTTTTGGTAAACCTTTTGATGGTATTAATAACTTCAACGGGCCGCGTATAAATAATATTCGCTTTAGAGTGGTTAGAAGCAGTGATGGCGTGATAGTATATGGAGGGGCAGCAGGACAGCTCTTACCTGCTCCTGGTGAAGCAGGTTACATCGATGATTATAATGAAGCTGCAGCTGGCCCAACAGCCTTGGTGGGGGCAGCGGGTTACGTTCCGTTAAGTTTTAGTCCTACACAAATAGGTGATTATTACATTGAGTTTAGTCGAAATGGTGATACTGCAGGAGATGGTAGCTTTCCTTCTTGGACCATGAAATATTTGGATGTAACCGTGGCTTCGGGAGCTCAAATACGAACAGGAAGGTTGTGGTCAAAACTTTGGGAGTTAACCATGATGGAGTTTGGAGATGGCGTTAGCGAAAATGGTAAAGCTAGGTCTAAGTTTTATGCGTATACTGCTGATAGTGTGGTGACTACGCTTGATTTAAATGGTATGCGACCTTATTTGTTTACAGTAATGTGTAATAAATCAGGGGTGAGTACTGTGGGGGCATTTGAAGAAACAAGAAAATCAGTAGAAACTAGGTCTGTATTTGCCGAATACCCTTTGTTTCTGAATAATCCGGATGAAGATTTATTCCCTTCTGGTGAACCAGCATATTTAACATCAGAGCCATATATCACTGGTTGCCCTACTGAAGAGTACAAAATTATCTTTGCTACCAATAAGGTGGCTTATGCGGAAATTTTGATTGATTTGGACGGAAATCCAGGCCCTAATTATAACACCGAAGATGTAATTATAGTAGGCAATTTAAATCCGGGTGAAAATGTCATTTCTTGGGATGGTAATAATGGTGATGGCCTTCCCGTACCCGTAGGCACTAAATTTACTGCTCAGGTAAGTATCATTTCAGGGCTTACTAACTTTCCTATTTACGATGCAGAGTTCAATGAAGAGGGATTTGATGTGGGGCTAGAGCGACCTGCAGGTTCAACACCGCTGATATATTACGATGATCAAAATATAACAGAAGCTGGTGCTGGTGCTACACAGTTAGATGGCGAAGTTTCTCCAGGTCACGTATGGACTAACTCTAATTATGGAGATGTCAATACAATTAATTCTTGGTGGTACACCTATTCATTAATTGAAAGTTTTACTTACGAAATAGTAACCAATTGTCCGCCAAATATAATTGATGATTCATATACCTTAAATGAAGATGAACCTTATCAGGCCAATGTGTTGGATAATGACTCTGATCCTGATTTGTCGGATAATATTGTATTGCAGACGGTACCTGTGTCTGGGCCGGCCCACGGTACTGTAGAAATGAACCCAGATGGCACCTTTACTTACACGCCTACAGCAGAGTTTTCAGGGACAGATAGTTTCGTTTATGAGGCGTGTGATAACAGTGGCTTGTGCGGACAGGCTACAGTATCGCTTACTATTAATGCCGTGAATGATGCTCCATATGCAATTAATGATGTTAAAAATACCGCAGCCAATACAGTTACAACCGGAACTGTATTGGCCAATGATTATGATACAGAGGGCAGTCCATTAACGGTTAATCCTACGCCAGTAACTCCTCCGGCACATGGTACATTAATACTTCAAGCTAATGGTAATTACACTTATACTCCTAATAATGGTTATGAAGGCCAAGATAGTTTCGTTTACGAAGTATGTGATGATGGAGCACCCACAGGTACGACTGAATGTAGTGTTGCCACTGTCAATATATCTATTGGAGCAAGTGTTAACCAAGCACCTACTGCCACTAATGATAATTTTTCAGTTAATGAAGGCGTAACATTGTCCGAGAATGTTTTAACCAATGATACTGATGCACAGGGAGATGGTTTACAAGTAAATACAGTCCCAATTGTTAATGTAAAATATGGTAACCTTACTTTAAATCCTGATGGTTCGTTTGACTATGTTCCTAATGAAGGATTCGTGGGTGATGACTCTTTTACTTATGAAGTGTGTGATGATAATTCACCTTCACTTTGCAGTCAGGCTACGGTTAATATTGAGGTGCTAGAGGTAAATGAAGCTCCTTTAGCAGTGGATGACTATTATTACACAGGATTAGATGAAGTGGTTGGAGGTAACCTATTATTCAATGATTCGGACCCTGATGGAAATCCTATTAGTATAAATACCAGTTACCCTTATTCATTATCAGGTACGGGAGTATTGCATGTTAACGCCAATGGAACGTTTGATTATACTCCGGGTACAGGAGAAACCGGCCTTGTTACTTTTGAATATCAGGTATGTGATAATTATGATCCACAAGCATGTAGCATAGCCACAGTTACACTTAATATAGGTGCGGCTAATAACGCCCCGGTAGCGGGTAATGATGCTAGGTCTACCAATGAGGAGACAACACTCAATGGTGAAGTTTACAGCAATGATTATGATCCGGATGGTGAGAATTTAACATTCGCTTTAGTAGGAGGCACTGAACCTGATCCCGCTACGGAGGGCACCTTAACTTTTAATAGCAACGGGACATATACATTTGTGCCAGCAACTAACTTTAATGGCCAAGTTACCTTTAGATATAATGCGTGTGATGATAATCCCTCTTCTTTATGCGATGAGGCTACAGTAACAATTACCGTATCACCTGTTAATGATGCCCCGGTGGCTACTGCATCGTCTACTTCAATGAATGAAGATGAAATATTAAATTCATCATTAGTATCATTGGTTACTGATGTAGATGATGATACCGAAGATTTAACATTTAGTTTGGCAAATGGTAGTTCTGCTGCAGCGAATGGAGTTTTAACAATTAGTAGTAATGGTAATTATAGCTATGAGCCTAATGAGAATTACAACGGTATTGTAGACTTTGACTATCAAGTTTGTGACGATGGTAACCCTCAGTTATGTGATAGTGAGACTATAACTATAGATGTAATTGCTGTTAATGATGCTCCTGTGGCTGTAAAAGACAGTGTTTCAACACAACAAGACGTTGATGTATCAGGCAATTTATTGACCAATGATTCTGATGTGGATGGAGATCCTATTGCAGTTAATAATTTCGGAACTTTTAATTTAATCGGGATAGGGACTTTAAATGTTAGTGCCAATGGTGATTTTACATTTGACCCTGATGCCAATTTCACTGGATTGTTTACACATGAATATCAGTTATGTGATAATGTGCCTGAGTGCGTAAATCAAGATCTGGTTATTTACGTTTACGAAGCTAATACACCGGTTGCCACCGATGACACGTTTGATGTTAATCAGGGAGATACACAAACTGGCAATGTCCTCACAAATGATTTTGATCCGGAGGGTCAAACATTAGAAGTGACCAATGCCGGTACATACAATAGTGCTGAGGGAGATTTAACTATTAATTCTGATGGAACGTTTTCCTTTGTTCCTAATGCTAACTTTATAGGAGAGTACGAATTTATATATGATGTATGTGACATTCCTGGAGTTGGCGCCCCATCATGTACTAGCGCAAGTTTAATTTTAACATACAACGGTACTCCTTCAGCTCAGGATGATTTTACATCCACAAATAGCGATACACCTGTTAGTGGTAATGTTATAACAGCGAACGATACAGACCCGGAAAACGATGAATTAACTATTCAATCTCCGGGTACATACAACTTGGCAGGAGGAACTATAGTCATTTATGCCAATGGTAGTTATACCTACACTCCCAATGCAGGAAATACCACTGGTGACAGCTATACTTATACTGTTTGTGACGATAAGGGAGCTTGCTCTTCGGCAACATTAAATATTACAATTAATGCCGCACCAGAGGCTGTGGCTGATAATGAAACGGTTAACGAAGATGAAACGCTCAGCGGGGTTAATGTTTCTGCTAATGATAGTGATGCTAATGATTTAGCGGCTGATTTAAGTTATACCATCTACGATGGAGGATCAGCAGTTGATAATGGCTCTTTAGTATTTAACCCTGACGGTACATATTCTTATACTCCTGATGATAATTTTTCAGGAACGGTCTCTTTTCAGTATCAAGTGTGCGATGATAATAGCCCTGTTCCTGCTTGTGATATTGCAACGGTTACTATTGACGTTTTGGAGGTGAACGATGCCCCATTAGCTGACGATGTGTACGAATCCGGTTTAGCAGGGCAACCAATTACTTTTTACCTTTCTGTAGGGGTTACTGATGTGGACGATACTAGTCATACATACAGCATTCCTGATGCGGGTAATTTGGGAGGTAATGCCGGGGGTAATTATGATCCGAATACGGGGGAAGTGAATTTAACACCTAATGCAGGTTATACCGGTCAGCTGTACTTTACTTACGAAGTTTGTGATGACAGTAATGATTGTGCTCAGGCTATGGTTTATATCACCGTTAATCCTAATGGAGGGAATGCTGCGCCCATTGCAGGAGACGATTTCTATACTGTAAATGAAGATGATGGGTTGTCGGGAGATGTGTCTGAAAATGATGGTGATCCTGATGATGGACCAGCATCATTAACTTATTCGCTTATTGATGGAGGATCTGCCGCTGTAAATGGCTCCCTTTCTCTTGGGACCAATGGCGCTTTCACATATACTCCTAACCCGCAATATAATGGTGTGGTGAGTTTTATGTATCAGGTATGTGATGATGAAAATCCTAACGCCTCATGTGACAATGCTGAAGTAACAATTACGGTGTCTCCGGTTAATGATAATCCTTTTGCATCTTCTGATGCCAATAGTATTATGGAAGATCAAGTTTCTGTTAATCAGTTTGATGGTAGTGGTGGATTATTATCTAACGATACAGATATTGATGGAGACGACTTGGAAGTATTGTCAATAGATGCTTCGGGCAATGGGGTCACTATTGGTGATTATGGTACATTATATTGGCAGCCGGATGGGACTTATGTATATGAGTTAGATAATACTAACCCAGCAGTGCAAGGGCTGTCTAATGGCGCTACCTTGTCAGAGACTTTTACATACGTGGTAACGGATAATAATGGAGGTATGGCCAACAGCAACTTGGTAATAACAATAAATGGGCAAAATGATACTCCTCAAGTTCAAGATGAAACTGTAGCTATAGATGAAAATTTAGCCAACGGAACAAGTGTTATTATTGTTGATGCGCAAGATGGTGATAATGATATTGTTAATTATGCTATAACCTCTGGTAATGATTTGGGAGGCTTTGCTATAAACGCAGCTACTGGTGAAATTACAATAGCCCAAAGCAGTGTAATAGACTTTGAAGTTAATACCACCTTTACTTTAGAAATAACAGTTACTGATGATGATGGACTAAGCGACATTGGTTTTATAACCATTAACATTAATGATCTTAACGATAATTCACCCGTATTAACTGCCACTAGCGAGACCATTCAAGAAGGCAATACATTTGTAGAAACCGTATCAGCTAATGATGCAGATAACGGTGATACTCAAACCTACTCTTTGACAGGCGTTGATGCCGGTTTGTTTAGTATTAATTCTTCCACAGGAGACTTATCGTTTTTGAATGCTCCAGACTTTGAAACCCCTTTAGATAATGATGGAGATAATGTATATCAGTTGACTGTGGTGGTAACAGATGCTGCAGGTAATACAGATAATGAAGCAATAACGGTTACTGTTACCAATTTGGTGGAAGTAGCGAACTTCACTATCGATGCAATAAGTGATGACAACATCTCCGAGAACAGCATTTATACTGGTCCAACGCCAAGCTTAAGTGGAGACAGCCCCGTGGGCAGCGTGACCTATAGTGTAGGCGGTGCTGATGGCGGCTTGTTCACTATCGATGCGAGCACCGGAGTGGTAACTTTGGCCGCTCAGGACTTTGAAACTCCTTTAGATAATGATGGCGATAATGATTATGAAGTAACGATCACTGCTACCGATGCAGATGGCAATACGGCCAGTGAAAGCTGGGTGGTGAGTGTCACGGATGATAACGCAGAAGTAGCGAACTTCACTATCGATGCGATAAGTGATGATAATATTTCAGAGAACAGCATTTATACCGGTCCAACACCAAGCTTAAGTGGAGACAGCCCCGTGGGCAGCGTGACCTATAGTGTAGGTGGTGCTGATGGTGGCTTGTTCACTATCGATGCGAGCACCGGAGTGGTAACGTTGGCTGCTCAGGACTTTGAAACTCCTTTAGATAATGATGGCGATAATGATTATGAAGTAACGATTACTGCTACCGATGCAGATGGCAATACGGCTAGTGAAAGCTGGATCGTAAGTGTCACGGATGATAATGCAGAAGTAGCGAACTTCACTATCGATGCAATAAGTGATGACAATATTTCAGAGAACAGCATTTATACCGGTCCAACGCCAAGTTTAAGTGGAGACAGCCCCGTGGGCAGCGTGACCTATAGTGTAGGCGGTGCTGATGGTGGTTTATTCACTATCGATGCCAGCACCGGAGTGGTAACTTTGGCCGCTCAGGACTTTGAAACTCCGCAGGACAGCAATGGCGATAATGATTATGAAGTAACGATCACTGCTACCGATGCAGATGGCAATACGGCCAGTGAAAGCTGGGTGGTGAGTGTCACGGATGATAACGCAGAAGTAGCGAACTTCACTATCGATGCGATAAGTGATGATAATATTTCAGAGAACAGCATTTATACTGGTCCAACGCCAAGCTTAAGTGGAGACAGCCCCGTGGGCAGCGTGACCTATAGTGTAGGTGGTGCTGATGGCGGCTTGTTCACTATCGATGCCAGCACCGGAGTGGTAACTTTAGCCGCTCAGGACTTTGAAACTCCGCAGGACAGCAATGGCGATAATGATTATGAAGTAACGATTACTGCTACCGATGCAGATGGCAATACGGCTAGTGAAAGCTGGATCGTAAGTGTCACGGATGATAATGCAGAAGTGGCGAACTTCACTATCGATGCAATAAGTGATGATAATATTTCAGAGAACAGCATTTATACCGGTCCAACGCCAAGCTTAAGTGGAGACAGCCACGTGGGCAGCGTGACCTATAGTGTAGGTGGTGCTGATGGTGGTTTGTTTACTATCGATGCGAGCACCGGAGTGGTGACATTGGCTGCTCAGGACTTTGAAACTCCGCAGGACAGCAATGGCGATAATGATTATGAAGTAACAATTACTGCTACTGATGCAGATGGCAATACGGCCAGTGAAAGCTGGGTGGTAAGTGTCACCGATGATAACGCAGAAGTAGCGAACTTCACTATCGATGCGATAAGTGATGATAATATTTCAGAGAACAGCATTTATACCGGTCCAACGCCAAGCTTAAGTGGAGACAGCCCCGTGGGCAGCGTGACCTATAGTGTAGGTGGTGCTGATGGTGGTTTGTTTACTATCGATGCGAGCACCGGAGTGGTGACATTGGCTGCTCAGGACTTTGAAACTCCGCAGGACAGCAATGGCGATAATGATTATGAAGTAACAATTACTGCTACTGATGCAGATGGCAATACGGCCAGTGAAAGCTGGGTGGTAAGTGTCACCGATGATAACGCAGAAGTAGCGAACTTCACTATCGATGCGATAAGTGATGATAATATTTCAGAGAACAGCATTTATACCGGTCCAACGCCAAGCTTAAGTGGAGACAGCCCCGTGGGCAGCGTGACCTATAGTGTAGGTGGTGCTGATGGTGGTTTGTTTACTATCGATGCGAGCACCGGAGTGGTGACATTGGCTGCTCAGGACTTTGAAACTCCGCAGGACAGCAATGGCGATAATGATTATGAAGTAACAATTACTGCTACTGATGCAGATGGCAATACGGCCAGTGAAAGCTGGGTGGTAAGTGTCACCGATGATAACGCAGAAGTAGCGAACTTCACTATCGATGCGATAAGTGATGATAATATTTCAGAGAACAGCATTTATACCGGCCCAACGCCAAGCTTAAGTGGAGACAGCCCCGTGGGCAGCGTGACCTATAGTGTAGGTGGTGCTGATGGCGGTTTGTTCACTATCGATGCGAGCACCGGAGTGGTGACTTTGGCCGCTCAGGACTTTGAAACTCCGCAGGACAGCAATGGCGATAATGATTATGAAGTAACGATCACTGCTACTGATGAAGATGGCAATACGGCCAGTGAGAGTTGGGTAGTAAGTGTCACCGATGATAATGCAGAAGTCGCGAACTTCACTATCGATGCGATAAGTGATGACAACATCTCCGAGAACAGCATTTATACTGGCCCAACGCCAAGCTTAAGTGGAGACAGCCCCGTGGGCAGCGTGACCTATAGTGTAGGTGGTGCTGATGGCGGCTTGTTCACTATCGATGCGAGCACCGGAGTGGTGACATTGGCTGCTCAGGACTTTGAAACTCCGCAGGACAGCAATGGCGATAATGATTATGAAGTAACAATTACTGCTACTGATGAAGATGGCAATACCGCCAGTGAAAGCTGGATCGTAAGTGTCACCGATGATAATGCAGAAGTAGCGAACTTCACTATCGATGCGATAAGTGATGATAATATTTCAGAGAACAGCATTTATACCGGTCCAACGCCAAGCTTAAGTGGAGACAGCCCCGTGGGCAGCGTGACCTATAGTGTAGGTGGTGCTGATGGCGGCTTGTTCACTATCGATGCGAGCACCGGAGTGGTGACATTGGCTGCTCAGGACTTTGAAACTCCGCAGGACAGCAATGGCGATAATGATTATGAAGTAACAATTACTGCTACTGATGCAGATGGCAATACCGCCAGTGAAAGCTGGATCGTAAGTGTCACCGATGATAACGCAGAAGTAGCGAACTTCACTATCGATGCGATAAGTGATGATAATATTTCAGAGAACAGCATTTATACCGGTCCAACGCCAAGCTTAAGTGGAGACAGCCCCGTGGGCAGCGTGACCTATAGTGTAGGTGGTGCTGATGGCGGCTTGTTCACTATCGATGCGAGCACCGGAGTGGTGACTTTGGCCGCTCAGGACTTTGAAACCCCGCAGGACAGCAATGGCGATAATGATTATGAAGTAACGATCACCGCTACCGATGCAGATGGCAATACGGCCAGTGAAAGCTGGATCGTAAGTGTCACCGATGATAATGCAGAAGTAGCGAACTTCACTATCGATGCGATAAGTGATGATAATATTTCAGAGAACAGCATTTATACTGGCCCAACGCCAAGCTTAAGTGGAGACAGCCCCGTGGGCAGCGTGACCTATAGTGTAGGTGGTGCTGATGGTGGTTTGTTTACTATCGATGCGAGCACCGGAGTGGTGACATTGGCTGCTCAGGACTTTGAAACTCCGCAGGACAGCAATGGCGATAATGATTATGAAGTAACAATTACTGCTACTGATGCAGATGGCAATACGGCCAGTGAAAGCTGGATCGTAAGTGTCACCGATGATAACGCAGAAGTCGCGAACTTCACTATCGATGCGATAAGTGATAATAATATTTCAGAGAACAGCATTTATACCGGCCCAACGCCAAGCTTAAGTGGAGACAGCCCCGTGGGCAGCGTGACCTATAGTGTAGGTGGTGCTGATGGCGGCTTGTTCACTATCGATGCGAGCACCGGAGTGGTGACATTGGCCGCTCAGGACTTTGAAACTCCGCAGGACAGCAATGGCGATAATGATTATGAAGTAACAATTACTGCTACTGATGCAGATGGCAATACCGCCAGTGAAAGCTGGATCGTAAGTGTCACCGATGATAATGCAGAAGTAGCGAACTTCACTATCGATGCGATAAGTGATGATAATATTTCAGAGAACAGCATTTATACCGGCCCAACGCCAAGCTTAAGTGGAGACAGCCCCGTGGGCAGCGTGACCTATAGTGTAGGTGGTGCTGATGGCGGCTTGTTCACTATCGATGCGAGCACCGGAGTGGTGACATTGGCCGCTCAGGACTTTGAAACTCCGCAGGACAGCAATGGCGATAATGATTATGAAGTAACGATCACTGCTACTGATGAAGATGGCAATACGGCCAGTGAAAGCTGGGTAGTAAGTGTCACCGATGATAACGCAGAAGTCGCGAACTTCACTATCGATGCGATAAGTGATGATAATATTTCAGAGAACAGCATTTATACCGGCCCAACGCCAAGCTTAAGTGGAGACAGCCCCGTGGGCAGCGTGACCTATAGTGTAGGTGGTGCTGATGGCGGCTTGTTCACTATCGATGCGAGCACCGGAGTGGTGACATTGGCCGCTCAGGACTTTGAAACTCCGCAGGACAGCAATGGCGATAATGATTATGAAGTAACGATCACCGCTACCGATGCAGATGGCAATACGGCCAGTGAAAGCTGGGTAGTAAGTGTAACGGATGATAACGCAGAAGTAGCGAACTTCACTATCGATGCGATAAGTGATGATAATATTTCAGAGAACAGCATTTATACCGGTCCAACGCCAAGCTTAAGTGGAGACAGCCCCGTGGGCAGCGTGACCTATAGTGTAGGTGGTGCTGATGGCGGCTTGTTCACTATCGATGCGAGCACCGGAGTGGTGACATTGGCCGCTCAGGACTTTGAAACTCCGCAGGACAGCAATGGCGATAATGATTATGAAGTAACGATTACTGCTACCGATGCAGATGGCAATACGGCCAGTGAGAGTTGGATCGTGAGTGTCACCGATGATAACGCAGAAGTAGCGAACTTCACTATCGATGCGATAAGTGATGATAATATTTCAGAGAACAGCATTTATACCGGTCCAACGCCAAGTTTAAGTGGAGACAGCCCCGTGGGCAGCGTGACCTATAGTGTAGGTGGTGCTGATGGCGGCTTGTTCACTATCGATGCGAGCACCGGAGTGGTGACATTGGCCGCTCAGGACTTTGAAACTCCGCAGGACAGCAATGGCGATAATGATTATGAAGTAACGATCACTGCTACTGATGAAGATGGCAATACGGCCAGTGAAAGCTGGGTAGTAAGTGTAACCGATGATAACGCAGAAGTAGCGAACTTCACTATCGATGCGATAAGTGATGATAATATTTCAGAGAACAGCATTTATACCGGTCCAACGCCAAGCTTAAGTGGAGACAGCCCCGTGGGCAGCGTGACCTATAGTGTAGGTGGTGCTGATGGCGGCTTGTTCACTATCGATGCGAGCACCGGAGTGGTGACATTGGCCGCTCAGGACTTTGAAACTCCGCAGGACAGCAATGGCGATAATGATTATGAAGTAACGATCACTGCTACTGATGAAGATGGCAATACGGCCAGTGAAAGCTGGGTAGTAAGTGTAACGGATGATAACGCAGAAGTCGCGAACTTCACTATCGATGCGATAAGTGATGACAATATTTCAGAGAACAGCATTTATACCGGCCCAACGCCAAGCTTAAGTGGAGACAGCCCCGTGGGCAGCGTGACCTATAGTGTAGGCGGTGCTGATGGTGGTTTGTTTACTATCGATGCCAGCACCGGAGTGGTGACATTGGCCGCTCAGGACTTTGAAACTCCGCAGGACAGCAATGGCGATAATGATTATGAAGTAACGATTACTGCTACCGATGCAGATGGCAATACGGCCAGTGAGAGTTGGATCGTGAGTGTCACCGATGATAACGCAGAAGTAGCGAACTTCACTATCGATGCGATAAGTGATGATAATATTTCAGAGAACAGCATTTATACCGGCCCAACGCCAAGCTTAAGTGGAGACAGCCCCGTGGGCAGCGTGACCTATAGTGTAGGCGGTGCTGATGGTGGTTTGTTTACTATCGATGCCAGCACCGGAGTGGTGACATTGGCCGCTCAGGACTTTGAAACTCCGCAGGACAGCAATGGCGATAATGATTATGAAGTAACGATTACTGCTACCGATGCAGATGGCAATACGGCCAGTGAGAGTTGGATCGTGAGTGTCACCGATGATAACGCAGAAGTAGCGAACTTCACTATCGATGCGATAAGTGATGATAATATTTCAGAGAACAGCATTTATACCGGTCCAACGCCAAGCTTAAGTGGAGACAGCCCCGTGGGCAGCGTGACCTATAGTGTAGGCGGTGCTGATGGTGGTTTGTTTACTATCGATGCCAGCACCGGAGTGGTGACATTGGCCGCTCAGGACTTTGAAACTCCGCAGGACAGCAATGGCGATAATGATTATGAAGTAACGATTACTGCTACCGATGCAGATGGCAATACGGCCAGTGAGAGTTGGATCGTGAGTGTCACCGATGATAACGCAGAAGTAGCGAACTTCACTATCGATGCGATAAGTGATGATAATATTTCAGAGAACAGCATTTATACCGGTCCAACGCCAAGCTTAAGTGGAGACAGCCCCGTGGGCAGCGTGACCTATAGTGTAGGTGGTGCTGATGGCGGCTTGTTCACTATCGATGCGAGCACCGGAGTGGTGACATTGGCCGCTCAGGACTTTGAAACTCCGCAGGACAGCAATGGCGATAATGATTATGAAGTAACGATCACTGCTACTGATGAAGATGGCAATACGGCCAGTGAAAGCTGGGTAGTAAGTGTAACGGATGATAACGCAGAAGTCGCGAACTTCACTATCGATGCGATAAGTGATGACAATATTTCAGAGAACAGCATTTATACCGGCCCAACGCCAAGCTTAAGTGGAGACAGCCCCGTGGGCAGCGTGACCTATAGTGTAGGCGGTGCTGATGGTGGTTTGTTTACTATCGATGCCAGCACCGGAGTGGTGACATTGGCCGCTCAGGACTTTGAAACTCCGCAGGACAGCAATGGCGATAATGATTATGAAGTAACAATTACTGCTACTGATGAAGATGGCAATACCGCCAGTGAAAGCTGGATCGTAAGTGTCACCGATGATAATGCAGAAGTAGCGAACTTCACTATCGATGCGATAAGTGATGATAATATTTCAGAGAACAGCATTTATACTGGCCCAACGCCAAGCTTAAGTGGAGACAGCCCCGTGGGCAGCGTGACCTATAGTGTAGGTGGTGCTGATGGCGGCTTGTTCACTATCGATGCGAGCACCGGAGTGGTGACGTTGGCTGCTCAGGACTTTGAAACTCCGCAGGACAGCAATGGCGATAATGATTATGAAGTAACAATTACTGCTACTGATGAAGATGGCAATACCGCCAGTGAAAGCTGGATCGTAAGTGTCACCGATGATAATGCAGAAGTAGCGAACTTCACTATCGATGCGATAAGTGATGATAATATTTCAGAGAACAGCATTTATACTGGCCCAACGCCAAGCTTAAGTGGAGACAGCCCCGTGGGCAGCGTGACCTATAGTGTAGGTGGTGCTGATGGTGGTTTGTTTACTATCGATGCGAGCACCGGAGTGGTGACATTGGCTGCTCAGGACTTTGAAACTCCTTTAGATAATGATGGCGATAATGATTATGAAGTAACGATCACTGCTACCGATGCAGATGGCAATACGGCCAGTGAAAGCTGGGTGGTGAGTGTAACGGATGATAATGATAATGCTCCGGTATTAACAGTTTCGGATACAGAAGTTGTAGAGGGTAATGTTTTGGTAACTACAGCATCTGTTACTGACCTTGATGATGGTGATAGCCATAGTTTTTCATTGACCGGTGACGATGCCAGCCTTTTCGATATCGATGAAAATACGGGTGAAATTACTTTCATTGATGCACCAGATTTTGAAAATCCAATAGACTTTGATGGTGACAATATTTATGTGATTAATGTGGTGGTGGTTGATGATGCTGGAAATTCTGACTTCGAAACTATAGAAGTAAGTGTCACTAATTTAGATGAGGCTCCAGTTATTTCATTAGATGAAGATAATAGCAGTGGTGGGGTTGATGATGGTAATTTTTATGTTGAATATAATTCGGGTGATGCAAATAGTAATGTGACGGATACTGACGTTTTCATTGAAGATGTAGATAATTCTGATATAAGCAGGCTGGTAATAGGGGTTGATGGTATCCAAGATGGAAGTTCTGAGATCATAACCATAGGCGGTGAGACATTTAACTTAGCCAATCCTCAAACAGTGGTAGTTAATATTGGTACAGAAAGTTATAATGTTGATTATAATACTAATGACTCTACATTTAATATTACTGATGCTTCAGGAGGAGGGATGGATATAGATGCACTAGAAGGTGTGATAGCCACTGTTCAATACGGGCATTTGGATGATGAAAATCCTACCGAGGGTATAAGAACGCTGTTATTTACTGTGTATAATAATCTGGCTTCAAATACAGTTAAATCTGACATACAAGTAAATGATATATCTGCACCAGCTGAGCCTACTATTAATAGTTTAATATCTAATAATTCTTCGCCTACCATAACAGGTACTTTTGATGAGTTGTCGTCAGAATTATTTGAAGTAACGGTGAATGGAATTAAATATACTTTAGGAGCTAACCCTGAATTAACTACTGATGGAAATGGTAATTGGGCCTTGAATTTGGGCTTTAACTCTTTGACAGATGGTGTTTATGATGTAGTAGCTAGTTCAACAGATGCTAATGGTAATAATGCGGTTGATAGTACAATTGATGAGTTGATTATTGACAGCGTTGCTCCGGCTAGGCCTACAGTTAATACCTTAGTTACTAATGATAGCTCTCCGATTATCACAGGTACTTTTGATGAGGCTAATACAGATTCATTGGCCGTTGTAATTAATGGAATAACCTACATACTAGGTGTTGATACAGAATTAAGTAGTGATGGCCTAGGTAATTGGTCTCTAAACTTGAGTACGACAGTACTTCCAGACAGTACATATGATGTTGTAGTATCTACCACAGATGAGGCAGGAAATACTAGTGTTGACGCTACTATAAATGAGTTAGTGATTGATACACAAGCCCCTGATACTCCTACAGTGAATGCACAGGTTACTAATAATTCATCACCTATTATAACGGGTACTTTTGATCACCTGGATACTGATGTATTAATAATCACTTTTATGGGCAATGATTATGAATTAGGAGTGGATACTGAATTATCAGTGAGTGATTCGATATGGACATTAGATTTAAGTGCTGAGACTTTGGTAGATGGAACTTATGAAGTGATTGTTTCAACGATAGATGCGGCAGGAAATTCTTCCGCAGATGAAACAAGTGACGAACTCATTATTAATACTTCTGGACCGTTAGGCCCTACGGTAAATGATCAAGAGACAAACAATGCTTCACCAATAATAACAGGAACTTTTGACGAAGCTAATACGGATTCCTTAACGGTTGAAATTAATGGCGTAGTATACACATTGGGTGTTGATCCGGAGTTGTCCAGCGATGGAGCCGGGAATTGGGAGCTTGATTTGAGTAATGAGACTTTGGGCGATGGAATCTACGATGTACAAGTTAATTCTACTGATAGTTTAGGAAATACATCATCGGATGTAACGGTTGATGAGATAATAATTGATACTCAAGCACCTGCCATTCCGGAGGTTACCCCATTAACCACTAATGATTCAACACCTTTAATTGTAGGTACCTTTGATGAGGCCAATACTGATTATTTTTCAGTAGAAATAAACGGTGTCACTTATGTTTTAGGTGTAGATGCAGAATTGTCAAGTGATGGGGTAGGAAATTGGTCGCTGGATTTAAGTGGTGTTTCTTTATCTGATGGAGTTTATGATATTACGCTTACAGCTTCAGATAATGCTGGCAATATAGCCAATGATATTACTACTGATGAATTAGTAATAGATACATCAGGCCCGGGCGTGCCTACTGTAGATGAACTATCTACTAATGATAGCTCGCCAATTATCACAGGTACTTTTGATGAAAATGCTGCAGATTCCTTGATGGTGACCGTAGATGGTGTGACCTATACGCTAGGTGTTTCTTCAGAGTTAACAAGTGATGGAGAAGGAAACTGGACACTTGACTTGAGTGAGGGTAGTTTGCCTGATGGTGTTTATGACATAGAAGTGGTTACAGTTGACGGAGCCGGCAATACTATAACAGATGCAACAACCGATGAATTAGCTATAGACACTACTTTGCCGGTGGCTGCAGATGATTTAGGTTTTACTGTAAATGAAGATGAAGCTTTAACGATTCCGAATTTGCTATTGAATGATACAGATGTGGAAGGCACACTAGAAGTCAGTTCAATTATACTTGTTGACCCAGCAGATACTTTAAATACAGGAAATATAAATTCTCCTTTATTAATTGATGGCATTGGTAGCTATGCATTACAGCCAAATGGAGAAGTTATATTTACTCCTTCGGAAAATTATAATGGGCCGGCTGACATTAATTATTATGTGAGTGATAATTATGGAAACGTCTCTAATGATGCAATTATTGAAATCGCTGTGTTACCAATTAATGATCAGCCTGTGGCTGTCAACGATACTATTTCGTCAGGATTTACGGCTATAGATGTATTATCGAATGATTATGATGTTGATGGAGATTCTCTGATACTTAGTACTGAATTGATTCAATCTCCAACTCATGGAGTTGTTACCATAGATGCATCAGGTAATATTGTTTATAACGCTAATAATGGTTTTGAAGGTATTGATAGCCTTGCTTATGAGGTTTGTGATAACGGAAGTCCTTCGCTTTGCAGTAGTGCTGTAGTGGTACTGCTGGTAGGCAGTCAGGTTGATACTGATGGTGATGGAGTGATAGATGTTCTAGATCCTGATAGCGATAATGATGGTATACCAGATAGTGTTGAAGACGATAATGAAGATGGAGATAATAACCCAGCAACTAATGCTACAGATTCAGATGAAGATGGAACTCCCGATTATTTGGATACAGACTCAGATAATGATGAAATTCCGGATTGGTATGAGGCGCCTATGGGGGCAGAGCCATCAGGTGAAGACAGTGATTCTGATGGAATTGATGATGCATTTGATGAAGATGAGGGAGGCAATGGCCTGAATTACGAGCCTAGGGATACAGATGCTGATGGAAAACCAGATTATAAAGATGATGATGATGATGATGATGGCCTATTGACTATCGATGAAGGTAGAGATGGAGATTGTGATAGAGATAATATTCCAGATTACTTAGATAGTGATAATTGTAGGTTAGAGCCAATGAAAGGTTTCTCTCCTAATGATGATGGCAATTTAGATACCTGGGTTATCATTGGAATAGAGGCGTACCCTGATAATGAGGTTAAAATCTTTAACAGGTGGGGTAACCTAGTTTGGGAAACCAGTTCTTATAACAATGATAATAATGCATGGGGTGGTGACACCAACGGCAAGTTGATACTGTCAGGCTCTTCTGTTCCGGATGGAACGTATTTTTATGTAATAGACATAAAAGATGGAAGAGAACCACTAAGTGGATATATGGTATTGAAACGCTAGAAAAATTAAGAAGATATGAAAATCGCACAGATAAAATATATCCTACTATTGGTGTTAATTATAAGCGGGGCTTCTGTACAAGGCCAACAGCAGGTAATGTATACTCAATATATGTTTAACGGGTTAGCCATAAACCCGGCCTATGCAGGCAGCCAAGAGTCTCTAAGCCTTACCGCATTGGCACGTGAGCAGTGGGTTGGCTTAGAGGGTGCTCCCAGTACTCAGACTTTTTCAGCTCATGGTCCGCTATCTAATGAACGTGTATCACTAGGGTTATTAGCTATTAACGATAAAATAGGTGTCACCCATCAGTTTGGAGTGTATGGAATTTATGCTTACCGCATTCCAATGCCCAATGAAGGTAAGCTGTCTATGGCTGTTCAGGGTGGTATCAGTACCTATAGAGCTGAATATAGTGAGCTAGGGTTGGCCAGTGATCCCACGTTTGGTAGTGGTGACATTGCAGAGACTAGCCCTAATTTTGGTGCAGGTATATATTATTCTACCTCCCGTTTTTATTCAGGCATATCCGTGCCGCAGTTAGTAGAAAACGAAGTAGACAAAGATAATGCTGATTCCGATTCACGTCAGGATCGTCATTATTTTATTAATGCAGGATATGTATTTGATCTAAATCCAAGATTGAAATTTAAACCTAATTTCTTAGCTAAATATGTTTCTGGTGCACCAGCCGAGTTTGATATTAATGCTAATTTTCTAATTGATGAATTGGTTTGGCTTGGTGTCTCTTATCGTAGTTTTGATTCTTTTGATGCATTGTTTCAGCTAAATATTAAGGAACATTTCAGTATTGGTTATTCCTATGATTTTGCTACTACCACAGACTTACGAAGAGTTAATTCCGGGTCTCATGAGTTGATGTTGAGTTATAGGTTTGCCACTGAGAAAACAAAGGTGTTGTCGCCTCGGTATTTTTAGAAATGAAACGGTCTTGAACCATAGAATTACTGGTTACGCATAAGGCACAGCACTTTAGGTTTGTGTCGCAGAGTTTGAAAATGTTTTTCATAAATCCCCTTACTTACAAGCATAACATTGTACTTGTGAGTAAGGGGATACTTATTTAATCATCATAGTGATTTTATGACTGCTTCAATGGAAGGTTTGTTGAAAGAAAATAATCTATACTGAACTTGCCCGCTCCATGGCGTATAACAAAACTTAAACTTATGAAATAGAGTATAATAAGTTCAGTATGTATGTTGGTAAGGTGCAGTTTATGGATAAATATGAGGGCTATAAGTAAATTTATCATGATGTATAGGCTTGCTAATTTACTTTTGAATCCAATGATCAAAAATATGCTGCCAATAATATCAGCACCGGACGCGAAAATGAACCCCAATTTGTTGCCGATATGAAAAGGATCGGGAAACCAAACTAGCATTTCTTTATAATTCGTCATTTTCTCTACCCCATGATTTAAAAAGAGCATTCCTCCAATGCACAGTCTTAAAATAAGCAGATGAAGGTTAACATGATTTGATGACAATAGGCCCATCTTATTATTGGGTTGCCCCTCCATTGACCAACAAATGTTGTCCATTAACAAAAGAAGACATCTCACTGGCAAAAAACTCAGCAACATTAGCGACATCTTCCACTTCAGCCAACCTGCCCATCGGACAGCTGTTTATTAACGATTCACGGAGTTCGGGATAAGATTTAGGATCAGCGAATATGCCTGAGTGATCTACAGCAAAAGGAATGATACTATTTACTGTGATACCTTTATTGCCAATTTCTTTAGACAATACATCTACCATATAACGAGGAGTAGTTTTACTACCACCATATATGGACATACCTGGCACTGGAAAAGCCGTGGTACTGGAGGCTATATATATAATTCGTCCATTGTTTTGTACATGCTTTGCTGCCAGTTGCATGGTGAAATATGCCCCTTTGGTATTAATTGAAAATAACCTGTCATATTGTTCTTCAGTAAAATCAACCACTGGCGTTTCTACCATTTCAATACCGGCATTGGCTACCACAATATCTATTTTGCCAAATTTATTAATGGCACTTTCAAAAAGGAATTCTATATCCTTTACTTTACTAACATCGGCCTTTACCGATATCACCTGAGCTCCCATAGCTTTGATGATTGATTCTACCTCATCGGCAGAAGATTTGTCTCTAGAGTAGTTGAGTACTATATTAGCTCCAAGAGCAGCATATCGTTCTGCTATAGCCTTCCCAAGACCTCTTCCTGAACCTGTTATAATTGCTGTTTTATTGTGTAGTGAATTCATATTACTGAATAGTTTCTTGATTATTATTTATGTGAATTAATCTTATGCCGTAGTCATTTATAGAGGCGAATACAAAACCTGCTATAATTGGTGTAACCAATTCCATAATGGGCATTAGCTTTATTTCCGGATGTATACCAAAAAATATAATGAGACCTATGAACCATGCTGGAATGTTGCCGAGACCTTTAATTTTTGATAAATAGGCCAAAGAACCTATAAGGATAAATACAGTAAAAGGGAAGCCCAATGCCCCAAGTACAGGTGTTATATTTTTGGCCACCAGACTAATACATATACCCATAGCAATGCCGGCAGTAATTTGAGATAGGCTCGTTACAGCTGCGCGTATGCTTTTACCAAAGATGTAGTAGCTTACCCAGGCCAGAAACATTACCCATGTAGGCCAGCCTGCTGCGAATGAAATTGATACTGCAATAGCTCCGCAAAGTCCCATGATTAGGGCTGTGAATAGTGTTTTCATGTTTTTTTTGTTTATGCCATTCCCCCGTTTGTACCTATGTTTTGAGCATTGATCCACTTGGCATCATCGCTGGCAAGAAATACCAATACTTTAGAGATGTCATCCGGCTCGCCAATCCGACCAAATGGGTTAAGTGATGCCAAGTGATCTACTACTTGTTGTGGTTTTCCTTTCATGAATAATTCTGTATTTGTGGGCCCTGGAGATACTGAGTTTACATTGATACCGCGACCTATTTCTTTCGAAAATACACGAGTGAGTTGCTCTACTGCAGATTTAGTGGCTACATAAGTTCCATAAGTAGGCAGCATTAATCGATTTACGGTGGTAGAGATATTGATAATGCTTCCGCCATCATTGAGCTTTTCAGCAGCTTCGCGTAGGGCATTAAAAACTCCTCTTACATTAATATCGAACTGACGGGTGAAATCATCATCAGTGGTTTCCTTTATAGGTTTGGTGATCATTATACCTGCGTTATTCACAAGTACATCAACCTTTCCAAAATGTTCAATTACTTTATCGAAAAGCGTTTTTATTTGTGCCGGTTGGCTTACATCCGCTTGGATGGCTATGGCTTTACCTCCACTACTAATTATAGTGTTTGCCACTTCTTCTGCGGCATTTTTGCTTCCTGCATAATTTACGGCCACGGACGCACCAGCTTTAGCTAGTTTAAGAGCCATATCAGCGCCTATTCCTTTTGAAGCTCCAGTTACAAGGGCAACTTTTCCTTTTAGATTTTCCATTTTTACTTTTGTTTATTAATAATTACAATACAAAAGTAGAAGGAGGAGAGGGGAGGATTCTTGCGGATATTACAGCATGTGTTGCAAATTGTACAGGTATAACCTTAGAAGTGAAGCTCGGGGGGAGATAAGGCAGGAAAAGGTTAATTCAAGCTACTCCTAAATTGAAGTGGAGTGGATTGTGTTTTGGATTTGAATAGCTTATTGAACGATTGCGGGTATTGAAAACCTAAATAGTAAGCTATTTCGCTTACAGACATCATGGTGGTGCCCAGTAGTTCCTTTGCTTTATCGATTATTAAATGCTGAAGGTGTTGCTGGGCATTTTCTCCTGTATGAATACGAAGCATATCGCTAAGATAACTGGGTGACAGGTTAAGTTCGTTTGCAATATATTGAACAGTGAGCAGACCATTTTCGAGCGGATTTCCGTTTTCCAAGTATTCGTAAACGATATGCCGGAACTTATCCAGCATATCGTGATTCACTTTTTTTCTTGTTATGAATTGCCTGTTATAGAAACGTTTGGCGTAGGTAAGCAATAAGTCTATATGAGAAATGACAATTTCACAGGTGTGTCCATCTATATGTGAAATTTCATCATTTATTCTATGCAGTAGATCAACCATATTTTTTTCCTCTTTTTCCGAAAGGTGTAGCGCCTCATGTACTACATACTGGAAGAAGCCATATCTTTTTATAGAATTGGCAAGGGGGTGCTTTATAAGTAGGTCAGGATGAAACAGCAATATAAAGCCATTGGTTTGTTCCATTTGTTTTGGTTCTAGTGATTGAATTTGAAATGGAGCGGTAAAACTCATGATGCCTTTGTCAAAATCATAATAATGCTGTCCGTACTTTATAGCACAAGTCACTCCCTTTTTTAGGCCTATACAATAATAATGAGAATGGAATTTTCTCCAATGCTCATCAAAATGCACCTTTACATGCGTTAGGTCTATAACGCTTACTAATGGATGAAATGGAGGCGCAATACCTAGTAAACGGTGAAATTCAGATATAGAGGTTATTATGTTCATTTAATAATCATTCATGGCCATACCAAACTCATCATAAGGATTACCGGTGTCCGTGCCTAAAGGAATGATACTCTCCAACGTAGATAAATCTTCACTGGTAAGGGGTACATTGGTAGAATCTATATTTTGTTCTACGTATTTAATTCTTTTTGTGCCAGGAATTGCAATGACTCCCTTGGAGCGTACCCAAGCCAAGGCCAGTTGCGAGGTAGTTATCCCTTTTTGTGTTGCTATACTTTCAATAGCTTCTAGTAGTTCAATATTCTTATAAAATTGATCTCCTTGAAAGCGCGGTGTGGTTCGTCTGAAGTCATTTTCCGGAAAATCATCTGGTGAGCGAAATTTTCCAGATAGAAAACCTCTGCCTAGTGGTGAATATCCGACAAAACCAATAGCTAATTCTTGCAATGTCTGTAACACGCCATACTCTTCTACTTTGCGTTCAAATAATGAATACTCACTCTGTACCGCAGTAAGAGGGTGTACACTATGAGCTTTGCGAATAGTATCAGAAGAAACTTCAGATAGACCAATGTACCTTAACTTGCCTTCTTCAACTAGTTTGCCCATGGCTGCTATAGTTTCTTCAATAGGAGTGTTTTTGTCTAAACGGTGCAGGTAATAGAGGTCTATATAATCTGTTCCTAAATTTTTTAGTGAACGCTCTACGGCCGTTTTTACATAAGATTTTGTGCCGTTAATATTCCATGTGGCAGTACCATCTTCTAAGAGTTCATGCCCAAATTTTGTAGCAATTATATACTGATGACGATTGCTCCTAACAGCCTTTCCTACTAATTGTTCGTTAATAAACGGACCATAAAGGTCGGCAGTATCCAGGAAGTTGCCTCCTAACTCAAATGAACGATGAATTGTACTTATAGCTTCGGCTTCAGTAGCTTTTCCATACATGTCTGCGCCATGAAAACCCGTCATGCCCATGCAGCCAAGTCCTAATTCAGGTACTAATAGTCCTTCATTTCCTAATTTAACTTTTTTCATATTTTACTTTTTTGGTTGCGCTAAATTAGAAATGGTCATAGTCTTAAAAGTATCTATATTCGGGAAGGGTGTATTCAAATTCTAGAAGTTGATGCAATTATTGAAGGAAGATCTATCGGGCGGATTTAAATATCATTACTTATTAATCCTGCTGGCGAAATTCAACAGGACTTAGTGATGTGTTCTTTTTAAAATAATTGCTGAAATGAGCCGTTTCAGCAAAACCTAATCGATAACTTATTTCTTTTACTGATAATTTTGTTTTCTTCAGCAAAAGCTTAGCCTCGGTGATATTTTTCTCCGTGATCCATGCAGTAATGGGCTTCCCTGTTTTGCTTTTTATTACATTGCTTAGGTAATTAGGGTTAAGGTGCTGGGCATCAGCATAATCTTGTACTCGAAAAATGTCTTCTGTTTTGCCTGCATGGATATCTCTATAGTGTTTGTCTAGCAATTTTTTGAATTCTTTTACTATTTGAGAGCTTCGGTTACCTTCATATATGGGATCGTAGTCTTTCCAGAAATAGTCCTTAATACGATATAATAATACTGCTAGCAAGTGAGCTATTATTCTATATTTATCGTTATTATGCGTTATATATTCAGTATAAATATCCTGATATAGTCGATCCGCTATAGTAAAAAACTCTGTGGTGATAACTTTTGGACTAATCGTTTCTGTGAGTAGAAATGGGAACTCTTCAAATACCTGATGCCCCAGGTATTTGGTTAAGAAAAATTCATCAAAAGTAATGAGGTAAATATCTTCTATGATCTCCCAGCTAAAGGTTCGGTAGTTGCTGGGATTAGTAAAATAGATGGAATGTGCTTTTACCTCAAAGTGCAAATTGTCTATGGAGTATTCTCCGCGTCCGTCTTTCACAAATAAGAAAGAAAAATAATTAGGCCGAAAAGATGGAGATTGATAAGGGAGATCAAATCCCGTTTCTTTTAAATTATGAATAGTAAATCCTTCCGTAGAATCTGCTTCAAGAGTAAGCCCCAAATGATGGTACAATTCACGCAATGAACCTGTTTCTGTAGTGTCTTCCGTTTTCAATATAAATAGTTAATTATTCCCTTAAAATGTGTTGTTTCCTTTTATCTCTGTAGGTGCATGCCCATATTGTTTTTTAAAGGCGTAAGAGAAATGAGATAAATTTTCAAAACCTGTTTCCAAATATACATCTACAGGTTTTCTACCATTATTAGTAAGCTGATGGTAGGCCAGCTCTAATCTTCTTTGTGTAATCCATTTTTGAGGAGTCATATTAAAAGCTTTTTTAAAGTCTCGTTTAAAGGTAGTGAGGCTTCTTCCTGTTAAATAAGCGAATTTTTCTAAATTCATATTAAACATGAAGTTTTCTTCCATAAAATCAGGAAGGTTGATCTTGCCAGGTTCAGAAAAATCAGAAAGGATGCTATCAATGCTAGGGTCTATGCTGCGCAATATGGATATAGCCTCCTCTATTTTAATACTTAAAAGGTTTTCGGGTAATTTATTTTCAAGTTTAAAGTAGGGCATTAGTGAAGCGAAAAAACTCTCCAAAAGGGGGTGTGCGGAAAAAGGTTTAATTCTTTGTGAGGGAGGCTTTCTGGTAATAGAACATTGTTTTTTTGTGTAAAACTGCTTTAATCTTTCTTTGGTTAATGTCATTACTACTGACCTGTATAGTTCTCCATCTTTCGGATATTTTATCAGTGTACTAAGTTGGTTTCGGGGAAACAATAGCATATCTCCGGGGCCAAAAGTATAAGTGCTATCAGCCTGAATTACTCTCATTTCACCAGAAATTATACGTACGAAGGAATGGTTTTTCAGGACGATTTCGTCTTTAAAGTATTTATCCTCAATACAAGAGAGTACGATTTCAGCATACTTGTTTTGTTGTGTCTCTGCCATAGAAAGATGTGTAATTGAAAATCATATTGGGGTAACCGTGGGCGCCCCAATATGATTCCGTGTTACAGTTATTTAACTTTTAACAATTCATCAATTTCGAAATTACCATATACTTGCTTGTTGGACTGTTCCAAAAGTTCATTATTAGGGGCTACTATGTTGCCCAGCCCCATATGATCTACAATAGTTCTTATAGGCCTTCGGCCATGTGGAGTATTAATCAATGTGCTAATGGCTTCTGCCACTTTTATCGGGCTTTGATCAGGGTTAGCAGCAAATACCTCTTCAAATGAAGCAAGAAAACCCTCAGGCATTTGGGCTACAGGACCATAATCTTTTAGCCTAGATTTGTCACTAGGCTGAGTGAGCGAATGAATAAAGGCTGTAGGAAATCCTCCTGGCTCTACAATACATGATTCAATGCCGAGCTGAGATATTTCTATCCGATAACTTTCTGCTAATGCTTCGGCTGCCCATTTTGAAGGACCGTAAGGTCCCTGAAAGGGTACGCTTAGCCTAGCGGTAAGGCTGGATATTAATATTAAAAGTCCATTTTTCTGTTTTTTCATATGTGGAAGTACCGCTCTGGTCATTCTCTGTACTCCAAAAACATTGATCTCAAATATTTTCTTCCAGTCTTCGGGTGTGTAAGCTTCTTGAATGCCCAAAGTCCCCAACCCAGCATTATTAATGAGGACATCTATTTCACCAAATACATCGATGACCTCATGCACACCGGCCTCTACACTTGCATCTTCTGTTACATCAATTTCAACTACATGTGCACCTAAGGCTTGAAGTTCATTGGCTTTGTCCTTGTTTCTGTTGTGTATGTCTCTTAACGAAGCCGCCACTTGGTGACCGTCTTTTAATAATTTTGCTGCGGTAAGCATTCCAAAACCACCACCAGCTCCGGTAATGAGTATATTTTTATTGTTTGACATATTCCTAGTATCCTTTAGATGTTAAAAGAAACTTCAGTTAATTTTTCGCTCAGAGTCCAGAGCTGCTTAGCATAAGCTTCATTGAGCGCAAAGTCTGCTACGCCTATTAATTGACGTATATCCTTCATGCGCTCAGCAAAATCTCCCTGATCTTTATTAGCTTGCTTATCGACTAAGGCTATGTCTGTGTTTTCACAATATACGCCACTTAGCTGATCAAGTTGCGGGCTAGTGGCACACCATACCGTTGTAGATGCACCTTGTTGTAAATTTTTTAAACCTTTTTCTGGGTCGTGTATAACTTTATTGTTGGAGTCAAATACCCCCAGGTTTTGGAGTTCTTCATTTGTCAAATGTCTCTTCAGGTCAGTATCAGCTATAGCTCCTGGGTGTAATGAAAATGACTGTACACCAAAGCGTCTACCTCTTTTGTCGAGTTCTGTGGTAAACAGGATATTCGCTGTTTTTGATTGGCCGTAACCTAGAAGCGTCTCATATGTTCGTTGTGTGAAATTTGGGTCCTCAAAGTTGAATGGAGAATAATGGTGCCCCCATGAAGAAACATTTACTACACGTGCTCTTTTGGCTTTGACCAAAGCAGGCCAAAGTAATGCAGTGAGCTGAAAATGCCCCAAATGATTGGTGGAAAGTTGCGATTCGTAGCCACGTGCATCTCTTTGTAGTGGCACCCACATAATTCCTGCATTGTTTATAAGTAATTCTAATGACCTGTCAGAATCTAGAAAATTTTGGGCAAATGCATGAATAGTATCCGGATCCATCAGGTCCATGCTTTCTATTTCTACATTGTCTATGCCTGCCAGGTTTTGTTTTGCTTTTTCGAGATTTCGCGCAGGTACAATTACATGTGCTCCTGCATCCACAAAGGCCTTCACTGTTTCTAAACCTATACCGGCATAACCACCAGTGACAATAGCTGTTTTTCCGGAAAGATCTATGTCTTTAATAACATCACTTGCTGTGGAAGCTACATCAAACCCCGAACCTATGGGGTGCTGTAATGCTCCATCATAATTATTTTGTCTCATTGATTTTTATTTTAATACATATTTGTTGTGGAGACAAAAGTATGTGGATTCGATACGGGCAACTTTGCTTAAAAGGCCCATTTTGCTTTGTTTTAAAGACCACAACAGTCAGCTGCTTTTGTAAGTATTTCTAATGATACAGCTGTGTGGGGGTAAAAGTAAGAGGGGAGTGGGGTGGTCTTGTATTACGAATTTTAAGAGCTCCGATGTATCTCATGATACTTCGAAGCCTTTAAAATATTGCAGTTTAAATTATATCACCTCATTTTCTACGGAGATAAGAAAGCTACATTTGTGAATGTCTATAAATTTCTCTTCATCAGGTCGTATGATTTCAAGGTATTTCTCATCAGTAAAGACTGTGTAAAGAGCATCCATGTCTTCCAACCAAATTTCAGTTATTCCATCATAGGCAGGGGCTGGTAGGCCATCTGGGTTTTTAGTTAAAGAGTGACATTGTACGTATTTTTTAACATGCTGTTTAACCACCGGAATAGAAGAAAATAAATCTGCGTGATTGGTCTTGTGATAGTGCACAAACTGTTCATGCGTTAGTTCATTTTTCTTGGCGAGTAAGATGCTTAGTTTTATCATGACTATAAATTTCATTTGTTTTTTGATGCTACAAAGCTCTTCACAAACAGATCGTTAAATCATTGACTTTGGTTAAGAAAAGAAATGGGAGGTATGTTTATTTGAAAAATTTGGTTGGAAATAAGAGTCTGCTTTTTAGGTAGAAATCAATTGTAGATTTATAAAAATGAACAGTGTTCATTTTGTATGTTTGCATTCATGGAGCAATTTAAAGCAGCGGTACAATCAGTATCAGGGATTTCTGATAGTGATTTTGACCTCGTGATACCATATTTGGTTGATATGAAGGTTAAAAAACACGATAATCTTTTAAGCGAGAGAGAAGTGTGTAAGCATGTATTCTTTTTGAAGAAAGGTTTAATGCGCATGTTTTATGTAGACCATAAAGGCAATGAGATCAATTGCCGATTTGTAGATGAACAGCATTTTTTTGTGGATTTTAGTAGTTTTCTATCTCAAACACCATCTAACTACTATTGGCAAGCCATGCAAGATTCGGAGGTTTTGGCTATTAAGTATGAAGATGTACATGGTCTTTATAAAACCTGTTCTGCTTGGGAACATTTTGGAAGATTGATGGCGGAAAATGTATACAAAACTGCTAATGAGAGGGTTGAAATGTTACTGTTCCTATCTCCTGAAGATCGTTATCAATATCTACTTAATAAATCTCCTAATTTATTCAACCAAGTATCGCAGTTTCATATTTCTTCCTATTTAGGAGTGAAGCCCGAATCACTTAGCAGGTTAAGGAAACGGCTATTGAGGCGTTAATTTCTTAACCAAAGTCAACGTTGTGAGCACTATGATAGTTGAAATTTTGCCCTGCGGGTAAAATTAAAATTAACCCTGCTCGCAACCACTAGATATGATTAAACTTACTATTCTTTTAAAACGGCATCAACACCTTAGTCATGAAGATTTCCTCTGGAGTTATAAGCATGAGCACGCAATGCAGTTCAGCGCACTATCTGTTGTGAAAAAATCAGTGATTTCGTATGACCAATATCATTCATTGCCCATAGCTATGCCCGGCATTCCAGTACCTTTTTATGATGCTATTGCTGAGTTATGGTTTGAAAATGCAGCTGCAATGTTTAGTGTTTTCACCTCCTCAGAATACTTAGAAAAGGTAAGGCCCGCAGAAAAGATACTGTTGGATATGAATAATTGTGCCGTTCTTATTTCGGTCCATCATAAAATATTTTAGCCTCTATAATGATGAATTTATTGCAATTTATTAATAATCAATATTTTACAATGATAGAAAATAGATTAAAAGCCCCAATGCAGGTGTTATCGATCAGTCCGATTACTATACCAGCCCCCAATCGTGTAGTCAACCTTCAACTGCGCGTTTCTATGCCTGCCCAAGGAGATAACCACCCGGTTATCTTGTTATCCCATGGACATGTGAATTCCAATAATTTGACCTCGTTAAATGGAAATCTACCACTGATGGATCATTGGGCATCGTTAGGTTTTGCTATTATTCAGCCCACACATCTTAATTCTAGAACATTAAAACTACCGAAGGAGCAACCAGGGTGGCCATTATTTTGGGAGTCGAGAGTAGAGGATATGAAAATGATATTGGATAACCTCGATTTGATTGAAGATAATTTACCTGCAAGTGCTGGTGTATTGGATAGGAATAATATAACTGCAGCAGGAGTATCATTGGGTTCACATACAGTGGCTATGCTGTTGGGTGCTGAGCAAACCAGTCTCGATACTAATGAAATCATTAACCTAAGAGATTCTAGAGTTAAAGGTGGTATAATTATGTCATCTCTAGGTGGGGGTGGAGCCAACCTCAGTGAATATGTGAAAAGTACATTTCCTTTTTATACCAGTATCAATTTCTCTACTATGAAAATGCCGGCCCTCGTGTTTTATGGAGATGAAGACCATTCACCGGAGTTAACACATCGTGGTGCGGAGTGGCATGCGGACCCTTATCTGTTGAGTCCCTCTCCAAAAGCATTGGTACAGATGATTGGCTGCGGGCATTATTTAGGCGGCATCATTGGTTACGATGCCGCAGCCACTACTGATGAGGATCCTGAAAAAGTTGCATTGGTAGCCGAACTAAGTGCAGCCTACCTGAAAGACATTTTGTATAATGATGGAAGCTGGGAAGCTGTAAGTGAAAAGGTTAACCCGAAAATGGCAATTATACAGAATAAATAGTGGCTTGGTTATCCCTAAAAGTGAAAGACACATCATTATGTTGATGTGTCTTTTTTTATAAAAAATGCACATTAATAGCTACATGAGATTTAAAGCCGATCTATTTATTTCTTAACCAAAGTCAATGAAATACGTCTGCACTTCGGCTCATATTTGCTTTATAAATAATTGTAAAACAAAACAATGTAATGGTTATGAAATCATCAATTTCCAATCAAAAAACAACTGACAGCAAATATAGTACTCGGTTTTGTGCGCGCTTTCCTATTAACTTACCCGTCAATCAGATAGATATGTATAATTGGGTAACCAGCATGTCTGATGATGATTATACTTCATACTCCAAGGCACACAAAGCCATGGGGAGCACTTTTAGAGATGGTGTGTTTTATACCATGAATGTAGAAAATGTAGGTAATGAAACACTGGTACAGCATTATGAATTGAAATATCACACACCTTTACATGTGCAGTTTTATTCACCAAAAACATATGCCTATATCTGGAGGTGGATTCCGGCAGTGGTAGGTGTACCTTGGGAAATGCAAGTGGTGCCAGTAACGGACTCTACTTCCGAGTTGGTTTGTTTAATAGGAGTTGATTTTCCCAATATGTTTTTGAAAATTGGTTCATGGTTTAATGGATTGAATGGATATTTTCTGAAACGACATTTAAAAAAAGAAGGAGAGGCCTTTGCTAGAGATATAGAAAAGAAATTTAAAATGGCATGAGCTGATTGAGAGTAAGATTGAAGAAAAAGATATTGTTCATTATTTTTATGGCAAGTAACTAAGCTAACATGGGAGTAAAAGCGAAGAAAAAGCGCGAAAAGAAAGACATGAAACAGGCCATTCTAAATACAGCTACAGAAATGTATCTGAAGGAAGGCTTTGATAATCTATCTATAAGGGCTGTTGCTCAGCGGATGGAATACGCTGTAGGCACCATGTACCTCTACTATAAGAATAAGGCAGAGTTGATCCAAACTATTATGGAAGAGGGGTTTAATAAAATGATCAAAAATTTTCGTTCTGTCAGTCAGGGTAATGACCCCTTGGTTAATCTAGAACAGATTATGATTGCTTATATTGATTTCGCCTTGAAAAATCCTGAATATTACGACCTAATGCTCATCAGCTCTAAGCCAAGTGATGTAGGCATGGAAGATGAATGCTGGGAGAATGGATTAGGAGCATTTGATATACTAGTGGAAAGTATTCAGACCTGTATTGATCAAAAGCTTTTAAAATATGATAATGCAGAGACTGCGTCATTGCATATTTGGAGTTTCTTACATGGGTTGTCTTGCCTATACCTTAAAAAACACTTACTTCCATTTGGTGATCCGGATCAGGATTACTTACAACAATCAATAAGGCAGTTTTTAACTACCCTTAAATCATAACACTTTACATTAGATTTTAAACGAACAACTAAGCTGTATTAGTCGCTCAAACCTGTGCGTTAAAAATGAACAGCGTTCATTTTTATGCTACACACTGTAGAGTAGAAGACCGCTTGGTGTTGATTGGTGAGCTGGACATAATTACCATGCTTAGTATGAAAAAGATAAAAAATGAAAACTGATAAAATTAATTTCCCTGCCGCTTTTACACCTGAAAACAGTCCGATATTTGTGCATAATGAGATAGAAATCTATGCCTCTCCCCAAAAGGTGTGGGAACTATTGGTTAATGCTACAACATGGCCAGAGTGGTATTTCAATGCTGCTGATGTGGTGTTATTCCCTCAGAAGGAAAGCGTACTAAAAGCAGATACCGCTTTTAAATGGAAAACTTTTGGCAATAACCTTCAATCGCAGGTAAAGGAGTACCTGCCTCTACAGCGGATAGCATGGTTAGCTAAAGGAACTGGAATTCGTGCGTATCATGCATGGTTAATAATTCCTATGCCGCATGGGTGTAAAGTTATAACTGAAGAAACGCAACATGGATGGATGTGTCGTTTGGGTAAGGTTTTGTTTCCCGACAGAATGTACAACTATCATCAAATATGGCTACAAAGCTTAAAGGAACAATGTGAATCAGGAATTAGTAGCTGAAAGTGATATGATTTTGTATAATGAAAAGGAGTGCAGTTATCTATACTGACTGAAGCTGAGTAATACACTGCGCTACTTTTAATGAGATGATACTGGTGGTTAAGGTTTTATTAATACGCTATTTCTTGTAACCTTTTAGCTGGGCTATTATTGATGGAAAGGTATTGATGCCCCAATGTTCGTAGTATTTACCATTTTTGATTTTTACCATGTCCATCACTTCAATATTAACTTTTATCCCTGTGGGATTTATGCCTAGTAATTCTCCGGTATGAGTGCCGCTGATTGTTTTTCTAGTAGTTACTATGTTGTCTTCTGCCACCTGTTCGTAAATAGCTACGCGTAGACTAGTGAAAGCAGGACGTAAAATTTTATTAAAGGTATGTAGCATGCCCTCTGGCCCATTATCACTACCTAGGGGAGCTGAATGGTTAATAAATTCCGGATCAAAAATCAGGTGAGTGATACTTGTATTGCCATTTTCTATAATTTCTTGGTTGAAACGCCTTACAATGGCTTTGTTTTGCTCTAATAATGAATTCATAATGTATTTTAGATGAGGTTTAAATATAAACTTATAGGGTAAGCCTTATTTAGGGTAGGCTAGCCCATTACTTTATTTATGTTTATTCCTCAAAACTAGGCAGTGTATTGCTGCAATAGTTTGATCTAAACGTTCTGTTAGTATCGCTAAACGTCCAAATGTTGTGCATGATATGCTGAAGGGGTACAGCCGTAGCGGGCCTTAAACGCTTGTGTAAAACTAGAATGGTTTTGATACCCTACTTGTAAGTAAATGCTCGAAGGAGTGTTGGAGGGTTGTTTAAGCAACTGGTGGGCTAATTCAAGCTTTTTGCTGATGAGCCATTGCTTAGGAGTGGTGTGGTAGAGCTGATGAAATTTGCGCTTGAAACTTGAAAGGCTCATGTGGCATAAAAATGCTAATTCTTCCACTGTTATGTCATTGCAGATATGTTGCTGCACAACCTCTTGAATACGAAGTGTCGGTTGCATATTTGTAGCGCTTCTAAAAACGGATAATATATTGGGCTGTCGTTCTGCGAGATAGTATAGTAATTCATAAAGTTTCAATTCCTTGAAGGCAGCAGGAAATGATTTCTGTTGGGTTAGCAATAGTAAAGCAGAAGTATACTGAGATAGGAAATTGTCCTTACGAAAAATGATGTCTACAGTGTTTGTTTTGGCTTCGGTTAGTTCAAACTGTAAAAGAAAACGAGTCAGGATTTCATTGTCAAAATAGATAACCAGACTTTCGAAATTTTTATCCTCTGCAATAATTTCTGAAGTAAGCATGTGCCCTTGGGGGAGTAGTACTAATTCTTGATCTGAGATGGTTTCTATACCAGAGGGGTGCAATATTGTTTTAGAGCCACTAATTAATATATTGATCATGTGCATGTTAAGCACTATTTTGTTTTTTTGGCTAGTCTGAGAGGTGCTATGATGACGTATAATTACCTCATGAGGTTGATAATCATCTTTGCAGATGAAATGGTCAGGCAGTTCGTATGTTTGTGGTGTTTTGCACATGCAGTACAATTATAACAGTGAATTTAGCATTTAATTTTTTCGAATCGAGCAAATTAACGTTACAAAGAAGTATTCTCAAAGCCACTGTGTAGGACAAGGCTAAATGGCCGTAAAAATGTGACAACTCTCCCTACTTATGTATAACAATACAGGGTAATGACCTGCCTAGTTTTGTATCTCAATTAATAATAAAGATTATGAGTAAAACGATTTTTATAACTGGAGCTGCACGTGGTTTTGGTCGACTTTGGGCCAACGCATTTTTAGAAAGAGGCGATAAAGTGATTGCTACAGCTAGAGATACCAGCAAGTTGAATGACTTGGTTGAAAAATTTGGAGAGAACATTCTACCATTAAAACTGGATGTAACTGATCGTGCGGCTGGTTTTGCCGCAGTGAGTAAAGCTAAAGAGCATTTTGGCAGTATCGATGTGCTTATTAATAATGCAGGCTTTGGGCTTTTTGGAGCTATAGAAGAGAGTTCAGAAAGTGAAGCTAGGGCACAGATGGAAACAAATTTTTTCGGCCTCTTATGGCTTACACAAGCTGTGCTTCCTGTAATGCGTGAGCAGGGTCATGGTCATATAATACAATTGTCTAGTGTTTTGGGATTAGTTACAGCGCCTATACTTGGTCTCTATAATGCTTCCAAATTTGCAGTAGAAGGTTTAAGTGAATCATTGGCTGAAGAGGTTTCTGGCTTTGGTATAAAAGTAACGCTTGTAGAGCCCAATCAATACGCCACCGACTGGGCTGGAGCTTCATCCACCCAATCTAATACATTAGAAGTATATGATGAAGTAAGGAAAAATTTCTTTGCACGGGTAACGGATGATACTATAGGAGTGCCAGAGGCCACTACCGAAGCTATCATTTCATTAGTGGATAATGCAAATCCTCCATTACGTCTGTTGCTGGGTAAAGTAGGACTTCCTTGGGTAAGCCAGGCCTATGAACAGCGTGTGGCTGAATGGGATGCTTGGAAAGAAGTTTCATTTACAGCACATGGCAAATAATACCTATTACGTATGTATTAGAAAACGAATCTGCAATTTCGTGGATTTGTTTTCTTAAATTGTAATTTATGCAGCACTATAGCAATTTAATAGAAATGCACAGGCATAATAACATGCCTATGCCAGAGAGCCCTTTATTTAGTGCCTTTAAATGTACTGAAACTTGCTCTACAGGGTCAGCAGAGTTTACCACAGACTTTTATATGATTGGTTTTAAAAAGCTTAAGTCTGGAGTTTTTAAATATGGCCGCACTAAATATGATCATGATATGGGGTGTTTAAGCTTTATAAAACCGCGGCAAGTGATTCAGTTTCAAGATTTGGAACTTGAAGAAGATGGTTTTTTAATCTTTATTCATGAAGATTATCTCGTAGGAAATTCGCTTTACAAAGAGATAGACAACTATTCTTATTTTGATTATGAAGTGAATGAAGCGCTGCATGTTTCTACAGCGGAGGAAAGTATCATTTGGGATCTATTTAATAAAATATACAGGGAGTCGCACGGCAATCAAGATGAATTTAGCCAGAGTATTATCCTTGCTCATGTAGAATCAATGATTAAATACTCGGAGCGTTTTTATAAGCGGCAGTTTATTAATCGCTCTAACCTTTCAGGAAAAACAATCTCTAAGTTTAATGATATTTTAAAAAAGTATTTTTCCAGCCAAGAGATACGGCTCAAAGGTTTGCCCTCTGTAAGTCTGGTGGCTGAAGAACTTCACTTGTCTTCTAGGTATTTGAGTGATCTGTTAAAACAGGAAACAGGAAAGACCGCAATTGAATTGATTCACATTTACCTTATTAATGAGGCTAAGAATAGAATAAGAACAGCTGACCTCAATATATCAGAAGTAGCATATGATTTAGGCTTTGAAAATTTGTCTTATTTTTCTCGTCTTTTTAAGAAAGAAACTGGCCTTAGTCCTACAGCGTTTAAAAAACAGCTGCTCAATTAAGGCTTATTATGCTTCATAAGAATAGTTTTATTATTGCTTTAGAAAAAAACTATTCATGATTTGAATAAACTCCTTGGGCTTGTCCAAATGTACTACATGCATGGCATCTATCTTTTGGTAAGTGCCATTTTGTAATAATGACATGGCAGTGTCAGCATTATTTTGATCCATAGCTCCATCCAGAATGCCATCCTCTCTAATTTCAAAATTAGCATGGAGCAGCAGGGTAGGGCACTTTATTTTCTTAAGAGCCTGCGCATGGTCAAAATTCTTATTCCACGTGCCATCATAAAAGGCATTACCAAAGTGAGGGTCGTATAAAGACATGCCTCTAAACATCATGCGTACAACTAAAGGAAGAAACCGAATTTCTACAGCTTCATTGGGATGAGCTTTTTCATAGGTTTCTACCATAGATAAGAGCTTTGGAGCTATATCTTTGCCTGCATATCTATTGATGAATTTAGAGCTGTTCTTGATCCAATAATTTAAAAAGGGCTCGTTGCTTTTTTCTTTAATGTAGGCATGACTTGTTTTGAAAGACCGATAAGCAATGGTTTGTTTTATTGCAGGATATTCTGATGAAAAAAGAGGCGGATCTTCTAATAAAACCGCTTTTACCAGCTCCGGCTTGTTGGCAGCCAGCCATACGGCTAGTAAACCACCAGATGAATTACCAGATACAAAGGCTGGTTCCTGCACTTGCTTTTCAATAAATGCCGATAAAACCTGACCAATGCTATTGGCATTCATGGTGGAGTTGGGCGCTTCAGTTTTGCCATGCCCATTATAGTCTACTACATAAATATGATACGATTGAGATAGTTCGGGTAATACCCTGCTGTAATCAAACCAATCCATGAGCTGAGCATGTAGCAAAACAAGCGAAGGACCGTTGTCTGGGCCTTCTACAAAACATAGTTTGGTGCTGTCAATTATAATAGATTTTGCTACGAACCCCGCTTTGGCAACCTTTTTATGATAAGGATCGGAGTAGTTCTTTACCAGTGGCTTAGCTATAAATGTACAACCAGAAAGTAATATGGCTGTTAACAGCACTAAATAATAGCATTTGAATATTACTTTTACTGTAAGCCTATGTTTTAATTGCAATAACATTAAATTCTTAATTCTATTTGGATGAAATAAGGTATAATTAGTCTAAATCATGCGTATGGGTGTTTCTCTGAGACAATTCTTTAGGAGTTATTCCAAATTGCTTTTTGAAAGCGTAAGAGAAATGTGATAAATTTTCAAAACCAGTTTCTAAATATACTTCTGTTGGCTTTTTATTTTTTTCACTTAGCTGATAGCGCGCAAGTTCTAATCGTTTTTGTGTCAACCATTTTTGCGGAGTAGTATCAAAAACCTTTTTAAAATCCCGTTTAAAAGTTGTTAGGCTACGGCCTGTCAAGTAAGCAAATTTGGCTATTGGCATATTGAACATATAATTACGCTCCATAAATTCTGTGATATTGATTTTATGAGGCTCAGAAAAATCAGACAATACATCATCAACGTTTTTGGTTAGAGAACGAATAACTGTAATTGCTTCTTGTACTTTCAAGGTTGATAATTCATGAGGTAGTTTATAGTTCAATTCAAAATATGGAAGAATTGAAGCAAAAAAGCTGTTCAATAATGAGCTTTTGCTAAATGAAATTATCGATTGTGTTTTGGTATTTTGATGGACTTCGTTTTTGGGGTTGTTGTAAAATTTCCTCAAGATGGTATTAGATAGCCTTACAACAATGGCCTTGTATGGCAAGCCGTCTTTCTCATATTTTATTAAAGTAGCCAGTTCGTTTCGGGGAAAGAGGTGTACTTCACCCGCATTGTAGATATATGTTTTATCTGATTGAATTACCTTTAATTCGCCCGATAGCACCTTAACGAGGCAATGTTCTTCCATTATCATTTCACCTTTGTAGTGAAATGCTTCACTGCATGTAAAAACGATTTCAGAATTGCTATTTAATTGTCGTTTGGCCATGATGCAATTTAACGATAAACAGTAAGGCCCAGCTGTATTGGGCCTTACTTATTACAATTATATAATATCAAATTTTACACCTGTTAGTTCTTCACTCACTGTCCAAAGCCTTTGTGCGGCCTCTGGAGCTAATGCAAAGGGCGCAATTCCCTTCATCTCAAACATGTTTTCTTTCCATTTGCCACTATTGTAAAAGTCTGAATCAAACTCCGCCACTTCTACATCTTCTAGGTACACTCCGCCAATATCGTTTAACTGCGGACTAGTGGCTGCCCAAACGGTTGTGGCTGCTCCTTGCTCTACTGTTTTCTGAATTTTCTTTTGAGCTTCTTCCATTTCGGGGTTAGGATTTCCCTCTTTATCTACGGCTCCCATAGTTACATAATCATCGAAGGTAAGGTGTCTTCCTAGGCTGGTCTCTAGTATTAGTCCGGGGTGAAGAGTGTAAGCGCGAATACCAAAACCTTTTGCTTTTGCATCTAATGCTAAAGTAAAGAGAATGTTGGCTGTTTTTGCTTGGCCGTAAGCTTCAAATTTATTGTATTCTCTCTTGTTATAATTAATGTCTTCAAAGACAACAGGTGAAAAGTAGTGCCCAGAAGAAGAAACATTGATTACTCTAGCTTTCTCAGCATTTTTTAAGGCAGGCCAAAGTCTCGCTGTTAGCTGGAAATGTCCTAAATGATTTGTAGAAAATTGACTTTCATAACCTCGTGCGTCTCGTTGTAAGGGAGTCCACATTATACCTGCGTTATTAACGAGCATGTCAAGAGGTCTACCAGAAGCTAAAAAAGATTCAGCAAAAGCGTCAATGGATTTAACATCAGTCAGGTCCAAAGTTTCTACTTTTACATTCACTATTCCGGCTAAATTCTTATTGGCTTTGATGATGTCTCTTGCAGGCACAATAACTGTAGCACCTGCCGAAGCTAATGTTCTTGTGGTTTCTAAACCAAGTCCATTGTAGCCTCCTGTTACTATAGCTGTTTTACCAGTTAAATCAATGTCCTTTATTACATCTTTTGTTGTAGATCTGGAGTTGAACCCTGAATCTATAAGCTTTTGCAAAGCCCCATTATAATTATTTTGTCGCATATAGTTTTTAATTTTAATAGGCCAAAAGTAGATTGTCATTTTACTAATTACTTTGTTTTAAAGTCCTATGAACTTTGTTTATAGGGGCATAGGCATATGTGAAAAATATGGGTATCACTATTGGCATGGGCTATTTATAGCCCTACTCTGAGAATTTTATAGCAATAGAAGTCCCTAGAATAAAATTGTGACTTGTTTTGATAGTTCTGGCCTCAAAAACTTGGTCTTTACTCTTTAGCCAGCGCCCCTCTACTCTGCATACAATGTTTTGGCTAGGTAAGTAATCAAGGTTCAAAGAAAGCCCTAGGGTTTGGAACCCATTAGTTGTTTCGGTGGCTATTATAATGCCGGTTTTATCCTGGTAATATTCTGCCCTAATAGCACCACGCCAATTGTTGTTCATTCTTAACTGTCCTATGATTAAAGGGCTAAGCCAGAAGTCTAAGGAAGAACTGTTTTTTGATCTTTCCTGCGCGCCAATATCAAACCCAGCGAGGAAGAAGAGTTTTTCTGTTAGCTGAAATTGAGTGTAAAAATTGTTAAAATATCGAATTCTTCTGGTGCTATCGGGGTCGTCAGTACCAATAAAAGTGCTCCAGTTTATAGTAGTTTTGTTCGTTGGTTTAAAATTAACTTGAGTACCTACAGATGGTAATGAATTCCCTTCTAGCCTTTGAATACGCTGCCATCCGTTTATAATCAGGGCGGCTAATTCCAATGTGGGGGCTGGGTTAAAAGTCAATTTTGCACCTGATAGAAAATAAGGTGAATTTTCTGCTGCTAGTGACCTTGTCAAGGTCATATTATCCATAGAAATGGCACTTTCAGCCCCAATATGAGAGGGTAAAACACCTGCATCAAGCCATAGGTTATTTTTCTTATTGAGCGAGATGCCAATATTGGCTTCATAGATACTTTTCAATAAATCTGGTTCTGAAGCATAGTTGTCATTAGCGTATGTACCTGTTTGCAGGGCAAAATTGGCACGATATTTTGGATGCTCTATGTCTAATTTTATAATACCCAAATTTAAATTGAATTCATTGTGTCTATTGTGGTTGAATAAAAAATGCTGTCTTTTAGCAGCTTTAGGTTGGTTGAAGTCATATACATAAAAAATGTCTGCAAAACCAGAAATATGCACTTGAGGCTTTTGTTGCCAAATGCTGTCAACCTGAGCCGATACTTCGAAACTCATAATGAGTATTGAGATAATGATCTTAAACTGCCAAATCGCCTTCATCTTCTATATATTTAATTTTATTTCTCCTTGCCAAAATCGCCAGACCAAATGTCAATAAACCAAGCCTACCTATGAACATCACAAAAATGATTATCACTTTCCCAAAAGGGCTTAGATTGCCTGTAATTCCAGTACTTAAGCCCACTGTGCCTATGGCTGATGTGGTTTCAAATAGAATTTGGTCCAGCGGAAAATCTTCTGTAAAAGCAAGTAATAATGTAGAAATGAAAATAACCGTAGCATAAAGCATGAAGGTAGATGTGGCTACGTACAGGCGTTCTAATGGTATTGCTTTGCCGAAAAAAGTCACCTGTTTGTTATTTCTAAGTCTGTTCCACATGATGGCCATTAAGGCTGTTAAGGTAGTAGATTTTAACCCTCCACCAGTACCAGAAGGTGAAGCACCTATATACATTAATAAAGTAACTACTAGCAAAATACTGATTGAAAAACTCCCAATAGGTACGGTATTAAAACCTACGGTAGTGAGTGCGGTCATGGCTTGAAAAAAAGACACCATTAATTTGCTTTCATGCATGTGACTTACTGATGGTTCAAAAAAATAGATCATGGTAGTGCCTGCAGTAAGCAGCACCATAATGACACCGAAAATAGTTTTGGTTGTAAAGGTGATACGTTTTGTCTTGCCTGTAATTCTATTCCATATATCAGTAACTACTATAAAGCCCAAAGAGCCGCATATGGACAGTACTGAAATTATTGTGTTGATGGCCACGTTACCCGAAAATTGCTCAAAACTATCGTTGTAAAGACCAAACCCTGCAGTACAAAAGGCCGAAACACTATGATAAATACTGCTCCAAATGGCAAAGTTAGGTTCCACGCCTGCCTGAATGAAAGCGATATAAAAACACAATGAGCCAACGGTCTCTATTATAACAGTGAAAATGATGACAGATTTCAGAAAATCTTTCAACTCCAAACCTTTAGGCATTGTAAATTCCGCATTTAATACTCGCTGATGCCAATGTGTTAGGGGCGTTTTCTTTGAAAGCAATATAAATGAGGTGAAAGTCATATAACCAATACCTCCAATTTGGAACAGTAGCATTACGATGTACTGACCAAAACTGTTATAAGTGTCAAACACGCTTACAGTTACTAAGCCGGTGGTTGAAATGGCCGATGTAGCTATAAATAAACTGTCTAATGCTGTAACTGCTTGCTTATGCAAGAATGGCACGCATAGTATGCCCCAACCGATTAGTGTGTAGGTGAAAAAACCAAACAGTAAATTTTGCTGGGGAGAAAGTGATAACTGAAACTTTCTGTATTTTTTAATTACATTTTTCATATGGCTCAACTGGCTGAAATTGCCTTTTTAAGATATGTGAGATGGTCTTTGAGGTGGGTAAGCGTAAAAATAATTTGGTGCTTACTCTTCACAGGTATTTTAATGTTTTGATATAGTTCCTTAGTTAATATGACTGCATTTAAGTAACCACTCACAGTTTTTTGTAAGTCATTAGCTTTTCTGGCATTTGCAATGCGATCTAATCCGCCTTTAACTATTTCGTTACATTGAAAGAGTTGTTTGGCGCTGTTGGGGTGGTCTTGTTCGTAATGTTTTGTAAATTCTGCTACAGCAAAACAAACCAGAGCAATTGCATCTGCCATTTTCTTAGTAATGGATACTTCACTATTCATTGGTGATAAACTTTGGAAATGGAAAAATCATTAGTAGAGGGAGGTAAACAGCAGGCTTAATAATAATGATTATAGGTGTATCATATAGATCACGGCATAACCATCTTAAATGGATGCTACAGTTGTGCCTTCAGTGCTACTAATGATAAAATCTCACTTCATTTCTTTGTTTTTTTTGATGCTACAAAGGTGAGGTGAGATAGATAAGTAAAAAATCAAGAATGGAGTAGTCCGAATAAAGATTATATAAAGACTATTGAAAACGATAGCCTACACCACTTTCTGTGATGATATGCTGAGGATTATTAGGGTTTTGTTCTAATTTCTTTCGTAGGGTGCCAACAAATACCCTTAAATACTGGGTTTCTGTTTGATAGCTATAGCCCCAAATGTTTTTTAAAAGATATTGATGTGTTAGTACTTTACCTTCATTTTTAATGAATAAGGCCAAAAGATTATATTCAGTAGACGTTAGCTTTATTATTTCATTACTTCTGGTTACAATTCGGGCTGCTAAATCAATCTCAATATCACCACAGGTTATGGTAGAATTGTTTTCTGTGTTTTGAATCCTTCTAATGGCAGAACGAATTCTGGCTAGGAGTTCACCGGTGCGAAAAGGTTTGGTCAAATAGTCGGTAGCTCCGTTGTCAAGGGCTGTAACAATGTCGTTTTCGCTATCTTGTACAGATAGAATTATAATGGGGTTATTGTACCATTCTCGTAATTCTAACAAAATGTCATGTCCACTTTTATCGGGCAACCCAATATCCAGTAATATTAAATCAGGTGGGTGATTGGCTGATAACATCAGTCCCTCTTTCCCTGTGCTGGCTTGAACTACTTTATAGTCGTGGCTCTCCAAGTTGATTTGGAGAAGCTTTCTAATTTGTGGTTCGTCATCTATTATAAGTATTTCTGCCTTATTCATTTTCTAGATTTTTGTTATCAGCGAATTCGCAAGGTAATTCAATGGTGAATTTAGCTCCACCATCACGTAGGTTCTCTATTGCTGCAGTACCATTCATAGCCTCAGCAAATCCCTTTACTATAGAAAGTCCTAAACCCGTTCCTCCTGCTGCAGTGTTTTTAAGGCGATAAAACTTATCAAATACAGCATTAATTTCACTTTCAGGAAATCCTGGGCCGTTGTCACAAATGGAGATAACACAATGTGCATCAGAGCTATCTAATGTAATGGAAATGGTTGTGCCTTTAGGAGTATGTTGAATGGCATTGTGGATGAGGTTGTAGAGTATTTGTTCTGTCAAACCACAATCAATTTTAACTAATGGCAGGTTATCATTGGCAATAAAAGAAATGTGATGCTCCTTATTGTCATTTTCATTGATGGCAGAGAAAACCAGTTCGTTTAAATCGCACCAATCTATTTTAGGTTGTATAAAGCCAGCTTCTAGTCTACTCATGCTGAGTAGGTTTTCTACTTGTCTGTTTAATCTAAAACTGGCAATTTCAATTTCTGTATATAGTTCGTTTCTATTATGATCAGAAAGCTTTGTAGGATTGTCTTTGATGGTGTCGATAGCTCCAATTATAGTAGAAATAGGGGTTCTTAGTTCGTGTGAAAGTGAGTTTAGTAAAGTGTTATATAATTTGATGGCTTTTTCTTTCTCTTGCTCATCTCTTTCTTTTCGTTCTACTTCACGGATTTTATAAGTGAGAACCGCATTTATTGAAGCTATAACAAAATACATTAAAAACATCAATCCATCTTCGGCAGTGCTAATGTGTAAAGTAAACGTAGGGGGGATGAAATAGAAATTCCAGATGAGCGCACTGATTAATGCTGAAAGTAGAACAGGAAGTATGTCAAAGAGAATGGCATTGACAGACACTACCAAAAGTAAAATGAGTGCAACAGCCCTATAGCTAATGATATCAACGGTGAAAAAACAAATAACAGAGGTGAATACAATTAGCAGTATGCTAATTATGTATTGATTTTTACTACTGTATTTTCTCGTTTTAAACAAGTTCAAATTTTTGTACAAAGCTAATTATTATGTTATAAAGATTTTGTAAAGATGTTATGCCTCATATCATAGATGTCTTGAGTTATGTTTGGTTCGTAACTCTTTTTGCTAGAGTTATTTGTATAAACATCGAGAGCATTTTAAAGGATGTGGTAATACAATGTTTTGTGATAAGCAAAGTTTTTATATGTATAGCATCAGGTATGGAATATAGAGTAAAGGAATGGTGAAAGCTTTAAAGTGAGACTTAGATCATCGATTTTTTAATTCTGATATTATCACCTAATATTATCCATCAGATTTTGTTACCAGACTTTATTTTATGCAATGGAAAAAATCATTACAATAGTTGGCTTTTTAGGCGCAGGCAAAACCACCTTGCTAAAATATTTATTAGATGAATATATAAAAATAGGTTGGAGTCCATTCATTATCCTGAATGATTATGAAAATGCAAATTTAGATATTCAGCAATTTTTTGATAGTACAGATCCAAGCTCGGTTAAAGCATTAAGTGGCAGTTGTATTTGCTGTAATGGGATTATGGAACTTAGAGATTTAGTAAACCGGATTCCTGCAAGAAAGAATGGTATCACTTTGATAGAGGCGAATGGCACGTCTGATTCGTGTTCTTTAATGGGCTTTTTGGGTGTAGGGATTAAAGATCAGTTTCATCCTCCTATTCAAATATCAGTGGTGGATGCCAAAAATTGGCAGCAAAGAGGCGAGCATAATGAGCTAGAAGCTAATCAGGTGCAGGTATCGTCAATGTTGGTGCTCACGCACATAGACAGTATTACTGCTGAGCGCAAAGACCATGTGGTGAAAGACCTTAGAAGGCTTAATCCATCAGGTACAATTGTGACCATGGATGAGGTTAAAGTGCATGTTTTGCCTCAACTATTACCGTCAGATAATCGACCAGGAAAAATGGATCATTTGAAAGCTCACTGGGCCTCTTGTTCCGCAGATTTACCTGTTTTACCAAGTATAAAGAGCATTGAATTCATATGTAATGAGTTACCTAAAGAAATTCTAAGGGTGAAGGGATGTACCAAAATAGGAGATGAGGATAACTATACATATTTTGAGAGAACTCCCGATGGACAAATTTATATTAGACCGTATAATGGCGAGCCTGTTACAGGAGCTAAACTTCTTACTGTGGGGTTGGGCAGTGAGTTATCCCTGCTTCAAAGCGTTATTGAGCGAAGCATTGTTGTCTAACAAATAACTTTAAGTATGTGTAAATTGATAAAATAATTTAAATGCAACTGTGTTGCGTTTAATAATCTTATTTGTACCTTCGCGTCAATGAGAGATTTTTTCAATCTACATGTATTATCAATTAAAAGTAACATCACCAGAGGTTTATCCATGCTTTTGGTGATGCTTATGCTTTTTAGCTCATTTAACTCTACATTGACGTTAATTAGCTTTAAAGTGAATTTTGATACTCATTTGATACATTGTAAACAAAGCTTTCACAATGCCAATATTTGTCAGGCAAGCTGTGTATTACAGAAATTGTTTTCGTCACAACAAGAATCTGTTGATGACATAAACGATTACGCAGGCTTCTTTCTCTCAGAGCTGTTTGTAATTAGTGAGCAGTATATATCTTTCTCACACATGAGCTTGTTTTGGGTTTTAAAGTATTCAACCAGCAACTTTATATTTTACTGTGCCCCTTATTTAAGTAAGCTCATAACACCTCCAAAATATTCTTAACGGTAAACTACTTACTTCAAGTTTACCTATCATCTTCAACTTACATTATAGACACTCTTAACCCGTGTCGCCTTGTGAGTCTTTTCTTGTTTTAGTCTCAATCTTTCGCTCATATGCCAAGTTATATAGCTTTTGCATGGAGTGAGGATAGCGGCTGCCTTATAATTTTTATCAAATATTAGTGCGGGCATACTTGCCAAAAGCATAAGAGATTAACTAGTCATGAAGAAATATCTTCTACTCCAATATATATTATTGTTGAGTGTGCATACGATGCAGGCTGAGATATGGCCAAAGGAATGTAACCATAAGATAAGTGGACAAATTATTGACAATGAAACAAAAGAACCTATTCCTTATGCTACAATAAACCTTGAAAATGAAGAAAAAGGTATAATAGCTGATAATGAAGGCTACTTTGTGTTGAACAATTTATGTGCTGGAAAATTCTCAATTGTTTGCTCAAGTATGGGATATGAACCATATCAAGTTGATGTGCAGGTTGAAGAGGACACTTCTCTTAAGATACTTATGAAACCTCAATTGATGACTCTCGATGAAATTGTGGTTTCTTCAAATTATGTACAGCAAAGGGAAAAGGAAGAATCGTTAAGCGTAGAAGTTGTTAATAACAATTTTCTAAAACAAAATCAGGGAGGGAGCTTGATGAATTCCCTTGATAAGCTTGGCGGAGTAAGTACTATAGATATAGGCTCTGGTCAGTCAAAACCAGTTATAAGAGGATTGGGCTTTAATCGCGTAGTGGTAGTTGAAAATGGTGTTAAACATGAAGGTCAGCAGTGGGGCGCGGACCATGGCTTAGAAATAGATCAGTATGCTGTAGATAATGTAGAGGTCATTAAAGGCCCAGCATCATTGAAGTATGGCTCTGATGCAATTGGAGGTGTTATAGATGTAAAACAAAATAAGTTACCTCAAAAGAATACACTATCAGGAAGTGTTGACTTAACCGGTAAAACTAACAATAACCTCATAGGTACTTCTAGAGCTCTAGCAGGCAGAAAAGAGGCATTCTTTGCCACGCTAAGAGCTACATGGCTTGATTATGGCGATTATAAAGTGCCCATTGACAGTGTAGATATCTACTCATATCGAGCTCCTCTATATAAGCACCGTTTACGTAACACGGCCGGTCATGAACACAATGTGCACAGTTCATTTGGGTATGTAAAACCCTCATTTCAAAGTAGGTTTTATGTTAGTAATGTTAAGAGTAAGAGCGGATTCTTTGCCAATGCGCATGGGCTGGAGCCGAGAAATATAGACGAGGAATTTCATGATCGCTCCGACAGGGATATTCATCATCCATACCAACAGGTCAACCACTTTAAGGTAATCAACAAAAGCCAGTGGGAGTGGAATGGTTATAGACTTAAAAGTGAGCTTGGCTATCAGCGAAATTTTAGGCAAGAGTGGAGTCAATATGTGAGTCATGGTTATATGCCTCCAGTGTATAATGGGGAAAATGGCTTCGATCCTCAATTGGAGCGTGAGTTTGATAAGAGGGTATATTCAGTCAATTTAGAACTGGCCTACAATCAATCGGATAAGCTTTCTTTTACCACCGGATTTAATGGTTCCTACCAAGATAATAATATACATGGACGAGGTTTCATAATTCCAGCTTTTCGTCAGCTTAATTTGGGAGGCTATATTTTAGCTAAGCAAGTACTCAATAAGAAAAGTACCCTTCAAGCCGGCATAAGGTATGACTATGGCCATATTGGAATTGACAGGTATAATGACTGGTTCACTTCACCAGTAATTTCCAACTCGGACACCACCTACCAACACTTGTTAAGAGCCGAAGAGTTGAATAGAGATTTCAGTAATATATCCTGGTCTGTCGGGTATAATCATAATACCGAGCACTGGTCTTTAAAGGCTAATATTGGGAAAAGCTTTCGTATGCCCATAGCCAAAGAACTGGGTGCTAATGGAGTAAACTACCATCGTTTTAGTTACGAGGTTGGAGACCCCAGCCTTTCTCCAGAATTATCTTATCAGTTTGACGCTGGGGTAGAGTATAGTACTAAAAAATTGGCCATAGGCATAACTCCATTTGTTAATTATTTTTCCAACTATATTTATCTCAACCCCACAGCTGAGCACGACAGGCTATACGGTAATGGCAATCAGGTTTTTTACTATTCTGAAAGCAAAGTGCTGCGCTATGGAGGTGAAGTGCATGGGCATTATGAGATTTTGAAATCACTAAAACTAGGGTTGATAGCGGAGTATGTTTATGCAGAACAGTTATCAGGAGAAAAGAAAGGGTACACCCTACCGTTTTCACCTCCTGCATCAGCCATTTTCAGTTTAAAATATGAAAAAAGCAAATGGCGTTCATTGGAAGACAGCTACATATCCTTAGACTATAAGATTACTTCTGCTCAAAATAGAATAGTACCCCCAGAAAACACCACTGCTGGATACCAGACTGTAAACTTAGGTGTAGGATCTGGCTTAAAGCTGAAAAACCAAACTATCAGCTTTAATATGCAAGTCCAGAATATATTTAATACCAAATATTTCAATCATACCAGCTATTACCGCTTGATCAACGTCCCCGGAGCCGGACGTAATTTCATACTTAATATTAGCATACCATTTTCGATACATATATAAATATTTTGTAACACTTTGAATTTCAATTTAATGAAACAACTTTTTAATAAGCAGGTCGCTTTGTGTTTTCTTATATTATTTGGCGTACTAACTGCCTGTAGTGATGATGATGAGGAGGTGGTAAAACCCTCAGCTCCAACCATGAGTGACGTGGAAATAGGCTATGGTAACAATCATCAGGGAGTAATAGGACGTGACTTTCATTTTAATGCTGAAGTGGTTGCGGCCGGTAGCATTGACTTAGTTAAGATCAATATCAAACCTAAAGCCGATGAGGAATATACCTCTGATTGGTCTTTTGAAATTTCTTGGGATGAATTTAAAGGCCTTAAGAATAGCACCATTCATAAGCATTTTGATATTCCTGAAGATGCGCCTGAGGGAAATTTTGATTTTATAGTAACTATTAGCGATGAAAACGGAGGGGTTTTGGAAGAAACCTATGATTTTGAAATAATTGATGCTAAGAATCTTTCTGTAGACCCGTATTTATACATCTGGATGATCACCACCGACCAAGGTGATTTTCATTATGTAAATGAAACTCTTGAAAACCCTGAAGAAGTCGAATTCTCTAAAGATGAAATTCTAAAGTCTGATGCTACCATTAACAATGTGAAAGGTGATGGTAAGATGTATTTAGTGCTTATAAGAAAAGACGCAAACCATCTACCTGAGACTATTGATGCTATTGATTTTTCTAAAGTGATAGTATACGATGTTTTTGAGCATAAAGATCAGGAAGAAGTAGATTCTTTTGTCAATGTGATCTATGATGGTCAAGGAGGCTACGAACGTCCCTCCCCAGAATTTACCATTGGTACATCTGCTGATAATAACAGCCCCGAGGCTAACCCTATTGCAGGAGCTAAGGCATGGACTAATGGTGAGTATTATTTAGGTATGATATACACAAACACGAGCTATAATGTAAGTGTGCATCATTACGTAGAGGTAACGCTCAGCGGATTTTAACTAGCCACCCCAAGTAGTGGAGAGCTCTATTGCCTCAATTGATAATTCTACACCTAAAATTTTATACTAATAAAACTTATACTAATGAAAATCAACAAAACTTTACTATTGCTATTATTTGCTCTAGGTCTATTTTTTACTTCATGTGAAGATGATGACGATAATGAAGTAAAACCAATATCGACTATTGATGATATAGAAGTAGGGTTAAGTAATAATGAAATCGGTGTAATTGGCCAGGATTTCCATTTTAATGCAGCAATAGTGGCTGGAGATAAAATTGATACCGTACGCATTAAAATTGAACCAAGAACAGGTGAAACGTATGAATCTGATTGGTCTTTTGAAATCAAATGGGATCAATACAAAGGAGTTAAAAACGCCACTGTTCATAAGCACTTTGATATACCTGTAGATGCTGTAGAAGGCACTTATGACTTTATTATTTCAGTAGAAGATGAAAACGGAACTATACTGGAAGAGGTAAGAACTATAAATATCTATTTAGAGGGAAATCTGCCTGTAGCTCCTTATTTAAGGCTTTTTAATATCATGAGGAACAATGATGTCATGTATTATAATGGCGAATTTGCATCTATTACAGATAATCCTCATGTAATAAGCAGAAAGGATACCCTTCAATTTCAGGCTATCATTGGCGGAGTAAAAGAAGATGGTATCATGTATCTACTACTCATAAAGAAAAGCTTAGGTCACCGACCAGAAACGGTTGAAGATATAGATTTTTCTAAAGCAATTGTCTATGATATGCATGAGCATAAGAATGCCGAAAATGTATTCGATTTTTCCAATTTCGAAGCAGACATGGAAACCTTAACTATACTCAGGCCTCTTCCTCGATTTGTTATTGGCGCAGAAGAAGATCAGAATGGAGCCATTGCAGGAGATAAAGAGTGGGAGTCTGGAGAGTATTACTTAGGAGCAGTCTATAAAAATGCTACCTATAACATGAGTTTCTACCATTATATAGAGATTGAGGTATCATTAGATTAACTGCAGGTATTTTTAATAGCATCACCTTATTCAAAGAAGTGTTATGAGCATTAATGGCGGCATATGCCATGTTTATCGCTTCATATAAACCTATTAAGATCCTGTTAGGGATGTCTAAAGATGAGTGCACTAACCTCTATTCATTAACATGTAAATATTTACTAGCAGGCGAGTATAGTCTGCTAACACACAATTTAATATTAAATAACACCTACTTGAGAGGTAGGTAAAAAACTTTAAACGTATGAAAATAAATTTGACAAACCACATTAAGCTTTATGCATTTGTTTTTCTTGGACTATTTATCGCTTCTTGTAGTGAGGATGATGCTGTAGCTCCTATTACCAATGATGGTTCAGATAAGTTTGACAACATAGAAATAGGCAATAGCGAGTTTAAAGTCCCTCAGTTTAATGTTGATCTGCACACGGAGTTTGATTATGAGGGAAGTAGTAAAGTACAAAGCATACATTATGATATAACTCCAGTGGATGTATCTACCCCAGGCAGTGCCGAGGTAAAATGGCAATTGTCCGATCATTTAGTTCCTGAGAGTTATTATGAGGGACAGTTAAATCCACATATACATTATCATATTTACTTTGACCCTGATAATCAATTCGCTCCAGCGCAAAGGCCAGCCAAGGGTATTTATAGCATAAAGATTACGGTGCAAGAAGAAGATGGTACTGTAAGTTCTATAACTAAAGAATTTGAAATTGTTAAGAAGTTCTCAAATGTAGAAGTGGGAAGCAATAACGAGTTGAAGGCTGGTAGTGATGATTTGCATATAGAGTATTCTTATGATGCCGGAAGCAATACTATTGAGGAAATGAAGTTTGAGCTATGGTTTGAAGAATGGAGAGAAGGACAAAATGTGCCTGTGGGAAGCTGGGACAGTATTGTGGTTACACTATCTGAAGAGGAGTATAAGAATTCATCTGACATCCATTATCATATGGCTATTGATTCTGAATTGCCTTTGGGTGATTACTGGTTAAATATTTATGTGAAAGAATCAGGTACAAGTGAGGCTGTAAAGCTATCGGTTCCATTCAGCGTGGTTAACTAATTGTCCTTATTCAAATAAAGAATACAGGTTGCCAAATAGTTTTTGATATTAAACTTAAAAATGCATGAAAAAATTATTGTTTTTAACATTTATCACATCAATGCTATTCTTTTTTAATTCTTGTGAAGATGATGAGGAGGTGGATCAGGAAAAACCACAAATTGATATTGGCTATGTGGAGGCTTTTCCATTGGCTTGCGATACCCTATACTTTGGCGAAACGTTTAATTTAAAGGCCATATTCACTGACAATATAGCTTTGGGGTCATTTAGTCTTGATATTCATAATAACTTTGACCATCATTCGCATAGCACAGAGGTGACAGAGTGTGATTTAGGAGATGAAAAAACTCCAGTAAATCCTTATGTTCTCATTCAAGATTTTGAAATCCCTGAAAGAGCTAACAGGTACGAAGCTAATTTAAAAATTAGTCTACCGTCAGGTGATGAAAATGGTGAATATGATGAGGGCGACTATCACTTCCATATCAACTTAGTGGACGAAACAGGTTGGTCAATGCAATCTGGTGTTGGCATAAAGATAATGCATCGCTAATTGCATCAATATGCATTGTAAAAGAAGTTGGTATAGCCTTAAACATACTATACCAACTTCTAATTATTTTAATAACACTAAATTCTCTACTCTATCGGGGGAAAATAACAATTGATGATTATGAACATCATCATATGGAAGGGGATGATGGTAAACCGCATACAGGCTACTTAAAAATTACATTACTTTGGCTATATTTCTTTGGCTTCATGCCAATGTGTTTTTCAAATAACCTTGAAAAGTGACTCAGGTTTGAAAAGCCCAGGCGATAACCAACTTCTGATACAGATAGCTTTTCTTCCTTAATTAAAAATGCTGCTTCTTTCATTCTAAAATTCTGGTAATAATTGTAAACGCTATGTCCAAAAATCTGTTTAAAAAGTCGTTTAAATTTAGTCTCGCTAAAGCCTGAAAAGTTGGCTAATTCACTGATTTGAGGGGGTGTATCTATATTAGAGAGAATCTTGTCTTTTATTAGATATATCTTTTTTACATCCGCAGTATTTAGAGAATGTATGTTTGTATTCTGTCGTTTTAATAATTCTACAAAGAGCAGGTAAATAAGCTCTTCTGATTTTATTTTATAAAAAAGATATTGTAATTCTTGAGCAGGCGTTTTGGTTATAATGTCAATGGCTACATCTTGTATTTCTGGGGAAATTATTTCCTCAAATAAAAATGGCTGATTACTTGACGTGATGGTCTCTAAAAAATTGTTCTCAGTTTCTGGGTTAATCAGCTCTTTCAAATAATCGGCATTAACAGTAATTACTATTGAGTTAATTTTTTTGTTAGCTGGTAGAAACTCGTAATTAAATCCCTTAGTAGTTACTTGCACAGAAGGTAGTAACCTACCTTGCACTGATGGCTGAAATGGTTTATGTTTTGTATCAGCTTCCGTGGTATGATAAATATTATGGAAGGCAAACACTACAAAATCTGATTCCTCTTCGCTCATACCTCTGTCTAATACAAAATCTGTAGTCAATTCATATTGCCTCACTACTAATCTTAACTTAGAATTAATAACGTATCCTTTTATATAGCCTGTACCCATGTCTTCAGGAATAAGCGTAACCTTATTTTGAGGCTTTGCATACAGAACTCTTTCCTTTTCTGTGGTCGATTTCGAATACTGTTTCATAAATGGACTATTTGGGCTATTTTTTGACCAAATGTAGGTATTTTACTTTGATATGGTCATTTATATTTGGTGGATTTAAGGTTTAACATAACACCACATAAATGAAGAAGAAAACAGGAACAAAGTTTACAACTTATCAAATTTTCATAGTTACGATATTAAGCATATTACAGTTTGCTATTGTTTTAGATTTTATGATTATCGCTCCATTGGGAGATCTGTTGATGAAAGCATTAAACATCACTCCGTCTCAATTTAGTGTAATTGTTTCATCTTATGCTTTTAGTGCTGCTATAGCAGGTATTTTAACAGCGGGTTTCGCAGATCAATATGATCGAAAAAAAATATTAATATTTTTCTCTTCAGGGTTTATCATTGGTACATTTTTATGCGGCATTGCCACTACTTATTCTATGTTGTTGATAGCACGGGTCGTAACAGGTTTATTTGGTGGCGTAATAGGGTCAATTTCATTTGCAATAGTTACCGATATGTTTGTGCCAGATCAGCGAGGCAGGGCAATGAGCTTTATTCAGATGGCATTTGCTGCAAGTCAGGTTTTAGGTATCCCCTTAGGTATTGTACTGGCCAATAATTTTAGTTGGCATATTACATTCATTATGATTGTATTGTTGTCTGTAATTATTTTAGGAATTGCCATTTTTAAGCTCAAGCCTATTAATGAACATTTAAACACCATATCAGACAAAAAACCATTACTGCACCTTTGGCATACAATAGCAAACAAAAAATATCAGACCGGCTTTTTAGCCATTGCGCTATTGTCAATAGGTGGATTTATGCTTACTCCATTTATTAGCTCTTTTTTGATAAATAATATAGGAGTAACACAATCGGAATTACCCTTAGTATTCATGATCACGGGTGTTTTTTCAATGATTACAATGCCGTTCATCGGTAGGTTGAGTGATAAATTATCTCAATTCAAACTTTTTTTAATAGGCTCTATTCTGTCGATATTAATGATCCTTATTTACACACAACTTTCAGTGGTGCCATTATGGGAGGTTATTGTTGTAAATATTTTGGTTATGGTAGGTCTGATGGGAAGAATGATCCCTGCTCAATCTTTGAACACACTTGTTCCTGAGTCCACAGATAGAGGTGCTTATATGAGCCTTACTGAAGCATTAAAACAGATAGCAGGTGGTTTAGGAGCAATTATAGCTGGAGTGGTTGTTAAACAAACCACCATTTCTAGTCCACTGCTGCATTTTGATACATTGGGCTATCTCATAACAGGCATTAATATGGTTAGTATCCTTTTAATTTACAAGATTAGCATATATGGAAAAAGGCGAAAGAATAATGCTTTGCTGTAAATGATTGCGGTTTCATCTACTTCAATTTTCTATTGATATTTGGTCTTTTTGGACTATTTATTGAGCTTTTATGAGTATTATATCCAATTATGGTCATGTACTTTTGTTTTAATATTCGATTAAAATAATTAAAAAACAAAAACATGGAACCTCAAATAAAAACACAAGTAATCATTCTTGGAGGTGGTATTACTGGATTATCTGCCGCACTATACTTAAAACAACAAGGCGTTGAGTTCATTTTGGTTGAAAAACACAAGGGTACTTCTATTTATCCCAGAGCAAGAACTATTGACGTAAGAACAATGGAACTTTTTAGAGGGCTTGGATTAAGCGAGGTGTTACAGGAAGGAGGAAAGGATTTAGCTCCTGCTTGGGGGATTTTAAAGGGAGAAAATATGCTAGAGGCCATAAAAAATCCTGTAGAGAAAATTGTCCCGGATCAATTAATAGCCGCTCAAAAAGAAATGAAAGCACTGGCTGAAAAATCACCAGAGAAGGTATGCCGTTGCACGCAGGATATTAGTGAAGCCATTATTTATGACAAGGCATTTGAGCAAGGTTCTGACCTTCGTTTTTTCCATGAAATGGTATCATTTGAACAAAATGAAAATAATGTAAAAGTTTTAATTAAAGACAGAGCAACAGGTAAAAATCAAACTATCGTAGCCGATTATTTGATTGCTGCAGATGGTGCTAATAGTGCAGTAAGAAGCCAGTTAAATATTCCTACCTACGGTAATATAGAGGGCACTCATTTCCTGAATATATATTTCGAGGCGGATCTTGAAGAGGTAGTAAAAGGTAGGGAGTTTAGCCAGTTTTTATTAAATACCCAGGAGAGAACGGGCTTCCTCCTGACTATCAATAACAAAAATAAGTGGGCATTTCATTTGCGATATTATCCGGAAAAAGGAGAAACGTTGGAAGATTATCCTAATGAGAAATTAGTTAATATTCTTCAAGAGGTGTTGGGCATTTCGGATGTAAAGATTTCCCTCATAAAGGTTTTACCTTGGCAATTAACAGTCAGAATTGCGGAATACCTCCGGGATAACCGTATTTTTCTTGCTGGCGATTCGGCTCATACCATGACACCTTATGCAGGGAAAGGAGCTAACACTGGTATTCAAGATGTACAGAACTTGTCATGGAAGCTTGCTGCAGTGCTAAAGAAACAGGCTTCAAAATCTTTATTGGAGACTTATAATACGGAGAGGCAACCTGTGGGAGCACACTACGCCACCATATCAGGAGAGCTGGCTGATACAAACGGATTAATAAGAAATTCTCTTATGGTAACAAAAGGGAAAGATCTATTAGGACTTCCTAATTATGGATATGTATCATCTGCTGTAATCAGAAATGAGGATTTGCCTTTTACCTACTTTACAGGCGAGCCAGGTACAAGGCTGCCACATCTTTGGCTTGATGAGGAATGTAAAACGTCTTCTCTGGATTGGGCGAAAGGCGATTTTATATTGATTGCCAATGCACATGAAGACTGGAAAACAGAATGTAACATGCTGCTACAGCAGTTAAAAGTAAATATTCGTGTCATTCATATTGATGATCAGGAAATACTAGGAAAATGGAAATCGATTACCGGAACTTTAGATAATGAAGCATTATTAGTAAGGCCAGACGATTTTGTGGCTGCTAAAGTAACTCCAGGTATTTTAATGGCTACATTAAACACAATTTTGGGGAAAGTATCTTAGGGGAATGCTTGCTATGAGGTGTCAGGGTATAATATGAAACCCTTATAAATGTCACTAAAGGTAGATTTTGTTCTCAATCTATTATAGAAAATGTTGAGACAAGTATTTTATATCATGGGGGATGATTTTATTTTTATTAACAATTTAAAAGCTGGGCATTAGGTTTTAATTAACGTATTTCATCCCCCAATTATATAATTCGTTAATGATAGGCTCTAGTTCTTTCCCTTTTTTAGTTAAAGTATATTCTACAGTAGGCGGTACAGTGGCGTAGACCTTTCTGGTTACTATCTTATTTGCTTCCATATTTTTCAATTCTTTTACTAACATTCGTGTATTAATGTTGGGTATAATTCGCTCTAACTCGCTAAACCTGTGCTTGCCGGCAAACAGTGCATAGATTATCGACATCGACCACTTACCACCAATTACAGTCAGGATTTCTTGCAGCGTGCATCTTTCTTCAGTTTTTTTTGATTTTTTTTCTTTCATAATTAGCTAATAGGCTCAAAACTTTACTATGTGGTATTACTTGACATTCGTGTAACTACTTTCAAAAGTAAAGTATTGTACATTATTTTGCTCAAAATTTTAAAGAAATAAAATGATGAAGACATTAAATGGAAAAGTAGCTTTAGTAACAGGTGGCACAAAAGGAATAGGAAAGGCCATAACCACCGGGTTAATAGAGAAAGGAGCGATTGTAGTGGTAACAGCTCGCACTGAACCTCAGAATAATGCAGAAAGCTATCATTTTATAGCCGCAGACCTTACTTTGCCAGAAAGTACTGAATTGGTGGCTACTCAAATATTGGATAGATATGGAAGAATAGATATTATCGTTAATAACGCAGGGGCTAATTTAAGCCCGGGAGGAGGTTATAGCACGCTTAATGACCAAGATTGGAACAACGATTGGCAGTTAAATTTTATGGCGGCTGTCCGTATAAATAAGCTTTTATTACCAACCATGATTACTCAAAAAAGTGGTGTAATTATTAATATTTCGACAGGAGCAGCAAAACAACCTATTTGGGAAATGACCATGTCATATTCATCTGCCAAAGCAGCATTGAATGCTTATAGCAAAGCGCTGGCAAATGAGGTAGGTAGCAACGGAGTGCGTGTAAATACAGTTTCTCCTGGAGTAGTAAAAACACCATTGATGTTAGAGTTTGTCGAGAATATGGCCAAATCTTCCAATATAACGTCTGATGAAGCCTTTGATGCCGTAATGAATGCTGTAGGAGTGCCGTTGGGCAGGATGGCCGAACCGAAAGAAATTGCAGATTTGGTGTCGTTCCTAGCTTCTTCAGAAGCTCATTATATTACTGGAGCCAATTATTCTATTGATGGCGGAGCTTTGCCTACTGTATGATAAGAGAAGGTTTGACTTGAGTTTTAGCGAGGTGAAATATGACTCTATTTCGAGTGTACGGCACCTCGTGATTTAGTTTTGGATGGCTCACCTCAAATGCTGTAACGAGTGGAATAGTATAGTATAATTTTGGTATCTTAAAATCGGTATTTATGCTATAAGTTTAAATTAGTGCAGAATTAGGGTTGTAGCTCTAAAACTTAAAAAATGAATGGAACAAATCAGGCAATACTTCGAGCGCTCAATTCAGCAAAAAATATGCGATAAAGAATGGCAGTTTTTTGTCTCTAAGCTGATAAGGAAAGAATTTCCTAAGAAATACGTTTTATTGGAATTGGGCCAAATAGAAGACTGCCTTTCTTTTGTGGAGGTAGGGATAGTACGTCACTATATTCCTAAAATAGAAAACGACCTCACGTTTACATTCGTATTTGCCAATGATTTTACTAGTGGTTACGACTCTTTTCTCACAAGAACACCCTCTACGTACCAAATACAAGCCTTAACCAATACAGTGTTATGGCAAATAACACATACTGATTTGCAATGCATATATAAAGAAACTGAAGTAGGCCATTTGATTGGTCGAAAAGCCAGCGAAGGATTGTTTTTGAAAAAGTCTAAACGTGAGCTTTCTCTTTTGAATGAGAGTGCAGAGCAACGTTATGTCAATTTGTTTACCGATCAGCCGCATCTTATTAAGGAAATACCTTTGAAATATCTAGCGTCATATGTTGGAGTGACCCCTCAGGCTTTAAGTAGGATACGCAAACGCATTTCTTAACCGAGGTTCATTGTTTCGTTTTGCCAATGTGGTGACTTTTGTCATAAAACAATTGAAATGAAACCTATAATTGTATTGATTTCTGTATTTGCCATTTCATTGGCGATAAACAAAATTTTTCAGGGAAGTTATGAATTCGCTTTTTCTGCCCGGTTGGCTATGTCCATCATGTTGTTATTTACAGCTATGGGGCATTTTGCTTTTACCACAGGAATGTCTATGATGCTGCCTTCTTTTATTCCACTAAAAGAAGAGGTAGTTTACTTTACAGGTGTTGTAGAAATAGCAGCAGCCATAGGACTGTTTATTCCAAATTTTAGATTGGTTACGGCCTGGCTGTTAATCATGTTTTTCATTCTAATACTTCCTGCTAATATTTATGCATCTATAAAACATGTTAACTTTCAAAAAGGAACTTTTGATGGCAACGGACTTAATTATTTGTGGTTTAGAGTACCATTACAAGTGTTGTTCATCGTTTGGGTGTACATGTCGAGCATAAAACGGTAAGGTTTTAAGGGGTTTTGCTCTGAAAATTCTTTGTTGAGCGATAGTCCGTTGGAGTAACTCCAAACTTATCGTGGAAGCTTTTAGTGAAATTGGCCAAGTCATTGAATCCACAATCAAAGGTAATATTAGTAATTCTTTCATCTGATGCTAGCAGTAGTTCTGCTGCTCTTTCTAGCTTTTTACTTTTGAGGTAGCTAGCGGGTGAGTCATTGTATAATTTCTTAAACTCTCTTTTAAAAGAAGAGAGACTAAGGTTAGCTTTTGCGGCTAGCTCTTCTACATTGACTTGAGAAAAGAGGTTGGCTTCTACAATTTGTCTTATACTATACGTGATAGGAGAAAAAAGCTGTGATAGTATTACCTGTACAGTTTGCGCATTTTGGGTTTGAGATAATAGTAGAACAATCTCTTTTAACTTTAAAATCAAGATTTCATCATTAACCAAAGAAGGGTTTTCAAAATAAAACAAAAGCCCTTCAATATATTTTTGAATTAAAAAATCATTTTTTACTCCAGTATTAGATTGATTGGATATTTCGTCATGTTTACGAAAAATTAATGGTAACTCTTTGTCGTATATCTTCTTTAATATGTCGATGTGAAAAGTAACAATTACAATTTCCCCATTGCTACCATTGAGGTCTTTTATTTGTTTGCCAGGGTGTAGGCAATTTAACAGTAATGCATGATTAGCAGGAATGTCTTTAGATACATCCTGAAATTGAAATTGCATATCTCCATTTCTCATGTACAAGAAACATGCTTGCTCGGCAGTAGGAAAGGCAAAATCAAAAGGAGGGGTTATGACCACTTTTTGAAGAAATTGCTTACCAAACAAATCAATTTTTTTATAATCAATGACCATGCTTAGGTTTAAAGTAGTAAAGTTAATAAACAATGCCTATTGCAACCTGACTAAGTTATGCAGTATTACAAGGCATTGTTACTAAAATAATCAGCTTTTAGTCTATAGAAATATGTGCTTCTGAACTAATATTAATGCTCAGTGCCTTTGATATAAGACAATTGCTCTCTGCCTCTTTTGTTATGGCTTCAAATTCTTTATGGCTAATGCCCGATACATTGGCATAGATAGATAAATGTACTCCTGTAATATTGAAGTCTTCCATGGTTACTGTAGCTTCAGTATTTAAAGACCTTGGCTCTAGGCCTTTTTCTGTTAAAGCAAAACCAACGGCCATAGTAAAGCATCCGGCATGCGATGCTGCTAGTAGTTCTTCAGGATTAGTGCCTATTTCATCATTTTCAAAACGTGTTTTAAAGCTGTAGTTAGTTTTGTCTAATGCCTTACTTTCTGTGGTTAATTGACCTTTGCCGGTTTTAATAGTTCCTTTCCAGTATGCTTTTGCTGTTCGTTTCATTACGTGCTGAGTTAAATGCTATTGCCATTATTGGCAGGTACAAAATTGGTTTGCTCAGCTAATTATGAGTTGGTCAATTGGCTCAAAAATTTGATCATTTAGGCCAGCGATCTACACTTTCAATTACTAACTATTAATGTTCTTTTAAAACTGCTGTTCTTATGAAATTGGTCTAAATACACAAACTAATGGCCTTTTTCTCAAAATGCCAATACTCAAAATGCTTCAGGTTTGCATGGTAAATAGTTGCTTACCCTTAAGTTATAGTTGAGCCCGATTAGGTGGTGGTGGCATTGTATTGAAAAATCAATGCAGCCCTTACATCACCATATAAACCTCGCTATACACAAGGGATTAAAATCAATAATTAAAAGATAGAATAATGATGAAAATGATTAAAGGAATTGCACTGTTGTTGATGTTGGCATTCGCCTTAAATGCGTGTTCTGATGATGATGATGGGGCTACAAAAGAAAAGCCTTCTACTTATGTATTGGTGCATGGTGCATGGCAAGCGTCCTTTGTTTGGGATAAAGTAAAAGCCAAGTTAGAAGAAAGCGGTAATAAAGTGGTTAAGGTGGAGTTGCTTGGCCATGGAGATGACCTCACACCTGTTGCAGAAATAACTTTTGAAGGATACGTAAAGCAGGTCACTGATGTTATTGAATCCTTACAAACACCTGTGGTACTGGTGGGGCATAGTCTGGGAGGAGCCATAGTCACTCAGGCAGCGTGCAAATTGCCTGAAAGCATAGATAGGCTGATTTATGTGGCTGGTTTTATTCCCAAAAGCGGTAGTAGTGTTTTTGAATATTCGGGTATGGATGAAGGAACTTCTATACCATCGGCTTTGGAGTTTTCTGAAGATGGAAGTACGGTGACTATAGCCAACCCTAAAGTTAATATGCATGATATATTCTGTCAGTATGGCTCTGAAGAGGACCTTGATTTATTGGAGCAAAAACTTCGTCCAGAGCCTGAAGTGGCAGCGGGCACGCCACTCAATTATAGTGCTGAAATTTACAAGAGCATTGCTAATAAATACTATGTGTTCACCACTGAAGATAAGGCAATTAGTTATCCGTTTCAGCAGCAAATGGCGAGAGAAGCTAAAGTCACTGATACTTATGAAATAGAAGCCGGACATAGCCCTTTTCTTTCCAAACCAGATGAATTAGTAATGATCTTTAATGCTATAACTCATCAATAAACGGGGTGAATAGAGGCTTTGGCTAGTTGTGTAAGCAGTGGGGGATTTTGGTGTGCAGCAGCATATTGAGCCAAAAGAACAAATGACTGAGCTGATTTACTAAAGGCTATATCTCTTTACCAGCCAATTTTGTACTGCATTAAATATAGTTAAATCATGAGTAATAATAATGAATCATCAGCAAGCAAGCTGCATGGTGCTGCGGCACTTAGAAATATCTATTTCCTACGGGTGGCTTTTTCTGTAATATGGGCTATCTCACTCGTTGTGGCCCTAAAGTCTAATGCAGTAATCGCTAATATATTGTTTGTCGTTTATCCTCTATGGGATGCAGTAGCCATTTGGCTAGATCTTAAAGCTAGCACCTCTAATGCTTCAAAAACGCCACAGTATATTAATTTAATAATTAGTGTATTAACGGGAGTTGCGGTGTTACTGGCGCTGCGAATAGGAGTGCCAACAGCCATGGTAGTGATAGGCACCTGGGCTATAATAGCCGGACTCATGCAGCTGATTTTGGGACTAAAGAGGCGACAGCAGATAGGAGGGCAGTGGCCGATGATTATTAGTGGTGCCCAGTCAGCTATAGCAGGTTTGTTTTTTATTATAAAGGCCAATGACCCTAAAATGGGTGTTGCCAGCCTGATAGGTTACTCCTTGTTTGGGGCTTTTTATTTTCTCCTAACTGCAGTGAGTTTGCACTTCAAAATAAAGAAACAGGCACAAGTACAATAGTAGACAGCTGTTACATAAGTAGAAAGCCAATAGGTTGAAATCTCACTTTCAAATTAAATTAATAGATAAAGCCAGCAATTACTGTTTGCTGGCTTTATCTATTTTTAAGTAGAATATAGAAAGGAACAAGTGATTCTAGTTGCATCTAAGTTTATGTAAGATGCTGCAGATCATTTTTTATGCCTGAGTGCCAACATTAAACTATACAAACCAATGTGGCATTCCGATCATAATTCGTAGTATAAGTGTTGGCATGAAGTGTTTTGGATATGATGTTTTATTCAGTAGGCTACAAGCTAAGATGTAGTACTTCAGTTTTGTTACTAACTAAAGGTGAGTGTGTTATAAATAAGATAAAACCTTGTTTTGGCTAAAACAACCGTAGGTTTGGCTAAAGACATTTTTGATTACCTGCAGACATTTGCATTGTTAATTATTTATAAATTTAAAAACACAGAAGATGTCAAACAAAATAGCTTTAGTAACAGGTGGCAGTAGAGGTTTAGGTAGAGATATGGCTATCAACCTTGCAAAAAAAGGAATAGATTTAGTGATTACATATCATTCTAATAAGGGCGCTGCCAAAGAAGTAATTAAAGAAGTTGAAAATATAGGTCAAAAGGCTATAGCTCTACAGCTTGATGTAACCGAATTGTCAAGTTTTGACGAGTTTGTTATTACCTTAAAAAATTCGTTAAACACCAATTTTAATACAGACAAAATTGATTATCTTGTTAATAACGGAGGTTTTATTTATTTCAGTTTTATTAAGGATGTAAACGAAGCACAACTAGACGATTTGTTTAATGTTCACTTTAAAGGTCCTTTTTTCTTAACTCAAAAGTTACAAGAAAGTATCAATGATAATGGTGGAATTGTCAACGTTTCTACAGGGTTGGCTCGTTTTTCTAAACCTGGATTTGGAGTTTACGCAGCTGCGAAAGGCGCCATGGAGACAATCACAAAATATCAGGCTCAGGAATTAGGCCAAAGAGGTATAAGAGTGAATGTAATTGCTCCTGGACCTATTGAAACAGATGTGATGGGCGGAGTAGTGAGAGATAACAAAGAAATGAATGCTCATCTTGCTTCTGAGACAGCACTCGGACGTGTAGGACTACCTGACGATATCGGCTCTGTTGTTGCTTTTCTCTGTACTGAAGATTCTAAATGGATAAACGGTCAGCGAATTGAAATTGCTGGTGGCATGATTCTTTAAATTTACCAAAGTAAACAGTGAATGATACCGTACTTTCATTCACTGTTATATTCTAAATATGTGATGAAACAAATCAGAAAAGTTAATACCATTTCAGACTATCATAAAGTTAGATGTCTGGAAAATCCTAAGCACCCACTTATTAGTTTGGTGGATTACTCCCAAATAGTGGATTTGGCTTATGACAATAACAGTAGTTGGGTACATAATTTCTACTCCATTGCTATGAAGAAGAATTTGGATGCCAAAATGGTATACGGGCAGCAAGAGTATGATTTTGATGAAGGAGTAATGTCTTTTATGGCACCTAATCAAGTACTAAATATTGTGGTAAATAAGGAAGGTGTTAATACAAGTAGATCTGGATGGTTGTTATTTTTTCATAAAGATTTTATATGGAATACGCAGCTTGCAACTACCATTAAGAAATATGAATTTTTCGATTATGGAATTAATGAAGCATTATTTGTCTCTGACAAGGAGCAACAAATCATGGAGTTGATATTTCAGAATATTTACAATGAAATAGACACTAATATTGATGCATACAGTCAAAATATAATCATAACACAAATAGAGTTATTGTTAAACTATTCAGAACGATTTTATAACCGACAGTTCATTACCAGAAAGAAAAGTAGTCATCATATTTTGACACAATTAGAATCATTATTGAACGACTACTTCAATAGTGATGAACTAATAAATAAAGGTTTACCTACCGCTCAGTTTGTAGCTGAATCGCTAAATATATCGCCCAATTATTTAAGTGGCTTACTCAAATCTCTTACGGGCTCTAATACCAGACAACATATACATCAAAAGCTTATTGAAAAGGCTAAAGAAAAACTTTCTACTACCGGGCTTACCGTCAGTGAAATAGCCTATGAGTTGGGCTTTGAACATGTACAATCTTTCAATAAATTGTTTAAAACTAAAACCCAGCAATCACCTTTGGAATTTAGAGCTAGTTTTAATGGCACAGCATAAAATTGAAAAGCATCTTAAATTTGAGCAATTTTCCAAAATCTGAACAAATGGAGTTAGTAATTACAGATATGCTTTTAACTTAGAAGGAATAAAATTTCCGTCTTTGCTGTTGGTAAGCAGAGTACCGAGTTTATCATGTAGTTATGTCCAACATTTCAAATCCGTTCGTGCTTGCTTTAAAAGCTCGCAATTTAACTGTCGAAATTCATCATCATTCTGCTTTTCAAATGGTTTTGTCAAACGACAGGCCATTCAATTCTACTATTAATGGCGTACTATGCGAGAAAATTCATGGTTTTATCATTAAACCACAGGTGAAACATCATTGTGTAGCAGAAACAGGAACACTTAATGTGGTAAACATTGAACCTTATTCCAATATCGGATTAGAACTGTCGCGCAGATTTGAGAATAATGAAGACTATATTGTCTTTAATTCGCCATTAGAAGCCAGTGCTTTTTTCCATTTGGAAACAGAAACCTTTGATGTTTATGCAATTATTGAAGCCTTACTTACCAAAATACCTGCATTGAATTATGACGAACGGGTTTCTAAAATTATAGAATACATCCATTCTAACTTTGCTAATCAGGGTATTACGCCACAAACATTTGCCGACATAGTTTTTCTTTCTCCGTCTCGTTTGGCTTCATTATTCAAAGAACAAACTGGCAGCAGCTTGTCAAGATATTTATTATGGACAAGGCTGCGCCAGGCAATAATTCTTACCCTTTCAGAAAAGGAAAGAAACCTTACTGACATTGCTCATGATACTGGTTTTTATGACCAACCCCAATTCAATAAATACATGTATGAGATGTTTGGTATGCCACCCAAAGCCCTAAAGCATAACAGTGATTTGATAGAAGTCTATTGGTAGTGGTAAGAGCAATTGCTAAACCAAACATAGTGATCTGATACAAGTTTGCTGCAAGCCCATTTTTCACCTTTGCATTGTTAGTTTAAACATTTAAAAGGAGCAAAATGAAAGCAATAGCATATAATAAATTTGGAAATACAGATGTTTTAAAAATTGTAGACGAATCAATACCTGCAGTAAAGCCTAATCAGGTTTTAGTAAAAGTTAAAGCTGTTTCTATTAATCCAATGGATTGGAAGATCAGGAAGGGTGAAATGAAGCTCATGTCTGGATCTAAATTTCCGCGTCATACTGGGGTTGATTTTGCTGGTATTGTTGAAGCTACTGGCCATTCCGTTACGGCCTTTAAAAAGGGAGATGAAGTTTTTGGAGTAGTAAAAAATAACATGAAAGATGGTGCCTTGGCTGAGTATGTTGCGGTGCCCGCCTCCTTGGTTTGGAAAAAACCTGTTGGTTTAAATTTTAAGCAGGCTGCTTCTATTCCTATTGTCGGTACCACTGCGTTGACAGCTATGGAGAAGATGGGTAACATTACTGCTCAAACAAAAATTCTTGTCAACGGTGCCACTGGAGGATTTGGTATGTTTTTACTACAATTACTCAGAGAAAAAGGAGCTCACGTAACGGCAGTAACTAGCACAAAAGCTATCACTAATGCAAAGAGATGGGGAGCAGATGAAGTTATAGATTATACCCAGAAAGATGTGCTTACGCAAAAACAGACCTACGAAATCATTATTGATCTGTCAGGGAAAATGAGTTATGCGAAAGCGAAAAGGATAATGAAACGCAGGTCCCGGTTTTTAAATGTTACGCCTCAGCCTATTGAAATCCCTACCTCAATTTTCAAGAACCTATTTACAGACAAAAAGCAGATCATGGTACTGTCTTCTCCTTCGGTAAAGTATATCGATAAATTGATCAAGGCAATAAACGAAGGTTTACAAATAGAGGTGAGCCAAGTTTTTCCTTTGGAGCAATCCATTGAGGCGTATCAGTACGCTGAAAAAGGAGGTATCATCGGTAAAGTCGCTATAGAAGTCAGCTAAGCTCTTCTAGGCAGATATAAATAATCATTTGCGTCTGGTGACGAGAGGAAGTGTATCGGTAATCGACAAGTCTAAATGAAGAGGGCTGAGTATTCCATAACAGTGATCTGATACAATTTTGTGGCCATCGCTTTATCCACCTTTACATCATCAAACATTAAAATTAAAAGAAATGAAAAAGAACATAGTAGTACTTGGTGCCACCGGAACAGTAGGCAGTAAAGTTTCAGAAATCCTAATAAACGAAGGTCATCATGTCACTCTGATAGCCAGACAGCCCGAACGGTTAGAAAAGTTTCGCAGTTTGGGAGCAAATATTATAGCTGGTGATATAAACGATGTTGAAATGTTGGGCAATGCGTTCAAAAATACTGATAGTGCATTCCTTATTTTACCTGACAATGTAAAGGCGGAAAATACCCGACTTTATCAAAGGCAGGTTACGAGCCAGTTGATCAAAGCCATTGAAGAATCAGGCATCCGTTATATTGTAAACATGAGTAGCCTGGGATCTCACATGCATGAAGGCAATGGCATGATGGCAGGAACCGGAGAGCAGGAGGTTCGACTCAATCAATTGAACGATGTTAATGTGCTGCATATTCGATCAGCGTATTTTATGGATAATTTCCTTAGAACTATTGGCTTGGTGAAAAGTCAGGGAATCAATGGAACTGTTGCCGATGGAGACCATGCCATTCCTATGATTGCCACCAAAGATTTGGCTAAAGTAATAGCTGCTCATTTGGTGAATCTTGATTTCAAGGGTAAGAGCGTAGAACCCGTGATGGGCCCCAGAGATTACACCTACCGTGAATTTACCAGCATTATCGGCCAAGCTATTGCGAACCCTGAATTGCCATACGTTCAGATACCGGTGGAGAAGGCCAAGGAAATCTTTTTAGGCAATGGGTTTTCAGAAGATTTTGTTGGTAACCTGATTGAGATGGGCACTGCGGTAAAAACAGGATTCATGAACTATCAAAAGAGAGATGAATCCACAATAACTGCTACCACAGCGGAAGACTTCGTGCAGGAGGTGTATAAGCCAATTTATAATAGCTAGCATAGAAATGGGGAAGTAGCTGTTAGGGCATAGTTTGTATGCAATAGCACTAACAGCTACTTATCTAATATTTGGTTAAGTATTCTGTCTCTTAAGATTAATTTCAGCTATAAGCATAGCAAGAGTGATGAGGCTTCCGCCAATTAAAATCTCACTGGTAAACTTTTCGTTTAAAATTATGATACCCGCAATGGTGGCAAAAACAGGTTCAAATAAGTACGTTAAAGCTATTTTTTCCTCTGCTAAATATCTTTGCGCCACATTTTGCACTCCATACATAAAGGCAGTGGCTGGTAGAGCCGCAAATAAGACTCCCGTCCAAAAACCATTGGTATCAGGCAGCCACGTAGTACTCTTATCTAATAACGCAAATATAAGGCAGCCAAGGGCACAAAAAAGCATGAGTAATATAACACTGGGCATGGGTTTTTCTTCATTAGAAAACCTACCTACTTGCAAAACATAAAAGGCAAATGCAAGGGCACATGCTGTCATCCATATATCACCTGTGTTTAAACTTAAACCGTCTCTAACAACAATGATGTACAGGCCTGTTAATGCAAGGGCGCAGGCAATCCATATTTTTGGCGCTACCTTTCTTTTATAAACCAAAAATTTCAAAACCGGAATTAAGATTACATCTAGGCCGGTAATAAATGCAGCATTAGAAACGGTAGTATATTTTAGGCCAATGGTTTGCAGTATGGTACCTGTGAGTAGAGGAATACCAATCAAAATACTTATGCGCAGCGTTTTTTTTGTAATATACCGTAGTTGTTTGTAGCATATAGCTGCTAAGAAAAATGCAGCAACAAGAAATTTGTAATATAAAAATACAAAAGGGGAACCGTCACCCACTCCGGATTTTACAAATGTGAAAGACACGCCCCAAAAGGCGGTACCCAAAATTAAAAAGAATAAATAGAGGTGTTTTTTCTGCATACTAATAGGTTAATTTTGAGACATTAAACTATTAGAGTATGCGCTGTGAAGTGCAAAAGAAAACTAATACCCCCAATTCCTTCTCTAATGTTAGTGTATTAGCTTGTTGTTTTCTTATCCGCACCAAAGATATAAAACATTTTTATTAAGCAAAACCTAGCACTAAAGCACTTATGAAATGGTTAGTTTTCGGATGTAGCTCTTAAAATTGCAGCGTTTTCTGTAAATAGGTAAATATTTAATGCAAGTAGAGGAAGATCACCATAGTAAGCTGAGGTCAAGATAAGGATACAATAAGAAATGGATATTGAGCAAATTTTAGATAAAATTCACCCCATCAATTCTTCATCCAAATTGAAGTTGATTGAGCATTTTGAGGAAATTAAATTACCAAAGAATCAAATCATTATACGTTCGGAAAGAATAGAAAGGAATATATTTTTTATTAAAAAAGGGATAGCTCGTACTTTTTCAGACGTTGATGATAATGAAGTTACTATTGCGTTTGGTGAAGAAGGAGACTCCATAATATCACTTAAGAGCTATATTCTTAATGAGCGAGGCTACGAAAATATAGAGCTGTTAGAAGACTGCGAACTTTACAAAATTAGCTCTTCAAACCTGCTCAACTTATATGCCTCGGATATTGACATTGCTAATTGGGGTAGGAAATTTGCCGAGCAGGAGTTGATTAAAGCGGAGCAAAGGTTCATCTCAAATCAACTAGGAACAGCAACAGAGCGTTACTTAGAACTCCTGAAAAAACACCCCACTTTGATCCAAAGGGTTTCTTTGGGGCTTATAGCTTCATATTTAGGCATTACACAGGTGTCTTTAAGTAGAATAAGAGCAAATATCATATAGCATTCATTATTTATCATTTGTTAAATTTTTCTTCAATTCATATTAAGACCTTTGTTTCAAAATATAGAAGGTTGTGAATTGGATTGTATTAATTATTGCGGGTTTATTTGAAGTTGCTTTTGCATTTTGTTTAGGAAAGGCGAAGGAAGCATCTGGCAATGAAATGTATTTTTGGTATGCTGGTTTTTTGGTTGCTCTTATGGCTAGCATGACGCTTTTGATTAAAGCAACCCAAACATTGCCCATCGGAACTGCCTATTCTGTTTGGACCGGGGTAGGGGCGGTTGGCACTGTACTTTTAGGAATATTAGTGTTTAAAGAACCTGCCACGTTTTGGCGCATACTATTTCTCACCACTTTGATAGGTTCAATTATTGGGCTAAAAGCCGTTTCTAACTGATTAATAAAAAAGCAATGGAGGTATTTATTAGAAAAATAACTGTCAATGACATTCATGAGTTAATGGAACTTGGAAAGTTGACCTTTTCTGAAACTTTTTCTTCAGCAAATAGTGAAGAAAATATGAGAGAGTATTTAGAAAATGGCTTTTCAGCAGAAAAGTTAACATCAGAATTAAATGATGAAAATGCAGAATTTTACTTTGCTCGATTTAATGACCAAAACATTGGGTACTTAAAAGTAAATGTAGGAGAATCTCAATCAGAAATTAAGGATAAAGAGGCGCTGGAGATTGAAAGAATTTATGTGTTAAAAGAGTTTCATGGAAAAAAAGTAGGACAAATTCTTTTTAACAAAGCTGTAGAGTTGGCAAAAGAGAGAAGCATGAAGTACGTATGGCTAGGTGTTTGGGAGCAAAACCCCAGAGCCATTCGGTTTTATCAGAAAAATGGCTTTAAGGCCTTCGATAAGCATGTTTTCAAGCTAGGCAGTGAAGAACAGACGGATATAATGATGAAGCTGAATCTAGATTGAAAAGTAGATCAATAAATAAAACGGAAGTAATTCACTGCCTTGGATACACTACATTTAGCAGGTGCCACGTGGATTATTCGTGCTAGGGCTTACAATGCCTGAAGTTCTGTCAATATTACGGTAAAGTGGCTGATCAATTTTCAAAACAAAATTTCTACTAATGATTACTTCCCAATCCTGATCTGTTAGCTTTGTAGCAAATTTTAATAGTATGATTTCAGTAGATGCCGTAGGTGTCGAGTTTAGCGGCACCACCTTATTTAATAATGTTACATTTAATGTCAATAGCAATGACCGTATTGCCCTTATGGGTAAAAATGGTGCGGGTAAATCAACCCTGCTGAAAATCATTGCTGGGGTAAATAAGCCTACTCATGGTAAAGTATCGTCTCCTGCGGATGCTGTAATTGCCTACTTGCCTCAGCACTTGCTCACTGAAGATGACTGCTCTGTATTTGATGAAGCATCTAAAGCTTTTGCTAAAATAAATAATATGAAAGTGCGTATAGATGAGCTTAACCACCAGCTCGAAACGCGCACAGATTATGAGTCTGAAGCTTATAGTAAAATTATTGAAGAGGTATCTGAGCTGAGCGAGAAGTTTTATAGCATAGAAGAGGTAAACTTTGATGCCGAAGTAGAGAAGACATTGCTGGGATTAGGTTTTGAGCGTGAAGACTTTACTAAACCTACAAATGAGTTTAGTGGAGGATGGCGTATGCGTATAGAATTAGCCAAAATACTTTTAAAGAAGCCCGATCTTATATTGCTAGATGAGCCAACCAATCATCTGGATATAGAATCGGTGCAGTGGCTAGAAAACTTCTTGAAAAATAGCGCCAAGGGAGTAATTGTAATCAGTCACGATAAGGCCTTTGTGGATGCACTGACTAACCGTACTATTGAAATTACCAGAGGTCGTATTTATGACTACCGCACCAATTATTCGCATTACCTAGAACTTCGTAAAGAAAGAAGAGAGCAACAGCAAAAGCAGTTTGATGATCAGGCCAAACAAATTGCCGAGATACAACAGTTTATAGATCGTTTTAAAGGAACTTACTCTAAGACGCTACAGGTACAATCTCGTGTGAAAATGCTAGAGAAAATGGAGATTGTGGAAGTAGATGAAGTAGATACATCTAGCCTTAATATTAAGTTTCCTCCTGCACCAAGATCAGGTAAATATCCTGTTATTGTGGATGGACTTAGCAAGTCATATGGTGATCATCTGGTGTTTAAGGACGCTACATTTACCATTGCACAAGGTGATAAGGTAGCCTTTGTAGGTAAGAATGGTGAAGGTAAGTCTACTATGGTGAAAGCTATAATGGGTGAAATTGACTTTGATGGTACCTTGCAAGTAGGGCACAATAGCAAAATTGGTTATTTTGCTCAGAATCAGGCTGCCTTGCTAGATGAGAACCTCACCGTATTTCAGACGGTGGATGAAATAGCACAAGGAGATGTAAGAACTAAGATTAAAGATCTGTTAGGAGCTTTTATGTTTAGTGGAGATGCGATAGAGAAAAAGGTGAAAGTGCTTTCTGGTGGTGAGCGTACAAGGTTGGCGATGATTAAGTTATTGCTACAACCAGTTAACCTATTGATACTCGATGAGCCTACCAACCACTTAGATATTAAAACTAAAGATATTCTTAAAGACGCGCTTAGAGACTTTGAAGGAACTATCATTTTAGTTTCACACGATCGTGACTTTCTAGATGGCTTAGCTCAAAAAGTATTTGAATTTGGTAATAAACGCATCTTGGAGCATTTTGAAGATATCAATGGCTTCCTTCGAAACAAGAAGATGGAGAACCTGAAAGAGATAGAAAGACCGAAATAATATTTATTTATAGTAGCACGAGCCTCTTGCTCGTGCCAAATTCCTAGAGTGTATTAGTGGCTACTGTGTAGCCATTTTTTTTGTGCTCCGCTCAAAATAAATAAGTTAAAAATTCACTCAATAACTTTTGTGCATTGTAGCTCACATACACAAGTTAAAATAATACTTCCACTTAACTTAATATTATATTTGGCGTGTTGGGGACGTAAAGGTTTCTTTATACTGATGTTGTGGGTGATGTTTATCAAAGTATGGTCATTGGAAATAAGTTTGAATTTGCGGTTGAATACTCCTTTGCGGACAACTATCCTAAAAACATGGGATATGGAAAAATATGGGTTAAGGATAAATTCATCGGAACAAACAGGGATTTGATTTTTCTAGGAGGCTATTTGCTCGGCACCTTGGCCGAATTTAGAAAAGCGAAGGATTTAAATGTAGAGCTAAAAAACTTAACTAAAGAGAAACTCTTTGATCTGTTTTGCAATGATGTAGAAGGCCAATATCAAAAATATCATGTAGGAGGTTCGACTTTCACTGATGACTTCAGTATCTGGACTTATAAACTTAATGACACTACATACTTTCTATGGAGAGTGTTACGAACCGACTTTTTTGAAGACTTGCATGGATATAGTCAAGATGTTTTTTTAGAAAGCATATTGACCTACAAATTGAACAGTGTAATGGATGAACTTGAGATGGAATTCAAAGATAAAGGAATAATTAACTAACGCTTCGAAACTAGATTACTGCTCATAAAGGCTTTCGCCCTCTACACTATTTTGATGTTTTAATATCAAAACGTCTATACTCGTTATACCAGAAATGATGTAAACGAATAGGGTTTCATCGATCATTATATTTTCGTGGCGATAGGAAAGTCCGCTACAAATGTTAAATTTAAATCAAGGCATGGTCATGAGCGGTAGTAGCGATTAGTGCTGCTACGAACTTATCAGATGACTACAAGCCATTGGAGTAGAAAAAAATATGATTGGAATAGCAATTCTTTTTATCGTTCTAGGAGTTTTGATCAAATACGGGAAAATGTATTGGTTGATTGCTGGCTATAACACTAAGCCGAAAGAAGAAAAAGAAAAATACAATATTGAAAGAATAGCAAATGTATTTCGAAACGTAATGTTCGGGATGGCTTTTATCATCATTTCTGGATATTTTGTCTATAAATTGACTGGCAATACTAATATTCTAAATTATTCCTTTTGGACTCCAATGATTGTTGGAATACCTTACTTACTCATTGAATCGAACTCTAAAAAGAATCAAGGAAAAATAGATTGAGTTCAAAGCAGAATTAGAGTTGTAAATAATAAAAAACATAGCCCAATTTTCTGGGCCTTCCTGCTCTAACAGCCAGCGGTATATCTTACGCACTGCGCATAGAGCACTTCATTATATTGAGCGGTGAGCTTGATTTTATAATACTTTAATTTTCTTAATTGGAAAATATTGATGACTTTTAATGCTTGAATTAGTAATAAATGCTCTTGATATTTTATAATTAATTGACTGTGAAATACTTAATAACTGCTTTTGCAGTAGCTTTAACTTTAAATGTTTTTGCACAATCTCATGTAGTCGGAATTGAAGCAGGATTCACTAATATGACTGTTAATGGACGAAGTGCGTGGAGTGGTTGTAATAGCCATAAAGCCATGGGCTTCGGCCTGATTTATGAATATCACTTCAAAGATCATTTTCAAATGGCATCTGGGGTGTCGTACTATGAGAAAGGTGTAGAGGATCAAATTTCAGTTATGAAAGCCAATGGCGATTTGATTATTAATGATGCAACAATTGTTAATAGTTATAATTACCTGTCCATTCCGGTGAAAGCTGGTTACAGGTTCGGAAATAAAATTATTGGATTTGCTAACATTGGTCTGATGCCATCAGTATTGCTTCACGCAGAAGTGATCGAACCACGCGCAGGAGAGCCTTTTTCAGAGAAGACATATAATATAACCAATAAGGTTTCAAAATTTGATTTATCCGGAATTGTTGAAATGGGAGTCGACTACCAAATATACCGTAAGTTATTTATTGCTGCCACAATTTCTTACCAACAAGGAATTACAAGCATTACTAATGAAGATTACTTTAACGAAAGCACAATAAGACACCACGGCACAGCTTTCCTATTTGGAATTAAGTATAACTTAAAAGACTGATCGATAAGATTATTTTTCGCTCATTATTGAAGCGTCTCAATGAGAGAAAAACAATGAAGTGCATTCTGTATCAACTACGGAGTAAAAATGGATCGTCCCATGAGAGAATTATTTAAAGTCTATTGGTGAATACAGATCTGTTAATAGAGGGTAATCCGAGAGTCTCTTATAGGAGAAGATTGATTCAGTTTACTTTACATGCATGATTTTCCATAAAGAGGATGGATTTGGTAATACGACAATTACTGAATCCTTTGACGAGTAGTATATATCATATCTGTGTCAAAATAATTCACCTTCCACCAGTCGAGAAGGCGAAGGGTAATTTCGCCTCTGCACTTCACGACAAACCAACTAGATTACTGCTCATAAAGGGCTTTCGCCCTCTATACTATTTTGATGTTTTAATATTAAAACGTCTATACTCGTCATACCGGAAATGATGTAAACGAATAGGGTTTGATTGGTTTGTGAAAGTCTCGTGGTTAAAAAGGCACAGCAAGAGAGATTTACAAATACATTGGCAATTAAAATGTAGAAAGCTAAGGGGACTGGTTAATTAGCGCAAAATATAATCTTACCCGTGTAATCAGACTTTTAACAACATGGAATTAGATTCAATGCTTTTAAAGAATTGCAAAATGGCTTTCACAAGACAAGCTTTTATCCCAGAGGCACGCCTCTGAGATAAAAGCAGAAATAATAGGGGCATATAAATTCTTTTATTCAAAATAAAAACTTCTTTGATATACTTCTAAAAGAAATTGTTTATTGAAAAGTGGTGTTCCAGTAAGGATTATTATAATGTATCGTTTTGCAAATTGCTTTTTAATATGACCATCCCTTAAGTGACGATATCCAATCATTAAAGTCCTCTACTACAGGTTGGCCATTAGCCAAGAAGCCAGTCAACACCCAATGTAGATTTGTTATGCTACTTCGAAATGCAATTTCACGTCCATAAAAGCAAGAATCCTCAAATATTCTAAGTTCCGAGTTTGCTCCCAACTGAAAGGAGGAAATTTGATCATTAGCCCCATCTAACCATTGGTCCTGAAAATAAGAAGTATTTACTTGGCGAAGGTCTACCAGCTCATTAGAAAAGTTAATGTCCCTATAGAAGAAGAAGGATGCCGTACCATTTGGACTATACCAATCTGTGCATTCCATAGTTCTTTCATGGGTATTTTTGTCTTCTCTTTGCGATGGAGAAATGTATTTAATATGGATCTCTTTACCATCTTCAGTTATCTGACTAATCTGTAACAGGCCTCCTTCCTCGTTGTTCAAAGTTTCTTTAAAATTTACCAAGCTATTTATATCCCCCTTTTCGCTTAGAATTTTATACTCATTATCCATTTCGTAAATGACAGTGAATGTTTGCTCATTCATCTCATAATGATGCGTGATTTCCGCTGTTTCGTTATTTAATTTCGATACCCCTTCATTTTCATTACATGCAGTAAAGAAAGGAATTGCAGCTAATACCGTAAAATATCTGATAATTTTTCTCATAACTATTGCTTTAAATTTTTAATTATAAATGATTATGTTTTATCCGGATAATCAAAAATTGATTAAATAATTTATATTTTATAGTTAGTTCTATAATTCGCGACAGTTAAGTGAGAATTCGTTTATGTAATTTTAGAACCTGAGAAATATGTGTGTTAGATAGAGGTGATTGATTTATGCATAGTGCTGGAGTGTTTCTAATCTTCGAAGAAACGATTCTTTTTTTCTTAAAGAAAGTGGTATGTGGGTACCGTCATTCAAGATTAAGGTGCCACCGTCTTTTTTCTCGTAACGATTAAAATAATTCAGATTGATTAAATGAGATTGGTGAGTGCGAAAAAATATTCTTTCGTCAAGAAGTCGCTCGTATTCCTTTAAGGTCTTGCAAATTAATAATTTACGTGAGTCATTTAAATAGAAAAGAGTATAGTTGTTATTGGATTCACATCTGATAATATCATTTATGTCTACTAGATATATTGATTCATTATCTTTCAAAAGAATTTTATATTTTTTTTCTTCTCTCTTTAAGTTTTCGATCAGATTTTTAATGCTTATAGAGGGCTGAATACATTTGGCTTTAGCCAATGCAGACTTTAATTCCAATGGATCAATAGGTTTTAACAAATAGTCGATGGCGCTATATTTAAATGCCTTTATGGCATAGTGATCATAACCTGTGACAAATATGATCTGAAAGTCCGGTGGTCCATAACTGGCCAATAAATCAAACCCGCTGCCATCTTTCATTTCAACATCTAGTAACAGTATGTCGGGTGAGCAACTTTTCAGTAGTGCTAATCCGGTCTTTACACTATTTGCTTCGCCTATAACTTTCAGTTCATTAGCATTTTTAAATAACAGGTTCTTAATATCTTCTCTTATAGTGTCATCGTCATCTATTAAAACTACATTCATGGCGCTCAATTTTATTGGAACTCAATCTGCACTAGCACACCCTCAGGCTGATTATTTTGCTTGCTCCAGTTTTGAATAGTTAATTGAATTTTTTGGTGTTGAAATAAGTTTAATAGCTCAATTCTTTCATTAATAATTCTAGTTGAAACGGACTTTCTATTTCTTTGTCCATCATCTTCCTCCATTCCGCCACCATTATCTTTAATTATTACCATAATTGATCTAGTGGTTTTTACCAACCTAAGGTGTATCCATGCATCTTCCAGATGATTATAATTGCCATGTTCTATTGCATTTTCTAAAAATGGCTGCACTAGCATAGGTGGAATAACTTCCATTTCTATGTCTATGCTTTCATCTACCTCTATGGAGTAGTCAAACCTGTTATTTAGTCGTCTTTTGTTGATCTCAAGATAGTCACCTAGCATTAACAGTTCTTCTTCTATAGTTATTTCATCTTTTCGAGAATGCTCTAGTATCTCTCTCATAAGCCTTGAGAAAGTGGTGAGGTAGACGTTGGCAGCTTCAGCGTCATTTCGTAATAGTGAAGATTGAATAGCCATCAAAGCATTGGAAATGAAGTGAGGATTGAGCTGAGAAAGGAGGGCTTTATGTTGTATTCTTTTAATTTCTAGGTTTTTCTGGCGAGCTATAATTCTTTCATTATTTTGATTAAGCCTTTTGAAGTATAATACCACAGCGAAAACACCACTAAACAAAAAGGCTACGTTTAAATACCCATAATGTGTGGGTTCATAAATACTCAAAATATAGTTAGGGGTGTAAAACAGAAAAATAGACAGAAATAAACTAAGGTAATGTAGGTATTGATTTTCAAAAAACAATAAACACAGTAAGGGTATCAGTATATAGAAATATTCGGAGTAAAAACCTTGATAGCTAATGTTTGAGTTAAGGAAGAATATGGACAGAAAAAAAACGGTGAGAATTACCCTGACCTCAAAGTGCCTTTTCTTTTTATTTAGAAGCAAGCAGAATGTGAGAGCTGTTATGCTCAAAAGTAGAGAAATATGTTTAATGGTATCTGATGGAAATTGGTATAGATTGAGAGCAAAGAAAAAGCACGAAATAAACATGCCTATAAAGATCATTAAATTAGATAGACGAATTTTCTTTTTTTCAATAGATGAAAGCCCTTTGCTCACACCAATATTTAGTATTTCCACCGATAGTATGCTGTAGTTTTTTGAAAAATGATTGATCAAAACAGATATTAATATAATGATAAATTTTATAAAATTTATTTTTTCAATAGATTTAAATAACATGATCTGTTAATATTTATGTCATTTAATATTTATTAACATGAGATATACTTCATGGTAGTATGGATGAAATTTTAATGAAAGATGTTTACTTGTCTTAGCGTCAGTTATTTAAATAGTCTTTACATTGTATGCCTGCAAAACTCAGCCTCAGGTGGATGCGGTTGCGGAGTTTACTGCTGAAAGAGTGCATTTAATATATTGAAAAGGGCAGTCAGTAAAAGGGAGATAATCCGGTCAGTGACCTCTATGTGATTAATTAAAAATCCTTTAGATTGACCTGCATAATAGAAATAAGTGAATATTTGTGTCCCTTATATAATTGTTATATCCTGTAACACCCTAGAGCAAAATATGGAAATTATTGAACGCTTTGTTGATTTAAATTTGGATTCACTTGCCTCTATTGCAACACCTGAATGGGATCCTTTTTACATCTCAAAAAAAAGTCTAACTGATAACAATTTCATAGATCCAGAAAAGGAAGAAATTGAAGGGCAGATTGCTTGGAAGGCAATTCCCAGCCTAATTGAAGATTCAGAGATTTCAAAACTTGAGCAAGAATTGAAGTTTAAACTTCCAGATAGTTTCAAGTACTACCTGAAGTACAAGAATTTTTTCGAATTGGACGTTCTCTCTAATGTGTTAATGTTCACGCCACTGATACCCGAAATTTGGGCAAAAAAAATCTTGGATTCGACTTTTAATGGTTATCCTAGAGAATTCATCTACAACAAAGGGCTAATTCCTTTTGCAAACTATTCAGATTGGGGACTGACTTGCTTCAACACTAATAATTCCTCTGAAGGTTCAGATTATCAAATTGTAGTTTGGGATCACGAGAATCCAGAAGAATTTGAAACCAAAGCAATAAATTTCGTTAGTCTATTGGAATCCATTGTTGATAACTACGAGAATAACAAGGATGGTGTATTAATAATAGAATAACAGGCTATAACAGTTGCTAGCATGAATGCGCCAACTGCCACTTTACAAGCTTCTGTGCAAACATCACCATGAAATCTGCCGCTGAGAATCGGCAGTGCTTTTCACCTTCTTTTACTCGTAGGATTTTTAGGCTAGCAGAACGCAGTGCCATTTGAAACCGTTGTGAGCTTCGGCAGATTTTACTACTTTAGTACTGTTCACCAGTTGCAGACATACGCCCGATAGCTGTTCATCAGTTGCAGTTGCTGTAGATGTACAAATTATGGAAATAAAAGAAATTGAATTCTCTAAACTGCGACACGGTTATCTGATAGTCAAGAAATTCTTAGAAAAAACATCTGGCGAAAATGTAAATAGACTAGATAAGCGAGTAGCAGAAGACCTAAATCTATTTGGTGATGATAATTTATTTCTTCTGGTAGAATTTGTAGAAAGATACGAACTGGAATTTGAAGGCTTTGAGTACGAAAAGCATTTTCATTCTGAAGGTGAATTATTTAATCCAACAACAGCCTTACTAAACCTATTGAAGTTACCAATTTGGTTGCCTCTGAAAACCATAGAATTACTAACTCTCAAGAAGATTAAACTGACTAAACCTAAATTTGAGAAACCTAGAAGGGAAGTTACTGACTTAACATTTAAGGATATGATCACTTGGTATTTAGAAGGAAACTACGTGACATCTGAACAGGTGAAATATCAAATAAAATCCACATAACAAATGCTGTTTTATCTCTCAGGAAAGTTTTGTGTGAATTATAAAGTGCGCTCTAAGTTTTAACTTTAAACCAAGGCGTGGTTATATGCGAAATGGGGGATTAACGCCTCCTAATCTTTACTCATCATAGCTTCGCGCTGTGTATCATTTGCAATGAAAAAACATCAAATCATATTTGAGAAAATTAAGAAGTTTCTCTCTGAACAATTCGGGCAGGATTTAAACGAATATGAGGATGGCTCTTACTTGACAATCGGTGAAACTGCAATATGGATTTCTTCTAATGACCATGAATTAACTGTTGGATATGGAGCGGTACATCAGCATTTTGATCCCGAATACGATGACATTCAAATAGCGATTGATAGATTTTTTAATCTACTAACCAAGAGACAGCGAACTACAAAGTATTACAAAGGGAAATTCCTATACAAAAACAAGATAGATTTGATGCTAAATGATTCTGATTTCGAAAATTTAGGAACTTCTATGACTTGGTTATTCCCTTATTGGAAAAAGACTACAGAAGAAGTGGAATATGAAGAAAATTTAATCGATTTTTCTAAAATCGAAAAGGAATTAAAAGAAATAAAAGACTACGCGGCACGCAGTGAATAATGCATGCAAGGCAAGTAAAATACACAAATCGTTAGCGGTAAGGTTTTGTGAGCATGATGTTTTGCAGCCTAAATGGAATATCTACTAAGACTCCTCCAGAAAAGACTTTTGGGTATTAGACAAATAGGCGCTCCTCAGGAAGTGGTAATTGTGACCTAGCAGAAATTATTATTCAAAATAAAGAAAAACCACCTTCTACATTGAATAGAAGGTGGTTTGAATTCAACTCAATTAATTTAACATATGAGCTGATTGTGTGCTATTTAACAAGAAGCCTGAGTGATTTGGTCTTCATTTTAGGGTTCGTGATTTTTATGAAGTAAATGCCTTTTCTCATGTCAGAAACATCAATTACCTCACTCAATGTATTTTCCTGAACATCAAATGACTTGATACACGTGCCCGACATGTCAGTAATATTAATTACACTGCCAATAAGATTCATGTTAGTCCTAATCTCTACCGAAGTTGACGCAGGGTTAGGGTACATTTCATACTTTAACGCACCTGAAGCCTCCAGATCAAACGAAGCTTGATTGCCACAAGTAGTAATGTTTTTAGCCAGATTACTGAAACTGTTAGCGCTTCTTGCGCTGGAAGAGCCATCATCACAACTAGGCGCATCTGCTGAGTTGCTAAAGTAAATGGTATGAGCCTGATTAGTTGATACGAGTACAAAATTAGCACCATCCATTATGGCGTAATAAGTGCCGTCTAGACCATCAAACCCAGAGCCAGTAATGGTTATTTGAGGTTCTTCCGTATTAAAACTCTGATTAGAAGCAGGCAGTAGGTCTACATACCAGCTCGGAGTGCCGTTGTTGGTGTTAAATGAGAACTGATATAATCCATTATTAACCAATGACCAGTTGATCATGAACATGGATATGTTGTCAAGGTTAGGTCCTCCTTCACCCAGCACATGCACATTTTGATAAGTCTCGATTAGAGGAGGTAAAGAATTATCCAGAGGTGCTCCAAAGGTACAATGGTTTGCATTACAATCTAGGTCTTCTTCAAGATTGATGGTGGCCGAAACTTCGCTGCTTAATTCGCCATCACTCACTGTTAGGGTAACGTTAGCAAAATCCAAGTCACTGTAAATATGAGAAACTATCGCTCCACTGCCTGTGGTACCATCTCCAAAGTCCCAAGTGTAGGTCAATTCATCCCCATTAGGATCATACGTTTCCGAAGCATCAAAGTCTACTTCAGCCCCACCGCAGCGGCCATTGTCACTTTCAAATGTAGGCACTGGAGGCAGGTTAATTCCGGTATCCATACCAAAATCCACATCACTGGTAGAATAAAAGGCCTCTGCGCTTAAAGACCGTTGCCAAATGGAATAAATGACATGTTTACCCGTTCTCACTGGCAGTACCACATCTATATTATCTATAGCAGAAGCACTCCTAGGATCTGTGCGCACCAGAAGCTCCAGACTGTTCCATGTTAGCGGCTGATCTGGAGTCCAGTCGGCCTTTGTGATATACACCTCGTAGTAAAGTGTTTCATGGGGTGCTGAGTTGGTCCAAGTGACAGTAAATGGTCCTGGAGTAACAGGTGTCGCAATCCAGTCATCACGAACCTGGTCGAGCCCGCCATACTTATCAGGCCTACCTGCACTGGCTAGCTGACCATCAGGAATGATTTGTCGGTGCATGTCATTTGCATCCATTCTGGCTACTTCATTCCAATCATAAAAGGCCTGAGTGCCATATTCTTCAATAGAAGCAATGCAAGCGGGTGAATCAGGACTTTGTGGATCTTCTTGATAGCAAATCCACACCCGACTAGCAGGGTAGGTGACCGTACCATGTGCCAATGCATATTGCAATGGTAAGGATAAGAGAATCAATAGAATAGCAGTAAATATGCTTGTGTAGGTTTTCATGTTTTTTGGGTTTAGGTGTATAATTATCTTTATATAAGATAGTTATATATGGTGTATTTTAAAAGTGAAAAAGCTAATTTCTCTAGAGTTTACCCCTTCCTGATTCGATGGCTCAGCCACTAAGGAATTTCATAAGTAGGAGTGACAATGGCATGTTCAGGACTGATTTAGTCCTTCATGCACAAGTTTTAAATTTCCTGGTGATGAAATAAAATGGCATTTATCAGATTAGATGGAAAACGAACATGCATAGCATGATAGGGGAGAAAGGCATGATTCTAATAGATCAACGGAGTGTAACAGACACGTAGTGAATATCTCTATGAAATTAATTAAAAATGCTTTAGATTATATAATTATAATAGAGGTATGGGAATGTTTGTGTTCCTTATACAATTGTTGTGCATAATATGAAAAACCAAGCTTTGAAAACAATATTACTAATCGGAATTATGCTTTTAACTTACTCTTGCGGAATAAATAAAAATGTAAAATCTGACTCAAATTCTGAATTACCAAACGAGCTTTTCCAACGTTGGAAATTAGATTACGGAATAGCGAACGGAGAAAAAATAAGCAGACTTCCAAAACCACCAAGTAATGACTACGAATTCAAACAGAATGGAGAGTATCTTTTATATAATTCAGACGAAACTTATATGACTGGAACGCGGGAATATAATAGCAGTGAAAAAACAATTTATACAAAAATTGATGACGGAGAATTAAATAGAAAAGTAGCGAATTTGAAAGCGGAAAGTATAACTCTTATTCCCGCAGGAAAAACAGTTTAAGGAACGCCTTTTGAAAACTTTCGATTTTATTATGTGCCGAAAGGTGAATAAAAAAATACTATGCACAATCATGTAGACGACCGTGAGCTGTAAACCCACGATGCGCCTCACACACCACGTAGTGTACGGACCTGGGACTTGGTTCTAAAAGCTTCATGTCCTATTCCTTCGCTGTAAGTTTTAATACGAATAGTAAATTAACTTATTGAAATTATTGGACTTATCAGATAATGGTAAGAAGCAAAACTTGCAGCAACTGCTATTTCCAGAAGGGATTTTATATTACAGAAAAAACGATACACTCCGAACCACACGAGTAAATTCATTTTTCACCGTAATGCCAACAATATCAGCATTTTGCAGTATAATAAAAAAAGGGATAAACAGTCTTAAAACTATTTATCCCTTCGTGGTGGGCGCTGAGGGATTCGAACCCCCGACCCCCTCGGTGTAAACGAGATGCTCTGAACCAGCTGAGCTAAGCGCCCCAATCGTTATGGGAGTGCAATTATACTGCTTTTTTATATTTATACAATATCGTTACATGAAAAAAGTGATAAAAATCTTTAAAATTAATTTAACTCACTGATTATAAGGATTTAGGGATTCTAGCAAGGTGTCGGTTAAAGATGTGTTTAGTGATATTTTATCCCCTGCTTTGTATTCTATGTTCTCTTCCCTGCGAATTGTAAATATTTTTCCTTGACAACTAATGGTTAACTGAGTATAGGAGACCTCTTTTTCTACTTTAATTATTTTACCTATTAAGGAGAAGTCTTCTTTTGGGGTGTTGCTTACAAATAATTGGTGTGGGCTTCCTGAGTTAATAACCTTGCCTTGTTTAATAGAAAATACTTGATCGCATAGTTTATACACTTCTTCTATATCATGACTTACCAAAATGGTGGTGAGAGAAAATCTATTATGCACCTTTACTATAAAGTCTTGCAGCCTTAGTCTAATGGCGCTGTCGAGTGCAGAAAGGGGTTCGTCTAATAATAATAATTGTGGCTTTCTTACTAATGCTCTGGCGAGAGCCACCCTTTGCTTTTCACCTCCTGATAATGAGGTGGGGTAGAGGTGGAGAAGCTTACCTATTTCTGTAATCTCTATGAGTTCGTCAAGTATGGCAGTATCATTATGTTGCTTGTCCATACCAAACTTTAAATTGCCCATCACAGTCATGTTAGGGAAGAGTGCGTACTCTTGAAAAACATAACCGATATTGCGTTTCTGTGGCTTTACATTAACTCCATTTTTAGTGCTTAGCCAAGTATTGGATTGGTAGATGATATTACCTTGATCTGCTGTTTCTAAACCGCTGATTATGCGAAGTATTGATGTCTTTCCTGCACCAGAAGGACCATATAATCCTATAATTTGACCTGTATTAATCTCTAAGTTTACGTCAAGGTTAAATGGGTGTGCATTGTCTTTGAATGCCTTCTGTAGTTTTATTGCTATCATGACCTTAAGCGTTTGAAATAACCAGAGTTAATACTATGTACAGTAAGCAAAATAATGAAGGTAATTGCAAATAAAATCATGGAATAGAGGTTAGCTTGCTTATAATGCATGGCTTCTACATGGTCGTAAATAGCAATGGAGGCTACTTTTGTTTCATTAGGAATATTGCCTCCAATCATTAAAACTACACCAAATTCACCCACGGTATGAGCAAAACAAAGGATAAGCCCTGTATAGATAGCTTTCTTAATGTTGGGCAATAAAACATAAATAAGGGTTTGCCATTTTGACTTACCTAGTAAATAAGACGCTTCTGTTAAGTGTGTGGGCAGCGATCTTAAGCCCGATAAAATAGGGTGCACCATAAAGGGCAGACTATATACTAAAGAGGCCACCACTAAACCTGTGAATGAAAACACCAATTTTATATCGAAATGCTGTAGCAGCCATTTGCCCGTAGCGTGCTGTGGGCTAAAAGCTATTAGTAAGTAAAAGCCCAAGACCGTGGGAGGTAGGACTATGGGCATGCTTACCAGTGTTTCGGTGATGGTTTTTATAAATGACTTACCCGTAGACAGCCAATATGATAATGGAATTGATATTAAAAATAAAACCAATGTTGTTATCAGAGCCAATTTGAAGGTAAGCCATAAGGGACCTAAATCAATCATGTTTAGCTTAACGCTCGTATATTTATTTGGTTTTACAAATATTAATTAATTCCGTAACCGTACTCTTCAAGTAGTTTTTTGGCTTCATGGCTGAGCATGTAATTGTAAAAACTTTCGGCAGCGGGTTTAACGCTTTCTCGTTTAATAATAGCCATACCTTGCGCTATCTTAGAGTATGCTTCAGGTGCTATTTCTATCCATTTTCCCTGATCTTTTATTTCAGGAGCTAAAACTACCGATTTGGCAGTAAAACCATATTCTGCAGAGCCACTCATAATGTATAAGTTGGTTTGTGCGATACTTTCTCCAAATACTAGCTTGCTTTCAACCTTGCTTCTTAACTTGTAATAATCTAAGCATTGCATGCTCGCTACCCCATATGGAGCACTCTCTGGGTTAGCAATGGCTATGTGGTTTACGTTGTCTGTGTTTAGGTTTTCTATGGTAGGAGTAGTGTCCGCCTCGGCAGACCAAAGTACTAATTTGCCATAAGCATAGACAACCGGTGATGCCGTAGTTAAGCGTTCATCGTACAATGAAATGGGGTATTTCATATTGGCAGCTACAAAAATATCATAAGGAGCTCCAGCCTTTATTTGTGCCGTGAGCTTACCTGATGAATTAATTATCAGATCGCAGTGAATGCCCGTTTTCTCTTCGAATTTTTTCGTTATAGCCAACATAGCATATTGCATATTGGCTGCAGTAGCAATAGTTATTTTTTCTTGACCAGAATTTTTACGTTCACATGCCGATATTAAAAAAACTAACAATAGGCATATCACTGATAATTTAGATTTAAGCATATTCTATTATTTTGTCAAGTTGATGTCGTGTTTAATTTGCACCCATATAATATTGGTGTTTTTATAATGAGCAGCTTCACTTTGCGAGGCAAATTCGTAATTATAAATAACAGATAAGTCTATTGAAGGGGTAACGGGAATGCTTGGACCAATTAAAATTCTGTTTTTATCAAATACGTTATTAACAATGTCTTTCCCTGCGTTAAACATAATCTCATCACTAACCGAAAGGGTTAATTTCTGATCAGGATTTTTAGATGATATGGTAAAAAGAGGAATGTGTACGCCTATGTTGTACCTAAACCTAAAACTATAGCTGTCAAATTCTGATGTGGTGGATTTATTGAACCAGCGCTCTTCTATTCTCCATCTATGAGATAGTGAAAAATGATTTAACGGTGTTTTTAAAGTTGCCTCTTGATAAAGCCTGAACTCCCATTGTGTTTCTTCTCCATCTTTTAAGCTTTCAAAATATCCGACTCCCATGCTGGCCCATGCATTACTTCCTATATTGTGAGCCAAGCTTGTCCTAGCCAGAAAGGTAGAGCCTTCGTCAAAATTGTCGCGCCATCGATAGCCCACATCCGACTTAATTTTAACCTTGTCAGAAAGCGTTAAGCTATTATAATATTGTAGCCATTGCTGGTTTTCTTTTGTTATTACTTTTTCTTGTGCCAGAGCAGGTTTTAGTAAAAACGATAAGAGAAAAGCCATGCTTATGGTGAGTAATCTATGTAATTGAACTGTTTTCATCGTGCCTATTTAATATGGCGAAGCTATCAAATGTAGGTGAATGTAGACCGGATGTTTCAATAGTTTTATTTTATCTAGCTCATAAAACTTTGTTTCGTTCAATATCTGGTAGCTTTACACTCCTCAAATTGTTAGTTATGAAACCTAGAGTAGAAATCACCTATTGCACCCAATGCAGATGGTTATTAAGAGCCGCTTGGATGTGCCAAGAGTTGTTAAGCACCTTTGAACAAGATTTAGGAGAGGTTGCTCTTGTGCCTGGCACAGGAGGTACTTTTAATGTAAAGCTAGATGGTGAGTTAATATATTCACGAAAAAAACAAGGCCGTTTTCCTGAATCAAAAGAACTAAAACAGTTGATAAGAGATAGAATAGCTCCCGATAGAAATCTAGGGCATAGTGATAGGTAAGCATGAAGGTGTAAGTTTATTGTGTTGATAATCAGATTTTTAATATTGTTGGGTGATAATGTTGCCGGTGATGAAGTAGTCTTTTACAGAGTAAAATCTTAATTTAAACTGTTGATATAGATTGCCTAACATGAAAACAACTGTAATAAATGTACTATCTGTTATACTAATCCCTATGGCTTATGCTATTATTCTACGACTTATTTTTGGGGTAGAGTCGTGGAGTAAATTATTCGGTGTAATGACCATTAGCTTTTTAGTGACAGTGCCGCTAGTTACTGGTTTTCAGACTGTTTATCTATCAAAATATGAAAAGACTAAAAGTCTTCCGTACTGCATATTTGCACCTTGGGTCCCCATATTGGCCTTTTTTATAATTACGCTATTATTATCAATAGAAGGGTGGGCTTGTTGGGTAATGATATTGCCTGTATTTCTTATTGTTTCTTCACTTGGAGGGCTTACTGCAAGAAGAAAGAAGGCTCAGAAAAACGACAACAAATTGAAAATGTCAGCAGTCCTTTTACTGCCTTTTCTACTGTCTCCATTAGAAATGATGGTGAAAGACATTCCGGGCACCTATAACGCATATACTTTTATTGATATTGAAGCGCCTGCAGAGGTAATTTGGAATAATGTAACTAGAGTAAAAGAAATTAGTTTAGCAGATGATAAAGGGTATTTAACTCAATTTTTAGGCTTTCCTAGGCCACTTAGGGCAGAACTTAATTTTGAAGGAGTGGGGGCTTATCGTGAGGCTATATTCACCAAAGGTTTAGTGTTCCATGAGACAGTTACTGAATATGAAGACAATAAAAAGATGGTTTTTAATATTAAAGCTAATCCTCATGAAATTCCGGCTACCACATTAGACGAGCATGTGGTAATAGGGGGTGACTTTTTTGATGTACTTAATGGCACTTATGAACTTGAACCTTTGAGCAATGGAGTGCATCGCCTTCATTTATATAGTCATTTTGAAGTTAACACTACTTTTAATTTTTATGCTGGCTGGTGGGCTAAAATGATTATGAAAGACATACAAAACAATATTTTGCAAGTACAAAAGAAACGCGCTGAAGCTAAGTAGCAGTCATGGTTTGTGAACCATGATTGATTGAGTGTAGCATATAACAACTTATTTTAACAACAAAATCATTTGATTTTCAATGAAGTTATTTCATCAAACAATTTTAGATGAGTAAGATAGAAGAAAGTACATATCAGGCTATTCTGGAGTTAACATTATTAATTCCTAGTGGCAGGGTAACTACTTATGGTACAATAGCGAAGGCTGTTGGCATGCCAACAGGAGCAAGAGTGGTAGCCAGAGCCATGGGGATGAAGTTAAAAGATCAACCTGATGTTAAAATTCCTGTACATCGAGTGGTTAGTAGCCAAGGCGTGTTAAAAGGAGAGCATAGTTCGAGACAAGAACGGTTGGAAGAAGAGGGACACGTGATCAAAAACGATAAAATTGTTGACTTTAAAAGTAAGTTTTGGGACCCTCTTCTGGAAATATAACCACCATTTAAAAAGATTCAAAAGGCAGCCTCTCTCCAATTCTCATCCATTTTATCTTACTTAAGATTTCGGGGTGCTCAGCCTTCAAAATTTTTTCGGGATAAAATATAGGCTCATCACTTAGGTCGAAAGTGCCATAATGCATGGGTATCCAATATTTGGCTTTCAGATCTAGGAATGCCTGTTTGGCATCTGCTGGGCCAGTATGTGCGGGGTGCATAAACCAGATGGGCTCATAAGCGCCAATGCCTATCATGGCAATATCAATATTGTAATCTTTTCCAATATCAGAAAAATGTGGGCCATAACCGCTATCACTACCAAAATAAATGGTTTTGCCCAGTTTGTTATCGCGAATCATGTAAGAACCCCATAAGTTTTTATTGGTATCTGTGAGCCATCTTCGAGTCCAGTGCTGACTAGGTAAATAATCAATAGATAAATGCTCGTGTGTTTCATATTGTTGATACCAGCCAGCTTCTTGTATTTCGTTTTTTATGCCCCATCTTCTAAGCAGACGACCAACTTCAAGTCCGGTGAGAATAACAGCATTAGGGTTGAGCTTACACACTTGCTTTACACTGGGTTTATCTATATGATCACGGTGATTATGTGAAAGCATGAGGTAATCTACATTGTTAAGCTCATTAACATTAAAGGGTACTTCAGTATATCTCTTCATGAATCTGCTATTAGTGAGCACAGGGTCAATTAGCAGGCGAATGCCATTCATGTCAATAATAAAAGAAGCATGTCCTAAGGGGATAATTGCATTTTTCTTTTTATCCGTTAAGTTTTCTATTTGTTGAAAATGTAAAGGCGATTTTTGCCCTTTCTTTAGCTTGCTCAGTGGCTTAGGGCCAGTCATCCACTTCCATGCTTCACCAAAAGTTTTGATGTTATCACCATAAATGTTTGTATACCTACCTTCACTGTTCAATTCATTCCCCGACCAATCAGGTTTAACAAATTTCAGATTACTATTATATTTTTTAAAAGTCATAGCAAGTCAATTTTATCGGTTTAGCTTGGTTCTGGTTTACGTAATTATTACTGTATAGTTGTTTTAGCCATAGCAATAGTTTGATTATGCCGGAGCAGGTAAAGTCTGCTGTGTGTGTTAATGATTGGGAAGTGAAACAAGTAATTTTAATTATGCCTATAAAGAGAGCAACTTCCTTTTAATAAATACATTTTTAAATGGTACATGCTTTACACTATCTGCATGTAACAATGAATTTCAACATATGCTCCAAAGGACAGTTTTTAGACTTAAATTTTGCTGAAATGATCGCTTTTAATTCATTTTTTGCGCAACAAACTATATTTTGTTATTTGATTATGTTTCATTACTAAACTTAACTTTCCTATGTAATAACGCAATAATTAATTAATTTGTGTACTTAATACCCAGATCAAAACCAGTGTCATGATAAATTATTGATATCGAGAAATTTACCATCTCAAATGGTAAATGTGACTTTTACCCTTATTCAATCAATGGTCCAATTTTCGAAAAATTTACATGTGCTTTTACAATTTTTAACCTCCAATAAATGGTAAAAACATAAAATAACCGCCTAATATGTCAACTTACAACCAATCTAACCTATTAAAACATATCATTGAACAAAACACGAGTGCCTTAGAAGATTTTTATGTCTCGCAGCAGAAAATTTTACAGCAGCTTTCAATGAGTGTTAACGATAATCTATTAGTCACAAAAGCCATTGTTAATCATAATAAGCAAGCCTTTGAGAATTTCTTAACCACTAACCTGTCAATTTTAAATGATGAGCAACCATTAAAAATTGACAGTGAATTAAAAAATGCTTCTTTAAATATATTAGATGATGGGTGCGGTAACGTTGCGCTTGAGCCAACTGAAAAAATTACCGATAATGACCTTAATAACAACCTTGAGCAATGGCTTGTGGAGCGGATTGCCAAAATGATAGGCTTATTGCCTAAATATGTTTCCGTACACGCTGATTTACAAAATGAACTCGGGCTCGATTCGCTACGAATGTTGGACCTATGGGCCCAATTTATTCATGATTTTCCCGATTATGAGAAGTATAGAGATTGTTTGTATGACAGCAACAACATTGCCGATTTTGTAAGGCACATTGAGGAAAAAGAATCTCAGGAGGGTGAGGCTAAGGGTAATGAAAATGGTTATAGCTGGATAGTGACGGAAATTGCAGATATGCTCGGGCTGCCTGTCGGTTTAATAGAGAAAGATGCTCACCTTGAAGATGACTTAGGTTTTGATTCTATAAGAGTGGTGGAGTTGCAACATAAAATCAATGAGCGTTACCCCGCACTAGAAAATAAACCTATTGATTTATATAGTATCGCTTATGTTAAAGATGTAGAGCGTATACTCAATGAAATTGACGCTAACTTAGAGAAAGAGGCTGCGCTGCACCCATTTTCTGTGGCTTTAAAAGCTGAGTTGGAAGTTGTGAATGGGGCGCCAATAAATGAGACGGACGGGTTTTATGAAAATAGCCAATTGAATGCATTTTTGGTAGAATCCGCATTAAATAACACTTTTAAAGAATACCATAAGCTTAGCCAGTATTCTAATGCCTTGATGAACTGTGGATCTCTAAAAGAGATAGATTCTTTAATAAGCAGGCTGCCTCATCATCTTTTTACAGAAGATGTCAACTCTGATAACGAAGCGGTGCAGCGCCTAATTTGGCGGCAAGGAGTTCAAAAGGTTGACTTAAAAAGCACGGACCACAAAGGAAGGTGCATTTTATTCTTAGCTACTGATGGAGTTAAAGATTGGGAACACTTGGGCAATGAACAAGACCTAATCTCTATTGTGGAGCTAGAAAAGGAATCTTGGTGTGTGCAAGGAAAAAAATATGCTGCCGCTAATGATGCTGAAATACGTGAGCTTTTTACAGATTTAAACCTTGGCTCTAATGATAATTTAGTTTTTGTAGCCAACAAAAAAGTAGAAGAATATAACTCTTCTATGCTACAGCCAGGTTGGGAGTTTTTAAAATATATGAGAAGAATAGCTAGTATGTCATTTCTTAATAGAAACGATATTGGCTTTACGCTTTTGGTGGAGCAGTCTTCTATACTATGGCAGGTAGCTGCACGCGGTGTAGCAAAAGCAATTTATAAAGAGTGGCCGCACACCAATATCAAAACCATTAACTTTTACGACAAACCGTCTTCCTGGAAAGCAGCAGAATTACTAAACATACTTTGTCATGCTCCCTCTCGAAATGATTTGGTATTAAAAAATGGACAGTTATATCAGTCGGAGCTTGTTAATGACCCGGACCAAGAAGGTGCTGGTACAGCTTTCCCTCTTTCGGTGGAGCCTCACGAAGTGATACTTTTACTCGGTGGAGCCAGTGGTATTACAGCTGAAATTACTAAAGCGTTGGCAGGTCGATATGCATGTCATTTTGTATGTGTCGGCCGTACCGAAAAACCAAAAGAAGAACCATTCTCAGGAATACATGTAGATGCCCTTACTATTCAGGATATTATGGATAGTGAAAGTGAATCGAGGTCTCCAAAAGAACTCCAAAAACAATTAACGCTGATAAAAAGACAAAAGTCCATTTTTAGAACACAGTATAAGGTAGAAAAAAATGGAGGTACTTTTCATTATTTTAATGCTGATTCTGCACAGGCCACAGATATTTATTCTTTGATTGATAAATGTCAAGAGATAGGTCCAATAGCAGGTATAGTGCATGGTAGCGGGTTTGCGATAGATACGGTTATAGAGAGAAAAAGCAAAAAGGAATTTAAAGGTGTATTTGAAACCAAAGCTATGGCCGCATGGCACCTTTATGAAAAGTTGAAAAATACGGATACTCTCAAGTTTGTATTTTTTATGAGCAGTCTATCGTCCGTTTATGGTACTCAAGGGCAGGCAGATTATGTGTCTGCTAATGATTTTCTTAATGAACTTGCAGCCATATGGAATAAAGAGGCCAGTTACATGGTGAAGTCATTAATATGGGGTGTTTGGTCAGAAACGGGGTTTGTAAAAGACAATTCTTCTATCCTAAAAGTATTGCAAAACAGCGGTATGCAAGGGATAAGAAATGACCAAGGTGCCGAAGCGCTATGTAATGAGCTTAAAAACAATGGTGAAGATACTTCTATAGTTTTTACTACTTCATCGTGCCTTGATCACGTGCGTCAGAGATAATCATTCATAAATAAATATAATCATTAAGTTATGAATGAAATACCATTTGTAGTAACAGCAATGGATGGTATTTTTCCTGGAGCTCAGAATGTTGAAGCTTTTTGGAAAAATATTTTCGCATCTAATATCGCACCTCTCTCATCAATGGAGAGAATATGGCAAAAGGATAGCAATGAATACTTAAGCAATGAAGCCTTAAAGGATAAAACCTATCTTGATAAGGCGCATTTATTAAGTGGATTTCCGTTTCTTGATTTTAATAATCCCACTAGGCAAGAAGATGCAGGAAAGTATATATGCGGCCAATTAATACAAGGGCTTAGCAAAGCAGAAAGGGCAACTACAGGATTAGTATTAGCGGCACAGTGGCCTCCTTTATCGTACATAGAGAAAGATGCAAATTTGGCATTAAAGCACTATGTAGACTCAATAGAAAATGCCGATGGCGTTTCTTATTCAATAGAGCAGCAGGTAGAATTTATAGGAGGTGAATTAGGAGGACCCAAGTTTTCGGTTGATGTGGCCTGTGCCTCTTCTATATATGCCCTATCTCAAGGAATGGCTATGGTGGCTTCAGGGCAAGCAGAACGCTGTGTGCTTATTGGTCTTAATTTAAATATGTCTTTAGCTCTTTTTACAGGCTTCTCACAACTAGGCGCTATGGACAAGACAGGCAAGCTAAATGCATTGCTTAATCAAGCGGGAGGAACCCTATTTGGCGAATCTGTCTGCGGTATAATTATAGAACCAGAACCCGTGGCCATAGCACGGAATGCCGATATTTTAGGTAGCATAAAAGGACTAGGTCTTTCTGCTGATGGAGCTGATAAATCTATATTTTCACCCGGTAGCAAAGGCCAACAGTTGATGTTAAGCAGAGCCTATGGTGAGGAAGGTCTTGTTCCAGATTATATTGAGGCACATGGGACAGGAACACCCGTAGGTGATGCCAGTGAGCTTGGCGCTCTCAATCATTATTTTGAAAATCAACTTATACCGGAAGATAGCATAGTAGTAGGAGCCGTTAAAAGCCTAGTTGGCCATTCATTGGCAGCAGCAGGCATGACTTCTATAATAAAAGCCTTGCTAATTTTAAAACACAGAGTGCTTCCCCCACATATACCAGGGCAGCCACATGAGCAGCTTAATGGTCGAGCCTTACGAACCATTCTGCAGCCTGTGAAGGTGAAAAAGAGACAGACAATGAATGTTGGTGTTTCTTCATTGGGATTTGGTGGCGGCAATGGACATGTGGTACTGGGCGAGTATGTGTCTTTGAAAAATGAGGTTAAACCTATAAAGTTAGCCACGCATTACACCTTTGACCTAGTGGATATAGATTTTCAATGGGGTAAGGCCAACTCATCGGCAGCTACCATTGATTTCTCCAGCCAGGCTTTATTTCCGAAAGAGATGCTCATTGAGACTAAAGGTTTGAGGTCAGGGCCTAATTTCTTAAAAGACATTGATGCTTTTAATTTGCTGTCTATAGATATATCAAGAAGGCTCTTTCAGCATAACGAATTTTTACAACACAGGGAAGATACAGGAGTGCTTATGCACGCTAATACTGGTGGCGAAATGTTTATGAAAATCAATAGGCGTTTGGCAGCATTGTATAGTAGGGAACAAGGTATTGGTGCCAATGAGTTAGCAGAAAAACTAGGGCCACAGATGAATAATGACATTATCGCATCTACACTGCCAGCCATGTGCTCGGGCTACACTGCGCTCCATATGAATACTACGGGCTTTCACATGACCTCATCAGGGTATTTTGACCAGTTCTGGTCTTCGTTGATAAATTCGCTATTTATATCCAAGCATCAGAATGGCGGTTTAATGGCCGGGTGCGGACAGCATCGTAAAGAATTAATAGAGCGTGATAAGCAAAAGAATTTAAATGAATACATCATGTGGATGTGTTTTAAGGGAGGTTTGGCCGATGCACCTCTAATGAAGCTGCATTATTTCAGCACTGAGGACTTTGACATAATTGCACGTGTGCTAAACAAGCAACCCGATGACTTAGCCAAATCTACTTATAGGGGTGAGCAGGCTACACCAGATCTTGTTTTGAAATGCTTATACGGACAAGCAGATTACATGATATTGCTACCAAGCGGTATGAACGGAGCCATTGTATTGGAAAAGAAACAAGCGTTTATAGCTAAGGAAACTAAAAAAATTGAATGGCCTCTAGGTATTAAGTTTGATACGTTGGCTTCTGCCATAAATATTGAAGAGAATCATTCAATTGATAAGGTAGAAAGTGAGTTGTATGAATTGATTAGTAGCAATAACCAAAAGGCACTGAGTCACTTTTTAAATGCCCAGAGAGAGGCAATTAAAAAAGTAAAAAGTATAAAAGAAAAGGCTGAACCACGTATATCTGCCTACAACAATGTAGTGGATAATGTAATGGTGGATGAACATGGTTTTAGAGCTATGTTGCTAGTTAATGAACAACACACCTACTTTTTTGATCATCCATTAGATCATGTCCCTGGGGTGTTAATGTTGGAAGGCATACTTCAAACCTTAAACGAATTTATAGAGCTACATGCATTGAATAGTGCAAAGGAATACTTCGTAAGCAGTGTCAATTTAAGGTTTCACAAGCTTTGTGATAAGGCTCTACCTACGCACATAGAAGGTAAAAGGTTAACAGGCAAAGGTGACTGGCGACACCTTCATGGTGCAGTAAAGCAAAATGGAAGTTCGGTGTGTAGCTTCAATATTCAACTCAAGTCTTCTTCGCTTTCCATTGGAGACATGTCAGTTGATAGGCATGAATTGCCAGAAGCTAAGCTTTTACACAAGAGGTTAGTAGATAATGTTTTGGTTGGAGGAGCAAAGCATGAAGGTAGGGAACATTCAATAAAAATAGTAGCCCCAGTAGCTGGCCACTTGTTTTCAGAAGGAAGCAACCGATGGTATTCTACATGCTTTTTATTAGAAGCATGCAGGCAGTTTCTTACTTTATTGGCTCATGATGTTTATCAGGTGCCTATGAATAGACCTATGCATATTGCATCTATAGCACTTAACCTTTCTCAGCCGGCTTGCAGACAGCGAAACTTAATGCTTAAACATGTAGAAGTAGATGCCGATAACACTCAAAATTATCAAGAGCTTAAAGTAGCGGTCTTTCAAGATGGTAATAGAATAGGTGAGTTTGTGAATAGGTTTGTGTTGCTGGAGCCAACTACTACCGATAATAAAAATGATTTGTCTAATGAGGTCATAAAAAGAAGATAAAATGATTCATCAAAATTATATCAATAACTTATTAGAAAGAACCCAAAGACACCCAGAGCGCATAGCCATTAATGAGGTGGGTAGTGGTATAGAGTTGAATTATTTTCAGCTCAAATCTGAAGTGGAACGGTTCATTGCTTATTTTAATCATATAGGCATTGCTAAGCACGACAATGTGCTGCTGCTCTTGAATTCTAATTTACAAACTCAGGTAGCATTTTATGCGCTGAGCTCTATTGGTGCAGTAGGTGTTTTTCTAAATACAAACCTGCACACTACAGAGATGGAGGTTATACTTGATAATGCTCAGATCAGTTTTTGTATAGCAGGAAATGACAATTATGATAAGTTTAAAGACTTTCTGTATTCAAGAAATGAATTAAAAGCAATAGCATTACCTGATATGGCAATTGATAAAGCAGTTGTCGAGGAAGTTACTCCTAAATTAAAGGTGTATAAGGGCGTTTCAAATGAATTGAAAAGAACAGAATTGCAGACTATAGATACTAATTTGGTGGTGTCTGTGGCTTATACATATAAAGGTAAAGGTAAGCCTATACCAGTACCTCATACAATGGATAATTTTAGTGCCGCACTTCGGGGGGTGGCAACCACCTATCGTGCACTGCCATCGGGTGAAAAAAAACAAGTGTTAAGCATTTTGCCTTTATACTCTATTTTCGGTCTTTTTATGACTGCTCTTCTGCCCATTTACAGAGGGGGAACTATCATTTATGCAGCAGATCAAATTTCTCAATTACCTGCTGTTATAAATATGTATAAACCTGATTTTTTACATGTTGTGCCTTCTCTGCTTAAGATACTTCAGTCTATGCTGCCAAAGGCAAATGTAGAGGGGAATGGGATGCTTATCATGGCAGGAGGAGCTTATTTAGACCCTGCGTTACAACAAGCATTTACTGAGGCTACTGGCATTGAGGTAGCCAATGGTTACGGCACCACTGAAATTATGCCATACACCACTAATTATACTACACATGCTGAAGGAAGTATTGGTAAGGGAGAGATGGAAAATACTAAAGTGGAAGTAAGAAGTAATGGTGAAATAGTAGATGCCAATATATTAGGAACCATATACATCAAAGTGCCTTGGCTACCATTGACCAGTTGGAATAACGATACATCATTATCAGAATTTATTGAAGACGGATGGTTTAATACAGGTGATATGGGCTATAAAGATGAACATGGCAATTTATATGTAGAAACTATACAGCTGGCCTTTACTAAAATAAAAGGGATGATGGTAGATATGAAAGAAGTTGAAACAGTGATTGAAAGGCTTCCGCAGGTAGAAAAAGCCAAAGTCTTCACAAAGAGAGGTCAATGGCATGAGACTGAGCTAGTAGCCCATGTAAAAGGAAACTTAGAGTCTAAGGCCGCTCTAAAAAAGTATCTACAGCAAAGTATTGCCAATTACAAAATCCCTAAGGCTATAGAAATTATCAATATTTAAATAATTACCTGAATCAATAATCAACCTTATCAATGAAAAGAATATTTGCAGCCATGCCACTTATTACGACCATACTTGGTGCAGGTGGCTTGGGTTATTTAGCTATCACGTTTATCATGCGGCAGTCCGTGGGCCCAATGCTTATCGCAATTTTAGCTTTTGTTTTGTATTGCTACTGGATGATGTGGGAAAGCAAAATTTCAGTGGATGAACTAAATAAAAGTACTGAGCACAAAGATTATCATACCATGGAATTGGCAGCCATAGCCAAAATCACTACGCTGGCGTTGGCATTTTTAGGAGGAAGTACTATTCACTATTATTTAGCTATTCCAGGAATCTTTATTATGGTTTACGGTATGAGGTTACGCCAGTATGCCATTATAGCGCTAGGAAAGCAATACAGTCATAGGCTTCGTATTCCTAAGGGCGTGTGCGAAGATGGACCTTATAATTTTTTAAGACACCCTGCTTACATTGGCACATTTATACTGCATATCGGCTTTGTAATGGTCTTCTTTAATCAATGGGCGGTGCTTTCAGTCATAGTGCTGTGGGGCGGAGCTGTGCTATTACGCACACTGGTAGAAGAGAGTATGTTTAAATCTCACCCTGAATATCAGAAATACGCTGAACGTGTAAAATATAAATTAATACCAGGAATCTGGTAAAACCTAATTAACCCTATCAACCTATGGAAAATTCTAGAAATTATGTGCCACAATTGGCATCAATTGCATTCATATCTATTATTATTGGCTTAACCGCATACACTGTTTTATCTAATGCTTTTACCCCCGGCATGAAGCTTTTTGTAGCTTTTATTGGTCTGTATCTTTTGTGGCTGGGGCTAGAGTTTAAAACGGCAAAATCAGAAACACAAAAAGGTAAGAACACTGCCGATTTTGGCACCTGCGAGATATACTCTCTGGGACGTGCTTTTACACTCATTACAGGTATAATATTTTTTCAGCAACGCGGAGCTATCACAGACTTTCATATCGCGGGTATCATATTGTTTGTTACTGGATTTAGTTTCAGGTTATATGCTATACATACTCTTGGTAGGTATTATTCTCACATTGTAAGGAAAGTAGATGGCCATCAGATAATTACAAGTGGACCTTACGGTGTGGTGAGACACCCTGCCTATACCGGCATGATACTCGCCAACGTTGGGGTAACTGTGTTTTTCTTTAACTATGTAACCTTAGGTGTATTTGCATTAATACTTATTCCATCTATTGTAGCAAGAATATTTATAGAAGAAAAAATGCTTTTTGATATACAAGGTTATAAAGATTATGCCCATAGCCGCAAACGCATCATACCTTTTATTTGGTAGCTATGAATATTGTTTTATTAGGAAGTAATGGATTTGTTGGCTCTGCTATAGTTCGGAAGTGCGCCCAGCAGAATGGTGCGCCTATAAATGTTCGTGCGCTGGTAAGGCGAATGCCGAGCCACAAGCAGCCTCATATTAATTATTATGAAGGGGATTTGTTTAACATACCAGCAGAACTTTGGTTTGATGAGCCATTTGTTATTGTTCATTTTGCAACCAAACAGCGAGATTTGGACAACACAGGGTTTTATACCAATAATGTGGAAGGTACAGCTCATTTCCTTCAAGCTATGCATGGCCAGTGTCTTGGGGTAGTATATGGAAGTTCTATGTCTGTTTATGGAGATGGGGCGCAAAAGAAAATAACCGAGGCCTCACCGTTAAAACCATTTACTCCATTGGCTAAAAGCCGTTTGGAAACAGAGAATTTAATTACCTCTACAATGAAAGAGGCACAAGGGTGGGCATTTTGCTTAAGGCCACGTTTTATTCTTGGTAATGGAGATAAATTTACCATTCAAGGAATGACAAAACTTGCCCGGCAGGGGCTCAAAATAGGTACAGGTAAACAGCGGTTTAGTATTATAGATGTTGATGATTATGCTCACATCATACTTAATCTATGCCAATTTATTAATAATACTAAGGGAGCTCCTAAGCAACTGGCATTGAATATTGGCTATAATGAGGGCTTAAGTTTAAATGATTGGATAGGACACATAGCCAAAAGGAAGGAACTGCAATGGCCTAAAAAAACAATTCCATATCATTCTGTAATCCCGAAGTTACTAAGTTATGTGCCTTCAAAAAAGCTGAAAAGTATGGCCACTCAGCTTGGTTTGGTAGGAGCTGATCATACGGGTGATACCACAAAACTAAGTACGTTCATAGCTCAGGACGAAATCCAGAAACCCCTACTAGAAGTGATTGACAATGCGTTAAACACATGGGATACAGAGCTGAATAAGCTTAACCATCAACCATAAGACCGAAATCAACCATGAAAAATATTGTAACCATATCAGATACTCTTACTGAGTTAGAAGTAGGAGGAAAGTTTGTGAAGCAATCCATTATGTTTAAGAATGGATGCGATGTACCTCCATTTTTTTGTCTTACCAGCAAGTTTTATGAACAATGCACTGCCTCTTTGCAGGTGGAGATACAGAAATTAATTGATGAAATAGATTTTGACAACCACCAGAGTATACAGCAGGCCTCGTTGGCCATTGAAGAATGCATGTTAACTTATGAGTTTACAGCAGCTCAAAAGAAGAAAATTTATGCAGAATTTGACAGCACACATGGTGCTGACGCTTTTGTGTCTGTGCGTGCTTCTACTGTCAGTAAACGTCATGGTCAAAGTGAAGATTCGGAAACCAATGCTTTTGCAGGTATGAGCGAGTCTTTTCTATACGTGAGAAGAGATGAGTTAGAAGAGAAAATTAAGCGATGTTGGGCATCGGGCTTTTCTACAGAATCGCTTATATATAAGCAAGTTCAAGGGTTTAACCTCATGGATTTTGGTGTAGCTGTGGGAGTGCAAAAAATGATCTTCGGTCAAAAATCATTTGTTATGTTTACCTGCAATCCACAAACAGCCGCCAAAGATACTATGGTGGCGGGTGCTTATGGCATTGGTGAAGGGGTAGTGCAGGAGGCGGTGCCGGTAGATCATTTCTCGTATAACACGCTTACCGATGTGGTACAGCCGCATATAGTCTGCAAAAATGAAAAGCTAAGTTTTGATACAGGAAAAGGTGCAGGGTTAACAAAAGTAGCTGTTGAAGAAAAGCTGCAAAACCTACCGTGCTTTACAGATGAACAAATACGTGAATTGGCAGCTTATGGTAGTAAAATAGAAGCTATATTCGGCATGCCTCAGGATATAGAAGGTACTATTGATGAAAACGGTAAAGTCTGGATATTACAATCGAGACCTATAGTCTTTAATTTTGATAGGCAGCTAATATGGACTAACGCCAATGTTACTGAAAGTTTTCCAGGAGTAACTACTGCGCTCACATACACTTTCTCTAAGTTCTTTTATCGGGTTATATTTTATGATGTTTACTACCGCTTGGGAGTTAAACACGAAGTTATACAAGATAATTTTGAGAAGCTGGATAGAATGATTGGCTTTTTGAAAGGTCGCGTCTACTACTGTCTTACCCATTTTTATTTACTACATAAGCAAACACCATTATTCCCATTAATGAAAAAGGACTGGGAAAAAATGATGGGTTTTGGCGCTTCATATCACACAAAGGAAAATGCCATGAAGGCATTAATGAAGAATGTTCGCTTTGTAACAGCTGTTATCAAGAACTTAGGGGCTACTGTTAACCATAACAGGAACATGCTTTATTTCCATCATTGGTGGGAAGACCTCATAGCTCCATACAGAGGAAAGGATTTTTCGAAAGAAGATCCCTTGGAAACAAAGTTATTGTTTTATAAGATATGGCGCAGTGTCGGCAAGGAGTGGGGGATTACGCTAACCAATGACAGTTATTTGCCCATAGTGAATGGTATGGTCACTAAGTCTTTTGAAAAGGCTGGGCTGGCGGAAAAATACCCAGGTCTGATGACTGATTTGCTGTGCTACGGTGGGCGTTTGAGAAGTGTAGATATTATGCTTAGCGCGGTCTCTTTGGGTGAATATGTTCGTAACACCCCTGAATTGCTAGAATTATTTAAGTCAACAACAGATTTAGAAGAGGTTAGTCACTTGATAAAGGCTAGGAAGTTAGACAAGGCATTTTGCGATAGATTTGAATATCATATGCATTATTATGGTGATCGTGGCTTGCAAGAGTTGAAAATGGAGCAGCCAGCTTTGCGAGATACCCCCATAGAACTGGTAAAGATGGTGAAGCAGTATGCTTTGCAGAAGGTAACTGAGGAGGAGGTTAGAGATAAAGAACGTAAGATACGTGAAGACGCAGAGGTGACACTAAAGAAAGCTTTGAAAGGAAGGCCAATCAAGAGGTTTATACTCCGCATGATGCTTGGCTGGCTTAGAGACTTGATACGCAACCGAGAAAATTCAAGGTACAGTAGATCCGAGCTGTTTGGTTTTAGCAAGAATGTATTTAATGGCATAAGCGCGCAACTGGTAAAAGCGGGAGTACTTAATAAACAAGAGGATGCTTATCACCTTACTATGGATGAACTTTTTGGGTATATCGATGGCACTGGTGTAACCGAAAACTTACAAGCGCTAGCAGAGGTACGAAAAATGGAATTTGAAGAAAATAAAAAATGTAATACTCCAGAGCAAATAACCACCATGGGTGCAGTAAGGAGTAACACACTTACCAAAGTAGAAGAGGAAAATATTTCTAGTGACGGTGAGTTAAAAGGACTGCCATCCGCTTCTGGTAAAGTAAAAGGCATAGCCAGAGTTATTGATGATCCTTCTAAAGTAGAGAAGATTAATGAAGATGAAATATTAATTGCCAAAGAGACCGATCCGGGATGGTTGTTTTTAATGATATCTGCCAGAGGGATTATCGCTGAAAAGGGTTCATCTCTTTCTCATACAGCTATAACTGGGCGTAAGTTTAATATCCCCACCATAGTAGCGGTAAAAAACGTGACTAAAATTATTAAAGATGGTGCGCTGATTGAAATGGATGGAGGAACGGGAGTTATTAAATTACTAGAGCCAGGTAATCAGATCAATGGGGTAGAGGTAGAGCATGCCACTGCTAATGTATAAACCACAATTCATTAATATTACTTTGAGTTTTTTGAGAATATGATTAATAATTTCTTCAGATTTCAAGCGGTTGTTTTTAAGCCCACTGTACATATACTGTTTTCTATTTTCTGGTACTTCGCTTTAAAGGCTTGCCTGTTATTGGTTAATGGAGCAGACAATCATTCATTGTTTGCTTTCTATGACGTAGTGGCTGTTAGTACCATATATTTGGTGCTATTGTTTTTACGGGTAGCAGATGAAATCAAGGATTATGAGTATGATAAAGAGCATAATCCTGAAAGGCCTTTAGTACAAGGTTTTGTTACCGTCAAGGACCTCTACGTTTATATGGTGATCATAGCAGTTATTACTATGGTATTAAATGGTCTGGCCTATGCAGTTATACCATGTAGCATACTGGTGCTTGATTTTGTCTATGGTTATGCTTTGATAAAAATAGAGAAAGTCTTTCCAAAGCCCACATCTAACATGTTTGTGAATTTAATCATTACATATCCGGTAAATGTATTGCTCAGCGTATACTCCTTTTTTCTTATTTGTTATCATGAATTGATAGAGGCTACTTGGGTGCTGGCTATGCCTATTTTGGCATTTGCGTTGGGGTTTCTGTATTATGAGTTTGCAAGAAAAACTAAGTGGCCCCACATGGCTAGTTTAACCGAGAAATTATATAGCAGGAGTATAGGTGGCGTGAATGCCGCTTTACTTTTATTGGCCGTGGGTACAATGGCGCCAGTAGTTATTCTACTTGCCCTCAATCCTAGGCTTGAGTATTATTATGCCATTGTGTTTTTGTGTTGGGTGCCTGCTTTTTTAGGCGTGGTTAAGTTTTTAAAAAATAGACAACAGCAAGGAAGTATAAAAACCGGGTTTGTGTACATCTCCGTATTTTATCTAAGCATTTTATTGGTGTATGTTGTAGATAATGTCATTTAATAAGCAATAATGGCAAAAGAGGGCATTTGATGAATTTGGTGGTACTTAAGACCATAAAGAGTGAAAGTTTTTAGGCCTTCGAGCATAGTATTACTGTCATATCAGGTTTTGTACCAATCATTCAAAGCTTCTCTTTTGCTTATTGTAATGAAGTTTTGCATGAAAAATCTTAATTCAATGTTATATTAATTATTTTAATAGTTATATATTAGTGTATTCAATTTAATTTATTGTTATTTAATAGAGATACGCTTAAATAATGTTTGAATTAATTTTTAATATTTTGGGATACGGTCTCTTGGTAGTGCCGGGAGCGTGGCTGAGGTGGTGCTTTCTAACAAAAAAATATACTTACAAAAAAGTGCTCGATCAGGATCCTGTCTTAAATGGGTTTATGGGGGTATTGTTATATCTAATAATTGGCTTCGTAATATATAAGTTGAGGCAACTTTAATTAAATCACTTATTTGTTTAATGAAATACAATAAGCCTGTACAAAGGCTAAGATTGTTCTGTTAATTATTTGTTAATGAGAATAGCCCTTACATTTACTGATAGAGTAGCGCTTGTAGCTAAGAACATCCATTTCCTGTATGTTTTCATTCCAGTGGTTATTATATGTGTGGTAGAAGTTGAATGTATTAATCGGTCTGATTTTCAATGTTTTGAAAAAATGTTTGAAGATTTGGATTATACTGAAGGTCAGGTGGTAGGTGTAAAAAAGACCAACATAGTTATAAATGATATACGGGTAAAAGAGTATATGTACCAATTTTTTGAGAGTGGCAATGTTCAAACTGGTTCTTCATTCGGTTCGTCTGATTTAGCAGTAGATGATACTGTGCGTATAGAGTTTGTTGCAGATGATATTACCGTTTCTAGAATTGTAGATATGAATCATTCGCCACTACCTTTTTGGGTAAGCTTAATTATTGGAATATTTTTTTTAGTAATTTTATGTGTTTTAATTTCTTTGTTAAGGGGGATTCGTGAATACTTTTTAATTTTGAATGATTTTAGTATTACAACTGGTAGGTGGATAGAAGCGGAAGATAGAAGCTCTCATCACGGAAAGAGTTACAGAATTAAATACCTATACGATCATGAAGGTATAATCCATTATTATTACACTTACACTCCATCTCCTGATAATTATGGTGAAATAGAGACTCTAATTTACTCGAATAAAAATCCCGAGAGTTCTTGCTTGCTTATAGATTTACCAATTAAGTTGCAAAATAAAATTTCAGAAAAATCATAACTGGGTATACAATTTTGATAGAAAAAATCATGTATTTGCAGTTTTTAGTGTATACTAATTGCTTTATTGATCACTAAAGCTTCGTAAAAGAGATTTCATGAATAACGATGAATTGAAAGAGCTTTATAACTTTCTCCTCAGCTCTTATGATGAGCAGTACTATAAGAAGAGGGAAGTACTTATGGCTGAAGGAACTACTTCAGATAATTTTTATTATTTGAGAAGGGGCATTCTTCGTGGTTGGACGCAGCATGAAGGAAATGAAATCACGTTTCAGTTTTTATTTGAAAACCATATTTTTTGCTGTACCCAAAGTTTCTTTTATCGTTCGCCAAGTTTATATACCATAGAGGCTGTGGAAGATGCAGTGGTGTATTCAATAAGTAAGCGCCAAATTGAAGAGTTAAGTCAAAACAATAGATTTTTAAATCTCTTGAATAAATATTTAATTGATCGATTAAGTGAATATCAACGTCTTTTGATTTCAAGAATCCAGGATAAGCCAGAGGTAAGGTACCGAAATTTAATGGCCAATAACCCGGAGTATATTTTACGAATACCACAACATTTAATAGCATCCTATTTAGGCATTACTTCCTTGAGCTTAAGCCGAATAAGAAACCGCGAAGCTTGATTTCTTAACAATTGTTATCGTTTGGCATGTGTCATGGCGCCTATGTTTGTAATAATTAAAATAACAAACTATGGAAAATTTTATTAAATCAGTTTTTAAAGAGGTAATAGAAAGTCCCGTCTATGATGAGGCCTTGATTGATAAATACTTCAGTGACGATTTTCATCAATCGGTAGATGGTCAAATATTAGATAATCAAACTTTTAAAAAGCATATTTTTAAGTTAAAAAGTAAGACACTTAAGCAGCGTATTACTTTTCTTAATATTATCAGTAACGATACGCATATTTTCACCAATCATTTGGTTGAGAGTAAGCTTAACAATGGAAATGTGGTTAAGCATAAGGTTTTAGCCGAATTTTACATAGAGAATGGAAAAGTGAGGCATTGCGATGAACTGACAATACTTGTTGGAGGAGATCATATCAATAAAAATCTTGCTTCGGAAGTTTAATTTAAGTCTTAAACTTTACCTCTTATAATAATGGCCTAGTTAATAACGAAGCATAGAGCCAAATACAGACTTTGAAGGTAATAATAAGTCAGAGGTGTTTTACTCTGACTTTTATCATCATCACATCAATACCATTTCATTATGCAGGCGCTCTAGCGTGGTTTTTGCCTCTTTGCAAAAAGCTGGGTGCACCGGTGCAGCCTGGAGTATTGTACTTCTGGTAGCAGTAAGCCATCTAAACCTTTCGGCTAAGGGAAGTTGACCTATAGCTCCACCTGCTTTACTTCCCTCACAAATGAGCTTAATAGCATTAGCATAGCGCATGACCAACTGCATGTCAACTTCTGGGAATAAAGCCAAAATCCTAGATTCCTCCCAATGAAACAGACATTCCAAGAATCGTTCATCCTTGCAATATAGTATGGTGCCGATATTGATAAACTCTCCACGCTCTACCTTTGGCATAAGGCGTATGGTCGTATATTCATATAAGTGATAATCTTGCATTTTCTGCGTCTTTTATGAATGATTGAGAATTTTCTATTCGGTTAAGTAAAAACGCTTTATAAGCATCTCTATGTGCTTCTTTGGAGTCAAAGATGTGCTCATCATTTAACCAATTGTCAGGAATACAATTTACAAGCTTACCTATAAATTCAGGGGTAAGAAGCGCTGCAAATTGCCGGTCTACTGCTTCCAGCTCTGTAGCTTTATTAAGTAAAACGTGATTTTTTATTAATGAAAATGGCTGATCTCCATTTTTATTATTCCAAGAATGGTGAAAATAAAAGGCAGCCCCATGGTCAATTAACCAGAGTTCTTTGTGCCAATATAGCATATTAGTGTTGCGCACGGTCCTGTCCACGTTCATGATTAAGGCATCCAACCATACAATTTGAGACGCCAGTTGGGCATCTATTTCTGTCGCAACAGGGTCGAACGTAATAGAGTTTGAAAGATAATGCAGCGCTAAATTGACTCCTACGCTATTTTGAAGTAAATCTTGAATTTCTTCATCGCCTTCCATCTTGCCAAAACCATCTTGCAGGTCAATAAAAACAATCTCTGGAACATTAAAACCCAGCTTTCTGGCTATTTCTCCTCCTATAAGCTCTGCAATGAGCGCCTTAGTGCCTTGGCCGGCACCTCTGAATTTTAATACATATAAAAAATCGTCATTGGCTTCTACTATGGCCGGCATAGAACCTCCTTCCCTAAGCGGAGTCACATACCTTGTGGCATGCACGTGACGGAGGTTTAATGGATTGTTTTCTGGTGTCATCTGCAGATAAAATTTCAGCTTGGGCAAATATGAATGAAACCTGAAGATAAAAAAAGCCTTCACAAGAAAACTGATCATATGAGACTTTGTCTACTTATGGATTCAATAATATGTTTTAGATTCGGTTTAAGAAATCCCTAAAGTACAAGCCAGTTCTGTACTTTAAAGTACATCCTTCCTATAGTTTCATCTCTAGTTGCAACTTGGACTTACCTTCCAGGCTTTTTCAAATTTGGAGAACACAATATTTCGGACTGTTTATTCATTTTTTATGGAAGCTAATGAACATAATTATTCTTAGTCATTCGTTGAGAGCTTTCATGCTCTGAGATAATTTTGGTATATTAATGGCAGTATAGAGCCATTTTGTCCGCGCACAATATCCGTATGCATAGGCCTGAACTTAGTTTTGTTAATAAATTAGTAGGATGCTTTATGCATTGGGATAGGCTTAATGCACTCTATTTCAATGCGGTATAAGTTTGCCTCATGAATGGAGAAATAGCTATGCCGATTCATGCAATGAACCAGATGGACAAGAGGAGAGAGGTTGGAATGTAGAGTTCGTAAAGGCATGAGTATAGCAGAGCTATATACACAAATAGGGTTGAATTAATGATAAAGAAATAACCGCAGAATAAATAAATACACTACTTAAACCATTAAATAAAACATTATGAAATTGAAACTGCCAGTTTTAATGATTCTAACAACATTTATGTTAGGGGCATTAAACGTTCGAGATGCTCATGCCTTCGGTACTTCTTATTATGAAGGTGAAAATTATACCAGCAAATCAGCTGATTGTACAGTGGAAACATCAAATTTTCCCTATGTGGGCTCAGGTTACTTAGATATGGGGGGAGAAGGTTCATATGTAGAATGGAATAATTTATACTGTAAAACACCAGGAAATCATACTTTGCTAATTAAGTACGCCAATGCCAGTGGAGCTAATCGTCAGTGTGAGTTAACGGTCAATGGTGTTGTTGTGAAAAATATGGTGTTCCCTTCTCATTTTGGAGATTGGAATTATTACTGGATTGGTAGGGTTACTGTAGACCTTAAAGAAGGGCTTAATACGGTAAGACTTAGAGCAAATACCGCCAACGGAGGCCCTAATATTGATAATATAGCTGTTTCTAGTGATGAGGGGCTGTGTAGTGCGCCAGGAGCGCATTTTAATGTGAGAAATTATGGCGCCAAAGGTGATGGAGTTACTGATGATACGCAGGCTATACAGGCTGCAATAAATGCCTGTACTGCAGGTGGTTCTGTTATTTTATCTGATGGTGCATTCATGTCAGGTCAAATAAGGTTGAAATCGAATATGACTTTATGGATTGATAAAACGGCAAGGTTAAAAGGCATACAAAACAATTCGCTATACCCTCCAGTAACAAGGCATGCTGATAATGCCAATGTCTGGCTACCGAATGTTATTGGTGGTGGAGGCTGGGAGCTTAAAGAAGCATTCGTTTATGTAGAGGGAGCAACCAATGTAACCATAGCTGGTGGGGGTGCCATTGATGGTAATGGAGATTGTCCTATATGGGACCATACCAAAGATGAGACATTGAGGCCAATGGCTTTGTATGTAGCCTATTCATCAAATGTGAGGGTGGCTAACCTCGAGATTTTGAATAGTGCCATGTGGGATTTTGTTATTTTAGAATGTAATAGTGTGATTGTGGATGGGATTAACATCAATACATCGCGTTACGGGGTAAACAAAGATGGGATTGATATCTGTGACTCTCACGATGTAACCATTACCAATAGTACAATTTTGTGTCAGGATGATGCCATATGCCCTAAAAGTGGCTCTAGTAGAGGTGTAAATAATTTAACCATTAAAAATGTATCAGTAAACGGTACTACTGGCAATAAAATAAAGTTTGGAACATTGACCTACGGTGGCTTCACCAACTGTTTGTTGCAAGACATAGCGATAAACGGATCAGGGAGAGGCGGTTTGTGTGCCATTTCTCTTCAAGGGTTAGATGGAGCAGATTTTTCTAATATAACCTTCGATAGGATCAATCTCGCCACTTCTGCAAACGCTTTTTTTCTACTGCATTCAGCAGGTAAACGTGGGCATAGGCCAGTAGGAGCTCCTGCTAAAACTGGCAGCATGTCTGGTATTACCTTTTCGAATTTAGATTTCAGAAACATTACTGATAACATCGGCAGCTGTATAAGTGGAATTAACTTGAACGGTAATATTTACAAAGTAAAAGATGTAACCTTTAATAATGTAAAGGTTAACTCGTTTAAAGGTGGTGCAACTAGCGTGCCTGGCACGCCTGGCGAATACACAGGAAATTACCCTGAATATAATGTTTTTGGAAGGCTTCCTGCTTGGGGATATTACGTTAGGTATGCCGAGAATGTTAACTTCATAAATTGTAGCCAGACAGTATCTCCGTCAGATGTAAGGCAGGCAATAGTAAAAGAATAAGGGTTTTACTAAATATTTCAATGAAAGCAAGTATCATGTAGACACCCTAAAGCTTTAACGTGTTAGGGTGCCACTAAAATGTTCTTCACTCTAGTTCTTTCTGAGTGTTTGGGAAAGGAGGAGATGATGATATTTGACCTAAATAAGCATTACATTTTATTTAACGATAAAGGATTAAGTAGCACTGCCCAAATAAGCAGTGCTATTTTTCTTTTTATAAGTTTTGTAGTATTTCATTATTTAAAAAAGAGCTCTTTAGATAACAAGACAGGCAGTAGGTAAATATCTGCTGCCTTTTCTGTTGATAGCATCAGAAATTGAATAAGAAATATGAGTTAAAATAAAAGTCATTTTGAGGAAGCAGAAATGTAGGTATTAATTTTCTAAGGCCAACATGTAAAGGTGGCGTCTGAATAAGTTGAATGATCTTAAGCAACCCATCCATACGCAATAATATAAAGATTAGGTGCCATAAAATTTATTGAAGCGCATGGTAAAATATTATTTGACTTAATCTAATATTAGATGCGTAAAGGGTATAAATTTTTAGTTATACGGATGTTCTGTAATTAATATGAATAAAATAAAACTTATAATGGGATTCTTAATTATCGGGCTTGGCATCTGCTCTGATATAACAGACTCGAATAACTTGGATAGTGATGGTTATGATAAAAAAGATGAAAGAGTTGAAGTTCTAAAAAATCAAATCAAAAGTTTTAGCGAAATCGAAAATGCCGAATTCGAATTATTTAATGTAAACGGATTTTCGAATGGTCGAACAATAGTGCCAGGTGCATCATCATTGGACTACAAATTTGCCATAAAAGCGAATCCTTCTGATTTAGACAAATGGACCGCAGGATTGATAAAAATTGAACTTGATCGTAGTGATAAAGATTGGATGGATAGGATAATTGAGAAAAGAGTAGATGGCTGGAAAACTAAAACGGAATCAGAATTCTATACAAGAAAGGGTGATAATGTAACGGTTGCAGTTTGCAGAACAGAAGGATTTATCTTTAAACGAGTGATAAATAATTGAAAAAGAATCAGGCGGTAATGGAGTAGAGGGCCGTAATCCCAACCTTAAGGGCAATATGAGTGGTAGCCACTCTTTGCTGTTTTAATGAAGCCGATTGCGATACTCACTTGGAGTAACACCTAAAAGCTTTTTAACGTAGCGTGTAAAAAATGACCGACTTGAAAAGTGCATTTTATCAGCGATTTCTGCAATGTTCAAATTCTTATTCTCCAATAGCAAAATGATGCGCTCTTTGGCATAACGTTGGATCCATTCAGAAGCCGTAATGTCAGAGTTTTTTTTACATACAAAATTTAAATATTTGGCGGTTATATAAAGCTGATTGGCATAAAATTGAACTTCACGTTCCTTGAGGCAGTGCAGCTGCAACAAATGCATAAATTGCTCATATAATGTTCCAGACTGCAAACTGCGCTTTCTACGTTCATATTCATTAGTAAAGGTGTGCCACATTTCAAGGATAAAAAGTCGCATTTGCAGCTTCAGGGCTTCATGATAAAAACGATGCTGTTTATCTTGAAATTTGTTGTGTAATAACTTAAAATTAGTCAAAATCCTTTCCATATCATCTTTCCCATTCAATTGTTTTACAGGGTATTGACGTGAATGCAAAATTGCATCAATACTCAAATTTTGATCAGGCACATTGTCATTCAATAACTGTTTGTCTACAAGTAAAACTGTTGATATAAAACCTTTTGAAAATTTTAAATTCGACAATTGGCTGTCAGCAAACCAAAATACAAACTCACCTTTATTGCAGATCATGTTATTTCCATTAAATGAAAAGGTCATGTTGCCACGATGACAAAGCAAATGCGTGTGGTAGTGGCGTTGAAAATCAAGTGGAAGGTCCTTATGATTTACCAATTTGAGCATAATGATGCGAGGAGAGTTTTCTTCTGATGGATCCATTATCGGCTACAATTAAATAAGTAATATTTGATACTATTTGCGAAATATTTGTAACAAATGTAATAAACACCTTCTATAAGTTTGCATTGTAATTATTGGAGCAATGAAAACTACGAATATTTTCAACCGCCTAAAGAATGGCGAAACCATATTGACAAATGATCAACAAGCCTACAAAATGCGTGAGGCTTCAATGGCCACTAAAGAACTGTTGTTGAAGATGAACAGTTCAGCGAACCCAAATGAAATCAGGACTTTATTGAGTCAGATTACCGGTTCAGAAATTGACGAAAGTGTTGCTGTGTTTACGCCTTTATATATCAATTACGGCAAACATACGGCAATAGGGAAAAATGTATTTATCAATTTTGATTGTGTTTTTCTTGACTTAGGAGGAATTATTATAGAAGACGATGTATTAATTGGGCCAAAGGTGAGCTTACTTTCCGAAGGACATCCTTCAACCCCAAAGGAAAGACATTCGCTTATTCCGAAGCGCATCCGAATTAAAAGAAACTCTTGGATTGGAGCAAACGCAACGATTTTGCAAGGAGTAACTATAGGTGAAAACGCTGTTGTAGCTGCAGGATCGGTAGTGTCAAAAGATGTTCCTGATAATGCAATGGTAGGAGGGGTGCCTGCAAAATTCATTAAAACAGTTTAAAATAAATATAATGAAACATATCATATTCATTGCAATTTCTTCCCTACTGTTAGTTGGGCAGACTTGCAGTATGAAAACAGTAGCACAGATAAAAAAATCTAAAGCAATGGAAACTACAGAAGAACACTATACTTTTAAGTTAAATGATAATGTTACTAGGCAAAAGGTAACGTTTAAAAATAGATATGGAATTGAGTTGACGGGCGATTTATATCTTCCTAAAAATGGAGGGAATGATTTACCTGCAATCGCAATTAGCGGGCCTTTCGGTGCGGTAAAAGAACAGTCTTCAGGACTTTACGCCAACGAAATGGCATCACGAGAAATTGTCAGTTTGGCGTTCGACCCCTCCTACACAGGCGAAAGTGGTGGGGAACCTCGAAATGTAGCATCGCCTGATATTAATACAGAAGACTTTAGTGCTGCAATAGATTTTCTTGGATTGCATAATAAAGTTGACCGAAATAAACTCGGTATCATTGGAATTTGTGGTTTTGCGGGATTTGCATTGAATGCTACAGCGGTGGACAAGCGCGTAAAAGCAGTAGCCACAACCAGTATGTATGACATGTCAAGGGTTAATGCAGAGGGGTATTTTGGTTCACTTACACCAGAACAACGCACAAAAATGTTGGAAGAAATGGGTTTGCAACGTTGGGAAGATGCCGAAAATGGTGCGCCTAATTATCCTGAAAATGGATTAGGGCAGACCAACGAAAACTCACCACAATTTGTGAAGGAATACTATGATTACTATAAAACTGAAAGAGGGTTTCACAAGCGTTCAATAAATTCAAATGCCGCGTGGACAGCTACAAACTCAATTTCTTTTATGAATATGCCAATCTTGACTTACATTAAGGAGATATCGCCAAGACCGATGCTCATTATCGCAGGAGAAAACGCGCATTCAAAGTATTTTAGCGAAGATGCATACCATTCAGCATCCGATCCCAAAGAGTTGATGATAATTCCTAATGCTGTGCACACGGATTTATATGACCAAATGGATAAAATTCCATTCGACAAATTGGAATCGTTTTTTAGTGAAAGCTTGAAATAGTAAATCGCAGAGCATCGCAATCCTAGTGATTGTGGCCGCCAAAAACTATTCGCTAATATTTAGTGTATGAGAAAGACTACAACAAAAAAAGGCAGCATATTTTTATGCTGCCTTTTTTTGTTGTAGCAGGAAAGGGGGAAATATCGAACTATTTCATAGATGATTTTAAGCTTTTTGATGAGTTGAAAGTTTAATCTGATGCTATCTGAATCTATAATTACTCTTCAGTTAATGTCAGTAGTTTTTGATATACCCTATAAGTTGATGATTGTATTCAAATCATTTAAAAGAAGGCTAGATGTAGCGATTCATCACGCAAAACTCCAACTTAAGGATGGCTTATATATTGGTTGAATAATCTTTAATAATTACAGACTTAAGCAACACCAATGAGAAGTGAATATTATACGCATAATATCCGTATAATATACTGCTAAATTAAATCACTCATTTGCAGTAAAATATGGTTTAATTAATTTAAAATAGATAATACTGCGCTATAAATTAATAGTTTTACTTAACTTAATATTATTATTGGTGTATAAGGGACATAAATGTTCCCTTACACGGATGTTATCTCCAATAAACTGAATGGACAAAAAAAATATCAATCGACTTCCAAAATAAAAAAGCTTCATATCAAGAGCTCGAAAGAACAATTGAGGAGTCTATTGATTCTCAAATCGCAATTAAGAATGTGATTGTAGATGAAAATATTCTAAAGCATTTGGAATCAAAATTTGAGGCCAAGTTAGTCTATTACATTGTTTGGTCTAAAATTTTAATAATTGAAGATTCAATAACAACAGAACATGTAATTTCTCACTTTGATGAATTCTGGCAATGTTTTGTGGAATTTGATAAAAAAGCCCATGAAATGATGGATATGATGGTGAGAACCTTTGAAATTGACCTTAATGATTCTGCTCAAATCTGGGATCTTAAAAGAAATAAAAGCAAGAATCAGAGAGGGCGAATTAATAAATTATGGAACTACTATTTTCATGGTGCAGAATGTGCTTTCGAGAACGTGAAGACTGGACAATATCTTGATGTCAAAATCATTTATGGCAGAGAGTACGGAGTAATTGACAATTTCTTCCTTTACAGGTTTATAGAAACTACTGAATCCTTAAAATATCAGTTTGAATTATTACAGGGAAAAAGTCAAAATTTGAGAAAGGTCATTAATGTATTCAAGCAAGAAGGATATCTAATAAATAGACCTAACTATGATTTTGAAGAACTAATTCTGAACAGAGAAAAAAGGAGATAACACTGTATATAGCAAATAGGGCGTTCATGGGTTACGAAAGTTCAGTCCTATTTATAATCCCCGCCAAATCGTTGATTTGGCTTTTAAGAATGAATAAATTAAAAACAAAATACAACGCTTTGGCTCAGTGCAAACTTGAAAGTTCATCGCTTTCTACTGCCCTACTTGCCATATACTAAACGTTAGCGGCAATTAAAGAGAGTGTATAACTCAATCAAGTAAATTACTAAGAATGATATTTGAAAAAGGACATTTTAGAAGTTCACGAATAGAGAAATCTTTCATTAATGAATCGTTAAGAGAAACGAGAACATTTAGTGCTAAATCTGCTTATGATACAAAAACAACTGTATTTCTCTCTCACAAACACAAAGACTTAGGAGAAATCAAGGAAGCTGCGGGCGTAATTGAATTTTTAGAAGATATTGGTGTTAAGGTTTACATAGATAGTATGGACAATAAAATGCCAGAACAGACATCAGGCGAAACAGCGGCAAGAATAAAAGATATTATTAAATATTGTGACAAGTTTATTTTACTTGTTACCGAAAAAGCTATTGAGTCTTTTTGGTGCAATTGGGAATTAGGAATTGGTGATGTTCATAAATTTAAGCGACACATTGCAATCTTACCTGTTAAAGAAAGGGGAGAGTATAACTTTGAATATAAGGGAAACGAATACTTACAAATTTACCCTCACATTGATTATGAGGACGGAACAGGATATTATAGAGATGGCAAAAGAATTCCCGAAGGCTATTATGTTGCAGAACCTCAAAATAAAGAGGGAATTCGTTACATCAACCCATTGAAAACATGGTTAAATAGAAATTGAATGACAACAAGTTATCAGATAATAAAAATTGGAGATGATAATCCTTTCTACAAAGAGGTTTTAGACACCTTTTACAATCATATTGATGAACTTGGGTTGCCGAAAGATTCTATTCTTGAAATTGATGAAAATAATTTAAGAAGAGACTATAAAGCAAATGCTCCAACATTCTGTCTTTACTTTGGAAGCGATACAGGTTCTTTTAAGAATCTTGACTTACTTGAGATATTAATAAATGATGCTAACCTAATCCTCCCAATTGTTTCGGATTTAACCCAGTTCACAAACCAGATTCCAAAAGATCTACACAGCGTAAATGGTTTTGAACTTGCCTCACATAACGACATTGAAAAGCTGGTATCTAGTGTTTTGGAGGGGTTAAGTTTGTTACGACTTTCAAGACGTTTATTTATTAGTTATAAAAGGGATGAATCCTCAACTGTAGCCATTCAATTATTTGAACAATTAGAGAAAAATGGCTTTGATGTATTCTTAGACACCCACACTATTCGACCTGGAGAGCCCTTTCAAGAAGAACTTTGGCATAGGATGGCTGATACAGATGTTTTGGTTCTCCTGAATACACCAGGTTTCTTAAAGAGCGACTGGACAACTCAAGAGTTGGCTAAAGCTAATGCTATGTCAATAGGAATCTTACAATTGATCTGGCCAACACATAAATTGGAGAGAGAATCTGAACTAAGTATGCCACTTCAACTGAATGACACTGATTTTGGTAATAGCAGTTACTCTAAACCTTCCAGTTATCTAAATTCAAATATTATAGCAGCAATAATTAATCAGGTTGAATCGCTAAGAGCAAGAAGTCTAGCGTCAAGACAAGACAACATTATTACCGAATTTATCGCCTCTTCTAAAAGAGTTGGCAAAAAGGCTACTTTGCAATCCGAAAAATTTATCACAGTTAAGAAAAGTGATGATAAGGAATTAGTGATAATACCAACCGTAGGTGTTCCACAAGCTTTTACCTATAATCAGTCTGAAGAATTGGTTGCAAGAATTAAGTCTAAAAATGTTGAAGAAGTATTCTTGCTTTTCGATCATAGAAATATAAGGGAAAAATGGATTAAACATCTGGATTGGTTAGATAACTATCTTCCTGTAAAAACAATTAAAATAATAAAGGCAGAAGAATGGCTAAAAACAATTTAAATAAAGTTTTTTTATCTGCGAGCATTCCCTATCCGGACAGGGACAGGAAATATTTTGATACAGCTGATGTCGTATCAATTAGAGATGCCGTGAGAGCGTTAGCAACTGTAGTGATACCTAAGGCACACCTAGTTTGGGGAGGACACCCATCAATAACACCTTTAATTCGTTATGTTATGGGAAGAATGAAAGCAGATTTAAAAACCCATATTACTCTTTATCAGTCTATGTTTTTTGAAGACAAATTCCCTCCTGACAATTTTTCTTTTGAAAATATAGTATTAACTGAAAGGCAAGACACTTTGAAAGAAAGTATAGAGCTAATGAGAAATCGAATGATTAGTGATAATGACTTCAAAGCTGGAATATTCATTGGGGGTATGGAGGGGATAAATGACGAATATATAATGTTCAGAGAAAGTCATCCAAATGCTTTGATTTTACCTGTCGCAAGTACGGGTGCAGCAGCGAAAATACTATTTGAAAGTCAACCAGATAACTTTGACCACAGATTATTGAATGACTATGCCTATATGGCATTATTTAGAGAAGTATTAAATGATATAATTAAAAATTAAATATTATGCCAAAGAGAATTTTTTATAGTTTTCATTTTGATAATGACGTGATGAGGGTGCAGCTCATTAGAAATATTGGTTCAATAGAGGGAAATAAACCAGTGACTCCAAATAAATGGGAGGAAATTAAAAACACTGGTGCTAATAAAATTAAAGAATGGATTGAAGATAATATGAAAGGTAAGAGCTGTGTGGTAGTCCTAGTAGGCGAAGATACAGCGAATCGAAAATGGGTAAAGTATGAAATAAAGAAAGCTTGGGAAGACGGTAAAGGGTTACTTGGCATCTATATACATAATCTAAAATGTGCGAGAAATGGTTACGGTAAAAAAGGTGTTAATCCATTTGATCAGTTCACTTTTGAAAATGGCAAAAAGTTATCCAGTGTAGTAAAGTGCTACAATCCCAGTTCGGTTGACACCTATAATGATATTAAGAATAATATTGATAGCTGGATTGATGATGCAATTGAAAAAAGAAAGTAAAGGCCGCTAATCGTGTAGACGGCCGTGAGCTTTAAGCCCACGGTGCGCCTCACACACCACGTAGCGTACGGGTCTCGTACTACGCGGTTCATTGAATCTCGGGTTGTATTCCTTCTGTCTGCTTAAGAAAAGGCTATAAAGGCTCAAAGACCTGTATTCCTAATCGAATTACGACACGATTCAATGTTCAGTCCTTCATTATTTAGTGAGGCCTCCTTGGTTTTCAAGGCTCGTTACCAATAACTACTATGACCTCGGCTGACTTCTCTCTACACAACCCGTGAGCGAGAGACCTCCCCAGGTAAGGGCATATTCCTTCACCCAATATCCACTGGATCTACTGCATAGGTGCTGAGTGGCTAACCACTTTGGGACGTCAGTATGATGTGCTACCTCATCCGACTCATACAGCCTCAGTATCCAGTTCCTGTTCGTTGGAACCGGGATTTGCAGTCTCGCTTCCTTCAGTGCATGCCTCACGACAAACCATCTTGCGACTTGCTAATGCTTCGGGACAAGACTCCCGCGCATAAGGGACTTTCACCCTCTGGAATAATTTGGTATCTTAGATACCATATGCCCATGCCGGGCACAATCGTGTAGACGGCCGTGAGCTTTAAGTCCACGGTGCGCCTCACACACCACGTAGCGTACGGGTCTCGTACTACGCGGTTCATTGAATCTCGGGTTGTAATTCCTTCTGTCTGCTTAAGAAAAGGCTATAAAGGCTCAAAGACCTGTATTCCTAATCGAATTACGACACGATTCAATGTTCAGTCCTTCATTACCTAGTGAGGCCTCCTTGTTTTTCAAGGCTCGTTACCAATAACTACTATGACCTCGGCTGACTTCTCTCTACCCAACCCGTGAGCGAGAGACCTCCCTCGGTAAGGCGAATATCCTTGTGTCTATCCCTGTTGCATTTACTACTTCGGTACTATCCCTATAGGGCGCTGGACTTCGGCAGATGTGGTTACCTCATCCGACCTAATAGCCTCTGTAGCAATTCTTGTTCATCAGTACAGACACCGCAGTCTGGCTTACTTCAGCGCATGGGTCACCCCAAGCCACCTTGCCACTTGCTTGGCTTCCGGGCACGACCCCGGTGCTTACGGGACTCTCACCCTTTGGATCACTCAATTTCTTGAGCTATATTCACCATTCAAGGCACACCACAATCGCTGATCGGGCATATGTCTAGGTGCGTTCTGGCTGGTTTCAGTGTGACTTGACCGTGATATCTGCCGCTGAGAAACGGCAGTGCTTTCTACAAACCTCTGCTCGCAGGATTTTTAGACTTGCGGAACGCAGTGTCATTTGGAACCGTTGTGAGCTTCGGCAGATTTCACTACTTTAGTGCTAATCACTAGCTGCGGACATACGCCCGATAGCTGGTCGTTAGAGCTTATTAAAATGCAAAAATTCAGAATAATAACATTCTTCATTGTACTTACTTTAGCAAGTAGTTGTGCTGTTGGAAAAGATAGAAGCGCCTTGCTGAATGACAGTTTAGGAATTGAGAACTATGTGTTACTGAATTTTGAGGATTATAATGGTCTTATTACCGAAAAGAATGCTGATTCATCAGCAGAGCTTACGGAAGATGATTTTGCCGTATTGAAATCAATTACGATAGAATTTCTAAAGCAGGAGAATAGACTTGCGGAGACTGAGATTCACAAAATAGAAAATACAGATAAGCCAGAATCTTATTTGTTCCAGATTTTGCCAATTATGGATGCTCAAAAGCATAAATTAGTATGGATCAATGGTATCCATAAATCCCTCCTAGATAAAGGCCAGGATTTAAAAAAATTGATCGTTATTGCTGATGGACCAAATGTAAATTTCAACTTTTGGATAGATTTATCTGATAAAAAAATTGTGAAATAAACAAGCTCTAACAAAATGCAATAGCTAACCCTATTTCAGAAGGGCTTGGAAGCTTATTCTTCCAAGCAATAAAATTGATAACTCAAAAAAGAAACGCAAACAAGACCGGGCCAGCTATTCGCATCGGTCGTTGTGTGTAATTTAACCGAACCCCGAAACAGTGTAGTTTTTATATGGAAAATTGGTATCCTAAAATATTTGACGATGTAAAGGAGTTTAGTCCTATAAAGGGAGATTATTTGTTTGTAAGTGAACTTGTAACTCATGAATTAAAAGGAGGAATTCAATCTTCAAGAGATTATCAAAGCTTGTTAATAAATCCTGAGTTAATCAAATTTATAAATCCGAAGGAAATTAATCATGCAACAGATAGTTCTGTACATCCGATATATGATGAGGATTACGAATATAAAGGAAGGTCATCTGTTTTCATTTCTAATCATGAAGGTTTAGAAAATGTCAGCCCGTTTGTCTATTCTTGGGAATCAGCTAATAATATTACCTTTCAACCAGACCCAATGTTTCTTCAAACATATGGATTAACACCAAGATTAACAGAGAAAACGATTCACTGGGATGACCTTAGCAGACCTTTAATGGATATTGTTACATTAATTCCTAAATCTGTTTATGATTTCCCGAATTATTCGCAAAGCTATGTTCAGGTTAGAAAGGATTATTTACAGGATTATTTAAAATTAACAAAGAAATCCTTGATACAGGTTTATTGTGAGACTAGGATATTAGAATGTAATCAAGAACTCGAAGGATTATTAGGGGAAAATGGATATTTTGAAAGGACAACAAAGTATAACCATTTTAGAATTAACAAAATATCAGAGAATAAAATATTTACTGAGGTAACTGGATATCGACAAATAAAACTTGGCGATAAAGTTCCATTTAGTAAATGGGATAAAAAAAAGAAAGTCTTTAACTGGCCAGGATACACAGAACCTATCTCTAGAAAAAATGCCAAGCACTTTGATTATGTATTCGTATCAGATGAAGTTTTAGATATTTATGAGAAAGACGAAAAATATGAAGTTTATCCATCAGGTGGAGTTGAATATATGAATCAATGGTCAGTTTCTAGAGCTTCACGAGTAGGTAGGAATCATATTCAACTTGAATTATTTAAACTATATGAAGGAACTCCAACGGATGTAATTGCTCATTGGAATAAATTTGCAGTTAACAAATCTGTAGTTGATTTCGATAAAGAAAATATTGTTGATAAGGCTAAAAGTTTAGTTTTTACATACATAGATTTTGCAGAAAGCCTATCTCAACTAATTTTTAATTATTTTGGAACTTATCTCAAAACCGAAGAATTAATTAGGTTAGATAAGGAAAAGCTTGAATATTATGGATGGTACACGGAAGAAACTATAAAACCGCTTACACATCATCTAAGTCATAAATTAACCAAGCAAGACTTTTTGTTTCGTATCAAGAAACTTCATCATTTCTTAGTTGAAAATATAGTTGAAAGAAAACTCAGATATATTGCTTCTGATATTTTTGGTATTGATTTAAACAAGTTCAAGAGGAATCCAGAAGAAGTCATCCGCAGCATTAAACTTTTAAATATCATATTGAACTACATTCGGGTAGCTGAAGAAACAGGGTTAAATCTCAAACAAGACTCAGCTGAAATTAATAATCGATTAGAAAATGAACTAATTGAAATGAAGTTGATTAAACATTTAAATGCTATAAATAACCTTAGACAATTGGATTCACATAAGGGCGGGACTAATTCAGATGATAAGTTGGTTAAAGCTATAGAAGTATTTGGATTGGAAAAGAATCAAGTGCATGATAATTATTTAGATGCATGCGAAACAATTTATGATAAAACAGAAAGTGAATTTAGAGAATTAAGAAAAACTACACACAATCTTGTAGACGGCCGTGAGCTTTAAGCCCACGGTGCGCCTCACACACCACGTAGCGTACGGTTCTCGTACTACGCGGTTCATTGAATCTCTGGTTGAAGTTTGAGGTAATAATCCAGCATGCTTTTATAACCTTTCTTTCTTAGTCGTGATACGGTAATGGTAGTTCTAAGAATAGGACTTTGGGCTACCGCCCAGCCTCCCATTCTGGTTCTACTCCAGGCATAAGCCTGACCCTGTTTTACGCCTAATCGGATGAGGTTTTTGCGTTTTCGCTCTGGCTTTTTCCAGTCGTGCCAAATACAGTATCTCAGTCTATTGCGTAGCCATTCGTTTAATTCCTATTCTTTGCAACCGAGGTTTGTAGTCTCCCTTCCTTCAGTAAATACCTCAAGGCAAACACTCTTACGACTTACTAATGACTCTCACGCATAAGTGACTTTCATCCTAGGTAATAATTTAGTATATTAATATTTAAATGCTCATGCGGGGTACGTGCATCACATATAGCCAATATCAATGTTTTTTGAAAGCGCTCTGGTTATATAAAACACTGCCAAATCGTTGATTTGGCTTTTAAAATGAATAAGATAAAAACAAAATACAACGTTTTGGTTCAGGGAAAACTTGAAAGTTTATCGCTTTCTATGGCCCTCTACAAATCTTTAGGCAATATTATGAACACATTTTCATCGATATATCAGTACTACAAAGAGGATCTTGGCGTATTAAAACTGATTTACACAACAAAGGGCAAAAAATTGTTACTCTTTTCATTAATAATTTATCTATCTGTGTCGGCTTTCTCTCTCTATCTAATCAATCTGCACCACAATAAAATATATGTAACATTAACTCTGGGAGTGACAGCAATTCTTCTTATTATACTTAATGAATACCATAAAAGTTCAGTGAACCAATTAGGAATTGAAACACAAAAAGGAATATTAAAGCCTTGGCCAAGCAATAAGTTTTATGAATATAGAATACAACAACTGACTACTTATTTGAAGCAGCAAGCTATTATAAAAGGAGATTTGGAGGATAAGTACCGATTAAACCTACTTGCTCAAATTGCCTCGAAAGAAGCTGAGCTAGCAAAACGAAATCTAATTTTAAATAGTAGCATATTTTTAGTTCTTTTTGTACCGCTTTGGAATCAATTTTTAGCATGGATATATAGACATTCCAGTATTAAATCGTATGACTTGGCAAGACATACATTCGAAGAAATCTTTGGAGTTATAGCCATGATTTCTTGTTTTGTATTAATCCTTAAATTATTATTTGGAGTAGTATACAACTTTGAACGTCTAAATTATTTGAAATTTCAATCTGCTATAGAGAATATTCAACTAAACATTGCATCGTAAAGTAGGCAAAGGAAAATCTCACCCCTGAAAGCGATACGTCAACCTCTCGATTCATATGGCTCATATTATGCGAACGTTATTAGTGTTAAATCAAACTAATTTTTGCCCCAATCTCCAATGATAAAACAGGTTTGGATATGAATTCATTATATCTCTGAGCACTGTGATCATCTTGAGCTTGCTTGCTCTAAGCTTTTGTACTTGTTAAACATTTATTTAATCAAGCGTTGGTGCAGGTAATAGAATACTGCCTTAAGGCTTGTATTAAATAATAAGAATAAAGACGGTCAAAATAAAGAACAATATCTTTACCTGCATATTGAAATTCTAGGGAATCATTTATTAAAACAAATAGATAAGTAGGTCGGCTAATCTGATTCAAATTTAGTAAATACACCTCTCACATCATTTGGTTTACAGGGGTAGTCTTTAATGATTTAGTTTAAGGTAATTTTAAGAATTGTAATTTTTATTGAATTTAATATTATGTGGTTTAATGAGTTAGTTGGTTTTAAAGAACTGTCACCTGAACAAGTTCGAAAGAATATAGAAATTGAAGGAAATATGATGACTTCGAAAGTAAATGGTAAGTCATTTCAATTTGGCCACCTTGAAATTCCTACATTAGAGCAGTTAAGGCTACAAACTAGCACAATCAATTTTGAAGGGCAAATGAGTATTAATGAGGTAGTAGGAAATGTACAGGAACTTCACTGTGATCCTGTAAATAAACATGTATTGTTTCAAGCTGCTTCTCAATTTAATTTATTAGAGATGGTAACTCCTCAAGTTACGCCAGAACAAGGCATTGACATCTACGCTCATGACTATACTCAGGGCCCTGCTTGTGCCATTGCTTGCGGTGCAGGTACTATATATAGGAATTACTTTGTCCCTCTAAATGGCCAAGTTGGGCAATCATCTTCTAATCAAATAGATTGTCTAGAGCTTATAGGGAAAGAGCTCAACAATAAAGAACTTTTACTTTGGAAAATGTCCAATGGATATGCCTTGGTTAATCAGCAGGGGTTGTTAAACATTAACTCCCAACTTAGTAAACTATCGTATGAGCGCAGAGAATTACTTAAGGGCAAACTCAAAATAGGTATACAGTGGGATACACAAGTAACTATTATTGAACATCAACAAATAGTTACTCAGGTTTACTGTTCTGCCTTACCTTTAGCCTATTTAAATATTGAACCTATGTACTGGGAAAGTTTCGCACGGTTAATATTAGAAGCTACGTATGAGGCCACATTGCATACTGCTTTGCTCAACTTAAAAAGAACGGGAAGTAATAAAGTATATTTAACATTAGTGGGTGGGGGGAGCTTTCGGCAATGATATGAACTGAATATTAGAGTCTCTTGAGCTGGTGGTAAATAAGTTCAAAAATACTCCGCTAGATATTAGCGTAGTTAGTTATGGCACCTCTAATGATAATGTATTAAAATTAATAAAAGGAATATCATAGATTAAAACCGTAAACGATAAATGAACAATAAAACATAATATCAAAATCATTTTAAGTCATTAAAGTGCTTTAAATCAAATATTAATTTATTGTGGCTATTGACATGGAGCAGCTCTTTATACAAGAATTGAAGGAGGTAAAACGGAACCTTCTATCAATGCAGTGGAAAGGATTGCTAAAGCTTTAGGCGTGAAGCTCTCTGAACTGTTTTCCAGTGAGGAAGATTTACAGGATATTAATTCGCAAGACGCTACTGCAGTGGAAAAAAATAAACTTATTTCGAGCCTTTCGGATGAAGAAAACCCAACGGTATTCTCCATCCTTGATGCATTTGTAGATAAAAAAATTAAGGACACCCTTGCGAGTGTACTTAATGATGTTTAATTATTTAGATGAATTCTAAATTAATGCTTTTTCAATAGAATTTAAATGTACCTTATAGTACACTTTTGTGCCATTTAGGCAACATCTATAATCAGGCGTTCAATCGATCAACTTCATCCTGTAATTCCTGATCCCAGATATACTCAATATTCATTTTACCCTCTGGATAGAGCGTGTATTTTGCCCGATTCCAATCCTTATGAATAGGTGCTTCGTCTTGAGTTATTCGATAGAGGTCTTCAATGTAGCTTTCATGGAGTTCAAAACTGAAAATATCTAGCCACTTTTTTTCATCATTTTCAGTCAGGTAAAAGCCTGTAAACCCAACGTTGCCAACTAACCTTTTAATTTCAAGCACTGCATACTTGAAGTTTATACTCTCTGGTAGAATATCAATAATAGAGTTAGCTATTTGATTAAAAATCTCTTTCTCTGTCCGCATCTATTGATTAGTAAAAGTTTCTCTGAATGGTTGACCGTCAATAGTGTAGTCAACTCTAAAGCTTGAAGGTCTTTGTGAAGTCCCTTCAAAAATGGCCTCAACTTTGATTTTAACATCTTTACCTTGTACCATAGCATCAGCCCAAGTATTCTCCATCTGTTTCCATGCTCCTTGATTAAGGTTAGCCGATTGAGGAAAAAGGTTGATTTGCTCCCCTGGGCCATAGAATCGAGAACCTACAATATGACCTCCCTGATCTGTACCTCTAACTCCATCCTTTACATCTACTGCTTTGATCTGCTGATTACCTAAACGAATCCTTACTACATCATCTAAATCAGCATCCGTTCTTAAAACACGACCTAATTCATCTGTTTCATAAATGAATCCATCTACATCATATTTAATGTTCTTGACAAGTGGCACACGGTTCAATAAGGCATTACCAGATTCACCAGATACTTTCCTTGCAGGAGCTACAATTTTATCACTGTATATCGTTCCTAGTTGCTTTCCACTTCCATTAGCTACGATCATTCCATCACTAGATTTAGTGATTTTCCAAGACTTTGGCCAGTTGGTTACATCTTCTAAAAGATCTATGTTTTTTCGGATCGCATCTGGAGCTTCAAAAAGTTTACTCCACGCGTTGACCAACTCCAACAATTTGTTATTGCCTTGAGCATCTTCTAAGAAGTCACTTACCCTGTCTCCTAAAGTGCTAACCTTTTGTTGAACACTCTCGTCAAGCTGTTTGAAATAACTCATCAAGTGATCAGGAAGTACTACGCACTCATTATGCACTAATACCCCTGATGTGCCAGCAAAGTAACAATTTAATTCGGCTACTTCAAAGTTATATACAGTAACTAAAGTATCCTTTATTGCTATTTCTATTACCTGTTGTTTTTCTCCACTAGCTAAAGGCCACAATTCCATTCCTTTGGATAAGTATTGTGCCGCCACCCATTGGTCTTTTACATAGAATCTATGCTCTGGGGTAGTAACAATGGTATCTTGAGACGTATATAAGGTTAATAGTTTACCTGTAGTTCTTTTGAATATATGTTTTACCTCTCCACTGGAGATTTTCTTGGTGTCTACATTGAAAGACTTCACATAATCTCCTACAGCTATATTTTCTATAGATTTGCTTGAACCATCACTCATTACGATAGGGGTACCCTCGATAAAGCAAGCCCCTATAATTTTATTAATGAGGTTAGGATCTAAGCCTAGGTATTCACAAACGGTTTTTACTTGGCTGGTTTCTACTATTCCTAGCCTGGCCAGCCCTAAACCAAATTGAGCGGGCTTGCCAATAGCCATATTTTTCAGACTCATAAAAACCTTACCGCCCAATTTAAGGGCTTTTTGTGTAAGGTAAGCACTTAAAGCACCTCTAGCACATTCTTTACTAAATCGTCCAAATGTCAAGTTTTTATCTAACTCACCGTTTTCAGTAATTCCGTCTAGCAAACAAGATACGGATACAGAAAAATAAGTATTTTCATATAACGCTTCCGTTCCTGATGCCAACACAGAATAACGGTCAATCTGACTTGCAGCCTCACTAACACTTGCACCATCAAAAGCGACAAGAAATGCAGTTTGAAGGGCAGCATCTACTGTCATACCAACAGCAAAATCACGAGCTTTTTCAGCCCCTAATTCTTCAATAATCGCTGGCCCCAAAACACCAATTACCGCTGGCACCATAGCTGCCATACTGGCCGTTCCGAAAGTTCGGTTAAAATTCTGCATCCACTCAGTCTCGTATCCCAAGCCCTCACCAATTTTCTTAGTTCCCCTTAGTAAGCATGGGTTATCTTCTATTAGCTTTTTAAAAGGACTCCCTTTTTGAAGCCATGGATGATTGGCGTATGAGGAAAGTAAATTTTGTTGTATTTCAGGGGTACAAGGTTGCTCTGCTACTTCAACATCATAAGGAGCGCTTTTGAGAATCTCAATGGCAGCATGCACATAATTTTCAAGGGAATATTCTATGTTCTTAATGAAACTGTATGCCTCTTTATTAGAAGCATAGTGCTGTTTTAATAATCCTCCTTGAGTGGCTGCATTAGCGTTGTAATAATGACTCCCCAAGCCATAAATTTTTCTTTCTACACTATTGATAGTGTGATGTTCGGTATAGTATTGAGAAAAGGTGAAAATCACATGGCTCTCACTGGTAGATAATAGTGGCTTAGCCAGTATAGTACCCACATATGATTTTTCATAAGCTATGGCTTCTTTTATAATGTCATTAGTATTGACCTGACCTGTAGAAGTGAGGTATGTTGTCGTATTATTAGAAGCAATAGCACCGTATTGATCATTACTGACGACCGGCAAAGCACCCAGCCCTCTTAAACCAATATAAAACTTTGTATTACTGGTGGTATTATACTCAATCAAAGTATTATTGATTTGAGTTAGTTTGCTATTGCTCAATACACTGCCATGCTGCTCTATCCATTGATCATCAACTATGATGTAATTGTTTTTAAAAGTCTTACCAGCAAGATCATTTATTGCATTTTGATGTATTGCCTTACTGAAGTTGTCACCAAAACTATCATGACTATCCTCTGTGTGGTCAAATGAAGTACTGTAGGACTTCGTACCACATAAAACCATTAAGGCTATTAATAGGCTTAATAACAGCTCAGGTATTTTAATCAAGTATCTCATTTACTTTAGCAGTTTCAAGTTCTTTAATTCTTTCTGTAATAAAAGCCTTTTGCACTTCTTCTTTTTCCTTTTCAAAATCAGCATAAGTGCTATATACAGCCTTTATGCTGTCAGCTATTTTTTGTTGAAATGATATAAATGCATCCTTTTCTTTAGATGATAGTAAATATTGCCAAGCCAGCTTGTTAGATTGGTATTGTAGCAAATCTTTGAAATAGGCTGATGATGCCTGTGAGTAGGTGTCAAGCTCTGGAAGCTTGGAAGTTAAATCGGAATAATCACTTTCAGTCACTGTCACTGAACTCACCTCAATATTTTCAACAGATAAGTTACTGGAATAGGCTTTGGTGTCTATTTTATTAATGTCTATCGTAGTTTTCACAAGGTCTTGATTGGCTAATTTTACTTGGGCTGCTAGTGTTTTATCTTCTGTGCTGCGTTGCAATATTCTCTCATTGACTATACTTAATATCAATTTTCCTAAATCATCCAGCTCATTAGCATCCACACTATTACTCTCTCCGCCACCTGCACTGCCAGCTCCCTTAGTTACATTCCCATCTTTATCTACGGTATAGGTATTTCCAGCCTCATCTGTGATTTGGGTAGGGATATTTTCTCCTGTTGCTTCATCTTTTTCGGGGGTAATGGTTTTTGTGGTGCCATCTTCTTTTTCTATAATAATGTCACCGGCATCGCTGATGCTTACACTGGCAATTACGCCATCTACTTCTATGGTAGTTCCTTCAAAAGGTGGTGTTGCATCATCGCTGCCGCCATCTTCTTGTAGCACACCATCACCATCTAGGTCAAATACCATGGGACTGTTAGCGTTAAAGACTGTCTTTACAGTACCTCTGATCATCTGGTAATCAGTATTGATATAGATATTTTCAAATATGACCCTGACTTTTACATTGTTGAGCCAAGGCATTTGCGCATGACCTTTTCCTGTATAATATCCATTAGATCCTTCCACATTAATCACCCTTACATCAATATCACCAGCCTTAAAGGTTTGTCCATATTCAAGTTGTTGTAGAGGATTTTTATTTTCAAGGTCTATGGCTCCCGGATCAGCACCACAGGTATAGTTGGTCACAGGTATTTGTGAGGTAGCAGAAGTAACGGTGGCCGTTCTTCCTCCATCTATGCTACCGCAAAAGGCACTCACCTGAAATTCATATTCACGGTCAGGTGTAAGTCCATCAATAGTAGCTTCATTCAGGTAAGTGGATTGTGTTTGCCATTCTTCATCACTGTCTTTTTCACGATAGTATACCGTAAACTGTGTCTGGTATGGTTCGGCCTGCCAGCTTACTTTTATTCGTGTGCTGCTCACTGTAGAGGCCTCTACTACAGTAGGTGGCGTACAGGCATCACCATACACGAAGCTGTGTACCTGGCTATAACCATTGTTTTTAAACAAGTCTAATTGTTCTATGCCGCTCATCGCCTTGGCACGCACACGGAAAGCATAATGCCTCCCAGGCACTAGAGGAGGCTCGGCCAAGCCATAAATCAAAGAGGTGCTATAAGTGGTAGTCTCAAAAATAGGAGGCGTAGATTGTATGGCATTGTTAGGGTCTCTGCCTTCTGGCCATAGCTCTACGAGTTGAAATTCATATTCAGTGGCAAAGGCAGCATTGGGGGAGCCTGTGTGCCTTGGTGTCCATTGAAAAAGTACTGTTTGAGGTTCCTGCGCCCTTACCTTTTCACCGTTCATAGGCAGGTTGATCATAGGAGGATCATTGAGCATTAACCAGGCTGAGGCTGAAGCTATATTAGAAACTTCTGCTCCCAAGTTATACTCCAACAGCTGAAAGCTGATGCGGTAAAAACCTTCTGGCAGTGCATTGCCTTTGGTGAGTCGGTCTCTGCTGATGCCTTGAAATATAAGATTTTCAGGGCTAAAATAAGGTGCTAGGTCTGCGGCACCCAGCATCTCAGGAAGTCCGCCCTGTAAATAGAGGGGCTGAGGTCTATAGTCAGGCCTGGTGGTAATGGTAATGCCCACTCCCTCAATAGTTAATTTTAGGCGTGCCTGTAAATCTTGCTTGTTTAAATCTTTCAGCAAGAGGTTGAGCGCAATTTTATTATTGTCTACCGCAGCATAATCTGAAAGGTATAAAGAATAGGGCGGCACCAATTGAAAAGTAGCCTGTACGGGGTATGACTGGGCGTGTAGGCCACGCAAACCCATGCATAAACTTAAAAATAAAAGGAAGCTATAGATGTACTTTCTCATGAATGCTTTAATTAACCTTTACTATAATCTCATCACTTAGTTGGGCTGTAGATCCATCATTAAAATCAATGCCCACACGGTAGTGATATACTTTCCCTTGTTCTACTTGAGTATCTACATAGGTATGACTATCGGCATTTACTGCTTTTAGTGGGCTCATGGGAGCGTCTTCCTCAGCCCTGTAAATCATGTAATGGGTAATGTTTTTTCCTTCGTATTCCCAACCTAGCACTATGGTATTTTCTTGCTGTTGGTAATAAAGCTTCTCTACACCCTTTCTCACTTTTACGGGTAGAGGTGTAGAAGAAAGGGGTACCGATGGTGGTGACTCCAAGCCAGAGTGATCAATGCTGATCAAAGTATACTGATACGTTTTTTCTTGGCTTACCTGTGCATCACTCCAAGTGGTATCTACTTTAGCCATTACTTGCACCAGCCTCCATTGAGGGTCTGCATCACTTCTTCTGTAGATTAACTGGTCTTTTAAGTCTGCACTACTGCTTGGTATCCATGCCAAGGTGATGCTCCCTTGGGTGGGGGTAATCCTTGTGAATACCGCACTCACTGGTGGCTGATTGTCAGGCCTCTCTACTTCCAGTGCCTTGGAGTAAACAGAGGGGTTAAAATGTTTATCTATCGCCACTAGTTTATAGTATACCTGTGCTGTAATATTATTCGTACTTAAGGTATCATAATAGAGCGTATCACCAATGGTAGCTGAACTGATACGGATGTATTCACCATCTTCAAAATTGCTTCTGAATAAACGATAGCCTTCCATATCCCTTTCGGTATTAGCTTTCCAATGTAGGCTTACAATTCCTGTGGTGTCCATGGTTCCTGCCAAACCTTGTGGGGCTACAGGAGGAATACTATCGATCAGTTGTACAAGATATGGCATAGAGGCCAACTGCTGTCCGTATTTACCTACCAAGTTGATTTGGTAGTAATTAGTAGGCAGTGGATTGAGGTCTTGAACGCTACGCTGGTTTAGCCCGATGTTATCTTTGATCAACTCAAAGCCTGATCGATCATTTTCTGCTCTTAATAATTGAAATTTCTCTACCTGATAATTATAGCGCTCATCAAATTCCCATTGCAGCGTTACCTTATTGTTCACCAAAGTATGAGCGCTGATAGCTGGGCTTGCCTCTAACTCATCTCTGCCCACACCTGATACCTCATCGGAATAAGGGCCATAGGCACCAAAGGCCGTAAGCCCCCTGATGCGGTAGCGATAGTTCACATTGTTTTGGGGTAGGGAATCGATAACATACATCTCATGTTGAAACTCCTTATTGCTAGCGGCATTAACAAATGGAATATCAGAGATGGGGGTAAATTCACCTGAAGAAGTCGCCCTTTCTACCTGAAAGGCAGTGTAGGTGGTGGTGTAAATTTCCCTGTCCCAAGTAAGGGTAACCATAAGGTCAGTGAATTCAGCAGTGGGTGTAGCGGGTACGGGTAATGGCACGGCTTCCTCCAAGCTGGTGAAAACCATCCCTGAAGCGATCTTCAAAATATTTTCAGGCACAGCACTGTGAATGCGATATAAGTACTGTTCGCCTGCCTTCACTTGTTTATCTTCATAGTATAAAGCCGACTGACGAGCGGCCTCTACAGACATGTCTGCTGCAAATAAGGCAAATGAAAACCGCTGTTCCAGCTCCCTTGACTTATTGATTACTTGCAGGATATCACTTCTGTAATTGTCGGATAATTCAAAGGTCTCTCCATAAATGGCCTGAGCTGCAATAGCAGCGTAATCATCTTTGTCTACCAAGGCTTCCCATGCTGCTAAAGCCGCTACAGGATGAGGCGTACTCCATAATTTGATAGTTTCAGGGGAGGCCAGCTTTTTGCCCTTACGGGTGATGGTCACCCTTTCTAAAGTATAACCATATTTATTGAGTAGCTCCCAAGCTACCGGTGAATCAGGTGCCCACCTGAGTAGAATACGACCATCTTCAGGCTGGGCGATAGCTTTAATACTAGCGGAAGACTGCTGGGCACAAACTGGCTGTGCTGTGAATATCACTATGCCCAGTAGCCATCCGAATAGATTCAATATTTTCATGTTATGTAGCTTCTTCATCAGTTGATAATAAATGAGATGGTGCCTCTAGAGCGAATAATATCCGTTCCTGGTAGGCGATATCCTACTTCTACCTTGTAAGTAGTGCCTGTGGCTATGCCTGGAAAAGGAGTAGTGATAATCCGCTCCATCCAACCACTGCCATTGCTATAGCTGACAGTGTTAGCAGCCTGCTGCCTTAATTCGGAATAATCCTGATACATGATAAAGGGCAGGTTATACACGATGGTGCTGTTGCCCGGTGAACTCATCGGCACTACGCCATTCACCATATCCTCAGTCAGCCTCATGCCCTCATCATCTTGTTTAATATACAGGGCTTTATAAGGTGGAATACCATAAGGCTCTTCAGCACGTGTTATGTTTAATCCATCAATAGGGAATGGAGCAGGATAAGCTAAAGGCTTAATCATATTATTGAACCAAGGAATATCCAGATCTGCACTAAAACTCACCAATGGCTCATAATAAGTACCCCTATTGATCTCAAAAGTGTCGAAAGTCTCATTACTAGTGATGGCCGCTTTTAGCTGATGGATTGTAGGTCTAATGGGCACTCTCCAGGTATTGTTAACGCTTATAGCTCTAATTTTATCTTCAAAGGTATTATACTGACTGGTTTGGAATACCGCACTAAAGATCACTTTTTCCTGATACTGCTGAATGGTACCTGTGGCGGTCTTGGTTTTGGTTTGAGCAGTAGAGCCATTATTCCCTAGGGTAAGGCTAACATTTCCTTCTTCGACATTGCTATCAATACCATCAGAAGTGTATAATGGTGTATTCACTAACTCAATAGCATAAATGGTGTTGGTGTTAAGGCCTTCAGGCAGTTGAAAATCTACCTGATTGTTGGCGTAAGTAAAATCAAAAGGCAACTCCTCTCCATTACTTGTTACTATGCGGCCGGTTTGTTTCCAGTTTTCTGCTGGTGTAAATAGCGCTTTCATTCCACTAATCAGATGAATGTACCCCTTGTTATATTCTTTCGGGTGGAAGTGTAACTGACCGTTCATTGGATAGCTATAAGCCACATTTTCTTCTGGCAAATAATCCGGAGCTTTGCCGGTGGTAAACATGCTTTCTTTTCTTTCTATTACCTTTTCTCCATTAACGACCACAGGTATCCAGGTGTCATTCTTATTTTCTTCAAAGCTCACCTGCACGATGAATTTAAGCTGTTTTTCTCCCGGTAGTATTTCTGAGGTTTTATAAGAAACTACATCATGAAGGTTGTTCCAACTGATTTTACCCGCTAAAGGAGTGTTGCCATCCATGATCTTGATTTCATCCAGCTTAATTCTAAAAAGCTTGCGCTCTTCATCCAAATCTACCATTTGAAAGACTTTATCCACTTCCATATTAAACACCCCTTGGGCAGCAGTAAATACATTGACAGTTTTCTCTGCTTCTCCAGGAGTCAATTGACTAATAACAGCGAGGCTTTCAAGTACTGAGCCGGCCTGTAGTTCACATTCTTCTCCTATAGTAACTTCGAATTTACAATGCCCACTCACCAGACCATTCATCACAGAGAAGTCACCACCAACTACTCCTTTCATCCAAAAAGGATTTGGAAGCTTGGCTTGCAGTATAGCGCCTGCGGCAATTTTAAGGATTTCTAGCTTTCGTTTTTTGCCAAACAGCTTCACTTTAATACCTATTTTACCCATGAAGGCAGCAAAGGCCTGTCCATTGGCATACCAGCCATTGATCCCGATAGGAGAGTTACTGCCAACACAGGTAGTGCTACCATAATTTTTCAGCATCACATCAAAGCCAGCGGTGGCAGCAAAACGCCCATAAAACATAAGAAAGCTCTTATCACCGGTGTCCATCCCGAACCTAGAGCCAAAGGCAATGCCTTGTCCTTCGCCTACCGCATTAAGGTCATCCATATAGGTCATCATATCTTCTCCGGTATTCAGTACTTCTTGTACCAGTTGCGGTGGAGCAGGGCTACCTGGAATGTAATCACCCATCATAAAATAACTCTTAGATTTAACGAGCCCTAAGAGCTGTAAACCGATAGGATCATCAGGGCTTCCTACGTGGATGTACCAATCATCGGGGCTTGCATGTAGCACTGCCCAGCCAGCCCTGTTATTGTCTCCAATGCCCTTGATGATGCCATAGGCAACATTGACAAAAGTTTCAAAGTTGCCATGTAGTGTGCGGTTCGCTACATCATATTGTATATCGATGTGAGCAGATATGGCCGCTTTAGGCATCAACGAGTTCGCCATTCCACTGACCATATTCCCAACCATACCAGAGAGTCCGGGCATGCTAATGGTGATCATCGGGGTTAAAAAGTAACCATTGCCTTTGAAGTTAGCCTCTCTAAGTCCTCCGCCTTCATTGAAATCAAATTTCAAAGTAGCATCTCCATTAAATAATGATTCGCTTGGCTGTGGCGTAGCTAGTAATACAGTAGCCTTCAGGCCTAAGCCTGCCGTGGAGTCAGGGGCATAGTTAATACCAGAAAGGCTCATACCTCTGCCATAAGTGGACTTAGTAGAAGGTGTGACATGGTAAAAAGCCCCACCTCCAAAAGCATTAAATTCTACGGCTCCAAAGCCCATGCCTGGTGGTAGTGGTGCCAGTGCATCGGCAAACCAATAGTGAGTATTGTTTATTTTTCCAAAAAGCCCCACCGCTTTAACACTAATGGCTCCCTGCATAACACTCATCGCCACATCTCCATTAAAACCATTGCCATAGGTAGGGTCATCTTTAAACCATGCTAAAGAGCCTTTCAGCGCAAAGGCTCCTTGGTCAAAGGCAATGCCGATTTTACTCACTTCAAGGCGATCAAATTCCCAGTGAGGGGCCTGATAGGCTGTAGGGGTTTCTGTAGAAAGACCGGGAGTTTCTTCTTCTTCCCCCTGCATCTTACTAATGATAGTAAAGCCAGCTTGCCCCCCTAAACTTCCTGCGCCTTCACCATCTCCTGTCAGCGCCACCATGGCTGTAAATGAGAGCTTCATCTCATCTTTTGTAGTGGTGCCATATATATCGGTAATTCCTATATGGAAACTTCCCAGCTTATCTTTTTCTTTAGACTTTTTGGAAAAGGAGAAACCTCCAATTGAAATCTGTGGGTCTACGGTCTGTAAATTTAAGCGTTCAAAACCAAGGCTGGTCACTGTGAGTTCATTACTCACACCAATATTCATTTGTCCATTGAGGCTGGCTTTAGGTAAAAACTTATTGTCTTTAATCCTCACTTCTATATAAGAACTAGGAAATAGCTCTACCTCGGTGCCCGCTATAAAATTGAATTTAATTTTTTCTGATGCAGGCCCTGATACGCTAAAGGTATATTCATTATTGGCTGCAATAACGGCTTTATAATTTAGGGGCTTATCTTTTACTACCGGCAGCTTAATGTCTCCTTCAAAGCCTGCCATGGTGATGGTGTTAGATACAATGTTTAATCTAAAGGCATCAACAGAGAAAGGCCATTTGTCCATGCGCCCTTCATTTTGGTCTAAGAGCCGCTTTACCTCAGCAATGGCAGAGAGGCCTTGCTTATCGATAACAGCATTATAAAGCGATATTTTAGTTTTTTCTTTGCTCCCTTTTTTGGTAAAGGGGGCAGGCAGTTGTAAAGAAACTTCTTCTATATAAATTCCTTTCCATAATCCTTGTTGTGCAGCAAGTTCATAATTGTCGGGATAGTTCATCCCTGGCAAAGCCCTCAGGGTACTGTTATCAATAATGGCTTTTTTTACAGTGAAAACGAAGCCATCCAAATGTTTTAAACGAAAGGCTGGAAGGGTAATTTCAGCAATCATGTCATTCCAATCTGTAAGCACAGTAGAGAAATGTCCCTTTACTCTTTTTTCTTGATTGATAGCAGCAGAATCAGGTACGAAAAGGTCTCTGCTAAACTCTACATCAGCCTCTATGCCCATAGCTTTAAAGCCATTGCAATCCCATTCAATAAAAGTGTTATTTCCTAATAAAGTAAGTAAGGTCTTGGGGCCTAAATTCATACTGTGCGCGCCCAGTAGCCTAAGCTGAGCACCGTTAGATAAGCCTCCTTTTTTACTGAATTTTATTTTATGACCGCCAAAAGCGAGCTTTTCATCACTATCGGGCACTTCAAAAATCATGTAAGCACTCAGATAAGCACCATCAGGCTTCATTTCAAAACCGCTAACTACAATGGTGTATTTTAAATTGCCAATGGTCTTTTTAATACCTACTGGTAAATCTAGGATGAGGGTTTCATCAAAGGTTTCTACAAACCTTTTATTTTCTTTTACATAATGATCCACTTCAAAGGCACGTAGTCGCTCTGCTTCCAAAGTATCACTTAAGAGTATTGGAGTTTTACCAAAGTCTACATCTTTATCTAAAGCTTCAAGGGTGGGCAAATCGAAGGATCTGCTCATTACATTGGCATATTTACTCACACTCATCTGATGATAACTGGCCTTGTGTGATACAGGTAAGTCTTTCCCAAAAGTGGAATGTGACAGGGAATCAACTGGAGTCGCGTTCCCTGAAATTACTGATGCTATAAATAATATAATGAGCAGAAACCTTTTCATAAAAATAATATTGTGCTTAATAAATTATTAAAGAGCCTTAAAAACACTTTCAAATAGTACGGTATCGGCAATATCTTCATCATACCCCTTATAAGACCAAGTCATCTCATCTTCATCAATCTGTGAAAGCGTATGCGACTCATTCAAGTCAGTGAGAATAATTGTTTTACCGTTTTTTGTAAGAGAAAAGGGTGTTGAATAATCTTCATTGCTGTTGCTGTCGCAATCATTATCTCCATGAATGACAGATAAACTTAAGTTGACATTGAAAAGATAGATATCATCTTCATAACAATCCGTAACCCCTACATCTTCACCATCTTCATAAGACTCTATAAGTTGCCATGATTTTGTGCTATTGTTGGTCAAGTAGATAAGCGTTTGATCATAAGGGGTAGGCTCATTATCGCCATCATCGTCACTACAAGAAATGAAGGTCATGGCAGCTATCACTACTAGAGTTGAAAATTTTAAAAATCGATTCATGTGATTATTTTATTTGTTGAATTTATTTTGAAATGTATTCCCATACCCAGCCTGACGAAACATCATTTTTTCTATATGGCAGTTCTAATTGTAAAGTATCTGCATTGAGCTTTATAATGATTTGATCCTCGGAGTTGTCTCCATTGGTAAAGGTTACTGTATCCATGGTTTCATTAATCGTCCAAAGTACTTCGTAATTTTTTCTTTCTGGATCACACGAGTCTCCCATCACCGTATAAGTGTACTTGCCATTAGTTAAAAAACGGTTCTCATCATCTTTCCTACAATCTTCCAATTCTCCATCAGGAGTTACAGAGGTGATAAACCTGTTTTCGTACCAAACTGTAGAAGTGAGTAAATTTAATTTTTCATCTTCAGGGCTGATCTCATCCTTATCATCATCACTACAAGCAGTAAAAGTCAAGGCTGCCATAAGCGCCAAGGAAGAAAATTTTAAAAATCGATTCATTGTCATCTGTTCTATTAATTGAGTTTAAAAATTAAAGCTATATCCAAGTGTTCCGGTGAACTCACTAAAGTCTGGACTTGTGGCAATCTCCACTGTCCTTCGAAGCATCACCATGTTTAAGCTGATGTTATGTTTTTTCTTTAAAGTGTAATTGCCGTTCACCCTTAGATTGATTACTGTATTGGCTAGTGCCCCATTTTGATAGGTGTTATTCCCCCCAAGGGTAAGAGTCGTATTCAGCTTTCTTTCAAAAAAAGTACGCCTTACCGCTATGGTTGGGCCTATCATAGTGCCGTTGGTTAACGCGCTTTCATTTCTGGATCCATTTAAAGAAATAGCCACCGAAGTGTTGAGTGGCACCCAGCTAATATTATAGGCCAAATTCATGTTATAAAACCTTGTGCCACTGTTTTGTTCTGCTCCACCTTGATCATCTGAAGCATCTTGAAAGGTGGTATTCACATTCAGGCTTTCTCTTTTTTGTTTGCCTGTAGAAAGCATATATACCATCGTCAAGGTGGCATTTTGCGATATTTGGGTGAAGTCCAGCGTGTCTAGGTTATCATAAGGAGTCAACTGATTAATATTATCAAATTGAGACCTGATGTTGGTATAGGTCTGAAAGTTAGAATAAGAGGCATTCAGGTTAAGCTTTTGCGTGGGACTATAGGTAGCATTGATAGCACCCAGCCAACGCCTCATGGCGCTAACTTTATTGTCATCGAGGTTATCACGTTGTAAACCACTGTTTACACCCATGTTTACTTTACCGCCAAACATTGTCCAATTCACCTGTGCGGTAATGTTTTCTAAATCGTTATTAAAATAATAAGCGCCCAAGGTTCTATACCCCGGATCTATTCTTTCATAAGTCACCCCAGCAGAATACCCTGCTCCCTGATAATTAAGTGCTCCCTTATAGGCGTGGTAGTAGCTGGATGAATACCTTGGGGTATACAATCCACCTGCACTATTAAAAGGAAAGGGGCTATTGCTATTTTCTTCTACACCGGTATCACGAGTAAGGGCACTGGTAGCATATTCAGCACTGAGGCTCAACTGGTCTATGAGTTTCTTGCTAGCACTAATGCTCAATACCAAATTCTCTTCTGGAAATAAGCCCTCAGGAATGCTGTCTAACGATTGTGCATCATCAGCAGCCCTAAACAAGGTGCCGGCCACAAAGTCGTTGCCTTCACCATATTTTAGCTGTAGGCCATAACCCATTCGCTGAAAAGCCGCTTCTTGCAGACTATCCGCTTCTACAGCTTTAATAAGTCTTCCGTACATGGATTTAATGCTCCATTTATTAGTGGGAGTGGCTTCTACTCCAGCACCCAAAAATTGATGCCCGTTGAGGGTATAAGGGGAGAAATTCATGCTACTCCACCCTAAATGAGCCGTAATCCACTTGTACTTTGGGTGTAACCCGTACTGATTAAAAGGCTGCTGAAAGCTGGTATTTTGGTTGGAGACACTAAACGAAAAAGGCACACTCCACCCATAGAGGTTAAAGGCCAGTTGTCCTGTTAAATAATAAGCATAAGGGTCTCTACGCTGATCAATACCATGGACTGCGTAAAAAATCTGATTCAGACTTATTCCTCCATTTACCTTTAAGGGGTCACTTTTACCTACCTGCTGCAAATCCTGAGCTTTGGCAAGCAGACAGCAGCAGGTGAGACACAAGAGTAGTATTATTTTTTTATTCATAGATAATAAATTCTACTCTACGGTTCTTCGCTCTATTTTCTTCTGAATCATTGGCGACTAATGGTGCTTTATCTGCTTTAGAAGTAGCCTTCAGGCGTTTGGCATCTATGCCCTGACTGATCAGGTAGTCGATCACCACCTGAGCTCGCTGCATAGCCACCTTTTTGTTCGCACTGGCAGTGCCCACATCATCTGTATGACCAATAACTTCTAAATATGTATAGGGCTGTGCTTGTAGCAGACTTACAATCTCATCAAGATAATCGGTAGCCTCATTATCCAGTTCACTTTTGTTAAAGCCGAATTTAAAATCCTTCCTTAAAGCAATGTGATAATCGGCTGCTGTGCGTGGCGTTTGACTCACGTTACCCGTTACATTTTCTCCTTCCTCAGCTTGTGCCTCAGGCCTTTCAAACTGAATATCTTTCACTGAGCCGACCTGATATTCCGAAGGGGCTATAGTTGTAGTTTTAGAAGTCTTTGATTTCAAAAGTCCTCTAAAAGTAAAACTCACTTCTAAGCTATTGCCTGTGATTTGGCCATAACTGCCCGTAGGCACCTCATAGCTAAAGCCTACAGCAAACTGTGGTTGCTGTATTTGTAGGCCAAGGGCAACTTGTCCTTGGTCTCTATAGCCTCCGTACATTTCTATGTAGCCATCTTTTATGATATCAAAGGGATTTTTGTTCTCGAAATATTTTCTGGCCACTAACCTTGACTGTACAAAGTGATTGTTGTTTTCATATCGATAATGTGCGGCTGGGCCAATTTGCCATTGTACTCCTTCAAAAAGTGCCCAGTAACCTTGAACGCTGTATACTTGTGATAACTGATAGTCGCTATTGCCCCACGCTACCTCAGGGCTATTGAGCTGGTAGGCACTGACTCCTAAATAAGCACGATTCCGCCCCATATCATCATGTAATCCCCAATTCAAGCCACCTGATATAGACAGGTAACCTGTTTTATCAAAGCCATTGACTTCACCTGTGGGTAAATTAGGATCAAAGCCATAGTAACTGTCCCACTGACTGGCGGTGTAAATAGCGCCCTCACTAAAATATTGTTGGTGCCATGCGGCATTCACTCCAAGGCTAAGTATTTGGTGTGGGTTCAGGTGGATGTGATGAGCATAACCCCCTTGTAGGCCATTAGTGATGTATTGTGTCTCTGTCCCTGTTTGTCCATGCATCAGCGCAAGGCCAATACCACCTTTAATTTTTCCTGTTGCACTAAGAAGAGGAAATTGTCCATTCACGGCTGATTCACTGGCCTTTTCTCCGTTAGTGAGCGTACGTTGTCTGTACTGTGCTGTCAGCTGCCATGAGGTTTGTAGACCTGCCCATGCAGGATTGGTGAGGATGCCAGCCCTTTCAAATTGACTATACGTGAGCTGCTGCGCATGGGAAACACTCACTAAGACTAAAAACAATATCGGTATTAAGTAAAGCTTTCTCATCATCTTATCTCACTAGTCTAAATGTTCCTTGTTGTTTACCTTGATAAGAAAGGGGTATTCCATCAACATACGTCCCTTCCAGCTTCCATACATAGAGCCCAGACGGCATCTTTTGCCCTTCATAGGTACCATCCCAAAACTCTTCTAAGCTATTAAGCTTTATGAGTGTGTTGCCAGAGATATCATACACTTCAAGGTGAATTTCTTTAATGCCAGTGCCATAGGCTTGAAATATATCATTGCTGCCATTATTGTCTGGACTAAAGTAATTGGGGATAAATAGTGTTGCTTTTACTTGTACCTGTACACTATCAGTGGCACTACATCCATTAGTGTCTGTTCCTTGCACATAATAGTAGGCGCTTATTTGTGGCCTAATCTCTAATGGATTAGTATTCCATACATCTTGCAGGGCTTCACTAGACCAAAGGTAACTTTGAGCCCCTGAGGCGGTGAGTAAAGTCACTTCATTTTGTCCTACCGAGATATTGTCACCTGCATCAACCTGCGGCAAGGCATTCACCCTAATGGCTACCTGAGCGGAATCTACCAGACAATCTTCCATATATACTTTCAAAAGATATTGCTGGGAAGATAAAGGGGCTACTTGAGGGTTGGCTATATCTTGACTGCTAACAAAGTTTTTTCCAAACCATTCATAGCGATAAGGCAGTAAGCCTCCTGATGCTGTGGGATGTCCTCCTAATAAAAGGGTGTCGCCAATGCACATGGCTTGGTCGCCACCACTATTGATGATGGTGGTAGGATTGGCTATTACCTGAGTAAATGCTTCTTTCACGCATCCTAAAGCACGCTCAACGCTTAATGTAATTTCTACGTTTTCATCTCCAGGTACATAAACCGTATCTTCACTAGAGAAGGCGGTCTCTTTCGCATTAAGGTACCAGTGCACTACATCTCCTTGCTTTTTATCTTCATAAGTCAGCATTACTTCGCGGCCACATTGTAACCGCTGCTGGGCAATAGCAATATCATAACATATATAAAACTGCTGCTCTTCACTAAAAGCGCTATGCTGAAGGCTTTGATCTACAGCTTGCACCGCCCAATAATATTGTCCTTCTTTAAGTTTGTTAATGGCATATTCATTCTTATAGATATCACCTAGAGTAGGCAGGTATGATGTGCCGTCCTTATAGTTAGTCAGGCTGCTTTTGATATTTCCACGGCCTTGGCTGCTTCCTAAGTACAGCTTGTAGGTGAGGCCTAGTGCCTTCGTTTCAGTATCACTACTCGCTGTCCATGAAAATACAGCTGTATCGGCCTTTGTATTTACCGTTAGCCCTTCAGGAAGGGTAGGCTTTTGATTCGTGTTACTCAGGTTGTTTTTGTATAAACTACTTACTGATGAAGTTACAGAATACCCTGTCACAAAAAGGTCTGTTTGCAAGTCCTTGTCGTAATCAACCCATGATGCTTCTCCTGAAATAATACCTGCTAGTGGTGTGTTGCTTTGTATAAAATTACCTTGATCGTTGTTATACAGCTTAGCGATGAAGTCTTGTCCTTGCAAGCCACTAAAATATAAGTCTAAATCACCATCGTTATCATAATCACCAAAAGCCCCAACACTCAATGCTATAGCCTCCAGGTTTTGGTGGAGTTGAAAATTAGTGCCAGTGGTGTTGAGGTAAAGCTGATTGTAATAGGTGCCATAGCGGATGCCACTGATCCATAAGTCGGTGAATCCATCTTGATTAATGTCTCCACATTGCCATTTTCCAGAAGCTAAGCCTGGTAATGAAGTGGCTGTAGTGGTAAATTCTCCCAGGTTGTTCTGATAATAAATCACTACGGGCTGATTGTTGTTATCAAGGCCATTGATAATGATGTCTTGCCAGCCATTTTTGGTGAAATCAGCAATTAAGATATTGCCTTGGCTTAAACCTTCAAAAGTGAGGTTACTCTCCACATAGTTTGAGCCTTCATATGTATACAGAAGGGTTTCTCTAAGGCCTTCATTATTTACTCCATTAATTAATATTTCCGCATTTCCGTCATTGTTATAATCGATTGATTTTACCGATCCATAGCCAAGCCCCTTTAAAGGCTGTAGCAAAACATACTGACCATTTTCTTCTTGCAGGTAAATGGTGCTTTGCATTTGGTTGGCCTCATTCACTCCGGAGAGTATAATATCAGGTCTATTGTCATTATTGAAGTCAAATACTTCAATGTCACCGTCAGATAAACCAGGGAAACCAGTGCCCATTGGGCTGAAAGTGCCATCTTTATCATTGATATAAATATCAGTATACTTGGTGTTGTCATTTCCAATGCCCATCATGATCACATCCATCCACTCATCACCATTAACATCAGCCCAAGTAGCTGCTCCATTGCCAAGGTCAGGCAGCTTGTCATCTACTAAGGTGAAGCTTTGGGCATGTAAATAGACGTGAGCTACCAAAGCCAGAAGTAGTGTTACTCCTTTTCTCATATTCATTAAAGCCATTTAATGTTTATTCTATGATTATTTTTAATGTTTCGGTTTGGTCTTCAACCTGTAGAATAAGGAAGTAGACTCCCGTTTTGAGGTTGTCATAGGCATAAGGAATGTCATATTCCTGCTGCCCACTTTCCTTGTGCAGGTCTATCTCTCCCTGTCCTTGCAACTGTAAAAACCTAAGTTGAATGTCCATAGCCTTATGCAACTTGACACTGGCAGTAAACTTTCCGGTATTAGGGTTGGGGTATATTTCAAAGGATTCAATAGTTTCTCCTTGATAGCCAAACTTATCAGGGGTAAAAACACCATCCTTATCACTTACCACTATTGATTTGGTCATACTGGCTTCACAGCCTGACAGGGAAGTGTTTAATGTGATGGTATATGTTCCTGGTCTTGGAAAAATCACTTGTTGATGATATCCGTATTTTTCAAGCGTGATGACTTCCTCAGGAATCTCCCAAGACGAAGAAGATGGCTCCGGATAAGATACATTGACCAGTACTACTGTATCCCCGGCAATGGCTTCGGTAAGCACTAAATATTCTGCTTGAAGTATTTCATTGTTGATCGCTAAAGTGTATTGTCCGGTGCCTTTACAGCCATTAAAGTCAGTGACTTCCACACTATATTCTCCTGCCTGCGTTGCTGACAAAGTTTGCTTTGTGCCCACAAGTACTCCTTCATACCTCCACTCATAGGTGCTGCCAGCATGTCCTGCATCTAGTACAGTACCTTGCCCTTCGCATATTGTGCCGCTATCACCAAGGTCAACAGTTAATGGGGTAGGATTGAGAAGCTCCACACTGTATTCAGCACTGCAACCATTTTCATCAGTAACTATGATGCTATAATTGCCCCAGCAAAGGTCAGTTCTTTCACTACCAGTTACTCCATCGTTCCAAAGCAAACTATAAGCACCAAAGCCACCCACTACGCTCACTGAAATGGCTCCATCACAAGACCCATGGCAGGAAGGAGGCGTACTTTGATCTGAAATGATTATTGGTTCAGGGCTTTCAACTGTAACGGTAAAATAATTCTTACACCCTGCTGTATTTTCAAGTTGGATCAAATAATCCCCTGAAGCCAAATCATATCTTGTGGCTTGGGTACTTCCATCAGGCCACATCAATTGATCTGTTGCATTCAATACTATTTCTACCGAGCCATCATAGGCTTGATAACAGCTTACAGGAGAGGAAACAATCTGGACAGGCTCGGGTGCATTGGTATTGGCTATACCAAAAGTTTTTGTTAGTGTACATCCATTGGCATCGGTAATGAAAACCGTATAAGTACCTGCTTCCACTTGACTAAGCACAGCAGCAGCCCCTACAGTTTGTCCTTGAGCATTTTCCCATCGGTACAAATAAGGTGACTTACCCCCTGAAGTAATTACCTCTATTACGCCATCGGCCATGTGACATGCGGTAGCCTGATTTTGCACTAAGTTAATGGTAAGGCCTGTGGGAGAAGAGAGGTGCACTTCTTTCGTAAGTGGGCAAGTGCCTGCGCTATCGAGAGTCACCACCTGATAGTCTCCTTCTGGTAAATTGTAAAACGCTCCACTGGTTTTCCAGCTTTGGCCATTATCTATTGAATATTGATAAGGAGGTTGTCCGCCTGTAGCCTGCAGCGTAAAAGCACCATCTGAAGCGCCATAACAGGTGATGTCATTTTTAGCAACTAACTGCACTTGCATGGCAGTCGGAGCTTTAATATCAATGCTTAGTGTATCAGTACACCCTTTGGCATCTTGCGCGTAAAAGCTATAATTTCCTGCTGGCAATTGGCTATACACCGCATTGTCATAATTGGCAGCTTCTCCCAGTTTACCATATTTATAGGGTACATTGCGCCATCCTCCCGAAGCCTGTAAACTGATAGAGCCATCGGCAAAACCAAAGCAGCTGGCTTGGGTCAATTGATTATAGGACAGCGATAATGCAACCGCTGGCTCTTCAATGGTAAACGGACTTCCTGAACGCGGATAACTACACCCGTTATCGTCCTGAACCACTAAATAGTAAAGTCCTGCTGTAAGCTTTTCAACACTTGCTCCTTCGTTGTTATTCTCCAGAGTGTCTTTAGCCATCACTTGTTTATATTGATCCTGCCATTGTAAGTAATAAGGGGCAGTGCCTCCTTCAATGGTAGCTGTGACTTGTCCATTGTCATCTCCTTTACACATCAATTGAGATACCGCTAATGCTGTATTTAATTTATCAGGTTCAGGCATATAAAGCGTGTCATAGCCTTTACATCCATAATAATCTTCAATCATCACCTGATAATCCCCTGAGATAAGCGCATCGAAAACTGCACTGTCCACAGGTGCACTAGTAGCATGAGTTTTCTCAAAAGGGAAGTCCAGGTTTTCAGGTACAGCTAAATGGGTGATGGTATAATCATAACTGTAAGGGCTGTAGGGCAATCCCTGATTTCCTTTCAACCCCATGCTTCCTGTGGCACTGCCAAAACAGGAGGCTGCCATCAGCTGGTAATCTGATAATATTACAGGCTGCGGCTGAGTGAGTGTGGTAGTCGTAGATAATTCGCAGCCATTAGGATCGCGCAGCCATATTTCATAGTTCACATCTGCACTCAAGTCACCAATAAATGCTTCATGAGATACGCCTTCACTTTGGCCTCTTAGCGTTTCATCTATATACAATGAATACGGGGTAGCGCCTCCATTGAGGATAAAATAGAGACTGTCAGTACTATTAAAGCATCTTACATCATAACTCTCCGAAGGATCATTTGGATTCGGATAATTATTTACCGGACTTACTTCTGTAAAGGATAAGGGCTCAGGCCTGGAGAGTATAATCTCTTGAGTGCCTTCATAGCGGCAAGCGTACCGATCTTTAATTTCATAGGTATAGGTGATGGACTGCTGAGTATTATCGACCGCGGGTAGACTCGTAAAAACAGAATCCGTACTTTGCTCATCAAATCCATCGGAAGAAAGCACCCTGAAGTTATATGGAGGAGTGCCTCCCTCACCAGAGAGCGTGATAATGCCATCAGTAGACTCAAAACAAGATACTTCAGTGCCTCCAATATATTTATAAGTCTCGGCTGAAGCCTGCGGAAGCCGATCGGGTTGCTTAATGACTATCTCATCTTCAGAATAACATTGCGTGGTGTTGTTTTCATCTTTTACTTCAACGTATAACGTATATTTTCCTGAAGATAAATGATCGAAAATCACGGGGTTAGATTCACTAATTGGAGTTTGAGGAGATGCATTACCGCCATGATCATTATCAAGGGTAAAATATAAATTTCGGTTATCATCTATTTTCTTTATCTTAATATATCCGGTATCATCTCCTGTACATAAAATATGCTGTATTTCAGCATATTCATTATTAAAAATAGGGTCATCCATTGTAAACAACCTTTCATTTTGGTCTGTGGGCAAGCCTATGATTTTAGGAGGGGGAGGGAAAATGTCAATGGCTCTTGATGCTTGACTATAATATATATTAGTAACATTGTCATAATAATACACCTTGGCAGTATAGTACCTGGTTTCATGCTTGCTCACTTCTGGCACTGGTAGTTTGATGGCATATAGTCCATAAGTAGAAGTACTATAAGTAGTGGCTATTTTTGTGTATTTAAGGTCTGTAATAGGCACCTCTTTGTAGCATTCATCATCATTACATATATAAGTGCAGTCCCCTTCCTTAGGCTCTGTTTTTCCACATAATATGCATGCCTTAGCTATTTCATTGATACAATTTTGATCGGCAACCGTTTTATATCCTATAGTATGTCTTGCTCCGTTTTTATTTTCATACCATTCTATTTTCTGGATACCTCCCTGAAGAGGGTAGCTGCCAGGAATCCATTTTATAAAATATCCATAATCGAATCCATTCGTTCCACACACAATACTCGAAGTTGAGGGAGTGTTGGGGGTGTCATTGAAATCTTTTGGGTAGAAAAAGGAGGGACTATGCATAACGGGTGGTGTAATTGTATAGCGTATTTTAAAACTATATTTACCTCCCATCTCTGGAGCATTATAAGTCCAAATACCTGAACCAATTTGTGCATCTATTGATAATGACTCGTCAAACTGTACTCTTTGGTGATCATTATCGTCTCTACAATTTTCCCCCCAAACATTACAACCACCACAATCTGAATCATAAGAAAAGGGATCTCCACCACAGTCTTTTTCAAACCCCTCAAATTTTATATCAAAATCATAAGTAAATCCGGCTTGATAATCATATAGCCCGCTATAAACAGTGTAAGGCAATGCTTCTCCTAATCGAGTTGGTAAGTTATTGTTGCTTTCGTTGAGGCAAGTACTTTTTGGAAAATCATCTACACCTATGCCGGAACCACCTTGGTATTGGTAGTCTTCTTCGGTTTTTAGTTTGCTCCATATTTTCCAGCGATATTCCAACAAGCCGTCTCCATCAGGCCCCCCATAGCCACATACTTCTATTACTTCAAGCTTAATTTGATATTTTCCTTTCCCATAATTCGGGCCGTCATTTTGCCCAAAAGAGAATTGTGAAAAACTCAATAACAATAAAAGCAGTGTGCCTCTTAAAAATAATAGGCGTAGTAAATCCATTAAGCTCTTGCTGCTTAACAATTCGTAAAATATTCTCATAAAAGCCAGTTTCTATAAGACAAGTATTATAATATCAAAAAAGTAGGAGTAATGGTCAGGTTACCCTTAAGTTTAAAAAATACATTCGAATTAAATCATTATAAATCAAACAAACAATTAAAATAATTATATTTTAATAAAATATTTGTAATAATAATTTATTTCAAATTCAATAAGTGTTATTAAAGTGCTATTATATTCTTGGGTAAATGAAAAGGTAACCTTTTATTCTTCAATAACTTGTTTCATCCTTTTTAGCTGCACCATACCCCTGAAGCTTTTGAGCTGAATGATTTGCTCTTTAAACTGGCTATAGAGCATCGTTACCTGATGTTCGTAGGGCTTTAGGAAATGAGCATCACTCATAATGGCCATGAGTTCTTCGTCATATACAGTTTTAGCAAATTCCATGTGGCTTGCCTCATACCGCTTAAAGAGCTCTTCCATGGTGTCAATAAGCTGATTGTGTACTGATAAAAATCTTTCGTACTGATTAGCATTAAATGTTTTACTTGTCATGGTGATGTGGTTTAAATGAAGAAATTTATTGATGAAGTCTATGGCTATAGTTTTTTAAAAAGGTGATATGATTTTGCATTTTATCATACATCTCTTGAAATTCACCTTCAAAGGCAGCCAGAAATTCCTTAGGCTGTGGGCTGGTATACAAACACTTTTCATTGATAGTGGCCACTAGTTCTGTATTAAGCTCAATATAAGCGTTCAGCTGCTTCTGCATATCCATTATAAAAGCATCTAAAAGGTTTCTTAATTCCTTAACCTCTTTGGATTGGCTATTTTCCTTTTCTTGCATAATTTAAGATTCTGATTTATTCAATAGGATAACTTCTTTGTTCCAAAGCCTTAGGGGAAAATGGCGGAACCTTTTCCCCTGATAGGCTTATCCTTAGTCCCCCTGGACTTTGGCAATAGTTAATACATGTATCAGGCATGAGCAGCAAGGAGGGAACGTTTCTCCTTACCTTTCATGCCTGCCTGAATTCAAACACCGACATTCAGGATTTATCATTCATTTTAGCAGTTAGTAGAAAATGGAGGGTAGTGCTGAGAAGAACTCACACTGCCTTCCTTATATCAGCATTACAATAAGCTTTTTATTGACCATTAGTGCAGCGGCTGTCAGATTACATGCCGCTGCCGCTAATGGTGTTCAACCTAAACCCGCCCTTCCGTTTGAAGGGCTTGAATAACCTTTATGATTCATAAAGGATGCCTTTCGTTGCACCCCTGCAACGAAGGGACTTTTCAACCTAAACCGATTATTTTTTGGGCTTTGTATATTCATAGCTTCCGGTAGTTTTGTTGAACCTGATTCTACCTCTTATCGCACTTAAAATATCCAGATAGTTATAGACTTGCCTGCTTGACACGCGAAGGGTATCGGCAAGCTCACTCACACTACCTGTTTCTCCATTCTTTATCACCTCATCTAATAAAAAGATTCGTTCTACCACTTGTTGTAAAGCCACCTGAATGGGTTTGTATTTATTTATTATTCGTTTTAATTTATAATTCAAATATACGCTTGAAACTATTAAATATTCATCTCAGGTAATTAAATATGCGGTTTTGTTGATTTTGTTTGTGGTTTTAATGATGAGTGCCATTTTGTATGTAAATTGAAATGGCAGTTCATGTAATAAAGAATTGCAAATTTTACCGGTAGGACAAAGGAATGAACCAGTAGTTCATTTCAATTGAGATGGATTATAATTACTTTTGATTTTGGAATAAATTAAGATACCTCGTGGCATTAAGAAACAACAGAATTGCTGAATTACGTAAAAAGAATGGCTACACGCAGGCTCAAATAATAGAGAAGATCAGTGAGGTTACGGGAAAGAGTTTTAGGCAAGCGACCATATCGACATGGGAAAATAATAAGGCTTTACCTGAAATGGATATTTTAATGATCTTGGCAGACTTATTTCATGTATCGCTCGATAATCTTTTTGAACGCCCCGTGACTACCTATCAAGAAGAAGGGGTGTTTAGCAGTGAAGCTTTAAAGGAGAAATTGGTGACTCTAAAACAATTACAACAGCAATATCACCAAAGCCATACTGCTGATATTTATAATCAAATTACACAATTAACTGCTGAGGTAGCTAGCCATGCCATTGCCACTACAGAGAAATACGAGGAGCTAAAACTCAAGTTTGAAGAATTTGCCGAATTTCTGAAGTTTAGCCATTAAGCGGTAGAGACACCATTTCTCTGAGCACATCAAGCCTACCTCTTAGTCTTTTCAAATCTTTATCAGTACGTACCCACTTATAAACAAATGCCACAGTAATAAGCAATAACAATACTGAGGCAATAATAAACATCAATTTATAGTCAGCCTCCTGAGCTGTTTGCTGCTTCTGCTCATCAAGCTGAATGGTGCGCACTAATGCTTCGTTCAGCGCGTTGAAATTTGTCTTTTTCTCTAAATCCTTTAAAAGGTGATCTTGGATATCGTCATATGCCAGTGTATTTAATAAATGGCTCGCCTCTAAGTTCTTGCCTGAAGCGTACAAATAATCAAATGAGGTGCGTATTTGCGATAAAGATTCTTGCAATGGTAGATTGATGACATCTTTATTGGAGATTTCTATAGCATGCTCATAAATGGCAATCGCCTCTGAATGTTGGCCTTGTGCCTGAAATAGTTTACCCTGAATGTTCAGCGCTCCCGTTAAAATTTGCTTATCTATATCAATTTTTTCTGAAATGTCTAGGGCAGCCGTCATATATGTAGATGCCATCTGGTAATTCTCTAAAGCGGTTTCTACTTCACTTAGGTTAGCATAAATATAAAACTCCTTTTCAGGCTGATTACTGAGGAATTTTAAAGATTCAGTATAATGATTTATCGCCTGTTGGTATTCACCTTTTTTATAAAACATAGCGCCCATTTGGTAATATATCAAATGGAAATAACTCTCTTTTAAATCTTGTGGCAGTTGGTCTGCTAGTAACAGTGTTTGCTTGAAATGTTCTTCACTGGATAAAAATTGAGGGTCAGGCATGCTATATAGGCATATCGCTTTATTATAATTTGATAAAATCAGATTTTGAAATTTTCCTTTTGATTTATAAACTGGGATGGCTGTATCGAAAAAATCTATAGCATAAATATAGTTGCCACCTTCTAGGAATACGATTCCTAAATTATTAATCACATCTGCTACATCCTCTGATAAATTAAGTGATTCATAAAGTTTTAATGACTGTAGGTAGGCATCAGTTGAATTAATAAGGTCTTTGTGTTCTAATTTCAGTAGCCCAATATTGAAATACGTGTCAGCCAATATTTTTTGATCATCCATTTCTTCAGCTAATTCTTTTTCTTTATTTAAGTAGCTTAAAGTTTGATCAAAATCCTTACTCCATGTAGAAGTATGCAGCTTTTTGTATACTTGAAATTTTTCAGTATTGGTCAGATTTTTATCATTCAATAATTCATGTAATTCACTTGCGTTAGAAGATAAGTTTAATTCTGGTTCAATGTTGTGTTTTGAGCAGGCAATTAAACTTATTAATGTTAATACAAGTAAAGAATACTTCATACTGGCTGAGGTTATAGGTTAAGTGCTTCAAAGCTCCCAACAAACTCATTGTTCAACAAACCAATATAAAGTATAATCTTACGTTGAATTATTTTTCAAGGAATCTTATTATTTAGGTCCTATACTAATCCCGCCAGGTCCGGTAGTCAAATTTTCTGCTTGATCATTTTTTACCTTAGGTACTATATTTTCAGAGTCATCTGAGCATGCAGAAAAGCTTAATAATGAGCCAAATAATATCGCTGCAATAAGAATTTTGGTGATTTTCATAGTTGTAATTTTAGTATGCACAATATTACCAGCCATTCATGAAAAATGAAATTTCATAACCACACCTTAATTACCTCTGTAACGTCTAAAGCCAACATTTGAGAGAGTGACTGAACTAGTAGTTCAAAATTACATCTACCCGATTTATGGGCATATAAGCCGCTGTTTTGGGGTGGTAAGTATGAGTAAAATTATAATGCTTCACCTCTGATATATAAATATTGAGGCTTCTTTATTACATGGGTTTTAGCACGTTTTATATACGTTTAAATTCATTTTTAATAATGGATAGTTTATAATCTGATAGATTTCAGCTTTTACTCTGGAGCTCTTCTTATTTAATCATGATTGTTATTTGTAATCATGTGTAATAAAGTGTAATAATGTGTTTTTAGCGCGTTAGTTATCTGTGAATTAAGTTTTCGGGAGTGGAACGATGTTATGAATCTGTATCTTTTAATGAAATGTAGCCCATAGCTATCAATGACCATAAAGGTAAATAATGAGATTCGCAGGTGTGGCTAAGTAAACTTCATTCACCTTTAATGCTGTAAACCCAACTTTGAGAGAGGAAAATTCAGCAAGGATAGGCTGTTTTTTGATGTAAACATGGCGTTTATAACCTGTAAACAGGCTGTAAACTTGGTTGTAAACAGACTTTGTTTACAAGTAAGGGTCGTGTCCGGAAAAAACCTGTTACAATCTTAAAGAAAATGACCTATAAAAATATATCATGGTTATTGAACAGCAGAACATTGAGCATGATGTATTTTAATAATTGTTACAAATTGAAATAATTATTAAAATATCTTTGAAATTAAATTGTTTCTTTCTTATCATTGATCATGGATAAGAAATTAGACAGTTACTTTGGAGGCGCTAGTTTAGCCCTGGCCATCCAGCTGCATCAGGAGATGACCCAAAACAAATCATTTACAGTGAAAGAGACCGGTTATTTATCCCTTTTACTAAAAAGATGGGCGGAGAAAGAGGTGCTGGATAACTATTGGGATAAAGATCAAGGCCATAAGAAATTCACTTACATAGAGTTCATTTGGGTAAAGATTTTAGGAGAATTAATAGCCATGGGAATAGCGCCTGCCACTATAAAAGCTATGAAAGAAGACCTCTTTGAGGATATTCCTATTTCTATTCTCCAAGAGATGTTTAAAGCTAATCCTGAACTCATCAACCAGCTTACTGATGAAGGTGAGCGAGAACAGTTAAAAGAGTTGATTTATAGTGAGGAAGTATTAGATGAGGAAAATGACAACCTGAGTTTTAATCTACTCACGCAGCTTGTATGTGAAACTATTCTACACAGACTACCAATATCACTTTTATTATTTACTGATGGCACTTGGCTGCCATGGTACGAAAATAAGACTGACATATTAGATGAGGAAGACTTGCGTAAAGTAGCATTTGACACTCATGTGAAAGTGAGTATTTCCAAAACAGTCAAAGATTCTTTCCTATCTGAAGGCTCTGATTACCTGCTATCATACCTCAATATATTTACCTCAGCAGAAATGAAATTACTTAAAACAATAGGCTCGGGGGAATATGATAGCATTACCATTCATTTTAAGAAAAAGAAAATGAATAGTCTTGAGCTAACCAAAAAACAAGATGTAAAAAGACGAATTGTGGATATACTCCAAGATTCCGCTTATCAAAACATCGAAGTAAAAACGCATGACGGGTTAATTACTTCATTAACTAATACCGTAAAAGTGCGATTATAACTACCTTCATAGAAGGGCAACACATGCAGAAGCACTTCACTTGTAATACCAAGATGGTGCTTACCACCATGTAAACATTGAAATCAAATAATAAAAAAGAAAAACTAACGGCTGAGAAATTGAAAACATTCGATGGTCTAGAGGATTTAAGTGAGACTGAAGCAGAAGCAATAACATCATCACTGAATGAACTTGCCGCCATTTTTGCTGATATGATATTGAAAAATAATTAAGCTATGAGTAAGAAGCCAACTGAAGACCTAACACTATTTGAAAAACACTTCTCTAAAAAAAGTAAGAGTAATAAAATTCCTCAGAATGATTTATGTGTAATCTATACTCGTGTTTCCACCAAAGAGCAGGAAGATAACACAAGTTTGGCATCTCAAATGAAGTTCTGCTTAGATTACGTTGAAAAAAGTAAGCTTAATCTCGTGGAATGCTTTGGAGGTAAAAGTGAAAGCGCCTCTACTGAAGAGCGAGAAGCGCTGAAGCAAATGCTGAATTTTGTTCGCAAAAGAAAAATATCCAACATTATAGTTTATAAAGTGGATAGGTTTTCACGGTCTGGTGCTGGCGGAATATCTCTTGCGGAAGAACTTAAAAGCAAGGGACATATAATACACTCAGTGACACAACCAGGTGACTCTACAACGGCTGTGGGAGGATTGAATCAGAATCTTCAATTTTTGTTTAGCAATTATGAAAAAGAAGTTATAAAGGAACGCTGTCAAAACGGAATTAGAGATCACTTGTCCAATGGTTATTGGACAGGCAATTGTCCTTTTGGTTATACTCAAGTTGGTTTCAAGAAAAATCAAAAATATATCATTAATGAAAATGGCAGACTGATCAAGCAGGCATTTATATGGAAATCACAAGGGAAAACGAGTGAAGATATCTTAAAGCTGCTAAGTAATAGAGGAGTGAAATTATACTCGCAGCACTTATCAAAAATTTTCAGAAACCCTTTTTACTGTGGGCTCATCGCACACTCGGCACTTAATGGGGAGATGAAAATAGGGAGGCATCCTGCAATAGTTAGCAAGGAGCTGTTTCTAAAGGCCAACAAGGTTCTTCAAGGTAACCCTCAAGGATATAAGCAAAGTGAAAACGAACAACACCTAATAAATGTGCCTCTTAAAAATTTCGTAAAGTGTGATAAATGCGGAACATCATTAACTGGCTACGAAGTGAAGAGTAAAGGTTTATTTTATTATAAGTGCAATAGTAAAGGCTGTAAGTGTAATAGGAGCGCTAAGGCAATGAATAGCTTATTTGAGAAATTTTTATCTCAATATATGCTTTTGCCTCAGCTATCAGCCCCATTAAAATTTGCTTTAGAGTATTACATAGATGCTATGAGCGAAAGTACTTTACAAGATTCTAAATTATTAGAAAAGCGTTTAAAAGAAGTTCAGAAGAAAATCGATACGATTGAAGAGAGATTTATCTTAAAGGAAATTACAGATGAAATGTATCACAAATTTATTCCCAAATACAAAAAAGAAAGGGAGCTTGTACTTCAGGAATTAGATAAATACAAAATTAATTTATCGAACCTGAAAAATAGAATAGATAGCATCGCTCAAACAACCTCTAACATACTGAATATGTGGAAGGTAGGAACATTTGAAAGTAAATTAAGATTGCAAAATCTAGTATTTCCAAGCGGAATACGATATGATAGGCAAAATGATGATTATCGAACTTTAAGAGTTAATTCAATTTTTGTGCTAACTCGCTATATAACAGAGAATTATAAAGACAAAAAAATAGGGGTAAATGATTTTTTAAATCAATTACCCCCTTCAGTAGCCCCGACAGGAATCGAACCTGTATCTGGAGTTTAGGAAACTCTTATTCTATCCATTGAACTACGGGGCCGTTTATTTGGGAGTGCAAATTTATATAAAAATTACATTCGACCAAGGTTAGCGATGCCTTAATTGAAAATCACTGTAAATTGTTTAATAGACAAGTTACGTAGCCTCCCCTTAATAAGGGGTAAATATATTCATTATTACTGTTTATGTTAAATACAACGTCAGGAATATTCCAAATAAATAAAAAGCATGGCCTAAAACAAAAGTTGTATTATGTAGTTGTATCTACTTAAATGACTAAGCTTAAAGACATTAGCTCAGTCTTATTTAAATATTTATAATTATTTTATTGAATTTATAAATATTTTTAGCTTATTTTAACCTAAAGACAATAATCAAATAATTACTATATGGATCTAAAATATAAATCTTCGGGGCCTAACATTCAGGACAAGAATGATTTATTGTGTAAAAGGTTAGATCTTTTAATTCGTAGAAATGAAAGTTTGCTGGAGAAATTTCAACAGGTAAATATGGAATTTGTTAGCAGGGCTTACGAAGACCACCTAATAGAATTAATGGACGAAAAGAGCTTTTTAGGGGTTTTTGAAAACAATTTTAAAAATGTTTTAGAGCAGGTTAAAACAAATATTGAGGCCTTAAAACAAATGCAGATTGAGGTTGAAAAGGATAAATAGCACTATTCCACTACTGTAACTTTTATTTCCATTTCTTTCATCTTATCGATTACAGCCTTTGAAAGTGTTCCGTTGGTAACAACTTCATCTACTTCGCTAATATCACATATTTTACAAAAACTTCTTTTTCCAAATTTTGACGCATCGGCAAGTAAAATAGTTCTTTCAGCTGATTTCATCATTTCTCTGTTTAAGTGAGCCTCCTCCAAGTTCGTGGTTGTTAAGCCATGTTCTAAGTCTATTCCATCGGCACCTAAAAACAATAAATTACAACTCACTTCTTTCAGTATTTGCATGGCTAAGGGCCCAACCACCGAAGATGAGCTATGCCTGATGTACCCACCTAGTTGAAGGGTTTGTATGTGTTCATAACCTGCTAATACTTCTGAAACCTTAACAGATGAAGTAATAACAGTAAGGTGTTTGGCTGCGCTAAGGTATTTGGCTAACATTTGCACGGTAGTGCCAGAAGCTATGATAATACTATCACCTGTTTTTACCATCTGAGCACCAGTAGATGCTATGGAAGACTTCTCTGTTACATATATCTTTTCCTTTTCTACCACAGGCCTATCTTTTATGTATGGGTTTTCTAATGAAGCCCCCCCGTGCGTCCTAAAAAGCAGCCCTTTGTCTTCTAATAGTTGTAAGTCTTTTCTTATAGTAACTGCCGATACGTTAAGCAATTCACATAACTCAACAACTTCTACATATTTGTCTTCCTGTAATTTATTTAGTATTTCCTGATGTCTCTTCATGGCGTTTAACGTTAAAGCGAAATTAAACGAAACTTTTCGAATGTCCAAAGACTAAAAATTGATCACTCAAAAAACTAAATAGCTCCTGTTCTGTTAATTTGTAAAGGCATTAACTTTCGATATTCTTCGAATAGTTTTGTTTTTAGTAAAATTTAATTAGCTTTAACGAAATTAAAGGAAAGAAAATGAATATATATTCTAGGGCATCGATCAAAAGCAAGTTACAGGACAATGGCAGTTGGGATGTGGTAATTATTGGTGGTGGTGCAAGCGGGCTTGGAATAGCACTAGATAGTGTGACCCGCGGATACAAAACTTTACTTTTGGAGCAGGTAGATTATGCCAAAGGAACCTCTAGTAGAAGTACCAAACTAGTTCATGGAGGGGTTAGGTATCTTGCCCAAGGGAATATTGATTTAGTTAGAGAGGCATTATACGAGCGTGGACTGCTGTTAAAAAACGCACCGCATTTAGCTCATGACCAAAAATTTATTATACCTAATTATAAATGGTGGGATGGCATATTTTATACTGTAGGGTTGAAGGTATATGACATACTAGCCGGTAAGTTGAGTTTGGGTAAATCTATTCATATCAATAAAAAGACAACCGAAGCGAGACTGCAAACTATCAATAAAGAGGATTTAAGAGGTGGGGTTGTATATCACGATGGACAATTTGATGACTCTAGGTTGGCAGTAAATGTCGCTCAAACGTGTATTGAGCATGGAGCCACTATCCTCAACCATTTTGAAGTGAAAAACTTATTAAAACAAGGAGATAAGATCAGTGGAGTAGTGGCGGAGGATATGGAAACTAATGAGCTCTACAATATTAATGCTTCAGTAGTTATTAATGCCACAGGTGTTTTTACTGATGAAATAATGCAAATGGATAATCCAAATGCAGGCCATATGATTAAACCTAGTCAAGGGGTACATCTGGTTTTTGATAAATCGTATTTACCTGGTGATGATGCTATTATGATACCTAAAACTGATGATGGCAGGGTGCTGTTTTTAGTGCCATGGCATGATAAGGTGGTTGTTGGAACGACTGACACTTTGCTTGAAAGTCACAGCCTAGAGCCTAAAGCACTTGAAGAAGAAATAGAATTTATAATCAACACCGCCAATAAGTATTTAAACAAGTCAGTTTCACGAAAGGATGTACTGAGCATATTCGCAGGTTTACGTCCTTTGGCGGCCCCAAAAGGAGACTCACAGAAAACAAAAGAGATCTCGAGGAGTCATAAGGTTTTGGTTTCTAAGTCAGGTCTTGTTACTATTACTGGAGGTAAATGGACCACATTTAGACGCATGGCTCAAGATACTATCGATAAGGCTATTTCTCTTGGGAAACTACCACAGAAGGATTGTAAGACTAAAACACTTCCTATTCACGGAGCTAATAAATCCATTTCTGAATCTTCTCACTTATCTGTATACGGAAGTGACATCGATAAGCTTCAGGCTTTGATTGCTGAAAAACCAGAGCTGGGCGAAAAACTGAGCCCAAGGCTACCATTTTTAAAGGCAGAAGTAGTGTGGGCGGCAAGGCATGAAATGGCTCGCACCGTAGAAGATGTATTGGCTCGCAGGGTACGTGCGTTATTCCTAGATGCCAGAGCCGCGCATGACATGGCTCCAGAGGTAGGTCGACTTATGGCAGAAGAATTGAATAAAGATGAGCATTGGATGCGATATAATGTTGAAAAATTCCAAAACTTAACTAAACAATACACCTTGTAATATATTGAAGAAACGTTAACTACTAATTACTACTCATGGAAAAATATATTTTAGCCTTAGACCAGGGCACTACTAGCTCTCGGGCTTTGCTATTCGATAAAAAAGGCAACATAATATCTGTAGCGCAGAAGGAGTTTACTCAATACTTCCCTCAGCCAGGATGGGTGGAGCATGACCCCCTAGAAATATGGAGCACTCAAGCCGGCATGGCTGCAGAAGCTGTAACCAAGAAAGGTTTAAATGGCCAAAACATTGCGGCCATAGGTATAACCAACCAAAGGGAGACAGTAGTGGTATGGGAACGTAAAACTGGCAAGCCTATCTATAATGCTATAGTATGGCAAGATAAGCGCATGGCCAAATATTGCAATGAACTTAAAGAAGATGGCCAAGAAGATTTTATAAAGGAAAAAACTGGCCTAGTAATAGATTCTTACTTTAGTGCTACTAAGGTAAAGTGGATTCTTGATAATGTAGATGGTGCACGCGAAAAAGCCAACAATGGAGAATTAATGATGGGTACCATTGATACGTGGTTAATATGGAACTTTACCAAAGGAGAGCTTCATATTACCGATGTGAGTAATGCCAGCCGTACCATGCTGTATAACATCAATACCATGCAGTGGGATCAAGAATTGTTAGATTTCTTTGGAATTCCCAAGAGCATGCTTCCAGAGGTTAAAAGTAATAGTGAGGTATATGGACATACAAAGACCACCGTTTTTGCAAGCAAAATACCTATTGCCGGCATAGCGGGAGATCAGCAGAGTGCACTCTTCGGGCAGCTTTGTACTCAAAAAGGTATGGTAAAAAATACCTATGGCACTGGGTGCTTTATGCTAATGAATATCGGCAATGAGCCTATTAAATCGAAAAACAAGCTTTTAACTACAGTAGGATGGAAACTCAATGATGAGGTAACCTATGCACTAGAGGGTAGCATTTTTGTGGCTGGAGCCGTAGTACAATGGCTGCGCGATGGTTTGAAGATAATTTCCAAATCATCAGAAGTGGAGAAATTAGCTAATTCTGTTGAGCATACTGATGGGGTTTATTTTGTACCTGCATTTGCAGGGTTAGGAGCTCCGCACTGGAATCAAGATGCCCAAGGTACCATTTTTGGTCTCACCAGAGGCACTACGGATGCTCATATAGCCAAAGCAGCATTGGAATCAATAGCTTATCAAACTATGGATATACTTAAAGCCATGGAAAAGGATGCCGAAATAGACATTGCAGAGCTTAGAGTAGATGGCGGGGTAACAGTAAATGATGCATTAATGCAATTTCAGGCTGATGTACTGAATACCAAAACCATACGCCCTCAAATCATAGAAACTACAGCTATGGGTGCTGCATATTTTGCCGGATTAGCTGTCGGATATTGGGATAGTTTAGATGAAATTCAAGACATTTGGCAAACCGATATCGCTTTTGAGCCTACGCAAGAACGTGAAGAAATTGAAAAAGGAATAAAGGGATGGTATAAAGCAATTAAAGCATTAGAATTCTGGACCCAATAATATGACACCATTTATAGCTGAAATTGTAGGCACCTATTTACTACTTCTCTTAGGAGGTGGTGTAGTGGCTAATGTTTTACTAAAAAACACTGCCGGTAATAATGGCGGTTGGATCGTAATTACTACCGGATGGGCGCTGGGGGTTTTTGTAGGGGTAGTAGTGGCAGGCCCTTATAGCGGTGCACATCTAAACCCTGCAGTAACCATAGGACTCGCTATGGCAGGCACATTTGACTGGGCGCAGGTGGTTCCGTTTATCGGAGCTCAATTGATAGGAGCTATGCTAGCGGCATTTACCGTGTGGCTTACATATAAAGACCATTTTGATGCAACAGATGATGCAGAGGCAAAAAAAGCGGTATTCTGCACCGCACCTGGTATAAGGAATATTTTCAGAAACTTATTTACTGAACTGGTAGGTACTTTTGTTCTGGTTTTCACTGTATTAAATTTCACCGATGCCTCTATTACAGATAGTGGCTCTGCTATAGGGCTAGGCTCATTAGGAGCATTACCGGTAGCTTTTTTAGTATGGGCAATAGGTTTATCCTTGGGTGGGCCCACAGGCTACGCTATTAATCCTGCTCGTGACTTGGGGCCTAGGTTGGTGCATGCGATGTTGCCCATGAAGAATAAAGCCAATAATGACTGGAGCTATGCATGGGTGCCCATTGTCGGACCTATTTTAGGTGCAATTGTAGCGGCATTACTGCATGGCTGGCTCAGTTTATAAAATATCATTAACCAATAATGGTACGGGCTAAATCATATTCTTTAGATTAGTGACATGAAATGTTACCTTTCTTGTTTGTTGATAGTATTCGCAATTGGTGCTTCACATGCTCAGCATGATGTAAACTGCATGACTGTCCCAGAGAAAGGAATCCAACAGTTTGTTACTCAAAATAATAAGCAGAAAAAAGAAAAGAATACTGATTTTTCAGGTATGGCATTAATTTCTGGAGGCACTTTCACCATGGGTGCCTCCGATAAATTGGGTAAGCCAGATGAATACCCTCGTCATACAGTGGAATTAGCAAGTTTTTATATAGACAAAACTGAGGTCACTAATGCGCAGTTTAAAAAATTTGTAACTGCTACAGGCTATATCACTACAGCAGAAAGAATGATCGACTGGGATAGCTTGAAGTTATCTCTACCCCCAAACACCCCTAAACCTGCCGATAGTTTGCTCATGCCTTCATCTCTTGTATTTCATCAAATAAACAAGGAGATAACTGAAGGAAGCGTAGCGCAATGGTGGAACTGGGTAAGAGGCGCTGACTGGAGGCATCCCGAAGGACCTGGTAGCAGCATTGACGGTAAAGATGACTACCCTGTAGTTCAGGTCTCATGGGAAGACGCGAATGCTTATGCGGAATGGGCAGGGAAAAGATTACCAACTGAAGCTGAATGGGAATTTGCCGCTAGAGGGGGTGTGGGTAATGAAATCTACCCTTGGGGTGAGACACCTATTGACGAAGGCGAAGTGAAGGCAAATACTTGGCAAGGCACATTTCCCTCTAAAAACACCATGAAAGATGGTTTTATGCGATCTGCACCTGTGAAAACTTATGCACCAAACCATTATGGCTTATATGATATGGCAGGTAATGTTTGGGAATGGTGCTATGATAATTATCAAGCTAATTATTACTCTACATTCAAGGATAAAGTAGCGCACAATCCACTTGGCCCGGATAAAGGCTTTGATCCATTGGAGCCTTATGGCAACAAAAAGGTAGTGAGAGGAGGGTCTTTTTTATGCAACTCATCTTATTGCGAGGGGTACAGAGTATCATCACGAATGAAAACCTCGCCAGATACTGGTATGGAACACACGGGGTTCAGGTGCGCAGCCTCTATTACAGACTAACGCTAAATACCTCAATTATTTCAATCCTGTTTCAGGCTAAATATGTACAATATTTGGACTATACCGGTTCATGTTGTACATTCTAGCCAATTTAAATCAATTACTACATTTAGATTCATTTTTCTACATAAACTAGGTAGTTTTAATGTATGAGAAATTATAAATTCCATATGGATTTCCTCAATCGTGTGCAAAAAATAAATATTGAATAAAAAGATAAAAAGGCAGTTTTAGAACTAATAATGGGCATATATGAGAAATTAATTTTGTTAGCATAAATTAAATGATATATTTGTTGTACAATCGATTGCACAAAATCAAATTTGATACCTATGTTATAATCGCTTTTACTACTTATGATTACTCTACTACGCCATTTCTCACAAACGATTCCATTATCAAACAGAAGGTTTTCTCTTTCTTTAGCATTACTAACTATTCTATTATTAATCACTTCTTGTGAGCAAAATTCACAGGTAAAAGTAATTAAGCTCGGCCACGGATTGGATGTGACCCATCCCGTACACAAAGCCATGTTACGCATGGCTGATGCTGTAGCGTCAAAATCGGGAGGAACCCTTAAAGTTAAAATATATCCAAGTCAGCAGTTGGGCACTGAACGTGAATGCCTCGAGCTTTTGCAAGTTGGCAGCTTGGGCATGACAAAGGTGTCTACTGGGGTTTTGGAAAACTTTGCTCCTGGAATGAAAATTTTCGGTTTGCCCTTTTTATTCCGTGACCGCGAGCATTATTATAATGTATTAGATGATGATTTGGGCAAATCTCTTTTGGACGAGAGTCAGCAATATTGGCTGAAAGGACTAGCCTACTACGATGCCGGTAGCAGAAGCTTTTACACTATAGATAAGCCCATCGATAAGCCTGAAGATTTAAAAGGATTAAAACTAAGGGTGCAAGAAAGTGCTACCTCTATTGATATGGTAAAGGCGCTTGGAGGTTCTCCTACGCCAGTTTCTTGGGGTGAACTATATACTGCTTTACAACAGGGTATAGTAGATGGTGCAGAAAATAACCCGCCCAGCTTTTACCTCTCACATCACTATGAAGTTTGTAAGTATTATAGCCTTGACGAACACACCTATTTGCCAGATGTGCTCATTATTAGTACCGTAGTGTGGGATAAGCTGAGTGACAATGAACGCCAATGGCTTCAAGAGGCAGCTAATGAGTCGGTGGTTTATGAAAGGACTATATGGCAAGATGCTGAACAGGAAGCGCTAGAGGCTGTACAGGCAAGTGGTGTAACAGTTATAAGGCCTGATAAAAAGGCTTTTTCAGACAAGGTACAGTCCATGTATAAAGAGTATAGAAAAGACGCCAGAACTAGTAGCCTAATTGATCAAATTGACAATATTAAATAATGAGAAAGACAATAGATAAATTACTTACTTACCTGCTGGTATCTCTCATGTCAGTAATGGTGCTGGATGTATTGTGGCAGGTATTTTCTAGATACATATTACTTTCTCCTAGTTCATTCACTGATGAGCTTGCCCGCTTTTTATTAATATGGATAGGAGTGCTTGGCGCAGCCTACGCTTCTGGACAAGGAAGTCATTTGTCCATCAACTTGATAGCAGAAAAGTTAACCGACAGCCAGAACAAGAAGCTGGAAATAACCAAAAATATTCTTATAAGTCTCTTTGCTCTATCTGCGCTAATAATAGGAGGGGGCCGGCTGGTATTTATTACTTATATCGTGGCTCAATATTCACCTGCATTAAATATTCCATTGGCTTTAGTTTATGCAGTTATACCGGTTAGCGGTTTGCTCATAGTATATTATAAATTATCGGATATCGTGTCTACTAAAAATATCAACATACATGACCACTGAAGTTTTAATTCTCGTTTTAAGTTTTTTGATTCTACTAGGTATAGGGTTGCCAGTGGCGTGGAGTATAGGCATATCAACAGTATTTACTATGCTTGTTTCCATAGACTCTATATCTGCTTTTACTACAGTAGCCCAGCGAATGGCTACAGGCCTAGATAGTTTCGCGCTGCTGGCTATACCATTTTTTGTGCTGGCGGGCCAAATTATGAATCAGGGAGGTATCGCCAATCGACTGATAGAATTTGCCAAGGCACTGGTGGGGGCTTTTCCTGGAGGCTTGGCTTATGTTAATATTATTGGAGCAATGCTTTTTGGTGCTATATCTGGTTCTGCAGCAGCCGCGGCCTCGGCCATAGGCGGCATTTTGGGACCCAGAATGGAAAAGGAAGGTTACCCCAAAGAGTTTGGTGCAGCCATTAACATTACCAGTGCTACCACAGGACTAGTAATACCTCCTTCTAATGTTTTAATTGTATACTCATTGGCCAGTGGGGGCGCCTCTATCACGGCACTATTTCTGGCTGGTTATATTCCGGGCATCATTACAGGTTTAGTGCTGATGTTGGTTGCTGCTTATTGGGCAAAAAAGAAGAATTATCCTACGGGGCAAAAAACATCTGTGAGAGTATTAACCCTCAAGTTCATAGACGCATTTCCAAGTTTATTTTTGTTAGTGGTGGTAATAGGAGGTATTGTAACAGGGATATTTACAGCAACAGAAGCCTCTGGTGTGGCTGTACTCTACACGCTGGTGCTCTCACTTATATATAAAGAAATGTCTAAACAAAGGCTTTTTGAGGTGCTTATCAAATCTGTGGCCACTACTAGCGTGGTGCTACTTTTAATCGGAACTTCTATGAGCATGTCATGGGTAATGGCCTACGCTGATATTCCTCAAAGTTTTAGTGAAGCTTTGTTGCAGCTCAGTGATAATAAGTATGTGATATTACTTATTATAAACTTAATCTTATTGTTCATTGGCGTATTTATGGATATGACACCAGCAGTGCTCATATTCACTCCTATATTCTTACCTGTAGTTAAAAACCTTGGAATGGATCCTATTCACTTTGGGATTATCATGGTAATGAACCTATGCATAGGATTATGTACACCTCCAGTTGGTTCTGTACTATTTATAGGAGTAGGAGTGGCCAAAACCAGTATCCAAAAAGTGATTAAGCCATTGCTTCCTTTATTTATAGCCATGATCCTTGTATTATTACTAGTGACTTACATCCCTGGCTTAAGTATGTGGCTTCCTCATGCTTTTGGCTTTTGATGATTGTATTTACAATACACTGCTGCTAAAACATTTTATTTAAAATATTATAGACTAAATAATTGCTAAAACAGATAGGGAAATTTTATGCTGAAGTTGACAATGGTTTTATAAAATAACCCTATCTTTTAGCTTTTATTGTATTGTAACAGTTATCAATCTTTTTGTAAGGTGTAATTGTGTTCATAATCAGTACAGTAATTTTTTACTAGTATATATTTGGTTTTAAGTAAAATATGATGGGGCTAAAAGCTTCAATTGGCGATACAATGAAACTGTTTTTTAATCTTTTTACGTTTACAATTTTCTTATGTGGATTTACCTTAACGACAAGCTTTGGGCAAAATCAAAGTGATCTTAAAAGCAATCTGGATAAATACATAAAAGAAAAGGACAACGGCAAAGCTGCTTATTATTCTTATGAGTTGGCTAAGGCTGAGTATGCTTTAAATAAGCAATCGAGCGCTTTACAATACTTGGATGATGGCTACACTTATGCCCGAAAGGCTGATGATGAGGTTTTACAATATCTTATTTGTAAGCTTGAAGGTAATATTTACCTCAAACAGGCCAATAGTAGCAAGGCATCTAGCAGTTTTAAAAAAGGTTTAAAGTCAGCTAAAGCCATAGGCAAAAATGAATTTATAACTGATGCCTCCGTTGACTTAGCAGAGGCATATGCCGATCAGGGTAAGCATAAACGGTCAATTGATCCTTTAGAAGAGGCTTTATCTTTAGCCATATTGGATAAAAACATAGCACTGCAGCAAAAGTGTTACTTAATGTTGGCTTCATATCATAAAGAGCTTGGCAACGATGATAAGTATAAGGAGTACACTACGTTGTATGACCGCTTGGCAGGAGCCAGTGATGAAGAAGCTTCAGAATCTTCATCATCAGGAACGAAATCAAGAACTAAGCGATGGAGTGCCTCATCTAGTCCCTATCAGCAGCTTGCTGAACATATCAAAAAATTAAGAACTGTAGAAGACTCACTTTTAGCTACCAGATATACCCTTGAAGAAAAGGAACAGTCGCTAAAGGAAATGGAAGAGGTTACTGAAAATCAGCAATTGGAAATTGATGTACTTAATAAGGATAAACAATTAGCTGAATTAGAAATAAGTGAGCAGAAGGCCAGACTGAAGAATGCAGTACTTATACGCAATAGTATTATCATAGGTACTTTATTGGCTCTGGCACTAGTATATGTAATTATAAGAAGCTACAGGAAGAAAATAGAAGCTAATAAAGAAATCGACAGGCAAAATAAAAACATCCAGAGTAGCATTAATTATGCAAGAAGAATTCAGGAGGCTATGTTGATGACTGAAAGCGAACGCAATAATTTACTACCTACATCATTTGTACTATTTAAGCCTAGAGACTCTGTGAGTGGTGATTTTTATTGGTTCAGTCAAATAAAGAGCTGGTATGATCCCGATGTGGTTTTTGCTGCAGTTGATTGTACGGGACACGGCATACCGGGAGCTTTTATGTCCTTAATCGGAATCAATACTTTAAATAACATTGTTAATCATGGAGAGGCAGAATCGCACCAAATTTTAGAAATGTTAGATGCTGAAATCAGAAAATCTCTTCAGCAAGATACAACTGGTAACAAAGATGGTATGGATATAGCACTTTGTATTTACAGAAAGGAGAAAGGGGTGGTAGAGTTTAGTGGAGCTAAAAATCCATTAGTATATGTGCAAGACAATGAATTACATCAAATAAAAGGCGATAGAAGGGCTATTGGAGGTCCTAGGCCAAAGAAAAAAGATCCTGCTCCATATAGTAAAAACATTGTTACTATTGATAGACCTACAATGCTGTATCTTTTCTCTGATGGCTACCAAGATCAGTTTGGCGGAGAAAAGAAAAGTAAATTTATGACTAAGAAGTTTAAGGAATTACTACTTAGTATTCATCATTTGCCAATGGAAGAACAGAAGTACATTCTTAATCAGACCATAGAAGAATGGAAGGGGGATGAACACCAGACAGATGATATACTGGTTATGGGAGTGAGGTTAGACAACCAATTTGAAGAAGATATAGATTAGAAAAAGGTGCTTTAAGCACCTTTTTCTATTAAAAAGCGATTAATTTATCTGCTTGTTCGTTAATAAGAGTAATATAAAGCTCGTTAATGATTGAGCCTTCCTGTAAGTGCTTGTTTATTAGTGCTAATCTTGGTTTTTGTGGCAACACATACATACCGCAATAATTGAAAATGTCAGTCAAATGACTGAGTGCCATTCCTGCTCCTTGTGGCCCAGAGCTGACACCAATAACACCACACTTCTTATCTTTAAAAGTCGATGGATAATCCATACCATCTATAAATGTTTTAAGCACACCAGGAAAAGAACCGTTGTATTCAGGCACTACAAACACATACTTAGTGTAGTTATTCATTAAATCTTTAAAGTGATTGAACTCTGTATTGGTGCCAGCCTTTTCATAGAGAGCACTAAAAGCAAAGTCAGGAGGCAAATCTCCTAAATTGATAATTTCACTCTTTATGTTTTTCTGCTTTAATAACTCCTGATAAATTCTTGAAACCTGATATGAAACAGCTTCATTTCTATTTGTTCCACAAATGATTAATATATCTTCCATTATTTCATTCTGTTTTGTCAATTAATTCGCCTAAGTATTCATCGTCTAATAAGATAGACGAGGGCTTTGAACCTTTTAAAATTATGTTACCGCTAGACCATATTGTGGCGTCCAGTTTTTGAGTGACATGAAGTATAATGTCATTGGTTCCACGGTGCTTTACTTTGGCTCTATCTGATTTTAATGATGTACCATCAAATCTACCATCACCAGAAGCGAAGGAAATATCTAAATCAACTACTTTTCCAGATATATAGAAGTTAGTTAATGAATTACTCACTAAATAAAGTTTACTTAAATTTATGTTTAAATATACATCACCACTACAATTCTCTGACAGAATATTTAACTTATCTAGTTTTAGAGTTCCATAAGATTTTATATAACCTGAGCCATTCATTAAAATTAACTCCAAGTTATTGAAGTAAATATCTATCTGCGGAAAATCATAATCACGCACCCAATTGCAGCCGGTGTTATTAGTAATTGTCAATCTATCATCAACTACCTCAAAATCAATATCACCCATGAGGTTTTCTCCTGTGGTTAATATAACTTTTTGAGAATCGCTCTGATGTAAAATTACATTCAGTTCGTTACTCACGGTCAGTTGACTGAAAGTCTCCACATCTATGCTCACCGATTTTTTATCTCCAGATTTTTTCAGACAATTGGGAGCATTGGCATCATCACAGCCTAAGTTAAGCACGCTAAGTACACCTATTAGCAGCAATATGGTAGTTTTCATGTTTTTCATTTAAATCGATATCCTCCTGCAAATTCTAGAGCTTCTGCACGAGCAGCGTGTGATTTTACTGACATTGACACGTAAAAGTGTTTGTTAATGTATCTTCTTAATCCTAGTCTCAGGTATAGCTTACCAAAATAGTCATATTCATCTCTTATATAATAACCTGCTTGTGTAATGATGGAAAGGTTACTTACAAAAAGTTCGTGACCTACAGCAACCCCCAGCCTTGTCCAGCCAGGGAGAGATCCTCCTGCAGTTCTAATTTCCCAGTCATAAGTGATGTCCTTTTTCATTGACCATGACGCGAAATATTCTAGACTTAACCCTATGGCACTTTTATGGTTCAGGCGCTTGTCTATGGTGGAAGTTAATATTATAAATGGATGCTGTCCGGTACCTCGCCTAGAATATGCATGAAACCCGGAAGAGATACCTGCTGAAAACCCAATGTTTTTTTCAATAGGTTTTTCTTCTATGCTTATATAAGATGCTGGTTTGTATTTAAATAAATAATTAACTCCGACATTAGCAGTTACTATATTTATACCTGAATTAGGTCTTTTTAATGACCCATTGGAAAAGTGGGTTAATGAAACCGAGCTTTGTAAGCTCGTTCGTGGTGACAAAATACGTTTGTAGCTAGTTTCTAATATGACTGAAGCATTAAAGTCAGTACTTAGTAAGTTATTCTTATTATTATTTTCTTTTTCATACTTTTCAGTATTGTACTCTATTCCCATGCCTATTTTATAGGCAAATTGATTTTTAGCGTCTTTGTTTTTAGTTAGATAAACCTGATAGTGGGGTATTAGTGCAAAAGACTTTCCGATAATATCATTTTTATAATCGAGATAAATGAAAGTTAAACCAATATCGGGATAATTAAATCGCTGTTGCCAAGCTTTATTTCCAAAAGTCTTCCTATTGTAGGTTATTCTTATCCCTTGAGGGTGATGAGTGATAAGGTGTGCAATATCTTCTTTATGTTTTAGAATGAATCCACCGCTGTAATCAATACCAATAGAATGCTGTGGTGAACGCCTAAATTGAGCATTTGAAGCACCCATTGCCCAACAGTAAATAAACAAGAAGATTAGAATTTTTCGCATGCGTTAAACTATAAGCATGCGAAAATATAAAATTCAAAGCTTAGTTAAAATTTTTAAGCTTTTTCAAATCTTCTGGAGTATCAATACCTATGGAGTCAAATTCGGTTTCAGCCACTTTTATTTTAAGGCCGTTTTCGATCCACCTGAGCTGTTCTAGAGACTCAGTCTGTTCCAAATAAGATTGAGGAAGCTCAGTTATCCTTTTTAAAATATCAGCACGATAGGCATAAATTCCAATATGTCGAAAATAACTTCCGTGCTCTAACCAAAGGTCGTTGGTAGCATTTCTGTTATACGGTATTGGATTACGACTAAAGTAAATCGCTTCTTTATTAATATTAAAAATGGCCTTAACCACATTTGGGTTAAAAAGATCTTCCTGCTCTGTAATTTGTTTTATTAATGTGGCTAGCTCTGTCTCACCATCGAGTAAACTGCCCACTAAATCTATTTGTTCTGGAGCAATAAATGGTTCATCACCTTGTATGTTAATTACATAATCATACTCACCACCATAATTAATGAATGCCTCATAACACCTGTCAGTACCGCTCGCATGTTCTTCAGCTGTCATCACAACATTACCACCAAAAGACTCTATCTCTTCTTTTATTTTTATGTGGTCAGTAGCCACCACCACACTCGATAATGTTTTGGCTTTCAGCGCTTGTTCGTATACGCGCCTCACCATAGTTTTTCCATTGATGTCTGCCAAGGCTTTAGCCGGGAAACGCGTAGAGTTATATCTTGCAGGAATAATTCCTAGAATTTTCATATCAAATTGTTTATGCTAAGGCAAATCTAGTAAAATGCTTGTTATTAATTTAAACTACCTCTTTAACCTTGAGCGAAGTGCCTTCATCACTGATTACTGTTATAGATGTGCCTTTTTCTATGTATTCACCCCTTGTGTATGCATCATAAATTTCATCTTCAACGATAACTTTTCCGCTAGGTCTCAATATGGTATATGCTGCTCCGGTTTTGCCAATCATACTTTTATTAGCATTGAAACTAGAAGTGTAGCCATCATTTTTATCCATAGTAGAGGTTAATGCTATACGTTTAAAGGCTGCGCTTTCGGTAAATTTAACACCGCCTATTAACAATGCCGCAATGGCCCCAAAAAATCCAGTAATAGTTACGGTTATCGCCATAAACAGTTTATCTGAAGCTACAAATGTAAAATCAAAATAATCGTTGTTCAGCATTACTAATATTAATGCCGATAGCGTAATTACTATGCCTGATACTCCGGCCACTCCAAAACCGGGAATAACAAAAACCTCTAGAGCTATTAGCATGATACCTATAAAGAAGGCTATGATTTCCCAATTGGCCGCCAAGCCATTTAAATAGTACGGCACGAAATAAAGTATAGCAGCAACCACCGCAGCAGCTATAGGAAAGCCAACACCGGGAGTTTGTAGTTCAAAATAAATGCCGCCAATGATAATCAGAATTAGAATTCCGCTAATAAAGGGGTTAAGGAATATGGCTACAATGCTATCAGTATTACTTAACTCATATTTCTCCACAGCGTAATTGTCAATGCCATTTCTATGTAAAATTTGTTCAATGCTATTAACTTTTGCTTCGCAGAAGCCATAGTTTATAGCTTCTGAAGTAGAGAAGGTTATAACTTGTCCTGCTTTGGTTACGCTATCAATTTCAATGTTTTGATCTACCATGGCTTCTGCTATTGCCGGATCTCTACCATTTTCTTCAGCTATAGATCGCATTGTACTCCGCATATATGACTGGTATTTATCTGGGGCTGCTTCTCCATTTCCGACCACTACAGTTGCTGCCCCAATACTTGCTGCAGGGGCCATGTATATGCTATCACAGGCTATGGAAATTAGTGCACCTGCAGAAGCCGCATCCTTGTTGATGAATACCCACACAGGCTTCTCAAAATTCATGATATTCTCCACTATATCTTTCGCGTCCGTCACCGCTCCCCCGTAAGTGTCCATCTCTATGATCACATAGTCGGCCTCCATCTTTTTTGCATGTGACAGAGCAAGCTCCACATAGCGATTCATCCGAGGATCAATTTCGGCTTTAATATCCATTACCATTACCTTAGACACCAGGCTGTCCTGAGCCTGAAGCTGAGAGCTGTTATAGCCTGCCAGAATCATTAGTAGACCAAAAACAAACAAGAACTTTTTATATATCACTTTTATAGACTTATGAATGCTGTATTTTTGCCTAAAATACTAAATATTAAGAAGGTGGGAAAACTCAAACTGAACTTTGTAAATACATTAAATAGCAGTGTGTGGAATATGCTGATGGCTGTAGATGAAGAGCAAATATTAGTAGAGTGTAGAGACAAATCTAAATTTCAGGTCACTTTTACATTAATAGACTTAACCACAGGCGAGGAAATATTAAAAGATATACGGTTTGATGAAAGGTGGTGGATTAGCGCTAGCTATATATTTGGCCACAAAGTACTGTTTTATACCTTCTCTGAAGAAGATAACCCCGACTTTAAAAATTATTTTTGCTATGATATAGATGCTAAATCCATTGGATGGGAAAAGCATAATTGCAGATTAATTGAAATGAACGACAACTGTTTGTTGTTTCAAATGGAAGATGAAGAAGTCCAAACTGTAGATTTGCTTTCAGGTCTAATTACTGATAATAAAAAGGTAGCCAACGAAAATAAATCTGTTATTAAGCCGTTTTTTTACCCAGAAGGATCTGATCATTTTACCACCGTTAAAAATTTTTTAATCGATCAACAGCATATTCATATCAGTAGGGGAGCTCACTATTTAGAATATGCAGGGTTAATTATAATCTCCTTTTATTATAAGAGCAGCCAAGAGAAATTGGCAAATAATTTGTTAATTTTGACTAAAACAGGGAATCAGGTTATACAAGAGGTTATAGGAGAGGATTTGCCAGGAGTGGCGGATGATACTTTTTTCATTTTTAAGAATAAACTGATTTTCGTTAAACAAAATACAGATTTAACAGTATATCAATTAAGTGATGCATAACGCATGCACACATGATAACTCATTGAACACAAAACATTAAAAATATAAATGAAATATTTGTTGCTGCTTTTTTTGGCTTGTAACAGCTTATTGGTTTTAGGAAATTCATACCCGGCAGATTCTGTGGGCGTTGAAAAGGATAAAGGAAAGCTTTTTATACTTCATAAGGTAGAGGATAAAGAAACATTGTATTCCCTTTCTAGGCGCTATGATGTTTCAATATATAATATCGTTCAGAATAACCCACCGGTAGAGTTTGGGCTAGAAGTGGGCCAAGTGATACGAATACCTTACGAAAAGAAGAAGAAAAAGGAAAAGGGTAGCCAGCCTGCGGCCAAAGAAACACAATTGGCTCAGAATACTACTAAAGAGCTCCCTGAAGATATGGGTGTTAGCAGTAAACAAAGTGCGCCATCTGAAACAATTCATGTAGTAAAAGCTAAAGAAACTATATTTTCTATCTCTAGAATGTACAATGTTACTATCGCTGATCTTAAGAAATGGAATAGCTTAGAAGGTAATATACTAAATATTGGACAAAAGCTGATAATAAAAAAGTCAACACAAGGAGTTAGGCAGGTAGAAGATAAACAGGCTACTACTAATAGAAATACTAACATTACTCACGAAGTAAAATCAGGAGAAACACTTTATGCAATCAGTAGGCAGTACAATGTCTCTGTAAGCGAAATTAAAAAATGGAATAACCTGAATGGCAATGAAATTAGTATTGGACAGCCTCTAATTGTGGGTAAGAAGAAAAATTCGGCAAGTGATGATACTACTACAGAAGCCTCACCTGCTGCTGATAACAGTACTCAAAAAGAAAGCATTAAAAACCCAGAAAGTGAATCTGCTGTAGGTGGAAGTACAGCTCAAAATACAGATAATAGGTCCAGCACTTTTGAAGAAATTGTAGAATCTGGAAATGCGGAGTTAATACCGGGTACTGATGATACAAGAAAATACCTTGCATTACATAAGAAAGCTAAAGTAGGCACTATTCTACGTGTAAGAAATGAAATGAATGGGCAAGAGGTTTTTGTTAGGGTAATGGGTAAGTTGCCTGATACCGGGGTAAATGACAATTTGCTAATTAAGATAAGTAAATCTGCATATGACAGGTTAGGAGCTATTGATGCAAAGTTTAGAGTTACTGTTTCTTATATTCCTTAGAATCCTTTAAATAATCATTATAAAGTAGTGAAAGGATGGCTTTGGCCATCCTTTTTTATTTAATGTGCGCTTTGAATAGATCGTTTAAATGCATAGCTGCATGGTTAGCTCCATCATAAACAGACTCCACTTTTTTGCGAAAATTCCAGATGGTATTTCTTCGTAGATCTAGCATTTGACTCAGCTCATCTAGCGTAAATTGCTGTTCCGCATTTACCGTGATATAGAGGATGTAAAAAGCCTTTTCTATAGGAAATTTGATCCGATGAAAAACAGTATTGCTGGTCACAGATTCATCATATCCACACTTAGTGCATCTTCGCGAATATTTAGAATGACCATCAGAGTACTTATTATTGCCGCACTTAACACATATATAGCCATCTCCCCACTTTAACTTATCCAAAAATCTATAGCAGCTGATCTGATCTGGGAAAATTTTATTAAACTCATCAAGAGTCAGCTTTTTATTGATTAATCGGTCTTGTAGTATTTCTTTTATGTTATTTTTCAACTTCCAATTGTCTAAATCTAGCAATGAATTAATCTTGCTGATCTCCTGAGTCTGCTGATTGAGCTTGGCGTTGGTTTCTTCTAATAGCAAGTTTTTTTCCTCTATCTGTTGAGTCCTTTTTGCTACTAATGATTCCAGTTCTTTATTTACTTTATCTTTTAGTTTTACATTTTCTTGATGCTGATAAATGATCCTTTCTAAGGCTCTATCTCGGTTAGCCTTAAGTATTCTCACTCTATCGCTCAAGGCAAAAGTGAGTAGGAGCATTTCTGCCAAGAAACTGATATGCAGGCTGTAATAAGATGATATAGCAAATGGGATAAAAGAGAGTGTAAGCAATGCTTTCATTAAAAAGCCGAGAAATAGAATGCCATATGCTAGCACAAAAAAACGAGCAGGTTTATAGCCTCGATACCAAACCAATATTCCCATGTAAAAGATTAATGATAAGGGAATGATCTCCATATTTCTCCATTCAAATATGCTGTTATCAAAGACAATAGCGTATATGAACATGGCTACACGCAACCACAAAATAACATTGAGAGCTTTATGAAGCTTTGGCGCTGTATATTTAGAATTCAAAAATTTCTGACCAAAGGTCAAGGCCCAGAATATTATTGAAAATAGCGCTGTTCCATGAGCTATCTGATTCCAGTTTGGTGCATTGGGCCATAGATATTGATAAGCGATTCCATCCACACACATAGCATATACACCCACACTTAATATGTAGAAGGTGTAATAAAGATATTTTATTTCCCTGATGGCAGTATATATTAAGAGATTATAAAGGCTAATAATCAGTATCATGCCATAAAAAATGCCATACAGAAAGTACTCATTAAGAGAATAATACACAAAACGGTTGATGGTTCGAACGGCTATGCGAACATCTGCTTTAGTTTTAGAGCGCAGCATAAAATAACACTCATGCTCGCCAACTAGCACAGGGTCTATCGGTACTTCAAAGTTTTTATGCATAAAAAGCTTATGCTTAAATGGGTAAGTATCGCCAATCACGTGCTTATCATAGCTGCCATTATGGTTAGGGACATAGGCTTCTATATGGTCAATTGTTTGATCGTAAAACTCAATCAACCAATTGGATTGGTTATCCTTATCTACATCAATAACCATTTTTACCCAATACGTTGAATTGGGATCATAATCTTTAATAGCATAGGTGGGTTTATTCTTAAAAAGCTTAGGCTTGTTCTTAATATCCTGAAGGGTTTGTATGCCTGTGGTATCTCTGTAGAACTGTAGTTGGCTCAGTGTAATAATGTGCTCAGAAGTTTCATTGTTTAGATGAACTTCCTGACTTAATGATACGCTGAAACTGCACAAAAATAATATTAAGCTAAAAAAATATCTCCGAACCATACCTTTACCCATGCATAAATGAAGAAGATAGCAATTTTATGAATTTAAACACAGTTATTATTAGCATAAGAATAAATTATTTAGACTAAAGTGCTCACTATTACGGCTATATTAGTATACACGTAAAAAGATCATTGTGTCTATAGTCTATTTTTTAAGATTTGAATCTATCACTTTCCGGGTAGTACTCACCTTTTTATTGGCCTACTTTTCAGTAAATGTACTAGCTGCAGCTCATACTTTTGATATTCCTGAGTCTGATCAGGGCATTAGCATGACTCCCCATTTACATATTCATCAATCATCTACGCATGAAGTCTTGGATATTATAACAGCAGAAAAGAAAGACAATCATACCTTGTTTAATCATATAGATGAATTTGAAAAAACACAATGGCTGGCGTTAACATTGAAAAATAGTAGCGAAATAGATACTAGCTTTAAACTCAATTTCATATTTACAGATATCATTGATTTTTATGTATTTGATGAGCAATATAAACTCATTAAGCATTCGAAAACAGGTGATCTTACTCCATTAAGAGAAAGGGAAGTTTTTTCTGGCATTATGGTTTTTAATACAGTAAATATTCCCGCTAATCAAACCATGCACATCTATGTGAGATTAGAAAGTGTAACGGACATATCTTACCAGTTTAAGACATTTACCTTAAAGTCTATTAATTTATTTCCAGAGCATGTATTTGAACAGAGGTTTAATAAAGAACGCCTTTTTCAAGCCCTATTTTACGGAGCATTGCTCATTATGCTGTTCTACAATATTTTCCTTTATATATCTTTAAAGGTTAAGAGTTACCTCTATTATAACTTATTTTTAGCGTCATTAATCGTTTTTTTAAGTTCTAATTCGGGCTATTTGGCTGAAATATTTTTTTATGATACTCCTCGTATAGATCTGTATATTAGGTTTATTAGTCCAGCCTGTGTTATAATATTTTTCATTTTGTTTAGTGTCGTTTTCTTAGATGTTAAGAAGCAAAATCGAATGCTCAGGCGGATTGGTGACTACTTAATATATGCACTTATAACTGCAGCATTATGCATGGCAGTGGGCATGTGGAAGGCAGGAAGAACTACCATCATTATTATAGCCTTGTTAAGTTTTGGGTATATATTATTTCTATCCATTAGGAGTTTGAAGCGTGGTTATAAGCCTGCTAGGTACTTTTTGGCAGCCAATATACTTCTTATTATAGGCGGAGTGTTTTTTGCGTATGAGCGCCTTAGCGAAAGTGTTCAGAATGAGCTCACTCAGCATGCTATTCAAATTGCTTTAGCCTTTGAAGTAGCATTATTTTCAATAGGTTTGGCCAGCAGGATCAATCAAATAAGAAAAGAATTAGCAGCATCTATATTGGAAAATGAGATACTAGAAAGGAGTAGGGTAGAAGAAAGAAGATTGCTGATTGAAGACAAAAATAAAGCTTTGGAGAAATCTAATCAGGAGTTAGATACTTTTATTTACAAAACAGCTCATGATATAAAAGGGCCATTGGCTAGGCTGCTAGGCTTGAGTTATACTGCTTTGATGGAAGTAAACGACCCTATATCAAGAGAGTATTTTGAGCGATTCTATTATGATTCTAATCACTTAAATACTATTCTTACTCGCCTATCTAAATTGCATGAAATTAGTAATGCTGCAGTAGAGCTAGAGGAAGTGGACTTGATACAAGTCATAGATAAAGTTTTGGATAAGCATAAATCCCAAATTAATAACACCAAGGTTTATTATGAGATAGAAAGGAAACAGGCTAAAATCATGACAGATGCTGTTTTAATAGAATTTGTAATTAACGATTTAGTAGATAATGCCCTTAAATTTAAAAAAGACAATGGTGAAGCGTCTATACTAAGTTTTGTTTTAGGTAAAGAAGATAATCATCTCCAACTGTCAGTTATAGATAATGGAATAGGTATTAAAGATGAAGATAAAGATCATCTTTTTGACATGTTTACAAAGTCAGCCGGTATACATAAATCAATTGGGCTAGGGCTTTATATGGTAAACCTTGTTATGCAAAAGTTAGAAGGCGATATTGTGCTTAAAGATAATGCTGAGGGCTTCACAGAATTCGTAATAAAACTACCCACCAACAGGGGGAAATAAGTTCTGGGAACTAATATCCCAGAACTTGATTAGGTTATTTATAGTTTACACTGATCGTTTTATCCCCAACCATTAGTTGGAATTCACCCGGCTCAGTAACTCTTTTGCCTTCAGCATTAATGAAGCTTAAATCATCAGCCGTAATTTCAAATGTCACTTCTTTTTCCTCTCCAGGCTTAAGGTTTATTTTACTAAACTTTCTTAATCTTCTAAAGTTAGGCGTAAGGGATGCATATACATCTCTAGAGTAAAGCTCTACAGATTTCATACCTTCCATCTTACCTGTGTTTTTAACTTTCACTGAAATAGCAATTTTGTCACTGCCACTAAATGCGCTTTTTTCCACTTTTAAATCATTAAAACTGAAAGTAGTATAGCTCAACCCATGGCCAAATTCCCATTGAGGTTGGTATGTTCCACTGGTGTACTCATTAGGAACATGCTCTCTAATACCTTCAGTAAATTTGAAGTCATATTTTACCAAGTCACCAGTGTATTTAGGGTAGGAGTAAGGCAATATTCCATTAGGATTGTATTCACCCGTCAATACTTGCGCTATAGCTTCAGCGCCTTCGGTAGATGGCCTGTAGGCTTGTATAACCGCTTTAGTACCTTCTTCAAAAGCCGATACTATTCTAGGTCTACCCTCTACTAATATCACTATTACAGGCTTTCCTGTTGCAATGGCTGCTTGTGCCAGCGCTATTTGCCTTTCGTCTATAGTGAGATCATCTATACTTCCAGGGCTTTCGGCATACGGCTTTTCACCCAAACATAGTACAATGTAATCCGCTTTGGCTGCATTACTTTTTAAAGTATTTATGTCATAATTAGCCTCGTCATTATAATCTGCTTTAGATGTGCACATAATGTTTTCCTTCCCGAGCTTTTCAGCCAAAGTGCTCAAAATAGTCTTTGAGTTAGATGGGTATACAGAAGCTTCACTTCCTTGCCACACATACGACCAACTGCTATGTAAAGAAGTTACATTATTGGCTGCCGGACCTGCCAAAAGAACTTTTGTTCCTTTTTTTAGGGGTAATACGTCATTGTTGTTTTTAAGAAGTGTGATAGATTCTAAGGCTGCTTTTAAAGCCACTTCATGCTCTTTTTTGTGATCAATTAATTTAACCGCTGCCTTTTCAGGATATGCATTTTCAAAAAGCCCTAAATCGTATTTCAAATTAAGAATACGTTTAACGGATAAGTCAAGCCTTTCTTCACTAATAGAACCCTCTTTTACTAATTCCAACAAAAGGTCATAAAACGAATAATCTACAGGGACCATACTCATGTCTAAGCCGGCTTCCACAGCAAGCCTAACGGCTTCTTTTGGAGTATCGGCCACTTTGTGCCTAGTGTGCAAACGGATAACATCTTCCCAGTCTGATACGGCTACGCCTTTAAATCCTAGTTCACCTCTAAGAATGTCTGTTAAATAGTATTTACTAGCATGAACCGGTGAGCCATTAATGTCACCAGAATTAATCATGACCGTAGCTACATTAGCATCTACAGCGTGCTTAAAAGGCGGTAATAAATACTCTCTTAAGGTTGTTTCAGGAATGTAAGCTGGAGTTCTGTCCTTGCCACTAGCCGGAAGCGAATAACCGATGAAATGTTTCATACACGCAGCTACAGCTTCGGGTGTATTAAGATCGTTGTTTTGGTAAGCCTTTATAGCAGCTACGCCCATTTGTGATACTAAATAACCATCTTCACCATATGTCTCTTCAAAGCGCGACCACAAAGGCTGACGTCCTAATCCTAATACGGGATCAAAATTCCATCTAATACCACTGGCTCTGGTTTCAATGGCGGTTAGCTTAGCTGATTCAGTAACTAGAGATGGATTACGAGTAGCACCCATACCAATATTATGCGGGTATAGCACAGCATCTTCTATGTAATTAGCTCCATGAATAGCATCTATACCATACAGTACTGGTATTTTGCTTCCTGTTTTTAAAGCTACATCCTGAATGGCCTTCTGTATCTTATGCCACGTCTCTAATGAGTAGGCACTTCCTTTTACATTAAGGATTGATCCAACATGTTTTGTTTCTAAAGCATACTTTAGTTTTTTGGTATCGATTTCGGTATTAGAACTGTTTTTTAATATTAAATCGATAGTCACCTGAGTCATTTGTCCTACTTTTTCTTCCACGGACATTTTCGCTAATAGCTCATTAACCGTTTTCTCTTTTTTAGGATCATTAACCTGGGCTGAAACATGATTTACTCTTATACAAAGAATAAAACTCATGAGTATAGCTATATACATTGAGGGTGCAAATAGCGAATGGTAGCGTTTCATATGATATTATTTTTTAATTTATGTTTTTGTAAATTTTCTGAAATAAATGCAGTTGCGTAGCGGTTAAATTTATCATTTAGCAAGGGTAATTTTAACACCTAATTGACAATAACCAGCTTATAGTGCTAATTTCACCATATGAATAAATATGTAATATTTACCATACTCATATTGCTTGCGACCATAAACGGTTCTCACGCACAATTTTCACCTACAGTGCATAGTATCTCTAATGGCTTGCCACAGCATACCATTACTTCTATTATTAAAGATAATAAAGGTTTTATTTGGGTAGGTACTAAGCACGGGTTAAATAGATATGATGGATTGCACTATAAAACTTTTCATTATACTGATAGTTCGGGAGTAAATAATAGTAGTATACAGTGCTTACTTCAAGACAACAATGGCGACATATGGATTGGCACATACGGAGGCGGTGTCCATATTTATAACTATAAGGATGATACATTTACCATTTATAAGCATCAGGCGGGTGATCCGCACAGTATTAGCGACAACCATATAACTGCATTATTTCAAGACTATGATGGCAACGTATGGATAGGCACCGAAAAAGGAGGGTTGAATAGATTTATTCCTGAAACTAAAAAGTTCGTAAATTATTTATCAAATAATATTGACCCTCGAAGTCTTGCTAACAATACTATCACTTCCATTAATCAAGACCGTAGGGGTAATTTATGGATTGGAACATTTGGTGGCGGCATCAACCTTTACAATAATACAAACGATAATTTTTTAACATTCAACGTAGAAAATACAGCTACGTTACCAAGTAATGTTATCCGCTTTATTTATCAATCTAAAAACAAAGGGTTACTAATTGGTACACATCAAGGGGTGAATCAGTTGGTATATCAAAATGGACAGTACTTTTTTGAAAAAATCACTTTTGTTAATGATGAAATAAGTCATAAGCTGGAAAATAGCCGTGTTATTAGTATGTGTGAAGACATGAATAACAACTTATGGATTGGCACTGAAAACTCAGGATTGTTTTATACCAACAGCGCAAGGAATTTACTTAATCATTATCCACGGATTCCTGTAGCAGAGACGCTGAGCAGCAGCAGCTCTATATGGTCTTTATATGCGAGTGACGACAATATTATATGGATAGGCACATTTAACCAAGGGCTGATGAAGATTGATCCTAATGAACAGAAATTTAAATATAAATATCAACAGTCGCCCTATCCTGGTGAAGGGCTTAGTTATAACCTTGTTAGTTCTTTTGCAGAAGATTCATCTGGCAATATATGGATAGGTACTGATGGGGGAGGTTTAAATTATTACAATAAGCATAATCATAAGTTTACTTCTTATACTACTGCTAATAGTTCTTTGAGTAGCAATGCTATTGTAAGCTTGTTAAAAGATAAAAAAGGCAGTTTATGGATTGGCACTTGGAATGGAGGTATTAACATAAAGAAGCAAGGGAGTGATAAATTTGAACAAGTAAAAAAAGACTCGCCACAAGGTACTTCAGGTAAAGACATCTTTAAAATATATGAAGATTACAACGGTTATATCTGGATTGCCTCTTTTAGGGATGGGCTGGATATTTATAACCCTAAAACTAATGAATTTCATCACTTGCCAGATATAAAAATCAATCCTATCGGCATAAGCGATTATAAAGTAAGAACCATTATTCAAGATAAGAAAGGCAATTATTGGATTGGAACAGAAGGTGCAGGTATCAATAAATTTACTATCAATGCATCTTTTGAAATGGTATCAAATGAATACTATTCTGCAGGAGATAAGACTAATAGTGGCTTGCCCAATAATACTATTACATATTTATTTGAAGATAGTGAAGGAACGATATATGCTGGCACGGAAGGCGGTGGCTTGTATTACTATGACGAGCGAGATAATGCCTTCGCTCCAATAAAGATCAATGATCAGTTGAAAAATAAGGTGGTGTATGGCATTCTTGAAGATGACCATAATACCTTATGGGTTAGCACTAACGATGGACTAGTACGCTATAATAGGACCAGTGAAATGGTACATATATTCCATGAAGGCGATGGTTTACAGTCTAATGAGTTTTATAAATCAGCTTGCTATAAACTAAAAAACGGCAATTTGTTATTTGGTGGAATCAACGGATACAATGAATTTACCCCATCTGATATAAGACTCAATCCCAATAGACCTGAGGTTGTTATAACAGACTTCCAGTTATATCGCCAGCATGATGATCAGCGTATAATTCCCCAACCTTTTAATGGGAATATACTCAACACATCAACGATTAGTCTTCATCCAGACCAAAATGATTTTTCAATAGAATTTTCAGCTTTAAATTTCTCTCAGGCGTCTAAAAATGAATTTGAATACCAGTTGGTTGATTATGATAAAACATGGCAAAAGGTAGGTAATAGAAGGCAGGCATATTATACTAATGTGCCTCCAGGAGATTATGTCTTTAAGGTGAGAGCTTCTAACAATGATGGTTTATGGAGTAAGGAAAGTGCTGAAATAAAGCTTCGCATAGACAAACCATGGTACTTTACTAACTGGGCTTATGGCATATACTTATTAATAGTTGCTGCGCTACTGTTCTGGGCTAGGCAGTCTATAATTAATAAAGAAAGGTTAAGGGCACAATTAACCATGGAGCATGTAGAACTAACCAAGGCACAAGAGGTTAGCCAGCTGAAAAGTCGCTTTTTCGCTAATATATCGCACGAATTCAGAACTCCACTTACGCTGATCATTAGTCCATTAAAATCTATGTACTTAGATGAGACAAAAGCTAAGTATAAAAAGCAAATTAAGATGATGATAAGCAATGCGGAAAAACTTCTTGATTTGATTAATCAAATATTGGATCTATCTAAGCTGGAGTCCGGCAATATGAAACTGATGAGTAAAAAGGAGGATATAACTCAATTTGTTAAAACTGTGGCTTTTTCCTTTTCAGATTATGCTGACAAAAAGTATATCACGTTCAAGTTAGATACTCCATCAGAACCATTATATGCAGATGTTGACAAGAACAAATTAGAGCGTGTACTTAGTAACTTAATCTCTAATGCCATAAAGTATACACCCGAATTTGGCGTTATTACTGTTTCGTTATCCGATAGAAAAAGTGATATAGAATTGACTGTCAGTGATACTGGTATAGGTATGGATCAAGATGAAATACCACATATTTTTAATCGGTTTCATACGCAACATGGCAGTGCCACTAGTGGTACGGGCATTGGCCTTTCACTGTCCAAAGAGTTAATTGAATTACATAATGGTGCTATAGAGGTCAAGAGTAAAGAAGGAAAAGGGAGTAGTTTTATCATCAGTCTCCCTAAGCAACAAAAGAATATAGATGGAAATGAAGTAGTCCATTCAATGCCTCTACGGCACGAAGAGCATATTGAAAGCGAAAATAAGTTAGACCATGAGGACAATGAGCTACTAGATAATGAAACTCCAGAGCGAGAAGTACCACTAATTTTAGTAGTAGAAGACAATGATGAAATGAGAGACTTTATTCGCGACTGTTTGAATAATAACTATCGAATAAACACTGCTAAACACGGAAAAGAAGGTTTAAAAATGGCACAGCATTTAATACCAGATATGATTATATCGGATGTGATGATGCCTGAAGTAGATGGCTTTGAGCTGAGTAAAAGACTTAAAACAGACATCAGGACAAGCCATATACCTTTAATTTTACTAACAGCAAAGGCGTCTACGGACAGTCTGCAGAAAGGACTTGAGGCAGGTGCTAATTACTACATCACTAAGCCGTTTAACCCTGAGATATTGCAGTTACAGATCAAAAATCTATTGGATATACGTGAGGGGTTCAAACAAAGGATTTTATCCAATAAGAATATTAACCTGGAGCCAAAGCAAAAGATCATTACTACGAAAGATGAGAAGTTCATTGAAAAGGCTGTAAGCTATGTAGAAAAGCATATGGAAAACAATCAGCTGCAAGTTGAAGATTTAGCTAAGCATTTGGGCATGAGTAAAATTCAGCTTTACAGAAAATTAAAAGGACTAATTGGACAAAGTGCAAATGAATTTATACGCACACTGAGACTAAAACGTGCAGCTCAGCTATTATTAGAACAAAAACTTACTGTTGCTGAAATAACTTACCAAGTGGGATTCAATGACTTACAATATTTTCGTCAATGTTTTAAAAAACAATATGGAATTACCCCTTCATCATATGCTCAGCGCGGTCAATAACGCACCTAAATCGTAAGAAAAATTGTAGGTAATTAATTTTCAACGATAGAATTAGCTATTTTATTACATATTAGTTTGAAATTCAGTACATAATTCATATTTTGCAAACGTTTGAAATTTAATTGTAACGATTGCAGTATTAATGCAGTTGAATTTAAGTTCTCAAACAAAGACTAGACGGTATTTCTTTCCCTCATGAATGAAATACAATAAATAGCTACTGGATTAAGTGTTCAATCGCTAATTGATATTTAATCGTTTGACAAACTGTGTATACTGTTTACTAACACTCGTGAACAGGGGAGAAGCTCTACCCAAGTTTCTCTTATTTTGGATTTGATGACTTCGAGAGGAAACTCTCAACCTAGACCCAATGAAAGAGACTGTGACAAACACAGTCTCTTCTGGTATATTGCAGGTGCTAGCAGTAATATTTCACTTCCATTCTATTTTATTAACTACCTTTTTTAAAGTAAAACAGTAATTATATCCTTTTATAGGCAATAGAGCTTGCTTATTCTGATTTGATACAGCGTTAATCAATTTAAATTTTATAATTAGTGAAACCTTTATCGTAATATTACGATAATATAATTATTAAACTATTAACTTTAAAACTCCATCATATGAGAATCTCTGAATTAAAATCTATTCTAGAAAAATCAACAAATATTAGTTTTGTGCTTCCAAACGGTGGTCTTGTGCCTAGTCACTTTCATGTAACTGAGGTTGGCAAGATTGAAAAAAACTACATTGACTGCGGAGGAACGGTAAGGCATGAAACAAAGATAGGGATGCAATTATGGGAAGAGAATGATTACGACCACCGCTTGCACCCTGAAAAATTATTGCATATACTTTCACTATCGGAGGAAATATTAGGTTTACCCGATGAGGAAATTGAAGTGGAATATCAGGGGGATACTATCAATAAATTTTCATTGGAATTTGACGGCAGTCAATTTTTATTGACATCTACGTTTACTACTTGTTTGGCCAAGGAAAGCTGTGGCGTTACGCCTAAAAAGAAAGTAAATCTGGCTGACTTAAAAGAAGAGAACCAATGCACCCCGGGAGGATCTTGTTGTTAAGCCCCTGTTAAAATATGTTGAGTATTCTTAATCCATTGATCGATTAAAACGTTTAGTTGTATAGAAATATACTACAACTAAATCATATAATAATGGCTATACAAAAGACCTTTAGATTAGGTGGAGAAATAGAAATTAATAGACTAGGTTATGGTGCTATGCAACTAACAGGCGAGGGAGTTTGGGGAGATACACCAAGACGAGAACTGGCAAAACAAGTATTGCAAAAAGCAGTAGCTAGTGGAGTTAATTTTATTGACACGGCTGACGCTTATGGACCTGAAACCAACGAAATACTAATAAAGGAAGCATTGGAGGATCAATACAAAGACGTGTTGATAGCTACCAAAGGAGGCTTTGAGCGTACAGGGCCTAATGAATGGGTAATGAATGGCAACCCTGAGCACATTAGAAAGGCTATTGACCAAAGTTTACAACGTTTAAATAAAGAACAAATAGAGCTTTGGCAGTTGCACAGGATTGATCCCAAATACGCTTTGGAAGACACTTTGAGGCCTGTAGAAGAGGCTGTAAAAGCGGGTAAAATAAAATATGTTGGTCTCTCTGAAGTTGGTGTGGATGAAATAAAGCAAGCACAAGGAATATTGCCCATAGTTAGTGTTCAGAATTTGTATAATTTGGGTGAGCGAAAATGGGAAGAAGTAGTAAAATATACTGCTGAACACAACATAGCTTTCATACCTTGGTTCCCTCTAGCCAGTGGCCCAGAAGGTCTTCAAGAAAAAGTAGGAGAAATAGCAGCCAAACATGGGGCAACTACGGCACAAATAGCTCTAGCATGGCTCATGAGAAAATCAGAGAATATATTATTAATACCTGGTACACACTCGCTAGAGCACTTAGATGAGAATTTGGCTGCCGGTAATATTACTTTGACAGATGAGGATTTTGATACCTTGGACAGGTAAATACGCAGCGATTAAATGCGTACTAATTAGTAAATTATAACTCGGATCCGTTTATAACTAATTAATAAAGTTATAAGCGGATTTGGTATTTAAACGATTTCAATAAGCTAATTTGATGTTCATAACTGAATACTATGAGCCATATAACTATTATAATATTAGCAGCAGGATCTTCCAGTAGGATGGGAAGTACGATTAAACAATTGCTTCCATTTAATGAGAACTCCTTTCTGGGTAATACCATAAACCTGGCTGTAGAAAGTGATGCTAATGATATTTTATGTGTCTTAGGAGCTTATGAAGAAGAGATAAAATCCTCTGTTGATTTTCAGCAATGCAAAACCATTATTAATCGCAATTATAAAGAGGGGATAGGGAGTTCTATTGCGTACGCAATGAAGCATGTTAATAAGACAGATGCGGTATTGTTTCTTTTGGCTGATCAGCCTTTATTAACTGTTGACCTAGTTAATCAATTAATTAATAGCTTTAAGTCAAACACTGACTTTATCACGGCAACACAATATGAAGCTAACAATATTGGAGTTCCAGCTATATTTCCGGCAGCATTCTTTCCTAGTTTAGCGCAACTCACGGGAGATAAAGGCGCTAAGAAAATCATCATGAGCAATAAGGATAAGGTTAAACTTGTAACTGCAGCTAATGATAGTATGCTTATGGATGTGGATACATTGGAAGTTTATGATCAATTAGAAAATAAAAAAAAGCCGAGAACTTAATCTCGGCTTCTCAATAAATTAATTGATATTATTTTACTTTCAGTGATCTTACCATTTGTTTGTCATTACCTTGAGCTTTTAGTAAATAAATACCTGGCTTAAGGTTAGCAACAGAAATGGTTATTTGATTAGCTCCACTTAGTGATTGCTGCTGCATCACCTGACCTGATAAAGACATAATTGTTAAATGGTCAAAATCAGAAGCACCTTTAATGGTAATTTCATTTGAGGTTGGATTCGGGAATACATCGAAGGCTGTACTTACTTCATGGGCCTTGCGAGCAGATGAAGCACTGTTAATTTCAGCGTGAGACCAGCCAAACGGGCCTACATAATGAATGTAATAATATCCATCGATCTTGGCTGGCATAGTGTTAGACCATGTATTAGTGAAGTCCACTCCATTGATTGTCAGCTCATCCAAGTTCCATGAATTTACAAAGCTTATGTCATCTGAAGTAACATAGCAAAATTCTCCAACACCATCTTGAGCTAATGGTAAAGAAACTTCCGTAGGGTTTTCACAATCGCCAGTGTTGGTGCTTTCTATAAAGTTAGCAATTACCTCCATGTCTGCTGTAACTGTTACCACAATAGGGTTAGTACTTGTTGCAACATCTCCAGTCCAGTTATCAAATAAGAATCCTGCTGCTGCAGTAGCTGTAATGGTTACTAAAGTACCCTCATCGTAAGTGCCTCCAGCAGGGTTGAGCGAAATGCTACCGCTACCTGTTACAGATGTAGTGATGGTAAATTGCTCGGCTACTTCATCCGTAACTATAATGGACGCAGTAGAGGTGTAACCACCATCATTAGTTGTAACGGTTATTTCTGCGCTACCTGCACTGATACCAGAAACAAGGCCTGCACTATTTACAGTAGCCACGGCAGGGTTGCTCGATGTCCAAGTTACAGATTTGTCAGATGCATTAGCTGGCATTACTGACGCAGTTAACTGTATGTTCTCATTAATTTTAATCTCTCCTGATAGAGGCGATAGCTGTACACCAGTAACATCAACGGGTTCTCCTGCAGTTGGCTCAGAACCAAACGCCAATTCTCCATCAACATAAAGCGGAATGTGAGGTGTCTGTATTAATGAAGAACCTAAATCTTGATAAGACCAATCGTTAGTAGGATCCCAAGCGCTTGTTGGTGCCTCATAAGGCAATCTCACTCTCATTTGAACTTCTTTACGTGATTCTCCTTGACCTCCAGGCCACAAGAATATATCAGAGTTAAGAGTTACTTCTGTATAATAGATATTACTACTTGCATCCCAAGGTTGTAAATCTGTAAATGATGCTACTCCGGCATTATTAGTGCTGACTACATAATCAGATGCAGAATAACCTGCGGCAATACCTTCTGAGATATCGATGAATAAACGGAATGCATAACTATCTGCAATACGGGCAGGCCAAGCACTATGGTTGTATACCCAAACAGCGTATTCGGAGTGTGTACCTCCTTCAGCATTTAATTTGGCTTCTGTAAAAAATTCGTCTGTTGGCGTTTCTGCTACAGGGAAGTTACTAAGTGCGCTACCTCCAATATCTGATGATAGCTTTGACATTACACCTGAAAAAGCTGCGTTATAGTCTGTAGCTACTTCATTATTTACATAGTTAGAACGTTCGTCCTCATAAGTATCATCACTGTTTGGTCCACCTACTAAGGCTCCATATAATGTATGTCTTGTTACTTCTGGTGGTCCATTCTGATTGTTAGACCAGCAACCATGAGCCGTTCTGTGGTGTGGATTTAGTGGAGGATTGGTTCCAAAACCACAAACATAACTGCTGTTTCTTGGGTTGTCCCCTAGGGCATAATTAGCTTGTGCAATGGCAAAGTTATAATACTTATCTCCTTTTGATGATGTAGTAGCATCGTTATAATAGTATAACGCTAAAAAGCTAGTGTTTATACTATAGCGTAGAGCTCCCCAAACATCCAAATATGCAAGTCCGCCAGGAGTATAGTTTATTCTTTCACCATTATAACCGTCAGTCCAGTAGTCCAAGTGTCTCTCGATATCTGTCTTGTATTCAGCTTCTCCTGTTATCTTAGCCATCAAAGCATAACAACCGTAAGCTTTATCATCCCAAGCAATACCCCATTTATAAGATTTGGCACCACTTTGTCCTTCATTACTTAAGTTGGCATAGTATGTTTTTGCTTTAGTAAGGTAAGCTTCATCACCTGTGGCTCTGTACAACCAAATGGCTCCCCAAACTAATTCATCATTATAACCACTAAAAGAGCGGTAATAACCACCGGCATCCGTTATAGCATCAGAGTATACACCTCTGTAGTTATCAGCGAAATCATAAAGCTGAGTAGCATGAGATAACAATGTAGCTGCATATGCAGGGTCACTGTCAGCAAATACCATACTTGAGGCAGCCATAGCAGCAGCTGTTTCAGCAGCCAGGTCAGAACCAGGGTTGGCTGCATCGATCTTATAACTAGGTCTGGCCATCTGCATCACTTCTGCAGAACCCCACCAAGCATGGTCGGCACCACCATTACCTACTTGACCATAAAATTCATTAGGGGCGGTATGACATTTGATGAAATAGTCATTCACCCATTTTAGGTTATTTTTTAAGTGCTCCATCTGGCCGTTATCCTCATAGCCTTCTGGAAAATCTACTCCTCCCCATGCCAGCATAGTAGCAGAAAAGGCCATCGGGAAACCGAATTTCACATGGTCTCCAGCATCATACCATCCACCAGTCAGATCTAGCCCCACATCAGAGCCATCGTCAAGTGCAGAGTTAGCGCGCCATGTTACACGGTTGGTGCTATTAAGCTCTCCCGACTGTTGAACTTCATAAAAAAACATCGATTTTTGCAAGGCTTCAGCATAATTATACTGTGCCTTTACCAAGGGGCAGCTCATCAGGTAGACGAGCATAAACAAAGTTAAAATTCGCATAAAATAGTTGGTTTATTAAAGTGATTAATTAACATTCGTTTTATTGATCACCTATGATTGTATGCTGGCTTTGGGTTTCACCAGTATGCAATTCACCCATTACCATTATAAATATGGATATCTAATTGTCCGAAACTGGCCCGCACAATCATTAACATATTAATATATTGATAATCAAAGATTAATGCTGTGCTTGCTAGTTGAATGAAGCATCAAGAAGTGTAAATAGCAGCGTTTGAGTGCATTTGATATTAGATTAATCATTGGTAGCTGGGTATAGGTTGAACATATATTCAAGAGTTGAATATAAGTATTTTTGCCTAAAAGTGTCAATTTTACACTCAAAAAAATAGGGTTTCTTAACGTATGTAATTATTACTTAGTCATGAGAATTTAAACTCTTTATTTCATAATATTTTGGGCGCCAATGTCTTAGGTCGTAGGCCTGATAATGTGGTTACCTGCTTAAACCCCTGTTTCTAAATTAACTATAAATGGTCATGATATTTTGTCTTCATTAAACCTAGTTATGTTCCATAACCAGTTCAGCTTTTCATGAACTTCATTAAATATAATTAAGGAAATTGGGTGCTGCATTTCTCAGTTAAAATAGTTATATTAATATATAACCTTCACCCCCAAGTTATGAGGCTCACTACTAATTACATATTATTAATTGAAGACGATACTGATGATATAGAAATGAGTAGGTGGATTTTAGATGAAGCAGATGAAGAGATTCTTATTGCAAATACAGGCAAAGAAGGATTGGATTATATCTTTCCACCGCATCAAAATCCATTGGTATCTATTTCATGCGTGCTTCTAGATCTAAATTTACCTAAAATGAAGGGCGAAGAGGTGCTCGAAATCATTAGATCCAAATTCACAAAGCAAGACTTGCCAGTATATGTTTTTATAGCAAGTCATCATGAAATAGATTATATGCGTGATCGATTAAAAGAGGCCAATGGCTACATTATTAAGCCTCTTACCCGAAGAGTATGGAATAACATTTACCAAAGCCTTTGACTTGCTCAAACTGCCTTTTGCCCTTCTGATCTTAAGGCATAATATGCTAGGCCTTTATCTGTAAGAATGTATTCTGTTGACAAAGTATTAAGATTATTTACTTCTACAAAGCCGTGCTCTTCACAATATTGAATAGTGTCTCTGGTAGTAAGTGTGTAATAATCAGAAGTAATGTTATCAACCTGAATCTTCTTTTTACTATCTGGTTGCGATGTATTAGACATAGCAAGCACTTGTAAAAACTCGAATACGGTCAAGTTCTCCTTTAATTTTGATTCTGTAATAGTCATGTCAAGAGTTCGAAGGTGCGAAGTTATACTTTTTCGATTAAATGAAAAACGTGTCGATAACTAACATTGAAATATTTTCATAAAATAGATATTAATAATATTTCAATGAATCTACATATTAAAGCATGTAAGTTGTCTATTAAGACTTATAAGTTTTCATGTCTGTACTCACTATGAATGTAAAATAAAATATATAAAATTAAAATTAGTATTATATTATTTATTTAATATATTGTAAAAACATTTGCGGCTTAAGTAAACTCAAATAGGTTTAAGCTGTTATTTTTTAATTTATTTCAATATTCATTAATATGGAAGAACAAAATTCATACACAGAAGTATCGACAGAGGGCTGGGGATCAAGAATCATGGGCTCAATAAAGTCGGTATTGATAGGTATACTTTTATTTTTAGTATCATTCGTGGTTTTATGGTGGAATGAAGGCAGAGCTGTAAAAACTGCCAAAGGTTTAGAAGAGGGGGCCAGTAGTGTAGTGTCAATTAATTCTGATCCGGTAACTAGTGATCACTCTGGGCAATTGGTTCATATGTCAGGAGTTGTAAATACACCACAAAACCTAAAAGACCCAGACTTTAATGTAGATGTTAATGCCATTAAGCTTAGAAGGAGAACTGAGATGTACCAATGGGTGGAGGAAAAAGAATCTAAAAAAGAAAAACAAATAGGTGGTAGCGAAAAAACCACAACTACATATAATTACAAAAAGGAGTGGAGTTCTCAGCTTAATAACTCTGGTGATTTTAAAATTCAGGAAGGGCATATTAATCCGGATGCATTTAGGTTTAATGGATATGAACAAAGTGCATCAGCAGCTACCATTGGAGCGTATAGCTTGTCAGAATCTTTGGTTAGCAGACTAGGAGCCTACACTGCATATAATGATTACATAGTGGATACAACCAAAATAGCCGGAGCCAAAGTGATCAACGGAGGCGACCCAAATAGCGCAAAGAAGGTTTACATCGGTTATGGTAATTCTAATGCACCTGAAATAGGAGACCAGAGAGTATGGTTTGAAGTAATAAAACCAGGGGAGACATATAGCTTAATAGCCCAACAAAATAATGAAACATTTGAGCCATACCGTACTTCTACGGGTACCAGCATTCAAATTATTTCTAAAGGTAATATCTCTGCTCAAAATATGTTTGAAACTGCTCAGTCTAAAAATACAGTTATGACATGGATACTACGAATAGTGGGCCTAGCCATGATGTTTTTTGGGTTGAGACAAATATTTGCGCCATTGGTTGTAATTGCTGATGTACTACCGTTTTTAGGCAACTTATTAGGTATGGGACTGTCACTATGCTGTGGAGTTATTTCATTCACATTATCATTCATAACTATAGCTATAGCTTGGATTTATTACAGACCGATACTAGGCATATCTCTACTTTTAATTGGAGGGGGAGCTTTTGCTTATTTTTATATAAAATCTACCAAAAAGGAAAAGGCTGCTACAGCGGCTGGTTGAAATAGTAAATTGTATTTGTAGTTAAGCGTAAAAAAGCTCAGAAGTTACTCTGAGCTTTTTTCGTTTAAATGTTTATGCACTTCAAAGTTGGGGTTTACCCATAGGGTGCTATATTGGTGGCTGCTGGACCTTTACTAATCAGTACTGTATCAAAGTCATGATTTAACTGCTTTAATAAGTTAGAGATATCAAAATCAGGTAGATGATCGAGGCAAGTAATTACTAAATTTTTGTTTATTGTAATGTGAGGATGGTCAGCTAAGTCACTGTCCAAGGCATAGCATAACAATTGAGGATCTAGTGCAGCAGTTCTAAAATCCCCCTGAAATTTGTTGGTAACATTGGTTTCAGCTTCATTACCAATGAGTTTAACGGCAGTGTTACTACTCATTGGCCCATTGCCATGCCTAGTTTGATAACACCTGCTGACAAAGTAAATGTTTACATCCAAATTACTACTTTCCCAATAAGTCTTTAATATTTCGAAAGCGTTTAGCGAGGTAGTGTTACTCCATGTGGTATGAGGATATATGCCATGTTTAGTATCTAGCAAAATACCCTGACTACCTTCAAAAATCATGTGATCATAATCATTACTTATCTGATCAAATTTCTTTACCGTATAAAAAGGCTTTATTTTCTCACACGCCTCAGAGAATTCAACATCATTATAATGCTCTAATTCTTGTAAAAATATACTCTTAAGGTCAGAGGACTTATCTTTAAGAAGATCGAGGTAGTAATTTTTTATACTTAACAATCGGTTTTCCAGCACCCAACTGTATGCGAGGTCTTTAGCAAAAAAGTATACTTCATTTCTATTGCGCATGATAGTAGCGCCAAAACCTAGCCCACATGAGCCATGTTGATTAACTTTCTCTATCGCCCTATTGTAGGCTATGTCATAAGCGGTAGTGACCATAGCCAGCGGATCTAAGATTATCTGGGGTCTATATTGTTTTAAAAAGTTTCCTTCCAGCAGAATGGCAGGAGGGAAGAGCGTACAATAAGATGAATAAAATGTAGGCACACCTCTTAAGGTACCAGAACCGAAGTTGCTAAAAGTGTGCGTAAATCCATTAAGTGAAACGGTATGCCCCACTTGGTGTCCTCCTGAAAATCGTACAACCAAACTTGATTCAGGGTTAAAAGATGCCAAATAATCAGTGGTTAAACCTTTTCCAGCATCTCCAAACCCTAAGTCTATTACTATGCTACATGTAGTCATTATAACATGTCTTCTATTTCAATATCGTCAATACTATTGCTAGTATCCGTGCTACCATAATTAGGTTTAGAGTGGCTAATTACTACATCTGCTATTCTTTTGGCTACAGTTCTAAAATCTGGTATTTCCATAAAGTTTTCACCTAACAATTCCTTCCAATTTCCCTTTCGCACGTCAGATTTAGAATATTCATTATGTTCTAAGTGAAGGTGAAAAATATTGTACTTTTCTTGGGCTTCTTTAATAATCTCGCTGGTGCTTACAGTTCTGGCTTCTTCAGCAGGTGTATATCTCTTAATGATATCAGCAGGTATTTCTTGTGCCACAGGCTCGTCACCTATAGTGAATAAAAACCCTTTTTGTCCTCTTTTTTCAAAGCAATCAATGGCAGTATGTCTGGCTGCAAATAAGTGAGCCATATTGTAACTTTCGCAGTTGTTACCTCCGCCACCGCCTTCAATAAACACTTTGGTCAACCACCTATCGAGTAATTCTGCTGATGATTCAAATTGACCAACTTGCAATGGAGCTGAATCGTAAACGAAATCACCAATACCGAGAAATAGTACTTGGGGGTGTTCTATGCCTGCTTCCATCAATGAGCCTATAAGATCGGGCAGCGTTTCTTTAACTATGAGCTCAGGCAGTACGCCCATGCTACCGGTTACATCTAATGCCACTATAATAGAAAGTGTTTCCGGGTGCTCTTCAGAGTCCCTTGATTCTCTTAATGAAATAGACGCTGGATCCATTTCAGGATCTATTTTTACTGAAGTAAAGATTTCACTTCTACTTTTATTGCTGTATCCTTTTGAAGCACTCAACTTTCGAAATGCTTCATAACTGAATCTTCCTCCTCCCATTATTATAGTATGTTTAAATCTTGTCCAAATAAATATTTATATCGTTTCGCAGCCAAATCAAGCTTTATCTCCAAATTTCTGATTTTAACAGCCATTTCAAGATCTTTATTTACGTATTGTTGAGCATCAAAATCAGAAGCTAGTACTAGGCTGTTAGCATCAACCGGGCTTAGATCTAGCATATTTTCCTGGTCTCTTTTTAATCTTTTTAAAAGCAACGATAGGTCTTCTACCTTGCGCCTGTACATCAACTGAGCATCTTCAACTATGGCATTTGCTCGATCGTCTCGTATTTTGTCATTATTGCGTTTTAGAGAACCTAAAAACGCTCCATTATCAAGGTTGTCATCCATAACTTTTTTGATTTATTCTTTCAACAAATTTATGGCATGTATGAAATAAAGCAATCACTGTATTCAGGTATTTTGCCAGATTAAATCAAATAAAATCACTTAATTGCCTGAAGTCAACAAAAGGTCGGCTTTGTACAGAATATAATTATTTTCTGAATAGATAAGAATGCAAAAAAAACTCCCAATCTTCTCAGCTTAGATTGGGAGTCAATACCTTTCAGATCAAAAAAAGAGTATTTATAGCTATAGAGCATGAACAATATAAATACTCACCATTTTGCAATATGTATTTGTATTTATTCTTTTCCTATGGTGTCTTCAAACATCTCATATATGCGTCTATACTCATCCGCCCAACTAGTGGCTTCAATAAAACCATGCCTTTCTAGAGGGAAAACTGCTAAATCCCAGTTTTTCTTTCTCAACTCAATCAACCTTTGTGACAAACGAACAACATCTTGAAACTGCACATTTTGATCTATCATACCATGTAGCATCAGCAATCTTCCCTGTAAACCTTCTGCATAATTGATAGGTGAACTGCGCGCATAAGCAATGCTATCTGCAGTAGGAGTGTTGAGAATATTGGCCGTATAGTCGTAGTTATAGTGCGCCCAGTCTGTAACAGATCGTAAGGCAGCACCAGACTGAAAAGTTTCTGGAGCCGTAAACATGGCCATAAGTGTAATGAAACCTCCATAAGAACCACCATAAATACCAATTCGGTTTTTGTCGATCCCTAGGTTTTCTACAAGGTATTGTGCGCCATCTATTTGGTCTGATAGATCTTTACCGCCCATATGCCTATAAATTCCAGTTCTCCAATCACGACCATAGCCATCACTGCCTCTATAGTCAATATCCAAAACGGTGTACCCTTGGTCAGATAATAAATTATGGAACATATACTCTCTGTAATACAAACTCCACCAATAATGCACATTCTGAAGATACCCCGCACCGTGCACAAAGATTACAGCCGCACCGTTGCTTTTGTTTGGCTTATAAAGTCTGGCAGACACATCAGCACTATCACTAGCTTTAAAACGAATTACATCAGGTGCCTTCCAATTATAAGCCTTAAAGTCATCAGTTACCGAATTAGTGATTTGAGTCATGGTTGCCCCTGGCTGATTTTTCATAATGAATAGCTCCCAAGGTCGATTACTATAAGAATGAAGTACAGCCAAAGATTTCTCATCAGGAGAAGTATAGGCTCTATTACCACCTTTTTTTGTAGTAATCTGGATCATTTTTCCTCCACCGACTGATAGTTTATAAAAGTGGTTTTCATGAGGTGATTTGGCGTTACTTTGAATATAAAACCATTTTTTATCTTTTGATAGCTGGGCACTTCTAATTTCAAATTGCCCCTCAGTTAAAGGTTTCTTCTCATGGTTGTTGATGGAATAGGTGTAAATATGAGAATAACCTGTTGCTTCTGACTGAAACCAAATGGTCTCTTTGTTTAACCACCCATAGTTCCCAGGGTGAAAATTCCATGAACTAATACCTGGGCCACCAATCCACGCATCATCATGCTGACGGTCTATCAATTCTAATTTGCCAGTGTTTAAACTTAACAACATCAACCATCTGTCTTTATTGTCCAGTGCTCTAATATCTACCAAAGCCCGACCATCTGGCGAGTAAACCGGGCCATGAATCACCACATTTCTTGGTGTTTTATAGTATGAGGAGTCAGCACTATTATATTCTTTGATGTATTCAGGTTTATCGTATATGCCTTCTATTTGTTTGGTGTCTACTGTGAAAACCGTATCATTTTTAATGTCATATATGGCCATTTCATAGGTATCTTGGGGTGAGGAAACCTTAGGCCTAGAATGCCGCTGAGAAGTATATCCGCTTTCAGTGACAAAGTCTGTAACATTGGTCGATGGAGTATGTACATTATGCTTTAAGCGATAAGTCACATAATTCAAGTCAGGACTTATTGCAATGTTTGATATCTCTCTATCTCCCAAGTATATTTCTTTGGGTCTTTTTTGCTTCAATGAATCCCTTAAAACCTCATATGCTTCTGACCTTTGCTTTCTTTCGTTTAGCACGCCAAATAATCCCATTTGTTGATTTTCCAGCCATTTGTCTTCATTGCCTTTGATGGCAGTTTTTAATTTTTCATGATTGATAAAATTAGTAAGCTGTACTGTTTCCCCATTTTTCAGATTCCAACTAAATAGATTATTTGATCTTTGATAAACCAATGTCTGATCATTTTTATCAAAAGAAATAACACTTTCCTTTTCGATTGTATTAGTAACAAGCCTCGCTTTTTTGTCTTTAATGTCCCATAGATACAAGTCTCCTTGCTTATCATATGCCATCAAATTGCCCGAGTGATTGTAAAGGCCATCCGGTATTATGTTGCGCTGCTCATCAAATGTAACTTCGCTAATTTCACCAGAAGCAATCTCTACCTTATATAAACTTCTTATGGTTTCCATTTTAGGATTCCAAGAGAAGTAAACATACTTGCCATCTTTACTCCATTGTATATCTTCAGGAAGATATCCTACATAACGTTCACCTTTCATTATCTCATTGAGCTGAAGTGAAGACGGCTGTTGAGCCAGAGCAACGGTAGTGCTAAACAATAAAAACAATAGTAATTTTTGCATAATATGAATTTAAGCTATAAAGATAGTTAATGGCCATGATGTCATTAAAGGATGTTCTTTAAGCGGGTAATTGCTAATGCTAATTGGCTAGACACTAGTTATATAATAGACTTTATATTTAAAATCAAATCACTTATATTTGTATTAAATAAAATTATATAAAAATAATCACACTAATAATGTTTATTTGGTCTAATTATTCATGAATTAAATAGTCATAATTATGGAAGAGCACATTCGCAAAACACAGTATCAGATTAATGATGTTTCACAAAAAAAGGCATCATTAGAGGCAAAAGGCGGACTTTCCAAATTCTTTTCTTATAGCAAGATTTGTAAAAAGTTGTCTGTTTTAGAAGAAGAGCAATTTAACTCTATTGACAATTATTTAATTCAAACTGACAAGGATTATTCAAACACCGTAAATGATATATATGATTTACTTGCCACCGATTATATAGAATTTAATGTATATACTACTCCCGTTAGCTTTTTCGGGTCACACGCTAAAGCCTTAGAAGGCACCATATTTCCTAATGGGTATAGTTATACAGAGTCGTTAAATTCAGACTTTCCAATAACAGCTTGGGAAATATATTCATTTGCGCAGTCATTTTTAGGTAGCGTAAACCACTGGGGCAAAGTACAAATGAAGAAATCCGAAACTTCATATGATTTTTTAGGCAAGACACTTCCTCAAAAACTTGCTGGGCATGTAAGTTCGAATGGCACCATTGAAATTAAAACCATTAAGACAAAAAGAGAATTAACAAATTCATATATGATTGGAAAAATTATAGCTAATCATTTCAATTATGATGAAAGTAAAAATGAACGCTTTCAGGAAAAGAGAGCAATTATTAATCAAAAATTGTATTCCTATTGGAATCAGCTTAAAAAAGAAGCAAAATAAGCATAATATAACTTTCAACCTAAATAACCATTTTTAATAATTATGAGAGGGACTCTACCTTCAGACGTTAGTACTTTATTTGATTTTTTTAATAGTGTATCGCCTCTATCCAGTGAAATTCATAATGATGTAATTGAGGTTCTTCACCGGAGAGCTTACTCCAAAGGAGAAACTATTTTAAGTGTAGGGCAAGTAGATAATAAATCTCAATTTGTAATTAGAGGGGTGGTTTTACAATCAGTATTTGATGAAGATGCTCCTGTGACTGTAAATATTACCCCCGCTGGTTTACCATTCAACAGTTTGAAAAGCTATATAGAAGGTTCTCCTTCCATAGAAACACATGAAGCGCTTACAGAGGTAGAGGTATTCTATATTCTCAAAAAAGATCTTGAAGCGCTTACTAAAAAACATCATGAATTTTGCTTATTCATGTTCAAGCTGCATGAGGGTATTTTAATGGACCGTGAAAATAGAATGTTTCTTTTGCAATATCGCCAACCCAGCAAGAGGCTAAGATTATTTATGGAAAATGTAGACCGAGCCAACGCTATATTGCAACACACACAAGACAAACATATCGCAAGCTACCTCAATATGACCCCGCAGCAATATAGTAGAGAAAAAAAGAAATATTACCGTGAGGTAGTGGTGTAACCATGAGTAAGTTACTTCCTGGCAACTTTTCATAAAACAAATAAGTGTTGTTTTGCAGATTTAACGATTATCTCACACATGAAACAACTATTGATTTTATCACTATTACTTTTTAGGCTAACAATTTCTGTTGCTTTTGCGCAATCAGATACTTTATACATGGATTATCGCTACAGTATTACGGACTCTAAATCCAGTGCTGAATACTATATAACTAAACCCATAGAAAATAAATCAGGCTGGTTAACGCAAATGTATTATAAGGGTGGTCGATTGATGACTGAAGGCCTTTCAACTAGCAAATCGTTGATAAAATATGATGGTACAGTAAAAAGATATTATGCAAATGGAGCGATACAGGAAAAATCAGAATACAGTAATGGATTAGCTGTACAATCCACTTTCTATGATGACGCTGGTCGAAAAATAGGCAGTGGTACTTACTCGGGATTAAACCCTAATAATGGAACTTTTCTCTTAGCGCGTGAAGAAAGTAACGTAGTTATTAATGTAGAAAATGGAAATTTAAAAAAAGCTATAAAACACATGAAGGCTCCTAACAAAGGAGCTAAAGAGATTACTACCATTATACCCCATAAAAGCAGCCAAGAGCAATGGTACAGAGTAATTAGTTACGGAAAGAATGGTATGTTAATTAGCAATGGCACCATTCACAACCAATCACCATGGGAAGGTACTTTTTCTCAGATGAGGCATGATCCATATAGCATTTATAGCAAAGAGTACTTTCACAACGGTAAGCTGAAATCAAAAAAAATCTATTATTCCAATGGAAAGCTTCAGGAAGAAAACCTATACAGTAATAATAAGCAAACGTTAAAGGTTTTTTATTCCGCTAAAGGAGACGTTATAGACACTCTATTCTATAGAGAGGGTTTTCCATATGTTGGCCTAGAAAGAGAATTCTTTTATAAAGAGCCATACCCCAAAACAGAATACACATTATACAAAGGAGAAAAACATGGAGTTTATAGGAAATATTATAATAATGGTAGATTAAGAGAGAAAGGCCAGATGTCTCATGGTCAAATTCAAAATTGGGTAAACTATTATTCGCCAAATGGAAAACATTTTTGCAAAGGTTATTATAAAGAGGGCAGACCCTATGAAGGTGGGTTTGTTGTAGATGTTCAAGTGGATATAGAAGATGAAACACACGCCTACATACATAGGATGGAACAATACCACGAGGGTAAAGTCACTAAGGATATAGAGTATTTCTCTAATGGGAATCATTTCATCAATGATAAAACACTGAATTTAGAAACATTTTTGAATGCAAAAGGTGATACCATTAGCTCTGTTAGCTATAAGGGTTATTACAATATTGAAAATGGTGTTCGCTTTAGGTGTCACCCCAGCGGTGTGGTGAAAGAAAAGGTAACATACAGTAATGGAAATTGGGTTTTGGAGGAAAAATTTAATGAACAAGGTTTATTAATAGAGGTTACGGAAAGATCTGAAGACAGTAAACCGACTAAGAGACTTTTATATTATACGAATGGAAAGCTAAAGGACCAGGTCACTTACACCGATTACTCTGGAGGCACGCGTCATACTTATTATGATAAAAACGGAAAAGAACTAGCTCAATTTTATGACAAATATGGTGATGAAGACGGGACTGAAATCTTCTTTAATGAAGACAGAATATATAAAATGGCTTATCATGAAAATGGAAAACTTGTCAGAAATAAAGAATTTGGTTTAAACGGGATCATATTATATGATAGAACTGATAATGGTAAAGCGTATTTTTATAACTATTGGGGTGAGATCATAGGAAAAGGAATATACAAAGATGGAAAACCTTATGATGGTGATTTCTATACTTATAAAGATGGTAAAATATATGGTTTAGCACAGTATAAAGAAGGAGAACGAAACGGAGCGTTTTTAGAGTATGCATACAAATCTATTGACCTTAATTTAACCCCAGTTTCAGAAAACCACTATAATAAAGGAGAACTACATGGGGTGAGTAAAAAGTATTATGAGGGTGCTTTACTTCAACAGGTAACTTATGAGCATGGACTTAAAGCAGGGAAAGCTACATTCTATGATAAAAATGTGGGGGTATTAGCAGAAGGTTTTTATAAAGCAGGAAAAGAGTTCAATGGTTCATTTTGCAGCTACAATAATGCAGGCCTCCTTTTATCTAAGCAAACATATAAAGAAGGGGTTAAGACTGATGACATAAAATATGATCACAAAGGCCAGGTAATTAATAATTAGCACTAGCTAAATACCGGCTAAACATGAAGTTACTTCCGTTATTATCTGGGGGTAACTTTTTTGCTTTTTAAAATTCGTTGTTTTGCCACAAATTGAAGCAAGAGAAGACAATGAAACGCACCATTCTATTTTTCACAATATTTCAGGGAGTATTCGCCATGGTTTCTGGGCAGTCGATTGATTATCGCAAACATGCCAGTAATGAGAATGATATAAAGAACTATTATCGCTTAGATAGTCTTGTGCAATATGGTTTAGATATAGACAAGAACACTTGGGATTTACCACAACTAAAGCAAGTATACGAATATAATGATAGCAACCAGGTAGTCTCTTCAGAATTATGGAATTGGGATTTAGCAGAAAATGAATACAAGCCTGCCAGCAAAGAGACAAACGAATATGATGCTGATGGCCTTTTATCTGAGACTACATGGTATATTCCAAATACAGAAGGTGGCTGGATCACCTCACAAAGGGAGTCTTATCAGTTCTCAGCTACAGGATTACTCGAGGAAACTAATCGCTATGCGTATGACATTATCTCTTCATGGATGTTTGTAGAGAAAAACAAATACCAGTACAAAGACGGTCATATTGACAATAAAGTAATGTATTTACCAGGTTTAAATACTGGTGATGAGTTAACTCGATTTATGACTTATATATATTCTTTTAGAGGACCATACATATCTACAACTTCAGTTTTTAGACATGATAGAGATGGAGATAAGGAAGTATATCACACCAGCTATAATTATGATTATTTTGATAAAATGTTCATTGAAAGAAATTGGATATATAATGAAGATTCCAGCAAACTGGTAATGGATTTAGTAAAAGGCTATAATTATGATGATAATGATCATTTAACTACCATCACTACTATAAATTATGTAAACGGGCGGCCCGATTCAAAAATGAGAAGTGATAATTACCATTTTAATTTGGACATCACTAAAGAAAAGCTATTGCTACCAAAACTAGATGATAGGGAGGTTAAAGCTTTTCATCATATGGTAATGGATAAAAACATAAGTATATATAACTCCAACACAGAAAGATATGATAAAACAGGAGAAGTAAAATATTACTATACAACCTTGAAAGATCATCAACCAGAAAAAAACATAACCGATATTCCAATAATTAATGAGAGCATAAAGCTTTACCCTAATCCAACATCGGGGAGCATTATGTTTGAATTGCCTACTGGTAATATTTTTAATATTAAAATCATCAATAATATGGGGGTAGAAGTTTTTAACTCCACTATTGAAAATAACTCCATAGATATAAGAAGGCTAACTACAGGAATCTATTATTACGAAATTGAAGGTGGGAATAGATTTAAAGCAGGCCGTATTATCAAAGAATAACCAAGAACATACTGTGTTAACTAAACATAACCTAAGGTTGGGCAGACTTCCATTGCTCAACCTTTTTTCATACTAAGTTTGGTTTTACTAAGTGACTAGAGATGGCCAAGTTATTAAAAAGCCCAAATAGTAAATGACTATCAGGTATAAACCTCAAAATTATTCAAGCAAAAAGCAGATAAAATTAAATAAAAACGCATTCATCTAAAGGCTTCTAATTCAGCTCTATAAAATTGGTTTATCTCCTTGTGGATGATTTACTGGTTAATTGGCTCAGTAGATAATTTTTATAAATTATTTATCTTAACAGCAAGTTTTTCCCTGATCTCCATAAACTATGAAGCCCGTTACACATTACACTAAAAGTGGACCAATAAATATTGCTTATCAAACCTTTGGTGCTGGCAGCGTAGACTTAGTGTATATTCCTGGATGGGTATCAAACATTGACATGATGTGGAGCTGCCCAGAATTAGTCAGTTTCTTTACAGAGTTATCAAAAACAGTTCGACTTATTTTATTCGACAAAAGAGGTACAGGCCTCTCCGATAGAGTTGTAGAGCTCTCTACTTTAGAAGAACGTATGGACGATATCCGTGCCGTAATGGATGCGGTAGGCTCGGAAAAGGCCATTCTTTTTGGACATTCAGAAGGAGGCTCTGTATCAGCTTTATTTGCGGCTACTTATCCTAATAGGACTATATCACTAATTACTTTCGGAGTTTTTGCCAAGAGAAGATATGCCGCAGATTACCCATGGGCTCCAACTGATGAAGAGCGGCAGGTGGTTTATGATATGATAGAGAACAGCTGGGGAAGTGGTGAAATGAACCTTGCATCATTAGCACCATCAAAAGCTAACGATGAAGAGTTTATGGAATGGCTCTCTAGTTATTTTCGCTCAGGTGCCAGCCCTAGTGCCGCTATGGTGCTTACTAAAATGAACACCGAAGTAGACATTATAGACATATTAGGCTCTATAAAAGTCCCTACATTGCTCATGCAACGCACTCAGGACATTGACGTTAAGATTGAAGAGGGCCACTTTATAAAAGAACGTATCGCAGGAGCTAAATTCATCGAATTTGAAGGTGATGATCATTTATTCTGGGCTGGTAATACTACCGAGGTACTTGATGCGATGAAAGCATTTATTAAAGAGGATCAACCCTCTAAGGTGTATGACGAACAGCTTTTTACTATTGTAGGGGCTAAAATAGTTGCTCAAAACTCGCAACATAAAGAATTGATAGGTCAGATAGTAGCACAATATAGAGGACACATTTCTAGCTTTGATAACAATACCTTTTTGCTTGCTTTTGAAGGGCCAACAAAAGCTGTCAACTGTAGCACAGCACTATTGAAAGCTTTAAACCGCCATCAATGTCAATTAGATTGCGTGATACACATTCAAGAAGGAAATATTAGTGAGGTGGCTGCTGATGACAATGACGTAAAGCATGCTATCATTTCCATATTAGAGCAAGCTAGTCCAAATGAAATACTAGTCACTCAAACGGTAAAATATTTACTTTCTGGAGCAGGGTTCAATTTTAGAATTAGTACTGCTAAGTATATATCAAATGATGGCGATATACTGGAGCTATATCATGTTAGTGACCCTAATTACTCTTTTGAAAATGGCTCTATTACCACAATGCTGCCAAGTACTCAGCATAATTCTTTCCTTGAAAATGTGCTAACAACAATTGAAAAGCATCTTAACACTGATTATTTTAATGTTGATAGCTTGTGTAGAGAACTAGAAATAAGTGAGCGTCAACTGCAACGAAAATTAAAAACCTTAACTAATAAGTCTCCAAATCAATTAATATCATCAGTAAGGCTGCATAGAGCTAAAGAATTATTGATGAACAATCAAAACAACATATCTGAAGTAGCCTTCCAACTCGGTTATTCAAATCCGTCATATTTTTCCAAGTGTTTCAAAAAAGAATTTGGGATCAGCCCCTCAGAGATTCAGTTAACCAACTAATGCTAAGTTTATTATAGCATGCATTAAACAAGCAATATAAAACACTCTATATTGCTCTACTTATATCAAGAGTATATGAGGTCGGATTTTGACCAGAGCCTGTCGGTAAATTGCATAACATAGGCGGAATTTTAATAACTACTAGGTTATATATATAACTAATTTTGCTTTATATAAAACAATTAAATTAATGAATTATACTATAATTAATTCTACCTAGAATTAATTATAAGTGTGATCAGTTCGTGATTTTAAACATATAAAGCAATGAAAAGATTAAAATTAAACTCTAAGAAACTCAATTACGCTATCGCAACAATTGGCTTAACCGCTGCGATAACTCTTTCTGGCCAGCATGCACATGCCCAACGTGTACAAGAAAAAATTGGAGGTGGGAAATACGGAAGCAAACACGATGTATTAGTTATTAACAATGACTTTTCCAATAGCGATTGTGGAATAAGACTTCAAAATAACGACAATGGTTATTTCATATGGCAAAGACAAGCAGATAATAAGTTACGTATTTCTTCTGGAGGTGATGGCCATAATGGGCCTATGCAAAATGATCTCTTCCAAATGGATTTCACGGGGAATATGGGTATAAGAGGGGAGTTATTTAATATCAATAATTCTACACTTATTGTTTCAGATAACCTTAAAGTAAAAGGTGCTTTGAATCTTACTGGAGCCATTACCAGTACTAATAATAAAGTGAAAATTAACGATGCATTAATAGTAACTGGAAACATTTCTAATGACACAGGCCTATTAACGATAGATGACGACTTAAAGGTCAATAACAGCCTTACAGTCAATAATAAACTCACTATCAATCAGACTTTACTGACTAAATCTACCAGTTCATTTAATGATAAATTAAGCATAACTGCCGGAGGGTTAGACGTTACAGGAGCTGCTATTTTTAACAACAATATGCAAATTAAAAATGGCATGGAGGTTACAGGCCCTGTTACTTTTAATAACAATATGACCATAGCTGGTGAGATTTTAGCTAATGCTGTTACACTTAATGTAGGCTCTTTTCCAGATTATGTTTTTGATGATAGCTACCAACTGATGCAACTTCATGAAGTAGAATCATTCATTAGCCAGCACAAACACTTACCTGGAATGCCTTCGGAAGCAGAGGTATTGGCTAATGGCATGGATGTAAGCCAAGTAAACCTGTTATTAGTAGAGAAGGTGGAAGAACTCACATTACATACCATTTCGCAGGAAAAGGAAATAGAAGCGCTAAAAATTGCTTTAGCGGAAGTTTTACAAAAGTTAGAGAACAGATAATTTATCACTGCTAAAGTAAAATATCATGAAAAAGTATCTTATACCCTTAATGTTGAGCTTAGTTTTTAGCAAAGTATCAGCACAAGAGGCTTACAAGGCATTTACACTTGAGTTAAAAAGCTCTGATAAGTGCATTACTTACACTAATGGCATTTTAGTAATGAATGAAAAGCATGAAGAAGCGAATCAATTATCACAACTTTTTACTATAAAACGTAATGAAGATCACTCGGTGTTAATTGTCTCTTCGGCTAACAATGCTATGTTTATCAAGCGTGATGGCAACCAGGTGATGGCTGCCACTTTTGAAGAATCCGATTTGGCAGATTACAAATGGAACATCAACTACGCAGGTAATGGCTATATCAACCTCACCAGCACATCCAATACCGATTTGTCGCTTCACGTCTCTGACGGCCAATTTCAGTTAGCAACACCTCCTAAATTAGTCAATAGTAGTGATGCTGCAGCGGATCAATTTCGGTTTAAAATGTCGGCACACGCCAATACATTTTAGGTAAAACATACACGCTTTTAGGATGAATTTTTAACTCGCTCACAGCGAGAATGGAAATACTTTGCCTAAACATTAGCATGATTAAGAATTAAAATAATAAAAAAATGAAATTAATAATTACTAGATATATAAGGGTGTGGAGTTCCTTACTGGTATTTATACTGCTTGGCTTTAACGCCAAGGCAGTGGATCCCGGGGTACTGCATATGCTAAAAAATGAGTATAATTCTTATTTCAATCTCGAAGTAGATTTGAATTCGGATTTATTACAGAATGAAAATGTAGGAGCTATAGGGGAGGCTACTATTGAATTTTGGATCAAATCAGCCGAACCCGGTAATGATTGGAGACTAACTGACTTATCTGACAATGGCGAAAACTTTAGCTTATCTATGCACGATGAGCATTTTCTAAAGCTGAAAGCCAAAGATCAATCGTACACTATTGATTTGTCAGCAGAAGTTAGTGCAGGCACATGGCATCATGTGGCCTTGGCCATTTCCGATAATGCTTCAGAAGCTAAAGTCATAATCAACGGTAAAGAATATGGGGTCTATGAGGTTAATCTCAATGATTTGGTAATTAGAAGTCTTTATTTCTACAAGAAGAAGGAGGCAGAAATATTTTTAACTGAAATAAGATTATGGTCTTCGAGCAGAGATGCCATGGACGTGAGTATGGACCGTTGGCAAACTTACGTAAGAAAAGGCAATTTGGAGACGCAAAAACAATCTGGTTTAATTAGCTTATTGGCGGATACTAATATCGATTCCCCTTTTGAACACGTGCAATTGCCAGGATTAACTAATGTTAAGTGGAATAATTACATTGGAGCGAATCATATAGCCAGTGGGGTAAGCAAGTATAAAAACACCACATTGTTGGAAATAAGCCAAGACGCAAGCCATCCTATTTTAAATAACAACATTATATTTTTAACGGCTAGCAAAGGTAAAGACATTACAGATCCAGAATCTAAAATTGATTTGAGATGGAATCATGTGAAAGACGTTAATGGCTATGAAATTAACCGAACAGACATAACTACAGGTCAAGTAATTAAAAGAACTGTGAGCTATGCTGGCAACCCTGAACTGACTTATCATGATGCAACGGCTATTCCAGGAAGGCTATATGAATATAAAATAGTGGCTAATGACATTGATAATATTATTTCTGGTGTAGATCAAGGCTATGTATATTACAATGGAAGTATCGAGGGAAGAATCAACTCACAAGTGGGCAATAAACCCATACAAGATGTAGAGGTTACCACAACACCACAATGGAAGCAAGGTGCAGCTTTAAAATTTAATGACAGCAATCAGCAAATTACGGTAAACAACGTAGCTGTTTTTCGTAAAAACGCTGATTATACTATTAGTTTCTGGTATAAAGGGAGCTTGAGTACAGGCGTTAATGGCATATATCAATTAGGCGATAGTAAGATAGAGGCCAATGGTAATCAAATGCAAGTTGTTATAGGAAATGAAGTAAGGCTAACCAATACCATTCCTGATAATAAATGGCACCACTATGCAATTGTATTTGCTGCTGAAGGCTCCATGTTTATTGATGGTGCATTAGCTGAAAATAATTCTCAAGCAAACCTATTAAACATTCCGGCTAATAATGTTTATTCATTTCAAATCAATTATAACACCGCCAACGAATATGAACTAGATGAATTCCGTGCATGGGACTGGAATTTAGAGCAGGCAGCGAGCCGCTTACCTTGGTTTTACAATAGCTATTTAGCAGGTGACGAAACTGATTTGATGCTCAACTACAGGTTTGACTTAAAAGGAACTTCAAAAATATATAACCTGAGCGAAAAATGGAGAGCGGATTATTATACTGGTTATGCGAAAAATGACCTCACCTACAACTCAACTACTATAGAGCAAATAGATTTAGTTTATAAAGCTAAAACTAACATGAATGGAGACTATTTTATAAACAACATAGCTTATGACACACAAGATCAATCCACTTTTCATATTATACCATTTAAAGATATAGAAGGGTATCCAGATCTACAGCATCAGTTTGATCCGGGTGTTTATACCATAAACCTAAAGTATGACACTGATTCAAAAGAAAAATATCAAAAAATTCAAAATTTCATTGATATTTCACAAATGCCAATTTCCGGATTATTCTATTATTACGAGCCTTCAGAATCCAATGAAAAAATACCGGCTCCAATGGGTATTACTATGATGGTAGATGGAGTGCCACAATCAGAAGAAGAAGCCTTGAGTGATATCAATGGCAACTACCTTATATATTCAGCTCTTGGTAACAAAACATTTAAGGTGAGCAATCCTAATGTATTGACCTATACTACCGGAGCTCAATCTTTACAATTTAGCGGATCATCTTATGCAAAACTTGATAAAATCCCTAATCATGATAAAAATGAAGGTACTTGGACAGGCTTTATAAAAAAATCGAATAACGGTAGTTTGGAACAAACTATTCTCAATATTGGTAATGGTTTAGAATTAAAGATTAAGAATAACACTCACTTAGTCTTGACTAATTTGGTTGAAAATGAAGATTTAATTTTTATTGACAATGCTTTAAACACATCAGATTGGATGTTTTTTGGGTTAACCTATCAGGCAGGGATATTAACGTTGCAGGTAGGGAATAATGAACAAAAAACAGCCTCCGCATATACTTACTTACCCAACCCTAATTTATATGTAGGTGCCAAAGTCGAAAATGACTCTTTATTAACGCCTTTCAACGGATATTTAGATCAATTAGAATACAGAGATACGGTATATGCTAACGATGATATCATAAAAATTAAAAGTGGTAAAATATCACCTCTAGATGCAAAGCATTTAAAATTATCTTATAGCTTTTCAGGTAATGACAGTACGTTTAGGGCCATAAGTAGTGCTCCTAATTCACATAATACAGTACTTAATTTATATGGAGCTTTAAAAACGCAGTTTGAATCAGTTAACTATCAGAAATCTTACAAAACCAATTATGTTCCTGCCAATGAAGATGAAAAATTGGCTGCAGACATTGTAGATGAATCATATACTACAGAAGTACTGAGTCCAAAATCTGAACTTGATTTTGAAATCACAAATAGATACAGCTTCACCGGCTATATTGAAACTCCATGTGGTTATGGAGCAGGAGAGTGGTCCGGTAGCATCAAACGAACCGACTTACCTGTGGGGTATACCTTTGAAAAACAGATTACCAAAGCAAATTTCAATGAAGATAATACCGTTTTTGGTGTGGATGGTTTAGTTCCAGGATATTATAAAGTAAAGCTTGTCAATCAGGACAATGGTCGTGTATTAGAAAATTTCAAGACCATAAAAATAGATTCAGCCTCATTTCTTTATGAATTTGATTGGAAGAATCCGGTGGCTGGCGCGACCTCTATTTATGCCATATCTCAATCTGGCAAATATGATTCATTAATTACTCCATTATGTAATGGTGTTTATGCACTAGAAAGTGGTGTATCATATGAAATGGAAATAAAATCATTTGAATTATACGGCCAAGATACATGTATGATTAATCAAATAGAATATACGGCTAGTGGTGATTTAGCCCAGGCTGATGAATATTCAGGAGAAATTAATGAAGGCGGAAAGACCCGTATGATATTTACTGCAGGCACGCCTAATTATAGTGCTCCAGCTACTCCGAGAAAATTAACATTAACGCTGACAAGAACAGGTGGAATTGTAGAACAATTCAATGCCGAAATTAAAGCTTACATTACTGGTAGTGAAATGACTAGCCCTAACTTCACGATTGTAAACCCTGATGTAATGACTGTTTTACATGATCCTCCAGGAGACAATAGTTATATTACCTTAAATTCAGGAACTACAATTAGCAGAACTATTAAACACTCCATCAATAGTGAAGTGAGCTCAAACTTCGGATTAGAATTTGGAAATGAGTATAACAATTCTGTGTTGATAGGCGGCTTTGTAGGCGGGGTTATTAATCAATTGCTCAAATCGAGAATTTCTGTCACTACTTCAGCTTCTGTTAATCACGCAGAAGGAGGTGATTGGACCACAACTCATAGTTCTACTATTAAAAACTCTATCACTACTAATGCAGCTCAAGATATAGTAGGTGAAGATGCTGATGTATTTATCGGTAGAGGGCAGATTATGACTATTGGGCAAGGAAGAAAAATAGTGATTCAAGCATGTACTCCTATACTAGAAAATAATAGAGATGTGGTTAAGTTTGACTATACCACACCATTTTACTATACCGCTGCAGGCATTAAGGGTGTGCTACAAAACCAGTTAAAAATCATTGTAGAAGATCCTAATTCGTCAGCGGAGCAAATAGCAGATGCTAATACGGAATACAATAAATGGTTATCTATTCTTACAGAAAATATAGATAGAATTAACAATATTGACGAGGCTGCTTCATTTACGGATTCCTTCTTTACTGGTCACGAGGAGATAGATGATCCAGAAAAATTTACTATCTCGGGAGATGATGAATTTTCATTTGGAGGAAAGGTTAATATTCAACTGGATGTAAATACTACTGAAAACCAAGGAAATACTTATAACAACTCCACCAAAATTGGTAGTGGTTATGCATCTAGCTCAAATGTAGCCGCAGTTGGATTCCTTGCAAAATTAACTTCATCAGTAAATCTTTCTGTTGAACATACTTACAGCAATGCTTACCAAGATGAAAAAGTAAAAGGATATACCATCAACTTGTTAGACGATGAAGTATATGACCACTTTTCTGTCGCTTGGAAAGCCGACCCTAAGTACGGCACGCCCATGTTCAAAACATTTGCAGGCCAATCTAAATGCCCATACGAATCAGGTACAGAAAATAGGGAAGGACTGGAAATGATTGCATTAGGGGCAACAGATCAAACTGCTGCTGTAGGAGAACAAATTGATTATCAACTAAAATTAACCAATACTCAACTTGCCATAGATAATCAGAAAAAGTCTTATGTTTTAAGTGTTGATAATGCTTCAAATAATGGCGTGACAGTTTTATTCAACGGAAATCCTTTTATCAATAGTCAAACTTTTACAATGCACAAAGATAGTGCTGCCACACCTGTAATAAGCATAATTTCCGATCACAGCACCGAAGAGGAAGTGATATTGAAATTTATGTCGGCTTGTGAAGCAGATGGGGGATCTTTACTTTTTAGTATGGATAAACTGAGCAATGCGAAGCTGTTTGCATCGGTTAATCTTAAGGCAAGGTTTGTTGCTCCTTGTGTAGAAGCTATAACAGTAGCTGCACCAGTCAACAACCATGTGATTATTAAAGGGGCTCATAATATTATTCCTTTCAGGTTCAAGGTGGTTAATCCTGTAGAAGGACTTACAGGTTTGAAAGTAGAATATATTGTAGAAGGTAGCAGCGAAATCCAGTCACTTCCTCCTGGTATAACCTTAGATGACGAACATAAAGATGTTCAGGGTTTTTACAACTATAACATTAACGTGGCTGCGTTACAAGATAAAACCAACTACCAATTCAGGATTACACCAGCGTGTACATCAGGTACAAGTGATTGGGGAAAAGATAAAACACCTAGTGAATGGATTAACATTAGAATAGATAAAGAATTACCAACCATTACAGGAGTTAATCCTGCCAATAATACGGAGTGGAAAACAGGCAACAGTATCATAGTGAATTACAATAAGGTATTAAGTACTGTTGTCCCCAATAATATAACCTTAGATATGGTTAAGAATGATGAAGCTACACCCAATATTCCTAAACATATTACAGTTAGTGATAGGCAGTTGGTAATAACTCCTACTTACACTGATAAGGATTTGGAAGGTGGTATGATTACGGTAAACATTCCTAAAGGAGAAATAAAAGACATCTATGGCAATGGAGCTGAAGCATTTACATGGAGCTTCCTGGTAAATAAAAATCCTGTTACTTGGGAAAGTGCTAATATTCAGAAAACTGCCCCATTAGGCACAGATATTAACTTCAGCTTAGGCATAAGGAATGATGGAGTGCTTCAAAGCTCTTACAAATTAGTAGATTTCCCTATTTGGCTAAGCGCTACCAACAAGGAGATAGATCATGATTATAGCTTATATGGCAGCGGATATCGCGATCAAGTTAATTTTGTAATATCTAACTTAAATACTGAAGGCATCTACAATCATATAGTGCAGGCTGAAACTCCAAATGGAATAGAATCTTTTAGACTTGAAGTCACCGTAACGAGTCAAAATATTATGGCTAAGGTATCTGAAGTCAATGATGGTTTTGTTGCTGTGCCTAATGATCTACAACTAGAGCATGTTGAAGCCGAAATAGGAGAGGAGAGCATAGCAACTCAAATCAATTGTTATCCCAACCCATTCAAAGGTTCTACTACTATAGCATACCAGCTTACCAAGTCGGCAGATGTACACCTTATGATTTTTGATATGATGGGCAGACAAGTGAAATCACTAGTTCACGATCAACAAACAGAAGGTAATTACGAATATGTTTGGGAAAGAAGTACTAATACTGAACCTGGTGTATACCTCATTAAGCTTATGATTAATGATAAAATAATACATCATAGAGTATTGGCAGAATAGTTATTTTAATCTATTGTAATCTTTAATTAAAGCACCTTAGCACACCTAAGGTGCTTTTTTATTCAAAATCCGTATAATTATTTAGTAGAATAATTTAAAATATGCATCTTTATTTGTTCAAAGGATAAAACAATGGTTCAAATTCTTACCAGAAGAGTGGTACTTGGGTGTATATGCACTCTATTATTTCTAACCAACAGCTTAAAGGGTTTTGCACAAGAGTATACTAACGAAATTTATGCCGGAGCAAGCTTCACTGACTTCGTACACATGGGGTTTAAGAAAAAACTTAAAGTCAATGCAGTGGGCCTGCAAGTAGGATATTTTAAAGATGATATATCTGACATATATACCTTGGCTATAACAAACGAGTTTACACTTAGCACATCAAAAAAATATGAAGGTGAGCCATGCTGGTACGTCAAGCAACAGCTTACTTACAACAAAGAAAAAAACACAGAAAATTACTGGGATAGATATTTTTTGGAATTATATGCAGGAAGAAACATACACCTCTCAAAAAGATTTGGCTTCCGGTTCGAGACAGGTCTCTGGTTCACTGTATCGGAAAGCAAAAATCGAAAATCGCTACATAAAAATAGTGACGATTCATCAGGTTATCCCATTGTATTCCCCAACCTAAGGATACAATTGTTTACCAGATTTTAAATGTGCTTAAACTATTCAATACCTGACTGTATGCAAAGTGTTTTTGACTTCAATACCCTAAACCATTGCTGCGAACTAAAACTTTAGGGTTTAAAGCTTCATGCATCAGCTTACTGTCTAATTTTTTTGCAAAAAAATATATCAGCAGAACCATTCACTTACTATTATTCATATATTAACATAAATACTACGATTAAACCCTATTACAATAAGATGAATAAAATAGAGATTTTAAGCTGTCACCAAAATTATAATAATGCTAAGGCCAAATACATGGCTCAAATTGAGGATTTTGATGAAGGTGATGATGATGACACCAATGAAGTGATAAAGGCTCATTTGAAGAAAATGGTTGATTTAATTGATTCAATGGCCATCACAGATGACGCTGAAATTCAAATTAATGATGCTTGTAACGAACTTAACGACTTATTGAATGGAAAAGCTCCGATACAATCACTAGTTTTTCATTTTAATGCTGTAGAGGGTGAAATTCAATTCAGCACTTACGGATCTCTAGACCTTAATAAGCTGCAACCTACCGAGTTGTCTTTAGGTAATAAAATAGACAATGAAGTGATGGGCCCCATGGGACCTATATCTTTTTGCAACTACTATGAAATATTGGAAGATGCCGTCTATTTTGATGAATTAGAAGAATGCAGTCTTGATGATGAGAATGACTACCTCCGAGAATTATGTGGCCTAAAGGCTTTGGCACTTTTTGAAACTATTTTTTCCTGTATCAATATGCCCAAACGTTTAACACACGCCAGCTTACTTTTTCCATTTTACATCTATATTCAAGAACACGATGGAGGATTTTCCAATAGACTAGACATTATAGAAAACTGATTGGGCATAAATTTTGAATAATTCAACTACACTTTCATCGGTTTAATGAAAAACCTGTAAGCTGACTTTAATATTTTTATATTTTAAATATCTGTCACTTCAATATGCGCACCGAAAGACTTCTAATATTCGATTTGGATAATACTATTTTTGATACTAATTCTATCAGTCATCATCATGTAGCGCCAGTGATAGGTAGTTTCAAGGCTAGTATCAGTTCATTATTTCCTGTTTCGATGGTTGAGAGAATAATTTCAGACGTCTGGATTTACCCTTTTGATCATGTGGCGGAAAAATATGAATTGAAAGACTCTATACGAGCCCAATTCTCTAAGGCAATTAATACCATTGATTACAAGCTTGACATAAGCCCTTACCCAGACTTCAAATTGATTGAGCAAGTAGAATCAGCACGAATTTTGGTTACGACAGGGTTTGAAAAACTTCAGCAAGCAAAGATAAAAGCGCTTGAATTAGAACACCTTTTTGATCAGGTGTATATTGATGAAATTGATAGTCAACATAGGATTTACAAAAAGGGAATTTTCCAAAATATTTTAAAATGCTATAATTTAAGCTCCAATAGCATTTTTATAATTGGTGACAACCCCTATTCAGAATTAAAGGCCGGACATGAGCTTGGCCTTACCACTATACAAGTAGCTAAGAATCAACAACAACAGTCAGCTTACGCCACACACTATATTAAGGGGTACGATGAATTAGTTAAAATAGTAGAATAATTTAGTACTTCTTGAAGGATTAGATTGCTGAAAATCATAGACTTGTAGCTCTCTGATGTTATTTAGGCATTTGAATATACAACAGAGAGCACGCAGGGGCACGTGCTATGGTCAGTACCTATGTAATAAGCACCCGCTTAAAGTCCATTAGTCAAAAAATAATATGGGAGTATCCAAATTCTATTTATCGCTAGCGCTATTATTAACCACCACTTTGGTAGAAGCGCAAAATACATTTAAATCCAATTTTCTCAATTTAGAACAATCTTCTAAAGCCCAAATGAAAATTGATTTTGAAGATAATAATGGCCGCGATGCATTTTTGCCGATATCTATCATCAAAGGTATGTCAGATGGTCCAGTTTTTACTATCATTGCTGGTGTACATGGATATGAGTATCCTCCTATAATGGCAGTACAGGAATTATTACGAGAGATTAAACCAGAAAAACTTAAAGGAACATTGGTCGTAATACCGATTGCTAATACATCGTCATTCTACACCCGCACACCATTTATAAATCCACAAGATCAGAAGAACCTCAACAATGCATTTCCAGGTAAGGCTAATGGTACCATTACAGAACTTATAGCTAATTATATAACCACCAACATCATCCCTGTAAGTGATGTTTTTCTTGATGTGCATGGTGGAGATGCCTGTGAAGATTTGTTACCTTTCGTGTGCTATTATGACAACAAGAAACATAAGGAACAGACTGCTTTAGCAAAAAGCCTATCTATAAATAGCGGTTTTCAATACGTAATTTCTTACCCTTACACCATTGCCGATACCGAACCAGCCAAATATGCATTTAAACAGGCTGTACAAGATGGAAAAACCGCATTGAGTATCGAGTGCGGTAAACTAGGAAATGTACAACCAGAAAATGTTACCTTGATTAAAGAAGGCATTTACAATATGCTTGACAATATGCAAATGTATGAAGGTAAAAAAGGCCCTCATTCGGATATTGTATACCATAACAATCAAGCTTACATTAAGGCCACAGTGAGCGGTATTTTTTATAGCAACTACAAGGCTGGGGACCATGTAAAAAAAGGAGATACTGTAGGCTATACTACCGATGAGTTTGGAGAAGTGCTAGAAAAATACACAGCCCCGATAGACGGCATTATACTTTATAAACTGGGGACTCCACCAATCACTTTGGACGATACTGTAATGTGCATTAGCACCCTGGAAGGCAGTTAAAACAATAATTTAAAGAAATTAAAGCATAGGGAGAGAAAGCTGGTTTTAGTGTTTATTTGCTGTTATTCATCTTTATATATTGCGTAGCCGTAATGCCTCTTTTGTTTTTGTAAAAGTGAGAAAAATGACTCTCATCATTAAAACCAAACTCATCAGCAATCTCTTTAATTGAAATCCGGCCTGACGCCAGCCTTTGTTCGATGAGCTTTATACGGTATTCATTAATGTAGTCTCTGAAAGAAATATTAAACTTCCTTTTAAAATAGGAACTAAAATAAGCAGGCGAAATATTAAATTGACTGGCCACATTGGCCACTTTTATGTTTTTCGGATTATAGATATGCTGATGGATGTACGCGGTTAATTTTTCCTTTGCCGGCAGGTTATGATTAATGTTTATTAGCATTTTACTCATTGTCTCTTTGATCATACCAAAAATGGAAAGGATTTGGTAAAATACTATGGGCGAAGAAGCTGCATCATTACTTTTTTGATAGAGCAAAATGTTATCGATAGTAGTCCGTAGAATAGTTCTCACCTCTGGATTAAACTTTAAAATCGTTTCGTTTAAGCTCTTATTATTCATTATACTTTCTGGGCTGAAACCCATATGGCTATAATAGTTCCTTTGCTCAGCATCATTAAAATAGCTGTCTGTAAATTTTATGGCTATTATTTTAGTTTTTGTGTCGGGCTCAAAATGATGTGTATCTTCCTGAGATATAATAAGTAAGTCTCCTGAGTTATAAGGTAAACTCGTTTTATTCAACAAATGCGTACCACTACCTTGATATATAAATGCTAATTCATAATAATTCTGACTATGATATTGCTGTGGTAACTCACTATCATCCAACTCCTGAATATTAAGCCTGTAAAACTGATTTAATTTAAGCATTGTCAAGTAGAATAAAATTTGACATAAATATACAAGTCATTGCTATTTTTATACAATCTATACCACCTCTTATCAAGTTAATTTTGTAGCTAAATATTAAGCTTACCACATTAGCTTCTCTTAACAATGATAAATTTTATACTTATTGCATTCAGCATAACCGCTGGGGTTATTTTTCGATATGCCAACCTTATCCCCAAAGACGCACACAAAAGTATTAACACCTGGGTGCTCTACCTTGCACTACCCGCTGTATCATTTAAGTATATACCTAAAATTCAGTGGAGCACAGAAATGTTGTTTCCAGCTATATCTACTATTATAGTATGGCTAGGCAGCTGGATTTTTATGGAGGTTTATTGTAGATACAAAAAATACAGCCAGCGATCTCGAAGCACATTAGAAATAGCCAGTGGCTTCAGCAATACATCATTCATTGGCTTTCCTTTGATAATGGCCTACTATAGCGAAAAGGATTTGAGTATAGCCATCATCTGTGATCAGGTCCTCTTTGTGCTATTGTCTACGGCTGGCATTGTATGCGCTGTAAAAGGAAATCGCTCAGAAACGGAGGGAGTCAAAGCTTCAGTTATTTTTAAACGGTTAATAAGCTTTCCTCCATTAATAGGTTGCGTATCAGCATTAATATTATCTTTTGTAATTGATTTGAGCGCAGCCGAAATATTTTTTGACAAACTAGTAGCTACAGTAGGACCATTAGCTTTATTTTCTGTTGGCTTACAATTAAAATTTAAAGGCTGGCAGCAGCAGATTTATCAAATATCTATGGCCACGGTGTATAAACTCATTTTGGCTCCTGCATTGGTGTTGCTCGCAGCGCTATTATTTAATGTACACGGTCAGGCTGCCCGCATTAGTGTGTTTGAGGCTGCAATGCCTACACTAATTACTGGTAGCCTTATTGCCGAGCAATTTAGGTTAAATTCCAGACTTATTAACCTCATTATTGGGGTAGACATTGTTATAGGATTTTTTACCACCGGCATATGGTCATACGCCATGGAGGTGATTAATTTATAACTAATGGCGCAATTTCACAGCCTAGACAACCCAATTTAAAGAGTAAAATCTATAGTTTATTGGTTTTCGCCCCTTCATAAGGTTTGAAAATAGTGTTATGGCAAGATAAAGCTGGTATTAAACAAAATAATTTGTATTGTCTAAATACAGAGAAAGCTATAATAAACACAAATAATTATTAGATTAAGCAATGCTATGCATAGATATATCTCAGACCTATCATTTTAAAATGATATACCACTAATTTATTCCATCACTTTAGATAAAATATAGTTTAACTCATTTATATTAGTGACAAATACATGATAAAGTAATATTTTTACTGAACTTAATCTTATATGAAGTAAAATGCAATGCATAAACAGCTAAAAATAAGTGCATTGCTTATAATTGAATTGAAATATGGAATTAAATTTTTCAAAGGAAGATCAAGACAAAGCTAACCTAAAGGAGGAGTGGAATAGACTGGGAAGTCAGTATGCTAACAAGATCAATGAAATGGTCGAGTTTGGAGAAAAAAATGGTTGGGAGAATTGGGAAGGAGAAGAGCCTGAAGACAACAGAGATCATTTAACAGATGAAGTCATCAATCTGCTAAAGGAGGCAAACAAAAATGATTCAATCGAAGAGTTTAGAAATGATTATCCACCAGCACATACTCCTTTAATAAAGATTTTTAAAGCTAAAGGTCAAAGTATTGAACAACTGCATTTTGTTGAAAACGATAAGATAATATTTTTTACTGGGGCGGCTTATCAGAAAAGACAAGCCTATGTGCTCAACGGCAAAAAAATAATTGAACTAGATCCGTCAATTAAAGCCATTGGCAAGTCTAAGAGGAATAATGTCTTTGCCATAGCGTCCAATAATCAAATTGTAACAACGCAAGGATGGGAAGGGAGTATCATTCAAACATTTGAGTTATCAGAAACTAAAGGATTAAAAATAACAAGCCTGATACCTTTTAATGATGGGCTTAGGATTCTTTTAACCACTTCTGAAGGTATATATATTATATCCAACAAAGATGAAAAGATGGTTCACCCTGTGCCTGATTTAGAAGATGACGAATTGACTTCTTATATAGATATGGAGAACGCTACAATCTCTAATTCTAATGAATATATAGTTGTAGGAGATCAATGTGCCGACCATAGAATTTTGAATCAAAATGGAGAAGAAATCGGAGAAATTGGCCCCCAATCTTCTTACCCGCATTTTTGTCTTTTCTCAGCAGATGATAAGCAGTTAATTACTAACTCTTGCCATTTTTATAACGGCATGACCATTGGGGTATCAACAGAAAACTTAGATGGTTTAAAGGTTGAAGCTTATGAAGAAAGTGACAACTATAAGGTCATTGATGATGGCATGCGGGTGTATGCAGGATTATCTACCAAAGACTTATACATACTAGGAGATGCTTACGGATATATCAGAGCTTTCAACCAACAAGGGCAGTATGTATGGAGACATTTTCTTGGCTCTACAATAGGCGGTATGGCCATTTCTGATGATGAACAGACATTATGGGTAGGTTCATGCACTGGTATGGTTCATAAATTACGATTAGGAAAAGGACATAGAGACAGCCATACAATTGGAAATGGAAATCATTATGAAGAGTTTAGGTTGATCTTATGGAAAGATGAACCAATAATGATGTGGTAAAAAAATGAGTAGCCCGTACCGCTTCGCATTGAATCAACGCGGGCTCCTCACAGCAAGTAGGGTAGGAGATCTTAATAAGCAGTTAATTGAAGCTTAGAAATTACCAATACGTATAAATGACTAGCTTGCATTAAAAGATGGAAAAAATCATTGACAAATACCTACAAGAACTAATAGATGCCGAGTTAAATAAGCTTCCATGTCATATAGTGTTAGATATGGCAGACCCTAACCAAGATGAAAACGAAGAATGGCAAACATGGAATCCAATTAAAAGTCAGGCTACTGATGAGCAAATTAATGAGTTTGAGTCACGGCTAGGTCACATGCTTCCCGAATCTTACAAGAGATTTTTAAAGTACAAACATTTCTACGAACTACAAATTGATGAATGTTCATTTTGCGAACACCCCTCAGGAATTTGGAGAGCGTCTTTGTCCGAAATGATTTTTGATGGATATCCTCGTGAGTTTTTAATAGATAAAGGCAAGATACCATTTGCCCATTGGAGTGACTGGGGATTACTATGTTTCGATACTACCACTGACCACAAAGGCTTTGACTATGCCATAGTTTTATGGGATCATGAGATGCACAGCCATTTCGAGCCAAAGTATATTAATTTTGAAACTATGATCTTTGAATTGGATAGAGAAGCAGAGCAAAACGCAAATTGACAAGGTGTAGGATTACTATACTGTAGTAAAATCTTTTCTGATCAGCTGAACAACTATAATTAATGGAAGCACTTTTCCATTTCATATTCGAACTTATAAAGATCTCCATTTTGGGGACTATCTATGCAACCTTTATTTTTGGTATTTCTTTGATACTAGGTAAGCTTAAGCCTAAAAGTTGCTTTTTTAGATTATCGAAGAAGAAGTTTAAATTGTGGTTTTTAAGCGGTTTACTTATTTCAATAGTATTTTTTGTACAAACTAGAAACAAAAATGTTGATAAACATTATTTGACAATCACCAAACATTTGTAAATAACTTGAACGATCTTAAATAATTACTGATTCTGCTACACCAAATAATAAGTGAATATTATACGTATAATATCCGCATAATATACCGCTAAATTAAATCACTCATTTAGAGTAATATATGGTTTAATCAATTTAAAGTTGATTACTCTGCATTATAAAATAATATTTTTACTTAACTTAATTTTATTATAGATGTATAAGGGACATAAATGTTCCCTTACACGCATGTTGTAAACCATTAAGAAGAATGAGTTTTTTAAAGAAGATATTTTCAGGAAGTTCAGATTCGGCTTCTAAAAGACAGTACCTAGCTGGATGGGAAGTCCAATTAGATGGACAAGAGCATTACACTAGCTTTATCAAAACACAGTTAGTAGACAAAAGAACTGCTGAAAACCTCGGTACTTACATTGAGTTAAATTTCGACTCAGAAAATCTTTTATCTAATGCAAAATTATATTCAGAAGGTGTTCAAGAAACTTCTGGGCATTTGTTTGACAACTTGAAAATCAATGAAGCTATAGACAAGTTGAAATATGAAAATTTAACACCTAATGACTTGTATGACTATCAAGAGTCAAATAGTGGTCTAAATTACTTAGGAGGTGAAATTCCAAGTGACTTTAAAATCCCTGAAAACAAATGTCCTGGTTCATTTCAATATCTTGGTAAATTAAGTCAACAGGATCAAGCATTCACTTGGCTACCATTTGATCTACACTTAATCTGCCCGATTTATCTTGACATAGATAAAGTTTGGATTGACTATAAAGATCCATTAAACCCAAAGATTCTTAATCAAGAAGAAATAGATTCAACTGGAACTGCATATGATGATCTCAAGTCTGATTCATTCATAATCTTTGAACAAAAAAAGTTTAAGACTAATAAATCTTCTGAATATGGAATAACAGGTGTGCCAAATTGGATTCAATATCCAGATATTCCTCTATGTCCTGAATCTAAAAGAACAATGAGATTCCTTTGTCAAATTGGAGACTATATAGATGTGAAAGTATCAAAAACCAATGTTCATCCAGAAGATGATTGGTACAAGCAATATTTTGAACAAATGAATTTTTGGAGTGATGGTGACTTATTTGTTTTTTTCGAACCAGAAACTAAAATCGCTTGCTATTTCATTCAAAACACATAAAAAAGACGGTTTACTACACGCTGTATATTTCATGGCTGGTTAGTGGTTTTCGAGGCTTTGGTTCTTCGAAGAAACCCCGTCAATCAGCAAGATTGACTAGCTTCGGAAGACAAATTTAGCGAGTCAATCTTGCTGATTGACTCCGTGGTAAACCGAAATTTCACTACCTTGAATTCAGCCACGAAAACATACAGTAATCGTTAGGGGGCATGACTGCAACTGAAAGATATGAATCAACTTACTGAATTCCCGCAAGAAGTAATTCAAGAAATTAAGTATTACGTTTATCGGTTAATAGATCCCAGAAACGGAGAAACCTTTTATGTAGGAAAGGGCAAAGGAAACAGGGTTTTCCAACACATGAAGGGGGCTTTAGCTGCTAATGAAAAGGACGAACTTGAGGATAAACTTCAAACGATACGAGAAATTCACAACGCTGGACTTGATGTAATCCACGTAATCCACAGACATGGAATGGATGAAAGCGTGGCGTTACAAGTTGAAGCTGCCCTTATTGATGCATACCCAGAGGTGAACAACATCCAAGGAGGAACGGGAAGTAACGAATACGGACCAATGAACGCCCTTGAAATTGTGAATAAATATGCTGCAGAAGAAGCGATATTCGAACATAAAATATTAATGATTACGGTAAACAAGAGTGTTACTCAAAAAGGGATCTACGATGCTACCAGATTTGCATGGAAACTTGGAACAAAAAAGTTAAAGAAGATAGAGTATGTTGTTGCTGTTGTTCAGGGAATCATTATTGAAGTATTCAAACCATCTAAATGGATGGAGGCAACTATTGAAAACTTCCCTGAATTCCATGTCGATAGAGAAGGTAGAACTGGCTTTGTCGGAACTCTGGCTGAACAGCACATTCGAGAACTTTATATTCGAAAAAGGGTTCCACCTAAATATAGAAAGAGAGGAGCTGCGAATCCAATTAAATACACTTTCTAAACGCCCCCTAACATTTGCTATGAACGGATGGAGTTTTATCTGTCAGGATAATCTGTGGGGTATTGGAAAGTCCAGCACAAATTTTAATTTTGAAATAAAATCGGGGCTATTTGCGGTACGAGAGATTAGTGCTTTCTAATCGCCTATTTTTCATATACTAACCGTTGTACATCCTTAAAACCATGAAAAAGATACTACTGATAACCATCATATCAGCTTTCCAACTCGTCTCTTTCGGACAGTCAAAGAATTTCATCGATCAACCTTATATCGAAACAAACGCGAAGGTCGATACTTTGGTAACACCAGATGAAATCTATCTAACGATATCACTTACAGAAAAGGATACCAAAGGAAAGGTGTCAATTGAGGAGCTTGAAGCAAAAATGGAAAATACCCTACAACAATTAGGCATAAACACCAAAAAGGATTTAACCCTCAACGATCTTGCTAGCAACTTCAAAAAATACTTCCTGAAAGACCAAGACATTCAAAAATTCAAAACTTATACACTCATGGTTCATGATGCGGTAACGGCAGGGAGAGTCATTGTCGAACTTGAGAACATTGAAATATCGAATGTTTTGTTGGACAGAACTGAATATTCGAGAATCGAAGACTTAGTGTTAAACCTAAAATCAAGAGCAGTTGCAAAAGCCAGGAAACAAGCTGAATATTTAGTTGAACCGCTGAATCAGAAAGTAGGTATGGCAATTCACATTACTGATGAATCGAACAACTACATAGTTGGTCAACTTCAAGGTAGAGTAACAGGAATTGTAATGCACGGCTATTCTTCAATGAAAAGTAAAGAATTCAAACCAGCCGACATTGAATTCCAGAAAATCAATGTGGAGAGTAATGTATCTGTCGTATTCAAACTTGAAGAATAAGGGAGTACAACAAGTTCTAGCAGCCATGTACCGCAGTGCTTTTCTGCGAGATTTGTGCAATTTGATTCACTCAAAACCCATTTTGGAAAGTGATAAAATTTTAGTTCTGTTACAGTTTTGATTGACGATGTATGCAGCGCAGTTCTTCGTAAATTTTATTGTACCGGTTGGGTAATTCACTATTTTAATGGTAATAGGCTCGGTTCAAGTACTCATCTGCTAGCCAGACGTTAGCGATAAAAATGGAGAACATAGATACAAACCCGATTCGTTTTTGAGCTCTTTTTTCATTAAGGCTGGATTTTCTTTAATAGAGATTGTACAAAAAATTAATCAGATTCTAGGTGATCGATGTTAAAGAAGTTAGATGCATGTTACTATGAAATGTTTCCAGCCTACTCAGGAGCAACTATGAACACTCAAATTGCCTTCTAGGAATTCCAGCAGAGGAATGAGTGGATATATTTTAATAAAAAGACATGAAATCTTATCGAAGAATATTATTTGTATGTTCAGCAAACAAACAGCGCTCAAAACAGCGGATGCCTATTTTTCTGCTAAATATCATTTGAGTAAATATCAATTTGCTTCAGCCACTGGGTTATGACAACACAGGGAGGTTATTACAAATCGACAGAAAAAGAACTTTGCAATTACTGTTTTAAAAGGAATACAGAAAAATATTGTAAAAAATATAATATCCCGAACGGAGAATAAAACGCCAGCCACAACAACAGCTGTAAATAATTGCCGGCTTAAGCAACACCAAGTAATAAGTGCATATTAAGCGTATAATATATCGCTAATTATATGCCTAATTTACAGCGACATATGATTTCAGTAATTTTAAACCTACCCAAATACACTATAAATTTATATATTTACTCAACTTAATTTTATCATTGATGTATAAGGGATATAAATATTTCCTTATACGGGTATTACCTGCAACCTAAAAAAGCATACCAATGAAAAGCACAACTATCTTCACTGCAACAGTTTTATTTATGACAATCATTGGATGTAACCAAACTAAAAACAAATCGCTGTTAGAAACCTGGTAGTGTGGTTAAAATAGCATCTTGAACTAAAAAATGCCAAGTATACATTCACAAAAGAAGAGTGAATTAAAAAATAAAGTTCTTTTTAAAGTGTAGCACTTCTTCAACTTTATTAAGAGTTGACCTAATTAATAAAACCTTTTTTTTCGCCTAAAATTAAATTTAATCATGATACTAAGAACCATTCTTTTAGTAGCTTCTGTTCTGTTAAGCTTAAAAAGCTCGGCTCAATGTGTGGTGCCAGATGGAGGATTTGATGATTGGACCACATATGATAACGGGGTCCATATATATGATATTCCCAAATATTGGAATGAAAGTCTCGTTAACGTATTTAGCCGGCTAGCGTACGGATATGGTTTTTTTAATAAATACTCTGAATCTGATGCCAATGGATTAGCCCTGCTTGCAAAAAGACAATATTCAAATCGAAATAACGGGTTTATTAGATTTGAATGTAATAGTGTACCTCTAAAATTAAAGGGGCGGTATAAATTTTCAGGATCAAATATTGCTTCAGAGACCGATACACTTATTATAGCGGTACATTTTGCATCTTTACCAGATACCTTAACTAAAATAGAGCTTAATCACACAGATTTACCTAATTTGAATACACGATTATTCAAAACCACTAAACCACAAATAAATTTTGCTGATTTTGAAATTGATTTGAGTACCATTTCTTCAGAGAGTGAGTTTAATTATGTTTCTATACACTTGATGATTCAGGCTGGAATTTATATTAATTCATCAATTGCCACCGCTGTTTTCGATGACTTTGAATTTGTGTATGATGAAAACCAAGGTGAGGAAGAAACCATCACTGGAGTAGAAGAAAGTTATGCTAAGCCATTGTTGATCTACCCTAACCCCGCTAATGATATCTTAAAGGTACAATGCAATAATAAATCTTTAGTAACTAGCTATTCAATCGTTGATCTTACGGGTAAAGTATTAGGTGAAGCAGAGCATATCAGTGAAAATTTCTTAATTATCGCAATCGATGATTTACCATCCGGACAGTATTTTCTTAAACTAATCACGGATAATAAGGAAAATCAAATTTTAAGATTCATTAAAAGTAATGATACTGTTGATGTCGCGCCTTAAGCTGACATCATTCATTATTTATATTTAATTTACAATTGATACAACATTATTAATTTAATATTCTTAAAATTTAATAAAAATATAGCACCAAAATACACATAAGCAATAGCTGATTAAATGCTATTTTGAAACATAAAACTATAAAACCAAGGTCGGTTTAGTGGGCTGGAATCCGCCATTGCTTTTATTAAGAACATTGTCCATAATTGAAGTAAAACGAGAATAAATGAAAAGTATAATTTTGATTTTATTGATATTAATTCCCATTGTTAGTTTCGGACAAGCCGAAAAGGAAGCTTCGAAAAAAGTCTCGGATGAATTTGAGAAATACTTCAATGCCAACGAATATGACAAGGTTTTTGAGTTGTTCTCAGCAGATATGAAAAGTGCTTTACCAATTGAACAAACAACTGATTTTCTAAAAGGGTTGAAAGCCCAAGCGGGAAAAATTCAGAAAAAAGAATTTGTAAAATACCAACAGACTTATGCCTCATACAAGACAACCTTTGAACGAGCAGTTTTTGCGGTAAATATTTCCTTAGACAATAATGCAGAAATCAATGGTCTTTTGGTAAAACCATTTAAAGAAGACAACCTTCCCAAACTTGAAAGAAATGTAACTAAACTAATTTTGCCTTTTAATGGAGAATGGACAGTATTTTGGGGCGGAGATACAAAAAAATTGAACTATCACATAGAAAGCGAAGCTCAAAAAAACGCATTCGATATTGTCATTACAGACAAAAATGGAAAAACCTATAAAACAGACGGAAAAACTAACGAAGATTATTATGCTTTTGGAAAAGAATTGATTGCACCTTGCGATTCAGAAGTGGCTTTGGTAGTTGACGGAGTAAAGGATAACACTCCTGGCGAACTAAACCCAATTTATGTTCTTGGAAATACGGTAGTGCTTAAAACAGCCAACAATGAATATTTGTTTTTCGCACATATTAAACAAAATTCTATTGTTGTAAAGCAAGGGCAAAAAGTAAAACAAGGAGAATTATTAGGGCTATGTGGAAATTCTGGAAATTCATCAGAAGCTCATTTACATTTTCACATTCAAAACGTGGAAGATATAAACAAGGCTACTGGAGTAAAATGTTATTTTGACGAAATAATTGTAGATGGAGGATTGAAAAAAGACTATTCGCCAATAAAAGGAGAAAAAATCAAAAACGAATAAAAGCTACTGGCAAAAAAGCTCTAAGCAATTTCAGGTTCTCGTCTAGTTCTGAAAATCTGTGAGGATTTTTAGTTTGGAGTGTATTGTAAAAGTTGAGTAACACTATTTGTAGACCTGACTTTTATGTTTTGATGGTAGTTCTAAGGATTGAGTTACCGCCATGATGGGCATGGTGGCATAATTGCCAATAGTTTTTGTTAAGGCTAAAATGGCTATTTCTAGCATTTCACAAGTCTCACAAAACGCTTTATTATTTAATTTCGATTCCGAAACTCACTTGGAGTTATACCCACTTTCTGTTTAAATAGCCGGTGAAAGTGCTGCGGATATTTAAAACCTAATTCAAAGGCAATTTCCTTTACTGATTTACTGGAATCGAATATTTTGTCTTTGGCCAATTCTATTAATTTAGTTTGGATATATTCCTGAGCAGATTTTCCGGTCTCTTTTTTTACCAATTCTCCAAAATAATTGGCGGATAAATGCAACTGATCAGCAAAGTAAGCCACCGTTGGCAGGCCTTCCGTGTATGGTTTTTCAGAATTAAAATAGCCATTCATCAAATCTTCAAATCCCGCCAAAATACCAGTGTTTATATGTTGTCGGGTAATAAATTGTCTGTCATAAAACCGATCACAATAGTCTAATAATAGACCAATGTTTGAGTTGATGAGCTTTTTGCTATGTTTATCTATTGGTCTTTTTATCTCATTTTCAATTTTGTCAAGCACATCTAAAAAAGTTTGCATCTCTTCTGTGGATAGATGAAGTGCTTCACTGAGTTTGTAGGAGAAAAAACCGTAGTCTTCAATCTGTTTCACTAGCGGAGATCCTAAAATTAGATCCGGATGAAAGTTTAGCGCTCTGCCCAGAGGTTGATAGATATCGGTTTTATCTCGCACGTCTATTACCTGACCTGGGCCTATAAACACCAATGTGCCTTCTTGGTAATCATAAGTATGTTTTCCATAAATGAGATCACCACATTTTACTTCTTTTAATATTATCGCATAGGTGCCAAAGGTCATTTTGTGGCCATGCCTTGGCTTAGCTTTAGAGAAGTCCAGGACACTCACCAGAGGATGATGGGTGGCGTGGTTATTAAAATCATTATAGTCTTTAACCGTGTCGAATGTTTTGTGATCACTCATATTACTAGTGTTTAAGAGCTCCAATGTAGGGCTATTATTGATGGATTATGCCTCAATAAGTAATTATGGTAGGCATAACCGTAATGTATATACTTACTTCCAGATGATCCAGCCGTAAGATTGTATAAAGCTAACAGAAGACAATGAAATTCATTTAAATATTCCATACACATGAAAAAGCAATTATTATTTGGACTTATGTATACCATGCTGTCATATGCAGCTTTGGCTCAAGAGTCTGTATTTCCCAAAGGAGAAAAAGCACCGAATGTGCATCATACAGGAGATGTTTGGCTCAATCATATCAGTGCCTCAGATGATACTTTCGATTACAATATTGTACTCACTACTATGGCCGCTGGCGCCAGGCTTAACTGGCATAAACATCCTGAAGGACAGCAACTTCTCATTACTAAAGGAGTAGGCCTCTACCAGGAGCGTGGAAAAAAAGGTCAGGTGGTATATGCAGGTGATGTGATTAAATGTACACCTAATGTTGAGCACTGGCATGCAGCAGCTCCAAACAGTGATTTTGCCTATCTGGCTATTTCAGGTACTAAGCCTACAGTATGGACTACCGAACTTACGCAAGAAGAGTACAATGCCATAGATATACCAAGTGAAGAAGATTTGGAACAAAAGATTATAACCCTTTCTGGACAGAAATGGAAATGGATGGCAAACAAAGAAAATGACAAGCTGGAGAAGTTATTCCATGACAAAGCAGAGTTTGTGCATATGGGAGGTTCATGGGGGAAAGAACAGGAGTTAAATATCATTAAGAGTGGTGGTATTTGGTACAAGAAAGCTGATGTTCACGAGGTTAGAGCTAATGTTATAGACAATACCGTTATACTTCTCAATAGAATAACACTAGTGGCAGAAGTAGGGGGCAATGAAGTGACTAATCCGTTTGAAGTAACTGAGGTTTATGTGCATGAAGGGGGAGAATGGAAGCTTGGCTCGCTATCATTTACCAAATTGCTCACCCCGGGTGACCATTGATATGTTGAGGTTAAAGAATTTCAGTTTCACAAATATGATATTGCAAATTTTATTATTCAGTGCCTTTTTTCTGAGCTGTAATTCAAGCGGTGAGGAGTACAATAAGGCTGTAGAAAAGCCACTGCCAGAAGGCACTCTTATCTTATATCTTTCTCGCACCAATAATACCAAAGCTGTAGCTGAAATGATACATCAGCAGGTTGGAGGAAGTTTATTGCCGCTTGAATTAGAGAATCCATATCCGGAAGATTATCAGCAAATAGTGGATCAGGTGGCTAATGAAAACGCATCAGGGTATTTGCCACCACTAAAAACTAAGATCGACATAGCTACCTATGATACTATTTTTCTAGGTTTTCCTACATGGGGAATGCAGCTGCCACCCCCCGTGAAAAGCTTTCTAAATGAATATAATCTTCGGGGTAAAACCATCATTCCATTCAATACTAATGCTGGTTATGGGGTAGGTGGTAGCTTCAGTACAGTAAAGGAACTATGTCCTAAAAGCACTGTGCTTGAGGGGTTTACTACTAAAGGAGGTATAGAAAGAGATGGTGTTTTGTTTGTTATGGAAGGGAAAAAACAGGTGGAAGTCCAAGGGCAAGTGGCAGCATGGTTAAAAAGAATAAATGTATTAAAGTGAAATTTTAAGAATGAAGACTATTCAATTAAATAATGGGGTAGAGATGCCCATTTTAGGATATGGAGTTTATCAAATTCCAGATTATGATGAATGTAAAAAGAGTGTTTTAAAGGCACTTGAAGCTGGCTATAGGAGCATTGATACAGCTCAGGCCTATCATAACGAGCAGGCCGTGGGAGACGCCATTAGAGAAAGTGGCATTAAAAGAGAAGAGCTATTTATAACCACAAAATTATGGATTTCAGATTATGGATTTGAAAATGCGCAGAAGGCATTTGAACAGTCCATCAATAAATTACAATTAGATTATTTAGATCTCTACTTACTTCATCAGCCATACAATGATGTTTATGGCTCTTGGCGGGCACTTGAAAATTTGCAAAAAACAGGAAAAACAAAGGCAATAGGAGTGAGTAATTTTTTTCCTGATAGGTTGGTGGATTTGGTGAGTTATAATGAGATAACACCTGCAGTAAATCAAATAGAAACACATGTTTTTTATCAGCGAATCAAAGATCATGAAGTGATGAATGAGTTGGGTGTTCAACATGAATCATGGGCCCCATTTGCAGAAGGTAAAAACGACTATTTCCAAAATGAAATCTTAACCAAAATTGGGGCTAAATATGGGAAATCTGCGGCTCAGGTGACGCTTAGATGGATGGTGCAGAGAAATATTGTTGTCATTCCTAAGTCTGTTACTCCCTCAAGAATAGAGCAAAATATTGATGTTTTTGATTTCGAATTATCTCAGGATGACATGAGTGCGATAGCACGGCTGGATACTAATGAAACCAAATTCTTTGATCATCGCGATCCGGAAAGAGTGAAATGGTTTGCCTCTCTAAAAAGATAGTTATACAATATGCCTCACCTAAAGCACGCTCTTCTGTTGAAAATATTCACTGGTCTAATGATCTTTTTAGCTCCAGGCCTTCATGCGCAAAAACTAATTGATAAATCCAGTGGACTATCACCTCAGCAACAATCTATTGTGAGAATTTCTTCATTGGCTGCTCAAGGCGATTTGGAGGGGCTCAGAAGTGCTCTTGATGAGGGTTTAGATGAAGGACTTACTATCAATGAAATAAAAGAGCTGTTAGTCCATATCTATGCGTATTGTGGTTTTCCCAGAAGCATCAGGGGCTTACAAACTTTCATGATGGTTTTGGAGGTAAGGAAGCAAAATGGTGTGCAAGATGAGTGGGGAAAGGAAGCTTCGCCTATTGTGGATACTCGTGATAAGCATCAAAGAGGACTGGAAACACTAGAAGAATTGCTGAAGGCAAAACTGGATGGCTCAAAGCCAGGCTACCAGCAATTTTCGCCTGAAATAGATGTTTTCCTGAAAGAACATTTATTTGCTGACATTTTTGAACGAGATGTCCTAACCTTTAAGCAAAGGGAGTTAACCACTATTTCTGTAATTGCTGCCCTTGGGGATTTGGAGCCAATGTTAAAATCACATATGAAAATTTGCCTTAAGACCGGCCTAACGCCATCAGAACTTGAGGATTATATACTCATTATTAAAAAGATAATAGGTAACAAAAAAACAAAAGAAGTAAAGAAAATACTTAAAGAGGTACTCAGTGATGAAATGTAAAATAAGCGTTAAAGAGTTAATGATCAGGATAATAGTTCTTTTGAGCCTCTTGTCATGTAGGGAAACGGATGCTCAAAAGGATCGGGCTCAGAATATATTTTCTAAAGGTGAAAAAATCACCAGCGACCATTTCACTGGAGAGGTATGGTTACATATGTTTGTTAGAGATGACAGTACATTAAATGCAGCTGTTGGTAATGTTACCTTCGAGGCTGGGGCACGTACCAAGTGGCATTTGCATCGCGGTGGGCAGATTTTGATTATAACAGATGGCGTGGGCTGGTATCAGGAGAAGGGTTCCGCCAGACGTGAGGTTCATGAAGGGGAAGTACTTACCTGTTTGCCAAACGTAGAGCATTGGCATGGTGCATCTAGTGAGCAATCTATGTCTCACATGGCCATGAGTATCAATACCGGGCGGGGAGAGGTGGTATGGGGTAATGAGGTGTCTGAAGAAGAGTATATGCGCACTGATTGATGGCTAATTTTAGCTGGCTGCCAGTTACCTTGAGTTTGGTAAATCTATGCCCATGATTATCGAACTTTAAGAGTTAATTCAATTTTTGCGCTAACTCGCTATATAACAGAGAATTATAAAGACAAAAAAATAGGGGTAAATGATTTTTTAAATCAATTACCCCTTCAGTAGTCCGTAGGGGAATCGAACCCCTGTTACCAGGATGAAAACCTGGCGTCCTAACCCCTAGACGAACGGACCTAGTTGTTTTCCCTTGTTGGGAGTGCAATGTTAGTGATATTATTTGAAATCACAAAATCTTTAGATGTTTTTTAGTTGAGGTTAGAACCTCAAAGATTTTATGATAGCATCATGCCCATTAATTTGCTCTTTCATATAAGTTATTTTGATATAACTCAAACTTTTTTTGCCCTACTTTTTCAAATCCAAGCTTTTCGTAAAACGCGCACAATTTAGGGTTTCCTGCATCGCAGTCTAACCTCAATAAAGGTATGCCTTCCGTTCTTGCTTTCTTGCCTATGAAATCCAGTACTTGCTGGCCTAAATTTTGGCCGGAATATTTTTCTGTGATAACCAGAGAGTGAACATACTTAGCTTTATCGGGCATCTGCCCCCAATACAATTCATCACTTGCTAAGACTCTAACCATACCAATTAGGTCATCATTATCAGAAATAATAAAGTAAAACTCTTTTTTACTAAACCCCTCTTTTAACCATTCAATTTTTTCTTTAGGTGGATTGTGCCAATATTGCCAATGATCAATTCCCTTTTTTGCAATACTCTCAGCGGCTTGTTTAAATAATAATAGGGCAGTGGTAAGCTCGGACTCTTCGGCTTGACGTAATTCAAAGTTGGGCATAAGCTCATGATGATGGTTTCTACACTAACTTACATTAATTAAATCGTTAAAAATCATAATTACGCTTTATTAGGAATATTTAACAGGCGTTAGTCTTGATTTAGTGAGGTTTCTGTTAAACCATATGAATTTTTAATCACTTATTTTTTGAATCAAGTTGATCTCACTCCACAGCCAATGAGTCTGTAAGAAGGTACGGGTTTTCTGGCTCAAGCATTTCAAGGGCTTGTTTATAGCGCCAATGCACATTTTCAAGACTAGCCTTGTTTAAAATAAATAAGTTTTCATATTTGCGCTGCACTTCTTGTATTTCAGCCCTAGTGGTTTGTTTGGAAAATAAACTTTCAAACACGGGAGTATGCAGGCCAAACTCCATCATTTTATCTTGCAGCTTTAACAATTGCGAATATTCTCCATAGGCTTCGTTTAATAAGCTTAATTCATAAAAGGAAAATTCAGAAAGCACCCCTGATTGATTAGCTGCCAGCCATGCATCATTCTGTAGACCTGAAGCCTTTACATAACTAAAAAAGGCATTCTGTATATCCGTTTTTAAATTTAGTAGTAAAACTTCATCGTGGCTGTCGTATGTTTCTAAAAGTCTATTAAATAGCTTGGTTACTTTCTGCTCTGTAGTATCCGCATGCTCAATCATCCATCCATCTATAAAGCGCAAGCCTCTTTCCAGCTCATGAGCTAAATGACGCCTGTAAGCTTGCTCTTTTTTATACTTCTGAAATTGATAATTTATATGGTAGCCCAACAACAACACTAACATACAACTGCCAATAATGGTAGCTTTATTTTTTATCTGTAGCATACTTCTTATTATAAATTGTTCATGAGATCTTGGTTGTTCACTTCAATTTGTTCCGTTATCTTATTACCTAAAAAATTGCCTAGGAGATTTTAAAATTAACTATGATACTAACGAACAATAATGACCTATCACAAATTAATGGGATAATTATTGAACAGAAGTGCCAATTTATAATTTGGTGCGTTTGTAAGGCTTTAATACTGTATGTTCGTGATAGTTGGTCACTCACTAATGATTTACTTACCAACTATTTCAAAAATATATTTATTTGGTAACCGAACATTTAATAGAAAGGTAAGGTTTGCAGCGCTTTTATAGTTCGGTTACTAAATAGATGTTTCTTTATCCGTGTTGCCAAGCGCTCAATAATAGGTTACTAGTTTTACTATTCTTTCCTTCAGCTATTTGTTTAGCTCAAGTATGGTAAAATTATACTTCAACCATACGGTGCTTTTTCTGATATTCAGTAGGTGTCATTCCCACCATATTTTTAAATATTCTATTGAATGAAGTCTTGCTTGGAAACCCTGCCTCATATCCAATCGCGAGTATTTTAAAATGGTCATATCCTGGGTTTTTCATCAATTGCTTTGCTGTATCTACCCTGTATAAATTAATGAAATTGTTAAAATTCTTTTCAAAACACGAATTAATGATTTCAGAGAACAAATGAATGCTCATGTTAAGTGCTTCTGCTATATCTGATTGCTTAATATCTGGATCGAGATAGGGTTTCTCACTCTCCATGTAGTTAAGTATCTTTTCCATGTAATGTTCTTGATCATCAGAGGGGATGGAGGCACTTTTAACAGAAGAGAGGCTCTCGGTTTCTTCTCTTTTCTGCACGTCATAGGCTAAAGACTGGAGTTTGTCCTTTAATTTTTCATTCTCATTTTCCAGTAATTTCTTGGCTCCTTCAAGCTGTATCGATTCGGCTTTAAATTGCTTTTTCTTTTGCACGTAATAATAGATAGACAATGCAAGTAGAGTGCAGAAAATGCTTAACGCTACAATGTATAACTGCTTTTGCTGATGCAGTGATTCAATAGACTGCTTATGCCCGGTAATGATGGCAGATTTATCTTCCGATTCTTTTTCAAGTTGCCTCCGTTCAGCATTCGATAATGATTGTAGGTATTTTTCTCTTGATCTGATATATTCTTTCTCTTCGTAAAGCGACTTTTCATAGCTAGATAGCATTTCGTATGCCTGTGCCAAGTACTGATGCGCTTCCATGTTAATTTTTAAAAAGCTCGCTTCAGCTGATACTTCTTTTGCCTTTTCCAATGGACTTACTGACTTTTCAGCATGCCCTAAACCGATGTAGGAGGCACCGATAATCAAATTGCTCCAACCCTGAATTTCCTTTAAATCATCATTAGTAATGCCATCTAAAGCTTTTTGGGCTACTTCAATGGCTTTCTCATAATTTTTAAGCTTAAGGTAGCACTCTGCTATATTATTATTAGCTATGATCATGGCATCCTCACGTTTCATACTTGCAGCTAGGTTTCTTACCTTCTGCATATATTCCAAGCCTGAAGTATAATCTTTTTTATTTAACATGGCCGTACCAATTACATTGTATGCTGCCAAAAGGTACTGCTCGGAGTTTTCATGTGCCTGGGCAAATGATATAATGGCTTTTGATGTAGAAATAGCCTCATCATATTGGCCCATTGCATTATATAAATTAGCCAAATTTGTTTTAACCAAATAGACAAGTTGATCATTCGTCTCGTAGCTTTCCTCCACTTGTCCCGCGGCCCTGATATAGTAGTCCAGCGCCTGCTTATACTGGTCTGTCTGCTGATAATAAATTGCTACATTTACTAAAGCTCTAACTTCTATTTCTCCTAATTGATTGGCTTCAGCTATAGACAATACCTTAACCGAATAATCCCTATAGTCATCCATATTGCCAGCCATATATGCCTCTACCGATAAGGATTTATATTTAGCTATAGTGTCTTGAATATGATGAGTTTTATCCTGTGCATAAGCTGATTGAATGCTTGGCAACGCACCTAATAAATAAAAACATAACAGACGAACTAAAAAGGGATTCATTGATTTAAGATATAGATTTAATAGCAGTAATGTGAAAATTGCTAAAATAGATTTTAAATATAAAAGAATTGTAGAGTAAATATAATTCCATCATCACTATTATTATAAAATAAGAAATTTCAAAAGTAAAATGCTTACAAGCAATAAATTGGATGATTTACTATGATTACTTTGCATGATTCTATGAAAGAATAAAATGATATAAGCCATGACTATAAGGGATTTATTGGCCGATGACTGGCTGGCCGTAAAAGAGATATATGAATTTGGAATAGCCACAGGTATAGCCACTTTTGAAAAGGAAGCGCCTACGTGGGCTAAGTGGGATGAAAACCACCTAGCCTTTAGCCGAAAAGTAGCCACTATAGACGGTTTAGTAGTAGGTTGGGTGGCCTTAAGTCCGGTATCTAGCAGGTGCGTGTATGCTGGCGTGGCTGAAGTGAGTATTTATGTGCACCCGGCATTCAAGGGTCAGCAGGTAGGTAAAGTACTTTTAAAAAACGCTATTGAAGACAGCGAAACTCATGGAATATGGACTTTAAATGCATCTACCTTTCCTGAAAATATAGCTAGCAGAAGTCTATTGCAAAAACTTGGCTTTCGTGAAATCGGGTACAGAGAGAAAATAGCCTTGAAAAATGATGTCTGGAAAGATAATATAATTCTAGAGCGAAGGAGTGAGCTTTCAAAGTTTAATTAATAACAAGTAGATTTAAGCAAGGCCTCTATAGAAATGAATTCTTAAACTGAATAGGGGATTGGTTAGTTTTGGTTTTGAAAAACTTGCTAAAAGACTGCAAATGCTCAAAGCCTAATTCATATGCAATTTCACTAACCGTTAAATCAGTAGTGGATAGCTTTTCTTTTGCCCTTTCTAATATCTTATCTTGTATGTGCTGCCTGGTGTTCTTACCCGTTAATGTCCTTAATAAATTACCTAAATAACTTGGCGATACATTTAATCTCTTGGCTACTTCCTTCACCTCAGGTATTCCATGTAAAACAACTTCTTGACTATTAAAGTAATCATCTAGCAAAACCTCCAAACGATGTAATAATTGATGATTGGCCTTTTCTCGTGTTATAAATTGCCGATGGTAAAAGCGATCGCAATAATTTAACAAGCCTTCAATCTGTGTAATAATAATATTTTTACTAAACCGGTCAATGTTGCCATTTATTTCTGATTCTATATTTTCTATTGCCAAGAGGAGTGTGGTTTCTTCCTTTTCGGAAAGAAAAAGAGCTTCGTTTACATCATAGTGAAAAAAGTCAAATTTACTTATGCCAGCGGCAAGGGCAGTATTCCATAAAAAATCAGGATGGATAAGCAACATCCATCCTTTAGGGCTTGAGACCTCGTCTATTTCAACTTTAAATACCTGATTGGGCGCAGCAAAAAATATTACTCCCTCGTCAAAATCATATTCTGACTGGCCATATCTAATCTTTCCCGCCACCTCACGCTTAAGGGCTATGGTGTAAAAACCGCACATATAGGCCCCTTCATTAGGCCTATGTTGTATCAAATCATAATCTATTATACTGATTAGCGGATGTAATGGCGGATTTAAACCACGCAAACGGTGAAAATCAGTAATGCTGACTATTTTTGTTGGGAGTAAATTTTCCATTGTAAAAGACTTATAAGGATTGACCTCCAGAAACCTCTATAGTTTGTCCGTTGACCCATCCCGATTCATCTGAGCATAAAAATGCCACTACTGAACCTACATCCTGTGCGTTTCCTAGTCGATTTAATGCCGTGAGCTGCTTAACTATATTTGCCGTTTCTGCTGTTTTGTTCATTCCTCCTCCAAAATCAGTGGTAATGGCTCCTGGGGCTATGGCATTTACACGAATGCTTCTTTCGCCTAGCTCCTGAGCTAAAAAACGTGTATGCACACTTATAGCACCTTTTAATGCGCCATATACTGACATGCCCGGAAACGAAACTCTTCCTAAAGTGGAAGACAAGTTAACGATGCTGCCACCTTCATTTATGTAAGGTAGCATTTTTTGCGTAAGGAAAAACACGCCCTTGTAATGAATATTTACAGCATCATCAAATTGTAGTTCAGTAGTTTCCATTACTGGCGAATACAATGCTGTGCCGGCATTGTTAATTAAAAAATCAAAATAATGACTGCCATATGTTTTATTAAGGTAGACCATTACCTGATCAGCAAATTTATCGAACGTAGAAATATTACGAATGTCTAGTCGAATACACATTGCCTTTTGTCCTATTTCCTCTATTTCCTTCACTACATTTTTAGCTTCCTCTTCGCTATGGTTGTATGTTAAAATAATATCAATGCCTTTTTTTGCTAGTGTTATGGCCATGTTTTGACCTAGACCACGGCTTCCTCCGGTTACAATCGCGATTTTTGTTTTTGAATCCATTCAACTTGTTTTTTATGATGGCTCAAAACTCCAAAACTGTAATGCCAATTACTTAGTCCGAACCACTTTTGGTTTAGCCGTAATGATTTACTCAGCCAGTTAACGTTGCTCACTGGGTATAATCTTTAAATGAACTTTATGCTACCCACAATTCTTATGCGGCAGAAGTAGCAAAATCTGTATCCTTTCTAACCTTTGATGATTAGTAAATAATAATTGACTTATTCATTATAAAAGACATAATTGTATTATGGATAAATTTAAAACGGTAGACGCGTATATTGAGAATTCATGTGTGGAAGCACAAGAAATAATGACCAAGCTAAGAGCAATAATAAACTCAAATATTAATGGAGTAGAAGAGAGGATTGCCTGGAATGTACCCAATTATAAACTTAATGGCGTTTTAGCAGGATTTGCCGTGTACTCAAAACATGTCAGTCTTGGATTTAGCGAAAAGGGGTTAAGCGATGATGAAAGAAAGCTTTTTGAAAGCCATGCCTATAAAACAGGTAAAGGGACTGTGCAAATAAAATTTAATCAAGAAGTGCCTGAGTCCCTAATTATTCAAACACTAAAAAATCATGCAAAGTAAGATTCAATAATGCAAATGAGCTCCAAAAGCTCTGCTCTGCGACTGTACTGACAATATCGGATATGTATGTTATTCATAAACAATGGTTTATAAATCACCTCTCAATACCATACATTTAGTGTGATATCGTAACGATTTAGTATCAAACTCGTTCACGTGGGTAAACCGTTATTATCAATGATGGCCAACAGCATCATATTATAACCAAACAAAATCAGTACGATGGAAGAATCAAAAATCAATGCAGTAATTAATGAATTGGCCTACTCGCTTCAAACTAGAAACTACAATAACTTTGTAAGTTATTTTACGGATAACGCAATATTTGAAATACCTTTTTCACTAAATGGAGGCACCATAATATATGGTAAAAAAAATATTGAAAGACATTTCGAAAATGTACGTCAGAAGCCAATTTCAACTTTGATCGAAATTCAGAGTATTTACAATAAAGCTTTTCATTGTAAAGATGGTAATACAGTAATTGTCGAATATTATATGAAAGGCAAGACCTTAAAGACAAATGATTTTTTTGAAATACAATCTTCAATTGCAAATATTACGTTTAACGATAATGGGATTATTAATTACAAAGATTTCCCTAATACCTTAGGAATCGCGCAAAATGCTGGTATTTTAAGTCAGTTAGCTACTTCTTGGATTAAAAAGTAAGCTTCCAAGTAAAAGAATAGTTGTACTTCACACAGGCTTAAAGAGAGATAGAACGTAACTATGAAATTTGAATTAACAAATACCGAAAGAGAATATTTTGGGCTGCAAAAAGTTCAAAGCCATTGGGATAAGGTACAACTTACGAAGGAAATATTTCTCTATTTTAACAATAATACGATCGTGAAATCTATTTCTGTAAACGACCATTTCTACAAAGAAAACGAAATGAATGAGGAGACTGAGAATAGAGAAATCTTGTTGCCAAAAACGAAAAAGGGAAAGCCTAAAAAACTCAATTTTTCATCTTTTCAGAGTAGAAATGGAATTGGCACTTATTTCTCATATGATTCTGGCCTTGGAGTGAGAATAGGCAACTATACAACACAAAAGACATTCTATTCAACAGACTTTGAAAGGATTAAAATTGAAACATTTGAGGAATTACAACTGTGGATTACCAAATTTATTAATGAAAGCACCGAAGAAGATAAGTCTGCTATTTTAAAGTTTAGTCAAGAAACGCGTAAGAATGTAAAAGTCAAAGAGGGGGATTTTTTCTGTTTTAAGGTAGACAGACGTAACTATGGATTTGGAAGAGTACTTCTGGATATAAGAAAATTAAGAAAGGACAAAACTCTGCAGAATGAAAAACATTATGGACTTAATCAATTAATGGGCCAGCCTTTAGCCATTAAAGTATATCACAAAATAAGCTCTAATCCTGATGTTGATTTGAATGAAATTAAAAATTTAAAGTGTTTTCCTTCACAATACATCATGGACAATACACTCTTTTATGGTGACTATACAATTATTGGCAATGTGCCTTTAGAAAACAATGAATTAGAATTTCCTATGTCCTATTCCAGGTGCATAAGTAGCAGTGATAAGAATGCTGTATACCTTCAATGGGGTTTAATTTACAAACAAACAGATATAGGCGTTTTTGATAAATACCTTTTAGCTGAAAACCAAAACTCCACGAATGAAAATAATAAAACTATTGTGAATCCCTTTAGGAATGAAGGCATAGGTTTTGGTATAAATTTGAATAAGGAAATTCTGCTTAAATGCATTGAAGAAGGTAATAATGAGCCCTTTTGGAACGAAAGATTTTATGCTAGAGATTTTGATTTAAGAAACCCTAAGAACCAAAAAATTAAAGATGCTATTTTTACCCAATTTAACCTTAACTCAGGACTTACCTACGCAGAAAACCTAGTCAAATAATATTGGCAATACATTGGATCACGCTTACGCTCATTAAAGTAATATACACCTTCTTCACTTTACCAGTCACAGTAATGATTCTGTACTATTTACAGAACTTACTGATGTAGCTTCATACAATATTTCTATGGATGGTTTAGATCATAACATCGGTTGGTGAATTAGCTCATTACATCGCATATCATTGACTTGCACCCTCTAAAATAATTTTGCTATCTTAATGCCAAGATGCTCATAATGAGCACACAAAACTGTTTGTAGATATATCCCGGTCATTCACAGGAAATTGACGGTTATCATTAGACTTACAGTGGAGATTATTATCAATAACTAAAACTATCAATCACTTAAACTATAATGAAAAAAAACTATTTAATCATTAGCTTATTTGCAATTACCGCCTTTACCTCTTGTTCAAAAGATAATAAAACAAACCACAATCAACCTGAAGAAGTTACTGAAACAGAGCCCGCTTCCTCTAATCAAGAGGAGCCAGTAAATGAAGTTTCTGCTGATAAAGTAAAAGAATTCTCGTGGGAAGATGTTTCTGAGTCTACCGTTGATATTGGGGCTTACCCATATATTACACCTCCAAAAGGAATGGCTGTTGATGAGAATACCAGCAGCACAGAATCTTATGATTTCCATAAACTTGAAATGTTTAATGGTGAATCATTTTTTGACATAGAAGGAAGAGTAGATAAAATGGGTATTATGATGGAAGATGGTAAAGAGTGGAACCAATACCTGTTTGATAAAAGTATAAAAGACTATTTAAATTCTATAGGAGCCCAACTCATTTTTGAAGGTAAAATTCCTGAGGAGTTGGTAAGTCAAAAAGGAGGGAGCGTAAACGAACGCTACACCTATTTTAACAACTTCTATGTTGGTGATGTAATAAATCATCCTATTCGCATGTATGTATTGAAAACTCCCACAAAAAAGATAGGTATTCAAATCTATTCTGACGTGGTTAATGCGCAAATTGGAGTAGTAGAATCGAAAGCATTTGAGCAGACTATTGAAAAAATAACGGCAGATCAGATTATTAATGACATAAATACAAAGGGTTTTGCAACGTTACATATCAATTTCGATACAGGTAAATCACGAATAAAAGCGGAATCTTATGAAATAATTAGTGAAATATCGAAAATGTTGAAATCAAACGCAGACTTAAAAATAAGCATAGAGGGGCATACTGACAATGTGGGAGATGCAGAAGCTAATAAGAAGCTTTCAGAAAACAGGGCAAAATCTGTTCTTATGGCACTCGTAGATGAAGGAATAGACGAATCTCGATTAAAAAGTGAAGGATTTGGGCAAAGTAAGCCTGTGGGTGATAATTCTACAGATGAAGGAAAAGCCCAAAACAGAAGGGTTGAGTTAAGAAAGATTTAAAAGTATATTATAAAAGGTAGTTCTGGTTCTAATTGAATCAGGGCTACACCACCTCTTGCCCCGTCATGCCCTAATGCTAAATAGGCTATCCATTATTAAAATTACCCAGACCTAAAAAGGAGCAGATGGGAGTAGTCAACGCTTCATTGCCCATAGAATATTGCAGCAAAGCGAGCAATACTAAAAAGTTTTGGTGAAATCAAAGGAACATGCCAAAATTTAGAAATTACCATTCAAAGGAACCAAAATATTTACTATAGCCTAAAGGAAATGCCTGATGCAGAACAATAGAATTAAAAACCTTCGTAAAGAGTTGCTTTCAGATAATTGGTATCGTTTAGATAAGGTTACCTACGATATTCAGTTAAAAAATGGCACATGGCAGTTTCAAACAAGAGAAGCTTATGATAGAGGAAGCGGAGCTACCATTCTATTGTATAATTTATCAAAAAAAAAAACAGTTGTATTGACAAAGCAATTTCGGCTTCCAACTTACATTAATGGAAATGAATCTGGTTTTCTAATAGAAGCCTGCGCTGGATTGCTAGATCAGGATAGTCCCGAAGACTGTATAAAGAAGGAAGCCGAGGAGGAAACAGGGTACAGGCTGAACAAAGTTGAAAAGGTATTTGAATCGTATATGTCATCAGGCTCTGTGACGGAAACACTTTATTTTTTCATTACAGAGTACACCGATAATTTAAAAGTGAGTAATGGTGGCGGATTGGCTGAAGAGCAAGAGTTCATTGAAGTGATGGAATTGCCTTTTGACAAGGCTTATGGCATGATCCAAACAGGAGAAATAAGAGACGGTAAAACCATTATGCTGCTTCAGCACCTAAAAATAAAAGGCCTTATAGGCGTCTAAAACCTCAAAATGTCCCAAGGCATATGATAAGAAGAAATAGGCGTATAATAAATACGCGTATTTGATCTTTTAGCCATAGGATATGAGCGATTGGCGATAATTTAAATATTCTCATCATTTTAGCTTTGCTACTATAATTAAAGCGATAAATCATGAACAAATATTTATTAACGTTAATCGTAGCAGTTTTTATGACCACACACTCTAAAGCACAAACATTTACCTTAAAAAGTAACGATCTGGGAGGCCAGATTACAACAAAACAACTGGGCAATGCCATGGGCTGTACTGGTGAAAATGTATCACCAGAACTGCATTGGGAAAATGCGCCAGAAGAGACAAAAGCATATGCTGTAACCATTTATGATATGGACGCTCCAACTGGTAGCGGGTTCTGGCATTGGGTAGTTTATAACATTCCTGCAAATATTACTTCATTAAAAACTGATGCCGGTAATTTTTCTGGCAAGCAATTACCTAGTGGAGCTATCAATGGTAATAACGATGCCGGACTACCTGGTTATGTAGGACCTTGTCCGCCTGAAGGGCAAATTCATAGGTATGCAATTACAGTGTTTGCCTTAAAAGCTCCGCTAGATTTAGATGCAAATGCAAGTGCCGCAATTATTGGCTTATTTTTAAATATGAATGCTATAGAAAAAGCTTCATTGCTGGTATACGGAAAACGAAACTAGCATGAGCTAATTAATTTTGCCTCGCTTGCTATCCAGTATAGTCTAAAGCTGTTCTGGTAGCAAGCGAGTTTAAGCTTTAAATGATATACCTTACATACTTGTTTTACGTGCAATGATGAACTAGAAATAAAGCCATGGAATCAGAAGAAATTTTTAAGGCTTGCCTCTGACAATAATTTACTTAATTTTGAAATAGCAATAAGCCTTTCTAATACAAGAGAAGGAGGGAGGTGCACGCATAATTATACTAAACAAGCGCAATGGTAGTGTGCTAATTTATTTCGTAAGTTTAACGTTTGCACTTTTCGCGTATATATCAAAATATGTTATGAGCGTTTTTACTATATACAATTACACATCTGACAGGCAAGTGCCACGAAACAAGATTTTCCTGCCGAAAAATCTAATTACTTTTTTAGAGGAAGGCGAAAAGAGCGTTTATTATGCAGATAATAAAACCTCTATTAAAAACGATCAATTCGCAATACTATCATCAGGAAACTGCTTAATGACAGAGAAGCTTCCTTCAGATAATGCTTATAAAAGCACCATGTTATTTTTTGATAACTCAGCCCTGATGAACTTCTTTGTGAAATACGCTGCCATCATTGACAAAATTTCAACAAGTACTAATACAACACAAAAACCATTTGTAGTACTACCTAAAGATGAATTTATCAGAAATTACATTGCATCACTTCAGTTAATTCAATTAAAGCCAGCATCATTTACTGAAAAAATAATAGAGCTAAAATTTGAGGAATTGATGCTTCATTTGCTTGAGATGCACCCTGCTCAAGTACTATCCTTCCAGAATATAAAACAAGAGGAACATTCAGATTTTGAAATACGAAAAGCCGTTGAGATGAATATCACCAACAATCTGACCCTCGAAGAATTAGCATTTTTATGTCACACTAGTATTTCTACCTTTAAACGTAAGTTCGTAAAGCTGTATAACGAAACACCAAGCCATTATTTTTTGCAGCAAAAAATGGAGATAGCCAAATCTTTACTATTAAAAAATGAAAACCCTAGCGAAGTATTTTACAAAGTAGGCTACGAAAACCATTCAAGCTTTTCTCAGTCATTTAAACAGGTATATGGTATTAGTCCTAAGCAGTTTCAGCAGCAAAATTTGGATGCTCCACAACAGTTTTTGAACGATTAGCCATAAGCACTGCCACAGGCGTCATTTTACCTTTGCGCAGAACATTAAACGTAAAGACAATGACAAAACAAGACCTGCTAGAAATAGCAAATTACAGCAATTGGGCTGATGAAATCGTAATCAACTGGTTAGATCAAATTACCGATGAGCAGTGGGAAAAAGAAATAGAAAGCAGTTTTAATTCTATAGCAAAAACTGCAATTCACATAGTAAGTGGCAAAAAAGTATGGGTGGACTTTTGGCAAAATACACCAGAACTCGTTTTTCTGTCGGCTATATTCGATGGCTCTAAAAGTGATTTAATCACGATATGGAAAAACACCATGGACCATTATAAAAATGTCATAGAAAATTATGAGGAAGACGAGTGTTCCAAAATCATTTCATTTAAGGTGAGGGGAGAAGAATGGGAAATGGAATTTGCTCAGACTGTAATGCATCATAACAACCACGCCACTTATCACCGTGGGCAACTGATAACCATGCTAAGACAAGCCGGCTTCACCAACCTTCGCAATACAGATATGGCTACTTACTATGCCAAAGTAAAAAAATAAACTAAATACAGATTTCAGCTATGCTCAACTAGGTTACTGACAATAAAACATCAGCAGATATTTATCTGCTGATGTTTTGTTTGATGGTATCAGAATTTAACAAGAAACAGAACGCATATAAAAATAACATTTTTACTTAATTTAATTGTATAATAATATGATTAAGCCTCAATTTATCCGTTTGATGCTAACTATTTGGATTAATGTATCTGGTCTATAAGGGAAAGCACTGGGCAAAGATGCTATTTTCGGTACTATTGATTCTTGGAGTTCTTGTAGGTATCTATTTCTTAATTTTTTAAGAATTGAATCTAAACTTATTTCAACAAATTTTTCTAGTTGCTATAACTGTTGTTTTTGGGTATGTCTCATATTACCTCAATACCAGTGATAGATTAGATAAATTTGTGCGGTTTCAAAAAAAGGAGCATGTTAATTATTGATGTACTCCGTGCCCGCCATGCTGCACGGATGCATGACATTAGGATTATAGCCCACATTTCCTTACCTCCAGCATAGTTGAACTGATCTATAAAGATAATTTGTTAAAAGCTTTGTGTTTGCTTCAGTGGGGGCTACTCTTTGGTGGAGAATACTACAGGAACATGGTTCCTTATAATAATGCATGCTTCCATACAAAAAAAGGCTGCATATTTTTATGCAGCCTTTTTTGCTTGTAGTCCGTAGGGGAATCGAACCCCTGTTACCAGGATGAAAACCTGGCGTCCTAACCCCTAGACGAACGGACCATTGCAATTGCTTTCCTTAAAAGCGATGCAAGTATCGCCAATCATAAATAATATTCCAAAATATGAGCAATAAAATTTATAAAAAAATGCAAATCCTAATTTTTTACAGAATTGATATCGTCCCTTGTATTAGTTAAATTAGGTAAGTCATGAAAATTTTACTTGTAGAAGATGAGCCCTCGTTGGTAGACACCATTGTTAAGTACCTCAAAGACGAAGGTTATTTATGTGAAATAGCGACAGACTACAATGAAGCTATACAAAAAACCAGCATATATGAATATGATTGCTTGTTGGTAGATATTACGCTACCTCACGGAAATGGCTTAGATGTAATCAAAAGTTACAAAAAAGCTCACCACATTGGAGGTGTAATCATCATATCCGCCAAAAATTCCATTGAAGACAAAATAGCAGGTTTGGATATTGGAGCAGATGATTATTTGACAAAACCTTTTCATCTCCACGAATTAAATGCAAGGATTAAATCTTTAATGAGGAGACTTAACTTTAATGGAGAACAACTTATCGTGTTTAATGATATTGTAGTTAACCCAGATGAAAAAACCGTGAAAGTGGCGGAAAAAGATATAATACTTACAAAAAAAGAGTTTGATATTTTAGTATTTTTTCTACAAAACCCTAAACGTGTATTGTCTAAAAACGCTATTGCCGAACATTTGTGGGGTGATCATATGGATATTGCCGATTCTTATGATTTCATATATTCTCAAATTAAAAACTTGAGAAAAAAGATTAATACACACAGCACCTACGATTATATACAGTCTGTCTATGGTGTAGGGTATAAACTAATTAAAATTTGAAATTACTATCAAAAACAAACCTATATTATGTACTCTACACAGCGTTATTATTAGTCTGCTGTGGAAGTGTTTTTTATTCCATCATTAATGATATCATAGAAAAAGAAGTTCAGAAAGTTTTAAACTATGAGCTCGCAGAATTTATAGAAAATGCAGATAAAGATTCCTCATGGCTTAGCTTTAGCAAACCTATAGAGTTTGAAATAGTACCTTCTAAGCTAATCATAACTGAACCGCTAGTTAAGGATACACTTATTTATGAGCACGAAAAGGGTGAATATATTCCTTACCTAGAGATGAAACTTAGTCACTCATTCTATGGTAAAAATTATGAAGTGGTTTTAAGAGAATCATTAATAGCGACTGATGGAATTTTAGTAGGAGTAACAGAAAGCATGATTATTCTATTCATTTGCTTACTAATAGGCCTCTTTGCCATTAATAACTATTTGTCGCGCACTCTCTGGCAACCTTTCTACAGCAACATTTCAGCTATTAAGAATTACAATATTAGTAAGCGCGCCAATATTCCGCACATAGAAAGTGACATTAATGAATTCTCTGAACTGAACAACACGCTGCACCATATGAGTGAGCGCATTCATCATGATTTTATGAGCCTTAAGCAGTTTACAGAAAATGCCAGCCACGAAATACAAACACCATTGGCCATTATAAAGTCAAAAATAGACTACCTATTATCTCATGTAAACGATGAAGAAACATTAAAAGATTTACAACATATAGAATTGGCTACAACTAGAATTTCGAAAACTAACCAAGCTCTTTTGTTACTTACTAAAATAGAAAATTATCATTTTGACAAGCTAGAAAGCTTAAATATTGGAAAGCTTGTATACGCCACGGTAGCTGATTTTAAAGAGTTTGCCGAAGCTAAAGGGCTATCTATCACAATTGAAGATAAATTCGGGACCTCTGAAGGACTTTTCAATAGAGATTTAGTCCAAATTATGATTAACAATTTATTGAGTAATGCCATCAAGCATAATACTGCAAATGGTTTTATTAAAATTTATGTTGATAATAACAAGTTAATCGTTGAAAACAGCGGTCTTGACATAAAGGTTACCCCCGAAAAATTATTTGAAAGATTTTTTAAAATAAATCAATCGAGTGAATCTACAGGGTTAGGTCTATCCATCATACATCAAATAATAAAGGTACTACAGTACAAGATCGCCTATACCCAACAAAATAAAGTGCACAAGATAGAAGTATGGTTTAACAGAACATAAGGTTAACAGTTAGAGATAGTCCCATTTTTCTACAGATTCATAAAATAGCTTAGCAGCATACATTCAGCAAGAGCTTTATGAGTATGAAGAAGAAAGAGTTAACCATTATAGTACCCGTTTATAACGAAGAAGAATCGCTTGATAAGTTTAAAGAAGAAATGGACAAATACCTGGCCGCAACGCCAGTGGCTACGCTAATACTATTTGTAAATGATGGCAGCACTGATAAAAGCCTGAGTATTATTAAAAATATTTGTGATAAGAACCCATTTTACACTTTCATATCACTTAAAGAAAATTGTGGACTAAGCACAGCTATCAAGGCCGGTTTTGATACTGTAGTAACTACATACACAGGCTATATAGATGCTGACCTGCAAACCTCACCTTTAAATTTCATAGACTATTTCGAACAACTAAATAGCCATGCTATGGTAAATGGCATAAGGGCTAACAGACATGATAGTATCATAAAGAAGCTTTCATCTAAAGTGGCCAATCGATTCAGAAGGTTTATGATCAATGATGGCATTGAGGATACTTGCTGTCCCTTGAAGATCATGCACACAAACTATGTAAAGGAAATACCTTTTTTCAACGGTATGCACAGGTTCATACCTGCTTTAGTTCAATTACAAGGTGGCTCAGTATTTCAAAAAGAAGTCAATCATTACGCACGATATGCAGGCACGCCCAAATATAATTTATTAAATAGAGCCATTGGACCTTTTTTTGACACACTCGCATTCGTGTGGATGCGCAAAAGATTTATCAGGTATGAAGTAGGAGAACGAAAACCTGCCATTATTTTACCGCACCAAAGTAATGAAACTACTTTAGCCCAAGCTGTATGAGTTATTACATGATTATGGCTATTGGGCTTATGGCTCAAGGCTTGTTTTCCGCAAGGCTAATTATTCAGTGGTTTAAATCAGAAAAGGAGGGACGCTCATTATCTCCAACTATTTTTTGGATACTGAGTTTAATTGCCTCCATAATGCTGGTTCTATATGGTATTTTAAGAAAGGACTTAGCTATTATACTTGGTCAATTTATATCTTATTTTATATACATAAGAAACTTGCAATACAAAGGAGCATGGCCAGCATTACCTACAGCTATCAAATGGATAGTAGCTTCTTTTCCTCTGCTGGCATTTGCATTGATGGCACTAGACACTAATCATAGCTGGAATGCAATAGCACATAACAACGCCATCCCCAATAACATGCTTGTTTGGGGCACTGCCGGCCAAGTTATCTTTACGCTACGATTCGTTTATCAATGGCTATATTCAGAGAAAATACAAGAGTCTGTAATACCCTTGCCATTTTGGGTAATAAGTTTAGTCGGAGCATTATTAATTCTCACCTACGCTGTCTACAGAATGGATTTACCAATTTTTATGGGCCAAGCATTTGGCGTGGTTATTTACAGTAGAAATATTTTTTTATCCTTAAAGCACAAGGCTACGTCCTCTTCTTATGATTAAAGTTAATTCGAAATGGCTGCCATATATATTGTTATTTCTAGCAGCATTATTACTTTTTTGCAAGCTCGGCAGCTGGGGTGTAATAGAAACTAGCGAAGCAAGATATGCAGAAATATCATGGGAGATGTTCTGCTCTGGTAATTATTCTCATCCCACACTTCTTAATATTGGGCACTACCACAAGCCTCCTTTAACTTATATAATTACAGCAATTAGCTACAACCTCTTTGGCGCAACTCCATTTGCTGCAAGATTTTTCTTACAAGTAGCAGTACTCATACAGCTCGTACTAATCTACAATTTAACAAAAAAGCTATTCGGAAATTATCAAATTGCCTTATTGGCTTCTTTTATTTATTTCACCTTTCCTGTAGTTATACTATCTGCGAGGGGGCTAACTACAGATGCTTACCTCAATACATTTGTACTGGGCGCAGTTTGGTCTTACATAAGCTACCGAAAAAACGGCCATTACCATAGTTTATATCTTGCAGCTATATTGATGGGCTTTGGTTTCTTAACAAAGGGGCCGGTGGTACTAATCATTCCGGCCGTGGTTTTCATCTGTTGCAATGTGTTCAGGCCATTTGGTATAAAACGCGTGTGGAGTTATCATCATGTGTTTATTAATTTGGTATTCCTGACTATTTCGGCATCTTGGTTTGTGATGTTATACCTCGAAAATGCCAAATTCTTAGATTATTTTGTAATAGACCATACACTCAAAAGGTATGTAACTAATAAGTTCGGCAGGCATGAGCCTTTTTGGTATTACATTTTGTTAATCCCTGCCACAACATTGCCTTGGATAATTATTACTTTTAATAAGTTAAAAAATGCTTTGCTTAATAGATTTTCACTATCTAAAGAGGAAGCTGTTTTAAGTTATTGGATATTATTGCCTCTATTATTTTTCTCCCTCTCACAATCCAAGCTCATTCTATATGTTTTACCAATATATCCTGCTATAGCCATTCTGGCAGCTAAAACATTGTATGATCTTTCATCTAAGCATATCACCAAGTTTAATATTATTGCCTTTACATATGCCATATTAATTGTATTAGCGCTCATCACATTGGGTTTAGTTGTACCAACAGTGCACTACAGTGCCACTATGTTTATACTACTTGCATTGGCTTTGTTGATTATACTCGTAATACAGAAGAAGATAAAACAAAAATTAAAATCAGTATTACTTACTCTTGGCCTGACCATAACAACGTTGATTTTAATTAGCAATATGTTTATGCAGCTAAATCCGCTAACTACCAACTCAACTCTACCCGTAACACAGTTTATTGAAGCCCATAACCCTTATAATGCTCCGGTTATAGCCTTGGATGAGCGGCTTCCTTCATTAGCCTTTAATATGAAGCAAGAGATTATTTCGGCATATTTTATAGATGATGAATTGAATAGGGAAGTGCAATTTGAGGCCAACAGCAATTGGAAAGCTAATTTTATTGACCTGAACCATGCTGAAGGTTTATCTCGCTTCAAGGCACTCATAACTCAAGGGTGTTTCATTGTGGTTAAAAACAAATGGCCCAAAGGCCTTTCTACGCAACCCAATAGCGGCTATGCCGTACATAACTTTGGTAAATGGGTAGTCTACTATCCTCTCAAATAAATACCTTCAAACACTTTCAGAAATTAGCTTTAGCTTATTTTTGCTGGTACAATAATTATTTTTTTTATGATCAAGATCAAACAAGAACCTTTTTTACCATTTCCATTAAGGTTTGCAGGTGTTTTTTTAATGATAGTTGGTGTCGTGGCGATAATGATTTTCGGATTATACGCTTACAAGGGAATATTAATGGATCTTTTGCACATTGGGGAAATTAACTATTTTCAGGTGATAGGCTATCCACTACTCATTGTGCTTGGTTATGTGATGTTATCTGCCAGATATAAATTGATCATCGATCCGCAAAGTAAGTCATATCGTCAAGTGCTTTGGATACTTGGCTTTAAGAAAGGGGAGTGGGTGAAATTCGATTACATACAGAAAGTATATATTAATACGGCCACTGAAGGCCATAAATTAAGTGGATTTATTGGCTCTGCTATCAAGGTAAAAGGACAAGTCAACAAAGCCTTTATAAAATTAGATAATGGAGAAACGCTTCATCTTTTTACAGAAAAAGATAGAAAAAAGGCAGAAAAAAGACTCGATAAACTAAAACAGCGTTTCGATGGAATTTACAAAGGGAAATAGTTGCGAAAAGCAATTAAATAAGATAAAAAACAATCAATTGCGCTATCTAATTATCAATTCACTGTATTTATCCTAAGCTCTTAATCCCAGCCCATAAACTTTTTAAAATCAGCCTTATACTGTTCGCCTATTGGTATTTTAGTATCATCTATGGTAATTGATGTTTTGGTCACTGAAGTGATTTTATCTAAAGAAATGATGAAGGAGCGATGTATTCTCATAAATTGAGAGCCCGGTAGCTTTTCTTCTAATGCCTTCATGGTAATGAGACTAAGCACAGGACGATTGCTATCCATAGTATATATCTTAGCATAATCCTTTAACGCTTCAATGTAGCCAATATCTTCATATTTTATTTTTACCCACTCTTGCTCCACCTTAAGAAAAAGGTGGTTCTCTTCATTAGACTGAACCTGACTTCTGTTTTCTAATGACGCATAATAACGGGCTTTATCTGTGGCCTGCAAAAACTCATTGTAATTATATGGTTTAAGCAAATAATCAATAGCATTTACCTTATAGCCTTCAAGAGCAAAGTGGTTATAAGCGGTGGTAAAAATGATTTTAGGTGAGTCTGCACTTCTTTTGTTAATCATGTTAGCGAGCTCCATCCCATTTAAATCCGACATCTGAATATCGAGAAAAACTACATCAATATGTTCGTTTTGCAAGGTGGGCAATGCCTCAATAGAACTAGAATAACTTCCCAACAAATGCAAAAAAGGAGTTTTCTCTATGAACCTACATAGTAAGTCCAAAGCCAGGGGCTCATCATCTACCGCTATACAATTTAATTTCACAACAAGTTTATTTGTAGCTGAACAATATATTGATTTCCATTTTTAACACCATAGTTTAACTCGTGTCTATCTTTATATAATAGATTAAGCCGCCTTTGGGTATTAACAAGCCCAATCCCTTTATCGTTTATGGCATTACTGTCTATCTCAAAAATAGGATTTTTCACTTCTAAGCGCAGTTGATTATGGTTAGCTTCTAGGCTTATCTCTATTTTTCCTCCTTTTGACGCACTTACACCATGTTTAAATGCATTTTCTATAAATGACATCAAAAGCATAGGCGCTATAGTTTCGTTACTTAGGTCTTGAGGATGATTAAACTCCACTACAGTGTGCTTATTTAGTCGTAACTTCATTAACTCTATATAACCACTTATAAAACGAAGCTCATTCTTTAAAGTAGTAATATCATTTTGCGTTTCATAAAGTAAGTATCGCATCATCCATGATAGTTTATGCAACGCCTCACGAGAAGTTTCAATATCAATATAAGTGAGTGAGTAAATATTATTTAAAGTATTGAAAAAGAAATGAGGGTGGATTTGAGCCTTTAGGAAAGATAACTCTGAACTTATTTGTTGCTGCTGTAAATGCTGCCTTATTTCCTTTCCTTTTTGCCAGTGCTGCACTACTGTGGTAGTAGTACTTATACCCAGTGTAACAAACAAACTGAAAAGCATAAAAACATCAAGCTCGTCTTTATTTTTTCTGTTAGACCCAAGTACTTTCTTCATCAACTCAGGTAAATCTAAATAGACATTGATGTAGTCCGTAAGAATCATTACAGCAATAATAAGGGAAGTAATTACCAGCGTAAATAACCCTGTTTTATTATTAAGTAAAATTTTAGGTGTTAAAACATGGGCATTGACATAAAACAAAATAATTAGAACACTGTACTGATACACATGCTTTATCCAAAACTCACTAGGCAATTCTATACCCCAAGTCAGGGGAGTGTATACCAATAGCACAAAACCAAATAACGCCCACAATAAAATATGTATCAGCACTATAATGTACTGATTTTTAAAAGCCATACTCAGCGTATTCTCCAACTCCGATTTTCCTTTTTCTGACATTCACTCTCTATTTGAGATGTTAATTTAGTAAACCCATACGTTATTTACGAAATGCTGTTAGCCTCACTGGACTAACATATGCTGCCAGTCGACCAAAACCAGCCGGAGACAGATGAACACCCAAAATTAACCTACAAACAGATAAATTCTGTGTTGGTCGAGCATTAACCAGTATTAGTCGACTAGTATTAAGCCCTTGTCTATTAGCCTTTTGCCCCACCATTCTTATGGTTTGATTTATCGTATATACATACAGTTGAGCGAGTCTCTGTTAACCATTTATAATAAATAAGATGCATAGTATTAGAGTTTATTTTTCAGGTTTGTTACTAACGGGTTTGGCCTCTTTAATGATCTCCTGCGGGGGTGGTGAAGCTAGGCAACAAGATGCCCCTCCCAAAACCTTTAACGTAAAAGCACTAGAACCTACAGAAGTAGTACTTTATCAAGAGTACCCAGCAAGCATAGAAGGGCAAGATGTAGTAGAAATTAGACCCAAAGTGGATGGCTATGTAGAAGAAATATATATCGATGAAGGCGCTACTGTAAAAAAAGGACAGTTATTATTTAAAATATTTAACCCTCAATACGAACAAGACCTACGCACAGCCAGAGCAGGGGTAGAAACAGCACAAGCTGAAGTAAAGGCTGCTGAACTTACAGTGGAAAAACAAAAGCCATTGGTTGAAAAGGACATTATAAGTTCATTTGATTTAAAGACTTCCGAATATACATTACAGTCAAAAAAGGCACTGCTTATGCAGGCTAAAGCCACACTAGCCAATGCACAAACCAACTTAGGTTACACTACCATCAAAAGCCCTGTAAACGGAGTTACAGGAATGCTACCTCACAAGAAAGGTAGTTTGGTAAGTAGCACATCTACCGAACCCCTTACTACTATTTCTAGCTCAGGCAACATGTATGTTTATTTTGCATTAAACGAAAAGCAGCTGTTAGAAATTTCAAGAGAATACGAGGGAAGTACCATCCAAGAAAAGTTAAAGAAATTTCCGGATGCCATTTTATTATTAGCTGATGGTACCGAGTATGACCAAAAGGGTAAAGTATTAACTGCTAGCGGATTAATAACTACAGCCACGGGCTCTACCAATCTTAGGGCTACTTTTCCTAACCCAATGGGCATCCTTCGCTCTGGTGGTAGCGGAACCATACGTATTCCTAGGGCATTGGATAATGCCATCGTAATACCACAGAGTGCCACTTACGATCTTCAGGATAAGCACTTTGTATATGTATTACAAAAAGATAACACAGTAAAAAGCACCTCTATTACGGTGCAGTCCACGCCAGATGGTAAATCATTTGTAGTGAGCGAAGGCCTTAAAAAAGGTGACAAGATAGTGGTAGGAGGTACCAACCAGCTGAGTGATGGGGCTAAGATAACTCCAGCTTCATAAGCTATACGCTCATTTTTTAATTTAAAGAAGTTTAAGACATGATAAAACGTTTTATAGAGAGGCCTGTATTGTCTACAGTGATCTCCGTGATCTTAGTTATTCTGGGTATTTTGGGGCTGGAAACACTACCTATCTCTCAATACCCCGATATAGCACCACCCACAGTGCAGGTTTCTGCTTCCTACACCGGAGCCAATGCTGATGTGGTTTTAAATTCAGTAATAATACCACTTGAAGAGCAAATCAACGGTGTTGAAGATATGACTTACATGACTTCATCTGCCACTAATGAAGGCTCGGGCTCTATCACAGTGTATTTTAAAGTTGGGACAGACCCCGATTTGGCAGCCATAAACGTACAAAACAGAGTTTCTAGAGCATCTAGTCTGCTACCAGCAGAGGTAACGCAAGCCGGAGTTACAGTCACTAAAAGACAATCTAGTAACATCCTCATTTTTGCGTTGCACAGTAAAGATACTGCAGCTTATGATCAGACCTTTTTGCAGAACTATGCTAAAATTAACCTTGTGCCCCAACTTAAACGTGTTAATGGGGTAGGTGATGCAACTGTATTTGGCTCTAGAGATTATTCCATGAGAATTTGGCTTCAGCCAGATAAAATGGCTGTTTATGGTTTAGAACCTTCTGACATCAACAATGCCCTTAGTAGCCAAAATGTGGAAGCTGCTCCGGGTAAATTAGGAGAAAATGGTGACCAGTCTTTTCAATATGTAATCAAATATACCGGTCGTTTAAAAGAAGTAGAGCAGTTTGAAAAGATTATAGTAAAATCACTTGGCAATGGACAAAACCTGTATTTAAAAGATGTAGCACGTTTAGAATTAGGGGCTCAAAGTTATGCTACCTATAATATTGCCAACGGTATGCCAGCTGTAGGTGTAGCCATAGCTCAAACTGCTGGCTCCAACGCCAGAGATGTAATTAATGACAGTAAAGCGGTGTTAGAAGAAGCTGCGCAAAACTTCCCTGCAGGAATAGATTATATCACCCTGGTAGATGCTAACAAATTTTTAGATGCTTCCATAGAAAAGGTGATACACACCCTGTTAGAAGCATTTATTTTGGTATTTATTGTAGTTTTCATATTCTTACAAGATTTCAGATCTACATTAATACCCGCCATAGCCATACCTGTGGCTATTGTAGGAACATTCTTTTTCCTCAACCTTTTTGGCTTTACCATCAATCTCCTTACGCTTTTCGCTTTAGTCTTAGCCATTGGTATTGTGGTGGATGATGCCATTGTAGTGGTAGAAGCCGTGCATGCCAAACTTGATGAAGGGTACCAATCTTCGAAAAAGGCTTCTATCGATGCTATGAACGAAATTACATCAGCTATTATATCCATTACCTTGATTATGGCTGCGGTATTTCTTCCTGTAACATTTATTTCAGGTTCAGCAGGAGTTTTTTATAAGCAGTTTGGTATTACGCTAGCCGTAGCCATTATACTTTCGGCCATCAATGCGCTTACCCTTACGCCAGCGCTATGTGCTTTATTTTTAAAGCCTCATAAGGAAGAACACAAACATAAAAATGTGCTCAATAGATTCTATAGCTCATTCAATGCTTCATTTGATGCGTTAACACAACGATACAAGAAAACCATACACTTTCTTTCTATCCGCAAATGGCTATCTATAGGAGTAGTAGTATTGTTTATTGGTGCATTTTATGGGCTTATAAAAAGTACTTCTTCATCATTTGTGCCTAGTGAGGACATGGGTACGGTATTCGGCAGCATTAGCTTACCACCAGCCTCATCACTAGAAAGATCTGATGAAATTTCTACAAAAATAGATAGCATAGCTCATACTATTCCTGCTGTAAATAATACCATGCGTATAGTAGGACAAAATTTTACTGCTGGTAGTGGTAGTGCTTATAGTATGGTAATTATGGAGCTCAAAAATTGGGATGATAGAGAAATGTCAGCCAATGAGGTAATAGGACAATTGTTTGCTAAAACTGCGCAGATTACCGAAGCAGATGTGGTATTCTTCCCTGCCTCCACCATTCAAGGTTTTGGTACTAATGGAGGGTTCGAGTTTCAGCTTCAAGACAAAGGTGGACACAGCGTTCAGGATTTTTACAAGGTAAGTCAAGATTTTTTGAGCGCGTTAAGTCAGCGCGAAGAAATTCAGTATGCCAGCACTCCGTTTAACCCTAACTTTCCACAATTACAACTCTCTATAAATGTGGCCAAATGTATGGATGCGGGCATAACACCCGAAAATGTACTCTCTGCTATGCAAGGTTATTATGGTGGTATATACGCCTCTAATTTCAATTTATATGGTAAGCAATACCGGGTTATGATTCAGGCAGATAGTGAATACCGAGCTAACGAAGACTCGTTCAATAATATTTTTGTAAAAACAGGCAGTGATGAAATGGCGCCTATTACTGAATTCATTAAGCTAGAACGCGTATATGGCCCGGAGAGTATTTCTCGCTTCAACCTCTTTACTTCCATGTCAGTAACTGGGTCACCTAATGATGGCTATAGCTCAGGCGATGCCATTAAGGCGATACAAGAAGTAGCTGCACAAACTTTACCGGTAGGTTACGGCTATGAGTTCTCAGGCATTACTCGCGAAGAGCTCACCACGGGAGATCAGGCTATTTATATTTTTATGCTTTGTTTTCTATTCGTTTTCCTATTGCTCAGTGCACAGTATGAAAGTTACATTTTGCCGTTTGCAGTATTACTTTCTTTACCTATTGGACTTAGCGGCACATTTTTGTTTGACAAAATATTTGGCATTGACAATAACATTTATACTCAGATTTCACTGATCATGCTTATAGGACTATTGGCCAAAAACGCTATTCTAATAGTAGAATTTGCCTTACAACGCAGAAGAGCTGGTGAGCCTTTAATACAGGCTGCAGTAGACGGTGCCGTGGCAAGATTAAGACCTATTTTGATGACTTCTTTTGCCTTTATATTCGGGTTGATTCCACTTATGGTAGCCTCAGGGGTAGGAGCTAAAGGAAACAATTCCATAGGTGCGGGTGCTGTAGGAGGCATGTTTGTAGGAACACTAATAGGAGTGCTAGTGATACCTGCTCTCTTTGTAATATTCCAATCATTGCAGGAACGGTTTTCCGGCAAAAAAGAGGTTGAGGAAGATATTTCTGTAGCATAATTCAAATCAGAGACAAAATGATCAAGAATAAATATATACTAATAGTTGTTTTAGCAGTGATGTGTGGATCGTGTCAGATTACTAAAAAGTATGAGCGGCCCGATCCCGCTCTTGCGGAAATGTATAGAGGGAAAGAAAGTACTGACACAACCACCATTGCTGATATGCCTTGGAATGAACTTTTTACTGATCCCAACTTGCAAAAACTAATTCAAAAGGGCATTGACAATAACTTAGACATGAAAGTGGCTGTGGCCAGAATGAATGCTGCTTCTGCTAACCTAAAACAAACCAAAGCTGCATTTTTCCCTTCACTTTCGGCTAATGCTTCTTATACACGATCCAAAACATCTAGTGCTCAATTAAGAAGTTTTTCTAATAGCAACGCTAACACTACTATTCCAACAATAGAACAGTATGCCCTTACAGGATCTAGTAGCTGGGAATTAGATGTGTGGGGTAAGCTAAGGAGTAATAAAAGAGCCTATTTGGCGGCATTCTTAAAAAGTGAAGCATACCGAAGAACGGTTCAAACTCAGCTCATAGCCGATATTGCCAATAACTACTATTCGTTATTGGCTTATGATGAGCAGCTAAGAATTACGGAGCGTACTATCGCCATTCGTAAAAACGACATAGAAACAGTGGAAGCACTTAAAGAATCCGGGTCATTAACCGGTGCAGACCTCGCACAGAGCAAAGCCAATTATTATGCGGCAGAGGTTACACTTCCAGAGCTAAAACGCAGTATCAAGGAAATTGAAAATACCCTAAGCGTACTTCTAGGAGAATCTCCAGATAGCATACCGCGCTCCAGTCTAGATGATCAAACACCGCTAACGAATTTATACACCGGAGTGCCTGCTCAGCTGTTGGCTAACAGGCCTGATGTAATTCAAGCTGAATATGGACTTAGAAATGCTTTTGAACTGACTAATGTAGCCAGAACGTATTTCTACCCTTCATTATCTTTAACCGCACAGGGAGGATGGGCCACCGTTAATTCTGTATCGGGCTTTTTTGATGGAACCTTTTACGGAAGTCTGGTAGGGGGGCTGGCACAACCTATTTTTAACAATGGACTTAACAAGCAACGCTTGCGCGTGGCAAAGGCTAACCAAGAGGAAGCATTCTTTACCTTTAAAAATACGTTATTAACTGCGTCAGCAGAGGTAAGTAATTCCTTATATAGCTATCAGGCAGCTAGCGATAAGCTGGTTTTCCGCACACAACAATTGGAGTCTTTAGAAACGGCTGTAGATCATACTAAAGAGTTACTTAGGTTTACCTCTAACGTGAACTATACTGATGTACTTACCGCAGAAACCAACTTGCTAACTGCGCAGCTTAATGGCATAAATGATCGCATGCAGCAGTTACAGGCTGTGGTAGAATTGTACAGAGCGCTCGGTGGAGGCTGGAAAAATTAAAAATTTATGCTAACGCATTCCTTTAAAACTCGTTGTTAGAAATGTATCAGACTAAAATAAAGTTAAAATGAAAAGTAGTATTTCATTGGTATTGTTCTTTGTCACCTTGAGCCTTTGTTATGGCCAGACGCCAACAAGAACTTTAATTACTGTTTCAAAAACAGAACATAAGCTGTCTATAGTAGATCCTGCAACCCTCAATATAATTTCTCAGGTGCCTGTAGGGCCAAACCCGCATGAGATTATCACTTCACCAGATGGTAAGCTGGCTTATGTTTCTAATCCCGGTAATAGTGACTTATATGAAATTGACGTAATAGACCTTGAGCATCAGAGGGCTCTGCCTATGATAGATACCAGACCACTATATGGGCCGCATGGTATGGCTTATGTAAATGGCACGTTGTGGTTCACAGCACAAGGCTCAAAAGCAGTGGGAAGGTATAACCCTGAAAGCAAAAGCTTAGACTGGAGCATGGGCACGGGCCAGGATGTAACTCACATGATTTATGTGGCTCCAGACGCTAAAAGCTTTTATACAACTAACGTTCTCAGTGGTACAGTAAGTATTTATGAAAATGTATTGCTACAGCCTACCATTCCGCCTACGGGTAAGCTGCCTCCTAATGCCAAGTCTCATTGGGACTGGGAGCAGACGCTGGTGCCTTCTACAGTAGGATCAGAGGGTTTTGATGTTTCGCCTGATGGTCAGGAGCTATGGACGGTAGATGCAGATGGTCTGATAACCATTATAGATCCAATAGCTAAGAAGGTGAAGGAAAAGGTGAAAACAAACATATTAGGAGCACACAGAATTAAGTTTACACCAGATGGGAAAAAAGTGGCTGTGGTAAGTGTAAGAACTGGTGACCTGGTGTTTTTCGAGGCCAGCAGCAGAAAGGAAAGTGATCGTTTGAAAATAGGGCAGGGGGCTGCCATGCTTATGGATCCGGTGGATAACAGGTTGTTTGTTTCGTGTCCGCCAGATGGCTACATATCAGTTATAGATTTAAATAAGATGAAAGAAATAAGTCGACTCAATGTTGGGGGAAGACCTGATGGCCTGGCCTGGGCCATAACCGAAGATTAAAATTTTAGATATGATAACATTAGAAAGTGATAATATCAAAGAGGTGCTTACTGACCTTCATAACAAGTCGGATGCTGACTTCAAACATAGGATGGCAGAGAATATAACATCAAAGAAAACGGCCTATATGTCGGTGAGCAGTGAAGAGGGTAAGTTTATTAATTTTCTGGCTAAGGCTTCACAAGCGCAAAACATTGTAGAATACGGTTGTTCTTATGGTATTTCAACTATATATCTTGCGGCAGCGGCTAAAGATAATGGAGGTTTTGTTACTACCACAGAGATGGAGCCCAATAAGGTTAAAGGAGCACAGCAAAACATTGATAGTGTTGGCCTTACTGAATATGTTGAAATTCTGGAAGGAGATGCCCTTAAAACACTGTCAGAATATGATCAGGAGATAGATTTTCTGTTTCTGGATGGAGCCAAGAGTCTGTACCTGCCAGTATTTGAGATGTTGCAGGAAAGGCTGGTAAAAGGAGCCGTTATCTGTGCCGATAATGCTGATAGACCGGACGCCCAACCGTTTGTACAATTTATAATGGATCAAACCAAAGAATACTCCTCATTCATGGCTTTTGACGGCCGACTGTTATGTGCGGTGAAAGGTTGATTATTCGTTAAAGTGAGAAAAGTTAATGCCTATGGAACTCCTTTTATCAATGAACTTTATCGCAATTTGGATATAACGGTATAATAATTATCTAACTTAACTTAATTTCTAGTTAACTTGCATCACTTTTCATCGCATCAAAAGTGAGACTTAAGAGAACATATCAAACTAAGTTAAAGATTGATGATTTGTATAGAAATATCAGGCGGAATATGGACATAGAACCTGATTATTCTGGCAATCATCTAACTTATTTCCTTGAATTGGATAAGGCACTAAAATCCACTAAATCTCTTTGGTATAAAATCCCCTTTGAGCACCAGATTAACATCAAGAGCAATAGTATTTTTTACTGGCCAAAAGCTATAGCCACTTTTACCCCGAGCGATTCCGGCACATCTGTTACTGTCAGATTCCATGGTGCACTTGCTGTTTTTATACTATTAGTTCTTTTTGTCTCTTATATCTTGGGTTTAGTTGCTTTAAGTGCAATTCAACAGCCGTCTCACTTTTTACAGATTCTTCCTGTTGCAATTTTTATTATACCTATAACTTTCTTAGCTGTTTTTTTTCGAAAAATACAGGACAATATTATTAGAGAATTACAATTCTCCTAACTAAGGTTTCGTTTAGCCACAAGTTATTCGACTTGAACCATTTGGCAATTATTATTTTGACTACTAATCAATTATGCACCTCTGACATGGATATAGAGATAATTTACATTAATTCATCTATACCCAGTTCTAATAAATATTTATAAGTATGTTCGTAAAATCGATCGGGTCTTGTATTATCAATGCATGAGCCGTTCGGTAAATAGATTACCATGCCTTGACGAGCCCTTGTAAGTAATACTCTGTAAGTATTTTTTAGATATTCTTGGTCAATGGACTGCTTCATATTAACCCATTTGGAACCTTTAAAGATTTGATGTCTCCACTTATTATTTTCAATATGAAAATTAGCCCCCCAAGCAAGACAAACCCAATCAATTTCTAATCCTTGTATATCAAATTCGGTAGCAATTTCTTCTAAAAAATATGATGATCTAACATCCTCTTTTCCATTTAAAAACCAGATAGGTGCTGATATTTCATTTTTAACGTCAAGCCCAACAGATTTCAGTCTACGAGCACCAGATGAAGCTATAATACCAGTTCTTTCAGAGCCTTTGGCTTTTTCTCTTAGCCATGATTTAGCTAATTCCATATCTCTAGTAATTTTAATAGGAAATTGAGACTTAAGCCCTTTATAGAGTTCTTTAGCATCTTCTACCCTCAGCTCTAATAGGTTATGGATGAAAGCAGATAATTTTTCAGACCTGAAGGATCTAACTGAAACAGCTAAATGAAGTTCTTTGGCTTTTGTTGCATTGTGAGTTAACCATTCGCGTTGTTCAGAAGATTTTATATAGTTAGGTGTGTTAATAATTAAGTTTGAGTAATGAATATGCCAATTTGAATAGTGATTTTTTAAAGTTTCAATCCATTCTTCAAGACCAGCCTCGCCTGTATTGATTTCTTGACCTCCACCTATTAGACAAACAATTGTACACCAGCCCGTATGCCTATTCATTACATCAATTAAAAATTCAGGTTCAGACATATTGAAATTTTCTATGCCTTTTTTTCTTTTCATGAATGAACTTGCCTGTTTGTTTGTCCAAGCTCGTTGAGCTTCATCAAAAACAACAACTTTTTCGGTAGGCTGTATATTTTGTTTTAGATATTCATCTCTAAAATGATGTATGTTCTGAATAAAGGCATGTGTTTTTCTTTTGGCGTCATTCTTTTTAATAGATGATCCATGCTGTCTACTAGAAGAAACTATATCCCTTGTTAAAGCCTCTCTTAGTACATCAACTAATGGTCCGTTACCCGATAAAAACACAGCATGTTCATCTTCGTGTGACTTCATACGTTCATTTGCGATGTTAAGCCCAGCTAATGTTTTACCTGCACCAGGGACTCCAGTAACAAAACATATTGACTTTGTATTAGAGGTCTTACTATTATTGATTATGTCGTTCAGATATTGAGCCGTTTTGGATAGGTTAATAGCTCCTGAATCTGATCTTGATATTTCTTCTACTTTGTGTCCATTATAAAGAGCTCGCGCAGCCTCAATTATTGTCGGTGTAGGTTTATAAATTGATTTCTCCCAATCGTTAGGCGAAAGTGGGATAGATTTTATATCTTGAATAAAAACACTTAGTGTTTTAGAAAGAGAATTTCGATTAGATTTTGCAGCATCTTCAAGCGCTAAAATTTTATTTACATCGTTCTCGATTACTGCAGCATTCGTAGAAACTAAATGCCGGTACCAGTTTAGCGCTGTGGCTTCCTTCATGGAAGTTTTTAAGATCTAGAGTGTAGTCTATCACCTGTTCGATTGCATGCTTTCCGTAGTTGTTTTCTCCCACTTTGAATTCCACAATGAAAATAGAGTCTTTAATAATAATGACGTTATCAACTCTTTTACCCATTCTTGGAATAGCAAATTCAAAGAATATATGTCCTCTAAAGCAGGCTAATTGTTCTTTCAATATTTCAATTTGGTTTATCCAAGCATTCCGTTGAAGTTCTTCAAGAGTACGATTGCTATGATTCAAACTCAAGTTTCCTAAAACAGACGTAGTGCTTTCCTTGATAAAAGAAGCAATTGAATTTTCATAGTAAGATCGAATCATAAAAATGAAATTTAGTACTTTATTATTGAGATAAGCTACTCATCTCCTTACTCTATAATCAGATATTAAACCAACCCGGTTTGCAAACATTAAAATAGGAATCAGCCTTCTTTAAAACACTAATCACACCATATGCTCTGCCGGAGCAAACTCTCTAATAAGCATATCTTCCAGTTGGTTTATTTCATCCATAAAGAGTGATTGCTTTCTTTTGCCAAAGTAGAGGGTGTTTTCTATGGGTTTGTAGCCTTCCCATATGTTGTATACATCACCATTGGCCAGGGCTTCTCTGGAGATGAAATCAGGGATAACGGCCAGTCCACTGCCTTGGGAGAGACACCTGATGATGGAGAATTTATTAGGTACTATATAGTTAGGAAAAAAATCTGGCAGCTCTTTGAAATTTCTCTCCCAAAAGGTTGTAAGCATACGCATGTCTGCTGCGGTATTGTACCATATTTGTTCCTTGAGCCATTCTTTTATGCATTTTTGATCTGCAGATTCAAAGTCGGGTATGTTGCTTAGGTCTGTTTCTTTTCCGGCCACTAAAATGAGACGTTCTACCGTGAAGGGCTCAAATATAAGGGTTTTGTTGGTGCTCACTGAGTTAGTAAGTATCATGTCCAGCGCCCCTTTTTCTAGTGATTGTGTGAGTACACTATTGGCTTCAAACTGTAAAATAAGATTAAAATCCAGTTTAGGTATATGTTTCTCTAATCCCTGCTGGAAGGTTTCCATACACATGCCTACGGTAAGGGTAGCTCTTTCTTTACCGGCCTTTTTCTTAAATCTTGTTTCTATTTCTTCCAACCCTTGCAATGATTGAAGTACCTGCTGGTAGAGCTGGTGACCTTTTTCGGTAGGAATCATTTTTCTGGCTGTTCGTTCAAAAAGAGCGTAGCCAGTATAGCCTTCTAGTGAGTTGAGATGCAGGCCCACACCCGGTTGTGTCATGTAAAGCTGCTTGGCAGCACCGCTCATGGTACCGGTTTCGTATATAGATTTAAAAGTTCTGAACCACTCTAAATTTGCCTGCATATCTATAATTATTGTTTTATATGTAGCAAAATTAACAAATTATTATTTTAGAAATTTATTCGTGAAAGATTCTTTATAGGCTCTGCCAATAGGTATTATATCTTTCTCCGATAAATAGATTTGGTTGCCGGATACTCTTTCTATTTTTAAGAGGTTTACCAGGTAGGATTTATGTACTCGTATGAATTTGTTGCCTGCCAGCTTCTGCTCCCAAAAAGACAATGTCTCCGAACTGATATGTTTTTTTTCTTCCAGGTGCAGTTCGGTATAGTCCATATCAGAGTTAATGTAGAGAATGTCTGCACTGTTTATTTTTATATAATCATACCCGGATTTTATAAAGAAGGTCTGTTCCTCATTTTCAGCAGTTAGCATGGCGGACTTATTTATCTTGTTTACGGCTTTTACGAAGCGGTTGAAGGAGAATGGCTTTATAAGGTAATCTACCACATCTAGTTCATAGCTTTGTACAGCATAATCAGAGAAGGCCGTGGTGAGTATGACTGCCGGTGGGTGAGATAAGGTTTTTATAAGATCAATGCCCGAAATTTTTGGCAGGTGAATGTCTAGAAATATAAGATCTATGGTTTGTTTTTTTAGAAATTCCAGTGCCTGTATAGCATCGGTGAAAGTGGCTATAAGCTGTAGAGATCCCAAGTCTGTAATGTACTTTTTTAGCACTCGCTGCGCAGGAGCCTGATCTTCTATAATAATACAATCCATTTTACTGAACCATGAGCTTTAGTTTTAAAAATACTTTATAAATATGCTCTTCCTCCTTAATGCTGAGCTCGTAAGCTCCGGGATAAAGCAGTTGAAGCCTTTTCTTTACATTTTCCAGACCTATTCCTTTAGAAAGATCATTGGTGTTAGTTACTGGTGAAAAACTATTCTCACAGGTGAAATGGAGAACATCTTCTTTCAGTTCTATGCCCAGATCTATTTTTATATCTTTCACTTGGCTGGAGGAGCTATGTTTGAAAGCGTTCTCCACAAATACAGACAATATCAACGGTGCTATTCTATAGCCGGGATTAATATTATTAACATTGAAATTGATTTCGCCCCGGTCTTCAAACTGAAGTTTACTTAAGTTAACAAAATTTTCCAGTTGTTGAATTTCATTTTGCAGAGAGACATACTTCTCTTTGCACTCATAGAGCATATAGCGTAGCACACTACTCAGTTCCAGAATTATTTCCGGTGTTTTTGGAGATTGCTCTATGGCATAAGAATATAGGTTGTTAAGATTGTTGAAGAGAAAATGAGGATTAATTTGAGATTTTAGGTATTGCAGCTCACTATCTTTCATGGCCATTTGTAGCTGTTCTACCTGGCGCTGTTTGGTAAGTGCATCCCAGGCAAATTTAAACCCGGCCAATATGGTGATAGTAGGTAATGCATCTAGCAGATTAATGAAAATACCCGGAAACTTTGTACCTCTTGTAGTAGGATAAAATATTTTTTCAATAATGGCCTCTTCTATAAATATGACTACTAAAATCAGCACCACTACGTAGATAATGAAGTGCAAGTATTTTTTGAGGTATAAAAAGTTAGGTAATAGGTAATAGTTGATTACTGCTGCTGCCAGTGCATAGTTGGCAAATATTACTACTTCTGCCAGGTCTACCTGCTTTTGCTCATGAAAGCAGCGGGTGTCATAGGCAAAGAATATAAACACCATAGCATGCAGTAATACCTGAAATATGAGTTCGTAAAGGTTTAGCTTATTTAGAATGCTTTTTTCTCTCATAACTGTAAAATTAAGCACAAACTGTGGCATGGTAAGAAAAAAGCAGGTAAACAGCACATTTATACTGCCCACCAGTGTAACCCCAACCACATCCTGTATTTAGAGAGGTTTTTACCATCAGGAAATGATAGGCTATGTCGTTCGCGTGATCAAAAATGTCGTTGGCCATGATCGATTTTCTTATATAAAGTTCTCAGCTCTCCTTTGCTGCAAATAAAGTTAAAGATCGTGAGTAGAATAATTCAAGTAATCCTTTTAGTACTGCTTTTTGCAGGTAACCTGGCTGTGCAGGCACAGGCTCCTGTATCAGTGAAGGGTAAAATTGTAGAACAAAATGGCGGTGCTGCTATATCTTATGCCTCAGTAGCAGTGATGGGCGTAGCAGACAAAAAAGTTATAACAGGAGCCACCACAGGCGAGGATGGCACCTTTTCGTTTAAAACAAATAGCTCAGAAGGCATATATTTCGAAGTAAGTTTTATTGGTTATAAGCCAAAAGAAATTCATCAGTTTACCATTAATAATGGCGTCATTGATCTTGGAAATATAGCTCTGGGAGAAGATAGCCAAACGCTGCAGGAAGTAGAGATTACTGCTGAGAAATCATCAGTAGAGTTTAAGCTCGATAAAAAAGTATTTAATGTAGGCTCTGATTTGAGTACCGTAGGTGTAGGTGCGCTTGATGTACTTAATAATGTTCCGTCTGTGAATGTAGACATAGAAGGGCAGATCAGTTTAAGAGGAAATACCGGAGTACAGATTCTTATTAATGGTAAGCCCTCTGTGCTGGCCGATGAGCAAAGCAATGCCTTGGGCACGCTTACAGGAGATATGATTGAAAGCATAGAGGTGATTACTAATCCATCAGCTAAGTATGAAGCCGAAGGATCATCAGGCATTATCAATATCATTCTTAAAAAGGAAGAGAAAAAAGGGTCTAACGGATCAGTTTCTATAAATACAGGTATTCCTAATAACCATAGCTTGGGTTTTAGCTTAAACAAACGTACAGAAAACTTTAATTTGTTTACCCAGTTAGGAGCGGGTTTGCGTACCAGAAATAGGGAATCTAAGAGCATAAACCAAAGCTATAGCGGGGGTTCCGTAATAGAGGGGTATGGAGATGAGGAGAAGACAGAAAAGTTTGTGAATGCCACCTTGGGAGCTGATTATTATATCAATGATTTAAATGTTATTACCTTATCTGGTAATGTAGCCTATGAAAAAGAAAGTGAACCTTCGGAGTATGATTTCTATACGTACCAAGAAGGACAGCTGGTAAACTATTACCAGAGAAATGGTGAAACTTCGGCTAACAATCCAAAATTTCAATATGATCTGCAATACAAAAAGGAGTTTAAGAATAACAAGGATCATTCTCTGCTATTTAGTGCTACCGGAAATTTCTTTGGAAAAGACCAGTCGTCTGAATTTACCAATACACTGATAGAAGGCGATAATGTAGCAGATAATCAAAAAACGACTACAGATTTCCATCAGGATGACTACATTTTCAGTTTAGATTATACTAATCCGCTTACTAAGCAGGTAACGCTGGAAACTGGTGCTATGTACGAAATTAATGATGTAGCTAATGATTACGCTGTATACCAAGACGAAAGTGCTGAATGGACACTAGATCCTAACTTATCTAATAATTTTGAATATAATCAGAAAGTATTAGGTGTATATGCCACTGGAGCATACGAGGGTAAAAAGTGGGGTGTAAAAGGTGGCTTAAGATTAGAAAATACTGATTTAAGTACCGTTCTTACCACCACCAATGAGTCTAACCAGCGAAATTATACCAACCTGTTTCCATCACTACATACATCTTATAAGTTCAGTAAAATGTTTTCCCTTCAGGCTGGTTATTCAAGGAGAATAAGAAGACCAAGGCTTTGGGATTTGAACCCATTTTTTAATATTCAGAACACGTACAGTATAAGAAGGGGTAATCCGGAATTAATGCCTGAGTTTGCAGACTCTTACGAGCTTACTTCTATTATGATGTTCTCGAAAGTATCATTAAATGCCAGCATTTATTACTTATATACTGATGATGTAATAGAGTCTGTGTCATATTATCAGGATAATGTTAACATCAATCAGCCTGAAAATATAGGAACCAGAAAGCAAACCGGTTTTGAAATGAACGGCAAGTATGATCCTGCCGACTGGATATCGTTTAATGGCGATTTTAATTATGGTCATTTCAACCGAGAAGGATTTTTTAATGACCAGAACTTCGATTTTCAGGGTAGCCAGTGGACCTCTAAGTTGAGTACCAAAATAGTATTGCCTGCAGATTTTGAAGTGGAGCTATCAGGTAATTTTGAGTCTAAGTATAAAACCGTTCAGGGAGTAAGATCTGGTTTTGCATACGCTGATGCCGGTATGCGCAAAAAGCTGAAAGGAGGAAAGGCCGTAGTTAACCTCTCCGTGAGAGACATATTTGCTTCGCGTATTCGTGAAAGCATAGTTAGCCAGGATGATTATTACCTCTATAATTTTGGTAAAATGGGTACATTCTTTACGCTGGGCTTTAGCTACAGCTTTGGCAAGGGTGAGGCCATGACTTATTCGGGTGGTGGCAGAAGACATTAATACACATGCACAAGTTTTTTATTAACTATCCCGAATGGCCATTGGGGAATACTATCGGTCTGCTGTTTCTAAGGTTATTTGCAGCAGGCTCGCTGCTGGTAAGCCATGGTTGGCATAAGTTAAATATGCTTTTTTCTGCAGAGCCCATTAAGTTTATGGATCCGCTGGGGATTGGAGAAGAGGTGTCTTTGGGACTTGCCACATTTGCTGAAGTCCTATGCACTACACTGATTTTAATAGGACTGCTTACCCGATGGGCATTATTTCCCCTCATAGTTAACTTTTTAATCATTGTACTTGTGGTACATGCAGGAGGGGGATATGCCGCTATGGAGATTTCTCTTTTTTATCTGGTAGCCTTTATGTGTTTGCTATTTATGGGGCCGGGAAGCTGGTCTATAGATGCATACCTAAGTAAGCGAAATTGAATTTTGATTCTTAATATTATCTAAAACACTTATACCTATATGAAAAAATTAATGATTACTACTATGCTGATGTTAAGTGCCGTATTTGCAAGCCAGGCACAGCGAATATCTACTCCACAGGCGTCTCCAACGCAAACTATCACGCAGAATTTTGGTTTAGGAACTATTCAGCTCTCTTATAGCAGGCCTGGCTTAAAGGGCCGTAGCATAGGAGATGGGTTTGTGCCTTATGACAAAGTGTGGCGTACAGGAGCTAATATGGCCACTACATTAGAATTTAGTAATGATGTGGTTATTGGCGGTAAAGATATTAAAGCTGGAAAATATGGGCTTTTGAGTATTCCTGATGCCAAAGAATGGGTGGTAATCATCACTAAAGATCTTAATATCAATAATCCTAGCCTTTATAATCAAAATAATGATGTGGTGAGGTTAACCGTGCCTGTAAAGAAGTTAACTGAGTTGGTAGAAACCTTTACTATAGATTTCACTCAATTTACAGGCAGTAGCTGTGTGCTTAATTTAGAATGGGAGCATACACTTATAGAAGTGCCTATTACTACTAACACCGATCAGGTGGTGATGAAAGAGATTGAGGACATTTTTAAGCAGGATAATAAGCCTTACTATGCTGCCGCTCAATATTATTATGATAATGATAAAGACCTAAAACAGGCCAAAGAGTGGATAGACTTGGCTAGTGCAGACCCTCGTAGTGCAAGAATGAACCACGTATGGTGGTTAAAAGCTCGCATTTACAAAGCTTTAGGAGATAAAAAGGGAGCTAAAACTGCCGCTTTGGAAACTATTAAGGTAGCCAAAGCTAATAACAATGAAGATTATCAACGAATGGCTCAGTCGTTAATTGATGCTCTTTAAAATTTGAGCTTAAAATATGAAAAGTATAATTTTAATTAAGCTCGCTACAATTTGCCTTGTATTTGTATATGGCAGTGGCTATTCTCAAGATGTTCTTGTAGTAAATAAAGTAAGAAGCAATGCTAACTTGCCTGGAAGTGTGGCTTTTATTGATTCAAAAGAAGGGAAGGTAATAAAAACAGTAGCTGTAGGTAATGAGCCACATGAAATTGCCTTATCTGATGATGGAAAATATGCGTTGGTCACCAATACAGGCAGTTATAAAGAGCCAAGCAATGAACTTTCATTAATTGATATAAAAAATCAAAAGGAAAAATACAGGATCGACTTGGGGGCTATGTGGAATCCGCATGGCGTATTTTTCTTTAATGGTTATTTTTATTTCACGGCTGAAGGTTCCCGAGTGGTTGGGGCTTATCAGCCAGAGACCAATAAAATTACATGGATAAATGGTACTGGTCAGGATCAGACACATATGCTGGTAATGACTGATGATGGTAAACACCTAATATGTACCAACCGGGGTTCTGGTACTATCTCTATTTTCAGCCTCAAAGGAGATGATCCGATGAAGGGCGGAGCTTGGAAAGAAAATATCATAGAGGTAGGTAAAGCTCCAGAAGGCTTGACGCTTTCACCCGATGGCGAACAAGTGTGGGTAGGACTCAGAGGTGGCAATGCTATTGTAATTGTAGATATAGTGACCCAAAAGTTATTAAATACATTTCCGATCAATTATGGTGTAGCCAGAGTGAAGTTTACTTTAGATGGAAAGTACCTGTTGGGTACGGATTCCGGAAAAGGTGATTTAGTGGTTATTGATCCTAAAAAACAGGTGGTAATTCAATCTATTCACTTAGGGGCAAGTGCTGAATCCATCTTCTTACTTCCTGATAATAAACATGTTTGGGTGGGAGTCACTAATGAAGACCATATCGCAGAAGTAGATCTTGAATCCATGAAGATCAGCCGTCTTATCCATTCTGGCAAGGGGCCAGATGCAATGGTTTGGATAGGCAAATAATCTTAGCTCTATGTATAATTAAAATTATACATAGAGCTAATTTAACTTATTTTTATTATAAATAATGAGAGCCTAGCTTTGTAAAGAATTTAAGAGAAATACTTTATGAAAAAGGTTTTTGTAATTAACGGAGGTAAGCGGTTTGCACATTCACAAGGTAGATTTAATAAAACGCTGATAGATCTGGATCAAAGTTTTTTTACGGCTAAAAATGGTTTTGATCTTCAGGTAACAGATATTAACGACCCTTATGATCTGGAGCAGGAAATAGATAAGTTCGTTTGGGCCGATGTAGTAGTTTATCATTTTCCTGCCTGGTGGATGGGAATGCCGTACGCCTTAAAAGAATATATAGATAAGGTTTTTACTGCCGGCCATAGAAAAGGAATGTACCGCAGCGATGGCAGAAAAGATGAGAACCCTGCCATTAATTATGGTACAGGTGGGCTTCTGCAAGGCCGAAAATATATGGTTACTACCACTTGGAATGCTCCGGAAACGGCTTTTACACTACCAGGCGAGTTTTTCAAAGGGAAAAGCGTGGATGAAGGCATTTTGTTCGGTTTTCACCGTATGAATGAGTTTATCTCTTTAGAAGCTCTGGAAAGCTTCCATTTTCACGATGTAGAGAAAAACAATAGTCCGGAAAGAATGGAGGAGCATAAACAGAATTATCTCAGCCATTTGGAGAAGGTGTTTAGAGCTACCGGTTCAAACATTAGCAAAACAACTAAGCAATGACATTTAAACATTTAATTAGTGCTGTATTTATGGTTGCTGCGTTTTTAGTTACTAATCCATTACTAGCACAAAATAATAATAAGATGGAAAAGAAAATACTATTTGTAGTTACCAGCCATGCCGAGAAAGGCAATACAGGAGAGGAAACAGGTTATTATCTTTCTGAAGTATCACATCCTTGGAAAGTATTTAAAGATCATGGTTTTGAAATGGATTTTATTAGCCCTAAGGGTGGTAAAGCTCCGGTAGATGGTTTAGACCTGAAAGATCCTATTAACAAAGAGTTTTGGGATAATGAGAAATATCACCATAAAATAGATCATACTTTAAAGCCCTCCGAAGTGAAAGCTGAAGACTATGTAGCCATTTTTTATGCTGGCGGACATGGTACCATGTGGGATTTTCCTGATAATAATGAAATAGCTGCTTTGGCTGCAAAAATTTATGAAAATAATGGCGTGGTAAGTGCCGTGTGTCATGGTCCGTCAGCATTGGTAAATCTTAAGTTGAGTGATGGATCCTATCTGGTAAGTAATAAAAAGATCAATGGCTTTACAAACGAAGAAGAAACTGCAGTAGGTCTTCAGGATGTAGTGCCGTTTTTGCTGGAAGACAAGTTAAAGGAAAGAGGAGCCATATTTGAAAAATCTGCGCCCTGGCAGTCGCACGTGGCAGTAGATCAGCGCGTAGTTACAGGACAGAACCCTCAATCAGCGCATGCGGTAGGAGAGGAGACGATAAAAGTTATAAACGGAGTTCAAAATGAAAAATAAAATGGTATCTGTGATGAAAGCTACTTGGCTTGGCCTTCTCTTACTCCCCATGGTAGTAGCTTGTGGAGGCAAGCAACAGGCCGATCAGGAAAGTGAAGCAATAGAAAGCAAGGCAGACAGTTCAATAACGGTAGCAGAATTTTATGGCCAGCAGGTTACGGGTGTTTCCGTAAGTGATAATGGACGTGTCTTTGCTAATTTTCCAAGGTGGCGAAAAGGCGTGAATAATGCAGTAGTAGAGGTTCATGGCGTGGCCGACAGCCAAGCATACCCTAATGAAAACTGGAATGGATGGGAGATAGGAGATGCTCCTTCAGATTCGGTATTTGTAGCGGTGCAGTCGGTAGTGGCTGATAACGATAAGCTATATGTATTGGATACCCGAAATCCCATGTTTCAAGGGGTGCTGAATGCGCCAAGAATCTTCGTTTTTGATCTTGATACTAATAAGTTAGTGGATGTGCTACAGCTTGATAATGAGGTTTATAAAACCAATTCGTATACCAATGATCTGCGCATAGACCACGAGAATAACTGTATTTATATTACCGATTCTAATGAGCCAGGCTTAATAGTGTATTATCTGAGAAGTAGAAAAAGCAGGCGAGTTTTAGACCAGCACTATTCGACCACTGCAGAAAAAGATCATTTAATGATTATGGGAGAGAAATGGGGAGGAAAGCCGGTTCATTCAGACGGTATTGCACTTAATGATAATAATAAAAGGCTTTATTATCATAGCCTTACGGGGTATACGCTTTACTCAGTGCCTGCTCAGCTGCTGGCTATAGGTACAGAAGAGCAGATAGAAGCAGAGATAAGGAAGGAAGCAGAAACTCCGGCACCCGATGGTATGATTTTTAGCAATGAAGAAAAGCTCTACATGGCTGATCTGGAGAACCAGAAAATAGTTTATCTGGATAAAGAGGGCAATTTACAAACTTTCTATAGTGGTGATCATGTGAAATGGGCTGATACATTTAGTATTTATGATGGTTATTTATACTATACAAATTCAAGAATTAATGAAGTGAAAGGTGATGCCTCACGCCTTACATTCACTATAAATAAAATTAAGTTATGACCTCAAATAAAGCAAATAGGCCATATCCTAAAACCTTTTCACATATAGGTATTACCGTGCCGGATATAGATAAGGCAGTAGAATTTTACACCACCGTTATGGGCTTTTACACTATAATGGAACCAAGTGTGATACAGGAGGAGAATGATACGGCCATAGGTAAAATGTGTATAGATGTGTTTGGTGAAGGTTGGGGATCTTTTAAGATAGCTCACCTCTCATCTGGAGATGGTATTGGGTTTGAACTATTTGAGTTTAAAGAAAGTAAAGATTTGAAACCTGAATTTGCCCCGTTCAGGTCCGGATTATTTCATTTTTCAGTGCAGGATCCTGACGTAGAGGGTTTGGTAGAGAAAATTGTGGAAGCAGGAGGTAAGCAGCGAATGCCAGTGAGAGAGTATTTTCCAGGAGAGAAACCATATAGAATGTGCTATGTGGAGGATCCATTTGGAACGGTTTTCGAAATATATTCGCATTCTTATGAGCTGCATTATTCCGCAGGGGCATATTGAAGATAAAGTGAAGTTGAACGTTTAAAGTAAAAATAAAATGAGTGATATAAAATGGCCACAGGGATTTATACCGGGCTTAACAGATAATTATGTTTCTAATGAGGTAATAATCAAAGGCTTAACGGCCGATCAGGTGTGGGAATCTATAGTAGACACTTCTGCCTGGCCTTTGTATTATAGCAATGTTTCTGATATTCATTTCTATAATCATGAAGCACCTTTACTAAAGTCAGGAACCAGGTTTAAATTCACCACATTTAGCTTTTTAGTGGAGGCAGAGGTAGTAGAGTTTCAGCCTCCGGCAGCTGACGGGGTAGCACGAATAGCATGGCATGGCTGGGTAGAAAATGAAGGAAAAACAGTGCTGGATGTACATCATGCATGGCTTTTTGAAAATCTATCTGAAGGCCGCGTACGTATTCTTACTCAGGAAACACAAAATGGAGCACCTGCCAGGGAGTTAGCTACTACAAAGCCAAATCCGATGCTAAATGCTCATCAGGAATGGATAGAAGGTTTAGCAGCGGCAGCGAGTAATATAAAATAATGCAGAAACAGGTAAAATAATGATATTATGAATAATCCATTTATGCGAGCAGTGTTAACAGTGAAGGAAAAGATTCAACTTACCCCTCACTACATCAGAATAATTTTAGAAGGGGATGAAATAGACGTTTTTGCTCATGCTAAGGTGGGTGATAATAATAAAATTATTTTACCTGTAAATGGAGTGGTCAACTTACCCGAGGGAAGGGATGGTATGGACAGGAGCCGTGTGCGTACTTACACCTTGCGTGCTTTAGATTTGGAGAAAGGTGAAATGGTAGTGGATTTTGTGGCACATGGTGATGAAGGACCTGCTTCTGGCTGGGCCATAAGTGCGCAAAAAGGAGACCAGCTAGGGGTACTTATGAAAGCGAAAAATAATACCTTATTCGAAACAGCGAGCAACTATTTTTTCATGGGCGATCATACCGCCCTACCTGTTATTAGCGTAATGCTTGAATCTTTGCCAGACCATGTTAAGGGAAAAGTAATCCTTGAAGTACGTGATGAACATGATATGCTGTCATTACAAAAGCCAGCTGATGTGGAAATAATATGGACTTATAATAATCAGCCAGGTAAGCAAGAGTTGCTTTCATCACATTTATCCGCAGAAGATCTTCCATCAGACATATTCTTTTTTGCTGCTGCCGAATACCAATCTATAAGAGCCATTAGAGAAAAAGTATCTCAGGCTAATTTGGAACGCAGCCAGTGGAGAGCATATTCTTACTGGAGATATGGTGAAAGTGAAGACGGCTCAGCACAACAAAGAAGCCAGATTGCGCATAGGGGTTGAATTGTCTAAAACCTCAATTTTAAAATATAGCACTATATCTATTTATACAAAATGGTGATTTTAGTATAATAAAGAGGCAACAACAGATTAAATAAATACATTCATTAATCTGTTGTTGCCTATATGAGAGGTTAGGGTATTATCATATTGCTAATAGGAGGCCTGTTCTGTTTTGGTTTGAATAGTATAAGCCGCGAATATGCCAAGTGCCGGGTCTCCTCCAATATTATTAGGAGGGTTTGTAGGCGTAGTTCCTCCAATAGGTCCACCACCAGAAAATTGTGAAAGTGTATAAAAGTAGGTGTAAGTGGCCATATCAACACACCTCATTTCCACGGTTACAGAGTCTCCTTCTTCTATCTCCATATCAGGGCTGAAAATGGATCGTTCGTTAACGGTTCCATTATTTAAGTTGTCATTAAAAACATAATATGATTCGTCCACTTCGCCATTTACTGTAAGAAGAAAGCGATAGCGATTATCCGGAGTTTCAGGATCTTTATATATAGGCAGCGCAGTAAAATCTCCATCAGGCCCGGACGATTCCTCAAATTCCAAGGCATCAAAATTCACCTTATGAGGCATGGTAGAGGTAGCCGTATATTCTTTCTCATCAATATTGATGGTTAAATAATAGGTATTTCCTGGTACACCTGTTACAGTGTGGGTTTCATATAACCCATCAGATACTTCAGAGAGTGTATCTATATTATTATGATTATCAGATATCACTACCAAGGCACCTGTAACAGCAGGATAACTGTTAGATTCGCTAAAATTTACTGATTGAGTAATCCTCACATAATAAGGGCCTGGAGCATCGGTTATACTCCCATCTATTACCACCTGTGATTCTGAAGAGTTCAGATCTATGTCTATTTCTTTTTCACATGCTGTGAAGAGCATGACAGAAATAATGAGTACAAATATATTTTTCATGTTATTAGATTAAATTTTATCAATTACATTTTGTAAATGAGTCCGTGAATAGACTTTAAAATTTGAAATTGTAGGTAACTGATGGCACCCAGCGAAACAATGCTGTTTGCATAGCCCTGGTGCGGGTAGGATCATCCGGATGATCTTCAAAAGTTATAGTATAGGCATTTTGTCTTCCATACACATTATACAAACTGAAATTCCAGGAAGACTCAAACCTTTTGTTTTTATGTGGTTTAGAATATGTGGCTCCTATATCTAACCTGTGGTAATCAGGCATTCTATATCCATTTCTTTCCGTATAATAAAATACTGTGTTTCCTTCAATATTGTATTTGCCACTAGGGAAAGTAACGGCATTACCTGTGTTGTAAACGAACAGTGCGGAGAGTGTCCATCTGCTTGAAAGTTCGTATGTAGATACAATAGATAAATCATGAGTCCTATCCTGGCGGGCCAGGTACCAATCATTATTATTGATTCCATCAATCTGCCTTTCTGTGCGCGACAATGTGTAGCCAATCCAACCAGTAAGCTTTCCGGATGTCTTTTTAATCATAAACTCCGCCCCATACGCCCTGCCTTTACCGTATAGCAATTCACTTTCCACATCTGGCGCAGAAATCAGATCGGCACCATCTTTATAATCTACCTGATTTTGTAAATCCTTATAATATGCTTCTATGCTTACCTGATATTTACTTTGGTTGAAGTTTCTAAAATAGCCTAAACTGAACTGATCACTAATTTCAGGTTTTATATTATAAGAGTTACCTATCCACTGATCTGTAGGTGTAGAGCTGGTACTATTGCTGAGTAAATGCAAATGCTGCGTATTTCTGGAATACCCTCCCTTAATACTACTGACTTCGTTAATGAGGTAACTGAACTGAAAACGAGGCTCGAAGTTGTAATAGGTTTTGCCAAATTCATTATCTCCCAGTAGTACGCTGTCCTGTAAAAGACCATGTTCATATTGATAATATGTGTCTTCACCCATTAGAGTATAAAATGAGAACCTTAAACCATAATCAATAGTTAGCCTTGAGTTCAGTTTAGCATTGTTGCTTATAAAAACAGAATTTTCAATTCCGGGCCTGCTTTGCTGACTTGCCGATATGCTATCTCCTTCAAAACGAGTTGGTGTTAGGGTATGATATATGGCATTAAAGCCAAATTTCAGGTTGTTTTTAGCATTAAGAAAGTAGTCGAATTCCTGTTTTAAATTCCAGTCTCGTATATCTGTATTTACATTAAAGTCTGAGCTTTGCCCATTAATAGCAATATTTGATTCATACGTGCTATAAATGATTGAAGTATTAGAGAATAACTTTGGAGAGATAATGCTATTCCAGCGTAGGGTACCAGTAGTATTTCCCCAGTCAATTCTAAAATCATCACCAAAACCCAACACATCCTGGCCAAAGTATCCACTAATAAATATTCTATTGTTATCATTAACCCAAAAGTTGGCTTTGGCATTCAGATCATAGAAATACAGTGAATTATCTTCAAAGTCTTCACTGGCCCGAAGAAAAAGATCCGCATACGTTCTTCGGCCAGAAAGTATGAATGAAGATTTACCTTTTTGTATAGGTCCTTCCAGGCTAAGGCGGCTACTGATTAATCCCAGGCCTCCTGAAACACTATACTTTTGATTATTACCCTCTTTCATTTTCACATCAAGCACAGACGAAAGTCGGCCTCCATATTGAGCCGGGCTGTTTCCTTTTATAATGGTAACATCTTTTAAAGCATCACTATTAAAGGTGCTGAAAAAGCCTAAAAGGTGAGATGCATTGTAAACGGGTGCTTCATCCAGCAAGATTAAGTTTTGATCTGCCGAACCACCCCTGACAAAAAAGCCTCCATTTCCTTCTCCTGCTGACTTTACCCCAGGCATAAGCTGTAGGGTTTTAATAATATCTTTCTCTCCGAATATAATGGGTAACTTATCGGCCTCCTTTATATCTATTTTTTCTACTCCTATTTCTGTGTTTTTTATATTATCATTTTCCTTTTCTGCTGTTACTACCACTTCCGACAATTGGGTAGTATTTTCAGATAAATTTTTATCCAGCTTAATGTTATCTGTTAGAGTTATAAAAGTTGTATCTGACTTATACCCCATAAAACTATAAATCAGGTGGTATTTCCCTTCTGGTAAGGTAAGAGAATAAAAGCCATATGTATTACATGCTGTGCCTGTTTTAAGCTCTGGAACATAGATAGAAACTCCGATTAATGTTTCTCCGGTGCCGTTATCTTTAATGGTTCCGCTAATGGTATGATTTTGTGCTACAGTTAGTCCCCATGAAAAAAGAAGAACAGAAATAGTAAGTAATAATCTCATAATAGATCTTTTGGTCTTGAAGGGACAAAACAAAGGTCAACACCATTGAGAATAAAATTAAAGCGATAAAACAGGAGAAATGAGCGAAGAAATAAACCCTGGATCCCGCACCATAAAAAAAGTCTGAGATTTTACCTCAGACTCCTTTCATTATAATTTCAGCTTTTAGTATGCGAATTACTCCAGACCTTTTTTATCAGGATTCCAAAATGGTTTAATTTTAATTTCTCTATTTTGCCAATGAAGCTGGCTTTTAAAATATCTATTGAGAGCTACGCAAATTCGACTATCGCCTCCTATATATACCATTTTTTCACCCATCATAGCAGGTAATATTTCATTGATCTTATGAATTAACTCAAGGATAGGTTTGTTTGGCAATTTATAAAAATCAAAGGGTTTAGAATTATCGATATCATTGAAAAAATCACTTTGGCTTTCACCATAAATAATGCTATTAACCTGTTTATAGAATGGTAAATTTCTTTTAATTACGTATAGATGAGATAATGCGGAAATGTCGCCAATCATTAAATAACTATCAGCTATATCATCTTGTACGAATTTCCCTTTCTTCCACCTGAAAAATACTTTATCTCCTGGTTTTAATTGAGTAACCCATCTCGCTCCCGCACCATTGCTATGGGTGGCTATGGCCAGATCTAGTGTATTATCTTCTTTATCAATATTCCAGACAGAATAGCTCCTTACAAAATCATTTCTCGACAAAGTTTCATCAGTTACACCTATTGCCACCCGCAGAAAATAGCCTGGCATAAAGTCAGCTTTACTAATATTTTCGTTTTCAATACTAATTTTATAAACAGCATCGGAAATTTTTTCTTTACCAATCACCGTGCCTTCCTCAAGGATCTGTTTTAAAACTGTTTTTAATAAGCCCATTTATTCAAATATTTGGTTAAGCAAATAGCGATTGCTAATAATAATTACTTTTTATAAAATCTGGTTTCACCTTCTGGAAGTGTAATAAATTCATCTTCGGAAAGACCTTCTTTGTCCATAGCCTTGCTAAGATCCTCCAGAGGTTGTTCAAAACGCTCAGAAGCTAATTGAAAAGTGCCAAAATGCATACCTATGCTTTGAATGGCTCCCAAATCCCTATGTGCCATAACAGCTTCTGCAGGAGAGGTATGAATGGCTTTCATAAAAAAATCTGGCAGGTAGGCCCCTATGCCTATTATTGCGATTTCGGGTGAGCCCATACGCTCTTTTATATCTGCAAAGTGAGTAGAATAACCTCCGTCTCCCCCGAAGTATACAGTACGGTCACCTGATTGTATATAATAGCTCCCCCACAAGCTTTTATCCCGATCGAAAAGACCGCGCGCTGATGAATGCTGAGCAGGAGTAAATGTAATGCGAGTTGACGGGGTCACCTGTACACTGTCCCACCAGTCAAGCTCTTTCACATTACTTATACCTATTGACTCCACTAATTCTTTATCGCCAATTGGAACTATCACCTTAGGAGAAAACTTCTCATTAAGTGTTTTTAAGGTTTCTACATCCAGGTGGTCGTAATGATTATGGCTTAATAATATCACATCAATATTAGGTAGGTTCTCTATTTCTACAGCCGGTTTTCTTACACGCTTAGGGCCTATCCAGCTTATCGGACTGGCTCTTGTTGACCATACAGGATCTGTAAGAATGTTAAGATTAGATGTTTGAATTAAAAAAGTGGCATGATTTACAAAGGTTAATGCCAAATCACCCGTTTTTATATGGTCTGAAAGCCTGGGTACTCCCGTATTCTCTACGCTATCAGGCCAGCTTGGGCGACCTTCTCTCATCATTCTGAAAATGTCTGAGAAACCTGGTGAAAACTGTTCCTCCAGGGTAGGGTTAAAAAACTTCTTACCGTTATAGTGGTCAGATTTCTTCCTCCTATCTTCTGATGCTGAATCTTTGAACTGATAGATTCCTAAAGAGATCAGTATTCCCAATCCAATAAATAATCCGATACCTAAAATCGTTGACATTTTCATGCTTTTCGTTTACAAGCTAAAGTTGGAACTTTAAAACTCATCTCCTGAATTATTGCGATAAAGTGTTGTAAGTCCGCGAAGAAGTGATACGCTAAGATTTATTTGTGAATGAATATTTATTTACAAGGCTGTTTAGTGTTACGGAATCTATGTTGGGTCACCTATTTATAGGTTATCCTCTACCCAATCAAACAAAATTTCGGAAGCAGCACCATATCCACCCATTTGGGTATGGTTTTGAGCACTTGTATCTTCATCAAACAGCATATAGTGTTTAGGGCACTTTAAGGCATCATAGAAAATTTTGGCTCTTCCTGGGAGCACTTCCGCGGTAGCATCCATAACCATAACTTTACAGGTGATCTGATCCAAAATATCTTCATTGGTATATTTGTCAAGCTCTTTGATTACCGTATCGAAATCATTTTGCACACCGTGCTTCCAGGCATAATCCTGTACCATAGCATCAATCATAGAAGGTCTGAGAAACTTTGGCAACTTTTTTATTTTTCTGAATGCATCAGCTATTGAAGTTCCCCAACTGATGTTGCCCGGGTTAGTAATACACAATCTGATTCTTTTCTCGAATGCGGCAGCCCTAGGAACCAGATAGCCTCCAAAACTGATCCCCAAAAGGCCAATTCGGTTCATATCTATGCCTGATAGTGTTTCAGCATAATCAACAATTGGGGTAATTACCTTTTCCCAATCATTTCTGAATTTTAAGCCCTGCAATCGAAGAGCTGCTCCCTGACCGGGCCCCTCTACAACTAAACAATGTATGCCTCTTTTTATGGCCTCATCATATACCCAAACAGTATCTTCCCCCCATGTGTCTCTACCTGGAGTAATAATCATCAATGGTGCTTTTTCTTTAGCTACAGGTGAGCGATAAAAATATCCGGGCAAAAAGGTATCTTCATAAGGAACCTGAATCTTTTCTCCTGGATAACCGGATGTTTCAAGATAGCGATTATAGCAATGCACACTATTCTTTGAAAAATCTACTACAATAGAATCGTCTTGTTCACTGAAACACATTAGAGCTATTCTCCAATATGATGCAGCTCTCAAATACGCAGATGCTGCGGAAACCATTTTATTGTTTTTATATGATCCTTCTGCTCTAGATTGTACCTTTTCGGCCGTATTACCCCAAGCTATAGCCCAATCCTTTTCAGAAGAACCATTCAATTGGCCGAGGGTCTCAAATACTTCCCCCGCATCTGTCATCTGAAATCGAATTAACCCAAGGATATGCTTGGTCAGAGCATCTTTCAACATATGATCAAAAAACTTCAACTCTGACCAATGTTTGCCGGAGTAGATATACTTTTTCATATCTACTTTGCTTTTCATCATAGCCATGGGGCTCTTACTTTTAGCCATTGTATTTATCTTCTTCTGTTTTAAGGTTATTTAAGGTTAATTCAGACAGTTTTAGCTATTCTATCTTCTAACCAGAATACTTTTTAGAGATTAACCATAGCTTCGCTCTCTTGCCATAGTTGCTTTTGAAGCTCTTTATTTTGAGCCAGCTTCGATGGATTTAAAAATTTATGTTTCCCTTTTACCATCGAGATATAAATTTGGCCTTCAGGTGGGTTCAACTTACCTAACGCAATATCCGCTAGCGCTTTGCCCGGAACTTTGGGTTGACTCAAATTATATTCATGACGAAATATGCCTATAATACGGAATACTGTATGCATCAGAATTCTCATAATAATTTTAGCAAGCATAGGGCTCTCACGGCCTAAAGAAGTGCTGGTAAGCCCCGGATTAAATGCTATAACTGAGATGTTTTTCTCTTTTACCATCTCAGAATCTACCAGATAAAGAGCCGTCATTATATTACAAAGTTTGGATGCTGCATAAGCACGCATACCACTGCCAAAGCCACCTTTTACAGGATTAGCCTGTTTCTGAGGTTCCAGAGATTTAGGAGCCATGGGAGTTACTTCCGGATCGTGCGTATCGCTTGTGGTGATTATTAATCTGCCATTTTGGGTCAGGTAAGGCATTAACAGGCGAATTAACAAGTAATGAGCCAGGTGGTTAACGGCAAAAGCCATTGCATAACCATCCACACTTCTTTTCTCATTAGTAGGTGTTTGCATACCTGCATTTAGAATAAGAACGTCTATTTTTTCTTCTCCTATACTGTTAATCACCTCTTGAGCAAATTTTCTTACACTATCCAGAGAAGCCAGGTCCAAAGGCAGGCTTAGGTAACCATTGGTAGGAATGCTATTACTTCTTGCTCCTATGAGAATTCGGGCGTTTGTTTGATCCACCAAATTCTTTACTGCATGCAAACCAATTCCAGAAGTTGCTCCCGTCATTACTATAGTAGGGGAAAACAAATTATACTCACGAACTCTTAATTCGCCCATATCTAGATATACTTTTAGTGATTATTAATCCAAATATTAATCCTGAGGGCTTGATAAAAGAATTAAAGCGATGAAGTATACAAATGGAGCGAAGAAATCAGCTCTATACGCAATTCATATTTATTGATTATTGAATCTTTTGAAGAAGGCTTCAACATAAGTATTGCCTATAGACACTTCTCGGTCAGAGAGTAGTATAGTTTTATTTTTAATAGATGTAATTCTATGCACAGGAATTATGGCAGAACGATTAACACGAATAAAATCCTTTTCTGGTAATTTTTCAGAAATTGCCTTCATCGTCATCCTGGACATTACAAGTTTTTCATTCTGGATAAATATTTTCACATAGTCAGCCATCCCTTCAATAAATAAAATCTCTGACAAAAGAATTTTTACTAAGCTAAAATCAGCTCGAACAAAAATGCATTCATCGTCATATAGATCTGTTTTTCGCAAGAAATGGAAGTAATCTTTAGCCTTGGACATAGCTTGGTCAAACCGTTTCTTGTTAAATGGTTTTAGAAGATACTCAATGGCATTTAGTTCATAACTAGTAGCGGCATATTCACTAAATGCTGTAGTGAAAATTACCATAGAATCTTGAGGCAAAGCTTTCACCAAATTGATCCCAGACATGCTCGGCATATGAATGTCAACAAACAGAAGGTCAACCGGATATTTACGTAGATGCATCAGGGCCTCCTTGGGTGACAAAAATGTCTTTTTTAAATCAACCAAATCACTTTGACTACAAAAAGTTTCAATCACTTTCAAGGCCAGCGGCTCATCATCTATAGCTATAGCATTTATCATAATAAATTAATGTGTAATGAAACCATAAAATCACTTTCTGTAGCCGTAATAGATAATAAGTGCTTTGATGGATAAATCAATTCCAACCGGCGTTTTGTGTTTTTTATGCCTAACCCACTTCGCTCTGAAGTTTCGGTTTGCATTTCAACTATTCTATTACTTACAGCCAAATGCAGCTCACTATTTTCAATAGTTATCTCAATTTTAATATCACTTTGACTTTCTATATTTACACCGTGTTTAAAGGCGTTTTCTATAAATGGTATGAGCAGCATAGGGGCAATCTGAAAATCAGAGTAATTTCCAGAGAAGAAATAATCTAATTTTATTCTTTTGTCCAACCTTATCTTCTGCAATTCAATATAGTTATTGATGTAATTAACCTCATCATCTAAGGGTACAAAATCCCTCTGAGTATCTCTCATGGTATAGCGCATCATTTCTGACAACTTATCTACCATATCAGCGGCTTTTGGTGAAGTATCAATGGCAATGGCGAAAATATTATTCAATGTATTGAATAAAAAGTGAGGATTAATTTGCGACTTAAGAGATGCTATCTGTGCGGTGAACTTTTCTCCTTCAGTCTCTTTAAGCCTTTGATTTACTGCCAACAAGGTAGATGTAACAATAGAAACAATCAACATTAATAGTCCATTTATTTTAATAACTGGTTGCACTGTAGCCAACAAAGGGCTGGATTCGGCCAGCTGATGAGGACTGAACCCCGTAAATGAAATAATAAAGCCTGACACAGAGAATACTAGCAAGATCGATAATGCCAGCAATACAAAGTATGTTTTATATTTTTTCGCAAATAAAAACCTGGGTATGAGTATGAAATAATTGAAATAGAAAATAATAATAAGTACAACACTAAGCATTAATGGAGGGAAGAAAGAAAGGACATCAGCATTAGGAAGTATAGAATGGTATACTTGCCGGGTTAAAAAAAAAGGGACCATCAAGAGTAAACACCATCCCAGAATATGTATCTTAATTATTAATAAGTTCTTTTTCACCGCTATATCTCGTTATTCTACAAATCAAAAATCTAAAATTAATTTCAGCAAACAAACGCGATGTAATTGATGATTTTGTAGAGGAAATATAGGCATGATACATAGTGTTAATCAAAGCCAGCACCATAGTTCCATCACATTAGCTAGGGCTTAATTGGTTATTTTTTGCCACTAAAATTTTATTTTAATTATTGGTATTGAAATTATTATTTTGCTGATAATGAATCACTTTATATTTTCACTTTCTGACTTTCACTGTATTTTAATTAATTTAATAAGCTGTTTATGAGATAGTTTGCGTAATTCCATATTATCGTATTGTTAAATAATTTTACTAATTTTAAGCGTTGATAGAGGCTTATTTTATTGAAAGAGAATTTACTTTTAGCGAAGATAGCGGAGAGAGATAAGGTTGCTTTCCATAGTTTGTTCGACATCTTTTATAAGGAGTTGGTAACATACGCCTATAAGCATCTCTACGATCAGGCTGAAAGTGAGGATTTGGTACAGGAAGTGTACATATACATTTGGGAAAATGCTACCAAACTACAGGTGCATACCAATATGAGAAGTTATATGTATACGATGGTTCGCAATAGATGCATCAATAAATTAAAAAGCCTATCGGTAGTAGATTATGATCATGCTATAGATCTCAATAGCATTTTTGATGACATAGCCGTTTTTCCTGCCTTTGAAGAGAATGAAGAAGATATTTATAGTTTAGTAATGGCTGTCATCAACACTTTCCCTGAAAAAATGAGGGAAATTTTCCTTCTTAGAGTAAAGCATAATTACAAATACCAACAGATTGCCGAGCATAGTGGCGTTTCTGTAAATACAGTAAAAACACAGCTCAAGCGTGCCAAAGAAAAGATCAACAAGATGGTTTTTTCCTCTTTCTTCTTCTGATTTAACTGCGTTAAGACAATTTATTTCCTTTCTTTTTAGAAAAAAGTAAAATTTCTTGTCACCCATTTTTCCTCTTTAGTTGTCATACCCACAAACGACTACTATACACTACATCTGAAAGATGGATTTTAAACTAATAATTAGGAAAATAGAAGGGCGGTTGTCTGCTGAGGAGCAAAGGATATTTGATCGTTGGTATGATGAATCGGAAGATCACCGGAAGTACTTTCAAAAGGTGAGTTCTGGTTATGATAAGCCAGTCCCACCAATAGATAAAGGCAAAGCTTGGTTCAAGCTACAGCAGGAGATTACAGTACCTCCGAAGCCTAGCCATAAATGGAGATATAGTGTGGCAGCCAGCCTCATACTTTTGGCTATGGCGGGTCTTACCTTTTTTATAATTCAAAAAGATAGTACAAATAAGGTAACAGAAAAAATCATTGCCGCTGGTACCGATAAGGCTATACTTACACTGGCAGATGGTACAGAAATAGACTTGCAAAACGGACAGCCATATAGTGCCCACGGTGTTACCAGTAATGGAGAGTCTATAAAATATGCAGGTCAGGCTCAGAAGTTAGAATATAACTATCTCACTATACCCAGAGGAGGTGAATTTTACTTGGAGTTATCTGATAGTACCAAGGTCTGGTTAAATGCTGATAGCCGCATAAAATACCCCACAGCTTTTATTGCAGGACAGCCCCGTAGAGTAGAACTAGTATATGGAGAAGCTTATTTTGATGTTTCTCCGAGTGCACAAAATCATGGAGACCATTTTATAGTAGCTACAGGAGCTCAGGAAGTAGAAGTGCTGGGTACGGAGTTTAATATCAGGGCTTACAAAGAAGAAGGGAATACCATTACCACGTTGGTAGAAGGGCATGTGGAGCTTGATGCGGAAGGCAAGAAAACAGATATGCACCCCAAAGATCAGGTGACTTTTAATTACAAAGACAAGGTATTCAACAAGAAGGTGGTAGCAGTTCATGATTATATATCATGGAAAGATGGCTTTTTTAGTTTTAATGAAAGCACCTTGGAAAGTATAACGGAAAACCTAAATAGGTGGTACGATGTACAAATTGTATTTGAAGATGAGGAGGTGAAAAATATAAAATTTAATGGAGTATTTAGCCGCGATTTAGGGCTTAACAAGATTTTAAATCTACTGGCAAAAACGAGTAATATAACTTATGAAATAAACAACAACCAAATAGAATTAAAGAAAAAAGGGGAATAAGTTCAGATCTCTTACCATACAAAACTTTTCCCCTTTGATTAATTATATCATAACTAATCTTAATTATTCAAATTTATGAAAATTAAATTTACCGGTTCCCTTTTTGCCCTGGCAAAAAGAGTGGTGCCCCCTAAGGTGGGTTCCGTATTTTTATTAGTTTGCACCTGTGTCTTTAGTTTGGCAATTAAAGTTTCAGCTCAGGATGCTAACATATCAATACCCGAAACCAGGCAGTATTCTACTACCCAGGTCTTCGATCTTATCAAGAAACAGACGAATTATACATTTGTTTACAGATCTGATCTTTTTAACGGTCAGCCATCAGTAAATATTTCAGAAGGTTACATTAAAACTGCTGATTTACTGAAGCTAAGCCTTGGAGATAAATTCTCCTATGAGTACTCGGCAGAGGATAACAGCATTGTAATTACACCTAGGCCTGCGGACAAAGAAAACCTACAATCAGGAGCTAGTCATAATCAGGTACACCAAGTATCTGGTGTAGTTGGCGAAGAGTCGGGAGAAACCCTTGCAGGAGTATCTGTGATTATTCAAGGGGAGGGAAGAGGTACCATTACAGACGCGAATGGACGCTATACTTTAAATGCGCCCTCAAACAAAAACCTTATCTACTCTTTTTTAGGGTATGAAAGGGTAGAATTACCCGTAGGTAATCGTACAGAGATGAACGTTACACTCAAAGAGAGTCTCACCACACTAAGTGAGGTAACGGTTGTTTCTACAGGGTATCAAAAAATAGATCCTAATAAAGTGACAGGCTCTTACGAACTTATCAGTTCTGTGGATTTACAGGAAAGCCCCTCGATAGACATTATCGATAGGTTACAAGGTAAAGTGCCAGGCGTAAGATTCGATGCAGTTAACAATACCGTTTCTATAAGAGGACCTAACACATTCTATACAAGCTCTGCACCACTTATTGTAATTGATGGTTTTCCGGCTATTGATCAGAGTTTAAGTGCAACCCCAGGAACTGATTTTAATAATATTGGTAAAACATCCAATAACTCAGTGTTAAGTACCTTCAACATTAATGATATTGAGAGTATTTCATTTTTAAAAGATGCCTCTGCGGCCTCTATCTGGGGATCGAGAGCGGCAAATGGCGTAATTGTGATTACTACAAAAAAAGGAAAGAAAAACTCTGCTCCGGTATTTAACTTCAGCGCTACGGCCACGTATGCTAAGCCTTCAAATCTGGATGATTTGAATAGAATGAGCAGTAAAGAATATATCGATTTTGAAACCGAGCTATTTGACAATAACTTTTTCCCTGATCCTTATTCTGCCTGGAGATATCAAAATGGTAGTCAGGCATCTAATTATATGTTTCAGGCGCAAAGAGGTGAAATAACTGAGGCAGAACTAGATGCTCGGATAAATGAATTATCTCAAGTTAATAATAATGATCAGATAGAAGAGTATTTATTACAGCCAAGTGTTACCCAGCAGTACAACCTATCAATTAACGGAGGTTCCGATAATAGTACATACTATGTATCAGGAAATTACTCTTCTAATAGACCTTCTTTTAAAAGTAATTGGTCTGAGCAATATGCCATTACAGCTAATTATAATACTTCCTTTTTTAACGACAAGGTCTCATTACAGACGGGTATTAACCATACCTACTCTACAGACGAAGTAAACACAGGTGCAATTGCCTCAATTTCAGAAGGACCTTTTGGATTACGACCTTACGACTTACTTGTAGATGAAAATGGAAATGCCATAGACAGAGATATTCTTTTTACCTCCGATGTAATAGAAGATTTTGAATCACAAGGCTATCTGCCTTGGAGCTATAATTCTATAGACGAGCTTGATAACTCCAGCTCCACATTTAACAAAAACAGAACTAGGATTAATGCTATGCTCAGTGGTGATATCACTTCTTGGGCCAAGTTATCCGTTTCTGGTATGCTACAAAGAAATTCAACAGAAGTAGTAGAATATTATGATGAAGATAGCTATGAAATGAGAAGCCTTATTAACGAAGGTACCACTATTAATGAGGCCACAGGGCAGTTAGTGTATGGGGTACCTGTAGGTGGTAGATATGAAGCTGGTAATACATTTACTTCTGATTATACAATGAGAGCTCAGTTGGACATTGACAAAAACTGGAACAACATCCATCAACTGACAGCAATAGCTGGTACTGAAATAAGACAATCTAAAGGCCGTGGTTATAATATGGTAAGATACGGATACGATAAAGAATCTTCTACCACCGTAGTGGTTAATCCTACCACACCTTATGCCACCATTTATGGTAGTACCGCCACGCTAACAGGTTTTGATAGATCCATTTACAGATCTATTAACAGATACTTATCATACTATGGCAATGCCAGCTATAGCTATTTACAAAAGTATTTTATCAGTGGAAGTATTCGTTTTGATGATACTAACATGATAGGGGTAGATAAAAGAAACAGAGCTATTCCTTTATGGTCCACTGGTCTTAGATGGAATGCTAAAGCAGAAGACTTCTTGATCAATGTGAATTGGCTTAGTCTGTTAAATGTAAGGACATCTTATGGTACAGGAGGCTCATCTCCGGCCAACAATACAGGTGTTTTAAGAACATTGTATACCGTAGGTGGTACAGATTATTACAGTGGGCTTCCATATGGTTATATAGGATCTCCCGGTAATAGGGATTTTGGTTGGGAAACCACCAAAACATTAAATGCAGGTTTCGAAATAGGAGTTTTTGATTCTCGCATTAACTTAAGTTTTGATATTTACAAAAAATGGTCTAAAGGCATACTTGCTAATGTACCCTACAATGGTACTTACGGATGGACTAACCTCACCTACAACACAGGAGACATGGAAAGTAATGGATATGAATTGGCAATTAACGCATATCCTATAAAAACAAGAGACTTTTCATGGTTAACTAACTTCAATATTTCATACAATACCAATGAAGTTACGGATAGCCGATTTGATGATAACGTGGCATTAGCTGAGAATTTTATTTCATCGGGCAATCCTGTAGATAATTTAATGGTTTATAAATGGGCAGGCTTAGATGAAACTGGTCAATCGCAAGTTTATGATGAGGACGGCAACATAGTACCTTCTACAGATTTTGAAGTAACGGGCAATGACTTGGTATACGCAGGCCGTACTACCCCTACACATTTTGGAGGTTTCACTAACACCTTTAGGTATAAAAACCTGAGTCTATTGGTAAGAATTACATATGACATGGGCCATAAAGCATTGAAAAGAGATATCAGCACATCATATTACCCTACCTCAGGCTATTTTTCCGACTTTCTTGGCACCAGTAAAAAGCTAACTGAGAGATGGAGAGAGGAAGGCGATGAAGCATTTACTGATGTACCGGGTATTTTGAATAGCAATACAAATAGTATTAATAGATACAAACAAGCAGATATTAATGTGATTGACGCTGATAATATTCGTTTAGCTCAAGTTTCACTTTCTTATATACTTCCATCTGCAGCGATCGCTAAAATCAAGTATATCAGATCAGCCACCATTACTGCATCAGCGAATAACCTAGGACCGATTTGGGTGAAAAATGATGAAGGTATAGATCCTCTATATATTTTTCAGGGATCATATTCAAGTTTAGCTCCTGCAGCTAACTACTCGCTAGGATTAAATATTTCATTTTAAAGCCATGTAGAAAGAGGTGTGTGTCTTAGGACATTCATTATGGCTAATTAAAATTAAAAATATACACATGAAAAGAATAATATACAGTCTGGCACTTTTAGCCGCACTTACCGTAAGTGGGTGTCGCGATTACGTAGAGGTTGAAGACCCTACTCAGCGGGAATTGAAGTATACAGAAGATTACCAATACTTAATGAATTATACGTCAAGGTTAGAGGGGGCTTGTCAAGCTCCGCTTGTAGCTTCTGACGATGTAGAATTTGTAGGAGAGCCTATTCAGAATAGTCTTACTGAGGTAATCGCATCTATTTATAAATGGGCAGAGAATATATATGCTGAAGATCAGCAAGATAATGATTGGCAGGCATTATATCAGCAGCTATACACTATCAACTCTGTAACAGATGGAGTTATGAGCAGCGAAGGAGGCACAGATGAAGAAAAACAGCAAATATTAGCACAGGCCAAAGTACACAGAGCGTTTGCCTATTTCTGTCTTGTAAATATGTACGCCAAGCAGTACAATGTGAGTACAGCCGCTACAGATTTAGGCGTGCCTTTGTTAACCAAACCAGACTTGTTTGCATCATTAGAAAGAGCATCTGTGCAGGCAGTGTATGACCAGATCTTCACAGACATGGAAGAGGCATTAGAAGTGTTGCCTGATTTTCAGGAGAATTCATTTTTGCCAGGCAGAGCTGGAACATTGGCACTGATGGCCAGAGTTTATTTACAGATGAGTGACTATGATAATGCCTTAACTTATGCTAATGAGGCATTAGCATTGCAAAATACGCTAAATAACCTGGCAGATTATGAAGCAGCTCCAACTACTTACCCTGTTAAGTATAGTGACCCTGAAATTATGTTATCGAAATCATTTAATGCCCCTCTTAGCGCAACTCCTGTCAATCATCAGCTTTTAGATTTATTTGAGGAAGGTGATCTTAGATATGAGTTATTTACCGCCCCTGCCAGCAACTTTTATTGGGAGTTTGAAGGTCGCGGTTATTGGAAACCTAGCCTTGTATACCAAGGAACCTATGCAGGTCCTTCTGTACCTGAAATGTTGTTAATAAGAGCGGAATGCCTAGCTCGTAACGGTAACGATAAAGAAGCGATTGATGCCCTTAATGAACTAAGGGTAGCCCGATTCGCACCGGAAGATTATGAAGACCTTCAGGTAGGTGAAAACACCTTACAAACCGTGCTGAATGAAAGAAGGCGCGAGCTTTTTTGCACAGGCCTGAGGTGGTTTGACCTTAAACGTTTGAATCAGGAGCCTCAATTTGCTATTACCATAGAACGTGAGTTCTTAGGAGAAAATTATGTGCTAGAGCCTAATAGCAATGAATACGTATTTCAGATAGCGCCAATTTATAGAAGGCAAAATGCTGAAATAGAAAAAAATCCCAGATAAATTTTAAGTCATATACATGTATAAATTGAAATATACTTTAGCATTATGTATCGTGCTGGCAGTTAGCACTTTGTCTATTGCGCAGAAAAAAGACAGTGCTAATAAGGATAAAGAGCAAGCAGCTAAGAAAGATTCTGCTAATACAGCCAAAACAGTAAAGATTAAAAAATTTGAAGATGTTATAAAGCCAGAAATGGAAAGAGGAGGGGGCTTTATCAAGACCTATATTGATAACGATAACTTCAAATATTTTTTTCAGATTCCTGATAGCATTTTTGGCAGAGACATATTGGTAGTAAATCGTATTGCTCAGGCATCTACAGATATGCGTAATGGACAGTTTGGACTAGTAGGAGATGAAATAGGGGAGTCTGTATACAGGTTTGAAAAAGGCCCTAGAGACAATGTGTTTATGAGAAGAATTTCTTTTAATGAATACAATGCAGATTCTACAAATGCCATGTATCAAAGTGTTTTAAAGAACAATGTGCAGGCCATTGTAAAAGCATTTCCTATTGCTGCTTTTGGCAAAGATTCATCTTCTGTAGTGCTGGATGTAACAGAGTTTTTAAACAGTGATAATAATGTGCTGTACTTTGAAAACCAAAAGCTAAAAGACCGTGCAGGAATGGGAGCACAGCAAAATGACAGAAGTTACGTCAAGTATGTGAGGTCTTACAGTTCTAACCTAGAAATAAGAGCTTTGAAGACTTATTCTGCAGGCATGAATCCTACCTCCACAGAATACACCGTGGAGCTTAACTCTTCTTTTGTATTACTTCCCAAAGAGCCTATGCGCCCAAGGTTGGTGGATGAAAGAGTGGGATATTTTGCCGTGGGCTATCGTGACTTTGGAGTGGAGCCTCAGGGGGTAGAAATAAGGAAGATGATTAAAAGGTGGAGGCTGGAGCCTAAAGCAGGAGATGAGGAAAAATACCTGGCCGGAGAGTTGGTGGAGCCTAAAAAGCCTATTGTTTTTTATATTGATCCTGCTACACCTAAAAAGTGGGTGCCATACCTTATTCAAGGTGTAAACGACTGGGAAAAAGCCTTTGAGGTAGTAGGATTTAAAAATGCGATTTATGCAAGAGAAGCTCCTAGTTATGAAGAAGATAGTACCTGGAGTTTAGATAATGCTAAATACTCTGCCATTATCTACAGGCCTTCTGAGATAGCTAACGCTATGGGACCAAGCATTTCTGATCCAAGAAGTGGTGAAATTATAGAAAGTCATATTTTTTGGTATCATAATGTGGCAAAGGTGCTGCACGATTGGTACATGGTACAGTGTGCAGCTATCGACCCTGAAGCCAGAAAACCAGAATTTGACGATCAGCTAATGGGTGAGCTCATCCGTTTTGTGTCCTCGCATGAGGTAGGCCATACCTTAGGTTTGCTTCATAACTTTGGAGCCAGCAGTACTACGCCCGTAGAGAAGCTGAGAGACAAAGAATGGCTAGATGAGCATGGACATACCACTTCTATAATGGATTATGCTCGTTTTAACTATGTAGCACAGCCAGAAGATAGCATAAGTAAAAATGGTATCTATCCTCGGATTAATGACTACGATAAATGGGCCCTGTACTGGGGCTATAAGTGGAGACCTGAGTTCAAAGATGAGGTAGAAGAACAAAAAGCTCTGGTTAAATTAGTCACCGATACTCTGGCTCAGAATAAAAGACTTTGGTTTGGAAATGAAATGGAACCCATGGATCCAAGAAGTCAAAACGAAGACCTTGGAGATGATGCCATGCTAGCCAGTGAATATGGCATTAAAAATCTAAAAAGGATAACACCGCACCTGCTAGAATGGAATACCACAGATTATAAAGGATTTACTGCTGCTTCAGATGCCTATGCGGCCGTTTATAGTCAGTATTTCAGATACATTTTACATGTTATGAAAAATGTAGGAGGAGTTTATCATGACGTGCGAGTAGGACTAAACACAGGGCCAGAGTATACTCACGTGGAATATGATAAGCAAAAACGTGCCATAGTTTTTTTGCATAAGCATGTTTTTGAAACACCCATGTGGCTTAATCAGAAGAACATCTTTGATAAGGTTCCTAATTCATTCGGCATAGAGATAGGTAACCTACAAAAGGATGTGATAGATGCCCTTATAAAAAGATTCAGAATATCTACAATGATGAATAACACCTTAGAAGACCCTAATCAATCTTATTCATTTAGTGAAATGCTGGGCGATATGAATAAAGGTATTTTCAGAGAGTTACATAATGGTGAAAGTGTAGATTTCTACAGAAGAAATTTGCAAAAAACGTACGTGAGCAGGCTTTTACTTCAAGTAACTACCGAAGAGAACCCAGGTTTAATAGTAGGTATGTTCCAGTATCAGCACTACTTATCGGATATGAAAGGCATGATAGTAGATGAACTAATGAAAGAGCTGAAAATGATAGACAAGGTAAAAAAGAGTAACAAGATAGATGATCTTACTCGTATTCACCTAGAACAAATGTCTATTGATATAAGAAAGAAATTAGACATTAATGATTAATTACTATTATTTATAAGAAAAGGTCGGCTTAGATTTTAAGTCGGCCTTTTTTTGTCATAAAAGTATCTTGCCTCACTATTACCCTTACACTACACACTGTAGTGAAGCGCTTAAACATCCTTACAACCTCGTATTATGAACTCAAAATAATCTTATTGTCGTGATTTCATTTGACTGGGCGATGCACCATAATATTTTTTAAAAGAAGTAATAAAATGCGGTATGCTGCCGTAGCCAAGCGTTGCTGCTATTTCATTAATCTTTTGGGTCTTCAGTAGCGCCAAAGCTTCTTTCATTTTTAAATCTATTATATGGCTTCTAATAGTCGACCCATATACTTTTTTAAAGCCTTTTTTTAACTGCGCTTCATTGAGCATAACTTCTCTAGCCAACTCTTTTATAGTAGGAGTTTCTCTAAAGTTAACTTCCATATAATAATGCGCACGTTTGATCTTATTTAGCGTATCCGAGCTTATATCGCTATAGGTAAGCTCATTCTCTTGCTCATAGCAATATAAGGTGAGTAAAAATTCCTTCAGCTTTAAATCCAGATAATGCGTTCTTTCCTTCAAGCGCCAGTCATACTTTACCATTTCACTAACTATATGATGAAGAGGAAAATTAATATAATAATTCATCTCCCCAATTAAAGGCTTATTGGCTTCTATCGCTTGATGAAACTTACTGTTGAGCAACCATACATCTCCTTTCATAAGGCTTTTGAAATAAGCGTATGAAAATACTATAATCGTATACTCTGTCTCTTCATTTTTTGGCATTAAGATATTTAGTCGAGAATCTTTTCCATAGCCTAGCTTAAGAAAACCAGGATGCGAGGAATGACTAAGCTGATCAGCAGTATCAGTTATGGTAGGATTTTTACCTTTTAGCAAGTAGATGATTTTTATATACTCACCGTCAATATTAAAAATATCTATAATGTCTTTATTGTGCTGAAAAGACGTTTGCACTATGCAAATCTCTGATGAATAGGTGAGGGTCGTGTTTATTTTAACTCCGTTCTTTTCTACTTTAATCTCTTGGGTCTGTAGCTGTTCCTTTACAGCTGCACTGTTCAAATCAATATCAAATAATGTAATATCTTCTGTTTTTATCTGCGACTTTATGAGCATAGTACCTTTTCCATAACTTTTTCATCCAAAACCGAATCAATTCCCACAGTATGTGAATTTAGATTTGCAATATTATTTAAAATTAGTCTAAATAAACTTAATCGCAATATAGTAAATTTTTATTCCTGTGAAAACCATCTTTCTGAGTACATTTTTTATCGTAATATGTTGTCTGCCAGCGTGGTCTCAAAAAGATGCTACAGTAAGCGGAGTGGTGTCATCTACCGAAGGAGAACCCATTGCAGATGCTTATATATTTTTAGATAAAACCAATATTTCTAGCGTAAGTACTGAAAAAGGTAAATATCAATTTAAAGTACCCCAAGGTGACTACACTATGATGTGCTCTGTACTAGGGTTCGAAAAGCAAATCATTCAGGTAAAAGTTACTTCAGGAGAAAGCGTAGTACATCATTTTAAATTAGTAAGGAAAGATCAGGTACTAGATGAGGTTGAAATTAAGGGCAAATCAATCATCCAAGAAGTAAAAGAATCAGCCTATAACGTAGCTACCATAGATTCAAAACCACTAGCCAACCGCACGGTTGACTTATCTGAAGCTATGGAAAAGACAGCAGGGGTAAAGATCAGAAGATCAGGCGGTGTTGGTTCTAACACATCAGTTATGCTCAATGGTTTCACGGGTAAGCACGTAAAAATATTCATTGACGGGGTACCTATGAACACTTATGGGTCTGCATTCCAAATTAACAATATACCCATTAACCTAGCAGAACGAATAGAAATATACAAAGGTGTGGTACCTGTAGAATTAGGAGCCGATGCCTTAGGCGGAGCCATTAATATCATCACCAAAAAAACATCTTCCACTTATTTGGATGCTTCGTATTCTTATGGATCATTTAACACTCATAAGTCTAATATTAACTTCGGCATTACCGGAAAAAAAGGCCTATCGCTAAGCGTAAATGCTTTCCAAAATTACTCTGATAACAACTATAAGATAAAAACACAACTATTGCAGCTAGAAGAAGAGGGCAAATCAGCTGTTTATACTGATGAAGAATATTGGTTCAGGCGTTTTCATGACACCTACCACAATGAGGCTATAGTAGGTAAAGTAGGTGTGCAAGGCAAAAGCTGGGCTGACCGATTGATGGCAGGATTCACCTATGCCCAAGAGTATAAAGAGGTACAAAATGGTAACCTAATGAAAAGGGCATATGGTGGTATAGTAAGAGAGTCTGACACTAAAGCCGCATCATTAGAATATTTTAAGAATAACCTCTTCACCAAAAACTTGGATTTAAAGCTGAGTGCCAACTACAGCCATGCCAGCAATAATAATGTAGATACACTAGCTCGTCTTTACAATTGGAAAGGAGAATACATGAATCAGGTGAAAAAAGGCGAATATCAGTATACACTATCCGAATACAACAACAACACAGGTGTGGTTACTGCTAACCTCAAGTATGCCATAGGTGACAAGCACCTGATATCCATCAACAACTTGTACAGCACTTTTACAAGAACAGCACGCAATGAGGTAGGTGAGGCTTCTATGTCAGCTGCTGACTCTATAAAAAAGGAAAACGTAAAAGATGTATTGGGTATTTCTTATCAATACAAGATAAACGAGAAATGGAGCGTTTCTGCCTTCCAAAAAAACTATTTTGTATCAGTTACAGGTCCAGTAGATACGGTTACTATTGCTTCTAACAGCTCACGTTACATATCTCAAAAAAGAACTTTCAACACCACCGGTTATGGACTTATCACTAACTACAAATTAAGACCTGCTGTTTTACTAAAACTGTCTTATGAAAAGACAGTAAGAGTACCCAATGCTACCGAATTATTTGGTGATGAACTCTTAGAAATAGGTACTGCTTCGCTAGATCCAGAAGTTAGTCAGAATATAAACTTCAATGTGGTATACAGTCCTGAATTGCCATCTGGCAAACATCAAGTATATGTAGATGCAGGCTTCATATACAGAAATACAAAGGATTTTATTAGAAGAATGATAGATACCGAAGTAGCATCTGCCAGCTATACCAACCATGGCAAGGTAAGAACATTAGGCTTGGATTTGGAAGCCCACTATGCTTACAGGAAAAAGCTCACACTAGGAGCTGCTGTTACCTACCAAAATATCATGAATATGGAGAAGTATGATGAGCTGGGCCGTGAATCTATCATTTACAAAGACCCAATGCCCAACAAACCTATATTCTTTATGAATGCCGACTTGGGGTACAAAATCAATAATTTCATAAAAGCAGGCAATACCCTCACATGCACCTATTATCTCAACTTTATGGATAAGTTTTATAGAAACTTTGAGAGTTTAGGCAGCAAAAGCAGCAAGTTATTTATTGATCAACAGCTATCTCATGATATAGGATTTACCTATGTAATGGCCAGTGGAAAATATAACCTCGGGTTTGAGGCCAGAAATATTACTAACGAAATGCTCTATGATAATTTCAGTCTTCAAAAACCGGGAAGAAGCTTCTCAATGAAGGCCAGATATTTTTTTAGCAAATAATAAATTTTAAACTTTCAATTTAACTATGCAAATATTTACAAACGAACTACGGAGGCGATTTGGAGCCTACGGATTATTAAGCCTGTTTGCTTTACTTATAATGGCCTGCAGTGATGATGATCCAGCTCCTGAGCAAATAGAAACTGGAGCCGAAACCTTCTTTTTATCTGCTTCTGGCACTGCTTCAGGCCAAGCCGCTGATTATATATTAAGCACTGATAGCTTGCAGTCCGGAGAGCTCAGCATTGCTGGTAATGGTATTGAGCTGTCATCTTCAGGTTATAGATGGATATTTAAAGATGATAATTCAGTAGCTGTAGGGTTAATTTACAATCAAGGAGACCCTGGTACTGGCTTGGCATATAAGCTAGACACTTCTGGCTTACAGAAAGTGGGGGAATTTCAAATTACCTCAAGGTTTACTTCATATGGTTTCTTTGAAAATTATGCTATTACTAGCGTTGGAGGTCAGGCTCTAGAAGGATCTGAAGATGAAGATGGAGCAGTTTTCAATTTCTTTGATACTGAAAATGGTATGTCTTTAAGTACAAAAGCCATACATACTCATGGTATTTTAGGTAACGACCAACAAGTAACTTTTTCTGGTATCGTAGATATGGGTAATGGCCAGTTCCTTACAGGAGCAGTAGCATCAGCACCTAAAGACCCTGAAGCCGGAGGCGGCAGTAGCACAGGAGAAGTGAGCTACCCCGATAGCTGCTGGGTAGTAGCCTTTGATGAGAACCTTGAAATTCAAAATATATACAGATCTGGCCAGTTGAGCTACTCTTCTGGTAGATTCCGTTCTCAGTACTATTCACAAATTAGCAAAGATGATGATGGTAATGTATACGTTTTCTCTGGTGCATATGAATCAACATCTACCAAGCCTGCGGGAGCTATCCGTATTAATGAAGGAGCTAGTACTTTTGACGACAGCTACTATTTTAATATAGAAGAAGAGTCTGGTGGCTACCACTTCAGAAATGTATGGCACATTACAGATGATTACTTCATGTTAGAATTTTATAACGAAAAAGAATTTACAACCAATACAGCGGCTACTCAATATGGCATTGTTAAAATGTCAACCAAAACATTTAGCTGGTTAGGTGGAGACATTCCTTCAAAAGAAACTATTGCTGATTACGGCCTACCTACATCATATGAAGGCAAACTGTATTTCCCTATTACCACTAACGATGGACAGTATCCAGCTATATATATGGTAGATCCGGCTACAGCTACTGCTACCAAAGGACTTACCGTTGTTTGTAACTCTTTAGAAGCTGTGGGCTTATTAAAAACTGATAACTAACATTTTTTATGGTGTTATTGCTCGCCTATGACGTTTACAACATCTTCATACTTATGATTTCCTCATAATACATAGGCGGCAATAGCCCATAAAATATTAATGATATAAAGCCATGCAAAAACTAATTTTAAGTGCTTTTTTAGTTCTTATTCTAGCTGTTACTAACCTAAAGGCTCAGGATAAAAACATATTCTTAGATAGAGCCTATTGGCAAGAAACTCCATCTTTAAACGATGTAAAAGATAAAATAAAAGCAGGTAATGATCCTGTTGCTTTCAACTCGTTTAAATTCAACGGCATTATGTATGCCTTACTTGCTGAAGTGCCTTCAGAGACTATAATTTATCTCATGGAGAATTATAGTAAAAACATTCATGAGCTTACTCACGATGGTAGAAATTACCTGCATTGGGCTGCTATGGGTGGCAAAATGGAAGTAATAAAATACTTGATAGATCATAAAGTAAAGGTTGATTTGGTGGATGACCACGGTTATACAGTCATCACATTTGCGGCTATTACTGCGCAGACAAATCCTGAAGTATATGATTACTTAATCGCTCATGGTGCTAATATTACTGACACCAACCACGAAGGAGCTAACTCATTACTATTGCTTACACCGCATCTTAAAGATGACGCCATGATTAATTATTTTGTAAGCAAAGGACTTAGCTTAAAAGATAAAGACAACGATGGCAATGGCGTGTTTTACTACACTGCCAAAACTGGCAATAAAGAGATGATGGACCTCCTGATAAAGAAAGGAGTTGACTATAAGAGCAAAAATAAAATAGGTGGTAATGCTATGATAGCAGCTAGCCAAGGTACCAGAAGAGGTACTAACGACCTTTCTGTATTTCAATACTTAGAGGCAAAAGGCATTAAGCCCAATGTAGTTACTAAAGAGGGAACCACACCACTGCACGCTGTAGCCGCCAAAGCTAAAGACATTGAAGTAGTAAAATACTTCTTAGATAAAGGAGTGAAAGCAGATCAGCAAGATGCTGAAGGCAATACAGCCTTAATAAATGCTGCTGCAAGAAATACCTTAGACATAGTAAAGCTTATCGAAAGCAAAAGCAAGGACATCAACCTACAAAACAAAGCCGGAGAAACAGCCCTTTTTGCAGCTGTTAAAGGAAACTCAACAGAGGTTGTGGATTTTCTAATCAGCGAGGGTGCTAAAACAAATCTCACAGACAAAGCCGAGAACAGCATAGGTCATTATTTAATAAGCTCATATAGAACCGGTGGCCGAGGTGGTGCTGACAACAGTGATTTTGATACAAAAGCAACTTTACTAAAGAAAAATGGCCTAGACCCCAAACAGAAACAAGCTAATGGAAATACACTGCTGCACTTGGCAGTAGAGAAAAATAGTCTTCCACTAGTGAAAAAGGTAGTGGCTATGGGAGTAAACATCAATGAAGCCAATAATGAAGGAACCACTCCGTTACAAATTGCTGCCATGAAAGCCACTGATACGTCTGTACTAAAATACTTGGTAGAACAGGGCGCTGACAAGAAGGTTAAAACCGATTTTGATGAATCTGTTTTTGACTTGGCAAGTGAAAACGAAGTTTTATCAGAAAATCAAACAGATATACAGTTCTTAAAATAAATAACACATGGTTAAGGTACTTAAAGTTATATGTTTACTCGTAATTAGTGTTGGTTTAGTAAGTTGGTCTTATGTGAAATCTACCTCAGATTCATATAAGTGTATGGTTCAGCTGATTAACTATGAAGGAGAGGCTGCATATGTAGCTGTCTCTTTAATCAACCCAGAAGGGAAATATGAAAAAACCCTGCATGTAATGGGTAAAGATGAGGAGTGGTACCCTGATCTGGCTAGTTGGTATACCTTTTTTGAAACCAATAGTGAGGTAGATGGGACCAGCAGTGCTAGCATTTCTGGAGGAGAGCGCAGGGTATGTGTATTGAATATAGACCAAGATAAGCTGGATGCAGGTTATAAAATACGCTTTGAAACCGCTGTAGAAGAACAAAAATATTATGAACAAGACCTTGAAATTCCTTTAACTAAGGAGGGGCTTCAGGGTAAGTTTGATGGTAAGGGGTATATCCGTTATATAAGAATTATACCCGGTTAATTGGGAAAGGACTTATTCTTTTTTAAATCATTATGATTATTTCTATATGGAGATACAGCCACTTGGTTTTGGCTGTATCTTCTTTTGTTTTTATCGTCATTGCCGCTATTACTGGCATTATACTTTCATTTGAACCTATCTCGTACCAACTTACAGACTACAAAGTAAGTGGTGCTGCACATATCTCTGTAGCCGAAGCACTGAAAGAGATTGACCATCAGTATGATGAAATTTTCAACCTCAAAGTAGACCAAAATGGCCTAGTAAGTGTATCAGCTATTGACAAAGAGGGCAATATGGGTAATTTCTATATTAATCCTTTCGATGGTAATAAAATAGGAGAGGTAGAAGATCAATTACCTCTATTCGAATTTGCCACCAGCTTGCACCGGTCCTTATTTCTTAAAAGCACTGGTCGCTTTTTTATAGGACTTTGTTCTTTTTGCCTTTTGCTGATCGCTATTACTGGAGTTATTCTTATTGTAAAAAGGCAGCAAGGCATAAGGTATTTTCTTAACAAAATCATAAGAGATAATTTTTATCAATACTATCACGTATACTTAGGCAGACTGGCGTTAATACCAATACTTATTATCAGTATTACAGGTTCATACCTGTTTTTACAGCGGTTTTCAATCATTCCTGAAGCCAGTCAACCTTCTTACGACCTGGATTATGAAAACTTAAAAGAAGAGCTCGCTATAAGCCCAACGCAATTCCCTATATTCCAATCTGTATCACTGGAAGAGCTTCGATCTTTAGAGTTTCCATTTTCACCCGATGTAGAAGATTATTACACCATAAAACTCCAAAATAAAGAATTGCTAATTAACCAATTTACTGGTGAAATATTAGCCGAGTCAGCTTACCCAATGGTCAGCCTCTTGGCCGACCTCAGCCTGATGCTGCACACCGGTAGAGGCAGCATCTGGTGGCCCGTAATTCTAGCATTATCAGCAGTAAGTATTTTGTTCTTCGTCTATTCGGGTTTTGTACTCACCTTTAAACGAAAAGCTGTAAAAATTAAAAACCATTTAAAGAAAGACCATTGTAAATACATCATCTTGGTAGGGTCAGAGACCGGAAGCACCATACCTTTTGCCATGCAACTGCATCAGCAGCTACTAGAAAATGGAGAGTTATCATACATAACAGAAATGAATAAATATGAGCACTTCAAAAGCATGGAGTACCTCATAATAATAACTTCTACCTATGGACAAGGAGAGGCTCCTGCCAATGCCAATAAGTTCATGCAGAGATTCCAACAGTATGCGCCCACGCATAGTGCCAAATACTCAGTGGTGGGATTTGGCTCATTAGCTTATCCAGACTATTGTCAGTTCGCTATCGAAGTAGATCAAATGCTGGCGCAGACTCAAACCACTAACCAATTGACTCCTCTGCATAATATTAACAACCGCTCATGGGAAGCCTTTAGACAATGGGCTCGTCATTTCGCAGAAGCCTCTAACCTGAGTATAGCTTTACCAGCTAAAAACCCTGTAGAACTAAAAGCTAAAAAGACATTATCATTTGAAGTTATAGATAAAACAGATGCTAAAACCAGCCCAGATGACACATTTTTGATAGAGCTGGCTTACAGTGCAAATGACATTAAATCTGGTGACTTGATTGGCATTTACCCTCCCGAAGAACATGAGCGCTTGTATTCTATGGCCGTTATGCCTCAGGGCAATATTTTACTAAGCGTAAAAAGACATAAGCTTGGAGTATGCTCTAATTATCTCAATGATTTAAACATTGGAGAAAAGATAGAAGGAACAATAATAAAAAATAAGAACTTCCATTTTCCTACAAAAGCCAAGCGCGTAATACTCATAGGTACCGGCACAGGTTTAGCTCCGTTTTTAGGAATGATGTCTCAAAATGCTAAACAGATAGAAACACATTTATACTGGGGAGCAAGAACTGAAAACTCCCTATTGCTTTACCAATCACATATCAATAACGCCTTAAAAGAAGGACGACTTAAAAGCTTTAAACCTGCCTACTCCAGAACTAACACCGCTAAAACATATGTACAAGACCTGATTTATAAAGATGAAGCCTTAGTAGCACTTACTTTAAAGGAAAAAGGTGTGATTATGATTTGTGGCTCCATTGCCATGCAAAGAGAAGTAACTAATGCCCTAGAAAATATATGCTTCAACTTTAATAAAAAGAAGCTAAGCTATTATCAAAATAAAGGGCAAATAAAAATTGACTGTTATTGATGATGAAATATTTAACTATTATAATTTTTTGCCTAGTTAGTCAATATAGCTTGGCCCAGTCTACCGATAGCCTTTTAACAGTGGGCAGCAGAAAAAACCTATATTCAGAGGTACTACAAGAAGAAAGAAGCTATTGGGTACACTTGCCTGATGATTATGCCACCAGCAGCCAAAGCTACCCGGTCATATACCTACTTGACGGTGAAATGAACTTCCTTCCAATGGTAGGAATCTGCTCATTTTTGCAAGGAGGCCGAAGATCATCTGTTCCTAATGCGATTATTATAGGCATAGAGAATACACACAGAACAAGAGACTTTACTCCTACAAAGGCCATCAGCAAGAAGGGAGCTGCCACGCTCACCAACAGTGGGGGTGCTGATAATTTTATTTCATTTTTAAAAAATGAGCTTATACCTGAAGTAGGTAAAAAGTATAGGGTAAATGATCAGCGGATATTGGTAGGGCACTCTTTTGGAGGACTACTAGCATTGCATACTTTAATGAGCCAACCAGAGGTTTTCTCAAAATATTTGGTGCTAGATCCCAGCCTATGGTGGGATGGAGGTATCTTACTGAAGAAAGCTCAACAAGAAGGCTTTAAAAATTCAAAGCTCACTTTATATTTAGCGAGAGCAGGTAAACGTCATGGACAAAATATTGAGGGGGAGGATGCCAAAAACCTACAACAACAACTTGTAGAATCATTACCCATAGAAAGTAACAACCTAACTATGAAATGGCATTTTGACAATTTTGAGAATGAAACCCATGGCAGTTTATTTCTTGTGGGAGCCAGCAAAGGATTGGTTTATCTTTTTAAAGAAGAACATTAAAGTAAAATTAATACCTAATACATTGCTCGTGTTTACACTAATACGCGAGCAATAAATTTATCTCCTATTCAACATGACAATTTAAATATTTATTAATACATTTAAATTCCCAAATTATTCAACCAGTCAAAGCACGGTAGAGTTTTCCCCAAACTTATTACTCCGCTCATGATATCCGAAGGCTAAGGCGCTAATTTTTATTAGATATGTCTAGTCATGTAGAAAAACAACAAGACAGTAATGTTAGGTTAAACACTAACATTACAAAAAAAGAACAAAAAACTCAAAGCCAAGGACTTAGATCTGCGTCAGCAGCTCAACAAACCGCCAATAAGAGCAGCTATGTTAGCCAATTGCAAGCCATGCAACAAATGGCCAATAGCAGCCCATACGTGACACAGCATAATGCCATTCAACGTAAGGCTAACAACAGCTCAGCTAGCCAAAAACACACACAACTACAGGCTTATGCTGATAAGCACACCAATAACCAATATCCAATAAAGCAAAGAGAAAACAACACCGGTTTACCTAATAACTTAAAAGCAAGAGTAGAAAACCTTTCAGGATACTCTATGGACGATGTGAAAGTACATTACAATTCTGATAAACCTGCACAATTGCAAGCCGATGCATATGCACAGGGTACGGATATTCACGTTGGGCCTGGTCAAGAAAAGCATTTGCCTCATGAGGCCTGGCATGTAGTGCAGCAGAAGCAAGGAAGAGTAAGCCCCACCATGCCAATGAAAAAAAATGGTGATGAAAATGGTGATGAAAATGATGATGGATTAGAGAAAGAAGCAGATGAAATGAGCAATCAGATGTCTCAAAACGCTGAAATTTCAACTCTTGAAGAACAAACTGAACAAGAAACTATAGACGGTGATGCCAATAGAAGTACAATAGATGAATTCCTCACATGGTTTGAAGGATCAAAACCCGAAAAAGATGATGACAAAGAATTTAATATCAAGCAATTTATAGAATTTCAAAAACGCCTTATTAATAATGAGGAAGATATAACTACTATGGGACCTGAGTTTGAATTTGCAAAAGTAAATCCTGGAGGCTTAGAGCCACTCCCCATACATGAGGAACTACTCAAATCTGCAGAACAAATAAATGATCTCCCATTCGTTTTTGAGACTGATGCAGGGAATGTCATTGAGGCAGCCTTTCCTCCATTTATTATTGGAAAAAAAAATGAAGACTTTGATGTAAAGGTTTGTCGTGCAATGAGAATTACAAGCCATATAGAAAAACACCTAAAAAGTTTAGGTGAAAACATAGCACAAAACAATGGGAACTTAAGTGATTTAAAAGCAGAAATTGAAAAAGATTTTGGTATTAATCTTCAGCCACAAAGCAAATATACCAAAGATAATTATGCGGATATGAAAGTTCTGCGTTTTACGAAAGGTATCGGATTATTCTCTAATGAGTTCATTACTAGTGATGAGGTAACAAACGCACAAATTAATATTACTATGGGGTTAGATGTGCTTGATAGTTTATTAAAGGGTGCTACTACCACTAACAGGGGACAAGATCATATGAAAAGAAAAGTAGCAACTACTCAATGGCTACAAAACAAACTCAATCCAGAAGACAAACATGTTGATATATTGGCATATTATATCAGCCAAATTCCGATGATGGCTTTGCAAAACCTAATGGTTAAATCTCGTAGTGTAAATTCAGGACGAGTTGACTTTAAGAAAGACACAGTCAATGCCACCCTACTATCAAAATTATCAAGCATTAAAGATTTCATGGGCTTTTGGGTAAAAGCAGGATTAAATGATATGATTAAAGTAGATAATGGCATTAACAATTTATTGAAAAGAATAGAAAAGAAACAATTAACTGAATTTTTATTGGAAGATGATAGCTTTAAAGATCTCAGCAAAACCTATATGCCGTCATTAGTAAATTTTGATAATGGAAGTGGAAATGTAAAAACTGAGTCCTATAAACAAATGGTGAATTCTATTATTGACGGCATGTATAATATGTCTGAAAATATCCAAGACTCAGAAGATACCAAAGCAGTTGATATTATGCCTGATAAGGCTAAAAGTCAGGATGAAAATTCGTATACAAAATATTTAAAAGGCGCGGATGATAAAAACCATGCAGCTCCCTTTATGACTCGCCCCGATACCCATGTTAGCATTCCTAAAGATCAATTTCTAGTTGAGGTAAGAGGCTTAAATAAGGGCGTACTAAGCAATGATAGTCTCCACAAATTCTATATGCCAGGTTTTAGAAAAAGCAATGATTGGCAAAATGATACATTTGTAAATTATGATGACCTATCTAAAAATAAAATAAAGGAGCAGGGCGGAGCCAAAACCTTTAAGTCTGCTGAAAATGACATTACGCTTAAATATACTACTAGTGATGGGATAACTATTCATTACGAGAATTCAGAAGAAGCTGATAAAAGATATCCTCGCGATATTATGCAACAATTAGACCCTGACAAGGTAATTATTCTTAATGAAAACGATCAGCTTTTCGAAGCACTGACTGTGCAGTTAGGCAAAGAAGGTGAAACCATAAGAATAAAAAAGAATCAGGTTGATAGGTTTATGCTTTCATTCAAAACATATATCCGTGCTGCACTCAGAAATAGAGCATATGATGCCCTTGGCGACCGAGATAGTAAGTATAAAGTTTTATGTACCAGCAATATTCTAAGAATAGAAGTATTGAGGAAAAAAGAGAATCGATGGAAACTAAGACTTCATAAAAAGGAAATAGATAGAAGCTATGTTGAAAAAATTAAAAAAGAAAGCGCTGATGGAAAGACTAAATTCTATTTCCCGAATAACAATCAAACCATTGAACTTGAATCAAACTCGGATGCAATAGATTTCGAAAAATTTATTGAAGATCGTTTAGCTCCGCCACAGGATGAAATTACAGAAGAAATTAAGGAGAGTGATAAAAATTCAATTAAGTACTTTACTAGTCCACTAGAATTTAATGAAACGGAAGAGGAAATTGATAATATTGACGAAAATTCAATAGAGGACTTTAGCAGTATAGAGGAAGAAAGTTAATTATCCATAACAATACTAAAATTGGCCTCTATTACCATCAACAGAGGCCAATTTAAAATCATATTTATAATTAGTCCGTTTCAAACATCACTGGTGTTTTTCTAACCATTCTAATCTTCTTTGGTCGGGCAGATGTTTCACTTCAAAGTTCTCAAACTTTGCTTTAAAGCCATCTCCATCTGGGCTTGCGGCCATGAGCCCCACCATCACAGGCGTGTTATCTTTAAGGTGCGCATTTCTCATCATGGTATAAGTCTTATCATCATAAGAGCAGAAAATTTCTACTGCATCTAGCCGCCTAACCGCCTTTATCCAAATAAACTTGGGTTTGTCATTTAATGCTATTACACTCCAATCACTGGTATGATGAGTAACCACAGTACTTAAATTGTACTTACCATCTACGTATTCAATACCAAACTTAATGTAGTTTTCATGGTCTATACGCAGCATTAATCCCATTTGATCAAACCTAGATTTATACTCGCCAGTTATCTTTGCTTTTACTTCAAACTCACCTCCATATGTGCCATAGTAAAATGGAGCATCATCAACAGTGAAACCATAATGCGAAATGCGCCAATAATCACTTTGTGGTGTCACGGACATGATAAGGGCATTGTCTTTAATTTCCCATTCTTGAGGCTCATTAAACCAGGTCATTTTTTCTAGCCGCTGCGCCACATTATTTTGAAATGAGCCGGCCGTTAGTACCAGCATTGTTATAAGTGTTAATATTCTAATCATAAGTTTTATAATTGGTGGTAAATAAGCCGCACATACTATGTCATATGTCGGGCATCTAAACTTTAAATGAAACATATTTCATGCATGAATAACCATTAAAATGATAACTTCACAAAGCTAAATGCAGCACAAATGGCATTCAATAGTTATAAATAACCATATAATGAACATCAAAGCCAAGCTTGATAAAGTACTTCTTGGGCAATCTTTTGAGTCTACAAATGAGTCTACAACACTACTTAAATATAAATTAGTGGCCCAACACTATGCAGAAGTGGAAAATGCCATAGCTGTGCTTTCAGACCTAAAAACAAACCAGAGTTCAATTTATTACGGTGGCCTAAGCTCTATAATATTCGAAAATAGCAACGCCTTGCAAGGTGAGATTTCATCCATATGGGAAGACGAAATACTCAATAGAATGCACCCAGATGATTTGAAGAAAAAGCAGGCCTTGGAATATTACTTTTTCCATTATTTAAAAGATGTACCTACAGATGAAAGCCCGAACTACTATACGGCCATTAACCTGAGAATAAAGAATAAGACCGGAGATTACATAAAAATTTTACATAGAATGTTTTATGCTACCGAAGGTGATAACGTAAGACTGGCTTTGTGTATTTATAATGCCTCGGGCAAAAGTTTAAATACACTTATTCATGAAAAAGGAGTGATCATTAATTCTATAAATGGTACAACACTCCACTACAATGAACTCAGCAAAAACGACATACTTTCTTCGCGTGAGAAGGAAGTTCTTCTGCTTATTTCGCACGGAAAAATGAGTAAACAAATAGCAGACGCATTGAGTATTAGCCTAAATACAGTGAATAGACACCGCCAGAATATTCTGCAAAAGCTCAATGTTAAAAATTCAACAGAAGCTTATCGGTTAGCCCAAGCATTGGAATTGATAGAGTAGGAGGGGAATGGATTGTCAAGACAGTAATTACTTCTTAATATTAGTACCTAACTGTTAATAAAACATTATAATTCATACCGCGCCACCGCTGCATTGAGGCATAAGTTATTATACATTAATAATAAATAATAACTATACAACAACAGTTATACTCCCCAGAGTCATACTTCATGGCTCTGAGGAAGCATACTCATTTAGATACTTTTAAATAACTCATCGAAGAGTTTGGCAGCGGCATCTGTAAATTCAAAATTTCCTCTTATATACTCCAGTGTTCGCTTCTCAGTATCTGTAACTGAATGCCCATCTTTAGCGGATTTAAATAAATCTTCCACTTCATCTTTTGAAAGCTTTCCTTCTCCTTTACCGGTTGTATGTGCCTTAGCTAATTCCATTAGCTCTTTTTCGTAGCTAACACCATCAATTGATATGTATGCCATACTTTAAATGTTTTTGTTTATTGTTTACTGAATTTAATTAATTTCTCCTTTAAAGACTATCTGATCTGCATAAAATTTTAAGATTAAATCAAAAAATATATTAGCTCCACCCATATAAATTACCCTTAGGTCAAAGACAATCACACGTATCGCAATGCTTACCTTTTTCCTACATCTTCCTATCAGGTTAGTTCTATATTTTAATTAATTTAATACCATGAAATGACGAGATCGCTATTTAAAATGTCATATATAATTTTTATTGTACATAAACCTTACTTCCTATAAATCATAAGTGATGAAATGAAATCTGATTACCGCTATAGTGGCGAATTTTCCCTCTTTGAATTTTCTGATAAGTATAATTTGAAACAACAAACCAATGCTGCTAAAAGCAGCCTATAATTATTGTATATCAATAGATTAAACATATAACCGCATAATAATATGGATACAGTAGAATTATTTGAAAACGAAAGGGCTACCGGCTATAATCAGTTTGTAGAAACCTGGATTCCGAATTATCATTATTTCTTAGACAGCTTACCACAGATTTTAAGCCCGATACCTGACAAGAATTTATTAGTAGTGGGCTGTGGCACTGGTAACGAAATGGAAAGATTTGTAAAAACAACTGAAAAATGGACAATTACAGGTGTAGATCCATCGCCAGAAATGATACAGCAGGCCAATGAAAAGCTTAAGAACTATGACAGTGTAACGCTAATTAATGGTTTAGTATCTGACTTACCACGTGATAAAACCTACAATGTGGCTACACTTTTATTGGTTTTGCATTTTCTTGACGACAACGGCAACAAGCTAGACTTACTCAAAGACATTGCCAACAGGTTGACATCAGGTGCGTCCTTTGTGATGTTGGATATAACGGGCAGTAAAAAGCAACTACAGGAAAACCTTCAAGTGCTTAAACTGCTTTTACCATCAACGCTCGAAGAAGGTGAAATTAATAACCGCCTAGAGCGCATAGAAACCGAACTTTTTGCTGTATCTGAAGGTAGGATAGAGGAGTTGCTACAGGAAGCCGGTTTTGAAAAACCAACTCGATTTTTCCAATCTTCTATTTACATGGGATGGTTGACTAAAAAGAAATGAGGCATTAAAACCATAATCCTCCGCGATAAAAGATACAACCTAAGTAGACAGTTCTCATTATCAGCCTCTTGCACCCTAACGATAATTCCGGTATCTTAATAAGAAGGTGCCTTCGCTATTTACCATATGGAGATGGATTTTGGGGCTGCTTACTATTTTATGCTAACCACATAAAGCTCGAATAAGAAACCAACAACTAGGCGAAATGAGAGTATTTTTATTGATAACCATTTGCGCATATTCACTTTGTAGTTGTGAAAAAGATGATTTAGATATTGTAGGTGAAACCGAAGAGTTTACAATCTACTCTTCAATTATAAATGACACCTATCCAATTTTTATTTACAAGCCAACTAATTATAATTCTACACTTTCCAATCAATTAATTATTGGTCTTGATGGCGAGTTCAGGTTTAACGAAATAGCCAACATCATATCTGAAAAATCAAAAAAAGGAATGCTGCCGCCTTGTATTTTTGTAGGTGTAGGAAATTCCGCTAAGAGAAACCGCGATTATACGCCTACCCAGTATGAACACGGAGAGGGAGGCGCTGCTAATTTTTACGCATTCTTAAAAAACGAACTCATACCTGAACTTGAATCTAAATACAGTATTGATAGCCTCAACACGAAAACTCTAATCGGAAACTCCTTTGGCGGGCTTTTCACCCATTTTGTAATGTTCCAAAACAGACGAGACAACCCCTTTAATAAATTTATAGCCATAGGATGTTCATTTTGGTTTGACTCAGGAGTAATTTTTAAATACGAAGAAAATTATTCATTGAATAACTCAGATTTGGACGTAGTGTACTATTCAGGCATGGGAACATTAGAAGGCGGTGTAAACCTGGGGTCTTTTGCAGAAATGCGTGAAAGACTAGAAAGCAGGGAATATCCTCATTTTTTAATGAACGCAGAGTTTATAGAAAAACATGGCCACTCCGGGGCGGCCAAGATTGGATTTAAAAATGGGCTAGACTATGTATTCAAAAATTAAAGTTTGCTGTGCCACTTTTATAATTTGTACTTTCTCTTTAACTGTTTTATATGCCCAAGAAGCAAAACAAAATAACAATACATACGAAATTGGGCTGATTGCTGCTGGAGATGAATCAATCTATTATGGTGCATACGGTAAATATACCATCCCTCTATCAGAAAGCAGAAACCATTTTATTGTGGGAGCGTCATTCACCAGTTACTTTGACTTTAAAGGTGAATCAACTAGTGAAGCGTATCTAAAAAATGATATAGATGCTAGACTGATACCTAATATTCTTGTTGGGTATGCCCTAAACTTTAGCCAATTTCAATTGAATTTTGAGGTTCCCTTGGGTATGAGTTTAGCCATTACGAAAGGCACATTAGTAAATGAAAAAATTGGCTTTGAACACGATTATTCCAACCATGAAGCATTTTTCAACTACGGTATTGCTTTAGCTCCCAAATATAGATTTACTACTGCTAGTCAAATTGGCCTATATGGATTTTTACCCTTGGTCAAAGACAAAGCTCAATCGGGATATCAGCTGGGCATTAACTATACTAAAGCTATTAAGCATTAAAATAAATTCACCTTATATGTCTTGGCTATCATTGTGAGCCATACAGACAAATAAATTGAGCTATACGCGCAAGTAGTAAATGTACCGTGACTTTACCTTTGTTACTCACCGATATAACATTAGAGTCAATGAAAGTAATAGTTATGACAGGAGCCACTTCAGGTATTGGAGCTGAAGCACTAAAGCACCTCATCCAACAACCCGATACATTAATAATTGTAGGAGCACGGGGCAAAAACCGCGCAGTACCAAAAGGCTGTGAAGTGCTGCCCCTCAACTTGTCGTCTTTAGAAAGTGTCCGTGCTTTCGCCAATAGTATAAAAAACAGATTAGCCAGTGCGCGTATTGATATATTAATTTTGAATGCAGGTGCCAATTTTGGCAATAATACAGACCGTACTGTTGATGATTTTGAACCCACATTTGCAACTAACCACCTCTCGCACTATTTATTGGCCCGTTTATTATTCCAAAACATGTCTGATCATGGTAAATTAATTTTTACCACTAGCGACACGCATGACCCTGCGCTATTCCCTTATGGGCCAAAAACCATAGATCCCAAGGCACTTGCCCAGCCAGCTACCCCTAAGGCTTCCAAAGGAATAAAAGCATATGCGGCCTCTAAACTTTGTAATATACTAACCGCAAGATACTTTGCAGAACATGACCAAATAATTGCAAAAGACATTACAGTCATAGCTTATAACCCAGGCGCAACCACAGGCACCTCATTAGGAGGAAATCAGTCCGCTCTGATGAAGTTTATTATGATGGTAATTCTTTTACCTTTGATGCGGTTTATCAGTCTTTTTAAAGCTCAGTTTTATGTAGGTAATGCAGAGCGTGCTGGCGAAGCGCTTGCCGAGCTCTCATTAGGAAAAGTACTAATGCCAACGGGTAAAGTATATGCTTCACTAGTAAAAAAGAAAATTACTTTCCCAAATCCATCAAAACTAGCACAAACTGATGAAGCAAAAGATTCATTGTGGAAAGAAAGTGCCCGAATGGTAGGGTTGCCTATTAAATTTTAAAGATTGTAACTTTAATCGATTGAAAATTAAAATATGGAGGCTGCAAAATTATTTTATTCTGTAATAACCGAAAAAGAGCGAGAAAAAGATGATTTTCTTGCCGATACCATATTTACATTTCAAATCTCCGGCAAGTTGATTTTAGAAACTTCGGATGAAAGAATTTCTACACAAACCGGAGATATGACACTGATTAGGAAAAATCAATTTGTGAAAGTAACAAAGTCGCCATTTGAAGGAGAAGCTTATAGAACTATAATTATCGCATTCAATGATGAGGTACTAAGAAATTATGCGCTTAAAAATAGTATAGAGATAAAGCAAAAGTATACAGGCAAACGGAACATATTTATTACTCCTAATGCATACCTCAAAGGATTTTTCGCTTCTGTTATGCCATATGGAGAAAGACCTAACCAAGTAATAACCTCAAAATTGGGTCTATTAAAGGTAGAAGAAGCCATACAGCTACTATTACAAACACAGCCTGAGTTAGATCAGTTTCTTTTTGATTTTACCGAACCTCATAAAATTGATTTAGAGAAATTCATGCTCATGAATTATCAGTTTAACGTTCCTATTGAGAAGTTTGCTCAGCTATCAGGAAGAAGCCTTGCTGGTTTTAAGCGTGATTTTCAGCATACCTTTGGTACTTCTCCAAGAAAGTGGTTACAGTACAAACGTTTAAATGAAGCCTATCATCAAATTAAACAAGGCAATAAAACACCCTCAGATATATATCTAAATTTGGGTTTTGAAAGCCTGTCGCACTTCTCTAATTCTTTTAAAAAGAGATTTGGACTTAGCCCTACCCAGTTAAAATAACTTCATCGCTTTGTCCATACCTCTAGCTATCGCGGTTCTACACTGATAGAGCGTGGCCTCTGAAATTATTTTGGTATCTTAACCTCAAATTATTTAGGCATCAACCTCCATGCCTTCAGTAAATTAGTACATTCTTCATACGCCTTACTAACCATCATGTTAAACAAATTCGAAAGACACATAAGAGAAATTATCACGTTAGAAGAAGAAGAATTTCCGGCAATAGCCGCATACTTTTCAGCTCAAAAATATAAAAAAGGAGAGCTGCTAATCAGGCAAGGAGACAAGGTACAGCATACCTTCTTTGTGGTTAAAGGTCTACTGAAATTAACTTTTATAGATAAGTCTGGAAAGGAACACATTTTATCTTTTGCTCAAGAAGATTGGTGGGAATCTGACTATGCCGCATTTTTTAACGGTACCTCCGCCACTATGTCGCTGAAATGTCTGGAAGATACAGAGGTGTTAAGCATCAGTCTGAAGAATGTTCATCAACTGTATAGCTCATTTCCAAAAATGGAACATTTTTTTCTTCATAAAGCTAACAACGGACATATAGCCTCACAACAGCGCATCTTATCGCTGCTAAGTTCTAGTGCAGAAGAACGCTACAACCAGCTTTTAAGACTATACCCTACACTTCCGCACAGGGTATCAAAAACACAGCTGGCTGCTTACCTTGGCGTTTCTAGAGAAACGCTTAGTCGCTTGTATCAGTCATAGGCTTAGCCAATATATGATTTTTAAATAGTGATTTAGGTCACAAGTGCACGGCTTCGGTAAGCTATAGTTTTGTAAAAATTAAAAACGATAGCAAATGGAAAAGAGAATGATTAACCCTTGGACTTGGCAGCAGCAGCGTAGCTACCATCAAGCGATTGAAGTAACCAATGCAACGGGAACACTTTATGTTTCTGGCCAAACAGCCATTGATGATGATGGTATATCTAGCACTGAAGACATGAAAGTGCAGCTCCCATTAGCCATAAAAAATTTAGAGCGCGTAGTGGAAGAAGCGGGGTATGACTGTAAGAATATTGTAAGACTTAACATTTACACCACTTCGTCTGAGGAACTATGGCCGCATTTTAATGTACTTCAAGAATGGATAGACAAACACGGCATGCAACAAGCTGTAACACTACTGGAAGTAGTCAGTTTGTTTGAAACACTAAAAGTAGAACTTGAGGCCACTGTAGTAAAATAAAACCATGGAAGTAAGAAAAAGCTCGTTAGAGCTTTTTCATTAATTAAACAACAATATTATTAAAAGTAGAATTTACCCTTAATAATTTCACTACACCCAGATAATCAATAACTTAAGATAAACAAAAGATAAATTACTGCATCTTAAAATTTTAAAGTTAAATATGTGTTGCTTAAAGAATTGGGATTTGTAATATTGGTGACTTTACCCACTTTGGTATACTACTAAAGTAATGTTTACAGGTGTGTGCCACTATGAATTGGCTATTAGCACACCAGAAACAAATAACCAATAAACCCTAAACCAATGACACATCTTAATTTACAGGCCAGAGCTATATGCTCATGGCACTTGAGGCACCTGAAATGGCTATGCCTATTACTTATCATCTTCAATTTTAGTGCACCTGTTTCGGCACAATTCATTGTAGAAAACTTAACGCCCAACAACACCATAAAAGAAGGCCTTTCGTTAGCCCAAGCTGCTGATGGGCGAATTTTCATTGCCGAAAGGGCTGGAGTGGTCAAAGTGTATCAAGGAGGAAACACCAGCACGGTTTTCACCGTGAGCACCACTACAGACAGCGAACAAGGCCTATTAGGAGTTACACTTCACCCTGATTTCTTGAACAATGGCTATATGTATGTTTTTTACACCCGAGATGACAAGTATTTGCACATCATTGAGCGTATACAGCTAGACAGTAACAATCAAGAAATTAGCCGACAGCAGATCTTGACCCTAGACCCTATACAGGGTGGTTTCCACAATGGTGGCGACTTGAAATTCTTCAACGGATATCTATTTATCACGGTAGGTGACAGCCAAAATAGTGGTAACTCACAAAACCTAGATACTTATCGTGGTAAAATTTTAAGGGTAACAGAAAATGGTGCTCCAGCACCTGGCAACCCATTCTATGGATCTGGAAGTATTCAAAAGCAAAGCATTTGGGCTTATGGCTTTAGGAACCCTTGGCGTTTGGTTCCTAATGTAAAAGCTAATAAACTATTTGTATTAGATGTAGGCACATCATGGGAAGAAATCAATGATATCTCTGACCCAGCTCCATTATACAACTATGCGTGGGGGCACCCGCAAGGTGGAGATGGCATTCAGACCGAAACGGAACTATTTAACAACCCAATTTTCACCTTTCAAACCGGAAGTATAGGTAATGCATTGACCAATGGAGTTCTTTATAATCCTGACGTATCTCGTTATCCATCTTATTTGTATAATCAGTTTATTTTTAAAGATTATTTAAGAAACGAGATCCGCTATTTCGACTGGACACAAAACAACCCTCCGTCTACTTCATTTTATGATTCACCTCACAGAACTGCCTTAGGGATGATTCTGGGTAATGATGGATATATCTATTATTGCGATTATGGTAATAATGGTAATTTAATAAGGTTAAAATACGGAGAAGAAGATGCTCCTGAAATCATAAATAATCCATTAGCCCAAACGGCAATAGAAGGGGAGTCCGTAACATTTAGCGTAGATGTATCTGGTGCAACACCTATAAATTACCAATGGCAATTTAATCAGCAAGACATTGCAGGTGCTAATGCCAGCACTTTCACTATAGAGGAGGTTGCCATGTCCGATGCTGGCGAATACCGTTGTCTTGTTTCTAATAGCGCAGGCAATGCTGTAAGTAACAGTGCCACACTTACGGTCAATGAGTTTAACAATCACCCTGAGGTGGAAATAACGGCTCCTATAACATCTCTCACATGGGATGCTGAAGACAACATTTATTTCGAAGCTACTGCCACAGATGTGGAAGATGGTGTTTTACCTGCAAGTGCCTTTGCTTGGAGCATTGACCTGTTTCACGAAGATATACCCGGAGCTGGCCACTCACACCCGGGAGCCAGCCCACAAGGTGTTAAGTCTGGCAATTTTATAGCCTCTAGCCAAGGAGAAAAAACTCCTAATATCTGGTACAGGTTTAAAGTTACTGTTACTGATAGTGATGGTTTATCTACCACTACTTATGTAGATGTTCATCCTAATTTGGTAACTATTACAGCTACTACATTACCTGAGGGGCTTACTATAGAGCTGAATCAAAAACCTGGTATTTCTCCCCATGTTCAACAGACAGCTGTAAATGCCAACCTTCAGGTTCTCAATGCACCTACGCCACAGTTTATAGGCAACACTAGGTATGACTTCGACCATTGGGAGCATGGTGGTGAAGCCAATCAAACTTTTACAGCTCCGGCTAATGATGTTACTTTTACCGCTGTTTATACCGCTTCTGATGTTAGTCAGCAGCCATATGAAGGGGTAGTGGCTCAAATCCCAGGCTTAATAGAAGCTGAAAACTATGATGAAGGTGTTGGTACATATTATGACATAAATAAAGGTGGAGATGATACCTATCGCACAGGTGATGGCGTGGGCACAGAGGCATGTAGTGAAGGCGGTTATAATATTGGCTGGGTAGTAGCAGGAGAGTGGTTGGAGTACACAACCAATGTAAATCAGGAAGGTAGCTATTCTATTAACTTCAGGGTAGCTTCACCTTATGATAATAGACAGCTACACGTAGAGGTAGATGGCGTTGATGTAACTGGCACGGTACCTATGCCTAACACAGGAGGTTTTCAGGCATGGCAGACAGCTCAAATTTCTAATATTTACCTAACTGAAGGAGTACATATCATAGGCATTCATTTTGAAGCTAACGATATCAATTTCAATGCGTTTGAATTTATATACGATGGAGACTCTGGCAGTGCCCCTATAGCAGATTTTGAAGCCAGCACACAGCAAGCATGCTTAGGTACTTCAGTAACTTTCACCTCCGTTTCTTTAGGGCAGATAGATAATTATAGTTGGAACTTTGGAGCAGATGCTACTCCGGCCACAGCCACTGGCCAAGGCCCACATACAGTAGTATTCAATTCCGGAACTGGTATTAAATCTGTACAATTAACTGTGAGCAATGCTGCAGGCAACAACACTAAAATAGGCTCCATCCAAGTAGACAGTTGTAGTTCAGCACAAACGCCCTATGGAGGATCCCCAGCGATTATTCCTGGCAGGGTGGAAGTAGAGGAATATGACATGGATGGGGAAGGAATTGCCTATCATGACCTGAGTGCTGGCAATGCTGGCGGCAGCTATAGAACTGATGATGTAGATATTCAACCCACTGCCGGCAGTAATTTCAATATAGGATGGGTAGAAGCAGGCGAATGGCTAGAGTATACTGTAAATGTAACCGCACATGATGAGTATGACATCACCTTCGCGGTAAGCACTCCGTATGACGGCAAAACTTTACACCTAGAGCAGAATGGAGAGAATATAACAGGAGCAGTAAATGTGCCCAATACTGGCGGTTTTCAAAATTGGCAAACTGTTACTATCAGCGATATTCATTTGCATGAAGATATTACTGAATTAAGATTAGTACTCGAAACGAGTGATGTAAACGTTGATTATATAGATTTTCACCCCACCATAAGCAACAATGACACTACAGAACAGCCTGCTGAAGATGGTGAATTAGCTACTCTACAAGCGGAAGATGCCACAGTGGTAGGAGCAACTATAAACAACAACCAAAGTGGATATAATGGCGCTGGGTTTGTTGACTATGCAAACGCCATTGGGGATTACATTCAGTGGGAGCTATCTCTTTTAGCTGATGAATCAACGACTTTGCATTTTGATTATGCGCTATTAGGAGGCAACCGGCCTTTAGAAGTAATTGTTAATGGTACTTCTCTTGGTACAAAAGATTTTATCGCTACCGGTAGCTGGGGTGTTTGGCAATCGGTAGATGTAGAGGCTCAATTAGAAGCTGGATTAAATACTATTCATTTATTAGCTGTGGGCTCTAGCGGGCCTAACGTAGATCAGTTGAGGATTACACGTGCGGTAAATACAACAGCTCGTTTAAATAATGAAAGTTTAATTCCTCAGCAGAATATCACAGCTTACCCTAATCCAACTCAGTCAGAATTCAGATTATCTGAAGATGCAAATTGGAAATTATATAACATGATGGGAGAGTTGGTTATCAGTGGAAGTGGCCAATTTATAGATGTGAGCTTGCAGCCAGCGGGGATATATTATATTGACATTAATAATGGAAGTGAGAAGCTTAGAGTGATAAAGTATTAAATTATAATTAAGAAATGAAGACGCCCTTGGTAAATCTTTACCAAGGGCTTTTTTGTTTCCGATAATTGCATCAACAGCAAAACCCTTTACCATTATTATTTAATTATATGTTCAATAAATTTAATTATGACTTTTATAAATATATATTTGAGGGTTTATTAATTTTTAATTTCTAATAAGAATAAAATTTTCATCGTTTATGCCGGCCGCTGTTCTAGAAAATGTGAGCCAGCTGATGTTTCTGATGATGGTTGGCCTAGATACTTAACGGAAAAACTGATTAAATAAGTTTTAATAATATATGAGCACCATTGCGTGGGACTAACAATTACTACCTTATTAAATATCAAATCCTTTTTTCTAATTAACTCTACCATTTATTTTTAGTCATAAAGATTGTAATATGAAGACACTGGTTAAACTTATAATTTTATCTTTTGCCATTATAGCATGCAACAGCGGCCATAATGAAAATGGAATAGCTACTAACGGAGGTAGTGATCAACTAGAGGACTTGCTATATATCCCTTCTGCAGATCAAGCTGTGCCCGAAGGCTCTGCACCCTCCAAAAATGACATCAGCAAGAAAGTAATTAAAACAGGGACAATTGACTTTGAGACAAAAGAAATAAATGAGGCCTACAAAAAAATCAGTGCTTTACTGCCTACTTATGGAGCATATATAGAAGAAGAAAATCAGTCGAAAACATCACAACGCATCACTTATTACTTAACCATACGAGTGCCTTCAAATGGTTATGATACATTGCTATCAAAATTATCGAGCATTGCAATAAAGGCCGATAACAAATCTTCAAAGATAGAAGATGTTACTGAACAGTATTACGACCTCAAATCGAGAATTAAAAATAAACAAGCACTAGAACAACGATACATAGACCTGCTAGATAAAGCTACCGAAATAAAGGATATCCTGGCAATAGAGCAAAATCTCAACGAGATCCGTACTGATATTGAAAGACTACAAGGCCAATTCAGGTACCTCAGCAAGCAAGTGAGCCTCAGCACCATCAGACTTACCTTTTATGAAGTGCTTCCATATGTTTACAATTCAGATAACAGAACTGGTTTTGGCACAAGATTGCTTAATGCTTTAAGCATAGGCTGGTATGGCTTTTTATCATTTCTAGTAGAGCTTACAGCAATTTGGCCATTTATAATACTATTAGGTATAGGTATTTATCTGTTTAGGAAATGGAGAGCCCATATAAAAAAGAAGAGAAGGAATAATGCATAACTCCTAAAATCAGCAGGCAATACTATTTGATGTATTTTCATCAAGAAAATTGACGTCCAAATTTTTGAATAGGATACAATGGCTGTTATCCTATTCATTATAATAATTTAGTATACACCGATATAAATTTGCTAACTTAAATACGTATAACACTCACTATACCTGAACCACAAAATGATACAAAAGATACAATTACTGGCCCTACTATTTATTCATAGTGTGCCCTTAGGGCAAAGTTTACCCCAAAAAATCAGCGAAACGGATTTTAATATAGGGAAATCCATTACCATTAAATCCACTGTATTGAACGAGAATAGAGTGCTTAATATTTACTTACCTTCAAGTTACTCTGAAGATAATGCCAAAAACTACCCTGTAATCTATTTGCTAGATGGCTCTAAAAATGAAGATTTTCTGCATATCGCTGGCATCGTCCAGTTTGCTTCTTTCTCGTGGATAAATATGATTCCGGAAAGTATAGTGGTAGGGATAGGCAACGTAGATCGCAAAAGAGATTTCACTTATCCTTCTAAAAACAAGCTTGACCAGCAAGAATTACCTACCTCCGGAGAATCAAAAAAATTTACATTATTCTTAGAGACAGAACTTCAACCTTTTATTGCTTCTAACTATAGAACTACACAGAATAAGACCTTGATAGGCCAGTCTTTAGGTGGCTTACTGGCTACAGAAATACTTTTAAAAAAGCCACAACTATTTGACAACTACATCATCGTAAGCCCTAGCTTATGGTGGGATGATGAAAAATTACTGGACTTGGAGCCAGCACCTTATACTACAAAAAAAATCATTTATGTAGCCGGAGGCAAAGAGGGAGAAATTATGGAACGAACGGCAAAGGAATTACACCAAAAACTGCTTGAGGTTAAAAAGGAAAATACGAAGGTTTTTTATGAGTTTTTAGAAGATAAAACCCACGGTGACGCCTTGCATATAGCGGTATACCATGCCTTCGATAAAATGAACCCATCGCAACCTTAATGATAAGTATTACTAACCCCTGACATAAGGCTGTCGTTGGGGTAACATACGTTTGTCTAAAATCTTAAAATAAGAATATGACAAACGTAATCAGCCCAATGCTGCAAAAAGCAGCATTCCCTACCTCTAAGTTAATTGCTGTAAATGGAATAACTTTAGAAGTCTTCGAAGCAGGACTTCAGCATAAAGGAAAGCCAATAGTGCTATGCCATGGCTTTCCTGAACATGCATACTCATGGCGCCATCAGATCCCTGTTTTGGTAGAAGCCGGCTTCCATGTTATTGTACCCAACCAACGTGGATATGGACGCTCATCATGTCCTCATGAGGTAACAGCTTATGACATTGTACAACTAACAAATGATCTAGTGGCTTTATTAGATCATTATGGGTACCAAGATGCCACGTTTGTAGGTCACGATTGGGGAGCTAATGTGGTATGGCACCTTGCTCTATTACATCCTACCCGTGTCAATAAAGTAATCAATTTGGCTTTACCGTATCAAGATAGGGGAGAGCAACCTTGGTTAGAAATAATGGAAGAGACATTTGGTCCTGACTTCTACTTCGTACACTTTAACAAACAGCCGGGCGTAGCAGATAAAATTTTAGAAGCCAACACAGCTCAGTTTTTCAATAACCTATTTAGGAAACATCTGGCTGCTTTACCACCTTGCCCCGGTATGTTAATGATTAACCTAGCCAATGACGCAAGTCCTGAAGGCACACCTCTGCTGCAGCAAGAAGAGTTATCTGTTTATGTCACAGCCTTTGAAGTCTCTGGTTTTACAGGAGCCATTAACTGGTATAGAAACATGGATCGTAATTGGCATATTATGCAAGGAATACAACCTTTAATAAACCAACCCACTTTAATGATATACGGTGAGCATGATACAATACCTCCATCTCCGACCCTTAAAGATTTTGCCCCTAACTTAGACGTATTCACCTTAAAATGTGGACACCATATTCAACAAGAGTTACCAGCAGAAACCAACAAGATAATACTACAATGGTTGAAGCAACATAATAACTAAAGCGGATTGGTAGAAAGTCATTATTAATATTCACCCATTGCTCAATTTGTAAATAACAAGCATGTGATAAAGAAAGAGGCAATAACTAACATTTTCATAAGCACATGACCTAAAATTACTCTTTAGATAAAAATGTGATTTATAATAAAATTAATCACTCCTTAACTATAAGATTGATATTCAAGAAGGTGTGCAAGATTTGATTGAGCAGAATTTTAGCTCTAAGTGATAGAAGTACTCCCATTGCTAATGGTTAACTGTTAGCAATGGGAGTAACATAAGTACAACTAAGGCCACAGTTATACTTATATAAAAAGCTTTTATTTACCACCTATAGAAGGGATAAATAAACACCACAACCGTTGATATTAGCTAAGCTTGTATACTACGAATGTACCACACAAAACTATAGCAATGCTAGTGATCAAAGGCAAAAGAAGCGTTGACCAACTCACCTCATGCTTAATACTAACATGCTCAGGCTTAAAACGCTGCCAATCCACCTGATCAGCCTTTTCGTTAGTGAAAATTTTAGGATAGAAATATAACCTTGTTTGCTCATGAAACTTATCTATATAATCTAAAAATTCCATATAATCGGTTAAACCAGAACCTGCCATGTCATTAAAAGCTAACTGAGCGTGTATGGAAGGAATAAATTGAGCATACTTACGACTTGCTTTCTCCCGTTCCATTATCTTTTCACGCATGCTATTACTAGTTTCTTGTGATTCCTGATCTCCCAAGTTTTGCATGGCATAATACCAAAGCCAACTAAAGCCTTCTTCAGAAGGGTATCCGTATGATGAAAATTGCGGATATTGGTTATAAAACTTGTTCATGGTTTCATCCTTATCAGTATCCCACTTTTCATGGTAACCATCACGTTGTTTTATCATAGTGGTAAAAGCTTCAGGCACCGGATACTTAGTAGCCACCATATTATTTAAAGCTGATGGAAGTAACACTACCAAAACCAACCAACTTGATAAAAGCGTTAAAGCATTAAAATTAGAATTGCGCTTAAATGAAACTATAAATCCACTTAAAGCAAACCAAAACACCAAGTACAACAGCCCTGTTATCACGTATTGGATAAATAAACCAGATAAAGGGATGCCAAGTATAAGTAGGGCCATTACAAGTAGTACTGCCATTACACCAGTAAGCAAACTGAACCTTACCGCCAGCTTGGCCATTAAAAAGCTAAAGTTAGATTTGGACATAACACTAACCATTCTCCAAGTACCCGCTTCTTCTTCTTCAGATCTTAGGTTATAGGTAAATGCTATTACTAATAGCGGAAACACATAAACCAGAATAAAGCTAAAATCCAAATTACCATATAAGAGCTTAGCGGGGTTAACCAAATCGGTGTCATATTTTTGTCCTTCTAATGCCAGCAATGTTACACTTTGCACACTAGGGTTAACATCTTTCTGACCTATAGAAAGGGCCGTAAGTGGATCTATATCATTTACCACCCCAAATTTCAAATAGTATAAAAGCAGGCCTATATCATCATTATGAAGCTCTACATTACGCCTGATGTGCTCATCCTGAACTTCCACTACCTCGGCCGCAGCATGCTTTTGTTCTTGTAAAAATTGCCTTCCTATAACTATGCTTATCACCCCCAGCACAAAGACTAATAACAACCCTATCTGGCAAGTTCTAGTTCTTAAAAACTGCCTAAACATTAATATATAGATACTCATATTGCTTTTGCTTTTTTAGACCACTCTCGGATGCCTAAAACAGCAAGCGACATCCAAAAAATAATCGAAATAATAGATATAGTTTCATTAGAAAGAGCCTCAGCAAAGGTTGCATGCTGATAATTAAAATCCTCGAAAGACTGCCACTTAGAACGGTCCACCACATGCTTTTTACCTTCTGAACCACTCACTTTTTTAGCACTGATGTATTTCATTTGCAAGCCATTCATAGCCTGCGCCATTTTATACCTATAGTCTTCCGCTTGTTTTTGAAAATCAACATAGCTCTCAAAGTCAGTTCCTGAAAGTGACATAGACATATTTTTAACTGCTAAATATGGGTTAATAAGAGCTAACCATTTTGTGAACTGATTTTGCTTTCTATACTGATCTAGTAACTCATTTTGATGTTTAGTATAGATATTAGCGCTTATCTTTTCACCCTGGCTCATTACAAAACCACCATAATTGAAAGGTAATTGGGTAATATCTTTAACCCCATGTGCCTGTAGTACAGAATCTTTCAAGGCACTAAAATGAGGATCATTAGGATCGTGGCTGTCGCCAAAGCTGATCACTTCTTTTTCTATGGCAGTTCTGAACTCTAGCTTAGTAGGTGTATCATAAAAATAAGCTCCTAAAGCCTGTGCTGTACGTGGCATTAATACCACCATCAATAGCCATAAGCCGAGCAGCTTTACTAATGCATTTTTTGATGAGCCACTGCTCACTGAGATCAAGATCGTAATCACACACAGAACAGCTATAAAGACTATATAGGTACTGGAGATTACCAAAAGCCTCAGCCAATCGTCACCATCGGTATGATCATCTAGTATTAGCAGCACTCCTGCGGTGATTACAAAAGGCAATAAAAAAACCGTAGCGATACTGAGCAAGCCTAAAATCCGCCCTAAAATAATCTCTTTCCAGCTGGCTCCCTGAGTAATAAGTATTTTTAAGGTACCATTCTCCTTATCAGCTACAATGGCCGCATACCCTATAAAAAATATGATAAGAGGCAAGATGGTTTGTAGTATCATAGCCATACTGAGCTCTCCGAAACGAAGTAACCCTGTAGAAAAGCCTGCATCCGAAAAGTTGACCATATTCTGCTTATGAGCCTCTAGGAAAACGGCATTTCCGGTATAGCTTTCTATACCAAAATCAAACATGCTTAAAGGGTGTTTAAGCCGAAAGGCAAATGAGCCAAAATGCGCCATACGGTGCGGGTGCTTATCTGGGTTAGCCTCCCAACTTGCACGTGCCATTTTCTGGTGCTCAGTTCTAAAGTGGTTCTGCTGATAATAGCTAATACCACTATAGCTAGCGTAGGAGAGGAGTACCGCTATAATTAACATTAGCAGATACACTGCTTTGGATTTAAATACGCTAATCCAAAATTGTCTGGCAATTAGAAGTAATATTGCTTGTCTCATTACTTAAAATTTATAAGTTACTGTTAGTAATGTATTTCTTGGTGTTCCAGGAAACAGTCTTGTGTAGTTGATGGCACCAAGCCAGTGCGTTTTATCCAAGACGTTGTTTACTTTAACCATTAGTTGAAGCTTGGAATTATCAGGTTGATAGTACACTGCAGCATCAAAAACAGTGAATGAAGGAACGATAAAATCACGGGTATACCATGGAATTCTGTCGCCACTATACTGCGCACCAAAGCCTACGCCCAGCCCCTTAAGCGGACTGTTACGACTAAAGTCATACCTCGCCCATAATGCGGCACTGTGTTCTGGGGTATTCTCTTTACGCTTACCCACAAGAGTCTCGTCAGTATCCTCCTTAATTTCAGCATGTATATAGCTGTAAGAGGCATTTATTCTCAAGTTTGGTAATAAATATCCTGACATATCCCATTCTATACCTCTACTTCTGTCCGCTCCGCGTTGTTCTAAAAAGTCAGGATCCTCAGTGGAAGGTACTAGAATATTTTCTTGATTAATCTCATATAGTGCCAAGTTCATGATTAAATCACCATTAAAGAAATTGGCCTTAGCACCTACCTCTTTAAGGTCACTAATAAGTGGATCAAACTGAGCTGCCGAATTTACTGCCCAGAAGAATGCTTGCGTACTCGGCATCACATCTACCGTATTGGATTGAGGCTGATACCCTTTTAAATAAGTAGCATACACATTAATTTTATTAGAAACAGCATAGCTTAACCCAACTCTTGGAATAAAAGCAGTGTTTTTATACGTTTGCTCATCTAATAATTTATAGTTAGTCACATCACTAAACCACTCATACCTTGCATTGAATAATGCTGTTAGCTTACCTACCTTCAGTTGCTCTTGCAGGTATACTGCATGTGTGGTAGATAAATTAGCGGGTATAGCATATACTGAATTAATGACGTATTCCTTAATATTCTTGATTGTATTAGACGGATTGCTGAGTATAAAATGTTCAACATTAGGTTGAGGCATTACTACACCATCAACTTCAATCATCTGATAATCAGCAGCGTTTTCTGGATCATAAGAATTAGTAGCAGTACCATCTTTTAGCAAATAACCTCTTGCGGCATTTTGACCACCTCCGTTGGTTCTTAACCAGCGGTGCAGATCATAGCCAGCAATTATCTGATGATCAAGAGTACCGGTTTTAGCACTGAACTTAAAATAAGCGTTTATATTATCTACATCCCAAAATTGCTGGCGCTCCGAATACCTCATCGCCACCAAATCATTGATAGGATTGCCTGCACTATCTACCGCAAACTTGTTTTCGGTACGGTGCTCTTGCAGATCTTCTCTCCAAGTTTGCTTCATGTAAGCACCATTAAAACTTACCTTATCAGAAAATTTCTTTGTAAGGGAAGTGGTCATTATCCACTGCTCTGACTTAAAATAGTCATTGGTGGCACCCATGTTTAGGTTTATGGGTGTGCTATTTAAACTAGTAACACCGGCTTCTGCTCCAAATATTGGTTGCCCTCTATCCAAATTACCTACATTGCTACTATAGATCATTTCTACATTTATAGCTGTATTCTCATCCGGAACGTAGCTAATAGAAGGAGAAATAAGTACAGCATTGTTGTTTACTAAGTCACGAAAAGACTCGGCTTTTTGAACTCCCGCGTTCAATCTATAGAGTATTTTACCCTCATCGTCTAAAGGACCGGTAAAATCCAAAGTACCTCTTAGCGTGCTAAAACTACCAACACTTAAGCTTACTTCTTTTCTATCTTCAGCCAGAGGCTTTTTTGTTACCATATTGATACTTCCGCCAGGATCTACACTGCTAAATGTGACCGCAGCAGGCCCTTTCAACACTTCAATACGCTCGATATTAGAAGTAATAGGCTGTAAGAAATAGTACTGTCTGGTTCGCATACCATTGAGAATTTGGCCTGACTCATTCTGGCTTATTCCTCTAATGTTAAAATGATTGTAAAAACTTGAGTTAGAAACCCCACTTACAGTTTTTACTGCATCGGCTAGTTGAAATGCTTGCGTATCATCAATAAACTCTTTAGTGATAGCCGCCAGTGCCTGGGGCAACTCCTGATTATTGATACCTGTTTTAGTTGCCGAAAATGAATAATCACTAGTATAGTTTTGCTGTACTCTACCTATGATCTCTACATTTTGCAACTCGTAACTTTTATCCTTTAATCTAATAGTGCCTAAGTCATAGCTTTCAGCATTGTTAAAATCATATGTTTGTCTGTGTACCTCAAACCCTAAGAAACTCAACTCTAATTCATAAGTTCCTCCTTCTTTAAGTACAATAGAAAATTGGCCTTCATTATCTGTAGCCACACCTTTTATTTTAAGCTCCTTCCTTAAAGAAACAGTAACACCCGTCAGTGCTTCTCCCTGCTGATCTTCGACCTTTCCACTTACTTCTATTTGAGCATAAGATTGAGTAAATAAGCCCATAAAGGCTATAAACAGTAAATGTTTAATCTTCATTTAATCAAATAGTTTTAAGATATAATTGTTGTAATTCTATAGCGCTAATACTTCCTGTTTTGGCAGCATGCACAAGTTGGCCTTCTTTCATAATACCAATGTTACTACCTACATTTACAGCATTAAAAATATCATGAGTGGCCATAAAAATGGATTTATTATCTGCCGCCAACTCACGGCATATGGAAGTAAACTCATCTGTAGCTTTTGGATCTAAACCAGAGGTAGGTTCGTCCATAAAAATCACTTGGGCATTTTTAGACAACGCTATGGCCACGCCCACCTTCTGACGCATACCTTTAGAATAAGAGCCCAATTTTTTATAATGGTCCTTTTCCTTTAAACCGGCTTTTAGCAACAAGTGGCGTAGCTCATCTTTTGAGTGTTTATGCCCAGAAAGACGACTAAAAAATTCCAAATTTTCAAGCCCATTCATGTTTCCATACAACTGCACCACCTCAGGAATATAGGCTATCAGGCTTTTGGTGTCTTTACCGGAGTTAACATCTATGCCATTGATTAATGCCTGCCCGCTAGTAGGCTTCAGCAATCCCAAAAACAGATTAATGGTGGTAGTTTTACCCGCGCCATTCTGGCCCAGCAAACAGTAAATTTCACCTGGTGCTACCGATAAATTTAAATTAATGAGCGCATCATGCTCACCATATTTTTTAGATAAGTTAATTGCTTCCAACATAGCTGGATAAATAATTAGATGTAAAAAATGTATATATGAACCCCTCTGTTAGCTGGATTCAATAGATTAGTTTATTTCAATATGTTTGTATACCCTTAGGTATAAGGAGGACCACGCAGCGGTAGGGTAACGGAGTAGAAATAGCTTATTGTGGTAAAATAAGGCTGCCATTCTGTATCCACAGATTCAAAAGCAGGCTCTGCAAACAACACCGGTAGTACATAATGCTGGTGCTGATAAACATGACAGAGCTCACAATCAACCCAACTTTGGTCATCAACTGAAAAGATGATTTCCTCTGTAAAGGTCCCGCTTTCTATAGATTGATGCTGAAAAAGGTGGAGAAAGAATACAAGCGGTAGCACCAGCAAATAGCCTGCTGCGGCACTACTCAATATTTGTATTCTACTCAATTTCATCTCGCAATGTTAGTTATAACATTGATTAAATGCAATTATGTTGCAATTAAATTGCTCCATACTCACCATGCCAAGCATATATAATCCAATGAGCATTTTGGTCCAAATTAAGGTCGCTGATATTTCATTCCATTAGGTGCTACCGGCCAGGGCTCTTTTTGGTGAAATGTATACTGCAATGCTCTACTGATCATGTTTTTTATTTTATCTCCACTGTGGAGAGATACAATATGCAATGCAGCATCGATGCCAGACGTTACACCAGAAGATGTTATTAAACTACCTTCATCAACAAACCGCACATCTTTCACCACTTCCACCTCAGGAAATAGACTAGCGTAATCATCAGCCACAAAAAAATGAGTTGTTGCCCTCTTGTGGTTGAGCTTACCTGTATTGGCCAGCAAATAAGAACCTGTACATATTGCCACGGTCTTGGCGTCAGCATTAGTATTACCCCAAGCATTAATGAAAGATTTTAATTTTAAATCAGTCATCAATGCATTGATGACCGGCATACTGGCACCAGGTATAATCAAATAATCTGCCGCAGGAGCATCTTCAAGGGTATAGTCAGCTTTTAGATGCAACAATTGGTTTTCTGTATTAATGTCTTTAGAATTTAACCCTATGGTAAAAATCTCATAACTGTTATTGGTAAGATTTTTAGCTTTAGAAAACACCTCCATAGGGCCTGCAAAGTCCTGAATTACCACATCTTGATATAGTAAAATGGCAATTTTAACTGTATCATGATGGGCTTGCTCCATGGACATTTTCATTAGTTTATCATGTGAGGGGCCATCTTGTGCATGCGATGGAATAATTACATTGAATAAGCTACTGCACATCAACAGCTTGATAAGTATTTGTTTCATTTTAAATATTTTTGGCCTTTATTAGGCATCGTTAAATCCTTGTAATGCTCATACATCAATATTTTATATCTACATCATTTAAAGTATGTAGAAATGCTATTATAGAGCGTTTTTGTTCTTTCGTAAATTGCATTCCATCCGCAGGAATGCTTATATCTAGCGTTGGGCTAACCACTATTCCTTCAGAATAATGGTTGATTACTTCTTCTAATGTACCCAACCTACCATCATGCATATAGGGGGCAGTATATGACAGGTTGCGCAACGATGGCGTTTTAAATTTTCCGTTATCCTGATCATTGAAAGTTATTCTTCCTCTGCCTAGCCCTTCCAACTCTGCTTCTCTGCTAAAAACGGAATCGAGTCCATTGTTATGAAAACTATAATCTGTAAAAAGATCAGTCTTATGACAAGGTGTGCAATGCTGGTGCACCAATTTTAATCCGTCTAACTCCTCCGCTGATAGTTCTACACCTTCATCTCTCACATACTGGTCATATTTAGCATTACCAGAAATAAGAGTTAGTTCAAACTGTGCTATAGCTCGAGCCACGTTCTGATAGGTTACCACACTATCTTCAAAAGCTTCTAAAAACAATGATTTATAGGTATCCTCTGATCGTAAGTAATCTACTATTTGAGCAATATCAGCATCCATTTCATTTTCATTGGTTAATGGACCAAACACCTGTGATTCCAGATTTTTAGCGCCACCATCCCAAAAGTAATTATTAGCCCAAGCCAAGTTGAAAAGGGCAGGAGAGTGCCTTAATAATGGTTTGCCACTAACGCCAGCCGTGGTTAACGCTTCTCCATCAGCAAAGGCCATTTCTGGCAGATGACAGGTAACACAAGCCACTTTTCCATTGCCTGATAGGTTAGTGTCAAAAAAGAGCATTTTACCTAAGGCTATACCTGCTGTGGTAGGCCGGTTCTCCTCATCAAGGGTTGGTGCTGGGAAATTTTTCGGTACTGGCAATTCAAAATCAGGTGAAGGTATGGGATCCATAACTTCATCTGATTCAGAATTACACCCCATCATCACCATGATAATAATGATGGGGATAATCTTATCGAAACGCATGTCTCAATGCTTCAACCGATTACTTCAAACTGTATGATAAACTATAATTATTGGCCAGTTGTGCCATATTTGTAGGCGTGGTAGCATTAATTATGAATACACCATCTTCATCCTTCTCCAAATTGGAAACAGACAAGCCCTCAAACAACTTATTTACATCACATTGAATATTGATGAAGGCATCAGCACTATCGCCTATTTTGAGAGGCTGAGACAATTCCATTTCTACAATTTTATACAGCTCGTTAGTACCAGTATCAAATTTAAAGGACACGGTATCGCTGTTTACAACTAATTCTCCATCGGCACGGCTAAACAAATAACTGGTATGCCACATCCAACTGCTGTTAGACATGTTTTGCAGCAGGCTTAACTCTCCGGCTGATCTGCTCAAATTATCATTGTAATATGCATCTACACCAATGGCAAATTGTATCTTATTGTAAACCCCTGGTGCTACAACCGCTATGTTGATTTGTTCTCTTATAGTATCGGGCAGCACTACATTACTATGAGCTACCTCGCCTTGAGCATGTTCAATCAAAAAATATGAATTAGGAATAGCCACTTGCTGGTCAGCCGTGTCTGTAAGTATTATATTAGACAACCAATACCTCAATTGGCTGAACATTACTTTTTCTCCATTTACATTAGTATATGTTTTGCCCAGCTCAAAATCCTCATTATCAAAAACATGGTTTACATTGAGACTCAATGATCCGGGATAAACAGGCACCTCTTTTTCTATAACCTGACTATCATCATCATTACAAGAGATTAAAAATAAAGCAAAGGCAAATAGGAGTATATATGAATATTTCATTTTGTATAAATAGTAGTATAACTGTATTGAAAAATTTAAATAAAAGCATGTATTGACCTTTCTCAATAAATCATATTGATAGCCAATTCAACTAAAACTAATAATGTAGTATACTACTGCTGCGGAGGGTGAAAGATAAGGCAGTGTGATAAAAATGAATATAAATTGAAGTAAGGGACTTGTTCTATCTCAAATAAATCACCTCTTAAATCATCTATAATATTTATAAATTCACTTTTTGTGAATAACACTTCTTTGAAAGAGAAAGACACTTTTAAAGGATCTTTTGATTGCCTTTGAGTTTCTTTCAAAGACTTCACCAAAATACATGAACCTTTACAGATAGATATCTTCTCAAATCTGTTTTCACATAAATTGCTTGCAATATATTCTTGCTGAATTTTAAAGGCCATATAGGTAATCGGTGCCCTAAAGCACTGTATACTGACCAGAGTCAGCAGTAAAAAAGATATACCTAATTGTTTCAAATTCATAATGGGGGCTAAGCTAGGCATAATTTATCTTATCTCTTTAGAAAAAAAGACTTAATGCATGTTAAGGTAGAAAACCCTTTTCCTTAACATAGTTTATTAATAGTCAATTGCTACATTTTTATGTAGTCTCATTTCTCTGGCTGCATTGACCATCTCCATAAGTGCTTCTTTAGTCTCTTTCCACTGACGGGTTTTCAGGCCACAATCGGGATTCACCCACAACTGGCCCTTTTAATACACAACTAAGTGCAACCTATTCTGGTCTGATATAGAAAAAAATAAAGAACTTTAGGAGTAATGCTAATGATTATTTCTTTGATTAAAACCATTAGTGCTTGCCTAGTTTAACCCACAAAATATGTTTGTTCATAATGGGATTTATTACAATAATATTTGGAGAGTTAACTAGTACCAATAGGGCATTATGAAATCATAAAACATCAATAATTTCCTTCGGGATTACAGGTATAGCATTTTTATTATCATCAATAGCTACAAAAGTAAATTCTCCGTTTATTGCCTTGTAACGCTCTTCAGAATACATTTCTTCAACAAAAATATCTACATTCACTTTTAAACTGGTATTACCTACTTCAGACACTTCCGCAGCTATTTCTATGATAGTGCCCGCAGGTATTGGCCTTTTAAAATCAATTCTATTACTACTAATGGTCACCATTTTTTTTCGACTAAAACGTGTGGCAGTAATAAACGCTACCTCATCCATTAACTGCATGGCCTTTCCTCCAAACAAGGTATCATAATGATTGGTGGTATTAGGAAATACAGCATTAAAAACACTTGTTTTTGAAGAGTTGATTCTGTCTTCTATATTCATAATAAATCTATTTATAATTGTTACCCAACAGTTTTTCTAACTTCTTTTTGTGTTGCATTACATTGTATTCGGTACGCAGTGCTTTCATGCAGTTGGCACATAAGCAATCATCATACTTAGCATTAAAGAAATTACTATGCTCTATACTAATTTCTACAGTGTTACATTGGCAACGAGAAACATCACCTACCTTACATTCAAACTCTTGATTACAGCTAGGGCAGTATTTTTGTTCGTGTTTGTACATCTTGTAGTTATTAAGGTTATCATTACTTTTTATATAATAATATAATTGATTATTTCCTCAACACCTCCTCATGTACTTATTCTTTAATATTTACAATTATTAATACAATAGGTATTTTCTAGCACCAAGAAGTCAGGTATTAAATTTTCGATGTCCTTTACTGAACTTCCTCAGCAACCATTTATATGTTAGCATACAACCTGTAAAGCTGGCCGCAGTTCCTCCAATCAGTAATATAAACATGATCACATCCCACAAAGGCCGCTTGTTATATAAAAAAGGAAAATCAAGGCTATGCAGGCCATGGTATAACCACCGGTTGAGACGGCTAGCAGCCTCATATCTTTTTAATACTCTGGCTCTTATTGTATCTATATAATAAGTTGTTTCATTAGCATCGGCCATGCGCACCTTTAGTACAGGCAAAGGCAGTTTGTGGTGCTTGTCGTAATAATAAGCATCATACTGAGTTAACAGCTGCACTGCTGCTACCATATCTTTTGGGTGCAATAGTTTTATTTGCTCTACCAACTGTGGCTGAGAAAAGCCATTTGTATTACTACTATCAAATACATAACAACCATAAGAGCTATTTTTTAAAGTGTACACGCCATATGCAATGCCTGCAAATTGCTTATAACTAACACTCACTATGGACTGAGATTCAATATTCAACCTTTGAGTATACGTCTCAGGACTTATGTTTCCTCCCTGCCAAATACTAGAAGCCTCACTATTCAATGCCAGAGAAGGACTCCAACTCATGGGGTTCATAGAGAATAGGCCACTTAGAATCCATGTAAATACAAAAACACCAAAAACAAACCCTGTATAGTGGTGCCATTTAAACCAAACTTTTTTGTACGGTGTAAAGTCCAAAGCATTTTTTCTTCTTTTTTTTACCCGGACTATCCCCATAAAAATTCCTGCTAAGCACATCAGCACGCCCAAGCCACTCAACACTATAATGGTGTTGCTCCATAGTTCGCCATGTATCCGTAAATCCTTAAAATAAATCCAATGCGGAATAGCCCCCAACCAAGCCCAAAACTTATCTGTGCTATCAAGCTTTTGGAATATCTCTCCAGTCACAGATGATACATAAAATACAGTATTGTTATTTTCAGTATCATAAACTTTATAAGCGGGGAGGTAGGGCAAAAATCTAGTCCGGGGAATCCACTGATCTAATTCATTAATCACCTCAACAGGACCTAACCCACTTGAATTCCCGTTATAACGATGAACAATTTCACGAGCCTCAGTTGCCGTAATGCCGTTAAATGTATCTCCAGAATCAGCATAGTAGCACATTAAATTACCTTCAGTATTAGTGAAAATATAAACTGGTCTTGCATTTACATTAACCAACTTTAACTCTCTCCATACCTTTCCTTCAAGGTGATGTCTGTTCGCTATTTCTTCTGGTGTTTGTAAAGTACTGCTCAAGTTGATAGACTCAGTTTTTGCATTGTACTCTTCCTCGTTTAAATAAGGAAAACTTTTATACATCATTACAAAACCTGAAAGAAACCACATTAAGAAAAGTAGGCTGAGTGCAAACCCAAGATACCGGTGAATGATGTACATCCACCGGGTGATCTTCTTTACAATTTTACCTTTCATTTATTTTATATTGTAGGCTACTGTTACTAAGAAATTTCTAGTAGCACCAGGAAAGAATTGATTACCATAAATGGCATCGTGATAATAAGCTTGATCAGTTATGTTATTTACATTTAACCTAATTTGACCATTGCCATAATTATAAAACACACTACCATCTAAAGTATAGTAGCCCTCTAGCAGGTACGCGTTATTAGAGTTGGTGTAATTTTCACCTGTATAACTGAAACCGGCACTCAGTCCTGCACCTTTTAATACTCCACGTTGTATTTGATAATTAGCCCATACATTGGCTAAGTGATCAGGAGCATAAGCAATGTCATTACCAGCGATAGGGTTATCATCGTTATTGTCGTAGCCTCTTACCTTAGCCTTATTGAATGCATAGCCCGCAGTAAGCTGTAAACCATCCACAGGATTAGCTATAATTTCAAGCTCCACACCTTTGGAGTCTGCCACACCTATCTGTCGGTAAACTCCGCCACCAAGGCCTTCTACTATGTTTTTCTTTTTAATATAATATCCAGAAACGGTAAGCTTCATTACTGAATTGAGATTTATTCTACTGCCAAGTTCAGCCTGAAATCCCTTTTCAGGGTCAAATACTTCGCCATCACCTGTTATTGTTCTCGATGGTTTAAAATAGGTAGAATAGCCGCTATAAAAAGATACATTGCTCAATGGCTGATACACTAATCCTGCTCTATATGTAAATGCACTAGATGGAATATCTGTTCTTTCTCCTTTTTCGGTTACATTTCTACCTTCATCTACCTGATCGGTATAGTAGGTACCTCTAAAAATATCATATCTTAAACCTATTAAAGCTTTCCAATGATTGCCCAAGTTCAACCAGTCTTGTAGGTAAAGTCCATGTACAGTTTCGTCTTTACCCTGAAAATTGGTATCTCTATAACCTAAAAACCCTTGATTAAGAATAGGGTTGTTAATGGCTACTGTTGTGTTTTTACCTGGCCCGAAGATATCGCCCCTATAAGTTTTACGGTCTAGTATACTCACCGAGTAACCTGCCAATAGTTTATGCTGAATTTTAGATGTATTAACATCATAAGTCAACTCTAGCTGATTTTGTAAAGGCTTGGTTCTATGATTGAAATAAAAAGGGAATGACCTTATTAAGCTATCTTGGGTGGCATTAATCGTGAGCTCTTCTGTAGAGAAATAATCGATATCATCCCAGTAATATGACAGGTGATCTGTTAACTTTAAGTTCTCGTTGATCTCTTTTGTGTAACGAACCTGAAAATCATATCTAGTATTATTTAAAAAATCTTGGGGGTCATTATATCTTGTATCTCTATCCATACTGGGTACAAGACTACCATCACTAAGTACAGGTATACCCGTGTCTGTATCGTAGTGATCCTTATTCAAGCCTACTCGAATATCCAAAACATCATTCTTTTCAGACTTGTATCTAAATGCCGTGTAAAAATTATTAGTACTGGTGCCAAAATCTCTGTATCCCTCTGTTTCGGACATACCAAAGTCTACTCTGTAAGACCATCGGTCAGTTAAAGGACCTCCTGCACCTGCTCGCATTCTCTTAGTATCAAAACTGCCATAAGAGGCTGAAAAATTTGCTTCAAACTGATCTGTAGGCTGATTTCTCACAATATTAATAACGCCTCCTAAGGCCGAGTGTCCAAATAATACCGAAGCGGGTCCTTTTAATACTTCTATACGTGACACATTAGCCAAGTTAGTGCTGGGCGCACTGGTAGAAATAGTATGTCTTTCATCACGTACACCATCTACTAACAAAACAAAATTGTTAAAACCTCGTATTCTGAAGGTTTGAAACCCTCCGTACCTATTGATAGGCCTTACTCCAGGCGTACTTTTTACTGCATCACCAAGATTATCTACACCTCTTTGCATAAGCATATTTTTGTCTATGCTATTAGCTGTAATTGGCAAATACTTCAGCGGTACATCTATCTTGTTTAAGCTTTCACTCACCCATTCTCTATTGCCTACTACTTGCACTTCGTCAAGGTTAGTAGCTTCCTCTTGTAACACCACTGAAATTACCACGGTATTATCGTCTACAATTTCTAAAGGTAGAGTAGTAGTTTTATAGCCAATACTAGAAGCCACTAGCTCATAACTTCCTTTTTTTATTTTGGGTATGGTAAATTTTCCTTCTGCATTGGTGGTGGCTCCTATATTTGTGTTTTTTACCCACAAACTAACAAAGGCCAGTGGCACACCTTGCGAATCAGCCACTTTGCCAGCAGCGCTCTGGGATTGTACAGATAAATGCACAAAAGAAAATAATAAAACGCCAAGAAGCGTTTTCCAGATGGTAGGGTTTGGTTTTAATAAATTCATAAATGTATTAATAAGTTCGGTTTTCTTTAACCACAACTCATGCATCAACATTACTACACATGGAATTTAAACCACGTGCAATCACGGTAAGCTTGAGTCTGCTTTAATAAGTCATTTATAAACTCTACTTTGCATTGATAAGCGGATGGTAAGGTAGGTAGGAGCAGGCATGCCACGTCAAAAGCTTATACACAGAATACCCCTGACTTGCATGCATCAAATCCTGACTTTATACTTCAAATCGCGAAAGCAAAGCCATCTCGGAATAAGGCAGGTCTCCTGACTTATAACAGCTTTTATCATCCTTCCCATTATAATAACAGTGGATATAATTATAATAAAAGCCTTAAAGTTAATTACAGTTGCGCGACAGCTCCGGATTTACACCGGATTCCCTTTTAATACATGTAGCATGCAACCATATTCCGTTTGACGAAATTATATATGATCTAAGTCGCGAACTTAAGCATTAATTAGTTGATTGCCATTATTTAAAATTAAAACAATGCTTATAGTTATATGTAGAACAGACCAATTAAAAGTGAAACGGTTTATTCGGGAGTGATAACATAATAAGAAGCTACTTGCATTTATCAATTCATCACAATGGATATGAAATTAAGTACTGAAGAATTTTAGGTGCAAAATACACCACTGCTAAAACGACCAATACATTTAGCTCTTATTCAGGCTCAAACATACTCATCTATAACTAATGGATGGCTCTCTCTGGAATAATTTTGGTACCTTAACAGTCAAGTTCCATACCCAAACTAATGACAAAGCTACTCGCTTAGTCCTAGCCAGATTAAACTATGAAAAAAACAATTATAGACCTCCATTGCGATTTATTAATTCATTTAACAAGACCTAATACAAGTATTGATGATAAAGCTTTGGGCTGTTCTGTTCCATACTTACAACAAGGGAATGTAAAATTACAAGTAATGGCCATTTTTACTCCTACACAGCCCAATAGCCATAAAACAGGTATTGAACAGAGTGAAATTTTTCATAATTTATGTTTAAATGAAAACCAACTATATGCTATACAAAAGCATCATTTAACAGACCTCAATAACAGCGAAGGTATAGGCATGATCGCTTCTATAGAAAATGCTTCGGCTTTTTGTGATGAGAACATTACGTTAGGTGAAGGTTTTAATAACCTGGAAACAATCAAGCAGAATGTAGGGAGTCTATTTTATATTGGCCTTACACATCATTTAGAAAATAGATTTGGCGGTGGTAATTACACCTCAATTGGTTTAAAAAATGATGGAAAAGCTTTAATTGACTATTTAGATAACAAAAATATTGCAATAGATTTTTCTCATACAAGCGATCAGCTGGCTCATGATATTCTCAACTATATAGGCAAGCATAACATCAATGTGCCCATTATTGCCAGCCACTCAAATTATAGGTCTATTTTTGATCATCCTCGCAACCTACCCGATGAAATAGCCCAAGAAATAATTAATAAACAGGGCTTAATTGGAGTGAATTTCTTGAGGGCTTTTGTGAATAACGATGAACCTGAAGCTCTTTACGAACATATAGATTATGGCTTAAAGCTTGGCGCTGAAAATGCTATCAGCTATGGCGCAGATTTTTTCCACCACAAAAACCACCCCGACAAAACAAGAATCCCATTTTTTTTCAAAGAACATGAAAACGCTAGTTGCTATCAAGCAATAAGCTCTGCGGTAGAAGCCAAATTCGGCACTGAAATATGTGACCGCATAGCCTATAAAAATGCGGTTAATTTCTTGACGAAGTTATTGTAGCGATAAGTTTAAAAGACATTACATAGCTCTAAATTTAAAATTTGTAACTATAACAGTATCTATATTTCAACCAGTATGCTATGACTGTTTTCTCTTACCATTTGCTACAAATTCCTTTTTTTTCCGCTCTAAAAAGGATCTGCTTTAATCCTATTTCTAGCGATACCAAAGGACTGATCCATTCAGAATACATGACGGCTATGACCTTAGGGGCACCCATTTTTTCTCCTTCAAGGGTTTTAATAGGCGAAGTAGCTCTTTTCATGCAATGGGAAAATGAAGACGCACTAGAAAACTATTTGAAAGTGGATTCATTTGGAAAAATTCTATCGGAAGGGTGGCAAGTACGCTTATCTTTTGTGCGAGAATGGGGAAAATTTAGTGGGTTCAACATTCCAGAGCACAAAAACCATATAGAAAGCGCTAATTCTCCAGTGGTGGCCGTGACCATTGCCAGAATGAAACCTTTGGCAGTGCCTAGGTTTATCCATTGGGGAAGGCCAGTAGAAAAACTGGTTAGAGATCACCCGGGCACCACACTTTCACTTGCCTCTGTGAAATTTCCCAACACCGTATCTACCTTTTCTATATGGAAAACTGAAAAAGAAATGACAGATATGGTACGAGGCCACAGCCCAGTAGAAAAACCAAAAAGACATTCTAACGCCATGAAGGAAAGAGATAGAAAGGATTTTCATTTTGAATTTACCACATTAAGGTTTAAACCCATTGGGGAGTTTGGCCAGTGGAAAGGCCAATCAAATTTTGTTCCTAACGTTTCATAATATGGCCATAGCCTCCAAAAACCAAAGCATACAAGATTGGATAACGCAGCAATGGGTTATCCTTTTTGGAGAAAAGATACAATCCCCTATAGATCAATGGCTGTTAGGCCCCTTTGGAACAACAAATGGCATAGGAGTGAAATTTATAAAACAATTAGCTAAAGATGAAAATCTGTTCATTGCTCCGCAAAGGCAAGATCAGGGTTTAATTGAATCAATAGACCAACTCAATTTACCCGCTAATGAACTAGAGAAATTATCTCCTAAAGTCATTGATTTTTATCAAAACACATCCAATTATGATTTATCGCTTAAAGCAAAATGGAATCCTATTTTCAAAGTTTTCGGCATTTTAATTAAAAGAATCTTTAGCAATAGAATTGAACAGCTTAACGTACCAATTGACGACATAGAAAATGCATCAGGACTTACCAACGACATAATAAAATTACTAGATTCCAAAACCCAAGAAGTGCAACGAACCATTTGGTTTAGAAGCCTTAAATCAACGGGTCAGGTTGTATATTCAGGAGTGTATAGCGTTTGTACTATTTCAAATGGCCAAACTTGTATCAAAGCTGTATTTCCATTACCCAATGGCAATGCCACGGTCATTTTAAAGCCTGAGGTTGCAGATAATGGAGCACTTATATTAGATTCATCAGGGCGAAAAATTGGAGACAGTGGGTTTTACTTCACCCTTAGAGATTCAAAAGGTCAGTTATGGACTAAGTTTATCCGCTCTTTCAAAGACAAATTAGTTGTGACTAGCCAAAATAATAACATTACAGCTACACAAACATTAACTTTATGGAATATGAAAGTACTCCGATTTGACTATGATATAAAAAAACTCATCTCAGATGAATAACCTCACATAATTCCCGCCACACTAAAAAGGCTGTTGACATCTTTTCCCTAAAGCCATCATTCCCCAAGGGTAAGTGGCTAGTGAAAGGGATAATATTTGCTAGTGAAATTTGCTTTTTGTCAAATGGCAAATGATTTCAATTCTATAAGCATCAATTTTACCATTGTAAATTTAATCGTAATAAGTAATGGTAAAAACAGTATTAGTAACAGGCGCATCTGCAGGAATAGGCAAAGCTACCGCAATTTATTTAGCCCAAAACGGGTACAATGTATATGGAGCAGCTCGTAGAAAAGAAAAATTAAACGAGCTGACCAAGCATGGAGTAAAGCCTATAGTATTAGATGTAACTAACGATGAAAGCATGGTCACTTGCATAAATGATATTTTCAATGAAGCAGAAAAAATTGATATTTTAGTCAATAGCGCGGGCTTAGGCTCTTATGGAGCTTTAGAAGATGTATCCATGACAGAAGCTAAAAATCAATTGGATATTAATTTATTTGGCAGCGCCCGTTTAGCACAGTTGGTTTTACCAAAAATGAGGGCACACAAATACGGAAAAATCATTAATATATCATCGATAGGAGGCAAGGTGGGTTTACCACTAGGCAATTGGTATCATGCCAGCAAGTTTGCCATAGAAGGTTTGAGCGACTGCCTTCGTTTAGAATTAAAACAATTTGATATTGATGTAATTGTAATTGAACCAGGAGGAACCAAATCAGAAATGATAGGCAACGGCACCGATGATTTGATGAGGGTATCAGGAAAAACAGTATATCAACATTTGGCAAAAAATGTGGCAAAAGCATATGCAGAAACTGCCAAGCAATCCATTGAGCCTATTGCTATTGCAAAGCTTATAAAAAAAGGAATAGAGGCTAAAAAACCTAAAGCCCGCTATGCCGCGAGCAACGCCAAACCATTTCTATTTATGCGTAAAATCTTATCTGACCGCATATTTGACAAAATGGTGATGAGCCAAATGAAATAAATGCCATATGGAGAACATTATTGACTATTTATTACGGTTCGGAAACTTAAACCAGCAGCAAATTGAATATATCATCAGCAAACTTGTTTTCAAACAAATAAGCAAAGATGAATACTATCAAGAAGCCGGCAAAACGCCCAAAGAGATTATATTTCTGCTCGAAGGTATAATGAGAGTGTGCTATTTTAACAACAAAGGCAATGAAGTGACCAAATACTTTTTTGATGAAAACAATTTTATCGTTGACATCAATAGTTATAATCAAGGGATTCCTGCTACTGAATACATTCAAGCCATAACCGACTGTAAATATATAGCTTTGTCAAAGGACACAATGAATGATCTTTCCATGACCATTATTGAATGGGACAATATAATTGCCAAGATCACGGCCAAATCATTAGCCGAAAAAGTGAATAAAATAAGTCCTATGATGACCGAAGATGCCACAGAACGTTACCTGTCCTTCTTTGATAAGTTTCCTAAGCTGGCCAATAGAATTCCTCTTTCTTATTTGGCTTCTTACTTAGGCATTACTCAATCTTCATTAAGTAGAATCAGGAAAAAACTGAGCTAAGTAATTTTATAAACACTACATTTCAGGAGAGTGGCTATGTATCAGCGCATATGCAACAGAGTAAACTAATGAAAAGTATGATTCCGATAGTTTTCTGTAATTACAACATAAAGTAAATAAGTGGCATGTTATAATTTGAATTTATTATTCACTCACGATTTGGATACATCCAACACGGGTTGAGCCACACTTTTGATTCTGCCTTACCTCACTTTTGCATTATCATTTTTAACATAAAATCAAAAAAAGATGGAAAATGTAAAAGGTAAAGTAGTGGCGATTACAGGAGCTAGCAGTGGTATAGGTGAGGCTATTGCCAGACATTTAGCTTCCTTAGGAGCTAAAGTGGTATTAGGAGCAAGAAGAACTGTAAACCTGGAGGTAATTGCTAATTCGATCCAAGAAAATGGTGGAGAAGCAGTTTATACTAGTTTGGATGTGACTCAGCCAGATAATGTAAAGGCATTTGTAGATTATGCTATTGAAAAGTACGGCACGTTAGATGTATTTGTTAACAATGCCGGACTTATGCCCTTATCTATGATCAATAATTACAAAATAGCAGAGTGGCACCAGATGATAGATGTAAATGTAAAAGGTGTATTGCATGGTATTGCAGCGGCACTTCCTGTATTTGAATCAAAAGACAGCGGGCAGTTTGTTAATATCACTTCTGTAGGTGATCGTTGGGTAGGGCCTACTTCTACAGTTTATAGTGCTACTAAGTTTGCGGTAAGAGCCATTTCAGATGGTCTTAGGCAAGAGGTTAGTAGAAATATACGCGTAGCTTTAGTGGCTCCGGGAGCTACAGAATCAGAGCTGCCCAATACCATATCAGATCCGGAATTAAAGAAAATGGCTATCGAAACGTTCCGAAAGGATACTATTCCAGGTTTGGCAATAGCTAAGGCCGTTGCCTTTGCCATAGCTCAACCTACTGATGTAGATGTGAATGAATTAGTGGTGAGACCTACGGCTCAAAAAGCACTTTAAGTTGAAGCTTGATTTCAAGTAAAAATTAAAGTCAATGGAAAAAACAATAGAAGAAACCAAAAAGTATATAGGTATTTGGGTAACTGAAGATGGGCATATCCGTCATGAATTGTTACCAACAATGAGATACGATGAAGCTCGTGGCTCTAGAAAAAGTGCTTATCAGGGAAGTTACAAAGTGTCAGGGAATCACATCGATTATAAAGATGACACTGGGTTTACCGCTGATGGAGAGTTTAAAAGTGGAATATTATACCATGGCGGTATGATATTCTACAAAGAGGTTTAAATTTATGCTTTAGTATCTATGGAAAAGACATTTCGTTTCAACTCTATATCAGAGTTTCATCAATTTTGCGACCTGCCAGCGGCTGAGCATCCATTAATAAGTCTGATTGATTATAGTAAGGTACAATACCCTGTTAATGATCATGAACTACAGTGGATACAAAGCTTCTACTCAGTTGGGTTGAAGCGAAATGTTAATGCCAAATTCAATTACGGGCAGCAATCTTACGATTTTGATGCCGGGGTGCTCACTTTTGTATCGCCATTGCAGTTTCTCAAAATTGAGATAAACCCTAAAGTGGAAGTTGAGCCATCCGGATGGTTATTACTTATTCATCCTGATTTTCTATTCGGTACTGCTTTGGCAAAGAAAATGAAGTCATATGATTTCTTTCAATATGCCGCTAATGAGGCACTGTTCCTTTCTGAGAAGGAGGAGGCAGTTATTGTAGAGATTCTTAAGAATATAGAACGGGAATATCAATCCAATATAGATCGTTTTAGTCAGGAGCTGATTGTTGCACAATTGGAAATGTTGCTGATCTATTCTGAGCGATTTTATGAACGCCAATTTATAACTCGTAAGAAAAATAATGTGGAGTTAGTGGCTAGGTTTGAACAAGTGCTGTCTGGTTACTTTGATAGAGATATATCAGTACAAAATGGTATTCCTTCTGTTAACATGATTGCCTCAGAACTTAATATCTCAGCTAATTATCTGGGCAGTGTTTTAAGAATGTATACCAAACAGAATACGCAACAGCACATACAGAATAAAATAATAGAGAAGGCCAAAGAAAAGCTCTCACTTTCCAGCCTAAGCGTAAGCGAGATTGCTTACGAACTAGGTTTCGAACATTCGCAGTCACTGAGTAAATTGTTCAAAAAAATTACCGGACAAACTCCACTAGAATTTCGTAAATCCTTCAAATAGCTTAGGCAATAGATGGCTGCCCAAGGTTACAACTTTAATTTAACTAAAGGCGATAATCAAACAAAACCTACTATTAAGCCTAGTGAAATTAATTTGTTAAATTCGCTTTTCCTAAGTTAACCACTTCCAAAACCAATCTATGGATCTTAATAGTATAGAGAATCTACACGAGTTCTACGATAAAATGGGGATTACGGAAACTCCAAATAACTCAGTAAATGGATTTACGATACATCATGTTCAAGATTCTATTAGAGAATTACCATATCGTACTCAAAGTTTTAGACCCAACTACTACAATTTTCTGTTTAGCAAAGACGGAGATGGAAGCTACACCATAGATGACCATGCTTTTCCGGTTAAAAACAGAACCGTATATTTCACTAACCCTGGTAACTTCAGAACCTTTGAATGGACACGCCTTTCCGATGCCCGCCTCATTACTTTTGATGAGGCTTTTCTCAAGGAATATACGGATAGCGACATCTTTGAAAAATTTCCTTACCTACTAACAGAAACCGTACGCCCGCGGGTTTTAACCCAAGATCAATTTGCAAGAGTAGAGCGCCTTTACAATCTCATAGAACAAGAGTTTTTAACTCCTACGGCTGTTCAAAAAAAAGTGATTGGCAGCTTGCTTGTAGCGTTATTATGGATCATAAAAGAATATTGCTATTTAGACTATAACCCTATTTATGAAGGTAACCGTAGCTCTCAAATAGTAAAAAATTTCAAATTAAATGTAGAACATTATTTTAAGGCCGTGTTGGAAGGCACCATGGAGCAGCCCATGCGTGTACAATATTTTGCTGATCAGCAAAACCTCCATGTAAATTACCTCTCCAATGTTATTAGTAATAAAACCGGAAAGTCTATGCTCCATTGGATCAACGAAAAAGCCATTTCTACAGCAAAAATACTTTTGCAAAACCCTTCGCTAAGTATCAAAGAAATATCCAACCAAATGGGATTCTTAGAAAGTGCTCACTTCAGTAATTACTTTAAAAAGCAAAGTGGCGAAAGCCCTGCTAGCTATCGTAAAAAGTATCTTTTTTAGCCCACCTTAGATATTTGCAACTCTTCCTTAACTATTCGCATCAGCCATGCAGTAAGTGATTCTCATCTTTGTACCATCAAATTTTAATAACAACAAAGATGAGTACACTAACAGAAAAAGTAGCCGTAGTAACCGGTTCTTCAAAAGGAATAGGTGCAGCCATTGCACTAAGACTAGCACAAGCAGGAGCAAAAGTTGTAATCAATTATAATGGAAATAAAGAAGCGGCAGAAGAAGTGCTTACTGCCATACAAGAAAAAGGTGGTGAAGCTAAAGTTATTCAGGCCGATGTAAGCAAAAAAGCTGACGTAACTCGCCTATTTGACGAAACCATTAGCCATTTTGGTAAAGTAGATATTTGGGTTAATAATGCTGGTGTTATGCTCAATGCCATGGTTAAAGACTTAAGCGATGAACAGCTAGAAAAACAAATCGATATTAATTTTAAAGGAGTATTTTATGCTTTGCAAGAGGCTGCTACCAAATTAGCCGATAATGGAAGCATCATTAATCTATCTTCAACCGTTACACGCACTATTTTCCCGACCTACGGAGTTTATTCTGCTACCAAAGCCGCTGTAGAACAACTTTCTAAAGTATTCGCTAAAGAAATAGGAGCAAGAGGTGTAAATGTTAACTGTGTGTTGCCTGGCCCTACAGGTACAGATTTATTCCTTCAAGGAAAGTCAGAAGAACTGATAGCACAGATAGCCTCTAACAATGCATTCAAGCGTTTGGGTACTCCTGAAGAAATAGCACAAGTGGTAACATTTTTAGCTACAGACGAAGCCAAATGGATTTCTGGCCAAAGCATCGGGGCTAATGCAGCTATGGCCTAATTTACTGTTTAGCTGCAAAAACATTCCATACTTACCTTCTCAAGCAACTAGTCTTATACCAAGCTGTTGCTTGAGAACCATTTCACCATAAAGTCAATTAATATGAATACACTACAAAATAAAGTAGCCATCATCACTGGATCTAGCCGAGGATTAGGTAAAGCTATTGCAGAAAGGTACGCTTCTTTAGGAGCCAACATAGTACTAAATTACACAAATAATAAAACTGCAGCAGAAGAGGTTTTGAAAGCCATAAAGGCTAAAAACGTTGAGGCTATTGCTGTGAAAGCAGATGTTAGCAAGCCAGAAGAGGTTAAACAATTATTTCAGGAAGCAAAAGCTACTTTTAAGCAAATCGATATTGTAGTGGCTAATGCAGGCGTAGAGCTTGTAGATGTACCGGTAGATGACATTACTGAAGAACAGTTTGAAAAGCTCTTTAGCATTAATACTAAAGGTACATTTTTCACCTTGCAAGAGGCGGCAAAGCACGTAGCAGATGGCGGACGCATCATCAATGTATCTTCTAGCACCACGGTTTATCCTTTTGAGGGCGTAGCACTTTATGGTGGAAGTAAAACGGCACCTAAATATTTTGTAGAAGTTTTAGCAAAGGAAATTGGACACCGTGGCATTACGGTAAACTCCATTATACCATATGCCGTTAGCGATGCCGGCATCTTTACAGATCATAACGAACCATCTATCAAATGGCTAATAGAAGCCAATCCTATGAAAAGAATGGCTCATGTAGATGATGTAGCCAATGTAGCAGAATTCTTTGCCAGCGACCTATCTTCATTTGTTAATGGCCAACACTTATTAGTAAACGGAGGCGCTAGTCATTAATATCTAAACTTTCTAGAAATGAAGATCAAAAATAACACTGTACTTGTAACAGGAGGCGGTAGTGGAATAGGACTAGAAATAGCTAGATATTTTTACAATCGTGGTAATGAAGTGATAATTTGCGGCAGAAGGGCAGAGGCACTCAGTGAAGCCAAGGAAGCTATGCCTAACTTGCACACCTTCGTTTGTGATTTAAGTAAGGCCGAGGCACGCCAGCAGTTGGCCGAAAAAATAAGAGTAGAATATCCTCAACTCAATATTTTGGTTAATAATGCAGGCATGCAACAATTCATTAATTTCAATGAATTGAGCTCTACAAACTGGAAAAATTTTCAGGGAGAAATAAAGATTAACCTAGAAGCACCTATTCACCTCACTGCTTTACTATTAAGCCACTTGCAGCAAAAACCTCATGCAACAATTATAAACGTTACCTCCGGTCTGGCCTTTGTCCCATATGCCGCGGTTCCTGTTTATAGCGCTACAAAAGCAGGCATACATTCTTTCACCTTATCATTAAGACATCAACTAACTGATTCGGGCATTGATGTACTCGAAATTATACCTCCTGCTGTAAATACAGATTTAGGAGGCAAAGGATTACATACTTACGGTGTAGACGTAAAGGAATTTACTATTTCGGTAATGGATAGATTAGCCAAAGGCGAAAAAGAAGTAGGGTATGGAAGTGCAGAAGAGGTTAGGTTCTTTGGTAAAGCAGAAAGCGAAATACGTTTCAAAATAATGAATGGCCATAAAGCTTAGCCAATTTCATAAAATATTGAAACACCAAAACTCATTCAAATTTTATCAAGAGTTTCTTTATTGATTCTCTTGATAAATGAGAATACACTTACAGTAAAACACACCTTTTTCAGCTTATTACTACACATTAATCATTTCCTCAGGCCGCAATATTTTTTTCGCTTCCTTATTGTATCAGCCAATTTCCATGTCATTAATATTATTATTTAGCAATGGAAATAATATATACACTTTAAAAAGTTAAATACTATCACTATTATTGCTGTTGATGAGGTTAATAAGAAAATACATAGGGTTACGACTTTTGGGCATTGCTATGGCACTGCACATACTTAACCTTAGTGTAGATGCACCTGATCCGGATCCTGAATATCTGCCTGAAAACTTAGCCATTAACGAAATGGAGAGTATCGTGGAGATTGTACTAGAGCAGATATTGAACATTGAAGATGCCATACCTGAACTTGATGATGATGACTCTAGTCGTTCTATCTTACTTAAATCAGACTGCAAGCCCGTTTACTTTCAATCAGAGGTAGGCATAAACTTTCTGGTAGGCTGCATAGGCACTTCTCTCTATAGCAAACATTTTAGCTATAACGATCCTTACAGGCAGCAATATCACCCTGAAATAATCCCTCCACCACCCAAAGCTTAGTTCTTCATATTCAGTTTGAAACTTTCTTAGCAGTTACTTTTTAAAACAGCTTGGCACTGCTATGCAAATTCCTCAAACTCTACCGACCTAATTATTTAAATAATTAAGGTCCCACAAATCATTGGGTGCTACCCATAACCATATTTATAAAATACATTTTAATGAAGAACTTAATAATACTTCTAGGTATAGGAGCTATGGTACAGCTTATGTGCTCTTGCTCTACAAAAACCGCAGAAAAAGCACTGGAGACCTACAAGGTAATCACTCCACTAATAACAGATACGGCCTACACACGCAATTATGTAGCGGAAATAAATGCCAAACAAAATGTGGAAATAAGATCACGGATAGATGGTTTTATTGAAAACATCTATGTAGACGAAGGCCAAACGGTAAAGCAAGGTCAGAAACTTTTTACCATCAAAAACCCTCAATTTATTCAGGATCTAAAAAGTGCCAAAGCGGCAACTAAAAGCCTGCTTGCCGAATTAAATGCTATAGAAATAGAAAGGAAGGGTTCAAAAAAATTATTAGATAAAAATTATATCTCAGAAGCAGAATATTCTCTAATAATAGCTAAAAAAGAAGCCGTAGAGGCTCAATTAGAAGAAGCTCAAGTTCTGGAAGAACAAGCCCATTTAAAATTGTCATTTATTGATATTAAAGCCCCATTTGGCGGAATATTGAATAGAATTCCTAATAAAGTTGGCAGCTTGGTAGCAGAAGGCACACTACTCACCACTATTTCTAACAACAGTGAAATGATGGCCTATTACAATGTGTCAGAAACGGACTACTTAGACTTTGTAAATAATCATCATGCACAATCAAACGAAGTAGATTTAATCTTGGCCAACGGCAAATTATATCCTTACAAAGGAAGAATTGAAACCACAGAAAGTGAATTTGATAAAACTACTGGCACCATTGCCTTTAGAGCCAAGTTTCCTAACCCTGACCAATTATTAAAACATGGCGCTACAGGAAAAATACAAGTGACCTACCCGCTAAAACAGGTAATGTTAATACCTCAGCAAGCCACTTTTGACAGGCAAGAAAATTTATGTGTATACCAGCTAGACAAAAACAATATCCTACATGTAAAACATATTTCTTCCAGTTTACGACTGCCTCACTGTTTTGTGGTAAGTACAGGTATAACACCACAAGACAAAATAGTGTATGAGGGACTCCAGCAGTTAAGGGAAGGCGACAAGATCAACCCCGAATTAGCATCTTTTAATCCATAACCCTAATCTCTATGAAAATGAATATAATTCATCGCCCAATATTGGCGATAGTGATCTCTCTGGTCATAGTGTTTTTAGGAATACTGTCAATATTTCAATTGCCCATGACTCTATTTCCTTCTGTGGCTCCTCCAGAAGTAAATGTAGAGGTAGAATATCAGGGCGCCAATGCTGAAACGGTAACAAAGGCTGCCATTGAACCATTGGAACGAGCCATAAATGGCGTACCAGACATGAAGTACATGAGCAGTGATGTGGGCAACGATGGTGTAGGTATCGTTCAGGTAATTTTTGAAACCGGAACGGATATTAATGTGGCGGCAGTAAATGTACAGAATAGAATTACAGATGTAATGGGCCAGCTACCGCCCGAAGTGATAGAAAGGGGTGTGCTCATTGGTAAGGAGGAAAATGCTATTCTCATGTACCTAAACATCTATAGCGATAATCCAGAAATGACCGAAAGGTTTATCCATAACTTTGCTGACCTCAATATTCTATCTGAATTAAAGCGAATAAAAGGAGTGGGCTACGCTAATATACTAGGAGCTAAGGAATATGCTATGAGAATATGGCTAAAGCCTGACCAAATGCAAGCGTACAATATAGCGGCAGAGGATGTGCTCTCGGCCATAGAGGAACAAAACTTGGAAGCTTCACCGGGTAAAGTGGGGGAGAACTCAGACAAAGGGAATAGGTCTACATTACAGTATGTACTGAGGTATACGGGCAGGTTTAATTCTACAGCACAGTATGAAAACATGCCAATCAAGTCTACTGCTGAAGGAAAAATACTTCGATTAAAAGATGTAGCCGATATAGAATTTGGCACTGAATACTTTGATGTAGAAGCAAAGTTCAATGGTAAACCAGCCGCGTCAATCATACTAAAACAACTACCGGGCTCTAATGCAAAAGAGGTCATTGATAACGTAAAAAAGCGCATGGAAGAACTAAAAGCAACTATGTTTCTTCCAGAAATGAACTACGAGGTAAGTTATGATATCTCTAGATTTATGGATGCCTCCATTCATGAAGTAGTGAAAACATTCATAGAAGCTCTTTTACTAGTAACATTAGTCGTATTTGTATTTTTACAAGATTGGAGAGCCACCTTAATTCCTGCATTAGCCGTGCCCGTTTCTATTGTTGGTACTTTTTTCTTTATGCAATTCTTAGGCTTTTCGCTTAACCTCATTACTTTATTCGCATTAGTAATAGTTATTGGTATTGTAGTGGATGATTCTATAGTAGTTGTAGAAGCTGTACATGCCAAAATGGAAGAACTTCAGCTCAGTGCACGAAAAGCTACACAGGCTGCCATGGCAGAAATTAGCGGAGCCATTATTACCATAACAATGGTGATGTCGGCCGTATTTGTACCCGTAGCATTTATGGGAGGGCCTTCTGGTATCTTCTTCCGCCAATTCTCACTCACTATGGCCATTGCCATTGTACTATCAGGCTTAGTAGCGTTAACACTAGCGCCAGCGCTTTGTATCCTCTTGTTAAAACACCCTGATAAGAGCCGAAAAGCTTGGTATTCTGCAGCTTTCGGGAAGTTCAACTCATGGTATGACAACCTAGAAGCCCGCTATAAAAACCTTCTCGACAAGATCATTTCCAGAAGGGTAGTGACATGGTCTGTAATCTTAATTTTCATAATAAGCACCGGACTATTAGGTAAAATATTGCCTACAGGTTTTATTCCCAATGAAGATCAGGGCATGTTTTATGTTAACGTGCTTACTCCACCAGGCTCTACATTAGAAAGAACCAAATCTGTGGTAGATGCCATTGCTCTAGAAGCGCAGAAGATAGAAGAGGTGGAGAGCATTTCATCACTGGCAGGAACCAATATATTGTCTGACGGTACAGGAGCTAGTTATGGCAGTTTCTTGATTAACTTAAAAGAATGGAAAAACAGAAAATCATCAGTAGATCAAATCATTGATGTGCTGAAAGAAAAGACGAATCACATAAAAGGAGCCGAGATTAACTTTTTCCCACCGCCTGCAATTCCAGGGTATGGCAATGCCAGTGGCTTTGAGGTTAAAATATTGGACAAAACAGGTAAGAATGACTTTAAAGAGATGGAGAAGGTAGTTCATCAATTTGTCAAGGATTTAACCGAACGCCCTGAAATAGCAAATTGCTTTACTATTTTCAATGCCAGCATACCACAGTATACATTAAATGTGGATTATGATAAAGCGGCTCAAAAAGGGGTAACAGTAAATAATGCAATGAACACACTCTCCACTTTTGTGGGCAGTGAATATGCTTCCAATTTTATAAAGTTTGGTAAAACTTATAAGGTTATGGTACAATCACTACCAGAGTACAGAGCCAACCCTGAAGATGTGCTAAGGCTGAGAGTAAGAAACAACAAAGACGAACTTGTGCCATTATCATCTTTCGTTAGCCTAGAAAAATCTTATGGTCTAGATCAGATCACGAGATATAACATGTATAATTCGGCCGATTTAAATGGTGAAGAAGCCGCAGGCTTTAGTAGTGGCGATGCCTTAAAAGCAATAGAATCAACCGCAAAGGAGAAGCTCCCGCGAGGGTTTGAAATAGCTTGGTCGGGCATTTCTTATGACGAGGCCAATACTGGAAATGAGGGTTTAATTATTTTCCTCATTTGCTTACTGTTTATTTACCTCATATTATCCGGTCAGTATGAAAGTTTTATTTTGCCTTTGCCCATTATACTTTCTTTACCTGTAGGGATTTTCGGAGCATTCTTCCTTCTTACGCTATTTGGTTTAGAAAACAACATTTATGCCCAAATAGCAATGATTATGCTCATTGGTTTACTAGGTAAAAATGCCATTCTTATAGTTGAATTTGCATCTCAAAAACAGGTCGAAGGTTTTTCTATCAGGCAAGCCACACTTGAAGGAGCCCGCCTCAGACTAAGACCCATTTTAATGACATCATTTGCGTTTATTGCTGGGCTTATTCCTTTAGTAACGGCCACAGGAGCAGGAGCAATGGGTAATAAAACCATTGGTACGGCTGCTCTTGGTGGCATGCTGTTCGGCACCATAATCGGTGTAATAGCCGTTCCAGGGCTATTTTTAATTTTCGCTACTCTTGCTGAAAGATATAAAATCAAAAGCGATGAAGAAGAAAGCAAATTATCTAAAAACTTAAATGAAATTAGTAATGCATAGATATAAATTATTGTTTTATACGCTGCTGCTTGTATTGAGTGGCTGTAAAACACTAAATACTGAACTGTCAATTTCCAAGCCACCATTACCACAAACATTTGTGGCCAACACAGCCACAGATACAACTAGTATGGCCACTATTAATTGGCGTAAATATTTCAATGATGAGCATCTCATATCATTAATTGAAACTGGATTGGTCAATAATTTTGATTTACAAGTGGCGCTTCAAAAAATTGAAGCCTCTCGTGCGACTGTACGTATAGCTAAAGGTGACATTTTGCCAAAAGTAAATGCAGATATTACTAGTGGTATAGAACGTTATGGGCGCTATACACCTGATTATGCAGGTAATTCAACTACAGAATACGAACCGGGGAAAATCATTCCTAATCCATTGCAAAATCATTTTCTGGGACTCACATCTTCTTGGGAAATTGATGCCTGGGGAAAATTGAAAAATCAACGCAGTGCAGCTGTGGCTAACTATTTAGCTACGGTTGAAGGTCAACGCTTGGTAGAATCGAACTTGATAGCGGAAATAGCCGTGAACTATTACGAACTTCTTGCCCTTGACAATACCACTGAGGTAATTAATAATACTATCAAAAAACAAGAAGAAGCACTGGAAGTGGTACAACTTCAGAAAGAAGTAGGAAGAGTAAATGAAGTAGCTGTTCAGCAATTTAAAGCTCAACTTATACAATCTCGCGCTCTAAAATTTGAATTTATTCAGCAAACAGCCGAAACTGAAAACCTACTCAACTTTCTGTTAGGACGTTTTCCTCAACCTATAATTAGAGAGAAAGGTAATTTACTAAAACCAGCTAACCCTACTCAGAACTTGGGTCTACCCGCAAATATGCTGAGCAATAGACCAGATATAAGGCAAGCCGAAATGGAGTTAGAAGCTAGTAAGTTTGATTTAGCAGCAGCAAAAAAATCATTTCTACCGCAGGTGAACATCACAGCGGCATTGGGGTGGCAGGCTTTTGATACTAAATTCTTATTTAAAACGCCATCATCTATCGGTTATTCGGCAGCAGGTGGATTAATTGCTCCACTAATAAACCGAAATGCATTAAAAGCCCAGTTCAATATGGCCAAAGCCAACCAGCTAACGGCTATGTATAATTATCAAAAATCCATTATTAACGGGTATTTGGAGGTTTTAAATTCGCTTTCGAATATTCAAAATTTAGCTCAAATTCGTGAATTAAAAGAAGAGCAAAAGAAGGTTTTGATAAGCGCTGTAGACGCTTCTCAAGAACTTTACACAGCTGCAAAGGCAAGTTATCTTGAAGTATTATTTGCTCAACAAAACTCATTGCAAACACAGCTAGAACTAATAAATATCAACAAGCAACAACAACTCGCCCGCATCAACATCTACAAAGCACTTGGTGGCGGATGGTAGTAAATATCCAAACTCCTTCGATATGAAGGAGTTTGGATAATTTTTTAAATTAATCAATATTATCTAGTAGCGTTAGTTACGAATCCCTTTTCGTGTCCAATGCTAAGGGGCAAAATCAAATCCACATGAGACAAATCAATATAAAATACTCATAATCAAAGCCTTAAAACAAGTTACCTGATCATAAAATGAATGATCATACATATCTGTATTCTTTAATGCTATAAGCTTCTATTGCCTTATTTCTTCAAGTTTCTTATAAGATTAATAAGTGCACCAAGTACTTTAATTTTAGGCTAACACTTATTAATTTCATTGCCATGCTTTCATTTGGTTATGATATGGAAGTAAGCACTTATATTTTAAGACACCAATGATCTAAGCCCTTACATTACATGTCATCAGCCCATCAGATTGATAAACTTACCTTTAAACTACGCCAAGTTTCAGTAGAGCAAGTCCAACCCGTAAGTAAAGAAATCTATGCTTTTAAAGAAGAAATGCTTCGGAAGCTAGAAAAAATATTTGATGAATATATACCTGCAGACCAATGGATTACCTTTGATCGTATAACGCTGGACTTGGGCCATTTGCCTTCTGATGGCTTTGGCGAACAGTACCAACAGCGTGTAATTCAGCTATTGAAAAAAGAATTAAAGGTATTGTCGCAGCACGTTTTAAGCACAGACAACTACCAAATACAAGACGTTACTACTAGCCAAGCTGGTATGCTAGCACAATATTTCAAGCAAGGTCACCAATCTCATTTAGAGCAACTTCCTCATTTTGATCTCAATAACTATACTGAAAAACTACTTTTTGAAAAACCGTCTGAACTAGCCAATGCATTGCGATTGGTATGGAACACTGCAAGTGGTAAAAAGAGAATGCAACAACAGTTGCGTCCAATGCTTTATGGTCTGATAGAGAAAATGATGATTCAAGAATATGAAATCAACCATGAGGGAGCAACAATACAGAAAAACAAACATACCCATAATGAGATATCGGAGGAAGGAATAACCACAGCACTATTGTCACATCTATTTCCGGATGCTGTGTGGCAGGATACGCCACGAAAAACACAAATACAATGGGCTGAGGAGGCATTAAGTAAGATATCTGATCCAAATTTTAGGCAAGAGATGGCACCAAAGCTAAGTCTGGCGACATTAAATCAACTCTTTGGCCACATACACCCGCTCCACGATACTCTTATTGAACTCAAAAACATTGAAAGAACACTTATAACCTATGGATTATCAGGTTTTGTACGCTCTTCATCTTTTATTATTTACTGGCTTTTATATATTGAAGCATACCGCAGCACAGAAAAGAAAATCAAAGTAATATATGATCTTTTAAGCCATCAAATACTTCCATTGCAACCTAAATTATTTAAAAATATAGCCGCAACTATCTATCATCAGTATTCGGAAAACTCATGGCACACATCACATAAAAGCCTTATTGGCATTACCACTACAGCTCCAACCAATTTTAAGACGCATTTAGGAAAAATAGATGCGGTAATTAACTTTCTTGAAACTGGTATAGTAGCAAAAAACACTAATATTGATGCATGGGTAAACTATTTACTTATACATTACAAAGAAGCTCTTACACGGGCACTACAACAGGTATGGCCCAAATACGCAGTACGCTACAGGCTCAGCTACCATTTGAAAATAGAACATTTAAATCAGATTATTAAATTACTTTATGCGGACTCAGGCTGGAGGCCATATACTATCAGTATTTTTGATTCAGAAAAAGCTAAAGTCACTATACAAAAACATAAAGGTAAAGTCCGCAACCTCTATTTTGCATTCTTCAACATTACAGCATCAGAACTGTCGATACCCATTGATCAAAAAAGCTTCAACATACTATTGGTCAAATCCCTGAAGCAAACAATACCAACATTCACTATTCCTGCCAATACCATTTCAAGTAATAACACGACTGAAATACATTCATATATTTTTAATAACCTGAGCAACAAATCTGTAGCTCTTTTTGACCATCACATAAATGATGTTACCTATATTTCACTATTAATTTCTCAAGGCAAAAGTGGGATGAAAGAGCTTAATTTTTCTGAAAAAAAATATCGGAAGGCTCTGAGCAATACTTTAGCGGAAAAGGAGTTTTGGAAAAAACGTTTTTTGACGTTATCTATTCACTCTACTTTCTGGCTCTCTATATTGCCACTATCAAATATTTCTCAGCTCACAAGTTTAGTTACGCTATTAATGCCTTTGCGTATATCCACCCTAAAAGAATGTAAAAAAGAATATGAACTGCTGATTCATATGTTTAAAAAAAGGCAATTACAGACGCTCCCGCAATTTAATCATGTACTTGCATCATTATTAAAGCATTGGTATTCTCGTAAATATCAAATTAGTCATCACAGGTTTATTATAGATTTTTATGATACTATTTTTCTTAATTATTACCAGAAAGATGCATTAACACAGCTATTTAGCGATAAAACTAGCAACACAAATGACAGTATTTTATTTAATGAAAAATACATCCATTTTTATCAATGGGCTGGCAAAAAAATTACGACTGTCGGCAAAAATGCACCCCACGTACCGCTCAATCAACGGAGTAATCATCATATTTTTCTAATATCAGATGTAGTAAGCTACTTTCTTAGAACTCACCAATTACCCACTTCAGGGCATTTCAAAACCTATAAGCAATTACTACAAGCTCTCAATATTCAATGGAAAGTGTGGGGGCTACCTGTACCATACCCATCCTTACCTGATTCAGTGTCAACCATTATGTTAGAAAAGGCAGCACTGCAATATTTAGCACAGTGGTTTAATCGATTCTCACACCACACCAATTATAAAATTGAAATATTAAAAAGGTTAAACAAAAGGCAGCTTCAACAATTCATAAGACACACTCAATGCCATGCTTACCCCAAATACGAAAAGTTGGTTAAAGCTCTTCCATCCAGAGCTATAGCTGAAGCAACAGGAATAGCACACGCTAAACTAAAGATTCATTTACACTCACAACTTCTTTCTTCACTGTGGCATAAGGCAGGACATCTAACATTAGAACTCATGGCTATCAACATACTGAAAAGTATATCTAGAGCATTCACAGTAAACCCCGAAAATAGCTTATGGCTGGAGATAGTCTCTGGTGCACAGCATAAAGTATGGAAAAATGTAATAGATCGCCATTATTTACAAAAAGGAGTATTAGCTACAAGAACGGTCAATAGAATCACAAAAACAGATAGCCAAATGCAGTGGCCAGTAGTTGCCTATTATCTAAAAACTGGAAAACTACTATCAGGCACTACAACAGACGACCAGTCCATTACACTACAATTAGAAGAGGTAGTAGCGAATAGCCCGCAATTATTAATAGGTTTACTTCGTAAAAGGCACCTTGACCATCAAGTCAAATTACGTCTTTTAGCTTCCGTTAGCAGCACATCAGTACTTAAGCTTATACGGATGTTGGCCCCTACGGCTTATAATAGCCATTATGAAATGATTAGCCATTTGCCACATCTAAAGGCAGACCATCACTATCGTCCAACAGGTCATGGATCTTGGCAGCGATATGTGTATTTTTTATGGCTTTCACAAGCACTAAAGCCCAACTATAGTGCTTCTGCTTTTCAATTTTCAGTTTACCTACTGCGTCAAGTTACTGAAGAAGTAGGAACTGAAAAAGCCGCAATAACAAAATGGCTAGGCGCGCTAAGCAACATTCATTATCAACCTTTTCAGCAAGCATTAATAGGTTACAAACTTACTGCCTCAGACACATCAGATCCTGAACAAGAAACCAGTACCATGGAGGCAGTACTTCTGTTTTATTTACAATATCAGCATCTACCTAAATGGTCACCGATAGTGAAGGTAGAAAAACTAAAGAAATGGCTGGTAGTTGACACTCAACAGAAGCAGCCTTCCAGCCTTGTGGTGCTTCGCCAGGTAAGTAAAATGCCTCATGCTATTAAAACATGGGTACAATTAATGGCCCCTGTTGAAGTATATAGCTTAGCTAAGAAGCTTAACGCACAAGTTTACAACCGATTTAAACCATTCATTTCTCTTTCTGAAGTATTAAGAAAGCCATTTTTCACTACAGCAGTGCAGTGGCATGAATTTTTACAAGTAACTGTGCTAAAAGGTGTATTAGCACCTACACTGCAACGACACAAGAAGAAAATGATATCATCTTTTATTGAAGAAACTATTGGCCACTTCAGTCTCTCTACAACACAAATAGAACAGTGGCTAACTACTTTTGATACCGCAACTGATCCCGTAATACAACAAATATTAAAAAACTACCACACCCAAAGTACAACAACACAAAATATAACCTATGAGACAAAATATGAAACATTTAGTGTCCAGCTAAAAAAATATTTACTTGGAAATAATAATGCTGTTAAAAGTAAAAATGAGTGGCAATTACTGATTGAAAAAGACCTTAATCATGTAGACTCCTATACTCTAAAAACACTACGTACGTTCAGTAAAAATGATCAACTCGTAAGAACTTTCGTTAGCACTGTCAGCACAGCATGCCTTCAAAAAGTATGGACATTGCTTAGTAATTACGGCCAGTACTTCACAGCTGAAAGATCACAACTGGCAAAAGGAGGGAAGATAGTAAAAGCATTAAAACTACCCCGAAAACAATTGCTTCATATTTATGATGTTGTGGTATCAACATCTCTATTGAGAACGGGGGAGAATCAAAGGCCTGAACAGTTAAGACCTGTATGGATAAAAGCAATAGCGCAGGAGACTAATATTGATTTAAAAAAGGTAAAACGATGGGCGAAAATTAGAAAGACAAAACAATCGGCAATAGTAGAAGGATTAAATCAACACAATGAAAATAAGACTGGAGAAGCTAGTTTACAAGTTGAAACCGACACTTTAATTTATGTATTGAGATACCAAAAATTACCTTGGTGGCACACCTTAGAAGTATCAAACACTACCGTTGCTATGGAGAAAAAGCGATTGATAGCCCTTTTTCAGTGGCAAAACCTTCCTATACTTATTCGCGCCATAAACAATTCTCCCGATGAAAGACACCTTATCGAACAGTTAATATCCGTCATCGATTTATCAGGCTTCAATCGGTTAGTAAATCTACTTGTCCCGGGAATGGAAGGCTATATTGTAGGTTTCACAACTATGGTTGAAAAACTAGCTAAAAACAAGTACCCCTCATTAGCATATAATAATGCTCCCGAATTGTACCTCTACCTATATCAGATCATGCGCAAGAATAAAGGCAGCCTCACAGCAAAGGTATTTACCCACGAGGCTACTAAACGGATTGGTAAGCAATATAAAATAAATCTTGACGTATGGTTACAACAGGTGTTAGTACTTATAGACGAACAAATAAATAGAGGCCAGACAAAGCTTGCAGTCTTACAGTGGGTACTAAAAGAAGAATTGACTTTTGCCTCTCAAAAACAGGCCGAAAATACTAATGAGATAGAGCATAAGGAATGGAATGCTGTTGAACAGGTTAATTATAAACAAGATAATATCGCAGTCATTATTCATTATCTTCAATACGGAACTATCTCTCACACAGCAGGCACACTAAATTATGATAAGCTTCTCGATACCTTTAAATCAGAAGCAACCACAAAACCAGAATCCTTAAAAAGGTCATTGCATGATGCGCTGGCAAGACCTTTGGCATTAAAAAAGCTTCTACTCCACAACGAAACTTTTCCCGTTCATGTGCTGGCATTTATTTACAACTGCAAAACCAGTGATATATATGCTTGGATGGAAGGAATCATTGGTATTATGCAACATGTATGGAGTGGGAAGGAACGAAGTACTTATACCTTGCCTGCTTATCAAATGTTATTTTTTGACCTCAAAAATAACCATACACCTTCCTTCGATGTCTCAGCCTTATTGGTACGCTATTTCAAAGAAATAAAGCGAATAGTCCCTGATATTTATGAACGATTACACAAAGGACTGAAAACCTATAGTCCAGAAAAGCGAATTTCCACACTCATGCTTACTACTCTAAAATACATTGTAGAGCAAGAAACTGCGATAAAGCCGCGCCCTACATTAAACAAACCTTGGGCCACCTCTTTTTCTTTAAAAAAGAATCAAATACCTATCAAAAATGTAGGCATGGTCATTTTCGCAAACTTTTTACCTCGCTATTTTGAAATGCTGGAAATGACCTATGAAGACAAAAAAGTCTTTTTTCACGACAGTGAGACTGCTGCAAGAGCCGCACAATTGTTACATTATATGGCATGTGGCGAGACCATAGCCTCAGATGATGATAGGCTAATGGCAAAAATTCTTAGTGGTGTAGACTTGGCCTATCCACTGCAAGAGGAAATAATACTTACTGAAAAAGAAAGGCAGATATCAGAGCAATTACTAATAGGAGTATTACAAAACTGGGATAAACTAAAAAGCGACTCGGTTGAAGCTTTGCAAGAAGGCTTTTTAATGCGCGATGGATTTTTGCATGAAACAACGCATAACTGGGAAGTAAAGGTGAAAGAAAGCGGAAAAGATATTCTAATTGACTTTTTGCCATGGTCTATCAAAACGATAAAGCATTCTTGGATGCAAAAAATAATCAGTGTGGAATGGCGTAAGAAGAGCCTCTTTTAATCTAAAAAAAGAAATAACATTTACTAAAAAGATCATTACTTAAAATAACTATAGATCAGATCATTGCATTACTTCCTCTTTAAAAAGGAGATGCTTTTGGGCATTTAGAGACGTTAACCAATCTTCCAAACCCCTAAAATTTTATTATATTATGTCATTAAAGAGTTTCAAAGGCCACTAAATTTTAAATAGGCAGTAGTTTACTCCATGTCTAAGTAGAAAAAATAGCCTACTATTATTATTTATACTATGGAAAACTTATCCCCCTTGAAAGAGCAAACACAACATAACACGCTTAAAAATGAGTTAGAATGGCTCCAAAGTATAATTGATGAACGCATAAGCTCATATTTTGAAAGAAACGAAAATAGTACCCCACTATCACCACCACCCGCTTTAGAGCTAAACTCACCGTACGCTGTGCTAGTCCACACGCATCAATGGGGAGCGACAGAACGCATAATTCTATGCATGTCACTTGCCGTACATGCTATGCCCGATATTTTTGATATTTTCTTCACGAGAGACAAAAATTATGACCGAGGTTACACCATATTCGGAGGCGTTACTCAAGGCTATCATAGTGGTTTTATTCCTACACTAGAAACAGTAGCATTCATTACAGGAGGAAAAAATCTTTCACACAGAATTGCATTACTAGATTATTTCTCTGTTTCTCATAGCTTCTACAAGTTTAACATATTGCACCTAAAACAATCGGAAGATAGTGCCTCTGCCTTCGATGGAGTACCTGTAATAAGTGATGAATACCTCAACCTGCTACTTCAAAATAAAACATACGAACCTTATTTTTCTGCCACATTCCCAGCTCGTAAAATTACTACACGGCTAGTGTGGGAAGACGCTGTTTTCGATGATCATACTCTAGCAGAACTAGATGAAATTAAAATATGGATGAAGCATGAAGATGATATTATGAGTCATGAATTATTGCGAAAACATCTAAAAAAAGGCTATCGTGTGCTTTTCCATGGGCCTCCTGGTACTGGAAAAACAATGACCGCAGCCCTTCTGGGAAAAGAAGCCGGGATGGATGTATATCAGATAGACCTTTCTATGGTAGTCTCAAAATACATAGGCGAGACTGAAAAGAATTTAGCTGGTATATTCGACCAAGCAGAGAGTAAAAATTGGATTCTCTTTTTTGATGAAGCCGATTCACTATTTGGAAAACGCACATCCGTTAAAAGCAGTAATGATCAGTTTGCTAACCAACAAGTAGGCTATTTACTACAGCGCATTGAAGATTTTGACGGCATGGTTATACTAGCCACAAATTTTAAAGACAACATAGATAGTGCTTTTTTAAGGCGCTTTCAATCAATTATTTATTTTCCTAAGCCTCGCTTAGAACAAAGGCTGCAACTATGGCAAAATTATTTTTCCCACACATTTGACATGGCGAGTGTAGACTTTCAACAGATAGCGTCAGAACACGAAATTACCGGAGGTAGCATGATAAACGTACTCAGGTACTGTACCATAGCTGCAAAAAAGCGTAATAGCAGTCAAATTTATACGGAAGATATACTCAAAGGTATTAATAAAGAATACCATAAAGATGGCATTACCATTTAAACGCCTATGAATTCATTATTCATATCACTGCTATCAGATATAAAATATGATATGAAGATGCTACTCAATCATTTCCCTGATGAGCATCTAATTAACGCTATCATGGAAATATTAGCTCGAGGCGTGGCCGTTAGTCTTATTTTACCATCCGAAACAGAGAATCACTTGCTTGATCATGTGTTTCTATTTAACCGTTTCATGGTAGCGAAAAATAAAGGCTGCGAGCTTTACTTCTCCAGTGAAGTTAGTTCTTCATACATCATTATGGACTATCAGAAAGCCATAGCAAATCAGGAAAACAACAAAATGGAGTTATTACCTGCGGAGCTAATTCCTGAACATATCAGGTTATTTTTCGCTACTCAAAATTCTTCTACTCTTTGGATGTTTCAACCAGAAGATTTAGATGTACAGCTCACTCTTCAAGAAGATGTAATGCTGGAAGGAGACGAGGTGGTATTAACATGGAAAGTAGCTAATGCTCATAAAGTATTGATAGAAGGCCTTGGTGAAGTAGACGCCATCGGTAAACAAAAATTAAAACCAAATAAAGACACCATTTTCAAAATCGGTGCTTATAACTCTAACCAAACGAAAGTAAAAACTGCTGCACTCAAAGTGCTTACGTCTGTTGAGATAAGTTATGATTTAAGCTTTGCAGGCCGTGCCACCGAAGAATACTATAACCTGACAAGCGAAAGCAACTACCCCCATGCTTATGGAGTAGCCAAAGGCGCTAAAGTGAAATTAACCTGGCTAGTGCCAAACTTAAAAGAGGTTTACATTCATCCCTTTGGAATAAGGTCAGCCACAGGAAGTCACAATTTTCTACCGAAATCAAATATGGACATTGAAATAAGGGCTAAAGCCATGGGCAGGTTGGTAATACGTAGGATACACTTATTAGTATTTCCTATTGCTATATTTAAAGACCAATTTATACAAATCAAGCCCATAGATGTCATAACACCTAACTATACAGAAAACAGCAAAAATAAGGTTAGCCAGCCATTTAACGACCAAAACACTTATAATCAACAGCTTAATAATATTCGTAAAAAGCAGTTACAAAAATATGCACAGCTAACCCACGAAATTAGAAAGTTTGTCTTTGATAATTCTATCGATAATTTTAATTTGAATGAGGCAAACAGAAAAGTTTTTGCCAAACTAAAGAAATTATATTCGAAAGAAAATGGTGTGCAGCAGGCGCTTGATGCCATAAGGTCTATTTATGACTATACACAAAAAAGAAAGTGAATACGTGGAGCATATAGCTCCAGTAATGGACTTTTTTCTCTTTTGTGCAGCAGCCAACCGGCAAATTTTAAAAAAATGCCCTTCATCTGAACGTCATAAGTATGCAGGGGTAGGAGCCACAGTCTTTTTTACCGGTATGCTCGCAGCACTTTCGGGGGGATATGCCATTTATACCGTATTCAACAATGTAGCAACAGCTCTTCTCTTAGGAGCCTTTTGGGGAATACTCATATTCAACCTCGACAGGTTTATTGTTTCTACTGTAAAGAAAAATGATCATAAACTAGACCAATGGAAACAAGTAACACCAAGGCTCTTTCTTGCCGTTTTTCTGGCGGTTGTTATTTCTAAACCTTTAGAATTAAAAATTTTTGAACAAGAAATTAACGAAAGACTGCACTATACTGGCGTTAAAAAACTAGAAGGTATAGACAGCCTATACGAGCAAAAGACTGCTAACCATCAAAAGACAATAGAAAAGTTAAAAATGGCTACTGCGGCCAGTTTTAATATAAGGGAAAAATACTATGAAGAATATAAATGCGAGTGCGAGGGTAGCTGTGGTACCGGTGAAAAAGGTATAGGCTCTGAGTGCAGAAGAAAAGAGCAAAAGTATAAGAAAGCTAGTGAAGAATATTTGGCAGTAAAAAGAGAGAATGATGCAGAAATAGCTGAACAGAAAGCTACTATTTCCGCCCTAAACGAAGAGAAAAAAAGCTATAAAGTTAAGCTCGAGGCATCGTTTGCATCGGGCCTTATGACTCGGCTAAACTTGCTGCATGAGTTACCGCCCGGACCTTCGCTGGCCATTGTACTCTTGCTAGTATGTATAGAAATAGCTCCTATACTTACCAAATTACTATCTCCTTATGGTCCGTATGATCATATACTCAAAATACTAGAGTATGAATACGAGATGGATGAAATAGCTACTATTAACCTAAGAAACCAAAAGCTTAATCACCAACTGACCGTTCTTGCCAGCATGGAGCAAGAAAAGGTAGATCAACAAGTAGTAAGTAATAAGAAAGCTTTAAGGCTCATAGAAGAGGCTCAAGAAGAACTGATAAAAGAGCAACTAAGGATATGGGTAGAGCAAGAGAAGAAGAAATTAAGAAGGGAATACGAAATTAAAAGCGCATATCAAGAGTAGCCTATGAAGAGGTATTTGCATGCGGTCTTTTTTTCTCTGCTCTTTTCTGGAGCTTTAGCGCAAGGCAGCACTGATAGCCTTAATTATGTCATGGTAGATACTTTAATAGCCATTACGGATACTACTGAATTAGTAAATGTGCCATTAAAAGTGTGGCCTTTCACACATAAAAAATTTAAGCTAAATGCCCAAGCAGTAGATACACTTCTCTATAGTATAACTAAAGAAAAGGATATAAAAATGAAGTACACCATAACCAGCCCTGATAAGAAGCAGCATAAGATGGCATGGAAAAATACCATTGCTAATGCCAGATTATCTACTACGGCAGGTGATGGTACTTACACCTTTAAATTTAGAAACAGAAGTATACAACCCAATCAAATTACCTTTGTACTCCAACAGGTGAAAACCACTACACATGTTAAACAAATTAAAAAGCTTAAGCCCAAAGAGAAGATGGTTGCGGTGGCCGTCTACGATACAGTCCCCTTCATAGTCTACGAGGGAACCACGTACCTCGGAGCAGGAAAAAACCTACTACAAGAATCTCAGCAAGATATACACTTCACATTTGAACAAGACTCCGTGCCCTGTTATTGGGCATATCTTGTAGGCACAGGTAAAAACTACTCAAGTACAATTAACAGCTTAATTGACCTAAAAACACAGCAACCCTTAGGAGACCCATTATTGGCCTATTACTCTTCAGGCTTTACTTTTTTCCCTGTCACAGAAAGGGTAACATCCATAGCATTAAAGGGCCCTGGGCTAAATAAAACTCTAAAGAGTACCGATTTTGGTATAATCAAAGGAAAAAAAGGAAGTTATAAACTATCCGTTATTAATCCCAGGGAAGCAGCAGGAGAGTATATCTACTTTAAGGTAATGGCTTTTTACTTTGTAAAGACCAATGAAAAATTAGTTCCGCAGTCCACATATGATAAAATGACCATATCACCATGCCTGAATCACTGAAGTACTTACTATTAAGCTCTCTTGTTCTTTGCGTAAACCTTGCGCTTGGGCAAAATAACCTACTCCAAAAAGAGCGCCAGTGGATGAACTATGAACGTAATGCTGAGCGTAATATGCAGCACTTTCAGCGCGACTTCCAAAGAATAGGCACTCTGTTAAGTACCGATAAAAAAGAAGTCAGCGTAGAAGAAAGTCTCTCAGACACCATTATATGGGACAAACCACGTTACGAACCCCAAGGCGGTGTCATAAACGATTATGCCTATCTTTTTAGATCGTTGCACGGGGCGCACCACAAAGTATTTTTTAAAAACACGAAAGATTTGCAACACATTGTGTGGGACTCTACGACCAATACGTATTATAACCGACATAATAAAATAAATAGCCTTGCCAAAGGTCAAATCGTGATGGGTTGGCATCCTTACTGGATGGAGCACGAATATCAACACTACCATTATGGATTACTCAGTACTATTTCATTTTTCTCCTATGACATAGACCCTGCCACGGGCAGCTACATTGATGCTGATGCTATATACAAATGGCGCACCACCCCAATGATAGACACCGCGCACCATAATGGAGTAAACATACTACTCACTATTACCAACTACGGAAAAAATAATAACCAACAATTTCTATCGAATACTAACTCGTGGAATCAATTAATTGACAGCTTACAAGTGCTACTTGCAGAAAGAAATGCACAAGGTATAGACCTAGATTTTGAACAGATCCCCACAGCATCTAAAAATGCGTACACAACCTTTGTAAAGAAATTAAGGACTGAACTGGGACCTAACAAGATCATTACCTTGCAGGTACCTGCATATAATACTGCTAATGCTATTGATTTTAAGGCCTTAGACCCATTTATAAATTATTTTATTCTCCAAGGTTATGACTATAGCATGACTGCATGCAACGGCATACCGGCCCCCGTGGCTCCTCTACGCACCATCAATTCAGACTGCCCCAGCATCTCCAATACATTTGATTATAGCCTACGTCAAGGATTAATACCAGAGAAAACAATACTAGGCTTACCGGCTTATGGTACAGAATGGACCTTGCAAGGCAACAGCTGGAATGCTCGTACTACTTTTGAACGTTATATAACCTTTAATGACATTATAGCAGACTATAGCGTCAATTATGAACCGAATTACGACCCAATAAGTGCTAGTTGTTTTTTCATGGTAGCACAACGAGATAAAACTACCAAGCTAGTATGGTTTGAAAATCAGCAAACTCTTAGTACTAAATGTCAATGGGTACGTGAACATAACATGAAAGGCGTGGCTCTATGGGCACTGGGTTATGATGGTGTACAACCTCAAATATGGAATGCCATTGCCAGTAATTTTGGAAAAAACCCGCTTGAAGAAGTTAAACCAATAGGTTATGATAATGGTCAGTTATATTCTATCATGGCTGCGCTAGCTAGCCACAGACGAGTAATAGGTGTTGCAGTAATGTTATTGGTATCCTTCTTTGTCATTGGCTTGGCGGTTTCACTGTTCGATTGGAGAGTGAGAGAGGTATTCTTTAGAAACTATATTTACCGAGTACTATTTTCAGGAGTTATGATTGTGCTAGCCCTTATCGCTGCTATTTTAATTGGCGATAGCCAACAATATATTTTCCCCCTAATGCTAGGCTTAGTAATAGGGGCAGTGATAGTATACATCATTACCATGAAATATGTAGCCCATAGAAAGAAAATGCCATAATAGCATGAAAAATATCATCGCCAGAGAAGTATTATTTTTATTCATAGCATTGGTCATAGCCATACCTGTGGCGGTTATTTTTCTATACCTAGCCAGTGTGGAACCTTATAGCGGGCATATGTCCAAAGACGAAAAAGTGTTAGAAATGGATCTACTAATAATAGGCGCCTTCATAGGGTTTCTGGGTGTTTATATCACTCGATTGGTGGTATGGGCAGTAAAACAATTAATAGTATTAGCAACCTGAAACAAAAACTATATGATTCATAACATACTACCAGTTGTTGCCGGAGAACTCAACAATTACCTCAAAAACAGGTTCAACGCTATTGAAGATAAAGTTATACTCTCCAACATCATTGACCAAGATGGCACGGTAGCCATTGAGGGAAATAATAAGGTAGTGATATCTCTTATTAACATTGCAGAAGAGCCCACGCTAAAATCTAATATCAATTACAAAGCTTATGAAAGTGGATATGCAGAATATGCTCCACCTGTAAGCATCAACTTGTTTCTGATGATATCTGCATATTTTAACCCTAAAAATTATGTAGAAGCACTAAGGTTCATTTCTGGTGTTATATATTTCTTTCAATCCAAGCCGCTTTTCACCATAGAAAATACACCTGGCCTCACCTCTAATGTAGAAAAGATATATTTTGATATGATTTCTTATACACCACAAGAGCTCATGAATATGTTTTCAATGATGGGAGCTAAGTATGTACCATCAGTAGTTTATAAGATGAAAATGCTCACGTTTGACCAACAAAATATTAATGATGAAATTCCTTCAATAGAAGGACTTCAAATAAATTAATTAAACTTATTGATATTCAATTATTTATAAATAAAATCAAGATAATTGATTTAAAACTAGGTATAATTTATTTTATAATTCAATTTAAAATATTATTTTGTAAGTGTAATAGATACTTTTAATACCTAAACCATATAATAAGTTGAATTACCGTTGTCTTTTTACCATTGAGTTTTTCCATGATTATTATACTTCGGGTAAATATTCCGGGTTTAAGGTTAATGTGTGCCCTCAATGTGAAAAAACCTTCAAATCTTACGGCCTTTTAGTAAAAAATATAGACAATGGAGTTAAAATTCACTTTAAAGAAGACTTAGACAGACCTTCGTTATTAAGAAATATGCACAAGCCACTAAAACTGTCTTTTGTTGTTTCTTGTAAAGATCGTTTTCTACAACAATACACCACTATTAGCACCCCATGGTATTGGCTATCTAATACCATTAGTAATAATGAAAATCCAAATGCGTTGCATCATGATGCTGTTTTGTCTTCAAAAGATCAGGTAATAGTATTTTCACATCCTTACCATTTATGGAAAGATGATGATAGGGTCAGATCCATTGAAGTAAAGGACCTATATGGGCAAACATTATATGAAGGAATTAAAGACAATTGCACTGAAAAACTGAATCACGAACAGTTATTGGAGTCCTCGTATTTGAAAGTTACTCAGGCAGAACACACAGAAGCTTACTATTATTATCCATACAGCTTATCGCAGGTTGTAGGTATGATAGATATTGTTATTGACCCTGCAGAGGCAGCATACTCATTAGATAAAATTATGGGATCAACCTATAGTGTAACCATGAGTTCACGCGATACCCAGTGGCGTTATCATTTAGTAAACCGAGATACAAACTCCTATTCAGGGTTTAAGCTTTATGAGGGCAAAAAGGAAGTAGCTACAATGGAAGTAGAAGAGACTACGCTGGTTAATGGAGATCAGGCCTACCTCATACAAGTAACAGAACCTATAAAACTAAAGCAGCACTATGAGCACTACCTAGAGCTAGAAATGCAAAAGGAAGGCATAGACCGGAAAGAGCGAAAGAGAATAGCACTGCCCGTACCCGATATACAGAAGGTAAAAATAAAAAAGGTGGATGAAGTCTATACGGCACATTCCGACATGTATATATATTTCTAGACTCATAGCATTATGGCACAAGTATTAGCAACCCCAGGCGTATATATCGAAGAAAAAAGCGCCTTCCCAAGCTCCGCAGTGGCGGTAGCAACGGCAATACCCGCATTTATAGGGTATACCGCCAAAGCCTTAAGAGGCACCAAGTCATTGATTAATGTACCTACCAGAATATCTTCTCTGGGCGAGTTTCACCAATATTTTGGAGAAGGCCCTAAGGTAACCTATGCCATAGCGGCAGACGAGAAGGTGAAATTCACTCTGGCAGTTGATAAGCCTACTAAGTATAATTTATACCACAGCATGAGGCTTTTCTTTGCCAATGGTGGCTCCAACTGTTACATTGTATCAGTTGGCGATTATAGCGCTGGAGTAAAAGCCGGTGATTTTACTGACGAAGAAAAAGGCATCAACACCTTACTAAAGGAACCTGAACCCACTATGTTAGTAATCCCTGATGCTATGTTACTAGAAGAAGCTGACTGTGCAACTGTACAACAGCAAATGCTAAAACATTGTGGCTTTGACATGAGAAGTAGAGTGGCTATACTAGATATTTATAATGGTAATCAGAAGCGAACCATGGCTGACGATGATATCATTACTAAATTTAGAAATAGTATAGGTATTAACCACCTACAATGGGGAGCTGCTTATTATCCATGGCTGCAAACCACCATTGTACCAGCCGATGATATCAATTTTAAAAACATAAGTAATGCCGATGCACTAGCGACATTACTAAAAGAAGAAGTAGCACTTTCCGTTACTAATAAGCTAATAGAACAAAAACGTGGCGACCTTATCAACGCAGAAATTGATAAACTAGCACAACCTGAGAGCGACATCGTATCGCTACACCAGACCTTAAGTGCAATAAGCCCACTTTATAAATCAATAATGGAAGAGGTTAGAAATCAAACCAACCTTTTACCCGCCAGTGCAGGAGTAGCAGGAGCTATCTGCATGGTAGATTATTCGATTGGTGTTTTTCAATCTCCCGCTAATATCTCTGTAGGCTCTGTAGTTCAACCAGCAGTAAACATCACACACGTCAATCAAGAAGACCTTAATATGCCACTTAACGGAAAAGCTGTAAATGCTATTCGCTCATTTCCTGGCAAAGGAGTATTAATCTGGGGCGCGCGTACACTTGATGGCAACAGTCAAGACTGGAGGTACCTTTCGGTAAGGCGAACAGTTATTATGATTGAACAATCTCTTAAATCGGCCACGGAGGCTTATGTATTCAAGCCTAACATCGTAAACACTTGGGTAACAGTAAAGGGTATGATTACCAATTTTTTGGCCGACCAATGGAAAAGAGGGGCCCTAGCTGGAGCATCACCTGAAGACGCTTTTGAAGTAGAGGTAGGCCTAGGAGCAACCATGACACCTACCGATGTGCTCGATGGTATTATGCGCATTACGGTTAAACTAGCAGTAGTAAGGCCTGCAGAATTCATTGTAATTACCATCCAACAACAAATGCAAAAATCATAACCATTATCAAGAAATCATTAACCTTTAAACCTATTAACAATGGCAGGAGAAGCTCAAGACAATATATGGCCATTACCCAAGTTCCATTTCAAAGTAGAAGTGGATGGAGGCATTCAGGCATCCTTTCAAGAAGTATCTGGACTAGAAACAGAAGTTGACGTTTCGGAATATCGTCATGGTGATAGCCAAGACTTCAGCACCATAAAAATGCCCGGACTACGTAAAGCTAGTGATGTAACTTTAAAAAAAGGCTTATTTACTGGTGACATTAAACTTTTTAACTGGTTCAACGAGATAAAGCTCAACACTATTCAAAGGCGCACGGTAACCATTATGTTACTCAATGAAAAGCACGAAACAGAGGTAACCTGGACCCTTACCAATGCTTTCCCTAAACAGGTACAAGCCACAGACCTAGATGCCAAAAGCAGTGACGCTGCCATAGAAACGCTCGTACTCGCTCATGAAGGATTACAAGTGACCACACCGTAATGGTGTGCACTTGTACTAAAATTAGTATTATCAAATAAACCATTAAGGATATGAGCGCAACTAATGTGGGACAGCCCAGCGTGCACCCTTTCTATCCGATGGTAAATTTCTATTTTACCGTAAAATTTAGTGGCATCAGCAGTCCGGTAGATTCCAAATTCAAAGAAGTATCAGGAATTACTATGGAGATGGAGAGCGGACTAGTCATAAAAGAAGGGGGAGAAAATGCATCGGAAACAGAACTACCAGGAAGAACTAAATATTCCGACTTGGTTTTAAAACGGGGTATGCTACAGCCCCAAACAAAGCTCACAGAGTGGTGTATGAATTTTTTCCGTAATGACTACATTAAACCCATGCAACCAAAAGACATAGATGTGCAGCTACTTAACCATAAAGATAACCCTTTATTTACCTGGCACTTTGAAAAGGCCTATCCGGTAAAAATGGAAGTAAGCGGCTTTAATTCTACCGGCAGCGGGGAGTCAGGTATAGTGGTGGAAACTCTCACCTTTAAATTTAAGAGCTTTCAAATAATAAAAGCTAATAACTAAGCCAAACCTCAAACATTACAATTATGCCACTAAAAATAAATGAAATGGTCATACAGGCGAGTTTTGATGATAGCTCACAAAACGAAAAAAGACCCGCAGTGGAAAATAGCAATGCTACAACCGCAATAGACACAGAAGCTTTCAGAGAAGAGATCATTCGTGAATGCCTTGATCGGGTGAAAGAATACATGACTAAACAAGCCATGAGATAAAAAATGGCAGAAAGTGGCAAACGGATAAAATTAGTCATTGAAGCTTATGAAAAGCCAAACTTCACGAGTAAAAACAGTGAGTTCACCTTACAATTTAACCCAGAAAAATATGATATCAATAGCCCTAAACCCTGTGAAGTAAAAAAAAATGTATTAAGCAATGGTGAGGTAGTACCAGGCACAGATGGTAAAGGGCTTGACGTACTCACTTTTTCGTTTTATTTGGACAGTACAGGTTTTGTTCCTGGCTGTAAAAATGTACATGAAAGCGTTAGCAAGCTATATAAAATGGGCATGGAAATAAACGGGAAAATACACCGCAAAAATTACTTAAAAGTAAGGTGGGGTACACTATTGGCGTTTTCATGTGTGATGAAATCACTACAAGTAGATTATCTGCTTTTTAAACCAGACGGCACTCCAGTAAGGGCTAAGATAGATGCCGAATTTGAAGAATTCATAGATGCGGAAACACAGGCTAAACTTAATAATAAGAGCTCTCCTGACCTTACCCATGTGAGAACAGTAGTCGCTGGTGATAGCCTACCCATGCTCTGCTATCAAATTTATGGCGACAGCCAGTATTATATTCAAGTAGCTGAATATAATGAGATAATTAATTTAACACAATTAACACCAGGACAACGAATAGTTTTTCCTCCACTAAGCTATGGCCGAACAACTTCTGAATAAAGATATAGACCTGCCTACTTTTAAAATACTGACCGAAAGTAAGGCCATCAAAGATTATTATCAAGTAATAAGCATTCGTGTAGAAAAAGATATTAACCGTATTAACTCTGCAGAAATCGTACTGCTAGATGGCAGTCCCTCAGAAGAGAATTTTGAGATTAGCGAGTCCAAAGATTTTGTACCTGGTAACGCCATAGAAATCAACCTAGGTTATCACTCGTTAGAAAAAACAGTCTTTCAAGGTATAATCCTATCTCAATGCTTGAAAGTGAGGAGTTCATCTTGTGGCGTCAGGTCACTACTTACAATTAAGTGCTCTGGCGAAGCCATAAAACTCACTGTGGGCAAAAAATCGAGAAATTTCAAGGATATGAAAGACAGTGAAGTCATCAATAGCATTATTGGAGAAACTGGTGTCAATAAAAAGGTTACGGCCACCAGCTTTACCCATAAAAAACTAGTACAATTTGATAGTACGGACTGGGATTTTATTCTTTCAAGAGCAGAGATGAATGGATTTGTAGTTATAGAAGATAATGGACAATTAGTGATTAATGAACCTCAACTATCAGGTTCGGCCAGCCAGACCATCACGTATGGTAAAGAAGTAATCGATTTTCAGGCAGACCTTGATGCGCGCTATCAGTTGGCTTCAGTAGAGTGCTTTTCTTGGGACGGCAGCCAACAAAAAGTATTAAGCGGAAATTCCACCGAGCCTTCTGTTAATGACCAAAGTGACCTTAGCGGTAAAAAACTAGCTTCAGTATTAGGGCTCGACAAGTGGACCATGAGCACCACCGTGCCCGAAGACGCTTCCGTATTAAAAAGTTGGGCCAATGCTAGGCTTCTCAAATCCAGACTAGCCAAGCTCAAAGGGTATGTAGAAGTACCAGGCACCTCCACTATTACCTTAGGTGATATTATAACCTTAGATGGATTTGGTGCCCGTTTTAATGGAAAAGCATATGTTTCCAAAATAGAACACACCTTAGAACGCGGATCATGGACTACCCGAATAGGTTTTGGGCTCAATGATCAATGGTTTTGCGATACTCACAACATATCATCACCTTCAGCATCGGGGCTTCTTCCTGGTATATCAGGACTTCAAATTGGAGTGGTAAAACAGATTAATGAAGACCCCGATGGCGAATTCAGGGTATTAGTTAATGTGCCAGTTATTGAGGAATCTGGTACTGGAGTATGGGCAAGACTGGCTAACTTCTATGCTTCAGAAGGTATAGGCGGCTATTTTTATCCAGAAATAAACGATGAGGTAGTGCTAGGTTTTCTTAATGAAGACCCTAGATTTCCTGTCATTCTGGGGACACTTTATGGAAAAAAGAAGCAGCCCGCCTATACGCCCGATGATAAAAATAGTATCAAAGGGCTAGTGACAAAAAGCGAGATGAAACTCACCTTCAACGAAGAAAAGAAAGAGATAATTTTAGAAACACCTGGAGGCAACATAATTACCATCAGTGATGATGCTAAAGCTATTACTATGAAAGATCAAAACAACAATAAAGTAGAACTTTCAGATAATGGGATCTTGCTTGATAGCCCTAAAGATGTGACCATCAAAGCAGGGGGGAAGTTTAAGGTAAAGGCTACCTCCAATGCTGAAATAGAAGCTACAGGTGATGCTAAACTTAATGGCAATAACATTAACATGAAAGCTCAAACAAATTTAAATGCCCAAAGTGCCGGGTTAGCCACGTTTAAGGCCTCAACAAAAACAACAATAAAAGGAGCTATGGTAATGATTAACTAATCATAAAATATTACCGAATATCCTTAGCGAATAAAACATACATGATTTTACATAAAATTCAACCAATATGCCACTAGCCGCCAGAATCACAGACATGCACCTTTGTCCTATGCAAACTCCAGCAATACCGCCTATTCCACATGTAGGTGGTCCTATTATAGGGCCTGGCAAAAGCACGGTGTTCATAGGAGGCTTACCTGCATCTGTAGTGGGTGACTTGTGTACATGTGTAGGCCCACCTGATAGCATAGTAAAAGGATCTACAACAGTAACCATTGGAGGTCAACCTGCTGCTCGCCAAGGCGACACCACGGCCCATGGAGGACAAATCACTTTAGGCTGCCCAACAGTTGTAATAGGAGGATAATATGGATCAAGAAAAATCTTTCTTAGGAAGAGGGTGGGCTTTTCCTCCTGCCTTTGACCTTACTCTTAAGCGCAACGTTATGGTAAGCGAAGAAGATGACATTCACCAGAGCTTGTTCATTATACTATCTACTATGCCCGGTGAACATGTTATGGACCCTACATTTGGATGCGATCTTATGGCTTGTGTTTTTGACAATGTTGATAGCCTCGCCCTCAATAGAATAAAAGATGCCATCAGCATGGCAATTCTAAACTTTGAACCCAGAATTACACTTGATGATATTAAAATAGACACCTCCACCGTTACCGAAGGTATTCTAAACATCCATTTAGAATATATCATTCGTAAAATTAATGTTCGTACTAATATGGTTTACCCATTTTATCTAAAAGAAGGCACCAATATTTCCGGCTTATAGGCAGGCTATGCATAATGAACTAAACCATACCACGCTATTGCTTTCTACGGGCTCATCTCAAGCCGACAGATTAGATATTGCTCTTAACCGCACTCATATAGAACCTGACGAACGCCAGCTGGCTAACCAACTGTCATTTTTGTATAACTATGCTGGCCTTATTAATTTCTTTTCTGCAAAAGATCATTCCCAGAGCTGGCAGGCCTTACTGAAAGGTGATGTCAGTGTATTACTATCTCGAATAGCGATCATTGAAGTAGATAAAATTGATAGCAGATTCAGTTCCCTCCAGTACGAAATGGATCACAATGAAGATGATGATGAAGACATAGAGTTATTCAGAGAAATGCTTCTTGAAGTATATAAACTTGTGGAACTACTAGACGCATGGTATAAAACTGCCTACGAGTACGGTACTGTAGATGAAGATAGCGAACTGGGCAACCTGATCAGAAATTCAATAACATATCGTTTATCCATCAAATATAAAACGTTTGTACGCTTGGTGGGAAATTATACCACTGGAGAAAAAGCACTACAGACTTGGCAAATAAGGCTAAGTAAACTAGATAAAGTATGGGCTACACCCCATGAAGACCTCAAAAAAGCGCAGGATAAACATCTAGATGACCTTTCCGCTGCAGTAAAACAGCTTACATTTCTCTTTAAAGACTTCTTGCGAACCGTTACTCTGGTAGTAGACAGTGCGCCAAAATACTTACAAGCATCACTACATCATAATCAGCATGCCCCACATAATGCCCTCATACTCACCTTTCTCAAATTATACGAGCATGTACAAAAAGACCTCAATGAGACCACAGAAAAACACTTAAATTACTACTTTTTTGATAAACTAAGGCAAGACTTCCTTCCAGCTACTCCTGATCGTGTTTTTATATACTTTACCCTTTCTGATCATATAAGTAGTTTGATACTGCAAAAAGGCACCCAACTTGCCGCAGGTATTGATAATGATGGTTATGAATATCAGTACCAAACAGATATTGACTTGGAAGTCACTGCCACTGAGATAAGCGATATAAAAACGGCTTATGTATCCAAAAATCAGCTCATAGGAGTAGATAATACTTATAAGCTTATATCCGGGATTTATCATGCACATATCGAAAAACCAGAAATAGGGATTGGAAAGGTACCTTTTCCTGCTTTTGGAGAAGATCAGATTTCGCTCAGTAGCAATCAAAGAAACATGCAGTTGGCAGACATAGGTTTTGGCATAACCTCTCCTGTACTTTTAATGAAAGAGGGCAAACGTACGGTCATATTGGATTTCAAAGTAAGCCTTAGGTCAATGTCACCTATGATTACTTTCTTAGAAGACTACTCACGATTAGAAAACATTACTGCAGAGGCCGCATTTCAAAAAATACTGGCCTATGCCTTTAATATCCGGCTGTCAACACCTGATGGCTGGTATACACTAGAAAATTATAAAATAGCCCCAAAAGGCAAGTGGACTGACGGTATTATCCATCTCACATTTGAAATAGAAAGAGAGTCTTCTCCTATCACTCCACTACCGCCAGATCATGAAGACTTCAACAGGTTTGATTCCTCTTGGCCTATAATGGAGGTTATACTCAGCACTGAAAAAGCTATGTACGCATATTCTTACCTCCGCGATCTAGAAATGGAGTGGTGCGATATTTATGTTAAAGTGGAAGGAGTAAAAGGTCTGAGCGTATTTAATGACCTCGGCAAGTTAGACACCAGTACTGCTTTCTACCCATTTGGCACAGAGCCTACATTAGGTGCTGCACTATTAGTAGGATATGATGAATTGTTTAAAAAAGAAATCACCTCACTTGCATTTGACTTACAATGGAAAAATTTACCTCGGCAACGAGGAGGCTTAGAGGAGTATTATAAACAATACAAAGAAAGTATCAGCAATCAGTCATTCAAAATATCCATACAGGCGCTATCTGGCTATAGTTTTTATCCTCAAACTGAGCAAAAAACACAGGTATTTAGCCTTTTTGATACATTAAAAACACCAGAGGGTGAAACCGAAAGCAAACGCTTGGCAGCTCATAAAACACTTGAAGGTATCAACTTAAATAGTTTGCAAATACACCCTGACTATAGCATGGAAGAGCTCCCAGACTATGATAACAGCACGCGATTAGGTTATTTAAAATTAGAACTTGTGGCACCTGACTTCGGCTTTGGTCATGAAATGTACCCCAGCCTTTTTGCCCAAGAAGCGCTAGAAAAAAGTAAATTCATAGGTAAAGAAGCATTCAAATTACCAAATCAGCCTTTGGCCCCACAGTTAAAATCGCTGCAACTCCGATATGAAGCAAAATCGCGCTTACATTTTCAGGACGAAAAAAACAGAAATAATAACCGAGCTGCTCGAGAGGCATTTTATCATTTCCATCCATTTGGCTTAAGAAAAACATTTGAAAAAAGCATCGCCAGAGATGCCTTCCTATTACCACAATTCAACTCAGAAGGGTACCTTTTAATAGGGCTTCAGAAAGTACAAGCTCCTGAAGTAATTTCCCTATACTTTCAGCTTCAGCAAGGAGCTACAAGTAGTTTTGGAGATGAAATCCCTACTGTAAAATGGCAATACCTCGTTAGCAACGAATGGCTAAATTTTCAGGAAGAAGAAGTCCTCTATGACGGAACCAACAACTTTTCTACTTCAGGCATTATACGCCTTGCAGTGCCTTCAGCTATCACCGATGACAATACTATTTTGCCCAGTTCTAGCTATTGGCTTGCCGCTAGTGTAGAAGAAAATGCTGACCACCTTTCATATGTACAAGCCATATACACACAAGCAGTGGAGGCCACATGGATGCCGCACCGCCCCGCAGCAGAGTGGCAGCAGCCAACTCCCGCAGGTACCATTCAGCGACTTATGAATAGTGAACCAGGCATAAAAGAAGTATTTCAGCCCGAAGCATCTTTTGGAGGTAGAGTAAGAGAAAATAAAAAAAAGTTCAATGCACGGATAAGTGAACTCCTTAGACATAAGAATAGGGCCGTAACCCCATGGGACTACGAAAGGCTTGTATTAGAGCGTTTTCCTATTATTGATAAAGTAAAATGTGTAACACCACAAGATAGCAGAGGACGACTTAGCGGTGGTGAAATGGTACTAGTAACCATACCTGCCATAAATAGGGCAAAGGCTTTTCATCACCCTTGTATTGATTACAACACCTTACATGACATCAAGCATTACCTAGAAAGGCACAGTTCCTCGTTTACTAATATCAAAGTAACTAACCCTGTATATGAGCAGGTAAAAATAAACTGTAAGATCCGTTTGGTTGATAATAACAAACGAGGAGAGTATATTAAACGAATACACGAAGACCTTCTCCGTATGATATGCCCATGGTATTATAATGCCTCAAACCCTGTCTATTTTGGAGGCTATATTCGGTATGAAGATGTTCTCAATCTATTAGAATCAAGAGAGTACATCAGTTTTCTCACCCGCCTTTCCATTGTTATCATCCATAACGATCGTCAGGTATATACCCTTACAGAATCTATCAATAGCCCGGGGGGCTTGTATACCAGTGCCCCATGGAGTGTATTGGTTCCTGTAGATAAGCATGACATAAGTCTGTTAGAAAAAAGTATTCATGAAAGCCCTGAAAAAGCCGCTATAGAAAGTATGCGCTTACAAGATGATTTTGTAATAGCCAGTGCTGCAAACAAAATTGATGAGCCCTTACCTTGGAAGATGGAGGATGACGACAATGATGATTTCTATATGCTAGAAGTAGATTTATGATTTAAAATGATGTATTATGCCCATTTATAACAGGATATCGCTTAAGAATTTTTTCAAAAACGGAAACAAACCCAATGAGGCAAATTTTTCTGACCTCATAGACTCCACAATCAACAAAATTGATGATGGCTTTGCCAAAAGCACGGAAGACGGCCTCCAGTTATCACCCCAAGGAAAGTCTAAGCGAGTTATGAGCATTTACGAAGATAGCAAAGACAGCCATTCTAGCTGGTGCGTAGCAATTAACCCTAAAGAGTGGGCTAAAGGTTTGGCTATTACTGGTAAGGATGATAGAAACCTTTTTTTCATTAAGCAAAGTGGGGCTGTAGGCGTAGGTACACTAGCTCCACGTGCGCGGTTAGATGTTTATGGGGCAAGTCGTTCAAAAGCTAGGGTGGGAGGGTACGCCTCAGGTACAGTGCCTGCTGATGGAAATTGGCATGCCATACTACAAAATCTTACCGGGTGCCACACCTTTGAAATAGTAGCCAAAGTTGCTGCTGGTAAAGGGAGAGGTAAATATGCTATGGCTCATGCTATTGCCATAAATGCATATGGCAGCTCTTCGGCCAAAGTAAAAGTAACTCAGTCATGGTATGGTTCGTTTTGGAACAAGCTAAAATTTAGATGGCGGGGCGATGAAATGAACTATCGGCTAGAGGTAAAAACACAAAGCCATTACGGACTTAATAAAGACAAACCATTTGATATATACTTTCATGCTTGCAACTTGTGGGACGATGCCATGTTTAACCACAGAAACAGAAATGAACCTAATACTTAAAAAGTAGTAATGGCAGAGTCCAAAACCATATCCAGAGACCCTCAGCTCAAAAAGAGTATGGATTACCAAGCGTTAAAGCGTGAGGGTATACAATACTTGCAACAGCTATCGGGCAAAATCTGGACTGACTTCAATAAACACGACCCTGGGGTAACCCTACTAGAAAACCTATGCTATGCCCTCACTGATATTGCTTACCGAACCAATATTGCTATTGAAAAACTGCTTTTTTATAATAGCGACTATCAACAGATCTCTAAGGACAATTGTCTTTACGGGCCTGAAGAGATTTTTCCTTGCGGAGTAATAACGCCTAACGATTACCGCATCTTAATTCTAGACCAGATTCCCGAAATTAATAATGTGTGGCTAGCCCCTGTTACCGAGCCCGTATTAGGCATTACCGGTTTGTATAATATTACATTACAAATGGCTAATGAAGTACCAGAAGAACTGTACAAAGAAGTAAAAGAAAAGGTAAGGCACCTATATGCCGCGAACCGTAACTTATGCGAAGATCTTTGTGACATTATAATACTTCAGCCAATAACCATCAGTATATCTGCCACCATAGATATTAGTACATATGCCTTACCCGAAGAAGTATTAGCTGCCTTATTTTATCGTGTTGATAATTATTTTAACCCAAAGGTTAAATTTTATTCATTCGAAGAATTATTAGAAAAAGGCGTGCCAGTAGAGAAAATATTTGAGTCTCCATCATTTGAGCGTGGCTTTATCCTGAGTCATGAACTTTTGCCCAAAAACAATGAATATTATCTATCATCACTTACAGAGCTAATTTCATCCGTTCAAGGCGTAAAAGGAGTGGAAAACCTAGTGGTAAAGAAAAATGGTAACAGCATATATGGCAGTACCATAAAAATTGATCAGATGCAATTTGTAAGGTTATCTATAGATTTTAAAGCTACTAATATTACAAAAAATGGTATGCCTTATGACTATACTCCATCCGTAGCTCAGCATCTATATGAGGTGAAGCTAGACAAGTACCGCGGTCTACAACGTGGTAAAACAGAATGGAAGTTCGACAAAACGGTAAAACCTTTTGATTTTTCAAAAATCACTGAATATTCATCAGTACAGAATATGCTTCCTTCCGTATATGGCGTGGGCAATCTGGGGCTACCCGAACGCGCCCCTCGCGAACGTAAGATCAAAGCATTACAGCTCAAAGGTTATATACTTCTTTTCGATCAAATGATGGCCAACCATCTCATGCAGTTGAAAAATATAAATCGTCTGTTTTCAATCAACCATGATATAGACAAGACTTACTACAGCCAACTGCCAACACATTTCCCTGACATTAAAGAACTACTGAAAGATCCATCGCCAGAGGCACTTGAAGCTTTAATGTTGAAATTCGATAATTTCCTAGATCGTAAAAATCGCATTTTTGATCATCTGTTGGCACGGTTTGGAGAAAATTTTACAGGAGTAGCACAGGGTAGCGTCAAAAACATCAGTGCCCAATACAAAAATGAAGAGGCATTACGCGAACTATTGATCTTAAAAGCAGACGTACTAAGAAATTATGTAACGTTGAGTCGGCAGCGCGCTACATCATTTAATTATTATAAAGACGCAATAGACCAGAATAATGTGCCCGTATTTAAGCACAAGGTAAGCTATGCTATGCACATGGTTGACCACCGCCAGCGTTCACTTGTAAAGCATATTAAAGAAGATAAGAAAGTAAGTGCTCAGCCTCCAGGCAAAGCAAACATTACTACTCAACTCTATGGAGATGACGGGCAACAAAAATATAGACACGTTGAGGCTCGTGATAATAAAGTACGCTTTTTAATTAAGGGCAAAAGAAATATGGAAGACCTATTTCTTAAAGGCGGCACACATGCCAACTACTATATCAGGCAGCAGAGTGAACAACAGTTTCTTGTACTCTTTGACCCTTACAAAACTCAGATACCCGTAAAAATAGCTGAAACGCAATCTGCAGATGCCGCAAAGAAAATAGTGGCGAAACTGGTACACTATTTTGAAAAAATAGGACGGCTAAGCGAGGGCTTTCACGTAATAGAACATGCCCTGCTAAGACCCTATGGCGTGATTGAATATAATTTTCATGTCTTAGATAACCAGAACAATATCATATTAGAAAGTCTACGTTCGCTCTCACGTGAGGAACAGGAAGTAATCATTGAACAAGCTCTAATAGCAGGCTTGGATCACCTGAATTATCAACGCATTCATGTTGCTGATGACCAATACGGAATCATGCTAAATGACAGACAGGGCAATCCCTTAATAAGATTAAATGAGGTATTATACTCAGACCATCAGGTCCATAATAAAATAGAGGAACTAGTAAATTACTTTCAACAATTAGACACTAATTCAACCCTATGCCAAACTAAAATAGTATTGAAGGTAGTGAAAGAAGAAAAACGCAGACAAGACAAGAGTTTTTATAACCACAAAATGAGTATCATATTGCCTGACTGGGTATCTCGTTTTGTTAATGCTGATTTTAAAACGATGTTTAAAAAGAGTATACGAGAGAACATTCCTGCTCATATTGAGGTCAACTATATTTGGCTCAATATTGATCAGATGGAACAGTTTGAGTACTACCAAAAGCAGTGGTTAGAATATCGAAGGAAGTCTTCTATAGAATGGAAAACGTTAGATAAATTGTCAATAAAAGTTATAGACTTTTTGGACCGTCAATAGGGCATTGAGTTTAAAGTGAAATATTTGATACGGTTTTAGCAAAGAATAAAACATCCGTAACCCCATCACTTTCATTAAACTCCTAAGGGTAATCATTTAAAATAAATAAAATTTACATGACCAATCACAGTAGATATACCAACCCTTTTCCTGGCTTCAATGCTTACTCTACTGACTATCAAAACTATTACTTTATTCCCCAGTTTTGGGTGCAGGAGATAGTATCGAGACTTACACATAATATGGTGGTAACCCTAATTGGAGAACGCGGGAATGGTAAGACTTCCTTGGTTAATAGCGCTATGGTTCCTATGCTTTCCGAAGGATATGTGGGCAAGGGGGGTAGTGGCTGGGACTTTGTACAATTGCGCCCTGGGGCTGATCCTTATAAAAATATAGCTATTGCCCTTACACGTGCGCGTGTATTTTTAGATGGGGGGAAGAGAGAACCTAATTTTACGGATCGTGTTGAAACCATGCTCAAAGCAAGTACACAAGGACTCATCAATGTATTTGAAAAATATCCTCTCAAGAAAGAGCATAACCTACTCATTTATATCAACGATTTCGAAGATATTTTTGCTTTCAAAGAAATGTATTCAAATAAAGAAGAGGGAGGCAAATTTATTCAGATGCTAATGAAATTTATCAGAAACAGTACCTTTCCTGTTTACTTAGTACTTTCACTATCATCAGAGTTTTTAAATCAATCATCACAGTATTCTGGCCTACCAGAGGTAATTAATAATAGCCAGTACATGATACCCAAAATGGATTATGCGCACCTACAACAGCACATAGGGCACGCATTAAACCGTGCGGGTATTCCTTTTGATATGGAATGGCTGAGTAACACTCTTACCACATATCAGCAATGTGGGGTTAGCAATTATCAATTGCAGTATTTTCTAAGATCAGTAGTAAAAAGTTGGTTAGCCGCAGGCAACCACACACAAGCACTCGACAGCACTACTGAAAAAGCAATAGGCGCGCTCGAAAATATAATAGAAAAAGATGCTGAAAAAATCTATTTAAATTTTACTCAGGCACAACAGAAAATGTGTGCACAACTATTTAAATCACTAGTTTACGGCCACCCTGATGGATATAGCACAGTAGCAATAAGCGTAGAGGAAATAGCCAATTTGGCGGGTGTTGCCCCTAAATCAATTATTGAGGTTATTTCAGCTTTTGAAGCCCAAGAACTAAGCCTGATAGAAATTATACAAAGCTATGATGTAGAAGAGCACTTGGCTTTGCTTTCCAGTGTTGGTGTTAGTTCTGCACTAACCCTTAACCAATATTCAAAGATAACTTTACGTTATTCCGGACTAATCAACCAGTGGAAACGCCTCAATGACTGGGTTATTGAAGAGCAAAAGAATGCCGAAACCTACCTCCACCTTAGTGAGGCTGCTTCATTGTATAATCAAGGCAATGTAGGTTTACTCACCAACCCAGAACTAGAACGTACACTCACTTGGTTTGGCCAAGCCTCTCCTTCAGAAATATGGGCAAAACGCTATAACAACACATACCAAGAAACGATTACCTATCTACAATTGAGCGAAAAGCATTACCACAAGGAGTTACAGCAAAAAGAAGCTGAAGAAAAAAAGCATCATCAAATGAGGCGCATGATTCGTATCCTTACCATAGGTACACTCACTGTAGTAGTTCTATTATTGGCTTTCTGGCTAAGGTCATTACATTCAAATAAGCAAAAAATAGAAAGAGAACGCGACAAAATTGACCTAATGCAAAATATAGATTCAGTAAGAGTAATATACACACAAGCATTACGAGACCTAGACTCTGCCTATATTGATCGTCTCCGACTTTTGGTTTACAAATCTAGCTATAGCCGTGATATTAAAGTAAGGCACATATATGATTCTATTCAGTATATGATTAGGCAAGACTCACTATGCAAACGAGGTATTAAATATCAAATTAAGTATGCCGATCATCTGAAAGCAAAGCTCTTAGGCTCCGGTTTGCTAACAGAAGAAGAAGCTGCATATGTAGATGGAGTCTGTGATGCTCTTTCAAAAAACTGTACAGGACAACTTAAAATGATCAACTCCATTGATACCCATATACATTGTCCTTGATTTATTTATTTCCCTCAATGGATTACAAGGGTATAAATTAAAACACCCTTCTGATGTAAATTCAAGCAAAAGCTATTATATTATGTAATTAATTAAATTTACTAACCTGCTTATAAAATCACCATGCAAACACGGGTGAATAAACCATTAAATAAACCCACTACTTCTGCCGCACCTACCGCTTCGCAGGTCAAAAAGCAGGGAGCAAGCTCGGTTTCTTGGACAGATCAGCGACCTGAAGCAGTAGCACAGCGTAAGTTACGGGCCAAGATTCAGCAAAGCGCCAGAAATGAAAGCATAAGCCAATTAAGGCCAACGACTGAACGTGATATTGTTCAACAACAAACACTACAGAAAAGACCGAACAATACGGGCCTACCAGACCGCCTTAAAAATGGAATGGAAAACCTAAGTGGTATAAACTTAGACCACGTAAAAGTACATTATAACTCTCCCAAACCTGCGGCAGTACAAGCACACGCCTATGCACAGGGCAGTGACATTCACCTGGCCTCAGGCCAAGAAAAACACTTACCCCACGAACTAAGCCATGTGGTGCAACAAGCACAAGGCCGAGTAAAACCCACAACCAAAGTAAATGGTATGTCCGTAAATGATAATCCGGGACTGGAAAAAGAAGCTGATGTAATGGGAATCAGGGCTTTAAACCAGTAGATATTACTACTTAATTATTTGCTAAAAACACTAATATCGGAAGTTAATATTGATGCGTAGCATTTAATACCGGCTGTTATATACATTAACTTATAAATACCTTAAATGATAAACAATAAAGTTCCAAGCAATGACTGAATGCTATGTTAGTTATTGCTTGGAACCTCTATGAATTAGATTTTCTTAATAAAACCCGTTTATTTTTTAATTATCTTTTCCTTTATAAAGCCAGATTCATTTTGAATAGTAATGAAGTAAATACCCGGCAGTAAGTCACTTGAGCTAATCTTAAATAAAAGCTCTTTTGAAGTCAATTGCTTAACAAGCGTACCTTTTTGGTCGTATATTCTCACGTACGATGCATCGGCATTACCTGATAATTTAATATGCAATTCATCTTCCACAGGGTTAGGGTATAACCATGAGGTTTCGTTATCAACTGATTGCATTACTCGATTGTTAAATTGCGAAGGAGCTGCAACCTCCACATGTGACCACGCAAAACTTCCTACACAGTGAATATACCAATTACCATTATCAGAAGGAGGGAAGTTATTAGACCATGTATTGGTGTAATCCACTCCATTTATTTCAACTAAATCCATATTCCATGAATTAATATAGCTTATAGGCCCTGAAGTGACATAGCAAAACTCACCTTCACCATCTTGCGCAAACGGTGTAGCAATAGGGGTAGGGTTCTCGCAAGATGAAGGGTTGGTGCCTTCTTCTATAAATGTAGCTGTGATAACGGTATTTTCTTCAATAGTAAAAGTAACAGTAGTAGCTGTTCCGCTTACACCTCCACTCCAACCTTGAAACACATAACCCTCATCAGGAGTAGCTGTTAAGGTTATTTCTGTACCTTCAGCAAAATTTACACCTTCAGGTGATTGGCTAACCGATCCATTTCCATATACCGATACGCTTAATGAAACAGTATCAGGCACACCTTCTAATGAAAAATGAGCAGTTAGTGAGCGATTAGATATGACAGAAATTGTAGCTGGGTTTGTAGAGCCTGCTACATCACCTCCCCAATGGCTAAAGACGTACCCAGGTTCTGGTGAGGCTGTGGCTGTTACGCTCGTTCCACTAGCGTAGGAGCTCTGCTGCGGAGATAGGTTAACTGTGCCTCCACCATCCACATAAGTATTAATAACATATGGGCCTGGAGTCGCTTCATAATCAAAATAATCTTTAAGCCACTGCAAAGCGGGCCTTTCTGTAACACCATCAGCCGCTAGCAAATAAGCTTCGTTTCTCCACATATCTCCTTGCAAATAGCCCCATAAGGTAACTCCTTTTACTGAAGGGTGCTCCCAGAAATAAGGGAAAAGCTGCTGATAAAGAGTCAGCTGCGTGCTATCATCTCCTCTAAGATCTAACTCAGAAATGTATATATCTAGTCCTGTAGCTGCCATTACTTCTAAGTTTCTTTGAATGGTACTAAAACTGATATTTTCCAAACTATGGGCTTGCAGGCCTATGCCATCAATAAGACCTCTTTCTTGCAGAATCTCTACTATTTCCAGAAAATCGTCACATGTATTGGTATAATTCAGAACGTTATATTCATTCAGCACCAGCTTAGCATTAGGAAAATAAATTCTAGCTTGTTCAAAGGACCATATCACCCAATCCCAGCCAGTGGCACCAGATCCACCCAGTGCAGGAGCGTATGAAGGAGGTGCATGTAATGGTTCATTTACAACATCAATCAATTCCAGATCAGGATATCGCCCAGAAAGGGCTTCATACCATTCGAGCACTTCATCCATCTGTTCATTTTGAGGTACATTTCGCATCCAAGCAGGCTCACCGGAAGAGTGGCCCCAAACCAAGGTATGTTCCTTAAAAACTATATCAAATTCTCTGGCATGATCATAGGCTCTATCTAGCCACAGCCAATAATTAAAATCATCACGATTTTGCTCGCAAGAGGCCCATTTACCTGCATTGCCTGGGGTAAGCTGAGTCCAATAATGATCAAAATTTAAAGGGGTTTGACCAAGGGTATAGGTGTTACCCAGAAATTTACTTTGGTTTTTCGCCAACTGCCCAAAAGTATTAGAATACAAAATACAAAGCAGCAGTAGCGTAACCATTTTTATACAATGGTGTGATTTCATGAAAGGGTTCATTTTGGTTAAACATTAATTTTATACAGTAGTGTCAGGAGTAGCAGAGGTATAAGCTACTTCCTATGACTCTATTTCACTTATTCTATTAATAGCTTTTTAGTATAGATATCCTGTTCTGTTTCTACATGAACTGTGTAAAGACCGGAAGGCAAGTTTCCTAATGTTAGTCTAAAAACCTGTTGGTCTGCACTTTGAGGAGACAACTCTTTTTTATACACCTGCATACCTGTAGCATCATATAGAGAAATGATCAGGTTGGTTTGCGGCTTCTCGTTTAATTGTAACCATATATACTGATCGTCCACGGGGTTAGGGTACATACTTACCTTATCCACTTCATCGTTTGTGGCTAACCGTTTATTGATATTGCTTTTGGCAGATAAACGCTGGGCATTACCATTTACCTCCAAGTGTGACCAATCATAATTTCCTACATAATGAATGTACCAACCTCCATTTTGTGCCTCGGGCAGACTGTTAGTCCAAGTATTAGTATAATCCACTCCATTAATTTCTAATAATTCTAGATTCCATGAGTTGATATAAGACACTTGTCCTGTGAGGAAAAAGCAAAATTCACCTGATCCATCTTTAGAGAAGGGCACTGCTACTGTCTCAGGGTTATCACAAAAGCCAGAAGCTTCAGTCACCATTATGGTAACATTATCGGTGTAGCCACCATCTGCGGTGGTCACGGTTATTATAGCCGTACCTGCCCCCAAACCTGTTATTAAACCACTGGAACTTACTGTAGCAATACTTGTATCTGAAGAGGCCCACATAACTGAAGTGTTGCTAGCATCGTTTGGAAATACAGAAGCTATGGCCTGTGTGCTACTACCTACACTCAAACTTGAGTCTGATATAGCAATGCTTACTCCACTTACCGGTACAGTTTCATTTGTAACTACTATATAACTACTATCCTGATAGTTACCATCTACAGTAGTAGCTGTAACGTAAGTACTACCTTCGGTTATTGCTTCAACTAGGCCATCGGTACTGACTGTAGCAATAGAAGGATTACTAGAGCTCCAGACGATGGCTTTATTAGTAGCATCAGCAGGCAATACTTCTGCAGTTAGAGCTGTGGAATTACCTACATTAATGGTAGCTGTATCAAGAAGAAGGTTAATGCTCGCTACGGGTATAGCACTAGCATTACTAGTAAGTATAAAATGATATGCTGATAGTGGCGGCAAATCATAGGCAAACTCATTTCCAGAAAGGCTTAAGGTGCTTTTTTGAATTATAGCAGCTGTACCTTCCTCTACGGCATATACATCAGCAGAAGTATAGTTAACCATACTGCCAGCGATATCAAACGATCCACTGATAGAAGAAGTAAGACTTTTGTTTAATACAATGATATGCAGTTCTTCATCCGAGTCACCATTAACAGCAGCATACACCGAGCTATTGATTTTATCATCCATGCCAGCATCTACATACACTTCTCCAAAAGAGGCATTGTCACCGTCATAGTTGTTATATAATTCATATGCTAAAGACCCAAAGCTACCCGGATCATACCAATGAGTAGCCGCATACACTTCATACTTGGCAAATATTCCTAATACATCAGCCAATGCTATAGTGCCTGTTACATCTTCATAACCACCAAACTGAAATTCATTAAAAGAAAGTTTAGTGCCTGGGTAATAAGTGTCAATGGAATTCTGAACAGTAGGAATCAATGGCATAAAATCGCTAAAATATTCGAAGATCCAACTGTCTTCAGTATAATCAGGGTCCCAAAAAGCACGAGGTGCTTGAAGTCGGGCTAGTTTATCATTAGTAGAGTTGGCCGAAGGGTCTATAATACGTTGATCTCCCGCAGCCTCAGGATACCAGTGTAGGTCTATTACATCAACCAAACGAGTATTAGCTAGTGAACCGGCCTTTTTCATTTCATCTAAATAGTAATCAATAAACCAGGAATAGTCACCCTGCAATGTAGACCAGTCCGGAGCATTTTGAAATGAAAGATAACCGTTAAAGCCATAAGACGATAAACCAAAGATTTCCGCATTAGGATCTACATTTTTAACCGCTGTGGCCAATGCCGTAGAGCGGTCTATTAAATCCTGACAGGAAGGCTGAGTAGGATAGATATAAGGGTGCGTTTCGTGCCATAAATCCGGCTCATTATCTAGCGCATATTTAAGGCCTCCGCTACCATATTTTTCAGTTAAAAAATTCACAAATTCATCAATATAAACTTTATCATCCGTTTTGTCAGGAGTAAGGCTAAAGTCAGTTCCTTTCTCGTAAACGGCTTCATACCAGCGTGGACTAGGGGCAGTGGTGACTACCTCACCATCCTTATCAGCAGAAACATACCCAGCCATTTGTAAAGTAATAAGTGCGTCAGCACCCGATGCTTTTGCTTGGTCTACAATAGTAGTAACTACTATGCCTGGTTCTTCAGAGTTGGTTACACCTACATGCCAAGGCCAAAAATTATCATTTACATGGAAGTAATCTGCACCTGCATTAGATGCATTATTTTCCCAATTATAACCCGTAGCCCTATTACCTCCCATACGTACCAGTGTATAATTCTCATCAGTACTTGGGTTTACATTAGGCTCCCAGTTACATCCATAAATAAGTGGACTGATTGGTTTTCGATTTGTTTGTGGTGAAATAGTGTAATTTACATTGAGCTGTGCCATAGCCAATGTTGCTGTCAGGCACATAGCCGACAGCATCAACAAGAGCTGTTTCATGAGGTGGTTGGTTTAGGTTTTACAAATAATTTCAGGCAAATATCAAAGCACTATGAACAATCAGAAACTTCTAATATTTTGCCTGTGGTTATATAATTTAATGAAAAATTATGCGGTAATAAAATATTAGCAATTGAAAAATGAGACTTGAAATTATGAAATCCGGAGTCTATCTACATAAATAAAAAAAGGGTGCGCACACTCCTTTAATTATATGAATAATTGGAAAAATGAATATTTTAAAAAAAATAATAAAAAATCAGGTTCACTATTTCTCCCGGGCCTTATCACATAAAACACCTAGCACATAGAGACACTCAGTAGCACGCAAAACCACTAAAAAAAAATACGCTTACAATGATTATTGGAGGTTTCAATGCACACAACAAAGGACACTTGCTCTTTTTTTAATGTTACTTCTCAACTGATAGCAAGGCCTTTGGTTGGCATTTGATTATTAAAAAATACCAATTATAAAATCATTAGAAATTTCGATATCAGCAGCATCCCTACGCCCACAATACGTACTACTATAAGATTGTAAAAATAAGCCATTACATTAACCGCTTTGATCAAATGATTGTACATCTAATGCAATACATTATTTGACTGATAGATAGGAGAAAAGGGGAGGGCAAGGCGATAAAAGAAAAAGGTCTACATCATGATGTAGACCTTTATAATAATTAATTATTCTTTAATAATCTTTTGAAGATATTGCTGGTCTCCATCTTGGGCTAATATGATGTAAGTACCTGGTTTTAAACTACCAATCTTAAGAGTTTCACTTTGGTTGGTTGTTTGCTCTGTCATTATCACTTTTCCATTGATGTCTATCACTCTGATAGTAAAGTTTGAAGTTGTTTCTGGTAAAGCTATCTTTAGCTTATTGCTAACGGGGTTAGGAGAAACATTGAACTGCTTTTTATTAGCAATTACTTCTTCTTCGGTAAGCCTATTTGATATACTGCCTCCAGAAATTCGATCAGAACAGGTAGTGACGATGGAAGTTGATGTATTAATACAGTATGTATTATCAATTATTTGTACAGAAACTTCACCTTCTTGACAAACCCCTGGAGCATAGATAAGTGTATTAATGCTCTCAAAACCTCCATTTAAACTCCAAGTAATTTGATCAAAAGTACTAAAATCATACTCGCCTGAAGAGGTAGTAATTTGATATATTCCAGCTCCAAACGGCTGTGTGATTATAAAATCATAACCTCCATCAGTAGCCATCGAAACATTCAAAGTACTTGATGCTGTAGTAGTACAACCAACGGCTGACACGCTCACTATTCCTTCAGCATTGCCATTAGGGGCTACAGTTACAGAATTAAGACTGGTATTAGTAGATACAAATGTCCATCCTGCAGGAAGTGACCAGTTAAAGGAAACTCCTTGTTGAGCAGCAACACTGTAAGTAAGACTTGCATTCAGGTCTGCTTCTGTTAAACAAGAAGGTCCGGAGATAACTGGCGTTTCAGGAGCATGAGCAATTGTTAATGAGCTTGATTCGCTATTTTCACACCCAAGGGCTATTACCGAAACTGAGCCGTTTCCATTAAAGAAGCCAGCAGTGGTAGTAGCTGATGGGGATGCAGTAGTTATTGAACTAGGAGAGAAACTACTAGGAAAAGTCCACTGGTAACCGGTAGCATTATCAACAGCTGGTACGCTGTAAGTTACTTCTTCATCAAAGCCAAACTCTAAACATGTAGGTCCATCGATTGTAGCAGGAGTGTTTGGTTTAATAGTTACATCAAAGCTTAAAGCATCATTACCACAATTAGCAGATTGAGCAGTTATTACACCACCTGTCTCTCCTGCTTTTAAAGTAACAGTAGACAAGGTTGTGTTTGCATCAGCGTGACTCCAGCCCTCTGGCAAATCCCAGATTACGTTGGTGTTTGAATTAGTAACTGAGTAGGTAACATAGCTTCCTGCTTCCACACATTCTTCTCCAATTATTTCATTATTGCTTCCAAAAGACCTGTTTATAACAAAGGCAGTGTCTAAGGGTTGATTACAGCTTCCAGTTATTTTAAGTGTAAGTTCTCCTTGCCTGTTATCAGCATTTACTGTTATTGAGGGGGCATTAGGGCTAGAGCCATCAGCAAAAGTCCAGCTAGAGCCTATACCAAAACCCCATTCATATTCTTCACCTTCAACAGCATTTAGTGAAACAGTGAATTGAGAGTCGGCTAAAGGTAAACATTCAGGCGGTGCTACACTAAAAGTAGGTAACACTGGCCCATGTGCTAATGGGAGCTCATAGGTAAAACCATCGTTAAAATTCGCCAACCCTATATCTGCTTTTAAAACATCATTGCCGGTTAGCTGGCCTACTTCAAAGGTAATAGAGCTGCTGTCTACACTATAAGAAAGCACATTCCAGTTATTGGGTACATCCCATTCGTATAAGTCTATACCTATTTGATCATTAATATTATAACTAACCAGCGGGTCGATGTAATAAGTGACAACGTCTCCGGTCAGCAAACATGAACCACCAACAATACCGACATTTTCCTGTTTGCCAAAAGACTTAAATATATCTATGCTAAACTCACTAACCCCACATGTTTGCTCTGTTTCAGGGTTGATATAACTAACATATAACCTACCTTTACCATACCCTAATTTTGTAGGTTCATTTATATTTGTAGATGCCACTTGAACACTTAGGCCATCGTTAGCCCCTACAATACTTAAGTCTCCTTTAGTATACCATTGAATATTTTCGATATTCATACCATCAGGAATACTTAAGGCATAATTACTGCCAGAGGAACTGACAGGAATTACATCATAACTTCCGACCGAAGTATATTGCCCATTTTCGAGTTCCTTTAATATCTCTTGGGCTTTTAAATTAATACAGCAGAAAACACATATTAAGATGAATAAATTAAAAGTTTTCATAAAATTTTTGGGTTAAATTGATAGATCCTTTTAAAGTATCTTCATGGAGATTTTATAATTCTAATTACTTCTAAGTTGCCATTCTGAGGAATCTTCATCACATACACCCCACTTTTCAGTCCAGATACATCTAATAGATAAGGCTCATGAGCTTTTAACTCTAGGTGGTGTTCTGATATAGTTTTACCTGTGCTGCTCATGATAGAAATATTCATGTTTTTATCTTCATTACTTTTAATCCAAAGGTTGTTTTCAGTAGGGTTTGGATAGATTTTAAGGTCTGACAAAACGGGGTTTTCAGTGCTGGTGATGTTTGGTATTTCTATACTTTCAATGGTAGTATTACAACCTTGACTATCAGCTATATTTACATTATAGCTGCCTGGTGTTAATATTACTTCTTGCCCAAGAATGGTAGGTTCTTCCCACTCAAATTGGTAAGGAGGGGTTCCACCTTCACAGTTGATGAATATTCTTTTTGTTTGCTCATCAGCGTCTTCTATAGTGTAGCTACATTGTAGTGGTTGAACCTGGTCTTCGATCATAATGGTTTGTGTCATGTCACAGCCATTGGCATCAGTAAGAATTAGCTCGTAGGAGCCAGCCAAAAGCTTATCTTGAGATAATGAGTCATATCCATTTACTAGGTGTAATAATTGATCATTTTGGATGATAGAAAGCGAGTATGGGGCTGTACCTCCAGTAGGGTAAAGCTGGATAGATCCTGTCTCAGAGCCAGCGCATTGCGGAGATATAATTTGGCTTGAAAAGGATAAAGGATAAGGCTGTGTTATGCCAATTAACGCTGTCTGCACCTGACAACCAGTGTTTACATCTTCAACCCACGCCTGATAATTACCTGGTTCAAGGTTAGAGATTTGCTGCGTATTAGCGTTGAGGGAAGTACCATTTCGAGTCCATGAATAACTAAATTTTCCAGACCCTCCAATAGGCTTTAATGCGATAAAACCATTACTCGCATTAATACAACTAATACTTTGATAAGTGCTGCTTACCGCTAGTCCATTGCAAGATTCAGGAGCTTCAAGCGTTATGATGTAGTCTTGTCTGCCTCCTCCAAAAAGATCATTGCCGCAGGCTTCATTGGCTCCTGGAGTAGTAGATGCTGAGTTAGTGAGTTTTATTCTCATTCTGGTCTTTCCAGGTATTACATTTTCGGGGATAGTAATGGTATTGCTTAAGCTTCTGTCGTTGTATGCAGTGGTTCCCATCAGGAAAGATTCTGTTTCGTGGTCCCAGTTACCATCTCTATTAAGATCAATGTGTAACCATACATTATACTTGTACAGGTTGCCATTGAGAACACTATTTGTGAAGTTGAAGGTATAGGTTTCATTGGCTTTTATAGTGGTAGTGTATTTATCTTCTGGCAATAGAGGAAGTGCCTCATCTTCAGGGTTTCTGTTGTATTCTAGCGTATTGAGTTTAAGGTGATTAATGTATTCATATCCTCCGGGAATGGTGCCGCTAGGCTGGCAATAATCAGGGTATATCTGGGTTGAAAAAGAAGCCTGACAAGAATAAAGAACATTTCCTTCACTGTCTTTTGCAATTCTTTCAATAGTGTATTCTGTATTCGGAAGAAGTTGCGGCAAGTTGATTTCTCTGGAAGTAAGATTGAGAGATAAGGTATCAGGTGTCTGACCAGTTACACCTAAAAGAATGTCATAGTTAGCGTCTTGTTCAGAGGCTGCGGCCCAAGCAACAGTAAGGTTCGATGTGGGAGCTTCAGAAAGCCCATCAAGCAGGTTGAAGTAACCTATGTAATCAGAGTCATCTAAAAATCTTGTAGATTGGGCTTCAGGAAACCCTTCATAAGTGATTAGATAAAATGGTTTGCTGCAAGGGGGGATCAAGTCGGTTGGAGGGGTGAAGTTGTAGATCCATCCAGTAGCTATGTTATCACTGGGATTAATGAAAACATTATCATTAACCATGCAAGTCGCATTTAAATCGGTAGTGAATTGAGGGGCGTCCCAAGTGTTTACCCCTTCCTGGATCTGAAGTAAGATGATTTTACTTTCAGAATTTCCTCTAAAGCCAATAGTGATTTCTTCTACTTCATCAAGCAGGCCATAAGCTTCTGAGGATCGGTAACCTAATCTAAAGGATTGATTGTTTTCAAATAATATAAGTTGAGGAGTAAATGCTCTAAAAGACTGAATATCTGCATATCCAAATGTAAAAATAGATGTTCTTTCTCCAGGAAAACCAAAATGACTAATTGAGATATTATTTAAATAGGGTTGAAAATTATTATTGATTCTGGCTATAGCTATAATGTCGTTATATAATTGAGAGGAGTTAGAGGAAAATACGCTATCAAATGAAATGGGGATGCTAAATGGAGTTTGAGATGTCCCAAATTTCAGATATCCGTTGTTGGAAAAGGAAATACGATCAAAATAGTTTCCACTAAAATAGAAAGGAAAACCCACCTCGTAGCCAGTGCCGGTAACAGAATCAGTATTAATGGCAGTTTGTTCATTAACGAAAACCTTCCAAGGATCACCTAATTCACCAAGTGTGTAGTCTGAGTATATTAAGAAGGGGTCCCCTCCAACCGAAAAAGAATAATACTCAATCTGTGCCTCTGCTGTGAGAAATGTAAAGTAAAAAATGAAGAGAATAATTTTACTCTTCGTTAAAAAATTAAAGGCCGAGAACATAAACAAAGCATAAAATTAAATTATATCGGCAAAGGTAAGATTTATTATTCCATATTATTTCTTGAATTTATATAATAACTTACATGTAAATTGAAAAGTAGAAATAGGAAGGGAACTGAACTTATCATCATTACACATCATCAATAAGTACCTAACGCTTAATCAATTATTACATAAAGGAATTGGTTTTGATAATACATTGCACAGGTCTTAATTAAGCAATCTTAGAGCAGGTTAATTCAACATATTAGGCTTTAGCCATAATTGGTACGCTTAAATAGTTGTGTGCCCACTCAATACTTTTCACCTGACTGAGACCTCTTTAAGAACCTGTCTGATGTCACAATTTTTAGCCACTGACTTGGAAGAGAAGCAAATTCCCAAACAATATCTGTCAGCTTTAGCATGTTCAGGGACATTTAACAAAATGCTAAAAAAGACTTCCGCCATTTGGATTAAATAATATTAAAGCTTTAGAAAGCTATTTCTGAAACCTTTTTAGCGCGCCAGCCAGTTATCAAGAATTTTCTTCAATACCCATGACAATAGGCTGTCACCATCCGTCACTTTCTTTGTGACATCACTTTAATAATTAAACTATGTTAAGCCAAAAGCAAAAGAAAATTGCCATAGTGCCAGAAAACTATACCACAGTTACACCATGGATAATTTCCCCATCATCAGAAAAGTTAATATCATTTTTAAAACTGTCTTTCGGTGCTGAAGAAATACCAAACAGTATTATCAGAAATCAACAAGGAATAATTATCCATGCCGTAATTAAAATCGGTGATGCCATGCTGTTACTTTTTGACTCCAGAGAGGGATGGCCCACTACACCAAGTTATATGAATTTATATGTTGAAGATATTGAAAATGCTTACAATAAAGCGTTGGAGCACGGAGCGGTATCCGTGACCAACATAACGCCTTTATGGTTTGGAGAGAAAGTGTGTAGAGTAATAGATCCATTCGGTAATCTTTGGTGGATTAACGAAAGGGTAGAAGAAGTTGACTTTACAGACCAGGAAGAGGTAGTGAAAAGAGCTTCAACTAAAGAAGCTATGGAAGGAATCGATTACATTCAACAATCGCTTGATGAAGCATTCAAAACCCAAAAACGTATGTTAAAATAGATATAGGCAATTAGTACGACCATCCAGCGACTGAATGAAGTCGTTGGTTTATTCATTATTAATAGTATTTACTCTGGCTAAGGTGAATTTATTATGCAGATGCAAAAACTCTTGATTTTCTAAAGAAGACCTATTACCAAAATAGTAGCTGTTCAGAATATATTTAGTCAACTGAGAGTTTAAAACATTAAATCTTACAAACGAACATTATGCACATTATATCCGATTGATATACAAATAATTAAGCCATATACCTGCTATAACATATAGCTTTACAGGTTTAACAAGAAACAAAACGCATATAAAAATAATATTTTTACTTAATTTAATCTTATATTAGATGCGTAAAGGACATGAATCTTCAAGTATGAAGATGTTGTGTGTATTTCCATTTCGGAGCCCGTGAATTCAATAGTTCAACGCGAACAATTAAATTTTATAAAACTAATTTTAAATGAAATCAATAAGACTTTTTGTAACACTAGTATGCATAGCATTAGTAAGCTTTTCTTGTTCTGATGATGACACCCCTACCTCCAACAACTATATAAACATTCCTGACAGTGTATTTGAGTCCATGCTAATCGATTTAGGAGTAGATTCAGACAAAAAAGTTAACCAACAAATACTTACTTCTGATGCTCAAAAAGCAACAAAACTAAACTTACAATTTTCTGCTTCTTTTGGGCGCATTAAAGACTTAACAGGAATTGAAGGTTTCACAAACATTACATTTTTATCTGCACCACTACATGATATTTCAGAAATTGATTTAAGTAAAAATGATAAACTTGAATTTTTAAGTCTGACAGCAAACAAGCTAAATACAATAGATTTAAGTAACAATAAGAATTTAAAAGAAGTAGAGCTAGAAGCTAACAATTTATCAGCTATAAACGGTTTAGAACATGCTACCAACTTACTAGAGCTAGACCTATCATACAATTACTTTGAAGAGCTTACCTTAAAAAATACGTCTCTTGAGGTACTTCGTATAACTGATAATGATTTAACTTTTCTTGACATTAGTAAGTGTACACAGATAAAAAGCATGCTTTTAACAACGAATAAACTTGCCTCATTAAACCTTGATAATAACACTAAACTCGAAACCTTATTAGTTTCTAATAATAAGCTAACAAGCATTGATTTAAACCATAACGACAGCTTAACTTACCTTTTCATTTCTAGCAATAAGCTTAAAAGTTTGGATTTAAGTAAAAACCAAAAATTATTAGAGATTCATGTTGATAGAAACCCCGATTTACACTGTATTAAAACAGAAAACAACCAAAATATACCTCGTATCTACAAATCAGATTCACAACAAGTAAATAACAGCTGTATTTAATTGTATTGGTGAAACTGTTTCCACTAGAATCACTCTCAAAATAAAGGAAAGCTAGTTTTTTCAATTTTGTTCCTAATTATGAGGTATGTACATGTATAAATAAGTTGTGCGTATTGCGAACACTATTTAGTGACGCTCAAGGAGAATACAGAGATGACAATTGGGTAATAAGTTTCTATAATAAATTGAAAATGGGAAAGATTTTTCAGAAAAAACAAGTCCTAAAAGTGACAAAAATGGGGCTGCAATAGGGTAGCCCCATGTATCGCAGTAAAAGAGACTCGCGCACTCAAGAATATTATTAGCTTCTTGCAGCATATCCATGTGATGCTAGCAAAGTTTTTCATTTCAAATTTTGCCATCAATACATACACGCGCCATAATACCCAATAAAATCATGAAGCGAGCATTAGCTTCAACCAAAAAAAGCGATGCAGATCTTAAGGAGATATAGAATTTTTTATTATTTTATCTATCTATAAGTAGATAGATTTATATATGAAACAAAAGATCATCACTGAAGCGAATTCCTTATTGCTAAAAAAAGGATACAACGCCTTTAGCTACAAAAGCATTACACAACAAATTGACATTAAAACATCGTCAATTCATTATTACTACCCCACAAAAACAGACTTGGGTATTGCCATCATACAACAACATGAATTGGCCTTAAAACAAACTATACATAGAAATAGGAATAAGAATGCAATAGAAAAAATTGACAAACTGTTTTACTATTATCAAAAATTGGCCAAAAGCAACAGTGTCTGCATTGTAGGCGCCATGGCATCGGATATCAATACCTTGGAGCCACCACTAAGAAATCAACTCCTAAACTTTTCAAACTCAGTAATCGATTGGGCAACTTCTATCATAGAAGAAGGTATTGAACAACAATTATTCAAATCATCTCATAACGTAAGGCTAAGTGCTAAGTTGCTAATATCTAGCTTAATGGCACTAGTTCAAATGGCAAGAATAGAACAGGTTTCCAACGATTTTGATCTTTGCATAGAAGAATTAAAAAGCAATATTCTACTCTAAAAAATTATGTATGGATCACTAGAGAATTAGCTGCTATTTTATAAAAAAACCCTTAAAACAGCTCCCAACGCCATGAAATCATCTTTCCACAATTCTTTAATCAACTATAATGAAACAAGAAAATTTTGAAACACTTTGTGCTGATGGCGTAAAATTAAACGGCATTTTACTTATCCCAGAAAAACCAAAGGCTGTAATTCAATTTAATTGTGGTACAGGCACAAAAAAGGAGTTTTACCTTAAATTCTTAACATATTTAGCAGAGAATGATTTTTTGTGTTGCCTTTGGAATTATCGTGGCACTAAAGAACACGATGACCTAAAAAAACTTGATATCAGTTATGTGGATTATGGACTTAAAGATATGCCTGCAATAAAAAGTTATTTGGATAAAAGGTTTCCAGAATTACCTTTTATACTCATCGGACACAGTGTAGGAGGCCAACAAATAGGGTTTATGAGCAACTTGGGAAATGTGGTTGGTAACATCAACATCGCTGTTTCTTCTGGCTACTGGCTTTATATGCCGTTTAGGTACCGCATGAAAGCCTATTTCTTCTTTTACATATTCGCACCATTAAGTGCTACTATCTATGGATATATCAAAGCAAAGCCTTATGGTTTTATGGAAAACCTTTCTACAAAATTTGTATACGAATGGCGAAATTGGCTGGGGGAAAAGGATTTGTTTTTCAGCAAAAAATACTACGGAAAGAGCTTTCCAATAGGACATTTTAAAAATTTCAAATTTCCTATCCATACTTACTACTCATCAGATGACACCATATCTAACAAAAAAAATACAAATGCATTTTGGCGAAACATACAAAGCGATAGAGACATCACATTCACAGAATTAGAGCCTAAAGCATTGGACTTGAAAAAGATTGACCACTTTGGCTATTTCAAAACGCGCATGAAAGACAAACTTTGGACTGACATTGTAAAACGATTGGACGCATTGGTTGGAACATAAACAGCACCTGCTATACCTCTATAAAATTAATTAGGAATTGTTTACATCATCTGACCTCTATAATAGGAATAAGGGAATGTTTCTATCCCTTATGCAATTGTTGGCAGCAGGCTAAAAAAATAAAAGATAATGATTGACATTTTAGATAGGATAAAATTATTTGAGATTTTAAGCAAACTTCAGGCAGACGATAAGCCAATATTTGGAATAATGACAGCGCAGCACATGATAGAGCATTTGGCTTTTGCAGTTCGGTTTTCTAACGGAAAAGAGCCTCAACACCATTATTATCCGACAGACAAAGAGCAACGAATTAAAGCGTTTGTTATCGGCACAGACAACGCTATGCCGATAGGTTTTAAATCTCCTGTTCTGCAGACAGAAGGACTTCCTACACTTAAACATTCTACTTTGGCCACGGCAATTGACAACCTTAAAGCTGAATTAAAGAACTTCGACAATTATTTTACCAATCAACCATTAGATAGGCCTGTTAATCCGACCATGGGCGAACTGAATTATCAAGAATGGGTACGGTTTCATAACAGACATTTCACTCACCACTTCCGACAATTCCGTTTACTTTAAGTTTGACAGACGCGATGCATTTACATTGACAACAACAAGGCAATTAAAGTCCGAACTGCTTACATGGCCCCGATGAAAAAAAATAGAACAAAACAACAAGCATTGCTCTTTGGAGTGTCTACCTTAGATGGCACTAAAAAATATGACTGAATTTTTATTATAAATCATCATGACATTATGATTGGAACTGGAAAAATTAAACAACGGATTGAAGAAATAAAACTACCTCCAATCGAGTAGTCGATTAATCTCCCCATAATTAAGGCAAAATATTCCCCCTAAGTTTTATAATTATATGATTGACTTTATTGTAAATATATGAAGAGTTGCTTTTTTATTTTAGATGATATAAATGGCCATGCATAGGAATAACTAGCCATGTGTATAAAATAAAAAAGGACAAACTTAAGTTTGTCCTTTTTGTGGAGCAAGGCAACTCAATTTCGAACTTTATTGCAGAAGACATAAAGCGAATTCAGGGGTATGTGAGGTAGTTTTTTGTATTGAAGTCATTTAATTTAGATGGACAGCAAGCAATATTCAACATTGATTTATATCATTACTAGATGGCACTCATAATAAGAATGTAGAATCAACCCGTTAATTATAAATAGGTTAAGAGTTTCATAATGAATATGCTTTTAAAAATTATTCTTATTTCATGACTTTAGCTAGCTTCATCAGCATCTGAATCTATACTATTAGTTTAATTACAATTACCTCTTAAGTAAATAGATGCCGTTATTATAACCACATATTCTAATACCGGATTAAAATTGCATCACACTTAGGCTTCTTACAGCCAAAAATGATGTAATGTGCAGTAGGGTATTATTGATTTAAGGGATGTACGCAAGAGATTATCATGGTGCGTCAGGAGGTGGGTGAATAGAATTTTTTAATGCTTATTATTCCATAAATTGTTGGTGTTGTACGAGTAGATATTTTTCAATATTTCGTTCCTTCAATGCTAGAAAGCCAAATTCATAGCAAAATAAGTAGACATCACCTTTTTGGTTTTTCCAAAAATGAGTGAAATATTTAGGGTTAAAACCTTCTTGTATCAAGGTTTCCTTTCTTACAGTAGATTTTCCTGCTTTATTAAATAATTTAAGCACCTTCCTGTTGATTTTCAATTGTTGATCCACCTTCAAGTAAAATTCTTCAGTTTTTAACCGCAGCTCATATTGAGCAATAGATTTACACTTGGCAGAACAGTATATTTTATCTTTTCGTCCAAAGACCTTATCTCCGCATGTTGGGCACTGTCTAGTTTTCATAGAGGAATATTATACGGATAATATACGAATAATATGCGTATAAAATTCCTTTTAGAATGAGAGGCTTTACGTAATTGCATTGGTTATGAAAGCATTGACAAAAAAATAACTTTAAAGCATTTGATGATTGGCGGAGTCAGAATGATAGGGATGAAGTTTTACCCTGATCAAGTTATTCAAACATTGATTAAAACATTGCCAGATATAAAATGGAGTAAAAAGTATGAAATGGCCTATTGCCCTAATACTCCTGAACATATAAAGCAAATACATTTTATTTTTAAAGGAGTGGCTTGGGTAGATGGGAAATACTTTTTTCGTAACAGACCACTAATTCAGCCTGTAAATGAGTCTAATCAGTTTAAAATTGGTGATACTAAAGTTAGAAAGACGATTGGTGATTATAGGTTATGCCCAAAAGATTATTTGCAGAAGTTAGCATTGAAGAAATATGCCGTTTCAACAGCTAAAACATATGTAGGTATGTTTGAGGGTTTTATAAATTATTATAAAAATGTACCTCTGCATGATTTAGGAGAGGAAGAAATAAGAAATTATCTATCATATCAGGTGTCTTTGGGGCGGTCAGACTCGATGCTGAATCAAATAATAAATAGTATAAAGTTTTACTATGAGATAGTGCTGAATATGCCCAATAGGTATTATGGAATAGAAAGACCGAGGAAGAGAGTTAAATTACCAGAGGTATTATCAAAAGAAAAAGTGAAGCGAATGATATCGAGCGTAAATAATATAAAGCATAAATGTATAATAGGCTTATTATATTCAGCTGGCTTGCGAAGAAGTGAGTTGCTCCAACTCAAAATATCAGATATAGATAGCGATAGAATGCAAATAAGAGTGAAAGGAAAGGGGGAAAGGATCGCTATACGCTCCTAATTACTAATTTATTGCAAGATCTACGAACGTACTATAAAATATATAGACCGAAGAAATATCTAATAGAAGTACAAGAGGGAGGGATTTACAGCGGAAAGAGTGTGTTGAATGTAGTGAAAAGGGCAGCTAGTAAAGCAAAGATAACCAAGTCAGTTGTTCCTCACATGCTACGACATAGTTTTGCTACACATTTATTAGAGGCCGGAGTGAATCTTCGTCAAATCCAAGTGCTGTTGGGACATAATTCTAGTAAAACGACAGAGATCTATACTCATGTAGCCAATACCTCTATGAAATTAATTAAAAATCCTTTAGATTGACTACCATAATAGAAATAAGGGAATGTTTGTGTCCCTTATACAATTGTTGGCAGCAAGGCTGAACACAAATTACTTCAAACCCAACTTTTTTCTGTGCTTTTTACCCCAACTTTCCATTGGTTTTACAACTTCATCAAGACCAAAAGAGTAATCCGTTACGGTATATTCAATTCTTACGGGATAATCATCAACAACCGTTCTTTTAATCAATAAATTTTCTTCCAAATGTTTCAATTCTTTGGACAGCACACGATTAGTTATTTTCGGAATTGAATTTGAAATCTCATTAAATCGTTTATTTCCACTATAAATTGAAAGAATAATTGGCAGTTTCCATTTCCCACCAAGCACGTACATCGTGTCTTGTATTGCCTTTATTTTTTCTTGAAATCGCTTTTCTTCTTTTGTCATAACATATCAAGTATCCTTTAGGATATAAGTATCAAATATATACCCTTTATATTTTAGATTTGTATTGTAAAACACAAAATTGATAAAAATGAAAACAATCTTTATTACAGGAGCTTCATCCGGCATCGGAAAAGCAAGTGCAAAATTGTTTCAGTCAAAAGGTTGGAATGTAATTGCCACAATGAGAAACCCGGAAAAAGAAAGCGAACTGACAAAATTGGAGAACGTAACGATTTTACCTTTGGACGTAACCAATCTTGACCAAATAAAATCAACAACACAAAAAGCGATTTTATTGAGTGACATTGATGTAGTGTTAAACAATGCAGGTTACGCCTTGTTTGGAGCAATGGAATCGTTTAGTGAAGAACAAATTGTAAGACAGGTAAATACCAATCTTATTGGTGTAATGCGAGTAACAAAAGCCTTTATTCCTCATTTCAGAGAAAAGAAAAGTGGTTTGTTTATCAATATATCATCTATTGCGGGACTTATGGCGTATCCATTTGGAAGCGTATATCACGCAACAAAATGGGCTTTAGAAGGTTGGAGCGAAAGTTTGTCTATTGAATTAGCCCCTTTTAATGTAGGCGTAAAAACTATTTCGCCAAGTGGAACAAACACAAATTTTAATAATGCAAGCGATATGGTTTCGCACCCCGCTTACGATAAATCTTTACAAAAACTATTGAGCAGTTTCAGTTCTGACAACACAGCAAAACAAATGGCAGAAGTTATTTATGAAGCAGCAACAGACAACAAAGACCAATTGCGCTACCTCGCAGACGAAACAGCTAAAACGAGATATTCGAGAAGATTGGAAATTGGTGTAGAAGAATTCAGGAAAGAAATTAAGAAATTCTTTTTGAGTATGTTTTAAAGAATTAAAAAAGAAAGTCCAGCTGCCAATCGTGTAGACGGCCGTGAGCTTTAAGCCCACGGTGCGCCTCACACACCACGTAGCGTACGGGTCTCGTACTACGCGGTTCATTGAATCTCGGGTTGTAATTCCTTCTGCCTGCTTAAGAAAAGGCTATAAAGGCTCAAAGACCAGTATTCCTAATCGAATTACGACACGATTCAATGTTCAGCCCTTCATTATTTAGTGAGGCCTCCTTGTTTTTCAAGGCTCGTTACCAATAACTACTATGACCTCAGCTGACTTCTCTCTACCCAACCCGTGAGCGAGAGACCTCCCCAGGTAAGGGCATATTCCTTCACCCAATATCCACTGGATCTACTGCATAGGTGCTGAGTGGATAACCACTTTGGGACGTCAGTATGATGTGCTACCTCATCCGACCTACGTAGCCTCAGTATCCAGTTCCTGTTCGTTGGAACCAGGATTTGCAGTCTCGCTTACTGCAGTGCATGCCTAACCACAAACCACCTTGCGACTTGCTAATGCTTCGGGACACGACTTCCGCACACAAGGGACTTTCACTGGAGTGTCTACCTTAGATGGTACAAAAAAGAGAGTTCGTAAATGATTAGATTTGAAAATGTCAAAAACGTTTGAAGATGAATTTAAGGTAATGATTGTAGACTTATTACAATCAGGCAGAAAAGCTACGGAATTAGGTGAAGAGTATGGTATAAGTGCTGGAACCGTTAGGCGTTGGCATAGAGAGTATAAGAAAAAATCAGGTGATTTTTCCAAGCCGCATGCCTTAACACCAGAACAACAAGAGCTTAAGGCACTTCAAAAAGAACTTAAAGAAGTAAGACTAGAACGCGATATATTAAAAAAGGCAGTAAGCATCTTCTCCAAGAACGACAGGTAAGGTACGGATTTATTCATAAAAATAGATTTCAGTATCCTGTTGGGAAGATGTGTAAGTGCATGGAAGTAAGCAAAAATGCCTATTATAATTGGCTCATTCAGCAAGGAAAGCCCAAGGTAAGCTCATCCAAAAAACGCCTAAAAGAGCGTATTGAAGAAATTTTCAGTAAGAGCCATGAAATATATGGGAGTTATCGCATTCAAAAGAAATTGGAACGTGAAGGCTTATTGTATTCTCGTTCCTATATCGCTTTATTAATGAATCAGATGAACCTAAAAAGTGGAGTGTCTACCTTAGCTGGTACAAAAAAAGAGAGTTCGTAAATGATTAGATTTGAAAATGGCGAAAACGTTTGAAGATGAATTTAAGGTAATGATTGTAGACTTATTACAATCAGGCAGAAAAGCTACGGAATTAGGTGAAGAGTATGGTATAAGTGCTGGAACCGTTAGGCGCTGGCATAGGGAGTATAAGAAAAAATCAGGTGATTTTTCCAAGCCACATGTCTTAACACCAGAACAATTAGAACTTAAGGCACTTCAAAAAGAACTTAAGGAAATAAGACTAGAACGCGATATATTAAAAAAGGCAGTAAGCATCTTCTCCAAGAACGACAGGTAAGGTATGGATTTATTCATAAAAATAGATTTCAGTATCCTGTTGGGAAGATGTGTATGTGTATGGACCAGCTAATAAAGATGATAAGCCAATGGAATCTCAAATGATAATTCCAATTAAGTTTAGAAGGGATGAATAAATTTCAATCCGCAGAATTAGACAAATTCAAAGATTGAATTTTTATACTAGCGCTCATGAGAATATAAAATAACATCAAGTAAGTATAGGAAGCAGGAAATAGGGTAGCGCTGCTGTTAGTCGCCTAATGTATCAACATTTAGGTGAAAAAAGCACATCAATTAAAAAGAATGGGGCAAAAGCTTTTAAAGCAAAAAAGGGCTATAAAGCCACTTTTTTGTAATGGGAGCAGAATCGAACTGCCGATCTCAGGGTTATGAATCTCAAATTCAAAAATATAAACAATTGATTGTCCAGTTTATAAAATTAAATCGACTATTGGTGCAATTTCTGGGTTGAACTTAACATAGATTGAAGTCTGCAAGCGATGTTAAGTAAATGTATAAAATAGAGTTTCATGAAGCCTTAGATCTTGCATGTCTATAATCATCAATCAGTAGGGCCTCGCAAAGTAATAATAGAAAACTTCATTAATGCAACATTGTTGCATTAATGAAATTGTTTGCTTATATATGCAACAATGTTGCAACTAATAAGGGTAAGCTGAAAACCTTCGATAGAGTAAGCGTTTAATCTAAAAATTTATTCATTATGAAAACCAACAAAGAAAACCTAATCGCGCAAATCTTATCAGACAAAGCTTCACGTTCAGTAGGTGGTACACATTGTAGCAACTGCGGTCACTGTACTAGCACTTTGTAAAATAAGTTGCAGCGGTGGTATGGGTTTCCATATCACCGCTTTTCTTTGAATTTAACGGCCATGAGAATTTTGGAAAAAGAACAGTTAAATAATTTATTGAGCTTTAAAAATGAGGACGTGCTTTCCAGATTTACTGATATGTATGATGTATCTGACGAGGAGGCCAGGGAGATACTTCAAGAAACTTTAAAGTTTCTTTATATCAGTCAAATACCAGGAACATTTATACCCGATGATTTACTCATTATTGATGAGATGTGGCATAATATGATCCTTTTTACCCCTCAGTATCACCAGTTTAGCCAACAGCATTTTAATAAGTATTTTCATCACCTACCGGCTACCAAAAGGGAAAAAGAAAATCGGAAGGATATGGTGGCATCTGACCCTGAAAAAGCCCGGCAGGATTATTTGGATAAGCTGCAGGTACTTATATCAGTAACTTATGATTATTTGGGTGAAGAAACCGTGAAAAAGTGGTTTCAGTTGTACCCAGAAAAATATAGTAAAGAGCGTATAAGATCATTGAGGAAGTAAAACATGAGTATTTTTCCTAAAAGAACAGTGCCTGGCAGTCAGGTGACCATTCATTGGAATTTTAATATTGCTCATTTAAAAGATATCCATGTTTGCCCTTGGGTAAGAATCGGTGTAAAGGATCCGAATGGTAAGACTCATATGCTATTTGAAGACTTCGTTTTGGGCTTGCCAGATCCGGCAGAAGGAGACGTGAGTGGTTTAAAATACCTGAATAAAAATTTACCATTACTCATCATTGCTGATTATCTAAGCGGGGCTCATAGAAAAGAGAAGCTTGTTGAGATTTTACAGAATATTCAATCAGGTCGCCACTTTTATTTCACCTTTGATTTAGACGATGAAGCTCCTTTAGGAAGGTACTCCCTAATCTCTGAGGTACACAGTGGGGGTGAAGTGAGATACTCAAAAACAGCCCCTGACGATTATTTTTTAGTAGAAAAGGTGTCTGTTAGCGGAATTGATTCTTCTCAGGAAAGTAAAATGGCTATAGTGGAAAACCATTCTGCTGAGAAAACACCAGTGAAGATTATTGGCTGTAGCTACACCACGGAAGGTAAGCTGAAGACCCAGGTGAATGTATTTGAGCTAGACCCGTTTGAAAAACAGAGAATTGTACTACATGCCCCCATTAATTATTTGTCTTATAATGAAGAGCGTAAAATAATTCCTCTTCAGCAAGCCGCTGTAAATATTCTTAGAAATCAGCAAATTCTCCAGCTCGATAAGGCGGATGGCACTACTTATTTATTAGAGAAAGATGGCGAGGAAAAGGCTTACACGCTAACGGCAGAGGAAAAGGAATTTTGGCTCAAAGCCGATGGTCTGCTCACAACCAGTGACTTAACCGAAAAGGAAAAGAAAATCCATGATAGACTAGTCAAACTAGATTTTATTAAAAATATCAGCTTTTAGCGCTTTATACATTCACTATATATGTTATCCAAATATTCCTCTCTTTTAGTGATTTTGATTCTGACTATCAGCTACTGCTATGGTCAAAATGCTAGTATTTTAGGAAGCCTACACTCAGAAGATGGCGTGGAGTTGCCGGGTGTATACTTAAAGCTTTCCAATGGATTGTCAGCTATAACCGATGAACACGGTACTTTTCTATTAAAAAATATTGCCCCAGGACATTACGTACTAGAAACATCCTTTATAGGTTTTCAGGCTTTTAAGCAAGGGGTGAATCTCTCAGCAGGTCAGAAGCTTAAATTGGACCTCGTACTCCAGGAAGAGGTAAAACAGTTAGAGGAGGTGGTAATTGCAGGGGAAACAGAAGCGATGGCTTTAAAGAAGAGTGTTTCATCGGTAGCTTTAGTAGAGGCTAAGCCTTTTTATAACCGTTCTTTAAATACGCCAGATTTGCTTAACACTATCTCTGGTGTTCAGGTTAGGCAAAGTGGAGGGGTGGGGAATAGTGCGGAGATATCGATTCAAGGTCTTTCAGGTCGGCAAGTTAAACTGTTTATAGATGGCATTCCTATGGATTTTCTACTTCCCGTAGAAGAGTTAGGGGTAGGCAGTGCACTCTCCATGTTTCCGGTGAATCTTATGGAAAGGATGGAGGTATACAAGGGCGCCGTACCAGTGGAGCTGGGAGCAGATGCGCTGGGAGGGGCTATTAATATTGTCACAAGAAAGAGTTTCCATGATTACCTGGAATTCACTACTGAGAGAAGTTCATTCAATACATTACGCTCTAGTATAAGTGCCAGAAAAGTATTTAAATCGGGTTTTAATTTCGGCGTAGGAGCCTTCTATCTTGCATCTGATAATAGTTATAATATTGATGATGTGAAGCTGATTAACGACTTTGGAAATCCAGAGTCTATTTCGGCCAAAAAATTTCATGATCGTTTTCGTAGTTATTTAGTAAAAGGTGATTTGGGTGTAGTTAACACGGCATGGGCAGATCAGCTGTCACTAAACTTTAGCTATGGTGACTTGTATGATGAGATACAGCACAACTTTGAAATGCGTCAGCCCTATGGCCAGGCCTTAAATTTATCTACTACTTACAATACATCTCTACATTATGAAAAATACCAGATAGCCAATAAGCTGGATGCTGATGTTTACCTTGGCTATAACCTGATTCAGACTCACTTTGTAGATACTACCCGGAATATCTACAATTGGCGAGGGGAGGTGATAGGTCAGAAAAGCTATGGAGGAGAGATTACCACCTCTCAGAATGACCTCAGTCTGGAGGGGAAAAATATAACAGGCAGGCTCTTATTAAACTATAAGCTAACACCTGGCGCCAAGCTTACATTTAACACTGTATTGACACACTTTAAACGTTCTGGTAAGGACCCTGTAGCAGCTCAATACTATGGAGAGGATTATTTCCAGAATCCGGTTTACATGGATAAACTGGTGGCAGGTTTAGGCTTTGAAAAACAATTTCTAAGTGATAGAATAACCAGCAATACAGCCATAAAAGCTTACACTTATAATTCTGAGGGCTTCTTAATTGAAGACGGCGATGCCAATACCACCATGCAGGATTACTTCCAACCGGGTTTTAGTCAGTCGCTTAAGTGGGTAATAAATTTACGCTGGCTGGCCAAATTTTCTTATGAATATGCCACCCGCATGCCTGATAGGGTTGAGGCACTGGGAGATTTTAGCTCGGCTATTAATGCAAACCCATCTCTAAAGCCAGAAACTAGTCATAATCTGAACCTGGGCACCTTCTATCAAATGAAGAAATGGAAGTTTGAATTGAATGGATTCTATCGTGATGTAAACGATATTATCATATTACAGGCAGTTCCACCACCGGTACTTAGCAAATATGAAAACCTGTTGAAAGCTAAAATATCTGGAGTGGAAGGTGAAGTACAATATCAGCCCTGGAAATGGGTCACTATTCGGGCTAATGCTACCTATCAGGATCTTCGTAATCGTTCTTCAAAAGGAAATGCCGGTGTTTCCAATGACCGATACTACGGAGCGAGACTGCCCAACAAACCCTATTTATTTGGTAATGGTGAGGTGCAACTACAAAAAGAAGGGCTCATTCAAAAGGGAGATCAGATACAAGCTTGGTGGACCACTGCTTATGTGAAGGAATTTTTTCGCTATTGGGAGATTGATGGGCGCAAGGAAGATAAACTTACCGTGCCTAATCAGTGGCTGCATAATCTAGGTCTATCCTACACTTTAAAAGGTGAGCAACTCACCCTTTCATTAGAATCACAGAATTTATTTAATGCACAGGCTTACGATAATTTCAGGGTGCAGAAACCCGGCAGATCATGGCATGTGAAAATGAGATTTTTTATAACGAAACCCTAAATTTATTTCAATAAAGATGAAAACAACTAATTACTATTTAAGCCTGCTCAAAGGTGTTAATTACCTGGTTATTATAATCGCAATATTTGGTGTAGTGTTGGTGTCTTGTAGCGATGATGATCCAGAAGTGGATCCTGATGCACCTGTTATTAGGCCTACTGAAGGTCTCACCATGAGAGGAGGTGAAACCATCAATTTTACATTTTCTGTAGTTGCTCTCGGCACTGTTTCAGAAGCTACCGTGGCAGCCAGTTCAGGCACAGCTGCTATTACTAATGTAGGAGATGTAATAGGCAGTACAAGCAGTTTGGTGCAGGTAACTTATACCACGGGTACTGATGTTAGCGGAACTCAAAAAGTAACACTAACTATCACGGATGAAGCTGGAAAGACTGTGAGTGAGGCCGCTGAAGTTGAGGTATCCTTACCAGTAAATTACGGTGTGGCATTGGTTTCCGGGGCTGGAGGCGTTACCACTACCTTCCTTCAAGGACTGGTAAATTTAGATATGACTAGTATTGACAATAGTAATAGTACTGAACTAGCCCAGTTTGCTGCGGTATATTCAGATGGTAGCTCCATGTTTGCCGCTGGGTTTGGAGCCCCTGCTACTATGAGCAAATACGTGTTTAACGCCGAGGGTGAAGCAGTGCTTGATCAGGAAATAATAGTGCCGGGGTCTAATTCTTTTTCAGCAGTAGAAATCATTACTAGTGGAGAGGGTTTTGCTACGGTAGGTGGAGGCCTATCTCGGGCGGTAAGGTTTAGCCCCGCCGAGATGAGGATAACTGGTGAAATAGATTTAAGTGAAGCAGGTGATGGTCTTTTTTACTCTGATATGATTGTAAGAGATAATACCCTTTTTATCGCTCTTAATGATTTTGGAGGTTCTGGTGAAGCCATGGTGGCGGTAGTAGACCTACAGACCAATCAATTAGAGAAAGTAATTACAGATGATCGTACATCTACCTTATTTGGATCTCTAACATCGGCTATAATGACCACAGCGGAGAATGGCGATGTTTATGTACAAGGTTCTGGTTTATACAGTGGTAAGCCTAGCGGCATACTTAGAATTAAAGCTGGAGAGACAGACTTCGATCCTGACTACTTTTTTAACCTGACAGAAGCTACTGGAAAAACATGCTTTGGCTTATACCATTTCGGCGATGGTGCTACATTTACCAGTATGTCTTTAGATGATGATAACTGGTTTGGAACCGATGGTGACAACCCGTCATTTAGATATCACAAAATTGATTTATCATCTAAAAGCGATGAGGGTGATCTGGATATGTCCCTTCCTAATACATTCGCCAGCTCTCGCACCATGTTTTTCTACAAAACACCCGATAATGAGATATTATTTCCTATAGCAGGTAAAGATGAGGATGCTTTATACAGTTATGAAATGAGTACAGGTGTGGTAAGCAAGAAAATAACCAGCACAAGTGGCTATTTCAGTGGATTGGTTCCTGTGAATTGATAAGGTATGCTGGAAGCCATCAATCTTACTAAAAAATACGGAGACTTCACCGCACTGAATGGACTTAACCTGTCCATCAGTGAGGGGAGTATCTTTTGTCTACTGGGAGCCAATGGAGCAGGTAAATCCACCACCATTAATCTTTTTCTCAATTTTATTGAGCCTACAGCCGGACAGGTTACCATACAATCATTAGATGTAACAAAGCATGGTAAAGAAACTAAAAAGCTTCTGTGCTATATACCTGAAAATCTGATGCTCTACCCCAATTTATCGGGTTTGGAAAACCTGGATTTCTTTTGCGGACTGGGGGGTAAAAGCTATGAAAAGGATTACCTGCATGAATTGCTTACCGACTCTGGTCTTCAGGCTAAGTTTATTAACAAACGGGTGAATAGCTACTCTAAAGGCATGCGTCAGAAGGTGGGCATTGCTTTGGCCAGAGCCAGAGAGGCTAAAGTTTTGCTTTTAGATGAACCTACTTCGGGTTTAGACCCAAAGGCCAGTAATGAGTTTTCTGAATTACTACTAGATATGAAAGATAAAGGGGTAGCTACCTTAATGGCTACCCATGATCTTTTTCGAGCCAAAGACACTGGCACACATATAGGTATCATGAAAGAGGGTGTCTTGATAGAGCAATTTCGCTCTGCAGAGGTCAGTTTCAATGATCTGGAGAAATTATACCTTACTCACATGCACAATTAATATGCACCAACTTTTATTAATAATCCGTAAGGAAATCAAGGAGGCTATTCGTGAAAAACTGGTCATTTCTCTTGGGTTGATCGTGGTTATCTTATTGGGTGTAGCTTTGTATTCCGGCTATGTGTCTTATCAGCAACAGCGGCAAGTGATTAGTCAGACACAGGCTGATAAAAGGCAAGAATGGCTTAGCCAGGGTGATAAGCATCCGCATATAGCGGCACATTACGGAACATTTGCTTTTAAACCCAAAACCATATTAAGCTTGTTCGACTTTGGTCTGGATGCTTATACGGGTACCTCAGTTTATTTAGAGGCCCATCATCAGCATGAGTTTATGTTTCGTCCAGCACAAGATCATAGCAGTATGATTCGTTTTGGCGAGTTAAGCGCAGCGCTGGTACTACAGGTGCTCTTGCCATTATTGATCATCTTTTTAGCTTTTACATCATATACCCGTGAGCGGGAGAGTGGGACCTTAAAATTGCTGATGAGCCAGGGCGTATCCTTGAGCACCCTTACTTGGGGAAAAGTGTTGGCTTATGGTGTCATATTATTGGGGATTTTATCTCCATTTGTGATCCTGATGATAGGCTTTAGTTTTATTGGAGTACAACAGCAAATTATTCCTGATTTATCAGTGCGAATATTATTGATGTCCTTTACTTATGCCTTCTACCTCTTCCTGTTTGTTGCCTTTTCAGTATGCGTGTCATTGCGATCTAAAACGGGTAGGAATGCGCTTTTATCATTACTTTCTGGTTGGATATTTCTGGTAGTGCTTATGCCCAAGACAGTGGCTAACCTGAGTGAGAGCTTTTATACACTGCCTTCCATGCGCGAGTTTAAAGCTGCCATAGAAAGAGATAAGATGAATGGTCTGGAAGGACGGCCATTGCTATCAGAGAGAAGGGAAAAGTTAAAGCAGGAATATTTAGTGAAGTATCATGTGGCCTCGGTGCAACAGCTTCCCATTAACTTTGAAGGGGTAAGCATGCAGGCTGGTGAAGAGTATGGTGATGAGGTATATGATTTCCATATCCAGGAGCTACGAGACACCTTTCATAAGCAAAACCAACTCAGTAGTTATGCTAGCGTAATCAATCCATTTTTGGCTATTGGCCATTTATCCAGGGCATTAGCAGCTACAGACATGTATACTTTCATAGACTTTGAAGAGAAAGCTGAGAAATACCGTAGGCAGCTCGTAAAAAAGATGAATGCCGACATGGCGGAAAACTCTGAATACGGAGAATTTTACGGATATAAGGCAGGGCATGATCTATGGCAGGAGATTGAGGATTTCTCTTACCAAACCCCTACTGTGAGCACGATACTTTCTCATTATACCCTGGAGCTTATATCTCTATTCATGTGGGTGGTAGTTATTATACTGTTGATCCATTTTACCAACCGAAAAATGAAGCCTTTGTATGGTTAAAATATTAAGCACTATTGTTCGCTACGAATGGAAATCATTCTTGAGAAACAAATTTCAATTATTGATGCTGGTGGTGGCTTTTGTCTTTGGCTTATACGCCATTTACTATGGCCAAGCAGAAATGGGGGCACAGCGGCGAACTATTAAGGCAGTGTTGAAATTAGAGCAGGAGGAATTTGAGAAGTATAAGTGTAGCTTTAAAGCTGAAATGGAGACCTTAGAGCAGGAACAGACTCATGACATAGCCTCTAAGCCCGCCTATGCCTGGTACCGCCATGGTTACAATGCCACTTTACCTCCGCATGATTATGCGTCATTGGCCATTGGTCAGAGAGATTTGTTTCGTTATTATTATCGACTAACGGGTATGAGTCTGCATTATCAACTATTTGAAAATGAGCTAGCTAACCCTGTGAATCTGCTGGCAGGTAACTTTGACTTGTCTTTTGTTCTGGTGTACCTCTTTCCTTTGTTGATTATAGCTTTTTGCTATGGCTTGTTCTCATCAGAAAAAGAAAGTGGGACCCTGGCTTTATTACAAATACAGTCAGTGAGCATGAGAACCATAATATTAGTGAAACTGACTTTTTACTTTTTATTGATTACTGGCTTAGCTTTGCTTTTATCATGTATCGGGCTGGTAAGCTCAGGAAGCCCCTTGGCAAGTGCCAACCTGATGCCAGCAATTGCATGGCTCATAGGCACCGTCATATATTGTGCTTTCTGGTTTAGCCTGTTATTCCTGATCATCAGCTTTAAAAAAAGCTCATCATTTAATGCCATAACGGCAGCCTGCTGCTGGCTTCTTTTTCTTATCGTGATTCCCGGATTACTTAATTTAATGGTGACCATAAAATATCCTCTAAACAGTGCTGCGCTTGCCGGGATTACGAGGAGAACCAGTATTGAAAACGAAAATGATGAGAAGGAAGCTAAAGCAGTTATCTATGAATTCCTTGAGCATTACCCACAACTGGCCGGCAGTAATAGCCTTATTCATAATGATCTACTACCCAAAGCCTATGCTGCTTTTACCGCCTTGAAGGATATTCATCACCAGCCTGATGTAGACCGCTATAACGGACAGGTGGTAAAAAGAAATACCTGGACTTCACAATTTGATTGGTTGAGCCCGGCAGTGAACATGCAAAATGTAATGGCGCACATTACTAAAACCGATGTTGATACTTTTTTGGGCTATCAGAAGGCGCTGGTAGCCTTCCATAAAAATATTACCGATTTCTATTTCACGCGACTGTTTGGGGATAAGCCCATATTGCTTGAAGACTATAATAAGGTGCCGATTTTTAAAGTGAAAGAACCCGAAAATAGGTGGTTGGTGGTATGGAACGGTTTAATCAAAATGCTGATTATGACCACTTTTATATTGGCTTATAGCATAATCCAAGCCCGTAAACTGTAGCCATATATTCCATATGCCAGAAATAGTAAATTTATTGAAAGATACACCCTGGCGTCTTATGAGGAAGCTGTCTTTGCCGGGAATCCTTGGCATGATGGTGCTGTCTGTTAACTCATTGATAGATGCCACTTATCTGGGAAATATGGTCAGTGCAGATGCTTTTGCTGGTGTCTCTTTGCTATTTCCCATCACGCTCATAGTGAGCAGCGTTACGGGGTTCATAGCCGCAGGGTCTACCTCGGTGCTCAGCAGGGCCATTGGAGCAAAAAATAGGGCTGTGCAGCAAAAAGTAATGCCTAATTTGCTGATGCTTTCGCTGATCTCTTCAGCTGTTCTAATGTTATTAGGATGGTTGTTTTCAGAGCAGACTGTCGCATTATTAGGAGCAGAACATACTGTGCTTAAAGCAGGGACTGATTATCTTCATGTATATCTCATAGGTGTGTTCTTTAGCATTTTTGGACTTGCTTCAAATGCATTAATACGGGCAGAGGGCAAGGTGAAGCAAGCCATGCAGTTTACAGTAATAGCTGTAATTGTAAATGTTATTCTCACACCTGTTTTTATACGCCTATTACATCTCGGCGTTCAGGGTGCGGCATGGAGCAGCATGGCCAGCATGATTGTTTATAGTATATTCACCTCTTTATATTTTATTAGAAATAAGGCATCATTTAAGGTTGGGAAATTACGGGTGAGACTTGAGAAAGAAATTATAGGTGATGTCATTAGCGTTGGATTTTCGGCCTTTTCCATGCAGATATCAAATGTATTGCGACAGTTCATAGTTTTTAGGTCCGTCACGTGGTATGGTACAGGTCATGATTTAGCTGTTTTTAGTGCTGGCTTTAGATTATTTGCTTTTATTTCGGTACCCGCCATGGGTTTATTGCAGCCCCTTCAGCCTATTATAGGGGTGAATTACGGAGCCGGAAATAGACAGAGATGTGTACAGACAATAAGGTTTTTTCGTAACGCAGGTATTATCTTTTTAGCCATCATGTCACTAATGCTGGTACTATTTACGGAGTGGTTTATAAGTATTATGATTCCTGGGCTACTACTTGCTGAACAGGAAGTGTTCCTGCTGCGTAGCATCTTTATTGTGCTGCCCTTTTTGCCATTTTCCACCATTACGATTATTTATTTACAGGCCATAGGGATGGGCAGGAAGGCTTCGCTGTTGCCCTTACTGAGGCAGGGGATTTTGTTTTTACCCTTAATACTCATTTTGCCTTACCTGTTCCAGGTTTCAGGCATCTATTTTACGCTAGCTTTAGAGAATGTGGTTTATGCCATTTTACTATGGTTGGTTATGTCTAAAGAATTTCAGTGCCTAAGACATGATGCTCAGCCTTAGTTTATTTTTCGGCCTACAATATGATAAACGTGCCAGTGCTTAAGCTTTCCAGAGGCAGTTTTCCCCTCTTCATTAACCTCTTTCAATACTTCAATATCAAATTTTGATAAAAGCTTTTCAACTTCTGCCCGCGAGAGAAAAGTCATATCGGCTCTATTGCTCCAGGAATCATTCGGTCCGAAAAATTGACCAGTAAACACGCCACCAACGTCCAGGCTATTGACAATTAGGGTCCAGACATGATTAAAATGATCAGGGTGGCAAAAAGGCAGAGAAAATGTAGCATTTATTAATCCGCTCGGGGGTAATTCAGTCAACTCTTCAAAGGAACTACACATAGTAGATAACTGACCTTGATATGAGTCTGAACATTGGTTTTGTAAAAGTTCAATTGCCTCAGGTTCTTGATCTATGGCTAATACTTGCCAGCCATGATCTAACAAGGCTATAGCGTCTATTCCATTTCCGGAGCCTAGATCTATAGCTATAGGATGAGATTTGCAAGGTTCACAGAACTCAAGAGCCTTTTGCAGGGTAGCGGCAGGAGGGGTGCTCTTATTATTGAAGTGATGATAATGTTTTTGCCATATTTCGCTCATCAACGTAAAGTTTATTATACAGGATATTTTTAAATGCAACAATAGTGCATTTATTTTGTTAATCAAATATAATGCGATATATACTCCTTGATTTCATCCAAAGTAAGTTGCGGAGGTGAGTTTTAAATTGAGATGAGTAAAATCCATGACCATGTATTTTTGAATAAATCAGCTATAATATTACTTACTGATGTAAGTAGTTATAGTATTCACTAAATTCACTTACAATTATCAAAATTGAATTATTATGAAAAAGCAATTCTCATTAATTACCCTATTGTTTGTATTTACATCATTTATACTCATAAGTTGCGGATCCAATCCTGCGGAATCAGAAGAGCACAAAAAGCTAGTTAGTGCTCATGATGAGATGGAAAAGAAACATAAAGAAATGGAAGATACCCATGCTGATATGGAAAAGATTCATCAAGAATTTATCGATGTCCACAGAGAAATGAGTGGAGGTGATGTGGATAGTTCTCATATGGTTATTGAAAATGATCATCAGGCATTAATCGATAGTCATGCAGAGGTGATTAAAAAACATGAAACTTTGATTGGCCAGCATGAAGAATTAGAAAAGAAACATGCTGCTGGTGAGGTAACTCCTGAAGCAATGGAGAAAGATCACGAAAGCATGAAAAAAGAACATGAAAATATGGATGCAGAGCATGCTAAGCTTATGGCGCAGCATGAAAAAATGAAGGCTGACCATGAACAAATGAAAGCTGACCATGAGGCAATGGAGTCAGACGAAGAAGTGGAAGAGGCTGATATGTAAGGTAAAACGACATTAAAATGGAGCCAGATCATTCCTATGATCTGGCTTTTTTTATGCCCGTAGGGGAACCGAGTGAGTGAAATATTAATGCAACATAGTTGCATTTGCAATTCCATTGATTAATATTGTAATAGGAAATTAATGCCATATGATATCACCTATTACCTTTATCCACGCCTATTTTGTTCGGTTATTAAGTTTGAAACAGCTATGTTTTCTTGCTTTCATATTCATCACGCTCTTCGCTTTTAGTGTCGGAGCACAGAGCTTAAAGGTTCAAGGTGAGGTAGTTGACAAAGCTGGCGACCCGCTCATCGGAGTGAACATCATCATAAAAGGAACTACCTTAGGCACTACTACGGATCAGAGCGGAAAGTTTGCTTTAATGGCCAGCTCAAGGGATACTTTGATTTTTTCTTTTATAGGTATGAAATCTAGAGAAGCTAAGGTTTCAAATGGACTCATGAACATAACGATGGAAGAAGATGCAGCAGCTCTAGACGAGATTATTGTTCGCTCCAAGCAAAAAAAATATGAAGTTGAACAAGGTAAATTGATTTTTAATGTTCAAAATTCAGCCTTAACCACTGGCCAGACAGCTCTTGATATTCTTAAGAGATTACCTGGAGTCAGTGTAGGGCAAAACGATGAAATATTATTCCGTGGCTCATCGGGCATTAATGTGATGGTGAATGGTAAAATGACTTATTTATCTGGTAACCAATTAGCTAATTACCTTAAAGGGATGAGTGCCGAAAATGTGAGTAAGATAGAGTTAGTGACCACACCTACTGCTGAATTTGATGCCTCAGGTAATGCAGGTATCATAAATATCATTTCTAAAAAATCTTTAGGAAAGGGCTATGCTGTAGATGTACGTTCTGCCGTTTCTAAGGGTAAATATTGGCGTGTGAATGAAAATGTAACTGCTAGTTTAAGTACAAAAAAAATGAACCTATACGGGGCATTGGATTTCAATATGCCTAATCAGTTTTCCACTAATAAAAGTGGTAATACTATAGATGACGAGGGCACTTTTCGGCTCATTCGAGACAATGAAACCAGTTATAAAGTAAAATACTACACTTGGCGGGTGGGGGCAGACTATCAGCTTTCGCCCAAGCACAGTGTAGGTGTAAACTACCATGGATATTTAGATAACTGGAAAGGCTTTTATTACTCTACTGTAGAAAAGCGTGATCAGCTAAATCAGCTTCAATCTTATATTTACTCAGAAAATAAGGTAGACGAACCTTACCATTATGATGCTGTGAGTGCAAACTACCAATATAAGATAGATACCTTAGGCAAAAAGATAACGGCAGATGCTAACTACACGTCATATCATAATTATTCTGATGGCACCATCACTACAGAAAACTATGATGAAAATGGTAGACTGGCCTTTCAGGATGTGCTCCAATCTCATCAGCCAGGGTTCGTGGAAATAACCTCTGTAAAGGCTGATGCCGATCTGCCCTTCAGCCACTTTACCTTTAAAACTGGGGTTAAATACGCCGAAATTCAGAATGACAACCAGTTCCGGTTTGACTCCCTTCAGTCTGGTAGATATATAGAGATTGAAAGTATGAGTAATCATTCTAAGTATAAAGAAAGGATAGCAGCAGCATATCTTTCTGGGGCTAAGGTTTTAAATAAAACTACTATAGAGGCGGGGCTCAGGCTTGAATATACTGATGCAGACGGCGTCACTGAAAAGCAGAGCATTGCAAATAGCTGGAATTACACCAAGTTTTTTCCTTCATTAGCTGTAGAGCAAGTGATTAATTATAATCATAAATTGGATTTTTCACTCAGCCGGCGCATTAACAGACCGGATTATACGGACTTAAACCCTGTTCGCTGGTATAATGACCAGTATTTTTATTACTCTGGAAACCCGCAGTTAGTACCTGAGCTGGCCTGGGTATATCTGCTTACCTACAGCTTAAAAAATCAATACATTTTCTCCACTTCCTATAATAAAAGCGTGAATTTTATTAACAGAAGGTTAGCCATAGATGATAATGGTGTTACAATAAAAAGTCAGAGCGCTAACTTTGGTAACAGGCACAGATTAGATTTCACATTGTCTGCACCATATTCTCTCTGGAATTTTTGGGATATTCAGTTCTTTGCTGATATCAACTATACATCATACCCGATATCTTTACTTGCTGGAGAAAAGCAAATGTCATTGTGGTCTGTAACGGCTACATTGCAACAAGATTTCTCATTACCTAAAGATTTTACCATTAACGTGGGGGCATACTATTTCTCTTCAGAACTTAGGGGTATATACATTACCGAGCCGACAGGCTTTGTAAACGTGGGAGTAAAAAAGGCGCTGTTGAATGAGAAGTTATCAGTACAGTTTAATGTAAGTGATATATTTAATACTAATAGATACCAGGCTACTTCGCAAAGTGATATTGCGGACTACTATTATAATGATAAACCAAATAGCAGAATTGTTGGCATGTCTTTAACCTACCACCTTGGAGGTAAACTACTTAGATCAAATAACCGAAGATCTGAAGAGCAGGAGAGATTATAAAAAAAAGAGTGGCTATTCTCTGACCTTTGAATAAACCACCCTTTTTTAACTTTTATATTTTACAATTTTAGTTTTATCCCTCCATTCATCACAAAGCCATCCACTGGCGCATATATGTCTCTAAAATTTGGATTATCAATACTGCCCGTATATATAGTATCAAAGGCAGTCTGTCTGGTATCGAGAAAATTTTCAAAGTTTAGAAAAATCGATAAATGTTCACCTATAGTCTTTTCACTCATTAAGCCTACTATCCAGTAAGATTGGCCTGTTTCGCCGTCATTAAGTACTTGGGGGCTATAATAATATGCCTCCAGACCTATCCAGAAATTTTCCTCCTTTTCATACATTAAAACATTGTTGAGTCTATGCTTGGCTACCAGTGGTGACTCTACGGTCTTGTTTTTCTCATGTTGATGTACATCGGCAAAAGTGTAGCCTACAAATAGCTTAAAATCATGATAGGCCAACCTTACATTAACCTCAATGCCTTTGGTGTCTAGAAAATAGCCTGCTGATTGTGTGAAAGTGTAAAAATCAGAAGTGGAAGGCTCTAGCTGAATGGGGGCATTAATTCTAGTATAAAAGATGAGCAAGTTGGTGCTCAGATCTAGTTCATGGGTTAAAGAAGCTTTGTAGTTAATATCAAGATTGCTTCCTAAAGAGCGCTCAGCATCCAGCTCACTGTTGTTGATCGGTTGTACATTTTTAAACTGAAGTCGTTCAGCCTCTTCAGAGAATATGGTAGGCGTTTTATATCCTAAGCCACCCCCCAAACGCATGGTAAGTTGAGGCTTTGGCGTATACATTAAAGAGATTCTTGGTAAAATGAATAGGCCGTAATCTGTTTGATAGTCTGTTCTAAGTCCGGTTTCTACAGCCAATTTGTCCAATGGATTCCAGGTGTTTTGTAAAAAGAGTCCCCAGGTAGCCTGCGAGTAATCCAGAGGTTGATTAGCGGTTACATCTCTCTGGTTGAAGTAATCCGTCCATAAGTTGATCCCTAAAATCCATTCTGATTTGTTTTGCCAGTTACTATAATTTATCTCGCTAAATGAGCTGAATTGCGTGCCTGAAAAAGTGTAAGAAGGTACGTTAATGGTTCTATCATAATGATTTAAACTGTTCTTTACATTTATTTGACTCAGCGGTGAGAATTTATGTTTCAGGTGCAGTTGTGTAGATACTCTGTCCGTTAAGTTCTCTTCAAAGAATGCATTATCTGCACTGTTTCCTTCCACATAATCCATGTTACCACCCAGCCTGTCTTCAGTGATATAACTTAAGCCTACATTAAGCTCAGTGTCTTGATTGAAATATAAAAAGAGCTTAGGGTTAAACGTGAAACGATCAAATTTAGGTATAGCGGTTAGCCCAATATCTGCCGGATCATAAGCCGAACCTTTGTTATAAGAGGAGAAGATGGTCATTCCTGTTTTTTCGTTTCGATTAGCATAAAATCCACTTAGATCCAGACCCAGTGCTGAGGTTCCATTGGCCATGAAGCTTAGTTCTCTATCGTATGTTGGGGTTTTGGTAACTAAATTCACCAGACCTGCTATGGCACCACCACCATAAAGCGTGGAGCTTGAGCCCTTTATTACTTCCACCTGTTTCAGGTCTAGTGGAGCTATTTGCATTAGGCTTAAACCACCGGAAAAGCCTGAGTAGAGTGGCATACCGTCTCGTAATAACTGAGTGTATTTGCCATCCAGTCCTTGTATACGAATACTCGAATTATAGCTGGTGGCAGAAGTCTGCTGTGTCTGTATGCCTGTACTTTCGTTGAGCAGCATGCGTATATCACCAGGTTTCATATTGCCTTTTTCAGAGAGTTCTTCTCCAGCGATAAATTCTACACGTGTGGGTATATCCTCTATAGTTCTACTAGATCGTGTGGAGCTAATAGTAATTTCCTCCATCTCGTGGGCCGATGGGGATAGTGATATGGTGAAATAACCTAAAGAATCTGAAAGCGGAAAGCTAACTGTGATGATAGAGGTTTTATAGCCAATATAACTTATTTCTATTTTTTGCTGACCGTCAGGGATGTTTTTTACTTCCACCAGGCCCTGTTGGTTAGTGGTTCCCCCTATAGAAATATCAGAAAAATAAACGGAAGCTCCTATAAGTGGTTCGTTAGTTTCATGGTCTTTCACCATGGCATTAAAGTTATTTTGGGCATACACAGTGCTATAGGCAGCACAGAGTAATGCTAATGAAATGATATAGCGCATTGTTGAATTAGATTTGAATAATAGATAAACTCTAGCAATAGAAAGTATCGCCAGGTATTTAAAAAAACGGAGGTCTATTATGTCAAACTTGGCGGGCGGCCGGGTGGTGAGCTGAAGATGGAGGAGGTAGATGAGAAATACACAATTTCGTGCACAACTTTCTCTTCAACTTGATCGGTTAAACAGAATATTTGATTACTTACAGTGAATCCGGAGCACATCCCGCATGATAAAAATGGGGAGCATGCTGTTTTAGCTGTGTCAGTAGGGTATGAGCAATCTGTTACCTCTGAAGATTCACAGCAGTCATCATCTTCATAGCAGCAAGGAAAAACTGATAAGGAGAGTACAAGAATTATAAGTACGTAACTGATGGCGTTCACAAGATAAAGATAGTCAGCTATATTTTAGTAATCCAATAATTATGAGAGATATTGAAAAGGCTTAAGGAATGCGTCCTTTTATAAAGGAAAAGAATTAGTTCTTAAGCAGCCTAATTGATTTAATTTGCCGTATGCACTTTTGCCTCAGATGATTAAACTAATTACTGGTTAAAAAAATGACGGTAGCCAGAATGCACAATAAGAAGTGTAGGAGATAAAAAGCAGGTTTATTTTTTAATGATTTCATCGTTTGAGAGGTTTATAGTTTAACAACTGTAAATGGCGTGGCCTTGTATTCACAGAAATGGATGCCACATTATTACTTACTTCGCAATATACTTCAAGTACAAGGATAGATGGATAATTCAATAAATGCAACCATGTTGCATTTATTGTTCTTTCAATTATCTTTGCGATCTAATTTCTTACACTATGATAACTGTACTAAAGAGAAAATCTGATGAGCTTGGCATTCTGAGTTCGTCACTTTGTATACTTCATTGCTTGCTTACTCCTGTTCTACCGGTGGTTTTCTCGGCCACTTCTGTGAGAGAGCTAAATAGTTATGAATGGTGGGGTGCTATGGATATAATTTTTCTATTGGTTGCCCTTGTCGCCATATATCGCACAGCCTGGCAAACCACTATTCGTTGGGTAAGAGTTGGGCTTCTTATTTCTTGGCTTCTACTCACTTTGTTAACATTTAACGAACGTCTTGAAGGTGTTGACTTTCCTTTGGATATGATGTATTTCCCTGCAACTTAAGGAGATGCCGATGCCCTCATAACTGTTGTCAAGTAGTTTCTAATAAGTGATAGACACAAATGTGTGTTTAGGCAACTTTTAAATAAGAGCATCTAAAAAATGATATAAAGAGGAAATGAAATTGCTGCACGCATGAGCATCTTCAGTGGCTGACTTTATACAAATAAATACCAATAATAATCAGGAACCACATAATTGAATATGATATGAAAATAGGTGATAAATTACTAGAAAGACATCATCATGAAATAAATGGTGAGAATCATGTTATGAGCTCAGTAGAGACTCCTTTAAGAAAAGATGCTTTCACTAAAACTGATGAAGAAAAGATGGTGAATATTGAAAAACTCTTTGGAGGAATCATGGAAGAATTAGGTTTGGATTTAACTGATGACAGTCTGCGGGGAACCCCATACCGTGTGGCTAAAATGTATGTTAAGGAATTGTTTCATGGCCTAAAACCAGAAAACAAGCCTTCGCTATCTGTTTTTGAAAATAAATATCAATACAATAAAATGCTTGTAGAAAAGGATATTAGTTTTTCATCTGCATGCGAGCATCATTTTCTCCCTATAATTGGTAAGGCACATGTAGGGTATATTTCTTCAGGCAAAGTTATCGGGCTTTCTAAAATTAATAGGGTGGTAGAGTATTATGCACGTAGACCACAGGTACAAGAACGGATGACTCTTCAAATATATAATGAGCTTAAAGATGCGTTGCAAACTGATGATGTGATAGTGGTAGTGGAAGCGGAGCATTTATGTGTTTCTACTCGCGGAGTGAACGATAAGACCAGCAAAACTACTACTCTGGAGTATGGAGGTAAGTTTGCTGATGTAGATTTTCGTAATGAATTTTATCAACATATTTGAGTAGGGCGGATTGGCTAAAAAAGATGTTGAAACAATATTAAAACAATACTAACGGCAGACTACAATTAAGTTCTGCTTGTTGGGTTATTACCGCATAGTGCTAAGGCTTTTACCTTCTCTTGAAAGTGAAAGCGCCCAAATGTTTTGTGAATTCTAATTAGCAAGTGCTTGAATTCTAAAGGGAAGGGATTATGAAGGTCTTAAGTCCATATTTTCCTCCTTTCGGCTTTATGCCAGTCACATAATAACTACGGTTCACTATGCATAATTTTAATGCCTACCCCAAGTGGAGTAGACCATCGGTTTTATCAACTAAATGAAGGTGTAATTAATATTCATCCTTCAAGTGCGTGCCATATAGCTATTTAACGGGCAAACCTAATTTCAGATTCTTGTATGGTATAATTTAAAGAGGTACGGCATAGTCGTGTTTTATAACTCCCATCACAAAGGTACTATGCGCACTTCCAATATTTCTAATTGAGCCCAAATCATTGAGTACAAAATCTTGATAATGCTTCATGTCCCTCACCATCACCTTTAGTCGAAAATCATAATTGCCCGAGATATTATAGCACTCACATACATACTTGGAAGCTGTGATGTCTTGGACAAATTGATGCCCTATTTCTTTAGTGTGTTCTTTTAGGGTAATATCACAGAAAACGATTAGTCCTTTTCCAACTTTTTCGGCTTCTACTAATGCTACGTATTTTTTTATTATCCCTTCTCTTTCCAAACGTCTGATTCTTTCATAAACAGGAGTTGGAGATAGGTTAACCTGTAGTGCAATTTCTTTCGTGGTTAATTTTCCGTTTTGCTGAAGCAATTCTAATAGCTTCAGATCAATCTGATCTAAATCTGACATAGATAAATTTTCTTTTGATGAGTTAAATGTATAGGTGTAAAAGATGATTTATCTTTTAATTCCTTATTTATAGATTATGTATCTTAATTTGATGTTAAATTTAATTAATTAATCTTTTATTTTGACCTTTGTTGGAGATTAAAACTGAAAAAGAATACACGGCCGTTCTGTTATAATATTCGATTACAAACCCAATGAAAGCCATGAAAGATACTCAGACTACAGTCAAGAATGATTTTGTTTTTACGCTAAAGAGCACTTTTTTAGATGAAAACTACCACCCCTCAAGCCAAACGCGGCTAACCACTAATTTTGCAAACTTAGCAAGAGGAGAAAAGCGCCAGCAGAATTTACGCAATGCCTTAAATATGATTAATAATCGATTCAATGCATTGGCTCATTTGGATAATCCAAAAGGCGACCGTTACCATGTAGAACTTGAAATCATCACCGTAACGATGAGTATCGATGATGACAATGGTGTTAATGATATGCCAATGATTGAAGTTCTGAAAACGAATATTTTTGACCATAAAACAGGTCAGCAAATAGAAGGCATTGCCGGAAATAATTTTTCTTCTTACGTGCGTGATTACGATTTCAGTGTTTTATTAATCGATTATAATAAAGACAAACCTAATTTCAGTGTCCCAGAAGATTTTGGTGATTTACACGGAAAACTTTATAAGCATTTTGTGAGCTCAGACACTTATAAAGCGCACTTTAAGATGCCTCCCATCATTTGTTTAAGTGTATCTAGCAACAAAACTTATACTCGCACTGATTATCAGCATCCGGTTTTGGGAGTGGAGTATGTGCAGAATCAGTATTCTCTCACTGATCAATATTTCGACAAAATGGGCTTAAAAGTTCGTTTTTTCATGCCTCAGAACAGTGTGGCGCCCATGGCTTTTTATCATTCCGGAGATCTACTTACTGATTATACTGATCTTGGACTCATCAGCTCTATCAGTACAATGGAGGCTTTCCAGAAGATTTATCGCCCTGAAATTTACAACGCCAATTCGGTGGCAGGGAAAGTCTTTCAACCAAGTCTTACACACGAAGATTATTCACTGACGCGCGTGGTTTATGACCGCGAAGAACGTAGCCGACTAGCCGTAGAACAAGGTAGATATGCTGAAGAGCACTTCATTAAGCCTTATAAAAATACATTAGAACAATGGTCGGCCAATTTCAACCTTTAATTAATACAACCCATTAAAAATATTATATGACTAAGAAGTTATTGCTTCCAACATCTACAGTTGGAAGTTTACCTAAACCTGCCTGGCTTGCGCCCCCCGAAAAATTATGGTCTCCTTGGAAATTAGAAGGCAAACAAGATGCGTTGCGAATCTCTTTGCATGAGCAAGAGTTAGCCGGAGTTGATGTTATTAGTGATGGTGAGCAAACACGCCAGCACTTTGTAACTACATTCATTGAGCATTTAAGTGGAGTTGATTTTGAAAATCGTAAAATCGTAACTTTTTATTAATGATAGGCGTCATGATTCTACTGGCCTATTTTTTACCGCAGCCTGGACTGGTCAAAGAACCTGTTTCGCTGCAAGAGATTGCCGGTGTAGGCGTTTCATTTATTTTCTTGTTTTATGGCTTAAGGCTGAGTGTTGATAAGTTAAAAGCCGGGCTGGCTAACTGGAAAATGCATATTGTTGTCCAGCTCACAACCTTTTTGTTTTTCCCGCTTATTGTTTTGGCTTCCCGCCCCTTGTTCATGAGCAACGATTTGGAGTTACTTTGGTTAGGGGTATTCTTTTTGGCGTCTTTACCGTCCACAGTTTCCTCTTCAGTGGTAATGATTTCCATTGCTAGGGGTAACATTCCTGCTGCCATTTTTAACGCAAGTATTTCAAGTTTGATAGGAGTAGTGGTTACCCCGCTATGGGTGGGGCTCTTTATAGCTTCAGCAACAGGTGATTTTGATGTTAGTGAGATCATTATAAAGTTGTTTGTTCAAGTCTTATTGCCTGTTATCATCGGCATCAGCCTGAACTCCCGTTTTGGCGCTATAGCCGAAAAATACAAGAAGCAGCTCAAGCGATTTGATCAGGCAATTATCCTTACTATCATTTACACCTCGTTTTGTAAGTCATTTTCCGAGCATCTGTTTGAAGGCTTCACCGCCCTTGAACTTGCTGGACTCGCAGTAGGGATGATAGCTTTATTTTTTACCGTATTCCTTTGTGTAGGGCTGCTTAGTCGCTTGTTTGGTTTTTCGGTTGAAGATCGTATTACCGTTTTATTTTGTGGGTCTAAAAAATCATTGGTACATGGCACCGTTATGTCAAAAGTGCTCTTTCAACAGGCTACAATTACCGGTATTGTGTTGTTACCGTTAATGCTTTACCATGCCTTACAATTGATTGCTGCGAGCATCATCGCTCAATCCATGGCCAGACGAAAAGAAGTATAAATACAAAGATAACGGAGTGGTTTCTCCTGTCCTTTGACTAAAATATCAATATGAAACTTTTAGAAAAAATACAATTAGGCGATGCTAGTCTAAAAAACAGAATGGCCATGGCAGCGATGACCAGAGGCCGTACTGAAGAAAATGGCTTAGTGGGCGATATGACGGTAGAATACTATGCTCAAAGAGCAAGCGCAGGTTTACTGTTTACGGAAGCCATTCGGATTAGTGAAGACGCTACCGGAAGTCCACTCACCTCGGGTATTTTTACGGATCAACAAATAGAAGCATGGAAGAAGGTTACAACTGCGGTACATGATAAAGGCTGTGTTATTGTAGCACAGCTTTGGCACACCGGCCGCATGGGGCATTCTATAGACAGGGACGGGAAACTTCCTTTGGCGCCATCACCATTGGCTATTCGGGGAATGCAGCACTTTACCTCCCAAGGCAAGAAAGATTATGAGGTGCCTCAGGAAATGACAATTTCGGAAATCAAGCAAACTGTAAAAGACTTTGGTCGCAGCAAAAAAAAAGCTATATCAGCGGAATTTACCATCTTCTCTCAAGTAGTCTCTAATATCATTTGTTTTATGCGCTTTAGTTGCACCATTCCACGGAAGCTTTTGAGCTGCATTATCTGTTCTTTAAACTGATCGTGCAGCATGGTCACTTGGTGTTCATACGGAGTGATGAAATGAGCATCACTCATAATGGCCATGAGTTCTTCGTCATATACAGTTTTAGCAAATTCCATGTGGCTTGCCTCATACCGCTTAAAGAGCTCTTCCATGGTGTCAATAAGCTGATTGTGTACTGATAAAAATCTTTCGTACTGATTGGCATTAAATGTTTTACTTGTCATGGTGATGTGGTTTAAATGAAGAGATTTATTGGTGAAGTCTATGGCTATAGTTTTTTAAGAAGGTGATATGATTTTGCATTTTATCATACATCTCTTGGAACTCACCTTCAAAGGCAGCCAGAAATTCTTTAGGCTGTGGGCTGGTATACAAACACTTTTCATTAATAGTGGCCACTAACTCTGTATTAAGCTCAATATAAGCGTTCAGCTGCTTCTGCATATCCATTATAAAAGCATCTAAAAGGTTTCTTAATTCCTTAACCTCTTTGGATTGGTTATTTTCCTTTTCTTGCATAACTTAAGATTCTGATTTATTCAATAGGATAACTTCTTTTTTCCAAAGCCTTAGGGGAAAATGGTGTAACCTTTTCCCCTGATAGGCTTATCCTTAGTCCCCCCTGGACTTTGGCAATGGTTAATACATGTATCAGGCATGAGCAGCAAGGAGGGAACGTTTCTCCTTACCTTTCATGCCTGCCTGAATTCAAACACTGACATTCAGGATTTATCATTCATTTTAGCAGTTAGTAGAAAATGGAGGGTAGTGCTGAGAAGAACTCACACTGCCTTCCTTATATCAGCATTACAATAAGCTTTTCATTGACCATTAGTGCAGCGGCTGCCAGATTACATGCCGCTGCCGCTAATGGCGTTCAACCTAAACCCGCCCTTCCGTTTGAAGGGCTTGAATAACCTTTATGATGCATAAAGGATGCCCCTCGTTACACCCCTGCAACGAAGGGACTTTTCAACCTAAACCGATTTGTGTTGGCCTTTCATTTCAGTGAATTTCATTTCTATTTTGCCTTTTACTGCATAGCAATAAGTCTTTCTTGACTTATCATAAATAACTGGTGCGTTAAAAACAGATTTTAATCCATCAATCAAATTGTATAAAGTGCTTTTTGATACCTTTAATTGCTTTGCAAAGCTGTTGACATCACCTGTTTTTTCATGCTGCAATGCTTCGTCTACTGCTTTAATTTTCTCTATATTCAACATCTTCATCATTATCATGAGTTAGAATTTCTAACAAAAACCACTAAAAGACACTCTTTATTTAAGTAACTTTAACAATTGCATTTTTATTGATTAAAGGAACTTTTGAGGATTCCAGTATTTCTGGACTATTTTTTTAGTAGTTTTAATTCGGTTTAGCGATTTAACTATATCAAATATAGTTAGAATATCTAACATTAAAAGCGATTTGTATATTATTTTTAAATAAAAGTGAGAGAATTTAACTTTTTACTCAAGAAATACAGAGAAAGTATAGGCATGAATCAAGCTACTTTTGCAGAGGAGCTTAGTAAAAGGTCTGGAATTGAGTTTTCAAGAACTCAAATTTCTCACTATGAAACAGGAAAGAATCAACCCAGACTGGAATTGTTACCCATCATCATGGATATATTGAATGTATCTGCTGAAGCTTTAATGGGGCTACCAGAACCTGGGCAAAAGGATAATTTTATTCAATTTGATGTTACCGAACATTCAGCTACAGAAAGACAAGATATTACTGGAATGTCAAAACCTGAATTAAAGGAGACCATAGAAAAGCAATACGAGCTCACCGACAGGTTAATCAAAGAAAATATAAGACTGAAAGATATTATAATTGCTTTAGGCTATCAAAGTAAGGGTGAACATTAAAGCCTTTAGCCATTTAAAATAAAGAAATGAGCCGATTATTAGATTTGCAATCAGCTCTTATTTATTGGGGAATTGTAACCATATCTAAATGGACTATTGGCAATAATTCGAAGGCCTTCTTCATGGGCTGCATGATAACGCTTCAACACCCTTTTATTCTTTCTATTTATACTGCGCCAATAAATACAAAAGGCCACAAGAGTGAATATGATTATCGCAGACAAAGTCACTATGGTGATGATATTTCTGAAATTGCTTTCACTTAACTCTTTCGTTCTAACTTCATTACGATGCCTTTCTTCTGCTAGCTTTATCTCATATTGATCTTTTAATAGCTTGAGTTTGTCATTTAATGCTTCTAAATATAAAATCTGATCCATCTTGATTTGACTAATGGCCAAAAACGACTTAGCATGGCTCACAAAAAACTGTTCATTGATTAACTTTTCACTACTTGTGATCAATTGAAGAGCATCTGACAAACCTTCTACATGAACATTTGAAGGAACCTTATCTATTGCTGCTGATAATGTGTTTAAAACTACATTCGGATCATTGCTATGAAGCTTTGCTTTTAAGGTTTCCGTATTGAGTAAAAGTATTGGGTCTCCAATTTGTTCTTTTAAAACCATAGCTTTCTCAATCCAGCTGTTGGCCAATTGAGTATTGCCTTCTTCCACATATGACTCTGCAATATTACTTATAGCTCTAGCTCTTTCTTTAAGGTTGTTTTCGGTGGTATGTTGAATAGATAATGTATACATCTCTCTTGAGTGAGAAAATTCGTTTTGATCAAAGTATACTTTACCTTTTGCATTGTACAACTCTGCTAGTGATGATTGCTTCTGATAGGTGTTAGCCAATGAAATGCCCTTATCCACATATTCCATTGCCATCTCATATTCATTAACGCCTGCATAGTCTAAGGCAATATTTAAATAAACCGTAGGGAGCCAATCTTCTCTTTCAACTTCTATAAATAAAAGCTCAGCACGCTTCAAATACCCCAAAGAGGCCTCTGTGTAACTTGCTCGCCTATATTCATCCCCAATATTATTCAAAGCTTTAGCTAAGCCATATCTATCATTTATCTTGGTATAAAACTCTAATGAGTTGATGTACGCTTCAGCGGCTTCTCCAACTTTATTCTCAATATGAAATAAATATCCTGTAGCACTATAATATTTGGCCATATACTCATCACTTCCTGCTTCTTGACTAATCTGCTTCAATTCACTAAGAATTTCTCTAGCCCTCGCAGGATTATCATATTCACTAAGAAATCGCTGATATTTTTCTTCTAGGATTTGGGTATCAATTTGCTTAGAAGTTGAAATGACATCTATATCATCATTGGAACAAGCCCCAATAAAGATTAGGACTGCTATTATAGGAATAAGACATTTCATACTGATAGGTTTATAGTTGATATAGCTTCAAAGCTACACCAAAGTATAAAGCCTATTACCTATAAATTATTGATGTAAATTACACGTATGAGGGAGGTTCAATTATTTTACTCTGGCGGGATGTGGCCTCCTCCAATTTCCGTGTCTTGTAATTGCTCCGCATCATTAGTTTTCGGTTGAATATCCTCTTCGCTACAAGCCGAAAATAAAATTAGAGTTATAGCTGAGATCGCTACAATGATTTTGATTGATTTCATGGGAGTATTGTTAAAATTTCAATATAATAGGTGTATTTATCTTATTGTCAGTTATTTATATTAAAACGCATGCCGCTGCATTCTTAATGTTAATAATTCTAACCGCTAGTTTTATTGTATATATAAAAATATTAAAAATAAATTAGAATTTTAAGGGTGTTATAAATTATTCCAATCTTTTTGGAATAATTTCAAAACACAAAAAATAAAACTCAAAAACCCTATTAATCAGGAAGTTAAACTTAAATGACATTTTCTGTGGATGAGTTAGCTATCAATATGATCCGCTAATAATATAGTAAGATATCACCAGAAAGGAAGGATAATAATATGCTTTTCATGAATTATGTTACAAATTCTTACATCAATATTTTAAAATAAATTGAACATAATTTATTTTGTTTTAACCAATTCTATATTTAGAGTCTCCTTTTAAGTATGGAAAAGAGTTATTTCTGATATATATTGTTTCGATAACTCCATAACGATGCTCACACTGAGATAACACCTACTTAAGTGGTGAGCTTTGAGTTCCATAGTACGCTGATACATATTTAGATACAAAGTATTTAGCTTTTCATTGCTTATTCTACAATTGCTTTTCATGATGTCTAAATTGGCCTAAACACTATTTTTCATCAAATAGAGCAGTTTTGCATTCCTTCGTTTTTAGCCTTTTCACTACCTTAAGCAGCCTTCCTCTCTCAAGCGCACCCTATGATTGATTAGTTTACGCATTGCACAACTTTTCAGCTTATCCTTGTTTATTATTAGTAACCATGTGTAATAAAGTGTAATCATGTGTTTTTAGCGCGTTAGTTATCTGTGAATTAAGTTTTCGGGAGTGAAATGATGGAGAAATCTCTACCTTTTAATGAAATGTAGCCATAGCAATCAATGACCATAAAGGCAAATAATGAGATTCGCGGTCGTGGCTAAGTAAACTTCATTCACCTGTAACGCTGTAAACCCAGCTTTAAGAGAGGAAAATTCAGCAAGGATAGGCTGTTTTTGATGTAAACATGGAGTTTATAACCTGTAAACAGGCTGTAAACTTGGTTGTAAACAGACTTTGTTTACAAGTAAGGGTTTTGTCCGGAAAAAACCTGTCATAATCTTAAAGAAAATGAACTATAAAAATTCATCATGGTTATTGAACAACACAACATATAGCATGATGTATTTTAAAAATTATTACAAATTGAAATAATTTTTAAAATATCTTTGAAATTAAATTGTTTCTTTCTTATCATTGATCATGGATAAGAAATTAGACAGTTACTTTGGAGGCGCTAGTTTAGCCCTGGCAATCCAGCTACATCAAGAGATGACCCAAAACAAATTATTTACAGTGAAAGAGACGGGTTACCTATCCCTTTTACTAAAAAGATGGGCGGAGAAAGAGGTGCTGGACAACTATTGGGATAAAGATCAAGGCCACAAGAAATTCACTTACATAGAGTTCATTTGGGTAAAAATTTTAGGAGAATTAATAGCCATGGGAATAGCGCCTGCCACTATAAAGTCCATGAAAGAAGACCTCTTTGAGAATATCCCTATTTCTATTCTCCAAGAGATGTTTAAAGCTAATCCCGAACTCATCAACCAGCTTACTGATGAAAGTGAGCGGGAACAGTTTCAAGAGATGATTGATAATGAGGAAGTATTAGATGAGGGAAATGATAACCTGAGTTTTAATCTACTCACACAGCTAGTGTGTGAAACAATACTGCATAGACAACCAATATCACTTCTACTATTTACTGATGGCACATGGCTGCCATGGTACGAAAATAGGACTGACATATTAGATGAGGAAGACTTGCGCAAAGTAGCATTTGACACTCATGTGAAAGTGAGTATTTCCAAAACAGTCAAAGATTCTTTCCTCTCTGAAGGCTCTGATTACCTGCTATCATACCTCAATATATTTACCTCAGCAGAAATGAAATTACTTAAAACAATAGGCTCGGGGGAATATGATAGCATTACCATTCATTTTAAGAAAAAGAAAATGAATAGTCTTGAGCTAACCAAAAAACAAGATGTGAAAAGAAGAATTGTGGATATACTCCAAGATTCCGCTTATCAAAACATCGAAGTAAAAACGCATGACGGGTTAGTTACTTCATTAACTAATACCGTAAAAGTGCGATTATAACTACCTTCATAGAAGGGCAACACATGCAGAAGCACTTCACTTGTAATACCAAGATGGCGCTTACCACCATGTAAACATTGAAATCAAATAATAAAAAAGAGAAACTAACAACTGATAAATTACCTGATCAAAACACAAGATTAACCTATGAAGAAATTGCCGCTGTAACTGGGTTTGAAAATATTACAGAAGATGAAGCAATTACTTTATCCGATCTTATTCATAACTATTGTGTAATGTCCTATCAAGCTTTTAACCATCATAAAAACCATGAGCAATAATTTACAAGCATTCAAAGCCTTTACCAAGGGGAGTCATAACACCACCACCAGAAACACCAACCATACTGTAATCTATACCAGAGTATCCTCTAGAGATCAAATGGAGAAAGGCGCCTCATTAGAAAGTCAAAAGAAGTACTGCGAAGAGTTTGCAACTAAAAAAGGCTTAGAAGTAGTGGCTTATTTCGGTGGGACATATGAGTCTGCAAAGAGCGATGGGAGAAAGGAATTTAACAAAATGCTGGAGTTTGTTAAAAGATCAAAAAAAGTGGCTTACATTATTGTATATAGTTACGATCGATTTTCCAGAACAGGAACCAATGGGGCTTACATCAGTCAGCAGCTTTTAAAATCTGGGATTACCACCTTATCGGTAATGCAGGAAGTTAACCCAAAGACTAGTTCAGGGGCATTTCAACAAGACTTATATTATCTCTTTGCCAAATTTGATAACGAGCAACGTAAAGAGAAATCCGTCACAGGAATGAGAGAGAAGATCAGGCAAGGCTATTGGGTGTGGCAACCTCCGCTGGGCTATACAAACAAAAAACCTGGAGCTACAGCAGATAAGCATGACCTTCAGATTGATGAGGCTGGAAAATTACTTAAAAAGGCATTTTTATGGAGAGCCAATGAAGGTCTGCCAATAGTTGAAATAGCAAAACGACTTAGCGCATTAGGACTACCTATGACTGACAAGAAGCTATCTAAAATTTTTAAGAACCCTTTTTACTGTGGCATAATAGTTAACTCTATGATCCCTGGGGAAGCTGTGAAGGGTAAGCACAAACCATTGGTTAGTGAAGATATTTTCTTTAGAATAAACGAAAAAAATCAAATTAGGCCACTTGGGTATAAAATGCAGCCTGAGAATGAGCATTTACCCCTAAAAGTATTTTTAAAATGTGAGTCCTGTAATAACCCTATGACAGGCTACTTGGTAAAGAAGAAAAATATTTATTACTACAAATGTAGAACTAAAGGCTGCTGTAATAATAGAAATGCGAACAAACTGAACGAGCAATTCAAGGGTATACTTTCCTCATATCAACTATCAACAGAATTACAGCCCTTAGTACGCCTTCAAATGGAAAAGCTTTTCTATACACTCAATGAAAGTAAAATAGAAGAGAACAAGCAATACAAAAAGCAGCTCACTTTACTTAATGAAAAAATAGAGGGAATGGAAGAGCGATTTGTAACAGGAGAAATTGATAAAGAACTTTTTGATAAGTATAGCTTAAAATTCAAAGACGAAAGGTCACAAATTCAGCAGAATATAGAAAATAATGAAATTAGTAGTTCTAACCTTGAAGAATGCATTGATTTTACTCTCAACACCAGTGGTAACTTGCTGAAATTATGGGACTTATCAGATTATGTCAAGAAGCAAAACTTGCAGCAATTGCTATTTCCAGAAGGGATTTTATATGACAGAAAAAACGATACACTTCGAACCACGAGAGTAAATTCATTTTTCAATGTAATACCCACAATATCAGCATTTTGCAGTAAAACAAAAAAGGGGATAAACAGTCTTAAAACTATCTATCCCCTTGTGGTGGGCGCTGAGGGATTCGAACCCCCGACCCCCTCGGTGTAAACGAGATGCTCTGAACCAGCTGAGCTAAGCGCCCTTCTTTAAGGAGATGCGAATATAGGAAACTTTTACTTTTTAAAAACATCTTGAAGAAAAAAAAGAAAATAAATTTCACATTTATTTAACACGACACCAAACAAAAGCCTTATTATAACGGTATAAAAATATACATAATAAGAAACATGTATTTCGAGCAGTTTAAAACAATCGTATATCGTTTGCAGCCTGTAGAGGATGACATCCTGAAGGAGATATATCAAGAGACAACAATCAAAAAGTTTGACAAAGGCGATTATATTTTACGCGCAAATGACATATGTAAATATCTCTATTTTGTAATTGAAGGGGGAGCAAGATCATTTTATACAACAAAAACAGGGAAAGAAAAGACAAGATTAATTGCCTTCGAAAATAGAATTGTTACCGTTTTGCATAGCTTGGTACAATCCCAACCATCAATAGAAACGCTACAAGCCATGGAAGACACCGTGCTAGTGTGTATTCATAGAGATAAATTTTTCTACTTTATAGAAAGGTACCCTATCTGGGACAGGTTTTACAGACGCATGCTAGAGGAAGCCTTTTTTTACCAGAACCACAAAATTGAAAACCACATTACACTTACAGCCCAAGAACGCTACGATATACTTTTAAAGGAAAGGCCCGAATATATTCAAAGGGTCTCCAACAAAATATTATCTAGCTTCATCGATGTAAGAGAAGAAACACTTAGCCGACTGAAAAGTAAAAGTCGATTTTGATCTAGGTCAATGACTTAAGCTTCATTATAGCCGTTTTTTGTACTTATAAATCAAGTAATTATGAGTACAGCAAAAAATAGATTAAAAATAATAACCACTGAGGAGCATTTTATATCTAAAGAAATCAGTGCATTATATTCAGACGAGGTTAAAAAACTTAATCCTCACTTTCAACAAGCATTTAATCAAGATGATGTCTATTCGCCTTCTTTAGAAGCGCTAGAAGATATGGCGGAAGGCCGTATCCAAGACATGGATAAGCACGGCATCGATATGCAAGTTTTATCTTACACCAGTCCGGGTACACAGATGCTAAGTGGCGACACTGCCATTACACAGACAAGGAAAATCAACGATATGCTAGCTGCTGCTATCAGCAAATATCCGAACCGTTTTTCAGGCTTTGCTTCTTTACCTACAGCTGATCCAAAAGCAGCAGTAGCAGAACTGGAGAGGTGCGTTAATGAATTAGGCCTGTCTGCGGTTATGATTAACGGCAGAACAAATGACCTATTCCTTGACCACCCTTCTTTTGAACCTTTGTTAGCTGCAGCGGAGAGACTGAAAACTCCCATCTACATTCATCCGGTTTTGCCTCCAAAGGCTGTTTTTGAAAGTTATTTTGACAATTTGGCCCCAATGGTAAGCGCCAGGTTCTCTACTGCAGGCTGGGGCTGGCACAACGAGGCTGGAATACACGGAGTAAGGCTCATATTGGCTGGCATATTCGATAAATTTCCTGATTTACAGATTATTTTAGGACATTGGGGAGAAATGGCAACTTTCTATTTAGAGAGAATTAATGATGTGCTTATGCCTGTAGCTCCACATTTGGAAAGGTCAATATCTGAATGTTTTCAGCAAAACTTCTACATCACGCCAAGCGGAATGTTCTCTTTACCATCGTTACTGCATAGCATTCAAATAATTGGAGCAGACAGAATCTTATACGCGGTAGACTATCCTTATATACCTCAGGATGGAGCCAGGGCCTTTTTAGAGAATGCTCCGATCAGCCTGGCTGACAAAGAAAAAATAGGATATAAAAACGCTGAAAGATTGTTAAACATTAAATTATAAACACATGACAAATACTATTTCTGTTACTAAAGATGACTCTCTGATTACAGGTCGACTAAAAGTAGAAGGAGCTAATTTATATTATGAGAAAATAGGAGAGGGGCCGCTGCTTTGAATGATACCTGGTGCTAATGGAGATCACTTTATTTTTAATGCTGTTCGTCAATTTCTGAAATTTCATTTTACAGTAGTTACTTACGACAGACGCGGTTTTTCTGGTTCTGAGTTAACCGAAGAGCAAGACTATGCTGTAAGAATAGAAACAGATGCAACGGATGCCGTTACGCTGATCAGGCACCTTTCTAATGAACCGGCTTATGTTTTTGCCAGCAGCTCAGGTGCTCTTATTTCTTTGCAGATGATAACCATGTTTCCTGATGACATTAAAGCTTTAATGGCGCATGAACCAACAGCATTGAAATACTTAAACAATACTGAATACTGGACCAATGCCAACCAAGAAGTATATGACTTATACAAGAAGGAAGGTATGGATGTTGCCAAAAAGAAATTTGTAGATACTTATATTCCTGGCATGCCAGATGCTGCACTGATGAGCCGTAGTGATGGAGAAGAAAATGGCAATAACAAATATTGGTTTGAACATGAATTTCTCCAGTATCCGTCTACTGACTTTGACACCTCAGCATTAAAACTAAATAAAAATAAAATCGTCTTCTGCGTAGGCAAAGATTCAATTCAAACGGTAGTAGCATGGCCAATTACCATTTTAGCCAGTGATTTTGGTACTCCGGTTCTTTACGTCCCTGGTGGGCATTTAGGCTATTTAATGCACCCCGAAATATTTGCCAATACCATAATGGAAGGCTTGAAAAAAAGATCATTGATATAATGGAATTTCTATTAAAGAAAAATATTCCTCAAAACGACACAGAGGTTTTAGAAAAAGCTCGAATAAAAGAATTGATTGAGTTTGAGCGTTTTTGTAGAGACAACGCCAACTGGCAGGAAATGAAAAAGTGCTTTACAGCAGATAGTGAAGTAAAAATCAGCTGGTTTGAAGGTACAGGCGAAGAGTTTGTTAATGCTTCGGAGAAAATGCAGGGTAGGGCACCACATCAAATACACAATACTTTGGTATGGCAAAATAATAACAAAGCAATAGCATTGGTAATGGCCACCATACAAAAGCGTTTGGTCATAGAAGACGTACTTTGTGAAGTAGCCTCTGATGTTAAATTGCTTTACAAAATAGTAAAACAGGAAGGAGAGTGGGCAATTAAAGGGTTTGAAGGTATTTATGAACAAGACACTATGAAAACGGTGTATCCTAATGCCTCATTGGACTTAAATAATACTCTTTTTAATATATACAGAAGTAGTTATGCTTGTCTGGCCTTTGCACTAGAGCAAATTGGCTATTCTATTAACAATGATTTGCCTGGCTTGGATAAACCTGAGTTAGTCCATCAACTATATGAAGAGGCCGATCAATGGCTGGCTGAATAGTGAACTGCAAATAAGAGCGGGCTGACCTGTCAGCCTGCTTATTCCATCACCTCCTCCAAGCTAAATATCAAAGTGTATGAATTTTTTTCCGTACGATTAGTTGGGCTTAATGCACATTTTTTAAACTCATCAAATTAATAAGTCGGTAACAACCTGATTTAGTGCTGGATTATTCAAGAGACTGATGAATGGCGAAAAGAACAATAAAATATAAATAAAAGCAGGCTGACTGTTCAGCCTGCTTCTTTTAATTATCTCCAACCACCACCAACTGCTCGGTATAAGCTAACTAATGACTGCAATTTTTGATTCTTCTGATTGGCCACATCAAGGCTAGAATTTAGTGCATTTTGCGCTGCGTTTAGCACTTCTAAATAATTAGCCATTCCATTATTTAATAATTCTTTCGAAAACTGTGTTGCCTGATAGTTCGCCTCAAATTCATTTTCTTTAATAACTTGCATCTCCTTTGCTGTCTTATAAGCATATAATGCATCAGAAACTTCTCTACTGGCTGTTAAAACCGCCTGTTCAAAAGCTATTTTGGCTTTATCTTGCTCTAGTTGGGCCACCTCATATTGCGTTTTAATTCTTCTCCTATTAAATACTGGCTGCGTTAACCTCGCTATAGCAGTTAAAAACAAACTTTCAGGATCTAGGTAATTTTCAAATTCTATGGCCTGATATCCACCACTTGCTGTCAATGTGAAAGAAGGATAAAATTGACTGCGGGCCACATTGGTTAACTCAAAGGCATTTCTTACTTGAAGCTCTGCAGCCATTACATCAGGTCTATTACTAATCAACTCAGCAGGTACACCCACTGATAATGCCGTATCAATATTTTGCTCTTCTAAAGATGACCTTAACATAGCATATGGAGTTTGTCCCATGAGTATAGAAAGCAGGTTTTCTGTCATATGAATCTGATTTCTCAATTGCACCAAGGTAGCTTCTGCAGTATATAGTTGAGCTTCTGTCTGTTTAACACCTACCTCTGAAACTTCACCACTTTCTTTAAGGCTGTACATCGTTTCTAAACTTTGCCTTCTGGTTTCTATCGATCGCTCTGTAATACTAGCCTGTTCATCAAGTGTCAGAAGATTATAATAAGCTGAAACTATATCGCTAATAAGTCTAGTTTTAACAGCTTTATGTGCTGCTAAAGATCTTAAATAACTAGCTTGCTGTGCTCTATCTGTACTTCTAATTTTACCCCAGATGTCAGCCTCCCAAGTTAAATCCCCAGTTAAATCATACTGATCAAAACTAGTAGTACCTAAACGCCCCATTCGGCTATTGCCAGATAATTCTTGATGAGTATAACCAGCACTTACTGCAAGCGTAGGATAATAACCTAACTTAGCTTGTTTACTATACGCTTCTGCTATCTCAACTTGTTTAATAGCTGTGCGTATGTCCATGTTGTTCTGTAGACCTTGCTCAATGTACTCGACCAGCAGGCTATCTGTAAACAATTTTCTCCATGAAAGATGAGCTAACATAGTACTATCTCCTTCAGGCATTATCTCATCGGTACGGTAATGCCAACTCTTATCTATATCACTGCTTTTATAGTCTTTTGCTGCAAAGCAACCTTGCAATAAAAGAATAATCGCAGCCTTAAATATTATATGTTTTTTCATAATAAAATATCCATTCAAATGATTCGATCTCCTCCTCTTATGCTTCCTGAGTATTTTTGTTGCTTACCTTTTCTTGTAGCCATTGAAACACGATATACAAAATAGGTATTACAAAAACACCCAATAGTGTACCTACTAGTAACCCGCCAGCTGCTCCTGTACCTATAGCTCTATTACCTTGAGCGCCAATTCCTGATGCTAAAACAAGGGGCAGCAAGCCTAAAATAAATGCAAATGAAGTCATTAAAATGGGACGCAAACGAGCTTTCGCTCCATCTATAGCTGAATCAACCAGTGATTCTCCTTGCTTTCTTCTTTGAATGGCAAATTCCACAATTAGGATGGCATTTTTCGCTAATAACCCTATCAGCATGATCAAGGCAATCTGGAAATAAATATTGTTATTAAGCCCGGCAATTTTGGTAGTAATAAATGCTCCAAACACACCTAATGGCAATGAAAGTAATACCGAAAAGGGAAGTAAATAGCTTTCATATTGTGCACTTAGCAAAAAGTAAACAAATACTACTACAAGAATCAAAATTGTCGTAGTTTGATTTCCTGCACTTATTTCTTCTCTAGTTAATCCAGAGTATGCTGTTCCAAAATCTCCAGGTAGCGATTCAGCTACTTCTTCTACAGCTTTAATGGCGTCCCCAGTGCTGTAACCAGGGTTGGTAGTACCTGTTATAGAGGTTGAATTAAATAGGTTAAATCGTGTAACTGATTGGGGGCCAAAAACCCTTTTTAAGCTTACTAGTTGTGTAATAGGAGTCATCTCACCATTAGCAGTACGTACCTGTATGGCATTTAAATCCTCTAAATTCGCCCTGTCTTCCGGCAAAGCCTGCATGTATACCCTATACTGTTTACCAAACCTTGAAAAATCAGCTGCGTATATACCACCTATATAGCCTTGCATGGTATTAAATATATTATCAATATCTACACCTAGCTCTGTAGCTTGCGCCATATTTATCTCTAGTTCGTATTGCGGATATTTAGTACTGAAAGAGGATTGAGCAAATTGGATTTCAGGCCTCTGACTAAGTTTACTGATGAAGTCTTTATTCACCTCATCTAGCTTTTGAAAATCTCCTCCCGAACGGTCTAACAGGCTTAACTGAACCCCTGACGAGCGACCAAAACCAGGTATACTTGGGGGCTGAAAGAAAAATATTCTTGCATCAGGTATGCTAGCCGAAAGTCCAAAAAGACTTTTTGTTATGGCTTCTATGGATTCCTCTTCTGATTCCCTCTCATCCCAATCCAGCAACTTAATGAACCCCATGCCATAATTACTTCCTTGCCCATTAATCAAACTTTGACCATTAATTATAGTCATTCCTTCCACACCCTGAAGGCTTTCTATTTCATCATACAGCTTTTTAGTTACTTCTGTAGTTCTATCTACTGATGCCCCTGCAGGCAATTCAACATTTAAGAAAATAACTCCTCTATCTTCTGCCGGCACAAAACCAGTAGGGGTAGTTGTTGAAGCCCAATAAATACCAACACCGGCTAATACGATACCTAAGGCTGAGATCCATTTATTTTTATAAAGAAAATGAAGAGATTTTCCGTATCGAGTAATAGTAGCATCAAAGGCTTCATTGAAAGCAGAGTAAAATCGCTGCAGAAAATTCTTGTGTTTATCTTCATCTTTGTTGTGGTGTTTTAAAAACAAAGCACATAATGCAGGGCTCAATGTAAGTGCATTTACTGCTGAAATAAATATGGCCACTATTAATGTGATACCAAATTGTTGATAAAACACGCCTGTAGGCCCAGTTATAAAGGTTACAGGAATAAAAACTGCTCCCATCACTAATGTAATAGACACAATAGCACCAGATATTTCTTGCATAGCTTCAAGTGATGCCTCCTTTGCACTGTTCATTCCTTCTTCGAGCTTGGCATGCACTGCTTCTACCACCACAATGGCATCGTCTACTACAATGCCTATCGCCAATACCAAAGCAAACAATGTGAGTAAGTTTATAGTGAAACCAAATAAATTAAGGAAAAAGAATGTACCTACTATGGATACTGGTACCGCAATGGCAGGTATTAAAGTAGCCCTAAAATCTTGTAGAAATATAAATACAACTATAAATACCAGTATGAAGGCCTCAATTAAAGTATGTACTACCTTATCGATAGAAGCTGTAAGAAACTCGTTAGTGTCGTAAGGTATAAATACTTCGATACCTTCAGGAAAATCTTTCTTTAAGTCTTCTAACTCAACCTTAACATTCTCGATTATCTCCTGAGCATTAGATCCTTTAGTTTGATAAATACCAAAAGAAACACTAGGATATCCATTAGTGATGGAGTTGTTAGCATAAGTTTGGGCATCAAGCTCTATAGTAGCTACATCTTTAAGTCTTAAGTATTGTCCTTCTCCTATAGATTTTAGTATAATTTCACTATACTGATCTTCTCTTTTGTATCGTCCTTCATAGGTAATTACGTAAGAAAAAGCTTCTCCATTATTTTCACCTAAAGTACCAGCAGCGGCTTCACGGCTTTGTTTTCTCAAGGCATTGCTTACATCTGCTGGAGTAATACCATAAGCTGCCATTTTATTTGGCTTAAGCCAAATGCGCATAGCATAGGTACGTTCTCCTAGAACACTTACACTACCTATACCTTTCACTCGTTGAAAAGCTGGTATAACATTTATGTTTAGGTAATTCTGGAGAAAAGTATCGTCATACTCTTCAGAGGTAGAGTAAAAACTCAAAAACATCAAAGAACTGGTTTGCCGCTTTTGGGTAGATACCCCCGTTTGTACTACAGCTTGCGGCAAGAGGGGAGTAGCTCTAGAAACTCTATTTTGAACGTTAACCGCTGCAATATCCGGATCTGTGTCCTGATCAAAGTAAATAGTAATAGTAGCCGTACCATTATTGGTAGCTGTTGAGGTCATGTAAGTCATTCCCTCCACGCCATTAATTTGCTCTTCTATGGGAATAATTACACTTTCAAGTACCGTTTCTGCTGTAGCTCCCTGATAGTTGGCACTCACCTCTATCGTAGGTGGTGCTATATCTGGGTATTGCGTAACTGGTAATGAGATCATTCCTAGTACTCCTAAAATTACAACCAGAATGGAAATAACAGTAGACAATACAGGACGTGTTATGAATACTTTTAACATAAAATGTCTTTTTTTTATTTTATTTAAATTCTGGTTTTATAGGCTTCGCTACACTATCAAATGGTATCGACTGAGGGGCAATTTTAGTTGCCCTTTTTAAGTTTTCAGCTCCTTTGGCTACAATAAGATCACCTTTATCTACTCCTTCCTGTATTATAAACAGAGCGCCTGCGGCATCTTTAATTTTAATTACACTAGATTTTGCCACGGAGTCTTTCCCCACCTTATAAATCAAAATCTTATCTTGCATCTCTTGAGTAGACTGCTGTGGTACTACAATAGCATTGCTATAAGTATGAGGAACCTTTATAGTACCACTACTACCGTTCGTTAGCAATCCTTCAGCATTAGTGAAAGTAGCTCTTAAAGATATAGAACCTGTTTGGCTATTGATCTGCGAGTTTATGGCTTCAATTTTGCCCTCATGCTCATACTCGGTTCCGTTAGCCAACATAAGTTTAACTGGTGGTAGGTTTTGTATTTTTTCTCTTTTCGTATTACCTAATACATTTTGCATAAAATCAAGGTAATCTTTCTCATTTATTGAAAAGTAGGCATATACATTACTAATATCAGTAACTGTGGTGAGCACCATTTGGCTATTAGGGTTAACTAAAGCACCTTTTCTTAACCTTATTTGACCTACATACCCATCTACAGGACTTTTAATATTGCCGTATTCTATATTTGCCAGAATACTATTGTAAGTACTTTTGGCTTGTTGCAACCGGGCTATAGCGGTTTCTAACTGTACTTTACCTATAATATTTTTGGCCACCAAGGGTTGAAGCTTATCCACTTCTACCTGAGCTGCATTTACATTTGCTTTGGCAGCTTGTGCATCCTGATCTAGACTTTGTGTTTCAAGTCTAAAAAGAGTCTGCCCCTTCTTCACCTTTTCACCTTCGTCTACCAAAACTTCAGTTATGTATCCACTTATTTTGGGTCTTACTTCGCTGTTCACCACTCCGGTGATTTGAGTAGGGTAGGAGGTAAAAGAAGTCACCGTTTTCTCTGGAACGGTTACAACAGGGTATTTAGGTGATTGCTTTTGCGCATCCGTTTTCGCATTCTGTTCTTTATCATCTCCACAGGATATACATCCAAAAACGAATGCAGCAATGATAACGCGTAAGTTATACTTAATCATATTATATTATTCTTGTGCTTAAATTGTTTCGGGTGTAACGAAAAGCATCTGTCTTCGACCATTCTATATTTGTCAGTCAAACACCCTTAAAACTCAAAGACAGATTACTTTTATTTTTTATTAATGAAGATGCAGCGTGGCCCATGGTGAAAGGGCAGTAGGATAGCCTTCAGTAAGTTCATGATAAACTGTTTCTGTGAAAGTTGGGAAGCGAGGATCAACAGGTTTATCTGGTAAGGCAGACTTTACTTCTTCCAAGCTTTTACCCGCCAATACCATTTGTTTTACAGCTTCTCTTCTTTTTACTGTAGCATCTAATCGTTGTTGCAACATTTCTTTTGACAGCATAGGGCCATGGCCCGGCACATAATAATTAGCTTTTAGAGCTAGTAAGCCTTCCATTGATTTAATCCAATTCAGGCTGCTTCCTCCATAATGAATGACAGGAAATTCACAATTATTAACCAACATATCACCAGCGTACACTATCTTATAGCCGGGTAGGTAAATAGCCAAGTCAGCACTAGTATGAGCTGGCGCAACATTAATCAACTCAACCTTAACATTATTGAAGTTTTCCGCTTTTGAAAAGCCAATTTCCTCGCTAGGTTTATAACCCGCTAATGCCTGGTACAAAGGACCAAAGAAAGGGCCACCTTCTTCGTCTTTTACAGATGCCTCCACAATAAGAAAGGTATTTTCATTGGCAATTAGGTTATCCACATTTCCATAGGCTGGCAGTCCTCCAATATGATCTGGATCTGCATGAGTAAGAATTACTGTTTTAATAGGTAATGAAGTAACATTTCTAACTTCCTCTATGGCTTTATCAGCCGCTGGTTTATTCAATTGTGTATCAATTACAATTACCCCATCTTTACCTACGATAAAGCCTGTATTACACACACCTCCTTGTACCCAGTAAGCTCCTTTTTTTAATTCGGTAGCCGTAAGTCTTAAAGGCTTATCGCTATGTTGTGCACTTACTCTCACACCTGCAATAACCAAAAGCATAACTGCTATTAGCCCCTTTTTAACGGAAAATAATAAGCTGATATCAGAGCTATTTCGTGACTCAGCTATCTGATAAATTGAATTTTTCGACTTCATAATACTTCTGTTTAACTGTTGCAAGCTGAAGCTTATAATGTCCTTTTGTTAACCTTTAATTAAATACGAAGACTTCAAAAAGAACATTACATCAACCAAAAAAATAGCTCCAGTGTACATTTACATTATTTTTATAATGCAAAAGAACAGTTAAAACAGACAGTAAAACAGGTCTAAAAATCCAGAAAAATGGTCAATATGTCAGATCATCTAAATACTACTCTCTCTATAAACTTTGGGGTTCACGCCAGCGTTGCGCTTAAAATATTTCCCAAAAAAGGAGGGATTAGCAAAATTGAGCATATCAGAAACTTGAGCAATAGTTAGTTCTTTTTTTTGAAGTAAAACCTTGGCCTCCAAAATCACCATTTCATTGATGACTTCACTCGCTGTTTTACCTATTTGCTCTTTCAGCACTTGAGATAGATGCTTGGAGGTAATCGACAATTTATCAGCATAATATGAAACATCACGATGCTCATGAAACTCAGCAATAAGCAACTCTTTAAAAGACCTGGCAATTACATGGCCATGACTAAAAGGTATTTTGTCATTTCGATCAAAATCTTCATAAATGTCTTCCATTTCTAGGAGCAGCGCCATTAGCATATAACCTACGATGGTGTTTCTGCGAATGGTTGAGGCTCCACTTTTACTTCCTATGTTAAGTAAATGCTCACTTACTATGTCAAACTTATCTTTCTCCAAACTCACAAAATGTGGACCTACATGTGAGAAATATGACCGTTTCTTAAGAAAAAATGGGTCAGAGAGTATACCTGACAGAAAGCTTTGAGAGAAAAAAACACTCACCGTTTGCAAACTATTATCCTCTTGTTGCCACTGCCTAATCAGCTCTGGTGCAATAGCCACAATTCCAGGTGCTGATATTTCATATTTTTCTAAATCAACTGATAGCACGGCATTACCTTGAAGTATTAAACCTACACTGTACATCTCAGACCGATGAGGCTCAGAAGGATGCAAGGAGTAGGCATGTGGTGGTTTAAAGAAAAAGCCTTCACTATCATTTTCCAGCCCAAATTTTTGAGTAATCTCGTCTAGGTTTAACTTCTTTATTTTAGTCATTAAGGCTCATTACTTTGGAAGAATGATTTTCTAAACTCTCCGGGAGTTTGATCCGTTTTTTGCTTAAATAATTTACTAAATGATTGTGAATGCTCAAAACCCAACTTATAGGCTATTTCTTTTACACTAAGCCTTGTGTTGATCAAAAGATTTTTAGCTTCCTCCAATAGAAGCCGATGAACATACTGCTGGGTAGTTAACCCAGTTATAGCCGATATAATGTCATTTAAATTGCGGGTAGAAATATTGAGCTTTTGTGCAATATCCAAGATGCTGGGTAAAGTGGTATAACCTTCTTCCTTAGTGAGGTATGCATGAATAATACCTTCCAATTGAGTAACCAAATCATGACTAAAAGACCGTGCCTTTTCAAATTGTCTTTTATAGAACCTATTGCTGTAATTCAGCATTAACTCTATAATATTCACTAAAATATCTTGATTAAATGGCTGCTCTGTATTGTTTAGTTCTTTTAGTAAAAAGTCAAATATAGAAGTAACCCAGACCTTTTCTTCACTGGTTAGCACCAAAGCCTCTGAAACCTGATATGAGAAAAATTGGTATTTATGAATGGTTTGACCCAAAGGGTAATTTCGAATGAAATCAGGGTGGAACATCAGCACATAACCTTCATTTTTACTTTCCCCAACAGCTGGAATGATCACCTGATTCGGAGCAGCAAATACCAAGCCCCCTTCTTTATAAACATAATGTCCAAGACCATATTTTACTTTGCCTTTAAATCCTGGTCGATAGGCTATGCGGTAAAAACCTGCAATAGGTTCTGCATTAAACTCATTAATTACACGTGGTGTCTTAGCATAATCCACTACCGCTATTAAAGGATGAGAGGGCTCAGAAATCCCTCTCATCTTTAAAAAGTGAGATATGCTATTCTGCTTATCAGGCCTGCTATCATCCATGACTAACTATATAACAAAAAATCTTACTATAATATAGAAACTAATGAGCATATCTGACATATATACCACCACCATTTTCTTACCCAAAGTTATGCAGGCACTAACTTATTTAGTGCTTCTGGGTATCTCTCACCTTCTAAAGCTCCAATAGCAAAAGTCTTATTTAGCACTGATAATTCCTCTGCCGTAAAGTTTATATTTAAAGCTTTTAAATTATTTGCAATGCGCTCTGGCTTGCTCATTCCTACTACAGGTATAATATCTTCACCCTGACTTAAAACCCAAGCAATGGCCAACTGCGATGCACTATACCCTTTATCAAACGCCATACTTTTCAATATCTCTACCTTTTCAAGGTTCTTCTCTAGAGCACCTGCCTGAAATCGAGGGAAGGCTTTTCGGTAATCTTTATCATCAAGTGGAGCATTCAATTTACCAGTAAGTAGACCGTAGGTTAATACTGAATAAGGTACAACACTTACACCAAGCTTTCTAGCTGTGGGTAGAATCTCCTTTTCAATAAACCTAGTAGACAATGAATACTCTATCTCTAATGCTGCAATTGAATGCTCCTTATGGGCTCTTTTCAGTTGATCCGCACTAGCTTCTGACAAACCTATGTGCTTAACCTTACCTTCTTTTACCAAATCAGCGATAGCACCAATAGTTTCTTCAATAGGCACATTCGGATCTATTCTAGCGGGTTGGTATAAGTCAATTTCATCCACCCCCAAACGAGTTAATGAGTAACTACAAAAGTTCTTTATTGCTTCAGGTCGACAGTCAATACCTAAGAATTTACCCGTTGGACTACGCATTACTCCAGTTTTAACACTAATGAAGACCTTGTCTTTGCGTTCTTTAATAGCCTGACCAATGACCATTTCATTATGACCGGTCTCGTAAAAATCTGCAGTATTTAAGAAATTTATACCTGAATCAATTGCCTCATGAATGGTCTTTATAGTTAGCTTATCCGCAGCCTCTTGATCAGAGGTATTGACCAACCTAGAGCCCAATGCAATGGCTGACACCTCAGGACCATCTGTTCCTAATTTTCTAAACTGTACCATATCCTTATATTTAAATTACTACAAAGATAGCGAAGCACTGCTCAGGCATTTGTAATCAAAAAGTTGAAGATGTAGTAAAAAAACAATAAAAAAGCACCTAAATTGGTGCCTCAATATATTTTAAAGTTTTATTTAGGGAAGCTGCAGCTCCATATCTACATGCAAAATACCTTCATCATCATACGGCTCTGATATAGGTTTAAATCCAAATGAAGCATAAAATTTACTCAAGTAAGTTTGAGCCTGTATAAATACGGTATCAAACGTAGCATCTTTATGCAGGTAATTAAGACACTTCTTTACAAGTAAACTACCATATTTCAGGTCACGACAATCTTCTCGCACCACGAGCCTTCCAAATGCTGCTTTGTCGGATTTTTTGTAGGCACGTAAATAACCTACTACCTCATTTTCCTTTTCTATAAAAAAGTGTTCGGCATCATAATCAACATCATCAAACTCTGGGTAAATGCATTGCTGCTCTATTACAAATACATCGAAACGTAATTTGAGAATTTGGTATAATTCCTTATTAGTCAATTCGTCAAATTTTTTCACCTGAATCAGATCACTCATAGAAGTGTATTATTTAATAATTAGTAAATCACAATACTAATTTTTTTCAAATACTAACACAAATCATCTCCTCAACATAATAAACGGGCACAAGTCTGGTTATCATTAATAATAAGGCATATTTATACTTGACGCGGAAACATATTTTAACTTTATTTGTTTTGCTTAATTTTTCAATAAATAGGAGAGAAGGATGTTAAGATCAGATGTTATTTGGCTGCATATCATACTAGGTTTTGGTATTGCATTTTTTGAATTAGCGATGAATGATGTTTTCGAAGTAACCATATGGACCACCCTCACCACTTTTGAATGGTTCTTTTTCCGAAAATTAGGTTTTATTTAGATGCTCAAGGCTTACATTGTAAGCCTTTTTTTATGGCTATTTTAAAGTGATTCAACGCTCCGTTGGATTAAAATATAAACGTAAATATTCTATTTATATTTAGCATTAACTTATTTAATAGGCCATATTCGCCCTATCGTTAATAATATTACAACAAGATGAGTATTACTTTAGAAAATGAGTACTTACGTATAACTATAAAGAAAGAGGGCGCTGAATTAACCTCAATTTTCAATAAAAGCAAAAAAAAGGAAATGTTATGGTCTGCTGATAACCAATTCTGGGGAAGGCATGCACCAGTCTTATTTCCAATTGTGGGCAGGCTAAATAAAAATCAATATGTCCACCAAGGACGTATTTACGAAATGTCGCAGCATGGATTTGCCAGAGACAAGCAGTTTGAAATAATAGCGCACAACGACACCAAAGTGTCCTTAACATTAAAATCTACTCCTGATACCCAACAGGTTTATCCCTTTGATTTTGAGCTAACATTAATCTACGAACTTTCTAACAATGAGATAATTCATAGCTATAAAATCAAAAACAGAGGAGAGGAAGAGATGCTTTATTCTATAGGCGCTCATCCTGCCTATATACTAGATAATACTTTTGACCAATATCACCTACAATTCCATAGTTTAGAGCCGCACCTTAAACGTACCTTACTACAACAAGGGCTTCTCGACAATCAAATTGAATATCAGCTCGATAATGAAAGCAAATTAACGCTGAGCCAAGAGTTATTCTTAGAAGATGCCTTAGTCTTCGAAAATTTACAGTCTGACGCTATCAGCATTGTACATGGAAGTGAAAAAATACTTACCATGAACTTTAAAGGATTTCCTTTTTTTGGCATTTGGACTAAGCCAGGAGCACCATTTTTATGTTTAGAGCCTTGGCTAGGAATAGCGGATAGTGTTGACTATAACGAAGAACTTTCAAACAAAAAAGGGATTCAAAAATTACCTACACAAGAAGAGGCAGAGCATCAATACCAAGTAACTATACACTAATGTAAAAAGGGGAGTAGGTTAGTTAACACCTCTCCTCTATATTTTATCTGTAGATACGAACTCTAACACTTTGCACTCCATATGATTGCATTTTTCGACAATGGCCGTGAAATATTGCAGACATTCTTGATTATCAACTGGAGCCTTTACTTTGATCATTCCAAAAACATCAAGTTCTTCTAACAAGAAGCTCTTTCTTAACTCCTTAAGCAACGCACTAGTATCTTCTTTTACCGAAGATAAATCATAAAATATAACATCAGGAATATAATCAAGATTCAGCTGCTCTACTTCAACTTTCCTTACAAATTCCTTAATACCTGAAGCAAGCGTGATCCTTGGCATGTAGCAAATTTCATCCAGATTACGGACAAAATTTTTCACCCATTCAGGATCATTCGATATCAATAGCACCTTCGTAAACAGCTGATCTTTAACAAGAGTTTTCATACTAATTAATAAGTTCCTAATAATTACTGTACTAATCAAAAAATATACGCCAAAACTGATGCCACTCTTACTTAAAACTTACACCTCTGTAACATTAAACTAAGGACCTTACATCTGTTATATTTTTTTTGTACTCAGCCAATACTTCAAAAAAGATTGACAAAAGAATATTATTATATTTGAAAGATAATTCGAAGATATAGTCAAGTAACATCAAGGAATATTTATTTAATGAAGCATTTTATTAGGAAAAAGTAGCGTATATTATTCCACACAATGGATTGCTATTCCATAATATAATTTTGATATTCATTAAAACTTGTCATAGCAACTCGCATATGTCATGCTTAAAGCAGAATTGTTTATCAGAGAGAAACTCGATAACCACATTTAATGACACCTTGTTAAAGCTTACTGACAACCATTATTAAAATCGATGATACATGAATAAATTACAACGGTATTTGTACAAAGAAGGCATTATAAAAATCAATGATAACAAACTCAATCAGTGGTCTAAAACACATGCCTTCGACAAACTTATACTAGCTGCTGAAATTAGCATTTATGATATAAGATTAAAATGCATCGAGTTGCTATCGCCACACATACATCAACAAGAAGTGAAAGCTCTATTTACTCGCATGATAACCGACAATGTAGAAGCTGTTTCTGAAGCCGCTATTAAAGCATTGGAACCAATCACTTCATCAGAATTACTAAACCGAATTACAGACATAAGAAATGCGAGAAAAGAATTGCTAAAAAAACAAAAAAAGCTAAAAAAGAGCTACGCAACATCATACAAAGACAACAGCCGCAGCAAACCAAGCGATAGGCTTATGGATAGACTAAGAAGCCAGCAAGAAATGAATAATATTCTCTACTAGACATAGAACAGAAATATTTTCAAACAAAATACATTAACTAATTGATTTAAAATAACGTAAATGCAAATCCTGAATTAGAAACAATCAAATCTCCTCCTCAAAAAAAGATAATTTCCACATCCCTTAATTATACTTAGAATTAACAGCTGCTCTTAATATTCAAACAAGAGGTCGATTTGTTTTTTGCTCATATTATCACAAAATGCTACTTTCGATCAGTAATTATATCTACAACACCAAAGCTGAATGAAACGAACCTGGGATCTTAAAGAAGAGCAATATTTTGGAATAGGCATTTACAGACCTAAGACTTCAGAAAATGTAGGCACATTATGGCGCACTGCTCATATCTATAAGGCCAGTTATATCTTTGTAATAGAGGCTAAGTATAATAAGCAGAGTTCTGATATTATGAAAGTTTGGTCTAAGATTCCATTATTTCAATATGAAACTATGGATTCATTCTTAGCTACGGTCCCGTATAGTTGCAAACTGGTAGGTATAGAAATGGATAAAGCTGCCACCCCAATTAAAAAGTATAAACACCCGGCCAGAGCGGTGTATTTACTTGGATCTGAAGATAATGGACTTCCTAATGCATTAAAAGACAAATGCCATGATTTGGTTTATCTGCCAGGAGACACCAGCCTTAATGTGGCGGTAGCCGGTAGTATCACAATCTTTGATAGAGTCAATAAAATGGAAATTTAGTTTCAATACAGCGTTTTGCAGCTGTACCACGTACCTCAAACACTGACTCCCAACCACCTCATCACAACCTATTATTTTTAATTAAAAAAAGGCCATAAGCGTATCAGAATACACTCATGGCCTTATTATTATTAGTTATTGATTATTATTTTACAATCAACTTAGTTTTCAGTATACCGTCTTTGGTTTTAACATTTAACATGTAAATACCTGACTTTATACCTTCTCTTTTCACTTGAATTTCGTGGTTTCCAGCATTTAATACTTCATTGTTAATATCTAATACTTGGTTACCCACCATATCAAATAACGATACCGCTACTTCGCTCTGCTGTGACAAGCTAAACTTCACCGTCAATTCATCACCCATAGGGTTAGGATAAGCATTTAATCCACTTAAAATAGTAGATGAAGGGCTTGCCATGCGAGAGGCTAGGGCAGAAGCTTGAATGTATAACACACCAACACCTGCATTTCCACCTACTATGTTAGGCACATCTGCCCCCGAGTTAAGAACACTACTATAGCTATATGGAATAGAAGGAGAACAATATGGCAGTTCATGAGTATCACTACTGTACTCAAAACTACTATTAACTAAAACATTGCCTACTGTTTCTCCATAACCATATTCATCACTATAAGCAGTAACATATGGGTTAAGTACATTATCGAAATAATTATTCTCTATTTTTAAACAAGCACCAATTCTAGAGTTGATAGCTGTTGAAAATATATCTTCGTAATAATTATTGAATAAATGTCCTTGTCCACCTCTCCACAATGGCAGCCTTGAGTGGCAGTTTCTAAAGTAATTGTGGTGGTAAGTGATATGTCTATTGTAATCATCACTTTCAGAACTTCCATTTAAAGACGTTTTCCAGCTATCGTGCAGGTAATTCCAACTATAAGTGATATAATCTGAATCTCTTTTAGAGTCCAATAAACCATCGTAATAGTCTTTATCTACTCCTGTGTATTCATTGTATAACTCACAATGATCTATCCATACGTGGTCAGCTGGTCCTTCAATGCTAATACAATCCTTATCACCACTAGTAACATGGTGTATTCTTAAGTTTTTAACTATTACATTGCTAGCACGGTAAATTTTAATACCAACATTATTAAATTCTGCTCCGCTACCAAGTCCAAGAATAGTAATATCACTTACATCTTTCACATTGATTTTTCCATCTGGGGCACTAGTAATAACGCCCTGCACATAAATTATACGAGGACCACCTTGGTCGATGGCATCTTGCAATTGCTGTCCTGTACTTACTATAACCTCAGGGCCTCCGGCTCCACCTGTGGTACCACCATTTTGTGTAGCCCAACCGTATAGACCAAAGTCATAATCACCACCATTGCCACCACCGTTATCTCCAGAAACAGTAGCACTTGCGCCATTTGAATTATAAACAACCAGGTTGAAGTCTGTAACTTTTATCCAATAATAGTAAGTAGTACCTGCCGCTGCAGTGTTATCAGAATAACTTCTAGTTGTACTGCTTACTGAAGCTATACGAACTCTTCCTGAAGGATCAGAATCGGTATCTCTATACACTTCTACCGCACGTACATCTATATCCTGAATACTCCAAGCTAAATTTACAGTGCTACCTGCTGCATTAGCAGAAAGTGATACTTCTCCATTTCCTGGTTCTGGATCTGGATCTGGGTCAGGATTTTGACCACCACCACTGCCATTATCAGCAGCACAGTTAGCATAGGCAATTCCATTTCCTGATACCTCTATCCAATCTACATCAGCAAATTCTCCATCTTGAGCAGTAGATATCTCTATCTCATTTACTCCTTGATTCAAATACTTGGTTACAGAAACTGTCACAAATGTACTCTTATCACTTGTTTTAGTGAAATTAACTGTACCTGAAGCACTGTTATTGATCAACAAATTAGCCAACGTAGAAGCTTGAGTTCCGCCATTTACGTATCTCCATTTTAAAGTATAATTACCAGAAGTACCTGCGTTAACTTTCCATATAATGCTTTTACCGCTAGAATTAGAAAGGTTAATAGCATTTCCATTATCCGCATTGCTGTATGACTTAAGACTTCCGTCATAACTACATAATCCTGTAGAAGGACTAGCAGAATCCTCTATTCTTACAGTGCCGGCAGAAGGGTCTCCTCCTCCGCCTCCGCCATTGTCACTAGCAAAATTGGCAGTAAGAGAAAGGTTACTATTCATTACAACACTGATAGAAGTTGATGAAGAAGAAGATGCTCCTGACCAACCAGAGAAAGTAAAACCTGAAGCAGCACTAGCACTAACAGATACAGTTTCGCCAGGTTGGTAAGCACTTTTATTAGGACTAACACTAACGCTACCTCCATTAGAAGGAGATGCATTAACACTTAGGCTATAAGTAGGGCTAGGTGAAGAGCCTCCTGATTCTACAGCTCCAAGATCTGGAGCACTACCATTATAACTAATGCCTGATGTAGAAACACCTCCATCTATTAAGTCACTATTAGATGATAAGTTTAAAAAACCTCCACTCAAAGGACTGGCATTGCTAGAAACATTTAAACTTTGAAAGTCTGATGATGAAACTGAAAATCCCCAATTGTCATCATTATCGAATGCATTAGGATAAGAAGAATTACCAATTAAACGATCGTTAGACCCTGTTTGGTAAGATACATTATTTTTAAATACTGAACTTCCGCCATCAAAATTGAAATTTCTTTCTTCATTATTATAGCCAGTACAGTTAGTTACTTCGATTGAACCTAAGTTTCTATTATAAGTAAAACCGTGTTTGCCATTATTAAAAGCAACACATCTGCGTAAAACATGGTTAACAGAAATGTCTTCACCACCTAGTTTAAAACCATTTTTATCTCCATTACCTGAAGTACTACCAGAGGTTAAAACACCATTGCTGTGAGCCACACAGTTTTCTAATGTGATAGCTCCAATAGGGCCCGTTTCTGTTTTAGTATACAAGTCCCAACCATCATCGATATTATGATGTGAAACACAATTTCTAAAAACATTACCAACGCCAACAGTTAGCTTAGCAGCAAAGCCATCAGCATCTTCATTATCAGAATCTCTATTATCATATGCCTCACAGTTAAGTATTAAATTATATGCAGGCCAAGATCCAATACTATTATCTGATGTATTGTATCTACTAAGCTGCAAACCTGTGTCGTGATTTTTTCTGAATATAGAACTCTCTATTGTATTATGATTTCCAGACAATAGCATTCCATTATCTCCAGCCTCTTCAACAATTAAGCCTTTAACGTACCAATAATCTGCATCCAGCACAAATCCTCTATTAGAACTACTTTCTGACTGTGAACTGAAATTGATAACAGGTACTTCGCTATTATAAGCGATAAGCTTAGTATTAGAGCTAGAAGAGCCGTTAGCCCTGTTAATAATCAAAGTGGAGCTTTGCGAATAAGTTCCTCCTCGTACATAGATTGTACCTCCTGAATTAATATTAGCAATAGCATTGGCTAATGTAGTAGGAGAGGATATACTTCCTGAATTGCTCGAGCTTCCATTTGGGGCAACATATAAAACTGATTGGGAAAATCCTGTGAAACAGGACATCCACAATAATAAAATTAGTGAAACGTATTTCATTTTTATTGATTTAGGTAAACTATTAATTAGGCCATACCTATAGACAGTAGGGTTTAGGTTAAGTTTTTTTACTTCATAATAGTGCGTATTAATTACACACTAAACTTAAGCCCATATTGCCCTACAGGCGTTTATCCAGCGTACCAATTTTTTTATTGTATGTTGCACACTTATTTTATCATGCATTTTTCGCCCTATGGCTATATTGAGAAGGGGATTTTCCGAAATTTTTCTTGAAAGATGAGCTAAAAGAACTGACACTTGCAAACCCACACATATCTGCAATTTCAGATACGCTATACTGCTGTGTTTTTAAAAGTGTTGCTGCATGCTTCAGTCTGATGTTATATATAAAGCTTAGCGGTGTTTTTCCAGATAATCCTTTGAGCTTTCTAAAGAGTTGGGTTCTACTGAGACCAAGTTCTTTACTTAGCTCCACCACGGTAAACTCACTATTATCAAGATGAGCTTCAACAACCTTGATACATTGGCTAATAAATGCCTGATCTAATTCCGCATAGTTTTGCCCATCTACATAATCAAACGCTCCGTTACCTAAATATTGCTGTAGCCTATCTCTATTTTTGAATAAGTTTACAATCAAAGCTTGCAAATGATCAGGATCGAAGGGTTTTTCAACATATAAATCGGCTCCATGATGAATGCCATGCATTTCATTTTCCATTCCCACCTTGGCTGTTAACAGCAGCACGGGTATATGACTATAATTAATATTAGTCTTTAATTGCTCACAAAACTGATAACCATCCAATTCAGGCATCATTACATCACTAATCACCAAATCAACATCACTTTCATCTATAATTTCAAAAGCCTCGCTTGCTGTTCCTGCCTTAAGGACCTTATAATCCCTTTGCAATAAGCTCATTAGAAAATATTGAATACCTTGATCATCATCTACCACCAAAATTGTTCGTATACGACTAGGCTCAGCATCAGATACTACACCGCTATGCTCATGGTAATCGTCTCCCTCTTGAGTACTAAGCTCTGTCTCTGCCGCCATTTCATTAATAGGCAGCTTCACCAAAAATTCACTGCCTACACCTTCCTGACTACTCACCTCTATGAGCCCATGATGCATTTTAACAAGACTATAAACCAAATTCAACCCAATTCCAGCTCCATCAGCAGAGGCATGATCAGCCCTGTAAAATCGCTCAAAAATATTATTAAGTACTTTCTTTGACATGCCCTTGCCATTATCTTTCACTGATAAGCAAAAGGCAGGAGTAGCCTGAAGCAAATCACTATGATATATATCTTCGCATAAGCTCAAGCCCAGAGAAACTAAACCTCCTTTAGCTGTATATTTTATGGCATTTAGGATTAGGTTATTCAAAATTTTCTCAAAAGCAGCAACGTCAATCCAGGCCGTTAAATCTGGAATTTTAGCTTCAAAAATCAATTCAATATCATGATCACGAGCCAACGGAGCAAAATCATCCAAGCACTGATTCATTAAAGCATTAATATTTTGCTCGGCAAACATGGGTTTATTTTGATCACTCTGCATCTTTCGAAACAGGAGTAGCTCATCAATCAGCTTTTGTAGCTTGTTGGTGTTTATACTAATTAAACGCAGCCACTGAGATCTTACACCTTTATAGGCATTATCCTTCATCAGTTCATTTAAAGGGCCTTTTATCAAGGTTAAAGGAGTCCTTAACTCATGAGATATATTCGTAAAGAACTCAATTTTAAATTGCGTCATTCTTTCGGCATGCTGCTTTTCTAGCCTCAGCAAAGCCAACTCCTTCCTTTTATCAAAACGATACCTTACCACCCTGGAGCTTACACCCACCACAATAATTATAAAAATACCATAGCATATGTACATCTGCCATGTAGCGTACCACGGAGGGCTTACCACAAATGAAAAAACATCAACAGGCTCATTATCCACTCCTTTCACCGCCTTCACCTCAAAACGATATTTCCCTTCTGGCAAGCTTGTAAATGAGACAAAGTTCCTCGTACCCACATCTCGCCATTGATCACTAAAACCAATTAAACGATAGGCATAGTTAATTTGTCCGTGCCCCGCAAAATCAAAGGCAGAGAATTCAAAAGAAATAAAGGTTTGATTTTCGAAGCGGAATACTTTATTATGATGTTTAACAAATGGCAAATATTCATCCTGCACCTTCACATTGGTAATAACTGCACGATATGTATTGTTAGGAACACAAATAGTGCTTGGATCAAACTTATTAGCTCCATTACTTCCTCCAAAATAAAGGTTGCCCTCACTATCCCTACATACGGAGCCACTTGTAAACACATCACTTTGTAAACCAAATGATTTATTGTAGTTGGTAATGACTCCTTTGGGCCATTCCATTCTACTTATACCATTATTGGTTGCCATCCAGATAGCATTATTATTATCTGATATTACTGAAAATACTGCATCAGAAGGCAGACCATCAGCTTTTGTAATATACTGAAAGCAACCAGAGTGTACATCAAAAAGATTTAAACCATTAAGCTTTGTTCCCACCCAAATTCGATCACATCGATCTTGATGAATTGACCTCACCATATTACTGCTAATGGCACATTCATTATCGTGGTCAGCTGTAAACCATGTAGCCTTATTATTCTGGTCATCAATAAGTAAAAGCCCCGAGTTTTCTGTTCCTATAAGTAAATTGCCGTTGCTCAGCTGATACGATGCCGTAATGATTTCATTTACCACTCTTCCATCAAAAAGCGTTACTTGAGAAAATTGCTTACTTGACCTATCAAAATTGAACAGACCTTCTCTGGTTCCAATCCAAGCTTTACCACAACGATCAACCAATATATTCTTGATAGGGTGGAAGGGGTAATTATCAAACAAGCGGCTTTCATCATTAAATAAAGACACTCCTTCATTGGTTCCTACCCAGATATCATTATCATCGCCACCTTTACCTAATGACATTATTCTATTGCTATTTATGGTAGAGCTTTCATTTTGAAAATGATTTACCACATCGTTCTGCTGCTGATACAAGCCCTGAAATTTGGTTCCTATCCAAAGCTTTCCATCATTACCCTCTAACATAGAGGTAACAGCCGCACCTTTTACAGATCTTCCGCCTTTTACGTGTGTGGTAAGCAACTCAAATGTATCAGACTTTCGATCATACAAATGCAGCCCTTTATGTTTGGTAGCTACCCATATCGCCCCATTTTCATCTTCATAAATATCTCTTATTTCATTACTTAAAAGGCCATCAGTACTCTGCCCATCATCATTAATATGCTCCCAAGTACTCAAATGAGCATTGTATACCAAAACGCCATGCGATATTGTACCCACCCAGATATTATGATCTCTTGAATTTAACAAGCACTGGATACCTGCATGCTCAAGGTTAAACACATTGTTTAGGCAATTTTCAAACTTCCCATTTTCCTCATCTAACCGGTATAGACCTTCTTGGGTACCCACCAAAACATTGCCTTTAAGATCAAAAGTCACGGCATTAACAACCCCGTTATATACATTAGGTCGACCTTTCAAATCCCAATGCGTAGTATCAGTTACACTCAACCGGTATAAACCGGCAGTACTTCCTATATAAATATTGCCAACGCTATCTTCATTAACACATAAAACCTCCTCTGAGATAGCATTAGATGATAATTTAACTGTTTTAAAATTATCATTTACCACATCATAAATCTGCACCCCACCGCGAGTCCCTACCCAAAGGTTATCGTGAGAATCAACAAATAAAATATTTACTTGGTCTGATTTGAGGCTATTACCATCTACAACATCATGGTGAAAAGATTTAAAAACGCTCTGACCGAATTGATTATGAGGATCAGGCAACATATTAAGCCCATTATCAGTGGCCAGCCACAAGTTACCATCTGCATCCTCTATAATATCCTGAATGAAATCACTAGTAATAGAACAATCATCTCCTGCATTATGACTGTAAACCGTAACGCTTTCAGCATCAAATTTACAAAGACCGATACTTTCAACACCTTGCCACAAATAACCACTACGGTCTTTTATCACACACCGTACGGTTTCACCTGGCAAACCAGCTTCGTTGCTGAAATGAATCAACCTTATAGATTGTGCTATTACTTTATTAAAGCATAGAAATAGACTTACTATTGATAGGGCAGTTTTAAAGTACAAGAACTAATTAGGTTTAGGTTTAAAATCAAATTTTAAGCTTGGGTACAGCTTATAAGAATTTAAACAAAATAACTGAATTTGAAAAAAAGGAGGGCTACAGATGAGTAATTTTTAGGCAAAAAAAAAGCCGTTAATTTCTTAACGGCTTTGCGGTCTGGACGGGACTCGAACCCGCGACCTCCTGCGTGACAGGCAGGCATTCTAACCAACTGAACTACCAGACCATTATATTTATTAAAGTTATTTTTTAACTTTCTTTATCCCTTTCGTTTAAGGTGATGCAAATGTATATCACCACTTTTAATTATACAAGAGTTGTGCAGAAAAAAAATTAAAAAAAGTTCAATTACTCACATACAAAAATAGATAAGCAGCTTAAAAACAACACCTTAGCCACTTATCTATTTTTCTAAATTAAATATTAATGAGATAATCGTGCTTCTCTTATTGAGAAAATAGCAGACACCAAAGCGTACATTCCTAACCATAAGTATAAATAAGTAACTGAGTAAAGGTTAAAATGCCAAATAGCTACAAACAACACAACGCCAGCCACCAGAAAGAGTGACAAGAGCGTAAAGAGTAATGGTTTTAAAATTTTCATAACATTAAAAATTTTAGATTAATTAATATTAGAATTTACAAAAACCAGTTCAAAAGACAATGCGCATTTAGTGATTTAATTATATTGAATATTGATTTATGTACAACATATAATTATTTTACCAATATTTATCTTATGATCGTAAACAATAATCATAACATGAATTATTCACTTTTTTTCGACATTAAGCAAAAACACATTACATATTCTTGTATTTGAGTGTTTCCGTCATATTTTTGTGCTTTTAACAACAAAAAGATATGCTATTGGATTTCGAAAAGCCCATTGCAGAATTAGAGACTAAACTGGAAGACATGAAAAAAATCGCACAAGAGAGCGATGTAGATGTTAGCGAAGCAGTAAAGTCTTTAGAGACTAAGATTAAAAATCTTAAAAAGGAAACTTTTGGCAACCTCACTAGGTGGCAAAAAGTTCAATTGTCTCGCCACCCAGACAGGCCATACACCTTAGACTATATATATGAAATTGCTGATGATTTTATCGAACTTCACGGTGACAGAACTGTAAAAGACGATAAAGCCATTGTAGGTGGTTTTGGAACCATCGATAAGCAAACATATATGTTTATCGGTCAGCAAAAAGGAAGAAACACTAAACAAAGGCAATTAAGAAACTTCGGAATGGCCAACCCAGAAGGCTACCGAAAGGCACTTCGTTTAATGAAAATGGCGGAGAAATTTAACAAGCCTATTGTTACTTTCATAGATACTCCGGGAGCATTTCCAGGTCTTGAAGCTGAAGAAAGAGGGCAGGGTGAAGCTATTGCACGTAACCTAAAAGAAATGTTCATGCTTAAAGTACCTGTTATATGTATTGTAATAGGAGAGGGAGCATCTGGTGGCGCGTTAGGTATAGCTATAGGAGATAAAGTATTCATGCTCGAAAACACATGGTACTCTGTAATCTCTCCTGAAAACTGCTCTACCATACTATGGAGAAGCTGGGATTATAAAGAAACTGCTGCCGAAGCCATGAGAGTTACGGCTGAAGACATGTTAGAGTTAAAACTTATAGATGGTATTATTAAAGAACCTCTTGGTGGTGCTCACATTGACATGAAAGCAATCTCTAAAGAAATAAAGAAAACTATCCTTAATTCTGTTAAGGAATTAGGCGCTCTTGACACTGACGTGAGAATAGAACAGAGAATAGACAAGTTCTGTAAAATGGGATCAGTTAAGGAGTAGAGATAAAAAATTCTAAGTAAATTTAAACCACAGGATATTCATTCTGTGGTTTTTTTTTACCCTAAATTGATAAACCTTTATGAATTTACATGTTATAGATACTGGGCATTTTAAATTAGATGGTGGCGCTATGTTTGGTGTAGTACCAAAAACAATATGGCAAAAGACCAACCCCGCAGATGAGAATAATTTATGCAGCTGGGCTATGAGATGTTTATTAATTGAAGATGGGACACAGCTCACCCTCATCGATAATGGAATAGGCAACAAGCAAAGCGATAAGTTTTTTAGCTATTATTATCTACATGGTAACGGTTCATTGAAAGGCTCTTTAAATAATAAAGGCTTTTCCACTTCAGATATAACAGACATGTTTCTTACTCATCTGCACTTCGATCATTGTGGCGGTGGGGTAGAATATAATAACAGCGGTCAATCCCAACTCGTGTTTGATCAAGCGAACTACTGGACAAATAAAGAGCATTGGCAATGGGCCACTAAACCAAACGCTAGAGAAAAAGCAAGCTTCCTTAAAGAGAATCTCATGCCTATGGAAGAAAGCGGTCAACTTAAATTTGTAGATTATAATAAAGAATCTCCATTTTCACAATTTGACATAATTACTGTTGACGGGCATACAGATAAGCAAATGCTACCAAAAATTAAGTATAAAGAGCATACTATAGTTTTTGCAGCTGACTTGCTACCATCTACAGGTCATATACCGCTGCCATATGTTATGGGATATGACACTAGGCCACTATTGACCTTGGCAGAAAAAGAAGCATTTCTTAATGAGGCAGCAGACAACAACTACATCATATTCCTCGAGCACGACCCTATAAATGAGTGCTGCACAGTAAAACATACTGAAAAAGGCGTTAGACTGGATCGAACATTTCCTCTTTCCGAAATACTATGAAAACCACAGGCTTAGTTTTATCTGGTGGAGCAGTTAGAGGCATAGCCCACTTAGGTGTATTAAAAGCACTGGAAGAAAATAACATTACCATCAACGCTATTAGTGGCACCAGCGCTGGAGCCATAGTAGGTGCCTTTTATGCTGATGGCTATGCCCCTGAACGTATTTTAGAAATCATAAAAGAAACAAAGGTCTTTCGGTTACTACGGCCAGCCATGAGCTGGAAAGGAATATTAAAAATGGATGAGATCCAATTGCTACTTAGCACCTACCTCAGTACTAAAGAAATAGAATCGCTAAAAATTCCTTTAACCATATCAGCGACCAACGTTAAAAAAGGCATCACAGAGTATTTCAGCGAAGGCAACTTAATTACAGCCACATGTGCATCATCTTGCATACCCGTTATTTTCAACCCGATACAGCACAATGACTCATTTTATATTGATGGTGGCATATTAAATAACTTGCCTACAGAACCATTAATTGGAAAATATGATATACTCATAGGAGTGCATTGCAACCCCATCGATACTGAATTTGATGGAAGAAATGCCAAACTGATGATGGAAAGAGCATTACTATTAGCCATCACATGCAATGTGTACAACAGAAAAAACCAATGTGATTATTTTATAGAACCCCTGGGCTTAGAGAAATTTAAGGCTATGGACCTTTCTAACATCGATGCAATCTATGAAGTAGGGTACACTCAGGCATTACAACAAATTGAAAGTTTTAAAATCATTGAAAATAGTTATTCATGACATTTGAAGAACAAATATTAGAAGGAATACCATCCTCTATACCCGCGCCAAAAACATTTGATCCATCCATCAACCATGCTCCTAAGAGAAAAGAAATTTTATCTGAGGAAGAAACAATATTAGCATTAAAAAATGCCTTAAGGTATTTCCCTTCAGAGCAACACGCCCAGCTGCTACCAGAATTTAAAGAAGAATTAAAAACATATGGTCGCATTTATATGTATCGATATCGCCCTGATTATGATATGTATGCCAGACCAATAGAGCAATACCCCGCAAAATGTCAACAAGCAGCGGCTATAATGCTAATGATCCAGAACAACCTTGATCCCAAAGTAGCCCAGCATCCGCACGAGCTAATCACATATGGAGGTAATGGTGCTGTTTTTCAAAATTGGGCTCAATACAGACTTACTATGCAATATTTAGCCACCATGACCGAAGAGCAAACTTTGCATATGTATTCTGGGCACCCTATGGGGCTATTCCCTTCATCTAAGGAAGCACCAAGAGTAGTGGTAACCAATGGCATGATGATCCCTAATTATAGCAAACAAGATGACTGGGAAAAATACAATGCCCTTGGTGTTACCCAATATGGACAGATGACAGCAGGTTCTTATATGTACATTGGCCCACAAGGAATTGTGCATGGCACTACCATAACAATCCTCAATGCAGGTAGAAAAATTTCTAACGATGGGCTACTAGGGAAAGTATTTGTTTCATCAGGCCTAGGAGGCATGAGTGGAGCTCAGCCAAAAGCAGGAAATATAGCAGGATGCATTTCCGTAATAGCTGAAGTAAATGAAAAAGCTATTAATACAAGACATTCACAAGGGTGGGTAGATGAAAAAACCTCTAGTATACAAGAATTAGTAGATAGAGTTAGAAAAGCGAAAGAGAATAAAGAGGTGGTATCCATTGCCTACCACGGTAACATAGTAGAAGTATGGGAGGCATTTGAAAAGGAAGACATATATATCGATATGGGTTCTGACCAAACTTCACTGCACAACCCTTGGGCGGGAGGCTACTATCCTGCGGGCATCTCTTTTGAAGAATCCAATCAGCTTATGGCAAATCAGCCAGAAGCGTTTAAAGAGAAAGTACAAGAGTCTCTACGCAGGCATGTAGCCGCTATAAATAAGCACACTGCAAAAGGAACTTACTTCTTTGATTACGGCAATGCTTTTCTTCTAGAATCTTCCAGAGCTGGTGCTGATATTATGAAAAATGAGCTAGAGTTCAAATATCCATCGTACGTACAAGACATAATGGGTCCTATGTGTTTCGACTTTGGCTTTGGACCATTCAGATGGGTGTGTACCAGTGGTAAAAATGAAGACCTAAACTTTACCGATGAACTTGCAGCATCTGTTTTGGAGCAAATGAAAAAAGAAAGCCCCAAAGAAATACAACAGCAGATGGCTGACAATATTCAATGGATTAAAGCAGCATCGGCAAACAAATTAGTAGTAGGGTCGCAAGCAAGAATATTATACGCAGATGCAGAAGGAAGAATTAAAATAGCCAAAGCTTTCAATCAAGCAATAAAAGAAGGAAAGATAGGACCCGTAGTTCTAGGCAGAGATCATCATGATGTATCTGGCACAGACAGCCCTTACAGAGAAACGAGTAACATTTATGATGGATCTCGCTTCACCGCTGATATGGCAATTCAAAACGTGATTGGAGATAGCTTTAGAGGTGCTACCTGGGTTTCTATACACAATGGAGGCGGAGTAGGTTGGGGTGAAGTAATTAATGGTGGCTTTGGAATGCTACTGGACGGAAGCCCCGAGACCGATGTAAAATTAGACAACATGCTATTCTATGACGTAAACAACGGAATTGCTAGGAGAAGTTGGGCAAGAAATGAAGGTGCTATTTTTGCCATTAAACGAGCCATGAATAACAACGATAGGCTGAAAGTCACCTTACCCAATGAAGTAAATATTAAATTAGACTAATTTTATGTTTTTATTTATTTATACAATATTTTTGAAGTATTAAATAAAACTTAAAAATGAAAAAAATTCTACTTTTTGCATTATTATGCACAGCTATCAGTTTTACTTCTGAAGCCCAAATTGAACAAGGAACCATTTACGTAGGAGCGAATTCTAATCTCAATTTCACATCAACCGAAGTTGAAGGATCAGATGACACCAATGACACTTTTTCAGCTGGTGTTACGGGAGGATATTTTCTTGCGGAAAATTTTATGGCAGGACTTGGGTTAGGTTATACACTCTACAAGAATGAATATATTGACCATACAACTACTATATCCATTTTAGCCAGATATTATATTCACGGTGCTTTTTTCTTAGGAGCAGCGTATGACCACATGAGTGTGAAAAACAATACAGATTTTCTTCGTCCTGATGCGGTTGACAGCTATAGCGATTCTGCCCTTACATTCCAAGCAGGATATGCAGCATTCTTAAACGACAATATTTCTATTGAGCCTTCTATTAACTATGGGGTTGGGTTAGGAGACTACGAAGTAAGCCAGCTCAGCATTAATGTAGGCTTTGGCATTTACCTCAACAGATAAGTCCGGATTACATAATTTTTACAAAAAACCCATTTACCTGAATGGGTTTTTTTATATTTACTGCAACTAAAACAAACTTAAGTAACTATGAAAAAACTTTTATTATTAACTGTATTTGTATTAGGAGCAATTTCATTCTCTCAAGCACAAACTAGAGTAGGTGGTGGATTTTCTTATGGTACAGATATTGAAGATTTTGGCCTTAACTTAAATGGAGAATTTTTTGTGGGAAATAATGTTTCAATAACTCCTGGATTCACTTATTTCTTTACTCCTGAAGCTTATAATTTTTGGGATCTTAATGCTGATGCACATTTCTATTTTGCAAAAGCAAGCTCAGCTGAAGTTTACGGTTTAGCCGGTTTCAACTTAGCTACATTTAGCTGGGATGATGATAGACTAAACGATGACTCCAATACAGAAGTAGGCTTAAATTTAGGGGTTGGATCTAATTTTGACCTAGGTGGCCCTGTAATGCCTTTTGTACAAATGAAATTAGTATTAGGAGGTTATGACCAAGGTGTATTAACATTTGGTATTAGAGTAAAAATCTAAGCAACACTCTACATATAGATATTTAAAAGCCAGTTTTTCTGGCTTTTTTTATAATAAAATAATCATATTCTCTGTTTATTTGTTACAGAATAAACCAAAATACAAACAAATGAAAAAATTATCTTTACTAATCATAATTGCAATTGCTTTTAGTACGGTTAGTTCATATGCTCAAGAAATACGCTTAGGAATTAAAGGTGGCCCGAATTTCTCTAATGTAAATTCAGATTTAGATACTGATTCTAGAACCGGCTACCATTTTGGAGCTTTTGGAACTATAAAATTGAGCAAATTAGCCATACAACCAGAATTAATATTCTCAAATCAAGGCTCTATACTGAATGAAGATGGAGAAGATCTAAAAGTAAATTATTCTTACCTTAATATTCCTGTTATATTCAAACTTTATCTATTAGCAGGTTTAAACTTACAGGTTGGCCCTCAATTTGGCTTTTTGTCTGGAGCTGAAAGAGAACAGCTAACTGGAGGAGATGAAGATATTAAAGATGAGTTAAAAAATTCTGATATTTCTTTAGGCTTAGGAGCCGGCTGGGATTTACCATTTGGATTAACCCTTGATGCACGTTATAACTTAGGACTATCTGACGTAAACGATGCACAAGCTAGTGGCGAAATAAAAAACCAAGTGTTCCAAGTTTCTGTGGGATACAGACTATTCGAATTTGGAAATTAAAATAAATGAAAAGGCTACCCTAGGGTAGCCTTTTCATTTATTCAACTATTATCAAATAGTAATTTTTCTTTCCTTTCTGCGCTAGCAAATATTTGTTTTGCAAAAGATCAAAATTCGCTTCTTGCGAGGCATCGGTAAGCTTAGTTTTATTTACACTAACTCCACCTCCCTTAATCATTCTCCTTGCTTCACCTTTAGATGGAAATATAGCTCCACCAGTAACATCTGAAAGCAAATCAGTAACATCCGCAGCTTCTTTTAACTGTGCACTTTTTATTGACACTTGTGGCACACCATCAAACACCGCTAATAATGTTTTCTCGTCTAAAGATCCCAAATCTTCTGTAGTAGATTTACCAAATAAAATCTGAGAAGCTTTAACCGCCATCTCATAATCTTCTTCAGAATGCACCCTAATGGTTATGTCTTTAGCCACAGCCTGCTGCAACTTCCTCTTATCAGGAGCTTCGGCATGCTCTTTTTCAATGGCTTCAATTTCCTCTTTTGACAACAAAGTAAATATGCGAATATAATTAGCTGAGTCTTCATCAGAAGCATTCATCCAATACTGGTAGAACTCGTAAGGCGAAGTTTTCTCCCTATCTAACCAAACGCTACCACCAGCTGTCTTCCCAAACTTAGTACCATCTGCCTTCTTTATTAGCGGAGTAGTAATTGCATATGCAGTAGCTTCTGACTCAGACTTTCTCCTTATCAGTTCAGTTCCTGTCACAATATTACCCCACTGATCAGACCCGCCTAATTGAATTTTACAATTTTTATTCTTATTCAACCAATAAAAATCATATCCCTGCACTAATTGATAAGTAAACTCAGTAAACGACATTCCATTTTCCAATCGGTTTTTCACTGAATCTTTCGCCATCATGTAATTTACAGTAATGTGTTTACCCACATCTCTGATAAAATCCAGAAAGCTAAAATCCTTAAACCAATCATAATTATTGAGCATTTCAGCAGAGTTAGCATCACCGCTAAAGTCCAAGAATTTCTCTAATTGCTTTTTTACACACTCTAAATTGTGCTGAAGCACCTCTGTAGAAAGTAAATTTCGCTCTGCAGACTTTCCTGATGGATCTCCCACCATACCCGTGGCTCCACCTACTACAGCTAAAGGCTTATGCCCCGCATTCTGAAAGTGTACCAAAGTCATTATTTGAACTAAATGTCCTATATGCAAAGAGTCAGCCGTTGGATCAAATCCAATATACCCGACCGTCATTTCTTTCTTCAGCTGGTCTTCTGCGCCTGGCATGATGTCATGAATCATACCTCTCCATTGTAGTTCGGCTACAAAATCAGTCATATTAGTAAGGATATTTTTTTATTAAAGAGTGCAAATATATTAAAAAGCCCAGTATCATTCAGGAAACAGCACCAAATATGATACTCAAATAATGTCGCATATATTTTCAAGCTCCTGTATTAATGGTTAAAATTGCCTAAATTTTAACATGTATAAACTTATGAAGCAGCCAGATGCACTTAATCAAGTAGCAGAATTCCATAAAACATTTCAACACCCTATAGTAGAGGCTCCTGCTATACCCGATGAAAAAAGATGTAAACTGAGAGTTTCTTTACTTGAAGAAGAAGTAAAAGAATTGGCCGAAGCAGTTAAAAATAATGATATAGTAGAGGTGGCTGATGCATTGTGCGACATTCAATATGTCCTTTCTGGCGCTATCTTAGAGTTTGGACTGGCCGACAAATTCAAATCACTGTTTGAAGAAGTGCAGCGCTCCAATATGAGTAAAGCATGTGAGACTGAAGAAGAAGCTAAGCAGACTGTAGCTCACTACACTGAAAAAAAAGGCATGCCTTGTCACTATAAATTAGTAGACGGGAAATATTTAGTTTTTAGAGATGAAGACAACAAGACCCTGAAGTCCATCAATTACTCTCCAGCAGATTTAGAGCCCATAATTAAAGGCTAGTTATACATAAAACTCCAGCTGAAAAACAGGAGACTCATTTTGTGGGATTGGTCGTACTGCCAAAATATCAGCAGTATTAAATACTTCGACAAACTCAGTACGACTAATCCTCTCTTTACTCACCCCAGGCTCAATTCTATGATATTGCATCCTTCCTGATGCATTAGCAGTAGCACTATAGACAAATCGGTACTGCAAAGGAATAGGAGAGGGCACAAACCGCATCGATACTCCTTTCAAATCCATTTAATAACTGTTTTTAAATACCATCAATTCTATTTCTTCCTTTTTCGAATTATACTGCTTCAACCAAAGAGTAGCTTCATAAGGCACATAATTAAACTCTTCTTGCAGTTTATTTATCTTGTGAGTCAATTCATCGATATAAAAATCAAGCTGAATCAAATCCCTACAATCTTGTGGCTTTTCAAAGTTTTTCTTCAAAAAGGCTAGCAACTGTTGATCTAATCTTCTCTTGGCGTATTCTGTCATACTATGTGTATTATTGCACAATAACAATTTTAATTAAACACCTCAAATATAGATAATTAGCTATTATTAACAACAAATATACATTATTTTTAGTGCATTTTTACACAAAATAAAATCAAAGATTAAATAAAAACCCCTTAAAACGTCTCAATTAAAGCCCATCACAGCCGCCTGCAGCAGCACTAAAACACATACCCAGCACCTACTCGTGCAATTTTACACACCTCATTGATTAGCATTTAATTGATTTTCCAAACTAAAAGTCTTTCCTTAAGACTTATTCATTATATTAGTATTTGCACTATATCTCTAAATGACCACAATAATGGAAGGCAACTTTATGAGCACCGACTTTATCGAAGTTTGGCATTATATTATGATAGGTGGGGTCATTATTTTCATTGTCATTGCTTTTTCGGTATATGCTCGCTACCACACCAAATTATCCTTAATAAACGGATACAAAGAAAAATATGACTACATCCGTACCAATGAAATTAAAGTTTATCAAACATCAAGTATATGCTTGGCGGTAGTACTTGCCATGCTCATCAATACTTATGGCAAAAGTTCAGAATCTTTCGATGGCATCTGGTTTTCAGTTCGCTTTGTCATTTCTATAGCGGGAGGCATATTACTAGGTTACATTGTGGCTTTAATATTGAAATATTACTATCCCACCAAACTCAATCAAAAACTATATAGATGGCGTTATATGCCAAGGGTTAACCCATCAACAGGTCGTTTAATGCGTTTATTAAGCGAAGACGAAGAAGATGTGCACCTAGACGAAGGAATGCAAATGGAAGAAAACGTATTTTCAGTAGACTACGATGTTTGGATTGATGATTCGAACGGAGAGGTAAAAATTGAAAAGTACCCAGGACATTTGCAAGCTATGAAATGTAAAAACTGCGGTTTTTATACCATGAAAATTGTAAAAGAAGAAATTATAGCTACACCCACAGAAGCAAAAGATGGAAAACTTATAAAACATTTCGAATGTCAGTATTGTGGTTTAATAAAGACCTCACCTTACAACATTGTAAAGAATGATAGCAACCATATCTCTCACAAAGACCCGATGAGTAAAATCATTAAGATTGAAATATTGGAGTCTTACGGAAATAAAAACAAATACATCTTTAAGAGCATCGATCAGGCTAAGAACTTTTTAGATAATTTAGATGTAGAGAAAAGAATGACCAAAGTGCCAGAAAAGCAAAATTAAAACCTATCATATCATGATTTTGCTTTTTGTCATTAAAAAATGAAACATATGGCACTCTTTTCGTTATATAGTTTAGGAATAAATATTACATTAGAGTAATACAAATAGCGCATGAGAAAAATCACATTAATAATAGCTCCAGTATTAGTCTTACTAAGTTTCATCACATATAGTTCATCAACTGTACTTAATTTAGGCACCACGCCCTATGACAGTACTGAGCTTATACCCAAGCCATACTATGGCGATGAAGCGAAGTTAATTACACAAATACTGGACACATATCATTACAAAAAAATTAAGTTTAATGATTCTATTTCATCAGTAGTCCTTGATGATTACATTGAAACACTAGACAACAACCATTCTTATTTCTTAGAATCTGACATTAAAAGTTTTGAAAAATATAGGAATGAGTTAGACGACCTAACTAGAGCTGGCGATGTAAGCCCGGCATATCAAATTTATAGCGTATTTAAAAAACGATTTGACAACAGAATGGCCTATGTAATGGATACCCTGTTGACTTACGATTTTGATTACACCAAAGATGAATACTATAACACCGATAGATCAAAAGAAGGGTGGCCTAAAAATCAAAAGGAACTGAATGACCTCTGGAGAAAAATAGTAAAAAGCCAGACGCTTTCTATGAAGCTTAATGATAAAGACAAAGAAACCATTAAGGAGAATATATCTAAACGTTATGAAAGATTTGATAAAGCCATTCAGCAATATCATACTGAAGACGTGTTTGAATTATACATGAATTCACTGGCCGAAGCATTTGACCCACACACCAACTACTTTTCACCTCGTACCTCAGACAGGTTTAAACAAAACATGAGCCTTTCTTTAGAAGGTATAGGAGCACGACTACAGACTGACACCGATTACACAAAAGTAGTTCAAATAATACCTGGTGGACCTGCAGACAAAAGTGACCTGATTCATGAAAATGACAAAATAATAGGTGTAGCACAAGGTGAAGATGGGGAAATGGAGAATGTAACGGGCTGGAGAATAGACGATGTAGTAGAACTAATAAAAGGGCCAAAAGGAACTACAGTAAGGCTAGAGATACTACCAGCAGAAACAGGAATAAATGGTGCTTCTAAAGAAATTTCTCTCGTAAGAGAAAAGATTAAGCTTGAAGACATGAAAGCGAAATCAGAGATTTTAAGCTTAAACCAAAATGGCAAAAACTACAAAGTAGGAGTGGTAACTTTACCTAGTTTTTATATGGACTTTGAAGCCTATCAAAAAGGCGACCCTAATTACACTAGTACCACTCGTGATGTAAAAAAACTAGTGAGCGAACTAAAAGACCAAGGTGTTGACGGCATCATGATGGATCTAAGAAACAATGGAGGCGGCTCACTTGCTGAGGCCATTGATTTAACAGGCTTATTCATAAAAGATGGGCCAGTAGTACAAGTTAGAACCTCTACTGACAAAATTGAAGTTGGTGAAGATGAAGACCCTGAAGTCATTTATGATGGCCCTCTAGCTGTTATGATTAACAGATTTAGCGCCTCCGCATCAGAAATATTTGCGGGTGCCATCCAAGATTATCATCGCGGGGTAGTTATTGGAGAGCAAACTTTCGGAAAAGGCACTGTACAAAGTGTAATTGATTTAGGCCGCTATATGAATGTGCCTGACGGAGAAAAAGTAGGCCAGTTGAAATTGACACTACAAAAATTCTACAGAGTGACAGGTAGCAGCACTCAGCACTTAGGAGTTAGCCCTGACGTAAATCTACCTTCGGCCTTCGATGCTAAAGAATTTGGAGAGAGTGCTAGCAAAAGCGCACTACCTTGGGATCAAATAAAAGGTGCTTCTTTTGAGTTAACTAACAAGGTGCCTAATAATGCGGTGTCTAAACTAAATCATGATTACCAAAAAAGGCTTAAATCAGATGAAGAATTACAAGCCCTGGTAGAAGACACTAAGGAACTGAAAGAGAACTTGGCAAAAACCAAAATCTCATTAAATATTGAGAAAAGAAAACAAGAAGTAGAAGAGTCTGAAAAGAAAAAGGCCAGTAGAGTTTCTATGAATGGTGTAAAAATCAAAAAAGAAGGAGCTAAAGACGAAGAAGATTCTAAATTTGATGACCCTTACCTGAAGGAGGGAGTTATCATATTAGCAGATTTTATTTCTGATATTGGTTAAATAACTTATCGATAGATCTTTAAAGAGGTCCTATCTCACAACTAGTTGACAGTGTGAAGGTAGGACCTCTTTCTTTTTCATATTACTATAAAAAAATTAACTTAGCTATATCAAACAAAACATGCTGTATGAAAAGAAAAATATATTTATTTATTCTATTCTTCTCAATAATGCAAGGTGCCACTTTTGCTCAAGGGCAAGAGTATAAAGACATCAAAGAGGCGTTATTTGTAGGAGGAAAATTATCAGGTGGCTCAGGTCCTCAAAGTGTAAACTGGATAAACAAAGGAGATAAATTCTCTTTTATTGAAAACACGGACAATGGCACCGAAATAAGGGCATATGACCCCAGAAGTGGCAAAGATGAACTGATATTTAATGCAAAAGGCGTTAACTTCCCTGATCAAGACGAAGCATTTGAATACCGATCATTTCAATGGTCGAAAGACTCTAAATATATATTATTCCAAACCAATTTCAGACAAGTTTGGAGAAGATCAGGAATCTCTGATTTTTACTTCTACAGCGTACAAGACAAATCCCTTAAACTTGTAGCTAAAGATGCGCAAACAGCAGAAATAAGCCCTGATGGGAGCAAAGTAGGATATGAAAGAGGTGGAAATTTATTTATTTTTGACTTCTCTACCCAAAAAGAAACACAGCTAACATCTGACGCTGAAGACCACTTTTATAATGGTAGATTTGGGTGGGCCTACGAAGAAGAATTTGGCTTAGCCCAAGCATGGATATGGTCGCCAGATAGTAAATACATTGCATTCTGGCAATCAGACGAAAGAGAGGTTCCAACATTTCAGATGACAGACTATGCAGGTCAGCATACCAAATACGTAGATGTGCCTTATCCGGCAGTAGGAGACCCCAATCCTACGGTAAGAATTGGTGTTTTAGATATAGCCAAAAAATCTAACCAATGGATGGATGTTGCACTGGAAGGAGGTTATATTCCTAGACTTTACTGGACAGCTCAGGCTGGTAAATTAGCCATAGTGCACATGAACAGAAAGCAAAATCACCTGAAGTTATTCTTCAATGATGTAACTACCGGAAAGGGCAAACTGATCATGGAAGAGAAGTCTGAAAAATGGATAGACGTTTTCGATTTCTTTGCCGGCATCATGCACTTATTCTTTTTCCCAGAAGACAAAGAAGAGTTTTTATGGATTTCTGACAGAGACGGATGGAGCCACATTTACAGATATGACTATAACGGAAAAGTAATTAACCAAGTAACCCAAGGGAAGTGGGAAGTTACAAGGGTAGAGGCGGTAGATTCTAAAAGTAGCACTATCTATTATACCGGCACTGAAGTTTCTCCGCTAGAAAGACAGCTTTATGCTATCAATTTTAATGGGAAAAACAAAAAGAAATTAACTAGGGCAGAAGGTACACACCACTTAAATGTGGCTCCGAATGGCAAATATTACATTGATACTTATAGTAACGTATCTACCCCTAAACAAGTAGAACTCTGGACTACAAAAGGAAAATTACTTAAAACTTTTGAAGCTAACGCTTCGGTAAAGGTTTTTACCAACACTCACTTTTACTCTAAAAAAGAGCTATTCTCATTTACCACACCAGATGGACAAAAGCTAGATGGGTACATCATTAAACCAATGGATTTTAATGAAAACAAAAAATACCCTTTACTTTTAAACATCTATGGTGGGCCTGGAGCACAATCCGTTTATAACGATTTTGCCACCAATGGCTGGGAGCAATACTTGGCACAGCAGGGATACATCATTGCTAGTGTAAACAATCGTGGTTCTGGTGGATATGGAAGCAAATTCGAAAAAGTAGTTTATAGAAATTTAGGAGAAACGGAAAGCAATGATTTTGTAGCTACAGTAAAATATTTGGCTAAAAAACCATGGGTAGACGGAAATAAAATGGCCATTAGAGGACACAGCTACGGAGGCTACATGTCTAGCTACACTATGCTAAACCACCCTGGGGTATTTAAAGTATCTTTGGTTGGAGCCCCTGTCACTGATTGGAGGCTGTATGACAGCATTTACACCGAAAGGTACATGGATTTGCTAGCTGACAATGAAGATGGATATATTAAGACTGCTTCAAGCGCAGCTGCCGCTAACCTAAAAGGAAAAATGTTTATTGCACATAGTACAATGGATGAAAATGTGCACTTTCAAAATACAATGCAATTAGTAAATGCACTAATTGATAACGGAAAAGATGCTGACCTTAGAATTTACCCTCCAGGAGCACATGGTGTAGCTTATAGCTCTACAAGCTACCTTCTGTTATATGCTCAATATGTAGATTATCTTAACAAGCATTTAAAAGGCAACTTTGAATCCAACGAAGTAGGTTCAATTAATTAATAAAAAATAAGGCAGTGAAATCACTGCCTTATTTTTTATCTTGTTAATACTACGTAATCATTAATTAGAGTTTTCAGAAAATCACCATGGCTCAATCCTTTTTGGTCTATCTCCAATACTTGCTTTACTGATTCCACCATACTTTTCAAGGCCACCTTATGAGATGCATTGGGGTATTTCCTACATCTATCGATTACATTTTTTATAAGTAACATATCTTCTTCAGTTAATTTCCGCACCTCTGGATAACTTATTTCGTAATTTCCGATTGAGTTTATTTTTTCAATATCCTTAAAACTTAAGGTGCGTGCTGGCTTAACCTTTATTACCGCAGTTTCGGCTGCCATATCGCCCAATCGCTGCCCCTTATTAGAAGTGCTTACAAAAATAGATGCCAAGGCCCCAACCGAAAAGTAGATATCTATCATTCTAAAAACCCAGCGCATCATATAATCACTAGACCGCGGCTCCTGTCCACTGGTCTTAACCACTTTTATATTTAACGCCAGCTTACCTATAGATTGGCCATTGTTCAACGTCTCAAAACCTATACTATAGAAGATAAAAATAGGAAACATTACTACATAATAACCATACTTAAACCCGTTGAGACCAAAAGCTACCCCCACAGATAAATATAAAATACTAATAGTTGTAAACATCACAATAATATCAATGATGAAAGCTATAATACGCTCTCGGAGTGGCGCAATTTCAAATTCAATATTTACATTTTGTGTTGTGTTAATTTCTATTTTTTGCATATTAGTAATTTAAAAGTCTTATTTTTCAACCTGAAAATGAAAGAGACCAAATTTATAGAGCAAAATAAAGAAAAATGGTTAAAGTTTGAGCAATTACTTAAACTTAAAACTCGTAACCCTGATCAGCTCAGTGATTTATTCATTCAAATTACGGATGACTTGTCCTACGCCAAATCACATTATCCTAATAGATCCATCAAGATTTATTTAAACAATTTGGCTCAACAGCTATTTTATAAAATTTATAAAAATAGGAAAGAGGGTAAAAACCGCTTTGTTAAATTCTGGCTCGAAGACCTACCTGCCGTTACTTATTATTCAAGAAAAGAACTGGTGGTTTCACTCGTGGTATTTTTAATAGCCGCACTCATAGGTGTAATTTCCACCGCCAACGATGCTGACTTTACAACAACCATCTTGGGGGAAGAATATGTAAGCATGACCATGAAAAACATAGAAAAAGGTGACCCCATGGCTGTTTACAAAACAATGGGCGAATTTGACATGTTCCTTGGCATCAGCATCAATAACATAATGGTGGCTTTCAATACTTTCATTACAGGTATTTTCTTTTCGCTGGGCTCGGTCATTATTATATTTTATAATGGTATGATGATTGGTACTTTCCAATATTTCTTCATCCAGCAAGGTTTAGCCATTGAATCTATGCTAACCATATGGCTTCATGGTACATTAGAAATTTCAGCTATCATCATTGCCGGTGGGGCCGGGATAGTACTTGGAAAAGGCTTTGTATTTCCTGGCACTTATTCACGGTTAAGAGCTTTTCAGCTTTCTGCACGGCAAGGGTTTAAATTATTGATAGGAATAGTACCCATACTTGTTTTTGCTGCAATAATAGAATCTTTTTTAACTCGCTATACCGAGGTTCCTAGTATAGTTAAACTAAGCTTAATACTTAGCTCTCTATTTTTTATCATCTACTACTTTATATTATACCCACTTCGTAAAAGTAAAAGTGACAATCTGGCGAAAATATCTATTCCTTTTACCTCTACCGCAGAGCCAGAAGAAGTCATCTTAAAAGGAGAGGTTAAAATGAATCATACGGTCTTTAGAGAGACTATTATAGTATATAAAAAAACATTTACTAAATACATAGGACCGGCATCAGTACTTATGCTCGGCCTAGTTGCCATAGCGGCCTTTTCCCTTAAAAATCAGGCCTTATCTAACAGTATAGATATAGAACAGCTGGTAATTGAAAAAATACTTATTGTAGCTAATTATGGCAACATGCCATATATGTTTTTTGCTGGATTAATATATGTATCGGGTATTACATTCTTCATACAAAAACAAATACGATCGTTTCATAACTACTCAACTTCAAATCAGAACTTAATACTATCGAGTTTATTCGCAGGTGTACTCATCAACATTCCGTTTTTCTTCAGTGGTTTTCTGTGCTTTCTATTCTTTATAGTTCTTTTTCCTTCTGCTCTATACATTGCAGCCATTCTCAACTCTAACAGCAACATTAGTGTGGGAAAGGCCATAGGTGAATTCAAATCTTTTCTAAGCAGCAGTTTCAGCAAAGTGATGGGCTTATTTTCACTATTGTTTTTTATTTTTATAGTAACGCTAATACTATTCGATAGCCCCTTTATGACGCTCTATGTAGATTTTATTCAAAGCAGTCTAGTTGCGGACGAGAAGTTTACATATTACGCCACACTTATTACCAATGCCTTAGTGGTGTTTTTCTGTATAAATGTTACTTTCCCCATTTTTTTAATTGCATTTAACATTCAGCAGTATTCTCTTATTGAGATAAAGAATGCGGAATTTCTTAATCAAAATATTGTTTCATTCAAAAATAAATACATTAAGTAATTGAAGCATATTACAATTTTCATATTGCTCATCAGTTGCTCTTTTTCTTTATCGTTTGGCCAAAGCAAACAATTTAACAGAGAAGAGTGGGAAGAGATTTCTCGTGACATTCAGTTTGGGGAACACGAAGGCAAAAGGTCTGAAGCCTCTGAAGTAGGCACAGGAAAAAGGCAAAAACTCTCCAAAAATGATTTAGAAAGCATTGCACCAAGCAGCGATTCCGTATCACTGTTTAATGGTCAGGTTATTCAAATAATACTCATTGGTATCTTGGTGGCAATAATAGTATTTATTATTTTAAAAATATCTGGTTATAACATAGGAAACCCAAAAGTTAAAGCCAACTCGATTACCATTGAAAACCTTGAAGAAAATTTAATGGAATCAGACCTCGAAAAATGGTTAAGAAAAGCACAGGAAGATAACGATTATAAAATGGTCATCAGAATATACTACCTCATGATCATAAAAGAACTGGCGCTAAAGAAACTTATTTACTGGAAAAAAGAAAAAACTAACCTCGAGTATGTGATGGAGATGCGCAAGCATTCATCATCTTCTCTATTTGAAAAAGTAACATTAGTATTTCAAGTTGTTTATTATGGAGATAAGACATTTGCTGTAGATAAACTCTTAGAATTTAGTAATGAACTAGAAAAATTTTATCAGCAATCAAAATCTTTCACTAATGAATAAAAAGGTTTTGATAGCAGCAGGGAGCATAGTAGTACTTATACTTATACTACTATTTTACTTTACCCAAAGCGATAGCAAAAGAAAGTATTATGATTGGAACGAAACGTTTTTAGTGGATAGCAAGTCTCCATATGATCAATATATCTTTTACGAACTATTAAAAAACTCCTACAACAAGGATTTTAATACCATTAATGACGCTTCAATCAAATATGAATTAAACAGCAACGATAGCACTTCTATTTATATGATAGTAGGTGAGTCGGCATTCTATACCTATGATGATATAGAGTCCTTAAAGCAATTCGTAGCCGATGGAAATGAAGCATTTATATGCTTAAAAAATTTCCCTTATGATCTCCTTGATGAAATCAACTATGACCAGTATTGCGCCATAGCCCTTTCTACCATAACCTATGACACCATAGAGGCTTCCATTAAGGACAGTAACATCAAATTAAGCTATCCTGCTATAAATAATTTAAAGCCATATGAAAGGGATTGGCCTACCTTGGACACCGTAGATTATTGTTACGATAACATAGAAGTACTTGGTTATTATAACAACTCTGAAATAAACTTATTGAAAATTTCATATGGAAAAGGAGTATTATATCTGCATAGCGACCCCATACTATTTACCAACTACTATTTAACACACGAAGAATATTTACCCTATGCAGAAGGGGTCATGGGTATTTTCAACGGTAATCAAATAGTGTGGGATGAATTCAGCAAAATGCCTCCAGAGAAAGAGTCTGCACAAAAGAAAAATCCGCTTGAATTTATACTAAGCCAACCTTCACTACGCTGGGCATGGTATACATTACTGCTTGCTGTGTTCATATACTTTCTTTTCTACATCAAAAGAAAACAGCGTATTATACCCGTAATTGCTAAAAACAGAAATACAACATTAGAGTACGTTGAAACCATTGGCTACTTATACTACAAAGAGCAGAACCACAGAAACCTTGCTGAGCATAAATGGAATCTTTTTTTGGCAGATATTAGAACCAGATATAATTTACCCACCAATCATGTCAATAAAGAGTTCATTACGAAACTGAGCCTCAAATCAGGGATAGAAGTTAAGGAAATAGAAAAAATAATTAAAGAATACCAAGATATTGACTACAAGGTAGATATCACACCAGAAAACTTGATAAGTTTTCACCAATTAGTAGAACACTATTATCAAAGAAGAAAATAATGGAAGAATACACTGAGCCACACGAGCCATCGGAATTAATAGAATTCAGAAATAATATAGCCAGAGTAAAAGAAGAAGTAGGTAAACTTCTTATTGGTCAAGATCAATTGGTAGATATGATGCTAATATCATTATTTACTAATGGACACATTTTATTAGAGGGTGTACCAGGGCTTGCTAAAACACTAGGAGCGAAGCTATTTGCCAAAACCTTATCAGTGAATTATAGCAGAATACAATTTACGCCCGATCTCATGCCATCTGATGTGGTAGGTACCAGCATCTTTAACCTCAAAGATTCTAATTTCATATTCAACTCTGGACCTGTGTTCTCTAATATTGTGCTCATTGATGAAATTAACCGTGCTCCAGCAAAAACACAGGCCGCTCTTTTTGAGGTAATGGAAGAAAGGCAAGTAACAGTAGATGGAACTACATACCCAATGGAGTTTCCTTTCATGATTATTGCCACCCAAAACCCAATAGAGCAGGAGGGAACATACAAACTTCCCGAAGCGCAGCTAGATCGTTTTTTGTTTAAGGTAAAGCTTAATTACCCTCAATTGCACGAAGAAAAGTTAATACTAAGGCGATTTAAAGAAGATTTTTCTCAGAAAATGATTGGTGATGTTTCTTCCATATTAACCACCGAAATGATAGAGAAGGCAAACAAGCTCGTAGAAAAGGTTCATATTAAAGACGAAATTCTAGACTATATTGCAGAAATCATCTATGACACACGCAACAATGGAGACTTATTCCTAGGAGCCTCACCAAGAGCATCTTTGGCAATAATGAGAGCCTCTAAAGCTGTTGCTGCGATTAACGGTCGTGATTTTGTAATTCCCGATGATGTAAAGTTTGTGGCTAGCCCAGTACTTAACCACAGAATTATACTTAACCCAGACAGGGAACTAGAGGGAGTGACCCCAGAAGAAATAATAAATGAAATAGTTAAGAAAACAGAAGTACCACGTTGAAAATAAAGCAGTTATATCTCACTAATCGTTTCTTTGTTGCCTTGGGAATAATTGTACTTCTATTCTCATTAGGTTATGCATGGCCACTGTTTTTCGCAATTGGAAAAACTGGCCTTGTAATCATTTTTGCCTGCACCATTGCCGATGCTTTTATATTATTTAACAAGAATAATCACTTAACAGCCAGTAGACAATGCGCAAAAGTTTTATCTCTAGGCAACAAGCAAACCATTAGCATTAGCATTGCAAATATGTCGAATATGGGCTTTAATATAGAACTGATCGATGAAATACCCAGCTTGCTACAAAAGAGGGATTTTATGGAAAAGCTTCACTTAAAAGCCCAACAACAGAAAAAGCTGACTTACCCTATCAGACCCTTGACTAGAGGAGTTTATAACTTTGGTAAAATTCAGATTTTTATTACTTCAACTATCCATTTAGCAAAACGCAGAATCTCTATTGAGGCCGATCAAGACATAGCTGTTTATCCGTCTATCATTGACATGAAAAGCCTAGAGCTTAAGTCTGTAAAAAATAACCATGTTAATTTTGGGATAAAAAAACTAAGAAGAATAGGCCACAGCTATGAGTTTGAACAAATAAAGGAATATACCAAAGGTGATGACATCAAAAGTATGAACTGGAAGGCTACTTCCAGAGCAAACAAGCTTATGGTTAATAGCTATACCGATGAAAAATCACAGCAGATATATTGTCTAATTGACGAAGGTAGATACATGAAAATGCCATTTAATGGGTTAAGTCTATTAGACTATTCTATTAACTCGAGTTTAGTTATTGCGAATACGGCACTAAATAAGCAAGATAAAGCGGGCCTCATTACATTTTCTGATACTCCGAAAAGAATTATAAAAGCCGACAGAAGTAGAATGCAGCTCAAAATTATTCTAGAAGCTTTATATAAAGAGAAGATTAGTGAAATGGAAGCCAATTACGAGCGGTTATATAAATCCATTCAATCAAATGTGAGAGGCCGCAGCCTTCTATTTCTTTATTCTAATTTCGAAAGCTTAAATGCACTACACAGAGTACTACCAATTTTACGTAAGCTGAACCTTGCTCACTTGCTTGTAGTCATTGTTTTTGAAAACGAAGAATTAACTACTTACCAGCATCAGGAAGCCAATAATTTAAAAGAAATTTATTTTAAAACTATTGCTCAAAAAATCAATATTGAAAGAGAACTTATACTTACCGAATTAAAGCGTTATGGTATTCAGCACATATTTACGCAGCCACAAAATCTATCTATAAACGCTATTAATAAATACTTGGAATTAAAAAGCAAAGGATTGATTTAAAGAAACAAATCTAGTTGACCATTCAAAGGACGAGCCTTACCAGCCACTGTTCGCCCTCCATATTTATATGAGTCATTTCTTTCCTTCTGTACTATTTTATTAAACCTTTCGGGTTGGGGTTGAAAATTCTTTTCTATTTGCTGAGCCATTATGTGTAATGATGCTATCGCTCTTTTCTTTTCGCTATAATCAATTTTAGCTTTATCAACACAGCCCTTCATCACATCTATAGTTTGATCATAGACCTTTGTAGGCACAGGAAAGGGGTGACCATCTTTTCCGCCATGCGCAAATGAAAAACGAGCGGGGTCAGTAAAACGAGAAGGAGTACCATGTATGATTTCACTTACCAATGTCAATGACTGTAACGTACGTGGTCCCATACCTTTAATAAGTAATAGGTCCTCAAAACTTTTCATTTCTGAATTATTAGCCACAGCCAGCACACTACCCAATCTTTTTAAGTCAACGTCTTTTGCTCTTACATCATGATGTCTAGGCATAACAATACTTCGTTTTTCCTTCATTAGTGTTGAGCTAGGCATCGTGCTCACATTTAATATCCCTGAACGTGTAGTTTTAGCAGCTGCAGTACTTAAGTTAATAATATCACCATTATTAATTCCACAAACCGCTGCCTGGGGGTCATCCACAAAAGACTTAACAGTAGGAGAGTGCCAATGATATCTTCTGGCCATTTTATTTACTCCATTCATACCCTGTTGCACCACGGACCATTCACCTTCTTTAGTTACAATAAAACTATGCAAGTACAATTGATACCCATCTTGCAAAGCTGTGTTATCTATTTTTGCACTTAACTTACTATTGTAAACCATAGCGCCACCGCTAAAACCTACTTTATCGGCTATTGCTATTAATTCGTTAGGAGTCTTTAATGAATGCTTTCCTCTTCCACCACAGATATATATACCCAAATCATCCGACATCTGGTTAACACTTTTTTTAAGCGCCCCCATCACAGAAGTAGTTATTCCTGAAGAATGCCAATCCATACCTAACACACAGCCCAATGACTGAAACCATAGAGGATCACTTAGTTTTGACAAAAAAGCTGACCTTCCATATTCCTCAACTATAGTAGAAACAATAGCTCCACCCAATTCGGCCATTCTCCTTGCTAACCAGTATGGTACCTTGCCACCATGCAAGGGCAAATCTGCATATCCTGAGTGTTTCATTGCGTAATCTTACTAATTTTATTAGCCAAAACCCTGTTTAAACTAATTTTTTTAGCTAAAAGTGAGGTAAAAAAAATTATTAAGGCAATATATTCAGGTATTGCGATAAATAAGGCTACCTTTGCAGTTCATTTATTAAATACTATCAATTGATTAATTTTTCTGATTTAGGACTATCTGATCCAATTTTGAAAGTCCTCCACGAGTTAGGATTTGAAACACCTACCAAAATTCAGCAACAAGCCATTCCTGTTTTAATAGAAGATGCTGATACAGACTTTATCGGCTTAGCACAAACAGGTACTGGTAAAACTGCCACTTTTGGTTTGCCACTATTGGAATCAATAGACCCTACAAATAAATCTACTCAAGCAGTAGTTCTGGCCCCAACAAGGGAATTAGGACAGCAGATTGGTCAGCAACTAGAAAGTTTCTCAAAGTATCTTAAAGGTGTAGAAGTACAAACTGTTTATGGAGGTGCTTCCATCACTCCACAGATTAACAAACTGAAGAAACAAACGCCTCAAATCTTAATAGCTACGCCAGGCCGCTTACTCGACCTTGCAAAAAGAAGAGCTGTTAACCTTAATGCCGTAAAATATGTGGTATTAGACGAGGCCGATGAAATGCTAAATATGGGCTTTAGAGATGATTTGGATGACATCCTATCATATACATCTGAAGGCCGAGTGACATGGTTATTTTCTGCTACCATGGCAAGTGAGATCCGTGATATAGTAAGAAAATACATGGATAACCCCAATGAGGTTAAGGTAGATTCAGGAAACAAAGTAAACCAAAATATTGATCATCAATTCTTTTTGGTAAAAGCTAAAGATAAGCCTGAATTACTTAAGCATATAATTCAATTAGAGCCAGAAATGCGCGGTATCGTATTTTGTAGAACCAAAAGAGATACTCAGGAGCTAGCTGAACTTTTACAAAAGCAAGGCTTACCTGTAGACGCTATCCATGGAGATTTATCTCAAGCGCAAAGAGACCAAGTGATGAAGAGGTTTAAAAACCACACACTTGAGTTTTTGATTGCTACTGACGTAGCCGCTAGAGGTATAGATGTTAATGATATTACACACGTAATTCATTATGCGCTACCTGATGATACTGAATATTATACTCATAGAAGTGGAAGAACTGGAAGGGCAGGTAAACAAGGTATATCATTAGCGTTAGTTAACACGTCAGAACAGCGCAAAGTACGCATGTTCGAAAAAAGGCTTAACATCAAATTCTCAAAATATGAGTTACCAAGCCCAACTGAAGTTGAAAAGCAGAAGTTGATTACATGGGCAACTCGTATCATAGATGTTAAAACTGATGAAGAAGCAGTTAATAAACATAAAGAGGCCGTATACCCAATATATGATGAACTAACTAAAGAGCAGTTAATAGATAAATTATTAACTATCGAATTAGAGCGTTATGGTATCGAAGATAAAGACTTTAGCTTAGACTCATCTTCAGGCTCTGGAGACGGCTCATATAAGAAGTTCTTCATCAATGTAGGAACTATAGATGGCTTTGATAAGCAATCATTAATTAGCTATTTATGCGCTGAAACAGGTCTTAATAAAAAGACTTTAGGTTCAGTAATTATGGAAGACCGCAGGTCTTATTTTAATGTTGAAAAAGAAGCTGCCGATGTAGTAGAGCCAGCTTTTAGAGGCATGGAATTAGACGGTAGAGAGTTAAGAGTGAATGCTGCTCGAGGAGGAGACCGAAGAAGAGACGATGGAGGCAGAAATGGCCGTGGCGGAAGATCTTACAGAGGAGGAAAAGGCGGAGGTAGAAACCAACGCAAAAGAGGTGAAGGCGGAAAAGGCAGAAACCGTAAAAGGTAGATAATTAGCAAGTTAAGATTTAACCACCTTAAGGATTAAGTCTTAATCAACTGATTATCAATCAATTAAGTAAGCTTATTTTAAGTGAAATTTAATTGGAAATAAAGTTTTCAAATGATGTTATTATGTAAAGAATATCATTACCTTTACACTAATAATTTAATATTTTATAATGAAAGAAGGAACAGTTAAATTCTTCAATGACTCTAAAGGTTACGGGTTCGTGAAGGATAATGTAGACAACAAAGAGTATTTCGTACACGTATCTGGTCTTGTTGACGAAATTAGAGAAAATGATGCCGTAACTTTCGAGTTACAAGAAGGAAGAAAAGGATTAAATGCAGTCAACGTAAAGTTGGTATAAATATAAAATCATTATAATACCTTTTAAGTACAAGCCGACTATTTTAGTCGGCTTTTTTTATGTCTATACACATAAAAGTGAGGAATTCATTCCCCACTTTCAACATTACTTTTACGCACTTCATCTGTAACATACCGCAGCAGTCACTTACAACATGATCAATTATTGCTTTTAGATGTAGATTTATAGAATACATTCAAATATTTAACCTTGGTAATTATAAGGCATGTTTCTTGAACATCTTAGCTCATGACATTATCTTCAAGTGTAATCACCCCAACAGATTTATTCATGGATGTAATTAATCAAGAAGAATACGCCCACAACAAAACAATACCACACGCCATCCGCGATGAGGTATTAACGGCTCTTTCTCATTACCCTGAATTAAGAGACACTGATATTAGATTCGTATTTAAGAAAAGTATATCTAAATCTTTTATGCAGGCGCAACCGGTACTATCATCTATGTTCAAAAGCAAAAAGAACAGAAAGTACGTTATTTATATCAGTCAGAATTTTAGCGTGTCGGGAGAGCGAGTAGGACTAGACTCCGTACCATTTAATGTATTAGTCGGTTGGATTGGTCATGAACTGGGACACATCATGGACTACAAAAACCGAGGACTATTATCTATGATCAAATATGGCATCGGTTATTTAACTTCTAAGTCCTACATTATTGGAGCTGAAAGGGTAGCAGACACCTATGCCATTCAACATGGCTTGGCAGAAAAAATCATCGATACCAAACACTTTATCCTTAACCATGCTCACCTTTCTGAAAAATATAAGAATAAAATAAGAAGACTTTATATGCCTCCGGAAGAAGTAATGATGTTTGTAAGGGGAGAAATGAACATTTAATAGCCAGTTTATGATTAAACTTTACGATTTATTTAATACCACTTATTATTTAAGACGTACATTTACCACATGAGAGTTATCAAAATTAATGAGCCCGGTGGCCCAGAAGTATTGAAGCTTGAGGAACGGAAAATACCTCAGCCCGCACCAGACGAAGTATTAATTAAAGTAAAAGCTGCTGGAGTCAACAGGCCTGATGTAATTCAAAGAAAAGGTTTATATCCGGCTCCAGAAGGAGTTGCTGCAGACATCCCAGGTTTAGAGATAGCCGGCATAGTAGAAGATGAGAATGACAACGCTTCTTGGAAAAAAGGAGACAAAGTATGTGCTCTACTAGCAGGAGGAGGATATGCGGAATATGCAACTGTGCCAGCAGAGCAGTGCTTACCCTTACCAAAAGGGCTCACATTTGAAGAAGGAGCATCATTACCAGAAACTTTCTTTACTGTGTGGTCTAATATTTTTGATAGAGCAGCATTTCGAAAAGGAGAGAAAGTGTTAGTTCATGGTGGCACGTCAGGAATAGGTGTAACAGCCATTCAAATGATTACAGCCATGGGTGGTACGGTTTACACTACAGCAGGATCAGATGAAAAATGTGATTTTACATCAAAGCTGGGAGCATCATTAAGCATCAATTACAAACAGCATGATTTTGAACAAGTAATAAAGGAAGAAACAAAGAAGCAGGGTATAAACATTGTACTTGATATGATAGGAGGAGAGTACACCCCAAAAAACATTAACCTTCTTCAAAATGACGGACGGTTAGTCATTATAAATGCTATGAATGGCCGGTTTGGCGAGGTAGATTTAATGAAAGTAATGACTAAAAGGCTCATAATCACTGGCTCTACCCTAAGAGCAAGAGACCGCCACTTCAAAGGTGCAATAGCCCGTAATCTTCAAACTTATATATGGCCTCTAATTGAGCATCAAAAAATACGCCCTATTATAGATTCTGTTTTCCCCTTAAATGAGGCTGATAAAGCTCACAAAAAAATGGAATCTAGTTCTCATATTGGCAAAATTATCTTATCAATATAATTATATGTGCATGCTGTTATTTAAAAAACACATCTTTCTATCATTCTTCTTTATTCTGGCTTTTTCATTTAATAGCATGTCACAGAAAGTTGATCTCAAATACTTAAAAGATTACTATTCTAATCAATCCATAGACTCTTGTATTGTTCCGTTTAACGACTCCACTAAGCACGTTAATCAAATTATACTTATTCGTCATGGTCAGCCCGATGTTACCAGAACAGGATGGCGCAATAGAAAAGAAGCCATTACATTTACAGAGGTGTATGATAGTGTAGGTGTGCTTTCTTTTAAGCCAATGCCGCTATGCCCGGATGATTTAAACGTAAAAAAAATATTCTACAGTAACGTACCTAGAGCCATGAATACGGCAGAAAGAATTTTTAAAGACAGGTACGAGATGATAGAAGATGCTCGTTTTAGAGAGTTTGAACGTAAAATCATGTGCTTTTTTAATATCAAAATGCCTCTTGGCGTTTGGCTTACTATGTCAAGAGTTCTTTGGATGACTGGCCTAAATGACAAAGGGATAGAGACATTTAAAGAGGCTAAGCACCGCGCAAAAGACAATGCAAAATTTTTAGCCCAGCAAGCAGACAAAGACCAATTGGTGATATTAGTAGCACACGGCCTACATAACAAATATGTTGCTAAATATCTAAAAAAACAGGGTTGGGAGAAGGTAAGAAAGGGTGGCAGCAAATACACTGCTGTAAACATATTAGCGAAAAAAAGAAAATAGCATCATTTTCTTAATAATAACAACCTAGCTACGCTTATAAATCTCATTAAGTTAATACCGTAAGGGAGTATACTAAAATCCCCAAAAAGTTTTAAACCTTCTAAGCAATAGTCAGCACCAGATAATTAGCATAAATCCTTTAACAGCAGGCTAATACAATTATTGGTTTAACTTTAATCCCGTTTTAAATATTAGAAAAGAGATAATAGAAGTGATTAGAATCATGAAAAATTAATTCTTTTAATATTATTTTTTCCATATTATTACACTTTATTATTGTTTTACCATGTGCAATAAAGGCTTTAATTATTTCTTACTCATTATATTTTCCCTCTTCTTAGTTATTGGAGCAAATGCTCAAACGTCCATTGAATATTTACCTATGGATAGTTTAAATACTGAGAAGGAAGCATTAAAAGAAAATATAGAAGCAAATGTTAAGAATTTAAAAAATCAACTTGATCGTAATACATATAATGTTGTAAAAGATCATTATGAAAACAAAAAAGACTTTCTATTTAAATTAATTGATAATAACACTTTTATCAAAGACCCACAGATAGATAGCTTGGTTAACTCTATTTTAACTGAAATAAAATCTAAAAACGACAATTTCAACAATTTTCCTCAGCGCATATTAATAGCTCGCACTCCATTAGTCAACGCCTCTTGCTGGGGCGAGGGCTCTATGATAATTAACCTAGGCTTACTCAACAGAGTTGACACAGACAGTGAACTAGCCTTTGCCATTGCTCATGAGGTGGCGCACCAAATCCTTGATCACGTTAATAAAAACATTGTAGCGCGAAAGGCGCAAATGAATGATAAAGACCTTTATAAAAATGTACAGGAGAAAGGAAAATTGGAGGTTATTAAAACCTTAGCCTATGAAAACTCAAGCTTTTCTAGAACTAATGAGCAGGAGGCTGATTCTTTAGCGGTAATCATGATTAACAAAACCATCTATAACCCAATGGCATATAATGGTTTATTATCGATGCTCGACTCTTCGGATTACCCCAAATACAGAAAACCTCCCCAACTTGACTCTATATATGATTTCACCAAATACCCTTTTAAAACAAAATGGCTAAGAAAGCCTGAACCATCCTTTGGTACTTCTGCTGAAGGCAATGGTTTATTTAACGAAGATTCACTACTTACTCACCCTCATATAAAAGATAGAATTGCCTCTTTAGACAAAAGCTTCAAAGACACTAATACGAAAGGTAAAAGCCACAAAATTTCACCTGTCTTGCAACAACGGATCGATTTTGAAATGGCCTACAGCTCATATGTGATGGGAAATTATGCTTTCACGCTATTTTTTGCCAGTCAGTTGATGGAACGTTACCCAAATAATAAATTCGTAAAAGATTTACTGGCAGAGTTGTGGTTCAACATTTATACCTCTAGAAAAAAACATGTATTTGGCCTTCATGTGCCGCTATCAGATCATTATGCCCCAATATATGATCAAAGCTTCGTTTTTCTTAACAACTTAAGAACTTCAGAGATTACCAAAATTGCTTACTATTTCATCAACTTATCACAGATTTTTGATAAAGAAAACATGGCCCATTACTATATGCTATGGACCTTAAGCAAAGAATTAGAATTAGAAGGAGTACAAAATAAGATAGAAACAGCATTCCATCAGAAATTTCCAGACACAACACTAGCTGATGTAAAAGTCACCTTCTATTAAAGCAGAACTATCCAAAACCAATAAATATGAAATTGAATTTTACAAAATGTATTATAGTAGCTTTTATGCTATTATCATCAGTGCTACATGCGCAAGAAAGGAAGTTTAACGACATCCTTAGCATGAGAGTACGTAACTCTGGTGTAATTACTAGTAACAATGAAATTAAGGGTTATTACACATTTTATAATGTAGAAAAGGCCTCAAAAGGTAAAAGAAATTTCTTACTGCAGGTACTTGATGAAAACCTAAAGGATTTTAAATCTGTAACTATGGAAGAAGGTAAAAACACCTTCTTACTTGAAAGTCAGTACAATCAGGATGCTCTTATTTTCAAATTCATAGATTTCAAAGAAAAAGAGTTAATCTATAGGATTTACAATTTAAGCAAAGGTGCAGACCATAGAATTAGTAGACCGCTTTCGGACAATACCGAATTAAACTATTACAAGGTATCTATACCTAAAGGTGTAGAGTTCTTGAATTTATCAGCGATAGATAATAAGGGCTTCGTAGATTATAGCTCTATTGATAAAGGCAGAAGTTATGCTCTCACGTTTTATTCTTCTGATGGTAAGAAGCTATGGAATAAATTTTCAACAGATAGCAAAACAGTAGAAAGCGCTGGTTATTTATGCAGCTCGGGTGATTACGTTTATAACCTTATCGCAAAGAGACCGAACAGAACTAGTTCTGACCTCTCTTTTGCAATTAATGCTTATGATATTTCTAACGGACTAAAAAGCTATGAAGTAAACCTACAAACAGACAAATATAGCACGCAGCCACTTTCTGCATACTACGACAAAGACAAGAAGACTTTAAACGTATTGGGTATGTATTATGCTCCTGACGTAAAATCATTAAAAGACAACGGTCTTGGTGTAGTAAGAATTGAAATTGACGACACGGGTAAAATTAAAAGTGAAAAATACCTCAGCTGGGCACAAAACTTCCGTAACTACGTAACAGTAGACAACAAAGGTAAAATTAGCAATGAAGGCAAAGATGGTTTCATTTATTTCCACGACATCATTCAAAATAGTGATGGAAGCATATTGGCAGTAGGAGAGCAATACAAAAAAGCAGCTGATGCAGCTGGTATGGCGTTTAAAGCGCTAGGAGCTAGCGCTAGTGTAGCAAAAGTGGTAATCAACGATTTGGTACTATTCCATTTCACTGAAGATTTTGAGATTAAAAATGTAAAATTCATCGAAAAAGACAAGTCTAACTTTGCTTTACCTGAAGGTACAGGGTTTGCTAATATTCACCTATTAAGTAACTTGGTTAAAGCATATGGTGGATTTGATTACTCTTTTTCTAACCAAAGTGAAAAGGACGAAACTTCAATTGTTGGATATATAGATTATGACAAGAAAAAAGGCGAGAAGAATGAATTCGTTTTTGGAAGTGTAACTTATTATGATGGTGAATTTTCTGAAGACAAAATCTCACTAGGAAAGCCAAAAGGAAGTGATTGGGTAAGAGTATTACCAGCCAAAGCTGGCTACGTATTACTATTGTCATACGACCATAAAGAGAAAACACTTAGCGCACATTTAGAGCGATTGAATTACTAAAAAAAGGCCGGCATAAGCCGGCCTTTTTTTTCATATTCTTTTTTTATTCTATCCGTACTTTTAGCTTTGCACGCTTTAATACAACATGGAAAAACAAGAACTCATCTTTACAGCGGCCTTAAACCTTTTTGTCCAGTTTGGATTTCATGGTACTCCCACTAGTAAAATAGCAGAAGAAGCAGGTGTTTCTAATGGCACTTTATTTCATTACTTCAGCACCAAAGATGAACTTATTACCGAGTTATATAGCAAGCTAATTAACCATAGAAATACACAGGTTAAGAATAATGTAGAAGCTACTACAGGTTTCAAAAATCGCTTTCAAACCTTTCATCGTATATCGGTATCGTGGGCTACTGCTAACAAAGATTCCAACTACTTTTTAAATCAGGTTGAATTCTCTCCTTATAATAATCTTGTTCACAGCAGTATTAAGCAAGACAATATAGAGATTCATAACCAATTATTAATTTACGGCCTCACTGAAAAGTTATTCAGACCTCTGGATCGAGAATTTGCTCGTACCATTTCAGAACATCATATCAAAGGAACAGTAACTTATATCAATTCCAGACCGTTAAGGCCAGATGATAAGTCTTTGGCAATAGAAAACTCATTCCGTATTTTATGGAATCTGTTAGCTTACCCCGAATACCACATTTAGTTATTTCTTTTTTAGCAGATAGCTTGGCCTCACTTCATATGGGTTACGCCAATTAAAAAGGGATCGATACAAGTCCTCATCTTCTTTTTTGACTTTACTGAGTATACATTGCCATGTAGATTCTTTCATAAATAAATAAGAAGGAGTCAGCTCTTCAATATCTGCAGTATCACACCCCAATGCAAAATATTGGGCCTCTTTTAACTTTAGTCCTGTAGCAATTCGCCACAACTTATTTTTATCCATTTCATATTCAGGAACCCATGGAAGTACATCAATTCCGGAATCAAATGTAACATATTCGGCCATTGCTTTATGACCTATAATCAATCCTACTTGATCTTGATCATGGTTTTGCTGTATCGTTTCTGAAATTGAATGATACAAACCATAGGGAGGGTCATACCTGCTACTTTTGTATTGATCTTTAATCACTATGGCAACAACAAAAACACTAACTAAAAAGAAAAACCTAATCAACCATTGATTTGAGTGTAAACGCCATTCAAAAACATTTAACATTAGCAACGCCAACAAATTGGCCAACATAAAGAAACGATAGCTAATACCGAGGGTATTCCATTCTAAGAACGGGCAGAACAACAACGCCAAAAGGCAATATACAATCATCAACCGAATAGGTATATTATCTTTTTTGATATATAAAACAGCACCTCCAACTACAAATAATAAGCTATAACATACAATTTCCCATTTCCAAAATAATGTAACCATTGACACGTTATTAGCATCAGTTAAAAATGAATAAGCAGGCCAATTAAACTGCTTAGTGAGTACAAATCCTCTATCAACCAACTCAGCATGCTTAAAATATATTGTCGTTACACAAGCTAATGTCATTAACACTAACAGCATAATGACATATCGTCTCTCCAAACGATGACTTCTATAAAACAGAATACCCATATTAACACCAAGCGCTACCAATGACAGTGCTGCGGTAAACTGGTGTGTAAATAGATTTATTATGAGCAAAAAAGCAGCAATAACATACCTCTTAGAAGTAAGCGCATGGATAAAAAAGAGTAAGAAGCAAAGGCCTAGTAAATTTTTAGGAAATTGAGCTGCAAAATACGTTAGGTGAAAGCTACATAGTGTTAGGCCTCCAATAATTTCGGGCAGAAAAGAAAAATTACGCTTTACCCTTTTAGAAATGAAGTAAATTATACCTGAAAAAGCACCAGCTAAAAAAGCAGATAACACCTTATAAGCCAATTCATAATCTCTTACTAACCACTTAACAAAAATAAGTAATGGATAAAAAACTGATATTCTGGAGGAGTGCATTTCCCCCTCCTCTAAGTAAGACTTTACCTGAACAAGATAAAAGTAACCATCCCAACCATTGGCAAAAGGAGTCTGGTTAAAAACAATAAACCTTAGAAGGGTAGAGGCTACTACTAAAAAGAATAAATAACAATTGTGAAAAGAAAAAACCGTTTTCAAATCAATCACAATCTACCTTAAAGTTGGATATTTTAAATTTCTTAGCATTGTTAAAATTATAATGCCACCATTCGGTCCTGATAGGAGAGAAGCCATACTTTTCCATACCATTCTTTAGCACCTGACGGTTAAAGAGAATTTCATGATCAAATTCCTGATAGCTATGATGGGCCTTTTCGCCAAAGAAATCGAATTCAGTCCCCATATCGAGCTCTTTACCTTCCAATGTAACCAATGTAATGTCTACAGCTCCTCCTCGATTATGAACAGAACCTCTATCCGGATTGGCCACATATTTAGCATCTGGATAAACCTGCCACATGAGCTTCTGAATGTACAAAGGCCTATAGCAGTCAAAGAACTTAATTTTGTAGCCCTGTTCCATAAAAGATTTATTCGCTTTAACGAGTGCATCAGCCACTTCTTTACGAACTACACAATCAGGGCATTCGTAAACTTTCGTCTCCAGAAAATTATTTGTGGTAGCATATCTCATATCATAAACGAAATCACTACTCATATCTTTAATTTTCACAAAGTCTTCTGGTTGTTGAGCCATTAAATCAGGCGCAAGCACAGTATTTAAAATAAAGATAATAGGTAAAATTCTCATATCAATCCTTAATAATAAAGTCTTCAACAAAACGCTGTCCGCCAATTTTTCCATTTGTAAAAGTCACATGATCTTGAAAAATCCTTGACTTATCATGAGTAACATTTCCAGAATATATTTCAGACCAATTAGTAGTACTATAAATCCTACCAAAAAAACGAACTTTAAAAGAGTCTTTGGCTATCTCTTCAATTTCCCAATTACCATCTGAAATTGTTTCTTCCATATCGTTAGAATCATCCGTATTTATGCTTAAGTCCTTTTTTCTATAAAGAACAAACGTATTATTAGACCTTAACATTAATGACATTTCTTCTTGGTAATTCTTATCATCATCGTACTTACTCAGTGAGATATTAATATTATGATCTAAATACTTTTTTATCAAGCCATTACTATTCCTCCTCAACTCGGTCACTCGCTGTTGAGTTTCTTTTGGCAAGAGTAAAATAGGTTGCCCTTTATATTTTAAATGCACCTCACTTATTACTAGATCTTTATATTTAGAGCCATTTATAACCTTATTAATAGTTAATATAAAAGTGTTGGCACTAACAGGTTTTTTAAGTTTAATAGATTGACTCCCTTGCTCGTCTTTTAAATGATACACTTGCTTATCTTCATTTGCATTGCCAAAGGAAAATTCTTTAACTCTACAATTAGCCTCGAAGTGAGAAGGAGAACGTTGATAGCCATTCCAAATTTCAACTTCATCCACGGTTACATTCTCATTAAATTTAAAACTAATGGTCTCTCTTTCTCCGGCAGTTGCACTACCTTCAGCCCAGCCAAATTCCTTTCTGCCATCCATCAAATTTTCACTTCCATAGGCAATTTCTGGAGCCAATGCACTGGAACTTTCAATTGAACCTTCATAAAATTTAGGAATTATTAAATCCATAGGAACACCTCCTTCACCGCTCAACTCAATTTCACTTATTGCTGTAAACAAATCAGGAGAATCAATTACCCTTTTGTATTCATTACCCTTATAACTCCCTTTTACTACTCGCTTATATTTAACATCATTAATCTTAATAAACAGATTACTGACTTCGCTTTCGGGGTTACTTCCTATATACCTACCATCACCATAAATAGCAAAATACTCAACATCATTAAAATCACCTCCACTCATACTATTGATATTTACCTCTGAAATATACACTGGATTTTTAAAGTAAATCATTATACCCTCAGAAGTAGCAGCTCCTTTCGGGGGCTTCCAATAACTATTGGGGTTACCATCAAACGCATTGCTAACATGGTATGAAATAAATGGAGTAGCCGTGCTTGTTGCATATAAATTAGTAATCAGCACTTTATCCATTGCAAATACTGATTTGCACACCATCGGTATTATAAAAATCAGAAATAAAATATTTTTCATATATTCACAACTTTCATTGAATAGCCAAAATAAATCTTTTTATTAAATCATAAAATGCCAATTAGCAAATATTCTACCAAGCAACCAATTAATCGGAGCAAATGGAGAAAAATAGCGGGTAAGAAATACTTTATTTTAAAACGAAAATTACTTTGGCTAAAGAATAGAAATGACTATGCCTCTATTCCCTCTAAGGACGATTTAAACCACCTTGTTTTTGAGCATAGCTCCACATTGCTTCGGCCTTTGAAGGATGTAGACATGCAGTATCAGCATAATAAAATCACCAATCTAAAAATTGCCTCTCAAGCAATTTCAGGTATTAAGATTGCACCTGGCAAATCTTTTTCCCTTTGGATGCTGGTAGGCAAGCCTACAAAGGAAAGAGGTTTTCTTAAAGGCTTAGTGTTAAATAATGGCCAAATAGGTTATGATTATGGGGGAGGGCTTTGCCAGCTAGGCAACCTTCTCTATTGGATGTTACTGCATTCGCCCCTTGAAATTACAGAGCGTTATCGGCACAGCTACGATGTTTTCCCTGACGTGAACCGCACACTGCCATTTGGCAGTGGGGCCACGTTATCATATAACTATATCGATCTGCAGTTTAAAAACAGCACCCAACATGATTACCAAATAAAATTATGGCTTAGTGAAAAGAAGCTCCATGGACAACTACTCTGCTCTGCAAACAGCAAGTATACTTACAAAGTATACGAAGATTACCACCTTTTTCATCAAGAGCAATGGGGAGGTTATACACGTCATAATGCCATAAAAAGATTAACTTATATGGGTAAAACGGTAATTAAAGATGAGCTAATTACTGAAAACCATGCTGTAATGATGTACAACCCGCTGTTGGCTTCGCCCGATTAATTATAGCAGATAGAAGAATACCGAAATAAAATGGCTGATTGTTCCGCCTAGCACAAAAAAGTGAAACACCGCATGGTTATAAGGCATTTTTTCAATGGAATATAAAATAGCTCCTACAGTATAGAAGAATCCACCTATCAGCAGATACATCAGCGCCTCTGATGATAAGCTTTCATATAATGGCTTAGCCGCAAAAACTGCTACCCATCCCATAAGCACATAACTTACTGTAGAAAGTGTGTTGTACTTACCCGTAAAAAATAACTTTAATATAATTCCGGCCAGCGCTAAAGCCCAAGTTACACCGAACAAAATCCAGCCCGTAGCCCCTTGTAATGCTACAAGACAGTAAGGAGTATAAGTGCCCGCAATTAAAAGGTATATAGCAGCATGGTCAAAAATATTTAACTTCTTTCTTAAAGTTTTTTTCTTGGCATAGTGATAAAGGGTAGAGGCCAAATACAAAGTAACCATACTCGCCCCAAAAACGGAGAAACTCACAATATGATATACCCCGCCATAAAGTGAAGCAAAAACCACTAATATTGCTAGCGCTGCCACACTAAGTATAAGCCCTGCAAAATGCGTTACAACGTTTAGTATTTCCTCTTTACGTGTGTAGTAAGTTAAAGAATAAGATGACATAACAACAACTATCTATATTATATGCTCTTTAACGTTTTTTATATCAAAATGATGCCCGTAACTGAAAATAATCTAATAAAAAAAGGCTCACAATTGTGAGCCTTTTAAAATATTTTAGAATTCCGCACTTCCAGGGAATCGAGGGAAAGGAATTACGTCTCTGATATTGCCCATTCCTGTTACGAACAACATCAAACGCTCAAAGCCTAACCCGAAACCAGAGTGAGGTGCAGTACCAAATTTCCTTAACTCTAAGTACCACCACAATTCTTTCTCTTCAATACCCATCTCTTTCACTCGCTGGGCTAATTTATCATAACTCTCTTCACGTTGCGATCCTCCAACGATTTCGCCAATACCTGGGAACAAAATGTCCATTGCAGCTACAGTCTTACCATCTTCATTAGCTTTCATATAAAAAGCCTTAATATCTTTAGGGTAATTGATCACTACAACTGGCTTTTTGAAATGCTTTTCTACCAAGTATCTTTCATGCTCACTCTGCAGGTCATTACCCCATTCTACCGGATATTCAAATTTTTTCTTAGCTCCTTTAAGTATGTCTATCGCCTCGGTATAATCTAACCTGATAAAATCATTATCAACCACAGAAGTTAATCTTTCGAGCAACTCCTTATCATACATATCATTAAGGAACTTAAGATCGTCCTTACAATTATCCAAAGCATATTTAATTACATACTTCAAAAATTCTTCAGCAAGTTCTATGTTCTCATCAAGTTCATTGAATGCTACCTCAGGCTCTATCATCCAGAACTCAGCCAAGTGCCTTGTGGTGTTAGAGTTCTCTGCTCTAAAAGTAGGTCCGAAAGTATACACCTGACCTAAAGCCATGGCATAAGTCTCGCCTTCCAGTTGTCCTGATACCGTTAAGTTAGCGGCCTTTTCAAAGAAGTCTTCTTTAAAGTTGATCTCACCATCTTCTGTAGGTATATTTTTAAGGTCTAAAGTAGACACTTGAAACATTTCACCCGCACCTTCGGCATCAGATCCAGTGATAATAGGTGTATGCACATAAAAGAAACCTTTGTCATTAAAATACTTGTGCACTGCAAAAGCCAAGGCGTGTCTTACTCTAAAAACTGCACCAAATGTGTTAGTTCTTGGGCGTAAGTGCGCAATTTCTCTTAAAAACTCTAAAGAGTGTCCTTTCTTTTGCAAAGGATAAGCTTCTGCATCAGCAGTGCCATATATTTCAATATCTGAGGCTTGTATTTCTACTGTCTGGCCTTTACCCATAGACTGCACAAGCTTACCTGTAGCCTTAATACATGCCCCGGTGGTGATATTCTTAACTAATTCTTCGTCAAAATTTTCGTTATCGACAACAATCTGGATATTATTAATTGTAGATCCATCGTTCAATGCGATGAAAGATACAGCCTTATTTCCGCGTTTGGTTCGTACCCATCCTTTTACTAAAACCTCTACGTCATACTCCGTAGCGGCAAGTAGGTCAACCACTTTACTTCGTTTCATATCGATAATGTTATTGAAAATTTATTTTATTCGTTTTTAAATACTGTGACAGCATTTTGCCACAAGGGCACAAAAATATAAACTTTCTTCCCTTTATAGGACAAAAAAGCAAAGAAATACATAGATCCCAGCCATTACAAAAAAAGCCTTCAAAATTGAAGGCTTTTTTTATTAGATATTTTCTAAAAGATCAGTCAGATTTTCATCTGGCAATCTCTGGAATATGATCTCGTCTACGTGAATAGACTTTGTATCTAGTTTAAATTCGCTAGGAATTTGAAGCTTTTCTTGCTTAAAGATATTGTTATTAAGCTTTTCAGCAATATCTGGGAAGAAAGGATAACCTAAATTCATGATCCAACCTATACCTTCTAAACATAAAGCCAGATTTAAGCAAACCTCGTCTTTTTTATCAGGATCCTTAAACTTCTTCCAAGGCTCTTCATTATTAATGTATAAGTTGAGTGTGTTACACAACTCTACGACGGTATTTAGGGCCGCAGAAGGATTGTCAGCTTTAAAGAAGCTCACATACTCTTCCTTAGACTTTTCAAATTTCTCCTTAATCTCAAGTTCTTGTTTGTAAGATTCAGGAATAGTCAACTCAGGCAATGTGCTATCAAAGAACTTTTGCGTAAGCTTTGATACCCTATTAACTAAGTTTCCTAAGTTATTGGCTAAATCCGCATTGATAACCTCAAAAGTACGTTGATAATCTAAGTTACCATCTCTTTCAAAAACACCGTCTTTCATTAAAATATACCTAAAGCCATCTCTGGTAAGGTATTCTATTAAAGTAAGAGGATTAACCTTTGTAGCAGGATCTGATTTAGAAATTTTTCGATTAGAAATTTTCCACCATCCGTGTACTAACAGCTGCTTTGGCAATTCTATATCTAAAGCCAATAAAAATGCTGGCCAATAAATAGCATGAAACCTTAATATATCCTTACCTAATAGGTGAGTGGTATTACTCCAATACTTTTTAAAGTCTTCAGAACCATCACCCCCCAATATAGATATATAATTGAATAAGGCATCTAACCACACATACATCACGTGGTTATCTGATCCTGGCACGGGTATTCCCCATGAGAATGTATTTCGTGAAATAGAAAGGTCTTGTAGTTCATTACCTTCTAAAAACGAAAGTACTTCATTTTTTCTATTCTGCGGTTCTATTAAAAACTCATCAGACTTTATTTTATCTATAAGGACATCACGAAAAGCAGATAATTTAAAGAAATATGAATCTTCTGCAATTTCTTCACATACCGTATTATGAATAGGGCATACGTTACCCTCTTCTAGCTCACTTTCTTTATAATATTGCTCACAACCTACACAATAAAGACCGTTGTATTGTCCAAAATAGATATGACCTTTTTCTTCAAGTCTTGTCCACACGGTTTTAACATATTCTTTGTGACTATCCGCTGTGGTTCTAACAAATGCATCGGTATCAATACCCAAAGCATCCCAGCACTCTCTAAAAGTAGCAGCCATATTATCTACCATTTCTTGCGGAGTAATACCTTCTTTTTCTGCTGCTCTTTGAATTTTTTGTCCATGCTCATCACAACCAGATACATACTTTACATCATACCCCATTAATTGGTAGAATTTCTTATAAGTATCTCCAACTAGTGTAGTATAAGCATGCCCAAGGTGAGGGCTTCCATTGGCATAGTATATCGGTGTGGTAATGTATTTATACTTCATAGAAATGAGTCAATATTTAAAATGGCTGTTTATATAAATGCTCTGCAAAAATACATGCTCCTAGAATAAATGCATCAATTAATGGAAAAATATTAGTAGTCTTAGGTTGTGGCGGTTATAATTATTTATTCAATTTTATTTAAAATTTAACCCGACAGAAACACGTTAGTAAGCAATTGAATATTAACCCATTAAATCATTAGTCATGAGGTGAAACCTGAAAAGCAATACATGTTTGAACATTATTTTTATTTTCTCACGCAACCATTCTTCATACAACCACTGTATCTGTTAGTAATAGCAGATTGTAAAATTTAGCATTTGAATCCTAAACCCTCCGATATTACAGCACTTATAACCGGGTGCAAAAAAGGCGATAGAAACGCGCGCAAGGCATTGTACAAGATGCATTACAGCTTTTCTATGAGCTTATGCATGCGGTATGCAAATTCTAAAGAAGAGGCACAGGAAATAATGAATGATGGTTTCATGAAAGTATTCCAATACATTGAAAAGTTTGATGCATCAAAGGCCTTTAAACCTTGGCTAAAACGCATATTGGTAAATAGTGCAATTGATCATTTTAGAAAAGTTAAAAAACAGCATCATGAGGTGGGGCTCGAAGAAGGGGTGAATGAAACCGGTTCGGACTCCATACTAGACTCTATTACTTATGATGAAATGCTAGAACTCATACACCAGCTACCTCCCGCCTATAGAACTGTTTTTAACCTTAGAGCTATAGAAGGGTATCAGCATGATGAGATCGCTGCCATGTTAAACATATCGATAGGCACATCAAAGTCTAATTATGCTAGAGCTAAAAAGAAACTGCAAAAACATTTGAATGCTTACTTTGAAGTGAAACCATGAGCGAAGAGCAGGATAACATAGAAAGGTTTTTCAGCAAGTACTTGGCAGGTAAGGAATTTGAGTTTGACGAATCTCAATGGGATAAGTTAGAGCAAAAATTAGATGCAATGGACTGGCGAACGGGCATGGCTTTTCAAGAAGCCGCAAAAAATAAGTCTGCTCGCTCTGCCGTATATCGAACTCTAATGGTGGTCTTACTTACGGTATCCGCCTTCTTACTGGGGTGGTATATGAATGCCCCAACAAGCAAGTTAAACGAGGAATATAGCGCTCCTCCAAAACATACTAGTCAAAACGAAACTTCACATGGGTATGAGACCTCAGAAGCTGCTAGCAATGTAAGTGGTGCAGAGACCAGTACTCACCGTACCGTGATCACAAATAGTATTGATTCAACATTTATATATAACAACAGGCCACTAGCTACTACAAACTATGAGCGCAAACAACATGTAACAAGCAACACGGTTGTTGATTCAAGAGTTATAATTGATCAAGAAAAAGGTAACGACAATGGGCCTTCAGAACAAGAGCAATATGATAACCAGCAGCAGGTTAATAATCATTCTATTATAAAAGCTACAAGTATACCTGAGAACGGCTACGGCTTGCAAAAAAACAAAGTAAATGACAGGGGCATTAGTTCTAGGAATGATTTAAAGCATATAAATAACACTTTAAAAAGAGGCACATTATCCATTGATAATCAAGAAAATAAACTCATAAAAGAAGACAATTCAGCCACATTTAACAAAAGGGAAGATTTGCCCGTAACACCATCAATAACGCCTGAACAAACTACTACTGGAGAAAATAATGACAGTGAAGAACTCAATGAGTCTTTTACTCCTGATAAAATTAATTACGGCCCTTCTAGCAATCTAACTAATGAGGAAGCAGAAACTACAGATAATAGTAACGGACCTGTTAGTTCAAATAACAATAAAGTCTTAGGCCAAGGCAAGCCACTAATCTATTCTAATACCAATGACCATAAAATAGTTACTCCTCAACCGGAGACTTCAAGCGATGCTTTATATAATAGTGAAAACAGTAGGGTAAACGAATTTCATTCAACATCTAAGAAAGGGTTTAACACCATTGCCCCACCCAGCAACAACACCCAAGAAAACGCAAATAAATTCAATAAAGAAAATAAACATACTCAAGTAAACTTTAATAGCAATACTTATACTGTCGAAGATCCTGAATATATAGCTCCACTGGGATATCAATTTGATTCGCCCGAACTAGTCTTTTTCGAGATTCACCAAATTGAACTCACTCACACATCGGAACATGCTGATTCTGTAGAAGAAAAAACGCAATATCGAAATACTAAGACCTGGGCTATTACTGCTATTGTAGCTCCAGATTTTAATAGCACTAAAACTAGTGAACTGTTTAAGAGCATAGGAGAGTCGTATGGACTTTCAGTCCAATATTACCCTATGAATAAACTAGAGATTAGTGCTGGGGCTATGATAAACAGAAAAGTATATACAGCAAGTCAAGATGAGTGTACTTACCCTTCTGATAAAATGTGGCTATATGGTATTTCTCCTTATAGCACAGATGCCGTTTGTAAAATGCTGGACATTCCCGTATCTGTTGGATATAAATTCTTAAGCTATGAAAACTCTGGTTTTTGGCTTAAAGCCGGCATTTCCTCGTACTTGCTAATGACTGAAAATTATGTTTTCAATTACGATGTAGAAAACAGTCACCTACTAAGAGAGTGGAATTCTGATGACAGAACTTTTGCTTTTGCCAGTACCTTAAACTTCAACATTGCTTATGAACAGAAACTAGGCAATAACTTTTCCGTTCTATTAGACCCATATTTTAAAATACCGCTCATTGGGTTAGGCTTTTATTCCATTGATCTTCTTACTAGCGGGGTCAATGTAGGACTTAGATACAGGATAAAACCAAAGTCAAAAGTACCAATAAACAGCACTTATTAACCAATAATAATATCTATAATTACCTTACTGAGCAAATAGCCTGAAAGGGAAAATATGGCTAAATAAGCCTATCAAACCCAAATAATACCGAAAAGAAATAAACATAATACAATAAGTAAACTTAACCTAACCAATTATCATGATGAAGAAAAAGAATTATCTGGTTTATGGGGCCACACTAGTTGGCTCCTTACTCTTCAATTGTCAGAGTGAAACGTTAACTCCACCAGTTGATTGTAACGACTCCGACCTAACTATAGCCCTAGATGGAACTATAGAAGATGTTAACTGTGGCCAGCAAGATGGTAGTTTCACAGTAATAGCCACTGGTGGAGCGGGAGAATATAGTTATACATTAAATGGAACTACTACCTCAGCGGGCAGCTACACAGAATTGGCAGCCGGCACTTATAATGTATCAGTAACAGATGCCAATGGATGTACGTCTGAAATGGCTGTAGAGGTAAAGAATAGAGATGGTGTAAATATAGAATTGGCAAAAGTAGATGCTGGCTGTGGTACATCTGAAGGTAAAATAACCATCACAGCTTCTGGAGGTTCTCAACCTTACCAATTTACATTAGATAATGGTCAACCTGTAACTGCAACAGAATTTACGAATTTGGCCGCGGGTGAACACACCATTATAGCTACTGACGACATGGGCTGCCAGACATCTCAAACCATAACATTAAACTCTGGTATCAAGTCAAGCCAAATAGAAAGCATCATATCTTCAGCATGTGCCAGATGTCATTCTGCAGGAGGCCGTTTCCCAGACCTTAGCGACCTTAGCAAGATACAAGCCAATGCTGAAAGGGTAATGATTAGGACAGAAGAAGAAACAATGCCTCCGGGTGGAGGACTTGCTCAAAGCGATATAGATGCCATTGCTTGTTGGGTAAATGATGGAGCCCTTGCTAACTAATTAACCCCTATAACTATGAAAGTTAAAATAATATTAATCACAATTGTAGCGCTCGTAATCATAGGAGCGGGGAGTGGCTATTACTTATACAATAAGCCAAAAGACAGTATGAATGACTTAACTGCAGACTTTCAATTAGCTGCAGGCGAATTATCCGCTGAGTTTAATAGTGACGAAAACGCAGCCAACACCAAGTACTTGGGCAAAACTATTGAGGTTACAGGAAAAGTACTGAGCATAGAAAAAGGTGAAGTGAATGTAATTACACTAGAAGGCGAAACCATGAGCCATATAAGAGCTGAAATGGACAAAACCAGTGAAGTAAAAGAAAGTCTTAACGGCAAAACCATCACTTTAAGAGGAAAATGCACAGGACTGCTATTAGATGTAGTTCTAAACAATTGTGTAATAATTAAAGAGTAACAACATGAAGAAATCAATATATACAATATTATTATCGCTTATTGCGATAGCGCCTTTATACTCGCAAACCCGCTTACTTGATCGTTCAGGTCAGGTTAAGTTTTACTCAGAAGCTTCTATGGAAAAAATAGAAGCTTCTACTAACTCTGCTTTAGGAGTACTAGAGCCCGCAAGTAACAATGTGGCAGTATCAATATTAATGAAGGGCTTTGATTTTGAAAAAGCTTTAATGCAAGAGCACTTTAATGAAAACTATGTAGAGTCTGACAAATACCCAAAGGCTACTTTTGCAGGAAAAATTTCTGATACTGTTGATTTTTCTAAGGACGGAAAATCTGCAAGCAAAGTAGAAGGTGACCTTACCATTCATGGTGTAAAACAGCATGTAACCCCCGATGCTACTTTTGAAGTAAAAGGTAATACCATTGAGGTGACCACCAAGTTTATGGTAAAATTAGCCGACTATAAAATTAAAATTCCAAATGTGGTAGTTGATAACATCTCTGAAGAAGTAGAGGTTACTGCTCATTTTAAATTCAAAAAGGATTAACGAGTATAATGAAAAAACATATAATAACAGCTTTGTGTTTTGTTGGGCTAAGCACCGCAGCTTTTGCTCAAAATGATTTGTTAGATGTATTGGAAAATGAAGCTCCCACAGAAACGTTTCCTGTAGAGGCTACATTTAAAGGTACACGCCTTATTAATGGTCACTCCATAGAAACGAGAAAGAAAAACAACCTAGATTTAATCATTTCTCACAGGTTTGGAGAAATAAGCGGTGGTTCTTACGAATTTTTCGGATTAGACCAATCCAATGTACGCATTGGACTAGATTATGGTGTAACTGATGATTTTAATATTGGAGTCGGTAGAAATTCATATCAAAAAACGTTTGATGGATACCTTAAATACCGATTGGTAAAGCAAACAACCGGAGCCAAGAAAGTTCCATTATCAGTAACTTGGTTATCATCTATAGCTATTAAAACACTCAAAGATCCTACTTACGAAGAGGTAATTGAGTTCAATGATAGATTGGCGTATACCAACCAGGTATTAATTGCAAAAAAATTCTCACCGTCTTTTTCTTTCCAATTAATGCCTACATACATACACTTTAATAGCATTAACGAAACAGATGAACGTAATGATATTTTTGCATTAGGAGCAGGAGGCCGCATTAAACTTACGCAGCGTCTTTCATTAAATGCAGAGTATTATTATCAAATAGATCCACTAAACTCTACAACTTATAATGCTATTGCAGTGGGTTTTGATATTGAAACAGGTGGACACGTATTTCAGCTACAATTTACAAACAGCCAAGCTATGATAGAAAAAGGTTTTATAGCAGAAACCTCTAATGATTTCTTTGACGGAGACATCCATTTTGGCTTTAATATTTCAAGAACTTTTCAATTAGGTAAGTAACATTTAATTGAATTATGTTTGCACACTGAGGTAATTTACCTCAGTGTGTTTTTGTTTCTCATTGCTCTACAGCTGCTTCCAGCCTCAAAACTATACTGCGCCTGATTGTTTTATCAATACTCGTTTGTGAGGTCAGGTTAATGTGATTTTCAAGAACTGCTAGCGCCTTTAATATTATTTGCTCAGCATCATCTAGGGTTGTAAAAATTCTATTACGACCATCGTCTAGAGACACCACTGCCGCCACTAAATCGTCAAACGTTTTTAACCGAAAAGGCGTGACATGAATGCGCCAATCTTCTATATAAATAATCTTTAACCCGTTGGGCAAACTCGCTATAAACTCTGCAGATTCTGCATAGGTCATGTTGTTCCTAAGGGTGTGAAGAATAAATTTTAAAAGCATTCCACTTTGCTGATTGCTAAACCTTAGTGAACGGTTCAATTCTGCAATACAGCCATTATCAATACAAGCTAGTTTATCAAAATCTATATTCATTGGAATAGGTTTAGTGAAAATTATAACCAAATGATCATTAATTCATGCTAAATAAATTCTATCTTAATGAATAAACACAAATTTCAATCGTTTGCATATTAATTATACTAGGCTAACACCTAGAATCAAAAAATTGTTTAATTATACACTAAAAACCTATATATTTTATAGTCATTTATACAAATGCACTTACACCCGTAATAGATCTTCCAACAATCAGTGAATTGATTTGCTTAGTTCCTTCATAAGAATAAACTGCCTCAGCATCAGCTACAAACCTGGCTACATTATATTCTAACAATATGCCATTACCTCCCATAATCTCACGTGCTTGGCTCACTATTTCTCTAGTATGCAGTGTACAGGTAACTTTGGCCAAAGAAGCTTGCTCATCAGACATAACACCTGCATCCTGTAATTGAGAAAGCCTAAATACTAGCGTTTGCATACTGGTTAAATTGCTTAGCATTTTTACCAGTAAATCTTGAATCAATTGAAAAGATGAAATAGACTTACCAAATTGCTTACGGCTATTAGCATAATTTAGTGCATGTTCATAAGCACCTCTAGCACAGCCCACGGCCTGCCAAGCTACTCCTGCTCGTGTCATCTTCAGTACTTTTGCTGTATCCTTAAAACTATTTGCATTTTGCAGCCTGTTGGCTTCACTAACTTTGCAGTCTTTCAAAGTTATCTCTGCGTTTTGAACTATACGCAAAGCCATTTTATCCTTCTGTTTCTCAGTATAAAACCCGGGAGTATCACGTTCTACTATAAAACCTTTAACTTGATTATCATCTTCATCTTGTGCCCAAATAATAGTGATATCTGAAAATGTGGCATTACCTATCCACTTCTTTTGACCATTCAGCACCCAGTGGTCACCTTCTCTTTTAGCTGTGGTAGTTAAGCCACCAGCCACTGCAGACCCCACCAAAGGCTCAGTAAGACCAAATGCTCCTATAACCTCCATTTTGTTCATTTTGGGTAACCATTTCGCCTTTTGTTCTTCTGAACCGCAAAGGTAAATGCTTCCCATAGCCAACCCTGCCTGTACTCCAAAAAAGGTACTAATGCTTGTATCTATTCGTGCCATCTCCATAGATATGAGCCCCTCTAAAAGCGAAGAGTGCTTGGTGTTACTTACACCATCATAAGTAAGCCCACAGATATCTAATGCTGCTAGTTTAGGTATGAGCTCATGCGGAAATTCGCCTTTCAACCAATACTCATTGGCTAAGGGCTGCACTTCTTCTTCCATAAACTTTCTAACCTTAAGCTGGATTTCGCGCTCTTCAGGAGTAAGCAACTCCTCTAACTGATAAAAGTCTGCATTAATTTCAGGGGCTTTATATTCTTTATTGCCAGCCTTAAGGGCTTTCATAAGATTATACATTTCCACCTTGTCCATATTAGAAAGAGATGTAATAATCTCTTTTAAGTCGATATGTTTGCTTATCTCTTTAATTTGCTTAAAGTCTATCCCCTTAAGCATATCTAAAATTCCGTGTTTTTCTTTATCGCTCATCTTTAAATTATCTTAAATGACAATACGCATTTTTAACAGGGTAGAGGCACACATGTTCAAGATGACAAATAAAAAAAGCCTGAGCATAATGCACAGGCCTTGAGTGGTTGTTGGTATAATTTTATTTGTATATACAGTATTAACAGTCAGTCAATTATATTGATATCAAAATAACTGTATTTCTTAAAAAAAATGTTTACAGATCTAAAGTCAATCTCATATATCACTTCATTCAGCACATTCATACAGTGCTACTTTCGGCAGTAACTCCCATTACTTTTGCCAATCTCTTGAGATTATCCTTCTTTCTTTGTACCTCATCCAAATGCATCTTTATAGCATTAGAATTTCTTTTTTCAGCTGCTAATTTTTTCAACTTCGCTTCCTCTGCTGATAAAAGTGATAACTGATCAATAACCATTTTTCCGGGTGCAATGTCTGTATTCATAAGGTAAATATTTTAGTATTAAAAAATTATTTAAGGTACCGGGGTTTCCCGTTTTTTCTCTGCTTCTAGCTGTTTATAATCTGCTATCATCTCATCTATCTTGTCAATAGCAGATTGCACATCATCTATTTGACGTTGAGCTATGGTTTGCAAATCAGAGGCCAATCCTTCATCTAGTATTTTTTTATACACATTAAGGGCATGTTTTTCTCCTCTTCTGCATTCTTTTAAAGTATCTACACCATGAAACGTGTGTGATGATGCTTTTAAATCCATCCACACTCTGTGTAAATCTGCCAACGTATTGCTGTGCACATATGCTATACCTGATACTTTTATGAGCTTCTCTGCAAACTCTTTCCTCTCTACACTTTTTTCACTTAAAAAAGTACTCAACAAACTGTCGTTAATATTATCAGCAGCCGACTGATACCCCTCACTAGCCTCCACGTTTACCTCAATCAACTTCTTAATGTTATTACTATCATTTTCCATTATTTGCTCCTTTATTAAGTTAATAAAAAAAGGGAAGAATGAATAATTAAATATTCGCTCTTCCCTTACATAGGTTTTATTTTATCAGACTCGCCTCGCTAAATGCATAATTACTGATACCGCCAGTAATACTAGAAATATGTAAAATATTATTTTGGCAATGGCTGCTGCTCCTGCAGCTAAACCTCCAAAACCTAACAAGGCTGCTATTAATGCTATTATTAAAAACGTAACTATCCAGCGTAACATATTCTTATATTTTAGTTCTAAATCTTATAATTGATTATACTAAAATATCTTGCCACAAGCTTAAAAGTGCTTTATATGCACGCTAAGCACATTAATAGATACAGATATGTAGAATTTACTATACGAAAATGTAGTACGGTGTGAGTTGATGTTCCCCAATTTTTGACTAAGGTAGTTTTGGTTTGCAGTCAGGGCAAACTTCACTTTTTGTTTTAAGCACTGTTAAAGTCCCAAATACTTTGCGGTGGGTGAGAGCATCATACCAATTATCTTTAAATTTTACCCGGCCACATACAGAGCAGCGCTTTTCCGCTGCATCCTCATCCTCTACAAAACTAATTTTAGGACTAATTTTTTTCTCCTTTATTTTGTCGTGCTCAATTTTAAAGAGGTTGCCATTTTCTTTTTGCACCATCATGCGCATAAACTGAGCTTTACCCGGCCCATCACAGCGATAATGGAGCACATAAGGCTTTTCTGTAACATTTACACGAGTAATCATGGCATCCAAAAACATCCTTACCTGATCTCCTTTTATATATTTGCTAATAAAACTACCTTTAATATTTTGCCCCACAAGCTCATCGGCATGATAACTCAACGCTAGTTGATCCCATAAGTCATCGGTGTCAATTATTTTACGATCAGAATCAATCCAGATACACGCCATTTTTTTTTATTTGTGGTTAGACAATTTGCATATTTGTTTGTTAACAAATTAGGAGAGATTCCTACTTTTTTAAACTCTTATTTTTTTTCTAAAGTTACAATTAGTTTGAGCACAACAAATTCAGTAGAATATATAGTAGCCATAGGAGCATCCGCAGGTGGACTCACGGCAATTCAGGAATTAGTAGAAGCTTTACCAGAAGACTTAAATAACATCGCAGTTATTATAGCTCAGCACTTAAGTCCTGAATATAAAAGTATGCTTACCGAAATCATAAGCAGAAAAACTGTTATTGATACTACTGCAATAACCAATGGTACCCAATTGCAGCCCAACCATATTTATGTAACTCCTCCTAATTGTGATGCCATAATAAAAAAGGATCACATTGAAATAGAGCACATAGAGCACCCTGGCCCTAAACCCAGCATAGACAAGTTATTCTCTTCATTAGCCAACTCATATGGTAAAAAAGCGGTGGGCATTGTACTCTCTGGTACTGGACAAGACGGCAGCAAAGGCGTAATAGAATTAAAAAAAGTAGGTGCACTTACAATCTCTCAAGATTTAGATAGCTCTAGATATTCTGGTATGCCGCAAGCTGCTATGACCACAGGCATGATAGATGTAGTATGTAGCCCGCACGAAATCGGAGCTAATATTTTAAATTTTATAAAAGAAAACAACAACAGAAAGGAAAATACTACGCAAAAACTCAAGGAGCATCAACTGGATGATGACTATGAATCTAGTGAAGACATCAGCACCATTCTTAGTCTACTAGAAGCCAAAATCGGAACTGACTTCAGCAACTATAAAGAATCTACCATTGTAAGACGCTTAGAAAAACGCTTGCAAGACAAGGGCTTTAGCAATGTGCAGATGTATCTCAACTACATAAGAGATAATGAAGAAGAGCTAGAAGAGTTTTTTAAGTATCTTTTAATAGGTGTTACGTCTTTCTTTAGAGATAATGATGCTTTTGCAGAATTAAAAACTGAAATAAGAAAGCAAATTATTAGTAAAGATAAACGCGCCAGACTGCGTGTTTGGGTACCCGGCTGTGCCACAGGTGAAGAAAGCGTTAGTATTGCTATTTTAATTAATGAACTATTAATTGAAACCAATAGGTATGATATTAAAGTTCAAATTTTTGCCACTGACATTAATGCCACTGCACTGAAAGAAGCCAGACAGGGCATATACAGTAAAGAAAAGGTTGAAGCCATCCCTAATGACCTAAGAAAAAAATACTTTGACAAAACCGGTAAAGAAGAGTATGAACTTTCAAGAGATCTTAAGCAAACTATATTATATACTCGCCATGACTTAACCAGTAACCCACCTTTCTTAAGGTTAGACTTGGTAAGTTGTCGTAACTTATTTATATACTTTAACCAAAGGCTTCAAAATCATATTTTCCCTATTTTTCAATATGCCCTTCATCCGGGAGGTTTGCTATTCTTAGGCAAATCAGAAACTGTTGGTAATTACAAGAACATATTCAATACCATTAATGCTAAATACAGAATATTTAGCAGAAAAGATAGAACTCCCACCAAGCCACTAAAGCTACCTTCTACCAAACCACTAAGTGTAGATAAAAAAATATCAGCCAACCACAACCTGAAGAATGAGACGCTCAGTATTCATGAGATGGTTAAAGAAACGGTATACCATACATTTGATTCGCCTTATGTTATTATTGATGACAATTTGGACATTATTGAAATAAGTGGTGATACCAATGATTTTCTACGTATAAAGCCGGGTTTAGCAAATATGAACCTGCTACGCCTAATTTCTGAAGACCTGCAAATAGAAACCCGAGCACTAGTTACTGAAGCAATCAAATCCATGAAAATTACTCGTGGTAGAATTAGAAGATACGAAGATTCGGGCCAAGAGCATTTAATGCGCTTAATTGTAAAACCATTGATATATGCTAAACCGGGTCATCCATATTTTATGGTAATTTTCGAATCATTTGATTTGAACGAACCGTTTTTGCAAAACAGAGAGCAGTATTTTGATGAAAGTGAAGCTACTTCTCAACATATTCAAGAATTAGAATATGAGCTAATCAGTAACAAGCAGCACATGAATACCCTTGTGCAAGAGCTTGAAACTACCAATGAAGAACTGCAAGCATTGAATGAAGAGCTACAATCATCCAATGAAGAGCTGCAAGCCTCTAACGAAGAGCTAGAAACTAGTAATGAAGAGTTGCAAGCGACCAACGAAGAGCTAGAAAATGCCTATGTAGACCTTAGAATAGCTTCGCAGAAGCTAACCAGACAAAAGCAGTTGATGGAACAAATTTCCATGGCATCACCCGATTTAATTGCAGTCGTATCTGGTGAAAACTTAATTTTAGAATATGTAAACCCTGCACTAGAAAATTTAGTAAAAAACAAGCCGCTAGAGAACAGGTCTGTGATGGGATTATTTAGCGGAACAGAAGATCAGGGTATAATAAGACTATTGCACGAAGTGCGAAGTACAGGCAAATCTCAGCAGGGTTACGAGTCACCTTTCACTTATTATCATAATAACGAGGAACATACCTTATATTTTAATTACTCACTAGCTCCATTACAATCAGAAGAGCAACAAGAGCAACCCGATGTTATTGTTTATGCTGCCGATGTAACCGACCAGGTAGCCGCACGCCTTAAGGCCGAAGCTAACGCTCGTTTCTTTAGCACACTGGCTGAGTCACTACCTCAAAAAATATGGACTTTAAATGCTGATGGCAATATTACTTATATCAATCAGACGCTTAGATCTTATTTAGATTACACAGATGAATCATTGGCTAATGTTGACATTAATAAGTGCATACACAAAGACGATCTAAAAAATGCAGTAGATGGCTTAAAAAAGGCCATGAAAACCAAAAAAGAATACCGAGCTCAGTATAGATTTTTTGATAGCAACAAAATTTATAAATGGCATTTGGTACGAGCCATTCCTATACTCAATACTGAAGAAGGAATAGTGGTATGGATATGTTCTGCAACAGATATACATGAGCAAAAAACTATAGAAGAGAAAAAAGACGAGTTTTTAAGTATTGCTAGTCACGAACTTAAAACCCCGCTTACTACAGCTAAAGCATACATTGAACTACTACAAGAAGTTTTAGCTGCTAACGATATTGATACATCTCGCCTCTATGTAGAAAAAGCGTATAAAGGTGTAACTAAAATACAATTACTAGTTAAAGACTTACTAGATGTAACCAGAATTCAAATTGGGAAATTAAAATTTAACTACGAAAAATTTGAGTTCAATAGAATTGTGCAAGAGGCCATTGATAATGTAAAACCATTATCAAGCCACCACAAAATCACGTTTGCAGGAGCACAGCTAAACAGTGTGATAGATGGCGACCCTGCAAGATTAGAGCAAGTGATGATGAATTTCATGAATAATGCCATTAAATATTCACCTGATGCTGATGAGATTATCATAAATAACAAAATAGAAGGGGAGACTATAACTTTTGAAGTAACAGATTTTGGTCCTGGTGTTCCTAGTCAGTATAAAGAAAAAATATTCGATCGTTTCTATAGAGTAAAACAAAAAGATGATTTCGCTTCAGGGTTGGGAATAGGTCTGTATATATCGAAGCAGATTATTGAAAGGCACAAAGGTAAAATAGGGGTTAAGAATAATAAAAATAGCAAAGGATCTACCTTCTATTTCGAAATCCCTATTGATCACGATTGAGCCTAAATACTAACCTGCGAAAAACATGAAAAAGAAACTTTTAATTTGTGATGACGACAAAGATATACTTGAACTCACCACTTTTATTTTATCAAAAGAATATGATGTTACAACCACTACCCATGTACGTGATATATTAGAAAGAGTAAAAACATCGCCTCCTGATCTTATCCTTATGGATTTGTGGATACCCGATATAGGAGGGGCGGAGGCAGTGAAGCTTTTAAAAAACAACAAGGACACCAAAAGCATCCCTATAATCATTTTCTCTGCTAACGATGAAATAGAAAATATTTCAATAAAGGTGAAAGCCAACTCTTACATAAAAAAGCCCTTTTCAGTGAAAGGGCTTAAAGGAATAGTTAAGAAATTTATTTAACTAAATATTTTCAAAGGAGAGTTCAGAAATGCTTAAGAAATAATCGTAAGCATTTTCTGCTCCAGCTTTAATCTCATCTTCTTTATCTGGGTGTATTTCGGCATAGGCATTAAGAAAATCTACATATTTCTTCCAATACATACCTGTTTCATTTCCATAACTATTCAAAAAGTTATAAGCATTTTCTTCATCAATATCAGGTATACTTTGCAGTTTCTTATAAATAACTTTTGCGCCCAAAGACGAGCCTTCAGATACATATAAGGCCCCCAACATCTCGGCCACAGAGCTAATTTGTAGCTTTTCGCCTAATTCAGGAATACCTTTAATATTAAGTACACTTAAATCTTTTAATGCTAAATGACTTTTTCTTCTGGCATCAAAGTTAAACTTGCTCAACGCCTGGTCTTGCTCAAAGCCATCATATCTATTCTCTATTGCATCATTAAACAAATAATTTCTTAGAAGAAATAATCTATATTCATTTAAAGTCATAGACGAAGACATTATCTTATTAGTAAAGTTGAGCGCTTCAGCTTTATCATGCTTTGGCTTGGTTAACTCACGTAGTTTCTCTGCTATCTTCATATTTTTGCTGCAATAGTGTCCATAACCTGCTCTATATGTTTAAGAGCAAACGGTTTTTCTATATATCCATCAATTCCGGCTTCATTGGCCCTGGTACTTATATCATGTGCACCAGAAAGCGCCATTACCACAATATCATTTTCCTTTCTCACCCTTATCATTACTTCAATACCATTAGTATCGCCCCAATTTATATCCATAAATATAGCATGAGGTGTACTATTTTGCATTTTCAAGTCAAACTCACTATAAGACATACACTTTACAATGTTATATCCTTTTCTTTGACCTATTATCTGTATCAGATCACACGTATCTTCATCATCGTCACATACCATTATGCACAACTGCTGCTTTTCCATTTTATCTTTTTTAAGTATTACTGATGAAGAACTGATTATTCTTGTTTAGGAAAAGCCACATAAAATGTAGATCCGTGTCCTAATTCGCTTTCAATCCAAATTTTACCATGGTGCCTGTCCATTATCTTTTTCACAATGGTCATGCCTACACCATTTCCTTCAAATTCTTCATCGGTTGTTAAACGCGAAAATATCTGAAATATCTTCCCTACATTTTTCATGTCTATTCCTATTCCATTATCATTTACGGAATATACTATTTCATGTTCATTTTCTATAATATCCACCTTCACAATACTTTTAGATTGTTTCAATGAATACTTAACTGCATTGGAGAGAAGGTTACTAAAAACCTGACTTATCATGGTTTCATCACCATAAAGTGGCACTAGCTCACCATACTGAAATTCTATTTCCTGATCGCTATATGCAGCCTTTAAATCTTCTATAATCTGAGGCAGCAGGCTTTTTACATCTACTTCCTTAAAACTAGTTTCGATTTTACCTATTCTCGAATAATTGAGTACAGCCTTAATAAGGTCGTTCATACGATCAGCATTTTTCACGATCTTTGAGAGCATATCAGCTGTTTGCTCAGTAAGGCTGGGGTTTTCTTGTATAAGTATTTCGGAATATACCTTTACCGCGTTGAGTGGTGTGCGCAAATCATGCGATACGGTGTAACTAAAAGTATCCAACTCTCTATAGGCAGCCTCCAGCTGATCGTTTAGCTTTCTTATTTCATTGGCCTTTTTCACGATCACTTGCAGCAAATCTTCTCTCAGTTTTACCACCAAACTTATATCGGCATTGGACCAAGGTTCCGATTTATTTTCCATCACCTGAGCCCATTTTTCGAAAGATTGTCTAGGGCATATTTCAAAACTGCCATTAGCGTCCTCCACTATATTCACTGCTTTATTAGGGTCTCCTCCCCAATAAATCGTTTGTATCACTTCTGGTTTAAACCAAATAATATATTCCTTCAAACCGGCAGAAATTACCGCAGAGATAATGCCCGAAGCATGATCTTTGATTTTGGGGCCATCAGGATAATAAATACTAAGTTCATCAGTAATTAAAATATCCTCTTTCTGATGCTCACTTAGCCAATCCACTAATGCATCAACCTCCGATTCATCAGGCGTATTCCCTAATAACGCCTTTTTATTATCAGCATAAATAGCTACACCACCAGCATCAATTAAATCTAAAATGGTATTCTTATGAGCCGTCAACCCATCTATAAGGTCATACTCTTTCAATGTCCAGCCCACTAGTTTAGAGGCTATTTCCCTGCTTTTTTCAATACTCTCATTTCTCTTGTCAAGTAAATGCAGTTGTAATGATGATGAGAACAATTGGCCCATAAACCTACAAGCTTGCCTTACTTTGGCATCAATAAAATAAGGTTCTCTATGATGGCAGCTAATCAATCCCCACAACTCATCGTTAAGCATTAAGGAGATAGTCATAGAAGCTCCCACCTTCATGTTTTTTAAATATTGAATATGAATAGGAGAGGAGGAGCGTAATACCGAGTGCGACAAATCAGTAGGCTCGTTACATTCTGTTATAATTTGAGGGTGTAACTTAACAGGATCTGAATGTACATTTTGTATCACCCTAGTACTATTGACCTTAAATAAATCTCTAGCTATCTGTGGAATATCAGAAGCAGGGTAATGTAGCCCAAAATAAGATGTTTCAATGGCATCTATTTTAGAATCAGCGATAACTTCACCATGCCAGTCATCATGAAATTTATAGATCATTACTCGGTCATAACCTGTTATGTCTCTAATTTCATCAGCAGTGTTGGCTAACAGTTCGTTCAAATTAGCACTATTATGAATTTTTTGCATTGCCCTAGTAAGGTAGCTCTGCAAGTTAAACTCATTAGTTTTTATTAACTCTGGCTCAAACTCCAGAATAACGTATTGTTCCCAACTATGAATGAGTACATTATAAGATTTTTTCTGCTGATCTTTTATGACTGGAAGTATCGGCACTGAAGTATCTGGTGTAATAAGATACCCCTTTACTATTTCTGTAAGACTATTGATTTTAGTCTTTTCAATATGTTCTCCAATTAATTCTTTAAAGCCAACCGGCACAAAATCCGATATATTCTCACTTACTTGCTTTATTATTAGAGTGTCTTTTTCAACTACTATAAAATAACCAATATCCTGAATTGCTCCAATTATGTGTATCGGTTCGTTTTCGCAGTTGTTAACATCAAACCCTCTCTTTTCTTCCATCTAAGTTATATTCAAGTAAATTTATAAGAAGAATAATATTTTCAAATTTAAGAAACACTATTCAACTTTATCAATCTATATAAAAATTTATTATAAGGCTTATTGCGTAATAAATACACAGATTTTATAAAAAACAACCTATAAGCATACTTATAATCATTATTATGCTGCACAGGTTGTTCCTTTATAGTGTTATTTTTTTAGTCCCAAAACTTCTTATCTTCATAGTAGGAATCCTCTACTTTCCACATATCAGCATTTACAAACCTGAACTGGTAGTCAATATCAGCAATTTCCTTCATATCTTGAGTAGTAAGTTGAATACTTGCCGATTCAAAATTTTGGATTAGCCTGTCTTTATGTACCGACTTGGGTATAACGGCCGTATTCCTATTTACAGCCCAGCTAATTAAAACCTGAGCTGTAGTACACTTATGCTTGTCCGCTATTGTTTTGATAACCTCCTGTTCTAATAAAATAGGCTCATCATCTTGCTTCATTTTTTCTGGCCTGTCTCCAGAGCCTAATGGGGAATAAGCTGTCAAATGAATTTCGTTAGATTTAGCAAAATTTACAAGCTCATTTTGCGGTAGAAAAGGATGCATTTCAACTTGAAGCATTTCCGGTTTGTGGTTGCAATGCTCTAAAATCAATTTCAATTTATCAATATTAAAGTTTGACACACCAATATGCTTGGTCAACTTCTGCTCTTTCACGTATTCCATACCAGACCATGTCTCTGTCAACGGCACTTCATCCAAACCATATACATCGTCTTTATTTTTAGGAAACTGCACACCTTTCTTTAAAGCTACGGGCCAGTGAATAAGATATAAATCGAGATAGTCCAACTGTAGATCCTCCAAAGTATTTTGCAATGCAGGCAAAACATCTTCTTTTCTATGACTGTCATTCCAAAGTTTTGAGGTAATCCACAATTCTTCACGCGATACAACACCTTCTTCTATGGCTCTTTTTATTCCTTCACCCACTTCGTTTTCATTACCATAAATAGCTGCACAATCAATATGTCTATAACCAATTTTGATAGCTTCGTAAACCGCCTTAGCAACTTCTCCAGGATCAGATTTCCATGTCCCTAATCCTACTATATCTAATTTATCGTTATTTTTAAATGTTATTCTTTCCATGTCATAACAACCAATAAATGAAAGAATTGTTACAAACAGAAGGTCTAATTATTAGTAAGCAAATATTTCATTAGTTTAAATAGTAACCTTTATTGCTAACTTTCAATTAGTTAATAATAACAATTTTATTTTTGTCAAAGAAAAGATATGTTAGGACTATATACAATGGCATTTATATATGCGGCTGCAGGAATCATGCATTTCATAAAACCCAAAATGTATTACGGCATTATACCAGACTATTTTTCGCATAAAATGATGATAGTTTATTTAAGTGGTATCTGCGAAATAATGTTTGCACTCGGTTTAGTCTTTCACGCCACTCGCTCTTATTCTGCCATCATGATAAGCTTAATGCTTTTAGCATTTTTACCTGTACATATTTTTATGCTTACAAGTAATAAGTTTAAAAAAATTCCTCGCTGGATTTTATGGTTAAGACTTCCTTTACAGGGTTTATTAATATATTGGAGTATTCAATATATTTAAATCAGGTTATCTAACCATTTACTAGTTTCATGTGCGAGCCACGGCATCACTTCTTCCTGTCTCAAAGCATTTGGGTCCCGCTTTAGCGTTTTAAAACTATGATCTGCACCTTCTAGAGTTGAAAGAACAGAATTAGGAACATCTGCCAATACGTTTCTAAGAAGACCTATATCGGCCAGTTTATCCCTTGTACCTTGTATAAAAAGTTTAGGTAAATCATATTTATAAAGGTGTTCTGCTCTGTCCACAGATGGCTTGCCCATAGGGTGTAATGGAAAGCCATAGAAAACAACCCCATTAATATTTTGTAAAACACGCTCCGATAGTAATAAGGAACTCATTCTCCCTCCAAAAGATTTCCCTGCTAAAAACAGGGGAGTAGTTCCTGCAAAATTTAAACTCGATTCGTAAACTGCGTTTATAGCTTCAAGTGCTACTTTTGGCCTATCGGGAATCTTTTTCCCTTTTTCCATATATGGAAAATTATACCTTACCGATCCAATGTTTTCAGTAAACAAAGCACCTGCTAAGTTCATCATAAAAGAATGATCCATTCCAGCTCCGGCACCATGTCCTAAAAGCAAAATTGATTTTGCCTTTTCAGGAATATCAATAGTCAAACTAACTTCTCCTATCTGCTCCTCAACAAATACTTTTTTTGGGTATAAAGACATTTGGTAAAAATATAAAACTGTAGAATTTATTCTACCCTAGTAAGTAAAAAAGTCTCCCTTGGAGGGAGACTTTAAGCTTTATTACTCGTCTTTGTCACCATTAATATCAATATCTACATCTTCGTTTTCCATACCAACTTGCCCTTTTTCAGCATCTACCTTAAGTTTCAATTTCTCATCTTTTTTAGCTTCAGGAGCATCTGTAGCCTGCTCTACTTCATTGACAGTACCATCATTAGCTTGTTCCTTTACCTTGTTGTCATTACAACTCATAAAAGCCATAAGGCTGAAAGCAAATGCAAATAATTTAATAGTTTTCATAATTCTATTTTTTGGTTTGCCTTATAAGTACAAGTCTTTTGCCAAAATAAAAAAGCTCAGGTTAAAATTAACCTGAGCTTTTTTGCTGATAAAATACCTTAAATCGTTCTTAATTTATTTAACTATAATTTTTCGTATTGAAGATGCATCATTATTGACCACTTTAACCAAATATATTCCTTTTGGAAAAGTATCAAACACCATTGAATTGATATTGCTCATTGAAAACAGCTCAACTCCATTTAAATCATACACTTTAATCGTTGAAGGCACACCTGCTTCAACTCGAAAACCTGTTTCATCTGCCGGGTTAGGATAAATATTTATGTTACTTCCTGTAATGTTCGTTGTTGCCGACAGCTTTGCAGAATTACTCACCGCAGACCATGTAAAAGTCTCCCAAGCACTGGCTGTAGCCCTATTGCAACCCATATATTGCTCGCCATTTTCAGATGAGACAAACATTCCATTATTACCACGAAGCGCAAAGGTACCATTACCTTGAGCTACCCATGTAAATAATTCCCACTCTTCCACCATTTCCCTATTACAGTTCATAGGTGCTTCTCCATTTTCTGATGACACATACATTCCATTACTAGCACGTAAGGCTACTTTTCCCATGCCTGCATCTTCTACAGTAAAAGCTTCCCATTCCAAAGGAGTGGTCCTATCGCACATCATTGATTGCTCTCCGTTTTCCGATGAGACATACAAGCCATTCACATTCCTAATCCAAATAGTTTGGCCAACCGGAATTTCAGTGTCATCAGTAGGATCATCACCAGACAGACAACCTGAAGAATAAGGGGGAGGAAGTGTTTCCGTTACAGCACTAATTGTATTGGTATTAGGTATACAATTTTCAAATTTGATATGTTCAAGCACTGCATTCATTACTGAAGCTCCATCCGTGGGGTAATTACCTCCAATTCTCATCAAGGCCGCGTTCTCATTTACATCGTGCCGTTTGTAAGTCCAATGGCTCCAACCTATTCCATACTCTTCAAGCCAAGCTATATTTTGCCGAAGCCAGGTATTATTATTTTCCCCTGTTTCACCAACCCATACCGGTACATTATAGGCTGTTCGGAAATTTATCAGGTTAACCATCCTGTTTATTTGATTGGGATTAGCATCCGGAACCCAATCATCAGAAGCATCGATCCAATAACGATGAGCATTATAAACCAATCCCCAATTAGGGCTAAAAGTAAATGGTTCTAAGTAATCATAGTTATTTCCCCAACCATTCCCTTCAATCATAAGCATATGATTATCGCCATTATTTCTGATAGTAGAAATAAGTCTCTGAAACAAACTATGTATTGCTTGACCTCCGCCAGGCACATTATTAGGCTCATTTATTAAATCATAAAAAGCTATTCTGGGCTCTGCTTTATACTTTTCTGATATTCGAAGCCATAATTGATTAGTCACATCCTGAAAAACAGGGAACTCCCATAAATTATTAGCAAAAAATGCGTCTGAAATATTCTTATCTGAGCCTTGAGCACCAGGTGCTGCATGTAAATCAAGAATAATATACAAACCATTATCGGCACACCATTCAATCAGTTTGTCTATAATACGAAAGCCTTCTAAATCATATGTAGCGAACAGCTCTCCATTATTATACCAGCTTCTAAGCGCTGCCTTATATTCATCATGTCCATAATTTAAATTATTGATTACATTATTTCGAACCACTCTCTGCTCTTCGGTTAAGAATAGTTCATAATGCATAGGTAAGCGTACACTGTTAAATCCTAAAGATGCTATATAATCTATATCGGCTTTGGTTATAAAATTATCTCGCCATTTTTGATAAAAATCTTCTACTTGCTGCATGGACTGTCCCTGATCGTAGTATTGTTTTTTCATCTGCCACTGCGTACCAGGGCACCCATCACAACCTTGTGGGTTTAACATATATCCTTCTTGTAGGAGCCACCCCCCAAGTCCTATAGATCTGAGAACAACGGGTTGTCCATTTTCTGATCTCACAATTTGACTACCACGCGCTTCAAGCCAACAGCTTTGTGAATAGGAGGGGGCAGCTCCTATGAAAGCCATTAACCAAATAATAATGAGTTTAGGAATTAGATTTTTCATAAATAATAATTGGGTAATTATTCAAGGTATTTTATCGTCCCTTCATTTTTGCAAACTAAAAGGAAAGCTCAATTTAGAACGATATACCAATTATTAGAAATGAATCATTGTCACTAGAAGTACAATATAGCACCTTAAAAATACTGGAACACTTTCTCTAAATTGGAAATAGAAATCAACAAAATGTTGATATTAATGTACAGTAGTATCGATAAGGCCACGGTTATGCTGCTTTCATTGGATTATATTTTTCTGGCCTAGTCTTTGTCCTTAGTTATTACATTGAAAACCAATTAATAAAAAATGGACATAGTAGATATATATAGAACTCAAAGTTCAGCATTAAATAAAGTAGTGAAGAATCATATATTTAACAGAAAGTTAAAACCGACTGAAGAAAAGTCCACTTCATTGTCTGGTACACCTAGTGGCAACTCAGAACAGATAGATTATATGCATAATCCATTAAGCTCAGAATATTTGCTCAAGAAGAAATAAAAAAGGGAGGCCAAATTGGCCTCCCTTTTTTGAGTTGATATAATGTAATGTAAATTAATACTTGAATACACTCGGGCATTCTACATTTCCGTGAATTTCTCTTATCCTAAATCTATAATTTAAAGAAAATTCATGAGTACCGGCAGAGAATTGGTTAATATCTGAAGTTGTCCAATCGTAAGAATAACCAAAATTCAATTGCTCACTTAACTTCAGTTGAATGTAAGTAACAATAGCATCTATATTTCTATAAGAAGCTCCTACACTAAACACGTCATAAAATACAAAGCCAGCGTTTAAATCAAAATTTAATGGTTGCCCTTCTTGCCCCCTTACCAAAACTGTTGGGTTAAATTGCACCGCTTTCATTCTATCTAACGGAAGTAACATTCCAGCATTTAAGAAATAATATCTCGACTCTCTAATTTCTCCAAGAAGATCTCCACCAGAAGAAATATTGTTATTCAGTAAAAATGGTACAGAAAAACCTGCAAAGAAGATATCATTACTATAATATACACCCGCTCCAAAATTAGGCTTAAACTTACTGTCAAAACCAGCAAAAGATCCATCTCCGGGATCACTTAAATTAAGGTCACTAAAGTCAGCTGAAGTTAAATTAAACCCGGCTTGAAGCCCCATAGAAAAAGTTCCTACGGCAGATTTTATTATAAAAGCATAGCTACCAAACATAGTGGTATTAGAATAACTACCAATTTTATCATTAGCTACCATCATCCCTACACCAATTCTATTTTTCATCAATGAAGTATGTGCACTAAAAGACATTGTTTTAGGCGCTCCATCGAAATTAACCCATTGGTTTCTATACATGGCGGTAGCACTAACTTGCACATGACTACCTGCCACTGCAGGGTTGATTACTAGCGGGTTAAAAAGATATTGTGAATAAACTGGATATTGTTGAGCAAAAGCCTTATTCATCCCAAGTGAGATGAATAAGGTTAAAACTGTCAATTTTATTAATTTCTGCATCTTAAAAACTTATGCTTTTAGTTAACAATTTCAATGTAACCTGACATTGGCCTTGAACCATTTCTTTTATCAATAACATAGAAATAAGTTCCATCAGGTAAATCCGTTCCCATAATACTAAATCCTTTATTAGAGACTCCATCAAAATAGATGGTTTCATTGTCATATCCTTCAGCTTCATAAACTAAAGTACCTGCTCTATTAAAAATTTTAACAATATTATTTGGATACGAACCTATACAATTTATTTCAAAGAAATCATTCTGTCCATCACCATTTCTAGAAATACCATTGTGAGGGTTTACTTCAGGAAGTATCTCAACAGACCCCACCTGAACACAACTATCTATAGAAGTAACTTGAACATTATAAATCCCTTCTGCTAACGAATCTGCTGTAATACCACTGCCTACCCATTGACTTCTTTCTGTAAAGTCATTTCCTTCAGCTACCCAAATAATACTCTTTATTGCCACAGAGTTTTCAGGTATCAAAGTTATTGAACCATCCATATTCCCACATTTGGCATTAACAATAGAAAAAGTAAATTCAGGTAATTGATCTTGATGTATAATCGTAGCCTTTACTATCGGTGATGTACAGTGAGTTTTATTATCCATTGCAACTACACCATAAATACCTGCGGTAACATGCTTTAATCGATCTCCCGTACCTATTTCCACATATTTATCATCATCTAGCACCTCATACCAAGTAAACGTATATCCATTAACTTCTCCCTCTACATCAGCAACTAATTCGCCTCTAGGAACAGTATAACAACCAATATCATCTGAAATTACCGAAATACTAGGAGTTATAGGAATCACTAGTTGTTCAGGGACAGCCTCTGAAGTTACTTCTCCGTAACAGCCACTTACCACATTTGTAGCTCTTACTGTATAAGATACATTTCCCTTAAGTTTAGAAACATCAGGACCTGTCGCCACAACATTACTTAGATCATCCCCTTCAAACCATTCAAATGTATAACCTACATAGCCTCCATCTACTCTTGCACTTGCTGCACCATTTGCATAATCCAAATCACAAACCGTTGAAGGGGCTACCATTTCAATAGTAGGCACAACTGGTGATGTTTCACTAGTTAATACAACAGAACTCTCTGTATAACATGTAGGGTCATTTCTATCAGAAACCCTCACTAAGTAAGTGTCTCCATTGGCCTCGTCCGTTACCCCCAGATCAGTAATAATATTATTACTATTATTACTACCATCAGGCAGTGTCCATAAATAATCATAATCAGCAGGATCAACATTCACTAAAGAAACCGAAACTGCTCCATTACCAGGATCTACACATTTAGAATTCTGCGTTACAGAAGTTCTTATTATTACGTCTTGTCTCTCTTCAACTAAAATATAATTACCTTCTACAGTACACCCAGTAGTTGTAACGGTTACTACTACACGATACTCTCCAGCATTAATTGGAGACAGAGTAGGAGTTGTACCTATAACTGTAGTTGGATCACTAGTTTCAAACCATTCTATATCATAAGCTCCTCCATTAGATAATCCATTAATTACGGTTATGCTAAGTTCTCCATCAACGTTTGGATTAGCACAAGCTGTCGGATTAGTGAATGACACTGCATCGATAACAGGTTTATCAATTCTATCTTCTAGAGTAATCTCTTTTACTCCTGTGGTACAAAAATCACCAGTTTGACTTATTGCTTTAACGTAATATGTTCCTGCTGGCAATCCATGATATTCTTCATTATAAGATCCTGAAGCTACTCCTACATTTAAAGGGGTTGTTTGGTTTACATCCTGATACCACTCAAACATGAAACTTCCATTGGTTGCTGATTGAGGTGTTCCGTTAATATTTACATAATCAATAACTATACTTCCTGTTTGACTATTACAACTAATAATATGTGAAGGAGTAAAGTCCCCAACTGAATAAGTAGGAGGGTTGTTTTCAATGGTATATGTCCTAAAAATTGAACAGAATTCACTCGCACCACTTGCATCTATAATTTCAACCGTATACTCCCCAGGTTCAAGGTCAATTAAATCATCTCCATTAATATTAGCAGGGTTTACTAAATTACCTTGTGTTCCTGCTCCTTCGTACCAATTCAAAATATAACTAGCATCCACGGGGGTATTTACGGTGATATCAATCTCACCATTAAATGTATACGACCCTTGATCCATACAATTGGTATTGTGAATCAGATCGTCAACTGTAATCATAGGATAGTCTACTTGCGCAGGAACGGTGGCAGTTAAATAATTATCACCACAATACTCAAATTGGCCTGCATTAGGTCCATTAGGATTTGCAGCTATCGACATAAAATAGTCTCCTGCAGCAAGTGAATCAAAGGTATGAAACTGTGTACCAATAACTTCTTCGAGTATTGTATTTAAATCATCCGCACTATAAATTCTAAGTAAATAATTATCCCTAGAAACTGGTGTACTCCCATTTGGAGTAAATTCTATATCTATACTGCCATTTTCCCCGGGGCTACATTTAGTTGATGCTGTAATATCATCAACTTCAAATGTAATACTATAACCTTCGTTGCTTGGTAGAGAGTAAACAATTGATTTTTGACATCCTGTATTCTCATCAATAACTAAAGCAGTATAGGTAGCAGCCTCTACACTAACCCATACAGCAGAATCTATAACATTATACATAACAGTGTCTGGGGCTCTACTTCCAGGGGTCACAGGCATGTTATCCTGATACCACTCAACCGTAAACGTAGAAGGAACAACCGTACTAATATCTACCACCACAGTACCACTAGCACTATCACAAGCTACGGGGTAAACTAACCCATCATAATTAACCATCAAATCAATAACCGGAGAAGTAATATCTACAGTTACAGGATCAATAGTATGACAATCAGTAGAACTATGAACAGCTGTAATTGTATAGGTTCCTGCATCAAGGCCATCAAAAACTTCATCTCCTGTACCTATTAAGGCATTAGTATCTACATTAGGCCCTGAATAATAATAAAAAGTATACTCAGTTAAATCTGCTGTTACTCCATTCTCTGTTACATTTACTTCTATTCTACCATCAGGGTTATTACAACTATTTGAGTTATCAGTTGAAACCACATCAATTTCTCTTGTAAGCGTAATCTTATTTATAGTTACTTCAGCTGTTCCCGAACAACCGTTAGCGTCTATAACTTCAACAGTAAAAGTACCAGTACCTAAACCAGTGGCTAAAGCACCAGACTGCAGTATAGAGCCCGATGTATTTTGCCCTTGATACCAGTTATACGTATATGGAGCAGTTCCACCAGAAGGTACAGCTTCAGCTTGGCCGTTTGGATTAGTGTCATCACATGAAGAATTATCCGCTAATACACTGGCTGTAACAGAAGGCGGGGTAGTTCTTTCTACTGTTACTGTTACAGTATCGGATGAACATCCACTACCATTATTTATTGCAACTACGGTATAATTACCTGCATCTAGGTTAGACCATGTTGCTCCTGTAAAGTCAGGAGTAGGTTTAACGGTACTTCCTTGATACCATTCGTAAGTAACATTAGTGTTAAGAGAACTGTCACTTGAATTATAAGCAATCACAGAAACTTCACCATCTAATGCTGTAGAAGAACAACTAATATCTGTCTTACTGGCCACCACATATGGTACGTTTTTCAAGTTAAGTATACCTTCGTTCTCAGAGTCTGAACAACCTGTTAATTTTTCGGTCATAATTACGGTATATTGATTTTCTACACCATAAGTACTACCACCACTTAAATAATCTATAGTAGGTCCAACACCAATTACAGTTGTAATATCACCAGAGAAATACCATTCAAAGGTAAAATCACTAGCAGGAGCACCTCCCAAATCAAATGCTCTTAATCTACCATTTGGTGTACCACAATCCGTTTCATCACTCTCTACGACAATTCCTGCTTCAACATTTTTAGTAGTTTCGGAAATAATTACCTCCAAAGAGTCCGAACTACATAAAGCCGTTTTGTGTTCGGCATATACATAATATGTACCACCTCTCAATCCAGTGATTGTGGGTCCTTCATATAATAAATTACCACCATTTATACCTGCGCTGTCATACCAATAAAAATTGTAATCCGCAGTTAATTTATTCGATCCTACAAGCCTGTAAGCACTAGCAGAACCGTTACCAGGAGCTGTAGAAATACAAGCAAAATGAGGGGTAGTATCAACGTCAATCTCAAATGGGGTAGGGTGTACCTCAGCAGATACAATATTATCATAATCACATTCTAAGAAATCGGTATTTCCTTCAAATGGATCTGGTAATGGTACTGTAGATCCGTTATCGTTTACTACAACAAATAGAGCAAAGTCTCCTCCATTACCTGAAACTGTCATATCTACCTGAACCTCGTCACCAACTTTCAAATTTTTAATTGCTACATATTCAGTTTTCAACCGTGTAGTTCCTGCAGTCATTGGATCTCCTTCATAGAAGGTGATAGGTAAATTACCTGAAATATCAGTATCTCCTTTATTTCCTATAGTAAATGTAACCTTGAAATCTTCATCAGGACACTTCGGTTGCTCTATAGTTACAGAATTTTCAGTAATATATATATCTGGTCGCGCATATGTAGGACAACCTGTAGAACTTAAAAAAGGAGATTGATTCAAAAACCCATTTAATGGTCTATTAGGTCCTTCAGTACAGTCTCCTGTTGACCATATTAGATGATGCTTTTGCTGTCTTCTCGGAATCGTCAAATCATTATTAACATTTACGTTAAAGTAAGCATGCTGATTCCATAATCTTCTTGCAGGCACCCATGGTTCTCCCGCTGATTTATAAGCTCTTACTTGACCATATCTCCAATTTCCATCGTTATAAAATTCATCTCTGGTCATATTGTCGTTGGTAGCACATACAACACAAAGCTCACTAGCTCCGTCAGCATCCACATCCGCTACTATAGGGTAATCCAAATTTGTTCTAGAAACACACCGCATAGTAGTATTGGTACTACCATCTCCATTGATTATATACAAATAACCTTCATCTCTATATACAATCTCATTTTTACCATCACCATTAAAATCAAACAGTGTACATCCTGTAATACCTGATGTTTCTTCTTGAATAGACTTTCTCCATTTAAGATTAAAATTTTCATCTAATGCATAGAGATACCGACCTGTTACATAGGAAACGTTCATTTGTCCGTCCCCATCTAGATCGCCTATATTCAACCTACCTGTACCATTTTTCCAATTATAACTAGGGTCTTGGAATTTTATTACCTGTTCGTTATACACGTCCCAGAAAAAAACTGTAGTCCAGTTACTTCTTCCATATCCCGAAGCTTGACCTGAAAGTATTACATCCAAGTTTCCATCTAAATTATAATCAGCTATACTCGTAGAGTTTTCAATCACCTTCCATTGATAGCCTCCTGGAATAGTAGTAATGGGAGTTAGGGTCCCCGCATTTTCAGCCCTACTATTAAGGCGCACATCGTAAATTACTCCACCACTAACTAGTTCTAAATTAGCATCACCAAACATATCTACTGCAACACCACCACCGTTAAAGTCACTTCGGTTATCATTACCTTGTACTATAATGGTACCGGTCTCAGCATCCAAAATGGAATTGTAAATATATAATTCGACCTTACCATCACCATCGAAATCAGCTAAACTAGGATGAACAGGATCTTTACCAGAAATCCGCTTACTCACCCACAATAAATCGAGGTTGCAGTTAAAAGCCATAACTTTCCAAGATCCATCATTAACTACTACAAAGATTTCTGAGCAAGACTCAGGATAGTTTGTACCTGCAGGGTTAGGTATATTACCAATAGCTACGGTCCATGTACTACTATACCCGTATAATGTTCTTTCATTAATTAAAGATCCATCTTGCCCACTGATAATGAATATTTTACTATCCTGGCGGCTACGAGTAACCACTTCTGGCATTCCGTCACCATCCAGATCACCAATAGCCATACGGCTTAGGTGGTCAGCAGTTTGACCTTGAGACATCCAGTCTAAAGACATGGAGAAATCAGGATACTCACTTGGTGCAACATCACAAGCAGCATCATTTCCTAAATAAAAGCCATCACATGCCGAGTCTTCAGAACAATCAGAGTCAAAACAGTCTATAAAACCGTCTCCATCATCATCAAAGCCATTGTTACAAATCTCTTGTGCATGCAGTACTCCAACTATAAAAATATAAGACAGCAGAAGTAGAATTTTTTTCATAACATACGAATTAGTTAATTGTCGGTGTGTTCATTGTTGTTTGTATCTATAAATAGGTTTAGCCCCTATATGGTAACTGCAAAAAGTACAATATGTACCTTTTTTCCGTTTAAATAGCCCAAATACTGAAAGATTAACGCAATAGAGTTATTGATCCTGATTTGGCTATTTGAGAACCATCACATTTTATAATGTAATAGTAAACTCCACTAGGCATCTCCACTCCATTAGAGGTGCCATCCCATTCATTATTATAAGGTTGTGCTTCATAAAGAATATTTCCTGTCTGGTCTAAAATAGACACAGAGCATTGCGGAAACTGTTCAATTTTTTCAATAACCCACAATGCGTTAATATCGTCTTCTTTATTCGGTGAAAAGAAATTTTTAGGTTTTAATATATTTCCAATTTGATCACCTTCAATTAAGATTTGAATCTCAGATTCTCCGTAACAGCCATTTAAATCCTCCCCATATACTTTAAACAGTGTGGATTTGATAATATTTGCAAATGGATCGGATATAGTAGAGTCGCTTAATAAATCAGCTGGCTCCCAGTGATATTCATCTAAACCTGAAGCAATCAACTGAAAATCGACCTCTGGTTGTACTACGCTACTTTCTGTATTAATAACTACTTCAGGTGCGGGTATAACTTGAGTTATATTATATACCGTTTCTGCGATGCAACCGGCATCATTAGAAACCTGAACCGCGTATTCACCAGCCTCAGCAACATCTATTGTACTTGTATTGTCTCCTGTATTCCAATTATAAGACTTTAAGCCATCTGTAGCGGATAAGGTAATAATTTCTCCTTCACATAACTTCTCTTGGCTAGCGTTAATATCTACACTTAAAGACTCATCTAATACTTTAACATCTTTTGATTGTTCTGATTTACACGTCATGGCCGAACTATAGCGGATAGTTAAGTTAACCGTATAATCCCCAGCAGAAGTATAATTCAGTTCAGGTGAGGCCTGAGTTGATGTTCTTCCATTGCCAAAATTCCAAACATATGAAAAATCGCCTTTAGGCAAACCGTCTATAGAAAATTGAACCGGTTGATCCTTGCAAATAGTACTAGGCGCATTCATCTTAATCTCTCCTGCAGGTTCTTCTAAGAAGCTTAATGATACCTCATTAGTATTAAAACTCTGTGTACAGCCGGGCACATTGGATATTTTTGCATAATAAGTGCCGGATGTTGTAATACCGGATAACTTATAACTAGTTTCATTTGGAAGTTGTGTTCCTCCACCTCTAAACCATTGATAATCATAACTTGGGTCATTAACAGAAACCTCCAGATCAATAGGATTGGCTGCACCACACACAGTAGTTTCAGATGGAGGCACAATTTGGAATTCAGGTATATCTGTTGCTTGTACAAGAACGGATTCTGTTTTAATTAAACAACCTGCAGCACCATAAATATCCAAGTAGTATGTTCCCACATCTGATAGCCTAAAATCATCTGTAACTTCTACACTAACTCTGGAATCAGAAAAATTATTAGGACCTCGCCATTCTATTGTACCCGGACCAGCACCAGATGCCGATAAAACAAATGAACTTCCTGGGCAAATAGCAGGGACTGCATTAATTGTAGGCAAACTTCCTCCTGGAGGTGCATTGATAGTCACTGGTACTATCTCTGAGGTTTTTGTACAACCTCCCTGAGTAATAGAAACACTGTAATCACCCGAAGATGTAACACTTAAGGTAGGAGAGTTTGTACCCACTGGACTTCCTCCATTTGACCAACTATATACAGCCCCTGGTAAAGATTGTACTTTTAGTATTACAGGATCACCAGTACAATCTGTAATTGGACCTTCAGGGTAAATAATTGGTGTAGCACAATTTTCATTAATTAAAATACCAAATTGACCAGCTCCATTTCTAAACTTAGTATATACAGCATCGGGCTTTCCGTCATTATTGATATCAGCTGCATGCATATATCTTGAATTAATAACACTACTCACTGCGATGGTGGTATTTAATTTTCCTCCCTGAAAGAAGTTAATGGTCTCAATACTGGGACTTCCTTCAAAGAAATCAGCCATCCCATCACCATTAAAATCAGCTGTTCCTATACCATAGGAACTAAACTTACCAAACCGTTTGACACTACCAAAAGAAAGAGAAGCATCACTTGAGTTATTTAACAAATAGGCTGCTCCAGGCGAATTAGTTGAAGCGTTGTTTAGCACTATATCAGGCTTTCCGTCATCATTTACATCTACATTTAATAATTTGAATATAATATTTGAGCCTGTGCTAAAAAATGTCCCTGAGGTAAAACTAAAGTTATTAGGAGCACTAGCGTTTTTCAATGTAGTCATATCGCTAGAATTCAATTTTGAAAAAGCTACATCAGCCTGTCCATCTAAATTAAAATCCCCAATTGCAAGTCCCACACTACCACCTGTACCTCCTGATGAAGTAAAAAGCTCTGGAGTATTATCAAAATTTATTGTTCCACTTGAAGTGTTTCTTAACACCCCAATTCTTTGCTTTGTCAATTCCTGATCCGTGAAAACCAAATCAGGCTTGCCATCTTTGTCAACATCATAAATTTTAATTTGTCTTATTGATACAGTAGTACCTAAATCAATAGTTTTATTTAAAGTGTAACTTGTTCCACTCTTTGTTAGGATAAATATTCTAGTTACTTCGCCCTGAGCTGCAGCAAATTCCACTGCTACAAGTTCAGGCACTCCATCACCATTTAAATCGCCACAGTCTACGCTACGAGTTAGTGCACTTATATTTATAGAGGTAGGAGGAGATAAAGAAAGCGTACCATTGGTTGAGTTATTCAGATATAAAGAAAGACCATTAGCGGCTTCATGAGATAGAATAATATCACTTTTACTGTCGCTGTTTACATCACACAAACAAACCTCATAAGGCATTCCCTTAGAGTCTGTTATAATATTAGAAGTAAAAGAATTAGTGGCTAAATCATCAACACCACCAAAATTGACCATAAAAGAATTAGGACTATATGCAGTTAAACCACTAGCTGTATTTACAGTAACAAATCCATAAGGAGCTCCTGCAGGTACCGTTGCCTTTAGTAATTGACTAGAGACAAAAGTAACATTAGTGGCCTTTATGCTACTGAAATAAACTTTAGAACCCGAATCAAAGCCAGTTCCTTTTATTTCAACTTCCTGCCCAGGCATTGCACTGCTTGGATCAACCTTCGCAATATTTACATATTGCGCAAACGAAACATTTATACAAAGCCATGATATAATAAAGACAACAGAGATTTTAAGGAAACGCATAATTATTGGTCAGGTTTATCAATTAATTAAACTAACATGGTCTAAAGTAACCTTATTGCTCTACAGTAATAATGGTAACGCTCTTATACTTAGTTAATTCTTGTACCGCTCTGCGCTGTTCATTAGCCTCTTTTAACTTAGTAGTCTGATAGCTATACACATGGTACTGTTTATCTATTTTATTGTAAAATATATTAGTATACAATTCTTTTTCAGCCATTCTTCTTACAAAAGCATCCGCAGAATTAAAGTCTCTGAAGGACTTAACTACTACATAGTATTTTTTCTCTTTGGCATCACCTTTATCCTGACCTAACCCTTCGGAGATATCATCGGTAGAGAATCTAGCCTTATGAGTTTCGGTTTTTTCAAGAGTTCTGAGCATAGGTTTCTTCCGTTCAACCTTTTTCTTCTCACCAATTCTAATTGTTAACTGAACTTCGTGGGATCCCTGCGTATAACCTTCAACCCAAGTGCTTGCCGGTTCATAAGCATAACTAAATAGCAAATTTCCAGCTTTAAACCCAAATAAACCGGCTGCTCCATAGTTCAATCTATATGCGCCACCAATCCATACATTCTCATTGAGGTTAAGTGTACCTAAAACTTCAATTCTTTCATTAACAGTAGATGAGTATTTATACATAAAATAAAGCTGAAGAGGCGCATAAGCATCTTCAATTTCTACCCTGCGCTTCATTCTACCTCTTCTTCTGGTAACAATTTTTTTGTCTAAATGCTTCTTAAAATAAAGCATAGTTTGAACTTCATCTAAAGGAGAGAACTCATAGCTTTGAAAGCTCGATTCATTCAAATAAGTTGTTCTGAAAAGTTTGGGCAAGCTAACGCCTAAATTAAGACCTCCTTTTGTTCTTAGTTTAAAACCAAAATTTCCCACTGGCTGCATATTGTTATTGGTGTATTGCGCCAAAATAGGATCATCAGGATCGTCTATTTCATTCATATCTATGGAATTGCTAGTTATACCTAGAGACATTCCAAAATGTAAAGAGGCATTTTTAGTTAGGTAAGATTTATATGAATAGGAACCTAATATATCATTAGTAGTAATTAAACCTCTACTAAAATTCCTAATCATGAAACCAACCGAACTTTGCTTAAAGTTAAAGGGAGTCTGAAAAGTAAAAGTATTAGCAACAGGAGCCCCCTCAATACCTCTCCATTGCTGCCTATGGATAAAGTCAACCGTCATATAACCTGAATTTCCTATTTCTGCAGGAGATAGCAAATACAAGTTATTATAATAGTGATTATACACCGGAGCCTCCTGTGCAAAAGAGGCCAGCGATAACGTTAAAAATAAAAATATAAATGTGAAAAAATGTTTACCCATTACTGAGTTTAATAATCATAATCATCTCGATAACAAAAATTTATTAACTTAAATCCAACTATATCAAATAAAGTCTGCAAAGCTAACGTTTCGAAAATTAAAATAAATATATCTCGAAACTAAAAAAAATCATATATTGGGGTGTCAATTTAAATTAAAAAAATCTGGATTTAAAGTGTAAAGTTGGTGTTATTAATTTTTTTTGCAAAAGAATATACTTTTTTAACAAAATGAAACAAGCTATTAAAAAGGCAAATCTCATATTTATTTTAGTCATTGGCTTATTTTTTCTCGATATCCACACATCTCAAGCTCAATTGCTTATCGGTCCACGTATAGGCATACAAGCTTCGAAGCTACGATATGCCAGTAAAGACTTTAGAGACTCAGTAAAAACATCTCCGAAAATAGGCTATTTTGGGGGATTAACAATGGCCATTGAGGTGAAAGAACGTTTTTACCTTCAAGTTGATCTTCTTTACAGTCGAAAAGGGTCAATCGTTGAAAGTAAAATTGATAAAACAGGGGAATACAATATTCACGAAAACTATATTGAAGCTCCTATTCTTTACCGTGTAAACTTTAAAGAGAAAATAGGGAGAAACCGAGCATTTAAATGGTATGTAGGTGCGGGCCCGGTAATCAGTTACTGGCTCAGTGGGGGAGGATCTTACACGTCTAGTGAGATTTTAGAAGAAGATTTCTTTACTGCAACCAGAGATTTGACCATGACTTTCGATAAGCCTGAAGATGAACTAGGCCCTAATGATTTGCTCATTGACGACCCTAATAGACTGCAACTTGGCGTGAATGTGGGAACAGGTTTAGTTTTTGACCTTCCAAACACACATTCAATTGCTTTTGATGTAAGATTTACACTGGGCCACACCATTAGAGGTAAAGGTGACCCAGCTATCATACAAGATGTATACTATTTTTATGATAATTTAGATAGCAAGTATTTAGCCTTGAATTTAGGATTATCTTACTTATTCGATACTAACATCTCTCAAAGGAAAAAGGGTAAAAGTACGATCAAGGTTAGATAAAAGGATCATCTTCCAGAACTTCCAGTATATCGGCTAACTCATCATAATCTTTATAACCGGGGCGAAGCTCAGCACTACCTGTAAGCGCTATACCCTTTGCTCCGGTTTCTTTTATAAGCTCTTCTACATTTTTTTCGGTTATACCGCTACCAATAAGTAGTTTAGCAGCAAAACCACATCCTTTAATCATTTGAATTTCCTCATTACTTAGCGCTGCGTCTGATTCATTTTTAATCAGAATCAACTCAAAATTATCTGCATTTATTGAAGAAATGTCGTTTAACTTGGCTTCTAATATTATTGGTAAATCATATTGCTTTAACTCTTCTGCAATACCACTATCAGTGATTTGTATATAATTAGGTGCATACTGGCTAACAATTTCACTTATCTCACTTACACTAGCACCATCTACTTCAGCTACATATTCAACGCCCGACAACCACTCTGTTATTTCTTTGTATTTGTCTAAAGGCATAAATGCATGGTGACTTTCTATTAAGTTAAAGCCAAGTAGATTAACTTCCATACCTGCACAATACCTAGCATCAGAAAGGTTAGTTACTTCGCTTACTTTTACAAATGTTTTTAACGCCATAGATAATCTTTATTATACGATCAATATAATCCATTAATTTAATGACGTAAATCTAAGAGATTTTTTCTTGTTTAGCAGAAAATTAAACTTGACATAACAGCTCGCTGTTATTATTGATATTATTAAATTAAAGCTAAAAATAAAATTATGGCTGTAGAAGTATTAACTGACGACAATTTTATAGCTACTATAAAAGATAACGAAAAAGTAGTAGTAAAATATTTTGCAGGCTGGTGTGGTAGTTGCCGATTATTCTCACCAAAATTTAAGAGATTATCGGGAGACGAAAGGTTTTCTGATGTGCAGTTTGTAGATGTTGACGCAGAAAAAAATCCGGAAGCTAGAAAATTAGCAGGGGTTACTAATCTTCCATTTTTTGCAATATTTAAAAATGGAGAACTTGTTGAAACGGTATCTACTAGTAAGGAAGATGCGGTGGTTGAATTAATTGGAAAATTAAACTAACAAATCAATGAAAATTCCTGAAATAAAAAGGTTGGTAGAAAACCATAAGATTGAAGAATTGATAGAAGCAGAGGAAAATTTGGTTGAAGAACAGCCTCTAAACATTGAAGTAAACGGAGCTGATGAAGGGGAGAAATTGACTCACGTATTTGCCGCCATTTATATAATTAATAAAATGGAAGACGATAAAGTTGATTTTAAAACTGCCTTAAGAGAGTATACTTCTAAAGTTAGAGAATCTATCAACTAAGTAATAAAGTCCTTTTTTATATTTTAAAAGAACGGTTTTGCCGTTCTTTTTTTTATATTCAAGCATGAGATATATTTTAGGTATACTATGCTGTACTATCATCATAGCCTTTTACTCTTGCAATGACTCTGAGATTGCTCCTGATGGAGAGCGAGTAGGTTATAATTACTTTCCGCTGCAAACTGGTAATGAATATATTTATACTATCAACGAAATTGACTTTAAAGTAACAGGAGAGATAGATACAAACCAATATAGCCTTAAGGTAGTACTTGCTGATTCGTTTTACACTCAAACCAATGAGTTAGCATACGTATTGTACCGATACACCAGACATAATAACACGGACAGCTGGACTTTCAGCGATGCTCAGCCCGTAAGAAGAACCAACAATCAACTTATCATAACGGATAATAATACACCTACAGTAAGATTAACTTTTCCTGTTGAAAATGGGAAATCATGGAATGCCAACGCTTCCAATACGTTGGAAGAAGACGAATACATCATTGACAGCTTAAGTCATTCGTTCACCTTAAAAAGTGACACTGTTGCCAATACTCTAACCGTAATAAAAGAAAACAATGAAGACTATACCGTAGAATATGAGAAATCTTTCGATGTATATGGATTGAATGTTGGTTTAATTTACTCAGAAAAAACTAATTTAGAATATTGTACCGATGCCGATTGTATTGGTCAACAACAAATTGTATCAGGTAAAATATTCAAACAAAGCCTCATAAATTATGCCCTTAAGTAAATGGCTCTTTATCTTTTTTATTTTTTTCGGTTTCAATGTATCAGCACAAAATCAATATGCTGTTTATTTCGTAGATAAACCCGTCTCAGACGAGCTTTTAGCACATCCTGAAAATTACTTAAGCCAAAAATCAATCGATAGACGCAGTAAACAAAATATTGATATAGACCCTACAGATTTACCCGTCAATTCTTCCTATATAGACGAGCTCAAAAGCAAAGATTTGGAAATCAAATATATTTCAAAATGGTTAAACCTAGCCATTTGTGAATATGAAAGTACCTATAATGAAGAAATTGTCAACTTATCATTCGTAGACACTACAATACTACTTGGCCCCTCAGTACCTACTCTTGTAGGTAAAGTAAAAGGCTCTGAAAAAAATATTAATACTAAAACAAGTGCCAATATGGCTTCCAATCGCCAATTAGCAATGTCTGGTATTGATAAATTACACAGCGATGGGTTTACAGGAAAAGGTATTTCCATGGCATTTTTCGATGGTGGTTTTAGTGGAGTAAATACTATTGAGGGATTGCAACACATATTCAATTCAAATCGGTTGATTGACTCATACAATTTTGTTAATAATACTGATGATATTTATAGCTCAGGCAATCATGGAACGCATGTATTTTCTATAACAGCAGGCTCTACATCTGGCACCTTTGAGGGCAGTGCATATGAAGCTGAATACCTTTTATATGTTACTGAAAATAATCAAAGTGAATACCTTGTAGAAGAATACAATTGGTTGATAGCAGCAGAGAGGGCTGACAGTATAGGTGTAGATATTATTAACAGCTCATTGGGGTATTATGATTTTGATAATGCGGTAATGAACCATACTTACGAAGATTTTGATGGCAAAACAACGCCTATAGCCAAAGCCGTAAATCATGCTACAAATAAAGGAATAATTGTGGTTGTAAGTGCCGGCAATGAAGGCGATACCCCTTGGCATTATATTACCACGCCTGCTGATGCAGAAAATGTCATTTCTGTAGGAAGCGTAAGTAGTAATTATGCGCCATCATATTTCAGTAGCTACGGCCCCTCCAGTGATGGTAGAGTAAAACCTGAGGTAGCTGCATTAGGCTCAGGGGTTAGCTTTATTAACGAATTGGGTTACGTAAATAGTGGCAACGGCACGTCATTTTCCTCGCCAATTATCTCAGGATTAATGGCATGCTTGTGGCAAAAATTCCCTGAAAAAACTGCGATACAACTGCGCCAATTACTATTAGAAAATGCATCGCAATACAATAACCCGGATGATAGAATTGGTTATGGAATAGGAGGGTACGAGCATACAAAAGTAACTGCAGTAGATAATAAAATAGATACTGATTTAAGAATTTACCCTAACCCTACTGATGATCTTATATTTATTGAATCTCCAAATGGTGTCTACCAAGTTAAACTATATAATGCTGTAGGTGGAACAATAACAGATACACCCTATAATATAAATAAAGCAGATAAAACAATTTCACTTAAAAACCTTCCTCGAGGAGTATATCAATTAATTATTAACTCAGGTAAAGACTTACAGACATTTAAAGTAATTAAAAACTAGTTGTTTTTTTTATCTTTGAGGGCATGAAAAAACCGTTAATAGCCCCGTCAGTATTGGCAGCTGATTTCGCGAATTTGCAGTCAGAAGTAGAGATGCTCAACAGAAGTGATGCCGATTGGATTCATGTAGACATTATGGATGGTATTTTTGTTCCTAATATTTCCTTTGGAATACCGGTAACAGAAGCCATTAATAAGCACGCAAAGAAACCATTAGATGTACATCTAATGATTGAAAAACCGGAGAATTATGTAGAGGCTTTTCATAAAGCTGGTGCTGAATCTATATCAGTTCACTATGAGGCATGCCCACACTTACATAGAAACCTGCAGCAAATTAAAAACTTAGGCATTAAAGCCGGAGTAGCGCTTAACCCTCATACTCCAGTTTCATTATTAAAAGACGTAATACAGGATATTGACTTAGTCTGCATCATGTCTGTAAATCCTGGTTTTGGTGGGCAAAAATTCATTGAGAAAACATATGATAAAGTATCTGAATTAAAGGAACTTATATTAAAAAACAATGCCAATACTTTAATTGAAATTGATGGAGGCGTAAACCAGGGCAATGCAAGAAAATTAATTGATGCAGGAGCAGATGTTTTAGTTGCAGGTAGCTTTGTTTTTAAATCTTCCACTCCAGAACAGACAATAATTGACCTAAAGAACGTTTAGGTAATACTCAAAAAACCGTTGATGAAACTTATATTAACAACCTTTACCTACCTCTTTTTTATTACTATATGCTTTGCCCAAAATGGAACCGTTAGCGGAACCATTTATAGCAGTAATAATACTCCTCTTTCTGATGCTACAATACAAATTAAAGGTACTTCAGTAGGTACAACAAGTAACTCAAAAGGGCATTATAAATTATCTCTCAAAGAAGGTGCTGTCACTTTATTATTTCACCACATAGGACATGAGCCGCAAGAAAAAAACATTGAAGTAATTGCCAATCAAAACACAGACATTAGCATTACACTTATTGAAAAAACGGAAGTATTACGTGGAGTAGAAATTGCTGATTACCGTGAGTCAGAGCGAGAAAAAGTCAGCGCCACACGAATAGAACCTATCTCAGCACAGAGCTTGGTAACTCCATTCGGAGATTTCAACAAAATATTAACCACGCTGCCAGGCGTAGTCAGTAATAATGAGCTTTCATCTGCCTACTCCGTAAGAGGGGGGAGTTTTGATGAAAACCTTGTGTATGTAAATGATATTCCGATCTACCGCCCATTTTTAATAAGCAGCGGGCAACAGGAAGGCTTAAGTTTTGTTAACTCTGATCTTGTTGAAAATGTAGAGTTTTCGGCAGGTGGGTGGCAACCTAAATATGGAGATAAATTATCTTCTGTGCTAAATGTAAAATACAAAGAACCTACATCATTTGCCGCAAGTGCGAGTGTGCATCTTTTAGGAGGGTCAGCACATGTAGAAGGCACTTCTCCCGATGAAAAAGTAACTTATGTAGCAGGAGTAAGGCATAAATCTGCTCAATATTTATTAAACACTTTAGAAACTCAAGGTCAATATCTACCACGTTTTACCGATGTACAAGGCTATGTGGGGTATCAAATAAGTAAAAACACTCATTTAGGTGTATTAACCTCTTATGCCAGAAACCGGTACCTTACTGAACCGGCCAGCAGAGAAACTGATTTTGGAACATTTAATCAATCATTAAGACTGTATGTTGCCTTTGAAGGTCGCGAAATATTAGAATATGACACTTACCAAGGTGGGTTAAAATTATCTCATAAATTCAACAATAAGCTAACCAGTGACCTTATTGTTTCTGGCGTTAAAGCTTCTGAAAGAGAATATACCGATGTAGAAGGAGGCTATAGGTTATGTGATGTTGACAAAAACACTAGTTCAGGCTCTTTTAACGAATGTATTTACATCAGAGGTATAGGTTCTAATTATGACTATGGGCGTAATATTCTTGACGCAAATATTATTAATATAGAAAATAGAAATACTTACACGCTAGATGATGATAATATATTACAATTTGGCTTCGGTTATTCGTATCAAGATATTGATGACCAATTAGATGAATATGCCTTCCGTGATTCTGCTGACTACGTATTGGATATAGATAAAACATCGGCTGATAATAATATTTCAAAGAGCCAATACACCGGATTTGTCCAAAACACATCGTACTTCGACAAAGGTTTATCTGCTACTTACGGCCTCAGGTTCAATTACACTGACCTTAATGGCGAATTACTCATAAGCCCCAGACTTCAGCTCTCATACAAGCCTAGTTGGGAAAGAGATATCATTTTCACGGGTGCAGTAGGAGTGTATCAGCAACCACCATTTTACCGTGAAATGCGCGGCTATGACGGGAGCCTAAACACCAATTTAAAAGCTCAAAAATCCATGCATATTATTGCAGGTATGGATATGAAATTAAATTGGTGGGAACGTAAATTCAAATTTACAGGTGAAATTTATTACAAAAAAATGTCTGATATAGTAGCCTATGACATTGATAATGTAAAGCTCAGATACTATGCTAACAATGACACCAAAGCATTTGCCACTGGCTTTGATATGCGAATTAGCGGTGAATTTGTACCAGGAACTCAATCATGGTTTAGCTTAGGAGTAATGAATGTAAGAGAAGATTTAGAAGCAGACAACCGTGGTTATATAAGGCGCCCCACAGATCAAAGGCTAAACTTAGCTATATTTTTTCAAGATCATTTACCTACAAACCCTACTGTTAGAGTTAGTTTAAGCTTATTTCTTGGGACCGGACTTCCATTTGGTCCTCCGCAAGAAATTGAACAACGAAACGTTTTTAACGGAGCAACGTATAGAAGGCTAGACGTTGGCTTTTCTAAGATTTTTTATTTAAATACAGAGAAATATAATAAAAAAAGAAGCCTAACTTTAAGTGCAGAAATCTTGAATTTACTAGGTACCTCAAATGCGATATCTTACACATGGATCAATGATGTAAATAATGACCAATATGCTGTACCTAATACATTATCGGCAAGGTTTTTGAACGTAAAACTTTCGTTAAAAATATAACTTTATTTACAATGACTCATTTTATCAAAACCTTTGCTTTATGTGCGCTGGTGGGTTTCATATCATTTTCATGTTCTCAGCGTACTGTAACACGTGTTAGTCCAGATCAACAAATCGACTTAAGTGGTAGATGGAACGATGTGGATTCAAAAAAAGTAGCTAATAAAGTAGTACAACAGTTTTTAAATAGTCCTAGATATCAACAATATTCTAGTGATTTAGGAAAAACGCCTGCTATCATTGTAGGGTATATTAAAAACAAAACTAGTGAGCATATAGACTCTGACAACTATATCAAGAAATTTGAAATGGAGATTTTCAACTCAGGTTTAGCTGATCTGGTAGAATCTCCTGAATTCAGAGAAAAACTAAGAGAAGAAAGAGCTGATCAACAAGAGTTTGCTTCACCAGAAACAGCTGCCAGCTGGGGTAAAGAGTACGGAGCTAACCTAATGCTTTTCGGAACTATGACTTCTGAAACAGACTCTTACAACAAAAAGAAAGTAGTCAACTACATTACTACTTTATATCTTACTGACTTAGAGACTAACAAGAGAGTATGGTACGGTCAGGAAGAGATTAAAAAATACATAGAAAATTAATAGATACTTTAGTCCCTTGAAATCAACTCGAGGGACTTTTCTATTTTTTTATCCAAACTATAATTTCATTTTTTTAATAGATGAAAGGCTTTAATTACCTCATATTCAGCTATTTATTATTCCTATCTTCGTGTGCCACATACTACGAAATTAACACTGATTTTAACAGACAATTTGAAAGCGGCAATATCAAAGGTGCCAACCAAGTTTTAGTGAGTAAAGAGAAAAAACTCACTAAAGGAAAAAACAAACTGTTATATTTCATGAACCGAGGCGTGGTACTTAGCATGCTAGGCGAGTATGAAGAAAGCAACAAGTATTTCGAAAAGGCTTACCTTTTTAATGAAGATTATCAGGTAAACTACCTCAATGAAGGTGTATCATTCCTTACCAACCCCATGTTTGCTGACTATAGGGGAGAGGATCATGAAAAACTACTCATCCTTTACTATAAAGCGCTAAATTATTTGAAGCTTAATCAATATGATAATGCGCTGATAGAATGTAGGCGGTTAAACATTAGGCTAAATCAGCTCAGTGATAAATACAAAAGCGATAAGAAGTATAAAGAAGATGCTTTCATTCACAACCTCATGGGCATTATTTATGACGCAAAGCACGATTATAACAATGCATTTATCGCTTATAGAAATGCTTTAGATATCTACAACAAAGAATATTTAACATTATTTAAGCTAACAGCCCCAACACAGTTAAAAGAAGATATTTTGCGTACGGCCTATTTAACAGGTTTTGACGATGAGTTTGCCTATTTCAAAGAGCAATTTGGCATGCCAGATTATAAGTATGAGCCACAACAGGGCGGTGAATTAGTATTCTTTTGGAACAACGGTTTAGGTCCTATAAAATCAGAATGGAGCATTAACTTTGTAGTGGTAAAAGGTCAAGGTGGGGTGGTAAACTTCACTAATGACGAATACGGCTTTAGCTTTCCGTTTGCAGTACCTGTAAACAAAGAGACCGGAGAAAGTAGCTTAGGAGATTTAAGTGCATTCCGCGTAGCTTTTCCTAAATATGTAGAAAGAAATGAAGTATACACAAACGCAACTTTAAGCGTAAATGGCAAAAGTCATAAACTTCAATTAGGAGAAGACGTGAATGCCATTGCATTTAAAACGCTGCAAGAGCGTATGATACAAGAATTTGGAAAAGCACTGCTTAGGGTAGCATTAAAAAAGGCAGCGGAAAAAGCAGCAAGAAATGAAAAAGATGGATTGGGTACAGCAGTAAGTATATTTAATGCTCTAACGGAAAAGGCCGATACTAGAAACTGGCAAACACTGCCGCACAGCATATATTACAAGCGAGTAAACTTACCCGTAGGATCACAACAAGTAACATTCAATATGCGCGGCAATCAGACAAAGGCACAAGAAGAATCGTTTACCTATGACGTACAAAAGGGAGAAACAATATTTCAAACCTACTCTTCGTTGGATTACACATATAGAAGAAGTCAATAAAAAACGGTGTTTTTCGAAGAATTTACCACTTTTCAAATAAAAAGTTTGAAATCCTAAATCAAAAAGCCTTTATTCGAGGTTTATTAAGTTGAAATAACCTTTTTTACACATATTAATAGATATACAAAATGAAGAAGTTAAGTTTTTTAGTCCTAGCATTCACTTTATTCTTAGCAGGAAACAACGCTTTTGCTCAAGGTGATGCAGACTACGTAACTGATGAAAACCTTAGAAGATATGCCATCATTGAAGATGTAAAAGCTACTATGGTAAGCGAAATCAGAGATGTGACATCATCTATGGTAAAAAACCAAGACGGAATTGATGGGGCTAGATTTAATGAGCTTTCTAAAGGAGCAGAACCTGCTAACGACTTTGAAAAGAAGTTCATGGATCAAATCAACGAAATAGTAAATGATAGAAAAAAGGCTATCGGTGATGTAATCCAAACATTAGCTACTAAAATGATGCCTGATGGAGGTAAAGCTTATCAAGCTGTTAAAAAAGCGATCTCATCTGATGCAGAAGTGAAAGCTAAATATGAGAAAATCTCATCTCAAATTGAATTGAAAGAAGAGGCATAATCACAGCCTACATAATATTAAAAAAAGGGATAGCTATCACTATCCCTTTTTTTATTGCCTATTCTAAAATATGTTGGCCGTATTACCGTTACTACTCCAATATTATTTTAATCTTTATTTGCCCTGCGGACATGATCGTCACAAAAATTATGTATATTATATGACTTAAGTAAGATAATGATAGAAATATGCATAAGAGCATAGGGAAATATCGATGAAAATGAATAAATAAGGGTTGAATTGTTCTTTTACTACCAAAATATTGGTTAATATTGTCGGTTTAAAACTTATTACAACTAACCTAGTTAGAAGCTAAGGTTAACAGGATTTGAAGCTGAGGAATTATTATAAATATAACATGTTCTTAAAAAGATTACATGTATTTTTTTTAGTTGTAGGTATGGTGGGAGCCTCATTAATAATCAATCCACAGCAAGCTTCAGCACAGGAAGAAGGTAAACACCTGTCTATTCCTCTAGATCACTTTTACGCAGACCCCACCAACACCAGCGGACTACGCAAAATCTTAAGCAAAATTCATTGGAGTTTCTCTACAGGCTATGGCCGTACATTTTACAGTCAGGACCTGTCTGAGTTTTCTTTATTACAGCAACCAGACAGTCTACCCATTATTTTTGATGGTAAATCAGATGTAGTAGGAGGCAGGGGCTACGCTTACTGGTTTAACACGGTAGTGAATAGAGACAATGTGTCTAACAACAACCCTGAAAACTTCGCTGTTAATGGTGATACCACAGATCTGAAATTTAAAGCACCGGGGCACAGCATCCCTTTGAATTTAACTCTTCATTACGAATTTGATAGATATAAAATAGGAGCAGGGTTCAACTTTGAATATCACAGACCTGGCACCTTTGCGCCCAATGTTTATAAAGATCAAATCAGCTCATACGAACCTAACTTCGGCAGTGCTTTCTATAAAAAGTATTATCTTATTTTAGGAGCCAGAGTTTATAGGTACTATGCTTACAACATTGTGGTTGATGCCCAAGTAGGAGCCTTTGCTCTATCCAAAAAATTTGACAAAGAATTTGTAAATAAAGGCGTGTACTTTAACATAGGAACTACCTTTGAAAGGCAAATGTCAGAATACTTCAGGGTCTTTGTTCGTCCTAGTTTTGACATAAAAAGCTTTAAAGTAAACTTACCTGAGTCTTCGGGCTTGCAAGTGAACCATTCCATGAATGCTGCTTATCTTAATTTTGGTATCACCTACCGAATTCCTGAATTAAGAAAATGCGTACTAAAGCAATGCACTACACAAATCAATCATCAACATGGCGATAAGTTATACAGAAGCCGTGTGCATCCTATCTACAAAAAGCAAAACCCTCATCACGGAGAAAACTACCCTGTATTGATAAAATACAAAGGTAAAAACAAGAAAAAAATGCATCCATATTGATAGAGATTAATACGCTATGAGTCAATTGCATATCGTAATCTATTCAAGTGGTGATTAAACACCCGTTTTTATTCACATAAAGGCAATAATTGTTAAAGTAACATTGTTAATTGCTGCTTTAATTGCGTAAATTCGCCTTGATTTAAGATAAATGACTATATAATACTTTATGGCTGAAGGATCGAATGAAAATTTGCCGGCCGGCAGACAAGGAATAATCCCTATTAACATAGAGGATGAAATGAGAGGAGCCTACATAGATTACTCTATGTCGGTTATTATTTCGCGTGCGTTACCGGATGTGAGAGATGGACTTAAGCCCGTGCACCGAAGAATCCTTTACGGTATGATCGAGCTAGGCGTAAATTATAATAAGCCTTATAAAAAATCAGCGAGAATTGTAGGAGAGGTGCTTGGTAAGTATCACCCACACGGTGATGCTGCAGTATACGACACCATGGTGCGTATGGCTCAAGAGTGGTCTCTTCGTTATCCACTAGTTGATGGCCAAGGTAACTTTGGTTCCATTGATGGTGACTCTGCTGCGGCCATGCGTTATACCGAAGCAAGGCTAAAAAGAATAGCTGAAGAAATGCTTACGGATATCAATAAAAATACCGTAAACTATCAGCCAAACTTTGACGACTCATTAAAAGAACCATCTGTACTTCCTGGTAAATTACCTAACCTACTACTAAACGGTACCAGTGGTATTGCGGTGGGTATGGCCACTAACATGGCACCCCATAACCTAACTGAAGTAGTAGATGGTATCTGTGCATATATTGATGATAATGAAATTACCATAGAAGGATTGATGCAGTACATTACTGCTCCTGACTTTCCTACAGGTGGTATCATATACGGCTACTCAGGCGTAAAACAAGCCTTTGAAACCGGTAGAGGTAGAGTAGTAATGCGCGCTAAGGCAGAATTTGACACTACCAAAACAGGTAAAGAGCAAATCATTATCACAGAAATCCCTTACATGGTTAACAAAGCCAGCATGATTGAAAAAACGGCTGCTTTAGTTAATGACAAAAAATTAGAAGGTATTTCTGATATCAGAGATGAATCTGATAGAAACGGTTTAAGAATAGTATACGATCTTAAAAAAGACGCTATTCCTAACATTGTTCTTAATCATTTATATAAATACACTCAGCTTCAATCTTCATTTGGTGTTAATAACATTGCTTTGGTAAAAGGCAGACCTGAAACACTCAACCTCAAAGATTTGATAGTGCATTATGTTGACCATAGACATGAGGTAGTTATCAGAAGAACACAATTTGAGTTAGATGAAGCTGAAAAAAGAGCGCACATTTTAGAAGGTTACCTTATCGCGCTCGACAATCTTGACGAGGTTATCGACTTAATCAGAAACTCTAAAGATCCTGATGAGGCAAAATCTGGCTTAATAGAGAAGTTTGAATTAAGTGAAATTCAAGCCAAAGCCATATTGGAGATGAGACTTCAAAGGTTAACTGGTCTTGAAAGAGATAAGATTCAAAAAGAATATGAAGAAGTTAAAGCTTTAATTACTGACTTAAAAGACATTCTTGCTCGTGAAGAAAGAAGAATGGATATCATTAAAGAAGAGCTTCAAGGAATAAAAGAAAGATACGGAGACAACCGTAGAACAGAAATCGTACACAGTGCTGACGACATCACTGTAGAAGATATGATTCCTAATGACGAAATGGTAATCACTATTTCGCACCAAGGCTACATCAAAAGAACGGCATTATCTGACTACAGAACTCAGGCAAGGGGAGGAGTTGGCTCTCGCGGAGTAGCTACTAAAGATGATGACTTCACTGAATTGCTATTCATAGCCAAGGCACACAATTACCTTTTAATATTTACTGACAGCGGTAAACTATTCTGGAAAAAAGTTTACGGAATACCTGAAGGTAGCAAAAACTCAAAAGGTAGAGCCATCCAGAACCTAATTAACATAGAGTCTGGCGATAATGTACGTGCGGTAATCAATGTAGAAAGTTTAACCGATGAAGATTACGTAAAAAATAACTACGTAATGATGTGTACTGTAAATGGTACCATTAAGAAAACTTCATTGGAGGCGTATTCTCGACCAAGACAAAATGGTATTAATGCCATCACGGTCAAAGAGGGTGACAAGCTGCTAGAAGTTAAACTTACCAATGGAGATAACCACATTGTTATAGCCAAACGAAACGGTAAAGCCATACATTTCCATGAGTCAGATGTAAGACCAATGGGAAGAACAGCATCTGGAGTAAGAGGTGTAACCTTAGAAAGTGATGACGATATCGTAGTAGGTATGGTTTGTATCAGTCGTGATGAAGCTAACCTTATGGTAGTTTCTGAAAATGGATACGGAAAAAGATCTTTGGTAGAAGATTACAGAATTACTAAGCGTGGCGGTAAAGGTGTAAAAACCATAAACGTTACGGAAAAGACTGGCAAACTTGTTGCAATAAAAGAGGTAATAGATACGGATGACCTTATGATTATCAATCGTTCTGGTATTACCATAAGGCTGGCAGTAAAAGACTTACGTGTAATGGGACGAGCTACGCAAGGAGTGAAGCTTATCAAGTTGAGCGATAAAGACAGCATTTCATCTGTAGAGAAAATAGAACAAGTAGAGGTAGAGGAGATAGATGAAAATGTAGAGGATATCGAAAACGAAAACACAGATACAACTACTCCAAATGAAGGAGAAGGAGAAGAGTAAAATTAAAACACAACTAGACTATAATTAATATCAATTTATGAAACGATTAATTTTATTACTGGCTGCATCATGCGTGGCTGGTTATTCTTTTGGACAAAAAAAGCCCAAGATTAATCAGGCTGAAAAGGCAAGAGAAGATGGAAATTTAGGAGAGGCGAAGGACATTATAGATGCTGCCACTGAACACGAAAAAACAAAAGAGGATGGTAAGACATGGTATTATAAAGGGTTGATATACACTTCTTTAGATACAACCTCTAACGCTCAGTATAAAAATTTAGATGATGCTCCATTGAAAACTGCAATGGAATCTTTCGCTAAAGCTGATGAGTTGGGTGGAAATAAAGAATATTACATTTCTGATGCTAATGGTTTACCTGTATTAAAATCTCAGCAATTACAAACATTGTGGAGCTACTACTTAAACAAAGGAGTGGAAAACTACCAGGCACAGAATACTGAAGAAGCAGTGAAATACTTCACTAAAACTCAGTTGGTAATGCCTAAAGATACAACTGGTTATATCTATGCTGGTTTATCTGCTCAGTCAGGAGAGGACTACAAAACTGCCGCTGTTAACTATTACAAACTTATTAATGATTTAGATTATAAGAGTGAGGATATCTATAATTCATTAATCTATATCGAAAGTGTAGTAAATAAAGACAACGAGAAGGCGCTAGAGGTAATTCGTAAAGCCAAGAAGGCATTCCCTGAAAATACAACCTTTACAAAATCTGAAATCAACACATTGATACAGATGGATAAAGTGGACGAAGCACAAAAAGGATTAGAAGAGGCTATTGCAAAAGAGCCAGATAACGCTAACCTTTATTTCACTTTAGGAGTTATGCACGAAGAGCTTGATAACAAAGATAAAGCTGAAGAAGCTTACGCTAAAGCTGTTGAGTTAGAGCCAGAAAACTTCAACGCTAACTTCAACTTAGCTGTGTTGAACTACAACGAAGCTGTTGAGTTAATGAAAGAAAAAAACAACTTAGGCATTACATCTGCAGACATCAAAAAATCAAAAGCGATGGAAAGCGAAATTAATGCTAAGCTTAAAGCGGCAATGCCATACTGGGAAAGAGTTTTAGAACTTGATGCTCAGAACAGAACTGCATTAGAATCTTTGAGATACATCTATAGCCAATTGAAAATGAATGCTAAGACTGTAGAAGTTTCTGAAAAATTAGACGCACTTGGTGACGAATAATATTCGCCACATCAACATTAATAAAAAGAGCTTCAATACTGGAGCTCTTTTTTTATGCCCAAGAAAATGTATACTAAGAGTAATCAAAGATTGAGAGGGGAGTTCATGAAAACTCTATTTAACATAATATAAATTATATAACATTAAAGGCATATCGTGCTTTCCAATTCCTATGTCAATTAACACTATCTTCTTCTTTAGAGAAGTCTATCATTTGCCAGTTACTACATGGGGTATGAGCGTATGATATAAAGCTTATATCTGCAAGGTGACTAATCTTTTCTTGTAAATACTCAATGTCAAGATACTTAACTATTTCTGTTAAATAATCACTCGAAAATACCTTTTCCAAATGTTCATTCATCTCATTGAAATAATACCAGAAAATTAGATTTGGTCTATATTCTTGAGTTGAGGCAAAGTCTTTTAACTCATCTAATAGTTTACAATCATTACTTGAGATTGTTTTACGGAAATCTGCCAATTCCATTCTTCTTAATTTATCAAATAGATATTCCGCTGTTTGTTTATCCGTATTCAAGGAAAGATTATAATTGTTTATTATGTCCAACTCCTTTTTCCATAAATTAATTAGCTCTGGCTCAACTATCTTTTGAAAATTTGATATAAATCGAATTAGCTCAATATATGAATAAGCTGCTCCTATAAGAACTCTTCCTTGCGCCAAAAGGTCACTTGGTAATTCACGTACTTGAATATTTAAAACTTTACCTAACTCTTTTTCTAAGCTTAAAAGACTTAGAAACCTTAATCCAGTCAAACTTGAGTTTGTGAGTGGAGCCTCAGGATGATCTCTTAGCATTGAATTGAAACATTCAATAATAGATAAGAGAGATTTATGCACAGTATCAGTTATCCTCAAACACCCAATAGAATCATAAATAAAAATGTAATTGAGATTCTTTTTTAAATTGAAATCAATGTTTTTTTCGACTTCATCTTGATATATTGATGCAAGTGCTAAAAATTCACCTCTAAGATTAGTTTCAATCGTCAAAGAAATTTGTTGTTCTTGTCTTACTGTTCTATATATTGATATTACTATCGTGGTTAATATGATATTACCTGCGATTAGCTTTAAATAAGGATCATATCTTTTGAAAAAATAACTAAATCCTCCTACAGATAAGTCTGTAGATAATTCATATTTTATTGCATCCCATGTTAATAATGCAAAAATAAATATAAAAAACAGTATAGGTAAACAGAGAACCTTCCACAACTTAATTTTCAAGACTGTTATATTTTCTTAATCATCGTTATAAATGATCAATTTAATAAATAATAAGTGTGACTCTCACATCCTTTGAATAAAACTCTTTCTTTCCCTTGTTTATTAGTGTAACATTAACACCAGCTGATTTCATCAATTCTGAAATAACACTTTCTTATTGTCGCTTAAATTCCACTATTAAACCCATGACATTTGAATCATTTTCTTATCTAATTTTACTAAAAATATCACAATAAACACAATATAAAAATTAATAAACTCAATAAGTTACTATTTATAGTGTATAATGAGTTGATAAACAATATTTTATTCCAACAAAAAATATCTACTCATTAAACTTTTACTCAATTCCCCTACCCTACAACACATCACCTCATTTTCCGTATGCTATGAATATGCATAGTGTAGAGACATTAGATGATTTTTATCGTGAAAGGTTCAAATACAAACCTCAGCCACTTACTGATCAGGTAGGGCATTTTAATGCTTTCAGTTTTGATAACCTCACTGGCTGTAGCGTAAAGCCAATTCCTTATAACCGCAGGGGTTATTTTAAAGTAAGTCTTATCAAAGGTAAAAATAAAGTTCACTACGCAGATAAAACTATTCAAATCAAACAACAAGCATTATTATTTGCATCACCTCATGTGCCTTATAATTGGGAAAAAATTGGTGATGAGCAAGTGGGCTTTTCTTGTGTTTTTACTGATAACTTTTTCCATCATTTCGGTAATCCTAGGGCATATGCAGTGTTCCAACCTGGTGGCACTCCTATCATTGAGTTGACTCAAGATCAGCTTCAATGGGCGCAGCAGCTTTTTGAGAACATGCTTACCGAATGGGCTTCTGATAATCAACACAAGTATGATCGTATGCGCCTGTTCGTATTTGAATTATTATACAATTCTGAAAAAATAAAGCCACAAAACAAAATTACTCATTCACCTATCAATGCCTCTAAAAGTATTACTGATCGCTTTTTAGTGCTACTAGAGTCACAATTCGATAACCAAGCGAACAGCAATATCCCATTGAGGTTGGCCTCCGAATATGCTGCTGAGCTTTCTATTCATGTTAACCATCTGAACAAAGCCCTAAGAGAAGTCTTGCAAAAGTCAACCTCTACAGTGATACAAGAGCGGCTGTTAGTCGAAGCTAAAATTATGTTAAAGCACTCTGATAAAGACATTTCAGAAATTGCGTACTGTTTAGGTTTTAAAGAGACAACTCACTTTCATAATTTCTTCAAAAAACTGACTAGCCTCACTCCTAGTCAATTTAGATCCACTGATTGATTTTTGTACATATCTGATTGATATGCGTTATTCCTCCATACACTATTAGGCGGAGTTTTGTGCTTATAAAATAATTACAATATGGCACAAACAATTTTTATAACAGGAGCCTCTTCAGGCATAGGCAAGGCTACGGCTATTTACTTTTCAGATAAAGGGTGGAATGTGATCGCAACTATGCGCAAACCACAAGAGCACGAAGATTTGAAACAGTACGCTAACATTACGTTGCTACAGTTAGACATTACAGATCAAGCACAAATAGAGGCAGCTGTGAGGAGCGCTACAGAAAATAACACCATTGATGTGGTGGTAAACAATGCAGGTTATGGCACAGTTGGTGCACTTGAAGGCACTGAAGATATAGAGTTAGAACGCGTAATCAATACCAACCTTACTGGTGTAATTCGCCTTACTCAGGCTTTCCTTCCACATTTCAGAGCCAACAAAAGAGGTGTTTTCATTACTATTTCTTCTATTGGTGGGTTGGTAGCTTACCCGTTTTTCTCATTGTACCACGCTACCAAATGGGCTATTGAAGGCTGGACTGAAAGTATGGCTTTTGAGCTTAACCGACATGGCATTCAGATCAAAACCGTACAACCTGGTCCTACAAAAACCGACTTTACAGGAAGATCATTGGTAGTACCTGAGCATGAAGCCTACGATGAATACTTTGAAGAATTTAAAAAGGTATTTTTTAGCGATGAGGTTTTAGAAAACATGGCACCAGCCTCTGACGTAGCAGCAACTATCTATGAAGCGGCCACAGACGGGAAAACACAACTTCGCTACCTTACCGGATCGGTATCCAACGATACCTATACGCACCGTACTGAAGTTGGCGCTGAAGCTTTTCATCAAGAATTAGATCAGGCTTTTTTCAAAAAATAATGAATTTAAACAAGGTGAATAGACATTTCACCTTGTTTATTATAATGTAGATTAATTGTCAAATTCAAAATTCTTAATATTATGATTAGAAGATATTTCTGTCCACTTATTAAGTTTAAGCACCAGTGCCTTAGCTTCAGATTGTATGTTCTGATTAAATATTTTGATATCCACGGGTAAATAATAATACTCTTCTAACTCATAAATAGCGTATCCTAACTTCTCCAAAAATGAATATCCCTGATCGGCCAATTGTAAAAAATCAAGAAAAATACTTTCAGGGTTAGTGCATCCGTCACTCAACCGTTCGAGGTGATTTAATATTTTCCAGCTATTGAATTCTTCTGTGTCAAAAAACTTTAACATTAATTTTTCTAACTCATGCTTTGCGTCCTTCTGGACATAGTCAAAACTAAATAGTTCAAATATGATGTCTTTATCTATCATATTAACCAAATCAGCTTGACTATAAAGCCATTGCTCAAATTCCGTAAGGGTTATTTCACCATATAAAGTATGGTATAGCTTGTGTTTTAGTGTTTCCATGATTAGCTTTCAATGATCATCACAAGAATAAAACACAAGTACGCAATCTATTTGCGTAACGAAATTTAATTGAGAAAATAGGTTTATTTTATCAATTGATCCAACAACATTTTGAATTCCTCTCCTTTTCCTTCCACTACTCGCTCTACAAACTGCAGTTTCCCTTCTTTATCAATAAATATTGAAGTAGGGTAATCCTTCACTCCTAGGCTATCGATAAAACTACTGGCATCAGTCACTTGAATGAACTCAAAAGGGTGTTTATCCATGAATTTTTCCACTTCTGCCTTTTTACTGAAGGTTATAGCGATGAAATTCACCTTTTCATTATAGGCCTCTTTTAAACTATTCAATACTGGTATTTCTCGCACGCAAGGAGCACACTGAGTAAACCAAAAATTAATCATTGCAGGCTTGTGGTCCATACCTAAAGTGATGTCCTCTCCTTGCCTAGTTGCTAATTGTTTTTTAGGGAACGGCTCTCCTATAATTTGATAAAGCAATGCATTAGAACCATTATAAACATAAGTGTGCCCTTGTTTTACGGTGTACTTAAATTCTTGAATAATGGAGTCTCCTACGTTATACTTATCATATAAATGAAATTTCACTTCCGTTTTACCGAGGCTATCGTAAAACTCCTGATTCAGCGCTTTTCTAAAATTAAAATACTCGTCTTTGGTAAGGGTTTTGTCTTTTAAAAGATCTTTATAAAAGTATTGAGGCTGTACTTTTTCCGCGGTTTGTTTTTCATCAGGTTCAGCTACTTTTCCGCAGCTAATTACTACTATAAATGTCAATATTATAAATAAAACCCTCATAACAGCTCCTTAAACTATTCTACTTTCAGAAAACAAATCATAAGCTGCAATAAGTGACTCCTGACCTGTTGACTCCTCAAACTTTTCATATTTTTCTATGTCCGCACGATTTTCAATGTACACCGGGCGATAATTATCTTCCAGTGCATCCCAAATCACCAATAAATATTTATAACTGATCTTACTCTCACGCCCACTCTCAAGCCAGTCTTCAAATAAGTCTTCGTGCAGTGATTTCGGAAAATTCGGACTATCGAACATATAATTTTTATTTTCTAAAGTAAGAAGCAAATTAACACGACTTATACCGCTATAACAAATACAAGCTCAATTTATAATCTGCCCACTCCCCTCCTATTATTCATCACAATCTGCGATGATCATCCCTTTGAATTATTAATTTTGCCAATTCATGAGTAAAACAGATACACCACAGCAGCGCATAGTTAGTCCGGGAAAAAATGGCCACATTACAAATGAATACGGAAAGGCCGAAAAGCCTCCGCAAGGCTGGCAGTTTTTACCTGCCGGTGATGCTGCAGTAACAAGAAAAATCACCGCAAAAGGTAGCTACTGGAGGGTGCAAATTAAAAAAGGAAGACGCACACAATCATTAGGTGTTTGGGCTCCGGCAATACATATAAAAGAAGCTCAAGATGCCGTAGCAGCCATGCGTGCTGCTCCTGATTATGAAAAGAAAAAAGCTAGTGCTGCGAAGTCACGAGCCAAAAAGCAGGAACAGTATACCGAAGATTTTGAGCAAGAAATACTTAAACACCTGAATTTTGACGCTAAATACGCTAAAGAAGCAAAGTTAATGGCCAGATTAGTGACGGTACATGCCACACCTGTGGGTAGCGGAACAGTGGCCAGAACAAGCATGATACCTATAGAAGAAAGAGCTGCAAAAGCCGTTATTGCTTGGATGAGGCACAAAACCACCAATTATGACAATCTCAAAATAGCACGTGTAAAAGGTGAAAGGCGCAAAGTGAGACGAAAGTTAGCCGAAGGATCAGTGAAACTGCTCAATATTTATCGTAAAGGAGATGCTTTACATCCTAACTGTCCGTTAAAGGCAGCACTTATAAGAGAGGGATTATAGAGGGAAAAACCCTCTATTTGCTGTTCTTTTTGGGCCTCACTCCTCGCAGGTGAATGATGAGCCCATCTAAAAAATTACGTAAAATCTGATCTCCAGCCTCTACAAATTTAGGATGATTTTCATCCCTAAACATATCTCCCAGCGCCCCTTTGCTGATTTGAAAATTCACTAGCTCAAGTATTTCCACTATTTGGTCATCTCTCAGCTTATGAGCCACTCTAAGTTTTTTTAGTATATCGTTGTTTGTAAGCATTTTTATTTATTTCAAATTCGAATTTAGCTACTGGCACTGTTATTCCTCTTCATCATCTTTTGTAACCAAAAATGGCTCAAAATAAGGACCATCTTTCTCTTCAAAAGTAAGTATTGGCGCCATTAGCTTTTTAATAGCTCCATCTAAATGTGTATAATTTGACGAAGAGATGTGCAATGGAATTTTATACATCCGCTCATCTTTTTTATCGAATGGACAGGGTTCTTTTGAGTTAAATAAATACGGGATTAAAGTAGCACTGCAGTTAATGGCTAATCTTGAAAAATCATAAGACTTATCCAGTTCTGTAAGCTTAATATTTATCTCTTCAAAAAACTCATTGGTAGCCGCCAACCTCATTCTAGAACCCGCACGTGATTTCCCCTTTTTATTGAGATATTTAATCTGGCTAAAGCCCTGTTTCTTACGCGTCATATAGGCAGAAAATGTAGTATGGTAAACATTGCTTTTGCCTTTCATTACACAAATAGCGGCATTACCAGACTCTACAGTCAGGTATAGCACCGTGTTACCATCATTGACCAACTCCAAGTCTCTGGTTACATTTACATGAAGAGGCAATCTTAAGAAGCCTACCTGATCATGCGATTCATTCAATATTCTTACAGCATGCTTCTGATAATCATACTCAAACTGTGGCATTGCCGTATGCACAAGATTGAAAATTTCAGAAAAGGGAATATGAAATAGGTTTATCGACTTCTGCCCCATTAGTTTATAACTTCCACTTTAAATTATCTGCGCTTCTTATTCTGCTTTTTATCACCTCTGGTTTTGGGCTTTTTATACTTAGTGGCCATTTTAGCCTTGTAAGAACTTCCCGAATTCACCTTTTTATTTTTATCTTTCTTTTCAGCATCCTTTACAGGCTCGGCTCGCTTTAGATTTCTTCCATATTTCCCTTGCTTTTCCTTCGGCCTTTCGTCAGGTATCAGCTGATGGTTGACCTCTACTTCTTCAGGAAAATCCAATACATTGATGGCGGTGTTCATCAAAGCTTCTATTGCCTGCTTGTCATCAGCTTCCTTTTCAGTATAAAACAATAGGGCTTCGCCTTTCTCTTCAGCACGGCCTGTTCTACCTATTCTATGCATGTAGTTTTCAGGAAACTTTGGTGTATCGAAATTAATAACGTGCGATACCTTGTCTAGATCAAGACCACGAGCAATCACATCTGTAGCTATTAATATCCTTTTACTACCATTTTCAAAAGCTTCTACAGCTCTTATACGGTGGTTTTGTGTTTTATTAGAATGAATAATTTCATATTCTGAACCAAAGAAATCAGCCATTTTATCATAAAGCAAATCGGCTAATTTTTTACTAGATAAGAACACCAGCACCTTTTGGTAAGTAGCCTTATCTCTCAGCAAATGTGCCAATAAATTAACCTTAGTGTTGAAGTTATTTACCGGATAAGCATTTTGAGATATATTCTCTAATGGTGTACCGCTTACGGCTATCGTTATCTGCTCAGGATCAAAAAAGAAAGTTTGTATCAAATCATTTACTTCATCCGTCATGGTGGCAGAAAACATAACATTTTGCCTTTTCTCTGGTAAAAGATCAAACAAATTGCCCAGCTGAGTTCTAAAGCCCATATCTAGCATCACATCTACTTCATCTATTACCAGCTTTTTAATGTCCTTTGGGCTCAATGCCCTGGAAAGTATAAGATCGTAAAGTCGGCCCGGTGTTGCCACTATAATATCCTGCCCATCGGCCAATGATTCCTTCTGCACCCTTATATTTGACTCTCCATATACTCCAAGCACTCTCACAGACATATATTCTGTAAGCTTTTCAATATTTTCTACTACTTGCATCACAAGCTCCCTTGTAGGTACAAGTATTAATACTCGAGGGTGCAGTGCATTAGAAAATTTCAAGTTTTGAAGTATTGGCAGCAAGTAAGCAATGGTTTTTCCTGTACCTGTTTGAGATATACCAACCACATCTCTTCCTGAAGCAACCACAGGAAACGCCTTCTCCTGAATCTCAGTGGCATTGGTAAAGCCTAAGTCATCAATAGCATTCTTAAGCTGTTTGTTAATTTTTAATTCTTCAAAACTCATTCAGTACACCTTTTTTTTTGCAAAAGTAGCTGTTTTAAAGCAACAGTGCCAAATGTTAAGAAAATTCCATGCTAATGCATTATTCCATTATTATTGAAATAATATCAAATACATGCGTATTATGTCCAACTTTGTGACTATTCTGTTGTTACATTTTATAGTGGTTTGACCAATACTGTGACCGCACAATCATAGTTTGGATTTTTTACGACCGCTAATAAACTAACCATAACTAATTTGAAAGCAATAACTGACCAATGCAAGAATCGATTTTTAATCAATATGAATACATAGATTTTCACACCCATAAAATGCGAAACCAAGAGAGAGATGATATTATGGAAATCATTTCTTTCCACTTAGGCCAAGATAGAGAATACGACTATTTTACCGTGGGGCTACACCCTTGGCTAACTGAAACCACCGTTACCCCAGAGCAAAAAAACCAGCTCAATGAACTGCTTTCTCGCCCCAATTGTATGGCAATGGGTGAAATGGGCCTTGACAACCTTAAGGGGCCAGACATGGATAGTCAAATAGAGATTTTACGCAGCCAACTTACTATAGCTGCAGACTTTGACCTGCCAGTAATTATTCATTGTGTTAGAGCCTTTGACCAACTTATACACGTAAAAAAAGAATTTCCATCCATCAAAAAATGGTGTGTGCATGGGTACGGTAGACATGCTATTCTAGGGCAGCAGTTAATAGATCAGGGCTTTTATTTATCTATAATGCCTACTATACCTGCAGCCAAATATGCTGAGCTTTTTGAAGCACTCCCCATCAATAGGTTGTTTTTAGAAACAGATAGTATGCCGAAAGTAAACATAGAGGACATATATTTGCAGGTGGCAACAGAAACAGGATCAGAAGTTTCTGACATTTGCCGTCAGATGAATATTAATCTTAAAGAATTTTTTAACAGATGAGTCACTGGTTAGAACGGACAGAATTATTAATAGGCAGCGAGGCATTAGACAAACTAAAAAAATCAAACATACTGGTAGTAGGCCTTGGCGGTGTGGGCAGCTATGCTGCGGAAACTTTGGTACGTGCTGGGGTAAATAAAATGACTATTATAGATGGCGATGAAGTAGACCCTACCAATAAAAACAGGCAGCTACAAGCTTTAGACTCTACCGTAGGGCTGCAAAAAGCCCATGTATTGAAAGATCGTTTTTTAGATATCAACCCAGCACTTGATGTTACAGTGGTAGATGCTTTTATGGAACCTGAAGTGATGTCTGAGTTTCTTCGAGAAAATTCTTTTGACTTTGTGCTAGACTGTATTGATAGTTTTGTACCCAAAATGAGCCTAATTCTTACTTTAAGAAGAATGAAGTGTAACTTCATATCTTCTATGGGCGCAGGCGGAAAGCTCGATCCATCTAAAATAAGGGTGGCTGATATTAGTAAAACACGTGAATGTAAATTTGCTCAGCAGCTAAGAAAACTGCTCAAAGGAAAAGGTGTAACCAGAAGGATTTTATGTGTTTATTCAGAAGAAATCCAAATCAAAGAATCATTGAAGCTTACTGATGGCTCCAATTACAAAAAGTCATTTTACGGTACTATTTCTTATATGCCGGCCATGTTTGGTATGACCATGGCCTCGGAAGTAATAAAAAGAATAACGAACTAACATTATTCAATAGCATTTGATATGAATTCCGGCCAAAACAAGCCGGAATTTTTTATTTATAGCATATAATACATTCTTCAATTCAATAATTTATATTTTCGCGCCCCTACTTAATGTAGGTTATAGATATCTTGTAATTATATGTAATTACAGTAATTTTGTTTTTTAATATTTAAAACATGGCAGAATCCTCAGAATCTCTAAATTTTATAGAACAAATCATTGCGGAAGATCTAGCAAATGGCTTATCAAAAGATAAGTTAAGATTCCGTTTTCCACCAGAGCCTAACGGCTATTTACATATTGGCCATGCTGCATCTATTTGTCTTAATTTTGGTTTAGGTAAAAAATTCAACGCACCTGTTAATTTGCGTTTTGACGATACTAACCCCAGTAAAGAAGAACAAGAATATGTAGATGCCATTAAAAAAGATATTGCATGGCTTGGCTTTCAATGGGCTGAAGAATGTTATTCTTCTGACTATTTTCAGCAGTTATATGACTGGGCCATTGAATTAATAAAAAAAGGTAAGGCTTATGTTGATCCGCAGTCTGCTGAACTAATGGCAGAACAGAAAGGTACGCCTACCACTCCCGGAGTAGCTAGCCCCTACCGTGATAATACTGTAGAAGAAAATCTCGAGATTTTCGAGAAGATGAAGAATGGAGACTTTCAGGCTGGTGCGTACGTATTGAGAGCCAAAATAGACATGGCCTCTCCTAACATGCTTATGCGCGATCCTATTTTATATAGAATAGTGAACAAGCCTCATCATCGTACAGGTAGCGAATGGTGCATATACCCGATGTACGATTGGGCACACGGTGAGTCTGATTACCTCGAACAAGTTTCGCACTCCATATGTACTTTAGAATTTAAACCTCACCGTGAGCTTTACGACTGGTTTTTAGATCAAATATATGACGATCAAAAACTTAGACCCAAGCAACGTGAATTTGCCAGAAGAAACCTCAGCTACACAGTAATGAGCAAGCGTAAGCTATTAGAGCTAGTGCAATCTAATACTGTTTCAGGCTGGGATGATCCGCGCATGCCTACAATCTCTGGCCTTAGAAGGCGTGGCTACACTCCTGAGTCTATAAGGAAATTTAGTGAAGTGTCTGGTATCACCAAACGTGATAGCATCACGGATGTATCGTTGTTAGAATTCTGCATAAGAGAAGACCTCAACAAGACTTCTACTAGGGTAATGGGCGTTTTAGATCCTGTAAAACTGATCATAACTAACTACCCGGAAGGAAAAGAGGAAATGCTTGTGGCAGAAAACAACCCTGAAGATGCTAATTCAGGCACACATGAAGTTCCTTTCTCTCGTGAGCTTTACATAGAGCGTGAAGATTTTAAAGAAGAAGCTGGTAGTAAATTTTTCAGACTTACATTAGGCAACGAAGTAAGGTTAAAAAATGCTTATATAATAAAAGGTGAATCTGTAGTAAAAGATGCCAATGGAGAAATAACAGAAATCCATTGTACTGCTGACTTAGATTCTCGCTCTGGCAGTGGCACTGAAGCTAGCATGAGAAAAGTTAAAGGCACACTGCACTGGGTATCTATTAAACATGCAATTACGGCCGAAATTCGTGAATATGACAGGCTTTTCTTAGACGAAGCGCCAGATTCACATGAAGACAAAGGTTTTATGGAGTTTGTTAACCCTAACTCTTTAAAAATAGTAGAAAAGGCCTACTTAGAGCCTTTCTTAAAGGAAGCTGTGCTAGATGATAAATTCCAGTTTCAACGAGTGGGTTATTTTACTTTAGATAAAGAGGCTACTACAGACCGAATGATATTCAATAAAACTGTTGGGTTACGAGATTCTTGGGCCAAACAACAGCCAAAAGAGAATAATCAGCCGGCACAAAAACAAAATGCTAAACCTGCTCCACAACAGCAAGGCCAGCGTAGCCCTATCAATGAGATTCAGAAAATAAGTAAAAAATACACTAACTTATCTGGTGCTAAATTAGAAGCTGCAAGAGCAGATATTGCAAGGTTAGCTGAAAGCGTTGGGTACGATGACCTTGAGCCTTTGTTTAATACCGCAGCAAAGAAAGTAGGAACAAGAATTGGCGTGATGATAAGCCTTGGAGTATTGCTTAAAAATGGTCATGAACGTAACGAAGCCATTAATGAGTTTATTCAAAAAGGTATAGACGATAAAAATGAGTTGTTAGTAGAAGAGGCAAAGAACATCAGCTAAGAATTCTTTTCTAAACGTTATAAATAAAAAACCCTCAAGCAGTTTTGCTTGGGGGTTTTTATTTGAACTAGTGTCTTATCCGTTATTGATGTCAGTAAGCTGTTTTAGCAACTTGGTTGACTCTGAATGAAGATGCTCTATTTCTCCTTCATCATTCAACTTAACATATTGCCACATGTGTAGCGTTTCTCCCAAATTACTATCTTCAAGTAACTTAATCATTTCATGCATTTTAGGAACACACTCACTCCATTTAATGCCTTCTATAGCATTTGTATCTAACCAAACATAATGCTCCATGGCTTTATCAATATCTTCGAGTACTTGATTTAACTCAGGACCACTTCCAGACCTTCTTAAGAAACTTCTTACTTCCCGGTTAATATTGTGAAATTTTAGTGGTGTATTTCTTTTCATATCTGTAACTGTCAATTATGATTATCTACTTAATTTACCATATTAATTAGATAATTAACAGCACAAAGCATATCGAAATGCAATATTTTACATGTTAGAATCTTTATAGCAATAAAAAAGGCGAAGTGTTAACCACTTCGCCTCTTCATTAAGACTTTACAGTATTATACTTCTAGTATAATTATTCTACAATAAGCTTTAAACGCTTTCCTGTATTTTCAATTTCTAAAAGATATATTCCGGGTTTCAGCATGGAGATATTAATCTGTTGGGCATAGGCAGCTCGTAATTCTTTAGTAAGCACCAATTGTCCCGTAAGGTCAAAAATACGTACAGAGCCACCTTTAGGTAAACCTGTAATATTTATAAACTGCCCTGCTGGGTTAGGATAAATTTCACTGTCAACGAACACATCTTTAATCACACTACTTGATTTTTCCGTTGCAATTCTCAGAGAAGGATTAACTGCACTAAACTTAAAGGCATCGGCCACCACATACCCAAAAGGACTATTGTTACTTACCACTATCTTTGCAGTATCACTGAAATGATAAGTTCCTAAACTCACCCATTCACCATCGTTCATTTTTTGATCAGCGAATATAGTAGTAGTATCTCCGTCATGGATGATGCTTATAGGCGTTGCTGAAGATCGATTAGTATATGCAAACCACCAACCTGAAACCTCATAGTCTCCTGAAGCAATAGCAGTAACATAAGTAGCGGTTCTAGTTCCTTTTGCAGTATTACCATCGTGTAAATAGTCACTACCATATTTACTGGCTGCACCAGCTGTACTCACTGTCCAATCACCCAAAAGCGTAGCTACATCATTATCTAAAATTATATCTTCCACAGGTGTAGTAGGTGGCGTTCCACTACTGTTTTTTGTTTTAGACAGAAACCATTTATAGATATTCATAGAATCTACCGCATTAGAATTGTAAGCGATATTTGGAGTTTGATTGTGATATACGCCAGGCAATAAGCTAAATTTCGCATCAGCATTAGGGTCACAATCAAGCATACTCAAAATAGGCCATTTCGCTACTACTGGACCATTTGCAGTATCATTACCTCCCGTTATTGCCCAAGCTGAAACACTATCCTGAGCTACCTTACATGCATCCGTTCGGCTACCTCTGCCTCCTACTGGAACAATGGCAGTATACAGAGGAGGATCATTAGTAGGAAAATATGCGGCCACCCAGCTACCAACACCACCCATACTATGCCCGGTCAAATAAACCCTGTTAGGATCAAGGTTATAAGTATTCAACAAAAATTTAACAAATGGTGCCACATCATCTCTGTTGGCATTAGGGTTATTATCATTAATATATGCCCAATTAGCTCTTTCTGTGATGGGTGTAAAAACCGCCAAACATTCTTCCACTCCATTTACAGTAAAACACATATCTTCACCATTTTTTATCAGTTTCGCAGGTGTAGTATAAGGTGTATTTTCAATAATTCTAGCCTCGGTTGAATCCTGAGTATCTTCAAAGGTTATTCCTTTTGCTCCGCCATGCAGATAAATTAAAACAGGAGTCTTGTCTCCTGTGGGTGAATAACTAGGAGGTAAATATTCAAGGTAGGCTCTGTTGCTGCCATTATAAGCTGCAAGTTTCGCTCTATTTTGAGCATTAGTATGATTGGCAAGTATCATTATGCAACACAACAGCGCATAAAAGTGCATATTTTCAGTAAACTTCATGTCATCAATTGTCTTAGATTTAAATAATGATTTTTAATAATTAATATTTATTTAAATCCAATTTTTAACATTAAAACCAATATAAAAATACACTTTCACTTATAACATTACATTAATAACTTTATTAGATAATTCATTTCATTTAAACAAAAATAGTATAGCAATAAAAAAGGCGAAGTGTTAACCACTTCGCCTCTTCATTAAGACTTTACAGTATTATACTTCTAGTATAATTATTCTACAATAAGCTTTAAACGCTTTCCTGTATTTTCAATTTCTAATAAGTAAATACCGGCTTTAAGGTTAGAAACATCCATTGTTCCTCTTCCTGCCTCAGCCTTTAGTGCTTTTTCAGCCATAACCTTACCTGAAAGGTCATAGATTAATGCTCTGCTATCTACAGTTAAGCCTGTAACTGTAACGATATCATTAGCAGGGTTAGGGTAAACATTATAGTTAGTAGCAGATGAAATCTCATTAGCTATTCTAGCTACACTACCACAATCACCTACAATAAAGCTTTTCTTATTATTAAATGTATTGTTCTCACCACCTTCAGGTAAGCTATATCCATAATAGAAATATACTCTAGTACCAGAAGCCACATTCAACTGAACTGCTTCATTGGCATTAACAGTGTATCCGGCAAAAATAGCATCAGGATTAGTGCTGTAATATAAAATACACGTAGGGCTACCAACTCCATTTCTGTTAGGAACAAAAGTAATTGTCTGACCTTCAGTTTTTACTGAAAAATCATCGTTTACAGAAACAGTACAACCTTCAGAACCAGAATCATCAGAACCTCCAAATTCAAGCTCCAACCAGTTGATATTCCAACCAGCAAATGCTGAAGTTAATCTTAGTGTCTGTTGTCCTGCGCTTAGGTTTACGTTAGCAGTAATGGTAGTCCATGTTTGCCATCCACCAGTAGGTGCAACATTGGCAGTACCCACGTTAACTCCGTTAGAAGAGAAATTAACAACTCCAGCAGCAGTTTCGGCAGCCACACGTAATGAGATAGTGTAAGTTCCCGCTTGAGCTACATTAATAGAATATTCCATCCAATCATTAACATCGATATAACCTACGTTATAACCGCCTTCTTCACATACTTCATTTTCCGTTCCACTTTGAGCCACATAATCTTCTGCCTCAATATGACTAGAAATAGGCTGTTCGGTTACTGGCACAAGCTTCCACTGTCCGCAAAGCTGTCCATTGTCAGTATATTGGTTAATATTAGCTCCTGGCTCTGTACTAGCATATGCAACTTCTATGATTTTGTTGCTATGAAGCGCTCTTAGTTTATAAAAACCATCAGTCGCTTTTTCAGCTTTAAAATGCTGATTACCTCCAGCCAAATAATCCCACTGAAGAATATTAGCGAAATCATCTTGGCTAATAGCATCTACATCAAGGCTCTTTCCTGATAATTTATTAATGATAGAGTAAACACCAGCAGATACTTCTGCCAACACAAATTGCTGATTTTCGGCACCTGTATAAGTCTGTTGTTCAATATTAGCACCGGCTTCAACACTACTATTAGCTACCCCCATCACAAGTCCGCTTACAAGGTTTTCTAAATAATATGTACCTGCAAGACCCGTAGTTCCTCCAGGAGTATTATTCTCTTCAGTAGTAATATTAGCTGAAACTTTAGCTGATTTAGCTCCTTCGGTATCAATAGCATTGATCTCTACCGTATAAGTAGTACCCGCAGCAAGATTAGTGAACTCATAAGCTGCCGCTGTAGTTTCAGTTACAAAAGCTCCATTTAAATATACTTCGTATCCTTTTAAGTTACCGTCTACATCTGTAGAAGCATTCCAGTTTACAACTGCACTGCTAGCAGAAACTGCACTTACGGCTAACCCGGTAGGTACAGAAGGTGCAGAATTAGTGCTTCCATCTAAATCACCAGTTTTAGTAAAAGTGATTTTACCTACGTTAAATACGCCTGACTCAAAAGTTAATCTGATAATATGCTGTCCTCCAGGTATTGAAATGTTTCCTGTTTTTGACGGCTGATACGTATCCCAGCTACCTGTTAATACAGTGCTTATCGAAGCTACAGGATTACAATCTAACGCAACAGCTATGTTTCCCGATTGCCCACCTTCAGATCCGTTAGAAGAAACATTAACAGATAAATCGTAGATACCAGCAGCAGCATTGATACTGTACTCTACCCACTCTCCTGCAGTTATCCAACCAATAGAATTACCTTGCGATGCACTTGTAGCAGCATCCACTTCGTCATCTGTTCTGTAATCAGCTTCGTAAACGTTAGGGTCTACATCAAAGTAGCTAATTCCATTACCTCCTTTATCATAATCACCAGCATTGAAAGTTCCAGGAACAGCCAAAGGACCGTTGTACGGCTCTTGAGTACCTAAACCTACCGTTACAGGGAAAACATTAGAAAGTTCAAAACCACCGTTTCCATATGCTTTTGCAGTGTAAGAATACACACCATCAGCGTTAAAAGACTGGCTTAGCTCATAAGGAGCAGAATTATCTGTAGCTACTACCTCACCGTTTCGAATAAATTCTACAGAAGAGATAGCTCCTGTTACATTAGCTTTAAGTGTAAAGTTTCTATTAACACCAGAAGTACATGGCTCAGCCACAATACCCGGAGCATCAATAGTGATACTTAAGCCTGTGTCTTTATTGGTAGCCATTTCACCAGCAGGTACAAATAATGACGTACCATCAGAGAAATGCACAGTAATATCAGAAGAACCATAGTTATGCGCTACATAAGTTTTCTCTCCATTTTTATTAAATACTGAAGCTATAGGGTAATCTGCAGTAATTTCATCTGCTACCTGCCCCATGGCATTCATTGTATGCAACCAGTGGTAAGTTTGAGCATCAGACATACCTACTTTTACACTTCTTTCCGGATAACTATTATAAAGCTCTATAGCTCTGGCAGGATCTAAGAAAGAAAGGAATGTCCAGTACGTATCATACCATAAGTTGGCGTTAGGTGTATTGCTTAAAACTTCAGTTTTAGCAGTCATACCATTCCATACTTCTTGTACGTAGTCAAGGTCATATCCCATATACAAAGAACCACCGTGGATTGGATATAACTGAATACCATACGAAGCGGCAATATCTGTAGTCCACCAAGTACCATTATCATATCCAGCTCCCCATATTCTAGCCACCATTTCGTGCTGGTAAGCAGGCTGGAAAGTACGATCGTTAGTATCGAACCAATATTCGTGTACTGCAGTGATTTCTGTAGTATATAAGTATATACCTAAATCGCGAATTTCTTTGTTATTAGTGATTGTTCCCCAGTGGATCAATGAAGCATTGAACTGCATAGATTCAGAAGTAGACTCTTGGTCATTTCCAAAAGGCTCTGTAGAGAAACCATTTGCCCAAGCATGACCACCGTAAGGACTAAAGTTTCTTAAGAATGGGAACATGCTATCATTTTTATCAGAATTAGCCGCATCTCTTACCAAAAGGTTGATCATACCTCCATATTGGTTAGCCCATCCTGGTCTAAACTGCTCTAATGCAGAAGCCGCGTGAATGAAATATCCCCAATGGAAATGGTGATCGTTTAAGTTAGAATCTTGGCTATGTCCTGCAGGGTAACCTAACATAGCATCCCAAGTGTCATTGTAGTAAAATAAGAAAGCGACTTCACCACCTTCTACTTTTAACCAGTCTTCCAATCTTTCCTGAACAGTATCGAGCATTTTATCACGTGCTTCTGTGTACCCAATTTGATCAGCAATACGAGCAGCCTGAATTAATCTGTTCATATTTTGTCCCTCATTATAAGAGTCTGTCCATGAAGGAAGTCCGTCACCTTTGATGGCATCAAGCTTTTTGTATAAGCTATTGATATCAAATCCATCACTATATTTTCCTAAGTCAGGAAGAGTCGGTAAAATACCACTAAATTTATTTTCTACAGCAAATTCGTTTCCTGCCAAAGTTCTGATTTCTCCTCTTACAGAAAAATAACTAGCCATATTAGGAGTTGGTGAACCTCCTGCTAAATGCGCCCATTGGTGAGGTAAAAGACCTAATAAAACAGTGTTATTAGTACCTTCTTTTACATCTGGAGTTACTTTAAAGGTAGTTCTTACAGTAGATGTACTTTCGTTATAGTTCCAGCTTACATCAGTTTTACCAGGAAATACGTAAGCGAATCTTTGGTAATCATTGATAAACTGGTTCACATCCATACCTTCGGGCACCATACCCATAGACCAATAATTTCTACCAGCTAAAGTAGAAGTGTAAGTAGAACCACTACCCGTCCAAGAAGCTCCTGATGGTCCAAAAACCACATAATTAGAGCCATTCATATTATTGGTAATGATCAGTTTGTTTCCTGAAATAGATACTCCATTAGGGTTAAAGTTTACTTCCACCTTGGCTGTATTACCTGCGGCCTTAGTAAAATAAACAAAGGGCATACCCATACCAGCTGTAGCTGAGAAGTTATTTCCAGCAGCTTCCCAATTGGCGGTGAATGTCCAGTCTCCATAATCAGAAACGGTAGAACGAGAAGTACTAAGCCCTGTAACACCTACTTTAACGGCATCAACAGCACTCATTGGTTCTCTGAAATCATTAGGAGAAGCTGATAGAGGTTTAGTGTAATTAATAACTATACCTTCTGGCTCAGACCTAAATGATAGTGGGTAATTGAAAGCCTGACCTCCATGATCTTCTTTCATAAAGTTTGCCCACCAAGTATTACTTGATACAGGTTTATCTGCCGCTGCACCAGAAACCTGAGGGCTACCTTGTGGGTAAGTATTTCTTCCTGCCTCGTCAGTTCCCGGAAAAGTAGTAGTGTAACTACCGCTACCTACCGGTACACTTTGAGCATGAGCAGAAGAAAAACTCAAGTGTATGAATACAATAAAAATTAAAGCTTTGACTATAGAACAACAATTAAAAAATGTAACCGTTTTATTGTTACAACTATCGCGATGTAACAACCAGCGATTACTCCTAGAATTAGGTTTCATACAATGGGTTTTAGGTTTGAAATTTTACAAATTCGAAGTTTCTAACAATCGTTAGGAAAACAAAGAAGTTACATACTACAAATGCTCATCTAGCAATCGTTTTCTATACATCAATTATACATCATTTTACAAAAAATAACTGAAAAACAGCTAGTTAATTAAAAAACACGTTTCACGAGTACCCTACAAGAAAATTTTATTTTGAAAATTTAAGAATGGTTTTATTAGCTTAAATAGCACGTACAATTGATCCAATATTGTGTCTAAAATCCATAAATAAAAAAAGCTAGTGCGCATGCACTAGCTTTAATATTTTTAACGATTTAAAACGTTATTTAGCAATTAATATTTTATGTATATTCTGGGATATATTGTGTTAATATTTTACTCAGAAATAAATGTTGAATTTTCAGTAACATCGGACTCTTCATCTTCATCATAATAAGTGTAGGAAACTTCCATTTTAGTAGATGTTAAGCTCTCAAGTTTATGCCCAAATAAACCTTCATCGAATACTACACTCGGGTCATCCTTTTTTTTCTCATCATAAGTGAATATACTATCTTGTGCATCGTTGAACCTCCATTTACCAATAATACTTACAATATCACTATCACCGCAACCTTCCATTTCTGTTACATCACCATTGTCATACTCAAACTTACCATCTGCATAAAATGTAAAATAGTTATCTTGAGTTACCTTTTCATATCCTTCACAATCTTCTTGTTCAACTAATGGTGTAATTTGCCATTTCTTCGAAGAACCTCCTGTTAGTAGCGTTGCTTTTGAAATGTTATCACCTGAATTCTCATCTGAATCATCATCAGAACAAGAATAGAAAGCAGCAGAAGCTACTGAAAGCAAAGAAAATAATAATACTTTTTTCATTTTTAAATAATGCAATTAAGATTTATAAACCCAAACTTACATTATTAAACAAAATAAATATCATAAATTATAAATATTATTATAAAAATTATTTCTCACTAATCTTAACACACTATTAACTAGATCATTATCTAAGTCATCGGGTAAATGAGAAGAAGCATAAACTTCTTCTATAAATTTAAATGTACCATGCGCGTATTTTAATAGTTCTTCATACGTGCGAAGTCCTCTCTTTATATCTAATAATTCCTGTCTATCATTTCTTTTCACATTAATGGTCTGCTGCTCGGCTATTTCCGCACACATTCTTAATAGCCTAATGGTATGCATCATATTTTTAGAATCGTAATTCATTCCATGGGCCATGTTCGCTTTATAGCGTCTCTCACTTCTATGAGTGACCCATTCCCAGTATTGTTTATAAGATTTACAATAATTAGAATAGGCCTGTTTGTTAAAATACAAGTATGCTTTGGGCAACTCTCCTTTTCTAATTTTACTAAAATGAATATCATTCGAATTCTCTTTTTTAATAATACCTTCGTAGTCCATCTCACCAAAGTAAAGTGCATATAAATCGGCTATATGCGGTATTCTAGCCACACCGCATGTTTGCTGACTAGCTCCATGTTCATTTAAATAATCTAGCAAAAGCATACTCCCATTATTTACGGTAACATAGCAGAAGTCTAAAATCCCTTTTTTATCTTTTTCAACAGGGGTTAGCATCTTCTTTTTAAGTCCCTTAGCCTTATTTATCTGCTCCTTTGCATACCCTCCAAAACTATCCTTACAACGCTTAGACAACCAATTCACCTTCAAAAATTCATTAAATACCGGGTGTATATATCTAATACATTCGGATGGTGTATATAGCATTTCTAGCACTGTAGGGTTACTTTTTAGCAATAACTCTGCAAACTTTTTCAACTCATAAAATACAATGTCATTATTATTATCGGATACCTGACCGATGTAATTCATCCCAAAAAATTGTTCTGCAGGTAGTACAAATACCCCTTTTATATCTACATCAGAGCCTTCGGTCTCAAGACCATAGGCATGGCTTCCACTAATACATTCAAAAATAATTAACCCTTTTTCTCTAATTTGCTCTATAGTCATGATACAAGTAGGTTATAAAAAAATTCATTTAAATAGCCATCATCACAAATTTCAGCGTCTTTCAACGCACCAGCTTCTGCTGCATTTAACTGAAATGTCTCCGTCAAAAAAGAATCAAGCCAAAGCAGCCTTTCGGTATAAAACGTTTCATTTTTACCGGATTTATACTCGATAAGCTCTTCTATTTTTGTTATCAAATCTGCACTGAGCATGCTGAACATACTGTCCATTTTTATATCAGGTATTTTTCCTGTTTTCACTATCCATGTAGCACAGATAGATGCTCTTAATGCGTAAAAATATTTTTTCAACTTTACTGCTTTACCTGATGCATTGCATTCTTCTATATAATTTCTGGCCATACTCTGGTAGTGATAAAAGCCCCGCTTGGGAGAAAAATACATGTTACTAAGCCTTCTCAATTCCTGGACTACAGCAGGCTCTTGATGATACATGATGGGCGACTGTAGTCTTTCGGCAACTGCCATATTTGACTTATGAATAAGCCTAAGTACCTTCTTCAGTTCCCAACCAGTTATGTCAAGGTCTCCTTTCATTCGCTGATATGAATCTTTACCAGAATCTATTGAAAGGTGCCAGTTTATATTTTTAGAATAAATAACTCTAACATCATAATCACTATCAGGAGAAGGAAAGCCCCAAGCCCTAGAACCGGTTTCACAAGCTAATAAGATGCTACACTGTTCGTTGGCTTCTATATGTTGTAATGTTTGTATTATACTATTTTTCATGCTTCGTTTTATTTGAAGCAAAGAAACAGCATCACTACGCATCCTTTTTGCGTAGTGAGCCTAAAACAAAAAAAAACGCTACCATTACTGATAGCGCTTGTCTAGTTTTTTAAGTAATACTACTCAACTGCCATTAAAATATATCATTACGCTAACTACAATTACCAGAACCACTATCGATGTAGCCACATCTACCCAAGAATAGCTAGATTTGGATTCGCGTTTATTTTGTTCAGACAGTGTACCAAATGTTAAACCAGCGGTTTGTTCTGGCTTAGGCGCTGGAGTTAGCAGGCTCACCACAATAGTTAAAGCCACACAAAACAAGAAAAAGAAAGCACTGAATGTAAGGAAATTCATTTCGGCCAGTTTATAGAGTATGCCCGATAAGTTGGGCTTAAGCAATTCTAATGTAATTCGTAAGGCAGCCACAATTAACCCTACAACTAATGTTGTGAAAGCCCCCTGTGCATTGATTCGTTTTAAGAATATTCCCAGTAAAAATATAGCGGTTATGGGTGGGGCTATATAGCTTTGAACACTCTGCAAATATTCATACAAAACCCCAGAAATATTGGCCATAATAGGAATCCATGCTATACCACACACCACTACTATAGCCGTAGCCACCTGCCCTATTTGTACTAATTTTTTTTCAGGCGTATTAGGTCTAAGCTTTCTATAAATATCAACCGTAAATAACGTAGAACAAGAATTAAATACAGAGGCTAAGGAACTCATTAAAGCAGCTAATAAACCTGCCGCTACTAAGCCTCTTAAGCCAGAAGGCAACAGGTTGCTCATTAAAACAGGAAAAGCCTCATCAGGAGAATCCCAGTTCAATTCTCCTCTTTGCTTTAACACCAGCGCCACCACTCCAGGAATTAAAAATAAGAACACCGGCAATAACTTTAAAAAGCCTCCCCAAATAGTGCCTCTTCTCCCCTCCTTAATATTCTTGGCCGTAAGTACTCGTTGTACTATGTATTGATCTGTACACCAATACCATATTCCAACAATGGTACTACTGAAAAATAAGCTAGGCCACGGGAAATCAGGATCTGAAGCTGGCCGCCACATATTAAAGTATGCTGGTCCTAATGTGGCCTTCATACTATCAAAGCCTCCTACTGCATTTAGCCCTATGAAGGTAAGGGACAATGCGCCTATAATTAAAACTATGGTTTGTAATGTCTCTGTATAAACTACAGCTCGCATACCTCCAAGAATCGTATACGCACCTGTTAAGATTACCGTAGCCAAGGCTCCAACCCAGAAGTCAATATGTAATAAAGAAGAAACTACTATGCCTCCAGCATATATAGTCACCGAAATTTTTGTGATCACATAAGCTATTAATGAAAAGACAGAAAGTATCCACCTTGAATTCTCACTGAATCGTTTTTCAAGAAATTCAGGCATGGTAAAAACCCCACTTCGGGCATAAAAAGGTAAAAAAACCCACCCTAACATAAGAACAACCCACGCATGGAGTTCATAAATTAACATTGGAAATTTGTTACCTGCCCCAGCACCAGCCAAACCTACTACATGCTCAGAACCTATATTTGAGGCAAATATTGATGCCCCTACCACAAACCACCCCACATTTCTACCTGCAAGAAAGTAATCTTCTGTATTTTCCTGCTTTTTATAAATAACCCATAATGCTACACCAAGTAGCACTATAAAATAAATACCTATAAATACCCAGTCTAGGGTGTCCAATGTTTTCATGTATTATTTAGTTTTCGTTATAGGTTGAATAAGGACTGGCGCTTGTTGACTTATATTCAAAAAGACCATAATAGTCATAGTGACTATATTTAAACTTAAATAAATTTTCAAGCAATACAAACGATTGCATAAATGGCTAAATCCCATCTATTTACTCAAAAATGAAGAATCTATCAGCTAACTCTATTGAGAATGAAACATTTATGAAAAATGAAAATGATACAATTTTTTCATTTTTCATGTACTCATTATAACAAGAAGGAAGAAATACCATGAGAGCTCTTATAATCCATTTTTAAATAAATGAAAATACACTTCATTGGTTTTTAGTGTCTCTTTAAAATTCCTGAGCTCTGTATTTTGATCAATAACTACTAGTTCAATACCTGCTATTTCGGAAAAGTCTTCCATAAATTCTGTGCTCAGCGCCTGACTATATACAGTATGATGAGCCCCTCCCGCTAAAATCCAGGCAGTAGCTGCAGTTTCAAGATTAGGTTTAGCATCCCAAAGCACTCTGGCTACAGGCAACCTAGGTAAGTCCGCCAATGGTTTTACAGCCTCTACTTCATTTACAAGTAACCTAAACCTATTTCCTAAATCAATTAATGAAGCATTAATGGCATTGCCTGCTGCGGCATTAAACACCAGCCTAACAGGATCTTCTTTACCTCCAATAGACAGCGGGTGTATTTCGCAAGCCGGCTTTTCTGCCGCTATAGAAGTGCATATTTCCAACATATGAGAACCTAAAACATAAGACTTGTCAGGTGCAAAATGGTAAGTGTAATCTTCCATAAATGAAGTACCTCCATCCATACCATAATTCATTACTTTCATAGCCCTTAACAAGGCTGCTGTCTTCCAATCACCCTCAGCACCAAAGCCATAACCATCAGCCATCAGACGCTGAACTGCTATCCCCGGGAGTTGCTTTAGAGTTCCTAAACTTTCGAAAGTATCGGTAAAAGCCTTAAATTGACCATTTTCTAAAAAGCTACGCAGTCCTAGTTCTATACGGGCAGCTTCCTCTAAAGCATTGCGATCTTTACCACCACCTTGCAAAGATGTTGTTAATGTATAATTTGCTTCATACTCATCTATAAGGCGTTTCACCTCAGCGGCAGTTACCTCCTTTACATGCTGTATCAAGTCCGGCATATCATAACCATTTACCGAAAAGCCAAACCGCATTTGGGCCTCCACTTTATCCCCTTCAGTAACCGCTACTTCACGCATATTATCACCCAACCTAGCTACTTTGGCACCTTGTAAGTCATGCCAACCAGCTGCTACACGGCACCATACACCTATTTTTTTATGAACCCTGGTACTTTTCCAATGCCCAGTAATTACTTTGCGAGCTTTCCGCATTCTCGTCATCATAAAACCAAACTCTCTATCACCATGAGCTGATTGGTTCAAATTCATAAAGTCCATATCAATATCACCCCAAGGAATAGCATCATTATACTGTGTATGTAGGTGTAAAAATGGTTTTGTAAGAATATTTAGCCCTGAAATCCACATTTTAGCGGGTGAAAATGTATGCATCCAAGCTATTACCCCAATGCAGTTTTGAGAATGATTAGCTGCTACCATTAATTCATAAACCTGCTCTGGGGTTGTCAACAAATGTTTATAAATTATTTGTACCGGAATATCATCACTAGCATTAAAAGCAGTAGCAATAGACTGAGAGTGTAATGCTACTTGGTCTAAAGTATCTTGTCCGTATAAATGCTGACTGCCAGTAATAAACCATACTTCATTTTTGGATATATCTATCATAGTTATTAGTCATCTATAATTTCACTATTATTTCTGTCCGTAATAGGCATTTTTTCCGTGCTTACGCTCATAATGTTTATTAATAAGTGCCTTTTTTAAACGAGGTGCATTTGGATTAATTTGCAAGGTTAGTAAAGCCATATGAGCCAGCTCCTCCAGCACTTTGCTATGGTAAACGGCCTTTTCAGCACTCTTTCCCCAAGTGAATGGACCATGATTACCTATAAGCACCATCGGCACCTCTTGGTATAAAAGGTTTTTATCTCTAAAACAATCTAAGATTTGCTGTCCGGTCATATGCTCATAATCGCCCTCAATGAGTTGATTATCCATAGGGGGTGCACATGGTATATCTGCGGTGAGGTGATCGGCATGAGTTGTGCCGAAAATAGGTATATCTTTTTGTGCCTGTGCCCAAGCAACCGAATAGGTAGCATGGGTATGAGCTATTCCTCCAATATCGCTCCAATGGCTATATAAATATGCATGGGTTTTAGTATCAGAAGAGGGCCTCAAGCTGCCTTCCACTAACTGATTATTAAAATCCACAATAACAATATCTTCTGGCTTTAATATTTCATAAGGAACACCACTTGGTTTTATAGCAAAAACACCATTATTTCTATCTACTGCGCTTACATTACCAAAGGTATATACCACTAATCCAAGTTTAGGCAACTGCATATTAGCTTCATAGCACTCTCTTTTCAGTTCAATGTACCTAGTCATGAACCACCTCCTTTACGCTGTTGATAGTACTTGTTTCTACAAAATTTCCTAACAAAGAATATTGGCGATATCGACTTGCATAAACAGGTGTTACCTCAGGCATGGGCTCATAAACTCTTTCTATTTTACTTCCCATGTTTTTTGCTGCTGCTAATACATCAGTATAGAGCCCTGCAGCTACTGCTGCGTATATTGCTGCTCCTAAAGCCGGAGCCTGTTCACAAGCCGCCACTTTGATAGGCATATTCAACACATTAGCTAATGTTTGCATTATGTAAGGCGATTTTTTAGCCACTCCACCTATGCCTATCACACTGTCTATATGCACCCCCTCTTCTACAAAGCGATCTACAATTTTTTTAGCCCCAAAACATATGGCCTCTACCAAAGCTTTAAAAATATGTGGGGCCTCTGTTCCCAGAGTTAGGTTGGTAATAGCAGCCTTCAAAGCTTGGTTAGCATCAGGAGTACGCCTACCATTTATCCAGTCTAAAGCTACTACTGCTGTCTCTTGCAGGGGAATTTTCTCTGCAGCCAAACTTAGCTGCCGTAATAATCCCGCTTTTAATGCCTCTTTTTGTTCTTCTGACCAATCCATATCAGATGTTACATGGTCTAAAGGCCAAGTCAATAAGTTGGCAAACCAAGCTAAAGCATCTCCAAAAGCCGATTGTCCAGCCTCTAGCCCTATCATTCCAGGTACTACTGATCCATCTACCTGGCCACAAATGCCTTCTACTAAATTGTTTTCTATATCCTGATGGGAGGCTACAATAATATCGCAAGTGGAAGTACCCATTACTCTTACCAGTGTATGCTCTTCGGCTTTCACGCCCATAGCACCAGCATGAGCATCGAAAGTGCCCACCGCCACTACCACATCTGGAGACAACCCTAATTTGTTAGCCCACTCTTCACTCAAATGACCTGCTACCTGATCTGATGTATAAGTAGATGTGTATAAATGCTTCTTTAAGGTTACTAAAGCTGGGTCAAGCGCAGATAGAAAAGCATCATCAGGCAGGCCTCCCCAGTAGGAATGCCACATGGCTTTGTGACCAGCAGCGCACCTGCTTCGTTTAAATGTCGTTAGGTCTTTATTTGAAATAAGATGGTAAGTCAGCCAATCACAATGTTCCATCCATGTCCAAGCTGCGGCCTTTACTTGAGCATCGGCACGCATAACATGAAGTATTTTGGCCCAAAACCATTCTGAGGAATAAATCCCACCCTCATATTTGGTATAATCTTCTCCGCCCCACTCCTTCGCCCATTTATTGATCTCAGCGGCTTCTGAAATGGCTGTATGGTCTTTCCATAATATCATCATAGCATCAGGGTTATCCTCAAAACCCGCCACCATGGCTAGTGCCCTACCATCTCTATACACAGGTAGTGGTGAAGAGCCGGTAGTATCAATACAAATACCTTTTACATCGTTAACTTCAATACCAGAAGAAACCAACACACCTTTAATGGAGGCCTCCATGCCTTCCAAGTGATCGAGAGGATGCTGCCTAAATTGATTGAGAGCTGGTTGACAAAATTCTTTGTTTCTCCACCTGCTATACCAATGTACCTCAGAGGCCGCTTCTGTTCCATCGGCAACATTAACCAAAACGGCTCGTACTGAATCGGTCCCAAAGTCAAGACCAATAACATATTGTTCATTTTTCATAACTGTAGGCGTTTTTAATTAAAATTAAGTGTATTTTTTACACTTAATTTGAGTGTAATTATCCATAAAAAACCTTGGGTTTAGGATTCTAACTCAAGATTTCAAGCTTGCATACATTGCGAATTTGGATTGAGAAATAAATAATAGCTGTATTAATTATTTCACCTTTCCACTTATTACATAAAATGAATATGGTTTCAGCGTTAAATGCAGTTCACCTTTAATAAATGATACCTCCTCAGTAGTTGGACTGACTTTAGCGGGCTCTATAATAGAATTCACCTCCTCCAAATTATCAGCTGTAAGCAGTTCCACCTCGGCCTTTCCAGTAAAGCGGTGTCCTTTAAGCGTAATATTAATTTCTCTACGCTCACCGCTGGCATTTACCGCTTTTACTATAACTTGTTTCCTATTATTATTTAATACTGCAGACGCATATAAGTCCTTTTGTCCTTTAATAGCATTACCGTCACTAGTAATATATATTAGCTCCTCCCCTTTGTTATTAGAAAATAGTTTCTGCACATAATAATTAGGAGTTCCGTAGGCTTTTAAATTATCAAACCAAATAAGATCAGGAGACCACTGCCAAGCATTAATATGCGCAAATAATGGCGCGTAAGACGTCATGTATACTACATCGGCATTTCGCTCTAGTCCAGTTAAGTACGCTGCTTCTGCCAAAGCTGTATTCCAATTATTTTGATTTTCAGCACTGGCTATGGCATCACTTTGAGCAGCATATTCTCCTGCAAAAATTTTATAGTTATTTCTATCGTAATTATCATATCTTCTTGCATTTTCAAAAAACCAATCAGGTGTACGATAATAATGTTCATCCACAATTTCGGCTCGCAGTTCTTTAAGTTTATTTTCTGCAAAATCAAATTGTTCTCCATCAGGAAATGGCCCAGTACCAGAAACAATAACCATTTCAGGATATTTTGCTTTGATCGCTTTAATAAATATCTCTAATCGCTCAAAGTATTCTGGTCCCCATTGCTCATTACCTACACCGATAAACTTAAGATTAAAAGGCTCTGGATGCCCCATTTCGGCTCTTACCTTTCCCCAAGCAGACTCAATATTACCATTTGCAAATTCTACCAAATCTAATGCGTCTTGTACGTATGGGTCTAGTTCATTGAGAGGTACTAGTTCTGCTGTGTTGAATTGACATGCCATTCCACAACTTAAAATAGGCAATGGCTGCGCACCTAAGTCCTCGGCTAATAGAAAGTACTCGTAAAAGCCAAGGCCAAAACTTTGAAAATAATCTGGCGTTCTTTTGTGTGCGAACTCAGTATTCCACCTATTAACCAAAACAGGCCTATCTTCTACCGGTCCAACAGTTTTCTTCCACTGATACCTTTTTGCCAAAGTTCTCCCTTCAACTATGCAGCCGCCCGGAAACCTCAAGAAACCCGGTTTTAGGTCAAATAACAGTTGAACTAAGTCTTTTCGCAGCCCGTTAGGCCTTCCTTTCCATGTATCTTTGGGAAATAAAGAAATCATATCCAGGTCAACAGTACCTGTACCTTCAAAAGTTATCAGCATTTGAGCAGCATCGCTGGTTTTAATCGGGCTCAATTCGCAACTATACGATTGCCATTCACCTTTAATTAAATCGATTTTGCATGCGCTTAAAACCTCACTTCCACCTTGAATTAACGAAAATTTCACACTTTTTATACCGGAGTTAACCTTAGCTTGAAATGATAACTTATATATTTTGCCTTGCTCTACCCCCATTCCTCTAAAGCCTTCATTAATCAATCTATATCCTTCGGAATTATTGACCTTCACATTCAAATAGTGATTATTTGCCGCCATATTGCGCCTTATAACTGCAGCCATACCTGCCCCCTCATTTAGTGAATGTCTATCTGAATTTGGTTGCACCCAGCCCATCAATGGGTCTTCAAATTCAAATGACCGATTTTTAATCATTTCAGCATAAATACCTCCGTCTGCTGCAAAATTGATATCCTCGAAGAAGATTCCATACATGGTGGGTTGAATACTGCTGACTACATGCTCTGTATCTACCTCCCAATGCTCTGTTGATTGAGCAAATGAGAACATAGCCGCATGACAAGTCATCATTACTGAAAGCAGTATTCTTTTATATATCATTTTATACTTAAGGTTTAACTTCTATTACTATAACAGAGAAAGCAGGTATATTTAGTTTTATTTGACCTTTTCTGTATTTAAAGTCTTGGAATGAAACAGGCTCAATCTTATTGGGGGTATCGAAAGAGTTGTAGTTCTGTAGTTTTTTTGATGTAAGTACCGTTGCACTTACCGCTTTTGCATTTAGTTTACCCAAACTAATACTGACCGTTTTGCTATTGTTGGCATCAATATTCACCACTGAAATATGTACCACACCTGATTTATCTTTTGAAGCAGAAGCGGATATGGCTGGCAACTCGTAACCTTCAAATTCATAATTTTCAGTGTCAATATGCAATGGAATTAATTGAGCATCTTGATGTACTTTGTACATGTTCATAACATGATAAGTAGGTGTCAGTATCATTTTATCTTCATTGGTAAGAATTACCGCCTGAAGTACATTTACTGTCTGCGCCAAATTTGCCATTCTAACACGATCGCTATGATTATTAAAAATGTTGAGCGTAGTACCAGCAATCATAGCATCACGCATGGTATTTTGCTGAAACAGGAAGCCAGGGTTAGTACCCTCTTCAACGTTATACCACCCACCCCACTCATCTACTACTAAAGCAATCTTTTTGTCCGGATCGTATTTATCCATTATTTCAGAATGTTTAGTAACTAATTCCTCCATTTTTAAGGCCGTTTGCATGGTTGAGTAATATTGAGCTTCATTAAAATCAATGGCAGAACCTTTCTTGTCCCACTCTACAAAAGAGTATGAGTGCAATGCCACTCCTTCAATCAAATGCTTTGGAACATCCCTCATCAGAACTTCAGTCCAGTGGTAATCATCAACATTAGCACCTGATGCAATACGAAAAAGACCTTTGTTATTAGTCCAGTCTGTCATAAATGTTGCATACTGCTTATACAAGTTGGCATAATATTCTGGTGTCATGTTTCCCCCACAGCCCCACATTTCATTACCTACACCCCAATATTTTACTCCCCATGAGTTTTTTCGACCGTTTTCTAACCTCAATGCTGCCATAGGACTTACACCATCATGGTTTACATATTGCACCCAGTCTGATAGCTCCTTTACTGTACCACTGCCTACATTCGCAGCCAAATAGGCCTCAGCTCCAAGAAGCTCACACATATCTAAAAAATCGTGCGTACCAAAACTATTATCCTCTGTTACGCCTCCCCACCAACGGTTAACCATTGTAGGCCGTTGGTCTTTTGGCCCTATACCGTCTTGCCAGTGGTAAGTATCTGCAAAACAGCCTCCTGGCCATCTTAAATTAGGGATATTTAAATCTTGTAGGGCTTTAATAATATCATTTCTTACTCCATTAGTATTAGGAATTTCGTCATTGCCTTCCCCAACATAAAAGCCTTCGTATATGCAGTGTCCCAAATGCTCAGCAAAATGCCCATATATATTTTTGTTAATCACAGGCGCACTTTCAATTGGCTTCAGCTCAATGGTATTCTCTTGTGCATACCCAAAAAAGGCGCTAAAAAACAAAATGATGCTTAAGTAATACTTACGTGTTAAATTCATTTAAGTGTATTATTTACATTTATAAATGTGGTTAAGATTTCAGATATAATCAAGCAATTTAACCCAAATATTTATTTTGCAATCGTTTGTATAATTCAAATCAAGAGCCAAATAATGCTAAAAGCATCTATTGATGAGTTAGTTATAGTATAAATACGTACAAAAAAATTCTCCTATACTCTCGAAAAAGATTATATTTCAAAGTAGAGTAGCTTTTCAAGGTCAGATTTAATTTTTTTGTATTCCCATGAAGAATAATTACAATAATGAAGACAAAGTACTACTGGCCGTTGACTGTATTATTTTTGGCTTCGATAACGAAGAATTGAAATTACTGCTAATCAAAAGAGACTTTGAGCCAGAGAAAGGCAAGTGGTCTTTGATGGGCGGTTTTTTAAAACAACAAGAAACACTTGACGAAGCGGCCAGCCGAGTGTTACATCACCTGACCGGATTGCACGATGTTTATATGGAGCAACTTCACGGTTTTAGTAAAATAGATCGTGACCCCGTAGAAAGAACAATTTCTTTAGCTTACTATGCACTTATCAATATTAATGATCATGATAAAGAGCTTATTGCTAATTACGGAGCTAAATGGTTCTCATTGGATAAAATGCCTTCATTAATTTTTGACCATAATGAAATGGTTGAACATGCGATCAGCCGTTTGAGATACCGAACTTCAACAGAACCTATAGGTTTTGAATTGCTACCTCCAAAATTTACTATGCGCCAATTGCAAAAACTGTATGAGGCGATATATGGGCATGAAATGGATAAGCGCAATTTCAACAAAAAAATTAACGCCATGCACCTGCTTATTCGGTTAGATGAAAAGGATATGACCTCATCAAAAAAAGGTTCTTATCTATTTAAATTTGATGAAACCAAGTACCACAATAAGGTGAAGGAAGGCTTTTCTTTTAAAGTTTAAATAAATATAATTTTAAAATTAATTTTTATACCTTTTAAGTAAATTAATGATATATTTATAACCAAAAAATTCATATAATATCTTATGAAGAGATTGGTTGTTTGCTTTATGTTATTGCCTTGCCTGGTTATGGCAAAAGAAAATAATGCTGCTATTGAGTCGGTACTTTTACAGAATACTCATTTAATAGACCAGCTTGCGCTATTGGCTCCTATGTCTATCAACCCATACATAGCTGTGTTTTTTACTGCATTATTTTCTAAGCTTGGCTATAGCACTGATTTTGTAGCAACGCACCCTTTTTATGACAGTTGGTTGATATTAATAACCACAGGCATACTTTTCTTATTCACGGCCCTTGTAGGTACGGTCATCAGTACAAACAAGGCTACTGCTACTATTAACCTGGCTGATAAATACCTTTCTAATCAGGCCGCTTTGATTATTAATATTATCATAATGGCCACGCCTATGCTCATCAATGATAGCCCGGAGGCCAATCAAATAGTGTATCAAGCGGGTATATTCAATCTTAGCTTAAATACAATTTTAATTATAACAGGCACCGTTTACTTCCTCATTGTAGTAATGACCGTAAGGCTCTTTATAGAAATACTCATATTACTGTCGCCCATTCCATTAATTGATACCGTGCTTGAAGTCATTAAAGTTGCACTTACCATAGCATTTGTTATTATCAGTATTTTAAGCCCAACTACATCGGTTATCATATCGGTAATAATGTTTTTGGTTGGGTTGTTCTTCTATAGAAAAGCACGCGTATTAGTTGAAAAAACAAAATATTTCTTCATTTACCCTATTCTGAATTTATTTAGAAGTAATAAATCATTACTGGAACACAATGAAAACTTCTCTATTAAGGTATATACAAAAAAAGCTTTTGGGCGCATCAAATCTGGGAGAATTGCCACCCTTCACAAGTCCAATGGAAATCTATTACTAACAAAAAGAAAATACATATTTTTTAAAACAGACGAAGTGGTCCACTTCGAAAGACTTACTTTAATAGAAAGTGCGTTATCTTGTTCTGTAGTTGATGAAAACAATAATGCTGTTATAGCTTTAAATAACTCCTACAAAAAACATCGGGCTCATATTGCAGAAGAACTACAATTGGTGATTGTAACTCAAGAAACACCTATCATTACTATGCACAAAAGTTTACTACTGAAGGTGAAAAATATGTTTAACAGCAAGGACATTGCCTTAGTAAAGACTGATCTTTAACTCACACATAGGGAATGTGCAGTTTCAACGACTAGGCACCATAGCGGCAATAATGAAGTGGAGACAGTAGTCACCAAAGGTTGGAAAAGGCAATTTTTATATCCATTGCCTATTTTTTGGCATCTTTCAAGGAAATTTTCTGTAAAGATGCGATGGGAATAAATAGAGCATTACTCTTGCAAGTATTAACTAAAGGAATAATTAATATCAACAATTTCAAATGTTCTTTTTCCATTAGAGAGTTCTAATACAGCCTTCTCTCCCACTTTCTTTTCGATCAACAACCTGGCTATAGGGGAAATAAATGAAATTTTGTTGTTTTTAATATCAGCCTCATCCACTCCTACTATTTGATATTTCTGCACGTTGGGATTATTATTGATCTTTAACGATACGGTGGCTCCAAACCTCACTTCATCTTTAGGCTGGCTATTTATGTCAACTTGCTTGGCACTATTTATTCGTTCGTTGAGTAGTTTTAACTTTGCATTAATAAAATTAACCGCAATGCGTTTTTCGTTTTCTGTTACACCATTTTGGTTATCTCTTTCCTTTAACAAACCTTCTCTTTCGTGAAGTAACTTTTCGAAACCATCTCTGGTTACATAGTTAGTAACTCCATTGGGTAGATCCGCTCTGGGTGGCACCATGGGTATCTCTTCCTGATCCTCTTCTTTTACAAATCCTCTACTCATATGCTATCTTTTCTATTTTAACAGTTTTACGATAAGATTGTTATCTTCAGAAACCAAAAGGAGACGCCAATAAGTTAGCGTCTCCATCTGTTTTTTTTATTACTATTACTTGTAAGTCTTTTATAATTGTCTGATAACCTCCATTCAAAAGTTATCGAGATCAATTAAAAACCTTGCTTTGACAAACAAAGTCAGTTTTAGGCACTTCTGTTTTGGCAATGGCTCCAAAGCCTCCCTCAACTTCGGAAAAATTCCGGTATCCACGAGATTGTAATATACTTGCAGCAATCATACTACGATAGCCTCCGGCACAATGCAAATAAAAATGCTCACTTGTATTAATATCCTTCACCCAGTCGTTGATAAAAGCTAAAGGTTTGTTATAAGCTTCGTCCACATGCTCCGCAGCATATTCTGTGGCCTTTCTAACATCAATCACTGTACTTTTCCCTACCTCTACCCTTGAAGCAAACTCCTCCGCAGTTATGCGATCTACCACATCCACCTCTTTACCAGCAGCTTTCCAAGACTCAAAACCTCCTTTAAGGTGGCCTAATACGTTGTCAAATCCTACCCTGCTTAATCGAGTAACGGCCTCTTCTTCATTTCCATCATCAGTTATTAATAGTATCGGTTGTTTAACATCTACAATCATGGCTCCTACCCAAGGCGCAAAGTCTCCTTTTAAACCTATACTGATCGACTGAGGCACAAACCCTTGTGCAAAATCAGCACTGCCTCTTGTATCTAATATTAAGGCATCTGAAGATTCGGCTACCGTTTCAAACTCTTCTACAGAAAGAGCTTTCATTCCATTGTTTAGCACCTCCTCAAAACTCTCGTACCCTTTTTTATTCATGGCTACATTCATTCCAAAGTATTGTGGAGGAGGTAAAAGACCATCAGTAACCGCTTGGATAAAAGCCTCTTTGTTAGGTTGCTTCAAAGCATAATTCACTTCCTTTTGGTTGCCTAGCGAGTCGACCGTTTCCTTCATCATATTTTTACCGCAAGCCGACCCTGCTCCATGTGCCGGATAAACGGTAACATCATTTGGCAATGGTAATATCTTGGTATATAGACTTTCATAAAGTAAGCCCGCCAACTCTTCTTGTGACATATCAGCTGCTTTCTGGGCCAAGTCAGGTCGTCCTACATCTCCTAGAAAGAGAGTATCGCCACTGAAAAGTGCAGTTTCTTTACCTTTTTCATCTCTCAATAAATAACAAGAGCTCTCCATAGTATGACCAGGAGTATGCAATACCTCAAGAGTAAGATCACCTATATTAAACGACTGACCGTCTTTCGCTATAGTAGCCTCAAACTCTGGTTGAGCCTTAGGGCCATAAATAATTGGTGCCCCCGTGGCTTTACTCAAATCTATATGCCCACTAACAAAATCTGCATGAAAATGCGTTTCAAAAATATATTTTAACGCTACATCGTCTTTTTTCAACCTGTCAAGGTATGGTTGAGTTTCTCGTAAAGGGTCTATTATTGCAGCCTCTCCATTTGAGGTAATATAGTAAGCCCCCTGAGCAAGACATCCGGTATAAATTTGTTCTATTTTCATATCTGAATTTCTTCTTTGCTTTCTTGTTAATACAAATGTGCTATAATTCAATCATTTTATTTGTTACTTATGTCACACAAGTGGCATTGTTCATAATAATAGATATCATTCTAACATTAAAGTACTATCCCATAATAACTTTACGGTGTTCTGCACCCCAAGAAGCCAAATTATTGATTATTGTTTGTAAGGTTTTTCCATACTCTGTAAGCTCATAATAAACTGTAACTGGTTGGGTGTCTAACACCACCCTTTTTACAAGTTTATTGATTTCGAGTTCCTTTAACTCCTTGCTTAGCATTTTGTTAGAAATGCCTTCTACATCGTTAAGTATGTCCGAAAACCTTCTCTTGTTGAAGTAACAAACTGACGATATAATTTGTATTTTCCATTTACCACTGAGCACATACATGGCATCATTGATGGCCATTATTCTCTGCTTGTTATAATCTTTTGATTCACATCCATTCATAAGTTACTTGGTTACCTCTAGGTTACAATTACTTTTCTATACAAAGTTACAAAAAGAAACAATACTCATCTAGGTTTGTAGCTCATCAAAACAAATATTAAATGAATTTCGATAATAAAAATGTGGTAATTACAGGGGCTAGCTCTGGTATAGGATTGGCGAGTGCCAAAGCGTTTATCAATGCAGGAGCTACAGTTTGGATTACGAGCCGCAGTGCTGCTAACTTGGAAAGAACCGCGAAGGAAATCAACAGTGAAAAGCTCAAAACTATTGTATCTGACACTTCAAGTCTTGCAGGCATCAGCAGCTTAGAACAAGCTATAGAGGAAAGTGGTGTAAAAGTAGATGTATTATTCTTAAATGCTGGAATTGCGGTATTCTCGCCTATTCAAGAAGTGACAGAGTCTGACTTTGATGCTCAGTTCAATACGAACGTTAAGGGGGCATTTTTCACTATGCAAAAACTCTTACCTCATCTTAACGATGGTTCATCTATAATTTTCACTTCTTCAACAGTGGCTACGGCAGCAAATTTGGGAGGAAGTATCTATTCGGCCACTAAAGGTGCATTAAACAAAATTGCTCAAATAGCCGCTAATGAATTAGCCGAAAGAAATATTAGAGTTAACATAGTGAGTCCTGGTCCTATTTCCACTCCAGGTCTTGATAATGCAGTAGCTGAAGAAATGAAAGGCATGTTGGCCGCTGCTACTGCTCAGCAACGAATTGGACATCCTGATGAAATTGCTAAGCCTGTTCTATTTTTAGCTTCAGATGAAGCAAGTTTTATTTCAGGAACTGAGCTGGTTATTGATGGAGGCTACCTCACCTATGCTTTAAAATAAAGGATATAATTCATTCTTAGAACTAACAGCTACTAAGTGAACTAAAAGTAGCTGTTGGTTTTCTAATGAGGCATCAACTCTTTAGGATAACCTAATAAAATTACTTCTGAGTGACATAAATTTTTTGAAGTATCAGGAGTTAATTTACGAATCATAAAATGATAATTGGTCAATTCTTTTTCCAACAAAGGTGCTATTTCAAAAAATTCAATAGGATTATGATAAATGGCTATTGAAAGTACTGGTCTAAACTTATTTAATGATTTTAATGCACCTTTTACAAAGTGCATAGCATACCCTTCAATATCCACCTTAATAAATTTAGGCTTGATCTTGTTTTCATCGACTAGTTTGTCGAAAGATTTCTGCTCTATTTCTATATAGTCATATTTTCCCCTTTTTCGCATTAATGAAAAACCGGCTGACCCAGTATCGGGAAGCTGCATTTTTGGAAGGTTATCATTATCACTTATAGCCAATTGAAATATTTGATATTTTGCATTTGCTATGCCAGCAGCAGCCAAATTTTTTCTGTATTTCTTAATACTATTCAGAGATATTTCAACTGAGTATATTTTTCTATAATTATATGAGCTTAATGCTATTGCAGAATCCCCTATATAAGCACCAATATCCATAAAATCTTCTCCTTCAATATAATCCAAGACTTCTTCTGGCATTAATTTTAGTCCGTGATAAAAATAAAAGACAGAGGCATCATAACTATCCATTGATACTCTATGATTAGAACTCATTTTTTTTAGATATGCTTTAATTTCACTTTTAGCACTCTCCTCTTCTAACTCTAGTAATCCTCCGTAAATGGGTTCTTTTTTTGATATGCTTTTTTTATGCTGTTCATCGGGATAATACATAAATCGATCTACAACTTTTTTAACTACCACCTTTGATTCATGATCCATCCCTTTAACCAACTCATGAACCAAATTCTCAACAGAATTATTATTAATATAAGTTTTGAAACTCCCACCTAAACTGTCAGTGATATAAATCATGTAGGGTTCTCGAAATTTGTTCCACCAATTAATCAAACCAACAATAGGAAAATATACAAAAGGAGCATTTGATCTTAAAAAAGAGCCTAATTTAGACATAAATAAAAATGTGTTGTAGGTAATTCAAATTAGTAAAACAGAAAAATAGCAATTTAATTATATACATCAAGTAACAAGTAGTAGTTATTAAAAGGATACACCCTAGTTAACTGACCTTAACCTCAACAAATGTATTTCAAAGTAACATCTAGTCATTCAAAGCATAAGAGGCTGCACAGTTAATTCATCACATTATTTTAAATGAATAATTATTTATCAATCTAAACCCTAAAGTTTATGAACTATTCATTTAAAACACACTGGCTCAAAGCATTGCCTAATTTAATGCTCTCGGGATTGATTTTTCTAAGTTCCTGCCAGTCGGAAGAGGAAAATGTGAATCCTATAACATCATCTACTGTAGAATCATCACTCCATACTCATGTCGATTTTCTTGTGAGTACTACAGGTTTCACTAAAGAGGATATAGAATTCTCTAATGAAACTCAAACTTTTTATATTAATCATGATATACTTATCTCGAAGGAATCAGTAGAAGAGTATATGCAAAGAGAGGGCAACCTTCATACTGCAAGAGAAGAACAGTACCGCTACACTTATTTAGTGGGCCAAAATCGGATTAAGAACGTGAGGTATTTCATCAAAAGTGGTGTACCAACAGGCTGGAAACAAGCTGTAAAAAAAGCAGTAAATAAATGGAATGGTATTACTAACACCAAAGTGCATATGTCTGTAGTCACTAATGCGGCCAATGCTGATGTAATTGTAAACTCTATTAAAGAAGAAGGTGCTAACTGGGTCGCAAGGGCCACTTTGCCCTCTGCAGATCATAAATCGGGAGCTATGCTAACCATCAACAGAGCCTTCAATAGCATGGGGGCTCCAAGCAAATTATTTGCTATGGTCCATGAAATGGGACACAACATCGGTTTTTTACATACCGATCAAACAGATGGAAAACACATAGTGGGTACACCACAAAAAGACCCTAACTCAGTTATGAATTCATTTGTATTACCATGGAATGGTTTTACTACTGGCGATAAAAAAGCTGTAAGAAAACTTTACCCTATGTAAACAAAAAAGAGGCTACTCATTGTAGCCTCTTTTCAATTATACCTATTAAGATTCATTTACTTGGCCAAGTTTTTTGCTTTCTCTAGCCACTCTTTACTCTTCTCATTAAGCTCATCACCAGCCTGCTCAAGCTTATCGGTACTGGAGTATTTCTCTAAATTGTCTACAAAGGAGTTCAGGTTATGAAAGGTCCGAAACATTTCTTCCGTATGAGGTACACCTTGCTGTTTGAGCACCTTTTCCCAATCAATTTGGGCTAGCACATGAAAAATATACTTAGTGGCTATTTTAGCTAAAAAGTACTTATCATATACCCCGTTCAAAACCTTACCAGCTTCTCTATTTTTCACATAGGCTACGGCTTCATCCAGTGTTTCCTTTTCTCTTGATGAAAGTAAATTACTTGCTCTTAATTTTTCTAGCGCTAATGCCGCCTTTTCATGCTTCTCGTATTTAAGGTATAAATAAGCTTCGATAGAATATGTTAACTCATTATTTAAGCCAATTTTATTAGCATCATTAAGAAAAACTTCTAAATCCTGCAAAGCACGTTTCTCGTCAACCTCCCTTTCCATCATTAGCCTATCAAACCCACGAAATAAATAATTCAGAGAATGATATGCTGTATAAGTCTTAGTCTGACTTAAGGTTGTCCATCCAAAAAACTGTTTTGTATAAGTCAGATCAATATTAGTAGTTGAATTCAACCAAGCGATATTATTCGACATTTCGTCTTCTGACAAGTAATAATATCCTTTCTCAAAGAATAAGAATCCTCGTACAAACTGCAATAATGACTTTACCTCGGAGTCAGGCAACAACTTAGGCTTAGTTTTGACACATTCATACAATGATACTTCTTTGCCTAAATCCTTGCTAGGAATAACCAGTAAGCTTAAAATAGCATGTTCAAGGTTTTGAATGTACTCTTTCTGCACCTCCCCTACTACTAATGGCTTTCCACTATTGGCGGCTACTTTATCATAATTTTTACGAGTATATACTTCTAAAAGTGTTGGAAATATATCTTCATCCGTTTTCATGATGAAAGATTTCATTTCAGAGTAGTCCTTGTAAATTCTTATATAATCAACTAATGAAAGACTTTCTGTTTCTAATGAATCATATTGGATAACGGTATTAAAAATCCAATCCATTTCAGATTTAAATGATTGAAATTCTGGTGAAATAGTATCTTGCTCAGCAGAAGCTCTTATCAAAATTTTACCGAATTTGTAAGTAACCACCTTATAGGAATCTAGACTTTCTTCTAATGCTAGTCTGTCTTTTGCTAGCAGCTCCTCATCAGACATTTCACCATCATCACAACTTATAAAAACAGCTAATAATATTGAATACAAAAAATATGACCACCTCATTTTCGTGTAAAACTTTTAAAATTTTCATTTTGCAATCAGCAAAATTAAAGTATTCATAAATCAAAAAAATTACCTCTAAGTAATTTTCATCAAATAACTAATGGAGTAATAAAATGGAAATTGCTTGGTCTATAGTTTAAGGTGAATGAAGGAAGACCAAGCTAGGCCATTATTGAAAGGGGCAATTACAGTTATTAAAAAAACCAATTTTCGTAGCAGGGCTCGAACCTGCAATAGAAGGAAATAAACCGTTAATCCTCTTTCTTTTATAGCTCGGTAATTGCAGTCTCTTATTTCCTGGAGTTATGAAGGAAGAGACTGCTAGTCCGAGACAATTTTTTATATCAATTCTGTTAGTATTTTCTCTACATCACTTGCGTTATAAGTGCATTCTTTTATACCAAAACTAATGTCTGCATCAGACTTATTTTCCACACGAACTCCTCCTCTAAATGAAGCATTTACATTTGCCAGCTCAAATATGTTAGGTTTCGTATGTACGAACTTTGATAATTCAGAACATAAAAGAGATACATCACTTTCTGCACCCTCTACATTGTTATGCATCACTTTGCCATTTACATATAAATCAGTCATCACTATTTGCTGAGCCTCCATATCTACAAAAAACGGTAATGCATAAGCCCCTTTTCCATTAAGGTCAAATTTGTTAGCCACTGTTTTTGCATCAAAAGCTTTTATTGATGCATCCACCTTTTCTCGAAACATCCAGCCAGCATGGCATTCCATATCCAAAAAGTTATTACCGGCATACTTATATACCTGTGGCACCAAATACCTTACATTATCAGGAATTGCGGTCAATGATATATCAATAAACTCGGCAGCACCATAAGGAGCAGACTGAATATCGCCCGAATGAATAATTCCATCATCTTGCAAATTTGTGTAGCTCACATGTCCTGCATATTTCCAATCTTTGTCATATTGAATAATTGAAAGATCTAGGTCTGTTGTTCTATCCGCCTCTTTCCAATAAACAAATAACCTCATTACTTTATCAAAACTCACATTAAGTTTACTACCTCTGCCTACCGAAATAATACCATCAGAAGCCTTACGTTGCTGTAAAGGAACAGTATAGTTCTGCAATTCAGGGTCAATCCATATTTTTTGTCCTTTCCAGCCTGTTTTAGCTTGTAGTTTTTGCTCAATAGCACCAGTGATTATACTCAATACTTGCGTTAAACTGCTGCCTTTCATTCCATGGTAAGCATTGTTTTCCAACACTTTAATCTTCCCCTTTTTATTTACCACAGTTCTATATTCTAACTCATTGATGGTTTCAAAATATGTATTTAAAATTAAGAGGTTTTTCACTTCCATCTGCAATGCTACCGTTTCAAATTCAAAAAGTATACTTGCTGTCTGATGTGGAAACTTTCTTAAAATTTCATGTATTTTTCTTCCAAAAACACCAGGTTTAGTTTTTAGGTGAGCCAGTAAATCGGCTACTGCGCCTGCCTCAATATGCTTTTCTGTAATAGCTGCATAAGTAACCAGTGTGCCGTTGCGTAACTGATCATAAACTTTGGCTACCACAGGATATTTACTCGCATATTCTGCTGGGTGCAAATAACGCCCAAGCTCTAACCATAATCCTCTATAAGCTTTAAATGCTTCACCTAATTCTGAGCAGTTATTTAAAATATCAAGTACAGCCCTACGCTCCTTTCTCTTCAGCTTTGGAAATTTTATCTTATCAGTTAAACTCACATCTGTGCTCGTAAGTGCAGCAAATAGTCTCAATAAATCTACCGGATTATGAATGATTTGTTTTAAAACTTCATATGCTTCATTGTTCCACAACCAATGCATTACGAATGCTTTGGTCTCTTTAAAGATTACATTTTTGAATTCTACCTTTTCTACTCCAAAAAAATCAAGTAATTGAATAAGGTCAGCATGCAATTCCTCTTTAATAGAAGACTTAGCATAAAGTAAGTTTTGCATGTATTTTACCAGTTCGCCTTCAAGTTGATCATCACCAATTAATTTCAAATCAATCCATTCGGTATGGCTATCTGTTTTTTTATCATGGTTAACTTTCAAACAGGCTTTATACAATTCCTCCGACTGCATCTGTGTAATTGGATCCGCCCCAAAGTCTTTAATATTAAATAACCAAGCAGGAATTTTCACTCCATTATTCAGACTTTCTACACTGGATAAATCGCCCCAAGCATTTTCCAAATACCCTATCATCCTTTTCAAAAAATACGCTTGCTTATTAGGCACTTCATTAGGAAACCCAGCAAATAATGGCACATAATCCACATTTGCTCCTTTTTTTGATTTCAACACTTGCATTAAATGCTTATAATCATATAAAAATGAAGGAGACATCTCATTGAGCAATTCTGGGTTGGTTACCCTATAACCTAACTTATTCAGCTCTGCCATAAATACCAATTTCTGCGTTTGACTCCAGCCACTGCCTTTGGTCATTGATATCATGTTTAGTCGGTTAATTGCTATAGTTTTCATATCTCTTTTTCTTAATGATGACACAAAGCAACGCCTCTACTACGCAATCTTTTTGCGTAGTAAAAAATATTTTAATATTTTTCCGAAAATTTTATTCATACCCTTTATTAAATCTATGCCTGCCAATAGAAATGCACTAATACGATACAAAACCATTGATAACTGTTTGCGAAACCGGTATAGACCTTGGACACTTGATGACTTGATAGAGGCTTGCTCTGAAGCTCTTTATGAATATGAAGGCATTGACAAGGGTGTGAGTAAACGTACCATACAAATGGACATACAAATGATGCGCAGTGAAAAACTGGGGTATAATGCACCTATTATTGTTATCGACAAAAAATACTATACTTACGAAGACCCTGATTACAGCATCACCAACATACCAATTACAGATCAGGATTTAAACAAACTGACCGAAGTAGTAGATATTCTGAAGCAATTTAAAGGATTCACCCATTTTCAGGATTTAACCGGCATGATACAAAAGCTAGAAGATAAAGTGCATGTATCAAAAACTAAAGAAAGACCCATCATTGACCTAGAAAAAAATGAGGATTTAAAAGGTTTACAGTATATAGATGATCTATATCAGGCCATACTAAAGAGAAAATGTATTGCCATTACTTATCAATCTTTTAAAGCTAAAAATCCTGGGAAATTTAATTTCCACCCGGCTCTACTAAAAGAATATAGAAACAGGTGGTTTATACTTGGAAAAAGAAAACCTTCTCAACCTTACCAACTATTGGCACTGGATAGAATTGAAGATTTAGATATTTCAGAGCAAGATTGTATTACTTTTGAAGAAAGCGAGATTACCAATTTCTTTAATCATGTAATTGGAGTAACAGTTAACCATGGTGAAATGCCTCAAATAGTTAAGCTTTACATCAAACACTCCAATGCACCATATGTATTAACAAAACCACTGCACCACAGTCAGCAACTGATTAGTGAAGACGATGAGGGTATTACAATTACTATTAATGTGCAAATTAACTTCGAGCTGGAAAGAGAAATACTAGGTTTTGGTAACAGCATAAAAGTAATATCACCCGAAAGGTTAACAGAGAGAATACTCAAAAAATTAAATAGGTCCATCGCTCTATACGATGCATAATAAAAGTCACTAAACATAGAACTCAGATCTTTTGAAATCAGACTATAAATCAATATTCGCGACTTTTGACCCTTACCCATCATATAAAGGGTCGGCTATCCATATCGATAAAGTTACGGAAACGTTATCACAGGTTTTTCCTAGCACGCTTGTGCTTACCCTAAATAAGCATTATAGCAAAAAGCTCCCAAAAGGCATTAAACATGTGGAAGCTCCAGTAGAAGAGAAAAATTATTTAAAAAGAGGAACAGCCTTTTCAGCATGGCTAGATCAAACACTAAATAGTCAACATCATATCCAGGTAGGACATTTCAGGGATATTTGGAGTGGTATGCCTATTTTAAAACGTAAGCACATCACCAGTATATTTGAAGTTAATGGTCTACCCTCCATAGAGCTAGTCAACCGATATCCATACATTGGTAACGATACTATTAAGAAAATCAGATCTATGGAAGACCACTGTCTTCAAGAAAGCCAATTGATAATATGCCCATCTGAAACCATTAAAAATCACCTCATCACCAGAAATGTATGGGCTGATAAGATACATGTATTGCCGAATGGAGCAGATATCCCTCCTACCTATAACAAACCTCTCCACTTGCCCGAAAAATATATAGTATATTTTGGGGCACTTCAGCCTTGGCAAGGCGTTGACGTACTGCTTAAGGCCATGAATTACTTACAAGATAAACCAGAATTGAAGTTAGTAATATGCTCATCACATAAGCCTAAATTTGCCCGCCCATACCAGAAGCTTATAGAAAAACTAGAGCTGGCCGATCAGATAATATGGCAATATCAGCTCCATAAGGATAAACTGCACCAAATACTTCAGCATGCCATTTGCACCATGACTCCACTTACCGAGTGTAGTCGCAACTTAGAACAAGGCTGTTCTCCTTTAAAAATATTTGAAAGTATGGCCTGTAAAACTCCAATCATAGCCTCTGACTTACCTGTTATTAGAGAAATACTAACCCCTGACGAAGAGGTAAAACTTTTCAGGCCCGACAGGCCCGCGGACCTTGCAAGGTGCATTCGTTTTTTAACCGATTATCCTGATTTTAGGAATGAATTATCAAAAAATGCATTTTTAAAATTAGAAAATCACTATACTTGGAGTATTATTAACAAAAAGCTAGAAAACATTTATAGCAATATTTTCAACCTTGTATTTTAATCAATGAGTAATTATTCAGTAAAGTATAAGCACTTATCTCCGGAGCAAAAAGAGTTTGTAAGCAAAAAAACAATAAGTGCTACTTTTAAAATTGGTAAGTGGCTCAACCTGCTAGGCAAAATTTCTAAGTTTGATAAGCACAATGACGCTTTAATAAATAAACTATTCGGTTACATCATTGGAGCCTTTGTCCTATCCTTCTTTAGTCTTTTTACTATACCATTCTTGCCCACCCTTGCATTTCCTATTATCGTATTTTGCATAGGTATAGGTGTAGCTCTCATCGTATACAGAAATAACCTTAAAGCAAAAGATGTAAATGATTACCTCCGAAGCTTTTTTATTCCTGTATTGAGCGTATTAGAAAAAAAATGTGGCCCTGAAGAAAAAATTTCTGCCACAGTAGATTTTCGTGACCCTAGAAGGGTCCTAACCCCCACAAAATCAAAAGTAGGTGTTAGAACTTTAAAGACGTATAATCCTAAATATATTATAGCTCGATTAACATTAAAAGATGAATCTGTGCTGGAGTTTGTGGTAGCAGATGATATCAAAGACTTTACATGGAAAAAACGCAGTGCCAGTGGAAAAACTAAATTCAAGAAAAAATCGAAATTTGTACACCACTGTTTCATTAAAATAACACTTCCAAAATCTTCGTATAAACTGATAAATAACCAGCCTAATGATGGATCTATCAAGATTGAACAACAGGGCGATTATTACATAGTGAAAGGGAAAATAAAACTTAAGAGTGAAGGCGAAAACAAGGTATTGCCAGTAAGTCTTTTCCTAGATCAGATGCAGAATATTTATAATTTATTTGAAGCCCAATATGCTACCATTGCTAATCCACAAAAGCCAGAAAACGATGATGAGCATGAAAATAATACCACCTACGTGCATCATTATACCGAAGAAAATGTGATTATGCCTTACATCTGGAGCTCGCATTATTTTAACGATTATGATTATGACGGCTTTGAGTATGCTGAGTCAGGAGATAATTTAATGGATGATGATGCCGTAACAGCATTCGATAGTTAATATTATGCCCAGAATACTATGGCTAACCGATAATTATCCTCCTCAGCGAGGGGGAATGGCTCAATCGTGTGATAGGATCATCGATGGACTGCGAAAAACAGGAGATGAAATCGAAATCATACATTTTGTTGACAAGCAAAAATCATTAACAAGAAAGCAACAGGTAAACGGTGGTTATACTGCCATTGCTTTTGACCATAGCGAAGCACATGTACTCAATATCACCTGGAATTACATTTCCGCATTAGGAAACTTCGATTACATAGTTTGCTTTGGTGGTTATCTTTCCATGATAGGCGCTCCTATTTTTTCTAAATGGATGTCTACACCTCTAATATCAATGATTCGGGGCAATGACTTCGATGTTTCAATATTTACCCCCAGAAAGCGAGGCGTGTTAGAAGATTTGCTAGTACAATCAAAACATGTTTTGACTGTAAGCAGTGATAAAGCCTTTAAAATAGAAAAATGGCTCAGTCACCCTAGCGCACACTTCATTGCCAATAGCATAGATACCGAACAGTGGCAACCATCGGCTAGTGAAGTGAAGTTTGCTGAAGAATGGAGAAACAGTCAGGGGAAAGATCGTATTAAGCTAGGTATATTTGGTCACTTAAAAGCCAAGAAAGGCGTAGACTTCTTTCTTGATGCGCTAAGTAAAACCAGCCTTATTGATAAAACTCACCTTCTGTTAATTGGAGAGACGGAAGAACATTTAGAGGAGTCTCTAAACACTACTGACTTCTCTTACAGCCTGCTTTCCTTTCATGATAGATACGAGCTCATGAAATATTACCTGTGCTGTGACGCTCTTATTATTCCCTCATTTTATGAAGGTATGCCCAATGTGCTTTTAGAAGCTGGGGCTTTGGGAATACCTGTTATTGCCTCAGCTGTAGACGGCATGAAGGATGTTATTCAACACAAAGAAAATGGTCTTTTATTCTCTGCTAATAATGCCGATGAATGTAGAAAAACGCTACATTATTTCTGCTCATTGAAGCGAGATGAACAATTGCAATTGGGGCAATCCATTCAATCTACTATAATCAATGCTTATACACCAAAACATGAAACTGATGCTTACAAAAAATTCCTTGTTTAATTTAGCCAAGGCTATTTGTCTGGTTTTAATAATTAGCAACTGTGGCGGTAATCAAAATGATAGTGCTGCAAACAATGAAGAATTACATGAAACCGCTTCAGCAAACTCCAATGCACAAGAAGTAGTTACCTCGCAAGATTACAAATCGGTTTATATCAATGATAAGAATAATAACTCACTGGCTGAAATACAGCTTCAGTCTGAAGAGATCATTATTAAAAGCCCAGGTAATACTTTATTTGGCAAAATAAAGAGTGAGAAGCGAAAATATTATAACCCAAACAACGAATTCAGGTACGCCATTAAATTTAAAGACAATGGAGATTTCAAGGTAAGAGATCATAATGAAGAACTTCTGTGGAAGGTGAAATTAGGAGATGGTAAAATTAAGATTGCCAATAATGAAGAAATGACTTCTCCTTATGCTGTTTACCTTTACGAAGATGGAAAGGTGAAATTAAAGAAAGATGAGGAGGAGATTTCTAGTATCAGAATCGATCCTAATGAAAGTTATTTTAATATAAATGACACCTATTACCTGAGCAATTTTTATAATTCATTGGCTATTGGCGTATTTCTTATCAAAGAAATTCCTGATGAGCAAAAGTTTCTCATTTGCGCTGAACTGATAAAAAGAAAACTATGATATTGTTTTATGCTTTAGGAGGTGGCTTTGGCCACCTTACAAGAGTAAAAACATTTATTAACAATTATAATATCAGTGAACCTTTCACTGTATGCACCAATAATCCGCTGGTGTATCGCTTATTTCACAAAGAGCAAATTACTTTCTTATCTGATAGCGTACCATTTACTACATCAGAATTAGCCGCTGAGTTAAAAAAGGTGATAGACAAGATGAAGCCAGATCAGGTTTACATTGACACCTTTCCGTTAGGCATTTTAGGAGAGCTGACCTTTCTCTCTCAACTGGACATTGCTATTAACTTATTGTGTAGAAGGCTCAAGTGGAATACTTATAGTAAGACAATAGAAACATCGCTTCCATTTTCTAATGCTTATGTTTTCGAAGCGTTGGAAGCCAGCCATTTGGCTTACCTTAATAAAAACGGTAAAAATATAATACCAGCAAAGCTTACCTACGAAACCGCTACACAACAACCTGAGTTAATCAAATCGCTGGTCAACCCGATTTGGCTCATCGTTCACAGCTCTGATGCAGACGAGCTGCAAGTAATATTTGATCATGCAGTAGACATTTCTAAGCTTCAAAAAGTGACACCAACGTTTGTTATCATTAGTGATCAACAGTTTATTACAGACTTACCTGTACACTTTACCCCAAAAGAAGAACCTGTAGACTGGTACCCCTACGCAGATAAAATTTTTACTGCTGCAGGGTTTAATACTTGGCATCAATTGGTTGCCTGGCGCGCAAAACACACTGTCCTCCCCTTTCCTCGTAAATTTGATGATCAATTTTGGAGAGCTAAAAGCAAACCATAGTACTTATTTCATTTTTTTCTCTTTTTCTACCATAGCCGGGTAAATAGGCGCAAAATCATAGGTAGGATAAAACTCCGTACTGAAACCTCCCCAAGCACCACTTTCAAACACCATATTCACTTCTCTAATATACTCTGGCTTCAGTTTTAAAGTAACAATTTGTCCTAAGCCCATGGCCACATTCCACGACAGTACCTTTGCGTGGCTTGCCTGCAGCTTAGAATAGAACTGCTGTTTCATCACCCTATTTTGAATAGTATCTACAGGGTTCTCTTGATGATGCTTCAGTATCACGGTAAGCATTATACTATCATTATCTATATAGTAAGCAGAACGCATGGGGTTACTGCGTCTCTGAGCATAACCATTAAAGGCCATCATCATTATAGCTATTATCAAAAATTTCCTCATATAGTTATTTCCTTTTATTCACTGGATTGATAACGTTTAACACATTCTGGGGTTAAGCATCTTATATTTTATTTAGTCACTTTTATTTTATTGGTGGCCAAATATTCACCATTTGCTTTCAAATGCAGTAAGTAAGTACCCCTATGCGTGAAATTCGCTTTGTATTCAATCATTTTCCCCACTAGTTTTGGTTTATCAATTGCTACTAAATTATTACTGCCTACATGTACAATTTCTATAGACAAATGAGATTCATCCAACTCTTCAGCATTATCACCAAACTGATAAGTAAGTAACAGCGGATTATTTTTGGATAAATTAACCACAAAAACCGATTCAGGGTTAAATAAATAATTATACTTCATAGCTGCTCGATAAACCAATGTAGCATTTAGAAACTGTTCTAAATTGGGCTCTCCAACAGGGGTATCCATCCATTGAATATCTTGAGGATAATGGTTAGACAAAAAAACTTGTGGAACAGTTAAATAATACCCCTCGTTAAAGTCCTTGACAAAGGCTTTAGAATGAGCATCGATATAACCTGCAGCCCACGTAGGGTCACATAAATACCAATCTCCATTAAAATTAACCGCATTCCAAGAATGGTTAACTACACCTTCACCTCCTATATTAGCGGTAACACTTCTTCCATAACCATTAATGATAACACATTCTATACCTGCACGCATTGCCATCTCTTTTAAAAGATAAGAATAGCCTGTACATAAAGTGGCGTGGTGCTTAATCAATTGATCCAATACGCGTGGTGCCAATTGCTGGTTCCACTTTTTAAGGGCATCAGAATCATTTTTAAGCTTTAGTCGTTTTTTGGAGTTTTGATTAAATAGATAATAATCACTTTTGATATTGTCCGCAATCCATTTAAAAATAGCACGAAACTTCAACTCATCACTTTCAAATGGCGTGGTGAGTTTTGCTGTAAGTTCATCCAATTTCAGTAGGCTGTAATCAGGATAAAGTGCTGCTACGCTGTCTGCAGCATAATAATCCTGAGCTTGGCAGTTTAAATTATAGCTAAATATTATCCCCCACAGCAAAGAGATCACAAACGCCTTCATCACCTGAAAATATTCTTTACCTTATTCCAGCATTTAGAAAAGAAGGATGGCTCAGTATATGCACCTCCAACTACTGCAACATCACCCATCAACTCGTAGTATTCCATCACCATTTCTATTTCAATAACTTGGTCGGAAAGGTCCTTTACTTCATACTCCTGCGTTTCAAAACCAATAAAGTTGAAGACCAAAACATCTCCAATTTGAAAATCATATGTCAGACTAAATTCACCATTAATGTCTGTTGACGTACCTTGAGCAGACCCTTTTATTATTACACTCGCTTCAGGAATTACCTCTCCATTTTCATCTTTTAAAACACCTTTAATGGTATATGATGTCTTTCCTAAACTATCCGCTGGGTAATAAAATGAAGGAGAAAATTCCTTATCAGCTTTAGCGTTACGCTCATTTATATTAGCCAAAGCTCGAGCTGATGGCACAAATAAGAAAGATGCCAAACTGACTACACCTAAAGCAAAGGTCTTAAAATATGGAATGGAGAAAGTATGGTTTGGAAGCGGATAAGAAGTTAATTGTGAAGCTTTAAACTTGCCGCATACATTGTTATTACTATTAGCGAAATATGCCTTTATCTCACTATCAGACATAGAAGTAAAGTCAATTACTGTCTTTTGACATTGACTGCAAAATCCACCTTCAGGTGTAATTTCAAAATTAGACCATTTTTCATGGCAAGGTTGGTCGATGGTAATTGTAAGTTGCTTTTTCATAAGTATTAGTGTTTATGAAAGGATGCAGCAACTTATGAAATTCCATAAATAGATTTAATTATTTTTTATAAAAGTTCTATTAATGTGGTGTTGGAAAAGAGGTTTGCCTATGAGTAGTTGCTTGGTTTTGCACTTAACTTTGCTAGTATATACCAAACTGAAAATCCTCACTTATTTTCAGAAATAGGCGAAAAAGAACAATTACTTATAGCCTTTGTTGTGTACAATTTTTAATATTTTCTTTTTTCTCCAATTACTGAATTGTCATCTCGATTAATATGTATATCTCCAGCGTAAACATCACAATTCAGTTGTTTTTTTATCTTACTTGCGATTTCTGATTCATTTAATTCAGCTCCATTATTAGATTCCACTTTTATCATAATAGGTTTTTCATATTCTCCTTTTTCCCAATTGTGAGGACGACTAATATTCAAATAGAAATTTGATTTTTTGTCACTTGATTCAATCCATTCCCAAACATTTTCATAATCTCGGTATAAATTGTCAACTCTGAAAATTTTTTCAAATTCAGGTTGCAAATCAGATAGCTCTTTATTTATATAAATCCAGAATTTCATCTTCGCAAATTACCAATAACGCCTGTATATGGCACAGTGCACACCACAAAGGCTATAAAACAACAAAATAGCATAATCGACTGGAAACTACCAACAGTTGCAAACAACCGCTGCGATTCACAAGACAACAGAACTTGCGAACTAAAATAACCAGAAAACCACTATCAGCTCACAGCAGCAGATGAACGGTCAAACCTCACAAAAATCAGTTCATTGCTCTGTTTGCACATGCCCCATATTACATGTTAGGCCATATGCTGTTTTGTCCGTAAGTCGTTTGCCCTCTCGATAAGCTCGTGTATCCCAGAGTTTGACAGTTCTTTCATGGTCCGGATGTCCATGCGTTTGTCAAGCCGGTCTGCAGGGAATTCGTTTGAAAGTCCGACAGCCCAGATCGTCTTGCTTTTACTTGCCGGTTCAGGATCAGTCAGCACAGTTAGAAAAAGAGTCTTGCCCACAGGATTCCAAGTTGACGTTATTTCAAATAAATTTGACACCCACCAGTCCAAGCGTTGTTCGCTCTCCTTAATTTGCCAGCCATGCTGTTCAAGTTGTGTTAGAAGTTGAGTTATTCTACTATCAGTTTGCATTGCAATTTATATGGCCGAACATTTATACCTCTTATATACTAAATATAAAATTAAGTTGAGAAAAATATCAACGTATCACTTAATTATATAAATTAAAAATTTTAAAATAATATTCCCTTCTTAAATCATTCCTTAATACTATTAAGTGCTTATTTTAAGCTTGGAAAGTTCGTTGTTCAGTAAAATTGAAATGTAATGTCAGTTACCTTGATGTCGAATGGTCGCGTAAGAGTAAAAATATGGTCTGGTATAGCAGTGAACTAAAAAACAACAATAGTAAGGGTTAATCCAGATAGGGTTATTAGAATTGCTGTTATCCAATTCTTCATCTTGAAGTTGATGAGCTTGTAAATGCCAAATGTTACAATCAACCAGAACGACAAGATTGTCAAGAAGCTGGCCGTTAAAGGCAGGATGTAAACAACTGAACAGAGAGCAATACTTACAGTCAATGATGAATCTCAACTCCTCTTTGGCCTGGACACAAAGGAGGCTACATACAAGTAGCTCCAACTAGTGTGGCGATACTACACAAGATAAAACTCTCGTGCAACGAATCACCTGAAGTCCTCTTTTCGCTTCCGAAATATAAGAAAAATCCTATTTAATTACTTGCTTTTTAAGACAGCACCTCGATTAGCCGTATTTTTTAATTGTGCGGAATGAACCCTTTTTGCCTACTATACTTAATATGATTTATTCTATCGATTATATCTGTTGGTGGTTCCTCGTTTTCAATTATTATAATCTGGTCGAATTCATTTTTAGAAGTTACATATCTATAAAAGTCCATTGCTAAATCATCACTTATTATAATCTCACCTTCATTATCAGGCTTACGATACGTGACTAACGGAGAGTCCAAAATAGGCACACCTATTGAATAGTCTTTTTGAGATATTAATTCTTGTAGAGCGACAATGAATGCCGAATAAATTATTGCACGATAGCCTTTACCAGAAAGGCTCCTATTCTCTCCAGAAATCACAAAATCATTTTGTTTCTCACTATAGCTAACACTTGTTAAGTTTGGATAATTATAACCTTCAAGTACTGTTTTTATGATATTTGAAAGTTCTGTTAAAGATGACGTTGTAATATTTTCAAAAGATTTTTTAGAACTAGTACTAGGTATTGAGTTCTCTAATTTTTCTTTTTCTTTTATAAATTTTTCTAGTTGCTCAAATTTATACAATGCACCAAGAACATCACTTTTCTTTTCATTTTCTAGATTGATTTGTTTAATGATGCTCCCCATTGTCAACCCAACACCTTTATCAAGTTCTAAAGTATAATTGTCTATGTTTTGTTCTAAACTTTGGATTGTATTTGAGATATCGTCAAACTCTTCCTTAAGAACTTTTTCTGATTCAAAAAGCTCTTGAAGTAACGTTTCGATTTTCTCTATTTCTGTACTACAAGAATCGATTATTTTCTGAATATCAGCATCTGAGCATTCTTGCTGAATTTCTCCATCACAAAGTGGACAATTGCCGTTTTCAGAATGATCCCCTTCGTTTAATAATATACTTGTTTCAATGGTCGATTTTAAACGAGCAACGTCTGAACGATAATGTGACTTTAATAGGTCTGTTCTTTTATACAATTCGTCAAGCACTCTCTTTCTTGATTTTCTTGTGTAAAGTTCTTCTAAGTCTTTCGCTCTTTTACTCTCGATTTCATTATAGTAATTTTGAAGGTCAGAGTGTTTTTCGTTTAATTTTTCTACTTCAGAATTAATTTGTGAGAGAATTAAAGAAGGAGCAACTTTGTAAGTTTTAAGCTCTTGTTCATTTTCAACTATCAGTTCTTTGAGTATCTCCAATTTCCCTTTTCTATTTGCTATTTGGTTTTGAGATAGCGATTCAATAACAGTACTATCATCTTTACCTGTTGCAATTAATTTCAAGACATTAGACTCTTCCGTTGCTTTGGTATAATGACTAACGATCAGAGAATCCTCAGTAGTTATTTGAGTCTCATTAACCATCGAGAATTTTACAACATCTCTATATGAAATTGGTCTAGTTTTACCCTGTTGATTTGTTCTAATTTTTTTACCATATAAATTGTTCAGCTTCAACAGAAAAGCTGAAACTGTTTTTTCGTTTTTAGGATTGTGTTTTCTATTAAGTAACTCAAATTCATCAGTTTCTTTAATGTTATCAATACTCGAGCTATAGAGTTTGAAATTTCCGCCTTTTAAATCACTTAATAGAGTAAAAGGTTTATTCTGGGAATTTAAAATTTCCAAATATATAAAATCATAGTGTTTTGCTTGTTTAATAGGTTTTGGGGGTTTTGAACCTCCAAACATATAGTTTAAGCATTGAAATATAAAAGTCTTACCTACATTGGAAGGGCCAGTAATGATGTTAACACCTTTTTGAAAAACTATACTTGCTTTTTCAACAGAATTCCCTGTCAGTCTTAATTCCTTTAATATAAACCCTGTTTTCATTATTGTAAAATTTCAAAATTAAACTCATTGTCTATCTCTGATAATTTAGGAGTCATAATCTTTTTTAGCTCTTGTTTAGTGCGCTTTGAAAATTTATCAATGGCCCATTTTGCTCTATTTTGAAGTTTAATTGAATATATTTCTTCAAGTGACTCTAGAAAGGGCATTGCATTCTCTGTTGCCTTATATTCTATGCCGTTAATATTGAATTGTTTTTCGATTAAATTTTTAGCGACAAAGAGGTTGAGTCCTTTCTCAATAATTGAACCTCTAACCATTATTTCACCTGACCGGTAAGGTACCGCAGGATGCAAGCTTTCTACTGTTTTGTCAATATCTGCCGAATGAATAGTTAGATAATCTAGATAGACAAGGGTTTGTAAATCAAATGATTTTGGAAATGCTTCATTCAAAATAGTTAAGATCCTAAGGCCAGCTTCAACACTATTATTGAATGGATTTATGTTTTTATTATTTTCCATTATATCCATTTAATTTTTTTATCATTAATTAATTGATGACATATTCCGCTACGGTCATTGATAATACTTACATCCTTTAAAGGATTCGAAGAGATTACAATTTTACGTGCTTCCTTTTCTACTTCCTTTACTTTTATAAAACTGTTAGAGTGTTCATCTTCAACAATATCAATAATACCTGCTAAAATTTCGTTTTGAAAATCTTCAAAAGTGTCAACTGGTAAGCTATCTCTAGAGAAATTCCTTAATTGTTCTGCGTGATGAAAGCTTATCCTTGCTCTACTAAAATGATTTTTATAATGCTCTTTTGCATCTAATTCTTCCACCTTGTTATAAACTTCTTTGCTTTCGGAAGCATAAGCAGATAGTAATTGATTTACATATGTCGTTTCAGAATTTTGAATCTTGCTAGGAATTGTGCTTGCATCTAATTTTTCACGTTCTGGTAATCCTCCACCAAACCTTATTAGGTGATTTGGATGATTAATATGTTCCTTTAAAATGTTTTTGGTGTGGATTTTTTCAAAAATTGAAAAATCAAAATTGTTTACCCATTTTAGTAATTCCCCCTCTAATATAATTTGTTTGCTAGATATTTCATTTTCACAATATTTCACCCAATTTTTTTTGATGGCTTCCTTTAATTCGCTTGGATTCTGTAATAATTTGGAGAGGGAAGTTCCACAACCTTTTGGAGAAACGAAATAGAATTTTCTAGGTTTGGGATATTCTTTTTGAAAAGTATGATATAAAATTTTACCAAATTCTTTATATACTAGAGTTGGTGTTAATGCATTATTGTAATGTTTACATTGATAACAATCCCAAACATAGTTGGCTTTACGCTTGTTAGAAACATAGCCAACAACGTCTCTTCCTTTGTCTCCTGCACCTCCAAACCTTTCAGTTTCTAAATATTCATTTTTTTTTATTTCAATCCATTCTTCAATAAATTCTTCCCAGTCATCAAATGACATATGTTCAATCAACTTAAGAGGTATTATTCTCTTACCATAATTGATTTGATGTGATGTTTTGTAGTATGCCATTTTTTCTAGTTACCGCTAACGTTTTTCGTATGATGTCGTAGCTCCCGCAGGATAGCTATGCATTATACACATTGTTAGGCAATGTTTTCTTTATCCAATTGTTAAAATCTGTTATGTTTTCTATTTCATCATAAGTCCAACAATCGCAGTTCAGGCTTTCACTGAATCCATAGTACCTTAAAATAAGCCCTTTACCCATAGTTTGATTTTTCGAGAGAACTTTAAGTCTTTCAATTAACCAACTGAGATAAATCTCATCTTTAGAATTATCTAGTTTTAGAAAAAGTTTGAGTATCCCAATTCCAAGTCGACTTCTTTTACTTAAAATTTCATCCAGTTTAGCCGTTAGGAAGGAGTCATTTAAAAAGTCTACATTTTTTAAATTCTCATCATTTTCTATTAAGAAATGTTCAAACTCAAAATCTTTTAGAATTGGAGCACTAGCGTGTAAAATACTCTGTGTTTGATCATTTACTTCCTCTGTTTTTATAATCGATATGTTAGGGATATCTATTCCCAATTCGATATAAGCTTTTGTCTTGTGATGGCCATCTAATAAATAACAAGCTGTAAAGTCAGCATTTATTGGACTGTATAATTCATAGGTAATTGTTTTTGGTCGTAAACCAGTTTGAATTAGCTCTTTATAGTAATCTACCCTTTCCTTATCTATTGATTCATTCGGAGTAGTAAAAAATATGTTTGATTTATCATAAGGGTATGGATAAAAAGCAACTGAATCAAATACCTATTCTTTAGTTCCTTCAATCAAAACTTGATTTAATCTATGGGTTAAAGTTTTTCGCTTATCAGAAGAAAAATTGGATAAAGCATAGTATTCTCCTACACTACCAGCACAATCAGGCCAATTAACCGTTAGTGCTGTTCCTTCAATTACTAAACAACTTGCGAATTCATCAAAAAGTAATTGAATTATGTTCTGTCCATTTGATATTTTTACTTCCATCTAATATCGCCTAATATCCGTATGACCGAACATTTATGTCCCTTACACAACTAATATAAAATTAAGTTAAGTAAAAATATTAATATATCATTCAATTAGGTAAATAAAAAATTGTTAAAATCATATTCCATTGAAAATGAACAATTTACTTAGCGGTATATTTTCCGGATATTATAAGTATAATATTACTTATTAAATGATTCCTTAATTACTATTAAAGGTGTAGTTTAAAATATGGAATGGAGAAAGTATTATTTTGAAGCGAATAAGAAGTTAATTATGATACTATAAACTTTTAGGTCACGCCTCATGGCTAGGTTAGGCGATAGTAACTTTAAGTTGCTTTTTCATAAGTATAGGTGTTTATGAAATGTGGTAGCAACTCATCTAATTCTATTAATAAAATTATTTTTTATGAAATTTTTTCCTTATCCAAGGATTCTAATTCAGCTTCAGTAAACAACCTTGACTTAATAATGAACCGTATTCCCATCGGAATTTCTAAAGAAAAGCTAGATCCCCTTCCAGGAACCACATCTAAGGTGAGGTGGGTATGTTTCCAGTATTCAAATTGATCTCTTGACATATAGAAAGAGGTCTCTGCTATTTCACCCAGCTTCACATCATTATCCCCAATTCTAAATTCTCCTTTTTCAAAGCACATAGGCGAAGAGCCATCACAGCAACCTCCACTTTGGTGAAACATGAGATCACCATACAATGTCTTCAATTCATTGATTATTTCAAGAGCCTTTTCCGTTGCGTCTATTCTTGATACCATATTTGTAATGTAAAAAAGTATAACCGACAGGTAAAAGTCACTCTTCACGCTTTTGCACCTGCCGGTTAATACTATTAGAAACTGGTTATACACTAAAAAAATCCTAATCTGTTTTTATCATAAGATATGAGCATATTTTTGGTATTTCTGTAATGATTCAGCATCATTTTATGTGTTTCTCTTCCAAACCCTGATTTCTTATACCCTCCAAAAGGCGCATGTGCCGGATAAGCATGATAGCAGTTTACCCAAACACGACCAGCTTTGATGGCTCGGGGCATTTTATAAATTTCGTGGGCATCTCTAGTCCATAGCCCCGCTCCCAATCCATAAAGTGTATCATTGGCAATATTAAGAGCCTCCTCTGTGTCCTTAAACGTGGTTACAGAAGTAACAGGCCCGAAAATTTCTTCCTGAAAAACTCTCATTTTATTATGCCCTTTTAATATGGTAGGTTCTATATAGTAGCCTCCTTCCAAGCCAGAATTAAGCTTAGCTGCACGGCCTCCACAAAGTGCTTCGGCTCCTTCCTTCTCTCCAATATCAAAGTATGAAAGTATCTTTTCATACTGATCGTTAGAAGCCTGTGCTCCCATCATAGTGTCATCAGCCAAAGGATTACCCAATTTAATAGCTTTTGTTCTCGCTACTACTCGCTCTATGAAATTATCATAAATTGATTCGTGAACTAACATACGAGACGGGCAAGTACATACTTCACCTTGATTAAGTGCAAACATAACGGCTCCTTCAATACATTTATCAAAAAATGCATCATCAGCATCCATAATGCTTGGCATAAATATATTTGGAGACTTACCGCCCAGCTCCATGGTTACCGGAATAAGGTTTTCAGAAGCATATTGCATGATCAGTCTACCTGTAGTAGTTTCTCCGGTAAATGCTACTTTGGCCACCCTAGGAGATGTAGCCAGCGGCTTTCCTGCCTCTTGACCAAAACCTGTTACAACATTGATAATCCCAGGAGGCAATACTTCCTGAATAAGCTCCATGAGTATCATGATACTGGTAGGGGTCTGCTCTGCCGGCTTTACCACCGTGCAGCAGCCAGCAGCTAAAGCAGGTGCTATTTTCCAACATGCCATTAATAGAGGGAAATTCCAAGGAATAATCTGCCCTACTACACCTAATGGTTCTTGTAAGTTAAGACTTACGGTATTGGCATCATGCTCAGACATGGTGCTTTCATCTGCTCTTATCACCCCAGCGAAGTACCTAAAATGATCAACACAAAGTGGTATATCAGCTGCTCTGGTTTCTCTTATGGCCTTGCCATTATCTACCGTCTCTACCTGAGCCAGATATTCTAAGTTTTGCTCTATAATATCGGCTATTCTGAGTAAAACATTGCTGCGCTCTGCTGCTGGAGTAACCGACCATTTTTCAAAAGCCTTATGAGCGGCATCTAACGCCTTGTCTATGTCGTTTTTATTACCACGAGCAGCACTGGTAAATGGCTTCCCGTCTATAGGACTTATGTTATTAAAATATTCTCCTGAACTAGGTGTTACCCACTCTCCTCCAATAAAATGGTCATAATGGGGTTTGAAATTTGGCCGTTTTACGGCCTGTGATTCTTGCGTTAAAGTTTCCATAGTAGCGTAGTTTATAAAAACATCAAGCTACAGGTTTATTTATACTAAAACTTTGCTCAGCGTCTATATAAATAGACTCATGGTACAAAAATGGTCAATTTCAATAATAGCAAACGATTTAAATTATTATTTTATCAAAAAAATAGCGAAATTGATATAAATACAATAATGATAAACATAAAATGAATAGATATGCAAGGGTATTTCATTAAAACCTCGCTTACTAGCGATAAAGACAGACTTTTATCATTAATAGAAAACCAATCGACCTTCACTTTCGAAAATTCTGAATTGCATTTATTTGAAACTCACCAGCAGGCTCTGAATGTTGAACTTTCGTTTAATGATTTTGCATTAACCAGCATGCTGCAGGGCAGAAAAATCATGTCAGTGGGTAGTTCAAACAGATTTAATTACTTACCTGGAGAATCAGTTATTGTTCCAGCCCAATCCACATTAAAAATAGATTTTCCTGAAGCCACAATGCAATCACCTACAAAGTGCCTTGCCATCAGTATCTCGAAGGATATTATAAATAGGACTATCAATGGCCTGCAGGAAAGAAAACCTAAAGCTCCAAATTGGGGAGAGTGGCAACTAGACCCTAACTTAATTCACTTGACTAATACCTTAGAGCTCTCTGATATAATTGGCAGAATTATTAACATCGCCCAAAATGAACAAGGCAGGGTAAAAGACTATATGCTTGAATTAACAGAACAGGAATTACTAGTGAGGCTTATGCAAACACAGGCACGCTACATCTTCTCTGCTAACTACAATGCGCTCTCCACCAATAATGCGCTAGCTTCTGCTATTGCTTTTATAAAGGAAAACTTAAGATCTAAAATTAATTTAGATAAGGTGGCAGAAAAAGGGGGCATGAGCCGAGCCAGCTTTTATAAGAAATTTAAAGAAAGTTTAGGCGAAACCCCTTCACAATACATTCTTAAAGAAAGAATAAAACTGGCTAAGCATGAGTTAAAGCATCAAGCTGCCAGCATCACCCAAGTTTGTTTTTCTTGTGGATTCGAAAATTTATCTCATTTCATTAGAGCGTTTAAAAACCATGAAGGAATAACCCCCAGGGCATGGCGTAATCATGCTACCCATGGATGCTAAAAACTTAATTCAAATTGCTGCTGAAACCTTGGTAGCTGAAGCTGCAAATTGCAAGCTTTATTGAGCCCTTTAATAAAATAATCGCACGTTTTAGGCGTATTAGTTTCATCTTCTTGGTGCACATAAAAGTGTAGTTCTTCTAAGCCATGCTCCTGCCACTGTTTTACTTTTTTCACCCATTCATCTAATCGTTTATAATCTGAAGGATGAAAGTTATACCCATTGAATCTAACAAATGCTTTAGGAACAGTCAGCCTTTGGTGCAAAACATCTCTCCGCATGGCTACATCAGTAATTATAACTCCTTTTTTCAAGTCCTCGCACATATCAAACACTTCATTAAAAACTACCGCATCATCATACCAAGACTCTCCTCTAAGCTCTAAAAACATTTCAAAGTCTTCAGGCAGAGATTTCAAGTAAGCCTCTAGCCTACTCAGGTATTTGCTGCTAAAGTTATCTGGCATCTGAAGAAAAGCAGGTCCTAAATTGTCACCAAACTCTAAAGCAGCCTCCAGAAAGTAATCAGTAAGTGGCTGCGCTTCATCATTGAGCCGCCTAATGTGACTAATACTTCTCGAAAACTTAGGACAGAATTTAAAACCTTCGGGTGCATTCTCTTTCCATTTAATAACATTCTCCTTTTTAATGCTATAAAATGTGGTGTTTAATTCAATACCAGTAAAGTTATGTACATACTCCTTTAAAAAATTCTTTTCCGAAGTTCCTTTAGGGTATATCAGCCCTACCCATTCCTTTCGGCCCCATTTAGCACAGCCAACGTGAACTTTTAATGGAGCTGTGCCTTTCTTTAACACACGAGCAGTATACTCATTATCCTCCGGCAAAGTAAAATCAACTTGATCTAAAAGCTTATTATCCTCAGGTTTTCCAAATTTCATAGGTCTGCTTATAATTTAGAATTGCAATAATAAAAAGGCCACTTCTTAAAGTGGCCTGATATGGTTAATATTTTGGTATATTAATTAATCGTGAGCAACATGAAAATTATCTTTCAGCTCCATTATTTGAAAAAGAGCTTCGTCTATTTTTGCTTTCTGGTCTCTTAGCAAGATATGAGTAGATTCTGGCAAGGCTTCTAATCCCAAAGCCTCATTGTAATCTTCCCAAATAGCCATCTCCCCTTTTCTACATTCCTCCAAAATACTTTCTTCATCATTTTTTGTAATGGCATGCTTCAGGTCCATCCATTTTCTATGGATATCTCCTGCCACACTTGTCCCACTCTTTTTCACTTTGCCTCCTAGGTTTTGAATCTCTCCTTTCAGTTCATGACCAAACTTATATCTCTGCTCTATATAAGTCTTGAAGAAAGTTTTCAATTCAGAATTATTCACCTCCTCCAAGGCCTCTCTGTAGCCATACTCAGCATCATAATTACGGGTAATCAGGTGATTTAATTTATCTATAATTTTATCTGTAGTATTCATAATTTTATTGTTTAACGGTTCTAAATCGTTTCACCATTATGAATACCAATATGCTGCCAAGTCACTATTTAACCTTAAGGCACGTATTTCCACAAGTACTGAGTAACATAATCCATAGTGTATGAGTATTTACTGTCACATAAAGCCTTTTTTCAGATGTTATAAAATGGATTAAAATTTGTTATACAACCTGTGAATAACATAAAACTTAATACACCACCATGAAATACGGAGTTTCAGTACCTAACCCGCAAGAGTCCATTATCTATCATCCCGTTTATGGAAAAATTGGTCATGTAATAGATTATTTAAAAGGTGATCAACTGTATTTAATATTTGAAGAAAGAAGCGTAAGTAACCTTACTGAAGGAAAACACGATTTACGAGCGCTACCGCTTCGTTACCTTTATGCTGATACTCTAACAAAAGAATTGAGAGTTGATTTTAGTCCAGAGTGGATCAAAAGTGCACCTATGTTTACGGCTAGTGAATTAGCAGAAAGAAAAGAAACTCTGCTACAAGCCATTGACAATTATTACGCTGAGCATAGTGGCTTTAATCAAGTAGCCTAAAAGTAAATTTCCTGCGCCAGACGGTAAGTGTTTGCATGTGCCTCTATAATATGCTTGATTTGCACACTATATCCGCCTCCCATAGATATGGTTAATGGAATGTTATTTTCATGAGCTAATGTCAACACCATTTTATCACGTTGCCGGCAACCGCTCATTGTCACTGCTAACCTTCCCAATTTATCGGTTTCTAAAATATCAACCCCTGACTGATAAAATATAAAATCAGGCTCCACTCGATCCAATAATATTTTTAAATTTTTATCCAATATAGCCAAATACTCTCTATCCTCAATTTTATCTGGCAGCCTAATATCTAAGTCACTTTTCTCCTTATGCATTGGGTAATTATGAGCACCATGCATACTAAACGTGAAGACCCTATTTTCATTTTGAAAGATTTCTGCCGTACCATTTCCTTGATGTACATCCAAATCTATCACCAGTATTTTTTTAATAGCTGTATTAGCCAGTAAATCGTATGCGGCAACAGCTATGTCATTAAATAAACAAAAGCCCTCACCTCTATCTGTAAATGCATGGTGTGTGCCTCCGGCTATGTTCATGGCAACGCCATACTTTAATGCATAATATGCTGCCTGTACTGTGCCCTGAGCGATATGCACCTCTCTTTCTACCAGCTCTTGGGTTAGTGGAAAACCTGTTTTTCTTATTTCGTGCTTATCGAGTAGTAAATTAGTTAAACGATAATAATAATCTTTTGTATGAGCTCTCTGAATGACTTCAGCCGTAGCCTTTTCGGGTGCAAAAAAATTATCATCACTAACTGTGCCTTCATAAAGTAGTTGCTCTGGGAGTAGTTCATACTTTGACATCGGAAAACGATGATTTGGAGGCAATGAAAGCACGTAGTTGGGTCTCCAAGCTATTTTAAGCATAATATGAATCTTAATCTTTTTTTAAAACAGACGCTCTAAATAATATATCGGATGACTGCAATATTTTGTTTCGAAGGTTCGCTTGTAATGTGGTATTGCTATCGAGATAGTTCTGCACTATGGCAGCAGCCTCCTCACTGGTATGCCCATGTAAAGATCTCCCTACCCAACCTTTTGGAAAAAAAATATCTCCTGTCAGCTGAATTTCAGGCAAGATATTTAAGCTTTGTTCAAGGTACTTAACGCTACTCTTGGCCCTTAATGGATGATGCAAATAGTACAATCCATCCAACACCCAATCTTCATTAACACGATTAGCTTCCATTAGAAGTGACGCAAAAAAATCATCTCGCACCTGCTGCTGGCTCGACACCGCAGGTAAAACAAATTGAAATTTGGCCTTCCGGTCAGGGTTAGTAATTTGCTGCAGCTGCTGTGTTAATATAGTGTCAGCATTCGGAATATTGCGCAGAGCTAACTCTAAAGCTAACCTGGTATAATCTCTTTCTGCCAAATGTAAACCTTCCACCTCCATGTCTTGAGCCCATAACTTTTCTAATATATTCAAACTGCCGTTGGTAATACTCACATTTACCAAGGCATTAAAGTATGTAGCCTTCAGTCTTTCATCTGAAGTATTCAAAACCATATTTAACAACACCCCCTCTAACATAGGAGCTATTTTGATCCTTTTATCGTCTGAAATAAAATGCCAAAAAACAGATACTGTGATATCAGCTATGTAATTCACTATCAGGTTTTCTTTCTCTGAAGACAAGCTATTAACACATTTCTTCAATAGTTGTACAGGAGCAATCTTACCCCTCAGCATTGCTTCATATAGATTTAACCAAGTTGCCCCTCTAAATTCTGCGGGCAACAATGAATCTATACCATTAAGCTGCTCTACTAACAAAACTGAATCTGCATCAAAATACCCATAACTTCTGCCACGTGCATTTAAATACACATTAGCATTTTCTTTCAACGTTATATTTACGGGCTTTAAAGTATCTAATCCATTTATGGCTACCAAAGTATCATTTGCTCCGGTTTGAACTAACACTTGGTATTTCTGAGGCCAACTCTTGGCTATTCCCTCCTTCTCATAGGTATTAATTAAAATACTGCTATTATTCTGGCTATACTTAACTGTTGGCATGCCTTTTCCTTTTACCCATTGTTGATTCCATTTTTTTATATCGAATGAAACGTCATCACTCAATATGTTAATCAGGTCATCCCAACTGGCATTATCAAAGCTATAGGTGGTAAGGTATTTTCTCAAGCCATTCTGAAAAGTGCTATCTCCTACGGCCTCTTCCAACATACGCATGGCAATAGGCGCCTTATGGTATATGATAGAACCGTACAGCGTACCTGCGTTTTTTAAATTATGCAAATTTTGCTGAATAGGATGAGTGCCATCAGTTCTATCAATAGCATACGCAGCAGGAAAGTGCGACATTAAGAACTGTAAATCATGATTGATTTCAGGGTATTCTGGATCCACTATTTTCGATGCCATAAAATTGGCAAATACTTCTTTTAACCAAACATCATCAAACCACTTCATGGTTACTAAATCACCAAACCACATATGAGCCGTTTCATGCGCTATTACTTCTGCCCTGCCCAATTGCTGTTGCAAAGTAGATGACTCATCTAAAAGAATACCTTGTGCTTTGTAAAGCACGCAGCCGGGATGCTCCATGCCGCCATACTGAAAACTAGGAATCAATACAAAATCAAACTTTTCAAAAGGGTATTTGATACCAGAATAGGCTTCAAGCCATTTAATAGATTTTTCATGCCATCGAAATACTTCATCTATATTATTATTAAGCCTTACCGAATCTGTTTCACGATGATACATATTTACTGTATAGCCATTAATATTACGGCTCACCACATCAAATTTACCTGCTGAAAAAGCAAATAAGTAAGAACTTATAGGCGCACTTTCATTAAAAGCATAAGTAGCTCTTCCATCTACAACCTCCTTATGCTTTAGCCCGCCATTTGCCACTGCTTTCCACTCTGCAGGTACTTCCAGCGTAAGTTGATACTTCGCTTTTAAGTCTGGCTGATCAAAAACAGGAAAACAAGTAGATGCTCTATCCGGAACAAACAGCGTATATAAGTAATCACTTCTTCGGTTCAATGACTTCTCGCCTGCGATAAAATCAATTTCTATAACATTTTCACCTCGAACCAGGTTTTTGTTAGAAACTAATATATGTTCATTGATTAGAGTAATCTCAGAATTCTCTCCGTTTACAACCACATTATTCACTCTTCCCTTATCAACGTTAAAATCAAGAATTACTTCTTGCCTTTCTACTAAACTGAATGTTAACCTTTCATGGCCTTCGATAGGCTGAGAGTCATCTTCATGGATATTAAAATTCAGCGCATACTTTATATTTCTAATATTTGACTTTCTTGAAGCAGCCAACTCTGCAGAAATGCCTTTTTCTATTATTTTAGTTTTATAACTATGGCAGGCGGAAGAGATAAATAGTATGAGTAAAAAATAGAGATGAGAGTATTTAATCATGGCATAAACATAACAAAAATTGTGCTGCTTTGACGTAACTTATTGTAAGGAAAGGTTAGTATTGCATTTTAATCTGTTTATAAAAAAGTTAGAACAACCTGACTTCTAATGGTTAACTTTTATTATAATAGCTAAATGGCTTCTGTGAATACACCTAAGAATAAAATAAAAAATTATCTAGATCTGGTTGTTTGCGCATTTAAAACGCTTAAACGAAACCAACCTTTAATTTTAGGATCATCTACCGCATTTTTTACTTTATTTTCATTGCCTCCAATTATCATTATTCTGGTAAACATACTGAGTCTATACTTTAAACAAGAAGTGCTATCAGAATCTTTATTTAATGAAATACAAAAATACTTTGGGCTAAATACAGCTACTACTATACAAAATATAGTTCAAAACTTCAGAAAACAGGCCAGCAGCACATGGATTACCATTTTTGGTAGTTTGTTCTTAACATTTGTAGCTACTACACTTTTCCATGTTATTAGAGAAGCTATAAATAGAATATGGAGTATTAGAACCAAAACCTCTACACCTATAAAGCAAAACCTTACTCAAAGGCTTATTTCGCTAATATTAATTATTACAAGTGGGCTGCTATTTTTTGGATCTTTAGTAGCCGATGCTTCTATAGCGGTTTTGAACCAATATTTAGATGAAATTATCCCTCAAATTGATGCGATAATAATCAAAATAATCAGTATCATTTTATCACTTATTACGGTAACCTTGTGGTTCGCTATCTTGTTCAACTATCTGCCAGATGGTAAGCTAAGCAAGAAAACAGCGATTATTGGAGGGCTCTTCACTGCTATTTTTTTCAACATTGGAAAATATATATTAGGCCACTTTTTAATAACCGATAACATCACCAACATTTTTGGCACTTCGGCTTCTATCATGGCCCTTCTATTATTTATTTTTTACTCTTCTATGATCATGTATTTTGGTGCGGCATTTACAAGAGAGTACGCAGAGTTTACTAATAAACCAATTACTCCAAAAAAGAATGCCGAACTGTATAAGCTCACCCCTGTTAATGATACAGAGTTAAACACTACTAGTTAATCTTCCATGTCTTTAAGTTCAATATTTAAAGCGTAAGTGCTAATTTGCAATTCCCTCAAAGAGATGGCTAAACTTACTAGAAGGCAAATCATACTAGCTCCAAATATATAATTTCCCCAAGTTTCTTTATTTTGAAATAGCATAAACATGCTTAATACACAAAGGAAGAAGCTAAAAACACCAGTAATTTGCATATTTCTAATGAGCGTCAATCTTGACTTCAAATTATTGATCTGGCCCACTAAAATCATATCTGGGTCTTCCTTATGCCTATCATAGAGGCTTCTTATTAAACTGGCTATGGCTAAGAAGCGATTAGTATACGCCAGCAATAAAAGGGAAATGGCAGGAAATAAAAGTGCGGGAGTAGTTATGGTTATTGACATAAGAATCAGTTTATATAGTGCAAAGATATAAACCTCCCGCTTAATTTATATTTAATCGATTATGATATACATCATAGCAAATGGTGTAAGTCTTGCACGCCCAAATTTCTATTTATAGTAAAACCTTCACCATACTGAACGCCAATGCTATGCCCGTGATCTACACCTCTTGCCTCCACCATTTTCATAAAGGCTGGCGAAGAAATAAATGTTTCTGGCTCATCGCTATTAGGATCAAAAAATTGTGATTTAAAAGCACTAATTGCTTTCATTTTCTGGTCCCAGAATTCACTTACATCTACTACAAAATCGGGTTCTATAGCATCGCTCTGAATATAATGATATACTGATTTTGGTCTCCATGGCAACAAAGCATCACCCTCCTCATCCATCAGTTCTATTTTGCTTAATCCTGACAAGAAATAAGCATTTTTCACCAATTCAGCTGCTTTACCATGATCAGGATGTCTATCTCTTATAGCATTAGCTAATACAATATTGGGCTGATATTTTCTAATAGCCCTGGCCACTTCTAATTGATGTTCTTTGTCATTTTTAAAATAAGCATCCTCAAAGCCTAAATTATCTCTAACAGAAAGCCCTAAAATTTCTGCTGAATTATGAGCCTCTACCTCCCTAATTTCGGCTGACCCTCTGGTTCCCATCTCTCCCCTTGTAAAATCTATTACTCCAACTTTATATCCTTGAGCGATATGAGCCGCTAAGGTACCTGCACAACTCAATTCCGTATCATCAGGATGGGCAGCAAATGCCAAAATATCTAATTTCATGCCTTTAATATGATTTTTGTTATCCGACAAATGTACTCAAAACCCATAAAAACGGATGCTAATTCAATAAAAAAGCCCATCCTAAAAAAGGACAGGCTTAAGACACAACAACAATTTAACTCACTCGCTCTATCTCCAAGCTATTATGCTACAATCATCCACTATTATATAATGACCAGCATAATCTTCCACTGAGTAACTCATTGAGAGTTGATTTCCATTGATGGAACCTTCCCCCTCAATATCGTATCCGTTTACCGACTGATACGGAATATTAAAATATCTTCCTTCAACATCTGCAATTACATCAATGCCTGCCCCGTAGAAATTCCTTATTAAAATAGATCCGGGGTGCCCTGAAAATTTCACAATATCTATGGTGTAATATGAATAAGCATTATATGTAGCACTATATTCCTCGGCATCGTATACTCCAATAAATTTATCACGTGCATCTACATACACAACTACAGGTGTAGGCTCCTCAACTATTACCACATCACATGAACTCATTGCTAAACCTGCTAAAACCAAAATTCCTAGTATATATTTTTTCATGGCTATAATTGATTGGTATATAAACAGTTAAACAACAATAAGGCCAAAAACAAAACTTAACTTTAATTAACTGAAAATCAGATAATTACATATTAAAAAATACTTCAAAAATCTTATCACACAATAATTAGTATTGATATAAATCTGACCTAAAATAATTGAAATCAAAAAAAAGATCGACAATGCAAGCAGAACGGCATGAGGCTTGAGCCTTAACCTAGATAAACAAAAAAGATATAAATATGAAAAGTGATAACACACTACTGAAAAACGGTAATCCACCTGAAGAACAACCAATACCAGATTACCCTGAAAAGCTTCCCAAGCAGCCTAACGAGCCGCTTCCTCCAAAGGAGCCGATTACGCCCACGCCACAAGAGCCCATAACTCCACAGCCAAAAGAACCTATAACTCAACCTCCTAAAAAATAAAAAAGGCGAGCTTAAATAGGCTCGCCTTCTTCTATGATGTATTTATTCTATCTTACCAGAAGAATGAATATAAGAATGCTAAAATAATTAAGATAGCAAATGCTGATATGTTAAAAGCAGGACCTGTTTTAAATAAGCTTTTTGATAAAACTATACCCTTTTCGTTGTATTGTCCTTTACCTTCAATTTGACTAATTACTAATATGATTAATAATGATACTGCACAAGTAATCATCATTTGGTGCATGAAAGGTAAAGTCACAAATAAAGCAGAATCAGACCATCCGTTAGGAGCCACTTTGAAATAAAGTGCAATAGGAATAGATACTAACACACCAATAATGGCTGCATTGTTTGTAGCTCTTCTCCAGAATAAACCAGCTAAGAATACCGCAAGAATTCCGGGACTTACTACTCCTGTATACTCTTGGATAAACTGGAATGCCTGTCCTAAACTACCTAACTCAGGCGCAATGAATACTGCAATTAACAATGCTACAGCAGCCGTCATACGACCTACGTTTACAGTTTGCTTATCGTTAGCTGACTTATTAATATAAGGCTTGTATATATCCATTGTAAAAATAGTAGCTGTTGAGTTAAGCATAGAAGCTAATGAACTTACAATGGCAGCAGCCAAAGCAGCTAACACTAAGCCTTTTAAACCTGCAGGCACTAAAGTTTTGATTAACCACGGGTAAGCATTATCATTGGCGATGTTACCATCAGCACTTAAGAACCCTGAAGCTACTGAATCTGTAGTAACATGACCTGTAGCATCAGCTTGCATAACATAAGCTACAATACCAGGAATAACAACGATTAAAGGAATGATTAACTTCAAAAATCCTGCGAAAGCAATACCTTTTTGAGACTCTTTTAAGCTCTTAGCAGCTAAAGTTCTTTGAATAATATACTGATTGAAACCCCAGTAATAAAGGTTAGCAACCCACATACCACCAACTAATACGGCAATACCAGGTAGATCCCACCAAGCATCTTTCCCATTAGGCGTCATGACTTCTCCCCTTTCCAGTATCATAGAGAATTTCTCTGGCACCACATCATACATATGCTTTAAGCCAGCGATTACACCTTCGCCAGGTACTAAGTTATCTAATGCGATATACGCAGTAATAAGACCTCCAATTATAAGTAAAACTACTTGAAGAACATCTGTCCAAGCTACGGCAGATAATCCACCCCATAATGAGTATGCAGCAGCAAATAAGGCCAATCCTATAATACTGTACATCATAAAATTACCATCACCATTACCTATGATAGTATCTAATGCCTTAGCTCCTAAGTAAAGAACTGATGTTAAATTCACAAAAACGTATAGTGCCAACCAAAATATGGCCAATATAGTTTTGAGGTTAGTACTGTACCTTTTTTCTATAAATTCGGGGATGGTATATAGACCTTTTTCAATAAAAATAGGCAAGAAAAACTTACCCACTATAAGCAAGGTTAGTGCAGCCATCCACTCATATGAGGCTATGGCTAAACCTACGGCAAAACCAGAGCCGGTCATACCAATAAATTGCTCAGCTGAAATATTAGCAGCAATGAGAGAGGCTCCGATAGCCCACCATGGTAGCGATTTACTCGCTAAGAAATAATCTTCTGCATTTTTTTGATGTCCTTTCTTATCTCGGGACACGTACAATCCTATCCCCAGAATTAAAAGGCAGTAGGATACAAAGATGACAATGTCTATTGTAGCAAAATTCATTTGAGATTGAATACTTTAAGAATTATGAATTACTTTTTATATACCAAAACGATTTCGGTAAAGACTTTTACAAAATTTCGACTTTAAATAACGCTGAAATAAGCTGTACTTCAAAACTTTGCTCGAATTTTTCTTTAACAAACGTTGTTGATATATGTTATAGTGTATAATTAAGCAGCGGTAAATATACATTTTCTACCTCTATTTACACTTCTAATAATGCTTAACTTATATTTTCAATCACAAAGCAATCAAAGAGTTATATTTCAAACCCTTTGATTATTTCTACATCAGAAAAAATTCTTACTATTTTAAATACACTTTAGTAAAATATTTGTTTTTGTATGACTCTAAAGACAATACATACCATCCTTGTTGTAAGTCTGATACGTCCATGGATATAACGCCTGCATTTAATTGAAGCTCCTGACTTTTTACCACGCCCTTTCTTCCATCAATATCTAGCAATGTAATTGACCTAAATTCTTCTTTGTTATCATCTATGACAATATTCAATTTATCTACCACAGGATTAGGGAACACATTAAAGGGTAATGTGTCTAAAATATTTAATTGACCTGTTTTATTATCATCCACAAGATTATCTAATATGATAGGAGTCTCTGACAGTTCAATATTAGTAGATGAAGTCTCAAACATTTTACCTGTTGAGGAGTAGTTCCATTTCATGTAGTTTAGGTGATTTAACCCAAAAGAAGAAGGAAATGAATATTTTGCTGTAGCATAATCTACCCTATCAGCAGTAGTACGCGCCCACAGAACATAACGAAATTTACCATCATTAGCTTTAAAGGCTGCTCCATTTACATCTTCAGGCATATTCATTGCCTCTGTTCTAGCTTTATCATATACATAGCCATATAGTAAATCAGACGTTGTTTTATAGGTAATTCCTAAATCATCCGTAGTTTGATTAAATGGTTCTTGAGCATTTACATTAAGATATAGGCCCATCAGGTCATGCGGCCTATCAGTTGACTCATAATTTTTCTCATCAGATAGATTATATACATAAAACTGGCTTATCCTGGCCTTTTGAGTAAGTACTAATGCCTTCATCATGAAGTTTCGCTGTACTTTCTTCCCTCCTATATATTCACCAAAAGCCTTTTTAGGAATATTACATTCCGTTATAATGACCTTCTTTTTCGGGTACTGTCTTCCATAACCATAGTTGGACAACACCTCTTCAAACATTTCATATTTGTTTACCACACTTTCTGCTGCGGCATCGGAATGTCTCTCAAAAACAAATTCTTGCACATCGGCATTCCAAGTTCTCAAACTGCCATCGGAGTGCGGATAACTATGGTAGCTCAGTACATCAAAGTAAGCCCCTCCTTTCAAAGGGTATGCATTGGTTACTTTTCCATCATCAGGGTTATCGGTATTTCTAAGCACTGCATCTAAAAAGCCGCCAGATCCAATACCACCAATAGCTACAAAAGCTTTACTATCTACATATTTAATTACTTCATAACTGATGTGTAGCAGCCTTATGTAGTGATAAAGTGGTGCATTAAGAGAGGGCAAAGCACACGGATCAGGATCATTATCCCACCAATTCCCCTCCACTCCTGAGGGCTTCCAACCGTTGGCACCCGAATCGTAATCGGGTTCATTCCATATTTCCCAGAATTTCACATACCCCTTATATCTCGATACCATTTTATATAGGTACAAAGCATAATAATTGTCATCGTTTACTGGTGTTCCATTGGCACCATTGTCCCAAATGGGCAGATACATATTTTTAAATAATTTGGATTCTCCTGCAGAGCTACAATACTTGGTATTGTCTCTATGTGCCTCTGATGGGTACCCCACAAAAACAGTAAAATCCTGCCCTCCATTTTGGCTTATAGTCTCATAATTGGGTAGTCGAATGTCATATCCATACTGCTCAAGAAAGAATTCGTATAAAGCCATTCGCAACGTTTTTACTCCTACACCCCGAAGGTCTTCACTTTGAATACCTGTGGCCAAAGCAGCGGTTTCATCAAAACCCCAACCGCTATAACTGCCCATGCCACTGCCATAGGAAAATGGTGTATTATAACCAGGTATCTGATCATTAGCAGTATAATCAATTTGACCATAAATTAGACCTGCTTGCATTATTAAAGCCCAACAAACAACACAACACAACAATAATGATCTCATAGCTTATATAGTAGATTTAACTTAATGTTGAATTTATAAAGAGGCTATTAAACGTGTATTGCACAGTTCTGTATTACTTCAATATAAACGGTTAGGCGTAGATATTTGCCTTGAAATTAAAGCGGAGAATTATCAGAGCTTATTCTGATATAAATATCTCTATTCTATTTATCAATAAAATAGAAATAAATAACAATCGGGAAGTATATACAAGTAATCAGGAAAATTGAGCATGTATCATAATCAAGTGTGGAGATAAGTTTGTAAAAACATTTTAACGCTATAGCTATGTCTTTACAAGAACAATTGAACACATTAAGAGATCAGGTAAAAGCCATTAACCCGCAAGCAGTAGAAGCTACAGACAAAAATACCGCTAGTTTACAATCTACTGGGTTAATCAATAAAAGTAAGCAAACTGGAGATACAGTAGCAAATTTCACCCTACCAGACGCCACAGGAGTGAAAACAAGCTTAAATGAAGCTTTAAAAAAAGGCCCAGTGGTATTAACCTTTTATCGGGGTACATGGTGTCCTTATTGCAACCTTCAACTCATTGCTCTTCAAAAAGCCTTGCCGATATTTAAATCGCATGGTGCCACATTAATGGCTATATCGCCCGAGTCACCAGACAACAGCTTATCTGCCATTGAAAAAAACAAACTACAATACCCTGTACTAAGCGACCATAATAATAGTGTTGCCAAGGCTTTTGGTATTATATATAAGGTCCCTCCTTACTTAGAAAAGATATATGCCGGTTTTGGTGTTGACATTAAAAAGAAAAACAATGCAGATCAAATAGAACTGCCCATACCCGCAACTTACGTAATTGATGAAGAGGCTCGTATTGTCTATGCATATGCTAACGAAGACCATACTTACCGCCCTGATATTGATGAGGTGATTGAAGCATTAAAAGCCACAAAAAATTCAATTGCCTGATAACCATTTAGTGAGTCTGAACAAGCACCTCAGACTCACTTGTATATTACTTAAAGCACGTTTACATTAAAAAGGTAGCCAACTAAAGCAGTGATACCCATAGCGGCAGTACCCCAAAAGGTTATTCTCAAAATGGCTATTCCTATTTTAGAACCTCCCGCTTTGGCAGCAAAAGAACCGAGTATTAGCAAAAATAGTATAGCAAAACCATACTGTAACCACACCATATATTTTACAGGTAAAAATATAGATACCAAAAGAGGTAAAATACCCCCAAAAGTAAAAGCTGCAGCAGATGCAAAAGCTGCCTGCAAAGGCTTAGCCTGAGTTATTTCATTGATTCCTAATTCATCTCTGGCATGTGCTTCCAAAGCATTATGAGCAGTCAACTCCTCAGCCACTAATCGCGCAGTCTCCTTCTTCAAACCTCTACCTTCATATATTTTAGCCAATTCTGACAGTTCCAGCTCTGGCATTTTCTCCAGCTCTACAGCTTCTCTTTCTAAATCGGCCTTTTCTATATCTGCTTGTGAGCTAACAGAAACATACTCTCCTGCTGCCATAGATAACGCTCCTGCCACCATACCTGCTAAGGCTGCTATTACCACTGACTCCCTATTATGAGATGCTGCCGCCACACCAATGGCAATACTCGCTGTAGACAAAATACCATCATTGGCACCTAAAACCGCTGCTCTAATCCAGCCGCTCCTGTTTACATAATGTTTTTCTAATTGATCTTCTTCATGCATACCAGAAAGCCTTTTTTCCTTTAAACCTTATCATCACACGTTCGTAAAAATTCTAAAACTAAAATAAAAACATCTATCCATACTTTTCTTATAACTTCGTAAGTACTTAAAGTAAAACACATGAATGTAACTATAGATCAAAAAGAATTATCACAAGTTATTGATTTTATCATTGAGGTAGATAAACTAAAAGCAGTAACTAGAAAAGTAAAACCGCTTCATTGCGAAGAAAGGTATGAAAATTCGGCAGAACACAGCTGGCAAATCACCCTACTGGCGCTATCCTTAAGTCAGTACTGCAACAATAAAATAGATATTAATAGAGTTATTTCTATGCTGCTAGTGCACGACATTGGCGAAATAGACACTGGAGATACCATGTTTTTTGTAGAAGGCGGCTGGAAAGAACGGAAAGCAGATGAACTTAAAGCCGTAGAACGCATTTTTAGTTACTTGCCAAAAGAGACTGCAACCAAATTTGTGGCCCTGTGGGAGGAATTTGAAAATGGCGAAACGGAAGATTCAAAGTTTGCCAACGCCATTGATCGAGTAATGCCTGCACTACTCAATATTAATAACAATGGCCAAAGCTGGAATGAAAATGGCATTTCATACGCCACAGTAGTTCGTAAAATACAACCTCCTATAGAAAAAGGATTTCCTCAACTTTGGGAATATATGGAAGCTAAACTAGCAGAAGCAAAAGAAAAAGGATTATTTCCTGCATAATTTTATTCGTACATAATATGCTTAAAAATTCGTATTTAGCAGTTTTTATTATTGCCACAACGATCAGCAGTTGCACTATACTTATTAACAGATATAGCAAAGCCTATGATATAGTAATTGCCCGTGAGCTTCATTTTTATAAGTATTTAAAAACCAATACAAATACTACTAAAGAAGTGTGGCTAGATGAAGATGGCACACACAAAGAAATACTTAGAAATGGTAAGAACAAAATAGAATACCCTGATGGCAGTATTAAAATTATTCAGGTAAGTATGAGCAGTAATAACATCACCAAGCTTGAAACCTACGACACCCTAAAAGATGAGCGCCTGATACTACATAAAGAGTTTTCAATGTCAAAAAATGAATATACTATAACAGCAACAGATTTTGCCAATGAGCAACAAGCGCTTTATGTAGAGAGTTTTACTCCCGGAAAAATGCGCAGCAAGTATTATAACAAGCTAAAAGACAATGCAGGCAACGAGGTTGAAGAGTGGGGCGAACATAGTTATTAATTAAGAGGCCATAAAAATCATGATTAACAAAAAATTTCCTTTGGCTTTTTTGCCTACTCCTATCCACAAGCTACACAACCTTTCACTACTTTACCCTGAGTACAACATCTATATCAAACGAGATGATCAGACTGGGTTAGCAAGCGGAGGCAATAAGACCAGAAAACTAGAATATATTATTCAAAAGGCTATAGATAGCGGTGCTGATACTATAATTACTGGTGGCGCTCAGCAATCAAACCACTGCAGGCAAACTGCGGCTGCTTGTGCCGTGGCCAATTTAGATTGCCATCTTATGCTGGGGGGCTACGAACCAGAAGCTTATCAGGGCAATTTATTACTATCTAAAATGTGCGGAGCTACAATCCATTTTACAGGTGAACACCGCAAAGGAGAAGACATTCCAACTTTGTTCAATACTCTTAAAACTGATGGCAAAATCCCTTACATAGTACCTTATGGTGGCTCTGATGAAACAGGCGCATTAGGATACTTCAATGCCATATCTGAGTTAAAAGACCAATTAGAACAAATGAATATGGTACCCGACTATATCTTTTTTGCATCTTCATCAGGAGGAACACAGGCTGGCCTATTATTAGGGTTAAAACATTACAACCTCACATCAAAACTAATGCCTATAAGTATTGATAAGGAAGAATTAGATGGCAAAACTCTTGAAGACCACATTCTTCAACTGGTTCGTAACGCCTCTAAGGCTCTCCAGCTTCCTTACAAATTTGACAAGGAAGACATTGAGCTAATACATGATTTTGACCACGAAGGTTATGGCACTATTACTGATAATGAAAGAGAAGGTTTAAATGTGCTTGCTACAACTGAAGGAATTATGTTAGATCCAGTATATACAGGAAGAGCTTTCGGAGCAATGCTCAATTATGTGAAGAATAAAAAATTACCCCAAGGTAGCAATATATTGTTTTGGCACACGGGCGGCCTTCCTTCCAACTTCTACTATCATAAAAAATTATAATTTTAGAAAAAAATTCCTTTACCAACTCAGTAAAGGTTCAATCCTTTTAATCTACCTATTCCTACCCTTAATAATGTTCTATACCTAGATATTAACATCTAGCAGTGTAATCGAATGCACAACCGTTATTTTTACACTTAAATTTGTCAACATTTATTACTTGACAAGTACTTCATCATTATTTATTTTCATCCTTAATAAAACCTAAAACCCTTAAAAACCAACTTATTCCACTAAACCCAATTCCCAACAAATGAACTTCAGCTGCCCCAATTTTATGTCACTTCCTGTAGTATCATGTGTCATAATTTACGGATTATAGCCCTCACAGAAGCTAAGCACTACAATTGCAAGTAAACAAAATCTTTACTGAGCCAAAATGGCCAATATAATAGCTGGTGCTCTAGCCTCTTTATCATTATCGCCAGTGCCATTTAGTAGTACTTGGCATAAAACTGCATTGTAAAGTGCACATCAATACCAACAGAAAGAATCCAATAAACAACTATTATATATTAATTTTTAACCCAACTAAAATGAAAGTAAATTTAAAATCAATGAAGTACCTAAGCGGACCCCTTGCCGCATTAGGTATGTTATCAGCCCTATCTGGTTGCGAACCCGATAGTGTAATGCCAGAAGCAAATCTCGAAGGCTCTGGCACCACAAGTGCGAGGGCGCTCTACAACACTCACATTGTTAACTGGGACAATAGAGCTCATGACACCTACAGCTACAACGAAGCCTTGAGTGATTTTGGTAATTTGAGAGGTAACTGGGTAGAGAGCCGATGCTTTAACTCCAATGGCAGATGCAGAATTACCCTACTAAAAAATGCTTTATCGGGCGCAGGAGGTAACATTGTAAATATTGATGTACCTGATGGAGACGCCTACGAAATGGAATACGATGTGATGTTTCATAGTCAGTTTGACTGGAGCCGTGGTGGCAAAGTGGGCTTTGGCTTTCACATAGGAGATGGTAACACAGGTGGTGACCCTGCCTGGGATGGCAATGGAGGAACTCTTCGCATGATGTGGTATAACGATAATGGGTCTGTTTACCTCAAGCCTTATGTATACTTTAAAGACCAGACGTGGGAATATGGAGATGACTTTGGCAAGAAATTTTACATTCAAAAAGCTACGTGGTATCACGTTTACATGCATGTAGAAAGCAACACTGGATCCAATACTGATGGACTAGTAGAAATGAAAATAAACGGTCAAACGGTAGTAAGTATGCCCATAAGATGGACTACCAACGATGCCAAAAGGCTGGTGAGAGAAATAACCTTTCATACTTTTAGAGGTGGTAGCCAAGATTACTGGAAGTCGCCCGAAGATGGATATATCTATTTCGACAACCTGAGTTGGACTAAACTTGAAAAAGGTGGTAATGGCAACAATTCACTTCCGCACATTGAAGCTGAAAGTTATTTTGACATGGAAGGCATACAATCCGAAGACTGTAATGAAGGCGGTCAAAACATAGGCTATATAGAAAGCAATGATTGGATGGCTTACGATGTAAATGTGCCAAAGGATGGGAACTACACTATCAATTATAGAGTAGCGAGTACCTCCTCTGATGGCAGCCTGCAATTAGAAACTTATGGAGGAGGTACCGTGTACGGCACGGTAAACATACCTAACACTGGAGGCTGGCAAAACTGGACTACAATATCACAAACAGTTTGGTTACCCGCAGGACAACATAAGCTTGCTATTAAAGCTGTCAATGGCGGCTGGAATCTTAACTGGTGGGGAAACTAACCAACTACAAATTAACTCATAATAAAGCGGAGATACTCTAATTACTTTAACCATAACTAAAACGATACAGCTTTTAGTTATGGTTAATTTTAGTCTGTTTTCTTACATGAAAATAGCACAATATTCGATCTAAATAATTTAAAAGCTGAGAAATAAATTCTCTTTTTAATACAATTTACACACTAACCTTCATCTAGTTAAATACTGAACTAACACTCATTAGCAGTACTTATATAAGGAGAATTAAGTCTGATTTATTAAATAACCTATATCTTAAAAAAAGTAAATTTTCAGCTTACTAGAAATCAGAGAGTTGTACATAAGGAGGGTAATATATTACTTCAAACAGCAATTTTTCGACTCATTTCCGTGTAAGAAACGCTTAAAATTTACAAATTTTCACATCTTCCTGTAAATCAATTATTTACAAACATAAATAAGATTTGATATTACCTTTTGTCAAAAAAAATCAATTTTCTCATATTATTTCTTTAAAAAAAATTGTTCTCAATTGTTAGAAACCGTTATATTGGATATTATTTTTCTTATCATATCGCAAAGAATAAGATCAGTAATAATGCAATTGAGTTATGTCATCAATCACTATTTTTTAATATTTAATTTAATTTTTTTAGACATGAGTTTATTACAAGACATCGCGAAAAAACATCAAGTTTCTGATTCTCAATTAAAACACTTCACCATTCATGCTACGGATGGCAATCTTGATTATGTGCTAATGCACTATGATGGATTTGTGAGTAGCGATGAATTTATAAAAACATCTAAAGACAGCATGCCTCTATTAAATAGATGTAAGTCTAAGACTGTAATTGTAGATATTGAAACGCTAAAAGTAATGAATAAGGAATCACAAAATTTTGTGAAAGATCAGTGGTTCCCTACTGCTATGAAAAGTGGTATAAGACGCATCGGTTTTGTGAAGCCAAAAGATATTTTTGGTATGGCTTCAATGACCAGTGCTAACAACGGTGTAGAGCAAGTAGAAATGCAATATTTCGATACGCTTGATGAAGCCGTTGTATGGGCCAAGCAATAAACACAACTTAATTTTTTATATGGAAGCTAACGTTACAACTAAAAACATCCAGCAAACATTTAAGGACTGGGAAAAAACATTGAGTGCACATGCTCTATTTTCTTCTATCCAGGAAAAAGGCGCTTTTTTCTTTGTTCCTAAAATGGAATTTTTTGTTGGGTCTTTTAAAGACATCTTACTTTTACTTTCTGAGAAATTTAAAGGTTATGATGACTTAGGTGATGAGATAGCACATCACGCAGAAGAAGATGGCAATCACTGGCAATGGTATTTCAAAGATATTAGCACATTGGCTAATGCTTCTGAAATTAGTGGCACAATTGGCAGAGATGCATTGTGGGGTAATGCAGGAGAAGTAACTCGTATGACTTCTCATAAATTTATTCACATGGCGCAAACTGCTAAGAACCCTTTAGAGGCCATGCTTATTATTGAAGTGCTAGAGTTCGCTTACAAAATCTTCATTGAAGGCTATCAAAAACAGTTAGAAGCAACTTCCATATTCGATAATTTGATCTATTTTGGCCAGCACCACATAGAGGAAGAGTTAAGCCATAGCCATGAAATGTGGGCTGAACTTACTGAAGAGAAATTTGCTGATGTAATTAAAGAATATACAGAAAAGTATAATGTTACTGACGCTCAATGGCAAGAATTGGACAAAAAAAATGATCTTGCTCTAAGCATGTTTAACGACATGTGGTCAGAATGGGCTAAATAAGATAATAAAAGCCTCTGGATTTCAGAGGCTTTTATTATATATACTTTTCTTTATAAGTTCATTTATACTTACATGATCATTACATCTCTCCCCTCCCCCTCAAGCGCCCCTCATTACTATTAGCTATTAGTCAATACTTTACCTCTATTTTATAGTTACATATTCCTTGTCAATTTTAAGACTTATAGTCAAATCGAAACTAAATAAATTATCACCATAGAAGTGAATAAATAAATTGAAATCAATTTATATTTATATTATTAATAATTTTTAAACAAATTAAAGCAATCCCAAGGTTTTAATTACATAAGTTTATCAGTAGCTTCCTACCATTTTGAGCAAACCTGATTTATCTATTTCATCCATTTACTCTTACAATCAGCTATTTATAAATCACTAGCCAAAATTAGTTGAACCTTTAATTATAAATCTTGCCCCAGATTTATACACAGGTGCAGATAGCACTTGCTTCTAATTCTCAATACAAACCGATATCACTAACTTATTTATAACATTCATCGGCCCACTACTTGGTTTAATGAATGTTGTAGCTACTCTTCATGTAGTGCTCATTTCTAATCACACATTTAAAAACACGATTATGAAAGAACTATTAAAAAAAACATTAACCTACTTCTCTCTCACTCTGCTATCTATATTGCTACTCACTTCTTGTAACAATACAGACGGTGATGTATCAACCTCAAAAAGCTATTCAGGACAAGAGATTTTTGAAGGCATTTTCTTTTGGCACGGCAACTTCGCTAACCACATAGAAGTATTAAAACCTGGCGTAGAGCAGCTCAACCTAGGCATGACACCTGAAGCCGAAGTTGAGTTAAGCAACTTCAGAAAAGCCATTATTAATCAGGTAAAAACTATAGATCCTAACTACTTCTCTACCTTAAAAAAGCAGTTGCAATCTGACAACCTATATGAAGTAGAACTTGCGCTAGTAAACGCTCAAAAGATGTTTGATGAAGCAGGTAGGCATACTATCTACTCAGAGCAGTTTAAGCTACTGAGCGAGATAAAGAAGAAAAATGTTAACACTAATGATGAAAGGTTTCAAAACCTAGACCTAACAAAGGCAGAAGATGCAGAAACCTTTGCTCAAATTTTTAAAGAAGACTATAATATAGATTTAGAAAGGGCATACACCCCTGCCGGAAGGGGTCAATGCTTTGCTGTTGCTGTCGTAGCCGTGATCGCTGGGAACATTGCTTTGGTGGTGAATGTAGCTGGTGCATGGAATGCGGCAGTAGCAGCAAATTTTACTTACACTTCTAATTATTCTATTCCTAGGTTTTCTACCACTGATGCGGTATCAAAAGCATTGGTTTCAGAGTTAGCAGAAGCCATTAATTAATCTCATTATGCCTATAAGAAGATTGTTAAGTGTAATATTAATCTGGGGCTTTTGGGTGTCTTTTATTATAGTAATATTAAGGTCTAATAACGCCCCAGACTATCACCTGTCATATGGCACGCGCAAAATAGTGTCTTCCATATTACCTCAGGGTTGGGGATTTTTCACAAGAGACCCCAAAGAAGGAATAACAGAGGCATACAGTTACAATAAGCACCATTTAAAATTGATAACTGTAAGAAATGCTTCAGCAGAAAATTTAGTTGGTTTTTCACGAAATGCCAGATTTGCAGGCATAGACTTAGCCCAGTTACTGAACCAGTCAACTAAAGATATTTGGCATAGTGGCAAAGGCAATTTTAGAGACTTTATCCCTCCAGAGAGCGACACATTATACTTAGAAGAGCCAAATAATACATTTCCTACTGGCGAATATGTACTGTATAGATATGAACCCATCCCTTTCGCTTGGGCCAGCCAGCATCAGGAAGGCTTCAGACCTTTTGCTGTAGCTCATATCATGGTTGTAAATAAAATTTCAATATGCCTCTAATTGAAACAAAAAATATTCACACTAATGTTTATGGCTTAGCCAGATCACTATTGGCTTTAAGCCTACTATTAACCCTGCTATTTACTGATCCCAACAGAAATTTCCCTCAAGAAGTCTATCAAAACAACTATTCTCCTCTTCCATGGAATTTCTTTTTACTAATCGGACACCAACACTTACAAGCGGCCATAGCTATAGCATCTACCCTACTGATACTGATTATAATTGGATATCTCCCACAAATTACTTGTTGGCTGCATGCTTGGCTGGCTATCAGCTACTTTGATATGGCGTTAGTAATTGAAGGTGGTGATCAAATCGCTCAAATTATAGCTATTTTCATAATTCCCATCGCTATCACCGATAAAAGGATAAACCATTGGCATTACACTGATAACTTTAAGGTTAACACTCCATTTTTTTTGCAATATTTTGGCCAAACATGCTATGCAATAATAAAACTACAAGTGGCTGTACTTTACTTTTTTGCCTGTGTAGATAAATTTGGAGTAGCAGAATGGAGGAATGGATCTGCATTTTATTATTGGTTCAATCACAATCCTTTTGGTGCTAATGACACAATCAATTACTTATTGCACTATCTGGTTGAAAATCAATATACCGGCTCCATCATTACGTGGAGTGTTTTAATATTAGAAGCTTCACTTTTTGCAGCTATTTTTATGCAGCAGAAAAACAAAAAAGTGTTATTGATAATTGCCTTGGCTTTTCATTTTTCAATTTTACTAATTCATGGATTAGGAGCATTCTTCTTCGCCATGTCTGCCGCATTAATACTGTATCTATACCCTTATAACAGAAGCATCAAACTCAAACCAAGCTTTATAAAACACTTGAACTTTAAAATAATGAAAAGTAAACTACAACTACTAAGGTAAAAATTTCACTTCCATAATTCCTGAAGGGGCTCTCAATTAGCTTTGAGAGTTCTTTCATTTTAAAATAAAACTTTTTAATGGGGTTAAGTAATCCTTTTGAATAAAGAATATGGACGATTCTGTTCTGTATTCTCCTACAAACTTCACTACACCAGAATTAAATGCTGTATCTAGCACCCTCAAACCAAATGATGAATCTATAAGTGTGTATTTTCTTAAAATAAGCTGTATCAGAGCAATGCCCTCTGTATGAGCGTAACTGTAAGCTGCCTCTGTAAAAGGGGTGGCGGAAAAGCACATAATCTTTTGAGAATACTGAGGAGGAGATTGACACCTGGCACCTTGAAGATAGTCCCTTGTAATAATATCACTGCTATCATTTAAACACAGAACTCTAACAGCCTTTGACTCATCTTCAATATCTAATTCAGAATCAATTGTAAGACAATATCCACTATCACCCTGATCCATTTTAACTTCAGTGTTAATTAAGCTCTCTGATATTTCATTCAAATACCCTAAAACCAATTTTTCAAACACCTCGGCTTTTATAATCGTATTGTTTTGCAAGTTTTCTAGCGCCATAGATTAATGAAAAAATATCCTCTATATAGTTTAGCAACAACTTTACTCCAGTAAAGTTTCGATACTACTAGCACATAGAGAATCAACAATAAGTTCCCATTTTATGCAGTATAATTTAAAGATTTAGTATAACTACTTAGTTGAGACCTCAGCATATACAGGGACATCGTTTCCGTATATTGGAACACTAACTACAAAATATGGAAAATATAGATGCGGCTCTAATTTATAGTGACACAGAAAAAAACAAATCAAATCACTGAAAATCAAACATTTAACATATGAAAGAGCAACCACTAGAATAGGTTTATGCGCTTATTAATTTATGGCAACAGATTTGGTTATAATAAAGCAAGAGTTTTGTTTGTAAGTTAGATAGTTTGGAAGAATGATTGGCGTGGTGGTGAAGTTGATATAGTGATGCAAAGGTGTAAAACTCATGAATAAGATTAAAAGTAGTAACAACTTTGCTTTTGGGTGTAAAATTGTTACTCTCTTAAAAAGGAGCTCAAACACCACGCCATTATTCTTTATTGTTTAAGAGTCCTCTCTTATCCTCAATTTAAATCCTATTGTTGTCCCTTTGTCTCTATCGCTGGTAATAAATACCTCCCCTTCGTGTCTCTCTATGATCTCTTTACTTATATATAAGCCTAAGCCTATACCCCCAGAGTGATTCTTTTCATCTACCTGATAAAAACGGTCGAAAACTTTGTGCATTCTACCCTTATCTATTCCTATTCCTTGATCAACTACTTTTAAAAACACCCAACCATCTTCTGAATAAGTTTGTACGGTAATTTCTTTATCAACCGGAGAAAATTTAACAGCATTAGTTAGAAAGTTAAGAATCACTTGCTCAAGACGCATTTCGTCAGCATAAACCAGCTCCCCTGTAGTACCTTCTAATTTTATAGAATGATCCGATACGGGCTGAAACCCTTCCAATGTATTTACCACAAGGTCATCAAAAGGTAATGGCTTCAGGTCTATTCTTATTTTTCCCGCCTCTAGCCTGCTCACATCCAAAAGATCAGCTATTAAATGATTTAATTTTCTCAAAGACTTAGACGCCTTGCCTATATAAAGCTCTATGCTACTTTTGGCTCCATCTTCTTTCAGCGCCTCTTCCACCAGCTGCACATAAGCATTAATAGAGGTAAGTGGTGTTTTCAGCTCATGGCTGGCCACATTTAAAAATTCGTCCTTTTTCTTTTCTACCAATTTTTGGTCATGAATATCAAGTGCGGCTCCAATCATTCCTAAGAAATTACCTTCTGCATCAAAACGAGGAACACCTTTATCTAACACCCAGCGATAAGCGCCTTCCGTCTCATTCCATAAGCAATATTCTACAGTAAAGCCTCTTTTGTTTTTAATAGCATGCCGCAGAGTACTAGTGTAATCACCTCTATGTTCTTCAAATATTAGATCGGTCCACTGCAAACCTTTAAGTTCATTCATGGTTTTGCCAGTAAACTCTCGCCACTCTTTATTAAAAAAGTTAAACTTATCATCTTTATCATAGATCCAAATAAGAGCCGGCACTAAGTCAGCCACTATCTTAAACCTTTCATTAGATTCCTGCAGCTTGTCGTTTAACTCCTTCAGCTCAGTAATATCCTGAGTCACATACATAATCTTATCTAAGCTACCTGAAAAACTTAAAGGAATGGTATGAATTAAAAAATCGTACCCCCTGAAGGAAAAAGTACCGTGCTGCTGCTTTTGGGTAGCAAATGTTTTGCGAAAGATATCGTTCATAATTTCCCCATTGGCTGCATCAGGGTTTAGTTCACTTAGCTTGGTTCCTAATAATGAATCTCTCACCAAGTTAAATTTATCTAAGCCTTTACCACTCAAAAACTCTACAGTGAGGTCTTTGTTTATAATCCCCATTGTACCATTCGGCAGGTTATCAGTTATGCTCTCATACAACAGTTTTTTCTCCTCTAACCTTTCTTTTGCATCTAGCAATTGCTTTTCCTTCACTACCAGTGCATCATTTACATCTCTAAGTTCATTATTAGCAGTATGCAACTCTTCGTTGGCCGATTGAAGCTCTTCATTAGAGGTCTCCAACTCTTCATTGGAGCTCTTCAACTCTTCATTGGCAGACTGTAGTTCTTCGTTTAATGATTGAAGCTCTTCATTAGAAGTCTCTAATTCCTCAGTAAAAGTCTGTAAATGCTCACGAGCAGCCGCTAATTCTTGCTCCAGCTCTTGTATTTTAATATTTGAATAACCGTCAGTAGATATCCTATCGTCTAAATACTTGTACACACCTTCTTGGTCTATACTCTCGAATATTACCATAAAATATTCCAGAATAGTGCCGCTATACATCATAGGAAGCACTCGTAAGCGCACATAATGCACCCTATCAAATAATGTAAACCTGATCACATTTCCCGATATTGGCTGGCCACTTTTTTTAGCCCTGGTAATTAGCGCTCTTAAATCAAGTACTATTTCCCTATTGGCCATTTTGTATAAGTTGGTACTCATAGCACCCTCACCTATCTCTAAGTATAACCTTACACTACCATGTATCTCTTTAATTTCAGCATTCTCATTAATGACTACCCATGGGTGTGGAAAATGCAAAAACAAAGTATACTTAGCAATGCTCGACAGTGTTGCATTATTAGGATCATTGATACTAGTTTTACTCCCAACTCTACCTTCATTTTTAGGTTTTGTGAATTTTAACGAGTACAATGGATTATCTACAGACCTTTTAAAAACTTTATGCTTAGCATCTACCTTATGAAATAAATCATGTGTTACGCTTACACTTTCTGATTTACCCAAAAACAGCAATCCTCCTGACTTTAGAGAATAATGAAATATATTTAGGGTTTCTTTTTGCAGGTCATTGTTAAAATAAATCAACAGGTTACGACATACTACCAAGTTAAGCTTTACAAAAGGTGGGTCTATGGTGATATCATGCCTTGAAAATAAAACATTCTTTCTGATAAATTTTTTCACTTCATAATTTCCATCAATCTGATCAAAGTATTTATCAATCATGGAATCTGGCAAATTATGGAGCCTATCTTCACTATACACCCCTCTACGGGCAAATTCTAACGCTTTTTCGTCCAGGTCTGTAGCGAATATTTGCAAATTCCTTTTATCTAAACTATCTCCCAATAGCTCATGAATAAGTATAGCTATAGAATAAGGCTCTTCGCCTGTGGCACATCCAACAGACCACACCCTTATAGACTCTCCATATGCCAATGAAGAGAAGTACGCTTTTAGATTAGCCGAGAGCGTATCAAAAGCCTCTGCGTCTCTAAAAAACTCTGTAACACCAATTAGTACTGTGGAAAAGAGAGTATCTATCTCACTTTCATTATGCTGAATATACTTTACATATTCTCCCAAATCTTTTAACTCCAAGGCTTCTATACGCTTATCTATTCTGCGCATAATTGTTGAAGATTTATATTGAGAAAAGTCGGTTCCGGTTTTTTTAGCTAATAGGTCAAAAATAAAGCCTATTTCCTGCATGTTCTCCAAATCTGAAGTAATGTGTTTATGATTATTTATATAATTATCAATTTCTTTTAATATCTCTCCAGGGTAAAGAATTTTATGATAATATCCATTATCAATTACTACCTCTGGGAGATGAGGATACTTAGCTGAGTCAGGATGTTGCACCACACAAAGTAGATCCTTATCATATAGCGCTTTAGCTCCTGCTACACCATCTTTCATCATTCCTGAAAGAATAACCCCTGCTATGTAATATGCTTTTGACTTAGAAAGAGATGTGAAGAAATCATCAATAGAAGGCACACTCAAATGTTCTTTGGGCAACCCTGCAAGCTTGATACTCTCCCCCACCAAGCTTATCAACTTATTGGGTGGTGTTACATAAACAACACCCGCCTTTGGCTCTTGCCCATTTTCAGCTTCTATAACCTGCCAGGCACATCTTTGATTCAAAATACTTACTAAATTACTAGGGTATTCAAGACTTAAATGCTGAGCAATTATAATACAAAAATACTTTTTATTTAAATTATCTATATATGATAAACATTCACTAATGGCATTTAGCCCACCAGCCGAGGCTCCAATGCCTACGACACACAGTTTCTCCTTCTTACTCATTCGCTAAGCTTAAGTATGCTTTTTAATTTTTGGATATGTTTTGCGGTATCATTTACCTTTTCAGAATAGTTCTCGAACATCTTCTCATGTCCTCTTGCTTTATAGTCATTACATATTTTAGATTGCAACAACAGTTTCTCCTCTAATGTACGAAGTGCCACCCACAATGCTTCCTCCATGGCCAAATCTTGTGACTCAGCCAACGCCTGATCTGTAAAACCATGCCCTACGTGACACCTATATCTACTCACCTTATCGCCTTGCATTTTCCATAAAGGGCCTCCACAATCGGGACAGCTTAATGTTGTGCCCTCGCCTATTTTATTGTCAATTAACTTGGCATGACTTCCGATGCGTTTTGTAATATTTAACTCGCGCATTACTGAAGGAGATAGTCTCTTTAGTGGAGGCAATGGATTTTTAACCAATTTAATGAGTTGTGCACTTATTTCGTTTAAAGCCAAGCAATAATCTGGTTTTACCAATTCTTTAGCCAAATTAGGCATATCAGGAAACTCAGCAGTTTCAGGGTCTTGCACAATAGTGTATGCTCCGCTATTTTTCAATGCAACCATACCAGAGGTACCATCATTGAGCCTGCCCGTAAGTAAAACACCAATAGTTTTATTGCCTTGATTTACGGCACTGCTTCTAAATAAAGGATCAATGGCTGGACGAAACCTGTTTTCCTTAGGCCCTTTATTCAGAAATAATGTATTTTCTTCAACCAATAGGTGGTAATCGGGCTGTGGCACATAAAGCACCCCCTGCTCTATTTCCATTCCATGTGCAGCTATCTCCACCCTTAAATTCAGCTGCTTGTTCAAATATTCAGAATACCACACCGTGGGCGCTTCTGGCGCAGTATGAAGCACAGCTATAAAAGCCGCATTGATATCAGCAGGAATATCTCTCAATATTTCAATCAATGCACTGTGTCCACCTGCTGAGGCACCTATAACTATCACTCTGGTTAATTCATCCATATATATGTTGTCATACTTAATAGATGATATTCAATTATCATTCCTAGCATTATTATTGAATTACATTGTTAAAAACTCGATAAACAACTATGAACAAAAAAATTCTTGTGTGCGATAATGATCCTGACATTTCAGAGCTAATAACGCTTATTCTAACTACCAGAGGCTATAATGTATTTACGTCTGAGAACTGTGATAACCTACCTGAAAAGATAGAGAAATACGACCCAGACTTAATTATTATGGATTTATGGATTCCTGAAATAGGAGGCGAAAAAGCTACACAATTGTTGAAAAAGTCCTCGGAGCATAATCACATTCCTGTATTAATAGTAAGTGCTAATAACGAAATAGCGGCCATTGCTAAAAGAAGTGGCGCTGAAGACTATCTACCTAAACCGTTTGCCATCAATACGCTTGTAGATAAAATAAACTCACAACTTCATAGCAATGTAGCTTAATATTTAAGTATAACAGCGCTCATCTACTATGGAAGATGAACGCATAACCTATTGGTGTTCTGAAAGATATTTTGTATATTCTAAAACTACACAAGGTTATACCTGATGATCATATATAATTATTAAACGCTACAACTATGATTAAAAATAATAAAATGCAATCGCTGGAAAATCTATTTGAATATCAACTAAGGGATTTATACAGCGCTGAAATACAATTAACTGAAGCACTGCCCGAAATGGCTGAAAAGGCTTCTAGCAGAACGCTCAGGAATGCCTTTTTAGAATTACTAGATGAAACTAAGAAGCACACCGTACGCTTACGTGAAATCTGCAAAGAGTTGAACATTAAGCCCACTGGCGAAACATGCCATACCGTAGAAGGATTAATTAATGATATTAAAACCATGATTCATAATGATGCTTCACCTGAAGTATTGGATGCAGCGCTGCTTTCTGATACCCATAGAATTACCCATTATGAAATAGCGTCTTATGGTACTGTTTATTCCTTTGCCGAAAAGTTAGGCTACTCGCATATAAAAGGTAAAGTAGCCGTGTCGCTAAAAGAAGAAAAAAAGAAAGACCAAGTATTATTAGAATTAGCCTACACCATTAACTCCAAAGTAAATGTTTAACACACCTAGTTATAAAAAATAGACTGCCCTTTTTACTTTCAAGCAGTCTATTTTTAATTTACTCGAGTTAATAATATTCGATTAAGTCTTTAAAATCAATTATTCTGTTTCTCGCCTTTCTTATTCTTATCTTTTTTTGTAAATAGATTTAACAGCCAACTATTATTAATAGTAGTCATAACTTCGTCTAAATCTTCCGTTCCCTCTCGCACATTTATTATCGTTTCTTCAATATTTTTTGCTACAGTGCTATCGTTCAATAGCTTATCAATAGCCCCTTTGCTTTCGTTTAATCTAGTCATAAATTGATCTAGTTCACGACTGGCTTTGGCCAAATTTCCTCCCGCATAACTTACAGAATCAAAAGCATTGTCCATCTGGTTACTCCAAGTAGAGTCATTGAGAGCTTTTGCTATTATTCCATTTCCTTTGTTGATTTTATAAGCAGCCTGCTGAATTTGGCTTGTAATACCTTCAGCATTAGCCGTACTCTGTTCTAAGGAAGCCACCATTAGCTCCACTTTACTGGCCAAGGTAGTATCAGTTACTACTTTACCCAGCAGACCTTCAGAATTTTTAATCTGATCACTTATAAACACCAGATTATCAGTGAGTTTTTTAGCATTATCAGAAGTTTCCTTGAAGGAAGATATTACATCATCCATACTTACGGGATTCTTTGATTTCAACATATCTCCTTTATCAATTGCATCTTCTGAAGGTGAGCCTGAAGAAATAGTCACGATCTTATTTCCCATCAACCCATCAGAAACGATACTAGCAATGGCATCTTTTTTAATGAACTGACTAGCATCTTTGTTAATAAGCAAAATAGCCTTAACAGTACTGTCACTTTCTATATCTATACTTTTAACCGTACCCACTTTTATACCTGAAAACTGCACATTATTTCCAGCTTGCAAGCCACTTACATTTTTAAATGTAGCAGCCACGGTTATTTTACGACCAAACAGCTGCTGCTGACTGCCGATGTAATATACTATTCCAATAAAAAACACTAAGCCCATTATTATAAATATGCCTAGCTTAATATCTTTATTTCTTTTGTCTTTCATATTTATAGGCTTTATTAATTGAAAAATGCTTTGAGCCAGTTGTCATCTGTACTTTCCAGCTCATCGAAAGTACCTTCATACTGAAAAGTCCCCTCTTTAATAACCTTCATTCTGTTAGCGGTAATTCTAGCGCAGGTCATATCATGAGTGATTATTATTGAAGACATCTCATACTTGTCCTGCATTTCTAATATTAAATGACTTATCTCTTTAGAAGTGGAAGGGTCAAGCCCCGTAGTTGGCTCATCATAAAGCATAATCTCAGGCCTAAGTATTAAAGTTCTGGCCAGTGCAATACGCTTTTTCATACCACCAGATAATTCTGCAGGCATTTTATACCGAGAATCTTCTAGCCCTACATTTTCCAATGATTCCACAATTCTGTCTTCAATCTCCTCAGACGATAGCTGTTCTGGTATACGCTCTAAGGGAAATCTTAAATTTTCATCAACCGTCATGGCATCATACAATGCACCTCCCTGAAATAAAAAGCCAACTTTACGCCTGTATTCATTCAATTCGTCATCACTGCTAAGCGCAAGCACGTCCTTACCAAGCACGTTAACCTCACCTTCATCGGGTGTTATGAGTTTAACTATACACTTAATCATTACTGATTTGCCAACGCCACTTTTTCCAAGTATTACAAGATTTTCTCCCTTTAAAACATCCAAGTCCACCCCTTTGAGTATTTCCTTTTCTCCAAAGGATTTCTTCACTCCTTTCAGTGTAATTACATTTTGTTGCTTATTCCCTACCATTATAAAAAGAGTTGTGTGATTTGGACCGCCACTAAATCGATAATGAAAATGAACATTGAAGAAACCACCACAGCACTATTGGCCGCATTACCCACACCAGTAGTTCCCTTAGAGGCATTAAAGCCCTCATGGCAACCAACTATGCCTATGGCAAAACCAAAAAAGAAAGTTTTAATGGTGGCAGGAGCAATATCACTAAAAACCAAAGCCCCCAAAGACTGATGAAAGAATAATGTTGGACTTACGTCTCCTTCAAGATTTACGCCAATATACGACCCTACTAACGATACTGCATCGGCATAATACACCAATATAGGTACCATAAAAGTAGCCGCAACAACTCTACTTACCACCAAGTAATTATAAGCATTAGCTCCAGACACTGTCATGGCATCTATTTGCTCTGTCACTTTCATAGAACCCAGTTCTGCCCCTATACCCGAGCCTACTTTACCTGCACAAATCAAAGCCGTTAAAACAGGACCAATTTCACGAATGATAGAAATAGAAACCATAGCCGGAAGCCAGCTTTCTGCACCAAACTGCTCTAAGGTTGGTTTAGTTTGCAAGGTCATGACCATGCCGATAATAAAGCCAGTAATACCAACTAAAAACAACGACTGATAGCCCAATTTATACGCCTGATTCAACATTTCTCGCCACTCAAATCGTCCTTTAAAAACTTGCCGAAAAAAGCGCGTTATAAAACGGCCTATTCCGGCAACATTGGTAAAGAAATGCTTGAACGAATCAGGTAAAGATTCTATCAATTTCATTGACAATATTTTAGCTTATGATTTAAGTTTTATCACACCACACCCCACTCTGTTGCCTGCGTTACCCGATGGCTGAGAGGTAAAATCATCTGCGCCATCATGAATAATGATAGCATGCCCTACTACATTAGAATCTTCATCTCCTCCTACTGACCAATCATCAGCAGTTACAGTATAGGTACCTGTACCGTCTTTATCCACTTCCATATTACCAATATCACCTTTATGGAAGGTGCCTGTACCTCTCTTTCCGTGCTCTACACCTGTAGGATTCCAATGCCCACCTGCTGACTTACCGTCTGCTGCGCTACAATCTCCCTTTTCATGAATGTGCACAGCATGCTTGCCTGGTGTAGCATTTTGCACCTTAATTTCAAACATTACTTTACCATCTTCTGTCTGTGTAAATGTACCCGACCCGGTAAGGCTACTGCCTGACTTAGCAGCAATATCGAATGTGGCCACCTTTTCCATTACCTCAGCATCTGCCATAGTTATCTGCTCTGAAGTATTGCTTTCCACATCTTCGCTCTGCATATCTTCTTTATTATCTTTATGACCAGAGTTACAAGCAAAAGTGGTCGTCATTACACCGGCTATTAATAAGTAGCTTCTTAATTTTCTCATAGTTATTTTGTTTGTGTTGATTACAATCAATAAACTACAAGGACAATGTCGTGCCAATTCTAACTAACGCTCCCATTGCATTAAATAAGCCTTATGATAAAAAAATGATTGATACAAATGCCCAAAACGTGGTAAATATTTCGATTTTGGGCAATAAAATTCACACTCACTGCTTGGGCAATAGAAATAGAAAGTAGCGTATTTTCTACGCATTCCAAACTGCCAATTTTAAAAGAGAGGAACAATATTATTGTAAGACACTCATAATATTAGTCGGGATTTTACAGTTAAGCTATAAAGCATTTCTTTTTTTGAGGAAAAACAGACTAATTTGCAATCAACAATATTTTATTGAGACGTATTTTCTACATATCATGGTTAATCATATGCCTGTTAATAAGTTGTAACAGTTCAAAGTACTATACTGTAAAACATATTAAACCGGTAAACCGACATAGCTTTTTTAACCGCAAAAAAGACAAAAAGAAAAAGCGAGTCAAATACGTAAAGGTTAAAATTTTAAAGGAATCCACTACAGTAAAACCTGCTAAGAATAAACCTCCCAAAAAGAAAAAGGAGAAAGAGAAAGATAAAGATAAAAGCAAGGAAGAAAACGTAGAAAATTTAAATAATAGCGAAAGCACTCCTTATGAGTCAGACAGCACAGCAACACAACAAGAAGGGTATTGAGTTATGTGAAGCTTCTAACTACACGGAAGCTGTTAATGAATTTAGCAAAGCGCTAGCTATAGACTCACAACATACCGAAGCTTTATACAATAGAGCTAAAGCATATTTCAGGTCTAAGCAATTTCCCAAAGCATTAGAAGATTTTGACACCTTAATAGATCGCTTCCCAACTCAAGCGTTTTATTATAGCGAAAGAGCAGTGGCTCTTCACCTATCTGGTGATAGTGAACTTGCCATGAAAGATTTAGACAAAGCAGTAGAACTAGAGCCCAATAAACCTTTTAGATATAGCAGCCGAGCCTTTATAAGAGATAAAATGGGCGATACTAAAGGTGCTATTGCTGATTATGAGAAAACCATAGAACTGGACCCCGATGATGCTATAGCCTACAATAACAAGGGCATTGCTGAAGAGAAATTAGGACATCTAGAAAAATCTAAAAAAAGCTTTGCTGAAGCAGACAAGAGAGATCCCGCAAAAGTAAACTCTTCAAAAGTAGCACAGACCACCTCTCCTAAAATTAAGGAAGAGAAAATACCTGAGCCACAGCCTCAAGTGGAAATTAAACAGGCAGTAAAAGAAAAAACGCAAGAGCCAGCCCCCACTCAACAAGAGAAGGTAACATTAAAAGGCTATTTTAAAACGTTAAAAGGACTACTCACTGACAAGAACGAAAGAAAAGAATTTACTCAGTTCTTAAAAAACATAAATAAGAAAAAATAAGAAAGGCCCTGATCAGGGCCTTTTTTTATTAAAGATTTTCTGCCACTTTTTCAACCTTCTGCTTCGCCTTCTCTTTGGCTTTTTCTGTAGCATTAAATATTTCATCCAATCTTTTATCTACCGAATCTTCTATTAATTTAATTGTGTCAGATCCCTTACGAGGTGCCAACAATAGCCCTGCGAGTACGCCTGCTCCTACTCCCAAAAGAGTACCTAATATTACTTTTCCATTTTCCATAATTAAAGAGTTTATTCTTACTTAAGATACAAAATTGTACCACAATTTCCTTGACATTAATCATGATAATTAGCTGATAAAAGTTCATATAAAGTAGATATTCAGTCTCAGTTGGTGGGTCAAATATTCCACAAATTAAATCTTACACCATCAAATAAATGCCAAATAGCCACATTTTGCTATGGCACATCTTTTTCATAATCATTTTTAAACAATGAAAAAGATCAAACTATGAAAACTTCGAATTTTCTTAAAATAATGACTGCTGGCGCAATATCATTTTCAGTAATGACAGCATGCACGCCTAGCAATAATAATGGTGAGCAAGGAGACAAAATGGAGATATCCAAAACGGAATTCCAAAAAGAAAGAGATGAGCTCAAAGCTGACATTCAAGATGAAATGAACCGATTAGATCAACGTATTGATAGATTCCAAGCTAGAAAGAAAGACCAAGCTGATGAATTGAGCGATGAAGCAGAGAAAAAATACGACCAGTTAGTCGACAACCTAAAGGAAAAGAAAAAAGAGCTTAAAAAAGAGATGGATGATATTGATGACTCCACTCAAGATAATTGGGACAACACTAAAGATGATATTGAAGATGGATTTGAAAATGTAAAAGCTTCAATCCAAAAAGCTGCCGATGATGTAGAAGATTTTTTTGAAGGCAACAACGGCTAATAGAAAAACTTAATTCATAACCACTAATTCATTAAGACATATGTTCAGATTATTTTTACCCGCCCCGTTTATTTTAGCCCTCACTTGGACTATACTACACATTGTGGTTGGTTTAGGTACCTGGACTTATGTCTTTCTTATTAGTAGCTTATGCATTTTATTGTATAAAATACATAAGTATAACAAAACTCCATATTATTAATTAACTGGCAGATTCAGCCATTTTCTTATCAAAATACCTTCTGTATTGCCATTTTCGAGGAGAAAACACTATAAATATGAGCGGATAAACGATCAAATCCAGAAACAAAGAATTGGTTTTATAAAATATATCCTCAATAATATAAGTCCCTTCAGGTTGAGTGCAAACAATATGCTTGTGCCTCCATTTTTTTAAGCCAAAAGGCAATTGCACACCTCTATCAACAAAATAGCTGTAATCTCCATTTTCATGATAATCAACTATTTTACTGATCCATTCTGTTTTAGGAAACTTAAATGAAAGGTGAACAATACTGCCCTTTTTGGAACCTCCGTATTTTTCTACTACAGCATTTTTGGGAAGTAAATATTCAAAAAGCTCCCGATCAAACGTTCGGAACACCTCAATAACGGCCCCTTGCACCTTAGTTTTTATTATAATTCTCATAGGCCGCAGTTAATATTATCCTCTTTTAAACGCTAATTTATTTGCTGTCGATTCTTTATCATCAAATTCATACCCATCATAATCAAAGGCTTTTAAAGTTTCTATATCCTTAATGCTATTTTTGATCATATAACGAGCCATCATACCTCTTGCTTTTTTAGCAAAGAAAGAGATCACTTTATATTTTCCAGACTTAAAGTCTTTAAATTCCACATCTACGATTGTACCTTTCAAAGCTTTTTTATCTACCGCCTTAAAATACTCTTGCGATGCCAAGTTCACAAGCACATCATCACCCTGAGCTTGCAAATCCTTATTCAAAGCATTTACAATATCTGTTTTCCAATACTCATAAAGATTTTTGCATCCATCTACAGGTAACGATGTGCCCATCTCTAACCTATAAGGCTGTATTAAGTCCATAGGTCTAAGCAGACCATACAATCCACTTAAGATCCTAAAGTGCTTTTGGCTAAATTCAAGATCCTCCTCTGAGAAATCTTCAATTTCCAAACCCTGATATACATCTCCTTTAAAGGCAAAAGCCGCAGGTTTAGCATGTGCAGGATCTTTCTTTTTAGTAAAGTTATGATACCTTTCTACGTTAAGCTCAGCCAAATTCTGACTTATACTCATCAAGTCTTGAATCTGCGCCTCGCTCTTTTTCTTTAATTCATCTATAATAACCAATGCTTCTTTTTGAAATCGAGGCAAAGTAGTATCTACTTTAACTTCTGTTTCAAAATCGAGGCTTTTGGCAGGAGAAACTATTGCTATCATTATATTAAATCCGTGTTAAAACGACAAAATTAAGGCACAACCATTAGTTATACAATCTTCAACAACATAAGCACTTACTGCAACTTACCAGCTATAAAACCTGTAGTCCAAGCTGCCTGAAAATTGAAACCTCCTGTTACTCCATCGATATCCAACACTTCACCTGCGAAATATAACCCGGGCACTTTTTTACTTGCCATAGTTTTTATATCCACATCTAAGAGGCTTACGCCACCACAAGTAACAAACTCATCTTTAAAAGTAGTCTTACCTTCTACTTGATAAACATCGTTAATAAGAAGGTTGCACAGTTTATTAATGCCTTTGTTACCCAATTCTCCCCAAGTGATATCTGTTCTTAATTCTATCTTGTTTATTAAAAATTCCCACAAACGGCTAGGTATATCAAAAACACCACCGTTCATTACTTTACGTTTGGAATGCAAATTCTGTTGCTTTTTTATCAGATTTAGAACTTCTTGCTCTTTATTGGCCACCCAATTAACCTGAATTTTAAAGTTATACCGATTAATGCTCAAGTCTCTGGCACCAAAAGCTGATAGTTTGAGCACTGCTGGCCCACTCATTCCCCAATGTGTGATCAGCAGTGGCCCTGAAGCACTTAACTTAGAACCTTGCACTTTTACTTCTACATTAGGCACTGATAAGCCCATATATTGTTTAGCCTTTTCATGTGGCATATTAAAGGTAAACAAAGAAGGAACAGGCGTACTTATTTCATGTCCAAGATCAGAAAGCCACTTAAATCCTGACATTTTAGGGCTGCCCCCTGTTGTCACTATGACTTTATCTACCACTAAATCGGGCTGTTTGGTAATGCACAACTTAAACTGCGCTCCATCCCTTTCTATAGCATTTACTTCCTTGTTCTTTTGGATGATTACATTCAGCACTTTACACTGTTGTAGAAAACAGTCAATAATGGTTTGAGAATCATCAGTAACTGGAAACACACGATTATCTGCTTCTGTTTTTAACTCCACTCCTCTTTGCTCAAACCACTCAAAAGTATCCTTAGGCTGAAATTGACCAAAAGCCTTTTTTAAGGCCTTCTCTCCTCTAGGATAAAACTTAGCTAGCTGCGATGCCACAAAACACGCATGCGTAACATTGCACCTTCCTCCACCCGACACTTTAACCTTAGCAAGCAGCTTAGAAGTCTTTTCTAAAATGATAACTTCGGCTTCAGGATAATTTTGCTTACACGCCATGGCTGCAAAAAAACCTGCGGCACCTCCTCCTATAATAGCTACTTTCATTAACATATATGTATTTACGTCAACTACAAAGTTGCGGAAAAGCCACAATTTGGGGAAAATATAACCTTACAAATGTTGATAGTAACCATATATTTCAGTTTTAGAGCCTTTATAGCCGAAGGCATAAATTTTGAACTGGTTTAATCAAAATCATCTTTTAAACACATATGGCTGTACTTGGTAATATCATAAAAACTGCAATAGAACTTAAAGATAAATTCACAGAGGACCACAAAGAATCATCAGTACAATTAAAAGTACTGAAACATTTATTAAAAAAGGCCAAGGACACAGCGTTTGGCCAACACTATAATTTTGAAGAAATACTAGAAAGTGACGACATAGCAAAAGCTTTTGCAGCAAAAATACCTCTACATAATTACGACAAAATGCACGATGATTGGTGGCATCGAATTATTGAAGGAGAAAGTGATATTTCATGGCCGGGAAAACCAGATTATTTCGCATTAAGTTCTGGAACTACCGGAAGTAAAAGCAAACGCATTCCGGTAACAGATGAAATGATTGAAGCCATTAGACAAACGGCAATTTTACAAATCACTAGCTTGGCTAACTATGACATGCCTCCAGAATTTTTTGAAAAAGAAATAATGATGCTAGGAAGTAGTACCAACCTGTCACAAAATGGAGAGTTTAGTGAAGGTGAAATCAGCGGAATAAGTGCCAGCAATATCCCCTTTTGGTTTAAAGGATACTACAAACCTGGAGACGACATAGCAAAAATAGAAGATTGGGATCAAAGGGTTAATAAAATCGCTGAAAATGCAAGAAATTGGGACATTGGAGCCATTTCTGGTATACCTTCCTGGATTGAATTAATGATCAAACGGGTAATAGATTACCACCAAGTTAATCATATACACGAGATATGGCCCAACTTGGCTGTATATACGTCAGGAGGAGTGGCTTTTGAACCCTACCGAAAAAACTTTGATTCCCTTATGGGAAAACCCATGATATACATAGATACTTACCTAGCATCTGAAGGCTTTTTGGCATTACAAACACGACCTAATGCTCAAAATATGTCTATGCAGTTGGCTGTCGAAAATGGCATTTACTTTGAATTTGTACCATTTGAGCCACAATACTTAGACGAAAATGGAGAAATAAAAACAGATGCTCCTACAGTAACATTAGAGGAAGTAGAAGAAGATACCGAATATGCTTTGGTAATATCCACAGTTACCGGAGCGTGGCGCTACCTTATTGGTGACACAATAAAATTCACTGATAAAGAAAGACAAGAAATTTTAATAACAGGAAGAACAAAGCACTTTCTTAACGTAGTAGGCTCACAATTATCCGTAGATAAAATGAATACCGCCATTCAAGCTATAGAGGAAGATAATGATATTATAATTCATGATTTTACAGTGGCTGCAATAAGAAAGGGAGATGATTATATTCATAGGTGGTACATTGGCACAGAAGATAATGTAAACACACAGGAGCTAGCATTGCAACTTGATAACACATTGAAAAACCTAAATAAAAACTACAGAGTAGCGAGAAGTAAAGCACTCAAAGGTGTTGAAGTGGTATCTACACTTCCAGATAGTTTTTATGAATGGAGTGAGTCCAAGAAAAAGAAAGGTGGCCAAGTAAAAATGCCCCGAGTAATGAAAGAAGAAGAATTTAAAGAGTGGGAAGCATTTGTAAGAGATAAAGATCTTGTAAGTGAATAAAGAAGGGGCTTAGGCCCCTTCTTTATTATTAATTTACGGTTAATACACCTATCTTATGCCATTTGGTTTTGCCTCTACCAAAAAACAAAAATCCTTTACTCAGTTTATCTGCATAAAAATATGCCTGATTTTCCGCAGCTTTATCCGTGAGGGCAGGCTTTAGTACAAACTTAGTTTTTGTGCCCTTACCAATCATTGGCTTTTTGGTCACATTCCCTTGTTTGTCTATAATCACCAAAACAGGAATAGCATTAAACACATTATTCATAGTTTTATCATAGCTATTTCTCTCTATATTTTTAACATGATCGTTGTACACGATATAGGTATTACCTTCATAATATAAAGCGTAAAAAGAAGCATATATAAAAGCCTCATTCTGTGTTATCTGCTTTTTAGGCACACTCTGGTATCCCTCTATAACTCCTCCTTTACTCACATCTATTTTAATAATACTATGATCTTCGTAATACGTAGTGCTGTAGGTAGCTCCTGTACTGGTGCGGTGAGTTACTATATAAGAAAAGCTATGCTCAAACATTAAAATAAGGCCACCATCTTCTCTTTTAAAGCTATATCGAAAATCAAGGTTGCCTCCTGCTCCTTTTCCTTTTTTAGCTTTCCTCCTACCCGCAATCTCAGCCACCAATATGGGGTCAAATTCCTTATAACTAATTTGTGACGGTTGAGTAGGATCAAAATAAAAAACCCCTTGCCCTGCGGTAGCCACTTTACCATTAGGTTTCAGGTTACCATAAAGACCAGAACACTTTATTTTACCATTTGCATCGGCTAATAGCTCAATTACATCAGCATAATGTTCTCTAAAAGGAATCTCTATTAAATCAGTACTCCCTGCAGCCATGTTTACATGCACTACCGAATATACATTTTCAGGCTCGCCATCTTCCCGCTCCTTTTTCTTTTTCTCCAGCCTTACCAGTAGGTATAGATCATCTTTACCTATAAGCTCATAATCCCAAAGTGCCAAATCCTCATCATGAAAAGGCAATGGCACCTTTACTTTATTAATTATTTTTTGATCAGCATCAAGCAAATTAATCTCAAACAACTCATTTTCATACTTTTCAAAATAAGGATTTATAATTACAGCCGAATGGATTGAATCAGTAGAATGAGTCAATAGAAAACTACCATCCTTCCTCCTTCTTTGCTTTTCTCTATTAGCCACCTCATACAACTCACCTATAGGTTCGCCTTCAAAATTTAAGTTCTGAGCAAATAACTTTTGTTGATCAAGCGGTTTATTATAATCTTCGAAGTAGAACGTAAAATGATCTTTAAACTGCCTAAAAGAATAGTAAGTTAAATTACGGTCAGAGCTATTATCTCTATTAAAGTCATTCCAGCTTATTTCTTTCTCCCACTTTTTATCCATGGTAACATTGTCGTATTGTGAAAGAAACATCTCACGCCTAACCTTCCTCAACGTATAGAAATAGTGATCGTTTTTACCGACAAAACCAAGCTGAATATTATGCTTTCCTCTACCCCTTTTTTCAGCATGCCCCCATTTCACCTGAAGCTTCTGAGCAAAAAGAGAATTAGCTTCAATTAACAGCAGGAAAACTCCAGCAATTAAGAATATCTTTTTTTTCATTTTAAATATATACTTTGGTGTACTTTACACATTTACTTACCATACTCGGTGGCTGTTATGCGCGAAATAAAATATTGATCCTTAAACAGTTGAGAATAAATAGTTTATCTAAATAATGCAAAAACAGTCAATTTATTAACATTCTAAACTCATTAAAAAACCATATTTACCCACAAAATCAAGTAATCTATATTAATAATACAAAAATATTCTATACCTTCGCAAAACATTAATTTTATCAAGAAATTATTATCCTAAACTTCAATGACGGTTTTCCCAGCCTCACTTGACAAGACAGCTAACATAATCACTATCTGCGTAATTAGCTTTTTGTTACTCATTATTTGTTTACAATATTGGGTAATAAAAGACTTTATGCACCCCATAATAATATTTACGGGGCTAGTAATGTCATTGACTTTACTTATAAGGTTTCTACACCGCCCATTACGCTACAAGGTAAATGAAGAATTTTTAATTATAGAGAGACCCATTTCCAATATTAAAATATTAAGGAAAAACATCCTACACCACGAAATATTAAAGCCTAAACAAATTGATGGTAGTATTAAAATATTTGGCGTAGGTGGCTTATTCGGTTATTATGGGAAATATACCAATTTCGAAGTTGGCAACATGAACTGGTTTGCCACTAGAAAAGACTCTCTCCTTCTCATAAAAACCAACTCTAAGCTCATTGTAATATCTCCTGATAGTGCAGAGACCCTAGCTAACACATTAAGTCAATAAAGTATTTCCATTTTATGGAATATACTTCATCAGAAGGAAATTTCACCTTCGTTTCTTTGTCGTTACAGCGCATATAAATTCATAAAATAAACGCATTTAACTGCAGCACAGGCCTAATAAAGCATATTTTAATAATATTAATTAGCATTAAAGGCATCATTGAAAATAGTGGCAAGACATTTGAAAACAATATAAGCATTAGGGTTTAGGTTGTTTAATAACTAATGTATTGTTGACGTAGTGAATTTTTATCAGCAAGCATAGTATAATTGTCGGAACTATACTTTTTAGGTTGAAAGTGCTAAGATTTCCTAATTTTTTTAAAATTCTTTATTGCTGTTCACTACGTCATAATACATTATACAGATCCCTCTAATTTATCATTTATACTCCCATTCACTTAGCATATAATTAAAGTACTTAGGAATTTACTCTTCTCCCAATTTGAGACACAACTGTATTTTTTTAGGAACGAATCACAGTTTTAAATCCAACAATGTTTCAATACACTAAAACATCAAAAATGGCCTTATCCTGATTAAAATCCGTTTAATCAGTCATTTTATCATTAAATATTCAGTATAAACCAGTTAAAAAAAGCAATGGCAACATGTTTGAATAACTAAGGTAATTGCACATTTTAAGAACATCAACCCATACAATATGGCAAAATTGTACTATACACTTAGTCTTTTTATTTTAGTAATTGTTTCCATTCCGTCTTATGGTCAATTAGAAATTGACGCTGAATTTAAACCTCGGTTCGAATTCAGACATGGCTATACACAGTTACCTAATAAAGCTGATGAATCAGCATTTATCACATCACAACGCACTAGATTAAATGCAAAGTACACTTTAAACGAAAACCTATCTGGCTATATTTCTATGCAAGATGTTAGAATATGGGGGCAATCAGCTCCACTGGAAAGTAATGCCGATTTAAATGTATATCAAGCTTGGTTTAGGTTTGCCCCATCAAAGAATTTCTTTATGAAAATCGGTCGTCAGGAAATAGAATACGACAACTGCAAACTACTCTCTATTTCTAACTGGAGGCAACAAGGCAGAACCCACGATGCAGCACAATTTGGATACTTGTCTAACGACAGCACCTTCACTATTGAGGTAAATGCAGCTATTAATCAAAATGCAGACGTAAAATTCAAAAGTTTGTATGAGGGCCCCAACTACAAAAGCCTACAAACAGCATGGCTTCACAAGGAAGCAGGAAACTCTAAATATTCTATATTATTTGTAAATAGAGGACTGCAGTTACAGGATACTACTACCAACTATAGCCAAACATTTGGCCTTTTCACAGCGCACAAATTTGGCCATTGGAATATTACAGCAAATTATTATTATCAAACCGGAAAATCTAGAAGTGACCTTAATATAGATGCTCACTGGGCTTCGATGGAAGCCGCTTATAAAATTAGCAAGAAATTAAAAGTAAGTGCCGGCTTTGATTACCTTACGGGTACTAGTTACTATGAGTCTGCCGAAAACACCTCTACGTTTGATCCATTATATACCAGAAGGCACAGGTACTTTGGGCACCAAGACCTTTTCTATGTAGGCGGGTTTAATATTCCTGCAGGTCTGAAAGATTTTTATTTTAGAATATACGATCAGTTGGGCGAGAAATGGAAAATAAGGTTAGACACCCATGCTTTTTCCACGGAAAAATACCACTTCAATGAAATGATGGAAAAAATGGATAAAAACTTAGGTATTGAATTTGACCTGTTGTGCTCTTACAAATACAGTAAAGACTTTACTATTGCAGGCGGCTACTCTCAGTTCTTTGCCACTGACACTATGGTAGATATTAAAGGCAGCGGTGATAAAAATGAGCTGGCTAACTTTGCATATCTCACCTTTGATTTTACTCCACATTTATATTAAAAAAAAAGGGTTCTTCGAATTGAAGAACCCTTAATGCTATTTTTCAGGCCATTGAAAAGTATCATCATCTAAAAACATAGGCGACCACTGCACCTCATCTAGCTTCCCTTCATCCAACCAAAAAGAAATAGACTTTTCATCTACTTCCATTAGTTTATGATCTGGATTTTCTGCCGATGACCAATCTTCAAACTTAATATCACCTATATTTTCGCTTTCTAAAAGCTTTTGTAATTCATCTTTACCAAGCCCTATTACTGGCTTACCGAATAAAGTATATGCATCAGAAACCACGGAAATCATTACAAGTTTCCAGTGTTCATCTTCATCAAAACTCAAAGAAAGTCCTAGTTCCATATAATCCCACGACTCAGTAAGCTCTTCATCAGAATCAGTATATGAAAAATTATCTTTTTCATCAGGCTCACCTAAAATGGCTTTAACCTCTTCTCTAGTCATTCCAAACTTAACGTCACCAAGTCCTTCTCCAGGTTTAATTTCTTTTACGTTCGCTTTCATTTTATATCAGGTTTAAAATTTCTGTAATGATACATGATAATATCCATAAATAGCATTCTGATCTATTCTTAAAGGTTTAAGAAAAAAATAAAAAAAATCGCTCGGTATAGTTTGCACTAATATTTTTTTCGCTATCATTGCAGCCCAAACGATCTAAAAGAGGTCAACAAAACATAAAAAAATAAATTTTTTAAAAATGTTTTGGAAGTTTAAAAAATAAAACTTAAAATTGCATCCTCTTAAAGAGAAAGACAAACGGTCTGGTAGTTCAGTTGGTTAGAATGCCTGCCTGTCACGCAGGAGGTCGCGGGTTCGAGTCCCGTCCAGACCGCTAAAAAAGTCCTTAATTTAACAATTAAGGACTTTTTTTTTACCCTCTTTTATATTAGCAAATAAAACAATTACTAATTCCAAATTAAACCGCACCTAATTCTCCTAACTACCCTATCTCAAAAATACACATTCACACCTTTTTACAATCCCCACGTATTCATCAATCAAATTTAAACATCCAAAACACCCCAAGAACACCGCACTGACCACCCTTGACCTAAAACTTAATTTTACGATTGAAAGCCACAGCGTATTAATACGATATTTAAAGTAAAAAATATTAATTCAATTTAAATTAAAAATAGTACCATTTTCAATGCTTTCACTCAGAAAAACCAACTGAAAGAAATGTCCCCCTTCAAGCAGAAAAATATGAAATGATTTTGACGTATAGAGTATGTATTCTAACAGCATTAAAATCAACACTATTGGACTATATTACCCTCAACTGTAATACCCCTGCTGAAAATAATTAAGGCCATGATGTATTAATGATGTATAGGTTTTCTTTGACCCAGCATACTTAATCACAAACTTTAAACTTGTGTTTTCTCAGACACAAATTATATTTTTTATTCAACACTAAACCTAAAATCTTATGAGAGAAACCTTTCACTTTAGTAAGTGGATTAGAGGCTTTATTTTATTATCATTCATCATGTATGGAAGTCACTCTTTAGTGAACGCACAATGCTCTAACCTTGTCTTTCAAGATGAGTTCAATGGCACTAGCGTTAACGAAACACTATGGGGTTATGAAATAGGAAATGGATGTCCCAGCCTTTGCGGCTTCGGAAATGCCGAGGAGCAATACTACCGCAAGGAAAATGCAACAGTAAAGGATGGGAAACTAGTTATTACAGCCAAGTACGAAAACTTTGGAGGCATGCCCTATACCTCCTCCAAGTTAACTACTTCCACCAAATTTAACGCTCGCTTCGGAAGATTTGAAGCAAGTATTAAATTACCATCAGCAGGTGGAGTTTGGCCGGCATTCTGGCTATTACCAGAGGCTAACAACTGGCCCTACACTGGTGAAATCGACATTATGGAAGCCATGCACAGAAATCCTGAAAGTATAGCAGGAACTGTTCACTACAACAATAATGGACATCAGTATAACACCAGAGAATACCAAGCAGGCCTAGACCTTTCTGAAGGATTTCACGAATACGCAGTAGAATGGGAACCTAATGAAATCAGATGGTATGTAGATGATCAACTTTATCATACAGTTACGCCTTCAACCACTGTAGATCCTTGGCCTTTTGATGAAGGCGAGTGGTACATTATGCTTAATGTGGCAGTAGGTGGACCTGGAACTCCTTTTACAGGATTCATACCTTCTACACCTGCAGATTACCCTACTAGCATGGAAGTTGATTACGTTCATGTATACGAGGGCACTTTTAACATACAATTAAGCGGAGACAACAGTGTATATAAAAATGACAACAATAAAAGATACAGCATCTCCCCTATTGAAGGCGCTACTTATAACTGGTCTGCACCTTCAGGAGCTTCAATTGTTGCCGGCCAGGGAACTAATGAAATAACCGTAAACTGGGGCACCAAAGGAGGCGATATTGAAGTAGATGTTAATGTGCCTAACTGCGGAGCAAACACATATAAAATGAGTGTAGCCGTGGAAGAGCCAAGATCTCTTGATGTTGTATTCGAAGACTTCGAAAACAATAGAAACTTCACATATGGCGCTACAGGTACTTTAGATGAAAGCACTGCAAACCCTAGCATCCAAAGCCCTAACACCTCCTCGTCAGTAGGTAAATATGTAAGAAATGCATCAGAGCAATATGATGTATTAGTAATGCAAAGCGATAAGATTGGCAACGCACTAAAATATACCTCAGGCGAAAAAGTAATCTGGATGGACGTTTACACCAATGCTCCAGCCGGAACAGAGTTTTTACTTCAACTAGAGAACAGTACAAATTCTACCAATGATTACCCTGCGGGTCGCCATAGTAGATATACAGCTAACACAACATCATCTAATTCATGGCAAACACTTGAGTTCCATTTATTAGATAGACCAGATGCAGCTGTAGGCGCTATGGATGTTGATCAGTTCACATTATTAATAGCATCTAACACTAATACTGACTACACCGTATACTTTGACAATGTAGTAAGTATGCTTGCTGCCCCTCCTGTATTATTAGATGAAGAAATCATAGAAAACTATGATGGCATCAGCAGAATGGACACAATCTTCTCTGATGGAGCATACACTGCTGACATCACCAACCCTTTCCCAGGAAATGGAAATACAAGCGCTCACGTAGCCAGATATATAAGAAATGGCAACTCACAGTATGATGTGATCAGCTTTGGCACAGACGCTATCAGCAACACAAAACCGTTTAAAAATGGAGAAAACTTCTTCTTTATGGATCTGTATACCTCTGCTCCAGCAGGAACAGAAATTACTTTGAGCTTAGAAGATGCCATCTTATCAGAGAATGATTTCCCTGCAGGAAGAAATAGTCAGTACAGTGGTTTTGTAGAAGTGCAAAACGGATGGCACACCGTAAAGTTCACTCACGCTTCTTCACCTGATGCCGGAACTTCCGACCTTCAGGTAAATGAAATATCTATGCTTTTCGCCCCTAATTCGTACAATAATGATACGTATTACTTTGACAACTTTAGATACGGAGTAACTGCTTTACCTCCAACATACAGCTTCTCGGAAATAATCCAGAACTATGACGGAGAGGATCACCTGTCTTTCAATAGCGATTTAACTAACGGTACATACACCGGAAGCGTAGCTAACCCATCAGCGAGTGACGTAAACAGTAGCACCACAAGTGGAAAATACACAAGAAACGCATCTGAATTATATGATGTCCTATTCTTCAATACAGATTTCATCAAAGACGCGAGTAAGTATGTAGCAGAAGAAAAAAGATTCTCTTTTGACGTTTATACAGATGCTCCTGCCGGAACAGTAATTAGCTGGCAATTAGAAGCAAGCTCTATTGCTAACCCTAACAACTATCCCAATGGTCGTCATAGCATCTACCAAGCGGTAGTAAAAGAATCTAACGCTTGGCAAACTTTGGAGTTTGCATTAACTGCCACGCCTGATATCTTAGTGGAAAACGAAAAAATCGATAGAGTAGGATTCTTATTTGGACCAGGTACATCTACAGGATATACTTTCTACATTGACAACTTACACTCATTAACAAAAGACGAAGTTACTGAACCTGAGGACCCAGAAACACCGGAAGATCCAGACACCCCAGAACCAAAAACAATTGTATTCCCTGGAATATTAGAAGCAGAAGATTACAATGACGGAGGTGAAGGAGTAGGATACCACGATACATCTGCAGGAAACACAGGTGGAGTATACAGAAATGACGATGTTGACATTGAAGCTACTACCGACTCTAACGGTGGATATAGCGTAGGATGGATTACTCCTGGTGAATGGTTAGCCTACGACATCACATCTGAAGGCACTTCAGAACTTTACACGTTTAATACCAGAGTAGCATCTACTGTAGGCGGAAGCTTCCATGTAGAAGTAGATGGCACTGACATCACAGGTTCAATAACTGTTCCTAATACAGGAGGATGGCAAACATTCACTACAGTAGAAGTGAAAAAAGTGGCTCTTACAAAAGGAAATCACACATTAAAAATTGTTTTTGATGCTGGCGAATTCAACATCAACTTCCTTGAAGCTGTTAGCGAAACAGAAACTTCAGGTTGCTCACAAGAAGCTACTAGCGGAGATTTCAAGGCTGTACTTGACACAAACGGCAGCAGCCATACATTAACATTTGTACCTGGGTATGAAGGAGTAGGAAATAGCTTAGTATTATTATTTTATAGCACTGACGCTAATGCTACTTTCCCAGGCTTTGCAGTACAAGCAAACGAAGCTGTAAACCTTAATGTGGCCGAAGGTGAGACGTTATACTATTACTACACTTACAGCGTGCCAGAAGGAGGAGAAAGAACCAGTGCCGGCAACAGGCAAAGCTTCACCATTGGTGAGTGTAACACCGTAAGTAGAGTTGCCTCCGATATGAAAAGCCTTAATTACGAAGTCTATCCTAACCCTATGCAAAACACCCTTAATGTAAGAGTAAATGAGATTAATGCATACCACACGGTTAGAGTTCTTAATCTAGCGGGTAAAGTATTAACAGAGAAAAGCATTAAAGGCAAAAACAAAATAGAGATTAGCACTGAACGCTTAGAATCTGGACTTTACATTATTCAATTACAAGGTAACAGTACACTTAAAACTGTAAAGGTTATAAAGTAATCAAAATATACTTCAACCTAGCCCCACCCATCCCTCTACCTCTCTCTTACTAATGGCAAAGGGGTGGACTTACTTACCCAAGAAAGCCCGGCACTAGTGCTGGGCTTTCATCTTTTAAATAAAAAAATCCCCTCTCTTCTAAAAGAAGAAAGAGGATATATTGAGTGAAATGGAAATACTAATTATTATTTTACTAAAAGCTTCTTCACTAAATCATCTCCTATTTTAACCATATATACACCAGGAGATAATCTATTACGGAAATCAATCCTAAATTTATTAACATTTAAATCAACCTCAGCTTCGTACATGATAATACCATTTAGCGATACGATCTGAACCTGCCCTACTTCCCCATTTAAGTCACCTGTTAAAAGCACATCAACATACTCTCCGTTATTAGGGTTTGGAAATAATGCAAAATCTGACAGTTGACTTTCATAATTAATAGGAACCAATTCAAATGATTTCTCTGTACCATCAAAATCAACTTGAGTCAACTTGTAATATGATTTACCTACTAATGGATCTTTATCAATCAAAGCATACTCCTGAGCATCATTAGAAGTTCCTGCACCTTGAACCACTCCTACTCTTTCGTAATTTTCAAAATCTTGAGTACGCTCTACTATGAAATAATCATTATTTATCTCCAGAGCAGTTTCCCATTTCAATTGCACTTGATCATTCTCAAGATGCCCAACAAAATAATTCAATTCAATAGGTAGAGGCTGATTAGTATCTGCAAGTGTCCACGGAGAAAAATTAGTAACACCTGGAACTACCACAGAATGCACCGTATTCATATTTTGGTTTGGCAATGGCGCATCCCATTTATTCTCTGCAGAATTCCACCTTTGAGCCCTTACTGAAGTCAATGACTCCATCTCGTCAGTAGCTACCGTAAATGTTACTGTAGCCACGGGGTTAGTAGTAAAACCATTTACATCGATTTGCCAAAATCTGTTCACCACTTTATCACTACTGTTAACACCTGATTGACTTTCTAAGCTACCTACATCATTAGGGTAAGGCAAATTGTTATTTGCCGTACCATAAGTAGCCACAGACACATTGCCACTACCAGAGGCTGCACTTGTTATGTCAAAAACAAAAGGTATATACTCGGAAGCAGACCTACCAAACGGATACACATAACTCCCAGTATTATTATTTACATTCCAAATAACCCTACCATAAGCCGATGAGGTCTCACTTTTAATGTAGCCACTACCACGCATCATACCAGTAGTATTTGGATTGCTTATCGTTAAGTTTCTTCCAACCAAATTCATTTCACCCGCCTGTAGATTCAATTGATTAGCAACAGTAAGATCCGAATTATTAAGAATTAATGAACCTCCACTTTTATTCACAACCACATTATAAAAAGATTCACGTCCAGAAGCCACGTTAAAACTCTGATCCCCCGATCCATTGAAAGTAACAGTTGATGCTCTTTCAACAAAATAGTCGTTATTATACCATACCTCCCAGTTTCCACCTACAGATAAAGCGTAATTATTGACCGACATATCTAGCGAAGCTCCCGCAATATATAATGTGCCCTCTACATCAATATTATTGGTGGCCACTTTAGTACCTCCAGCATATATATATAAGTTTTGGTAAGAACCATTAGAAGGAGTAGAAATTAACTGATTACCATTAACATAATACACAAAGGAATTATTATCCGCTGCTGTGTTAAATAGGTTAGTAGTATTATACCCATTGTAATACCAAAAAGCATCCTCAAGGTTATTAAGCTGGGTACTAGCCGTGTTATTGATGATATTGGCAAATTGAGCAAATGCACCCCTGTTATTTACAATGAAGTTATCTCCCCTCACATCCAACCCATTGATCCAGAAAGTAGCTTCAACTTCATTATTAATCTCCACATTAGTTCCGGAAGAATAAAGCGTACCAACATTAAACACACGGAAATATTTACTATTGTTAAAGGTTACACCATTATTCTCCATCCTCAGCACATTTCCTACCATCCAATTCCCACTGTTATTAATGGTAATATTAGAAGAAGAGGATTCGAATCTCAATTCATTAATTATATAAAAATCACCTTGAATATCATTAGATATCGTCTGCCCTGTTAAGTTAGAAAACGAAGCATTGTTATAAACAACAAATATACCACTACCAGAAAAAGAAACTGCCGCCCCCGATACTTGAAGGTTAGAAATTCGAAAATCTCCATCTACATTGATATTATAATTATAGGTGCTCATACTTAAATTAGCAGTATGCCCCTCATAAAAACCAATCACCCCTCCATAATTCACATCTACAACCCCACCTCGTACAATATTAAGCGTAAGATCATTATCATAGGCTAATGTACCTGTGTTAGCTACAGACACCCCCGCACTAGTAGCATTACCATACATAGTCACGGTTCTATAATTACCAATGAATACGTGCGAATTTTCATCTGGCGTACAATTACAAGAATTACCATTATAGCCATTTAATGACCAAGTATTATTCGAATTCCAGTCACCATTTCTTCTTGAATAGAGGTAATTAATCCTAGAGATTCTCACGTTATCAAATCCTACCATTCTAGGATAACCATAGTAAGATCCTGTATTTGTATCTCTAGCTCTGATAATAATTTGCAATGAATTACCTGACACAATAGCACTAGCAGCAACAGTAGTCTGATAGGCAGGCTCCCCTCTTTTCTCAGCAAACAGCACCTCCACTCCCCCATCAACCCTGTAATATGCTCGAATATAATCTGTAGTATTAGCCCAATAAACTCCTAACATCGCCTCAATGGCTACTTCTGAATATCCACTAATGTTGACTACCTGAGAACGCCACACCCCCTCATTGCCCGTATCATTAACAATAAAAACACGGCCTACCCCAGGGTAAGTCTGCGTTTGAAACATTTTATTACCCGAGTTACCTGCGGGCTGAATAGTACTCCACGCTGTAGCACCATTATCATAAGTAGCGTTATTGGGTAAGTCATCAAATGTTTCTGACCAAACCACCTGTGAAAAGACCTTAAAAGGTAACGCTAATAGTAAAATTAAAGCCAGTTTTTTCATCCTATTTCATTTCCATTTCTCAAATCTTTATACATCAAAAAGCACATATGTAACCTTTTAATCAAAAAAGAATATATTTAAATGAAAAACCGGTTAATTTCGTTTATAAGCAATAAAACAAAAAAGGCCAAATGAAACATTTGGCCTTTTTTGTTTATAATAATAATTTTTTCTTACATCAATAAATCACAAAACGTTGTAAAGATCGATTACCTCCTTGCCTCACTTCTAGTAGATACAAGCCCTGTTTCCATGAAATTAAAGGAACTGAATAGGGTTGAGAAAATTCTGAAGGGTTAATTTTTTGATCGAAACATGTGTGTCCCGAAGAATCCATAATACGTAAACTAACATTTGTTTCTTTATCATCCAGATATAGCTCAACCATAAATTCCTGCCCCTTAAGCAAAGGAATAGGGTAAACTAAGGTATTGAAAGCATCAGTACTTGGGTGCAATGAATCATAATAAACACTATCTACACCAGAATACGAATAATTGCCAGCGTCATCAATCTGCCGTAAGCGATAATAATTATCTCCATCTAAAGGCGAATCATCTAAGTAAGTATAAGCACTGCCATCTAAATTATAACCCGCCCCAGCAATAGTATCTAGCACTATATATTCAATATTATCGGACGAACGCCCTATTTCGAAGTAAGCATTATTTACTTCCCTAGCAGTACTCCAGTCTAACTCCACTCCCTCAGATTTAACCGCGGCTTCAAATGACGTCCATACTAAAGAGCTAAATGTTCCTGCACTATCTTTCACAAAAGCAGACGAACCATTATTACTTATGGATTTAACCTGATAATAATATTGAGTATTGGGCTCCAAACCTTTATCCTCAAAATATACTACATCAGACTCTGTAGTTTTAATTTTGCTGTAAGGCCCCTCTACTGATGTAGATCTATATAATTCAAAACCTGTTTCATCCGTAGAATTATCCGTCCAAGAAAGATTTATTTGAGTAAAGTCCCAATTATCTGCCACCAAAGAACTTGGAGCTTCTGGTAAAGGAGGCTGAACAAAATCACCACTTTTAAACACTTCATCAGGAATGGACACCATCTGCCCATCAGTATCAGCACCAGAATAAGCCACTTTTAAAACTTCTGTAGCTACGTTATCAAAAAACTGCACCTTTATAGCATGCTCACCTGATGTTAAGTGTACTGTCCCTGATTTAGTAATTTCATCATGCTTACCATCATTATCTATAAGCTTTGCTCCATCTATAAAAAGTAAGCTTCCATCAGACGATGTTAGGTTAAACTCATAATCGTCTTCAGCATCAATATAAATATAACCTTCAAAATCAAATGCAAAATAATTGATTTCGTCATCGGGCCTTACACCACCATCTCCAATAAAATCTATATTAAAATTACTTATGTTCCCTTTTTTACTTGGGGTCCATGCAGCATAATCTGCGACATAATCCCAGAAATCTCCAAAGTAATAGGTATAATTCAAGCCTGAATATCTTGTAATAACTGTGAGCTGATTACTAGGCTCAGAAACATTCCCGTTATAATCTTTAGCTTTAACAACAAAGTTATACAGCTTATTGGACTGCAAACCTGTAACAGTAAATGATGTTCCTGTAACAGAAGTAACTAATTGACCATCTTGAAAGATATCATATCCGGCTACACCCACTTTGTCTACTGCAGGATCCCACGATAATGCCGCACTGGTGGTGTTTACTAACTCGTAAGACAATCTATATGGATTACTAGGTGCTACCAAATCCTCTAGCGTAGTTCCTTTCACCTCTGCACTTGGGTTAGACGCTCCAGATTCGTTATATGCAAAAACAATATAATAGTAATCGCTCAAGGGATTAAGCCCCTTATCAATAAAAGTGTTTTTAGAGGCATCTACCTCTCCAGCAAACACATAGTTGTTACCAGAGGTTGTAGTTCTAAACACATTATATCCAGTGGCTCCACTTACCGTATTGTCCCATGCTATCTGCATTTCTGTTTCGCTATATCCTTTCGCACTCACACCTGTAGGCACACTGAGTTGCCCATCTTCACCACTTACAATTACACTTACCGCCTTAGACACCTTTGTTTTACAGTTACCCAAAACCTGGGCTACTACGGTAAAATTCCCCGTTTCAGATACATTAATAACATTAGCCTGATAAGCATCTCCGTCTAGCAAAATGCCATTTTTGTACCATTTGTATACATCGTATCCTTCGGCTACAGATAAGTTAACACTATTTTTTCCATCAGGAGAAGGCAAAACTGTACTTCCATCTGCAGCAATCACTGGGGCATCAGGCCTTACTGTTTTTTGCAAACTAAATGGCCTAGACCACGAAGTCCATTTTCCAGAACGACTTAATTTGACATAATAGGTACCTATTTCTGTTGCCACCAACTCATTATTAGTAGTAGGTGCAAATACCGATTCCTTTCCATCAACCACCTTCTTCCATTGATAAGATGTAAAACCAGGCGTAACACCAAGAGTAACGTTTACTTCATCATCCGGACAAACACTGCTTTGACCAAACTTTGCATGAATATCAGTTTTTCTATACCCCAACAACCAACTAAAATAATTAGATTCAGCATATGCCCTATCCCAAATACCATGACCCGCGTTCTCATATTCTGTATATAATGATGTTGCACCTGCCTCTTTCAATTTTCTTTGATATGACTGCGATGAAGTAGCTTTAGGAGCGCCATCTAACTCTCCTTGAAAGTGCCAAATAGGCATATATATAAATGGATCAACAGAAAGACTATTATCCACCCAGCTTATAGGCGTAAAAGCAGCAAATAAATCAGGACGCTCATGAGCAATAGACCACGCGCCTTTGCCTCCGTTAGACAGTCCATTGAGATAAACCCTGTCCTCATCTATATTTAAGTCTTTAATCAATAACTCTATAACCTCAATGGCATTTTGCCTAAACTCTACATTCCACGACTTTTCATTCTGAGGAATAAAAACAAACCCAGGAAATGAACGAGGATCCGCAGGCGCAGTATTAACAGCATTTAAATGAGCTTTACCTCCATTATAAAGATTATAATCGTTATTAAGATATCTCGGATCAGTAGCATCATATGCAGGGAATTTCGGATCTCCTCCACGTGTACCAGCCTCTCCCAATCCATGCAAAAGAATAATTAACGGGTATCCTTCTGCTCTATTTTCATCATAACCATTAGGGTATAACAACCTGAAGTTCATACCAAAATTGGACTGATTAGGCGCATCACTACCTTTATGGTAATGATACTCTTTATAAGGACTGGAATCCCAAGGCACCATCCTGTAATATGATGACTGCCCCATCACTAACGGGTCAGACACTGCCCCATCCGGACCAGTGCGATAACTCCATGTGCCTTCTACCATCTGCTGAGCTGACAGCGAGGTAACTAAAAAAATACTAAGCAAGGCACTTAAAAAAGTAAAATGTAATTTCATAGGCTTTTTACCTTAATTATATCGTGTATAACCTCAAAAGGCTAAAACTGTTTAATCCAAAACTATTAAACAAAGTCTATGAGATGCTAATTATTTCTGATAACATGAAATATTATTCGACAAGTAACATATTGATAATTAACTCATTAATTTTACAAAATTTATTACATAGTTTAAGGTTACAAATTTTTTATATATTGCATATACTCAAAAAAAGAGGCATGCAATAAAACAACCAATAAATACATAATTTATGAGGCTATTTTACATACTAAACACGAGTGCTTTTATCATCCTGGCTTCAACCATTTTTTATTCTTCTGGATTCGCTCAACACATTAACCAAAACTGGAAAAGTGACTTAACGGACATGATGACTCAGTTTAAACAATGCGAAAGCACCAGCACTACACAGAATTCTTGCCATGAATACATGGGCAAAAGTGTAAAAGCGGTGTACATGATCAACGATTTCTATTCGAAAGATAAAAAACGCTACATGGCAGTAAGTGAGATGCAAGAGTTTCTTGACAATACCAAATCATGGACTAAGCTAGGCTTTGCTTATGATCAAGAAGTGCTAAACAAAGCACAAGATATTGCCAATAGAAACAAAGCTTGTATCGCTATTTATCTTAACGATACCGAGATAGGACATATGGTAACTATTCTTCCTGGAGAGCTACAACCATCTGGCTCATGGGGAGTAAAAGTCCCTAATAGCGCCAGTTTCTTTTCACCAACTCCAGAACAATCTTATATTAACAAAGGATTATCTTACGCATTTACCAAACGTCACTTAAAAGACGTAGTCATTTACGCTAAAAACTATTAATATCAAACAGAGGGTGGAGAAACACCTCCCTCTGCTCATTTATATTTTTGGATTATTGCATCAGCCTCTTCAGCAGTAAAACCAAGTTTTTTCCCCACCCTAAGAATAAGATAATATTCGGCCGTTGCAAAGTGACCGTCCACCACAGCAAATTTGGTCATATCTTCGAGCTGCTGCTCTCTATCATCGTTATTTTGAGGAATAAAATAAGTAAACTCCCTTGCCTTACTTAGCATTTCATTCATAGTTTCCATTGGAATCCCTTTTTCAAAAGCAATTTTGGAAAGGGTAATGCGCTCAATTTCTTCAATTTTACCATCAACGGCTGCTAGTGTAACTAAATTCCTGAAATGCTCAAGTTCTTTGGACTCTGTCATAATAAAACTGGTATGATGATTAGTTAATAACTCTAATGTTAATTTAAATAAGAATTGACCAACAAATAGCAAGAAATCAAATTATTTATATAATTCACTGATTATCTTACTTATAGACTCAAATTGTAACGAAATTACAGCAAAAATCGTGTATATTGTTGATATTTTTCTTACATAACAATTTTGAGAGATAATCTTCTTCAATTTTTTAAGAAAATCATTTATTCACTAGTAAGACACCTGCTATAGCAGGTAATATTTTGCACTAAAAAAACAGGTTAATATGAGGCTGATGCAATTAGCCCGCAAACTCGGGGTTAAACAAACGGACATCATTTCTAGCTTATCGTCAAATGGATACGAAATCAGCGATGATATAAACACTAAATTAACAGAGGATCAAATTGAAATAATTTATAGTATTTATCTTCCTAAAAGCAGCTCTTCAAGTAGCAATACGATAGAATCATCGCTTTTACCTGAAACAAAGGAAGCGGAGGCAACCGAGGAATCAACTTTAGCAATAAATGATGAGACACCATCAACTATAGAAGCTGAGACTCCCAACCCGACCATAGATAATGATGATACCGAAGGCGATAATGTCATTAGAGCTAAAAAAATTAAACTTGAAGGAATAAAGGTGCTAGGTAAAATAGAGCTCCCGATCACCCCAGATAAAAAAGCAAAACCAGAGAAAGACAACGAAGAACTAAGTAAAAGAAGTAAATACGATCGTTCTAAACAAAAATATAATTCCAATCAGAAAAACAGAAAATACAATAAGAAAAAGCCACTTTCTCTAGAACAAAGGCAGCGCATTAAAGAACGGCAAGAGAAAAAGAAAAAAGCACTACAGGCTAAGCTGATAAAGGAGAAAAAGACAAAACACTATTTGGACACTGTACAAAACCAAACTCAGCAACGAACTTCAAAAAAGAAGAAAAAATCAAATTCTGGTTTAACTAATACAAGAAAAAGCATCAAGAAAAACAACAACTTCATTGTCAGGTTTTGGGAATGGCTCAATGGCAAGTACGATTAATTGTATTTAATAGTACACCATCATGGATGAATTAACAACACACATCTAAACAAATGTAGCTTTTGCTTCAAGAATAGTCATTGTCATTCTATATGCTCTTCATAATTAAGTAAACCAAACAAATTGATTATGTAATTTATAAATAGATTATACGCATTTATCTTAATTTCTGTAGTTAGTGTACCGCTTTGCTAAGATCAACAACATGAGCACCCCAAAAGACAAAACAAGACCTAGCTTACAACTGCAGAGCAAAATGAAAAATACGCTCAACACCCAATACTCGGACTCAACTATAGTGGCATAAATTGGAATTCTAATTATCAGGGTTATAGTGGTAAATTCAACTATCAAGAAAAAAGTTAAGCACTCAGTTTGATCAGTCTGGTAACTGGCTATCTACTTCACAAAATATTGAGGCTACAAAAATGCTTGCTAGTGTAAAAACACCCTGAATTCGAATTATAAAATGAATGATATAGAAGCCATTAATATGATCCAGGACAATCAAAGCAACACGTATTATGATGTAACTATTCATGATAAAGAGCCAATGAGATTTGACAAATCTGGCACTCCAGTAAATTAGAATCAAATAAATTAAGTCCTAATTTTAAATCCTTTATTTATAAATAAAGGATTTTTATTTTTATGCTCCCCAATATGTAATAAATTGCAGCGTTAGTGATTCATATTTTTTAAGAAACAAAACTCTGCATGAAAAAAGTTATAGTGGCCTTAATAATTGCCATCGTAGGATTCTGTTTATTCTATTTTTTATACTGGTCTCCCGTTTACCGACTAAAGCCAATGAATGTCATCCCTTCTGGTGCTGCATTCGTCTTGGCAAGTGACACACCGCTACAAAGCTGGAAAGAAATAAGCTCTAGCGACATTTGGAAACATTTAAAAACCAACCCTGAGTTCAGTCTAATCACAGAATATGCCGATTATATGGATTCTCTTGTTCATAGCAATGACTGGCTAGACTATGTTGGCAACAAAGAGTTTCTCATAGCTGCCCTCCCAGTACAAAACACCTACGACTATGCTTATGTAATGGACTTATCACGAGTATCTCGTTTAAAAGATATTCAATTTTATCTACAGCAAATATTAGATGATCAGTACAAAGTCACATACCGCGAATATCATGGCAAAGACATTACTGAGATTTATGACCCTGAATATAAGCATACTATACATATCACATTTATTGAAAATCTCCTGCTTATAAGTCTGAACGCATCACCGCAAGAGCAGATGATAGATCAGTATGTAAACCCTAAGTCAGAAGACATATATTTAAGTGAGGTGACTAATGAACTTGGCTACGGAGGCACACTGCGCACCTATGTTAATTACAACAGCTTCATGAGCTACCTCGGACAATTTGCACTTGACAATGCTGGAATGGATATGCTACAGCAATCGTTGAGATATAGCGGTTTCAAAACGAACCTAATAAACGATGGTATTATGCTTAAAGGCTATACCAACATTAATGATACGGTTAATTCTTACTTAAAAGCCCTATACACGTCTGGAAATGGGCCTCATGATTTTCTTAAAATTATACCTAAGGAGTCTCCCTACTTCTTATCATTGGGTTTTAAAACCTTCAGTGGCTTTGTAGAAAACCTTGAAGGAGCCTTGAGTAGTAATCCGGATCAAAAAGATTCATACCTAAAAAATAAGGACCTCACCGAAAAGTTTTTAAAGCTAGATTTAAATGAAACCTTTATCAATTGGGTAGACAATGAAGTGATCATGCTTCAGACCAAACCCAAAAGCAATTCAGGTTTTCAGGAATACGCTCTACTGTTAAAGGCTAAAGATGGCAATGACGCTGCCAATGGCCTGAATAAAATAAGAGAACAAATTAGAAAAAGGACCCCAGTCAAAATCAGAAGTATCGACTACAAAGGGTATCAGATACATTATATGGCCATGAAGGGTTTCTTCAAAGTATTTTTAGGCAAGCTATTTGACAAATTTGACAAGCCATATTATAGCATAGTCAACAATTGGGTTATTTTCAGCAACCACCCACAAACGCTTAAAAACATAATAGATGCACAGCAAAATGGAGAAACTTTAGCGAATGATATCAACTTCAGTACCCACTACGCGTCACTTGAGAAAAAATCTTCGGTATATGCCTATGTCAATACTCCACTAATTTTTGAGGACCTAAAACCTTTAATGGAAATACAAGAATGGAAAAGCATGGAGAAAAACAAAGAGTACATCACATGTTTCTCCAGACTTAGCTTTCAGTTATCTCCCGAAGAAGCAGGTATATTTAAAACTTCATTTAGCGCACAATACAAAGACCCAAAAGCTCAGGAAACCACCGAAAAACGCAATGGCCCTCAACCTCTAAAAACTGTAACCGCTCAAATGGAAGAGCTCCCAGATGAAGTACTGGCATGGAGTGATGTTTACATGACTGAATTAGAAGCTGTAGACAAAATAATTATTCCTAATTTAACTGAAGATGAATATATAGTAAAATACGATAATGATGAGGTACATTATTCATTTACGATTAAAAACGGGTGGAAACACGGTAGGTTCGAAAGCTACTTTGAAAATGGAACCCTGCAGATGAAAGGTAAATACAAAGACGATAAGAAGGATGGAGCCTGGCGAATATATGATGAACAAGGCGACCTCATAAAAAAGATAAAATACGAAGAAGGCAAAATGGAAGAGTAAAAGAAAAGGGAGGTTATAACCTCCCTTTTCTTTTACTTCGCTACTACAACTTCATAAATCTTTACTTTATAACTCTTTCCTCGTAAATCTACCTCATCAAGAAAGTGATAGTTATAGGCACTTACATTTTTTAGCTGGTTAACAATAGCATCTGTTAAAAGTAATTGCCGACTGTAGGCGTTGCACAATTCCTGTACTCTAGCTGCTGTATTGAGAACATCACCATGATAGGCTATTTCACTTTTAATATCCCCTACTTGGGCTACTGTAACTTTACCCGAGTTCAAAGAAGCCTTAAAAACAGGCAAAAAGCCGTATTTGTTAAAATAGTATTGCTTTCGAGCTTTCAATTTTTCATCAAAAATAAAGAACGCATTTATACAGTTATCACGCCTTATCCCTTTCTCTACAGGCCAAGTTAAAACGGCTTCATCTCCTACAAATTGATATACCGAAGCCTCACATTCCAACAATACATCAGAAAGATCCTGAAAACAGTCTTGTAAAAAATAACTAAAGTTAATGTGCCCCAATGCCTCGGCTATCTTTGATGAAGATTGTAAATCAAGAAACATAAATACTCTATCTTCCTCACTAGGATGATAATACTTACCCTTCATTAGGTTATAAATAATTCCCGGTCCTATCTTTTTATTCACTTGAAGCACAAATGACATAATGAAATTAAAAACCAATGAATAAGCCCAGAAAACTACAAATGAAAAAGAAGTAAAAAACTGTAATGACTTATGATAAGTCTCTTTGAGATCATAAGATTTAAACAGATTGAAATAAACTATCACCACCACCCAAATGGCAATGTTTATAATTAGGAAAAAATTAATTAATCTATAGACAAGGCTAAAAACAAAAGATTTGGTTTTTAACAACCTGGGGTAAATAAATATTTCTAAGACACCAATAATAGCCCCCATAAAGAAACCCCCATCAGCAGCTAAAAATATGATCCTATCCGGAGAGGGATTTTCCTCTACAAAAATGACATTACCGTCCATCCCCAGATACCTCACTACCACGTACAATATAGAGACAAACATCCAATACAAAACAATAAAGCTTACTTCTTGCAACTGATATTTCAGTCTCGATGCCATCATAATGGATAAAATTATGGTATAAAAAAAGCGGCTAGTTATCAGCTGCCGCTCTGTAAATATACGCCTTTAGGTTGTTCTACTCTCCTGAATTCTTACGAACTATAGATTCTGCTTCTATAAATATCCTTTTAATTTCAGGGTGTGCTGCTTTTGTACTTTTCTCTAATTCGTCAATAGCTTGCTCTACCTGCTGTGCGGTGAGCTCTGGCTTAAACTGCACATTGACGGCCAACAACACCTCACTGGGGCCAAAATGCATGGTTAGTGGTTTTTCAATATTCACTACCTTACTATTGGCAGTAAAGATATTTCGTATGCTTTGAACTACCGCTTGGCTTGCTCCTTCTCCTAGTAGCAAACCTTTACTCTCATAAATTAAGAAAATCGCCACCGCAGTCAATATTACTCCAATGATAACCGAAGCTATGCCATCAAAAATGGGGGTATCATAAATATTACCCAGCATCACACCTAAAAATGCTACGGCTATCCCTAATAAGGCTGCAGAGTCCTCCATAATAATTACAAATACTGAAGGGTCTTTGCTACTTGTTAGCCTTCCTATAAAACTCTTCTTAGATTTCTTTTTAAGGAAATTTTTCATGGCTATCACCCACGATGTTCCTTCAAACAAAAAAGCCATTCCTAATACAGCATAATTCCATTTGGGATCTGAAACGCTCGTACCTGGGTTATGGATATGATGAATACCTTCATACACAGACATGCCCCCTCCTATAGCGAATAATAAAATAGCCACTATTAATGACCAGAAATATAACTCTTTTCCATAACCAAACGGGTGCTTCTCATCTGCCGGCTTAGTACTCCTTTTTAAGCCAAGTAAAATCAATAATTGATTTCCTGTATCAACCACAGAATGAATCCCTTCTGACAGCATAGCAGAGCTACCAGTAAAGCCTGCTGCAATAAATTTAGTTATGGCAATAAGTAAGTTAGCTATTAATGCACCGTATATCGGCAACTTAGAAGAACCTGCATCCATTTATGTTACTATTTTTAATACTCCTAACTGTACAATAGGAATATTAGTTATAAAAAAACACTACTAAAATTATGGTTTTAATTCTTATAATTTGATAAGAACGAATTTTTCTTCTGTTTTGCACTACAAATAAAGCAGGTGTCATGAATTGCGTAACTAAGAAAAGATGCTATTACACTAAAGAGCAGGCTGAAGATGCACTTTTAAATTCACACATGAGGTACAAATACAACTCTGGCACTGGCCCTGTAAACGTGTATAAGTGTGACTACTGCGGCACTTACCACTTCACCTCTAAAGGAGACAAAAGCAGCGAATTACGATCTGGAGAAAACAAATCTAAGATGAAAATAGGGCAAGAAGCAGCATATTGGGAAGATAAATGGCGCAAAAAGTAGCACTTAGTTAAGCCCACGCAACAAACTATCTATGTGGTTTCTAAAAAATAATTGGTTAGAATCCACCTGCCTCAAATGTGCAGTAACAGCCGCCCCATAAAAAACTGTTAAAAACAGGTTAGACAAAGCTCCCGGATCACTGCGCGTAGTTACCTCTCTATTAAAAATAGCTTCTAACAAAAATTTCTCTAGCATTTGCTGTATACTATAAATCTCTATGTCCCCAATATTGTCAACCTGAGGAAACAATAATTTTTTCTCTACCAGTTTTAATGGAAATGGTGACGGTGGACGCTTAAGACCTGTATAATAACTTATTAAATTGAGGAAAAATCCAGGGCTCCTATCCAAAGTTTCAGCTAATTTATCAAATAAATAGTAGATGCCAGACACCCCTTCTTTCGGCTGCTGATGCAATTCAATAGCACGTTCTAGGCACCATATTCGCATATAATAAAGAAGTACATCATCCTTTTGAGGAAAATACTTAAAAAATGTAACCTTAGAGATTCTCGCCTCTTCACAAATTTCATCTACATATAATTCGTTGAAAGAATTCTTCCCTAAAAGTTCTTTACAGGCTGCTAATATGGCTAATTTTATCTTTGCGGACTTCTTTTCACGGAGACTGCTGGTTTGCTGCATTGATACAAAACATTAGAATTATTATTTGATCAATATAGTATTAATTCTTGAGAATTTAATATCCTTAAAAAGTAAATGTTATATTCAATCTTACATTTCTAAATCAACCTAATTATTTATGTTAAATCGCTTAATATTTTTCTCCCTTCTAATACTACCTCTGGCAAGTTGTGGCCCGAACAATGAAGCTACAGAGCACTCAGAAGCATCATTACCCAAAGGCCTGATCACGGACAGTGCCATGGTGGTTAGTGCCCACCCCCTAGCTTCAAAAGTAGGTAAGGAAATTTTACAAAAAGGCGGAAATGCTGTTGATGCAGCCGTAGCTGTACAATTTGCACTGGCCGTAGTTTATCCAGAAGCTGGTAATATTGGTGGAGGTGGCTTTATGATATATCGTGGTGCCGATGGTAAAACTTCAGCACTTGACTACCGAGAAGCAGCTCCTATTGCAGCCACCAAAGATATGTACCTTGATGAAAACAAAAACATTATACCTGACAAAAGTACGCTGGGACATGCCGCAGTGGGTGTGCCTGGCAGTGTAGATGGAATGGTAAGCGCTTATGAAAAATATGGATCACTGCCGTGGCACGAATTAGTGCAACCCGCTATAGATTTGGCTAAAAATGGATTTGAGCTAACTGAAAAGGAAGCCAATGGGTTAAATATGCACTATGATCATTTTATCAGCCAAAATGAGCATATTAAAAACAGGTTCTCTAACAAAAATAAAGCTGGCGATACTGTTAAATACCCAGAATTAGCTCGCACATTAGAACTCATTAGAGACAACAAAAGAGCTGGTTTTTACCAAGGAGCTACCGCAGACCTAATAGTAAAAGAAATGGAACGCGGCAACGGAATAATCACATTAGAAGATTTGGAAAATTACCATTCTATTTGGAGAACTCCTGTTACAGGTAAGTACAATGGCTACAAAATTATATCTATGCCACCACCTTCAAGCGGTGGAATAGCGCTAATGCAAATGCTGACTATGCTGAACTCATGCCCTCTTGATGAGCTAGGATTTCATACCGCAAAAAGCATTCATTATATCACTGAAGTAGAAAGAAGAGTATATGCCGACAGAGCCACTCATTTGGGTGATCCTGATTTTTATTTAGTACCACAAGATAGCTTATTAGATTCTACATATCTGGCTAAAAGGTTTTCAAGTATCAGCGCTGAGAAAGCCACTTCAAGTGACTCCATAAACGCAGGCACTTTTAAATTACCAGAAAGTGAGCAAACTACACACTTCTCTATAGTAGATAAGTATGGAAATGCTGTTTCCATTACCACCACGTTAAATGGTGCTTATGGCTCTAAAGTGGTAGTAGACGGTGCCGGATTCTTCCTCAATAACGAAATGGATGACTTCAGCAGCAAACCAGGCACCCCAAACATGTTTGGACTGATTGGCGGAGAAGCTAATGCCATAGCTCCTCTCAAAAGAATGTTAAGCTCTATGACTCCTACCATCATAGAAAAAGACAATCAGTTATATATGGTGGTAGGCACGCCTGGCGGTAGCACTATTATTACGAGTGTACTTCAAACCATATTAAACGTTACGGAATATAATATGACTATGCAGCAGGCTGTAGATGCCTCGCGCTTCCACCATCAATGGTACCCTGATAGCATCATTATTGAACCGAATGCCTTATCAGCCGAAGTGATGAAAGAATTAGAAGATATGGGACATCACTTTAAATTAAGAGAATCAACAATTGGGCGAGTAGATGCCATTTTAGTGAAAGACAACCAGCTAGAAGGTGGTGCCGATCACAGAGGAGATGACACTGCAGATGGTTTTTAAAACCTTTATAAACAAAAAGAGACGGCAAGCCGTCTCTTTTTGTTTATCTCTAATCCTATTTCTTCTACTTCTTAGTAATGGTAAACTCCACCCTCCTATTCAGCTTGCGCAGTTCTGGATCATCATTATCTGCAATAGGCTTTGAACCGCCATAACCTTTACCAGAAATTCTTTTTGAAGATATCCCATGCTTCACCAAATACGCCTCTACTGACTGTACTCTCATCTTAGAAAGCTTCAGGTTATGCTTAGGTATACCTCTATTATCAGTATGCCCCTCCAGCCTTATTTTCATTGATGGATTATGTTTTAATAAATCTACCACCAAATTAAGTTCATCATACGAGCTGGACTTGATATTAGGCGTTGATTGTTCAAACAATACATTTTTAAGGTGTACTGTAGTTCCTACAGAAATGGGCTGAAGCACAAAATTTTCTTCTTTCGCTTCAGACGTTTGGAATGCAACTTTTTCCTTAACACTGATATAACCTGGTGCATCAATTCTTATATTGTACTCACCCGGCTTAGCATCATTTAAAGCATATGTTCCTTCATCAGCATTAGTGGTTACCTCCTTACTGTAATCATCAGTAATGCTTTCTATTTTTAGAATAGCATTCACAGGCTCTCCAGTCTCCTTATCCGTAACCTTACCATACCAATTAGATTCTTTTCTAATATCTGGCCCTGCCACTACACGCTCTTCCTCATTCTCAAATTCAGGCCCCATAGGCACTTCCTTCTTCACCATAATAGAATCTATCGGTTTTTCGGCATACATTCTAATATCACTATAACCATCGCTATTAATGGTAGACGCATATAAAGCAAAACCATCATAAATTCGATATCCGGTTTCTCTTCCTTTAGAGTTAATTACTGACAATAATTGAGGCTCTGACCATTGCGTCCAACTGTCTCCAGATCTAGTAGCAACTAAAACTTCACTACTCCCTTGGCCATTATGTCCATTAGAAGAAAAATATAACGTTTTTTTATCATCAGAAAGGTACGGAGTAAACTCTTGATATTTCGTATTTATACTTCTTCCCAAATTAATGGCATCACTCCATTTGCCATTATCTTTCTTAAGACATACGTAAATATCTTCTCCTCCTTTGGTGTTAAATGATTCAATTGATAGCACTAACACTTTTTCATCAGAAGTAATATATCCACCTACCATTTCAGATAAATTTCTAAAATAAGGGATCATTATGTCAGTGGGGTGAGTCCAACCACTTTTTGTTTTGGTTGCGAAAGAAATACCCTGAGTTTTGACTATTCCATCTTCCTCCTTATAGTGATTTTGAAGGTAAATTACAGATCCATCAGCTGAGAAGCCAATGACAGCATTATAGCCTTTATTGTTAAGTTTCTTTAAGTTTTCAGGCTTTGACCAACGATGATCGGCCATCAATGTACTCACCCATATATCACCTTTATCTCTTACTCCTGCTACATTGTTAGGATCATTACTTCTGGTGAAGTATAATATCTGTCCATCGGGAGATAAGACAGGATTTTGTTCGTCATATTCTGAATTCACATTCGACAGAACAAGATTATCTAAAGATTGCGCAAAAATGTTATTTATTAATAAAAAAACTAGCCCACAAGAGACAACTACCCCTCTAACTTTATTCATGTGATTTAAAATCGGTAATAACTTTTTAGTGATAAATATTTAAATTTTAAGATTTGTATTTGAATACGAGCAACGGCTTGTCTGTTGAGTAAGACAATGTCTTGGTAAGACTTTTATGAAAAATGCTACTCACAAAATTTCTTTCTCTTTTATAAACGGTAAGTAAATCAATATCGTGTCCAGACATATAACTTTCAATCCCCTGCCCTACATCATCATATGTTTTATAAGTAAAATTGATCTTTTGATATTGTATAAAACTTTTTAGTTCATCTACAAACTTACTATACTCTTCATGTGCTTCGTGGGTATTAATGTGTAAAACATGAATACGAGCATCAAAAATAGTAGCAAAAGAAATTACTTTTTGAATAATGACACGATCTTCTTTCAAGAAATCTGAAGCGTAAACAATTTTATCAAACCCGTTATATGAAGCTTCTTCTGGCACGCATAAGACAGGAATGCCTGATTTATCTAGAATCTCTTCTGTATTACTACCAAAAAACACACCGTTTGTTTTGCTAATACCGGTGGTTCCCATTACTATAAGATCATTTTCAGCTTGATGAAGAAGAATTCCATCAATTAAATCTCCCATTTCGAGGCTATATTCACATTGGATATTATCCTGAGCATAATCAGCATTAACCTCATCTGTTAAGCTTTTTAAGCGCTCACTGGCTAATTCTATCCTCTCTTTTAAAGATTTATTCAGGTTCTGAGTATCCAAAACTTTATTAAAGTCACTTTCGGTAAAAACATTCAGTAAAGTAATGGTAGAATGAAACTTTTTACCAATTTCCACGGCATACTCAATAGCGTTTAATGAGGCATTTGAAAAGTCGATTGGACACAGTATCTTATTCATTTTTACAAATATAGTACATCAATAATTCAATTTAAAAATTATAATTGTTATTACCTGAACTGACCCAAATATTATTTTTAACAGAAAATCGCCACGGCAGTAAAGCATCTTCCTTGGCATAACTTACACCTATTCTACAGCTAGCCTCTATTTCTTCCTTAGCGTACTGCTCTCCACTCTCTACCCAAATCAACCCTGACAGCAAATCTGTCTTATCATGCACCATATCTATACCCAAGGCCTGAGTTAGCTTACCTGGCCCAGAAGTGAGATTTTTATTGATGCCACTCATCCCTCTTCGCTCTAACATGATATCAATTCCATCAACAGGCTCTACAGCTCTGATTAACACCGCTTCAGCTTCTTCCTCATTATTGGTCACCACATTAAAGAGCTTGTGTATGCCATAGCAAAGGTATACATAGGCAGTCCCTCCTTCCATAAAAAGTGTTTCGGTTCGTTTTGTCCTTTTCTTGTTAAATGCATGACAAGCCTTCTCCAAGTGAGAATACGCTTCGGTTTCCACTATAACACCCGCGGTAAAATCATTATTAATGTAAGTACACAAACGCTTTCCTATAAGTTCTTGTGCCACCTGCACTACATCATCATTCAGAAAAAAGGATTTACTAAGTTTCATTTCTTGCTAACAAAAATATTCTATTTTCGTTGTTGAAAATACCAATTAACATATTTATTAAAAACATGAAAAAAACAATCTTATCAGCTTTACTTCTCCTGTCTGGAGCCGTTGCTTTTGGGCAAATTCAGACACCTAAACCTAGCCCTACCGCTACTATTAAACAAACTGTGGGTTTAACTGATGTTACCATTGAATATTCTCAACCTGGCGCTAAGGGAAGAACGATATTTGGAGATTTAGTGAGTTATGGAGAGGTATGGAGAACAGGTGCTAATGCTTCAACAAAAATCACATTTAGCGATGCTGTAAAGCTAGACGGAAAAGATGTTCCTGCAGGAACTTACGCACTTTATACCATTCCTGAAAAGGACAAATGGACGGTTATAATCCACAAAAACACCACACTTTGGGGAGCCGGAGATTATAATAAAAATGAAGATCTAATACGTTTCACTGCACCAGTGATCAAATTAAGTGAAAAAGAAGAAACGTTTAACATCACTTTTAGTGATTTCACTAACAACACGGCCAACATTAACTTAATTTGGGAAAACACCAAAGTTGCTATACCAGTAGAAGCTGAAATTGACAGCAAAATGATGGCGCAAATAAAAGCTACAATTACTGATGCTAAAGGAGAAATCAAGCCACAAGATTATGCTGGCGCTGCAGTATACTATTTAGATGCAGAAAAAGATTTATCTCAGGCAGAAGCTTGGATCAACAAAGCTATTGAAGGTTCTCCTAAAGCATTTTGGTGGGTTCATACAAAGGCCAAAATCTTAGCTAAAGAAGGCAAAAACAAAGAAGCTATAAAAACAGCTAAAGAATCTATGAAAATGGCTCAGGAAAACCCGCAGGGAGACTTCGGTTATGTTAAAAATAACGAAGTATTAATAGAGTCTATCAAAGGCAAGAAATAATTCATAAAATCAAGCCAGTATTAACTGGCTTGATTGCTTTTTGTATCTTTTGTGAAAAGCTGAATTAAGTAAGAGAGCACAACTACCAGCAAACAACCAATTAAATTGTACCACAAATAAGTAATAGAGAAAATCTGAAAGCACAAAATCACGATCAGCTGTGATAATATACCTCCGATAAAAACAGCATTTCCTTTAATGGATTTAATGAAAAATGCGACTAGGAATATACCCAAAATCACTCCATAAAATATAGAACCTAGTATATTTACTGCCTCTATAAGATTTTCTACCAACCGTGCATACAAAGCGAAAACTATAGCTATCACACCCCAAAGTCCTGTAAGTACTTTAGAAGCTATTAAATAGTGTCTTTCTGAAGCTTCTGGTTTTATTACCCGTTTATAAAAATCAATGGATGTTGTAGACCCCAGTGCATTCAACTCTCCTGACGTGGAAGACATAGCAGCCGAAAATATAACTGCTAAAAGCAGACCAATAACACCTTCGGGCAAGTATGTAATAATGAAAGTTAAAAAAACGTAATCAGAATCTTTGGTTTCAATGCTTTCATCATATTTTTTAAGGAGAGATTTTACCTCTCCTCTAATCTGTTTAGACTCCTTGTCCTTTTCTTGAACCTCTTCAGTTAATGATGATACTCTTTCAGCATCATCAGCATCTATGGCGGTTACTAGTTGTTCTATATTTGCCTTCTTCTCGACAAAGTTCTTGTCATACCTAGCCTCGAGCTGTTGAATATCTTCTCTGTATTCACTCTGATGCAATTGTTCCATTTCTGCACTTTTAAAGAAAACAGGGGGCTGCACAAATTGATAGAACACAAATACCATCACTCCTACTAGCAATATAAAAAACTGCATAGGCACTTTTAATATGGCGTTAAAAATAAGCCCCAACCTACTTTCTGTAACAGACTTACCTCCTAAGTATCGCTGCACTTGAGATTGATCTGTACCAAAGTAAGATAATGCTAAGAATAGTCCTCCAGTAAGGCCACTCCAGATAGTGTATCTTTTCTCGAAGTCAAAAGAAAAATCTACCGCATCGAGCTTACCCATTTTACCAGCAATATTCAGCGCATTACCAAACCCAACACTCTCGGGCAAATAATGAATGATGATAAAAAAGGCTGTAAACATGCCTCCCATAATAATGGCCATCTGATATTTTTGAGTTAAGCTTACCGCTTTAGTGCCTCCTGTTACGGTGTATATCACTACCAGTATTCCGGTAAGTAAAATGGTAAAACTCAAGTCCCAATGGAGCATGGTAGATAAAATGATTGCCGGGGCATATATAGTAATACCAGCGGCTAAGCCCCTTTGTACAAGAAATAATGCTGCTCCTAACATGCGAGTTTTCAGGTCAAATCTCTTCTCCAAAAACTCATAAGCAGTATATACATTTAACTTGTAGTAGATGGGTATAAATACTGCCGAAACAATAATTATTGCTAACGGTAAACCAAAATAATTCTGAACAAAGGCCATTCCTGATTCATAGGCCTGCCCCGGTGTGGAGAGAAAGGTAATTGCACTCGCCTGAGTGGCCATTACCGACAATCCAATAGTCCCCCATTTAAGAGAGTTATCCCCCTTTAAATATTCATTTATATTTTTACTCCCTCTACTTTTCCAAACACCGTACGCAACTATAGCCAACAAAGTACCGAGTAATACAATCCAGTCTAGCGTGCTCATGAAAAATAAATAGAAAAACAATAAAACAATACGATCATTGCGATGAGGTTAATAATTACCGCTATATACCAGCTTGACCATTTGCTGAATATTGGAATGTTACCGCCCTCACCTTTTGCGTGTTTATCCATACTATTTTTCATCCTGAGCGCCCACAGATACTAAATTAACGAATAACCTATATGCACCTGCTACACCTGCTGGCAATTCTCTAAACCATGAATAACCTGTATATATGTAGTACCCTTTTCCATACTTAGCCACCAATAGGCCTCCATTTTTGGGGCTATCCTTCTCGTTTTTATCATTACTAGAAAGCACTGCTGTATAATGACTATCCCATTGATTAGGAAAATACAAACCTCTTTCTTGCACCCAACCCTCAAAATCATCACTAGTTATTTTATTAGGATAGTTCAATACAGGGTTTTTCTTATCCAAGACCCTAACCTCGGCATCTTCTTCCGTGACCCTATCCCGAGAAAGAGTTAGGTCATACGGAGCAAAATGATCCGTCTTTAACCTGTAATTAGTATTGTATTGAACAATCAATGTACCGCCATTTTTAGCATACTCTAATAGCTCTGGCATGTAAAAAGAAATACGCTCATTAGTATTTAGCGCCCTTACGCCAAGGATTACTGCATCAAAAGATTCAAAGTTAATATGATTCACCTGCTCATCGGTAAATTCAGTAACCTGATAACCAATTTCTCTCAACGCATTGGGAATATCGTCTCCAGCTCCTTGTATGTACGCTATTTTTTCACCAGCTTTTTTAATATCCAATTTCACTACTTTAGCAACACTCGGCATCATAAGCATTTGAGTAGGTATATGCTCATAATCTATCTCGTTTAGGCTGTAACTATACTTTTTACCTCCCACTTCCACTGCTGCCTTTACTTCACCTGAACTTTGTTTCTTAGTTGGATATACAGCGAATGTAAAGCTTTTCTCTTCTCCTTTTTTAACTAAATCGTAATCAAAAGCACTAGGAACAGATGTCCATCCTTCAGGTAATTCCAAAGTAACATGCCCTGAAATATCACTTTTAACACCTTTCAAATTAACTGTAACATCTCTCTTATTTTCATCAGGAAAAATATATACACCTTTGTCTATATTCACAAAAACGGGAGGAGTAATAGCCACAGGTCTATAAGACTCACCCTTTACTGGGTCGTTTTTCTTAAATACTACTGGCCTCTTGTATATAATTTCCTCTCCGTTAATCTCCAACTTGAATGTTGCATCTAAAGCTGGATCATTCTCAGGCTTACCAATCAATGTTCTGTCATCTACTCGATACATTCCTAGCGTTCCCTTGTCTCTTAGCCAATAAGGCTGAGAGTAAGACTTATTGTTAGGTATAACCATAGTAGTTGCGAGATGCTGATCTATATTATTAGCAAGACTCACATTCACTACTGTATCTTTAACTCCTGCAAAATCAATTGAAACCAATTTAACATCGGCACCTGATCTATTAATAGCTTCTACCGACAAAGATGCAGATGACCTAGGGGTGTATTCAAAATCGCTGGCTACAACTTCTAAATATAGCCCACAGACATCTCTTATAACCTCATCAATTTCGACACGCTTTTGTTCTTTCCAGAAAGGATCATTTAATGCGGTAATCTTTTGTCTTGCTTCAATAAGCAATGGAAGAACTGCGGATGGATTAGAGGCATTAAACTTAGCAATAGCCTGAGCCACAAGCTCACCAATAGGTTCGCCCCCCTTCACTCTTTTCCATGATGTATCAATACCTTCTAAAATATCAACCTCTGCTTTGTCTCCCATCACATACTCTAGAAACTCTTTTTCCTCTCCACGCGTGCCTGTAGTTCCAAAACCTTGACTTTTATGCTGACTTCTACTATTAGCAGCAATCTCCGTATATGACTTTCCTAATAAAGGGTTGTAAGTCCCTGCGTCTACAGTGAGCACACCCTCTTCCTGCCCTGTCATATCTGGATTCCACCACCTGCCTGTATTCGTATATAACCTTTTGGGTTGCCACGTTTCAACATATTTTAGTTGATCTTTATACTGTGAAGGATCATTGGCTATTTTAAAGGCTTCCTGAGCCATTATTGCTGAAGTTGTATGATGCCCATGGCCTGCCCTGGCGTCAGGAGGAAAACGAGTAATGATTACATCTGGTCTAAATTTTCTATACACCCAAACCACATCGGAAAGCACCTGATCTTTATCCCAAATTTCTAATGTTTCATCAGCTGTTTTTGAATAACCAAAGTCATTAGCTCTAGAGAAATACTGATGTCCACCATCAATTCTACGAGCTGCTAACAACTCTTGTGTTCTTATTACCCCTAATGCCTCTCTTATATCAGCACCTATTAAATTTTGACCTCCATCTCCACGTGTTAAAGCCATATAAGCAGTATTGGCTAATTTTTCATTAGCATAATAAGCTATGAGCTTTGTATTTTCATCATCGGGATGCGCAGCAAGGTACAGCACGTTACCTAAAAAATTAAGCTTTTTCAATTTCAACAAAATTTGAGCACCATCAGGCTCTGTTGGTTTTTGAGCTGAAGCACCATAACCGAATGCCAGTATAATAAGTAAGCTAAAGAGCAATTTTTGCATAACAAGATTAAAGTTCAGTAATACATCAAGGATAAAAGATTAGACCTCTTTTACCAAGGAGTTAATAACAATTTACATAATTGGTATGTACGCAAATAAAAAGGCCTGGTTCTAAAACCAGGCCTTTAATTATATTTAAGAAGGTTTCTATTAATTAAACCACATTCATTTCTTTCGCCAACAAGAATTTCTCAGCATCTAATGCACCCATACAACCTGTTCCTGCAGCAGTAATAGCTTGTCTATAAACTTTATCAGCGGCATCTCCTGTAGCAAAAACTCCTTCTATATTAGTTTTAGCTGTGCCTGGCTGTACTATTAAATATCCAGTTTCATCCATTTCCAAGTAGTCTTTAAAAATACCTGTATTAGGTTGGTGACCTATTGCCACAAAGAAACCTTGAACATCGAGTTCTCTTTTCTCTCCTGTTTTTCTGTTTACCACACGTGCACCTGTAACCTCGTCATCATTACCCAAAATTTCTTCTGTCTCTGTTTCCCACAGCACTTCAATGTTAGGAGTAGAAGTAACTCTATTTTGCATGATTTGAGAAGCCCTCATCTCATCTCTTCTTACTATCAAGTACACTTTAGGACATAAGTTGGCCAAATAAGTAGCCTCTTCAGCAGCAGTATCTCCACCACCTACAACAGCTACATTTTTTCCTCTATAGAAAAACCCATCACATACAGCACATGCAGAAACACCTTTGTTGTAGTATTTCTCTTCAGAAGGTAAACCCAAATATTTAGCACTAGCACCTGTAGCAATAATTACAGACTCTGCTATAATTTCATATTTCTCATCAACTATAGCTTTGTGAGGATACCCAGAAAAGTCTACAGAAGTAACCATTCCATAACGGATATCAGTACCAAATCTTTCTGCCTGCTTTTGAAAGTCCATCATCATCTGCGGACCATTAATTCCTTCCGGATAACCAGGGTAGTTTTCTACATCATTGGTAGTAGTCAACTGACCTCCAGGCTGTCCTCCTGTTACCATAATTGGACTTAAACCTGCTCTTGAAGCGTAAATTGCGGCTGTGTAACCCGAAGGTCCAGACCCTATAATTAATACTCTTGTTTTTTCTTGTGTCATCCTTACGTATCTATATAATTTCTAGAAAACCAACAAAAAATTAATCAAAGAAGTTTGTACTCCCGATCAATTGGTTATGCAAATATAAAAAAAAAGGCCCCACCCTCTTTAAATGGGTGAAGCCTTTTTAATTGATTTTTATTATGCCTTAATAGTTATCCTAAATAAGGCTTTAAAGCTTTGCTTCTTGAAGTGTGTCTTAATCGTCTTATTGCCTTTTCTTTTATTTGCCTTACTCTTTCTCTGGTCAGATTGAATTTTTCACCTATTTCCTCTAAGGTCATAGAATGTTCTCCATTCAAACCAAAATAAAGTGTAATTACATCAGCTTCTCTTTGTGTAAGAGTTGATAAAGCTCTTTGAACTTCTCTTCTTAGAGAGTCATTCATCAATTCTGAATCTGGAGTTTCTTCGAGATCATTCTCCAGTACATCTAGTAAGCTATTTTCTTCTCCTTGCACAAATGGAGCATCCATAGACACGTGTCTCCCAGATATTTTCATAGTATCAACTACCTCCGAAGTAGTTACTTCTAACACTTCGGCCAATTCATCTGGTGATGGTTCACGCTCATATTTCTGCTCTAACTCCGAAAAGGTCTTTGAGATTTTATTCAAAGAGCCTACTCGATTTAGCGGCAACCTAACAATTCTGGATTGCTCTGCTAATGCCTGCAAAATAGACTGACGAATCCACCAAACAGCATAAGAAATGAATTTGAACCCTCGAGTTTCATCAAATCTTTGTGCCGCTTTGATAAGTCCTAAGTTACCTTCGTTAATCAAATCACCAAGAGACAAACCCTGATTCTGGTACTGCTTTGCTACAGATACCACAAATCTAAGATTAGCTTTAGTCAGTTTTTCCAATGCCAGTTGATCACCCTCGCGTATTCTCTGAGCCAACTCCACTTCCTCATCAGGAGTAAGTAAGTCAACTTTACCAATTTCTTGTAAATACTTGTCGAGAGATTGACTTTCCCGGTTTGTTATCTGCTTGCTAATCTTAAGCTGTCTCATGCAAATGTTGATTTTTTATAACGATTGACCACTTAGGCAAACACCAATTTTATGAAAATTAGTTCCAAATGACAAACACTTCTCTTCGAAATTAGCTGTCCTTGGCTTCTTTTTTCTCAGGTTTTGGTAGTAATACCTTTCTTGATAGTCTAAATTTACCCGTTTTCTTGTCAATGTCAACTAATTTGACCTTTACTTCTTCACCAACTTCCATAACGCCTTCCATATTTTCTACTCTTTCCCACTTAATTTCTGAGATATGTAGTAAACCATCTTTACCAGGCATAAATTCTATAAAGGCACCAAAAGGCATGATTGACTTCACCTTACCGTCATAAACTTCACCAATTTCAGGAACAGCCACAATATTTTTGATTCTTCTCATGGCATCATTCATAGATTCACCATTTACAGCAAAAATACTTACCTGTCCTTTATTTGCTACTTCTTCTATAACAATAGTAGCACCTGTTTCTTTCTGAATTTCTTGAATTACTTTTCCTCCAGGTCCTATAACTGCACCAATCATATCTTTATCGATAGTGAGCACTTCTGAACGTGGTGCATTAGGTTTAAGATCAGCATTAGGAGCAGATATAGTTTTCTTCATCTCATTTAAGATGTGTAATCTACCTTCTCTTGCTTGGTTAAGAGCTTCTTTCAATACCTCGAAAGAAAGTCCATCAATCTTAATATCCATTTGAGTAGCTGTAATACCTTTTTCGGTTCCAGTTACTTTAAAATCCATGTCTCCTAAATGATCTTCATCTCCTAAAATATCAGATAAGATGGCATATTTCCCTGTTTTTGAATCGGAAATCATCCCCATAGCTATACCAGAAACCGGAGCTTTGATTTGGATACCTGCATCCATTAATGCTAAAGATCCAGCACATACAGTAGCCATAGAAGATGACCCATTAGATTCTAATATATCAGAAACTACTCTGATAGTATAAGGGTTTTCTGCAGGCAATACTTCTTTTAAAGCTCTCCAAGCCAAGTTACCATGACCAACCTCTCTTCTACCTGGTCCTCTGTTTGGTCTTACTTCACCTGTACTAAACCCAGGGAAATTATAATGTAACATAAACTTGTTACTACCTTGGAAAATGGCTCCGTCTATTAATTGCTCGTCCATTTTAGTTCCTAAAGTAACCGTACTTAAAGATTGAGTTTCTCCTCTTGTAAATACAGCTGAACCATGAGTAGAAGGCAAGTAATTAACTTCTGTCCAGATAGGTCTTACTTCGTTAGTTGCTCTACCATCTAATCTGATAGTATCATTCAATACTAGATTACGGCAAGCTTCTTTTTTAATTCCTTTGAAATAACGACTTATCATTGTTGAATCCACTTCTTCCTCCTCAGGAATAGTTTCTAAAAACGCATCTAAAGCCGCAGAAAAAGCTTCTGATCTTTCGCTTTTAGGCTTTGGAGTCTTCGCTATTTCATATATTTTTTCATAAAGCTCATTATGCATACGAGTTTTTAACTCCTCATCATTCACTTCATGACAGTATTCTCTCTTTACAGTTTTCCCTACAGCCTCTTGTAATTCTAACTGTACTTCACACTGCACTTTTATGGCATCATGCGCTATTTGGATGGCCTCAAGCATTTCATCTTCACTAGCCTCTTTCATTTCACCTTCTACCATCAAAATATTCTCCATGGTAGCGGCTACAATAAGGTCTATATCCGACTTTTGGTTTTGCTCCATAGTAGGGTTTACTATGAATTCGCCTTCCACTCTTGCCACTCTAACTTCTGATATGGGCCCATTAAATGGAATATCAGAAACCATAAGAGCAGATGATGCAGCCAAAGCAGCTAATGCATCAGGTAATGCATTTTCATCAGCAGAAATCAATGAAATCATTATTTGAGTATCTGCATGATAGTCTTCATTAAACATAGGTCTGATTGCCCTATCAACCAACCTACTAATTAGTACTTCATAATCTGAAAGTTTACCTTCTCTTTTCAAGAATCCGCCAGGTATTTTACCTGAAGAAGCGAATTTCTCTTGATAGTCTACTGACAAAGGTAAAAAGTCAACGCCCTCTCCTGCTTCAGTTTTAGAAACAACAGTAGCTAGCAACATAGTGTCGCCCATTCTTACAACTACTGAACCGTCAGCTTGCTTAGCTAGCTTCCCTGTTTCTATTGATATGGATCTCCCATCGGGTAAATTAATTGTCTTGTTTATTACGTTCAATTGCATATTTCTTTTTGTATAATTTAAATATTGAGTGGATGTTTAGGGGGGCCGCTCAAGTGGAAAGATAAGCCAATTAAGGCAAAAAAGGGAATCCTAGGATTCCCTTTTTATTTATTTTCTTAAGTTAAGTTCAGCAAGAATTGCTCTGTATCGCTCAATGTCTGACTTCGCAAGGAAGTTTAACAATTTTCTTCTCTTACCTACTAATCTTAAAAGACCCTGCTGTGTTGAGTAGTCTTTTTTGTTTTTCTTCATGTGTTCAGTAAGGTGCTTAATGCGGTAGGTAAAAAGAGCAATTTGAGACTCTGGAGAACCAGTGTCTTTCTTTGTCTTTAACCGACCATGATTTTCAAACAATTCTTCTTTCTTCTCGCTTGGTAAATACATGCTTAGTTAAATTTAGATTATTATAAATATGTTTTAAAATGAAAGCGCAAATGTATCAAGTCTACTAATAATAAACAACTACTGCTACCTTCTAATTTCTTACTTTTTTAAATTTAGAAATCCATTTCTTAAAGCGGTCAATCATTACACTATAAAAATCGGCTTCAAATAAACGAACATCATTTCTTGCCTGTCTTAAGAAAAACAAACCAATAGGCAACAAAATTACGTTAGCAGCCCACAAACCTACACCCGGGTCTATCATCCCTTGTTTTGCCCATTTTTCACCGGTCATACTCATTACGTAGAATACAATAAAGAATACTATAGAAATTAAGACAGGTATACCCAAGCCTCCTCTTTTTATAATAGCGCCCAATGGAGCTCCTATTAAAAACATGATAATACATGCAACGGAATTAGATAAGATTTTATGCCATTGTATTGCAAATACGTCCTGATCGTAATGCATTCTTTCAAGCCTTGTATTATTAGCCTGAAGCTTACTTCTCATTTGCCTTACCTGACTAACTGCTGTTTCCACAGATCTCTCTTTATCAGTTTCGCTAAACAACGTGGAGTCTTCTGCCATTAATCTTGCCACAAGCTTTTTATTAGCCTTTACTGCTGCAAGGTTTATTTTTTCTTCTGGCTTTGCGCTCGGCTTTTTGGCTGCATTCTTCTTACTTGCCTTCGCTTTTTCAAGGTTGTCTTTTATTATTTCCTTTTTATCTGTAGTTAATAAAGGCGCCTCCCTACCTGCTTTTTTTAGCGTTTTCACTGAAGCCACCTTAGTATTTTTATCTGTAGATGCAGTAGAATCATTATCCTCTGCCCCCACCAAAGTATCGTTAGATGCAACTACTGGTATTTCTTCAATGGCACTTTTCTTCTCTTGCTCGGCTTTGTGAATGCTGTCTTGCTTATTGGCTTTATTTATGGCCAACCTTTGCTTCACCATATTCACAGAATCATTATACACCTTAAACTCCTTGAGATATTTAGGCATTTGCACGCTATCTTTTCTTAAATGATAATAAAAAGCATAAGGTGCATCGGCATAAACCTGTAATTTCTTATCTAATATTTGGTTAGACATAGAGTCAACATCCACTGAAAGTTCAGAGAGATTACGCATAATTCTATTTCCCCTAAACAGCTCTTTATCTGTTCTGTCCAGAGCAAAAGAAGATAAATCTAATACAAACTCACTATGAGAAAACTTAGCCTGCCGAAAAGTTTCTTTTTTTGATGACTGCTTTACGCCCGCCTCATCGGTACCTCCTTCTGAATACTGGTGACCATTGAATAGCTCAAGTTTCAAATACCTATCGTTATGAATGGTATACATTTTACCTGAGTCAGCTAAAATCACGTCTTTATTACCTGTTTTACCTCTATGATCATAAATAATGACATCTTCAATAGTTTGGCCATCATCATGTTTCTTATTCACTTTAATACTTATCTCAGGAATACCAGTATAAAAAGCTCCCTGTTTTAAGTCTAGTGCTGGCTTTTTCTGTTTAATATCATACAGCAAGCTATAAGCCTCTAATGCGGCTTTAGGCACAAAATAGTTATTAGAATAGAAAGCAAAAACAGTGAGCCCTAATACAAATATAAAAATGGGCCAAAGCGCTCTTAGTAAAGAAATACCCGCACTCTTAATTGCTGTTAATTCAAAATGCTCTCCAAGATTACCAAACGTCATCAAAGACGATAACAGTACCGCCAACGGAATGGCAATAGGTGTCATAAAGACAGCAAAGTAGAAAAATAGCTGCGCTAATACCCCTGCACCCAAATCTTTACCCACTATATCATCGAAATATTTGAGCATGTGCTGAGTGAGAAGTATAAATACTACCACTAAAAATGTAAGGAAAAATGGTCCTAAGAACGAACCTATAATCAGTTTATCAATCTTCTTCATTGCCGTGTTTTGCATCAAAAAGAAGGCCAAAAATAACTAATCTATTTTACAATCGTCAACCCCCAACAATTTCTTTTAAAGAAAGCACCAAACTCTCCCACAATTCATATTGTTCTTCTTGGTCATCGATATCAGAATAATCAGAAATTTTAAGAAACAGACTGCCTGTTAAATCATTGGTTTCTAATTTCAATTCTATGTATAAAGGATCGTTTTCATCCTCCTCGTCTTCCGGAAAAAATTCAAATTTAACATACTGGCTGGCACGCTCTGCCACTATTTTAGCCGTATGATCTTCTTCATCCCAAATGAAATTAAAAATACCGTCTCTAACGGTTACATCATCTGCCATCCACTGCGCCAAGCCACTTGCTGTATTTAAATAAGGAAATAACATTTTGGCTGATGCATTTATTTCAAAATCTGCAGTAAAAAGTTTCTTACTCATAATCAAAAAGTTAAAGACTAAAATTACGACTTTTAAGTCTCAATAAAATATTTTTTAAAATTTTTTCTCAAAACCACTTGCGTAATACACATCCCGTATTTAAGTTTGCACTCCATTTACGAAACAACAAGACGTAAATCATTAAAAACAAAAGTAGTTTTTATAAATGGCGGGGTAGCTCAGATGGTTAGAGCGCAGGATTCATAACCCTGAGGTCGGCAGTTCGATTCTGCTCCCCGCTACTACTAAAAGGTTGAGAATTATTATTCTCAACCTTTTTTATTTTATAAGTATAACGCAACTGATCAATCATACCAGCGATTTATATTTTGTAATTTTCATAGACACCCCATTATAGGAAATAATCTTTAATTTATACTTATACTAACACCTGATTTGTATCAGTAAATTCTGCAAAGTCCACTTTATATTCAAAACTGGCTCTTACAAATACTTTTAAAGTTCTATATATTAACACTATACTTGTTTAAAATCCCTTGGAGATACTTTAAATTTTTTCTTGAAACAAGTGCTGAAGTATGCAGGATCTTTGAACCCTACTTCATAAGCAAGTTCTTTAATTGTAATGTCAGTTCTTTTTTTAAGTATATCACAAGAACGGTGCAGTCGATGATTTCTTATTAAAATACTGACCGATTCTCCTGTGACCTCATCTATCTTCCTATAAAGCGCAGACCTACTTTGCCCTAAGTTCTTAGCCAAAATTGCCGGAGTAAACTCGGTATTTGAAAGGTTTTTATCCAGTTCGTTAAAAACCTCATCCATAAAAGAGGGAGTCTTTACCTTGTCATCAGGCATTTGCCCCTTCTCTACTGAACTTGTATTAAATTTTATAGTATTATCTATTTTAGTCTTCAGAACATCTACATTAAATGGTTTTATCAAATAATCTACGGCACCTTCTTTAAGCCCTTCTAACTGAGTAGACACTCCTGAATTAGCAGAAAGTAAAATTACAGGTATGTTTTGTGTACGAGTATTATGCTTTAAAATTTTACAAACTTCTATTCCATCTTTTCCCGGCATCATTACATCAGTAATTATGATATCGGGCTTTATAATACTAGCAAGCTCTACAGCTTCATCACCATTCTCCGCTTTAGTTACTTGATAATCATCATTTAATTTTGAAAATAGGTAATCCCTTACCCCTTCATTATCTTCTACCAATAGCAAGTTAGGTCTATTAAACGCTATAGATGTCTTCGCTCCAACTACCTCAAGGCTCATTTCCCTACCCCCACACTCTTTAGGCACATCCACTTTGCCATAAGCATCAGCGTTTAGAGGTAATAATATTTTAAATTCACTTCCCTGATACTCCTTACTATGTAATTCCATAATTCCAAGATGAAGCTCAACCAGCTGATGCACTAGGGATAAACCAATGCCAGCACCGCTAGAATTACTCTTATTGGAACTAACTTTATAAAATCTATTGAATACATTTCTTTGATCCTCCTCATTGATCCCAACCCCAGTATCTAATACTCTTACTTCTAGATACTCAGTAATTCTATCTCTTTTATTTTTAGCATCAATCTCAGCAGTTTTAACTCTGGCCAAAAACTGAACTTCGCCATGTACATTAGTAAATTTAAAAGCATTACTCAACAAATTGCTCAGTATTTTATGAAGCTTATCTTCATCCAAATACCCTCGTTCATCCTTTGCAATATCTATATCAACCTTAAACTTGATACTTTTCTTATATGCTTCAGCCTCGAAAAGTTCTGTTACGGCATACAATTGATCTGAAATCACCACTTTAGCTACAGACAGCAGCTCTACCCCTGCTTCTAACCTATGGAGATCAAGCAACTGATTGACCAAGCTTAAAATTTTATTAGAATTCTTGTATACCATTGTCACTAATGCCGATTTTCTTTCATCGCACTTCACCTCATCCCTAAGCTCCTCTAACGGTCCTACTATGAGGGATAATGGCGTTCTTAATTCGTGCGAAATATTCTCAAAAAACAGCAGTTTAGACCTACTAAAAACCAATTCATGTTTAAACCTGAGCCTTTTAATCATTAAAGACCTTATAAAGAAAATGATTACAGAAATGAGTATTAAATATAGCCCATACGCCCATGTTGTAAGGTAAAGTGGAGGAGCTATCTGTATTTTTACACTAGCATATTGAGATGACCAACCACCATAACCATCGCCCACCTTCACCTTAAATATATACTCTCCAGGAGGAACATTTGTAAATTGAGCCGTACGCTCAGCATCACTAAAAACCCATTCAGAATTAAAGCCCTCCATCTTATATTTGTAGACCAACTGCTCGGACTTAATATAGTCTAAGGCCAAAAATGAAATCTTAAAAAAATCTTGATCTGCATCCAATTGAATAGACTCACTTCGCCTATCTAACACCACCTCTTCCCCACTTAGCTGAATACCTGTTATATAAATGGGTATATCTATATTTTCACCTATTAGCTCTCCTGGATTTAAAATTGAAACCCCTTTTTTTCCTCCAAAATAAACAGCATCGTTTTTTTCATCATAAATTACAGCATTATTAAAAAATTCATTCGCATCTATATCATCTCCTAAAAGGTGACTTTCAAATCGATTTTCCTCTGGAATATAACAAGAAACACCTCCTGCTGTACTGATCCATATATAGCCACGCTTATCCTCTACAATACCCTTTATACTGGTATTTATTAATCCATCTTTCCTTGTAAAATATCTAATACTATCATTTGCTATCACATTTAGCCCACCTTCAGTCCCTACCCAGATATTTGATTTGGAGTCTTCATACAATGAAGTAACATTCAGATGACTCAAACCATCGTGTATATCATAACTAATAAAGTCTTCACTGCCCACCTTTAACACACTTAGACCAGACACAGTCCCAACCCAAATCTGCTGATGATGATCTACCATAATAGTATTTACCCAGTCACTAGCCAGAGAACGACTAACATCTGGATAATGAACTCTATAATGCTCAAACTTCTTACTCTCCAGATTAAATTTATCCACTCCTCCTCCATGCAAGCCTACCCAAATATTCCCGTGGGCATCTTGTGCTATACCACGAACATCATCAGCCGCAATTGAGGTTGAATCTTTCTCATCATGCCTGTAAACCCTAAAAATATTAGCGCTCGGATCATAATACTGCAACCCACTCTGGTATGTACAAACCCATATATTTTTTTTCTTAGATTCAAAAATTTTAAAGACCGTACCATTACCTAAATGAGCAGGAGCAGCCCCCGACTGCATAAATTTTTTCGCCCCGCTTTTCCACACATCGATACCCGAAGTATAATACCCCACCCACAACTCCCCATTAGACCGCTTCAATAATGCCGATACCTTGCTACTGGTTAAGCTAGCAGCATCATGCTCATTTGCGACATAGGTTTGAAAAAAATGATTAAAAGAAAATAGATTCACACCACCTTGATAAGAGGCAAACCAGATAGAGTTCTGGCTATCGTGGTAGATGTCTGTAATGATTTCGGACAAAAGCCCATCCCCATCAAAATTAAATTTCCTGAATGCATTACGTTCAGCCTCAACAATACCTACACCATAATCCCCTCCTATCCATACCTTTTGATCTGCATCAATACATAACGTTTTAATATGTTTACCTGCCCAAGCTGCCTTGGCGTGCTTAAATTCTTGTTTACCAATGTCAAATTGAAGAACGCCACCTGTTCTCGTAGCTACCCACAAATGATCCCTCACCAGTAAAAGGTCTGTAATTTCGTTAGAACTAATACCACTATTTTCAATATTATATTTATGCTCAACTCCTTTCTCTGGGTCAAAATACCAAAGCCCTTCCCCCTCCATTCCGAGCCATAATTTCCCATAAGCATCGGGACGCATCACCCGCACTTGGTGCCCTATATTTTCCACTTTAGCTTTAGCCAAAATGGTATTTACAACATCAGAAGGCAGATTAGGTACTTGACTCAAAAAATCCGATAAAAGAAAATGCGGTTTTTTGAGGTTATTTAAATGCTCCGCATAGCTCTTATTGACGCCTTGACTAATAAGCTCATCAATTGCTGAATCACTTAAATGCACAGTTCTTTTGAATAAAAAATGCTCAAAATCTTGTGTACTCTCTCGCCATAAGTTCAACCCCATTAATGTGGATACCCATAAATTTTGATGAGCATCTTCTACAATGGAAGTCACATAACTAAAATTCAATGAATGTGCCGCATTTACTTTAAACTCGAAATTTTCAAATGAATTGGAGGTATAATCATAACGGCTTAGCCCATTATTTTTGGTACCAATCCAAAGTCTACCCTTCGAATCAGTATATAAAGCTGTGATATTATTATCTGCCAGCGAAGTTGAGTCTTTTAAATCGTGCCGAAAAGTTTCAACTTCATACCCATCATATCGATTGAGCCCATCTTCAGTACCAATCCATATAAAACCAAGCTTATCTTGTGTTATACAAGTTACATTGCTACTGCTAAGGGCATCATCTCGTGTGAGGTAAGTTAGGCCTGCACCAAACCGCTGAGCATTAGAATAAGATAAAGGTATAAAAAGTGCCAACCAGATCGACAAAAGAAAATGCGTTCTCTCTTTCAATGCTAATCTGTATTTAAAATCTCTTTTACGTCAAGGTGGGGTTCTTGACAATATAAAGATTGAAATATCCTCACAGATAACAAAACGCACCGACCATACAACAACTATGTTTGATGTAATTGTTACACTTTATTTGCATCTATCTTCAATAAACAAAAAAAGGCATTCTTGTTACCAAGAATGCCTTTATATGATTTAAAGCAATTATCAGTTTTTCAACCTCATCTTTTCAATCACATTTAATTGCTCATTTATCGCATCTTGTTGCATTTTTTCTGTAGTAATATCATAGGCAAATTTAACCACTTTTATAGGCTTGTCATTTTCATCTTTTACTGCACTATACATTCCTTTTATCCATACTGCATCTCCCTTCTGATTCACGCGCTTAAACTCACCGTTAAAAGATTTACCATCTTTTAACTTACGCCAAAATTGTCTATACTCTTCCGAAATTGCTTCTTCATTAGTCACAAACACCCTATGATGTTTTCCTATTAGATCGCTCTCTTTGTAACCCATCATATTTAGGAAGTTATCATTAGCCTTAATCACATTTCCATTAAGGTCAAATTCAACAGTAGCAATAGTCATATCTATTAACTTAAGCTGCTCTTCCATAGCTTTAGATAATGCCTTCATCTGTCCATTAGAAAACTCCAACTCATTATTCTTCTCTACTATTCTATTGGCCTGTAATTTCTCATTGGTAATGTCATAAGCAAATTTAACCACCTTTATCACCTTACCATCTACATTCAACACAGGACTATACATACCCCTAATCCACACTAAGCTCTTATCCTTTTTCACTCTATTGAATTCACCATCAAAAGAACGTCCTTTGGCCAAGTTCCTCCAGAAGTTAGCATATTCCTCTGAGTCAGCTTCCTGCTCTTTAACGAAAATAGAATGGTGTTGTCCAATAACATCCTCCTCCTTATAGCCCATTAGCTCCAAGAAATTCGAATTTGCTGACTTCACATAACCTCTGAGATCAAATTCTACAGTGGCCATGGTATTATTAATCACCTTTATCTGCTCTGATATCAACTTTTCATTCTCCTTAACTTCCTGAATGCTCTTTCGCAAAACTTGAGCTTGCTTCTTTTCATTGGTAATATCATAAGCGAACTTCACCACCTTAAGTACTTTACCCGCTTCATCTAGCACGGGGCTATACATACCTTTAATCCAAACCTCTTCTCCTTTTTTATTGTATCTTTTAAATTCGCCATTAAATAAGTTACCGTTACCGAGTTTCCTCCAGAATTCCTTATACACGTCAGAGTTTTTGTGCTTTTCTCCTACGAAAATACGATGATGACTACCGACTATTTCAGACTCTTTATACCCCATTAAACGAGTAAAATTATCATTAGCAGCTAGTATATTACCTCTTGAATCAAACTCAATGGTTGCAATGGTTCCATTAATTATCTTCAGCTGATCAGCCATTTCCTTACTCTTATCCACCACTTCAGATTCCTTCTGCCTTAATTCGGCCAAGCCTTTTCTCAATTCTTCAGCCTGAACCTTTTCCTGAGTAATATCATAGGCCATTTTCACTACTTTGATTGGGTTCCCCATGTGATCAAGCATAGGACTATACATACCCTTAATCCAAACAGCATTCCCTTTTTTATTAATTCTTTTGAATTCACCCTCAAACGATTGACCTTCAGCCAGCTTCCTCCAGAACGAAGCATACTGATCTGTTTCAACCTCCTCTGCATCTACAAACATGCGGTGATGCCTACCCATGATTTCAAATTTTTCATAACACATAAGCTCCAAGAAGTTGTCATTGGCTTCTGTAACATGCCCAGTTAAATCAAACTCTATGGTAGCTATAGTATTATTGATTACTCTAAGTTGCTCAGACATTTCTGATGACACACGCTGCATTTCTTCCTGTGTGGCCTGCAGTTCTTCCATATTCTGCCTCATTTCCTCTTCCTGAGACTTCATCTCCTCAGCCTGCTGCTGAGTTTCCTCAAGCAAAATACGTGTGGTCTCGTTTATTTTCACTGTAGATACAGAAGCAGCAATACTTTCTGCCAACTTCTCAACAAACTCTATCTCGAAATCTTTAAAATCACCAAAAGTTGCTAACTCGATTACGCCATAAATCTCATCATTCAACTTTAACGGCTCCAATAATATGCAATTAGGAGCCGCATCTCCTAGTCCTGAAGTAATCTTGATATAAGATGCAGGTATTTCTTTTAAATATATTTTCTCCCCCTCTTGCCAGCATTGGCCTACCAGCCCTTCTCCTTTTAATACTGTTTCTTTTACAAATTTTTTACGGTTATAGGCATAAGCAGAAGTAAGTTCCATATAGGGATCTGTTTCATCCCCTCCTAAAATATATAGCGCTCCTTGGTTAGCGTTTAGGTATTTCACCAAGGTACTCAAAATTCTATCTGACAATGACTTCAAATCATTATCACTTCTTAAGATGTCTCCAAAATTAGCCAAGCCAGTATTAATCCAGTTCCTGCGTTCACTTTCTTCAGAAGACTCCTCTAGAATAGTTTTCATTTTTATCAGTGTAGTTGCCAATTCATCATGCTCTACATCTTCTAAATCTAGGTTTTTACTAAAATCTCCATTAGCGACAGAATCAACAAACTGAGTCATTCTCAATACTTTATACTCCTCCTTCTCTAACTTCTCTTCGTCTTGCTTCTTTATGGCCTCACTTTTTGATTGAATGCTATAAATTCCATAGCCCAACAGAATAAATATGAACAGAATACCCGCCACACTGATCCATACATAACGTTCCATCTCAGAAACTTTATTATCATGAAGTGTTTCAATATGAAATACTAAGTCATCAAGGGTGGTTTGTAAATTATCGTACTGTGCATCAAACCTTTCATCAAGTTCGCTGCCAGCCTGAATACTTACTCCTAAATTATTTTCAGCCGAAGTAACTCTTTGCTTAGATAGGCCCATCATTTCTTTTAAGCCTACAGCACCTTTCAACAAATTTTGATTTGTTATTTGATCATTTAAAAACTGAAAATCGGCCTCTCTACCATTGTAGATATTTTCAAGTTTATCTTTAGACTCTTGCAGTAGGGATGATACATCTTTCTCATAATCTACAGATTTATCGCCTGCTATAAGCTCTTCAAGTCTTAAATGCGCTTTGCTGGCGTTATTTTTTATATTGTCGCCTAGTGTTATATAGGGCAAATACGTACGATAAGTATTAAGCGTATATTGCTGAAGAACTAGAACGGCAGAGGCTATAACTACACCTAATGCAATTACCCCTGATGTTATTAAAACTGAAAGTTTGATTCTTTTCATAATTAAAAAATTAATGAGGAGCCCTTACAGATACTCCAGCGCTTAAAAAATGATCCGGTGCTGCACTAGATAGCCCAAAACCTCCTGCAAAATCAATTTGCACCTGACTATTAAGCATATACGTAAATCCAGTATCAAATAGATGTTGATTATCAGAACTTTGTTCAGGTAAAAAACCATAAAGTTCTGCGAACAGACTTAGTCGATCAACAGGACTATACCCTAATGAACAGGTGTATAAGCCCGTAGCTCTTTCATCGTCTTGCCATTGTGCTCCCAAATTAAATCCTAAAGAAAAATTTTGACCCAAGCCGTATTCAAATAAAAATCTAAAATCAGGGTTAATGCTGTTTGGCATATACTCTGACGCCCCCGTTCTTAAGGTTATATGTCCTAAAAACGCTATAGTAGGAACTAAACCTTTAGCCTCAGCTACTTTTATCTTAGTTCCTAATTTTAAAGGTCCGAAACCATTCATTTTGGTCTCACCTGACGCATCCTCCTCCACTTTTGTTCCTAAATAATCTGTGACTAAACGTAGTTCAAAATTGGAGTTTACTCCATATCTAAATAGAGCTGTATTATAAGTTATATTTTTTATAGAGTGATTTTCTTCTAGGAGAAAACCAGTTTCTAACTGCACAGTTCTTTTCGGCACTAATGTAGCCGCTTCGGTTTGGTTTGGTCTATCGGTAGTTATATTCTTAACTGACTCATTATTATTATCTTGAGCAAAAAGATTATAACTGAAAAAACACAAAACCAATGCAAATGTTACATTATAATTTATATTTTTTTTCATTATTTTTTTGTAGAAAGTAATAGCAAAAACTACATGTGTATAGGCACAGGTGTACCAGCACATAATATTACTACCCTGTAACAGAATAGTATACATGAAAAACCTATGCCAAATGCTATACAGCGCATTGTAGGCTATATTATGTAGTTGAAGTTTCCGCTATATGGAAATAAATATTTTCCCTGAACGCTTATTTTCAGGAATTAGTACCTTCCTTGCTAATTAATGGGTTATAATTTTTGCAATTAGTACACAGCCGGAGAGTATGGCTCGCTGGAGTAAAAGAGTTAATCATTTTTCAAGTTGGTTTAAATTTGATTTCTTGTATTTCAAAAGCAATTCAGTAGCGGAATAAAGTGTTGGTTAAGCACCCTATGTAATATTTCCGCTAAATAATATTACTTGGTTGAATTTACAAATACAAGCACCAAGGTAGGAATTTACTGTTGAATAATAATTCTAAATAAACAAATTCTTAATAATTTAACATTAGTTAACCCTCTATCAATCAACAAAAAAGGAGACTCACTTTAATGAATCTCCTCCTTATTTTTGCTATCAAAAATAATTATATAGAAATCTGAAATTGCATTACAGCCATTCCTTTTCTTTCCTTCACCTCCATCTCTCGAAAGCTATAAACGGGTCTGCTTTGATAATTTAAAGAGAGTTTTGCTCCATGCCCATTAATTAACCAATTTACCCCTGTTTCATACATCAACATTTTGTCATTAAGCAAATCAAAATCAGAATATTGCATAGAAGCATATGGCTGCAATGTACCGCTATTGCCAAATAGGTCTCTCTTAAAAAGGTACCCCACCTGAGTAAACAAAGTCGTGCCTGTCCCCATCATTGGAAAACCGTTTCCCGGACCATTAAAATCATCCGAGTTGTCTCCAATTAGATTTGGATTCATAACACCAACATTCCTCACATAATTTTTGCCGTAATCATTAGAATTGAATGCTGCGTAAGCTGTGATAGCCGTACCCTTTTCAATATTTATAGGAGCATCATAAAATACATCTATTGCAAACAAATTTAGGTTTTCATATTTAACGTTATCAACCCCTTCTGTTCTCCACATGGCGTCCTGTTGATTAATAAATCCAACCCCAATATTAAATACTCGCTTTTTGCCCAAATAAGTACCAGCATTATACGGTGTAAGGTTGGACTCCTGATCTAAAAACTGATACATAAAGTATCCTTGAAATTGAAGGTTGCCCGGAGTATTGGCAAATGAGGAATTCTGGGTAGGCCCCCAATGACCACTAGGAGACAAACTCACCTCCATGGGATCAGACACTGCTAAGCGATAATCTAACTTCCCTAATTTACCTTTGGCGTAAATGCTGTACTTTCTCACAAATTGGTCACTAATATCTAAAGTAGCTAATTGGTATAGCGGAGCATCGGTTCCTAACAAGCTACCAACAGAAGGTGAAGCGTAGCGAGAAAGTCCACTCCAACCCGTTAAACCCGCACCTATTTCCAAATGCTTGCCAGCTACTTTGTATTCACCAAGGGCATCCATGATGTAAACACCTTGTTTGCGAGGAGAATTTGTTGCCAAGTTATTTTGACCTAACTGCGTATAAAAGAAAACTTTATCCGTCACCTGACCAAATAATTGTATTCGGGTTCTTCGTAAGCCTATATCAAATAAGTCATCCTTATCTTCATCATCCTCAATCAATGTACCCGAATTAAGCTCGGTATACCTCAACCAAACTTGATTGAGAAATGTTAGCTTAACGTATCGCTTTCCATCCTTATCAAAGTTATAGCGTAACTCTTGTTTTTTAGAAGGAATGCTATCACTAGCAGTCGACTGTGCGTTTGATACTCCTCCTGATATTATAATGCTTAAAAATAAAAGCACCCACCATTTTCTAATCATCGTAATAATATTAACAATTCCACTCTAGGTTAAAATAAAATCACGAAATAAGCACATTTCATTTATGATTAAAAGATTATTCATTGAAATTATCCGAAAGCCGATTTAAAACTATCTCAAGTGACGGCTCCGCAGATAAACATAAATCACTGAATATCAAACCATTTAAAATGAATCAACTAAATATTTTAACACATAAATAATCATTTATATTTCATTGTTTTTCACGGTTTCATAACTTCGCATTTTTATTAAGAAATAAACGACAAGCGCATGTTTCCAAATATAAACCCTACCACTACTGCAGCCTGGAAAAAGCTGGAAGAGCATTATTCAAGTATTGAGAATAAGCAAATGAAAAGTCTTTTTCAGGAGGACGGTAAAAGATTTGAGAAGTTTAGCATTATGTTTAATGACATACTGATAGACTACTCTAAAAACAGGATTACAGAAGAAACACTAGCTCTATTAATAGAATTAGCAAAGGAAACAAAGTTAACTGAGGCCATTAAAGCCATGTTTGATGGTGAGAAAATTAATGCTACAGAAGGCAGAGCTGTGCTTCATACTGCATTAAGAAACACTTCTAATCAAGCTATTGAAGTAGATGGAGAAAATGTAATGCCAGAAGTTAACAAAGTATTAGCTCAGGTTAAAAAATTCTCTGAATCTATTATTAGTGGTGAATGGAAAGGTTACACAGGAAAAAGCATCACTACTATTATTAACATAGGAATTGGAGGCTCTGATCTAGGTCCGGTAATGGTAACGGAAGCACTAAAGCCTTATAAGAAGGAAAATATCGAGACCTACTTTGTGTCTAACGTTGATGGTACGCATATAGCTGAAGTATTGAAAAAGGCTGATCCTGAAACTACATTGTTCATGATAGCCTCTAAAACCTTTACTACCCAAGAAACTATGACCAATGCTCATAGTGCAAGAAATTGGTTTTTAGAGCATGCTAAAGATGCAGAACATGTTAAAAAACATTTCGTAGCTATATCTACCAACGCTGAGGCTGTGGCAGAATTTGGAATAGACACCCAAAACATGTTTGAGTTTTGGGACTGGGTTGGCGGTAGATACTCTCTATGGTCAGCTATTGGTCTTTCCATTGCCTGTACTATCGGATACGAAAACTTCGAGCAACTATTGCAAGGCGCTCATGATATGGACAACCATTTCAAAACTGAAGATTTAGAAAATAATATACCTGTGATATTAGCTCTTTTAGGTATTTGGTATAATAATTTCTTCGGTGCTGACTCTCACGCTTTGTTACCATATGACCAGTATATGCACAGGTTTGCTGCATATTTTCAGCAAGGTGATATGGAAAGCAATGGTAAATACGTAGATAGAAATGGTGAAGCGGTAAATTACCAAACAGGCCCGATCATCTGGGGAGAACCAGGAACCAATGGTCAGCATGCTTTTTATCAATTAATTCATCAAGGCACAAAACTTATACCTTGTGATTTCCTTGCTCCTGCTATTACACATAATCCTATTAGCGATCATCATGAAAAGTTACTCGCTAACTTCTTTGCTCAAACTGAGGCATTGATGAACGGAAAGGATGCTGAAACAGTAGAATCAGAACTAAGTAAATTACCTTCAGAAGAAAAAGCTTTCCTAAAGCCTTTCAAAGTTTTTGAAGGAAACAGACCTACTAACTCTATATTATTCAAGCAATTAGACCCTAAAACTCTAGGTGCGCTTATTGCAATGTATGAGCACAAGATTTTTGTTCAAGGTGTAATATGGAACATTTTCAGCTTTGACCAATGGGGCGTTGAACTTGGAAAACAACTAGCTAAGCAAATTTTACCAGAATTAATGGGCAATGAAGAAGTAACTTCTCACGATGCTTCCACTAATGGCCTGATTAATCAATTTAAAAAGTTTAAAAGCTAAGTAAAGCATAGCATCATAAAAGGAAAGCAGTCATATCTATGACTGCTTTTTTTGTTTGTAGATATGCACATTTGTAGAATTAAAACAACAGTACTCGAGTTCAGATTCTTTGTTTAATCGTAAAACAGACACGTTTACACACTGGCACATTATTTCTACTTATTATGCCAAACAAAAGATAAAGACACTATGGATTTCGATAAAAACAATATAGAAAATTTACATCATGAAGAAGCAATTGCCAAAATCAAAACTATTGTAGATGATACCAGCATTTGCCTATTCACCACTAACTTAGATAAGGCACCACTGCAAAGCAGACCGATGAGCACTCACAAAATTGATGATGATGGCACCCTGTGGTTTTTCAGCCCTATGACAAGTGAAAAAAATCAAGATATTCAAATGGATAACAGAGTACAATTGTTTTACAGCAACAACAGTAAGTCTGAGTATCTATCTCTATATGGGCATGCTAGTGTAGTAACGGATAGAGATAAAATTGATGAATTATGGTCGCCAGTGGTTAAAGCTTGGTTTAAAGAAGGCAAAGATGATCCTATGGTAAGCCTAATTAAAGTAACTCCAGAGGAGGGATCATATTGGAACACTAAACACAATAAAGCTATCACCTTATTAAAAATAGCCTCTGCTGCCATTACGGGTAATGAAGTAAATGCCGGAGTTAGAGGTGAATTAATTGTATAAATAATTGAAATATAAGGGCAGTTTGAACTGTCCTTATTATTTACCCTCCTGCATCTCCGCATAATTATGAAAATTGCAAATCCTTAAATTGCAATCGATTGCTTTTTAAAGTGTAATATTTTTCAGCAAAACACTTTTAAAAGGCTAACATATCCTGTTAATTCGTTTACGAATTACAGCCATACCCTAATTATGCAAAACGGAAAAAAATATTTCGTAATTGACTTTGATAGTACTTTCACCCAAGTAGAAGCTTTAGATGTTCTGGCAGAAATTGCCTTGGAGTCTAACCCTGAGAAAGACGAAAGAGTAAGGAAAATCAAAGAGATTACCGATGAAGGAATGAGCGGACAGCTAACGCTTCGTGAATCTTTAGAAAAGCGTGTGCAACTTCTTGGTGCCAATAAAAAGCACTTAACACCTTTAGTGAGTTCCTTAAAAAAATTAGTCTCCAAGAGTTTTAAAAGAAACAAAGAGTTTTTTGAAAGCAACTCCGATAATATCTTCATCATTTCCAATGGCTTTAAAGATTTTATCGTTCCTATCGTTTCTGAATATCACGTAAAACCAGAAAATGTATACGCTAATTCTTTTGAATTCAATGAAAACGATGATATCGTTGGCTACGACAAAAATAATGCACTATCAGCAAATAATGGAAAAGTAGAGCAGCTCAAACAACTTAACCTACATGGTGACGTTTATGTGATTGGTGATGGATACACTGATTATGAAATAAAAGCAGCAGGTCTTGCCAACAAGTTTTATGCATTTACTGAAAATGTAGAAAGACAGAATGTTTTAGAAAAGGCAGATCACATCACGCCAAGTTTAGACGAATTTTTATACCTGAATAAATTGAACACAGCTATATCATACCCCAAAAATAGAATTAATGTACTGCTGCTGGAAAACATACATCCACAGGCTATAGCATTATTAAAAGAAGAAGGATACAACGTAGAGGTTTACCCTGGTGGCCTAGACGAAGATGAACTTTGTGAAAAAATAAAGAATGTATCTATTCTTGGAATAAGATCAAAAACTCAGGTTACGGCTAAGGTTTTAGAGCATGCCAATCGCCTTATAGCAGTAGGTGCTTTTTGTATAGGCACTAACCAAATAGATCTGATTGCATGCCAAAAGAAAGGTGTTGCTGTTTTCAATGCTCCTTTTAGCAACACCAGATCTGTAGTAGAATTAGCTATAGCTGAAATTATAGCTTTGAAACGTCAGTTATTCGAAAGGTCTCAAAAAATGCACAGTGGCCAATGGGATAAATCAGCCAAAGGTAGCTTTGAAATAAGAGGTAAGCATTTAGGCATTATAGGTTATGGTAACATTGGAGCACAGCTTTCGGTATTGGCTGAGTCTTTAGGCCTAATTGTTTCTTACTATGATGTAACAGAAAAATTAGCCTTAGGAAATGCAAAAAAAGCTGAATCTTTAGAAGAGCTATTAAGAGAATCGGACATAGTGACCCTGCATGTGGATGGCCGACCTGAAAACAAAAATATCTTTGGCGAAGAGCAGTTTGGTTGGATGAAAGAAGGTGCTATCTTCTTGAATTTATCTCGTGGTCATGTAGTAGATATTGATGCTTTAAAAGCGAACCTAGAAAGTGGTAAAATTAAAGGTGCAGCAGTAGACGTTTTCCCTGAAGAGCCAAAAACTAACCAAGAAGAATTCATTTCGAAGCTTCGTGGTATACCTAATGTAATTTTGACTCCTCACGTAGGTGGAAGCACCATGGAAGCTCAGGAAAACATTGCCAACTTTGTGCCAGGCAAAATTATGGATTACATTAACACTGGCAGTACTTCTAACAGTGTTAACTTCCCTAACTTGCAATTACCAACTTTGGAAAATGCACACAGATTGATCCATATTCACCTTAACATGTCAGGGGTATTAGCAAAGATCAATAAGGTTTTAGCAGACCATGACATCAACATCGTTGGTCAGCATTTGAAAACCAATGAAACTATAGGCTATGTAATCACTGATATAGATAAGGCTTATAACCCTGATGTTATAAAAGCATTAAAAGAGATTGAGCATACTATCAAATTCAGAGTATTATATTAATAATCCGCTCTGATTGCAGCATAAAAAAAGGCCTGATTTAATCAGGCCTTTTGCATATCTTTAAAATCCAGTTTATTGAGCATCAACCCCGATGCTGGGGCGATATAGCTAAAAGATTCTTTCTTTTCCGGATTGTGTATTGAAGAATGTAAGTCTTCTAAGGTGATTTCATCTTTCCCCAACAAAAATAACGCCCCCATCATTAACCGCACCTGATGGCGCATAAACCCCTCTCCTTTTACCTTAAGCAAATAACTTTCTTCAGGAAAAAAATTAGCCTGAAGAATATCGTTACGCTCAATAGTACACTCCAGCACCTCTCTTTCTAATTGAGTATTTTCGTTTGGCTTATAACAATAGTTTTTAAGATTATGCTTACCCACAAAGTAATTAGCTCCTTCTTTCATCTTATCTACATTGAGCTTTTGAATGAATGAGGTCATAAAAGGAGCACAAAACGGGTGATTTTTCTCACCCGAAGAAAACAAATAAATGTATTCTTTAACCTTGGGGTGCTGAATAATATTAAACTTGGCATCTACCTCTTCCACCGACAAAGCCTTTATATCTGAAGGAAGGTTTTCATTTAATCCCATAAATAATCTATCAGTATCTAATGGCTCTCTGGTAAAAAGTTCAAACGCACCTTCATTAACAGAAACCATGGCATCAGTACGAGATGAACCCAAAACCCTAAAATTATCATGACGAAGGATAAAAGTTAGGGTCTTCTCTAGCATCTCCTGCACAGTTTTTACATTTCTCTGCCTTTGCCAGCCGTGGTATCTAAAGCCTAAATATTGAAAGTGAATGAGGTAATAAAACTTTTTCATTCTTCAAACATACCAGTTTTCTAGATACTGATAGAACTACTTACCAATCAATAGGAAAATAGTCTTTCAAAAATTTACCACACCAATGCTTACCTGTATTAATGCCATCAATAAACGGATCACATATGCGGGCAGCACCATCAACAATATCTAATGGAGGCTGAAAATCATGCAGTTCTTGTTTTTTGGCAGAAAGCTCAGCAGGATCTTCGTCAGTAACCCAACCTGTATCCACTGCATTCATAAAAATACCTTCATCGGCCAATTCACCTGCTGAAGTATGAGTTAACATATTTAGTGCTGCTTTAGCCATGTTGGTATGCGGGTGCCTTGCTTCCTTCTTAAACCTATAAAACTTACCTTCCATGGCCGTAACGTTCACCACGTGCTTCTGACCAGTATAGTCTTTCTTCATCAAGTCAATCAGCTTATTGCACAGTACAAATGGTGCTATTGCATTCACCAGCTGCACCTCTAACAATTCAGGGGTGGCCACCTCTCCTAGCTTCAACCTCCAGCTATTAGTTTTGCGTAAATCTACTTGCTGTAAGTCTGCATCCAATTTCCCATCAGGAAAGACTTCCTTTACATTTACAGCTGCATCTATACTGTAAGGCACCTGCGATAATGCCGCTGAAGACTTTATACCCAGTCCTATTTCCTGTGTATGCCAGCTTACAGGTATAGCTTTATTCTCATGCTTAATACTTTGACTGTCATATCCGAGCAGCTGAGTTACGCATTCATTGTACTCACTGACCAAACGCCTCACCTCTGGTTGTAAATCGTTATAAGCAATTTTCTCATTTTCCATTAAATGCGAATAAAAAGCTGGTGGCCTTCTCACTGTCTGCGCAGCATTGTTGATCAAAATATCTAACCTTTCATATTTTGATTCTATAAAACCAGCAAACAATTCTACACTAGGGATATGCCGTAAATCCAGTCCGTATATCTGAAGCCTGTGCCCCCATTCATTATAATCACTTTCCTTAGCATACCTTATGGCTGCATCCACTGGAAAACGCGTAGTCGCTATTACTGTGGCTCCTGCTCTAAGCATAATTAAAACCGCCTGATAGCCTATTTTTAGTCTAGAACCTGTTATCAACGCTACCTGTCCGGTTAAATCTGCAGTTTGAAAGCGCTTCATATAATTAAGGTCTCCACACTCTTCGCACATGCTATCATAGAAATGATGTAGCTTGGTGTATTCCTTCTTACATACATAGCAGTTTCGTGCAGAGCTAAGTTCTTCTGCTTCTTCTGTAGATGCTGCCGATAATAATTTTTCAGGAGCTGTAAAAATAGCCTCTTCTCGGGCCCTCCTTATTCCAGTAGTTGCTCTAGCCTGCTTATCTGCTCGCACTATTAAGGCTCTTTTAACCGCCTTTTTAACTTTGTGCCGCTTTCTTATCTCGTCCCTGTCAGGTCGAGACAGCTGTCCCGATAACTTCAAAAGCTTTATTTTTTCCTCTTCTGGCAGCAAAGCTAACTGCTCAGGTTCATCAATTAATTCTTCTAAAAAAGACAAACATTCATTCAACTTGGCAAGACGATTCTCATCCCACTCAAGCATCTCATTCTGAATCATATTTAGTATTAAAAAGCCCTCGAATATAAAGAATATTCATCCCTTATTGATTTGATTAAACTTATATTTTTTTCCTCAAAAAAAGTGATAATATTGCAGAGAACGGTGTTATATTAATAGAACAAGTCATAAACCGTAATATTCACAACCTATTAACCATCATTTACTAAAAAATTTATGAAAGTTATCTTCAAAAAATGCACTATTGAAGATCTCGATTTGCTACTAGAAATAGCAAAAGCCACCTATTTTGAAGGTTTTGCAGAAGCTGAAGCCACAGAAAACCTTCTTAGTTATGTAAAAAATGCTTTCAACTTGGATAAACTTCAAAATGAAGTAAACAATCCGTTTTCAGAGTTTTATTTAGCAATGGTAGATTCCAAAGTTTGCGGCTATATTAAACTTAATATTAGTACAGCTCAGCATGCTTTTATTTATGAAAATAGTGTGGAGCTAGAAAGAATTTATGCTCTAAAAGACCAGCATGGTAATGGTTTGGGGCAAGAATTGTTGAATGAAGCCATAAAAATAACTAGAAAAAAACACGCCAGCTTTATTTGGCTTGGAGTATGGGAAAAAAACCCTAGAGCCATTCACTTCTATCAAAAGAATGGATTCGTTAAATGTGGTCAGCAAGTATTTATGATGGGCCAAGAAAAACAAATTGATAGGCTGATGAAACTGGAGCTAGATTAATTCCAGAAAAACATTCCTCTACCTATTGAGGTCATTAATATGAAAATCAATACCTATGAAACTGATTCATAGGTTTGTTCCTTCCTTTCTTCCAGTAAAGTAATATCACTCATCCAAGTTACCTTTGAAAGGGCTTATTCATTTCGTACACTTTTACATATACTAAATAGAATCGGGAAAACTGTTATTATTAAGGTAGTTATCTCTTGGTTTAGCGTTGAGTTTATAATTTATCCTTATTTTAGCACACAAATAAGAAAGACTATGGCTTCAGGAATTTTTGCGCTATTAGATGATATAGGTGCCCTTATGGATGATGTAGCAACTATGGGAAAAGTTGCGAGTAAAAAAACAGCAGGAATTCTTGGCGATGACTTAGCTGTTAACGCAGAAAAAGCCTCCGGCTTTGTATCGTCACGCGAGCTGCCAGTATTATGGGCTATATCAAAAGGCTCAATGCTGAATAAAATAATAATACTACCTTTTGCTTTCTTACTAAGTGCTTTTTTCCCTTCTGGCATAACCATTATTCTTGTAATAGGCGGATTATACTTAGCTTACGAAGGTGCCGAAAAAGTATATGAAATATTTGTTCCGCATGCTCACGATAAGGAAGTAAACTCAATAGCTACAGAGTTATCGAAAGAAGAGCTACTGAAATTGGAAAAGGAAAAGGTGAAATCTGCAATTATTACCGACTTCATTCTTTCAGTTGAAATCATAATTATTGCCCTAGGGAGTGTCCCTAATGAATCATTAAAAATTCAGATTCCCGTAGTTACACTAATATCACTGCTTGCGACCGTAGGTGTTTATGGAATAGTAGCACTTATTGTGCGTATGGATGATTTTGGGCTTAAACTCATTCAGTTGAATAAAGAAGATGACACATTCTCCGATAAAGTAGGTATTCTCTTAGTTAATGCACTGCCTAAGGTTATCAAAGGCTTATCTTTTATAGGTACAGTAGCGTTGTTCATGGTTTCAGGTGGCCTTTTTGTTCATAATTTATCTTTCATCCATCACTTAGAAGAATTGATTCACATGCCGGCTATTTTGTTTGAGGCATTGACTGGTTTAATTATGGGTTTTGTTGTTCTCCTACTCATCCAGACCGGTAAGAAAATATGGAAGCTTGTACGTAAGTAAACTCTTAGTTTAAACCAATATTATTACAAGCTTAACTGAAGATTAATTAAAGCATCAACTAATTAATAGAAGCTTAACTGGATAAGTAAGATGTATATTTAACAATTATCTACTTTTGAAGTGTAGTAAATATATTCTTCATACGGTTAATACAAGGTTATCGGAGGGCTGGTTTTTACCAGCCTTTTTTCATTATTTCTTTTATAGTAATGTGGTAAGTAATAATTTTGCACTCCCCAATTAAATTTTAAGAGTAGAATTATTCCCTATGCATATTGCGATCTGCGGAAACATTGGTTCCGGAAAAACTACATTAGCATCAATGCTATCGAAACATTATAGCTGGCAAGCCGAAATGGAGTCTGTTGATGACAACCCGTACCTTCAGGATTTTTATGAAGATATGAAAAGATGGGCTTTTCACTTACAAATATACTTTCTTAATAGCCGTTTCAATCAAATTAAACGCATAAGAAAGAGTGAAACATCCACAATACAGGATCGTACCATTTATGAAGATGCATATATTTTCGCAGCCAACCTGCATAAATCTGAGTATTTAAATGATAGGGATTATAATAGCTATCTCACACTGTTTGAGTCGATGATTGAGCACGTGCAAGCTCCAGATTTATTAATATACCTCAAAGCTGATATTCCAAAATTGGTGAGCCAAATAGAAAAGCGTGGAAGAAGTTATGAAAACGCAATTAGGCTTGATTACCTTAAAAACCTGAACCAGCACTATACTGAGTGGATTGGTTCTTACGATGCAGGAAAATTATTAATTATAGATGTTAATGATTTGGATTACGTTAAAAATACCGAAGATTTCTCACTAATAGTCAGTAAAATAGATAGAGAATTACATGGTCTTTTTAGCCATTAACAAAAAAGCCTGAATTAATAAATTCAGGCTTTTTTGTTTTAATTACTCAGAGTTTCATTGTCAACACAAAATTCGCTCAGCATTTCCTCTGTCATATGCATAGAATATTCCCCTAAGATTTTTTAAAACCTCGCTGCACGCCCCAGTTTCTTATGAAGGGTAATTAGGTACTTTCAGTTTATTAACTAATAAATTAAAGAAGCAACTAATTGTGGCGAGTTTAGAACATTGGAAATGTAATAAAACAAAACATCCTCTCAGGCCTTGCCCGAGAGGATGTTTCATTGTCTATAGTTGGCTTTAACTTGATACTAAGATAATACATGTATTTGCAAAATTAAATTGAATATGAGCCATTCTCTTACAAGTGTATACAAAAAAACACTACTTTAATTTTATGCAATCGTTTTAAAATCAACAATTTAAAACAAAAATCCCTTTGAAGAACCTAGCTCCAAAGGGATTTCTTGTTGTCTATAGTTGGCTTTAATTGAATCTAAGGTAGTAGATCAAATTCCTAATTTCAATATCGCATCGATCAATTGCTTTTATAAGCCATCAACTCTATATTTTGAACGACAGATAGAATCACTACTACTGCTTCACCACTCTTATTACGCTGTTTTCATCTTTACTTCCAACACTAATTAAGTAGAGGCCAGTAGGCAACTTGGATAAATCAAGTTGATTACCTCGAACATTTTTAAAACGGTGCATCAATTTACCTGTGGCGGAGTAAACTTCAGCATAATCAACTGACTCCATTGATTTAATGGTAAATATATTACTTACAGGATTGGGGTAGCCCACAATGGATTCTTTAACTAATTGAGGGGTTATGCCCGTGATTCTATTATCGCTTAAAGATAATTTCCAAACTTGATTTTCTTTGTCTTCAGTGGTAGCTACAAAATATAAATCATTATCTATTAATACGAGCTCAACTGGATAAGAGCCCTCCGCCCCCGGAAGCAAATCCTTGATCATAAAAGTTCCTTCTTCCGTACCATCTGAACGCCACAGTTCCTCTCCATGTTCTTCATCATAAGCACGAAAATATAAAACATTATCATGCATCAGGTATGGTTGAGGATAAGAACCTTCTGAACCTTTATTAACATCATTAACCAAACTTAATACATGAGAACTTCCGTCAATTTTCCTTAACTCCTCACCATGAATTTTATCGTATCCTCCAAAATACAAATCATTATCAATTACCTTTAAATCCACATCATAGTTAACGGTAATAAATTCATCCGAATCAGGCACCTGTACAGGGTAGGCCTCCGCTTTATCAATATCAAAACACCACAATTCAAATTTTACTATTTTAGGATTAGATACCACAAAATATAATTTCCTGCCTAAAGAGACACCTTTAACGAAATAATTTTCATCAAATGAATAAAGTAATTCTGTTCCAGCATCGGTTCCATTACATTTCCACAAACCAAATCTGATTTCATCAGTCCAACCACTAAACATAAAATTATCCTCATCTAAAGTATTATATATTTCATTCAGATGAATTTGCTTATTAATAAGCTTCAAATTAGTATCAGCACCATCGGTTATAAACAACCCTTTATAACTGTTAATTCCATAAATGTAATTTCCGTCAGTTTCTAAAGTATAGTTGCCAGAAATTTCATTAACAAGCTTACAACCTGTTCCATCATACTTAAATAAACTACCCTCATCTCCATCACTGACCATAAAATAGACATTGTCTTTAGCACTTACTATGTTATTATATTCTGGCATGAAGTTTAAAGGCCAATCACTAAATACTATTTGAGGTATAAGTTTATTATCTAATTTAAAAAGGTCAACACTCATCATATCAGTTGAATTCACGTAAAACAACTCATCTTTTTTATTAACCCTTATCTTGCGAGGATGACCTACTGATACGTAACTTTTTTGAGAAGAAGTTAATTGATTACTACCATCCAAATAAGAGTACCAATTAATCTTATTGGTATTTTTCTTTAAATACAAGAGCTGGCCATTGTAATTATAATTATAGATTAAATCATCATCTGGCCCTGCATTTTCCTCGCTCAAAACTGATTCTAATCTTGTTCCACCCAATGTTCCATCGGTACTCCATATTCCCCATACTTGTTGGTCATCCAATATTGGGAAATATATTTTCCCGTTTAGTACAGTCTCATAACGAATATTTTTAAAGAGGGAATCCTTGAACAAAGTACCTTCCCTTAAATTGATAAATACCGCCTGATTTTGATACTCACCTCCCGTCAAATACCTACAATACAATTTATCTTCATTAAATTGTATAAATTTAAGATCACGCTCCATAAAAGACAATCTATAAAAGGGAGCTCCTAATTGAACTATTTTTGATGTATCACCTGTACCCACAGTATATCGAATCAAGTTAGCTTCTTCCGTCAGGTTATCTCTATTGAAAAAAACAAAAATCAAATCTCCATCGTACTTTAACAATTGCCCAGGCCCTATATGCCCATAATTATCCGGCACAGCCCAAATCCTTTTTGTCCCCTCTTTGGTCCCATCTGATTCGACAATCTCGATATTTCCATCATTAGTTTGATTATTTTTAAAATAAACCTTACCATTCAACTCCACCACTGATCCATCTTCAACAAAAAATGACTCATTATAAATGGATTCGTAAGAATTCTTATTTAAATCGATAACATAAATATTTTCTACTCCAAACAACAATGCACGCTTATCATCTAGAACTTTATATACGTGATTTTCAAATGACCCCAAACTCGCTCCTTCTATCAATTGAGTTCCTTCAACAGTTCCATCACTACTCCATAATTCAACTATATCATCATTATTAACCTCAAAAATCAGCTTCTCGTCCAAACCCCCAATAATGTCTAATGCTGGAAATTTCTTTAACAGATGAGTAGTTCCCCAATCTCCTTGACTCACCCATAACTCAGCGTTAAATAAAAAGAATAATTTATCTGCTATAGATGTCATCCCTGAAATGTGCCCATAATCATCAAAGTGAGTCAGCTGCATTGTACCTGAAGGGGTACCATCGGACTTATAAATTTGAGACCTAATTAAGCTAGTGCTAGCTATAAAAAATAAATTATTTTGCATTTCACAATGTATTCCGGCTTCTGCATCACCACCAACATATCCAGAATACCGTCCTGGACCAACATCCTTAAGCATTTCTACTTTGCCATTAGAAGGATTCAAATAATGTAATTCAAGTCCATAATTACCATTTTTTGATTGAAAAAAAACAGTATCATTAAACTCAAACAACCCCCTAGCCCAAATAACATAATCAGATGACGTAAAAGGAATATTACTTACTTGAACTTGTGCATTTAACTTAAATGCTGTGCATGCAACTATTAATAATATAAATATCCTTTTCATTAAAAGCTCATTTAAATAAAACACAAATATAATTTTATTTAAAAGAAATATACATTATTCCATATAAAATAAAAAACCCCTTCGATTACTTTAATACGAAGGGGCTTTTCATTATAAAAAATTATAATTCTACTGCTTCACCACTCTTGTTACGCTGTTTTCATCTTTACTTCCAACACTAATCAAGTAGAGGCCAGTAGGCAAATTGGATAAATCAAGTTGATTTCCATGAACATTTTTAAAACGCTGCATCAATTTGCTCTCAGAAGTATTATAAAACAAAAATCCCTTTGAAGAACCTAGCTCCAAAGGGATTTCTTGTTGTCTATAGTTGGCTTTAATTGAATCTAAGGTAGTAGATCAAATTCCTAATTTCAATATCGCATCGATTACCTGCTATTATTAGAGTCTAATGACACTATTCAACTTTTAACGGACAGTATCTTTATTGATTAAGATCGAATCAGTTTTCAACTCGGGTTCATCCTCATTATTCATCTGCATTATTCGCTCTTTCAACTGAGGTTTAGAGCCAGGAAAAGTAGTACGACTAGAGATATCATACCCTATGTAAATCATTAAGGCAAAAAAGAGAACAGCTATTATTAAGAATATTTTTTTTGATTTGCTCATACCGCATTAAAATTGGAAGAACAAATATCGAGCAAATAGAACAATTAAGCCATTTTGAACACAACGATTTGCATCATTTATCAGTTAACTTAAATGGTATTTAACTTTATATTTGCGAACCCTTTAAATGCGTAAAATTATACATATTGACATGGATGCGTTTTACGCATCGGTAGAGCAGCGTGATAACCCCGAGTTAAAAGGGAAGGCGATTGCTGTAGGTGGAAGCACTGAAAGAGGTGTGGTTGCCACTGCCAGCTATGAAGCTCGTAAATATGGTGTTAAAAGTGCAATGCCCTCCAAAATAGCCGCCAGAAAATGTCCACATTTAATTTTCATCAAACCGCGCTTTGATGCTTATAAAGAGGCCTCAAACATCATAAGGAGCATATTTTTTGAATATACTGATTTGGTAGAGCCATTATCATTAGATGAGGCTTATCTTGATGTAACGAGCAACAAAAAGAACATGCCATCTGCCACACTAATTGCTAAAGAAATAAAAAAACGCATATTTGAAGAAACACAACTTACAGCCTCTGCAGGCATTTCTATCAATAAATTTTTGGCCAAAACGGCATCGGATGTTAACAAACCCAATGGGCTCTTTTTAATAGCCCCAGATGACGCGGAAGAGTTTATTGAAAAATTACCTATAGAAAGGTTTTTCGGCATAGGCAAAGTTACTGCTCAAAAAATGCATAAAATAGGCATTAACACCGGCAAGGATCTCAAACGTTTTTCAGAAGTAGAATTGGTTAGCCGATTTGGAAAAACGGGAAGATACTATTACAAGATAGCACGAGCCATTGATCACCGTGAAGTCTCTCCGCATAGAATACGAAAATCTCTAGGTGCAGAAAATACCTTCATTAAAGATTTAACCACTTTAGAAGAAGTGAATGAAGAGTTGGTGAAAATTAAATCTACATTAACCTCCAGAATGGAACGGTCTGGCACCAAAGGCAAAACGCTAACTTTAAAAATCAAGTTTCATGATTTTCAGCAAATAACACGGAGTAAGACTATTTTACAATGGATCGAAACTGACAAACAAATTAAGGAATTGTATTCCGAGCTATTAAAAGAATTCAAAGAGCAAGAGTTTAAAATAAGACTCCTGGGCTTGGCAATATCTAATTTAAACCATGAAATTGCAGATACCCCTGCCCTTCAATTAACCATTGATTTTTAGTTCATTTTCTTTTTAACGTAAATAACTTTGTCTACTTCTGCTACTAATTCACCCTTAGCATCTTTTATTTCACATTTAAATATATAATCATTCTTTCCAATGGTTTCTAATTCCTTTTTTATAGTCTGTACCTGAGTTTCGGTAACATGAAAAATGCATTTGACCGTTCCCCTACCCGGCCTAAGGTATTTAATTGAGGCCGCCTTGTCCATCACTTTATATTCACACCCTAGCGCATTCATCAGAATAAACATGTACCATGGGTCGCACATCGAATACAAAGATCCACCGTAATGAATGCCAACAATATTTTTATTGTACCATCGCATCTTCATATGCACTTCAAAAGTCCGGAAATCATCAGATACTTTTTTTAAACTAATACCAGTGCCAAGCAGCGGAGGCCACCAGTTTATTAATTTCATCTTTTGTCTATCACTCAACATACATTTAAAATAAGAGATTATAAGTTTATTTTATAGTTTTGCAGAAGATATAAACTCATTAATAATAGATACATGAAGACAGCAGAAATAGTAACTGAAAAAGGAACAATGAAAGTAGAATTCTACGAAAAAGATGCTCCTAATACTGTTAAGAATTTTATTGATTTATCTGAAAAAGGCTTTTACGATGGCCTTACTTTTCACAGAGTGATCCCTAACTTCGTAATCCAAGGCGGTTGCCCTGATGGCACTGGCGCTGGTGGACCTGGTTACAAAATTGACTGTGAACTTGATGGAGACAATCAGTACCATGACAGAGGTGTTCTTTCTATGGCTCACGCAGGCAGAAACACTGGTGGAAGTCAGTTTTTTATCTGCCACAGCAGAGACAACACTTCTCATTTAGATAGAAACCATACTTGCTTTGGCAAGGTAGTTGAAGGTCTTGATGTGATTGACGACATTCGTCAAGGAGACAAAATCAACAAAATCACTATCCATGAAAATTAATTTCTTAAAAGGAATTTTAACACTACTATTACCAGCAATGTTTCATATTGCTGGTAATACTCAATCTTTCACTCCAGAAGAGTCTAACGACATACAAATTAGCATCAATAGCTGCTTCCAAGTGACTCAAAACCACCTCAGCATGGAGGCGGGAGACAAAACCGTTTTCAACCTTAAATTATCTAACCACGGCAACAAAGCTGTAGACACCTACCAAAGCAAAAACCTCATTTTTCAAATCCCTGGCACTGTTGATCAATTTGAAATAACCGAATGGGATAATGAAAGCGCGTACATAGAAATTGCCAACTGTAGATGCTTAAATCGTGGTTATAACAAAATTTATGAGGGCACAATCAAAGGAAAAAAAGACAACAGCGGACAATGGCATGTCTCAATTGATGTGATAGCAAAAGGCAAGGACAATCAAAATGATATTACCCTAAATTATGAAGGGGAATTTGACACACCACGTAATTAACTCCTTATCAATCCATTACAAATAAAACTTAAAATACAGTAAAAGTAGCCTATACAGACTTTACATAAGCAAAACATATGGTTTGAATTCAGGTAAACCTCTCCCCTTATCTTCACCTGAAAACTAAACCAATGAAAAACTTACAACTACTGGCACTGCTTTTTTTCATAACCAGTGCCCACATTTCTTTTTCTCAAAACACAAAACAACTCCGAATAGCAAGGACCGAAGAGGCTACAGATCTCAGCAACTATTTCAACCCCACGCTTGCTCCATTCTACCATGGAGTTTCTTCGGGCGACCCTTTGCAAGACCGAGTAATTATCTGGACTAGAATTACCCCCACAGAAGAGACTACCGTAAATGTGAAATGGAAAGTGAGTACTTCTCCAAGCATGTCACCCATAGTTATGCAAGGAGAAGTACAAACAGACCTCTCAAAAGACTACACAGTAAAGGTTGATGTCAGCAATTTATCAGCCGCCACTACCTATTACTACAGCTTTGAGGCCTTAGGGCAAACCTCAATGATTGGGAGAACCAGAACTGCACCAGAAGGAGACATAAATCAACTACGTTTTGCGGTTGTCTCTTGCTCCAACTATCAAGATGGGTATTTCAATGTATATGAAAAGCTCTCTGAAAGAAATGATATAGATGCTGTCATTCACCTTGGCGATTATATTTATGAATATGAATCTGGAGGGTACGGTTACTCTGATGAAATTGGCAGAGGTCATTTACCAGAAAACGAAATAGTGTCATTAACGGACTATCGCATTCGATACTCGTATTACAAGCTAGACCCTCAGCTACAAAAGGCGCATCAGCAACTGCCATTTATCACCATTTGGGATGATCATGAATTTGCTAATAATGCATGGATGCATGGAGCCGAAAATCACCAACCTGATACGGAAGGCGACTGGGAAGCAAGAAAGCAAAACGCTTATAAAGCATATTTCGAATGGATGCCCGTACGTGAATCTTCAGAAGAAAATAGAATTTATCGCTCTATTAATTATGGAAATTTATTAGACCTTATTCTATTAGACACCCGTATGGCTGGGCGTGAAGAACAGGAAGGTGGAATATTTGGCAGAAAAAGCAACCATGAAGTTACTCATGAGCTCAACTCCAAAAAAGATTATGAGCAATATCTCTCTCGAGCTATACCTCTAGATATAAAACGCCAACTTAAAACCGAAGAATTTAACTTCCTAATTGATCGGCTATCTACTTGGGCATCTCAAGATTTATCTATAGAGCAAATGAACGCCTTAAAAACGAACAGCGATTTTAATAAAGTAAAAAGCATAGTAGACAAAGCCTTGCACAATGCAGCTATGACTAAAGCCAAAACAGCCAAGTCTCCAGAATTATTAGGAAATGATCAGTTTGAATGGTTAGAAAATGAGCTTAAAAAAGATAGTCAATGGAAGGTTATTGCCAATCAAGTATTATTAATGCCATTAAACGGCATACCACTTACAGACACTTGGGATGGCTACCCGTCCGAAAGGGAGCGCCTATTATCTTTTATAGAAAACAACAGCATTAAGAATGTTGTGGTATTAACAGGAGACATACACTTTACTTTAGCCTCAGACCTCCCCTCTTCTTTACTCTCATACACCTTTAACAAAGCCAATTCTAAAGCTGTTGAATTTGTAACTCCTAGCATTACATCTGCTAACTTAGATGAGTTTGATGGTATTTCAGAAAGTTTTTTAGCTTGGCTGGTAGAGCTATTTAACCCACACATAAAAAATACAGATTTAAAACAACATGGTTATTTTATTTTAACCGTAACCAAAAATCAAGCGCAAGCAGATTGGCTATATGTCAATACCATTGTAACCCAGAATGCAACAGAGCACAACGGAGCAAGCTTGGCAGTACATAAAAACGAAACCAATTTATTCGAAACTTCTCCAGTTACAACTGGCAATAACTTATATGGCGCCCCAGCTCCTTTAGCTAAAGTTTCACCTTCTTCTAAAAACATGCTTCTAGTTATAGGCAACTACCCCAACCCTGCCAGCACTTATACCAACATTCACTATGTATTGGAAAGTAATAGCTCAGTTAGCATAAGCATAAAAAACAGTCAAGGCAAAGAAATTCAGTCATACCAATTCAGCAATCAACCTGCTGGCGTATACTCATCATTAATAAATACAGCTACATTATTTCCTGGCATTTACTTTTACGAAGTAGCTACAGGAAATCAATCATTTACTAGAAAGCTTATCATTAAATAAAATAAAAGCCCCGTATGGGGCTTTTATTTTATTCTACAAGAATTTTTATACGTACCTTTTTGTTAAGATTTTACCAGATATTAAACTATTTACTAAAAATATTGCTTATTTTGTAAAATCAATTGATATGAAAATGGCAGAACCTTTATCACTGACTGTCGCCAAAACATTAACCGATTTGTTAGACGACAGTATCTCAAGCATCAGTATTGATGTATTGTCTTACAAAATAAATGCTCCTACTGAAGACGTTAGAAAAATAATTGAACGCTTTTCAGCCAAAGGGCTTGTAAAATTATTTAACAATCAGATATATTTAACTGAGGAAGGCCAATCTAAAGTGGCCTAGTCTATAATCCTCCCATTTCATGAACCCAACTCCACCTGAACCTTACCTAAACTTTCTTATTACATTTCTTGTCGCCTACCCCATTTCCATGCTTGAATATGGCCACAGAAAGTTTAAAAAAAATTATTTACTATTATTTAAGATCTCCATACCCTTCCATTTTTACGGACTAGCACATGGACTTCTTGCTGTATTCATCTACTGGATACTTCTGAAAGAAAATCTATTACCAACTGGAGAGGTTGCCGCTATCTTAAACCCATTATCTATAGGGCTAGGAATAAAAGGCATCACCAACCTTAATTTCTACAACATAGCTTCTTCTAAAAGCAAAACGAGCGCTGACGATAAGGTGCAATTAACACCAGTAGGCCCAAAGTTAATTATGGACTCCATAGAAAAATATTGTGAGACCTTAATTGAAGACAACCATGATCATTACTTAGACGCTTATATCCATAAATCTATTGAATTGACGTTGAAGGGTGTTAACTCAGATGTGGTATCTCATGAAATATTGAAATTTCTACCGCACAGCTCTCCAAAGATTATACGAGAAGCCTTTATGGAAGAAATTATTCAAAGCATCAAAGACAATGAGGGCGATGTATATTTTGCCATGAGGTTATTTGTGAACCAATATGGCCTTAACCGATACAGAAAGTTTGTTAATAATATCGCTCGACACAAGAAAGTAAAAACAAGCTAACACTATTACAAAAAAGACATAAAAAAAGGCTTCTAAATAATTTAGAAGCCTTTTTTGTGAGCCCCCAGTCGGATTCGAACCAACGACCTACTGATTACAAGTCAGTTGCTCTGGCCAGCTGAGCTATGGGGGCCTATTGATATTTTCAACGAAGAAATTCTCATTTGAATCTCTTTTTCCTTAATGGAGTGCAATGATAAGCATCTCATTTTAAATGTCAAAATTTTAAAAGATTTTATTTTTTAAAATTTTCATCAAGGACATAAAAAAACCTTCTACATGAAGAAGGTTAGAGCCCCCAGTCGGATTCGAACCAACGACCTACTGATTACAAGTCAGTTGCTCTGGCCAGCTGAGCTATGGGGGCCTCAATATTTCAGCATTTTGTTCTCTTTAGAACCCTTTTCGCTGTAATGGAGTGCAAATATAATGATCAGTATTTTAAATGCAAATACTGATCAAAATTATTTACATTTTTTTTCTTAACTAACCGTTCTGATTATTCTGAGCTGCTTTTTAAGGCTCTTGAGCTCTTCGTTAGCTGCTTTTATTTTATCATTAAATTCATCTTTAAGCTTATCTGCTGTTTTTGATGAAGCAAAGAACTCAAGGTTATTCTTCCATAGTGCAATATCATTTTCCACCTTACCTATTTGCTTTCTTAAAGCTTGTTCTTTTCTGTAAATTTTCTGATCAGCATTTGGACCACTAAGAATTTTATTAACTTGATTTTCAAGCTTAATCTCCTTCTTGTCTTCTTTACTGATACCTTCCATATTATTGATAAACTTATCAACCACTTCAGAGTATCTATTTTTTATCTGACCAATGCTTTTTCTAGGTACAAAGCCAATTTGCTCAAATCTATCCTGAAGCTCTCTTAATTTATCAAGGTCATCAGACTTATCTTGCGCCATCTGCTCAATAGCATTACAAATCTCTTCCTTTTCTTTAAGGTTATCTTCGTACTCTTTTTCTATTTCACTATTGCTAGATCTTTTCTTATCAAAGAAATAATCAGCAGCCGCCTTAAACTCACTGTAGATAGACTCTCTAAACTTCTCTGGCACCGGCCCGATAGCTTTCCAGTCTTTTTGCAATTGCTTAAACTGATCGGCCGTTTTTTGCCAGTCAGTATTATCCTTTAAAGCCTCAGCCTTTTCTACTAGCGCTTTTTTCTTTTCAAGGTTCCCTTCTCGTTCCGCATCTAACCTTTTAAAGAAAGCACTTTTGTTATTGAAGAATGTTTTAAACGTGCCCCAGAATTTCTTATTTACCTCCTTAGCTTTTGCTCTTGGTAAACCTCCGGTAGCCTCCCACTTCTTCTGCACTTCCATTATGTCCTTGGTCTTCGCATTCCATTCTTTAATTCTATCAGAATCAAAGCCAGCAAATTCCTGAACTTCTTCTGCAAGCTGATATTTAACTTTATAGTTTGCTTCTAATTCTTCCTTCAGCTTATCTACATATTCTTTTCTACGCAAATAAACAGAATCAGAAGCCCCTTTAAATCTTTGCCATAAAGCTTCCTGATCATCTTTTGGCACTGGACCAATATGCTTGAATTCATGATGCAACTCATTTAATTCCTTTATCGCATCTTTTAGATTTTCATAGCTTACAAGCGCCTCTGCCCTTTCACAAAGCTCTATCTTTGACTCAAGGTTTCTCTTTCTATCAAGCTCCTTCAGTTCAAAGTAGATACTTCTATTATCGTAAAAACGATCGATAAGTGCATTGTAATTAGCCCAGAGCGTCTTTGCATGAGCACCTGGTACAGCACCTATTTCTTTCCATTGTATTTGAAGCTCTTTAAAAGCATCAAAACTGATATTAGTCTCTTCAGAATCAACAAACTCTCTTAACTTTTCAAGGATATCTTGCTTTTTCTTAAGATTATTTTCCTTTTGTTGTTCCTTATTTTTCGCTTCTTGATGCTTGCGATCTCTAATCAATTTAAAGTTCGCATCAAACCTATTATCTAGTTCAGAGTATTTGTAGTCAAAGTCATTTTCTTCACCACCATCAGCAATGAATTTCTTTAAGGCTTCGTCTTTTTCTTTGTCTCTTAAACCCTCGAAAAGAGGTTTTATAGTTTTAGCAATACGATCAGATTTCTGCACATTATCATCTTTAGCCAATGATTTAATGAGCTCCACCAGTTCTTCCTTGGAGAATTCCGAATAATCTACTTCCTCCTCGTGCTCATCATCATCGTCATGATCGTCATCTCCCTTCTCAGCAAGATCTTCTTCAGAATTCAGCTCGCGGCTAGCCTTCTCTTTCGAATCAGCATCTGGTGCCATTTCGCCTGAAGACTCAGCTTCTGTCTGAGTGTTTAAATTAGTTTCTTCTGTAGCTACGCTTTCATCGTGGTTAGCTACATTTTTGTCTTCATTTAGCTCATCTTGAGCTTGCTTATCCTGATCCATGTGTACCTCCTGCTTTTCTAGTTCCTGCTGATCGGTATTGTTAACGTCTACTTCTTTAATGTCCTTTTCTTTGTCCATTATGTGCAGTTTTCTACCTGTATAACCGTAAAAATAAGAAATTCATTTAATTTAAACGTGGGTCTGTAGGATAATTTGAATATACATCAAATCGTCCACCCATTTGCTTTAACACTATCTTCCATAATTCATCTTCTTTAGTGTCAAAAACAAGTTCTGGAGTAGCATAATTAGCTACTATCCATGAGTCTGATTCCAACTCTTTTTCTAGCTGGCCTTCTGACCAACCCGAGTATCCAATAAAAAACCTGATGTCTTCACTCTTTACCTCCTGCTTTTCTATCAAAGCTAGTAGCTCCTCAAAATCACCTCCCCAAAAAACACCTTGCGACACTTCTATGCCTCCCCTCAACCAATCACCGCCTCTATATATAAAGTGTAGCGTATTTTGCTCTACCGGCCCTCCTATATAGATACTTTCTCTAAAACTCTCTACATCTTCTAGAATTTCGTCTAACGTAACTTGCGACATTTTGTTGAGTACAAATCCGAAAGAGCCCTCTTCACTGTGCTCGCAAAGCAGTACTACCGTCCTTTCAAAATTAGGATCGGGCAGAAAAGGCTCAGAAATAAGCAAACTGCCTTTTTCTGGAAGCATACTATTTTTAAAGTTAAAATAATCCATTTAATGTAAAGCGTGTTTTAAAGGTAAACAATGTTACACTTTGGCTTCAATTTCATTCAACTCTCCTAATCTCGTATATGTATATCCTTTGTCAAAATAAAAAAGCCCATTTTAACAAAAAATTATCACATTTTGATTTTGGCACTTACTATTCATACTTCACTGGGCAATGCACACAAATAAATAGAAAACTTTCGTTTTAGTGGCACTATGTACTAGAAACTAATAAGAATCAACTTAAAAACCTACTACATCTATTAATTAGCTTCAGCACACCACAGTTTCACTAATACCATTAGCCGTGTATTAGCGGCCTCATACTTTAGGCTCAAATAAAGAGAATTGTGTAATTATTAAAAATTCTTACCTCATAAACACACAAAGATTTTAAATTTGAGCATAAATCATGAGGTTATGAATAAAAATATTGCCGATTTACGAAAAGATTATACACTTCAGGCCTTAAATGAGGCTGATGTTAATAAAAACCCTGTAGTTCAATTCGAGAAATGGCTTACAGAAGCCATTACTGCTAAGGTAAATGAACCTACAGCCATGAATGTATGCACTGTTACCCCTCAGGGGTTCCCCAATAGCCGTATTCTACTGTTAAAGGATGTAACTAAAGATGGGTTTAGCTTTTTTACCAACTACCAAAGTAGCAAGGGTAAAGAAATGGAAAATAATCCTGCTGTAGCGCTCACCTTCTTTTGGCCTGAGCTAGAAAGGCAGGTTAGAATACAAGGGATGGCTTCGAAGCTTGAAAAGGAAAAGTCAGAACAGTACTTTCAGAGTAGGCCAAAAGCTAGTCAAATTGGAGCGTGGTCTTCTCCACAAAGCTCTGTAATTGAAAGCCGAGAAATCTTAGAAGAAAGACAAGCCAAACTTACGGAAAAGTATAAAGACGCAGAGGTTTTGCCTAAGCCTGAGCAATGGGGAGGTTATTTGGTAAAGCCATTTTTAATTGAATTTTGGCAAGGTAGACCTAGCCGTTTGCACGACCGCTTAGTGTACACCTTCTCTCAAGAGAAATGGCAAATCAACAGGTTAGCTCCTTAAGTATTTCGATAAAAAAATGAAGAAGGCTTCAATAAGCCTTCTTCATTTTATGAATAACACTTTAATTATGAAGCTCAAAACGATATTGATTATCGTTAATCTTCGCTATAATTTTATTACCTAGCTTCTTTATTATATTGCTCACGTAGTTATCTACCGATTTGGAAATCAGGTACACATCTGATCCCCATATATTATTGAGCAAACTTTCGCTCGTAATTTCTTTCTGAGGGTTCTGCGCAAAAAAGTATAGCAGTTCAAACTCATGATCTGGCAACACCACCGTTTTATTGTTGTAAATTACTGAATGCGTAAACCTATCGATAGCAAAATCACCATATGTGATTTTATTAATACTCTTCCTTATTACCAGGTTATTTTTCAGCACTGTACTAATTTTATGTGTAAGTGCTCTTAAGCCAGTAATTTTCTCTATATAATCATCTCCGCCAATACACAGCGCTTCAGATTGCAGTTCCTTTTCTGACTTAGCCGTTAAGAAAAAAATATAGGTATTCTGAAACTCTGGCTGCTGCCTCAGCTGACGACAAACCTCTATCCCGTTCAACTTGGGCATCATAATATCAAGTACAATAAGGTCTGGATTAAACTTAGAGGCCGTTTCTAGTGAGCGGGTACTTTTCCTCTCCACCTCTACCTGATACCCTTCTTTTATCAAATTATATTTTAAAAGGTCTAAGATGTCTTTATCATCATCTACCAATAATATTTTATGCTGTTGATTATTCATTACTCAAGATTCCTTTTCAATTATCTTCTTCACCACTTCTTCTGTCTCATCCGGATAGTCCACTCCTACTTCCATTTCTGTTTCTATCCAATCTTTTATTTTATCTATCTTTTTCTTCTTCAATTTCTTAATTACGGGCACACCCATGGTTTTCAATGCTGCAGCATTACAATGCTGTTCGTATTGGCCTTTCATAGGAATTACCATTAGCTTTTTTCCTAAAAACAGTGCCTCGGCCGGTGTCTCAAAGCCTGCTCCGCACAATACTCCTGTGGCACTGGCCATGCTGGTTATAAACTTGTCATTATTAATGACCGAAATGCTTACATTATCTACCTCATAAGCTGAACTAGCATGCTTAGAAAACACTTGCCACCTCACCCCTTTGATTTGAGTTAGTACTTTAATAATCTTTTCATCAGCATATGCAGGCAAATACACGGTGTAATGTCCTTTATCAGCCACTTGTAGGTTTCTAATGGCCTGCCTCACTACTGGAGTATAAATGTTATCATCAAAAGCACTAAAGTGAAAACCATAATTAACCGATGCTGGCGCATATTTTTTAAGTATTAGCGAGCTTATCACATCTTCGCTGTCCGGCTTTGGGCATTTATTACTTAGCAGCGCTCCTTGGTGGCTCAGGCCGATACACTTTAGCCCCTTGCGCTTCGCTGCCCATGCGGTAATTGGTTCAAAATCATTAAAAATGAGATCGTATTGTTCTAAAGGGAATGCCTTAATTTCATTGTACAACTTTAGAGAAGCATTTTTGTGCAATGTTTTAGTATAGTTAATGCCACCACTCTTGCCAAAATAAAAGCTAAGCCCCTGAGACCTGTACTTTATTTCTTTATTAAAATTCACTTCAACCTGAGCCCCACTAAGCAAGTAATCTACCTCACCAAATTTTTCTAGCGCTGGCCCCACATCCATAGCACGGCTGATGTGGCCATTGCCAGTGCCTTGTATTGCATATAAAATCTTCATTATGAATTGACTGTTAAAAACTCAGAAACCATAGCCTTGAAGATATTATCATTATCAAGTTCTGGTTGGTTATCACTCTGATCTGCCTCTTCCTGAACTAGCATCAGTGGGTCATCTTGATAAGTATAAACCTGCCATTCTCCATTATTGTATTCTAAAGCCGTCAAATTCTCCACCCAATCACCCGAATTTAAATAAGTTACACTTCCTTTTTCACTATGAATTACTCTATGCTGAGGCTGGTGAATGTGTCCGCACAATACGTAATCATAATTATTACTGATGGCAATTTCGGCTGCAGTAGTTTCAAAGTCATCAATAAATTTGACAGCCGATTTAACACTATTCTTGATTCTTTTTGACAGTGATATTTTACCTCTGCCCAAGCTTTTAGAAATGAAGTTGATAAATGTGTTTATTAGGATCAAAGAATCGTAACCTACCGCCCCTAGCTTAGCTAACCATTTGGAATGCTGCATAGTAACATCAAACACATCTCCATGAAAAATCCATGTTTGCTCCCCCTCCATTTCTAAAAGTAACTTATTCTCTATCCTAAATTTACCCAGTTTAAACCCTACAAATTTTCTAAGCATTTCATCGTGATTACCCGTAATGTAAACCACTTCAGTGCCCTTACTTAGCAGGCCAGTAATATGCTTAACCACCTTCATGTGCGAAGAAGGCCAGTAGCGCTTGCTAAATTGCCATATATCTATAATATCACCATTTAGAATAAGCTTCTTTGGCTCTATACTTTTTAGGTATTTGAGCAAGCACTCTGCGTTGCATCCATATGTACCAAGATGTACATCTGAAATCACTGCTATATCAACCGGACGTTTGTTTTTTGCCATAATGAATAAAAGAATGCCCCGAAGCCTTCAACCCAAACTTGCAGGGCATTCACTAATTAGTCCCTTACATTACAAATGTATTTCCCTACCATTACTCCATCATAAATGAGCGGTTATTATACCATTACGAATAATCTGTTTTATATTATTTTAATATGAACTCTGTTAACTAATTTTGAGACTTCCTAAATAATCAAAACCACAAATGAAAAACATGTATTTCACGCCCGGCCCTTCTCAGCTATATTTTACTGTTGAAGATCATATCAAATCTGCTTTAAGAGAAGATGTGGCATCTATATCTCATAGAAGCAAGAAATATGAGGAAATCCATAAAACGGCTGTAAATAATATTAGAGCATTACTAAACATACCAGAAGATTATCATGTGGTATTTACAGGATCAGCCACAGAGGTATGGGAAAGAATTGTACAAAATTTAATAATGCATGAATCTTTTCATTTTGTAAATGGTGCATTTTCTAAAAGGTTTCACGAAATAGCGACTAACTATCAAATAAATGCCTTGAGCCAAGTTGCCGAAGAAGGTAAAATAGTATCTCCTGCCGATGTACTTATACCCGAATCAGTAGAGCTAATCGGCTTAACCCATAATGAAACCAGCACAGGTGCCACGCAACCTATAGAGCACATAGAACAACTACGTTCAGCGTTTCCGAATCAGTTGATATCACTAGACGTGGTGTCTTCAGCACCTTATGCTAAAGTAGATTATAGCTTAGTAGACACGGCCTATTTCAGTGTGCAAAAGTGCTTCGGTTTACCTGCCGGTTTAGGCGTATGGATTTTCAATAATAGATGTGTAGCTAAGGCTGAAGAAAAGCTTAACTCAGGTAAGAATATAGGATCTTATCACAGTATTCCATCTATTTTAGAGAAAGCAGCTAAAAACCAAACATCAGAGACCCCTAACGTTTTGGGCATCTATTTACTAGGTAAAGTAACCGGAGACATGCTTAATAAAGGGGTAGAACAAATTAGAAGAGAGACAGAATATAAAGCTGCGGTTTTATATAATGCTTTTCAAGATGCCAAAAGCTTAACTCCTTTTGTGAAAGAAGAGGCGCACCGCTCAAAAACTACTTTGGTAGCAGAATGTGAAATGGGAAGCGAAGCAGTAATTTCTAAACTAAAAGAAAAGAATATTGTTCTAGGCAGTGGATATGGAAAATTTAAGGCTAACCACATCAGGATTGCCAATTTCCCTACGCATTCAAAAGAAAGCGTAGAAACCATAGCGGACGAATTGATTAAAAATTTTTAATATTTGATTAGATTGTGACCTAAAATATCACCAAATAAATAGCTTTGCAACCTAGTCTCAAAACCATGATTAATGGAACCATTTAAAAATATATTTGTAGGCCTTGACACCTCTGCAATGGACGAAACTCTCGTCAAGTTTGCGACTTATCTTGTAGACAATACATCAGCAGAAAAAGTAAGTTTTGTAAACATTGTTAGAAACCTTAATGTGCCCACACAGGTGCGTAAAGAATTTCCTGAAATTGAAGAAACTGCATTAAGAGAGCGCAAAAACAAGCTTAAAGAGGTTGTTAATAATCATTTTCACCCCAAGAAAAAGGTAAAAGTGGTTTATTTGGTAAGAAAAGGGCAAGCTCCCACATTTCTTAACTTAGCCAATAAAGAACAAGCAGACCTTATTATAGTAGGTCAAAAGAAAGGTGATGATGCTACGGGCGTTACAACCATGAGATTGGCAAGAAGGGCTAGTTGCAACCTACTTATTGTTCCTGAAAATGCTGAAGAGCCAAACGTAAGAAAGCTTTTGGTACCTATTGACTTCTCTAACTATGCAAAGTTAGCCGTAGATCAAACTATAGACTTTGCGGTAAGAACGGGCGAAGAAAGTGAAATTATTTGCCAAAACGTTTACAATGTACCAGCTGGCTATCATTACACTGGTAAAACGTTTGATGAGTTTGGAGAAATAATGAAATCTAATGCCAAAGAAAGTTTCGATAAATTCTTCAAAAAAATAGAACCAAGAGGCATGAAAATCAGAGATGTTTATTCTCTTGATACCAACGACAACCTTGCTAGTGACATTTATGATTTGGCAGACTCAGAAAAGGTAGGCTTTGTGGTTATTGGCGCCAAAGGAAGGACTGCTGCTGCTGCACTTTTCTTAGGTAGCTTGGCAGAAAAAATGGTAAATGAGAAAATGAACCAACCACTATTAGTAGTAAGGTTTAAAGGTAAAAATGCAGGACTTATAGAAACCCTTAGAGAAATATAAATTATATATTTTACAATATTCAAAAGCCACTTTTTACTCAAAAAGTGGCTTTTGTTTTTTAGACACTAATCTCTCTTCTTACTCTCATTATATTACACATTAGTGCTTACAATTAGATAATTTTGTGTTCCTGAATTATGGAACACCTATCATTATACAAACTCAACCAATTAGTAAAGCAAACACTAGACGCAAACCTCGCCCCTTCTTACTGGGTAGTGGCCGAAATTGGTGAAATGCGCAGCAATCAAAGTGGGCACTGCTACTTAGAGCTAATTGAAAAAGTAGATGACAAAGTAATAGCCAAAACCAGAGGCACCATTTGGTCTTACACTTATAGAAATCTAAGCACTTGGTTTGAAGGCATGACAGGCGAAAGTCTCAGGCCTGGCATTCAAATTTTATGCAACCTTACCATTCAGTATCACGAGTTGTATGGCTTAAGTGTTAACATAAAAGATATAGATGCTAATTTCACCTTAGGAGAGAGAGCACGTAGAAGAAAGGAGATTATTGATAAATTAATCGCTGAAGGAGTCTATGACATGAATAAAATGCATCCGCTCCCTGTTGTGCCTCAAAAAATTGCGGTTATTAGCTCTCCTTCTGCTGCAGGTTATGGTGATTTTATGGATCAAATAGAACAAAACTCTTTTGGCTATAACATCAGCACAAAACTTTTTAAAGCCGTAATGCAAGGTGATAAGGCTGCTGAATCCATTATAACTGCTATGATGCAAGTATATGATCAAATTGATGACTTTGACGTTTTGGTAATTATCAGAGGTGGAGGCAGCCAGATTGATCTCGATTGTTTTGATGAGTACGAGCTTGCCAACCATATTGCTCAATTTCCGCTACCTATTATTACAGGTATTGGTCATGAAAGAGATGAAACCATTGCTGATTTAGTAGCCCACACACAAATGAAAACCCCTACTGCTGTAGCGGAGTTTCTAATTGCGGGTATACGAGCTTTTGAAACTAAAATGGATGAATATTTTGCTCGCATATATAATACTGCTGTTCAAACCATCAATTTAGAAACTCAAAAGCTCAACACATTTGGCTATCAAATTAAATCTGGGATAAAAGGAAAGTTATCTGATTCTAAATATAAACTGGAAAGCATGTCGCATCAGTTAAAAACGAATGCCAAGCATTTCTTCCAGTCGCAACAAAGGCAATTAGAATTAGCAGATAAAGCCCTGCAGCTACTCAACCCAGAAACCATATTAAAACGTGGCTATTCTATTACTACAGTAAACGGCAAGCTTTTAAGCAAAACCACAGCCAAGCCGGGTGATAAAATAGTTACTGAAACTTCAAAACAAATTATTACAAGTACAATAGATTCATTCAATAAAAAAGATGGCAAAGAAAAAAGTTAATTACCAAGACGCTGTAGAAGAAATTGAGTCAATCATAGCTCAAATAGAGAGTGGTGAACCTGATGTGGATGAATTATCTGCCTTAGTAAAACGGGCAGCCATTCTAATTAAAGACTGCAAAAAGAAATTAAAAACTACTGAAGAAAGTTTAGCTGAGACGCTTGAAGAACTAGACTGATACCGTCCAGCACATACTAGTTTGATTATAAGCCACATTTTAATAGCTTGGTGGAAATAAATAATTTTTTAACAACAGATTATATGCACATTTATAAAAAACTGACATTAATCTTAACGCTAATCCCACTTTTAGGTATTAGCCAATCCAAAAACTCTACGCACTACTGGCAACAGCGTGCTGAGTACTCCATGGATGTAAATATGGATGTACAGAAACATCAGTATACCGGTAAACAAAAACTTGTTTATTATAACAACTCATATGATACGTTAAACAAGGTATACTACCACTTGTATTTTAATGCATTTCAGCCTGGTAGCATGATGGATATCAGATCTTTAAACATTGAAGATCCTGATAAGCGTGTGGGCGATCGAATTTCAAAGCTATCTGCAGATGAAATTGGTTATGAGCACGTTACTTCATTAAAGCAAAATGGCAAAAGCGTAACTTACAAAACTGAAGGAACTATTTTAGAAGTAGTTTTGGCTAAGCCAATTTTACCTGGAGACAAAGCTACCTTCACCATGGAATTTGATGGCCAAGTACCTAAACAGATCAGAAGGTCGGGAAGAGATAATGCCGAAGGGGTATCGTATTCTATGTCACAATGGTATCCTAAAATGTGCGAATATGACGAATTAGGATGGCACACCGACCCTTATGTAGGAAGAGAATTTTACGGTATTTGGGGAGATTTCGATGTAAAAATCACTATTGACCCTACCTATACACTAGGCGGAACAGGATATTTACAAAACCCAGAAAAAGTGGGCCATGGTTATGAGCCTGCAGGTACAGAAGTTAAACCTTCTGACAAGCCTATAACTTGGCACTTTAAAGCTCCCAACGTACATGACTTTATGTGGGCTGCTGACCCTGATTACAAACATGTAACGGCTCAGGTTCCTAATGGACCTACGTTACATTTCATATATCAGGAAACTGAAGAAACAAAAGATGCATGGCAACAACTACCAGAATACATGGTAAAGGCAATGCAATACGTGAGCGAGAACTTTGGAAAATATCCTTACGAGCAATTTTCATTTGTACAAGGTGGAGATGGAGGAATGGAATATCCAATGTCTACCCTTATTACGGGAGGAAGAAACTTCAACAGCTTATTAGGAGTTTCTGTTCATGAAATGCTTCATAGCTGGTATCAAGGCGTTTTAGCTACTAACGAAAGCTTATACCCTTGGATGGACGAAGGTTTTACAACTTTTGCTTCTAACCTTACTATGCAGCACCTTTTAAACCCTGAAAGTACTGACAACCCTCACGCAGGATCATATAGAGGTTATTTTTACCAAGCATCTGGCGGAAAAGAAGAGCCTTTAACAACACATGCTGATCATTACCACACTAATCGTTCTTATAGCATCAATTCATACTCAAAAGGTGCAGTGTTTTTAAGTCAGCTTAGTTATATAGTAGGTGAAGAGACTTTCAAAAAAGGGATGTTAAGGTATTTCAATACTTGGAAATTTAAACACCCTACATCAGCCGATTTTATCAGAATAATGGAAAAAACTTCTGGCCTACAGTTAGATTGGTACCTTGAGAAGTTCGTTTACACTACAGATCAAATAGATTATGCCATTAATAATGTGGTTAGTGATGGAAATGCCACATACGTTACCTTACAACGCAAAGGTGATGTTATGATGCCTATTGACCTTTATGTTGAATATGAAGATGGATCTAAAGAAATTTACTATATGCCACTACGCGTTATGCTTGGCGGTAAAGATGTAGAAGATAAAACAGCTACCAGAATTACTGAAGCAGCATGGCCATGGACCTACCCTACTTATACAGTAAAAATTAACAGTAAATTATCTTCAATCAAAAGTATTGAAATAGACCCTACTCACAGAATGGCAGACATTGACAAAGGAAATAATAGCTTTGATGTAAAAAGCAGTACTAAAGCCTTTGAAGACCCTACCAAATAAAAGGGAATATAAATATTACCAGTATAGAAAGATGAATTCGGCAACGGGTTCATCTTTCTTTTTTTTATATACTTTAAGTACTTTTACAGATCACTGATTAACTAATAATGACAAAAGAAGAAGCACAAAAAAAGATAGCAGAGCTCACAGAAAAAATCAATCATTATAATGAGCAATATTATCAAAATGACACATCAGAAATATCTGATTATGAGTTTGATCAGCTTCTTAACACATTAATAGATTTAGAAAAACAATTCCCAGAGTTTAACTACCCTGACTCACCCTCGCACCGCGTAGGCGGAACAGTAACTAAAGCGTTTGATACGGTATATCATAAAACGCCCATGCTGTCTTTGGGCAATACATATTCAAAAGAAGACTTAGAAGACTTTGACAAAAGAATAGAAAAAGGATTAGGTACTGATGCGTATGAATATATATGTGAGTTAAAATTTGATGGAGTAGCATTAAGCGTAACTTACGAAAACGGCATACTAACCCGCGGTGTTACACGAGGTGATGGAGTTAGAGGTGATGATATCACCTTCAACGTAAAAACTATAAAAAGCCTTCCATTACGTTTAAAAGGAGATTTTCCTGCAGAATTTGAAGCTAGAGGCGAAGCATTTATGCCTAAAAAGGTTTTTAGTGCTATAAACGAACAACGAAAGCAGATAGGTGAAGAGGAATATGCTAATGCCCGAAACACCACTTCAGGAAGTTTAAAAATGCAAGATTCAGCGGCAGTAGCCAAGCGTAAACTAGACTGTTATTTATACGCTGTAAATGGAGAGAACTTAAATGTAGATACGCACGAAGAAGCCATTAAAATGCTTGAGCGTTTGCAGTTCAATGTCTCTCCTACATATAAAAAGTGTAAAAATATTCAAGATGTGCTTGCCTATATAAGTGAGTGGGAAACCAAACGACATGACTTGCCACTGGAAACAGATGGTATTGTAATAAAAGTAAATAGCATAGCACAGCAGCAAGAACTAGGCTTTACAGCCAAAAGTCCGCGCTGGGCCATTGCATATAAATATAAAGCAGAGAATGCGGCTACCAGACTTAATCAAATTACCTATCAGGTAGGAAGAACTGGAGCCATCACCCCTGTTGCAGAATTAGATCCTGTGCAGCTAGCGGGCACTACGGTAAAAAGAGCTTCATTACATAATGCTAATGAAATTGCACGCCTTGACCTACGCGTAGGCGACATGGTTTTTGTTGAAAAAGGAGGTGAAATTATACCTAAAGTAACAGGTGTAGATTTAACCGCTCGTACACCTGAGCTACAACCGGTAGATTATATCACTCACTGCCCAGAGTGCAACACAGAATTAATAAGATATGAAGGCGAAGCGGTACATTACTGCCCTAACTCAAAAAACTGTCCTCCGCAGATAAAGGGCAGAATAGAGCATTTCATTCAGCGCAAAGCCATGAACATTGACAGCCTGGGTGAACGAACCATCAACCTGCTATATGAAAAAGAATTAATAAAAAGCCCCGCAGACTTATATAAGTTGACCTACGATGATATATTCCAATTAGAAGGCTTTAAAGATTTAAGTACTAAAAACGCCCTGAAAGGAATTGAGGCATCAAAAGAAATAGAATTTGCCAATGTATTGTTTGGCTTAGGCATAAGGTATGTGGGCAAAACGGTAGCCGAAAAGCTAGCCAACCATTTCAAAAATATTGATAACATAATAAATGCAAGCCAAGAGGAGCTCATTGCAGTGCCTGAAATAGGCGAAAGAATAGCGAGCAGTCTGGTTAACCATTTCAGCCAAGAAGAAAATAAAGCTGAAATAGAAAGATTAAAAGCCGCAGGTTTACAAATGGAAGTTGTCGAAAATGAAAGTAATAATCTTTCAGATAATCTTACGGGACAAACTTTCGTTATTTCAGGAATGTTTGAGAAATATGGAAGAGACGAATTAAAAGAATTAATTCAACAACACGGTGGCAAAGTTGTATCTTCAATCTCTGGCAAGCTCAATTACTTAATAGCAGGAGACAAAATGGGACCTGCAAAAAAAGAAAAGGCAGAGAAATTAGGCGTGAATATTATTTCTGAGCATGATTTTGAGGCCATGATAAGCGAGTAACTATGATCAACAAAAAATTACTCTTACATAAAACACGTAATCTGTTAAAACACGATAACGTATTACGACACAGCACGGATTATCAACAAGCCGAAAATATAGGTGTTATTTTTAGTATCTCGGATAAATCGAAACATGTGCATGTAAAGGAGTTTGTAAAAAAATTAGAAAGAGATAGCAAAAAAGTTCAAGTTTTAGCTTTTCGTCCTAAAGGTGCAGAAAACTTTGAGTTCCTTTTTGATTTTTTCACTGCTGATGATATCACTTTTTGGGGTAACTTTACGGCCGATCAGGTTTTGAAGTTTGTGAATAAGCAGTTCGATTTCCTTTTTTACCTTGATACTGAGCCCACTCCAATAATGCAAAATATTTTGGCGATGAGTAAAGCGAAGTGTAGAGTAGGTAAATTCAGTGAAGAGAACAATGAGTTCTGCGACTTACTAATAAGCGTAGAAAGCAATGATAACATTGAACCTCTTACCGATCAAATGTATAAATATACAAGAATTTTGAATTGATAAATATGTCTAAATTGCATGGTACGGGGGTCGCCTTAGTTACCCCTTTTGACAAAGAAAACAACATTGATTTTGCTGCATACTCTAACTTATTAGATTACACAGCAAAACAGGGAGTGGATTATTATGTAGTACTCGGCACTACTGGTGAGGGGTCTACCATTTCTTTAGATGATAAAAACAAAATTCTTCAGCACACTAAAGATAACAATAAGCATAACTTGCCTATTGTGTACGGTATTGGAGTTAATGATACTGCCGCTACGGTAAAAATTACTAAAGAGACTAATTTAGATAGTGTAGATGCTATTCTATCTGTTAGCCCGTACTACAACAAGCCATCGCAGCAAGGTATTATTCAGCACTATATTCACATTGCTGATAATAGCCCAGTACCTGTTATACTTTATAATGTGCCTGGAAGAACAGCCTCTAACATGTCTGCTGAAACTATATTAAAGTTAGCAGAACATGAAAATATAATAGGTGTTAAAGATGCCTCTGGCAACATGGAACAAGCACTGGCTATAAGTAAACATAAACCAGAAGACTTTATGCTTATTTCTGGTGATGACATGCTTACTGTGCCGCTGTATTCTATAGGAGCCAAAGGGGTGATATCAGTAATGGCAAATGCTTTTGGTAATATCTTCAAAAACATGAAAGATGCTGCCTTTGCTGGCAACTACCAAAAAGCATCTGAAGAAGCCTTTAAACTATTAGATATTAACCCATTAATGTACAGTGAAAGTAATCCTGTAGGTGTAAAACAAGCACTAGCAGCATTAGGTGTTTGTGAGCATTATGTAAGATTACCATTACTTCCTGCATCCAAAGAACTACAAGAAGCAATAGCAAAAAAAGTAAATGAATTAGCGGCTGTAGCTGTCTAATTGATACTAATAATACAAAAAAAGGGCATTCTGTTGAATGCCCTTTTTCATTTTAAATAACTGAAGTTATTTAAGGAATATATGTTTCTAATATTTTACTCTCGCCTGCAGGTATAATTTCTACTGAACTCAACACAGCCGGTATCAAAACTACCTCCCCCATTGTACAATCTATCTCAAAGCCCTCGCCTTTTATTTTGCTAGAACCTTCTAAGCAAACATAAATAACGAAAGAATCTAAGTGAGCATAATCACGTGTAGTAGGCTTATCAAATATCAACCTATTGGTCTCAAAAAATGGACATTCTACAATAGCTGTAGCTTTATTCACTTCTAGAGGTTTGTTAGATTTATATTCATCGTAGTATTTATAATCAATTGCATCCACAGCCTCTTCAACATGAAGCTCTCTTTTATTGCCTTTATCATCAGTACGATCAAAGTCATAAATACGATAAGTAACATCAGAGCTTTGCTGAATTTCAGCGAGCATAATTCCTTTGCCTATAGTATGAACACGGCCTGCAGGAATAAAGAACACATCATCTTTATCTACTTTCTCCTTATTAAGGATTTCCGTAAGCTTACCATTTTCAAAATACTCTAAATACTTCTCTTTATTCACTTCTTGATTAAAGCCTGTGATTAAAGTAGCATCTTTATCTGCCTGAATGATGTACCACATTTCAGTTTTACCAAACGAATTGTGCCTCTTCTGTGCTAACTCATCATCAGGGTGCACCTGTATAGATAAATCATCGTTGGCATCTATAAACTTAATAAGTAATGGAAATTTGCCACCATAAGTCTTATAGACCTTCTCCCCTAGCAACTGTTCTTTGTATTGAGCTATTAGGGTAGTTAAAGGCTCACCTTCTAATTCTCCATTAGCAACAAAAGAAACGTTACCTTCTACGCCACTTAGCTCCCAAGTTTCGCCACAATTTGGTAGCGGAGAAAAATCCTTACCTAAAAAATCTTTTATTTTACTCCCACCCCAGATCTTATCTTTATAGATGGTTTTAAACTTTAAGGGATATAATTGAGATGTCATTTGCAAATGTTTATTTAGATTCTACAGCTTCAGTTTTAATCTTATTGTACCTAGCTCCGTAATAGAACAGATACAAGAAGCAAAGTACCGGTAAAATAAATGAATATTCTAATGAAATGTAATCTGCAAGCAAACCTTGTAAAGCTGGCACAATAGCACCACCCAAAATAGCCATCACTAATAAAGATGAACCCTGACTAGTATAAGTATTTAGATCTTTAATGGCCATAGAGAATATATTTGACCACATAATAGAGTTAAATAAACCTATCGATAAGATCGGCCAAACCATCATACCTGGCACTTTAAATATTGCCGTAGCTAAGAAAGCAATATTAACTATAGCAAAAACGGATAACATCAAACGTGCATTTTTGCCAATAACCATAAATAAAACAAAGTTTACACCTAAGAAAATGAAGTAAGGCCACATTTCACTAATCTGTAACCCTGATAAATATATAATTAATGCTACTGAAGCAGCCATTAACAACAACGAATACAGTGCTTTCTCTCCTTTTGATTTTTCACTGATGTTGACAGCTCCCATAAACCTACCAATCATGGCGCCTCCCCAATAAAAAGATAAGTACTTACTAGCCTCTAAGTGGTCAAGCCCCAATACATCAGCCTGCCCCATGTAAGTAATGAGTAAACTACCAATAGCCACTTCTCCACCTACGTAACAGAAAATAGCAGGTATACCCCACTTCAGTTGTCCAAACTTTAATACTTCAAAAGGATTTCCTTTTTTAAGGTCATCTTCATCATTACTAAATGAAGGTATTTTACTAATAGCAATAATACCTACCACCACTAAGAATAGTCCACTTAAAATCATGTAAGGCACCCTTACGTTATCAGCTTCTAGAGTTCCATTTTCGGCAAAAAATTCAAATATCAAATATCCGCCTAAAGCAGGCGCTATTGTTGTACCAAATGAATTAAAAGCCTGAGTGAGGTTTAATCTTCCCGAAGCAGTTTCAGGTTTACCTAATAGCGTAACTATAGGGTTACAAGCAATCTGCAAAATGGTAAGTCCTAAGCCCAATAAAAATAATGCCCCTAAAAACAGTGCATATACCTTAGCATAAGATGCCGGCACAAACATTAAACAACCAGCGGCCGATACAATGAGCCCGGCTATTATGGCTTTCTTATATCCTATTTTATTGATAGGGTCTCCCCAGATCATCGATGAAATGAAATAACCTAAAGAACCAAAAAAGTAAGCCAGGAAAAAGGCAGTCTGTACCAAAGTAGACTGAAAAGTAGATAACTGAAATACCTCTTTTAAATAAGGGATGAGTATATCATTAAGGCAGGTTATAAAACCCCACATGAAAAACAGTAAGGTTAAAACCGCTAATGACCTTGCATTTTTATTCATAAAATAAACCTTTAGATAACTTAAGACAAAATCTATAACGATTCCAAAGGTAACATAATATATGGATTTAACATCTTAATAAAGCTAAATCGTTTTAATCGTTATACGAACGGTTAAATGGGTAATTTGGAGAAGGAATAAATCTGACGATTCTCAATGTTTTTTTGAGCTGAACAATGGTGCTGAAGTGCAAATATCCTTACTTATTACAAAATGCATTTACAATACTTTTTATTTTATTGTTACGGATAGCAAAGTTTAAGTCACTGAACACCTTTTAGATATAAAAAACAGCTCAAAAAAGGCCAAAAATCAATTTTTTCAAATAGATTTTTAGGTATTTTAATAGAATGAAACTTCTATTGATCCCCGCTTTGTGTCTATTACTATGGGCATGTAAAATTCACCGGCTTCCTAAAGTAAAATCAATACAGCAAGCAGATAGTTACTCGTGGAATAAAGTACTACTAGACAGCACTACTTCTACATGTAAGGGTGATGACTATTTCATTCTGTCACAAAAAGCCAGTTCCAATAACCTGATCATATATTTTTCTGGAGGTGGAGCCGCTTGGGATGCACAAAGTGCATTCAACCCCATGGGGATAAAAGCCATGCTCAAAGGACACAAATTCGGATATTATACTGATAATATCCCTGCCTACATCATGTCTATGATGCATGGTATACTTGACAAAAAAAACGAGGCCAACCCTTTTAGAGACTGGAATGTGGTGTACATAACTTATGCCACTGGCGATATGCACGCAGGTAATACGCTTACAACATTTACAAAAGGGGAAAAACAAAAAACCTTGCAGTTTAACGGCCAGCAAAATACGAAAAGAGCACTAGACTGGACTTTGAATAACTTCCCTCAGCCTGATAAACTATTCATTTGTGGCGAAAGTGCTGGTGCTTTCGGTGCAGCATTTTGGACTCCGCACATTGCCAACCTTTACCCCAATAGCAAAATTTATGAGCTTTCTGATGGCGCATTTCTTAAATCTGATCAGTGGCCCAAAATAGCTGAGCAAGTTTGGAAAAGTAACTGGAGCCGTAACTTTGGCTATGACATTACAGAAAACCCAATAAAGGCAGCCTTTCTCAACGATTATAAAGCATTGGGCAACAAAGTTACTTTTTTACACACCAACACCCTGTATGATGAAATGCTTACATGGTTTAATTCAGAAATGAATGACCTACCCAAAAACAGTAATAGCTACATTACAAAATGGTCAAACGAAATGCTCAACACAACCAAAGAAATTAGAGAAGAAGTACCTAATTACCATTTTTATATAACCGACTATGGCATTAATAAAAGCAAGGCAACCACACCCCACACTATAACCAGATATAAACTTTTTTATGAGGTAAAAGAAAATGATATAAGATTTTCACAATGGCTTTCAGATATTATTATCCATAATAAACCAGGCTATTCTGTAGGTGAAAATTTCATCAGTAAAATGGAACAGAAGGAGCAATAACGAAGAATTTGATAACTAGAGATAACAATATTCCTTATTAATTATCAATCACTTATCAATTTTCTCAAAAAACGTGCGTTTTCAAAATATTATCATTACTATTGTTATGTAACGTTGTTATTACAAAATCGTATCTTTAATTAATGATAAAAATACCGTGTAAATCTTTATCGAAAGATCATTTGCACAGATTCTTGTAATATAAAAAATACCAACAGATGAGCGAACATTTTGAAAAAGTAAAATCTTATTTACTAGACCTTGAGTTTAACATACTCCAAGAAGATGCCCAAGAAGAACTTTTAGTTGTAGAAAAAGATGATTCAGGCATTACTAACTTAATCTTAGACTGCGAAGACTCTATTTTAATAATTGAAGGTCTCATATTTGAAGTTAAAAATAAAAGCGCTGAGCTTTTTGAAAAACTTTTGATCCAAAATAGACAAATTATCCACGGAGCATTTGTATTGGACGAACCGGGTACTAAGGTATTATTTAGAGATACATTACAATTAGAAAATCTAGACTTAAACGAGTTAGAAGCCACGCTAAATTCATTAGAATTACTTTTAAGCGAATACGCTAACGAGATTTTAGAATTTTCAGAAATTTAATTTTTAAAGCTTAATATCATCACCATTATGGGAATATTTAATAGACTTTTTACAATAGGTAAAGCAGAAACTAACGCGGCCATCGATAAACTAGAAGATCCTATAAAAATGACCGAGCAAGGCATTAGAGATCTTAAAAAAGATTTGGATAAGAGCTTGCAGGCATTAGCTGAGGTAAAAGCTATGGCCATACGTAGTAAACGTGATTTAAACGACCACCAATCTACAGCTAAATCTTATGAGCAAAAAGCGATCTTATTGATTCAAAAAGCTGAAAAAGGCGAAATAGCTCCTGAAGAAGCAGACAGACTGGCTACCGAAGCTTTAACAAGAAAAGCCGAAGCTGAAGAATCTGCTACAAGAGCACAAGAAGAAGTTAATAGATTTGACACTAACATAGGTCAGCTCGATGCTAACATCAAAAAATTAAAGTCTACTATCACTCGTTATGAAAATGAGTTAAGAACTTTAAAAGCAAGATCAAGGGTGAGCCAAGCTACTGCCAAAATTAATAAGCAGATGTCTGGTATTGACAGCTCAGGAACTGTAAGCATGCTAGAGAAAATGAAAGAAAAAGTGGCTCAGCAAGAAGCTATGGCCGAAGCTTACGGTGAAATCTCTATGGAAAATAAGAGTCTTGATGATGAAATAGATTCTGCTTTAAACGCCAACCAGGTAAAAGCTTCTAACTCATTAGAAGAACTAAAAGCAAGACTTAAAAAATAAGTATTTATAAAAAAACGACATTATGGGCTTATTTGATAAATTCTTTAAAAAAGAAGAAGAAACTCCCCATTATGACAGCACCAACATCAGGGTACATGACCTTGATGTTGGTTTTGTATTTGATTATGACCTATCTACATGGGAAGTTAAAGCATTATATGAGTATGACTGGGGAGATAATTACTTCACCCGAGAATATAAAATAGATAATGGTGTAGATACATTATTTCTCAGCCTAGAAGAAGATGATGAAGTAAGCCTGTCTGTTTGCAAAAAAATAAAAGTTAGGACACTTGGAGATTCTATGACTCAAGAGTTAATGAACAACCAAAAGCCTCCTAGCGAATTCACTTACGAAGGAAGAAAATACTTCTTGGAGCAGGAGTCTCCAGGGTATTTTCATGACATCAGCAAAGGTGATGACGCCTGGGAAGAGTTTATTAGCTGGGACTTTGAAGATGATAAAGGCGAATACCTGATATCAGTAGAACAGTGGGGAGAAAAAGAATTTGAAGCCGCTGCAGGTAAATATATTAAAGAGTTTGAAATCTCTAATATACTGCCCGCTGAAAACCACCAGTGACTACCTAACCAAAACACAAAAGCCAAAACCAAAAAAAGTATCATGAAGAACGGACTTGCAAAGGTTATCATTGCAATAGTAATCGGATTCATAGTTGTTAAAACCTGTAGTAGCAGACGTAGCTCTACAGCTCTAAGAAGAACTAACACCACCTCTCAGACCACCAACTGGCAAAAATCGCCAATTGACGATCTTATAAAGAAATATAGTGATGAGCCTAATTTCTCCATCATATTGTACGATATGGATGCTGAAGAGCCAACCTTTGGTTCTAACACTTATAAACACAAATACCGTGTACTGCTAGAGAAACCAGATACAGTAGAAGTTAATGAAACGGAATGGTTTGAGGTAGAAGAAAAACTATTCAAGGCCCACATCAACGACATGGGCATGGAGGTAGCTTCTAAAAAAGATGGTAAAGTAAGTAAACAAGCAGTGCCTGCTGGTTATAATAACTACATAGGAAACCCTAAATACGGTCACTGGACTCAAAGAAATGGTAATTCTTTCTGGGAGTTTTATGGAAAATACGCTTTCATGTCTTCCATTTTCAACCTGATGACTTACCCTGCCAGAAGAAGTTATTGGAATGATTACAGACAATCATACTACGGTAGAGGAAAGTCTTATTACGGCCCATCTGGCTCTACAATTTATGGTACCAAAACATATACCAGTACCAATACCGGACGCTCTTCTACTTGGGGAAGCAAACCTTCTAGCTTTAAAAGTAAAGTAAGAAATAGCGTAAGCAGATCTTCATCATCTTCTAGTTCTAGAAGTTATTCTTCTTCTAGCAGCTATGGCAGAACTTCAAGAAGTTCTTCAAGGTCTTCAAGTGGCTCTTCTTTCAGATCAAGAAGCGGTGGCTTTGGTAAATAATTTTCCCATAAATTGAAACTATAACTGAACATGACACTTTCTGAATTTTCATTTATTGTATACGATGCCGTTGTGTATATGGCATTAGCTTTCGTTTTTTTCTTTTTAGGGAAAATAGCTTATCAACTTCTGCATGGCTCTATTAACATCAAAGAAGAGCTTGTAAAAAAAGATAACCTGGCATTTAGCTTAGCCCACGTAGGCTATTTCATTGGACTTCTGCTCGCTATCGGCAGCGCCATTGTTGGTCCATCAAATGGATTAGTTCAAGACATCATTGATATTTCTATTTACGGTGCATTAGCTATTATACTGCTCAACTTATCTGTTTATATCACTGATAAAATACTATTATCGAAGTTTTCTGTAATAAAAGAAATCATAACAGATCAAAACGCAGGTACTGGTGTAGTTGAAGGAGCTGTATCTATTGGCTCAGGATTAATAATTTTTGGAGCCGTAACAGGAGAAGGACATGACACCATGATAGCGGGCATCATCTCTGCCATTGTTTTTTGGGCAGTGGGGCAAGTAGCTCTTATCATTACAGGTTTTATCTATAACCTCATTACGCCTTATGATATCCATGAGCATATTGAAAAAGATAACGTAGCAGTAGGTATTGGTTTTGCAGGAGCTATTATAGCCATGGCTAATTTAATAAGATTTGGTATTGCAGGAGACTTTGAAGATTGGACCTCTACCCTATCTGAAGCAGGACTGGAAGTATTAGTGGGTATAATTTTATTACCCGTTATGCGATATTTAACTGATAAAATTTTATTGCCAGGAGAAAACCTGACAGATGAAATCATCAACCAGAAAAAGCCCAACATTGGAGCGGCCATTATTGAAGCCTTTGCCTACATTGGCGGTTCAGTATTGATAACCTGGTGTTTATAATATTAACTCAAAACTCCTGATTCATAAAATCAGGAGTTTTTATTTTTCCCTTCTCTTACCTTATTTTGTGCACTCCTTAGCATTTTTTACAGAGATTTTTAAAAGCTTATATGTTTAAGAACCGTTCAACTTTGTTGAAAGCCGCCATTTTTGCTACTGGTTTTTCTGGTGTAGTGGCCGAATACATTCTTTCTACACTTGCTACCTACTTTTTGGGTGATAGTATTTTCCAGTGGATCATGATCATCTCCCTTATGTTGTTTTCCATGGGGGTTGGTAGTAGAATTAGTAAAGCGTTTCATACACAACTTTTAAAAAAGTTTTTACTAGTAGAATTCATTCTGTCACTACTGGTATCATTTGCGCCACTTCTTGTATATACTTTAGCGGCATATAGCTCTAATTACGAGTTACTCATTTATATATTATCTATAGCTATTGGAATGCTTATAGGCATGGAAGTGCCTTTGGTTATTAGAATCAACAATGAATTTGAAGAATTGAGATACAACATCTCTAATATTCTTGAAAATGATTATTACGGAAGCCTTTTAGGTGGTGTTTTCTTCGCCTTCATTGGCCTACCCATGCTTGGGCTAATGTATACTCCATTTGTTTTAGGCTTAGTTAACCTTTCTGTAGCCATGATCTTAGTTTTAGTACTATGGAAATTTCTTGAAGCGCAAGAAAGGAAAGTACTGTTACCGACAGGGTCATTTATCTTCGTATTATTGATAGCGGGTCTTTTTGTTACTAAGCCTATAATATTGTACGGAGAACAAGCCAAGTATAAAGACAAAGTTGTTTACACCAAACAAACCCCTTATCAGAGAATAGTCATTACACAATGGAAAAATGATTATTGGCTTTACTTAAACGGTAATCAGCAACTATGCACTAAAGACGAAATCATGTACCATGAACCACTGGTACACCCAGCAATGACCTTAAACCCACACCCTACTAACATTTTAGTAATGGGTGGTGGCGATGGTTGTGCTGTGAGAGAAATATTAAAATACCCATCTGTTAAACATGTTACACTTGTAGATTTAGATCCTAACATGACATCGCTGGGACAGACCTTCCCAGTGTTAACAGACTTAAATAAAAACTCTTTAAATGACTCAAAAGTAGAAATCATTAATACTGATGGTTTCCAATTCATTCAGAAAAATGAAGACTACTTTGATGTTATTATCATTGACTTGCCTGATCCACGAACAGTAGAATTAGGCAGATTATACAGTTATGAGTTTTATGAAAGCTGCTACAAAAGGTTAAGACCTCAAGGGGTTATTATCACGCAAGCCGGCAGCCCTTACTTTGCTACCAGAGCCTTTTTGTGCATAGAGAAAACCATGAAAGAAGCAGGCTTCAACACTGTACCTTTACATAACCAGGTAATTACTATGGGAGAATGGGGCTGGAGTCTTGGTCAGAAGCAATCGCCATACCCTAACTTAAAGCAGACTTTAAAAAAACTCAGCTTTGAAAACACTCCTACACGGTGGATTAACCATGAAGCTATGAATTTGATTACTTCATTCGGCAAAGACACTTATATTTGGAATAAGGACACCGTAGAGGTAAATAGAATTCACGATCCTGTGCTTTATAAATATTACTTAAAAGGAAATTGGGATTTATATTGATATAATCATGAACAAACCTTTACAACATAAAGCTTTAAAGGCTCAAATTTTCAACCTTAGATTTTGGGTTAACAATATTGATCCTGAAACTTTGCAAAAAACCTTTGAGCAAGTGTTGAAAAAAAACGAATTCAGTATTCTCAATTTTTCAGAGCATTTCTTCCCCGTTCAGGGCTATACGGCCATTTGGTTACTAGCAGAATCACATTTAGCTATTCATACCTTTCCTCAAGACGGTTGGAGCTATGTAGAACTTAGCGGTTGTAATGCATTAAAAACCAATCAATTTAAAAACGATATAGAAACACTGAACTTTGCAATACAATGGGACACCAGAGACATCAGCGTAAGCTCGCCCAATAACAAAGACCCAAAAGCACCATCTATAGCATGAAAAAATGGAAAGTAATAGCATTGGCTTTTTTGGCCTATGTTTTAATTATATCATTGGTAGGATACATAGAAAGTCAGTCACCAGATGCTAATATTAAAAGCATCAGCGATGCTTTTTGGTATGCTATTGTAACGTTAACCACGGTAGGCTATGGTGATTTCTACCCTGTTACGCCTGCAGGAAAAGTAATAGGATTAGTTATTATTATCGGCAGTATTGGTGTGCTCGGATATATTATAGGTGAAATCACCACAAAATTTAATCAGTATATGGAAAAGAAAAAATATGGATTCTGGGGAACCGACTTTGAAAATCATTACATCATTATAGGTTGGAGTGAATTCGGAAGGTCAGTAGCTCAGCAAATATTTAATACAGGTCATAAAGTAGCTTTTGTAGTTGATTCTAAAAATGACTTAGATTTAATAAAAGATGTGTTCCCTCAAGATAACTGCTTCTGCATGTTTGCTGATTTTAACAACCTAGATGCTTATAAAAAGGTGAACATCGATACATCCAAAGGCGTATTTGTAAACTTTGATAATGACACTGAAACACTGGTATTTGTACTAAACCTTAAAAAATCATATCCTGAAACAGATGTGGTGGTTACTTGTAAAAATGCCTCATTAAAAGACACCTTCATTAATGCTGGCATACGTCATGTAGTAGCGCAGTCAGAAGTAGCATCGCGTTTAGTTGCTAGTTATATTTTTGAGCCACAGGTGGCCTCATATACCGAAGACCTTATTTCTAGCAGCGCCATTGATACTGACTTTGATATACAGCAATACCTTATTCAAGAATCTAACCCCTTTGTCACTTATAAATACATAGACCTTTTCTGGGAGATGAAAGAAAAATTTGATGCTGTTACTATCGGACTTGTGGTGGATCAGAAAATTATAAAAAAGCCTAGCTCAGGTTACATCATTAAGCCAGGTGATTATGTAATTGTAATATCCGATGGCATTGGCAAAAAAAATCTTGAAAAAGTATTTGGTCAAGAGGGAGAATAATATTTAGTATAAAAGCATTTATTTATTCAAAGCGTATTTAATGGTCAATCTTACCTAAAGTGCAATCATGTAAGGTAAATCTAACTAATCAATGCATGTTAAAAACTAATAAAACTCGCTTCACACATCAAAAAGTAATAAATGAATTAATATAAGCTTAAAAACCACTATCTTAAGCCAGCCATATTATTTTTGCGTTATAGCGCAGTAATGCTATTTTTTTATAATTCTTGTTTTTTTTGACTACGTAATTAGTAAAGGGTAATTGCCTCCTATGGGTATACTTTGTATTCTATTCTGCTTAAAATGGAGTAAAACCTTCAAGAGACAACAAAAAAGAAATATTGTAGGTAATCTTACATTTTAAATTAATTCAATGCCCATGAATAAAAGTGACAATAAAATTATACTTGTCATTATAGTTGTTTCTCAATTTTTATGCACTTCACTTTGGTTTGCAGGCAATAGTATCATGCCCGATTTAGTTAAAGCGTATGACTTGGACAACGGCTTCCTTGGCTTTATGGTGTCAGCCGTTCAACTGGGTTTTATTACGGGCACATTAATCTTTGGGCTATTGGCCTTTGCTGATAAATTTTCTCCTTCAAGGTTTTTCTTTGTTTGCGCTGCTGTAGGTGCTATTTTTAATTTAGGTATTATCATTAAAGGCAATAATGCCTTCACTATTTTATTATTTAGGTATTTAACAGGCGTTAGCTTGGCGGGCATTTACCCTATAGGTATGAAAATAGCCTCTGACTACTTCAAAAAAGGCTTAGGAAAATCATTAGGTTTCATGGTTGGGGCATTAGTACTGGGTACGGCATCACCACACCTAATAAAATATATGAGTGCTTCCCTCCCATGGAATTATGTAATTTATACCACTTCCCTACTATCGCTGTTGGGAGGCTCCTTAATGCTGGTCTTAGTACCTAAAGGCCCACATCATACGCCATTTAAAAAGCTCTCATTTTCTGAAATTATCAAAGTTTTTAATAATAGCAATTTCAAATCAGCTGCATTCGGCTACTTTGGACACATGTGGGAATTATATACCTTCTGGGCTTTTGTGCCGGTAATGCTAAGGTATTACTCCTCTATGCACCCTAACTCACATATTAACATTTCTTTTACATCTTTCAGCATCATCGGCATGGGGGCCATTACATGTGTTTTGGGCGGTTTCTTAGCCGATGGTTGGGGTACAAAAAGAACTGCCAGCTACATTTTGGCCATCTCATGTGCTTGCTGTCTTCTTTCTCCCATTAGCTTCTTTTTGCAAAACGAAATCATATTCATTTCATTCTTAGTCATTTGGGGATTAATGGTAATTGCAGATTCCCCTTTATTTTCTACTTTGGTAGCTCAGAGCGCTCCTGATTCACTTCGAGGGTCGGCACTAACCCTCGTGAACTGTATAGGCTTTTTTATAACCATAGTTAGTATTCAAATTACAGATCTATTTTATAACGCGCTAGCAAGCCCATACATATACATCATATTAGCCTTCGGCCCTATTTTAGGGCTGATCAACTTATTAAATTCCAGAATTTCTGTAGATTCAGAGAATAACTAATAATACCCTTCCTTTCATAGAAAATCATTAAATTAATAGAGTGTGCATAAGAATACTTTACGCTACAATGAAAACCCTATGAAAAAAAACTTACTGTTACTATTAATGTTGCCGCTGCTATTAAGCATGTGCAACAAGCCCAAGCCTAAAGAACATAAAACTATGGCCTCTGAGAATAAGCCCGACAGTTCCATACACAAAGCCTGGTGGAAAGAAGGCATTGTCTATCAAATATACCCCCGCAGCTTTAAAGATACTGACGGAGATGGCGTGGGTGATTTAAAAGGAATTATAGAAGAGCTCGACTACATCAAAAGCCTTGGTGTTAATATAGTTTGGCTTAACCCTATCTACAGCTCTCCTAATGATGATAATGGCTACGATATTAGCGATTATAGAAATATAATGTCAGAATTCGGCTCTATGCAAGACTTTGATACCCTACTAGCAGGCATGCATGAACGTGGCATAAAACTGGTGATGGATTTAGTGGTTAACCATAGCAGCGATGAACATGAGTGGTTTAAACAATCTCAAAGCTCCAGAGACAATCCCTATCGCAACTATTATCATTGGTGGAATGCAGAAAAAGGCAAACCCAACCCTAGATGGAGCTTCTTTGATGTGAATAGCGATGCTTGGATGTACGATTCTCTAACAAATGCTTATTACCTTCATTATTTCTCACGAAAACAACCGGACCTCAATTGGGAAAACCCAAAGGTAAGAGAAGAAGTGTATGATATTATGAAGTTTTGGTTAGACAAAGGTATCGATGGCTTTAGGTTAGATGCTTTTCAATTTGTATCCAAAGACATTTCGTTTCCCAAACTGCCCGAAGGATATGAAAGTGATATTATTAAATATTACGGCATGGGTCCTTACTTACATGATTACCTAAAAGAGATGAACGAAAAGGTAATTAGTCAATACGACATCATGACTGTAGCAGAAGGCGCTGGTAGCACTTACCAAGATGCCTTAGATTTAGTAAGTCCTGATAGAAAAGAATTGAATATGGTTTATCATTTTGAAGGCATGGAAATAGGCAACAGCCTAGAAGGCTACGAACTCCTCGATTTCAAAAAAGTATACACACAATGGGACAGCGCCATGGCAGACAAAGGTTGGCTATCCATTTTCCTCGCCAACCACGATGTACCACGTATGGTCAGTAAGTTTGGCAATGACAAGCCTGAATTCAGAGCAGCATCATCAAAAATGCTTAACACCTTTATTTTAAGTATGAAAGGCACACCATATTGCTATAATGGAGATGAACTAGGCATGACCAACATTTATTTAAAGGATATAAAAGATTATAAAGACATTGCCGCTGTTAATGGCTACAAATATGCTGAAGCACACAATGAAGACCTAGATCATTATATGAAAAGGCTACAGCATTTCTCAAGAGACAATGCACGTACCCCCATGCAATGGGATAATACTAAAAATGCAGGCTTTAGCGAAGGAGATCCGTGGTTAACAGTTAACCCAAACTATGAAAATATTAATGTAAAAATAGAGAATGATGACCCTAACAGCTGCCTGAATTATTTCAGAAAAATGACTGCTTTTAGAAAAGCCAATCCCGTATTGGTGTATGGAGATTACTCGCTTATACTGGCCGACAATCCAAAGGTATATGCATATACACGATCATTAGATAATGCTCAAATGTTGATTCTACTCTCTTTTACCGAAAAGGAAACAGCTGTGCAATTGCCAGAAAATATCAACCCGAAAAAGGTGCTTATCAATAATTACAGCCAAGCAGAATGGGAAGAAAAGGATATTAAACTAAAGCCTTATCAAGCTTTAATTTTTGAATTATAAAAAAATAAAGGAGTCTTCATTGACTCCTTTACTATTGTAACTGTATCGCTTTCTTTAAGTATAGAAATACTATCATTAATAAAGCAGAAATAAAGATCATTACAGAGTGGCTATTAAAGCCATTGCCAATTAAATTATTAGCAATTATGCTGTAGCTAAAATAACAGAAGAAATAAACTATTATCACTGTTACACTTCTAAGCATTCTCAAAGCCATTCTATATTGCTGATAGGCATTTTTTAAAGTTATTTGAACAGGATAATTAAAAATTGAAGGATATCTGCCCAATATTTTTAATCCTAAATAAATCAACAATTCTATGCTTACTATAAACCACACAATATTTTTACTCACATATGGAGAAATATTGTTAGCTAATCTCACTTTGCCAGGCAATACATCTGGCAAATATTGAAAATAAAAAAGAGGAATAAGTATTAACACAGCCACTCCCATGTAGCCAGCTAATTCTAAAAAATGATCTATCCTCTCCCTTCTTATTTGAAATTTGGGTAATCGGTTAGGCATGTAGTAGGTTACGTTTATTCCAGAAAATACCAAGTTGACTCACTTGGCCTTTATTAAATTACGTAATTAATAAGAAATAGATATATCTTTTGCCATTTTTCTTATTTCACCATACTTTCTACGCTTTCTGAGGAAATAAATCCCCACTTCAGCACCACACAAAATTTCAAAAACCATAAACCATTGATTATGAGCGAATAATAACTCATCAATCATTCCTTTTCTATTGGCAAACTCTTTGAATTATCGTTTTTGAAGACAACCTGAAAAACCGATGAAATTCAATTTTGAAAACTTATACAATTTGATAATTACCAACCAAAGCATGGTAATTACAATGGCCGCAATCTCTATTGGTGTTTTTATTCTAGGTTTAATCACTAGTAGAATTACTGAAATAAAAACTCCATTTAATAAGGCAGGAATTAAATATAGCCTCACTCCTATTAAAGATCAATATACATCCCAAAATAAACCGGCTAGCAAACTTATGGAATCAATCCGTGAACAAATAAAAAGTAATGGTTTCTCAAAAATCAACCAAGAAAATTATTCAATGTTAAATATTGAGTTATGATAGTAAACGCTAAAAATCAAACTTGGGAAATTATTTTTCAGAGAAACCATGCACTGCTTGCAGCACAAATTGCCAGCCATATAAAAGAAGAGTTTCGTCCACCCCACTGGATAGAAACACTAAGCGCTATTGCTGAACATGATGATAGCCAAACTGACTGGGGGGCAGATAGCAGAATTACTGAGAACGGAAAACCATTAGATTTTACAGCATTAGGTTGTGACATAAACCAAGCAGAACAAGTTGTTAAAAATGCTCACTACAAATCTCAATGGGTGAAACTTTTGGTTTCTATGCACACCACATCATTATATGAAGACATTGAAAATAAAAGTGATGAACTGAATGCATTTCTCCAACGCCAGAAAGGCATCCAGCAAAGCCTGATTCATAGATTTAACATATCGGATGAAGAAAGCACTTATTACTATAATTTTTTACGCTGGTGCGATGAATGCTCACTTATCCTTTGTCAGGATAGACTAAGCAATAGCCCCTTAACTATTGGAAGGCTAAGAGACCAAAAAGAAAACACTATAGAGCTTACCAGCAATTATAATGAAGTGATAGTAAAGCCGTGGTGTTTTGATCAAAAGGAATTTACGGTTTCATCAGAAGTCTACTCTACTACCCAATTGACATTCGATTCGGATCAGGAACTAAAAACTGCATTACAAAATTCAACCCCTGAAATACGAAGTTGGAAGTTTAAAAAATCATAACCCTTATGCAAAATATACCTCAAAATATACTTTCTACTATTGGTAATACGCCACTGGTTCAGTTGGCCAACCTTTTTCCAGAATACCAAGCCAATATTTATGCAAAATTAGAAGCGTTTAACCCAGGAGGAAGCATTAAAGACCGCACAGCCAATAGTATTCTTTCTGATGCCATAGAAAGAGGAAAAATAAATAAAGAAACCACTGTAATAGAATCTAGCTCAGGCAATATGGCCATTGGACTAGCCCAATGTTGCCTCAGGTATGGACTTAAATTAAAGGTTATTGTTGACCCTTTAATAAATATACAAACCGTAAAAATACTTAATGCTTATGGTGCTGAAGTTGTAAAAGTTTATGAACAAGAAAACGGTAGTTTTTTAAATGCTAGACTAGCAAAGGTAAAGCAACTACTAGAAACCACACCCAATGCATTTTGGCCCAATCAATATGCGAACCCTTCAAACCCCAACGCTCATTTTCGCACTATGCAAGAAATTTATGAGCAACTAGAAGGCAAAGTAGATTACATATTTGCCGCCACTAGCACCTGCGGTACTTTAATGGGATGCGCCAATTTTTTAAAAGCCAACAGTCCTCATACTAAAATCATAGCAGTAGACGCCAAAGGCAGTATGATTTTTAAAGACAAACCTTCTAAAAGATTAATCCCTGGTCATGGGGCAGGAAGGCCATCTCAACTTTTAGATGAAACATTGGTAGACCATGTGGTGCACATCAGTGATAAAGAATGTGTACAGGGATGCCACCAGCTACTTAATAGAGAAGCGATATTGGCAGGAGGATCTTCTGGCGCTGTGGTGGCTGCACTCCACAAAATGTTACCGAATATTCCTGCCAAATATAACTGCGCCATTATTTTATGCGATAGAGGCGAACGTTATTTGGAAACGATATATTCCGAAGCCTGGGTTAAAGATAAAATTGGAATAACAGAAGAATTCAGCAAACAATCTCCAGTACTTTTCCATTAATACCATTATGCTAACGGTCGAAAAATCAACTAATGAATCTAATAATATCAGTGAAGATGACCAGTTTATCGCCACTGAACCTACATCTTATATTGCCATAATTGGTGGAGGACCAAAAGGAATGTTTGGCTTAGAGAGGCTCGTTTCTGAATTACAAGTTCAAAAAACACACCACAGAATTGAAATTCATATATTTAACAGAACCTCGTTCTTTGGTAGCGGTGATGTGTACAGAACAGATCAGCCTGAATTCCTCAAAATGAATGTCCAAAATAAAGACATTGACATTTGGGGCAACGAAAGTTCGCTTTCTGTCATGGGAAATACCCCTTCGTATACAAAATGGCTTACTCAACAAAACATAGTAGATGATAACCTTAAGCCTACCGACTATTCTTCCAGAACTACCGTAGGTCAATATTTAGAAGATAGCTTTGCGTATATCTGCAACCATTTGCCAGACAAGGTGCACATTGCTACCTTTATTGGAGAAGCATTGGACCTAAAGAAAAACAATAGCGACAAGTATTACATACAGTTTCAAGGCGCAGAAAATGAACAAGAAGAGTGGCTTCCCTACCCTTATGAACAGATTTTATTAGCCACAGGACATCCCAAAAAGACTTTAACTCCACAAGAAAACGAATGGTATATTTACAACTGTAAACACACTCATATGGGTTTTGTGCCATTTGTCTATCCTGTAGAATCTACACTTGGTAGCATAATGCCCAAAACTACGGTAGGCATCAAAGGCATGGGTTTAACTTTTATAGATGCTACACTTGCCTTAACGGAAGGTCGCGGAGGAAAATTTCAATTACTCCACAATCGATTAAAATATATTCCTTCTGGACATGAGCCTTCAAAAATATATCCATTCTCTAGGTCTGGTCTACCAATGGTGGCACGTGGTGAGGAGCAACAATTAAAAGATAACGAACTTCATTTTTTTACTAAAGCAAAATTAGAAGCCTTAAAAGACAACAAGCCTCTAAATTTTGAAAATGATATTCTTCCGCTCCTAAAACAAGAAATGATATATGTATACTACAAAACATTGATGCACAATGTGGGATATACACATAAGCAAAAAAATAACAGTTTTGACTCATTTAAAGAAATAGTAAATGATTTCTTAGAAAAAAATAAGAGCATTCCACCTTTAGATATAGATGCTTATTTTAACCCGCTAAAAGACATTCAGTTTAACTCCTCAGAAGAATTAAATGAGTACATCATTCATTACATTCACCAAGCTAATAATGAAGCCCAATTAGGAGCTAAAAAAAGCCCCTTTGCAGCGCTTAGTCAAGTATGGAGGCTAGCTACCCCCATATTTGGTGAAGTCTTTAAATTCGGAGGATTAAGTCCGCTTTCTCACAAAAAGTTTATTAAAGAATATGCCGGCATGTTAAACAGATTGACCTATGGCCCACCGGTAGAAAACATGCAAAAAATACTGGCATTAGCCGAGGCAGGCATCGTAGATTTCAAAATAGGAGCCTGTAAAGAGATAAAGCTTAACAAAGAAAAAGCTCAGTTCTTAATTTCATCCCAATATAATGATCAACCATTCAATATAAATTATCTCATTGATGCCCGCATACCTAAAGTAGCTATAGATGATAGCAACAGGGGAATTTATCACAATTTACTCCAGCGAGGAGAAATTACAATGTTCACCAATGCATGTGAAGAATTACAAGAAGTTTATCAGCCTGGTTGTATGAATATTGATAAATACGGTTATATACTAGACAGTGATGGACAGGTTAACAAAGCCATTGCTGCCACAGGCACCCCTACTGAAGGCATAACTTTTGATAACGATGCCTTATCTCCCCATCGGAATAATTTTGTCACACAGTGGGCAAAAAATATTGCCAAAATATACTCTGAAGCATAACTCAATGAAAAACAACAATCCGCTTAAAGGTCAAGTCCCTAAATTAACTCCAATAAAACACCCATGGATAGATAAGTTTTTAAAAACACAAAACCTTGATTTATTATTCGAACAGTATGGCTCTCCAATAAATATACTTTGCAATACTCCATTTTTAGAGAATCATAAAGAATTTAATGAGGTTTTCTCTTCGCATGGCATAAAGGGAGAAGTGTTCTTTGCCAGAAAAGCGAACAAGTCGCAGTATTTCGTAAAAAGTGCACTAGAAAATGGTTTTGGTGTAGACACAGCCAGCTACCGCGAGCTACAGCAAAGTTTAAAATTCCCCCATAACACTGAAAAATTAGTGTTAACGGCCGCTATAAAGGATACACAACTTTTAAACCTAGCAATAGAAAATAATGTATTGATTATCATCGATAACTTGGATGAGCTTAATGCAACAAAAGCCATTGCACAAGAAAAAAATAAGGAAGCACAAATAGGGCTTAGAATTGGCGGTTTTACATACAAAAATCAAAAGCTATATACTCGTTTCGGTTTTGATATATCCGATGTGCAGGAAGTGATCAATCAAGAGATTATTAATCACAACAACTTAAAGCTACAAGGCTTTCACTTTCATCTAAATGGCTATAGCATTTCGCAAAGGGCTGCAGCATTAAAACAAACCCTCGACATCTGTAAAATTGTACAGCAACAGCAAATTAACATACAATTTATAGATATTGGTGGTGGCATTACCATCAATTACCTTGAAAGTGAAGCTGAGTGGAACAAATTTAAGAGTACGCTAAAAGAGTCACTTCAACAAGATACACCTGCCATTACACATCAAAAAAATGGATTAGGTTACTTCATTGAAAACGGTCAATTGAAAGGCCAGTTGCAAACCTACCCTTACTTCAATAAACAGCCCAGAAAAGTATTTATGGATGAATTATTGAAAAGTGAATTTGATGGTATAAGTCTCTCAGAAGCTCTCATAAAACAAAATATAAGCTTGCGTATTGAACCTGGAAGATCATTGTTAGACCAAGCAGGGATAACTTTAGCTCAAGTTATTTTCAGAAAATATGATAGCAATGGAGACTTGCTAATAGGTTTAAATATGAATGGAACACAATTATTTAGTGCTAGTGCCGATTTTTTACTTGACCCCATTGTTATATCAAGCTCAGGTCATGAAACAAAAAAAGCAACCACAGGCTATTTTGTTGGAGCCAGATGCCTTGAGTCTGATGTTATTTTAAAGAGAAAAATAAATTTAGATCAGATTCCTGAAATTGGAGATACTGTATGTTTCATAAATACTGCGGGGTACATGATGCATTTTTATGAAACGGAAGCTCATCTATTCGAGCTTTCGAAAAATCTGATTTACGAAGAAAATTCGAATAATATAAGTAATAGTGAAGCTTAATCAGCCACACTAATACTTTTCATTTCAGCATATTCAGATAAAGTTTTCTTTATCTGCTCGCATTTACGTGGGTTAGTTTTGTAAGTAATTACTTCTACCCCACTTTTCTTTTTGAAAACTATTCGGTAAGACCTAAAGGTAACTTCTTTGATATCCTTCCACTTAATACAAGTAGCAGGCTCTAGGGGTTTATCTTTAAATAAAATGGCTTCATCATCTACTACAACTTTAGGAGCATATTTAGACCTGCACGAAAGAAAAAGATAGCAATAGACCAGCAAACCAACTCCCAAAAAAATATCGAGCATTATTTGCAACCAATCATTGTTAGTAAACGTATATAAATGACGTAGGCCAAGGATTACAAATATAGAACCTACTAAAATAAAAGCACCTCTGTTCATATTATCTGAGAAGCCATAATTGCCCCTCAGCAGTATAACTCTATCCTTCATAAAAGATATCCCAATCTAATTTGGATGCAAAACTAATTGATATTTTATAATTAGCAATCTATTTCTGCTCATATATAAAAAATCAACAACTGGTGGAAACCTTACTTTTCTAAATTTGACCAAATCAACATGAATAGTTCTACTTTAAAGAGAATAATACAAAGCTAGATACATCAAACCCTTTAAAATGAAAAAGCCCCTGTAAATATTTACAGGGGCTTTTTTATATGATTTTAAGAATAATTAATCGTTATTCTTTTTTTCTTGTACCTCTACTCTGATATCTTGAGCTAAGTTTTTCAACTCTTGCATTCCTTTTCTCACTCTAGTACCAGCAGCGTTGTTTCCTTTATTATAGAATTTGTCAAAGTCTCCTTCTAAAGACAATACTAATTCCTTAAGCTCCTGAAATTTTTCCATACTTGATAAGTTTTTTAAGGTTATTTAAAATTTTCTACTATAAATTTTGAGCTGGCAATATACTCAAAATGTTTCTAATTCAATCAATAACAGCGTTTTTTTTACCTTTTTTTACTTAGTAATTGCTATTATTTCTTCTCTTTTATACACGCCATTGTCTAATTTATCCTTTACAGAAGCAAAAGCATTAATGGTTTCTTTCACATCTTCCATTGTATGCACCGCTGTAGGGATAAGTCTAATCATAATAATGTCTTTTGGTACAACAGGATAAATTACCATAGAACAGAAAATATTGTAATTTTCCCTTAAATCCATAGCCATATTTGCTCCTTCTCCTAATCCACCTTTAAACAAAACAGGTGTTACTGGCGATGAAGTAGTACCTATATCAAAACCATGCTCTTTTAATCCTGACTGCAATGCATTAACTACATTCCAAAGATTATTTTTAAGCTCAGGCTTTGTTCTTAATAATTCTAATCTTTTCAATGCTCCTATTACCAATGGCATTGGTAAAGACTTAGCAAAGATTTGAGATCTCAACGTGTATCTCAAATAAGTGATGATAGCAGCATCTCCACCTACAAATGCTCCAATACTAGCCATTGATTTAGCAAATGTAGAGAAGTATAAATCTATACCATCCTGACATCCTTGAGCTTCACCTGTTCCGGCACCTGTTTCACCCATAGTACCAAACCCGTGAGCATCGTCAACAAAAAGCCTAAAATCGAACTTCTTCTTCAGTTCAATTACCTCTTTTAATTTACCTTGGTTTCCAGACATACCGAAAACACCTTCAGTAATAACTAAGATACCACCACCGGTTTCATCAGTTATTTTCTTTGCTCTTTGTAATTGCTTCTCAAGGTTTTCAATATTGTTATGAGGGTAAACAAAACGTTTTCCCATATGAAGTCTTACACCATCAATAATACAAGCGTGAGACTCAGCATCATATACGATTACATCCTTACGGTCAACAACGGCATCAATAATTGATAACACACCTTGATAACCAAAATTTAAAAGCATTACGGACTCTTTCTTTATGAAATCAGCCAACTCTTCTTCCAACTTAATGTGGTTAACAGAGTTACCCGACATCATTCTTGCACCCATAGGGTAACCTAACCCCCATTCTTTAGCTGCATCGCCATCTACCTTTCTTACCTCAGGGTGGTTAGCTAATCCAAGATAGTTGTTTAAGCTCCAAGTTAAAACCTCTTTGCCATTAAACTTCATTCTTGGGGCTATTTCTCCCTCTAACTTAGGAAACATGAAATAATCCTTGGGAAGATGTGAGTGCTGACCCAGTGCTCCGTCTTCTACTTTTAATTTATCAAATAGATCCACTACTCTTATGTTTTAGTTCTAAAACGTTAATACTGTCAAAAAAACACACAAATCTAATACTATTACGCTTCTTAGCAAAAATGTACGTTTATTTTAATCTACTATGCCCTTAGAAAATATTAAATATTTAAGTAGCATTGTAATAGAACAATATCGCCTTCACATGTCAGAAATATCAAAAATACTAATTGCCAACAGAGGAGAGATTGCTCTCAGAATTATTCGCTCAGCCAAAGAGATGGGCATTAAAACGGTAGCCGTATATAGTGAGGCCGACAGGAACTCACTGCACGTTCGCTATGCAGATGAAGCCGTTTTAATAGGTCCACCAGCCTCAGCAAAATCATACCTTAATATAGAAAAAATAATTGAGGTATGTAAGGAATTAAACGTAGATGCACTACATCCGGGTTACGGATTCTTATCTGAAAATGCAGCATTTGCCAAAAGAGTAACTGATGAAGGTATAATATTCATAGGCCCTTCGCCCGAAGCTATTGATATTATGGGTAGTAAATTAGCAGCAAAAGCAGCTGTGGCAAAATTTGATGTACCTTTAGTACCTGGTACGGAAGAAGCCATATCCGATGTAGCTAAGGCCAAAGAAATCGCCAAAGAAATAGGTTATCCTATTTTAATAAAGGCGAGTGCTGGTGGTGGAGGAAAAGGTATGCGACTGGTAGAAAAAGACGAAGATTTTGAAGAGCAAATGGACCGTGCTGTTAGTGAAGCAAAATCTGCATTTGGTGATGGTGCTGTTTTTATTGAAAAATTTGTGAATTCACCCCGACATATTGAATTTCAAATATTAGGAGATCAACATGGCAATGTGGTTCACCTTTTTGAAAGAGAATGTTCTATTCAAAGAAGACATCAGAAGGTGATTGAAGAAGCTCCCTCATCATTACTAACACCTGAAGTGAGACAAGCGATGGGAGAAGCTGCTATTGCAGTAGCTAAATCTTGTAATTATTATGGTGCCGGCACGGTAGAATTTATTGTAGATGATCAATTGAATTTCTATTTCTTAGAAATGAATACTCGTTTGCAAGTGGAGCACCCAGTAACTGAAGAAATTACTGCCTTAGATTTAGTGAAAGAGCAAATTAATATCGCCTCTGGAAATAAACTACCATTTACTCAGGATGATTTGACGTATAAAGGTCATGCCATAGAGGTGCGCGTATATGCTGAGGACCCCAAGAATAATTTCTTACCAGATATAGGAACTTTAAACACTTACATCAGACCGCAGGGCCCGGGAATTAGGCTAGATGACGGCTTTGAAGAAGGTATGAGCATACCGGTATACTACGATCCGATGATTGCTAAGCTCACCGTTTATGCCTCTAACAGAGAAGAAGCCATAAAACGAATGCTCCGCGCCATAGATGAATATCAAATAACTGGCATAGAAACAACACTCGGCTTCTGTGGCTATGTTTTAAAACATGAGGCCTTCACCTCGGGTAACTTTGACACTAAATTTGTAGAAAAGCATTTTTCTCCTGAGGTATTGGATAGCAAAGCGAACGATGAGGAAGAAATAATAGCATCGGTTTTAGCCACTACAATAATTGCTAATCATAAAACAACAACACAGCCCGCAACCATTGCTACACAAAAAGTTAGCAAATGGAAAAAAAGAGCAAGAAATTAAACCAACTATATGGCAGAAATAAAACCATTAAGAGCTTGGAGGTATAGTACAGATCAGACCAGTAAAATAGAGAGCCTAACCTCGCCTCTTTTTGATGTTGTTTCACAAAAACAGCGTGATAAACTTTATCAAAATCCTTTAAACAGTATTCATTTATCTGTACCTGAGGGCAACAATCCTTCTGTAGATGCGGCCGCATTATTAGATAAATGGAAAAAGGAAAACACCATAAAACAAGATCCTGTTTATGGCATTTATGTTTATTACCAGCATTTCTCATTACCTGGCAGTAATCGTGCTTTCTGCAGAAAGGGATTCATTTGTAATATAAAAGCTTATGACTGGCCCGAAAAGGTAATCCTGAGGCACGAAAACACTATTCCTAAAGCGGTAAATGATAGAATTGATTTACTAGAAAAAACTCAGCTAAATGTAAGCCCTACGCATGGTCTGTACACAGACCCTACTTTTGAGCTAGAGAAGTACATGGATGAAAGTATGCAAAATCCGCTTTACGAAACCGAAGATTACCAAGGTGTAAGGGATGTACTTAGCGTTATTCAAGATGCAGAAATCATTCAACGCTTTTTAAGTGTTATCAAAGACAAGCAAATCATTTTAGCTGATGGTCATCATAGGTATGAAGGATCATTGGTATACCGTAAGCGAATGATGAAAAATAACCCGAATCATACCGGTGATGAAGGTTATAATTTTCATATGATGTACCTTACTAATACTGAAGCTGATGATTTGAAAGTACTTCCTACTCATCGTTTAATTAAAAGCTTAGATCAATTCGATGAAGACGAAATTTTGACTAAGCTGGAAGAAGACTTTATTATAAAGCCAATAGATGAACCTCACAATTTACACGAAATCATATCAGGTAAAACATGGGCCTTTGGTATAATAATGAAACACCATGCTTATAAGGTCATTTTAAAGGCAGAAAAAATTAACGATATCCCTTGGGATTTCCCTATGGAAATAAAAAGGCTTGATCTCACCATTATGCATTATTTTATCATTGAAAAAATTCTTGGTATTGTAGGCAAGGATCAACGCAGGTCAGAAAACATAGATTTTGACCGCAGTTCGGGAGAATGTTTGGCAAAAATCATTAGAAATGAAGCTCAAATGGCCATATTAACTAATGATATAAGTATGGACAATATTAAAAAGGTTTGTTACAGTGGTTTTACCATGCCCCAGAAATCGACCTATTTTTACCCAAAAGTAATTTGTGGATTTTTATTTAGCTCTATTAAAAATGAAGAATTTCAATCGCCCACTCATTCTTGCTTCTAACTCGCCCAGAAGAAAGCAATTATTAAAAGATTTAGGTTTTGAATACACCTCAAAAGTAAAACCTGTAGAAGAAGATTACCCTGAAAGCTTGCCTGTAATGGAAGTGGCAGAATATCTAGCCAATAAAAAAGCTCAGGCATATATAGATGACCTTGATGGCAAAGAAGTGCTTATTACCTCTGATACTGTTGTAATCTGCGATGGTTTTATATTAGGAAAACCTGTAGACAGACCGCATGCTATTGAAATGCTGCAACAGCTTTCTGGTAAAGACCATATTGTCACTTCTGGGCTGTGCGTTACTGATGGAAAATTAACACACTCATTAACAGATGTTACCACCCTTACATTTAAACAACTTACCGAAGGTGAAATAGAGTACTATATTGACAATTATAAGCCCTTTGACAAAGCTGGAGCTTATGGAATTCAGGAGTGGCTTGGTATGGTGGCTGTAACTAACATGGAAGGTTCATTTTATAATGTGGCGGGTTTCCCTGTCCACAAAGTATATGAAACATTGATGAATAACTTTGTGGATTGAAAAAAATAATTAAATATCTAAAGCTTCATTTGAGCGAAAATTACTCTTTCGCTTTTTACGGAAGTATTGCTCTCTTTTTATCTATATGCATCTCAATCAATTATTATCTTGACTTCGAAGATTCTATAATTGACAGTTACCATGGCAAGAGTATTAGAATATTATATTATTTCCTTTTCTTCGGTTTTGCTTATTATTCTGCTTGTTTTATAGTTGCCTATTTTAAAAACCTGTGGTCAATATTTAGCAATAAGGCATTCTGGATAAAATCATTGCTGGCCATAACCACATTGGCTTTAGACTCTGCATTTCATTATCACGAAACGATTATTAACTTGGTGCTTAACTACGAAAGTCAGTACTGGGCAAAAAAAGTAGCTAAAAATTTAATCAATGTATTTACCACTTTAATACCGCTTTGGCTATTTTATACATATTTTGATGACTATAAGAAATCATTCTACGGGGTTACCCTTAGAAAATTCGATTATAGAACTTATCTGGTAATGCTACTGATCATGATGCCGTTGATATTTACAGCATCATTTATAGATAATTTCATTAATTTCTACCCTATTTATAAACCCAACACGGCCTATATTGACTTAAACACTCCAAAATGGGTTCCTGCCATTATTTATGAATTTGCTTACGGCTGGAATTTCTTCACCATAGAATTAGTTTTCAGAGGTTTTTTAATCTTATCACTAGCTTCAATACTAGGTAGGAATGTGGTTATCCCCATGATAACGGTATACTGCTTTTATCATTTCGGAAAACCAGCAGGAGAAGCCATCAGTTCAATTTTTGGAGGTTTTATACTGGGAGTAATCGCTTATGAAACTGAAAGTATTTTTGGAGGAGTAATGATACATATAGGCGTAGCCTGGCTAATGGAGTTTTTCGCCTGGCTACAGAAATATGTTTATTGAGATGTTTTACATTCAGCGAAAATTAACTTTCCGCTGAATCTTTCTTTATTCCAAAAGGAGTTTGAACCACCTTGTTTGTGCGAGTATTCTTCCTTATCTGAAGATTAGCCTCTAATGACTCCTTCGTTTTATAACCTCTTGCGTGATCCAAATGTAAACAAATAGCTCTGTGTCTAATTTGCTTACCCTTAACTCCAAAGTTTTCTAACCTCTCTCCTATCTCTCTATCCGGTCCACCGTAACGCATTCTCTCATCATAACCATTAACGCTTAATAGATCCTCTTTCCATGCAGAACTATTACAATTGTTAAATGAAGCATTAGCAGGGGTTACAAAATCTAAAAACTTTGCCCAATTACCTTGAGCACCTAATTTTCTAAATTGAGATGTACCGGAAAAACCTTTTTCCTTTAACCAATCTATTTTAAAACAATCTTGAGAGTAGATATCCTCTTTAGTAATGGCCTTGCTTACATCCATGGACAGTTTACAATACCCCCCTGATAGAAACCTTCCTTTCTCTACATGCATTACATGAGTCTCTATAAAATCAGCCCTTGGTATACAATCACCGTCAGTGAATAAAATATATTCATTCTTGGCCTTTTGTATTGCCAAATTTAGAATAGTCTGCCTTCTATATCCTTGGTCTTCATGCCACAAGTGTACAATATCAAGAGAAGATTCAGTTTTGAACCTATCTATAATTGCTTTAGTATCTTCACCACTACCATCATCAGCAATAATAAGCTCAAAATCATTATAAGTTTGATTTTCATAGCCCCATAATACTTTTTCAAGCCATTCAGGCATATTATAAGTAGCCATTATCACTGACACCTTTACATTATTCATATTTTTCTTCTTCTATCTTGTCTATTTAACTCCCAAAGTCTTAAGTACTTCATAAAATTCAAGAACGCAGTCAAACTACTAAAAATAAACCCATAATACCCATCCAGAATCCCTAAACGGAAAAAATACTTCCGTACAAACTTATACCACGGATTCAAAATAACATGGACAACAAAATTTACCTTCTTGCCTTTTTTATATTTGGAATTGGCTGCAATAATAGCAAACTTTTTTACTTGCTCGTAATGCTCCTCCAAATTAGCGTATGCATAATGAAGTATATCCATTTTCATCAACTTCACAGCCGCTCCGTTTTCCATTATCACTTTGTCGTGAGGATTTGTTCCTCCCCATCGGCCTTTGGTTCTGTCCCAAAGCCTCAACTTCTTATCAGGATACCAACTTCTTTTCAGCCAAGTACCACAATAATTATTCAATCTTTTAAATATATAACCATCGTGATTCCAATCTAATTTCACTTGCTGAATAAACTGCCTCATTTCATCAGACAACCTTTCATCTGCATCTAATGCCAAAACATTATCGTGACTAGCCTGATCCAGAGCATAATTTTTTTGTTCTATATGCCCTGCAAATGGATGCTGAAGAAATCGTACGTTTAGGCTCTCACATATATGCTGAGTTTTATCATTACTAAAAGAGTCTACCACCACAATTTCATCCACCACATCAATCATCGACTCGATACACTGCTGTATATTTTTTTCTTCATTATAAGTGATGATAACACCTGATATTTTAACTTCCTTAGACAAATTATTTAGAGTTAGTAGTTTGCTTATAGGCAAAATTACAAAAGGATTCTATTTTTTCAGAATTGATACCTTTAATTCAGATATACACATAAAAAAAGCCAACTCGTTAGTTGGCTTTTTTTATGTGTATAAAGTAAAGTTAACACCTCGACCCTACTCCTCTTTTTCTTTTTCGGCAGTCTTAATTACATCTCCGTCATTTAAACGCTTAGATACAGCCATAAACGGACCTCGCACCACTTCTTCACCTTCTTTCACCCCTTCTAGTATTTCTATATTTTCATAATCGCTAATGCCTGTTTTCACTTCTCGAAGTACAGCTTTTCCTCCTTCACTAATAAAAATGACCTCTTTCATTTCTGCTTGAGAAGCTTCTTCTATTTCTTTTTCCTCGGCTTCATCCCATTCGTTATTAACTTTTAGATTTGGATTACGAGTGGTTACAGAAGAAAGCGGCACTGACAAAATATTAGTCTTTTTATTGGTGATAATTTCAACACTTGCGGTCATTCCTGGTCTAAAAGGAAAACGATTTCCTTCATTTACCAAATCTGCATATGAAGAATTCAAAATTCTAATCTTCACTTCAAACTCGGTAACAGCATCTGCCGAGGCCTTTTCATTGGCTGTATTAGCTATAGAAGTTACTATTCCTTTGAAATCTTTGTCTAAATGAGAATATGCATCTACATCTATTATTGCAGTATCTCCTAATGCCACTCTAATAATATCATTTTCATTAACATCAACACGAACTTCCATTTTATTAAGGTCAGCAATTCTCATAATCTCAGTACCCTGAAATTGTTGTGTCCCTAATACAGTCTCACCTTGTTCAACATCTAGTTTAGAGATAGTCCCACTCATAGGGGCAGTAACTGTAGTTCTGCTTAAGTTTTCTTGAGCCTGCGTCAAAGAAGCTTTGCTACTTTTCACAATATACCTTGCTGCGTCTAAAGATTTCTGAGCAGATTTCAGATCATTTTGTGCCACGGCATAATTTTGTTCTGCAAGCTGCCAATCAGACTCAGAAATTACTTTCTCTTCGTATAATTTTTTCTGTCTTTCATAGTCAAGTTTTTCTCTTTGAAAAGTGGCTTCGGCTCTGGCCAATGCAGCTTCACTTGATGCCAAGTTAGCACGCTGCTGATTTAATGATGCCTCAGACTGATCTACAGATGCCTTAAAATTATCTGGTCGAATTTTAGCCAATATTTGCCCCATAGCCACAGAATCACCTTCTTCTACATTCAGCTCTATTAACTCACCTGAAACTTCAGGGCTTAACTTAACTTCTACCACTGGCTGCACCATACCGGAGGCACTTACCTTTTCAGTAATGGAAACCTTTTTGGCTTTGGCTAGTTCTACTTCTATTTCATTGGGTTGACCAATCCATCCGGCAGATTTACCTACCACTAAAAACAATATCAACACCACAAAGCATCCTATTACCCAATACAACCATTTACTTGATTTTTTCTTCTTTGCCATTGGTTTAAAATTCGATTTGATTTCCTTGATAAAACTCTAATACTTGTTGCTTAAAAACATAGTCATACTTAGCCCTTAACAAATCTGACTTCGCACGGAAAAGATCATTTTCGCCTATTTGATAATCAGTAATATTAACAGCTCCTATATCGTAGCGTTGTTTTAATACTCTAAAAGACTCTTCTCTTGCTTCTACCTGTTTCTCTGCTGCCAAGTACGACTTAGCTGCAGCTACCACATCATTATAAGATTGTTCTATATTTTGCCAAAGTGTATACTCCGCTTCTGAATAAGTCACTTCAGCTCTACTTAAAGTGACTTTTGCTCGCTGCACCCCTAACCTGGCAGATAAGCCATTAAATATTGGAATATTTAATGTTGCGCCTACATACTTATTAAGGTTGTCATCTAGTTGATCAGAAAAAGGATAATCTTCACCTAGCTGAGTTAATGCCACATCAGAATACCGGGTAGTAAGGCCAGCGCCCAAAGTTAGCGTAGGATAATAATTACCTACACTTGATTTAACTGCATATTTGGAACTTTCTACATTAAAACCTGCCGCTCTAATAGAGGGCCAATTTTGCAATGCCACATTATATACCTCCATTACATTCATATCCATAACTGGCTGAATGGCCGCAGTATCTATTTCAGGAATAATAATATCTATTGAATTTGCAGGAGGCAATTGCAATACTTGCTTTAACTGAATAATGGCATTGTTATAGTCATTTTCAGCATTTACTACATTAGATTCGTTCGATGCTTTTTGAGCAAGGAGGTCTAATAAACTAGATTGTGCCAAGGCACCTACTTCTACTTGTTTTCTGGTATTAAGCACTTGTTGATCTGTGCTATTAAGTTGCTTCTTTGCATTTTCTAGCAACTCACGGGTAAACAACACATTAATGTAGTAACTGGCTACAGATAATGAGATATCTCTTTTTGTAGATTCTAATGTTTGCTCTGCCGACCTTACCCCGTACTTATTTTGAGTAATGGCGTACTGTAGCCTAAAACCATTAAATAAAGTATAAGAGGCACTTAATGATGCATTACCTGATTCTACTTTTTGGTTATCAACGAAAAAGTTAGTGGTAGGGTCAATAGACCTACCCCAGTTAAAGTTATAAGAAGCACTTGCATTTACCGTAGGAAGAATATTCATTTTAGCTTGTGTATAACTCAATTCTTGATTTTGAAGATCCAATAAAGTTCTCCTTATATTCAAGTTATGCTGCATAGCATAGTCAATACACTCAGAAAGTGACCATTCCTCTTCAGATGGCTCCGTGGCCATTGTAGATTCCTGAGCACGAGCTGTGTAGCTAAATAATATTAAAAATATTAGCAATTTTAGTGCTTTCATATTATTGATTTTACAAGTCTATATCAGGTATATAAATAACTTCTTTTATCCATTTTAAACTTTCAAGATATGCCAATGTCACATCTTTAAGCCCGCTATCCATCTCTATTACCAAGCACGCCAAATCATTACGTCCTTTACGTGAAACTGACATAGTAGCAATGTTGCAATCATCATGAGAGAGAATATTAGCGATATAAGCTATACTACCTTTCATATCATCAGCTTTAATAATCAGCGTATGTAGGTTAGCCGAAAAATCAGCATTAAAACCATCTACTTCAGCGATATTAATTACACCGCCACCTTTGCTCTCTCCTATAATCTCTACCTTTCGCCCATCCTTTTCCAAGTTTAATTTTATGGTATTAGGATGATATACAGATGCATTGCCTACCGACTTAAAAGTGTAATTAAACTTCTCTTCTTCTGCAATCTTTAATGACTCCCTTATTCTAGGGTCATCAGTTTTATAATCCAATAAACCCGCTACTATGGCTCTATCGCTGCCATGCCCTTCGTATGTACGAGCAAATGAATTATAAAAAGTAATAATAGCTTTATCAGGCCTTCCTCCTAATACTCTAATTGCTGCACGTGCAATTCTGACAACCCCCGCAGTATGCGAACTGGAAGGACCAATCATCACAGGACCGATCATATCAAAAATGCTACTCTTTTCTGCCATAAATCATTATTATTAGTATCAATATTAATCATAATTTTACTGCCATGGGATTTAAAATTATGAATGGTTTAAAAATCGTATGAAAACACCATTACACTGATAAACCTATTCTACCATGGATAAAATAAGCTCAAAGATGAGCGCTATTTGAAAAAAGGCAAGTTTATGAAAGGAATTTTTAACGGAGAACTTATAAAAGATACTCTTCCAGTAGCTTTAAATGATAGGGCACTGCAATTTGGCGATGGTATTTTTGAAACTATAGCTTTACACAATAAAAAACATGCACTTCTCCCCTTTCACCATGCCCGCTTGCTCAAAGGGGCTAAAGCATTGCATCTGAACCTACCGCATGAGCTGTCCTCTATTAACGACTTATCCAAAATGCTCATAAAATTTGCGGTGAAAAATTTTAGAGAAAGCCATGTAAGGCTAAAAATTATGGTCTGGCGAAAAAACGAACTACAAAAAGGATATACATCTCATGATCAAGGTTGCAATTATTTAATAACCGGAGCGGAAATTTCAAAACCTGACATTGGCCTTATTACATGTGGTATCAGTAAAAACGTACAGAACCATAAATGGCTGCTTAGCCCATATAAAAAAATGAATGCTTTGCCTTATATCACGGCCTCTCATGAACGCGATAACTCTAAATTTGAAGACTTAATTATTCTCGATAATGCGGGTCACGTCAGTGAATGTATATACTCTAACATATTTTGGAAAGTGGGCAACCAGTTATATACCCCACATTTAGATACAGGATGTGTGGCAGGAGTTATGCGAGAATACATAATTAATTTGTATCAAAAAAGCTCGCACCCAGTGCTGAAGGTAAAATATAAGCCCGAACAGGTAATAGAGGAAAGTGAAATGATATTTACTACTAACGCACTTGGAGCCAACGTGATCAACAGTGTAAACGGACAGCACATTAGAGGCATGGATCTTAATAAAATAAAAAAAGAGGTAACACAGTTGCTACCTCCATCCTTTAAAGCTTAGACAGCTATAGGCGCCTTTATAGTAGGGTGACTATTATAGTCTACTATTTCAAAATCTTCATATTTATAATCAAATATGCTATTAGGCTTATTTTTAATAACTAACCGCGGTTGAGCCATTGGTTCTCGACTCAATTGCAATTTAGCTTGCTCCAAGTGATTTGAGTATAAGTGTACATCACCTCCTGTCCATACAAACTCACCTACTTTTAAATTACACTGCTCCGCAAAAAGATGAATTAAAAGCGCATAAGAAGCAATATTAAATGGCACTCCTAAAAAGTAATCGGCACTTCTCTGGTACAATTGACAAGAAAGCTTACCATCTGCCACATAAAACTGAAACAAAGCATGGCAAGGAGGCAGTGCCATATTATCTACTTCAGCAGGATTCCAAGCCGTTACAATATGTCTCCTAGAATTAGGGTTATTCTTTATCTGATCAAGTACTTGGCTAATTTGATCTATATGACCACCAGAAGGTGTAGGCCACGATCTCCACTGATGACCGTATACAGGTCCCAAATCGCCATTTTCATCTGCCCATTCATCCCAAATGGAAACTCCATTTTCTTTTAAGTATTTAATGTTAGTATCTCCACTCAAAAACCAGAGCAGCTCATGAAAAATAGACCTAACGTGTAATTTTTTAGTTGTTAATAAAGGAAAACCATCTTCTAAATTAAAGCGAAGTTGTCTACCAAACACGCTTTTAGTTCCCGTTCCCGTTCTATCTCCCTTTTCATTCCCATTTTCGAGAATATCCTTCATTAGGTCTAAATATTGTCTCATAATTATCTATATAATAAGTACTTAAACATCAATTTCTAATACTAAAAGGGCAAAGATAATCATTAGTTAAAGATTCAATGCCTATAAATTAATTATACTCTAATAGTTATTTTTTCTTAAATGAAGACCACTCATCAAAATAACAACAACAAAAACCAAAAAAAATATTGTAAAATAAATTAAAATTCATAAAATGCATTAACAATTTTTTGTTCTGACAACTTATAAAACTTTTTTATGTTCAGACATTTTTTCAATCCTAAGCGACAAAGAGTTATTGAGGCCGTAATAAATTATTACGAAGGCAACTCTAATGAAATTCCTTATAATAGCTCCGAAATTAAAGAAGCCATGGAATGGCTTAATAATAATGAAATGCCCAATAAAGAAATGCTACTGGCCAGGTTAAACATGGCACTGTTGATTACCCAATCGAAATAATCGTTATTATTAGTCAACAGAGCCTATGCCAATTTGTTAAACTGGCATAACTTTGTTTTTGATGTCTAAAAAAAATGCTTACAGACTTATAGTCTTATTGTTTATCATCACGATAATACTGGGTTTTAATCTCAAAAATCTAAAGTTTAATTACGTATTTGAGAGTTTTTTCCCAGAAAAAGACCCTGCACTAGAGTATTATCATGAGTTTGAAAAAGAGTTTGGGAATGATAATAATTTCTTGCTGATAGGGATTGAAAATACCCCTTCTATTTTTGATAGCACGTTTTTAAAGCAGCTCAATCACTTTTCAGAAAATTTAGATTCAATTGCTCATATCGAAAGAGTAATTTCATTAACATCCATTCAATTACCTGTTATTAGTAAAGCCGGATTTTTTAATGTACCGCTTGTACACCTAAAACAACCAGCCTTACTAAGTAAAGACAGTGCTCGAATATTTGAGAGCGAACAATTTACAGAAAAATTAATATCAAAGAATAGTCAAGCTACAGCGCTAATAATTCAACATGCTGAATTACAAAGCAAGCCAGCAACAGACTCACTAGTAAATAACATTGAGCAATTAATCAATAGCTACGCCTTTGAGAAAACACATTTTGCTGGGCGTGTATATGCTCAAGGTGTTTTTATTGAAAAAATGCAGACCGAGTTAATGGTATTTCTCTCTGCTTCGGTAGTATTGGTAATCGTTTTCCTGTTCTTGTGTTTTAGGTCCTTTTCGGGTGTTATAATTCCTCTGATAGTTGTAATGCTTTCCACTGTATGGATACTTGGTATTATGGGGCTAACAGGAAAACGCTTAGACATTCTGATGGTACTACTCCCCACCATTATGTTTGTGGTAGGCATGTCTGATGTAGTGCACTTATACACCAAGTATATTGAATTATTAAGATCAGGCTTATCTAAAATAGATGCTATAAAAATTACAGTAAAAGAAGTTGGCCTTGCCACATTTCTAACCTCGCTTACTACAGCTATAGGCTTCTTCACATTAATAACAGCCACCATTTCGCCTATTCAGGAATTTGGTTTATATACGGGCATAGGAGTTTTTGTAGCTTTTATAGTAACGTTTACACTAATGCCAGCCTTGCTCCTTATCTTAAAAAAGCCAAAAATAACGAAAGTAAACCGTCACAATATATGGCAGCCACTAGTTGAAAAAATGTTCATTTTCACCTTAAAAAGGAGAAAAAAGGTATTTGCCATCAATTTATTAATCATTGTTTTATCTTTATTCGGCCTCTATCAAGTAAAAATTAACAGTTATCTCATAGATGACTTACCGGACAATGCGCCCTTAAAAGTAGACTTTAGGTTCTTCGACAAATATTTTGGAGGTTCTAGGCCATTTGAAATCACGGCCACTGTTACCTCCGACTCTTTAAATGTATTTTCTCCCGACATTATAAAGAAAATAGCACTCGTAGAAAATTATTTAAAATCAGATTTTGGCGCAGGCAATATTATATCCCCAACAATTATTATAAAAGGAGTAAACCAAGCATTGCATGGAGGAAACCCTAAATATTTTATATTACCTGCATCGCAGCGTGAATGGAAGCAGGTTAATAAATACTTAAGAAGGATTACGAAGAGAAAGCAAGATCAAAAGCTTTTCTCCGAAGATCTTAAAACTGCACGCATAAGCATGCGCACAGGAGATGTTGGCAGCGCCATTACACTAGAGAACACTAAAAACTTTTATCAGTATACGGAAAACATGTTTTCGGCTAATAATGTGTCTTTTAGAGTAACTGGCACCTCAAACCTTATAGACCGTAACAATGAGTACTTGGCCCAAAACATGTTTAAAGGACTGGGCATTGCGTTTCTTGTAGTTGCAACTATAGCGGGGTTGTTATTTAAATCAATCCGTATGGTACTGATTACTTTAATACCCAATATTATACCTTTAATGATCGTAGGGGCTATTATGGGCATAGCCGATATTAACCTTAAGATGTCAACCTCCATTATCTTCACCATTGCATTTGGAATAGCAGTAGACGATACCATACATTTTACAAGTAAATTTAAAATAGAGCTAGCGAAAGGAAAAAACCTTCTCTACGCACTAAAAAGAACATATCTTTCTACAGGAAAAGCCATTATAATTACTAGTTTAATATTGTCTGGAGGTTTTTTAATACTCCTCCTATCTACTTTTGGAGGCACATTTTATACAGGACTTCTTATCAGTTTAACCTTAGTTTTTGCCTTGGTGATAGATTTAACTTTGTTACCAGTTTTGATTTTATATTTTTACAAAAAAGCTAAAGCAAACAACCAACACAAGTAATATATTATTTATGTCTTTAGAAGAAACCTTAAGAAATCTCAGCTTTGAACCAATAACTAAGTACGATTTAAATGATAGTACCAAAGTTCATATTATGGATTTTTCAATCGATAACCCAGACCTCGATTTTCTTAAAGGTAACAAAGATCCTCTCGCTCTTACTAATTTTGTAAATCAACAGTTAAGCATACATAATTGTACTATTGGTATTGGAGGCTATGGAGAAGATAGGGTGATTTATAAATTTAGTGATGTTTTCAACAAAGCAAATGATGAACCCAGATCAATCCACTTAGGAATTGACATTTGGGCTGAAGCCGGAACAAAAATTTATTGCCCGCTCGATGGTGAGATTTATAGTTTAAAAGACAATGATAGCATTGGTGATTATGGACCAACTATTATAGTTAAGCATACTATAAAAGAAATGAGCTTTTATACCCTTTACGGACATTTAAGCAAAGCCTCATTAGTAGGAAAAAACGAAGGGGACCTTATTAAAGCCGGAGATCAACTGGCTACTTTGGGGGTATTTCATGAAAATGTCAATTGGCCGCCTCACTTGCACTTTCAAATCATTAAGCATATAGCCGAAAAAACAGGTGACTATCCGGGTGTTGCAAAACCCTCTGAAAAAGATTATTACTTAGACAATTGCCCTAACCCTAATTTAATATTAGGAGTTAAAGCTTTGCCCTAAAGTTATGGGTTAATATATAAACACAGGAAACTGACTTCGAGAAACCACCTGCTCCACATGGCAGTCTTTAAAATTTGATAATTTGCCATGCCTATTAACGGCTATACAGCCCGCATTCAGCTCATTAGCATAAGAGATTATGGCTTCTTCTTTATTAGCACTGTCTATAACTTTTACTGAATCTACAGGCATATTGTGCTGTAGCAAAAACTTCTTTAAACCATTTTCTGTCCATCGTTTTTTGTCCCCCTCATAATTGATGTGTACAAAATGCCAATTATCAAATAATTCGCTAGACACATTAATGAATTTGTCAAAATTTTCACTGAGGTATGAGTCTTCGTCCATGCTTACCAAAATACTTTTGTTGTCTGATATGGCATCTACATATTTATTACAGACCATAACTGGGCATCCGGAACGGATAATTTCGTTGGCCTTTTTATTTTGACACAATGTATCTCCAATACTAATGTGACCATTTAGCCCCATTACTATTAGGCCTATATTTTTATTTTTTATTTGCTTTTTAATGCCTGGATAAAGCCGCTCAAATTTAATTTCGGAGTATATCTTTGGCGAACCAGAAATGCTTATGCCTTGAAGTAGCTCTACTAGTTTTTCTTGATTTTCTTTTAGTTGATTAATTGAAGAAGAAAGCTCATCGCCAATATTAATTAAAGTAGCATTTTTTTTCTTAGAAGAAGGAGGAGGAATAAAATTAACGAGGTGAATATCAGTATTAAGTCGATTAGCAAGTTTCACGGCATTGTCCATTCCGTATTTAGCAGCCATCGTAAAATCTATCGGAACTAAAATATCTTTTCCTTGGGTTTCCATGCTGTCTGTAGTTAGAATAAGGGCCATATACTGGCCCTTATTGGGTGAGATATAGTCTAAATCTAAACTATTTATTCTTTTGTTGCAAATGCAGTGAACATCCAATGAGTTTTCTCCATCTTCTCTACAAATGCGTTAATCATATTTTCTGTACCTACATCACCAATATCTATAGCAGCATCGGCTACATTAACCATGTACCCTAGTAGCACCTCAAAATCATTAAGAATTTCATTTACCATAGACATACCGTCTAGGTCAGTGCCTGTTTCTTTTATTTCTGAGTTTTCGAGATATTCTTTGAGCGTGCTCATGGGAGTATATCCGAAAACTCTAATCCTTTCGGCAATAGCGTCAATATTTACTTTTGCTTCGTTATACTGTTCTTCAAATTTTTCATGGATATCGAAAAAATCAGGCCCTTTTACGTTCCAATGGTAATTTCTTAATTTCTGATAGTGCACATGATAATTGGCCAAAAGTTGGTTTAAGGTATTAACAATTTCCGCAGTTTCTGGCTTAGAAAATCCAAGTTTCTTGTATGCCCATAAACGTCCTTTTTTGTTATTGTTATTATCTACTTCTTTAGTTTCAATACTCATAATTCTAATCTTTTGTAATTATGCTAGTAATAAAACAATAACTGTACTAAAGCCTACCTAGCTTAACAAAACCTCCTACAACCCACATTAAACATCATTTAGAGCTTATAAAGCTTGTTTTCCTCTGATTTAAATGAACATAATGAGCAATGCTATATACTGATGCGTAGAATAACTTCCCCATCAGGTTATATAACATTTCTATACCTTTTTTCATTTATATATAACTTAATAAATAAGCTTGAATGAATATAAAAGAGTTTTTTAACCCGAAACCGCAAAAGGTAGAGGACATTAGCAACGAACCAAAAAGTATATATCACATTTTTGAAGAGCAAATTAATGCGGGTTTAGCCGAGCATGACAGATCTCCTCTAGGTCTATTTGTTTCTTCTTTTGCTGCTGGTTTAGAAGTAGGATTTACACTATTTCTATCAGGTGTCATATACACTTTACTACATGGGAGTGTATCAGATAATGTAATGCATATCATTATGGCACTTTGCTACCCTATAGGTTTCATATTTGTTATTATAGGTAGATCCGAACTATTTACTGAACACACCACATTGGCAGTTATTCCTGTTCTGCAAGGAAGCACCACCTTTAAAAGCCTAATGAAATTATGGGGAATTGTATTTGGGGGTAACCTTATTGGCGGCTATATAGTGGGGCTGCTCATCTCCTACCTAGGCATTAATATGGACATTATTACAGTAGATACATTTTACCATATAGCACATAAGCTGACCAAATACGATTGGATTGTCACGTTTAGCAGTGCTGTAATAGCAGGTTGGCTTATGGGCCAATTATCTTGGTTAGTCACTTCATCTCAAGAAACCGTGAGTAGAATTCTAATGGTAATACTTATCACTGCACTTATTGGTGTGGGAGGCCTACACCACAGCGTAGTTGGTTCTATTGAAGTATTTGCTGGTATGGTTACTTCTGATATAAGCTTCGGAGATTACCTTCACTTTCAATTTTGGACTACGCTAGGTAATGTGGTTGGTGGTGTGGTATTTGTTTCTGTAATAAAATTCAGTGCCATCAAGTTTAGTCAGCAAAAAGGAGGTGAAAACAAACATAAAGATCATTTTAAATGATCTTTTTATCTATATAATCAGAATTAAGAATACTTAAAGCTCCCATATAGCGGAGCTTAAATGATATTAAGTCTCCTACTTTATAATCGTTTTTAGCATCACCCATGTCAATAACCAGCATATCACTACTGGCTCCTTTCACTTCTATCCTATCATCATCAGGGATTAGATATTCAGGAGAGATGTCTAATAGACCAATATCAATAATAGCTCTATATGATGTTTTTCCATAATCATCTTCGTTAATCTCCGTAATTTCTCCAGATGGATTTTCTGCTAGCTCTCCCATAGGTACTCTGGGCTTTTCATACAATTCTATGATCTCAGTATACAGTTTAAAGACATCGTCTTTCATACCTGCTACCGTTTTCATGGTAAATAAATTGAGTCCAAAATATAGAATTTCTCCTACTCTAAAATGGTTGACGCCCATAGGCCTCATCTTTTTCAACAAAAGAGGTATAGTTACTGATGTACCGCCAGATACCCATGGAATAGTTCTGTTAAACTTAGCTTCTATCAACTGCTTGTACAAACTCAATTGAATAAGCTTGTCTTGCGATGGCATTACACCATGAAGGCAATTGAGGTTGGTACCAATGCCTACAATATTAATATTTGGCAGTTCAAATATTTTACTATAAAAGTCAATTACATTTTCGCCCAGCACACCTTCTCTCAAGTCTCCCATCTCTATCATTATAATCACCTTATGCACTTTCTCTTGCTTTTGAGCCTCTTGAGAAAGCATTTTAATAGTAGCAAAACTAGAGTTGAAGCTAACATCTGCATATTTTACTATATGCGATATACTGCGTTTTGCAGGCGGCTTAATGTAAACAGTTTGAACCGTGGGGTCAATCTCTTTAACCACCTCCAAATTACTGATGCGAGAATCGTGAATTTCTCTGGCACCTAAAGCTATTACCTCTTTAATATAATCTTTATTGCCACAAAGCAACTTAGTAACCACACCCCACTGAATACCGCGGGCTTCAAAAAGCTTAGTTAAATATTGATAATTATGCTTTAATCTATCTTTATATAATTCTAAGAATGCCATTTTTATTTTGTTATACGTGGAATATCTTGAGGCAACCGAGTCAGTAACTCATAATTTAATTGATTACTCAATTCGCTAAATGAAGCCACAGATACTTCTACATTTTTTAATTCACCAATTAAAATCACCGGAGTCCCTCTTTTTACATCAGGGATATCTGAGATGTCCACCATCATCATATTCATATTAACTGTACCAATGACCCCTACCCTAACTCCATTAATAACCACACGACCTTGGTTACTAAGCGCACGAGTATAACCATGGCCATACCCTACAGGCACAACTGCAAGTGTCATATCCTGATGTGCTAAAAAGCTAGTGCCGTAACCTACGAAATCACCCGTTTTAATTTCTTTAATGGTCATTACGTGACTTGTCCAAGTAATAACACGTTTTAAAGGATCTCGTTTATTTTCAGGCGTAGATTTGGCTAAAAAATCAATAAGAATTTCTTTACTCGGCCAGAAGCCATATTGTAATATACCTATTCTTACCATATCCATCTGCGTTTGCGGATAAGCCATTGCAGCGGCAGAACATGCAGTATGCTGAATACCGTAATCTATTCCTTGGCTTTTTAAATACTTACATATCTTATTGTATTGATTGATCTGTTTTTTAACCCGAACATAATTAGCTATACTTTCTGCACCAGCATAATGCGTGCATATACCTTTAATTTCAATCAATTCTTTGTTGCCGCTAATCAGGTCCACAAAATATTGTAATTGCTCTTGGGTAAAGCCAGTACGATGCATTCCTGTTTCTACCTCTAGGTGTATCAGCGCCTTCTTCCCTACCTCTTCGGCAACAGCCATCGCTTTCCTAGCGCGCTCTATATCAAAAACAAAAAACTCAATGTCATTATCTATTACCCATGCTAAATCCTCATCATGAATTTCCCCCATGATCATAATGGTAGCATTGTGCCCTTTTTCCAGTGCATTATAAACTTCATGTGCTTCATTGGCACTAAATGCAGAAAAATGGTCAACACCACACTTACGCAACATAGGTACAATAGCACTTATACCATGCCCGTAAGCATTTCCTTTCACCACTGAAGAAATCCTAACTCCTTCATTTAAAAAATCACGAATAAAATTGATATTAGAAGACAATGCTTCTTGATTGAGAGTAATGATTGAGGTATTATTCATTCTCTTTTTTATATAATATTTGTTTAATTATTTCATTATACATAGCTACACCAGTGGATATAACAGTATCCGGAAAATCATAATCGGCATTATGTAAGTCTGGTGTATCTTCTCCTGCACCCAGACCAAACATGGCTCCTTTACATTCTTGAGTAAATAAGCCAAAATCTTCACTCCACCTAAATGGTTGATCTATCCAATGAATGTCAGCCTCTATGCTCGTGGCTGCTTTGTTTAAAAAGCTTACGCACTCGTCAGTATTATAAGTAGCACTGAAACCTTCGGTTTCAGTCACTGTTAACTCTAAATTGTACCTACTATTCACCTGTTTGGCCTCTGCAATGGCTGTTTCTTCCAAGCGTTGCAGATCTTCGTTGGTATGAGCTCTAATAGTACACATAACCACCCCATAGCCCGGAGTAGTACCGAAAGCCTTATCACCCATACGGCAGTGCACTACCGTTGACAGGCCAAATCCATCCAAATTACTGGTATGGTCAGGAAGATGATGTAAATATTGAAGTAGATGAGATAGAGCAATTAATGGACTGTTACCATTTTCAGGTTCAGCAGCATGTGATGTACTTCCTGTTAACTCAAAAATTAACCCTTTGGAAGCAGAGGCAAAAATGCCTTTTTTTAGTATAATTTGGTTTTTCGGGTAGCCGGGTAAATTATGTAAAGCAAAAATGTAATCTGGCTTTATGTTTTTAAATTTATTATCAGCTAGCATGCGCTCAGCTCCTTCACCTGTTTCCTCGGCTGGCTGAAACATCAATACTACTTCTCCAATATGAGGACGAGTATTGGCCAAATTATGAGCTATACCAGCTACCATCACCATGTGTCCATCGTGCCCACATTTATGCCCCTTCCCTTCATTTAATGACAAGTAAGGCAAGCCTATATTTACTTCCTCAATAGGAAGAGCATCTAGCTCTGCTCTAAACATAACCCTAGGCCCAGTTGCTTCACCACTAAAAATAAAAGCAATACCATCTCCCCCAATATTACTAACCACATCATCAGGTTTAAAAACATCGATAAACTGTTTTATTCTTAAAGCTGTTGAGGTTTCTTCTCCTGCTATTTCAGGGTGTTGGTGCAATTCGTGCCTTAAGGCTATTAATTTGTCTAAATCCATGTATGCCCTATAAGTCCAACTTATTTTTTAAGCCTCATTTCAAGATATTTGTTGGTAAAACCTAGCTTTTCGTATAGGTGCTTTGCAGGATTATTGGGTTCCACATGCAGTGCTATATCTCCCTCTGCATGGTCAATAGCCTTTTGCATGAGAAATTTACCAATACCATTACCTCTATAATCTTTATTTATAGCTATATATACAAGAATGTTTTCTGGAATATAACCTTTCATCCCTGTTCTATTCACTACCACTGCACCTATAATTTTTCCATTATCACTAGCAGTAACTACAAAACCTCCGGGTGTAACCCCACTATTAAGAGCATAGTCAATGGCTTTTGAAATATCGGGTTTTTCATCTCCATATTCATCCAAGTGCTTAAACAAAAAGTTAGCTATTTCGTCTCTTTGTATGAGCCCTACTGTCTGAGCCGGTCTAAGTATATTATAATCGATTGTCATTTCTTGTATATTTCCTTTTTTATTAAGCTCTACTGTATTCATTAAGATAATGTCTCTGCTTTTATATTTTTTCTAATCATATTTACCACCACAAAAACTACCAAAGAAGATAGTATACCAAAAATATTAGCATCTAAACCAAAAGGTAGTGCCAGATCAGACAAAATGAGCGTTAGTGTAACCAAACCTCCGGTTAGCATAGATAAAAATGCCGCTAATGAACTAGTGTTTTTCATAAATAAAGCTCCCAGAATAGGTATAAATAATCCAGAAACCATAAATGCATATGAGTAAAGCATTAATTCTAGCACATTTTCCATAAAAGTGGCCAAAATCAAGGCTGCAACACCTACTATTAGCGTAAGAACCTGAGAAGTTCTGAGTACACTTTCATCACTTTTATTTTTATGTAGCCATTTACCAAAAACGTCAGTGAGCAAATTACCCGAAGCCGCCATTAAACAACTATCAGCGGTTGACATAATTGCTGAAAAATATGCTGACATCATTAGCCCCATAAGGCCTACGGGTAAAATAGACCTTAGCAATAGTGGCAATCCCATTTCATCATCTAAGTCATTAACATTTGCAAAGCCAAGTTGTTCAAACATTCCTTGCTCTGCTGCCACTCTGGCAAACAGCCCTAGCAAAACACCCATAAGCGCCATAATTGGCCACTCGAAAAGTCCTGCTATAAACCAAGCCTTTCTGGCTTCTTTCTCATTTCTACAACTATATATACGTTGATATAACGTCATGCCTACAAACCAGATGGGAATTATGGTTATCCCCCAATTCACAAACTGCTGCCACTCTATATTTCCAAAGGACAAAAAATCTTTGCTTAGCGTCTGCTCAATGGCATCATAACCTCCAATAGCAGTATACCCTAAAGGAAGGCCTATGAATATTAAACCTGACATCAGTATGATCCACTGTATGGTATCAGTATAAATTACTGCTTTCATTCCTCCCATTACGGTATAAACAATGGCAATCACCCCCATAATGATAAGGGCCGTATTTTTGTCTAACTCTATAAAGGAGGCAGATGCTAATTTGGCTCCTGCCAATATTTGAGAACTGGTAAAACCAAGATAACCAATGGCAGAAATTACACCCGCGAGCAATGCTACCTTACCATTATAAAAATGACCGAAAATTTGAGGGAAAGTCAATAAATTTAAATCTCTACTGAGTTTGCTAACCTTAGGAATGAGCACCACAGCCGCTAGCCATGCTCCAATTAACCCCGTAAACAACATCCAAGAACCCGCTATACCCATAGTAAAACCTAGGCCTCCAAGACCTATGGAAAAACCTCCTCCTACATCGGTAGCCACTACAGAAAGCCCCACGTGCCATGGCCCCATGCTTCTTCCACCAACATAATAATCATCTGTGCTTTTGTTTTTTTTCAGGAAGAAAAAGCCCACACCAAGCATCACGAGCATATATAAGGCAAAAATCACAATATCAATTGCGTGCATGAAATATTATTTTCTATAGAAACTAATTTCAAACAAAACTACTGATATGATATGTAAAAAGCCATTTTCCGAAGTATTTATACTATTTTACCATCACCCCTTACAGTAAATTTTGATCAGACTCTCCACTAATAGTATCGTACGCGGCCAACTCTTCTATACCCAATGCTTTAATGATCAAGCGAAAAGAATCTTCTATTTGCACTATCTTTTCTTTTGGAAGCTTGGAGAGCTTAGCGCTCAATTCATCTTGCCACAGCTGAGGCGTATTGTTTAACAGCGTATGAGAAGCTTCTGTCAAACTAACATTTACAATTCTTCTATCCTTCTCGTCTTGCTTTTTCTCTAGATATGCTTTCTTACAGAGCCGGTTAACTATTCCGGTTACCGTACTATGGTTGAGGTTGAGGTATTTAGAAATCTCACCATGAGACGCCACCTCCCCTTTTTTATTATTTAAATATTGTAGTACCAATAATTGAGGAATACTAATACCATACTCCTTTTGTATCCGTTTAGATTCAAGGTTAACTGATCTTACAATTTTTCGTATGTTGATTAATATATTTGCTGAGTTCACAATTATTTTTTTGAGCAAATTTAAAAGAATTATATTTTGGTGAGTCGGCCAAGTATATCATATTTTTACACATAGTTATGAAGTATGCATTCACATTAATCATCAGTTTATTCGTTGCTCTCAATGTTATGGCTCAAAGCCAGTTAAAAATTGCCAAATTACACTATGATGGCGGTGGTGACTGGTATGGAAATAAAACTGCACTACCCAACTTGGCAGAATTTTGCAATAAAACACTCAACACCAACATATCTGCTGACGATGACGATGTTGAGGTCAGTAGTCCCGACTTGTTTTTATACCCCTATGTTTACATGACCGGGCACGGCAACGTGGTTTTCTCTGATAGCGATGCTAACAACCTACGCAAATACCTTTTGGCTGGAGGTTTTTTACATATTGATGATAATTATGGGTTAGATCAATTTGTAAGATTGGAAATGAAAAAAGTTTTTCCTGAATTAGAGTTTGTAGAAATCCCCTATAGTCACCCTATATATCATCAAGAATTTAATTTCCCAAATGGCTTACCTAAAATACATGAACATGATGGCAAACCTTCTCAAGGTTTTGGGTTAATTTATAAAGGCAGACTTGTATGTTTTTATACTTATGAAAGTGACTTAGGCAATGGCTGGGAAGATCAAAGTACGTACAATGACCCTGAGGCAAAAAGACAAGAAGCCCTTAAAATGGGTGCTAATATCATCAGCTATTGCTTCACTCAAAACTAACCTTTCATATAAGAGTATTTACCTCAGGAAAAAATCTAACATCAAAAAAATACCTTTCTTTCTATTTATTTGCATCTAAACCACCTTTTAAGCTTAAAATTTAATCCACAAAGTCCAATATCACCATTAATCTTACAAATGATGGTATAATAGCAAGCTTCACAAATAATTATTGGCTAGGTTGTCTATATTCAACCATTAATCATTAAATAACCTTAACCAATTATTATGACAAACCTTAAATTATGGGCTTGCGCCCTCTCTCTCACTTTTTTAGGGGTATCGTGTCAGGAAGAAGAGCAAAGCTCTATGCCAGAAAAACAATCCATTCCTGCTGAAACGTTAGCCAAAATTGAAAATCTTGGTTTTAAAACCACCGATGCATTTCAATACGATGGCAAGTTTATAGTAGAGAATGACATTGTTTTAACCGCGGCAGATCTCGAATCAATGGAAACTAGGAAGTTTTTAAAAGATGAGCAATACTGCACAGATAATTTAGTTACCGGTCTCCCACGAACAATCACAGTATTTTTAAGTTCAAGCTTCTCTTCGAAGTATTTTACTGCACTTGATGCAGCATTAGATAGGTACAACGATGAAGGACTAAGCTTAACCTTTACAAGAGTAACAAGTTCATCTAGTGCCGACATTTCTATTTCACCTTCACCATTCTGGTACTACTGGTTTGGCATCTTAGGTTCTAGTGGTTTCCCTACAGCTACAGGAGAGCCATATGACGAAATTCTTCTGACCAAAGAATATTACGATGATGTAAGCGATTTAGGAGCACTTACTACAACTATAGCACATGAATTAGGCCATCTAATCGGCTTTAGACATACTGACTATATGGACAGAAGTTATAGCTGTGGAGGCTCTACCAGCGATGAAGGTGACGGTGGCGTTGGCGACAATCACATTCCTGGCACTCCTACTACACCAGAAGCGGCCTCATGGATGCTTGCCTGCTCTGATGGGTCAGACAGACCTTTTAGTTCTGCTGATAAAACGGCTTTAGATTACCTCTATTAATCACAAACCAATAATCAATCCGCACTCTACTCTAAAAAGCCCCGTTTCTGGGGCTTTTTTATTTATTCAGCCTGAAGCCTGTTTTAAATACTATTGGAGAGTCATAAGGGCTCGTCTCATTATCATGCAAGACATTATACAAAACTAGCGCCTGCATTTCTAACCATTTTGTTACATGAAATTTTCGCCCTACTCCCAACATGGCTGTTTCCACCCACTTTCGCGCATCTTTTTCTTTAAAGCCACCATTCGTTCTTATTTTCTCACCTTCCACCTGCACGAAAAAATTATTAAATACGGTGTAATTAGCAAAAAGACCAAATCCATAAGTCTTATCACTATTAGCAAACCGACTATTATCTACACCTAGTTTTGATCTATATGTGGCTGTCATCCCTACCTCTGACAATTTATTAATTTTATAGCCCAAAACCGGAGCCAAATCAATACTAACAGGGTTTGTTTTACCAATACTAAAGTTTCCTCCAAGCACGATCCTTTCCCACAAACTTTTTCCTTCTAGAGAACTTCTCTTTTTGGCTGTTGATAAATCATTACTATTAGGAACATAACTGTACTTCTTTTTAAGCGTACTCATCTTGTTCTGTACCTCTTGAATCTTATCAGCATTTTCAGTGATGTACTTTTTCGCCTCGCTGGTCATTTTTTCTTTTAAAGCTTTCTTTGCCGCAGCTTGTTCTATTGCCTCCTTCTGCTTCTCAATATCTTTGGTAACATCCTCCATCTCATCAAAAGCGGACTTCTCCTTTAAGCCTTCAAATTCATTATATTTAGTCTCATCACTCAAAGCTTTTTTCGCTCGTTCTTCTACTTTTTCTTTGACCTTCGCAGTTGTTGAGCTATCCGCTTTTATATCTGTTACAGTAATTCCCAAATTTTCTTGAGCAACCCCATCTACATAGCTTTTAGCCTTACCCCTCACTTCAGCAGAATCCATAGGAACCTCAATATTTCCTATATGATTAGATAACGAATCATTTAATACTTGTTTTGATTTCTCCACCACCGCAGCCGAATCAATCTTGCTATCTGGAATATCTACATAGTTATTAATACTATCACGAAGCACTTGCTCACTTTTGTTTTTTATTTGCTTCTCGCGATCCTTCGCATCTTTCTTTATGTATTTTTTAAAAAGTTTCTCCTTCTTTTTACCTTCTGGCAGCTTATCTAAAATTTCCTGATGTTCATCACTAAGAACCTGAGCCTTCACATTGAGGCATAGTAATGAAAAAGCGCTCAGAAAAGCATAAAAAACAAATTTCACTATTGGTATAGATTTTGGTAAGATTGAATTCGTACAAGAAATCAATAAATAATATTTAACAAAGCTATAATTTTTATCTTCACAATATAAAACTTTAAAAATAAATTATTAAAATAAGAATAATTAAAAAATCAACCCTATAATTGAAAGGTTACCATAAATCTCTCAGTGGTACTAATTGAATAGAAATTGAACGCATGACAAACAAAAAACTCTATACACTTATTTTTAGCAGCCTTTTACTGCTTTTAATTTTTTCATGTTCATCCGGTAAAAAGGCATTTGAAAATGGCAATTACTACACCGCTGTTATTAAGTCCGTCAATAGATTACGCCAAAATCCTAATCACAAAAAGTCAAAAGAAACACTAAAGAAAAGCTACCCTTTAGCGCTAAAAACGTTTCAACAGAACGCTCAAAATGCTTTAAATGAAAACCATAGATTCAAATACAAAACAGTATTAAGAAACTATCAATCCGTTAACTCCATGTACGAGGAAATATCACGCTCTCCAGGGGCAATGAAAATAATTCCTAGACCATTAAATTATTACAACAAACTACCCCTACTTAGAGAGCAGGCTGCTGAAGAAAGCTATGCTGCTGCCACAGAAACCATGAAGTTAAATACTCGCGAAGCGGCTAAAGAAGCTTATTATTTATATGTAGATGCTTTAGAGTTTGTCCCCAACTATAAAGATGCTTTTTTCAAAAGAGATGAAGCAAAATTTGAAGCCACATTGAAAATTGTAGTAGAACAAATACCTGTACCTAGAAAGTACAACCTGAGTGGAAATTTCTTTCAAGATAAAATAGAAGAGTACTTACATAATTATAACAAGAATGAATTCATCAGGTTTTACACCCCGCGAGAAGCTAAAATAGATGAACTACCCTATGTAGATCAATATTTACATTTAGAATTTGATGAGTTTGTTATAGGTAGAACCAATTATAGCAAAAACACTGAGACCATCACTAAAGATAGCGTTAAAGTGGGTACAGTTAAATTAGATGATGGCACCGAGAAAGCTGTATACAACACCGTAAAAGCCAAATTAACATTTTATAAAAAAGAAGTAATATCCAATGGCACACTCAGCATGAGAATATTCGATGGCAATAATGACGGAGTGCTTTTACATAAAAAATTATCAGGTGAATTTGTGTGGGTAAATGAATGGGCCAATTTCAACGGAGATGAAAGGGCGTTATCAGAAGAGGATTTAAATATTTGTGAAGGATCTGAGTTATCCCCTCCTGATTCCCAAAATTTGTTCATTGAATTTACAAAACCAATTTATGATCAGTTAATTCAATCGATTAATGAATATTATAAAAACCTCTAAATCGATTATTTTTTAGATCTTTTAAAAAATTTCTTCTTTCGGGGTCTTCTATTATTCCTAGGATTGTATGAAGGCCCCTCACCCAACGCAGCAGGGAGTTTACCTTTCAAAACTGGCGCTCCTAATAACTCTTCAATGGCACCGAACTTACTTTGCTCTTCTTCATTTACAAAAGTAAATGCCGCTCCCTTGGAGGCTGCTCTAGCAGTACGCCCTATCCTATGAATATAATCTTCACCATCGTTGGGCACATCATAATTTATAACAAGTTCAATATCTTCAATATCGATACCTCTACTAATTATATCAGTCGCTACTAAAATATTGATTTTTCTATTCTTAAAGCTTCTCAAAACTTGCTCTCTCTCACTTTGGTCAAGATCCGAATGAATATCTTCTACAGAAAACTCTAACCTCTTCAACTCTTTAGCCAATTGTTTCGCACTAGACTTTGTAGAACAAAAAACAATTACACTTTGTAGTTTTTTGGCTTGCAACAAATAACTAGCCAATGGTATCTTCTGCTTATCATATAATATAAATGCAGCTTGCACCACTCTTTCGGCAGGCTTAGAAATAGCAATATTAATCTCACTAGGTTCAACTAATATTTTCTTAGCCAAATCCCTAATTTTATTCGGCATGGTAGCTGAAAACAACAAATTCTGCCTTTTTTTAGGTAAAAATGAAAGGATCTTCATAAGATCATCATGAAAACCCATGTCCAACATTCTGTCGGCTTCATCCAAAACTAAACACTGCAGATTCTCTACCTTAACATAGCCCAGATTAAGATGAGCAATCAACCTTCCGGGAGTACCTATTACCACATCCGCTCCCTGAGAAAGTGCTGCTTTTTCACGAGAGAAAGACTGTCCATCACCACCACCATATACCGCAATAGAACTCACTGAGGTAAAGTATGACAATCCCTCCATCTGTTGATCTATCTGCACGGCCAACTCTCTGGTAGGTACTATTATTAGAGCTTTTATTTGTTCATCATGACTCCCAGCCGTTAGCACATGATGAATAACAGGCAGCAAAAATGCTGCTGTTTTACCTGTACCTGTTTGTGCTGAAGCAATAATATCTTTACCCGCAATAATCTCAGGGATAGCCTGCTCCTGAACCGGAGTAGCATCTGTAAATCCTATAGCCTCAATCCCTTCCAACAGGCGTTCATGGAGGCCCAATTCCTTAAACTTCAATATGTTACTTTTTTATAAAAATTGTTACCAGAATCTTTTATCCGGCCTATACCCTTTTTCTTTAAAAAATGCAAGATAATGAAAATAATTGCATTATCGTTAAGTACAATGTATTATCATTGCGTACTGATTATAAAATAACAATATAAATGTTTAAGGAATTAATTTTTGACTGTGACGGGGTATTGGTAGATACTGAAATAGTAGCCGCAGAAGTAGTAATGGAGATATTGGATAAGCATGGCAATCATGTTTCGAAAGATGAATACCTAAAAGATTATACAGGTAAAATTATCTCTGAAATATTATTAACCATACCGGAAGAAAACAGAAAAGATTTGAATCTGAAAGAAATAATGGAAAATGCAGAGCATACCATTTATGACAGACTTAGACCTGTACCCGGAATGCCTGAACTAATTCCATCTCTGCCATTGAGAAAGTCAGTAGTAAGCAATAGTGCACTGTGGCAGGTAAAAAAAGCCATTAAACATATTAATGTAGAAGAAACTTTTGAGCAAAGATATTTCTCGGCTCAGATGGTAGAAAAACCCAAGCCGCACCCTGATGTATATTTATTAGCCGCAAAAACTTTAAGTGCTACACCTAGTGATTGCTTGGTAGTGGAGGATAGCAAGGCGGGGGTAACTGCGGCCGTGGCTGCTGGCATGACAGTGATAGGCTTCACTGCTGCAAGTCACATCTTAGACGGTCATGGTGAGGCACTGAAAAACATAGGTGCTAAATATATAGCATCATCAGCAGATGAATTAAATCAAATCATCAACCAACTAGTTAAATAAAAAAAGCGGTTTTAAAACCGCTTTTTTTATTTATTGAATTTGAGAGTTTCATTATTTAACCTCAGTTAAATCCGTAGCAAACAAAATAATCTTAGCTACCGAACCATCTCTATTTTTTGTTGAAGCATAACTTTCTCTGATATGCTTTATATCACCACTTCTCGTTAATCTCTTAAACACTCCTTCTTTAGGCATTCCTACAGATAAATCTCTCCAGAATTGCTTATAAGCATCTGTTGTTTTTTCATCTTTAGTAACAAATACTCTATGATGTTCTCCTACCACTTCGTCTTTAGTATAGCCCATCATCTCCAAGTAATTGCGGTTAGCGTTTAATATCTTACCCTCACCATCAAATTCAACGGTAGAGATAGCCATATTAATAGCTTCCATAGTATTTTCTGCCTCAGCTTGACCACGCTGCATTTCCTCTTGAGTAGCCTGCAACTCTTCCATGTTCTGGCGCATTTCCTCTTCTTGGGATCTCATTTGCTCTGTCATTTCTTGCGACTCAGACAGTAACTTTTGAGTTTTCGCGTTGATTTTCACTGAAGAAACTGTAGAGGCTATACTCTCGGCAATTTTTTCAACAAACTCTACTTCATAGTCTTCAAATATTTTAAATGAAGCTATTTCCACCACACCATATATCTCTTCGTTAACCTTTAAAGGAACTATTAAAATACTTCTTGGATTAGCATCACCTAAACCACTTGTAATTTTAACATAGTTATCAGGCACCTCAGTTAAGTAGATAGTATCCATCTCTTGCCAAACCTGACCTGCCAATCCTTCTCCTCTATATACCTTTTGATCTATATATTTCTTCTTATCCCAAGCATAACAAGCTGTCAATGTCATATATGGCTCATCACTGACATCTTCTTCAATAATGTAGATACCTCCTTGATTAGCCCCCATATACTTTACTAGGTTGCTTACAATGTCATCACAAAGGTTAGATATATTATCGTTATTCTTTCTAAGAATATCTCCAAACTTAGCCAAACCTTCAGTAGACCAATTACGCTTCTTATCCTCTTCGGCTACTCGTGAAAGGTTATCTCTCATATCAATTAGGGCATTACCTAAAGTATCATGAGAACTTAATGGCTTAAATTCACTATCATAATGTCCCTTACCAATATTCTCTGCAAATAACGTTGTTGACCCCAGCCCTTTCACTAGGTTGTCCATGGCCCGAGCCATTTCTCCTATTTCATCATTGCTGAATTTTCTATTTCTTTCATTCACCAACTCACCTTTACCCAACTTGATGATAATATCTTTAATGTAGTTGATAGGCCTCGTAATGTTCCGTGTCATTAAAAATGAGGTAACTAAACTCAAACTGACTATTATTATACCCAGCAGGATAGTCGTGTTCCTTAATTCATTAGCCGCATTTTTCAAGTCAGCACTAGACTCTTCCGAAACGAATTGCTGCATCTGCGCCACTTTATCCAAACTTTTAATGATAGAGTTTGTCAAAGGAATAACTTGGCTATCGATAGCATCCTCTGCTAACAATTTTGTAAGAGGATCTTCATAATTCTCAAATGTTACCAACTGAGACATGATATCCTTCTCTACACCGATTAACTTATCAAACTCAGCAAAAGCAGAATCCATCAATATTCTTTGACTATCCACTTCCCATGAAACCATCAAATTATTAATATCATCCTTTAACTGAGGATATTCAAACTCATGTAAATTCTTTAAGGCTTCTTTATCTTCAGTGTTACTTTGGAGATAAACCCAGTTGGTGATCAACATTTTTGATCTGGTCACTAACAAAATAAAGTTATTGATCCCATCTTCAGAAGGGCTTATTATCTCAGATGATCTGTTAACAACTGTATCTATTCTATTTCCATTAATAAAAATGACAGAAGCGTTGATTATAAATAGGATGATAAGTATCAGAAAGCCTCCGAATATCTTATTACCTATTTTAAACTTTATGTTTCTCATAAGCCTGAGTAAGTAAATATATTATGTTGTTGCGTTAAAAAATACTAAATAATAATAGCCAGTTTTGTCAGTTCGGTAGACACCTGCAAATTGGCGCGCTGCATAGCTGCTCTATTTAGCTCAAAGGCTAACCGGCCATCTCTTACAATAAAGTTAATATTACTTCCTCTTTTTCCCTGCCCTTCTTTCTCTGTAATTATTAAAGTATTGTTATTACCCACCTTTTCTAGTGCCGCGTTAAAATCTTCATAGCTTTCAGAAACGAATAAAATATCAGTTTTCTTTACCGTAGTGGCATCAGAAAACTTCTTAATAACAATTTTTCGATCTCCAGCCTTTTTGACTTCTGCCATTTTTCGAAGATGCTGCTCCAGAGGGGTATCTCCTAATACTCCAATTACAAAATCTCCCTGCTGGGTAGACTCCGGCCATTGAATGTACCTGATAAAACTATAAATATAAACAGCATGTAACTGATAATTCTGCGCTACTCCTGCATACCCTACAAATAGTAGTAAAAAAATAAGACTTAGCTTTTTCATGAAATGATCTTATAAAAGCTCAACTATCACAGTTGTAAATTAAACTTCAATTATTTTAATTTCAAAAATTAACTACAAAATAGCAATTTATTATCTAATTCGGTCTGCGCACCTAAAGTAACCATTATATTTTAGTCTTTCGCACGACAATCGAATTATAATATGAATAAAATCCGAACTTAAACATTTTAATTCAGTTTCTAAAGGTGAATATAAAATGATAAAGATGAAAATTTATAGCAAAATAGCAGTTCTGATTTTTTCATTGATATTTAGTAGTTGCCTTAAAGGTCAACAATCTAATAATAAAACGGGGAAAGATATGAGTTTTGAAGTAGAAAAATCTGAGACAGATTGGAAAAACGAACTTACCGCTGAGGAATTCAGGGTTTTACGAAAAAAAGGAACTGAAAGAGCCTTTAGTGGAGACCTTTGGGACAACCACGATGAAGGCACTTATGTGTGTGCAGCATGCCATCAAAAATTATTTAGCTCTAACTCTAAATTTGAATCCGGAACTGGGTGGCCAAGCTTTTTTAAACCTATTACTGAAAATAATATTGTAATAGGAACCGATAGTACCTTAGGTATGCAAAGAGATGAGGTATTGTGCTCTAGATGTGGAGGCCATCTTGGGCACGTATTTCCTGATGGTCCAGAGCCTACAGGCCTGCGTTACTGCATTAACTCTGTTTCTATGGATTTTCAAAAAATAAATGAATAGGTAGGCACCCCCTACCTTTAATTACTCCTTAGTATTGGACTTTATAAATAATTGACTATACCAATACCACTGTCCTTCCTTATCAGTGTATGTTAAGGTATATAAAGTTCTTCTCTTCTTTAATGGCGATTTGCCGATAAACTTTAACCTTAAAGGTGATTCATTTACGATTAAAACTTCACAGTCACCCGCCTGATTAAAGCACTGCATAGAATTCTTATTAATATTATTTCCCTTTAAAGCTATTTCAAAAGATTGGGAAGTATTTGAATGCACTACATGATGCGCTTCAGGATTTCCCTCCACCACTGGCGCTGTCATATTTATTTTCTCCTTAAACCTATTTAAAGTGGCAAAATTACTAGCCATAGGAAATCTGGGCATAGAAAAATAATTGCCGTTTGAATGCATCGCTCCTGAATTTTGAGCCACTGCCCCTTTAAAACTTAAAGAACGCACCACATCTTCCATCTCTGTGTCTAACTCTCCGTAAGGATAAGCAAAAACGGATGTATTAATTTTCAAATGTTCTTTTATAAGTGATTGCGCTAACTGAATATCTTCCTTAAAAACCTTATAGCGGTTCTCTTTAGGTAAATCAACAAAATAAGCATGGCTATGTGTATGATTACCTATTTCAATGTCGGCAGAAGCAATGCTTTTTAACTCTGCCCAAGTAAGATAACTAGTGGCTCCTACTGTTTCTGTATTAATATATAAAGTAGCAGTAAAACCATACTTTTTTAAAAGAGGCATAGCACCAGTTTGAAAACTTTTATATCCATCATCTACAGTAATCACAGCTACTTTTTTATTAGCCGGTACATCATCATTTTGCATATAATCTATAGCATCAGATAATGTCATTACAATATAATGCTCTGATTGAAGATATTTTAAATGCTCTTCAAATACGGGCAGTGATATATTGGTTGAAGGATACCTATCATCACCAAATCTATGGTAGACAAATATACTCACGGACTTAAACGGATGCTCCTTGTTATCAATAACAGATGTTTTATCTTCGGCCTGTGACGTGCAGCCTGCTATCAGAGGCAATACTACCAATATTGATAAAAATAATTTAATCATTGCTCAAGCTCTATTTTTTCGCCCTGCACATAGTAATTAGGGTCTAGCTTAACCGAATCGTAACGGGCTAACTTATTTTTTCTGATTACTAAATTCAAACGAGAAACATAGGTGTAATTGAGTTCAGAATAGTTTTTCAAGAAATAGGTTAACTTGTAAGGGTCTGTCTCTTCCGTTCTCTTTTGTCTAAAAGATTTATATGCCGAAGCACTGGCCAACATTCTAAAATAATCTGCAATGGAGCTAGATATATCACTATAGCGTCTTACATATATAGCTCTTCCTGCTCGTGTTTGACTGGCTTTAATTCTCTTTTCCTTTTTATTATAAGACCAAATACCAAATAAATTGTTAGCCTTTCTAAAAAACCTAGAACTCCCCCAACCACTTTCTACAGCAGCTTGAGCTAAAACTATACTTGTAGGATGAGTCGCTAACCTATAATATAAGTCTTCTGGATCTTTAGCTTTAAATTTCTCGAGATACTCAGTCATAAAAATACTGTCTTGCTCATCAATACTACCTTCAGTATCCATCTTTGAAATTATATCAGCAACCTTCTTTCTATCAATCTCAATATTGTGCTTGGCTATTAATATAGAAGGCACTAGCATATCTATAAACTTCTGCTTCTTCTTTTTAACGGCTAATTGGTCAAAATTAAACTCGTTAAAATAAATCACAGGTTTAATCAAATCACCTTCTATAGGTAATATATCTGCTGCTTTCTTAATAATTATAAATGGAGGCTTCACCACTGTCTCCACCTGAGTACATGTGGTTAATAGTAATAACAAAAAAAGATAAGGCATCAGCCTCATCTTTTTTCTCCATATCTGATTATATATCTTTTTTATTTTCATGAATTAATTAAGAGATCACCGTTAAATATTTACCTCTTTTTTACTAACATATGCTATATTCGTGATCTCAAACAACATTTTAACACTTGAAATACGATATTGTTATCATCGGTGCAGGAATTGTGGGGCTAGCCACTGCTTTGCAAATTAAAAAGCAAAAACCTGCTTTAAAACTTTTAGTCTTAGATAAAGAAACCTCTTTAGCCAAGCATCAGACCGGGCATAATAGTGGAGTTATACACTCTGGTTTATATTATAAACCCGGAAGTTTAAAGGCTACCAATTGTATTAAAGGCTATAACTCCCTGATACAATTCTGCGATGAACATGACATTGAATACGACTTATGTGGAAAAATAGTTGTGGCAACTTCACAAGAAGAAATTCCTTTAATGAATACACTTCATGAAAGAGGAACGCAGAATGGACTTACCGGACTTAAAATTTTAGGAAAAGAAGAACTTAGTGAGCATGAACCTCATGTAAATGGTGTGGCTGGTATTTTTGTACCACAAACCGGAATAATAGATTACACACAAGTAGCCGAAAAGTATGCTGAAGTCATTAAACAAAAAGATGGAGATATTAGACTAGGCGAAAAAGTGATAGATATAAAAACTTCGGAAAAGGAAGGGTCTACCATAATTACCAACAAAGGCTCCTACTCTACCAAACTGGTGGTTAACTGCTCAGGTTTATATTCTGATAAAGTAGCAAAATTCACAGAACAACAGTTAAATGTGAAGATAATACCCTTCAGAGGTGAGTACTATAAACTTAGTCAAGAAAAGGAATACTTAGTTAAAAACCTTATTTACCCAGTGCCTGACCCTAACTTCCCATTCTTAGGAGTTCATTTTACAAGAATGATGAAGGGTGGCATTGAAGCTGGACCAAACGCTGTGCTTGCCTTTAGAAGAGAGGGATACTCTAAGAGTGACATTAACTTGAAAGAACTAGGAGAAACATTAATGTGGCCAGGTTTTCAAAAGGTGGCTAAAAAATATTGGAAAACAGGAATGGGTGAAATGTACAGATCATTCTCCAAGGCTGCTTTTACCAAGGCACTACAGAAACTGATGCCTGAAATTACAGAAAAAGACTTGGTACCAGGAGGCGCAGGCGTACGTGCGCAGGCATGTGATAAGAATGGTGGATTAATTGACGACTTTTTAATAAAAGAAAATCAATTTGCCGTTAACGTGTGTAATGCTCCTTCACCTGCAGCAACCTCGTCTCTGGCCATTGGTGAAACGGTTTCTGAACTTATATTGAAACGTTTTTAACCTTACTTCGTAAACAATACCTGACTTTATGAGTTAGGCTATCGTTACTAAGGCTTAACAATTAGTTATGCAAGAACTAAAAAACGAAGAATTAAAGCGATACAGCAGGCATTTTGTACTTCCAAACTTTGGGCTTGAAGGTCAAGTAAAGTTAAAAAATGCCTCCATCTTAATGATTGGTTCTGGAGGCTTGGGTAGCCCTGCATTGCTTTACCTAGCAGCAGCAGGAATAGGACGAATAGGGATTATTGATTTTGATAAAATAGAAGTCTCCAACCTACAAAGGCAAGTGCTTTTTAGCGAGAAAAATGTAGGCGATAAAAAAGCCCTTGCAGCAAAAAAAAGAATCAATGAACTCAACCCTCATATCGAAGTTGAAGTTTATTTGGAAAAGTTGACTTCAGCCAATGCGCTTGATATTCTTAGTAAATACGATGTCATTATCGATGGCACAGATAATTTCCCCACGAGATATCTCGTAAATGATGCCTGTGTGTTATTAGACAAGCCTTTCATTTATGGTTCCATTTTCAGATTTGAAGGGCAAGTGTCTGTGTTCAATTATAATGATGGCCCTACATATCGCGATATTTTTCCTTCACCCCCAGAACCTGACTCAGTGCCTAATTGTGAAATGGGTGGTGTTTTAGGAGTACTTCCAGGTATTATTGGCAGCATGCAAGCCAACGAAGCCATCAAAATTATTGCTGAAATTGGAGAGCCTTTACGAGGTAAATTATTAATTTATAATGCGCTAAACTGTGAAACGCGTATTATAAGATTCAACAAAAATAAAAATTTAACTAAAATTGAAAAACTCATAGACTATGATGAGTTTTGTCAAGGAAATATAAAATCTAACGAAATGAAAGAGATTACAGTACAGGAATTAAAGGAAATGATAGATTCTAATGAAGATTTCCAACTGATTGATGTTCGTGAAACTCATGAGTATGAGATCGCTAACCTCAAAGGAGATTTAATTCCTAGAAATGACCAACCTGATGCAGGTGACAAAATTGCTCGTGACAAAAAGGTGGTGGTTCACTGTAGAAGTGGAGCAAGAAGTGCACAGGCTATTCGTTACTGGGAGCATAAGTATGACTTAGATAATTTATACAACCTTAAAGGTGGTATTTTAGCTTGGTCTGACGAAATTGATTCTTCTGTAGCAAAATATTAATTTAACAATTCTTTCATGAATGGCGTTAGGTAACAAACAAAACGCTAAACCATGAAAAAATTAATATATATTGGATTATTTGCTTTTAATGCTATCTCGCTAAATCTTTTTGCGCAAGATATCCCAAAAGAAGTGACTGCTGCATTTCAAAAAAAATATCCCTCACACGGTGATGTAGATTGGAATGTAGATGACCATGGTTATTATGAAGCCGACTTTAAAATGAATGGCGAAAAATACCGTGCAGATTTCGAAAAATCAGGTCAATGGGTGGAAACTGAAAACAGTATTAAATTTGATGATCTCCCTAGCAAGGTTCAAAAAATCATAGAGAAAAACTATGATAAAGACGAGATTACTGAAATAGAAGCTGTGGACAATGCTAAAAAAGGAAAATTCTATGATGTAGAATTTAAGAGAAAAGGCAAAAATAAAGATATTGAGTTCACTAAGAACGGTAAGATTTTAAACTAAAAAAGGAAAGCAAAAATGCTTTCCTTTTTTTATGATATTGATGCTAGGATCTCTTTAACAAACAGGTTAAAATCGAAAGCTTGCCGCTTAGAAAGCCCCATCCTTACAATAATTACATTTTTAGATGGGATGATGAATACCCTTTGACCATTAAACCCATTTAAGCTATACATATCCGCAGGAGCATCAGGATAATAACGATCTTTAGGGTCTGATGCCGTGCCCGCATTCAGCCAAAAATGAGCGCCATAATTACCTTGAGCAGCCTTAGCTGTAGGTGTGCTTGAGTATTTAACCCAGCCTTCAGGCAAAATTCTTTCTCCATTCCACACGCCATCATTTAAAAACAAATATCCAAATTTCGCCAAATCTCTTGGAGTTGCATACATATATGAACTTCCTACATATGTACCAGACGGATCTGGTTCAATGACAGCACTCGACATTCCAATTTTGTATAACAAATTGTTGTAAACGAACGGAACATACTGCTTCTCTCCCACTGTCTCCCTTATAACTTTGGATAAAATATTGGATGTCCCACTTGAATAATACCACACCGAATCAGGAGGGTAAGCTACAGGTTGGCTTGCTGCATATCCCCCCATATCTGCTTTTTGAAAAAGCATTTTAGTGGCAGTACTTGGGCCAGCATATTCCTCTTCCCAATACAATCCACTACTCATTCTAAGCAAATTGTCAATGGTGATTGGATGCCTCGGATCATTTAAATCAGACCATTGCTTAACTGGAGCCGGTTTATAGATATCTATTTTCCCTTCCTTCACTAATATACCAATAAGAGCATTGGTAAAGCTTTTAGTCATTGACCATGCTATTTGAGGTGTAGATTCAGTAAAGCCATCAGCGTATTTTTCAGCAATTAGATTTCCATTATGAACAACCAAAACCGCTCTAGTATTCTTCTTTAGTTTTTCTTTATCTTCCAAGAAAGCATTATCTATTGCTTTTTGAAGCGAAGAATAATTAACTAATGAATCTTGGTATAAATCTTCACCACTACCATACGGCCAAGGCAAAGTATCGGAAAGCAATGGCTTATTGGGCACACTAAATTTTTGTTGACGCAGTTCCTCTTCATCAATTTTAGACACTAAAGTACAACCTACTCCATTTCTGAAAATGGCTTTACGTACAGCAATACCAAATACACTTCCTGTGGCTGAAGAATCAGAGCTATTTATACTATAAGTACCTAGTGATAAGGGAAACATACCCAAATCTTCTCTGATGCCATCGTCTGCTGACCTGCCTGAAACATATACACAGCTACACAAATTTTTAGCTCCGTAGCCAGAAATGATTGGTAGAGCATCGAAAGCATACTTGCCACCATAAATAAGACTACAAAACACTAATATTAGTATCGTCCATTTTATAAATTTCTTCATAATTCGAATAACCAAATTGAGTATATTAACAATATTATGAAATATGGGACAAGTAATGCTCAAAAAACGAACTTATAATAGTACGCTCTCGTAAATTTGAGTATGGAAGGAACTTTACGAAAAAATATCACCCCTGGACTAAAAGTGGCCATCGTTTTAAAGCAAGATCAGAGAACAGGAAAATTAACCGAAGGCGTGGTACAAAGCTTATTGACCAATTCACCGAAACATCCTCACGGAATAAAAGTGAGACTTGATAACGGCTTAGTAGGCAGGGTGAAGAAAATAATTAAAGATTAGCGCATGTTAAGACGAGATTATATTTTAAGTGAGATTCAAAAATTCCATCAAGTTTTGGCTAAAATTTTAATGCTTAAACAAGATGGTCTTGAAGATGACGCAAAGCAAATGATTGAAGCTGAAGTAACTAGCTTAACAGGCGAAACGCTAACTAATTTAATAGATTCAGATATCATTAATATTGTTAAAAACAAGGGGCTAAGCATACATAAAATAAGTGCTATGGCCGAATTATTATTTCAATCAGCAGAACTGACTACTGACAATATATATGCAAAATCTGCTTATGAAAGGTCTCTCAAACTTTACAATTACATTACCGAACAAGAAAAGACTTTCTCTTTTGAAAGAGAAAATAAAATTAGCCTAATTCACCTAAAACTTAAGAATTATTAATATTAACATGCTGATTGATAAACTCTAAAGTTCTTTTCTCCATATAATTAGCTTCTCCATTTAAAGCAAATCCCACGTGTCCTCCATATTTAGGGGTTTCCAAATATACCATTTCACTATTTTTACAATCTTCATAAGGGTAACATTCATCACCCAAAAATGGATCGTTTACAGCATTCACAATAAGTAAAGGTACTTTTGTGTTATACATATACTGAGATGGACTAGCCATTTCATAAAAATGGTCTGCATTTAAAAAGCCGTGTAACGGTGCGGTGTATTTATTATCAAAATCAGGAAATTGTTTTATGTCGTTGAAATTAGAATACACAATTTGATCTGGAAATTTGGTAGACTTCTCTCGTATTTTAGCTTCCAACTTGCGAAGAAATCTCTTTCTATAAAAGTCATTTTTCCTCAACCCTAATTCTCTAACACTGGAAGCTAAAGACACTGGCACGCTAAAAGCTATTCCACTTTTCACTTGCTCTTGCAAGTTTCCTTCTCTTTCTCCAATATATTTTAGCGTTAGACCTCCGCCCATACTAAAGCCTACCAAAACAATAGTTTTATAACCATAAGTTTTAATGGCATAATTCACTACAGTCTCTAAATCTTCCGTTGCTCCATGGTGATAAAAACGTGCTTGCGTATTCATTTCACCACTGCAACTCCTACAATTCCAGCCCAAAGCATCCCACCCATTCTTAAAAAAGAATTTTGACATACCTTTTACATAAGGCCTGTTGGCGCTCCCTTCCAACCCGTGAGAAATTATAATCAATTTATCCCTCCCTTTCTTCAGCCAGTCTAAATCCAGAAAATCATTATCATTAGTATAAATGCGCTCCCTTTGATAAGCTATACCAGTAATTTTCCTGAAAACACTAGGAATAACAGTGGCAACGTGCCCATTTCTCATTAAAAACGGAGGTGAATAAGTTGAATCTACTAACGGCATTATGTAAATAAGTTTTAAAAATTAAAGTTAATTAAGTCTATAATCTAACTACCAACTTAACACTGATTTTTCATTTTTACTTTGGATTTATTTAATAATTCAGATAAATTGATTTTTTTATATGCGTAAAATGCTGCCCAAAAAACACCTTATACTCACTTTTTTCGCCTTTTTCATCTCTTTATCAACCGTTTACTGTCAAGCCCTTGAGATAAGAAATAGCGACAATCAACTTCCCATTGAAAATGTATTGGTATACACAGAAGGGTTAAAGGAACATACCTATACCAACAGCTTGGGAATAGCACAACTTTCCTTGGATACAACTCAATCGGTAATACTGCAAAAGTCAGGATACAAAACTGTCACTTTCACTGCGGATGAATTAAAAAGTAAACATTTTAAGGTAACACTCAACACATCTGACATTACTTTAAATGAAGTAGTGGTTTCTTCCACTGGCTGGTCAGAATCTGAAGAGTACCTACCAAGGAAAGTCAACCATATTTCTAAATCAGAAGTGATTTTTCAAGGTTATCAAACTTCAGCTGACTTACTTAATTCATCAGGTCACGTATTTCTACAAAAAAGCCAACTTGGAGGTGGTAGCCCTATGATTCGTGGTTTCTCAGCCAATAGAGTACTAATCTCGGTTGATGGAATCAGAATGAATAATGCTATTTTTAGAAGTGGTAACCTACAAAATGTTATTTCCATTGATCCCTTTAGTCTAGAATCAACGGAAATACTGTATGGACCGGGCACCGCCATATATGGCAGTGATGCCATAGGTGGCGTAATGAGTTTTCGTACTCTAACACCAATATTTTCTAATTCAAATGCCCCTAAAATTAATGGTAACGCTATATCCAGATGGTCTTCTGCAAATGGCGAGTTCACCAACCACCTAGACATAGGCGTAGGTATAAAAAAATGGGCATTTTTATCTAGTATTACTTATTCAGATTTTAATGACCTCAACATGGGCCAACATGGCCCTGCCTCCTACCTCAGAAATGAATACGTCGCTCGCATTAACGGTAAGGATTCTGTAATTCAAAATGATGATCCCAAAAAGCAAATTTATAGCGGATATAATCAACTAAGCGTTATGCAAAAAGTTAGATTCAGGCCTGCTTCTGAGTTAATATTAGATTATACATTTAACCACAGCAAAACATCCAACTATGCGAGATATGACCGATTGATACGATATAAAAATGATCTTCCTAGCTCTGCCGAATGGTATTATGGCCCACAAAAATGGACCTTTCACCACATAGAGTTAAATAGTTATCATCACACTAAATTATACGATATTGCCAAGTTTAACATATCTTATCAGCAATTTGAAGAGAGTCGTCACGATAGAGACTATATGAGCGATGAGAAAACTAACAACGAAGAAAAAGTAGACGCTGCAACCTACAGCCTAGATTTAAAAAAATCAATATCAAATAAGACAAACGCTTATTACGGAATTGAATTTATTCACAATAAGATACATTCCCATGGCAACACATCTAACCTTGTAAGTAAAGTAAAATCTCCGGCTCCTAGCCGTTACCCTAACGATTCTGAGTGGAACTCTTCTGCAGCATATGCAAATCTGACCCACCAAGTGAGTGCCAATAAAAATATCTCCGCCAGTGTGAGATATAACAGCATAAAACTCTTTGCTAATTTTGACACCACTTTCTACCCTCTTCCTGTAACCCGAGCTACCGAACATTTTTCCGCATTAACAGGAAGTATAGGGTACTGTTGGAATAAAGAAAACCTGAAAAAATTCACATCTACTATAAGCACTGGATTTAGAGCCCCTAATATAGATGACATAGGTAAAGTGTTTGATTCGGAACCCTCTTCAGTGGTAATACCCAACCCCAGTCTAAAACCAGAATATGCTTACAATATAGAAAACACATATACTGAAAAAATTTCAAAGATATTATCATTAAGCATTTCGGGTTATTTCACCTATCTAAAAAATGCTATGGTAAGACGAAATTTCCAATTTAACGGAGAAGATAGCATCTATTATTCTGGAGAACTGAGCCAAGTTCAAGCTATTCAAAATGCAGGATATGCATACGTTTATGGATTTGAAAGCGAAATAAATATAAATTTATTCTCAGCTATAACCTGGAAAACGGCTATTAATTATCAAAAAGGAAAAGAAGAGTTAGATAATGGAAGTGTCTCCCCACTACGCCACGTTGCGCCTTTTTTTGGAAGCAGTCACATCATTTACAGAAAAAACACATTTTACATTGACCTATACGGCATCTATAATGGTCAAATCAGCAATGCACAATTATCGGAAAGCGAAAAAAGCAAAGACTACATGTATGCTATTGATGCCAGTGGTCAGCCGTACTCTCCTAAATGGTACACCATAAATGTGAAAGTACAAAAGCAAATAAATGAATACTTAGAAGTGGGAGCTGGTATAGAGAATATAACGGATCAGAGATACAGGCCATATTCATCAGGCATATGTGCACCTGGCAGAAATTTCATGGTTTCACTTCACGGTAGGATATAAAAAAAACCTGACTTTTCAGTCAGGTTTCTAAATACAGACCTTTCGGTTAAACTTATTTTACTTTTTTAACGATAGCTTCAAAAGCTTCAGGGTGATTCATTGCTAAATCTGCTAATACTTTTCTGTTTAAGTCAATATTAGCTTTTTTAACAGCACCCATGAATTGAGAATAAGACATTCCGTGAAGTCTAGCACCAGCGTTAATTCTGGTGATCCATAATTTTCTGAAATCTCTTTTCTTAGCTTTTCTATCTCTGTAAGAATAGCCCCAACCTTTTTCGACAGCGTTTTTAGCTACTGTCCAAACATTTTTTCTTCTACCAAAGTAACCTTTGGCAGCCTTAAGTATTTTTTTTCTTCTCGCCTTAGAGGCAACGTGATTTACTGATCTTGGCATTTTTTAATTGTTTTTGGTCATTGGCGTTTCGATTACTCAAACACTTTAAAGCCACTAACCGGGTGAAAATTTAAAACCTAGTTATTTATTAGATGCTAAGCATCGTTTTAACATTGTTCTCATCTGACTTATGAACTAATCCCATTTTAGTCAGACCTCTCTTCTGCTTGGTTTCTTTTTTAGTCAGAATGTGGCTTTTAAAAGCATGTTTTCTTTTAATCTTACCACTTCCTGTCAATTTAAACCTCTTCTTCGCTCCTGATTTAACTTTAAATTTAGGCATTTTATATATATTATATAGATCTGTATTTTCTACTTTTTACCACCAGCCTTAGGTGCTATGAACATTGTCATTCTCTTACCTTCTAGTTTTGGTAATTGTTCTACTTTACCATAATCCTCTAAGGCTTGAGCAAACTTCAATAACAATATTTCACCACGCTCTTTAAATACGATAGTTCTACCTACGAAATGCACGTATGCTTTCACTTTAGAACCTTCTTTAAGGAACTTCATAGCATGATTCAACTTAAAGTTAAAATCATGATCTTCGGTATTAGGACCGAATCTAATTTCCTTAATTACCGTCTTCTGAGCTTTGGCCTTTATTTCCTTCTGTTTTTTCTTCTGCTCATACTTAAACTTAGAATAGTCTATAATTTTACATACGGGCGGATCTGCCTTAGGAGAAATTTCTACTAAATCCAAGTTTTGTTCTCGGGCCATCTTCAGGGCTTGGTCGGTAGAATAAATATCTACTTCTACGTTTTCACCTACTAACCTTACCTCACGGGCAGTAATTTTTGAATTTACTTTGTAGGGCTCTTCTACTCTCCCTCGATAGCCCCTTCGTTGAAATTTTTGTTTACTAATGTTAACCTCCTTATTTAATTAGAAAAAACAGATTGCAAATATCAAAATATTATTTGATATATCAAAAGTTTTATTATAGGTTAAGTTATTTATAACCTATCTAACCTTGACACACTCAATATTTAGACATTCTAAATATATACTCTAAACTTTAATTATTAAAATTTCAGTTCACTTTCCTTTTTAAAATGTGATATAAACTCAGAAAGTAGCATACTTCCCAAATCTCCTTCACCATGTCTGCGTACTGAAACTTTACTTTCTTCCATCTCCTTCTCCCCTACTATAAGCATGAAAGGTACTTTCTTAACTTCTGCGTCTCTGATTTTTCTTCCAATTTTTTCATCTCGGTTATCTACATAACCTCTTATATCGCTTTCTCCGAATTCTGCATAAACGCTTTCTGCATACTCCTGATATTTTTCAGAAATAGGCAACACAGCTATTTGGTCTGGCGCTAACCACAATGGGAAATTACCACCGCAGTGCTCTATTAGCACAGCCACGAATCTTTCCAATGAACCAAATGGTGCTCTGTGTAACATCACAGGCCTGTGTTTTTGATTATCGGCACCGGTATATTCTAACTCAAACCTTTCAGGTAAATTATAGTCTACCTGTATAGTTCCTAATTGCCAGCTTCTACCCAATGCGTCTTTCACCATAAAATCTAACTTAGGGCCATAAAATGCCGCTTCGCCAAATTCTCTGATAGTTTTCAATCCCTTTTCATCGGCAGCTTCTTGTATTTGCCTTTCAGCAACTTCCCAAAGCTCATCTTTACCAATGTATTTACTCTTATTTTCTGGGTCTCTTAAAGAAACCTGAGCTGTATAATCTTCAAAGCCTAAAGACCTAAATACAAAAAGTACAAGATCTATTACTTTTATAAACTCTTCTTTAACCTGGTCTGGTCTACAGAAAACGTGAGCATCATCCTGAGTAAAGCCTCTTACTCTAGTTAAACCATGTAACTCCCCACTTTGTTCATATCTATATACTGTACCAAATTCTGCCAACCTTACTGGCAAGTCTCTATAAGACCTTGGTTTAGATTTATAAATCTCACAATGATGCGGACAGTTCATTGGTTTCAACAAAAACTCTTCATCTTCATTAGGAGTTTTTATTGGCTGAAAAGAATCTTCTCCGTACTTCTCGTAATGACCTGAAGTTACATATAACTGTTTAGATCCGATATGCGGAGTAACCACTGGATCATAACCAGCTTTTACTTGCGCTTTACGCAAAAAATTCTCTAATCTTTCTCTTAAAATAGTTCCTTTGGGCAACCATAAAGGTAATCCCATTCCTACTTTTTCAGAGAACGTAAAGAGTTCTAATTCTTTACCTAGTTTTCTATGATCTCTCTTTTTTGCTTCTTCAAGGCGCTCTAAGTGCTCTTTTAATTCTTTCTGTTTAGGGAAAGAAACACCATATATACGCGTTAATTGCTTTCTCTTTTCATCACCTCGCCAATAGGCTCCAGCAATACTCATCAACTTAAGTGCTTTTATAACACCGGTATGAGGAATATGTGGCCCACGACATAAATCAACAAAATTACCTTGCTGATAAAAAGTAATGCTTCCATCTTCAAGACCTTCTATAAGCTCTAACTTATACTCATCGCCCTTACCTTCAAAGTACTTTATAGCATCAGCTTTACTTACGTCAGTTCTAACAAACTCACTTTTTTTCTTAGCAAGTTCTAGCATTTTCTTTTCTATGGCCGCAAGATCATCCTCTCCTAACACCTTATCGCCCAAATCTACATCGTAGTAAAATCCATTATCGATAGGTGGACCTATACCAAACTTAATGCCTGGGTATAATTCTTCCAGAGCTTCAGCAAGCAAGTGAGCAGACGAATGCCAGAAGGTGGATTTACCTTCATCATCATTCCAGGTTAACAATTGCACCGTGGCATCTGTCGTTATTGGACGGTTAGAATCCCAAACTTCACCATTTACCTTTGCAGAAAGGACATTTCTTGCCAATCCTTCGCTGATACTCATGGCTATTTCGTGGCTTGTTACACCTTGCTCATACTCCCTGACAGAACCATCAGGTAATGTAATCTTGATCATACTCAAAATTTACTTACTAATTATCTGTAATTTCTTTTTTCCTTATTAATGGAGGGGCACTACTCTGAATTGAATCATTTATTTTGCGTGCCTGCTCCATGCGCCACAAATATGCAACTTTTCTTTTCAAAATGTCCAATTCTGTGGAAGCTAAATTATAAGTGGAATCTTGCTTTAAAATAGATTCATAAGTATCTATTGCATCTTGGTAATGTTTTCGCTTGTCTTGAGCTCGCGCAATTACCATTTTTGCATCTATCAACTCAGCATCTTTACGTAAAGCTTCCGCAGCCATCATCTCGGCCGAATCATACTGATTAAGTTCGTAATAGCTCTTTGCCAAATAGTACCAATCCTGTTTATTGTCTCTTTGTTTGGTGAGAAACTGATAGATTGATTTGGCACTATCGTATTGATTCACTTTAACTTTCAGTTCTCCTTTAAATGCAATGAAATCAATATTTAAAGAATCTGAAGCCAATAACTTATTTATGTAAGTGGTAGCTTGGCCTATATTATCTTTATTCAAATAGATAGCGGTTAACCTTCTGTAAGGTAACTCAAACTTGCTATTAATTTCTGTAGCCTTTTCATAATTATCAACGGCATTGATGGTATCGTGCTGAGCTAAATAAATGTCTCCTTTCAAAGTAAGTGCATCTGCGGTTTTCTCTCTCGACAAAAATCTATCAACAGCTTGTAACGCCAAGGCCTCCTGCCCCACCATTTGATACTCTGAGGCCAACATTCTATAAAGTTCTCTATGCTTTACTCCCATAGCTTCTGCCATGGTCAGTACTTTTATGCCATCTTCAGCTTCTTTTAACTCGTAAAGTACTTTCCCTTTTAAATAAAAAAAGTCTGCATTGTCTTCTTCTAATTTAATGGCCACATCTATTTTTTCAGATGCAGCGGTATAATTACCTTTCGCCACATAGGCCTTTGCTAGCTGATAGTAAACGTTTGGATCCTTATTACTTTCAGCTTCTATCTCCTGTAAGTATTTAAGGGCATTATCTTCGTTTACATTCATTTCAATGGGCAGCATCTTATCTTTCGAATGCTTAACGCATGACGAAATCGTAAGAGCTAAAGAAATGAATAAAATAAATCGCATATGAGATGAATAACTTACTATAAGCTGTAAAGTTATAAAATAAACTGGAAGCTCAGCTTAACTGCGAATTTGTTTACATCAGGATTATCCAAATAGTTTAAACGGTGTAAAAAGTCTATCCTCAATATTTTAAAAATATTTTCTACTCCGTACCCTACTTCAACGTAAGGTGTATTTTTTCTAAACGAATGAATCACATCAGAAGACTCTCCTCCTTCAACTACTGGCAATAAAGCTTTATTGCCACTATCTAATTGACCATAGATAACATTGGCAGTGGCTAATGTACGCCACTTCAACTTACGCATAAGTGGTATTCTGTTGAGGATAAAACCTTGGAAATAATGGTTGTACCTGATGGCTGCATAAGTATCACTCACAAATTCAGAATAATTCATAAGGTTAAACGCAGCCGTAGTATAGAATGGAGATTCATTACCAATATGTGCCTTTAATAACGGGTAAGGTAAATTTTCAAAAATATGTTCTCCTTCTAATGTTACGTTACTGGTACCGAAGAATCCCATTTTAAAATCTTTGGTAATGTTAATTCCTAATTTGTTATAATTAAAATCACTACCTAAAACACCTTTAACACCACGCGTAAATCTCATGGTCACTATTGGCCACTTATCAGTTCCCAAGCTCACCCTATCATTATCATTTTGCACATATAGCTCGTCTTTAGCAAACCTAGCTTCTACTACCACTTCAGCGGTTTCAAAACTGCTGTGTATTGGTGAATCTGGATTACCCGGGGTTTCCTGATATGTAAAATCAAATAATGGATCGAAGGTTCTATAATTAAAAGCTACTTTCTGAGTAAACCCTTTGACCAACTCCCTTTGGAACATAAAACGAGCCTGTCTGTATTTGTAAGGTTTTATCAACTTTCCAAACCTAGTGGCAGCCAAAAATATATAGTTACCCATCAGATCATTTGCTGATAGCCCTACTTGATCAATATCTTTAGTATATTCGGCTCGTATGGTGGTCCATCTTTCTCTGCTCAAAATATTTTCAACAAAGCCCTGATATTTAAAGGCATCATCTTTAGTTCCGTATGCCAATCTTCCTCCAAAAACCCATTTATCACTAAAGTCAATATTGGTACGCGCACCAAGCTGAAACCTATGCCCTTCTACAGTATTATTAGCATAAACTGACAAATAAGGTCCCAAATCTATCTTCCCTACTTTTTTGTAACCTCCTATGGCCACTTTTAAAATTTCGGCATAAGTTTTAACCACAGGAATATTCCTAATGGTATCTATCATTTTATATACACTTTGCTCTGTAGCCGACAAGGGCTCATGTCTATGCTGATCCCAGAAAACATCTCCGTTATTTAGGTTAACATCTTCCTCTATTTCAATGGGTTTAGCATAAAACTTCAAATCATTAGGCTCATTAACTTTTATATTCTTATTAGAGGTATAAAACTTAGCCAATACACCGGCCATATTTTCCGTTACTTCACCTATATCTAATAGCACCCTATTTTTCACAGGAACCCAAGGCCCTGCAGTAGTTGGTGCTAATTCTTGTTGAATCTTTATCTTTTCAATGTAGTTAAGGTTGGCAGTTTGACTTACTGTTGCATCAATTTGTTTTAAAGCATATTCTTTTCTGGTAATCCACATAGTACCCTGAAAAGCTAAGTCTTGCTCACTTCTTGGAAAGAAATCTAACCTATAGCAGTAATCATCACCAATGTACGTACTATCAGTAAGGTCATAATCATAATAAAGCTTCCAGCCATCAGCAATAGGTGATACAAACTCTTTACTAACAATATTTAGCCAGTTTTGATAAAAATTATATTCTTGAAAGGATGAGCCTATAAATTGAGAAACTAGGGTTCCATCTTCAATACCTACGCCTGTAATTTTTGTTTTTAGAATATTTTCATGTTGAAGCTTTGGGTTGTTCCTATAGTAGTATTTGGACAAAGATTCCGAAATAAATACCGGCAAAACAGGTTTACCATCTTCTCCAGCTATTAGTTCTATGCTATCAATTACGCTTGTAATCTTCTGCATAAATTTTCTTTGCCTAAATTTATCTGATATATTATCTACATCTACCTCTATTTTAGTATAAGTTTCATACTCGTAGGCTTCTAATGATTTTTTGTTATTTTGATCTTTGTGCTTAATTACGCTACGCATAATTTCATAAGCAGGGTTCTCCCCTGCTACAAAAACCACCTCTTGGAGACTCATTACATCTTCTGCCAGCTGATAATCTATAGTGGTAATACCCGGTTTAATAGCCTTGGTTTTTGATATATAACCAATATATGAAGCAGTGATGGAATCTACATTTTGTGTTGTTTCCAACTTGTAAAAACCTTCAAAATTAGTGGTAGTACCTATATTGGTTCCTTTAAAAACAATATTGGCAAAAGGAATAGGGTCTCCAGAATTGGCATCCGTAACTTTTCCACTCACAGTAATTTTCTGAGCATGGATAACCGATGGCATTAGCACAGCACAGCCCAATAGGATCGCAAATAAAAAATAAAAAGTACGTTTCAAGGTTGATTTTAAATGTTGTATCAAATAATACTATATATCCAATGTTTCTTTTTTGCCCAAAAATTTAGGTCCCTTATGAATAAAATACAGATCCCAAACTGCTAATGTTCGGGCAAGGCACTCTCTTACCACAATCTGAAAAGCCATATCCTCAACCTTATCTGTTGCCATTAATACGGCACTCATATCATAAAAGTTGCTAATAAATAAAGCACGGTGTCCATGATATCGCTGAGTAATAATAATTACGTTATCCTGACCAAATATTTTTTTACACCTAACTATAGAGTCTAAAGTTCTTAAACCGGCATAATCAAGGGTAATATCTTCAGCAGGAACTCCTAGTTTTATTAGCGCTTTGCGCATTTTTATAGGCTCATTATAATAAATGGTTTCGTTATCACCACTTACTAATATATGTTTTATTTTACCTGCCTTATAAAGCTCGGCTGCCGTCTGCATCCGCTCTTTAAAATATGGGTTAGGCGAACCATTCATTAACAAATGGCTTGTACCTAAAACTAATCCAACTTTTGCTTCTGGTACCTTTTCAATATCACTATAGATCTGATCATTGGTATCAAAATAGATCCAAATATTTGATATTAAAACACAAAAAACAATAGTTGATATAACAAAAACTACAAATTTAAGTATTACCTTAAATATTTTCATCCAATTTTTTTATCATTTCTAACTGACAGAGAGCCAGTTAATCGTTAATCCAATTAATGGGATTAATACTAAAATGTTTTACTATTAATTAATGAGACCTATATAAACACAGAAAGTACCCTTTTAATAAGGGTACTTAATAATATACTTTCTATTCCGTTATTTAGTATAAAAAATTCTTTAAAATAACTTAATAGTCGATCCTGCTTCTAATCCATCATCGTCTTCATCATCATCACCTTCGTCTTCTGTCACTTCCTTCTCGTAATTGGAGCCTCCCACATATTTCACTTTTTTCACATCATACTGCGATATTTTGTTTCCAATGGCCTTCCACCCTTTCACATCAATAGCTTCATCGAGCGCAATTTCCTCTACTTCTACTTCCTTTCCTTTGCCCTTGGTAAATTGTAATTCAACTATGGCTTTATCATAAGTAGAGGCCACTATCAATTTAGACCCCGAGGCTTCACTGATGAATGCAAACTTTTTGTTTATGCTGGTAGTCTCAATCTGGAAACGTTTAATATAGTATGTTTTACTATCTCCATCATAGTGCACCACTGAAATCACTTTTTTAGGATTAAAGCGCTCTATGAGCATAATTTTATCTGGCTCATAACGATTAGTAAGCTCATAGGAAGTTAACTCATAATGACCATCTTTATAAATTACAAGAATGTTATCATCACCATTGAAAGTGCCAATGTGAATACCACGTTCGTCCTTATTTAAACGCCCTACGGACTCATCGTACCAAATATCTAAACCACTAAGCGTTGATACCCCTTCAGATTTTAATTCTATTTTACGAACGGGGTAACGAGTCAATATATTTCCTCCTGCACCTCTTCCTTTGATATCAATCTCTGCAAAATCGAAATCAAACACTTTTTTTCGAGCAGTACAACCAGATGTTAATTTTACATTAATCACTTCAGCCTCTCCATTAAGATTAGCCGTTAAATAAAGAATTTTAGAGCCTTTATTTTTCTTAGTGAGGTCGTACTCTTTATCTCTGGTAACAGCAGTTACATGAAATCTCTTGGCCATAGACCTACCCGTTTTTCCATCCAGATAAATCAGGTTGTAAGTCATCCTTTCGTCTCCCTTCTTCCAAACGCCAACATGCAGAATGTCTTTACCCATAAACACCTTGTCTGCAATACGAGAAACTACGCACTTACCATCTCTTCTGATAACTATGATGTCATCAAGGTCAGAACATTCACAAACAAACTCATCTTTTTTAAGGCTATAACCAACAAAACCATCTTGTCTATTAACGTATAGTTTTTGATTATTAGCAGCTACTATGGTAGTATCAATAGCATCAAACGACTTAATTTCAGTTTTACGCTCTTTACCTTTACCATATTTCTCTAATAATCTTGAGAAATAATCTACAGCAAAATCGATGATATGCGCTAAGTGATATTCTGTTTCTTTAAGCTCTTCTTCTAGTTTACGAAGTAATTCATCTGCTTTAAAGCTATCAAACTTAGAAATACGTTTGATTCTAATTTCTGTAAGCCTGATGATGTCCTCTTCGGTAATTTCTCTATAAAACTGAGGCTTGTACGGATCTAATCCTTTATCAATAGTTGCAATTACTGCTTCCCAAGTCTCACACTCCTCTATGTCTCTGTATATTCTATTTTCTATGAATATCTTTTCTAATGAAGAAAATAGAATCTTCTCCATCAATTCATGCTTTTTAATCTCTAATTCTCTTCTCAATAATTCAACCGTTTGGTTGGTATTGATCTTAAGAATTTCATTAACCGGCATAAAATGCGGTTTTTCATCTATGATTATACATGCATTAGGAGAAATTGATAGCTCACAATCGGTAAATGCATATAAAGCATCTATAGTAATATCTGGAGACTGCCCAGCGGCTAAAGACACCAAAATTTCTACATCGGCAGCAGTGTTATCAACTACCTGCTTAATTTTAATCTTTCCTTTATCATTAGCCTTAATGATGGAGTCAATTAAGCCTGTAGTAGTAGTACCAAAAGGAATATCTTTAATAACAAGAGTTTTCTTGTCATACTCTTCTATTTTGGCCCTTACTTTAACCTTTCCGCCTCTAAGGCCCTGGTTATATTCTGAAAAATCAGCGTAACCTCCGGTGGCGAAATCAGGGTATATATTAGGATTTTTGCCCTTCAATATATCTATAGAAGCCTTGATAAGCTCTATAAAATTATGAGGCAAAATTTTAGTACTTAAACCAACGGCAATCCCCTCTACTCCTTGGGCTAGCAACAATGGAAATTTTACCGGTAAGGTTACCGGCTCTTTCTTTCTACCATCATAAGAAAGCTGCCAGTCTGTAGTTTGTGGATTATACGTTACCTCCAGAGCAAATTTGGAAAGTCTTGCTTCAATATAACGAGGTGCAGCAGCTCCATCTCCAGTTCTAATATCACCCCAGTTACCCTGAGTATCAATCAATAAGTCTTTTTGGCCAAGATTTACTATAGCATCTCCAATGGAAGCATCTCCATGGGGGTGATACTGCATGGTACTACCAATGATATTGGCCACTTTGTTGTACCTGCCATCATCTAGTTCTTTCATGGCATGCATAATACGCCTCTGCACTGGCTTAAAACCATCTTCAATAGCCGGAACGGCCCGCTCTAATATTACGTACGATGCATACTCCAAAAACCAGTTTTCATACATGCCCGATACCGGCACCACATCATGTATTACGTCCTTTTCCGAATTATTCTCCTCTTCGTTTAAGTTATTTTCCTCGTTTTCTTCAGCCATTAGATTTTAAAAAATTAATAAACCTCTTTAAAAAAACAGTACGTTAACTGCTATGCCAGTATTTTATCAAACAATTGACTATAAATAAGGGCAAGTGTTATTGAAAACAAATTTCCCAGTAAGTAATAATCATTTGATATAGGATCTTCATCCTTAATTCTTGTTGCTATTTTTAATGCAGAAAAAAGAGTTAAAGACTGCGTAATTCCATTTACCATAGAAAATGTAATGAACGCACGTTCCAAAATTCCTTTAATTACGCTGCTACCACTTATTTTATTAGCAGTGTTCTTCTTATTCATGCGGGCCAAAAACCAAAATATAAAAATGGCCAACCCTTCGCTCAGAATAATTATAACCGCATAAATGAGTATGTTACGCATACGCTAAATTTTGAATGAGTCTTTTAGATATTAAAAATTCGTTTATTTTTAAACTCTTCTCCCTCCTCCACATGCTAGAAATGTCTTTATCAAACGCTGCTGCCACTTTTTTATAGTCACCTTCTTTTAAAAAGCCAGCAGCAAAAGGCTTATCCTTTTTTGACCAACTGTTATAGAGCGACCTGTATAAAATAAAAGCCATGTTCAGGTTTTCATTTTGATGCTCGGCCAGCCCAGCAACATGCACCTCTTTATCTTCGCCTTTTAATCCATTTAATGTATAACGGGCTTTGGTAAGCCCATCTCCTAGCATTTCATAAGCTATATCATGAGATATGGGCGTATCTATTTCTCCGTAATTAATAACATAACGAAGTTTATAGTCTACCGGTGAGCTTAATAATAGCTCATCCATCTCAAATATTATCTCAATTGCTACTTTTAGTGTTTTCACAATTCCTTGAAACTCATCTCCCAGTGTAATAGTTAAGGGAGAATCTATCTCACTCTTATATTTTGTATTCACAGCCTTTACCATAGACTTAAAATGAGTCATCAATTCAGCCCCTGATTTTGAGGAACTGCCAATGATATCTGCCATGATAATATAGTGCTGCATAATTTTATTGTAAAATAATTACAATAGTATGAATTTTGCATAAATATTGCAAAAAGTATTTTTTTGCAATATTTATGCAAAGAAATTAAGCTACTTCTTTTTCTTCCTGTACAATATCTTTTTCTACTCTCAGGTTCTCTACAATAAAATCCTGACGTTTAGGCGTGTTTTTACCCATGTAGAAAGTTAAAAGATTATTTACCGTAGTTTCTTTATTAAGAATAACCGGGTTTAATCGAATATCTTCACCTATAAAGTTTTTAAACTCATCTGGAGATATTTCACCAAGCCCTTTAAATCGGGTAATCTCTGGTTTAGCACCTAATTTTGCGATGGCCGCCCTTCTCTCCTCATCAGAATAACAATAAATGGTCTCTTTCTTATTTCTTACCCTAAAAAGCGGTGTATCAAGTATATAGACATGCCCTTGCTTTATCAATTCTGGGAAGAATTGTAAAAAGAAAGTGAGCAACAATAATCGAATGTGCATACCATCTACATCGGCATCCGTAGCGATTATAATTTTTCTGTACCTTAATCCTTCTATACCATCTTCTATATTTAAGGCATGCTGAAGCAGGTTGAATTCTTCATTTTCATACACTACCTTTTTAGTAAGGTTAAAGCAGTTAAGCGGTTTACCTCTTAAACTGAATACAGCCTGAGTTTGCACATCGCGCGATTTAGTGATAGATCCACTTGCAGAGTCTCCCTCAGTAATGAAAATCATGGTTTCATCAGCTCTATCACCCTTTTTGTCATTGTAGTGCTTTCTACAATCGCGCAGTTTCTTATTATGAAGATTGGCCTTTTTAGCTCTGTCATTAGCCAGCTTTTTAATACCAGCTATTTCTTTACGCTCCCTTTCCGACTGCATAATACGTTTTAACAACGCATCTGCCACCTCTTGGTTTCTGTGTAAGAAATTGTCTAACTCAGTTTTTACAAAGTCATTAACAAAAGTTCTCATGGTAGGTCCATCAGGTCCTACGTTTTGCGAACCAAGCTTTGTTTTAGTCTGAGATTCAAAAACCGGCTCTTGAACTCTTACTGCTATAGCTCCTACAATAGAAGCTCTAACGTCAGTGGCATCAAAATCTTTTTTATAGAAGTCTCGTATCGTTTTTACCACTGCCTCGCGCATTGCTGCCAAGTGTGTACCTCCTTGAGTGGTGTACTGACCATTAACGAAGCTGTAGTACTCCTCTCCATATTGGTTACAGTGAGTCAAAGCCATTTCTATATCATTACCTTTAAGGTGAATGATAGGATATCTTAAATTTTCTTCGTCAGTTTTTCTATTTAACAGATCTTTTAATCCATTTTCAGAAAAATACTTGTTACCATTAAAATTAATGGTAAGCCCGGCATTAAGGAATACGTAATTCCAAAATAGGTCATTTAAATAATCGGGAATAAAATGGAAGTTTTTAAAAACTGTTCCATCTGGTTCAAAAGCAATGGCAGTACCGTTTCTTCCGCTACTACTTTTTACTTCGTGGTCATTCACCAACTCCCCTCTATGGAACTCCGCCACCTTAGTTTGACCGTCTCTGTAAGACTGTACTTTAAAATAGTTAGACAAAGCATTAACAGCTTTGGTACCGACTCCATTCAGACCTACAGATTTTTGAAATGCTCCAGAGTCATATTTACCTCCGGTATTGATTTTTGAAACACAGTCTACCACTTTACCCAGTGGAATACCCCTACCATAATCTCTCACCTCTACCCTATACTCTGTAATCTTCACTTCGATGGTTTTTCCATGCCCCATCATATGTTCATCGATACTATTATCGATCACTTCTTTTACAAGTACGTATATACCATCGTCCTGAGCAGAACCATCTCCTAACTTACCTATATACATACCAGGTCTTAACCTTATATGTTCTTTCCAGTCTAGCGACTTAATACTGTCTTCAGTATACTCTATCTTATTCTCTTCAGCCATTTAAAAAAATTTAAGGGAAAAACGGACTAGCGAATAAACACCAATTTTAACATTTATTCAAGCCTATGAAAGTAAACACCATCAAAAATATCTACAGGAAAAATTTAGAGAACCATTCATAACAACTTAAAAATCAATACATTATGAATGGACAATAAAATTTTGAATTAAGAAGAAATTCTATTCTTAATAAGAAGAGCAGGCAGCCCTATTACCCAAATAAAAATAAGACCCAGCGACACATATACTAAGTACCCAATGGTATCGTAGTTAAAGTGCTCGTTGCTATTTAAAACAGAAAGAAAAGCTAATGACACGATAAAAAAGAAGTTTAAAACTATAGCAAAACTTAACTGCCAATTTACAAGCATTATATTAGTGCCACTGTTTTTGTATCGCATAGACCTTGATACAGTATAAAGAGAAAAATTAGCTATCACTAAAATAGCAAGTGCTACATAAAAAAATTGCTCTCTTCCGATTGAGCTTAGTGGATTACCAAATTGATCGATGCTATACACAACATCTTCTGCTAACCCCGCATAAACATATAATAAAACACCTAGCCCTACTACAAGAGACACAAACCAAAATACTTTAATCAAACGCGTCATAAAATCATCTATTTAATGGCTGCTAAGTTATAGCATAATTTTTAAACCATGTACGCTTTATATAGACAATCGGTTTAATTAACGCTGTTAATTTTTTAAATTATAACTTTCTGGTTTATGAACTTACCAATCTTTTACTTTGTCACTTCTTTCATTAAATACAATGCATTTCTCATGAAGTATTTAGGCATATTTATACTATTAGTAGCTTTTACCTCTTGCAACAAAACTATAGACTTACCCAACTTTGACGAAAGCCTTTGGCAGGAAGATGTAAATGGATGTAATGGTCAAAGGGCTTTAATGCAACCTCAATTAGAAGAAGTAAAGAACATGCTAAAAGGCCTCAATCAGGACGAAATTGTAAATGTGCTAGGGAAGCCAGATAAAAACAACCTATATAAACGTAGTCAGAAATTTTTCTTCTATGAAATAAAAAATTCGCCTAATTGCAAAGAAAAAAGCGATTCGCAAGGCACTCATACTTACCTTAGCATAAGATTTAATGCCACTGGTTTAGCGAAAGAGGTACTAGTTTACAAGGATTAGAATTATTACAATTTAACTTTCTTTCTCAATAAAACAACACACAACAAGCTCATTTACAACAATTTACATTGATGTATTTTTTTATTATATTATGATACTTACCAAATCATACTATAATGAAAAGCCTACAATTACACCCTAATGAACTTTTACTAATATTTAATGATGCTTCTTTAAATTCAGGTAAACAAACTAGAGCCTACGCCAGATCCATCTCCCACAACGTTAATGAGCTTAACCTCGCTAATATGAAGCTCACCACCACACTATGGAAAGAAATTGTAAACTTACTGGAGCTTAAACCTAAAGACTTACTTAACAAATCTCACTCGGACTACCAAGCGAAAGTACGTGGCAATGCCTTTACCATGAATGGCTGGTTAGATGTACTCAATAACAATCCGCATTTATTAAAGGCACCTATTGCGGTTTATCATGATAGAGCTGTTTTATGCTTAAAACCTACTGATATATTAAGACTAGAAGTAAACAGCCGGAGTTCTGCGAAAATACCCCCTCATTTAAGAAGTAGGGTTATTGCATAGTATGGCATTGAATTATTTTCCGGCCTCAGGCTTTATGTCCATGTACGCATAATTGTATGTTAGCTCATTGTTTAAGGGCAAAAAAAAGGCAGTAATTAATTACTGCCTATAACTCTTATTCCTTCGTCTTCTATATTTATCAATTTACTTTTATAAAGACTACCTATGGCCTTTTTAAAAGCCTTTTTACTCATGTTAAAATTTTCAATAATATCTTCTGGTGAAGATTTATCGTGGTAAGGCAAAAAGCCTCCGTGTATCTTAAGTATGTTAAGAACGGTTTCACTATTCTCATCTATGGCTACTTTTCCTACTTTATTGATAGATAGGTCAATTTTACCATCTTCTCTCACTTTTTTCACCACCCCTTCTTTCTCATCGCCTATACGCAAATCTTCAAATACTTCATTTCTATAGATGAGGCCTTTATACTTATTATTTATGACCGCCATGAAACCTTTATCGGTAATACTGTAAATCATTAAGGCTACTTCATCACCCTCTTTTATTTCTTCATCAGCCTCTTGCAAGAAGGTATTGATCTTCCCTACTCCTATTAATCTATCTGATTTATAGTCAAGGCAAATTCTTACTACATACCTAGCTCCTTCTCTAAAGGGCACATGTTGTTCTCTTTTTGGCACGAAAAGATCCTTTTCAAGTCCCCAATCCATAAATGCCCCGTGATCATTTACATGTGAAACTTTTAGCACCAATATATCATCGAGCTGGCCTTTAGGCTTTAAAGTAGTAGCCAAAATACGGTCTTCAGAATCTCTATGTACAAATACATTGATAGTATCTCCTACCTGAAGATTTTCAGGAACATATTTTATTGGCAGCAATATTTCACCCCACTCAGAATTTAAATAAACTCCAAAGTCTACCTCTTTAGCTACCTCCAGATCGTAGTATTTACCTATTTCCATTCTGCAAAGCTAATAAAAGTAAATATGTAATGTGTTATGCAATTGATATTACACGTTGCTCGTATTTTGTTTTCGCAGTTCGTCTCTTATTTCTATAAGCAACTGTTCTTGGCTAGTAGGTGCTGTTTCGGCCGCTGCTGGCTCTTCTTTCTTCTTTTTCAAAAAGTTATTGTAAAGTTTAGTAAGTGCAAATACAGCCAATGCCACCACAAAAAAAGTAACTACTGTGTTTATAAAAGCACCATAGTTAATAGTAATTTGCTCCAAAGTGCCATCGGGCAATGTTCGTTCTCCTATCTTGTATTTTAGTTTTGAAAAGTCAATTCCTGCAACCATCTGCCCCACAGGAGGCATTATGATGTCATCAACAAACGATTTTACAATAGCCCCAAAGTAAGTGGCCAAAATAAGGCCTACTGCCAACTCTACTACATTACCTCTGGATATGAACTTCTTAAATTCTTTTAACATACAATCTTATATTTAAACAATAACACCATACTGACTATAACGGTTATACTTATGCAGTCACCTTCAAACTTTATATATTTGGGTAACGCTAATAATTGAATATAAACTTATCATCTCATGAAAAAAATAGCTGTACTAGGTTCAGGAACTATGGGTAATGGAATAGCCCACGTTTTTGCACAAACGGGCTTTTCTGTATCACTTATAGACCTTTCTCAATCATCTTTAGATAAAGCATTGGCCACCATAGAGAAAAACTTGGATAGGCAAATTAAAAAAGAACTTATCAGCGAAGCGGATAAAAGCAGCACGCTGAGCAATATTACAACCTACACCAACACTCAGCAAGGTGTAGCAGACGTAGATTTAGTAGTAGAAGCTGCAACGGAAAACACTGAACTTAAACTTAATATTTTCAAAGATTTAGACAGCTACTGCGCTGAGCACACTATTTTAGCTACCAATACATCGTCTATCAGTATTACTAAAATAGCTGCAGTAACTAAAAGGTCTGATAAAGTAATAGGCATGCATTTTATGAACCCAGTGCCGGTAATGAAACTGGTAGAGGTAATAAGAGGTTACAACACTTCTGACGAAGTAACTCAGCAGATTATGTCTCTCTCCGAAAAATTGGGTAAAGTACCTGTAGAAGTTAATGACTACCCTGGCTTTATTGCTAATAGAATTCTTATGCCTATGATTAATGAGGCTATCTATTCATTATATGAAGGAGTAGCAGGCGTACAAGAAATTGACACAGTAATGAAATTAGGAATGGCTCACCCTATGGGACCTTTGCAGCTTGCAGATTTCATTGGGTTAGACGTTTGCTTATCTATTCTTAAAGTATTGCACGATGGATTTGGCAACCCTAAATATGCGCCATGTCCTTTACTAGTGAACATGGTTGAAGCTGGACATAAAGGAGTAAAATCTGGCAGTGGCTTTTATAACTGGGGGCATGGCACCAAAGACTTGATTGTAGCTGATAGATTTAAAAAATAAAAAAGGGCCTTTCGGCCCTTTTTACTTATTCTTTAACTAACCTTTCGGTCACTATTTTGCCTCCCATCTGCACCTTTATCATGTATACACCAGGGTTTAACTGAGCAATACTTAAAATAGATGTATGATAACCACTTCCACTTTCTTTTATGGCTTGTAGCACCTGACCTTTACTGCTTACTACTTCAATTAATATATCTGATGCTGAGTCGTTTTGATAACTCAATGCTACAAACTGCTGAGCTGGATTTGGATACATTTTTAGAGAAAACTCGTTATTCAACACACTTTCACTGTCCGTATCCACTTGTACTTTTCTCGCCACCACATTATTATCTTGAATGGTAACCTCAAAATAAACACTAGCAGCAGCCCCATTGCCGTCTACAGCCACAATACTCACATAAGCCTTACCGGCATCTAAAGTCGAAAGATATAGGTATGTACCTACCACATTGGCTCCCAGAATATTAGCATTAGATGAAAACACAGAGTAGTTTAGCTCTTCTCTATCAGGATCATTAAAAAACTGTGACAATTCTATAGGGAAAATAGACTCTCCAAGCTGTACGGTTTGGTCTTCTGGCCACAATATCACTTCTGGCTCCCTATTTACATTCTTAACTTCAATAACAAAATCAAGATATCCAACATCACCAGCATCATCTACAGCCCCCACTCTAACTGGGTAATGACCTGACTGATAAAAGTTAGGTGTAAATTGAAGTTTAGTTTGACCGTTATCAGTATACAAATACATATTGGGCATTTGTGTACCTAAAATATACGAATCAATCGTACCATCATCATCTTTAGAGTTGATATCAATTTGAACCAGCTCTCCTTCATTCACAGTTACGGTATCAGCCACAGGCGGATCAAAGTAAGGAATACTGTTAACAGTAACGTCAAAAGGTTGCATTAATAACTCCTGTTCCGGAATATTGGTTTTTATAAGAAATTGACCTTTGTGTACCCCGTGTGATATATTCTTGGTGCTCAATTGAAGTTCATAATTGTTAGTTTCACCAGCTTTTATTTCACTTACTGGATGAGAGAAGTAAGCATATTTACTTTCTCTAGAATAAACTCCAATATTAAATACAGCATTAATTTGAGTTCCTAATTTAGAAATTGGCTTCCATACACCCGAGCCGATTTTCCACATATTAACTTCATCACTATCTACGTCCACTTCAGCATAACTATAACCTTGTGGATACAACATGTTTTTCGGAAACTCAAATTCAACCCAGAAAACTTCTCCTGCAGAAAAATGAATACTTTTATTCAGTGTTAAATAAAGGTACCCTCCCTGCTCTGCTCTTTCTTTAAAAGGCTGACTGTATAACAAATTACCTTCAGCGGGTGACGCACCTCCCGAATATATATTGATTTTAAAATCGGAGAGATTATCATCTGTTTTAATCCAATTACTGACATAAGAAAGTAAAAATCCATCCTTACCAGACACAAATTTAGCAGCGCTATAAAAAAAGTTGCCATTCAAGCCACTTCCCACATAGCTCAGTGGGCTCGAAGTAGTATAGTATAGAGAATCTGAACATGGAAGATTTCCTTGGTTATCAAAAGTAGTGTGAATATTCATATCCAATTTACTTCCACCGTCATTTAACACCGGGAAAACCTCAGTTTTAGTTTCGCTATTTTTTAGTTTATAATTATAATCATTATTTAATGAGAAGTGAGGAGCCTCTGCCACCCTAGCCAATAATGGCAGCTGAAAAACTTCACCAGTAGTACTCACCATAGTCATGAACCCAGAATAATCACCCATTTCTTCGGACTCAAAATTAATTTTGCATTCCATTTGATTAAATCCATCAATGCTGAAGCCATCTGTGTCAAACGAAAATGCATTGTTATCAAATGATATTTGATCTATCATCACCTCGTTAGCTGTTTCATTAGTAATTAACAGCGTCATTTCTTTAGATGCATTTCCATTATCTATATATATGGTTTCAAAATTCAACGTATCCTCAGAGTAGGTTAACTCATCTTTTAGGTCAAGAGTCACTTTTATAGGTATGTTGAAAGACTTAGCTAAAGGGTCATTAGACTGAATCCTTAAACTCCCATAGTTTACCCCGTTTTCTAATATTTTAGGATCCATACTAAGTTTAACCTTTTGTGATTTAGAGGCTGAGAGTTCAGATGAAGACGGTGGAGTAATTATTATACTCGTTTGATCTCCATTAGGTATATCAATTGAATGCCCTACTATTTGCTGAATATTAAATCCGTCCGATCCATCTTCATTGGAAATACCTATATCACAAGCATAATAAAGAGAGAAAGAAACTACATTTTTGTAATTAAAAACAATCTTTCCTGACGGATATAAAACCACCTGAAACGTTACCCTGCCCGATGAATAAATTCCTCCTTCTACTTGATTAAACTGAAATACAGTATATTCCTCATTAGAGTAATAATAAGCTTTACCATAATAAGGAGTAATTAAGTAATCCCAGCTCAACGCTTTTATATGGTTTTGGGCATATACACGCGGCTCATCCGCTCCAAAGTAAATATCACTATAGCTGGACACCCATAAAGAATCATAGGTTTTGCCATAAAAAGGAAAATCAAAGGCCATAGGTAACTTATATAGTTTTCTTCCTGCCACTTTACCTGAAAATATTAAGTCATCAGTAATATTTTCACCTATGGCAGAAATTTCTATCCAATTGTATTCTTGAAAATTATTTAACGAATTATGACTCCATTTATACCCAAAGCTATCTTTTCCCTCAAAAAAATCTTCTTTTTGGCGAGCTACTTCATTAGTTTCTTCTTCTATAACCTTAGCATTAAGCCAATAATTACCCGACATTTTGTAGCTCAACGGTGATCCTCCAAGGTTCTTAAAAGTTATAGTATCATATTTTACTCCTTTGGTTGTTATGGTATACTCTAGTGTATCAGTATTTACAGATATTTGCGGTGCTTCTATTGTGTTTGCTTTTAGGTCAAAGCTTGCTGAATGCATATTTTGCAATAAAACATTAAGGTAAGAACTCTCTTCTCCTATTTCTTCTGCTAAATACCCCACAATAAGGTTAATTGACCTCTGCTTTTTAATGATTTTTCCTGTATAATTTCCTTTTACTATAAAGTGACTATTCCCCACCTCTATAGTATCAATAATAGCATCCTTATTACCTCTATTAGTTACTAATAAGTCGTGCCATACAGTATCTTTCTCTAAAGCATTTTGCCAGTCCAGTCCATTTTTTATTTCTAAGTCGGCACTTCCATTCATTGTTAACCTTACTGGAATTGTCATGGTTTTCTTTTGTGGATCACTACTAGTTAAGCGAAGGTAATTGGTATGATCTCCATTATTTACGCCTTCAGAATTAACAGTAAAATTCACTGTAGCTGATTGCTGAGGAAGAATAACGCCTTCACTTGGTGATACTGTCTCTATAAAATTAAACCTATTAGGTGAAATGGCTATTGACATATGATCTTTCAACAATTTTCCCCTCTGCCTGTGCACTATAGTAAACCCATCAGTTCCATCAGCATTTTCAATACCCACTAAAGTTTCATAAACTTCATGTGCATTCTCTATTTCCAAATAATTAAAAACAATGTCACCTGATTTATATAAAATAACCTCAAAATTCGCTGGTATTAAACCTCCTCTTTCTCGTAGGTCCTGATACTGTACTATTAAAGAAGAATCTGTTTCGTAGTAGTAAATTTTAGTTGGAAACTCACCGTAACTATAATCAGGAGTTCTCATATCACCTCCATAAGGAGCTATAAAATTATCAGCATTGTCATTAGGGGTTGGTATAGGGTTACTCCAATCAGAATATGCTAATTCACCTGTATAATCGAACGCCAACACTCCATTATCTAGAATTGATACACGTGAGTAATTCTGACCATAGAATGGAAACTGAAAACCAAAATCGAGGAGATGACTATCTTGCGATTCAGAATAAAGTATCCGCGTACCAACTTGCGAGATATCTATCCAATTAAATTCCGGGCCTCCCTCTGATTGGCTATCTCGCCATCTATAACCAAAATCAAAATCAGTCCCACTATGTCCATCATTACCTAGAAGCTGATCTTTCAAAGTGGTGCTTTCAAACGAATAGCTTAAAGGATATGCTCCTTGATTTTTTAAAATTAGTGCCTCTTCAGTCGTTTCTTCATAGTTTAAATCTAGCGCATAAGTAGATTTATCAAGACCGAGCTTCGGTGGAGACATACCTACTCCTGCACCTGTTATTACATAATTATCCTGATCAGGTAACTTATTCCATAACTGGATTTCTTCCTGAATATAGGCTACTGATTTAGGGTGAAAATTAATAGGAAAGCTAGCTGTAGTTTTGGGAGCAACAAATATTTTGTCTTCACCCTTTAAGCTATACTGATTATTATCAGAAGTTACCTTTTTAATAGCTAAAGCCCCCATTCCATTGTTAGTAATTGTTAACATTTTAGACAGAGTGTCACCTACAAATACACTCCCAAACTGCAAAACGCTTTGCTCTATACTTACTTCAGGATTATGCCCCCTTACAGTCAAGTTGCCCGTAAGCTGCACAAACTCGTTATTAGGATCATTCGTTTCTAACATAAAACCTATTGTATACTTCCCATCTGGTAGGTCAACTGCTTCAAAAGTAAAATCGATATCTTCATAACTATTACTATGTATGTATACGCTAGTATTTACGTACCTCACCCAATGCATATCCAGTACATTGGGCGGAAGCTCATAACTTATATCTGAAAAGTTATCATAGTCCAATAACTTAACTTCCTTTAACTCTGCAGACAAGGGACTTCCGCTGGCGCCTTTATTACCAATAAGAAAGTCAATATTTATAGAAGGAGAGCGCGTAACGTTAACTGTGGCATTAAAATCATCATCATTACAATTAAATACAGGTGATTGAGACGATGGAGGTGTATATATAAAAAACACATTTGAAATGTCAGAAGCATTGCCATAAACATCTATACTTTTAATAGCAAAGTATAAGTGTCCCGCAGATAAAGCGGGGTTATCAACTAAAACCTGTACCTTTTCATCATTGGCATCAAAATCAAATACTCTTAAAATAGAAGCATTATTATAGTTCTCCGCAGTTATCTTATTTCTAGAATATCTTATTTCAAAATAATCAGGAATAGTATTTTCTGTGCTCGGTGCTGTCCAGCTCAACCTCAGCTTGCTGTATAAGAATTTATCCATTTTAAAATTTGTAATAGCCTCTGGCTTTCCTGAGATTTGACTATCCATAAGAGCACGGTAAGCATTCAACCTTCCTGAACCAGTGCCCTCCCCCAGTGATGAAACCCTATCTGCTGACCTCAACAGTTTTTCACGCACTTGATCCGGAGTAATGTTCCCAGCATACTTAGAAACAATAAGCGCTGCTACACTTGTAACCTGTGGACATGCCATAGAGGTACCCGAGAGTATTTCATAGTAATCCTCAAAATCTTCGTAATACGTGGAGGTACTCAAGATATCTACACCAGGAGCAGTTATATCAACATAATCTCCATAATTAGAAAAATCTGCTAGCTGATCATTTCTATCAGATGCCGCTACTGCTATGGTTCTATCATAAAAAGCCGGATAGTGAGCTGAAGATTCCCCATCGTTACCAGCGGCAAAGATGAGAATGCCACCCTGCATTGGTCCGTAAGGATCTCCGTTTTCATCATAACCGGCTTCAGCTATAAAATAATCTATTGCATCTAGCACCGATTGTTCATACGCTCCCGCTCTGGTATAACCCCAGCTATTTTGACTAATAACAGCCCCATTGTCAGCGGCATAAACATACGAATCTTCAATACCTCCTGAAGTGAATAGATCAAATATACCACAGGTCATTAATTGCACGCCAGTAGTTGCATCGCTACCGCCTGCAGCACTCATCACACCCAAGCCATTTAAATTTTTGGCTGCTACGGTGCCTGCCACATGTGTACCGTGCTCTCCCCCATTTATAAAGCTATGGTCTGTATTAGTAGAAAAGTTAAAGCCGTAAATATCATCGATATAACCATTATTATCATCATCGATACCGTTATCAGGTATTTCCCCCTTATTAATCCACATATTATCTTTTAAATCTTCATGATCTGTATAAATTCCAGTATCATGTACAGACACAATTACATCCTTGCTTCCCTCAATTAATTTTAGGGCCTTTAATAAATCGATGTCTGCATCGGGCAGTCCCCCATCTTGACCGTAATTATCTATAGCCCATTGATATGGCAGAAAAGGGTCAGTATCATTAGAGGAGTTGACAGTACCATTTGGTTCGGTTTTAATGACAGGTACCATTTGTTTGTCTTTAAAATTGTCAACCATTTGTACCTCAGGAAGAGATTCAAAGAGAGCCTTTAAATCTACATTAGGCGAAATTTCCGCTACTGATACTTCGTACCATAAATGGAGGCCATACTTTCTGTGCTTTGCCTCATATTTACCTGCTGGTCTAAAAACTCGTTCGAATTTGGTAATATCTACCTGCTCCGCTACCCGATTAATATTACTAAGGCCTGTTTGAAGAAATCCTTGTTTAGAATAAGTGAAAGCCGACTGCGTGAGTTTCTGTGCGGCATTTTCGGTGAGTTTAATTTTAATTATGGCACCATGCTCAACTCCCTGAGCAATGGCCATTTGGGCACAAAACAGTAGATATAACAAACCTACAGTTCCCACCCTGGTCAATGGTTTTAAGAAACTAATCTTTTTCAATCCGTTAATTGGTTAAGGTTAACAAATAAAATATGATAAAGCTCAATTACAGATCACCTCACTAATAAAGTATCCTTTATACTCAGTGATAAAATCTTTAGTTCCTTATTTAGAAGTACGATCATTGTAATTAAAGCCAGTTTTTTTAAGATTTATAGACAATAAACCTCAAAATATAGAGAGAATATAACATTAGCTACATTCTAAAGACAACACTATAAAAATATACAATGCATTCATAAAATCATATGAAAAAGCCAATAAACCACATATTCAAAGGCTCAAGAAATGATACTTTAAAAAATAAATTAAATAGAATAAAATAATACTCTAATGGAACTGATGTATTTGAAGAGCGAAATTAGATAGGAATAAGACGATACAAAAAAAGCTACCTGGAATTCCAGGCAGCTTGTATTTTAAAGTATATGAAATACCTTATTTACTGGTTATTTTACAGATAAACGTGTAAAGAATACTTTACCGTCTATGTTAACTCTGTAGATATAAATACCTGTATTAAGGTTTTCTCTTCCATGAGTAATAGCTTGCTCACCTGCAAATTGCTTACCATCTTGTAAAACAGTTACTACCTGTCCTTTAGCATTTAGTAAGTCAACTCTTACATAAGCAGACTTTTCTAGGTTATACTTCAATGTTGTAGTTGTAACCATAGGGTTAGGGTAATTCATTAAGCCTAATTTACCAGCGCTTAACTCTTCTTCTACACCTGTTACTTTACCTACTTTAGCCGTAAATGAATATGAAGCTTCTCCTCCATTACCGTCTGTAGCTACCACAGTGATCAATGATTCACCTGCACCTACCTCAGTCAATACAATTAGGCCATTTACAATTGAAGCTCTAACTACAGCCTCGTCACTAGAAGAAATAGCGTAAGTAAGTACATCGCCATCAGCATCTGTAAACATATCAGCTAAACGAGCAGCTGTGTTATTGTTTTCAGCGCCTTCTTGCTCAACAACTACTGTAGGTGCACTGTTAGCTTTCTTCACTTTAACTGCAAATGAAGTACCAATAGCTCCACCATTTCCATCATCAGCGATGATGCTAATGAAAGTATTACCTTTTGCTACAGGAGTAATGAACAATAATTTATCAGTTACAGAAACTGTTACTATTTCCTTGTTCAATGAGCTTACGATGAATCTCAATGTATTGAAGTCCGGATCTTTGATGTATTTAGTTAAATCAAGAACACTTACAGGATCTCCAGCAAAGTATTTTTGCGTTGGAATTTGTGTTACTATGTTCGGGAATCTGTTAACATCATTAACCTTAACAACAAAGCTAGTAGCAGCAGACTCTGTAGTATTATCAAGGGCATTTACAGTAAATGTATAATAACCTGCTTGAGAATAATCTGGAGTAAATACTATTGTAGCTTCGTCAGCCGACTCGAAAGATACATTTTCGTACATTTCATCTAAAGTGTAGATAAGTACACTTCCATCATTATCAACAGCCTTAAGGCTCACTGATAAAGTACCGTTTTCATCTACCTCTAAAGTATCAGCAGGAGCATCAACAAATACAGGTAACTCATTAATGTGAACATGAACTGGTATTTCAATAGAAGGCTTGAATGGATCATTGCTATTGATTTTAACTTTAGCAAAATGATCTCCACCTTCTGTTAAAGAAGCATCCATTACTACTTGCATCTCTTCAGACTCCCCTGCTTCTACCTCACCGGCAGATGGGCTAAGAGAAATCCAGTCAGACACAGACATTAGAGCTCTTACTTTCAATGCAGTACCAGGTAATGCACTTTCTACTGAAGACCAGCTAGCACCGTTATCAGGACTGTAGAAGTACAATCCGTCTATTCCACTGATGTTATTATTAACACCTTGTGCAAAAGAAATATTTAATGGATAATGGAATACCACCCAGAATACTTCACCTGCAGCGAAAGACTGAGAGCTAGCTAGTTCTACTAATTCAAACGAACCTTCAGCATCAGCGCCAGTTACTTCTTGAGTAGCTACTAATTCACCTGTAGATGGAGTAGCACCTCCTTTATATACTTCAAGAACAACAGGGTCTGTGCTTCCTTCAGTACGGTAGAAGTTACGAACGTGAGTTAAAACAAATCCACTAGCCGGAGCTGTAAATTTAGTAGCTGAAGAGAAAGGAATATCAGTAGATTCTATACCTACGAAATCATCAGCCGTGTTACCCGCTTCATAAGCTAAAGAATCTGTGAAGTTAGTATCATCATCTAACTGAGATACAATGGCAGCTTTAGAAACGCCTGCATTATTAACAGTATAACCTTTTATAGCACGAGCAGCTGGAGTTACCAAACGAGTAACCTCTGCATCAACACCTGAGTAAAGAACAGAAGCGCTATACTCTAAAGTACTTCCTCCATCAAAATTACCTATAGTAATAGGCTGAGATGCTACTTCTGTACTTTTCAATACAGCGTAAATAGAATCTCCAGGAGTTGTAGCTGTAAATACTGGAGGTGTAACACCGTTTCCTAATAAAGAAACGTATACACTATCAAAATCAGTAGCCACTAATAAATTAGCTGCAGTTACACCTACTTCTGCAGGAGCAAAAGTAACTTCTACTTCCATTTCTTCGCCAGGGGCTAAGTCAAAGTTCACTGCACTAACTCTAAATGCATCATTATCAACACCTATAGTGTCTACAGATAACGCTTTAGAACCAGTATTTTTCACTAAAACACTTAAAGTGTTGCTAAATACTGAATCTTCACTTACATAAACTTCTCCGAAGCTCAATGAATCAGGAGCTACTGTTAACTCAGGAGTACCATGAACAACTAGTGATACAGGCACCGTAACTGTAGGGGTTTCAGGATCATTACTTCTGATAACGATGTTATCTTCGTAAGTACCATCTACTAGCTCGCTTGCATCTAAAGTTACTACTACTACACCTTCTTCACCAGGAGCAACAACACCCGATACCGGAGGTGAGAATAATACAGCCAATTGATCTTCAATGTATTCATTATTGAATACAACCTGAATTCCATCATTTCCAGTTAAATCTTCTATACCAATAGTACCAGAAGCAGCAAAGCTAGCTGTTTCTACATCTTCGTACTGAAGCTTAATTTCACCAGATTTGTAAAGAATCATTTGATATGTAACAGCTCCTGTATTAGCAGATCCATAGGCACCTACATTAGTAAACTGTACAATAAACTGATTTCCGATAGTTTGATAAACTACTGTACCAGAAACCGTTCCTGGCTCTAAATCATCCCAGAATCCTGCAATAATATTGTTGTTATTATCAGAAACAGGTATTTGAGCATTAGTAATAGTAGAGCTTAAAGAAGAAAATGATAATAATCCGTTAGCAGAAATATTAACAGTGTTATAAGTTTCACCATAATAAGTGAAATCAAAACCTACTGGTACTTCTACTGAACCATCAGCAAATAAACCATTACTTATTTCAGCAGTAACATCTGTACCTGAAGACTCAATGTCATTCCATGCATAGCTTACACTACCACCATTTTTATTATCAGCCCAAGAATATCCGAAGCCATTGTCTACTCCACCACCCATTAATGCACGGTGACCAACTCTTGTATCTTCAGCTCCTTTAGTTAATAATTCTTTACCAAAATCAATAATTGGTGAATTAGCAGATCTTTGAACCACTTCACTTGAGAACCAATAAGTTCCTGATAAAGAGTATATTAAATCATAACCACCTGTATTACTAATATAAACGGTGTCATATAATACATCACCAGCATTAGCTTCAGCAGAAATAGATTCTGGTGTAACACCAATTACTGGAGGATCAATACCTACACCAGCTACAGGCACTAGTACTTCTCCTGCAGAACTTGTGATAATGATATCATCATACTCATAACCAGGCTGAGTAGGCGCAAATGTAACTGGTATTATTATACCAGATGCAGGAGCAACCGTTACAGGTCCAGCAAAATCAACATCTAACTCTCTGGTAGTAGTTACTACACTTGTAATTTCAAGAGCTTTAGTTCCTGAATTTAATATCTCTATATTTCTGGTTTCAGTTAAACCTATATATAAAGAGTCAAATAAAATACTATCAGGATTTACCTCAATAGCAGGCTCGCCAATAACTGTTAACTCAAAAGGAACAGCTAATGATGAATTAATAGGATCATTACTAGCCAACACTAAATCAGTAGTATATACACCATCATTCAAATTAGCAGCCGATAAGCTCACATCTACGCTTAAAGAACCTTTAGCAGGAATTACTCCTGACATTGGGCTTGCATCAGTAATGAAATAAGGAGATGGAGGCATTATTGCTACTGCTAAGTTATCTTTAACATAAGCACTGTTAAATACTACCTGTACTCCATCAGTACCATCAACATTTTCAATACCTACCGTAGCAGAGTTACTTACAGTTAAACCTTCTACATCGTAATAATAGAAGTTAATAACTCCATTAGCGTTAAGCACCACTTGGAAAGTAGCCACACCTGAACCCGCGTAGTTTCCTACATGGTCATACTGAACTATGAATTTATTACTTACTTCTGCATAGTAAATATTACCCACTGCAGCAGAAGGTCTTAAATCATCCCAGAAAGGAGCAATAATATTATTTGGAGTAGCAGAAGCTGGAATTTGATCATTAGTATAATCTCCACCAATACTACCAAAAGTTAAATATCCATTAGATCCAATTGTTACTTCATCCATAGACTCTCCGTAGAACTCAAAAGAGAAAGGTAAGTCTACTACTGTAGAACCATCATCACTACCCACATTTACTTCAGTACCTATGGCAGCAATGTCATTCCACGCAAAAGAAGGTCCGCCAGCTTCATCACTGTCGATCCACTTATACCCAAACTCAGTGTCAGATCCAGCACCTAATTGTACAGGGTGTCCTACCCTAGTATCAACAGCACCTTTTTCTTCATTTACTGAGAACTCTATGATTTTAGTATTGTTTCTTTCTACTGTACTGTCAGCCAAAAGCTTATTAGCTGCTAATTCAGGGAAAGAATATGTTAACGGATAGTTTCCACTATTTAATACTGTAATAGTTTCAACTGTAGAATCTCCAGCATTTAGAGAAGTATATACAGCTTCAGGGTCAACTCCTACTACAGGAGGTGAAGTACCTACACCCACCATATATAACTTAGCTTGCGGAGTATCGGCATCATTACTATTGATATAAAGCGTACCTTTAACATTACCTGCATACTTAGGAGTTAATGTTATTATTACTTCTTTAGACTCACCTGAAGCCAGTGTAAATGAAGTTGGCTCCATTGTATAAGAAGAACTTGATGAAGTAATGCTAGTTACTACTAACTCACCTAATCCATTATTAGATACCGTTAGTGGTAATTCTTTAGCTCCACCAATAAATACACTTCCAAATTCTAATAGCTCGCTGTCTACTGCTAAATCTGCAACCTGACCACTAACTGTAACTGAAGCAGGTACTTCCACGCTAGAGTTAAGAGGATCGTTACTATCAATAATAATGTTAGCAGTATACTCACCATTACCTACTTCTGAAGCATCAAAAGTTACTTCTACATTTTCAGTATCTCCAGGAGCAATACTACCTGCGCTAGGATTGAACGTTACCCATTCTACACCACCACCAGCAGCACTTAAAGCTCTTACTTTAAATACAAACGATGAAGGATCGAAAGTAGCACCGCCATCAGCACTATAGAAGAAGGTACCAGCACGCTGAGTAAAATCAACATCTGTTCCCTGAGGGTAGCTTATTCCTGTTTGGTATTTATTTACAATCCAGAAAACATCTCCTTCAGCAAAAGTTTGAGACACTTCTAAAGGAATAGTGAAAAACTCACCTTCTTCACTGCTCAAAGTCACTTCTTGTGATAATAATAATTCAGCACTTTCGAAAGTACTACCTTTATATATCTCAAGTAATGTTACGGGGCTAGCCGCAGTCTCTGTTCTAAAAAAGTTTCTTACGTGGGTTAATGTAAATGAAGGCTGATCTACGTCAAATCTAACTGCGCATGCATAAGCAGCTCCACTAGTTAAACCTCCAAAATCTTCTGCAACATTGTCAGGCTCATCATACATGATAGAGTCCATAACACTTACTGAAGCAGCCATAGCATTGGCTCTTGCAGCTCTATTTTTTGCAGAAGCTTTCTTCTCAGCTACATGAGCAGCATTACCTTGGCCATACTTACTCATATCAACAGCAGAAAAATCTTTACCTGGGTAAAGAATATTTGTGAATGACTGGCTTTGGCTCAATACTACTGCTGAAATAGCATAATCTAAGTCAGCGCCATTTCCATTATTTGTTAAGGTAATAGTGCGAGTTACTACCGGATTTTCCTGTACATTGATACCCACCTGAAGAGATTCTGGTGTTACATTTATAACAGGAGCATTCTCAGTAGTACCACTTGCTACGTTAGAAATATCAGATACATTTCCGAAGAAATCTTCTGACTTTATGGCAAAGTAGAATGTAGTAGAAGCAGCTAAACCATCTACTGTAAATGACTGCTCCGTACCAGCAGTAGCAGGGTTAATCATATCAGCTACAACAGTAGCATTATCAAAGTTAGCTTCAGTTATAGGTGAAGTTGAATACCTTAACTCATAAACACTAGCCGAACCATTACCTTCATCAGCGGGTGCTGTCCAGCTTAGTTCAATAGAATTTTGGAAAATATCCGCTACAGCCAAATCAGCAATTGCTTCCGGAGCTATACCATCATTTTCTTGTAAAGCATTAAACGCGTTTAATCTTCCTGTTCCGAATAGGTTCGTTGGTAGACTGGCCTTTACATCTGTAGTTTGAATTAAACGGTCTTTAACCTGTTGAGGCGTGATATTACCTTGAAATTTAGATACAATAAGTGCTGCAACACCACTAGTATGAGGACAAGCCATAGAAGTACCACTAATAGATGCATATTGATCATTAGGGAAAGTACTTAAAATGTTAGATCCAGGTGCTGTAAGTTCAACCCATTGTCCGCGGTTAGTAAAATATGAAGGCTCATCGTTATGATCAGAAGAAGCAACTGCCACGATAGGGTCATAAATAGCAGGATACCAATCGGCATCTACCCCATCATTTCCAGCAGCAAAGATCACAACTCCACCTTGCATTGGACCAGAAGGATTACCATTAGCATCATAACCTGCCTCAGCAATGAAATAATCAATAGCATCCAATACTACTTGCTCATAATCTCCGGCATTAGTGTACCCCCAACTGTTTTGAGAGATCACCGCACCATTATCAGCAGCATATACATAGGTGTTTTCAAATCCACCAGTTGAGGTAGCTCCAAACGCAGCACATGACATTAAACGAACGCCATCGCCAGATCCTGAACCTCCAGCTACACCAGATACTCCTACTCCGTTGTTATTTACCGCAGCAATAGTACCACCTACGTGACTTCCATGATCATCAGCAGGAATTTCACCAGTGTTATCTCCAAATCCATAACCATGAATATCATCTACATATCCATTGTTATCATCATCAATACCATTTCCTGGGATTTCATCTTCATTTACCCACATGTTTGCAGCCAAATCAACATGGTCAACATCAATACCACCATCAGTTACAGCTACAATTACATTTGAAGTACCAGTTTCTAATCCCCAAGCAGACACTAAACTAATATCAGCACCAGGAGTACCACCTGTTTGTCCTGTATTTTGATAATGCCATTGGTTAGAAAATTGAGGGTCATTAGGCTCACCATCTAATTCATTTTGGTTATAAACCTTTACACTCTCTTTATCGTAATTTCTGGTTTTAGCATAAATATTCTCTGCTAATTGAACATCTGCTAATTGTGAGTATGCAGCTTTAACGGTGCTAACATCTGCTCTTGCAGCATCGAAACTTACTGTATACCATAAATCTAAACCATACTTATGGTGTTTAGCTTCATACTTACCCGCATTTTTGAAAACACGCGTCATAGAAGTTGCACCTGATCGTTGGTTTACTGCATCTAAAGACGAAATACCTGTAACGGTATAGCCAGCTGTAGACTTTGTCATAGTGGCATTAGCCAGACGCGCAGCTGCTTTTTCTGTTAATTTAATGCGTATAGCACTTGAATTAACAGCTTCCTTTTGCTGCGCAAAGGTTATTAAAGGAAGGGTGAACACAATTAATAACAACATAAAATGCCGAATTAATCGCATTCCATTAAAATAAATATATTGCATATTAAAATGGTTTTAGGTTGATATTAATAGAATATATAGACCACCACATAAGATGATTACAATTTCTACTAAAATCAAGGTTATTCTAATAAGTAAGATTAATAGATTTGAACTTGAAGTCAATCAATACAACAGCCTATAAATGAGAAGATTAAAGAATGACGAATGAATATTCGTACCGATGTGATTTGAAAAAATGGCTATGTAAGAATCAACTGTTCCGATCGAGTTTTCACTCTAAGTAAATCCATGAGCATGAAGTAATACCCCCATTCTCTGGCAATAAAACCAATAGACAAACATATTCATTAATCTAAATATAAAACCTATATGTGAGTATTACTATTTATGTGCAAAAATTTATTGCAAATATTTAATTAAATACCTTTAACAATAAGGTATTGAAATACTTATGTAAAACCAAGGCATGAGGATTCCTTTAGTCAAACACTAGTAGCAGAGAATATATATTTTTATTAAACTTATTTACAGTAAGTAGAAAGCGCTTGGTCAGCACTGCTGGCGCCCAGGTTTTTTGCCACCTTAAAATCTTTACAAGCTCTCGAGGCTTGCTTCTTATACACATAGAAAAAACCACGAGATAAATATGCATCAGCATATTCTTTATCTACACTAATGGCATTATTATAAGCGCTAAGCGCTTCATCCAAATTACCCAATTTTTGCGAAGCTTTACCTTTTAAAGTATATGCCAAAGCACTATTTTCTTCTAAGCCAAGTGCTTTATCTGCATAAAACACTGTATTTTCATAATCTTTTTGGCGGTAGTAAAAATCTGAAGTCAAGCTAAGGTAAGCGCCAACATTACGCGGATCTTCTTCTAGCACTTTATTAAAATCTTTAATAGCCAGTTCGTGCTTGCCTAGTTCCTCATAAGCCCTACCCCTATTATAAATGGTCTTCACATGCGCAGGCTCTAATTTAAGATATTCATTATAAGCCTTTATTGCCTTATCGTACTCTCTGTTCTTAAAGTAAGTATCACCTAATTGAGAGTTTTCATCCTTGCAAGATAAAATTGCTAGACCAACTATAAAAGCTAAAAAAATATTTCGCATGTTGTTAATTAAGGAAAATTTAATTTGTGAAATTTGATTTATAACAAGGTAAGCAAAGGTAATATTTTTTTATTCAAATTATACCATAATGCTATAAGGAATATAAAAATCTGTAATAATCTGAAGATTTACCTATTATCATTACCTACCTATAGTAATAGTTTAACTATAATTAGCCACTAAGGTTATTTAATCTTACTTACTTCATTGCGCAGATTTTCATATCCAGTTAACTCGAGTCCGGTACTGCCAATAAACATTTTTGCTTCTATCTTAAGTGGAATTTTGTTTTCGTCATCAGAAACCCATAAAAGAATGGAGTCTTCACCGTCAAACAGCTCATTATCAGGCATAATTGGTTCAAGCTTTATAGCTTTAAATTTACCTGCCTTAGTTTTGATCTTATCTTTACCTTTATACTTGATATCCAGTTCATAAAAAGTATCCTCGAAAAAACCCTTAATAGTAAATACATCACCTTTTTTCATACTATTAAAGTCGATGGTGCGCATGTAAAGATAACCAGCCAGCATATCGCGAATGTTTTCAGGAGCTGCGTAATAATTAGGCTCTTTATACTCTCCTGTTTTCTTGTCTTTTACTTTCGCCTCTATCTGATTACTTCTATGATCGAATCTTACAATTTCATTTTTACGGTATTTGCCTTCCTTAATGTTTCTGTAAGAAATGTGTGGTACTAATGCGGCAGAATCTACATAGGCACCCCAGTGATCATCCACCTTAGCTACCCAGTCTACCATACCAGTTGTTTTACCATAGACATCTATTTTGTAGCAATCTCTATGGTTTATTTTATAAAACTGATTTTGAATATGCATTTCAGCTTCTCCAATGGAGAAAATGCCAAACCTTACGTTAAAAGTTAGCTTTTCGCCTTTAGAGAAGCTGGCATTAGGAATATCAGTATAAATTTTATCTCCTTTATTTGCTGTAAAAGCAGACAATGCTATTAACAAGCAAAGTAACGATACAAGTCTTTTCATAACTTTATTAGGTTACAGTTAATCTACTAAGTAACAAACAAAGGAAGTGCCAAAATCTACACCACTACGTTATTCTCTCTTAAAGCATCATTTAAAGATGTCTTTTTATCCGTGCTTTCTTTTCTTTTACCTATAATTAAAGCACAAGGCACTTGGTACTCTCCTGCAGGAAATTTCTTCGTATAAGAACCAGGTATAACTACAGAGCGCTCAGGCACGTAACCTTTCATCTCTACTGGCTCACCTCCGGTCACATCTATAATTTTAGAACTTCCAGTCAATACCACATTAGCACCTAAAACAGCCTCTTTTCCTACCCTCACTCCTTCTACAACTATACATCTAGACCCAATAAAAGCATCATCTTCAATAATTACCGGAGCTGCTTGCACAGGCTCTAATACACCACCTATACCTACACCACCACTTAAATGAACATTTTTGCCAATTTGAGCGCAACTACCCACCGTAGCCCATGTGTCTACCATAGTTCCTTCACCAACCCAAGCTCCTATATTTACATAAGAAGGCATCATAACCACACCTTTACTTAAAAATGAACCATATCGGGCTACAGCATGAGGTACCACCCTCACTCCTAATTTCTCGTAATTGTTTTTTAACTTTATTTTATCATGAAATTCAAACGGGCCTACCTCTATCGTCTGCATTTTCATTAAAGGAAAATAGAGAATTACTGCCTTTTTTACCCATTCGTTTACTTTCCATCCATCCCCATCGGGTTCGGCAACTCTCCTAACGCCCTCATCGAGTTCCCCTACTATGGTTTTAACTGCAATTTGAACATCTTTTTCTTTTAATAAGGATCTGTTATCCCATGCATTTTCTACAATTTCTTTTAAATCCATCCGCAATTTTTAATTATTCTATTATCATTACTGTTAATGATGAAAAAGCAACGAATCGTTATCGCATCCGTCCTCAAACCTGTAGATGATACGAGGTCTTACGAGAAGATTGGCCTTTCATTGGGCCAAACAACTAAATATGCTATTAATATCATAGGGTTTTACTCAAAAAAACTTCCTGATAATGAAAATATATCATTTCACCCACTGCCAAAATTCAAACGATTATCACTCAAACGACTATTAGCACCTTGGAAATGTCTAATTAATTATATTCAATTAAAGCCTCAACTTATAATAGCTAACTCCCATGAATTACTGATAGTTACGGTAATTTACAAAATTTTATTTGGCGCAAAAGTCATATATGATATCCAAGAAAATTACTATCGAAATATTATTTGGACTAACCACTACCCTCAAGTAATAAAACAGCTTTTGGCAAGCATAATAAGAGGTGTCGAAATAGGAACTAGTCCCTTTATTGATCACTTTTTACTAGCCGAAAAGAGTTATGAAAAGGAATTGAGGTTTATCCAAAAAAGATACACCGTTATTGAGAATAAATTTGTTTCTAATTTAGATTCAACAAATATCAATTCCAATAAAGATACTTTAAGGTATCCTGATTTTATATTTTCAGGCACAATAGCAAAGTCTACCGGTATTTTTGAAGCAATAAATTTGATAAATGCCCTCAACAGAGCAAATTATCCATGTAAACTCAGAATTATAGGATATTGTGCACATGAGCCTACCAGGAAAGAGATTAAACAGGCATGTGACAGCAATCCAAACATAGTCGTAGATGATATTAGCCAGCTGGTACCCCATCAGCAAATACTCAACTCTATACAGGAAGCCGATTACGCCATTGTGAGCTATCCTGCTAATAAAAGTACATATAGCTCCACTCCTACTAAGTTATTTGAATATATGGCCATTAAAACACCCATAATACTGATATCAGACAACGCTGAGTGGGTTAAACTGTGCAATAAATACAATTCCGCAATCGTTTGCAGTAACTTTTCGGATAAAATAACTGATATAATTAGGCTTTTAGAAACAAAAACCTTCTACGATAAGGGAAATATCAATGAGCTCTATTGGCATTCAGAGGAAATAAAGCTTTTAGAGCTAATAAACTCGTTAAAAGGCTAATAGCGATTAATTATGCTATAATTTATGGTGTAAGAACCTCTTAATAACACATAAACTGCCAGACATTCAAAGTATAAATTTCTTTATTTTAAGACTAATAGAAAGATGAGTCTTAAATGGATACACCTTTATTTTAATAGCATTCCTTTAGTATCTTAATTAGACCTACTCGCTATATCTTTTTCGGATTCATTTCTCAATTGAATTTATTTTACTAATTTATTTAGCATTTTATTTTTAGACTAACCTAAACTTTATTTTAGTTAAACTGTTATGCTTGAGTAAACCATTGAAATTGGCGTATTTTGGATGTTTTAATTATTACTAAATATTTTTTTAGATTAAACTAAATTGCATATTTTTGCTTCAATGGAATTGATGTTAAGTTTCGCAGAAGAGAATTATCTTAAAACGATCTATTTTCTCACAGAGGAAAATAATTCGACCGTGAATACAAATGCGATCGCAGAGACGATGAAGACCAAGGCTGCTTCCGTCACAGATATGATCAAAAAATTATCACAGAAAGAGGTGGTACATTATCAAAAATATCGTGGAGTACGCATTACCCCTACCGGAGAAAAATTAGCACTGCAAGTGATAAGGAAACATAGACTTTGGGAAACCTTCTTGGTTGAAAAGTTAAAGTTTAATTGGGATGAGGTGCATGAAGTAGCCGAACAATTAGAACACATAAGATCTCCCCTGCTCATTCATCGACTTAATAACTTTTTAGGAAATCCGAAATTTGATCCACATGGAGATCCCATCCCAGATGAACACGGAATAATTCAGGCGAAACCTCAAGTCGCACTTTGTGATTGCCAAATCGGACATAGTGGAGTGGTACAATCAGTAAGCGATAGCAGTGCAGCCTTCCTTCAATACGTAGATAAGATAGGCGTCTATATTGGCGCAAAAATAAAATTACAGGACAAGGTACAGTATGATGGCTCCCTGGAGCTTTTGATTGACAACAAAAAATCTGTATTTGTCTCAAAAGAAGTTTCACAAAATATTTGGATAACTGAATAATATGTTGAGTGATAAAAACGACCTTATGAAATCATTAGGTGATGCCAACGCCTCCATCAATGCATCTAATAAAAAAGGGTGGAGAAAACTTTTTGCTTTTATGGGGCCAGCTTACTTAGTAAGTGTTGGATATATGGATCCCGGAAACTGGGCAACAGATATTGCCGGAGGTAGCCAATTTGGTTACCAGTTAATTTGGGTTTTGTTGATGTCTAACATTATGGCCCTTCTACTACAAAGCTTAAGTGCCAGACTTGGCTTAGTCAGAAGAATGGATTTGGCCCAAGCCTCGAGAGCAACATATCCCAAAACTGTAAACTTCTTTTTGTATATACTCGCTGAAATTGCGATTGCCGCTACAGATTTGGCAGAAGTTTTAGGAATGGCAATAGGTTTAGAATTGCTTTTCGATTTACCATTATTATATGGAGTTAGTTTAACCGTGGCCGACACTTTGTTATTTCTCATTCTTCAAAATTATGGAATGAGAAAAATGGAAGCTTTCATTGTATGCCTAGTTGGAATTATTGGAGGAGCATTTTTATTAGAAATGTTTATGGCTAAACCCGATGTAGCCGATTTAGCTACAGGTTTTATCCCTTCAATTCCAAATAGTAAGGCTTTATACATTGCCATTGGTATAATTGGAGCCACGGTAATGCCTCACAATTTATATTTACACTCGGCATTGGTCCAAACTCGAAAGATAAAATCTAATAAAAAAAGCCTTTGGGCTGCTATCAAATTCAATGTTATAGATAGCACAATTGCTCTGAATATGGCATTTTTTGTAAATGCAGCCATTCTCATTTTAGCTGCTGCCACTTTCCATACTAACGGAATGTTTAACATTGAAGAAATTCAAGATGCACATAAATTATTAACACCCATTTTAGGGTCAAAATGGGCATCTATTTTATTTGCTGTAGCACTAATTGCGGCAGGCCAAAGCTCCACTATAACGGGAACTTTAGCCGGACAAATTGTAATGGAGGGTTATCTACATCTCAGGATTCAACCTTGGTTAAGGCGATTATTAACCAGACTTATCGCTATAGTTCCTGCGCTTTTAGTCATATATATATATGGTGAAAAAGAGACTGGTAAAATGTTGATATTTAGCCAAGTAGTGTTAAGTCTCCAATTAGGATTTGCCATTATTCCTTTGATTCATTTTGTATCTAGCAAAACTCAAATGGGTGAATACGCCATTAAATTATGGATGCAAATTGCTTCATGGATTATTGCTTCTATAATCGTGGTTTTGAATGCAAAATTAGTCTGGGACGAGCTTACAGGTTGGCTTGCTGAGGCCGGAGAATACAAAATTTACGTGTGGGTGTTCGCTGTGCCCATTATATTGGCTGTATTTTGCCTTCTTTTATACATTACCTTCCAACCCATTTTCCAAGATCGGACGGCCAATGCCACCAAATCTCCACATGGAGTTTATACTCCCTTGGACTTTAACCACGGGCCAGAATATAAGAAAATTGCAATTGCAATGGACTTCTCAGATGTTACCAACAAGGCCATTTACAGTGGTTTAGCTCAAGGAGGGAAATCGGCAAGTTATGTTTTGATCCACATTGTTGAATCAGTTGGAGCTTGGGTTCATGGTAGCGATATTGCAGATCATGAATCTGGAGAAGATGCAAAAAACCTTAATAAATACGCAGAAGAGCTCAGAAATGCAGGTTATGAAGTGGAAACTAAACTAGGATTTGGAAGCCCTAAGAAGAATATCCCAAAATTAGCCAAAGAATTTAATGCTGAATTGTTGATTATGGGATCACACGGCCATAAATGGTTTCAAGATTTGCTCTTTGGAACTACAGTAGATGCCGTCAGGCACCGTATTGACATTCCATTATTCATTGTCAGAAAAGAAAATTAACATAAAAAAGCCTGCAATGCAGGCTTTTTTTTATCATATATTTTACTCGAATTATTTCACAATATGTCTTTGAATACAATTCTCTCCTTCGGCAGTTTTCACATGAATAATATAAATACCTGAAGGTAAATCTGAAATTCTTACATCACTCATTACGCGAGTTAATTCCTTTTTCAACTGACCGTAAGCATCGTATATATGAATGTCAGCATCAGAACCATTAGATAATTTTATATCAAAATAATCATAAGAAGGGTTTGGTGATACAATTATTTCTTTCACTGAATTGGTCTTAGCCTCGCGCTTTCTTGCAAAAGAATAAAGATCAATATGTTTGAGAACTGACTCTCCCCAATCATCCTCTACTTCCACTACAAAATAATTATTACCCTCAACTGGTACTTCAAAACTATAAGGCATATCATTATCAATATAGGTATCATTTCCTATTGTAAGTTTAACCGACACTACCTGTGGTAGATCTTCCTCCAACATCACCACCTGGCTAGTCAGGTTGCTATTACTCACTGCTGCTCCATCATTAGCATTATCAAATTTATCAGGCCCCAACCATTGAAATTCCCCTAAGATATCACTGAAAATTATAGATTTTATGGCCAATTCGAAGTTTCCGGCATCAGCACTATATGGAAATGCTATATATTGTAATTGGTTAAACTCCTCTCTTTCATCACCCCAATCGGCTAGAGGAATAGTAAAGGTAATAAACCCGGAATCATCAACTGAAGCAGTAGATAAATAGCTACCTAAATTAATTTTAGCGCCTCGCTTTTCATTTGGCCGAAATTGAATTTTACCCCAATCGATATTATTACTCAATGGCTTAACTTTCACCTTCACCACATTATAATTAACGTAATGAGAAGCCCCATAAATATTAGTTTTACTGTAGCCTATTTTAAGCTTTTTGTATCCTGACCCCGATGAAACCACCTTTAAATAATTATATTTTTTATAATTATAAAATTCGGTAATGTGAGCATTCAAAAGTCCATTATAAGTATAGTGGTACACATCTGCACCTGCTGATGGTATAACTGGATCACCAGGATTTGGTGGCTGTGCTATTATTTCCAGACTAGAAATGACAAGAAAAGTTAAGAGTAAAGGTTTTAGTTTCATAATCAATATTTTATAATAAAAAAAGGCAGGTGAACATAATTTTACAATCTAAAATTTACATTCACCTACCTAATATAAAATATTATATAATCTTTACCTATTCAAGTATAATTTTACTAACTGAATTATTACCCTGATTGTCATAAATATTCACTAAATATAGTCCCGCTGGGATATTTTCCCTACTTACAGTATGCTCAGCTGAGATACTGGAATATCGTCTCACTAACCGACCGTTTAAATCTCTTAAGTCCATATTAAACACAACGTCATTGGAAGCATTGGTTTTTACTGTAAAATTGCCCATTGAAGGGTTAGGATAAACTTCTAACTCTAATTTTTCACTATCTAAATCTCCTATTTTAGCCAATTGATTCATACAAGCAGTAGATTGGTAATCGGCCAATGCATATTGTGCAATACAAAGATTTCTATCAGAAACAGATAATACTTGAGCATTTTGAGGCACTTCAATTCGTCCTTTATTTACTGACCCATAACGTTTTATCACTAAATATTCTTCCCAATTTTCTCTATCACTACCTGCAAACGTCACCTCATTGCCATTCACTGCTAAAGGCATCTGTCCATCAAAATTATAGTCCATACCATCAATTCCATCTATATATTCCGCTGTACCTGTGGGAGTAAACTTTAATAAGAATGCATCATCATAATAATAATCAGATTCGCCACCTACGGTAATTCGCTCAAAAGTGTAACCTGTAACATAAATGTTGTTATCGCTATCTACTACTAAATCACTTAGGCCACTCCAAACTACATTAGAAGTATAATTAACAAAAGGGGTGGCCCATTCAAAAATGCCAGTGTTGGCATCTAGAGTCATTACGGCCAAATTACGTCCTGTTAAAGTAATGTCATCTAATTTAATAATAGGCGAATCGTTTATTGATGTAATCACCACTTTTCCCTCATTATTCAGTACTATTTCAGCAGGATAGTCACTGCCCTCTCCTCCATATTGCTTTACCCAAACAGTATTTCCTGCGGGGTCAAACTTAGCAACGAAACTATCATAGTATCCATTAGTTTCAAAACGAAAACCATCAAAACGTGCTGATTTAGTAAAGCCTCCTAATGCATATATATCACCATTCGCGGACACTGTTAAATCAGTAAAATAACTATGGTTATTATCCCCAAAATCTTTATGGTGAACTAAAGCACCATTTTCATTAATCATATCTAAAATCACAAAATTTTGATTAGCATTATTTGAGCCTATGTAATAAATATTATTAGCATCTACACCAATACCTACAGGTTTTCCTTCTAATGGCACCCCCCAAATCAGGTTTCCTTCCTTGGTAAATTTTATGAAATACCCAGGTTCTACACCTAAAGTTAAATTCTTACCATCTGGAGTTTTTATAGTAACATTTCCTTCTCTTGCCAACAACAAATTACCATCGTTATCCATTGTTAATGACTTAACTTCATAAAAATAATTATAATGAGGCTCGACCTTACTGACCGCAACAGATGGGGTGCTTGAATTAAATTCTATCACCCATTCCACCTCGTTATTACGATTAAATTTCAGTAAGTAGGTGCCAAATAACGAGGTTCCATGATATATTATCTCTTGTTCTGCAGAACCATATATATATGAATTACCTTCTTCATCATTAACCATTTCCCAAAAACCAGTTCTACTATCATCAAAATCATCATCTTTAGCATGGAGCACCGCTACTTCATTTAGAGAATTACTCCCCATGAGCACTTCAGCTCCATTATCGAATTGATAAGAGTAATTTCCAACTCCCCCTCTTATTTCCAAATCTAAACTATCAGCACAAGCCTCATAATTACTTATTTGAGCTTCTATCTGTGACGGTTCCTTTACTCTAACCCTTTTATGATATGATTTACCGTTAGCATCTGTAACTGTAACCGTATAATTACCTGCTGGCACACCTAGTAAATCTTTATCGGTAGAACCATTATCCCACAAGAATGTAAATGGTGCAGCACCTCCATCCATATCACAAATAACATTAGCGGTATAACTACCATAACAGGTAGCATCTTCAACTAATGTTTGAATACCACTACCTACATGTATTCTCAGAGGGGCGCTTAAATAAGTATTACCTTCCAAATCAATAACTCGAGCTTTAATATCATGTGCCCCGTACATTAAGCTAGCTGTTAGATTATAAGGCATTTGCGTGTTCTCTGTAAGCACTTTACCATTTTCATCTATAATTTGTACCTGATCAATAGATACACCATTTATAAACGATTTACTAGCCAATAACCTGGCCTCTTCTCCATCTCCATCATGTGCATTATCAAATTTGGCAGCACCTAAGTACTCAAAAACCTCTGTTTCGTTTACAAATTGGATACTTTTAACGCCAATATTAAAATCACCGGCTCCGGCACTATAGGGAAAAGCAATATATTTCAATTTTGAAAATTCTGAAGAAAACTCAGCCCAATCTGCAGTTGGAATAGTTATTTTGAACCAACCTTCTTCCAACATCACTGCATTATCCATATAGTTACTCAGTACTACTTTAGATCCGCCCTTTTCATTAGGTCTAAATTGAATTTTATTCCAATTGGCATTCTGATCAAAATCTTTAAGTACAATTTCTATTGCTGAAAAATCACTTAAATCTACCAGCTCTCCATATACTGAAAACCGATCATATCCTATTTTCAGTTTACTATAGGCAGAATTAGAGGAGTTTACATTTAAATAATCAAATTGCTGAAACCCCTCCAGTTCTAAATCAACATCGAAGTTGGCATATGAAACATATGAAGTTTCTTCAACATGAATGGATACCGAGGGTACATCATTAGTGGCTGCATTAGCAGCTCCAATTAACATGAAATCAATGCCTACCAAAAACAGTAGACAGAGAAAGGTTTTAGGTAATAAAGCGTTCATTACTATAGATTTAGATGATTTATAAAAACGTATAAATAAGTGCATATTAGCGAGGTTTGAGATTACACATGAGTTTTCAAATCTCACGCCACCTTTAAAACTCACTTTAAATGACCTAGACAAATTATATATCACACACCAAAAACTCTCCAAAAAGTGTTTAAAGCACGAAATATCAATTATTTAGAAGACTAAGCTTTATTTACAGTAGATTATTGCAACCGTTGGGTTGAGGAAGCTTTACCACCTGTTTGAGGAAAAATTGAGAAAACACATAACTAATGTTTTGCCCAGTATTTTATGCAAATAATTAAATAATAGAAATCGAAATGCATATAACCTCTATTAACTTAGTATCACTTATATAAATATAAGACTACAATTAGTGATTTTATTTGATAAATATCATTTAATCACCAAATAAACCACTAATTCCTAAGTTAATGAAATTATATTATGATTGTAGGTTTTTATATAAAAATTTAATAATTCGAATTTTAAATTTTACTTTTCAGCAACTATTCGTACGTCTGCTCGTCTAAATTGCTCGGGAGGGCCAGTTTCATCTTTCACAGAGCCATAACCTTGAGCTACTATGCGCCTCTCGTCTACTCCATGTGTCACAAAATAATCAAGTACTATAAGAGCTCTTTTCTGAGATAAGCTTAAATTATAACGCGGATTACCATCTGCACTAGCATAACCTGCTATATCAATATTAAGTACTTCATATTTATCAAGCATAGCAATAATGCTATCCAACTCTTGCTGATGTGTCTCTAAAATGGCACTTTGGGCGTTATTAAAGAAAATTCTATGTGCCTTAGCCATTAATTGGGTTTCATGAGGCTCAAAGCCATTTGCCTTAGCTACTTCAGACTCTATTTCATTCATAGCCTCATCATTACTGCCAGTATTGTTAGCAGCCATTAAAGGTAAAATTTGATTATCTGGCGCCTTGCCATCACCATAATATTTTACCTGAAAAATATCAGTATAGCCTAGTCCTCCCTCTCTAACCGAAGAAAAATAACCACTTCTACCATCTTTAGAGGCCCTGAAATATATTTCATCGTCAGGCGTATTAATAGGGTATCCTAAATTTTCAGGCTCTGACCAACTTTCAGTAAGGCTATCGTAAACTGACTTAAATATATCATAACCTCCGTAGCCTTTATGCCCACTACTACTAAAATACAGTGTCTTTCCATCAGGAGCCAGAAAAGGACTATCTTCATCATACCTTGTATTAATAACCGGCCCAAGGCTTTTAGACTTATACCATTCTCCTTTATTTTTAATGCACATGTAAATGTCAATACCTCCTTCACCCCCTGGCCTGTCGCTTGTATAAAAAAGTACATCTGTAGATGAAGTTTCTGCCACCGAATTTTCTGAGTAAATAGAGGAGTTAATCTTATTGGTTAAATATTCAGGCTCTGTCCATTCACCATTTTCAAAGTCGCTATAATAAATGTCTCCTGCATTAATTCCTTTATATAAGTAGAGTCTGTTACCATCGGGAGAAATAGCTACATTAGCATCATGAAATTCTGTATTTATAGGACTACCTATATTTTGAGCTTCACCCCACTGGCCTCCGCTTTTTTTAGAAATGAATACATCTTCAAAATAGAAATTATCTCTGTCCACATCTTCACTTGTATTACCTTCCCTTCTTCTTGAAGTAAAAATCATAACGGTTTCATCGGCATTTAACACCGGAGCATAGTCTGGCCAAACGGAATTTACCCCTGGGTTTAATGGCAGAACGGCATACCTAGCAGGTTGTAGGAGAATTTCTTTACCATTATTACATTCTAAAATGCGTCTTTCTACATCTTCTGGAAGCACTCGATCTTTACCACGATAGTGAACATCACCAAGCACTTTCTTCTGATATTTTTGATAATACTCCAAGGCCATATCAAAGTCTAATCCATAATGATAAGCTCTACCTATCTGATACAGTATATCAAACCTGTAAGATGGTTTTAATTCATTAACCCTCACCAAATAAGGAAGTGCAGCATCTTTATTTATAGTTTCTAAGTAGAGCTTACCGGCCATCCAATTAGCCTTTACGTTATCAGGATCTAAATCTGCGGCTTTTATATACAACTCTTTAGCCTCTTCTATGGCTTCTTTTTGCTGTGAATATATGCCATCAGCCAGTTGTAAATACTCTTCCGCTTGTCGGGTATTATCTTCCTGAGCATAAGTAAAAGATGTTGCCGTTAATATGCAGCCTGCAAAAAATAGTAAAGTTTTCACGGATTTGATTAAGCCAGTTGAACAAAAAAATGGTCGTTACTATTTACAATAACGACCATCCAAAATACAGGCTTAATGCCTATGTTTCAATACATATAAGACGAAGTGCATTTCTAGTTGATGGAGAATACTATTTTTCCGGTAGTATGTCCGCTAGTAATTTGATCACATACACCTTGCCTTGCGCTAACTCGTAGACTTGCTGAATTTTAACTTTTAAATTATCGGATTCAATTGTCTCCTAGAGTGATGACACTATCTACAGGATTGATACCAGTAGACCACACTTTTATGAGCGCCTCACCCTCGCCTACTTCCGTTTTTTGTTCATTATTAAAAACCTTCAAATATCGAGACAGTCATACTGTCCCTTTTTAAATTCTAAATGACTGCAGCTAGTGATATAGTCTTTACTATGAATAACAAGTGATATGTGCATCTATTCATCAATATCAGTACATTTGCAACTCATAAAAAGAAGAATATCGTGAGTCAGCATATAGGATCCACTGAAGATACCATAGTAGCCCTTTCTACCGCACCTGGCGTAGGTGCTATAGCCGTCATCAGGCTTTCTGGTGATGATGCCATAAAAATATGTAACAGCGTATTTAAAGGCAAAGACCTAGAGAAGCAGGCTACTCACACTTTACATTTTGGCACTATAAGAGAAGGAGAAAAAGTAATAGATGAGGTAGTAGTAGCCCTATTTGTTGGACCTAAATCATTTACAAAAGAAAACGTGGTGGAGATAAGCTGCCATGGCTCTCCATTTATTGTAAAGCAGGTTATTAAAGTACTTCTAGGCGCTGGTGCCAGGCTAGCATTACCAGGCGAATTTACCAAGAGAGCTTTCTTAAACGGCCAGTTTGACCTTGCTCAGGCCGAAGCTGTGGCCGACCTGATCAATTCAGATTCGGCCGCGTCTCACGAAGCTGCACTTAACCAAATGCGAGGTGGCTTCTCTGAGCAAATACGCCAGCTGAGAGAGGAGTTGATCCACTTTGCTTCCATGATAGAACTAGAACTAGATTTTGGTGAGGAAGATGTTGAATTTGCCAATAGAGATGACTTAAAGCAACTCATCACTAACTTACTGAAGGTGATTAATGCCTTAATTGAAAGCTTTGACTTAGGTAATGTGATCAAAAATGGCGTTCCTACTGTTATTGCGGGCAAGCCAAACGCAGGTAAATCTACATTGCTCAATGCACTTTTAAATGAAGAAAAAGCCATTGTTTCTGATATAGCTGGTACTACCAGAGATGTAATTGAAGATGAGATTAACCTAGGGGGTATTACCTTTAGATTTATTGATACGGCCGGTATCCGAGAAACGGAAGATACCATTGAAAAGATTGGTGTAGAGCGCACACAAGCACAAATGAAAAAGGCCTCTCTTATCATCTATATGATTGACTTGGCCAATGACAATGTAGTGGATTTCAACCGCGACATTAACAAACTGGAGAACATGGGTATTCCTTTTATAGTGGTAGGAAACAAAATTGACAAAGCTCAACCAGAGTTAAAAGCTGCAGTTGAATCAGTAAAAGGCTCAATACTGATAGCTGCCAACACCAAAGAGAATCTTGATGCGCTAAAAGACAGAATTCTGGAAGAGGTGAACTTGGATAACTTCAAGTCTGGCAACACCATAGTGACTAACATACGCCACTACGACAATTTACTCAAAACCAGAAACGCCCTGCAAGACGTACTCAATGGACTTGGCAACAACATCACCGGTGATTTCCTAGCCATGGACATCAGGCAATCGCTACATTATTTAGGGGAGATTACTGGTGAAATTACAACCGATGACTTGTTGGCGAATATCTTTAGTAAGTTTTGTATCGGAAAGTAATCACAATTTAAAAAAGAAACAAGTGGCCCATACTACATGCTGTCCAACATCAAAAAATATATTGAACGTGAGGCCTCAGAACAGATAAAAGATACCATTGCTTGCTTTTGGTACACCTGTCTTGATTTTGGAGCCTCCCATTCTTCCTTCGAAATTATACCGGATGGTTATGCTGAAATTATTTTCCATTTTAATAAAACCTGCCGGATAAGTTATGAAGGAAAGGTTCAATTATGGGACTCTCCTTTCGTTATGGGATTGCTAAACACACCGGCCATTATTGAGGCTAAAGGTCATTTTGAAGTAATCGGAGTCAGGTGTCACCCATGGGCGGTTTTCAAATTACTAGAACTTCCTACTAATACACTAAACAGCTTCTCGATAGCATCGCACCCAATTAGTGATCTACAAGCTTCCATCCAGACATTTATCTCCGGAAATGAAATAGATAAGGCATTACTGCTACTGGAAGATTATTTCACTCGCATTGATGCCATTCATTCTACCAATAAATCCATAACACAAGCAGGTAAAACTATTAGAAACACCCATGGCACCTCTTCAGTCTCTGAAGTAGCCGACAATGCTAACATGAGCGTTAGGTCTTTAGAAAGGCACTTTAAACAGCACTCGGGACGTACCGTAAAAGATATTTCTGGCATAATGCGTTTCGAGCAGGTGCGCAACCATCTCTGGACATACCCAAATAGCAATTTAGCTGCTCTGGCACATGACTTTGGATACACAGATCAATCGCACCTCATCCGTGAATTTAAAAAATATAGCGGCACCACCCCTGCTTCATTCGCTAGAAAAGCGAATAAGAAAACATAACCGACCAATGAATATTGGCGGATTTATACAATCCTAGCTCATTAGCTAAAGTGAGCTTTGCATATCTAAAACAAAAAACTACTCAATGAATGATATGCAATCAAACCATCATTATGATGTAATTATAGCTGGTGCAGGTCCGGTAGGTCTATTTTTAGCTGGCGAACTGGCTTTAGCCAACTGCAAAGTAGCTATTCTTGAAAAAGAAACGACTTCTACATCTCCATTACTTAGACTTCCTTTCGGCATGAGAGGCCTTTCCGTGCCCTCTATCGAAAGTTTGTACTATCGCGGGCTCCTGGATAAACTACAACTATCAAAGCGCTTTAAAACCCCGCATATGAAGTCAAAAGATCAGGCAACGAATTCACTTACTCAAGCAGGCCATTTTGCTGGCATTCCTTTTCATTCAGAAAATATTGACACCTCAATATTGAGCGATCAAGTAAGCAGCCTTTTACCCACACACTTACTCAGTGAAATGCAAGAGTTAATAGATATTTTCACTGAGCATGCTTTAAATCTAGGTGTTACTATAATAAGAGGTTGCATTATAGAAAACCATTCACAGAATGAATCAGAAGTAAAAACAGAAACAAATAAAGGCATATACACTTCCAAATGGTTAGTAGGGTGCGATGGAGGCAAAAGTACTGTTCGCAAAAGCGGCAATTTCAACTTCATAGGCACACCTCCGGAGTTTACAGGCTATTCTGCAAAACTAACCTTACACGGTGCGGAAAAGCTTAAAACAGGTAGAATAAAGACTTCGCAAGGCATGTATCTGAAATCTCAACCTGAGTTTATCATTCTTCAGGATTTTGACAAAGGTGCTTTCCATAAGTCTAAACAAACAATCACAAAAGACTATTTTCAAGCACTACTCAGGCGTATTTCGGAGACTGATGTAACAGTAACCAATCTAGAGACCGCCTCCTGCTGGACTGACCGCGCTAAGCAAGTAGACAGATACCGAGATGGCCGTGTTTTCTTAGCTGGAGATGCTGCTCACATACATTCGCCATTAGGTGGACAAGGTCTTAACCTAGGCTTAGGTGACGCCATGAATTTAGGATGGAAGCTGGCCGCCTGCATCCATAAGCGAGCTCCAGAAAGCCTATTAGGCACATATCACACAGAACGTCATCCACTAGGCAAAGAAGTCTTAGATTGGTCCAGAGCTCAGGTGGCATTAATGAAATCAACTCCGGAAGCAGAAGCTTTAAACAGTGTAATGAAGGATTTATTGTTGACGAAAGATGGTGCCACCTACATGGCCAACCGTGTCAGAGCCACCTCCACGACCTACAACCTTAATGCTAAACACCCGTTAGTTGGACGCAGAGCCAGTTTTCTACTTAAGGAAGAAGACAATTTCACCGAATATATGACATCAGGACAATGGCTTTTAATAGATTTCACTAAAGACAAGTTACTATCTGAATGGCAAGAAAGTAACTCTAATTCATTTAACTATTACCATTACACCAGCCTAGATTCTGAATTAAAAGGGGGGTTAATTCGCCCTGATGGTTTTATTGCTTGGGCCTCTGACATCATTGACTTACAAGACTTCAACAACAACGTAAAAAAGTATGGAATCTTAACCAAGTGATATCAACTAGCACTATTAGCACTTGCTATACAAAACCCTGTTTGATATGCAATTAATGATTAAATTTATCACATGATCAAAGACATAGAAGTATTCTTTAAAGAGCCCGGAAAATGGCAAAAATCATTTCTACAGCTCCGTAGTATCATTTTAGAATGCGGACTAAATGAGGAGCTGAAATGGGGTAAACCATGCTTTACCTATGATGGACACAACATTGTACTCATACATGGATTTAAAGATTACTGTGCTTTATTATTTCATAAAGGATCATTACTCAAAGACCCTGATAATATACTGATTCAACAAACTGAAAATGTGCAGGCAGGTAGGCAAATTCGATTTGCAAATGAAGAGGAAATAACGGAAATGAAAACGTCCATCACAGCTTATATATACGAGGCTATGGAGGTAGAAAAGGCCGGTTTACAGGTAAAGCTGAAGAAAACTTCTGAATATGAAATACCTGAAGAGTTTCAGTCAGCTATCGATAATGACAAAAACCTGAAAGATGCATTTTACGCATTAACCCCCGGAAGACAAAGAGGGTATTTACTGCATTTTTCCAATGCTAAACAAAGTAAAACTCGCACTGACAGAGTTAATAAATATATCCCTAAAATAATGCAAGGCAAAGGCCTTCAAGACTAAAACAAAAGGCATTGAGAATTATCCTCAATGCCTTTTACAATTTATCCAGAGATTTAAATTACCTCATACCAGAAGCACTTAAATCATTTCCTGATCAGCTTCCAAAAATGGCTGATTGTAATACCTGCGCCCAGTGGCTTTATATAATGCATTTGCTAATGCTCCTATTGCAGGCGGAAAGGGAGGTTCTCCCAAACCAGTAGGATCAATATTATTCTCAATAAAATTTACTTCTACTTCCTTTGGTGCATTATAGTTCCTAATAAGTTTATACTTATCAAAATTAGTCTTCTCAGGAGCTCCATCCTTGAAAGTCATAGCACTGAACATGGCATGCCCAAGTCCATCTATTGTACCTCCTTCCATCATATTAGAAGCTGCAATTGGGTTAACCACAATACCACAGTCTACTGAGCAGTATACTTTTTCTATTATTGGTTGATCGTTCTCCATCACCAAATCCACTACGTTAGCCACATAGCTATTATGACAATAATAAGCCGCTACTCCCCTCTTTTTAGAGGTTTCATTCTTCTTCCACCCCGACTTATCCTTTACTTGCTCTAATACACCTGCATATCTGGCTGCATCATAATCGTTGTTTTCACCTACCGGCTTGTTTTTAGCTCGCTCTAAAAGTTCGAGCCTAAATTCTATAGGATCTTTGCCTGCCGCTTCAGCCACCTCATCTAAAAAGGCTTGCTCCACACCACCTATAAAGTTAGAACGAGGTGCTCTAAACGCGCCAATAGTAATATTGGTTTCTGTACTCCACTGCTCCGCTAAGTAATTATCTACCGCTCCGGCAGGAAAACGATTAGCGAATAGTGGACTTTCAGGAATTCCTCCTGCTCTTACCTGAAAGGCTATCAGATTATTATTCTCATCCAATGCAGCTCTATAGTATGCATGGTATGCAGGTCTATAAATACCGAAAGACATATCATCTTCCCTTGAATAAACAAGCTTAACAGGCGCATTAAGTTTTTGAGATATAATAGCTGCCTCTACCAGAAAATGCCCATACAACCTACGTCCAAAGCCACCGCCCATACGCGTCATTTGAATATCTATCTTATCCAATGGCATACCCAAACGCTCAGAAACAGTTTTCTCCATATACTCCGGAGTTTGAATAGGTCCCACCAACTCAGCCTTATCCGCAGTAACATTGGCGAAGAAGTTCATTGGCTCCATGGTACTATGCGCTAAAAATGGCGCGGTATAGTTTCTTTCTATTACCTTCGCAGCATTCTTAAACACCTCCTCTGGGTCTCCATCCTTCCTCACTTCTTCAGATTTAGTTAGGCCCAGTTCTTTTAATTTAGTGATATGCTCTGAGGTACTTTCCAAACCTGAGGGCACCTCTCGGGTACTTACATCTTCACCACTAAACCCCGTAAAGTTAACTTTGTAGGCCTCCATCTTTTCCCATGACACCTCAATATCCTTCTTAGCCTTCATTATTTGCCATGTAGACTTGCCCACAACTATAAGTAATTCGGGAAATGCAGTAGTATCAAAATACCCTTGCACATAACCCTCATTATAAAGCTTGATAGGAAATACATCTACAATTCCGGGTAGCTTTAAAGCCTCTTCTTTATTAAAGCTTTTCAATGTCATACCAAATGCCGGTGGGTGGATAGTCATAGCAGTAAGCATTCCTTCCTGCCGATAGTCTAATCCATAAAGCGGTTGACCTGTTACTATTTTCTGACCATCTACATTAAGCTTAGATGATTTAACAATGGTGAAATCCTTCACATCTTTTAGCTCCACCTCTTCAGGCACTTTTATCTCAGCCGCTGCCGATGCCATTTCACCGTAGCCTGCCTTTTTACCACTTTTTTCGTGATGAAGCATACTCATACTAGCAGTAATTTCGCTAGAAGGCACCCCCCACTTTTTAGCGGCAGCCTCTTTTAGCATTTCCTTTGCAGTAGCGCCTGCCATACGCAGTCCTTTCCATCCCTGACGGATAGACTGGCTACCACCTGCCAATTGGCGAGTATATAAGTTGGTATCTAATGGTGCCTGCTCCACCATTACCGTTTTCCAATCCACCTCTAACTCTTCTGCCACTATCATAGGCATTGAAGTTTTCACATTCTGACCTATTTCAGGATTAGGTGAAAATATAGTAACAGTACCATCGTTAGCAATTTTTATAAAGCCGTTGAGTCTAAATACCCCCTCAATTTCTTCAGCAGTTTTCTTCCCTGCCATTGATGGTGCCCAGCTGAATTGCAACATCAGACCTGCTCCACTAGCAGCTGCTACTTTTAAAAAAGATCTTCTCTTAAAGTGTGTTTTTACTGATGCCATATTACATTTCTTTTGCTGCTGATTTTATAGCTTTATTTATTCTGGTATAAGTACCACATCGGCATATATTACCATTCATAGCTCTTCTTATTTCATCATCATTAGGATTAGAATTTTGAGCTAATAGCGATGCTGCACTCATAATCTGCCCTGCTTGGCAATAGCCACACTGTGGCACATCATGCTCTAGCCACGCCTTCTGTACAGGGTGGTCTCCATCTTTGGATAGTCCTTCTATGGTGGTCACCTCTTTCTCGCCCACAACACTAACTGGCATTGAACATGCCCTCACCGCATTGCCATCCATATGCACCGTGCAAGCACCGCATTGCGCAATGCCACATCCAAATTTCGTCCCTACCAAGTTCAGGTTATCCCTCAATACCCATAAAAGCGGGGTGTCAGGGTCTACATCTACCTGATGCTGGCTTCCATTTACTTTTAAGTTAAATACTGCCATAATGAGTATATTTTATTTAAGCTTATGATTTAAAGCTTAGTAGTTCTTATTTTATAAAATTAATCTGCTTGAGGAGCATAAGCCCCTGTTTTTATCCATTTAGTCCATTCCTTTTTGAACTCTTCATATGAAAGCGGTGGCTGTGTTCTTCCGCCTCCCATTGCAAACCCCGTTTTTACTAAACCATCATTGGCATGCTCTAGCAACGCCTTCATATTTTTATGACCATTTAATTCAGGATTCACCAACTGCTTAGCTAGCTCATGTGCTGACTTGCCTTGAAATACCATTTTCATGTCTGCAGGTGGTAAGTGCCAATTAGCATTAGCTGGCGGAGTATGTTCTCCTGGCACGCTTTTACTATGGTGGCAGTTGGAACACTGCATGGCATATAAGCCTTTACCATCTTCTCCCCTTTGTGGTAACATGGTATGGATATGACTATCGTCTCCTTGCAAAGGCACATCGCCCGAAGGATGACAATTCATACACCTAGGGTGCATCAATACTTTATAGACTTTATTAAAAGCTTTTACAGAGGCTATGCTATCTTTTTTACTTCCTAAACTTGCCCTGTACTCTTCAATATCGCCATCTTTTTTACTTACGGTTACAGCCGTGGTAATGAAAAGGACAGCCGATAATACCAATAATATTTTCCAGTGGTATTGATGACCTCCTTTTTTAGTTGGTTCATGCATATTTGCTCTTCTTAACTGTGGTTTAATTATAAAATTCAAGCCTTATGATAAATGGTAATGTTAATGTATAATAACCATTATATGCTTTATAACCCTAATAAAGTTATTATGTTATAGTTAATATATAATGATTAAAAATAGTGTTTACCATGTGTAAAGCTAAATGCCACGCTATTTTATCGGCTATAACAATCAAACCAATTATTACGAATTTCAAACTTTTTCACCCCTTACTAAGAAGAGTGTGCTACATTAGATTGATTTTTGCAATTTTTGCTTTGATTTGCGCAGGTAAACCTTCTAGTAATAGGAGTAATTTTGAATCTTCAAAATATATTCAGGTTAGAATAAGTTGATTAACAGAAACAAAATATATTTAGACTATAGTGCTACTACTCCAGTGAAACAGGAGGTATTAGAGTGCATGCTACCCTATTTTACCGAGGTTTACGGCAATGCCTCCAGCTCAGCACATGCTTACGGCTGGGATGCCGCTGAAGCCGTAGATATAGCACGCCAACAGGTAGCCAATTTAATAGGTGCAGCACCTTCTGAGATCATTTTTACCAGCGGTGCTACAGAAGCTATAAATTTAAGCCTTAGAGGACTTTTCGCTCAACTTCATTCAGAAAAAAACCATATTATCACTTGCCAAACAGAACATAAAGCTGTCTTAGAGACATGCAACAGCCTAGAGAAGCAAGGTGCCTCGGTTAGTTATTTAGAGGTTGATGCTAAAGGAAACATAAATCTACAAGCTCTTGAAGCGCTAATTTCAGAAAATACGTTAGCCATTTGTTTAATGACTATTAACAATGAAACCGGTGTAATTCATCCCATTGAGTTAATGAGTGAAATAGCGAATAAACATAATATTGCGTTCATAACCGATGCCACACAAGCTCTAGGAAAAATCCCTTTCAATGTCACTACAGAAGGTATTGACATGGCTGCTTTTAGCGCGCACAAGCTATATGGGCCTAAAGGCATAGGAGCACTTTATATCAATAAAAATTCAAGTGTTAAGCTTCAGCCATTTCTTACCGGAGGTGATCAGGAAAAGCACCTGAGAGCCGGAACGCTCAATGTCCCTGGCATTGTAGGCTTTGGCAAAGCATGTGAACTGGCTCAAAAGAATTTAAAAAACGACATAGAACACACCGCTAGGTTAAACAAATTACTAACATCAGCACTACTAAAAATTGATGGAGCATTTATTAATGGAGCTAATAATATTACACCTCACATTATAAATATTGGTTTCGAAGATATTGAAGGTACAAAACTATTGCGCAGACTTAAGCAAATAGCTATCTCACAAGGCTCCGCCTGTAACTCCAACATTACCGAACCCTCCCATGTATTAACCGCCATGAAAGTAAGCAAGCTACAGGCATTATCATCAGTAAGAATCAGTATTGGGAGCCTTACATCTGCAGAAGAAATAGATATCGCGATTAAGGATATCACACAAGCTGTTAATGCCCTTAGAAAACCATTAGTATGACAGAAATAGAAGCAATAATATCAGCCTACCAAGAGGCAAATAGAAATCAATTAGAATGTGTTCTTGCTACTGTTGTACATGTAGAAGGCTCATCATACAGACGTGCAGGAGCTAGAATGCTGATAGATGAAAATGGCATGATGACAGGAGCCATTAGTGGCGGCTGCCTTGAAGGAGATGCCCTCCAAAAAGCATTACACGCTTTACACCAAGGTAAAAACAAACTCATCACCTATGACACAAGTGATGAAAATGATGCCATTATAGGAGCTCAATTAGGCTGTAATGGCGTAATACAAGTGCTTTTTGAGCCCATAGATGCTGACGATGCCTATAATCCTATTCAATTACTACTCCAAACTACTATTTCAGAAACATCATCGGTACTTGTATCGATATTTAGCCTAGAAAGCAAAAACGAACAACCTGGCACGCAACTACTCTTCACTAATAACTGCTTGCATAAGCATGTAACTGTACACAAAGCTGCCTCCAAGCTTCTTGAAGAGGAAATAAGTGTTGTTGCTTCTGAAAAGCAATCTCAGTTCGTAACACTAAAAGATAATGACAATTGCACAGAAGCCTTTTTACAGTATATTCCAAAACCTATACACCTAGTAGTAGTTGGCGCAGGTAACGATGCTCTGATACTCGCAGATATGGCGGAAAAAATGGGCTGGCAAATCTCTGTAACCGATGGCCGAACTACCCATGCTAACCACCAACGTTTCGCGGCTTCATGTCAGGTAATAGTTACAAAGCCAGAGGACACTTTAAGCAATATTAAAGTAAGCAGAAGGACTGCCTTTGTTTTAGTGAGCCACAACTACAACTATGATTACGGAGTGTTAAAAATACTCTTAAATGAACACAAAACTCCGTATATAGGTATTTTAGGTCCTCGCAAGAAATTTGATCGAATGATAGATGATCTCAAAAACGAAGAAATTTTATTAGATGAAGAACAACTTTCACGGATTTATGCGCCTATTGGCCTACAACTAGCTGCAGAGACTCCCGCAGAAATAGCCCTTTCTATCATTGCTGAAATACAAGCAGTATTTACACGCAGCAGCAAAGCTCACTTAAGAAACATAGATGGCACTATACACAAAAAGTCTATGAACCATTTCAAAGTAATCGAGCTTAAAGAACAAGACAAGTAATTATAACAAAACCACCCCCCCCTATTTTAAACTGTCAAAAACAAAGAAACAAGTATAATGTTCTGAGATAAAGGAAATTAATTGAATTTTCGCTTATTTTTTCTTAGTTTCTTTCATATTTTGCCAACAAACTGGCTTTTAATTACTTCCACTCACCTTAATGCAAGGCGTATTTATTCGCCAGTCATCAACGTATATGTTGTTAACAGTTATTTAAATTGATAATCAACACCATACATTCTAAATCTATAAAATTAAAAAATGAAAAAACTTTTACTATTTTTTTGTCTGTTCTTAATGTGGAGTCACATATTTGCTCAAAACAGCTCTCCATTTAAAAACACGTACTCTTCTACTCCTCCAATACCAAGAGTAAGTCATGCTTCAGGAGATCATCAATCCAAAGCACCAGAACATAGGAGCTGTTTTACTGTTGAAAACCAAAATAGGTTAAATGCAAAGTACGAGCTACCTAGCACCAGTAAATTTGAAAAGCAACTCAACAATCTAAAAAGCATTTATATTCAAAAAAGAGCTGCGTCAAGAACTGGGAACAACATCATTACTATTCCAGTAATTGTACACGTTATTCACAATGACAACCCTAAAGGTTTTAATGCCAATATAGCAGATTATCAGGTTTACTCTCAGATAGATGTATTAAACGAAGATTTCAGAAAAGCGGCAGGCACAGCAGGTTACAACGAACACCCAGATGGGGCTGACATAGAAATTGAATTTGCACCAGCAGTGATGGATGAAGAAGGCAACTTACTAGAAGAAGTAGGCATAGATAGGGTGTATGGAGGAAGACCATACTGGGAGTATGATGCTATTCAAAATTCATTAAAACCCAACACTATCTGGGATCCCACAAAATACTTAAACATATGGACTGTTGAATTTGGAGGGGATATGGACGGAATTCTTGGGTATGCTCAATTTCCTGTTTTATCCGGACTCGATGGCTTACCAGAAAGCGCCTTAGCCAGCACTGACGGAGTAGTAATAGGACATCAATACTTTGGTAGAGAAGGCAATGTATCTTACCCCTTCAATTTAGGCAGAACTACCACTCATGAAGTTGGTCACTGGCTTGGGCTGCGTCACATTTGGGGAGATGGACCTGAAGAAGATGGATGTTCATATGACGATTTCTGTGAAGACACGCCCAATGCAGCTACCGCTAATTATGGGTGCAAATACATAGACTCATGCCCTAATGACAATGCACCTGATATGATAGAAAATTACATGGATTATACTAATGATGCATGTATGAACATCTTCACGCAAGATCAAAAAGACAGGATAATGACTGTAATGAACAATTCTCCACGAAGAAGAGAGCTACTCACTTCGGAAGTGGCAGAAGGCCCTAGCTTCCCTATTGCTAAAACTACCATCAGCACATCCATACTTTGCCCTGATGAAAGCATTACATTAACAGACAACTCTGAAGGAAACCCTAACTCATGGGCATGGATAATATATAATTCTGACAATGCAGATATTGTAGGCTACTATGAAACTCAAAACATAGAACACACCTTTAGCACCCCCGGCAACTACAGCCTTCAACTAACAGTTAGCAATGAAAATGGTGAGGATGTATTATCATACTACAACGCGTTTTCAGTCCTATCTAAAGTAACCGAGCAAGGGCCATACAACAACGATTTCACCGATGAAAGCAATTTAGCAGATTGGTCGTTTTATAACCCTGATGCGCAACTGGCTTGGGAGCAAATAAATATTGATACAGGCAATGGCATCAATGGCTGCATGTACGTTAACAACTACAACAATGACGCAGGAAGATCTGACATCTTGTTTTCTCCATTGATTAATATAGAAAACATAGCTAACCCTTATTTGGTATTTGACGTGGCGTATGCACGCTACAACGCCAGCTATTATGATGGATTAGGCGTTTCTATTTATTCAGGATGCTCAACAGAACTAAATTATATATGGGCTGCCGAAGGAGGAGATCTTGCTACTACAGATGATTACACTGATGCATTTGTACCTTCTCCAGATCAATGGAAAACTATTTATGTACCATTAGAGAATTGGAAAGGCATAAATGATCTAAGAATAGGATTTAATAATATTTCTGGTTTTGGAAACAATTTATTTATTGATAATGTCCAAATCAAAGATATGGACATTACAGAAAGTCCCTCAGTACAGTTTAGAGCATCTAAAAACATCACTTCAACAGGAGAAAGCATAAAATTCTCAGACGAAAGTACTTCATATCCCACTACATGGGCTTGGGAGTTTGAAGGAGGATCACCTGCTACATCAAATCAACAACACCCTTTTGTATCTTACAATAAGTCTGGAGTTTACAAGGTTACATTATCTGTAACGAATGAGGTTGGTGATAACACCCTGACAAAAGAGGAATATATTACCATATTAGAACAGCCAGATATTACCGTAACTAGTAGTACAGGTAAGTTCGAAATCTGCCAAAAGGATACTATTACACTCACCGCTAGTGAAATCGCCTATTTGAGATGGTATAACGAGGATCAGGAAATTTTGAGCGAAAGCAACTCCATAACCGTGCACCCAAAAGAAACCAGCATATATTATGTTGCAGGGGCTAATGAATATGATGGATATGACTTAGACACGGTAGTAGTAACAGTAAACCCTCTTCCTACTATCGATCTTGGAAAAGACCAGGAAATCACCGTTAACGAATCTATTACACTGGCAGCATCAGAAAACTTCGATACTTACTTATGGAGTGATAACTCTACGGAAAACACTCTGATTTTATCAGGCAATGAACTTGGCGTGGGTTCTTTCGACATTTCTGTGACTGTAAAAGATGCCAATGCATGCTCTGCTACTGACGAAGTAACAATTACAATAACTGATGAAACAACAGGAATTAATGAAGCCTTAAGGAATGACATACAAGTTTACCCTGTACCTTCCTCGGACCATGTAACTATAGAATTGAAAAATAATACTAAGTCAACTCAGGTCGATCTTTATGACATGAAAGGGCAGTTACTTCAGAGCAAGAACACAAAATCAGAGCTTGTTCAAATGAATATCAGTACCTTGTCAAATGGGATATTCTTTATTAAAGTTTCGAATGAGAATACGAGTAAAACCATTAAAATCATAAAAGAATAACATTCACTCACTAACTGTCAAAAAAAAGGCTTTTCATTAACTGAAAAGCCTTTTTTGCGTTAACTGAAAATCATAAATACTTGATTTGTAATTTTATATATTTAACCTCCTATCAACTTTATATTTCTCAAGTTATTGAATCACATTATCTTTCCCTTTTTATTAAATAGATATGATCCTATGAACATGAAAATGAGAATTTACCATCGCTATTTAGGCTTCTTCCTTGCTGGCATTATGGCCGTTTATGCCATTAGTGGAATTGTTTTGATTTTTAGAGATAAAGACACTTTTAAACATGTAACTACCGTACATGAAGTATTACCAACAGAAACCACGTTAGAAAATTTAGGAGAAGCATTAAAAATAAGACGTTTTAAAATTGATAAAGTAGAAGGTGACATGGCTTACTTTAGAGATGGCTCTTACAATACGAAAAATCATGAAGTCAAATACACAAAAAAGGAATTGCCATTTGTGCTTGAAAAAATGACTCACTTGCACAAGGCTACCAGCAGTAAACCCCTAGCCTTTTTAAACATCTTTTTTGGCGTATCATTATTCTTTTTTGTAGTCTCATCATTTTGGATGTTCATGCCCAAAACCAGTGTTTTTAAGAAAGGAATGTATTTCACTTTAGCAGGATTAGCAATGACTTTACTCCTGTTATTTTTGTAGATAAAGCCGTTCTAAAAAATAAAATGTCAAAACGGCAATTTGAATATTGACTTTTACCCTCTACTAAAACAGAAAAAATTTACTGCCTTGACGCATATTTACGCATAGTTTCCACTAAATAAATAGATAAGTAACCAAACAGAATTATACCGACTATATCGCAAAGCACATCTGCCAAATCAAATGTACGGGTCTTAAAAGCAAGCTGACTAACTTCTTCGATTACGGCAAATATAAAAACGACAATAGCCGCTAATAATGGGCGTAAATAATAGATTTTTAAACGCTTTAACTTAGTAGCTAGGCTAAGCACTAGAGTTAACGTACCGAACACAAATACATGCCCAACTTTATCGCCATAAGGGAAAGAGTGCACAAAATCAACAAAGAAATTACTAGCTCCTAAATCTGCACTAACCATAACCCAGATGATAAAAAGAAATGGTAAGGCCGCTATTGTTATTTTAAAAATCTTCATAAAAATAGCCTTTGCGTACACGCAAAGGCTATATTATATAATGAATTATTATTTTTCAAATGTCATAAAGGCATCGATCTCCACTTGAGAACCATTTATGTTTTGAGTTTGAGTAGTTTTTAATTCAAGCTTAGTATCTGAAAGACTAATAATTTCTGCATCTTGCGATACTCCTGAGTCTGAAGTTACTGTTAAAATATCTCCCTTCAACTCCCAACTTGATCCACTCTGATACTTAATACCTTCAGCGTTTTGCTCGTATTCCATATCTTCATCAAGTAAATTACTGCTTACAACATATTTTAAGTTAATACTATAACTTCCACTAGACTCCACTTTATTAGGGTCCGCTGTAAATACAAGATCATAGTCCATGTCATACCCATTTCCTTCAAATGTGGTTTTTGTCGTGAATCCTTGCACCGATATCTCGCTTTCACCCTCATAATGAAAAACACTTAGCTTCCAATTGCCTAATAAATCGGAATTTGAAGGCTGAGGATCATCTTCATCATCAGAACAAGAGGAGAACACAACAAAGCAAAACAAGATTAAAAAAAGTCTCTTTAAGGTCATTTTAGATTATTTAATTATTAATAAAACCAAATTTAATATCAATTAATAAATAATTAAAATTAATTTAAAAATTTATGAAAATTTAAGAATAATCCCCTCAGTTGCAGCGCTAATGCCATCCTCATTAAAAATTTATTTAACTTTGCAGCCCCTAATAAAATCTGAAATATGTCCGAAACACAAAATTGCCCTGAATGTAACTCACCATTTGGTTATTCTACTGGTGTATTAATGATGTGCCCTGAATGTGGCCACGAATGGAACCCCGAAGAAGCAGCTGCTGAAGCCAATGGCCCTATTGTAAAAGATGCCAATGGAAATACACTTCAGGATGGTGATGATGTAGTAATAGCTAAAGATTTACCTGTTAAAGGAGCTCCTAAGCCTATAAAAGCAGGGACCAAGGTAAAAAATATTCGCTTAGTAGATGGCGATCATAATATTGACTGCAAAGTAGATGGTTTTGGAGCCATGGCTTTAAAGTCAGAATTTGTAAAGAAAGCATAAAAAAAGCCGCTAAAAAGCGGCTTTTTTTTTACCATTACTCAAACCTAAGATCAAAACTAAAAGAATAGTATTGAGCAGGTAAAGTATATTTATCCCAAGGACGAGCCCCCCAACTATCATCCCCTCCTACTCCTGACATTTTATAATCAAGGTTCAGTTCTAATAAATCCCTTTTCTTAATATCATAATAATGCCTTTGAGCCTTTTTCACCCCAGGATCAAAATCCTCTATCAAATTATACTGAGCATTAAATCCAAATGAAGCATTTCCTAATATATGGATAGCATCCCCATCTTCATCTCTTAATTTAAGCCACCTCACATCACTTCTATGGCCATTTTCTTGCGGTCTGATATAAGAGAATGACAAACCATCAACACTACTACTGTAGCGGCCTACAAATGCTGAAGAATTTCTATCCCAATAGTTTTCATGAGGCCCTCTACCGTACCAGTTGGCATTCACATATGAGTCTGGCAATAACATTGATACTCCGAAACGTGGCAATTCTGGCAAGCTTTCATCCTTATAATTAAATAGCGCCTCAATATGTAAATCTCCATTCACCCCTATAGTGTAAACTATTTGCCCCGTAGATTTCAGCCCTTCAAATTCAATTTTCTGATTTACTGTTATTGACTGCTTCGTTTTATTGGTCATTTCAACACCAGTAACCTGCTGATGATAAGTCGCTGATTTCCAAACGGCACATCTTTCTGGCATACCATTCCCAAAATCATTATCAGTAGGTGCTCTCCAAAAATTAAAGCGCGGCTCTCTTTTCCATAAGATTTTACCACCATCACTAGCTACCGCTACCTGTCCCGTAACTTTATCAAACGTAAAATTAGCACTACCAGCAATCACGTTTATACTCTTACTATCTTCTTTAACCTTAATCTTCCCCTTTACTTCCCCTTGTTCTTCTTCTCTGTCAGCAGCCTTTCGCCACAAAATCTGCTCACTGGCAATTACATAGTTATCAGATAGAAAAGGCTTATCTTCATTATAGCTTACATATAAATTCAAATAATATTCTTTGTTTAACTGAAAGCCATAATTATCAATATCCAACTCGAGAATAGTTTTCTGCTGAGGCTGAAGGTTGAAATTAGCTACCTTACCTTCTTTAACAGCAACTCCATCCTCCAATAGCTCCCACTGGATACTATACTCATTTAAATCGGTGAAGAAATTTTCATTAAAAACTTCCACTACGCCCTTTTCAGTTTTCTTAAAATGTACATCTTGATATACATGCTTTACCTCTAATAAAGCAGGGTGCGGACTTCTATCGGGGTTAACCAAGCCATTAAGACAAAAGTTATTGTCATCATGTACACTATCAGGCTCAAAGTCGCCTCCATAAGCCCAGAACTCCTCACCCTTATCAGTTTTCTTGATCAATCCTTGATCCACCCAATCCCAGATGAACCCTCCCTGCACCTGCTTGTGCTCGCGTACATAATCCCACAGATCTACCAAATCTCCATTACTATTACCCATAGCATGAGAGTACTCACACCAGATAAAAGGACGATCGGGATAATGCCCCTCGTAATATTTTTCTATACCCCAAGTACGAGCGTACATCCATGGGATAATATCAGTATGCCTTTCTTTGAAATTTTGACCTCGCTCAGCCCTTTCGTAATGCACCACTCGTGATGAATCTCTATGCTTTATCCATTTGTACCCCTCTACAAAAGCAGGACCATCTCCAGCTTCATTTCCCATAGACCAAATAATAATAGATGGATGATTTTTATCTCTTTCTACCATTCTTTTCATCCTATCTAAGTGCATAGCCAAAAACTCAGGCTTATTAGCTGGCGTTTTGTCTTCATCGTACCCAAAACCATGAGATTCAATATTGGCTTCGTCTATCACGTAAATACCATATTCATCACATAGCGCATACCATTCAGGGTCATTAGGGTAATGTGAAGTTCTTACCGCATTTATATTATTTTGCTTAAATAGCTCAATATCCTTCATCATGGACGCTCTCGAGATAACATGTCCCGTACGCGGATCGTGCTCATGTCTATTAACACCTTTGAGCAACACAGTTTGACCATTTACTAAAAGCTGCCCATCAACAATTGCCACAGACCTGAATCCAATTTTAGCTGTAACCGATTCTACCACTTCTCCTTCACCATTTTTCAGGTTAATAGCTAGCCTATAAAGATTAGGGTGCTCTGCTGACCAAGCTTGTACCCTTGGTATTTCTCCGCCTAATTTTAAATGTCCATTCTTATGATCCGACAAATTAATTTGGTTCTTTATCAGTTCATTATATTGTTGGTCAAATAGGACAATCTCCACCTGCTGATTTCCCTTTACGCGTTTAGGCAACCCTGATAATTCTAACTCCACATCTAACTCACCATCTTTAAAATCATTAGCCAAAGTGGCATGCACAAAGTAGTCTCTAATATGCACTTGAGGCCTTGCCACCAAATAAACATCTCTTTCTATACCGCTTAAGCGCCAAAAGTCTTGGTCTTCCAGATAACTGGCATCGCTCCATCGGTACACTTCCACAGCTATATCATTAGCTCCCTTTTGAAGATATTTGGTGATGTTAAATTCAGCTGGAGTCTTGCTGCCCTCATTATAACCAACCAGTTGGCCATTTACCCAGCAATAAAAAGCTGAATTAACGCCTGCAAAATGAAGAAAAACCTCCTGCTCACCCCACCCATCGGGTACCGTAAAAGTAGTTTTATATGAGCCTACTGGGTTAAAATCTGTATTAATAAAAGGAGGGTTTACAGGAAAAGGGTAGTCCATATTAGTATATATGGGATAGCCATAACCATGCATTTGCCAATCAGCCGGCACCGGTATATCAGCCCAATCAGAGGTATTAAAATCTGTAGTATAAAATTTTTCTGGTCTGTTTTTATAGTTCTGAGACCACTTAAATTTCCATATACCATTCAGCGACTTTACTCTGTCAGATTCACCTTTTGCCATAGCAGCCTGCTGCGATGGATAAGGTATAATGGTAGCATGAGGCTGCTCCGTATGTTGATGCAAAACAGCAAGATCTTGCCATTCAGGCATCTTCTGAGCCTTCATATGCATACTACTAACCATAATTATGATAATGATTAGCCAATGCCTTTTATGAAAAAACCTATATAAACGGGGGGTAAAATATTGTAATGTCATAAATCAAATTTGCTCTAATTAAATTAGTTAAGCAATATTAATAGCAGGTTTAAAAAATTATTAACGTAAATAATACATTTATCCTAGCTGAGGCCTTTTAATTGGTTTACTACAGCCATAAACCACGAAATGAACAACCATAAACACGCTTTGGAAACATTTATGCAGTACAGCAGATTTTACTTTGCCATACATTAACTAAGAGAAAATGCAAAACACGATATTTATAACCGGAGCCTCATCAGGATTAGGAAAAGCAACTGCACTTTTATTTCATCAGAAGGGCTGGAACGTAATAGCTACCATGCGTGCTCCTGAAAAGGAAACAGAACTCACCCAATTAAAGGGTATAACTATACTACCTCTGGATGTTACCAAGCCTAGTCAAATTGAAGCCACCGTAGCCAAAGCCCTAGACATAAGCGAGGTAGATGTGGTATTCAACAATGCAGGATACGGCCTTATGGGCACTTTAGAAGCGTTAAGCGATGAGCAAATAGTAACACAGCTCAACACCAACTTGATAGGCGTTATCAGGGTAACAAAAGCTTTTATACCGCATTTTAGACAGCGGAAGCAGGGTCTATTTTTATCTACCACTTCTATAGGAGGCACCATCACCTTTCCTTTGCACTCTATCTATCATGCCTCTAAATTTGCACTGGAAGGATGGTCTTCTTCTATGAGTTATGAACTAAGCCTGCATAATATTAAAATCAAAACGATAGCGCCAGGTGCCATAGCTACTGACTTCATTGGAAGATCGCTAGACAAAGCCACCATGCCAGCATACAAGACATTGGAAGATCAGCTTTTCAACACTACCGCTGAGATGATGAACTATGCCTCTTCTCCTGAGCAAATAGCTAGTATTGTGTACCAAGCCGTCAATGATGAAAAAGACCTAATCAAATATGCAGCTGGAGAAGATGCGAAGACCATACTTGCCAGACATGCCGAAATAGGAAGCGAAAAGCATAGGCAAGAAATTAAAACTAATTTTAATCTGTAAAATCGTTTAAAGTCAATTGAATGGATCAATTGACTTTAATACTTTTACCATGCCATGCAAAACATCAACTCCATATCTGAATTTCATGCTAAGTTACACTTGCCCGCACCACAGCACCCGCTGATCAGCGTAATAGCTATTGAAGATATAGACCTTAAGAGCATATACCTTAGAGAGCGTTTTTCTACCAACATATTTAACATTTCACTAAAAAGAAATATACCAGGAAAGGTTAAGTATGGCCAACAATACTATGATTTTGATAAAGGCACAATGATTTTCATAGGGCCAGGACAAGTACACAATATTGAAATAGCAGAGACCGAAAGATCAGAATCAGCGGGAGAAGGCTATGCGCTCATGTTTCATCCAGACTTCATTCTAAACCATCCGCTAGCGACTAACATTAAGAAATATGGTTTTTTCTCCTATGCTTTAAATGAAGCTTTGCACCTATCAGAAAAAGAAGAGACTTACATTATTGAAATATTTCAAAAAATCAATCAGGAATATCAACACATAGATCAACACACGCAGAATATTATCCTCTCGCAAATTGATCTTCTTTTAAATTATTGCAACAGATTTTATCAACGACAATTTATAACCAGAAAGGCTGTTAATAGCGATCTGCTCATAAAAATAGAAACCATACTAGACAATTATTTCAATTCTAATACTGGCTTAAATCATGGCACTCCAACGGTAGAATACCTTGCAGACAAGGTAAACCTTAGCCCACACTACCTTACCGACATGCTGCGGTCGCTAACAGGCAAAGGCACCAAATCACATATACAAGACCACCTTATAGCAGCAGCAAAAGCCAAACTTCTGTCCACTGACCTTTCCATAGCAGAAATAGCCTTTGAACTCGGCTTTGAATATCCTCAATCTTTCAATAAGCTTTTCAAAAAAAAGATGAATATGTCTCCTAATGCCTTTAGACAAAAAATGAACTAAACAGAAGCTTATGCAGATTTCACCATCCTGAATTTGGCAGGCGTAAGCCCAACTTTAGATTTAAAAACCCTTGTAAAAGCCGCTACTGAGCTATAACCTACCATAGCAGAAACATCTTCTACATTTTCCTTGCCTTTTAACAACAGGCCTTGCGCCTTACGTATCCTCCATGAGGTAAGATAGTTCATGGGAGTTTCTCCAAGAAGTAGTTTAAATTTATTAAAATAAACTGACCGAGACATGCCCACACTTTTTGCTAGCCCCTCTAAATTCCAACCTCTCTCAGGGTATTGATGCATACACTGTATTGACTCACTTATTTGAGGGTCACAAAGAGCTGCCAAAAAGCCCGTCTGCTGCTCCTGATCCAAGTAAGCACGAATGATATTAATAAAAACCATTTTAGCCAAACCTGCCAATATATAATGACTTCCTGGCTTCTGATGCGACAGCTCTGCAGCTATAATACCTCCAATTTGCTTTAGTAATAATTGATTTTCAGTTTCAAACCTATTAACATGAACCAACTTAGGCAAAGCTTTGATAAACGGGTGTTGAAAATCGGGATCAAAATTAAAATGCCCACCTATGAGAACTACCTCATCATTTCCAGACTGAAACATAGGCGCTGCCTTTAAATTGGCTGCAACGAAAGCCTGAGCCGGAACCCGCTCACTTTTAACATCATTGGCGATCCAATGGGCTTTACCGTTCGCGATATAAACTAAATCACCTTCATTGAGCTGATAAACTTCATTATCATCAAACCCTAAGACACAACTGCCCTTTACTAACCTCCAAAACTGTGAATTACTATCTTCCTGCATACTTATGCCCCACGCTCCAGCAACTCTCACCTTATCATATATCAACCCTTGCAAACCGCAAGCCTCAATAACACTACTTAATACATCCATACGAATTAACACTATTGAGCAAAAATACAACACTTTTAAGCATCGATCATACAGTATGGTGCTATTAGTTTTGTAAAAAACAAATGATAGATGATGCAAAAAACAACAGAAGAAATCGCGAAAATGTATTACAATTGGATACAAGAAGGAAATGTAACTTCCATTTATGAAACATTATACAGTAAAGATATAGTGTGTACTGAACCGGAGCACGCCAAAGCTAACGGAGTGCCCACCGTAACCAAGGGCCTTGAAAATGTGCTGGCTAAATCTAAAGCACGAATGGCTACTATAGAAACTTTTCACGGAAGTTATTGTAGCGAACCCGTAATTGCTGATAGCTACTTTAGCGTAGCTATGGGCAGAGATATAACCTTCAAAAGCGGACTAAGGCAAAACCTCATTGAAATTGCAGTATTTGAGGTTTCTCAAGGAAAGATTATTACAGAAACATTTTTCTATTAATAATAAAATGGCAGTAGCCATACCACGCTACTGCCATAATTAACACATAACTTATCTAATTTATTCAGCCTTACTTCATTACTACATTAAGGTTAATACTAGCTAAAAACTATTCTTACCCCTCCCCTTACTAAAATGTAGCACCAAAAAGTACTCAAATCCAACCACTTAGCTTATTTATTAAAACAACTGCTACTCCTTTCTCTTCTCATTGAATTAAATATCATAGTACATATTAACTCTATTCCTAAAGTTAATTTTGTTAATTACACTTGAAAAAGTATGTGAGCACTATCTGCCACACTAAAACCATTATATTCAAATTAGCAGATTAATAATATTGATATACAATATTTGACCTCACACCACTTCAGCACATTGCGTATGAAGTGAGAAAATAATTAATGACTACTAACCTAAATTCTAAAGTACAAAAATGATAGATCGCCAAGTTTATAAGATGCATAAAGCCGGCAATATAAAAAACCTTACATTACATGAAGAAAAACTAACGGCACCAGAAGCTGGAGAAGTAAGCGTGGCTGTAAAAGCTATAGGTTTAAATTTCGCAGATATCTTTGCTATGCAGGGCTTATACAGTGCTACACCCGAAGGTGAATTTATTCCAGGTTTAGAGTTTAGTGGCATCATCAGTGCTATTGGAGAAGGTGTAACACAGTGGCATGTGGGCGATCGTGTAATGGGAGCTACAAAATTTGGTGGTTATGTAACCCACCTCAACATTAATGAAAATTATGTGGTAGCGTTACCCGAAAGTTGGGATTACAACCAAGGAGCGGGCTTTATAGTACAAGGGCTTACTGCTTATTATGGACTAGTGGTGCTTGGTGGCTTGCAAAAAGATATGACCGTGCTTATACACAGTGCTGCCGGTGGAGTAGGCATTTTAGCCAATAGAATTTGTAAAAAACTAGGCGCAAAAACAATAGGCACAGTGGGCAATGCCAGTAAAGTTGACCTTTTAAAACACCAAGAAGGTTATGATAAGGTTATTGTAAGGGACAACATGTTTGATAAAAAACTCCAACAAGCATTGAACAATGAAGATTTGATGCTGGTCATGGAGTGTATAGGAGGGCGTATTTTACATCAAAGCTGGGAAGCTATGTCTCCTATGGCCCGAATGGTAACTTACGGCTCAGCCAGCTTTAGTAGCCATAGTTACACCCCTAACTACCCAAGGCTATTATGGCAATACTTAACCAGACCTAAAATTGACCCCATGAAACTTCCTACAGACAATAAATCCATAATGGGCTTTAACCTCATTCACTTATACGACAGAAATGAATTGCTACACAGCATCCTAGATAAGTTATTAGCCTTAAAAATAGCGCCACAGCATATTGGACATGTATTTGATTTCGAGGATATGCATCATGCCATTCACGATTTTCAAAGAGGGAAAACCGTAGGTAAAGTAGTATTAAAAACCCCTTAATTAAAAGGGGTTTTTTCAATCATTAACCTTTAGCATTAACCAAAAATTAATTCCCTAACTATTGAAACTCCGGCCATCTGACCTGATTCAACTGCTTTTGCCACACTGCGCATGCGTGTGATTGTATCTCCAGAAGCATACACCCTCTCTACTGAGGTACGCCTCATTTCATCTGTTTTTATTAAACCATCGTCATTAAGCTCGCAGCCAAGTTGCTCATGAATACTCCCATGTAGTGTAAAAGGAACATGTGCATACATAGCTTTAAAACTCTCTGCTTTATCATTACTGAACAGCACCTTTTTCATATATCCATCAGTATGCTGAATCTCCGCTAAAGGCTCTTCAAAAATCCTCACTCTGCTTTTAGAAAAATAAGCTAAATCTTCTTCACTAAAATCAGCCTTGCCATTAGTAAGTATAGTTAAGTCACTAGTCCAGTTGAGTAGCATTTGAGCCATATGCCTAGCTACTTCTCCATTACCAAAAAAAGCAGTCTTAGTATCTTTCACTTCATATCCATGACAAAACGGACAATGTATTACCGAAATTCCCCAACACTTAGCAAACCCAGCAATAGCAGGCATCAGGTCCTTTATACCCATAGCCAAGTGCAAATACTTGGCTTCGTACGATTCACCAGTAGACAACTCCACTTTAAAAAGCTCTCCTTGTTTAGTAACAACTACCGCTTCACCATCTACCCATTTAACCGTAGGATAAGCCAAAACCTGTGCCTTAGCTAAAGTATTTATAGCCGAGGGCTTACTTCCATCATGAGTAATAAAATTATGAGAATAGGGGGTTTGCCGATTACACGGCTCCCCCTTGTCAATGATTATAACTTCCCTTTTTGATCTGGCTAAAGCCATGGCAGATGAAAGTCCTGAATAACTGCCTCCTATTATCATTGCATCGTAAATCATCTTTGTATTTATATGATCAAACATAATTACTTAATTTCATAAATGCAACATTGTTGCAAAATAAATACAACATTATTGCATCTAAGTCAGTAACGTCTCCTAACGCCACTAACTTTCGATTTTGAACGAAATTTTAACTAAAGAAATATAATAGCCAGAAAATTTATTGGCAGAATGATAGCAATGAAATAAGCATAAACACTAGTAAGAAAAGATCAGAATGTTTAAAGGTGAAATATGCTTCCCCCTCCCCTGTCACAGTTCAATAAAACTCATAAATACAAACTATCTAATAGAATAGCGATTACCTAAAGTTAAAGCGCTGCGGCAATTCTACTTATGCAGAAATCATTTGGCCACTGCATTGAGCAGGAATCCATTTATTTTTTTTAATGCCAGTAAATTATGATGAGTATAAGAAGAATGCTCCTCAAACTCTCTGGAAATATGAAAGGTCTTTATCAATGAAAACGGCTACAAGAAGCTTTAATTTATGCATACCCAAGCACTGCTGTAGCAATAATAAAGCTGAACATGCTACATTAAAACACACAATGAATTAACAATCAAATACTTACAACCAAAAGCCTAACAACACCTAACCTATAACGAGGTATAAAACATTCTTCACAGGATTCTACCTTTCCTACAAATTGATTTAAATTTTTAACTTTTTTTTTATAATTTAATAACACCTCATGGTAAGCCTGTTATTGCTAATGAAGAAAAAATTAAGTCAAGAAAAAGAGGTACATAAAAAAGATGGATACAGTGAAATTTTTGATTTCACCCCACTTCCTATGTGGGTATACAGTGTGCAGAGTGGCGCCATTTTAAAAGTTAATTTGGCAGCACAAGAGCAGTATGGGTATTCTGAGGAAGAATTTCTTCAAATGACAGTGCATGAGTTAAAGCCTTACTCTACCAAAAAAACTAAAAACAATGATAAAGACCGGTGCAAACCGGGCATTTGCAGGCACAGAGATAAGCAAGGCAATATTCTGTATGTACGGGTTTCGTGCAACCCCATTGACTGGACCGGAGATAAGGCTGAAATTGTAATAGCAGCTAACATCACCGAAGTGGTAGAAAAAAGCAGTCGCTTAGTAACACACAAGAACTTTCTCGCTGCATTGTCAACCATCAATAGTTTATTTCTTGAGCAAAAAGATTGGGGAAAAGCCATTCAAGAATCATTTGCTATAATTGGAGAGACCTTAACAGTAGATCGAATATTTTATTATAAGAATGAATACCAAATAGAAGCACAACATTGGTGCTCTAAATTGAACTACAATTGGACTAACATTGACCAACCTCTACTTCATATTGAGCAAGAGCTGCGACTCAATGAAATTCCAAACCTCAAGCATGAGCTATCTATAAACAAATCAGTGGTGGTCAAAGACCTGATTAAACACCCAGAACAAGAACTAGAGGTTGTAGTCACTAAAAATTGTGCCTCAGTAGCCATTTTTCCTCTTTTTAACCAAGCTATTTTCCAGGGCTTTATTGGAATAGAGGTATACAATAAAAAATACCATTGGGGCAAAGACGAAATTCAATTTTTAGAAACTTTCACCTCTAACATTAGCCGTGTAATAGAGAAAAAAAGTATTCTAGAAAAGCTTCAAAGGCGTGAGAATAAATTTAAGACACTCTTACAAGAGGGCCTCGAGCTTATTGCTGTAATTAATGAAGATGGAGACTACCTTTACGTAAGCCCTTCATCTATGAGCATGCTAGGCTACTCCCCTGAGGAATTCATTAGCCTCAATGCATTTGATTATATACACGAGGAGGATTTACCTCGAGTATTAAAAACCATATCGCAAATTCAGGGCAACAAAAACACCACCATAGCTCCTTATCGGTTTAAGCATGCCAATGGAGAATGGCGATGGCTAGAAACGAAGCTCAATAACCTACTGCATGACCCCACTGTGCATGGCATAATAACTACTTCGCATGATGTAACTAAAGATATTTTGCATGCAGAAGAGCTGAAGCTGGCTAACCAACGGTACCAACTGGCCGCAAAAGCCTCTCAAGACCATATTTATGATTGGGATCTGCTTGATAATACTGTTATAAGAACGGGTGAATCATTAGAGAAAATTTTCGGCTACAGCAGTGACCAAGCGGAGATCAATACCAGCACTTTTTGGAAAAACAACATCCATCCTGATGACTTAGAAAGGGTACTCTCTTCTTTAGAGGAAAAGTTCAATCTGCAAGATGGTACCCATTGTTTTCAGCGCTATAAATTCAGAAAAGCTAACGGACAATATGCCACGGTTATAGACTCTGGCTACATAGTAAGAGATGCCACAGGGAAACCTGTGAGGCTCATTGGTGCAGTAAGAGATATTACTAGCATTATTACACAACAACTAGAAGAAAAGCTTTTACTTACACTTTCTAATGCCATAAGCAAACCAGGAAACCTAGAAGATGGACTCAGAGATGCCTGCCAACTAATAGTAGAAGCTACACAAGCGCAAACCTGCGAAATATGGATCTCATCTATTGATAAAACCATGCTTAACCTTATGGGCACGGCAGTAGCCGAACCTGCTTTAAATGACTTTTACGACAACCTCCCAAAGATGAACACCATGACTGCGGGAAAGCCCATAACCGCTGACCACTGGACAGACATCAAAGCCTTAGACGCCCTTAACCACACACAGCAGCTGCAAGATTGGAAATTAACAGAGAAAATAACCATACCTCTTTCACACAACAGTGAGTTATTAGGCCTATTCATTCTAAGAGCAAGAAAAACCTCTGATGAATTTTACAACTGGGAAGATATATTAAAAAGTACCGGACAGCAGATATCCTCATTGCTGAAACATAAAATTGCGGAAGATATATTTAACAACTTTTTTAATATCTCTACTGACCTGATGTGCATCATTGGGTTTGATGGGAACTTTAAAAAAGTCAATAAGGCATTTCATGAGGTGCTGGGTTATGATGAAAGCGAAGTACTTAACACATCGGCCATCTTATATGTACACCCCGAAGACAAAGAAAAGTTAACCCAGCGGTTTAATGCCGTTAAAAAAGAAACATTCAGTGAACATAGCGAATTTAGATTCATAAGCAAGGCTGGCAAAACCATCTGGTTACTCTGGCAATCGCAACTAAAAAAAGAAGAAAAACTAATATTTTCAGTAGGAAAAGACATTACAGAACAAAAAGAAGTAGAGTTAGATTTAAGACAGGCATACCATAGGCTTCATAAAGCCCAAGAAATAGCTCATCTGGGATATTGGTCTAAAAGACTAGACGAAGAATATGCGGAATGGACTACAGAGGTTTATAAAATTTATGAATTAGACCCTGACGTAAAACCCAATATGGATTCCATTAAAAATGCGTTTCACCCTGAAGACCGCCATTTTTTGGATATTCACAATCACATGCCTAAAGATAATGTGGATATACAATTTCAAAATAGAATCATTACCCCCCAAAACAAGATCAAGTGGGTATATCATCATATGAATTTCAAACATGATGACAATGGCAAACCCTACCTTATAGAAGGAACCATACAAGACATTACAGAGCTTAAGGAATATGAAAACCAGCTTAGAGTAAGTAAAGAACGATTTGAATTGGCCATGAAGGCTACCAATGAAATGATATGGGATTGGGACCATGTTACTGATGAAATTGTACGAGGAGATGGCTATGAAGCAGCCTTTGGATATAAGCTAAAAGAAAATGTGGCACAAATCAACTCATGGTTTTCACTTATTCTTCCTGAAGATATGGAGGAAGTATGGACCCACATCCATGAAACATTATCGGACCCAGCCAGCAATCATTGGCAAAAAGAATATAGAGTAAAGAAAATCAATGGTGATACCGCTTATGTAATTGACCGCTGCTACATCATACGCGACAAAAATGGCAAACCTATTAGGTCTGTTGGCGCCATCATTGATGTTACCTCATCTCGCAACCAATTGAGAGAAATAAAGAAGCAAAACTCCGCCCTAAAGGATATAGCATGGCTACAATCGCATAGAACAAGAGCTCCGCTAGCACGCTTAATGGGCTTAATTCAAATATTGGAGAATGAAGGAGAAATGCCTTCTCATATAGAACAGATTATTCAGCATATCAAAGGAGAAGCTTATGATCTGGACTTAATTATAAAGAAGATTTCAGAAAAAACAGATTTGATGGGAGGCTACAGCTAAGCAAACTACACTCAAAATATAATAGCTCCTCTTCATATTTCATCAAAACAAAACATAACTATACTATCACTTTGGCGTTATTCAAAGTATCACCAAATCTTAATTTATGATAGTATCGAGAAATTTAAAATGGAAGTATGTACTCCATTACACCTGGAAAAGCATGCTCTATTTTCTGATTTTATCCCTACTAGTATATGTACTTCATGTAGAGTTTGATTTAGAGCGGATAAGCATTCCTTTTAACGCTGTGGCCACTTTAAGTACAGCACTGGCTATATATCTTGGTTTTAAAAATAACAACGCATATGATAGATGGTGGGAAGCACGCAAAATATGGGGTAAATTAGTTAACTACAGTAGAGCATGGGCACGAGAAGTGATTTCACTAGCTTTTACTACTTCAGAAAATAATCATTCTACAGAATTAGAAGAATGGAAAAAGACAGTTATATACAGGCACATAGCCTTTGTACACGCCCTTCGTGTCTTTCTAAGGATAAAACACGACTATAACGACAATGGTGTTCAAGAACTTATAGAACACAGCAATAGATACTCCGACATAAAATCTTTTCTTTCAAACGAAGAGTATAACTCGGTAATGAATACTAAAAATCCTCCTAACTATTTGCTAAAAATGCAAGGTGATGACCTGCAAAAAGCTTACAAAAAAGGATGGATATCTGATTATAGATTTGTGAGGTTAGACGAAACCTTAATTGAATTTAACAACCACCAAGGGATGAGCGAAAGAATAAAAAACACTCCGCTACCACGCCCTTATAGTTTTTATTCAAGAGTATTTGTCTACTTACACGGCACATTAGTTCCATTTGCTTTTATTGAAGACTTGGGCTGGATGAATATTCCATTATCGCTAGTGATTAATTTTGTATTTCTTGCATTAGACCAAGTTGGAGAACGCACAGAAGACCCGTTTGAAAACCGAATGGATGACACTCCTCTAACGGCCATAAGCCTCACCATAGAAGAGAACCTAAAAGAGATGTACGACAACCAAAATTTACCTATTAAACCTGCCCCAATAGAAGGTGTAGTATTTTAAGAAATAAAAAAAGCCGATTGAAATTAATCAATCGGCTTTTGAGGTAAAAGGTCTTTTAAAAAATCAAATACACATATTACAACAGCCGTTAAAAAATTTTGTCTGTATGGCCAATAAATGACCAACGGCCATGTTCCGAATCTTAATATACCTCTTTGTTCGCACTGCGAAGTAGGGCAAAACTCAGCTATTACACTATACTTATATCGATGAAATGCAAAATCTTCCGATAACTGGGTAATTAGCCATTTTACTGTATTTAGGATGTTTTTTCAATGTACAAACATCAAATAAGCCTTACTAATAACCAAAATTTTATATAAGTAAAATTAAATAAGTTATATTTATAGGATACCTTTGTACCAATGTCTAAGGCATCTAAAACCCGTCTATCCATACTCACTAAAGCCTTTGAATTAATCTATAAAAAAGGTTATCAGTCAACTAGCATTGACGAAATTATAGCATCTACAGAGGTCACCAAAGGCGCTTTTTATTATCATTTTAAAAACAAAGAAGAAATGGGCGTGGCTTTGATAAGAGAGATCATGGCACCGGGCATGAAAAAGCATATGACCACACCACTACTTGCGGCCAGCGATGCCAAAACAGAAATATACCAAATGATGAAAGGCTTGCTAATGGATACCGAAATGTTTGACGTAAGGTATGGATGCCCTGCCGTAAATCTTATTGAAGAAATGGCTCCGCTCAATGAGATGTTCAAAAACGAACTACACCAAATTATGAATAATTGGGCCGATGCCATTGCCGCTACACTTGAGCAAGGAAAAGCTTCAATGAATATTAAACAGGAAACAGACACCAATGGAGCAGCTTTATTTATTCTCTCAGGCTACAATGGCATCAGAAACATAGGTAAAATTAGTGGATTTAGCGCTTATCAAAGCTACCTTACCTCCTTCAAGAGCTATTTGGAAACTTTATAATATTTTTTTAATCAAAAACATACTACTTAGTATGTTTTTGGTAGATTTGTTCAAAACAATTCAATAGACATGTATTCAACATTATTACCAATACATTCAATAGTGCGCTGGCTGGTATTAATTATGCTTGTATGGAGCATTATCAACAGCTTAGTAGCACTTAAAAAGCAATCTGCATTCACCAAAAGAGACAATGCATTAAGGCACTGGACAGCTACTGTAGCACACATACAGCTTATGATTGGTATATTACTTTACACCAAAAGTCCTCTCGTTAAGCTTTTTTGGCATACTACTAATCAAGCCGTTCACGATCCTTTTTTCTTTAGTATTGATCATTTAGTGATGATGATAGGCGCCATTGTATTACTCACTGTAGGTAGCGCAAAAGCAAAAAGAGAATCAACAGACCAGGCCAAATTCAAAACCATATCGATATATTATGCTATTGCCTTATTCATTATTCTATTAGCTATTCCATGGCCATTTTCTCCATTAGCATCACGCCCTTACTTCAGACTATTCTAATACTATGCACACATTATTATCTAACAAAATAGGTAGGTTACGCCTTATAGGAATGCTAGAAGGCACTTCTTTATTAATATTAACACTAGTAGCCGTACCACTTAAACACTTGGCCAGTTATGACGCTGTATCGGCTAACCTCGGCCCAATACATGGGGCACTCTTCCTCCTCTACATTATCAACACCATTAGTGTAGCGGTAGAATACAACTGGAAGTTTACAGAAACCACATGGAAAGTTTTAATCGCTTGTATTGTGCCATTTGGCACTTTTTACATTGATAGAAAAATATTGAAGCCTCTCTATAACCACAATATATCATAAAAAAAGGGCGCCTTTACAGACGCCCCTCACACTACATGCTTTGTATTTATTATTTTATGATTACCTTCTGTGCAGTACTTCCTGATTTTACCAAGTAAATGCCAGGAACTAAGCCAGAAACATCAATATTATTAACACCTTTCGTTCCTTGCTGCTTAATCAGCACCTCTCCTCTCGAGTTAATAATTGTAATTTCATCATTAGTAACAGATAACACTTTCAATACATCATCTGCAGGGTTAGGGAATACACTCATAGATGCATTAACGCTTTGCTCTGCAGATAACCTTGCTGCTGAAGTAACGTCAGCAAATGCTATCCAGTTAAGGTTAAATGGAGCGCTTGCTGCCTTTACCCTTACTATATGAAGCCCTTTTGACACTTTTAACTGAGCCGAAACCGTTTCCCAAGCTTGGTACCCTCCAGTGAACGGCACATCTATTACAGCAGCTAATTCATCATCAATTAGCACCTCAACAACTCCTGTTTCATCTGGACTAGCCACCCTCAAATCTAACTGGTAGTCTTGATCTTCAGCGCTATTCACCTGATATTCCATCCAGTCTCCAGCTTCAATCCATCCCAAATTTTCACCTCCACCGGCATCAGCAGTAAGCTCTGCTTGCACACCTTGCATGCTTATATAATCTTCAGCTTCAATTTTTGCAGGCAACTTCACCCCTGCTACTATTGGCGCAGCCGCCACTTCTCCACATATCTCAATTTCATATATAGAATAACCATAAGGTGTATTTCTTTCCGTTCCATACATTTGAATATACTGATAATCAGCACTTATGCCATCTACAACATCAGTCCTCTCTTCTTCGGCCATATTTTCCATTTCGGCAATTGTTTCCCAATTTTCGCCATCCACAGAACCTAGCAAAGTATAATTTTTGGCATTGGCAGCCTCCCATATCAATGTAATTTTATCTACATGAGATACCACACCTAAATCTACCGTAATAGACTGAGGGTCTTCAAAAGCGCTTTCCCATCGTGATCCTCTGTTGCCATCTATAGCAGCAGAAGCGTCTCCAGAAGAAGCTGTAGCAGTGGCTGGCAATAAGTTGTAACATCCGTCTGGCTGCTGACCGTTATCTGATAATTCAGGGAAAGTGGTCAATGTATGTGCAGGCACATTGAAAGCTGCTACCACATTGCCACTGGCATCATATACTTCACATTGTTTAGCTGCTGACGTGGCGTTATAGGCCACTGCATGGCTAAACTCACCATCCTTTTCAAATACACTACTTGAAGGAAAGTTAGTGCGATATACAAATGAAAAATCACCTAAATTCTGATTAGCATGAGTATAGAAATAGGTCATCCCTGATACTTCGTAATCCATGATGTAATGCTCATCATTAGCCTCTAACTTCAGGTTATCATCTATAAATGCAGCCACATACTGCGGATCAAACAACAACCTAAAACCTAATGCCACTTGCGCCCAATCATCACCGAAATCAGTTTCGTTTTCATGACCATCGATAGCTGCGGACTCAACCATCATGTCATTATATTCACGTGCAGCCCAAGTTTTGTCTTTAGCCAAATATTTGAACCCAGGGTTAACAGGTAAATATTGAATACCGTGAATATGAACAGGGCTTGCGCTAAAAAATGTACCATAAGCAAAACCCTGATTAGCAAGAATACCTACCATGTTGTGCGGATAAGCGGCAGGTAAATTACGCTCTTTCCAGTCAAACCAGTATTCAAGTATAGCTGTTGACTCACTGATATAACCAAAGGCGCCTGCATCTCTGATAGACTCGTCATCTAACATATCTCCCAATAAGAATAAACCTATCCATGACTGCATAGACTCAGAAGTAGACTCTTGGTTATTACCAGTAGATGAACTAGTTCCTCCGGCATAGCTGTGCCCTATCCAAGGGTCAAATGTTCTAAAATAAGGAGTAAAAGTGTCAGACTTATCCCAATTAGCATATTGCTTAGCTACAAGCTTCACTATATCTCCATACTCTGTTAAAAAGTCAGGATCAACCATACTATACAAAGCTGCAGCATAAACGATATAACCATAATGAAAATGGTTATCAGTAAACTCAGATGAGCCGTAAGACTCATTGAAACCTACCAAAGCGCCCCATCTATCATACCTTGCAAAGAATTTCTCCTCTTCCCCTGGCGTATAAGTTAACCAATTCACTAAAGCGTCTCTAGTTTTTGCTTTTAAAGCTTCATAAGCCTGGTGATCGAGCTCTTTTGCCATTAAAGTATACTTAGCAAAATTTACGAGATCTTTTCCTCCCCAGTAAGTATCCCCTCCATAGTTTTGCTTTTTAGAGAAGGTCGTCAACAAATCGAACATCACATCAGCACTATAAGGATTGGCATCTTGCTCATTTTTAAAAGGAGAGTTATAAGAAGGTAAAATACCTCCAAAATCATATACAAAAGAGAAATGGTTGCCAATGGCAGTTTTCATAGTTCCTCTTGGTGTAACATAATCATGATCCGTAAATGCAATATTGTTATCTGCATTAGCATAGAGGTGAGGGATAAAACCTTGCATCACTTCACCTTCAGCACCAGTTTTTAAGTTTTCTGCTTCAATATTCCAATCAACGAATACTTTACCCAAAGCCACATCGTAATCATACGCTACCTCTGTGTTTACAGGCTTATTAAATGCAAAACCTTCAAACTCTGTAAGATCTTGTGGATTCGACAAAGCAGAAACTACAAAATAAGCATCATTACTATTGTTGGTGTTTAATACCAATCTTTCTTTTACCTCTGGATCAGCCGCCCATCGTGTACCCGAGTTACCATCGTTTAAAGCTTCTCCTTGATAGTTGCCTTGTACTGATGTCACCTCTACTGGCTGGCCTGTAGAGATAACTTCATCACCACTATAAATCTCCATTTCCCAAATGGAATAAGCGTAAGAAGTGCCCTTTTCTGACAAGGCTACCTTTACATAGCGGCCAGACGCATCTACATTTAAGACATCTTCTCCCCCATCACCATTAATTTCAGCAGCAACAGTAGTGTAATTTACGTCATCATCAGACACCTGTATGGCATAACCAGAGGCATATGCAGCTTCCCAAAGTATATGAACTTGATTGATGGGCTGCACACTCCCTAGGTCTATTTTAACATATTGCTGACCTTCGATAACCGCCTCTGTGCTTCCATCAAGGTGAACACCTAAATAACGACCGTCAGTTTGTATCACAAATGACTCATTGATAGGAAATTCAGCTGGCTCCCCAGCTTCGGTGAGGTAAGTAGCTCCTCTGTCAAAAGAAAACTCAGGGTTCAATTGCTTAGTCTCTATCCATATAAATGGCATACCGTGAGCAAAAGTTACCTCCATGTCTTTGCCAGAAGTTTCATCAGGCATTTCCATTACCACGCCCCAGTCGTTCCAGTCTTTAGCTATGGCCTTATCAGGATTATAGCCTTCGGCACTAATTTCAAGGCTACCACCGTACTGTAGGTTATTGCCCTCAGGAATAAACTCTATTGGGTAATAGATCCGAGGACCATAGCTCTCGGGATCTACAGCCATAGGATAAGCCCAAAGCATACCACCATACTGCTCTATTATAAGGTCTGTCCACCAATCATTGGTAGGGATAGGACGGATTTCATTATCAGAAACATAGATAGTTTTGTCGTACACAAAATTGTACAATTTACCATCAGTATTTTCTGACTCTGGAGGAAACGATGCATAGCTGCCAGCTCCCACCTTTACGGGTGTTTGACTTTTACCCGATAAAAAACAAAAAGACAGCAATATAGCTGTCACATAACGTTTTTTCATTTACTTATTATTTGGGTTAGGTTGAATTATTTCGCCCAAAGTTAAGTAAATGCCCCTCCAAAAATGCAAATCACACAAAGTGACAAGGAGTCATAAAATCACACAAAATAGCCCCGAAACACAAATTCCGAGGCTACATTTTCAGTTAAAATACTATTTTGAATCATTAACGACTTTAATCGTCATTTAAAGAATAATTAATGCAGTTTATCAAGGTTCTGTACGCTAGATGTTTGAAAAACGACTTTTTTAATAGCCTTCTACTATAAAACTTATTCCTTTCTGCAAAACATCTTCCCAAGCTTTCTCTACAGTCCTATCAAACTTCTTATCATGCACTTTTACGGCCTCTATTAATGATTTTTTCCATAAGGGGTAAAACCGTGGGTCAATATTCATGTTTTGCCTATTATGAGTATGCTGAATACGCTTAAGCCCTGTTTCTCCTACAAAATTAGCCGAAGCAAACATGATCATTAAATTAATGCCATGCTTTAATAAATTATACTGTTTTTGAAAATCGGTATTTACGAATTGTTTTTTAACATCTGGATCTGCAGCCAGAAACTTATCATAAAATGTCTGTATTACATTTCCGTCACTTAAACAGCGACCATAGCTCAACTGCACCACTTTTACAGTGGCCGTGTCTATAGATTTAGTAGTCATAGGTTATTCCGTTTTGTTAATACAAGTGTTCTGCAAATTTAGAGACCTCACCAGCCCTGTTTGCCTATGCTCATCAGTTAAATAAATGACATTAATCAGCTCAAAAACTGCATTTTAAGGGGCGTTTATACACTTATAAAACAATTGCATTTAACAACTAGATTTGAGTAATCTAATCTTGAAATATTAGCTAATTAATACTAGAAACTATGCTATTAAGATAAAATGAAATTACAGTCAATAATAGAAGCATAAACTACTCTGCTACGCTTAAAAAATTAGCTATTTAGCCTTTACCGGATAGTGGTAAACCTGAGGTATTTGGGCTTCAATGAGTTTTACCACTTGGTGCGATTCCTTCTCTTCACCGGCTATAAATTCATAATGAAGCACTTCACCTGTCTCCATATCATATTTAAACAGCATCCAACCTTTTAGCTCCTGAGTGGCCGGCCGCACATCCCCCTCCACAGTAGGCATAGTTACTTGGTAGGTTCCATAAAACTCATTTATATTGCCTTGATTAAGCCATACATCATACAGATAATCATCCAAATTATATGTTTTATGCTCTGCCGCTAAATGTTCCTTCAATATAGCTCTGCTCTTTGTCACCACCTCCTCAAGTTTGGCATCTTTACTTAACCTATTCATAAATATGTAAGGCTCATCCATGGGTTGCTTGTATAACTGGGTGTAGTACAAGTTATCGGGTGTTTGATTAGAAGTAAAAAACAGATTCATATAATCGCTTTTTTCCTGCATTTCATCTAGGTAAAGTTGATTTAACACCTTGGTGGTTTCACGCATTTCCGCTACCGTTGGATCTATATCTAACTTCAATTCTATACTCCAGTAACTCAGAAGCGCTACCTCTGCCTCAACGCATATAGCTTGTTTGATACTTTCTTTTTTCAAGTATTCCTCATATGCCCTATTATATTCACCTTGCAAGGTATACTCTTCACCGTCCCAAGCTTTCCTTTCTTCCTTCAGCTTGGCGTCCCAAAACACCACAAACTCAATATGCGGGCTGTCAACAGTTTCTAGTTCCACATAAAACATATTAGGGTTCATATTCCCTTCATTAAAAAAACGCTCTATGTTTGTTATTCTCCATGCAGCCTGATGCTTTTCCTCTATTATTTCCGTCAACTCTTTCTTTGCCTGCTTTGCGGAAACCGTAAATATGTGCAACACCCCCATGCCTGCTTTAAATAAAAGAACAAACACCAATGGCAAGCTGATAATTATGACAAAAACGATAATTGAGATTTTCCAGAAGTTCATATAATCTTATTTTAAGTAAAGTTACATCGCTTTTACGGAGTTTATCATCACTGAATACAGGTATTCTTAAATATTGATCTTAAAACCAAATGAAAATATTGCTTGTCTGCGACATATCCCCCACATGTTAGTCATTAAGAAAAGCATAAAGAAAATATTGAAAATGGTGAAAAAATAGGCACTAAAACGAATCTGCAACATTAAAGGAAATTACCGATGAAGCTGAGGCATATCCAAGAATAATACACAACCATTTAAAAGATAGAGCGGAGCGTTTAGAAATCTAAATTACTCTCATTCACGAAAGTGATATTACACAGCTATTTGAGGGCTTCTCGCGTGAGCATAACACTACTCATTTTTTCGAACAGAATATGATCCACCAAAAATAAAAAAACCTCCGAAGTGACTACTATCCTTATGCCACTTGGAGGTTTTTATTCAACCTACCCAAAAAATGTATTAAAATACTTAAAGCATCTTAACACGGTTGACAAAAATTGATTTTACACTCACACTCATTTGTGTTCCGTAGCTATAAGAAGAACCAGTATTGAATGATTCGCTGTAAGCCGTAACTTTGGCCCCTTCAAACTCTATTTCCTTTATAATTTTACCGTCTTCTGCAGTTTGTATTACAATAGACCCTACTGCATTTGCATTTTTATCCGCCACCCATTCTAATAAATATTTATCAGCGGTATTCGTTACTATAAAATCTAAACCTACCATGGGTGTTACAGATTTCTCTTCTGTAGTGTTGTAAGACTCAGCATAATAATAGTAATTGATATTATTCACCTCATACTCTCGGAAATCCTCATCATCATTCAACTTCACTTTCAAAGTTACTTTAGTATTAATATCATCGTTTTGTGCAAAAGTTGTGCTCACCAAAGCCAATAGCATTAGCACCAATAAACTGATCTGTCTCATTTTCATAATATAGTTGTTCTTCTATTTTCAGTTAAGCAGCTCGTAACATCCCATTAAAGCCACTGTACATTATGAATAATTAGCAGCCCCTTAACCTTTAAAAAATTATTTCTTTAATGATAATGCAAAACTGTAGATAAGCATACTTCTAAACATCACTGAAAACCGTGATATTATCTTGAAAGAGAAAGACAAATACCATAAACACCTATTTTAAAAGATGAGTTAGACATTTTAGTGGAGCATAACTTAGATTACCCCAAGGTAAACTCAATAATTATCATAAGTTAAAAGTTAACTGAAGTATTAAATCACGCAACCTGACTCCTAAAATTTATAGGTTTATTGCAAATCTATTTCTATCTTTCTGGAAGAAATCATTTTCACTATTTTTTGAGATTCATTTTATATGGTCAGTCATATTTTTAAACTACAACTTGTCTTAGTCGGTATCTTCATTTTTAGCACAGGTATCACAACCGCGCAAAGCATAAAATGCGACAGCCTTTACGGAGACCTTTACTTTACCAAAAACAATGTAAGGCTTATCTTCAGCAAAGAAGATGATAGTGAGGCTTATCAATGGCTTAAAATCCATATAGATAAAAAGGAGAATTTTAATGAATACATGCCCACCATAGACTCAATATATAGTTTTGCATCTGATCTAATAAGCATCAACCTTGAAGGTATTACACCTGGCTACCCCACAGAGTATAGGGATGTAACCAATCGGCTAGCACAAGCTGAAATGGAAGACCCCGCATGGACTTCTACTCAAACAAAAAAGATTCAGCCAAATGCACACACCCTTCTAAACAAACTGATGGTTAAGCATGATATATACCTATTAGATGAATGGCTGAAAAAAATAGGCTATAAAATAGATGAGATTAACACCGAAAAGCACGGCTATCTAGATAAGGAGTGGCTCAAGGCTCACAATTTGCCTACTGATGCAATTATAATGGTACCATTTATGGTTTGGATCAGTTTGAAGCCCGACAATTCGTAAGCCCCTATTGATGTTTAAACTTAGATTATTTAGCTTTGAATAAAAATGAGATATGAGGACTATCAAAAAAATACACCGTGCTGAAAACTCTCCCATTGGAGACTTAGTAACCTACCGCGCACTTCCAACACATTCGATAGACTACATAGACCCTTTTTTATTTCTCAACCACCATGGACCTCAGGTCTACCCTCCGCACAACAATGGATTGCCATTTGGCCCACACCCGCACCGTGGCATAGAAACAGTAACCTTTATCATTGATGGAGATATTGCTCACCTTGATAGCAGTGGAGAAAACTCCGTTATAAAAGCTGGCGGGGTGCAGTGGATGACCGCAGGCAGTGGCTTAATTCATGCTGAAATTTCTTCTGATGAGTTTAAAAAGAATGGAGGTCCTTTAGAAATTTTACAACTGTGGCTTAACCTACCAGCACAACACAAAATGACCAAGCCATTTTATAAAGGGCTACAAAATGATGCAATAAGTACCATTTCACTTGACAATAATAACATAGAAATAAAACCTGTTTCTGGTTTATGGGAAGGTCAGACGGCTCCATTCCAAAACGAAATAGGAGTACACTTAGCCACTATAAAGCTTAAATTGGGCGCTCAGTATTCCATTACTATCCCTAGTGATAACAACATATTTTTTTATGTTATCAATGGTACTCTAAAAGTTAATGACACCGAAGTGGGGGCATTAAAACTGGCCGAATTTAATAATGATGGTGATACCCTTAACATAATAGCTGACGAAGATAGTTTATTATTATTAGGTTTTGGAAAACCTCTAAATGAACCTGTAGTAGCGCATGGCCCATTTGTGATGAACACCCAAGAAGAAATAGCTCAGGCATATCAAGATTACCAAAGAGGCTTATTTGGGCCATCACCTATGTAAATTCGCTATTTGAGAAATAAAAAAATAATTTGGCTGTACAATAGCATAACCTAAATTGTACTCATATCCTTCCGTATTCATTAATCAGGATTTACTTTTCCGCTGTTAATTTTAAAAATGATGATCTCATTTTTAAAAATTTAAATGATAAGGTTTACACAGATTAAGGCTCTGTGATTATACAAAGCGAAGATTGTGTTTACTCTTTAACTGAGATTATTCACATCTCCTCGTTACTCAAGATGCTAAAAACCAACACATTAAGTATCTTGAGGCATTTAAATTTTATTAACCTAAATCCTTATTAATGATGACAAAAATGTGTCGCAACCTTTTTGCCTTAATTATGTGCTGGGTTCTATGGGGTAATATATTTGCCCAACAACCTGCACAAGTGCCTAAATCTTACAACAAGCCTGTACTAATGCATTATATGCCTTGGTTCGACACCCCTGAGTATGGAGGCGGGTGGGGCTACCACTGGACTATGGCCAACCGCAATCCAGACATTATTGAAAATGGAAAACGACAAATAGCCTCTCATTACTATCCTCTTATTGGACCATACGGAAGCAGCGACCCTAATGTGGTAGAATATCACTTACTACTAATGAAGTATGCTGGTATTGATGGTGTACTAGTAGACTGGTACGGTGTGCAAGGTAGCAACCCTGATGTTGGTTCTTTATTAAACAACTCCAATGCCTTAATCGATAGAACTGACGAAGCAGGATTGAAGTTTGGACTTATCCTTGAAGATAGATTCTCAACATCTATTGGACAGGTACAAGCCAACATCGGCTATGCTAGAGATAATTATTTCAATAGAAGCAATTATTTCCGTCATGGCGCTGGAAATGACCCGCTGGTTGGCGTATTCGGACCTATTACTTTCCAATCTCCTTCTGATTGGTCACAGATATTAGGTGTGGCTGGTGAAGATGTTGAATTTTTACCTCTATGGGGTGAATCTGGTGATGGCGGTAGCAACTCTGACGGTGAATATGTGTGGATATGGGAAGATGAAAGCCTAGGCAACTATTACAGCCATATGGAAGAATTCTACCAATATAGTGCTCCCAACTTAAAAACAGTAATGGGAGTTGCCTACCCAGGATTCCATGATTTTTATGCTGAAGGTGGTTCTGGTGCTAGCTATTTCAATATCCCCTACAATGGTACAAGCACACTAAGTCAAACTTTAGGATTGGTAAATCAGTATGGTTCTCAGGTAGATATTTTACAACTAGCCACTTGGAATGATTTCGGTGAGGGCACTATATTCGAGCCTACTCAAGAATTTGGTTTTAGTTTCTTAACTACTCTTCAAAACTTTTTAGGAGTTCCTTATGGAGAATATGAATTACAGCAAATTCTTAGATTATATAACCTAAGAAAACAATTTGCTGGTGATAGTGGCAAACAAGCTCAGCTCAACCAAGCCTATAACCAGTTTGTAGCATTACAAGTAAGTGCAGCTGTGGCTACTATGGATGCAGTAGAAGGTGGTACTGACAACCCTAACCCTCCATCAGGTGGTGTAAGCGGCCTCAACGGAACTTATTTCTTAAAGAATAGAAAAAGTGGCTTAGTTATGGATGTGGCCGAAAACGGTAACCCAGCTAACGACACTAACATATTACAATGGACACAAACAGGAAATCCTAACCAACAGTTTGTTCTTAACGAAATTTCTACAGGTCTTTACTCTGTAATTAATGTGCAGACAGGAAAAGCTATTGACATAGCTGATATCAGCACTGCAAATTTTGCCAACGTTCACCAATGGGAATATGTAGGTGGCGATAACCAAAAATTCACAATAGAAAATGCTGGTGATGGCTATTACAAACTTAGAGCATTGCACAGTGGTAAAATTGTGGAAGTAGTAAATGCAGGAACACAGCCTGGAGATAATATTAGTCAATATGATGACAATGGTCAAACTTGTGGGCAATGGCAGTTGATTCCTGTGGGAGGCTCATCATGGAGTAAGACCATAGAAGCTGAGAGCTACAGCTCAATGTCTGGCGTAGAAAAAGAAGCTTGCTCTGAAGGAGGCGAAAATGTAGCCTATATTGACACTGGAGATTGGCTTGCATTTACTGGTATTGACTTCCCTTCTACTGGAACTTACAAAATTGAATATAGAGTAGCTACAGAAACAGGAGGAGGTAAAATTTCAGCAGATTTAGATGCCGGCACTATTGTACTTGGCTCTGTTGATGTTAACGCCACTGGCGGATGGCAAACATGGTCTACCATAAGCCACACGGTAAACATCTCTGTATCGGGCGTACATAACTTCGGTATTTATGCTCAAAGTGGAGGATGGAACCTTAACTGGATAAAAATCACAAAAGTAGGCACAAATGGTAAATTGGCTGCTAGCACATTAAACAATGAAAATGATGCTTTAATGCTATACCCTAACCCTGTTACCACCGAAACAATTAAAATCCACTACTCTGGAAATATCGATGACCAGGCTACTATCAGCATTTATGATTTATCAGGTGCTATGGTAAAACAAACTAAACTTTCTAATGACTTAGAAATCTCAAGAGAAGGTTTTAAACCAGGTATTTATATTTTAAAAGTTAACACTAAAGAAGACAAAATCGTGAGAAAATTAATAATCAAATAAATTTCTAATAAACCCAATTACCCAACTATGACAAGTATTAAAAATTTATTAAGAGGAGCAATGCTATTAGCATTGCTCTTTGTTTTTGGAGCCCTCCGTGCCCAATCTGGCGATGTAGTAGGCCAAGTTACCGTGGGCTACCAAGGCTGGTTTGCCGCTCGTGATGACGGGTCTCCTATCAATGCCTATTGGCACTGGACTCAAAACTGGGGGCAACTCCCCTCTGCGAGTAACAACGGCATTAAATCATGGCCTGATATGCGTGAATACACCAATAGATACAGTACAGCATGGCCAAACCTCGGCAATGGGTCTCCTGCTACCCTGTATTCTAACTACGATGCACAAACGGTGAACACGCATTTCAAATGGATGCAGGAAAACAACATTCACACAGCTGCATTACAGCGCTTTAATCCCACTGGTGGTGAAGGTCCAATACGCGATGTAGTAACTGCCAGAGTAAAAGATGCTGCAGAAAATTATGGTGTTAAGTTTTACATCATGTATGATGTGACAAACTGGCTAAACATGCAATCGGAAATTAAATCGGATTATTTAAACAAAATGAAAGCTTACACCACTTCTCCGGCATATGCTCATCAGGACGATAAGCCTGTAGTATGCATATGGGGATTTGGATTTTCTGACGATGGCAGGCCATTTCAGCCTGCTGAATGCTTAGATGTAATCAATTGGTTTAAAAACCAAGGTTGCTATGTAATTGGCGGTGTGCCCACACACTGGAGAAATGAGAACCAAGATAGCCGCCCAGGCTTCATCAGTGTTTACAAAGCGTTTGATATGATTTCACCATGGATGGTGGGCAGAATAGGTGATGCTGCAGGCTCCGATTGGTTTTACTCCAACGTAAACACACAAGATCAGGCTTTTTGTAATGCTAACGGTATGGCCTATCAGCCTTGTGTTTTGCCTGGCGACCTTCAAGAGGGCCAAAGAGCGCATGGCAACTTCATGTGGAGACAATTCTATAACATGACCAGAGTTGGCGCTCAGGCCATTTACATCTCTATGTATGACGAATACAATGAAGGTAACCAAATAGCCAAGACAGCTGAAAATACATCTCAGGTTCCCTCTGGCTCTAATTTTGTCACTTTGGACGAAGATGGAGTAGCAGTATCTTCAGATTATTATTTAAGGCTTACAGGTGATGGTGCGCGCATGCTTAGTGGTGCTATTGCCTTAACTGCTGAGCGACCTACTCCTTACTTCCCTCCTACTAATGAATTACAATCGCCTTACAATGGCTCTCCAGCGACTATTCCTGGGGTTATCGAAGCAGAACACTTTGACAATGGCGGTGAGGGAGTTGCTTACCACGATAGTGATGCACTCAATAATGGAGGACTAGGCAGGATTAACGAAAGTGTAGATACAGAAGCGGCCACTAATGGAGGCCTGAATATTGGCTGGACAGCCAATAACGAGTGGGTAGAATACACCGTGCAAGTGAGCTCGTCAGGCCTATACGATATTGAGCTGCTAATGGCCTCTCCTAACACTAATGGCTCATTACATATTGAAATGGACGCTGAAGACATCACTGGGTTAATAACAAGCCCATACACAGGTGACTGGCAAACATGGGACACTGTTACCATTTCAGATGTAGCACTATCTGCTGGTCAACAAACCATGCGCATTTTCTTTGATGTAGGTAACTACAACCTTGATAAGGTAACTTTCTCCTACAAAGAAGATGATGACTTACCTGAAAATTTAATAACAATAAGAAACGCTTGGCAAAACACTTACCTCTATGACGCAGGGAATTCAGTTGGTTATGGAAACAGCCCTGTCAATGCCTCTTACTATTGGACATTAGAAAATTTGGGTGACAATTGGTTTGAAATTAAAAATGCCGAAACGGGAGACTACATGCATGCAGAAAACCTCACTGGAGATGTAGAGTGTACTAATAGGCCTTTTGGGTGGACTAGCTCAAGATGGAGTATTGAAACCACATCTGATGCATCTGTACGCATGAAAAATCAATGGCAAAACAACCAATATATACATATAGAAGGGCTTAATGGTTATGCGCAGTATGGAAGCATAAATATGGAATGGCAGAGTGCCAAATGGTACTTTACTGAAGTCAGTCCTAACCATGCTCGAAAAACAGCTCAAAATATTGAAACTGATTTTTACATTTACCCTAACCCCTCGTCAGGTAAAAGCATAAATGTACATTTCAATGCAATTGATGATGAAGATGCAAAAATAATGGTATACAGTGCTGCCGGTAAGTTATGCGTATCACAAGTTATCCAAACCGCTGACACACCAATTAGTTTAACAAATGCTCATTCTGGAATTTATATCTTAAAAATAAAAACTTCCTCTCAGGTTTTCACTCAAAAGATATTGATAGAATAAATCATTATCCAGTATCTTAACAATAGGAGGCATCTCACTGGGATGCCTCTTTTTTAGCGCAATAAAAGTGAGTTTTAGCATAGAAAGAATATTTTAGCAATACTTATTAACTCATATAAGCCCAATAATGAACAACATCCATATCACTAAAATAAATACGGCCGACTTACATCAACTGTATGACATTAGCCATAAAACCTATTTTGAAACATTTAAAGAGTATAATTCTGAAGCTGATATGAATGCTTATTTATCAGAATCATTTAACCTAGAACAACTTACTAAAGAGCTCAAAAACTCAGACTCGCACTTTTATTTTGCTTATATAAACAATGAACTAGCCGGATATTTAAAACTCAATGATAACGATGCCCAAACTGAATTCCAAGATAGTCACGGCACGGAACTTCAACGTATTTATGTTTTACCCCAATTCCAAGGTCAAAAAGTAGGTAACGCTCTATTAAAATTTGCCCTTGAACAAGCACGTGCCAAAGAAAAAAAATACATATGCCTGGGTGTATGGGAAAAAAACTACAAAGCTCAAGCGTTTTATATCAATAAAGGTTTTCAGGAAATAGGATCACATCCATTTGTAATGGGTGAAGACGTACAAATTGATTTATTATTGAGAAAAGAGCTCTAAATCTATTAATGAGTTCTACTTACCCACTACAGTGGTATAAAATTTTCGTTCAGTCGAATATTTAACACTGAATGAAGCACATCTAAGTAGTCCTTTTTAGTGATAGTATCAATATTACTTTGTGCCAACAGCTCAAAATCATGGTCATTAGGCACTGAAAAATAAGCTCCATCATTTAAGTTTTGAGGATAAGACGCTACATCACCGCCACTGTCTAAAGCCTTCAAATTCTTTAATATCATATTGCAGCCTACCGGGTACAACTGTGCAATATGCCAAAACAAAGACCTTTCCTTTTGTACTGAAACCCTGCCTACCTCAATAACCTCACCAGTATCAATACCGCTATCTGGGATAAAATGTAATGTACAGCCTATTTCTTTTTCCTGTTGCTTTAATGCATGTAAAGTACCCAAAATGCCCCTGTAAGCAGGCAATATGCCAGAATGAAGGTTAAAAACGCCATACCTAGGTATACTGAGTATATTATCTTTGAAAATTTTGCCAAAACGGACAGAAATAAATAGGTCTGGAGCAAAATCCTTCATCATAGATATAAATTCCTCAGAATTTGGATTACTACAAATTTGAGTAGGTAAAGAAGATGAATCTTCATCTAGAAATTCAAAGTCATTTTCTTCACTTATAGAGCTCCTTACATCATTATAAAAGAATGTTTTCTCATAAAACTCCAGTTGTTTTAATGGTTCAGGCTTTAAAGTATCATTACCAACCGTAGCCGAATAAAACACCCTAACTTCATGCTTTTTCAATCCACCTTTTAACAAATTATAGGCAACAGTACTGTGGATGTCTCTATTTAAAAATAAGGCAATGCGCATAAACAAATCTAAACCATTGTGCAGAATAAACTGGGTTCAGCTAAAAAAAACTATTAGCACAAAACATTTTAATCACTATACTGTTGAAAGTTTATCTTCAAAAAGACACCTTTTTGTATTTTTTTGATTTACAAGCCTTTACAAAATATTTATATTGCAACTTTTTACATGCCAAATATTGCATACATCGCTTCTTATCAAAAGAAATATTTACTTATTTGAAAATTAGATAAACTTTAACCTATAGACCTGAGCACTAAAAATGACCAATTATGAATTCGTTAATGAAAATTTAACCAATTGCGACAAAGAAGAAATTCACTTAATCGGCTCAATACAATCCCATGGCTATTTGTTAGGCATACACTCCTCTGATTATACTATTCACTACATGAGTGAAAATATTCATGAGTTATTTAAAGGGAATTTATTGGGAGAGCCCATCTCTGTGGTAGATAAACAAATACCATCTACCGTAGAAGGAAGCACACTTCAAGAGCTGCTAAACACGCAAATTAGAAGCAAAAACTTTGATGGATATAACCCTTATAACATCCTTATAAATGGCAATGTTTATAATCTAATTACGCACTCCTCCTCTCCTTATATTATTTTGGAGTTTGAGCCTGCAGACTCCAAAGGTCATGAATTAGAAATTAGCTCATATTTAGGAGATGTACTCATCCACCTGAATCTCTCTGCACGATCGCTCAATGATATTTTTGGAATAGCAGCTATTAAGCTTAAAGAACTATTGCAAATGGACAGGGTCATGATATATTCATTTGATAATGACTGGAGCGGTGAAGTAATTGCAGAAGCAAAAAATAACAACCTAGAGTCTTTCTTAGGGTTGCATTTTCCTGCTACTGACATTCCCAGACAAGCAAGAATCCTTTATTCCAAGAACAAAACCAGACATATAGCAGATGTTCACTCTCCTCCCATTAACATAGTTAGCAAAAGCAACAATAAGCTAGACCAAAGTTTTTGCCAGCTCAGGTCTGTTTCTCCAATACATATCGAATACCTGAAAAACATGGGTGTAGGAGCGAGTTTTTCTATTTCGCTTATGCACAATGGCAAACTGTGGGGGCTAGTGTCATGTCATCACTACTCTCCCAAACCATTAGACTATAATACGCGCAAAGCAAGCGAAATTCTTTCTCTCTACTTATCTAATATAATAGAGCTAAAAACAGAAAAAGAGTTAAGTATAAAGCGTGAAGAAAGTGAAAAAATCATTGATACCCTTGATGCCCAAATAAAGGAAGACTGGAATTTAAAAACAGGCTTAACCAACCATGCTACTAACGTTTCGCAGTTAACCAGCAGCCTAGGAGCTGTTGTTTACTTAAGTGGCAATATGACCTGCTTAGGCACAACTCCTCCAGAAAATGACATTAAGAAATTAATTGACTATTTGTTTTCTATCAACTTAGAAAATGACATTTACCACACCACTAATATTTCTCAGATTTTTCCTTCTGCAGCAAACTATAGCGCGCAAGCCAGTGGTCTAATATTTTTGGAGATAAGTAAAGAACTTAAAGAATGTATCATCTTCTTTAAGCCAGAGCAGATAGAAAACGTCACTTGGGCAGGCAAGCCAGAAAAGATTGTTAAAAAAGAAGAAGATGGCTCTGTTAGCTTATCTCCCAGGAAATCTTTCGAAAAATGGGAGACTGTAGTATCCAAAACTTCGGTATCGTGGCAAGACTATGAACTTGAAGCAGTGAAAATGCTCAAGGAAAGGGTTTTGGCATATTTTAGACAAAGAAATAATGAAATACGAAGACTCAATGAAAAATTAAGTTTAGCCTACGATGAACTAAATACATTTAGCTATACCCTATCGCATGACTTAAAAACACCATTAAATAATATCCATGCCTACTTGGAACTATACGTGGAAGATGAAGGTATTAATTTAGAGGAAAACTTATATTTGAAAAAGGTTATGAGTAATACTGAACTGATGCAAAATATGATCACGGAAGTAATGGCTTACTCTAAAGCAACGCGAGAAGATGTTAAAAAAGAAAAGGTATTAGTATTTCCTATTATTGAAAGGATAATTTCTCAACTGGAAAATAAAACTACAGCATGCAACATTACCAACAATATTGACGACCGTCTTGAACTTTATGGTAATGCCACCATGTTATTTCAAATTTTCTTCAACTTGATAGAAAATTCTGTAAAATATCGTAGTAAAGACCGAGAATGCCTAATAAACATCAACGCTTTGACAACGGATGACACTGTTGAATTCACTGTTGAGGATAATGGTATAGGAATTGAGGAAAAAGAATTTAACAATGTATTTCGCTTATTCAAAAGGGCCAACAAAAACCCTGAGATCAAAGGATCTGGAGTAGGTTTAAGTATTGTTAAAAAATTAACATTAAAACTTGGAGGAACTATTTCATTTACAAGCACGGTTGGTGAAGGCTCAGTATTTAAAATAGTTTTTAATAAACTAGATAATAATTGATATGGATATCATATGTGTAGAAGATAATGAAGATTTCTCTTTCTTCTTATCAAAGGCTTTAAAGAATGTTTCTAAAGGATTACAATATAATATATATCCATTGGCTAATGACGCAATAAATGCATTAAACCAAGGAGAAATAGACATTCCTAAAATATTTTTACTTGACATTGATCTACCTGAAAAAGATGGTTTTACCATGCTTAGAGAGCTGAGGGATAACACGCTATATAAATCTATACCTGTAGTAATGCTATCCTCATCAGACAACCCTGACGATATAACAAAGGCTAGTCAATTTGGTGCCAATGCTTATGTAACAAAACCAGGCGGCTTTAGTCAAATAAAAGTACTGATTCAAGATATATGTGACTTCTGGCTGGTACATCATAAAACTCCTCCAGCAGCATAAAACTAAAAGGCGATCAAACAAAAATGATCGCCTTTTTTATCATCATCCTATATCCCATATTGAGACTAATCAACTCTAAAATGGGAACATAACCTCCATCTTACACTTACCTACAATCTAAAAGGCTTCTAAACACCTTTATTTTTCCTTTCCATATTACACGGATACTTCCCAACCATTCACGACTCTTCACTCCGTTTCAACCTCATTAGTTTATATAAAAAAAACTATTGATGAGTTCATCAATAGCTTTTTTACCTCTAATTAAATTACTTATTAATACACCACTAACCTTCCTGTGGTCATTACATTTCCATAAACATCATGTAATTGATATACATATACTCCTGCTTCCAAATTCATTCGCGAAGTGCTGATGGTATACTCCTCTAAACCTTTCGCTTCTAATATCTTAACTCCTAAGCTATTGTACATGGTTAAATCATATGGATAAGCCATGTCCCCCACAAACCTCAAATGAGTGTGATGTTGTGATACAAATGGATTTGGATATACATTTATAATACGCTTTTTAGGGTTATTGTAAACAGTATGCACCTTGTTAGTAAGTATAGGAGCCTCGTAATCAAAAATAATATTCACTTGATTAAATATCGTATCAGCATGTATTAAATCTGATGCTGGGTTTATTTTAAACTTAATAAAACCATGACTCTCCTTTTCATTTGATGTACTATCTGGCAAGTTGATATCATTAAACCTCCATGTAATAGTCTTGCCATCCGTTATTAACTCACTAATTTCATGACTACTACTTATCAGCTCAAACGAACTTAAGTCTAATAAAGGACTGATCTCATCTGTAACCTTTACAAAAGTAGCAGGGTAATTTCCTACATTCTGAAACCTAATTAAATAGGTAAGAGCTCTATCTAATCTATTGATTTTCTTATCAGAAACCCATAAATCATTAGGATCTACCGCTCCCATCACCTCACTCACATCTGTAAAGGTGCTATTAGCAGCATTACACTCTCCGTTAAAAGCCTGAATACTAAAGTTAGTACTTAGCATATCTCCAATAGTGGCACTAAGCTCTGTCTTAGTTTCTATCGCTAATGTTCCTCTCTTAAAGGCTCCTAGACTTGGTATATTCCATGTGTAAGTATTGCCTGACACACCTGCCCATGGAGTTTCGGACGATAGTACTTCTACATCATCTGGGAAAACAATATCAATATCCACATTGTCAGCAGATGCTACTCCCATATTTTCATAGTTAACTATATAAGTATTCTCAAAGCCCTTATGTAATACGGTGGTTCCTCCTGTGATTCTTAAATCAGGATCAGTACAGGTGGTTGCAGCTCCAAAGTTTTTACCACAATGATCTTCTTCGGCTCCTGTTACAGTAAAGGAGTAGCCTGAATTATTACAGGTAGACCAATTATTTTCTGCTATATAATTAACCTGATACGAACCAGTGCCTAGATACAATTGATAGTTACCATTTCCATCAGTTTGTAGCTCATATGTTTTATCTGCAGACACAATGGATATTTTCTGATGCGGAATACCAACCTCTTCTAAATCCTTTATACAATTACCATTGTCATCATAATAAACTACCCCACACACCATGCTGCCTGCTTCTTCTATAATTTCATGGCAAGTACCGTTACTTAATCCTGTCAACTTCTGCACTACCCCTGAAGGCCACTCTACCACTACCTCATCTATTTGAGTAGCATCTCCTAAGCCGAAGAATGCCTTCATTGAATTTTGCGAACCTACGCCTCCGCCAGTCTGCGCTGAAATTTCTCTCATCTGCCAAACTGTATTACCATAAATATTAGCTTTAACTCTCACCTTTGCTCCTATACCATTTTTATTAGACCTAGTACCTATAAGTGTAAAGCATATAGATTCATTACATCTACCTCGGCTATTGATGTACAATTGGTTAGGCTCATTGGATCGGTTAGCGACAAAAATATCCTGATCTCCATCATTGTCATAATCAGCCACAGCTACACCAAAAGACTTTTGATCTAACTCCGTCACATCATTTTCAAGCTTTTCAAATGTACCATCTCCGTTATTTATGTATAGGTAATTCCCTTCTCCACCATCGTTAGTTACATATAAATCGAGGTCTCCATCATTATCAAAGTCAGTCCATGCACTACCGTGGGTATTACCTTTATCGTTAACTATAGGCCCAGTGGTAACTTTGACAAAAGTTCCATCTCCCTGATTATTGTACAGTGCATTATAAGAAGAGCTGGCATTAGCCACATACAAGTCCATATCTCCGTCATTATCATAATCTCCCCAGCTACTACCTACTGAGCCTAATGATTCTGATACGATAATACCTTGTTCTACTTTAGAGAAGTTACCATTTCCATCATTATTAAAAAGGAAATTGGCTCTATCTCTATTAGGAATAAACACGTCCATGTCTCCATCATTATCATAATCAGCCCATGTGGCACCAATGGAACTAGAGATAGCCGTTGCTATAGCAGCACCCTCCACTTTGGTAAATGTGCCATCTCCATTGTTATGATAGAGCTTATTGAAATTAGTCTGTATTATATCAAGAACAAAAAGATCTAAATAACCGTCATTATCGTAATCTACCCAACTAGCACTGTGGTCATAACCATGATCTGTAGCGATACTTCCTACAGTTACCTTTTCAAAAGCTCCTCCTCCTAAATTTTTATAAAGGAGACCAGGCCCACCAACATTAGTAGCTACATACAGATCTAAATCTCCATCATTATCATAATCTCCCCAAGTGGCTGCGGTTGCAGAATATTTATCTGAGCTTATGGCTGTGTTTACAGCAGTAAAAGTTCCATCTCCATTATTATGATATAAATAACTGGCTTTACTTGCATCATACTCAGGCACAAACAAATCTTCGTATCCATCATTATCATAGTCACCCCAACTTGCGCTCCAGCTATTTGTAACTCCGGTAGAGAGTCCTGAATTTTGATCTTTTTCAAATTTTATACTTGGATCTACTGCCAAATTGATATCTGGTAGCTTAAGCCCGCATGCCGCTTGCCCTTCTACATTTACCAATAAATAATCTCCCGCTTTAAAGTTATTGCCCAACTCATAATTAAATTTCAATTTCAATGTGTTGTTATTTAGATCCAACACGCCAGGCAAACCTTCTTCTGCAATACCATTATCCATAGACACCACTTCATAGGTGTATGTATTGTTTGAAAATGCAGGATCATCTACCGCCCTATAAGCCGTACTTAAGTTATATTGTAACTCACTAGTATTACTTGTATAATCAATGCTATTGCTAGACGGTCTTGTTACATTTATTTTAATACTATCTACTATAGCTAACTGCACACTTCTTACCTCTACTTCTACTTCTAAGTTATTAGAACACTCATCTCCAACAAAAACATCTTTTATGCGTACCTGAAATTGAGCTGGTTTAGGCTCTACCGTTAATGAAGTTTGTGAATATGGACATGTGAAATCAGCAAAAAACTCAGGGTATCCCGAACATTCATACCCAGCATAGAGATCGATTCCCTCCATATTACATGCGGCATATGTAGCTGTTATATTAAATGTACGTGTATTGCCTGCATTAATTTCTCCCAACTGATAAACATCTCCCACTAATGGCATTACTACATCTCCATTGGCATCAGTAACCTCTATTACTTGTATGCTTCCTGTTTGTGATTTTGCATGTATCCAAGCATTTCTGGCTCCAGCATTAGATGCGGTATTCTCTACGTTTACAGTCCAAGTTACGGTTTTACCTAGTCCATCTTCTTTTGGATTTAAAGGAGTAAGCCTTAAAGATGCGGGCGCAAATTGAACCTTATCGGGTGTATTATTTATCCAATCAGTAACAGCCCCTTCTTCTAGCCTATCTGCTCTTTGAAACTTAAATGCCCATGGCATATCCATATAAACTCCAGCTGTAACATCACATGTAGGAGCTATTTCTATCGATAATCTTCCACTAAAACCATCGTCACTAGGCTGAAGTGTTCCGCCATTAAAACTATAATATTGAGCCAAATTGAAATATAAATCATTGCCGTTTTCAGTATCTGGCGATATGTTATTGACAACCTCTTTTATACTTGTATTTGTTGATTTTGTTCTCCACTGTACCAGCTTAATATCTAGCACTTCATAACCTGCAGGAATAGTTACCTCAGCTTCATTTATCCATGCCCAATTACGATATTCATACGGAAAAAGATTACCTCCATTATAATTAGAGCAACAATCACCAATACTTAGATAAAACAATTGAGTAATATAATCACTACAAGAGGTGATGGAAGAATATGATCCTTTATTAACAGTAAAATAATAGCCTATAAAGGTTATATTTTCATCAAATACGCCACATTGATATTTATTAGAAGCATTACTAGGGTTAGCTATATCACTCACATAAAATTCATTATTAACCGTTACCTCCTCTATTTTGCCTCCTATATTGGTGCTTAAAGTGTAATAAACTGTTAGCTCTATTAAATCTTCATTTTCCCACTCAAAACCAGTAAGGTTAGAATTTCCATTTGCTATTAAAGTTGCTATACTAAAATCCATGTCAAAGATGCCCTGCTCCCCTGATGTAGATTTGTTTATAGCTATATTACTTGCCGTTAAATTAAGCGCTTCACTAGCATCATATATTTTTATATCGGCCGAAATTGGGGTTAAATATGCCCCTAGTGGTATGGTAGATTTAGCGTAACCATATTCCCAAGAAGGGTTGGCTACTGATGTTTTCACCTCTCCATAAAAAACGGACTTAATAGTGTCATTAGTCATTACTCTATTGCTCTTCACCTTACTCATATCAAGACTTCCACTAGTATCAGGCAGACCATCAGTGTTATTATCGGGTGCTCCAAAACTTGTTCTTTCTATGGTAAAATTCTGAAAAGCCAAACCTTCAGTACATGATTCAGGACAATTAAGAATAGATGAAACAGTTTCATCACAGCTCATAGACACTTTACAGACATCATTACAAGAAGGATCTGCTACAAAGAAAACAGACATAGAAATGTTGTTACTTCCTGCAGTAGCTCCTGGTTTACTACAATCTGCCTTTAGCATGAGGTTTAACTCTGTTTTATTTAAATCAAAAGCATAGGGCATTGGGTATATTGCAATTAAATCCCCTGTTACTGCATCATAATTAACACTTGTAGGCTCCCAGTTTTCAGGGCTACTTGTCCATTCTAAATCGCCTTCCAAATTTTCAAACACAAACCCTGCGGGTAAGCTAAAATGCACTTCATAATAAGCCCCATCTGCTGTAGGGTAAGTATTTTCATGACTTGAGACTAAAAATGTAAATGTCTTTTTTTGGCCATTAGAGATGTAAGCAGGTGTTTCTGTAAAAAAACTCATATTTGCTGATACAGGTTCTTGCCCTATGATATCATCACTATAGTGCTGGTCACAGTCATCAGTATATGCTACAGTGCTACCCCAGCCCCCTAACTGGGCATTTATGCATGAATTAATACAACAATGCTGTGTTTCCCAATAAATGAATATGCTCTCATTTCCTGGTACATCTGGTATATTTAAACTCACTTTGCCGACTGCACTACCCCCCAAACAAGAATAATTCCCCCCTGAAGAAGTTCCTTCAGTACTGGTAGGAGAAATAGAAGTAAGCTGACCAGAATTACCAATTTTATATTGAATGCTAGAAACATCTATTTTAGTGTAAATATCAGGATCATAACCATCTCCACTAGAATTATAAATATCGATAGCTACATTTAATGCGCTGGCCACGGTAGTATTTTTTAACTCTAATATTTGTTGGCTAGCCTCAGAGCTATAACATGTTCCGAATGATGATGTTGCTACTTGCTGAAGAACCGGTGAAGTGTGATCAACATACACATTTCCATAAGTACTGGATGACTGACATGTGGTTCCTGCCATAGCCCAATAGGCATCAATTGTGGATGTATAGGTTTCATCCAAACATGTTTCGCCATACACAGTCTGCTGAATAACTATAGATTCATTACTATCAAAGATGGTATCTTGATTGCCTATAGAAGTAAAGTCTGCGCCTGTCAAATGAATAAGGCTGCCATCTGACAGTTCTCCTTTATCTACTGCTGTTATTACAATTTTTTCTGGATGCTGATCAGATATATGAAATTCTGATATACCTCCATTTCCACCATTGACAATAGTTATATTACGACCAAATGAATCTTGATTGGCCAATGTTTTATTTTTAGGACTAATACCAATGATGCTGAGAGAAGGGTAAAGTATATTATAGGCTGCTGATGTATGATTAAAAGTTCCTACAGATGATTGTACAGTTACTACATTACGAAAAACATTACCTTCTAACTGATAATCTACAGCTACACAACTACCTTGGTAAGCAATCTCAAATTGACACGTAGCTTCATTAGATAAAGATGGTGCACTAAAAATAGGGTTATTGAGATCCGTTATATTTTCTTCAGTAACCGAAAAGGCACTTGTTTCAGACAAACTACCCGGAACATAAAGGATTCCATCTGGTAAATCTATTTGAATAGACAAGTTAGTAGCGTTACTACCAGATAAGTTTTCTATACTTAACTGATAAGCGCCATTTTCGACCCCCACACTTACTTCCTCTTGGGGTGTGGATGATATGTTGACTTGCGCACGAATGGCATGGCTAACCATTATAAGGCAACATATTAATATGTACGTAAAGATTCTTCCCATATTTTCAGCTTTTTTTGGTTCACCAATTTTTAAATAAAAAACAGTGCCACTAAAAAAAATGCTGATTATGAGTTAATTACAAATCAAAAAAAGGATGCCTATACCATATAACGGAAATCGTTACACATTTTGGAATCAGTAAAATTAAGGGATTAATACTCTTGCAATTAAATGTTTATAGAAAAACAAGTAAGTTAAAAAAACTCCATATCAGAATTTCAACTCCATCTTAATAGTAGCTCTTTTGTAAGCAACTTCATCTAATGGAACAAATCTAAACCCATTTTTAATGTATAGATTTAAAGCATTAACAAGCTTTTCGTTAGTGTATAAAACCACACTACTCACCTTAAGTGACTTGCTCTGTTTCAGTGCAGCATCCATTAGTTTTTGCCCTATCTTCTGACCTTGATAAGCAGGATTAACCCCCATCCTAGTTAGTGCATACTCATGTTTTGTAAGCCTCTCCAGTGCTACTGAACCTACAATTTCATTACCAATTTGGGCCAAATAGATGTATCCACCTCTATCTAAAATATACTTCTTAGGATCAGAAAAAGCCTGCTCGTCCATGGTAGTAACTTCGAACATAGATGTAATCCATTCATAATTAATCCTGCGAAAATCATCTTTATATTGCTCTTCGAAATTGATAATTTGTACCATAAAATTTAAAAGTTTAACTCACTACATACTTGCCTAAAGCAAGTTTATAAATATTATTTGCCTTAAGCAAGTATATTCATTAATTTTAAGCATGAATCAGGAAGTTATAGACAGAATTAGAGACTTTAATAGGCATTATGTAAGAACCATAGGGCTATTAAATAGCTCCATTCATAATAGTGGCTACTCTTTAACTGAGGCCCATGTACTCAACTTACTATATCAACAAGAATGTGATAGCGCCAGCACCATAAATCAGGTACTGTGCTTAGATGAAGGATACCTTAGCCGGGTTATTAAAAAGCTTTTAAAGTTAGGTTTACTCATAAAAAAGCAGTCACAGGAAGACAAAAGGATTTATTTATTGAGCCTTACAGAAAAAGGAAAGAGTGAGTATGAAAAGTTAGATATTCAATCATCTGAACTCATTGCGAACAAAATACAACACCTCAGTAATGATGCCCAACAAGAATTAGCGCAACTGATGGGACGTGCAAAAGAATTATTAAAAAAATAAAAAAGCCACCTTCTGAAAGCAGAAAGTGGCTCATTATCAAAATCTATAGTCTTTAATTTTTCAAAGATTCATAAGCTGTTTTTAAAAGCGATTTATCAACAGCTGCAGCGTCATTTTCTAGTGACCACACCATTAAACCTCCATATCCATTTTCTAGCACTGTATTGCCCTTTAAAGCGACTTTGTCCTGACCATCATAATAAATGCCATTGTTCTCATGCTTATGCGTATAGGTGCCCTTATCCACTCCTAAATAACTTTTAGCATTAGCGGTAGCATCTACCTGTAACACACTCTTATAAGGCATATAAGCAGTAAACTGCCAAAGGTTGCCCCAATTCACCTCTATGCCTTCATCTTCCGAAGGAATATCATATTTCAGCCCAAAAGCAGGGAAGCCTCCCACTATTTTCTCTGCAGGCACACCCTGCCCAATCCAAGTCTCGGCTAATGTAGTAAACGCATAAAGTGAGGCATGGTCTACAGGAGTTAAATCCTCATTTCTATAAGGTTGTATATTTACCCAATCAATTTGATCTATAGTGTTCACTAAAGGAGCCAAAGCAGTACTCGTCCAGCCACCAGGCACGCTTGCAGTATAGAAAAATTTGCCATTGATTGATTCCTCAATACTTGGCATTGACTCTGCTACAGCCTTATAAAAAGCGCCAACAACATCGGCATCTAACGCATCTGGACCTTCAGAGGTATTATTCAAATAGATATTGACACCATCAAATTCATTGTCTTGAGCAAATTTCAAAAATGTTTGAATGGCTAAATCGCGTTTGGTTTCATCAGCGATAACATTATAAAAGCCATAATCGCCATACACTCCTCCTCCATTTACATCTACCATGGTGCCAGTAACATCAAGGAGAACGTACACCCCATAGTTATGAGCTACCTTGGTTAATAACGGAATATTTATATCTGTAAGAGTAGTATCCACCAAGCTAGAGCCATCATCTACATCTTTGACCACTGCTGAGCTCACTACTAAATGGGTCAGATGCTCAAAGTCAACATTTTCTAGTTTACCAGCTCTTGTTAGAAAACCAACCACTTTTTTATTGTAGGTCTTGGCTACAAAAGGCTTTGTCACTAATAGTTTTCCTGCTCGCGTATTTTCAACTCCGTTTCTCACAACAGTAAACTTTACATTGTACTCTCCGGCACTATCAAACTTATAATTAAGTTGTTTTTCAGTGGATACCGGATTTCCTTCAATTGCCCACTCAAAAGATGCATTATCACTTGGAGATACTCTCAAATCTATATCAAATTCCTCTCCTACATTAAATGCATATGTGCCTGCCCAATCGAATATTCTAGGAATAGCATCATTATCAAACCCCGGATTTTCGGCCTCATCACTACAGCCAAAAACTGTAGCCATGCACAAAAGCCATATTGGTAATAATTTTAATCTATATTTTATCATGTCGATTCTCTTTAGTTATTGATCAGTTTTTTACATCCCACCATACTCTGCCTGTCCAACTATCACCAGCGTCCATTCTGGCCACTGCGGCCTCTACATTCTCAGCATTGTATACATATTCGGTAAGCGAATACTGCATTCTTCTTGGAATTTCTCCTCCTGATTGGTTTTGTGTGGGCGCTATATTTGGGTAAGTAATATCGGGGTATCCTGATCTTCTCCAGTTAGCAAATGCTTCCTGACCATTCAATGCAAAATTTATCCATAGCTGATTGTTAATCATTTCTAATGCTCTTTGTTCATCTAAAGGGTTAGCACTCACAAAATCAGCCACAGCACCTTCATCAATGCTAGCACCATATACACTATATTGATTAACACCAGCCGCTAAAGCTTTAGAAAAGTGCTCCGATGCTGTACCATTAGCAGACCAGCCACGAAAAGCCGCTTCTGCTTGCCAAAGCTCCACTTCTGCGTAACTCATAACTACTGCAGGAGCATCTATGGCTGTAATTAACCTACTTGGCTGCAATAATTGATATTTACCTGCTATCGACTCTTCATTTCCATTAACCGTCACGGTAATGGCACTTGAGGGAGATGACTCACCTACTAGCATGCTGGGCTTATTAAACATGGGCGTATAACTTCCCAATTCCGCAAATACCTGATCAGTGATATCCACTCTCTCGCCAGCAGGAAAATAGCAAGCGGCTAATATCCTTAACCTTGGATCTGAAGTATCCACCAAATACTGGCCCAAAGTAGAGCAAATTCTAAATACACTTTCTGTGGTAGATCCTTGCATAAAGGTATAGGAATAACCATTTCCACCTTTGCCTCCACCACCAAAAGGAACATTGATATGCTGCATCACAGCCATATCAGCATTACTTTGCATCACACCTTTAGCAATAGCGGCCTCAGCTTGATCTTTTGCCTTTGTAGGATTTACCTTGGTTAACCTCATCGCCAAACGAAGTCTCAATGAATTACCAAATCTTCTCCACTTTTCGATATCTCCATTAAAATAAACATCTTCTGTAACCTTGTCCTTTGCTGGATCCAAGGCGGTAGTAGCCTCATCAAGCTCTTGAAAAAGATCATTATAGATATCTTCTTGCTTATCATATTTGGGCTTTAAAACCCCGGTAAAATACCCTTCTGCAGCTTCGAAATAAGGTATATCACCATACAAATCAGTCAATCGAGAAAAAATATAGGCCTTCATAATTCTCGATACAGCATTGATATTTACCATCTCTGGGTCTTCCGCTGTTCTATTCACCATATCTACTACATTGCGCACATCTCTTGGGTATTGCACATCCCAAGTAGCACTCATGTAAGCATCATTCTTCTTTCCTTTACCTCCATACTCTACGGTAGCATATTCTCCTGTCCAAGTCTGCATCCAATCAGAAGCATAAATGAAGCTATTACGCCATATTTCAAACCTTTCCCCCGTGAGGTTCATTTGAATAGTAGGCAGCATCACATTAGGATCAATGTCTGTAGAAGCTGTAGGATTAGTGTTTAAGTCTTCAAAATTATCACAGCTCCCTAACATGGCAGCAATGGATAATCCTGCTATGATTGTTTTAAATTTAGTTGCTAATTTCATTTGATTTAATCTTTAAAGCTGAGCTAATTATAATTTGATATTTAAGCTAAATCCATAGCTTCTTCGTGAAGGAATAGAGCCATATTCTAGCCCCTGGCCATTGCTATTGCTATAATTAGATTCAGGATCTACATTAGGCACATCACTATAAATGATGAATAAATTACGGCCTACAAATGATAAAGTAGCTTCTTTAAAAACATTGCCCAGCAAAGAAGATGGGAAAGTATAACCAATTACTAGTTCTCTCAACTTGGCATATGTAGCGTCATATATAAAAAACTCTGGAGAGTTGTTATACATACCATTCCAGTAACTCTGAGGGTTTACATACACGTCATTTTTTACATATTCGGGATTTTCTAACGTACCGATATTTTTAACGCCATTACCAATGTATCCACCCGTTGGTGTCCACTCTTCCTGAGATGCCCCCGCTTCTGCTCTTCTTTCTTCAGATGCATACCAACCTTCTCTTCCTTCTAAAGTATGCTTGCTGGTTCCGTTAGAATAGGCAAATGCATTACTCATAGAATATATATCCGCACCCACTTTCAGGTCTACCAAAACCCTTAAGCTAAACCCTTTGTATCTAAATGTATTGGTCAAACCAGAGGTCCAATCATAAACACCGTTACCTAAAACTTGCAAGCCCGCTTCCTCATCTACTACTGGCAAACCTGCTTCATGAATAATGTTACCTTGAGGATCTCGCTTGAATTTCTTACCTAAGATGGCGCCATAAGCTTCACCTTCTTGCGCAGCTACTATGGCCCCTGCCCAGCGTGCTTCTGCCAAGGCTAAAGTTTTCAAATCAGGATGAAGCTTCACTACCTTATTCACATTTTTAGCAAAATTGACCGTTACATCCCAGTTAAAATCTTCACTTACTATTGGTCTTCCGGTAAGCATCACTTCTATACCTTTATTTACTATTTCACCAGCATTCACTATGGCATAGTCATAACCACTGGTAGAAGGCACTCTCAATCTCAATATCTGGTCTTTGGTAGATGAGTGATAATATGACACATCTAGGTTGATTCGCTCATTTAAAAACCTTAAATCTGTACCAAACTCATATGAATAAGTTCTGGTAGGTTTTAAATCTGGATTAAGAAGATCAGTTCCACTAATTTCACCTAGAGGTCTACCCAATAATGAAAAGCTTCTAACACTGTATGTCTGGTTAAGCCTGTAAGGGTCAGTATCACCACCCACTTCAGCCCAAGAAGCTCGGATTTTACCAAACGATAGTTTATCTGTAGAATTGATAAAGTTAGAGAACACAAAACTACCTGATACCGATGGGTAGAGATAAGAATTGTTATTAGAAGACAAAGTAGAAGACCAGTCATTTCTTAAGCTGGCATCTAAAAAGTACGTATTTTTATAGCCTGTTTGCACTGTAGCAAATGCAGAATTGATTTGCTTACGGGTAATTAAGTATTCATTATTCTGGTTGATGAAATTCTGAATGGCAGCAATATCATCAACAATAATGTCAGAACCTGTAGCTAAAAAGCGCTCATATCTGCTCTTCATTATATTACCACCTACATAAGCCGAAATGTAAAACTCCGATGACAAGTCTTTATTAAACTGTAGCAAGGCCTGGAAGTTATTTTCCTTAGCCGATACGGTTTGCTCTTCTAGCGCACCAGATTCCCAAGTAGGCGTACTTTCTGAGTAGAAGTTACTGAACCTCATATTATAAAAATCTGTACCGGCTCTCACATTTAGACTCAACCAATCTGTGAAGTCATAATTAGCCTGAACGAAGCCCATCACTCTGTCTCTGGTAGATTCGTTGGTAATTTCATTGATAGACCAATAAGGGTTGATGCGATAAATGTTACCACCGTTCCAATCGTAGTAATTACCGTTTTCGTCTTTGTAATTTTCAGACAGCCATTTCTGGTTAAAGTTAGGAGCCAAGCCTATTAAGGCCAGCCCTACGTTATTGGCATTATCTGATAAAGCAGGTCTGTTGTTTACCTCTTCGTATACATAGTTTACTTTACCATTTACAGTTAACTTTTCACCCAGCTTTACTGAACCATTCAATAAAAAAGTATTTCTAGACATATCGCTATTAGGCACAATGTCTTTATTTCTCATATCGGAGACTGATAACCTCATGTTAGCAACCTCATTTCCACCCGTAAGCGCCACGGTATTGGTGAATGTTGATCCCGTTCTGAAGAAACTCAAAACATTGTCATCCACCGCACCGTAAGGTTTAATTTCTCCGTTATAAATAGGAATGCTTACGTTAGGGTCTAAATGTGCACCCCAAGCCACTTGAGTAGTTAAGCTTGCATCATTCTCATCTGGCAACTGACCATCGTAGCCCTGCCCATACGTAGTTTGGTAATCATCAAACTTAGAAAGCACACGCTCAAAAGTAGCGTTGCTAGTATATTCAACGCCTATTCCTTGCTGAGACTTTCCCTTTTTGGTGGTAATCAAAACCACACCGTTAGAAGCCCTGGAGCCATACAGTGCAGCTGCAGATGCTCCTTTTAATACAGATATGGATTCTACATCGTCAGAGTTTAAACTAGACAATCCATCGCCCAAATCATAACCACCCCATTTTCCTGCTGCACCCAACTGCGTATTCTCCATGGGTACACCATCTATAACATACAAAGGCTGATTATTTCCATCTAACTGCGAGTTACCCCGGATTACAACTCGGGAAGAGCCTGAAGGCCCTGAAGAAGGTAAAGAAACATCTACACCGGCTACTTTTCCAGAAAGTGAATTTATAACATTCACTTCCTTGGCCTGAGCCAACCTATCTCCATCAACCTGAGCCACAGCATAGCCCAGCGCCTTGGTCTCTCTCTTTATTCCTAATGCTGTAACTACTACTTCATCAAGCTCATGAATGTCTTGCTGTAGTCTTACTACAATTTTTGATTTCACCCCTACCGGCACTTCCTGAGTAGCAAAACCAATATATGAAAATACTAAAATATCATCAGGACCAGCTTCAATGCTATATTCACCATTACTATTAGTGCCGGTACCTGTGTTGGTGCCTTTTAATTGTACTGTTACTCCTGGTAAAGGAAAGTCATCTACTGCATCCATAACCACACCCGTAACTACAGTGGTTTGGGCACGAAGTTGCGTAATGGCAATTAAACACATGGCAGTGAAAATTAATACGCTTTTTATATTGAAAAATTTAGGGTAAAGCCAGGGAAATAATAAAGTACTGACTTTAACAGGGAGTAAATCCCTTAAGAGGTTAGGTTTTAACATGATTGTTTAAAGGTTGATTAAAATGTATAAGTATTAGTAAAATTTTGTACTTCTGAAGATTTTTTGAAAATCAATTTTTAAATGTAAACAAAACACTTAAAAACCAAATACAATTGTCAGCAAATCAGAAGGTTATCTTACCCTTTACTATAGAGGTCAATGTAGTGACGTAAGGTGAAAAATAAAAATATTTTTTACACTTGTGCGCGACAACGGAACTAATGTGTTCGCAACACATAAGTAAATTTTCCGGCTAAATCGTTTTCATAAAAATGTTTAAACACGAAATAATATTTTATGTTTTACTTTAACTGTGATTGATTATTTTTGATAGATAACCGATAACAAATGAGTAACAAAGGCAACATAAGAATTAAAGATATTGCAAAAATGGCGGGTGTTTCTGTCGGTACTGTAGATCGTGTATTACACAAGCGAGGTAGAGTATCAGAAGAAGCACGTAAACGCATAGAATCAGTATTAAAAAAAACCAACTACAAACCCAACTTAATAGCCCGAACACTTGGATCTAACAGGTCATTACAAATAGCTGTAATACTTCCTAATGCTTCTCAGGATGAATACTGGGCGCTATCACAATCGGGCATAACACAAGGCATAGAAGAATGGGCTCATTATGGAGTGGAAATTACCACTTTTGCATTCGACCTGTATGATGAAAACTCCTTCAAGTCAATAGGCATGGAAGCCCTAACGCAGCCCTTTGATGGTGTTTTAATGGCGCCTATATTTTACAGAGAGTCACAAGATGCCTTTAAAATATTAAAGAAAAAGGAAATACCTTTTCTGCTTTTCAACACCAACATTCCTGAAGCCAATCCTGTGAGTTTCATTGGTCAGGATTTATACCAAAGTGGGCGCGTAGCTGGTGAATTACTACACCTAGGACAAAAGAAAGACACCGAAAATATAGCTGTAATGCATATTTACGAAGATATTGACAACTCTGCTCACTTAAAAGCAAAAGAAAAAGGGCTTCGTGATTATTATGAAAACTCTAACAACACTATAGAAAGTCATCACCTTAATACTCCTGACCTGCTTAATTTAGAAAAGGAGTTAATAAGCATAGTAAAAAGGTCTTCAATTGATGCTATTTTTGTGTCTACATCTCAAAGCACGCACATTGTAGCCTCCATTTTAGAGTCTCATAATTTAGGGCATATACGTTTGGTTGGGTTTGACTTATTAGAGAAAAACGTAGAATATCTTAAAAACGGCAGCATTAATTTCTTACTTAACCAAAACCCAAAACGAATGGTAAAACTCGGCATTAGCCACCTTACCAACCATCTATTGTTTCATAAGGAGCTACCTCAGGAAGATTTATTTCCTTTGGAGGTAATTACCAAAGAGAATGTAGATTCGTATATAGACTCAAGAATACATTAATAAAACAGGGGCAACTACATGAATTGGGTACCGTCTAAAAATACGGTATACACTCGGGCATCAGCAGCGTAGGGTACTTTTTGCCCCTCTATTTTTATTTCTTTAACCTCTGCGTATGAACAGCAGTCTTTGGTTACTTTGTTGATACTAAGCACTAAATCATATGACTGATGCCCCACAAATAACTTCACACTACGGCTGGTTTCTTCATAATCTATACCATCGATAGTAATCTGATTGTTATTGATTTTATACTTACAGTTAACCGGAAGCGTATTTTTGTCTAAGCTAACCGTAGCCGCCTTTATAACACCTGAAGCCATTAGGTTATCTCCACTGTTAACATCCTTTAATTGAATAACTACTGGGTCAGCAGGTAGCGAGCAATCATTACACACATTATCATTAATACAACTTATCGAAATAAGTGGAAGTACAATGACAATATGTAAAAAGAGTCTCTTCATGAAGACAGGTTGCTATCTAATTTATAAGATAGCAAATCAAAAAATTAAAGAGAAATATTTTATGTTAATTAATGATGATCAAATACATGATTGTTGGTATAACCTCCTGCACTTAACTCCAAAATGTTAATTTTTAATCACCAGTACTTCTATTCTTCTATTGAGCGCTCTACCACCTTCATTGTCACTGCCATCGGGATTAGTATTTAGTGCCAAGGGTTTATTTTCTCCATAGCCTACAGCCTTAACTCTCATCGCATTAATGCCATGCTCTTCTAGATATCGTTTTACCTCATCAGCCCTATCTTGAGATAGTTTCTGATTAAAGCTCTCTTCCCCCTTACTGTCCGTATGCCCTGCAATTTCCACTTGCATATCAGGTGCAGCATTCATTATTTTCACTAGCATGTCTAATTGTTTGGCTGACATTTTACTGATGCTAGTTTTTCCAAATTCAAAGAAAACATTAGGAAGCCTAATTAAATCACCAGCTTTAGGTGCAGGAGTTAATCGTCCCAGTCGATCTATTTTAAACTGGTCAATGGCCATATTTTCTTCCTTATATTTTATCTCTGCCTCCTTTTCATCAATACTTACGGGCAGTTGGGTAGTAGTCTTAGAGGCTATCGGCTGCATGTCTTCTATAGCTTTATGTAACACAATAATTACACTATCTTTAAAATCATTGTTTTCATCAACAGCAGACACTATTTCAGCATTATACCCCTTCTTTTTGGCTATAATATTAAAAGGTTTATCTGCTCTATATTTTAGCTTAAACTGCCCATCTTCTGTAGGCTCTGGCATCCAGCTAACAGAATCTGGCACAAGCGACACACCTATTTCAGCATAAGGAATAGCCACCGAGTCAGTATTTACCACTATGCCTGGCAAGTTATAAATCAGTTTTTGATTAAAGTAATAAATATCATCACAACAATTTTGACCAAATGCAGAGGCAGCTCCATCTCTGTTAGACACGAGGGTTCCATTAGCACCACTTACCCTGTAAGAAAAATAAGTATCATCATAGCCAGAGTTAATAGCTGCACCTAAATTGGAAGGTCTTCTCCAGCTTTTTAAGCCTCCCGTAGAAGAAAACACATCGTACCCTCCCAAACCAGAATGCCCGTCTGAACTAAAAAACATAGTCTCATTATCAAAATCATAAAAAGGTGTAATCTCATTGCCTGCGGTATTAATACCACTACCACAATTTACCGGAGGTGCCCACCGCCCTACTCTGTCTTTTGCCGAATACCAAATATCTAGCCCTCCTTTTCCTCCTACTCTATCAGACACAAAATAGAGCACTTCTGCGGTGCTTCGCCTTCTTCTATACTCACCAAAAGTGGGCTGCGTACTAGTACTAGCTGCTTCATTTATTCCACTCTTTAATTTCTCTGGCTTAGACCAAGCATTATGTTTTTTATAACTGATATAAATAGCACATTTAATCTCATGGTTAGCATTTTCTTGACAGACACTAAATGCAAAACTCTTTTTGTCTTTAGAAAAATTGCCATTAGCCGTGTGCAAAAAATCATGATTATAATTAGCATCATGCTCAGGGGTGTTCCATCCTGCGGAAGACTTCCTGGCCCTATAAATATTATTTACGGGCATGAAATCACTATTTCTATCTACTACAAGGAGCGTATCTTCGTGCAGTGTAGTATAGAGTAGTTCGTTATCATTAACCCAAACGGGGCCAAAATCAGAGTAAGGAGTATTAACGCCTTCCTCCATTCTCTGTACTTCAAACTCCTTAAGGTACTGCTCACTCAATAAAAGCTCAGCATCTGTACATGACTTAATTTTAGCATTAGCTAACCTCTTCACCTGCCTAAAATTCTTATCCTGAGGGTGCATCCTCATTAATTCTAAGTAAACAATCTGCGCCTCTTTATACCGCTGTGTGGCCATAAGAGCATTGCCTCTATGGAGGTAGGTAATGTAATACTGATTTTTTAACTCTTTATCTTTAACTATTATGGAGTGAAAATGATCATACGCTTTTACCGCTTTTTTTAAATCTCTGGCCGCGTACAATGACTCTGCATATTTAAAGCTGGCTTCTATATTTTTAGGCGCAACTTTTAATATTTCTTCGTAGAGAACAATAGCTTGATAATAATTGGCCTTCTTAAAACTATCATTAGCCAACTTTAAGCTTACATCTTTTTGGGCATGGGCTGATAAAACCAAGCCATAACTAAGAATAAAAAATAATACTCGCTTCATTGACTTTAAAATATTCGGCACGGCACAGTATAGGTGCTAGCCTTGCTTTTCCTGATTCCTTTATAAATAAATGATAATTCAAAAACTCCCGGACGCGACAAATCCACGTTGGTTACTTCTGCAATCTCTTTTAAGCCCGATATTGAAAAATCGTAACTAACATGCACTTCAAAACCTTTATAATCTCCGCCTGCATATAAACTCACGTACTCGCTAAATTGAGTTAAAATACCTCCATCTAATTTAAAATTAACTTGCGGAGACACTAAATAATCTGCGACAACGCCTCCACTCAACTCTGTATCTTTTTGTTGAATATTCACCATCCACTTAGGCGAAAGCCCCAACTTGTCCGTTAGCTGATACCTTACACTGCCTGTTACCACTTTGTGATTCATATGGCTTGTATTCACACTGTCTGCAAAAAAGCCATTTGCAGGCTTAATCATGTTCAACCAACTTGCCCCTACAGAGGTACTCCACCGTTTGTTGATCAGAAACTTATAATTTAAGCCAAGCGTAGCATCATAATTAGAGAATTGATCATTAGAAAAAGACTCTCCATTAGGAATTTCAACATTGGAAGAAAAACCATCGAACTGACTTTCAAAAAGTAATTTACTGATATCTAAACTGTTATTAGAATAGTTAAACCCTGCTCCGGCTGAAAGTATATGCCTGCCCTGAAAATCTAAGCTATGATGGTAAGCTATAGTGGCTGCTACCTCCTGATGTTGAAGGATGTTTTGACCTAAATGATCGTCAAGCATATAAACGCCAATGCCCCAGCTATCTCCTGCACTAAAACCTCTATCGAACTTCCACTCTCCGGAGGCTCCAAAAGTGACAAACTCCGAATTAATAGCATTCCACTGCTTTCGATAAATACCAGATATCCTGTAATCTTCTTTCATGTTGGCAGTTACTGCAGCATTATAATAAACAGGAAAATTAAAAAACTGGGTAAACTTTACCTCTTGTATTTGCCCTTGTGCTGATAATGCAAATACTAATAAGCCAACTAATACAACAAACCTCATCTTAATAGTACCAGATTCTTTTTCATATTATATTTCTCTCCATATGCATCTTCAGCTTGCACATGGACTACATATGCACCCGCAGGCTGTGGTTTGCCATTGTACTTTCCATCCCAAATAGATTTAGGATTTCCGTTGCCATCAAATACAACCTGACCATGTCTGTTATAAATTTTATAAACCGGCACATCAGTTATACCTTGCTGAATCAACTTAAACTCATCGTTTTTATCATCTCCATTAGGGCTAAACGCGGTAGGAAAATCAATATATACATTTAAGTCAAGCTTCACTACTGCGGTATCTTTACAGCCATATTCGTTAGTCACAATATGAGTTAAAGGATATTTTTCAATCTGCGAATAGGTGTGAACAGGGTCCCGGTCATTTGATTGGTGACCATCTCCAAACTCCCAGTAATAATCTATTATATTACCTTCAGAAGCATCGTAAAACTGCATGGGTAAATAGGCCTGCACAAACTGCTCTGGAAGCTCTATTCTGGCATAAGGTGATGGTTGCACATAAACATATTGGGTAAGAGTATCTGTACAGCCTATTGTAGATGTAGCAACCAAACTCACAGGAAAATAACCAGAATTTTTATAGAAGAAAGCAGCATCTTTTGTAGTTTGACTACTGCCATCATGAAACAGCCATTGATATCCAGCGATTTCAGCATCACCTTTGGTGGTTTTATTCTCGAAAATCATTACAGATTTAGCGCAGATGGTATCGAAACTGAAGTCAATATGTGGTGGATACAATATATTAACGGTTTTCTCTTTTGTTTTTTCGCAACCACTAAATCTATTGATTACTGTAAACCTAACATTGTATGAGCCTCCTGTTTGAAAGGTATGAGTGGTCAAAGGCATAGGCATTGTACCTTCTATCAAGGCAGAGCCATCACCAAAATCCCAACGATAATCAGTAACATTCTCGAATGTATCAATAAAATCCTCTCTAAAAGCTAGTGGCTCTTTTGCGCATCCTTCCTCTGCTACAAAGTCTGGTATTACCACTTGATCAGACGTACCCACCAATGTTCTTGTGCTCACACAACCTAAATCGCTAGTAGCAGCCAAATCTATTTTGTAGGTAGATCTTAAAGGAAAACTGTAAGTGAAAGTATCATTTGTACTCTGAAAGGGAGGAGTGCTATTACGAACGTCAGTAATGGTCCACAGTACAGATGAAATAACGTCAGCTGAAGCGTAGCTAAATTCTGTAGGATCACCCTGACAGTATCTGTCAGGACCTTTCAATGTTAAATCTGGCAATGGTTTTACTAAAACATTGGTATCAAAATTAGCTTTACAATACTGCCCATCTCTAGTTAGGTCATTATTATTATATTCAATATTAAAGCCGATAGTATTATTGCCTTCCTTTTTAAATCTTTTATGTAATAGCTCATCGTTCCATGTAGTGTCTAGTTCATTGTAAACCCAGTACATAAAGTCTTGTTCACCTTTAAACTCGGGCATGATAAATGTTGCGGTATCATTTAAGCAAAATTCATTTAAAGCAGGGTTTATAGTTATATCTCCATGCAATGAAAATGCTTCTACAATCACACCGCTATAGTGGGTCATTGTATCAGTACACCCTATATCATCCTTAACTATAAATTCAATCTCAAACTCGTCCTCTTTAGAGAATTCATGTGACGGACTCTCTTCTGTAGAAGTATTATCACTAGACTCTGGATCTCCAAAATTCCAGCTATAGCTTGTGATCTCGCTATTCATAGAATACGACTTATTATAAAATTGTACAATATCTCCCTCTTCACAATAAGGGTCATATTCCATCCGTGCATTAAGTGGAAATCTAACAGAGATAGCATCTGAGGTGCGACACCCCAGTTCATCAGTAGCAAAGACCGTGTAATTTCCATCCTTATCAATGAACAAATCTTCGGTTTCTTCAAACCCAGGGTACCAGAAGTATTCAATTTCTCCCGTACCTCCTGACAAAATGTTGGTTTCGAGTAAGGTATCGGGATCATTGCAGACAAAATAATAGTCTTCTTGAAGAATTTGCACTAATGGAGAATCGTTGATATGGTGCATCCTTTTAACAGTATTGACACAACCATTTCGAGATACTGCCGTCACCTTAATTTCATAATCACCACCACTTTGGTACACATGTCTTGCCGTATAAAAAATAGAATCTGGTTCAGTAGTTACACCAAAACCATCTCCAAAACTGTAAGTAATCCTTATTAAATCATTACATAAGCCAACATCTTCAAAAACTGTAATGTCAAAGGCCATTAACGAGCAAATACCATTTAAATTAAAGTCAAATACTGGCGGCTCACAAATGGTGATTTTTCTTGTGGTTGTATTAGTACATGTAGGAGAACCATTATCAGTAACTGTAAACTTTACTACATAGGCTCCTGCCTGTGTATAAGTGTGAGTAGGATTTTCCAAGGTTGAAGTGGCTCCATCTCCAAAATCCCAATAATATTTTACTATCTCCTTATCGGAGTTCAACAACAGTGATTTATTAGTAAAGTCAACTTGCTCATTAATACAAAATGGTTTTAGAGGCACAAAATCGGCCATCAATTCATTATAAATAAGTGTAGAATCTAATGTGCTGCAGCCATTGCCATCTGTTACCTTAAGAAGATATTGTCCAATACCCGCATATAATGTTGGCGAAGTATCTCCTGAGTTCCATAAATATTGATAATTTCCGTCACCACCTTTTACTTTTGGGTCAAGCGTAAAGGCTTCATAACAAGCAGCAGACCTATCTTCTGGCAAGCTGTAAATGGGTGCTTGAAGTACATTAATTATAAATGTTTTTAATGTTACCCCCGGCTTAGGACAAGATAAATCTTTGGCCTCCATAATAATATAATGCACGCCAGCTTCTGAGTTATCAGGCACCCAAAAGATATTACCGCTTGGGTTAGTAGTACCATTTTGATTTATGCCTACCACGCTAGGACCATTCAACTGACGGAGTACTACATTCTCATTATCAGGGTCTGTAACCTCAAATGAAAGCCTTATTGTATCTCTGGCACAGAAAGCCAGTGAATCGGTGTTTTCTTTAATAAAATCAGTAAATACTGGCGCTTCGGTATTACATTCTTCGGCAGTGAATTGCATGGCACGCTTTACCCACCCTAGGCTCTGCTCCTCATCAAATTGCTCCACTTTAATATCAACAATACCATCTACTCCTAATGTGGGGGTAAAAGTAAGGTCGCCATTATTCTTATTTAGTTCGGCCTTACCTTGCATAGGCATAAAGTGCTCTTTATTATACCCAGAACTATATACCACGTTACTATTATAATTGACTTTAGGACTTTCAATAGTAAAATTGAGCTGATCTCCCTCTGGGTCATTAGCTGCTACGTTATAAACCTGCTCAATACCTGAACAAACATTTGCAGCAGCATAACTATTAAACACCGGAGAGGAATTACATTTACCATCTAAGTTATTAATGGAAGCTTCAATGAAGAAATCTTGCTGATCAGGAGCTACTATGGTTCCGATTCCTGAACTTCGAGAAGCCCTCCTCCAAAATAACCGCCAATCTTCACTTTCACCGTATTTACCTAGGTCTACTTGTCCCTGATAAATCACCTTTTTTACCCCACGTTCAGTGCCTCCATTACAGTTAGTAATAGCAGAGCTACAGTAAAGCTGTATTTCTGTAACAGACTTTTTGTAAATATTGACATTTAAGGGTTTAGATGCGTGAATATCCAGATCATTAGCATAAAACTGCAACGGATAATAATCTTCTAAGACTGCATACGAACTGCACTCTCTATAAATAACTAATGTAATATTGTACTTACCTCCTCCAATACAATCGTATGTAAGTTCACCGCCTATAATATGAGACGCTTTTACTTGAATTGAAGAAATAAATAGAAATAAAAAAAATACCGAAAAAAATAAATTCTTAGCCACTACATACAATTTTGAAACTGCAAATTAATAAAATTTAAATTGTATGTAAACCTGAAATTATTACTTTTAACTAATGTAGTAAGCTTAATTTAAAGCCTATGACCGCACAAAGTTTGTATAACCCGCACATAAAAAATTTAATATCAAGCATTTATATGCCAAAAAAGCAATCAACATGAGTTAATTACTTTTTGATCAATTTTTTACCCTACCGCCATATCGGAGGTCTAAAACCACCATTCTGATTTAAGAGCGAAATAATGTCCAAACCGTTTATGCCCAGAATCCACCAAATAAGGTGAATATTGATGCTGATATGCATATTTATTATACCATACAAATGAATACACAAACCTGAGGTGAGGCCTTGCATAAATTCCTTTTTCTCCTGAAGGAACCAATGTAGGGGCAATACTAAACTTAATGGCTTCGGCTTTAGGCTGAGTACCGTCTTTACGAACCTGATAACTCAACTCATTCATTAACATAAATCTAGGTTTTATAAACCAAGAAGTTCTAGCTCCAGTCACAAAGCTTTTCTTTTGATTATAAACAGAGTCTCCTGCTGCGTTCACACTTTTATTATCAAAAGATGACGCACCTCTACTCACTACTCCTATGGCATAAGTTTGCAAAAACAAGTTGGACCTCAACTTTGTCATAAACTCATTGGCACTATTCCATGAGTAAGCACCATTGAAAGTGGTATCTTTTTCATTATATGCTCCATAGGTGAGCCAAGTTCTTGAACTCGCCCCATCACCTCCATTGGCTATGCCTGTGCCGTACCTTACCGAAAAAGACAATTGAGAATCATCGTAATCTTTCTGAACTTTTGTGGTATACTTTGCCCCCAATACCCATCCATCATTAGACGGAAAAAGCAATTTATTGTCTTCCACTTGCTCAGCCTTTCCTATTCTATGAAACTCTCCTAATAACCTAACATTTGAGTTATCCGATAGCGCTACTTGATGTTGTAATGCAAGGATAAAACGCTGCCTCAGCGATGGTGCCAAAGATCCATCGACTAAATTATTATAAACATATGGAGGTAGATTTAATGTACTATCAGGGCTAGTAGCCAATAAAAATGAAGCCTCGGTATTTTTATATTTAACACCTACTCCCTGACCACTCAAGTCGTTAAAATAATAATAATCTGCTATATGAATATCATCCCCCCTGTTAAACTTGGCTCCCGCCCAAATATCCAGATCAGGCATAAATATATTAGTAGCTTCTACATAAACTTCAGGCAACACTAAAACCAAGTCGCTGATTGAATTGGTAGCGTTAAAACCTATAAATGTATTACTGCGCGAAAACATAGCCAACCTAGTTTGAACATAGATTTCGGGCTTTCTATCTGCAATTGAATCTAAATCAAATGGTAAATTATAACGCGTAGTTAATTCTACATAATCACCTTCTTCTAACCTTCCCCCTCTGCTACCCATACCATTCAGGTTAAAACTCCGACCGGGAGATCCGCCTTTTTCTGTAAAAAAGTCTACTCCCACCCTGCCGTACATGCCAAAAGTAAGGTTATCTCCTGTTAATACTTTTTGACTCTGCCCGGGTAGACTAACAAACAAAAGAGAAATACATAGAATTACCTGCAATGCCTTATAACGCTTCATCATATAGGTCCACTCAATCTTTAAAATCCTTAATTGAAATTAATGTAATAGGGTAAAAACTACATATTCCTCCTATTGTTTTGACCAATTGCGGTACTAGGCAAACCAACAAGTGCTAAGTATCTACTAGTAAATGTATTAGTGAGTAAAAAATTATAACTAAAAGAAATTTAAGATATAATTAAAAAAAATAGAGGTATTCAGATGCCAATTGAAAAAAATTATATATTTTACCAATGATTCAATGGTTACTTAAATTAGGACCATAGTATCTAGCTTTATTAATAATTAAACTTTTTTAACTTATGGAGTATTATGTATCTGTACTGAAAAACTATGCTAAATTTAATGGAAGAGCTCGCAGAAAAGAATATTGGATGTTTATTTTAATCAATTTTATTATAAGCCTGATTCTAAATTCACTAATTTATGTATCTAGCAGCCTTTCTTTTCTTAGCTCAATTTATTCTTTCATAATAATTGTGCCTTCTCTAGCAGTTGCCGTTAGAAGGATGCACGATGTGGGTAAAAGTGGTTGGTTCCTTCTTATCCCCATTTACAACCTAATATTAGCTTGTACAGAAGGTGATAGAGGTGACAATGATTATGGAAGTGATCCCAAGCAAGAAGACAATGAATTTGGCGATTCTAGTTTAGATGGCCATTTAGCAAAATAATAATAGAATTAGAAAAAAAAGCGAGCCGAGAGCTCGCTTTTTTTTTGCTTTAATAAGACTGATAATTATCACACCCCTCATAGTCAACCTGGTCTTGTTCCTCTAAATATTTAATAATTATTTCAGCAGTGGTAGACCCTATTAAATTAGCTCTGGCGTATGGGAAATAAGAATCAAATTGTGCAGGAATATAATCATTTACTGCCAAGGTTAATGAGTCTGCTTCAGGAAAAACATTGCCTTCATCATCAAGCAAGGCCAGCCCCCCATCAGCTGTACCAAAATGAGCCCCACTAATATAGTAACCTTCACCTGAGTTCATAAAAAATGTTTCCAATTCGCTAACTGCCATTTTAAAAATGGCGCATTGGTTACCAAATGGATCCATAGTAAACACTTCTCCATTAGTAATATCTCCTGCATTAAAGTTAGAGCGGATTCCTCCTACATTCTGAATGGCCAAATCGGTATTTAGATATGTTTTTAACGCATCAGTAAAAAAGCACCCCATTGCTCTGCTATTCATTGGTTCTTCAGTGTACCCTACCTTTTCACTAAAATCCATTTCCTTTTTATAAGCATCAACTTTAGCCTGAACAGTGGCATCATAACTTTCATATGCATTCAGGTCTATTTTTGTATCCGTGCTTTGAACTATTTCACCGTCTTTTATGAGCAGATCAAGCCTACCCAAATACACCAGATTACTAAGCGCTTGCACTACCGGAATATCATTAATAACTGTATCTACTTTAGCATGGGTGTGCCCTCCCACAATAAGATCGAAGAAATCTACATTTTGTGCTATGGCAAAATCAGAATAAGCACCTAAGTGACTCAGTAATATTGACAAATCAGCCTGAGTAGAGCCTTTAATATTGGTGAAATTATATATTCCCTGTTGAAATCGTGTAAATGAGATATCTGCAACTCGCCAAGGGTGAGTGGCCGGAATAATATCATCTTGCTTGCCATTGGTTTCTACAAACCCTGTTACAACCACCTTCAAGCCGTTTAATTCTTTAACTACATATGCTGACGGCTGAGGCAGTACCGAACCATTAGCATTAACATTTGCACAAATCCAATCAAACTTGCACTGTTGATATCGCTCTGCGAGTACGTCAAGGCCATAGTCAAATTCATGGTTGCCCAAAACTGCAACATCTACACCTATATCATTCATCAAATCAACTATAGGATAGCCTTTATCAGCATATTGATCTATCACAGGATTACCAGAAAAGATATCTCCTGCACAAAGGACCAAAGTATTTGTATTTTTCTTGATATGGTCAATGACATGTTTAACCTTTCCGAAATTATCGATTTTGCCATGAATATCATTCATGTAAATGATAGTTAAGGAATCAAAAGCCACGCTATCTGGCTGTTCTCCTGTAGGCACTTCTGGCAATGGTTCGGTAGGTGTATCCACTACTATTATGGAGGTATCATCCGAAGCACAGCGTTGATTAAGGAAAATACAAATCCCCACCAACCAAGCAATTTTAATATTCATTATCAAAAATATTTAATCTAACCACCCTTAATATAAATTAAATATTTTTGATAAAAAATTATCCTCTTTTATTCTGAGTAGATCCTTTAGGTGGATATTCAATAGAACTTTTTAATTGTTCGATGGCCTCAGGGCTAAAATTAGGAATTTCCATTTGGTCATGCTCTCTCCACTCAGCCACCTTTTGCTTTATTTCTTCCGCCTTTTCTGAAGAAACACCTTCATCTTTAGCCATATAAATTGTTTGAGAAGGAAAAGCAAACCCAGCACCACTCTCTTCCACAACATCCATTATTCTTAATAGTAAGTCTTCTTTTACTTCTAGAAACTCATTATAATCCACAGCATTTACATACGCAAAAATTTCTAAGGGGAGTGAATCGGCTCCTAAACCCGTAAACCTTACTCTGGCAGGATCAGGACTAACTTTAGGGTGCGCGTACAACACCTTCCTTATCTCTACCAGCAAATATCTCATTTGGTCGGGCGTAGTTTCATAACGCATACTCAGTACTGGGTGAAACCAAAATTGATCTCTATGCGCATAGTTCTCAATTTTAAGGCTAGAAAATTCACCATTAGGAATAGTTACAATAGTCCTTTCCAATGTTCTAATTTTAGTAGAGCGCATACCTATTTGCTCTACAGTGCCTGTGGTGTCTCCCACTTTACAAAAATCTCCTACTCTTATAGGACGATCTAGAACCAAAGTAACACTACCTACAAAATTTTCAACTGTTTTCTGAGCTCCCAATGCTATAGCTATACCACCTATACCTAATGCTGCTAACCAAGTAGTAATATCAAACCCCAAAGTATTGAGCCCCATTATAACTCCAAAGATCACAATGGAGATATATACGGCTCTTCTCAAAAACATGATGGCGCTGACACCTGCCAAATTGCCTCTTAGGCTCATTTTTCTTTCAGTAAAGCCAGCTATAAAATCGGTAATTCGCCAAAATAAAAGCAACAACGCGGCCCAAAATGCTATTACGGTAATGTAGCTAAACTGCTGTCTTACAATAGCCGATACTCCGATATACTGCGCCACCTTCAGGTAAATAAAAATCATGAAATACAAGCGCGCAGGCAAACTAAATGCTTCGATAATACCTGCTGTAGGCTCAGTATTAGCTTTTTTCCATACTTTTTTCAACCCATATTTTATTCCTTTGATCAACCAAATACATAGGAAATAAGCCATAGCTACTATGCCAAAAATAGCTAACCAATGCCCTATGGGCACTCCCATACGGTTGTTACGCAATAAGATTTGGGGTAATACTCTGTTAATTATTGGTTCTTTGAAATCTTCTTTAACAGCGGATATTCTCTGCAAAGTTTCAGTACTGAACAACCAGATAGGATATCCGCTTGCATCTGTCTTTTTCTGCAATAATATGTTAATGTTTTTACCGTTGGCACTGACTGTTCCCACCCTGTCAAAATCAGGCTTTAGCCCATCGTCTGCACTTCCCCCTTCTTCATTACTTATCCATGCGTTAGGGAATAACGTACCTCCCTGGTCTAGCATTAAAATAAGCGTTTTAACTAATTCAGCGGCCTCAGTAGCATCTGCCTGAAACCCCTCATTTAAGTCAAAATATTCCGTTGCATGCTTATATCTGTTTTTAGATACAGCGTCTATAAACCCATTTACTGTTCCTTGTGGCGTGCGCCTACCTAAAGAATCAGCAGGTATTTCTTGTTCGTTTTTTTCTTCTACCGTACCTGTATTTAGAAATTGAGCCATGATAGGCTGATTTCCTAGTATTATTACTATAGCGGTTATAGAGACTTTTAGCAAAGCCTGCTTAAAAATTGATGCCATGTGATACATTTTATTTCTTAAACAAAACTACGTATTTCGATTTTTCATAAAATGAAATGGCAAGAAATGTATTTCAAATAATTGCTTATATGAAATTTACTTTGAACAACACTCACTTACTAACCTTGGCAAAAAACACTTTAATAATGAGCATAAACAGATTTGAAAAGAGTCCCCCAACAAATAGATACCATAAAATCAATGTGGTCCACATGCCTATAGCTCCATTATAGAAAGTAGGATAAAAAACTGGCCAGTGTACAAAAATGAAATAATTATGTATGGTGCCCCACCCTACATTTGATATAGCCATATAATATGTGGACACTAACAAAAGAATGGAAAGTGCTACACTTATTGGAAATTGATATTTTGACAGTCCGCACATAAGCTGAGACAACCTACCTCAGGTTATTCTTCTTTATGAATTTATACAAATGACTTTCGTCAACAAACCCAAACTCTGCTGCTATTTGCTTCAGCGCCACATTACCATGTGCAAGCCTCTGCCTTATTAGCTGTTGTCTAAAAGCACTAACATAATCTCTAAGGCTACTACCCACTTTTTCTTTAAAAAGCATGCCTATATAATTAGTAGAATAGTTGAAATGAGCTGCCATAGCTTTCAACGTAAGTTTTGATGGGTTATAGATGTTCAGTTCTATGTATTCGATTAACTCTTGAGCCGTACCTGGCTGCACTGCATGATGCAAAGCCATAGGGCTAGATTCACTACTATTCCTTTTCAGCACCAGCATAATAATACTGAATATCTGAAAAATAATCTTATGGTTCAGCAACCTGGAACTGTAGTATTCATTCACCACCATTTCCATTAATCCATGTACCAATATTTTATCTTCTTTTAGCTTTAATAGGCTCCCGGTTTTTCTTTCGGGGTTATACAGCAAATGATCTACATCACGATTCCAATCTCCTGGCTGCGGTAATTCACCATGAGCATTAAAATACAGCTTAGTAAATTTAAAATATATAAAACGAGTAGTTTTCTTTACCACAAACTCGTGAGCATCATCTGGCCCAAGTAAAAATAAATCTCCTTTCTTATAACAAAAATCTATATCATTAAGGTAGTGCCTGCCACATCCTTTGGCTATAAATACTATTTCAAAATGATTATGAGTATGCCTGGGGTGTGGCCAAACATCTGCCTCAAAATCATCAATCAGTAAAGTTTCAAACTGCTTATACCTCTTCATCTTAATTAAGAATTAACTACCTTCACACTTCCTATCATGTAAATTTACATAAATGCCATAGATATTTACCTAAACGGAATTACTATATCAGCGTTTTAACAATGATATAAAGTTAACTACTTATGGCAAGCCTTACTTGTATGTATAAAATGGTGAAGTAGTGAGATCAATTGCGTAATCTTTAATAATAAATATATAGAATGAATAAAGCCTTATTTGCTTTGGCTATCGGAGGATTTGGCATAGGCATGACCGAATTCGTAATTATGGGCATATTGCCAGATGTAGCCAGCGCCTTACATATTACTATACCTCAGGCAGGACACTTTATTTCTGCTTATGCCCTTGGTGTAGTTGTAGGAGCGCCCACATTAACTACATTAGGCACCAAATGGCCTTCACACATTATGCTTATAGCACTCATGCTATGGTTTACAGTATTTAACACTTTATCAGCACTTGCTAATAGCTACGAAAGTCTAATGTTATTCAGGTTTTTATCCGGTCTTCCACATGGTGCTTTCTTTGGCATTGGTGCTGTAGTGGCAGGTAAAGTGGCCAAGCCTGGAAAAGAAGCCAGAGCCATAGCCACCATGTTTACAGGGTTAACGGTGGCCAATGTATTAGGTGTACCTTTTGGTACGTATATCGGCCATCACTTTTCTTGGAACATTTCATTTTATATGGTAGGTATAGTAGGTGTATTAGCCGTGCTATCCGTTAAATTTTGGATGCCCGAATTACCCAAGAACCCTGATCAAAACGTAAAAAGTGAATTAAAAATACTAAAAAGCGGACAGCTATGGATGGTATTTTTCCTTACTACCATAGGTACAGGAGGCTTTTTTGCATGGTATAGCTACATAGCCCCACTAATAACCGAAGTAGCTGGCCACCCAGAATACGTGGTAAGCTACGGAATGATCATAGCAGGCATAGGCATGGTGGTGGGCAACTTAATAGGAGCTAAAATGGCAGAGAAATTTTCGCCATTAAGGGCGGTAATCATTGCGCTAGCGCTAATGGTGATAGCACTTGTTGCCAACACTTACCTTTCTCATGATAAAACCATGGTTTTGATTACCACGTTTGCCATCGGGGCAATAGCTTTTGGACTCTCCACTCCTATTCAAATGGTAATGATCAAAACCTCAAAAGGATCTGAAATGCTAGGATCTTCATTGAACCAAAGCGCCTTCAACATGGGGAATGCCTCGGGAGCTTATTTAGCAGGTTTACCAATAGCTATGGGCTATGGCTTCACCTCCGCACAACTTGTGGGGGCTTCTATGGCCACTGTAGGTATAGGCATTGCCATAAGCATAGTTATCCAAAGGAGGAAAAATCAAAAATTAAGAGTTTCACCAGCAAACAATTAAAATTATGAAAAGCAGAAAATTAGGAAATACAGATTTATATACAGCTCCAATAGTATTTGGTGGCAATGTTTTTGGATGGACTTTAAATGAAAAAGAGTCATTTAAGATGTTGGATAATATCTTAAACTCTGGCTTTAACACCATTGATACGGCCGATGTTTATTCTCGCTGGGCCGATGGCAATACCGGAGGTGAATCCGAAACTATTATAGGAAAATGGCTGAAAGATAGAGGCATTAGAAATGAAGTAAATATCATTACAAAAGTGGGCGCAGACATGGGGCAGGGACACAAAGACTTGACCGAAAATTATATCATAAAAGCGGCAGAAGATTCATTAAAAAGACTCCAAATAGACCATATTGACTTATATCTAACACACTGGGATGATGACAGAACCCCTGTAGAAGAAACTTTGGGGGCTTATGAAAAACTAATAAAAGCTGGTAAAGTAAGGCACATTGGTGCTTCTAATTTAACTCCCGAAAGGTTAAAAGAATCATTAGAAGTCAGTAAAAAGCATGATTTACCTAGATACGAAGTTTTCCAACCAGAATATAACCTGTATGACCGCCAAGGTTTTGAAGAAGGCGTTGCTAATTTATGTAAAAGTGAAGGCTTAGGCGTTATCACATACTTTTCTTTAGCTAGTGGTTTTTTAAGTGGAAAATATCGTTCAAAAGAAGATTTTGAGGGCAAGGCTAGAGCTGGTTTTGCTGAGAAATACCTCAACCAAAGAGGGTTGGAGATACTTAATGCTTTAGACGATATAGCCGCAAAGCATAATATTTCTCAAGCCAGTGCTTCGCTGGCATGGCTACTCAGCAAGCCTACAGTAACAGCTCCTATTGCCAGTGCCACTAAAAGCAGTCATCTACAAGCTTTTGCTGAAGCTGCCAACACAGAGCTGACCAAAGAAGACATACAGCAACTGGATAATGCCAGCAGCTACAAAGAAACTGCCTAGTAGGTAAGTTATTTAAACATGTATTATTGACAATTGCCGGTTCTATTACCGGCAATTGTGCTTTCACAGCCTATAGAAACAATAAAACTGCAGGTAATATATACCTGATGAAAGAATCAATAGGAAAATAAATACACTTAATGATAGCAAGCAAAACCGTTACCAGTGCCAATAAATGTATAGCTACTTTACTGGCCTTTTTAATAGTGCCTTTATCAGGTTTAGTCACTGATATATATTTACCTTCTATGCCACACATGGCAGAAGACCTAGGTCTGGCTGAAAGCAAGATACAACTAACCATATCGTGCTTTTTAATTAGTTATGGCCTCACTCAATTTATTGCAGGTAGCGTAGTGGATGCCTTTGGCAGGTATAAAATTACCATGGCCTCGCTCCTTCTATTTGCCGGATCTAGCTTTGTAATAGCTACATCTGACAGCATTATAGTAATACTAGCCATGAGAATAGTACAAGGCATCTGTGCGGGGTTTGCCATAGTGAGCAAAAGGGTATTCTTCATTGATGTATACGAGGGAGAAAAGCAAAAGAGCTTACTCAGCACTATGACTATTGTATGGGCTGCAGCTCCTATAATAGCTCCTTTTGTAGGTGGCTACCTAGAGAATTACTTTGGCTGGCGCAGTAACTTCTACTTGCTCACGGCTTATGGCCTAATTATGTTTTTACTTGAATTTTTGTTTTCAGGAGAAACCATTCAGCAATACCACGATCTGAATTTAAAGGCTACATTAACTAAGTATAAAGAAATGTTCCAAGCGGCTGACTTCACCCTGGGAGTTGCCCTTACAGGCATCAGCTACGGCTTGGTAATGATGTACAGCATGTCAGGGCCTTTTATTATAGAGCATGAAATGCATTATTCACCTGTAATCACTGGGTATATATCTTTACTACTGGGGATAGGCTGGATGTGCGGTGGCTTTTTATCCAAAGCTATTATTAAAATAAAAGTAAGTAGAAAATCACCTACAGCCATCATCATCCAAGGATTAACCGCCTCTGTTATGATGGTCACAGCCTATTGGTATGGGCAAAGCTTATATAGCCTTTCAGCCACAGCTTTCATTATTCATGCGGCAGCAGGTTTTACATTCAATATATTTTTCACTCATGCACTAGCCCGTTTCCCTCAATATGCAGGCATAGCAAACGGTATAACAGGAGGAGGAACATTTTTCATCACTTCATTTCTCAGTTACTCCGCCATTGCTTTATTCAACCCGTTTTCTCAAAGTCAACTGGGAATGGGCTACTTAGCATTTGCTGCTTTAGCTTTAACTGCTCTATTTTGCTGGCTAGCATCATTAAAACATGGATAACACATAACATAACCACCTAAATCAAATTTATAGTTACAGATAATATCATTTTACACTAGTTAATATTTAAAAGAAATGGAATATAGAAAATTAGGAGAATCAGATTTAGATGTTTCAGTAATTACATTCGGTGCTTGGGCTGCCGGGGGCTGGATGTGGGGAAAAACTGAACGCAAAGATGCCATAGATGCCATAAAAGCTTCTTACAACGAGGGGGTAACTTCAATAGACACCGCTCCTATTTACGGGCAAGGTACTAGCGAAGAGATAGTGGGTGAAGCCATAAAAGGATACAGCAGAGACAAGGTGCAAATCTTAACCAAATTTGGTATGCGCTGGGATTTGGCTAAAGGCGATTTTGCTTTTCACAGTAAAGACAACAGTGGCAAAGAAATAGATATATATAAGTATGCTGGTAAAGAAAGCATCATTAAAGAATGTGAAGATAGCTTAAAGCGACTTGGCACAGACTATATTGACCTATATCAAATCCATTGGCCTGAAAGCACCACGCCTATCAGTGAAACTTTTGAAGCTGTAGAAAAGCTATTGAAAGATGGAAAAATAAGGTATGCTGGCGTATGTAATTACAATGCAGAACAAATGGCTGAAGCCGAAAAAACAGTAAAACTAGCTTCTAACCAAATACCATTTAGCATGGTAAACCGTGGCGTAGAAGATGAAACCGTTCCCTACTGTATAGAAAACAATAAATCGGTATTAGCGTATAGTCCATTAGAGAGAGGTTTACTAACGGGTAAAATAACTGCTGATTACAAATTTCCGGAAGGCGATCACAGAGCTAATCACCCGCACTTCCAAGCTGATTTCATCAAGAAAACCAATGCATTTTTAGATAAAATTAAACCTTTGGCTAATGAAAAAAATGCCACACTAGCACAGCTAGTACTTAGATGGACAGTAGAAAGACCAGGAATAACGATAGCCCTTGCGGGTGCTCGTAATGCCAACCAGGCCGTACAAAATGCGAAAGCAATGGATGTGAAACTTTCACAAGAAGAAATAAACTTTATTAGTAACGAAGTAGAAAAACTATAAAAGCCATATAAACACCCTTTTGAAAGAGCTGCCTTTTTAATGGGGTAGCTCTTACTTTTTATCAGGCCATAAGTTTTCTTTTCGTTTTCACTTATTTTATTAGAATAAATTTGACAAACAACACACTTTCAAAGCCATTACTTGTTTTAATGTCTGCAGGAACAGGACTAGTAGTGGCGAACAATTATTACAATCAGCCACTTTTGGGAGAAATAGCCCGCTCTTTTAATATAGCAGAGTCAGAGGTGAGTTTAATCCCCATGTTAACACAAATAGGATATGCAGTAGGTTTGTTTCTTATAGTGCCATTGGGCGATAAATTTGAACGTAAAAAACTTATTTTATTCGATTTCATATTTATTATCATGGCATTACTTTCTGCTGCTATAGCACCAAGTATCCAGGTTTTAATGGTAGCCAGCTTTTTAATAGGACTTACCTCTGTTATACCACAATTATTTGTGCCTATGGCTGCACAGTTGGCTTCTGATGAAAAAAGAGGTGCTGCCATTGGCTCAGTAATGACAGGCATGCTCATAGGTATACTCGGCTCCAGAACCATTAGCGGTTTTGTGGGCGCTCATTTAGGGTGGAGAGCCATGTTTTACATTGCAGCGGGCATTATGGTACTCTTATGGGTACTGCTAAAATTTAAACTTCCAGAACTACATCCTGAATTTAAAGGTAACTACAATCAACTTTTAAAATCAATTGTAGTACAGTTTAAAACCAGGCCAAAACTAAGGCTAGCAGCCTTACGCGGTTCTTTGGCCTTTGCCTGTTTCAGTATTTTCTGGACCACACTGGTCTTTTTACTAGAAGAAGAACCATTTAACATGGGCAGCGATGCCGCTGGTTCTTTTGGTTTTGTGGGTATGGCAGGTGCTATTGCAGCTTCTTATGTGGGTAGGCTGGCAGATAAATACAATAAAAACTTAATTACCATTATTTCTGTTTTGGTTATATTAATTTCATGGGCCATTCTGGGTTTTTCTCACGCCAGTATTATTGGTTTAATCATTGGTGCATTGCTGCTGGATCTTGGCATACAAGCTGTGCACATTGTTAACCAAACCATCATATTTGAAGGCAACCCACCAGAAAGAAATAGGATCAACACGGTGTATATGGTGCTGTACTTTGTAGGTGGTGCTACTGGCACATTTGTAGGAGGCTTGGCTTGGACGCATTTTAAATGGCAAGGTGTAGCCATTGCAGGAGCTGCTTTTGGCGCTTTAGTTTTAATTTTTCATTTACTTTTAAATAAAAAACAAAAACAGCCGGCTAGTTAAGCCGGCTCATACTAAAAAAGCTCTAAAATCCCCTTTTTGTTGGTGCCACTTTTTGATAAAAACTACCCCATGTCAAAATCAAAGATTCCCAGATTTCCATTAGAAACTTTTGCTGAAGAAAACTTCAAAATTCCTTTAATGGAAGTAGAGCATTACCCTTTAAATGCACAATACTTCAGTGTTCAAAACAGGGAAAACTACCCTGTTAAAGATTATATATCACCCAACAGAAGAGATTTTTACAAAATTTTTCATATTACCTCTGGCACAGGAGTATTGACCATTGGCTTACACCAATACGATCTAAAACCCGGAGATATTGCTTTCTTGCACCCCGATGAACTAATGTCATGGCAAATAACCTCCAAAGAAACAGGAGGACATTTTTGCCTTATACATCCGAATTATTTTACCCAGGCAGATCATGTTTTACAAACGTTTCGCCATTACCCCCTTTTCCAAGCCAATAGAGCTGTAGTTTCGTTACACCCAGAAGATTCTGAGAGGGTTGATTCCTATTTTCAACATATATTAAAAGAATATGAAAGTGAGCGAGAAGACAAGAAAGATGCTATATTGCTCCATCTTCAAATGATACTGTTACTGGCTAAAAGATCTGGCAAAAGTCTGCAAAATATAGCCGTATCAGAAAATTATAGCTATATCTATAACTTTCTCAACCTTTTAGAAAAAGCATTTCAGATACAGGACCAACAAACTACTTTGTCTATTAAAACCGCAACAGAATTTGCTGACCAACTGAACGTGCACCCTAATTATTTAAATACTCTTGTTAAAAAACAAACAGGAAAAACACTAAGAGATCATATTCAAGACAGAATGTTATATGAGGCAAAGTCATTATTATTACAAACCAATTGGGATATTCAGGCCATTGCCTACGTTTTAGGCTTTTCGGATCAGGCTGCATTTTCTTCGTTTTTCAGAAAAAAAGCCTCTATACCTCCTTCTCAATTCAGAAAAAACACATTCGCGCAAGATCATCTTTGAAAGTCACAAATTTGCCTACTGTTTAAACAAACACAACCCCATAGATTAACTGCTCTTTTGCACCATAAACAATTAGTATTATGGATAGCAAAAAGAAAACTTGGTTTATTACGGGCTGCTCACAAGGTTTAGGTTTAAGCCTAACTCAAACGTTATTAGAAAAAGGTTATCAGGTAGCAGCCACGGCCAGAAATTTGGATAAATTAAAATCAGCAGTAGGCAGTTCTTTAGAAAACTTCTTACCCTTAGAGGTAGATATTTTGAATGAAAACAGCGTTAAAACTGCTATTGAAACTACTATATCTACATTTAAAACTATAGATGTATTAGTAAACAACGCTGGCTATGGCCTTATTGGTGGAATAGAAGAATCATCTCATGCAGAAGTAAAGGCCAGTTTTGATGTCAATGTTTTTGGACTTTTGAATGTAACAAGAGCTATACTTCCCCACATGAGAGCTCAAAAAAGTGGCTATATACTGAACATATCTTCCGTTTTTGGTCTGATCGCTGGTGCTGGCTGGGGCATCTATTGCGGTACTAAATTCGCTGTAGAGGGTATTTCTGAGGCTTTGGCTCAGGAAGTAGCTCCTTTCGGCATCGATGTAACGGTAATAGAGCCAGGATACATAAGAACGAATTTCTTAAGCAGCAACTCTGCCATGACTCCCACAACACCTATAGCGGCCTATGAAGCTGTGCAAGAAGAAAAGCGCAAACACACCGAAGATATACCGGGTAACCAAATAGGTGATCCTCAAAAAATGGCCGAAGTAATGGTTAAACTTTTTGAAGGAGATGAAAAACCGTTACGTATTTTGTTAGGCTCTGATGCACTTCAGTTTGCCAATTACAAATTGCAAATGCTACAAGATGGAATAGAAACCAATAAAGACGTTACGTTATCTACTGATTTTTAAAAATAATGAACAGCTAAAAATCTGCTTGTAAGGCAGATTTTTAGCTGTTTTAGTAAAAGTTTATATAGTTTTACAACCGAAAAAAGCTATTCTTTAATAAATTTCACTTCTCCTTTTGCTGTCTTAATGTAGTATAATCCAGCCTTTAGATTCTCTACACTAATGCGGCTCAATTGAGCATCTTTAATTCTCTGCTTCAACACCAAATTACCGGTATAATCAAATACCTGCACCTCCATACCTGCTGCTAATCCTATAATCGTTAATTCCGTACTCACAGGGTTAGGGTAATATATTAATGGTTCAGAACTCATAGAATTTTCCTCAACAATAGCATGAGACATGCTATTTCCAATACCTGCATTCATAATGAAGGTAGCATCTCTCCTATCAAGATCCGAACTGATCTCCTCAGAGTAAAGCAACCCCTCTCTATGCCTAATAAACCTGCCTGAGTAGTTAAATGATTCGAAAGATACCCGTGAGGCATCTGCCAATCCATCTCTCATAAAAAAGGTAGCATCTTCTTTAAACAGCCTACCGCCATCATTAGCATCGAGATAAACAGCACCGTCTCTATGCCTTAAATATTTACCCGGAAAATTTACAGATTCAAACGAAACACCAGTTCCTGCTAAGCCCAAAACCATTCGCCAGTTACCATCATCTACCGGAGACACTGCACTACTTATTTTAGCTCTACTTTCTTGGTGTCTAATGACCTGTCCGGCCATATTGAAACTCTCCCATGACACCATCTGGCTGTTAGAAACAGGGATAAACGTAGCATCTTGTCTATCCAAATCGGAGTTAATTGCCGTGGTATATAACACAGATTCTCTATGCCTAATAAACCTTTCAGGAAAATTAAAACTCCTGAATGACACCTTCGAAGCATCAGCTAGTCCTGGTTCAACTATAAATGTTGCATCAGCAGCAAAGAGGCCACTACCATCATTATTATCTTGGTAAACTTGACCATCTCTGTGTCTTAAATAAGTATTGGGGTAGTTGTGAGATTGGAAAGAAACTCCCTGACCTGCTAGGCCTGGCACCATTTTCCAATAGAAATCTTGTATGGGTTCAGCTTGGAAATCAATTCGTGACAAACCTTGCTTATGCCTAATAAAATTACCTACGATATTGGAACTTTCCCATGCTACATACCCCATTGGAGGGTTCATTCTTATGGTCTCGCTTTCATAAGTGGATTTTAATGCAGCTTTAAGCCTGGCTTTATCTCCTTTAAAAACCTTTCTATCATAGGTATAATTTCCATTGATCTCACCTTCTACATCTGTCCATTGAGTATACACCGCGGCACTCATACCTCTCGAATCTCGTAGCGAGATATTCAAATTACAGTATTGAACAAATAAATCTGTAAACTCGCCATCACTGGCTACCACCTTAGCCCAATCAGACCAATAGTTAGGGTTCCACAGATGTCCTTTATTGAGCACTATTCCTCCGTATTCACCATTAACAATGGCCCTGTCGGGGTCTGGTCCTGGGGCATTTGGTGGAGAATAAAAATGATAATCTTTAATATGCCCACCTTCTGATCCACCGCCACAACATGCACTGTTTCCATTCACCATTCTGGAGGGGTCTAGTGCCATAGTGTTATTGGTCAATCTCACCTGATCATAAATACCCCATTGCTCATTCCAAACGACCCACATGATGATAGCAGGTGAATTCCATAGACTCTTCACCATTCGTTCTAATTCCAGCTCGTGCTGCGCTCGCTGAGCACTTGAGTTAATATTCCAACCATTGGGCATATCCTGCCATACTAAAAGCCCCAAACGATCTGCATGATAATACCATCGGGCAGGTTCAACCTTAATATGTTTCCTAACCATATTATAACCCAAGTCTTTTATGCCCTCTAAGTCAAAGACTATAGCTTCCTCTGATGGCGGTGTATACAATCCATCAGGCCAAAAGCCTTGATCCAGTGGCCCCATTTGGAAGACAAACTCATTGTTAAGAAACATTTTACGCACGCCATCTTCAACTCCCAATGAAATCTTCCTCATTCCAAAATAACTCTCTACTACGTCTAATATGGCATTTCCATCATATAGAGTAAGCTTCACATCGTATAAAAATGGATTTGATGGCGACCATAATTGTGGACTAGGTACTGATATCGAAAATGGAGCATTAACAGCCGAACGAACACTGTTTACCACATTTCCTCCAGCAGATATTTCTGCCAAAACAGACACCCCGGATTGCTCTCCTGCAGTATTTACAGTAAGCTGAACAGTACCATTATCAATATTGGGTACTGTTTTTATACTTTCAACATACGTTTGAGGTACAGCTTCCAACCAAACGGTTTGCCATATACCGCTAGAAGGCGTATACCAAATACCATCAGTAGTGTTAAAAGCACTATTTCTTTGTTTTCCTACCGGTTGAGAGCCGGCATCTGTAGGGTCGTAAACTCTTACTATTAACTCGTTGGCTCCGCCTTGGAGGTAATTAGTAAGATCCATAGTAAAAGGATCATAACCTCCCTTGTGAGTGCCTATGCTAGTTCCGTTGATAAAAACTTCTGCCTCCCAATCTACTGCTCCAAAATGAAGCAATACCTTTTCGTTGTGCCAATCTGATGGCAGTGCAAAAGTCTTTCGGTACCAAATACGTGACCATCTTTTTTTAATACCAGACAGCGCAGACTCTACAGGAAATGGAACTAATATATCATTGGTTAGCTTTTGACCAAAAGGTGCTCCTTCTCCTTGAAAACCTTCTTTACAACTCCATACGCCATTTAAATTGATCCAATTATTATTCCTGATCAACTGAGGTCTAGGGTATTCTTGCAAAATACCGTCAGTGGAATTAATTCCTTCTCCAAAAACAGTCATAATTCCGTTGGATGCTTTTGACCAACCGTGCCCATGGATATCTCCACTATAAGCTTCAAAAGTGGCACCTTCCTTATCGGCATCTGTTGTTATTGCAGCAATAAATAAAAGATCATCTGTGTGCTTAATAAATGCGCCCGGCATCTGATATGACTCAAATGACACTTTAGAATTATCTGCCAAGCCACGCCTTACATAAAACGTAGCAGAAGCATTAAATGAAGCATCTCCATTATTAGACTCTATCCATATTTCATCATTTACAGCATGTAAATACCTATCAGGATAATTTGACGCCCTGAAAGAAACCCCTGATGCATCGGCTAAGCCTGGCACCATTTGCCAATAGCCATCTTCAATAGGGCTAATGCCTGGCCCTGTATCCATGCGCACGCGACTATCTCGGTGCCTAATAAAATAACGATCGCTATCATGACTCTCCCAAGCTACTGTCACCTGAGCCAACAGTCCATTACTAAGAAGTAAAAAGCAGAGTAAAAGCAGCAGCCAATAATTGACGCCACTATTACTATCCACACATAGTTCACTACTATGCTTGCTGTTATATTTTGTGTTTAAATTCATTGATAATGTTTTATATACCCTGTGCATGAAGCACATTTATTCTATTAAATTTTAAGCATAGAAATACTATTCAACCCTTGAATAAAGGTTGGCAATGTTAATTTCTACTTAATTGACCGGCTCCTTTTTATAACTAAAAATAAAGCGGCTACTAAGAAGTTATAGGGTTCTAAGAATCAATGAGAGCGGGATAATAAAGTGAATTTTTCATTTTAGGTTTAGGTTTATGTTTGTGTAAAATATAATAAACGTAAAAATAACGATTGCGCGCAAGCGTATATACAGATATTATTCTAAATAAATGAACTAGCAATGTCGCATTGATGAGTAATTAGCTATGAAAAACGTGTATTATTAACAGGCAAGTAAGGGGGCTACATTTATCTTACGCATTTTCAGAAGTAGTGCCATCACTCTTTCGGCCTTCTCAGGATCAGCTAATAATTTACCCAGTACAAGTGGCACTATTTGCCATGACACTCCATATTTATCTTTGCACCACCCAGAAAATCCTTCTTCTCCACCATCTGCAGTAAGCTTACGCCAGTAGTAATCAATCTGCGCTTGAGTATCGCAAGAAATTACCATTGATACAGTATCGTTAAAATGACTTGCCTTTTCTCTACCATTAATGGTGAGCATTCGGTGGCCATCCAATCTAAAACTTACTGCATGGTGATTCAACCTGGTAATTCTAGAATTAGGAAATATAGAGCAATAAAATACTGCTGCTTCCTGAGCTTGATTTTCAAACCAAAGGCAAGGGTATAATCTAAGTGCCATGCAATAAACAGTAATATTTATAAATAGAGAACAGGTTAGTTCACACCAACCTGTTCTCAATAATTCTTTATAAAATAGTATTTTAATGATTTTGCGCCTGTCCTGCACCACGAGGAAAACGGATATCATCTACTATATCTTGAATTTCTGGAGGAGGTGGTGGCGTTAGCTGACATACTACAAAAGATATCACAAAATTGACAATCATCCCAATGGTGCCAAAACCTTCGGGAGAGATACCAAACCACCAGTGCTCCGATGATGTTTCACCACCAAGCCACTCCAGCTTATATTTCATCATATAAAAGAGCGTTAAGCCAAGGCCAGTTATCATACCGGCCACAGCTCCTTCTTTATTCATTCTTTTATAGAATATACCAAGAATTATTGCAGGAAAAAAACTAGCAGCTGCTAAACCAAAAGCTAAAGCCACTACTGCGGCTACAAAGCCCGGAGGGTGTATACCAAAATAGCCAGCTACTAATACGGCCAAAACTGCTGCTCCGCGAGCTATCCATAGCTCGGCTTTATCACTAATATCTGGAGCCAGCTGCTTTTTCACTAAATCATGAGATACGGAAGTAGATATTACTAGAAGAAGGCCCGCTGCGGTGGACAATGCAGCTGCTAAACCGCCTGCCGCCACTAATGCTATAACCCAGTCTGGAAGTTTAGCTATTTCAGGATTAGCAAGTACTATTATATCTCTATCTATAGTCAATTCATTTTTATCAGGATCAGCGACATATTGAATTTTACCATCTTCATTTTTGTCATCAAATGTAAGTAAACCTGTATTTTCCCAATTACTGAACCACGAAGGCATGCTCGAATACTCCTTATCGCTTACCGTTTCTATTAAATTAGTTCTGGCAAAAGCTGCTACTGCAGGGGCTGTAGTATATAAAATAGCGATAAAAACCAATGCATAGCCAGCCGACAAGCGGGCATCTTTTACTTTGGGTACTGTAAAAAACCTCACGATCACATGCGGAAGACCAGCGGTACCAATCATAAGTGCTGCCGTAATAAAAAACACATCAATAGTACTTTTGCTTCCACTGGTATATTCTGCAAAACCTAACTCTTGGTGTAAACCATTAAGTTTATCTAAAAGATAGGTATCAGTACCTGTCATGGTGCTACCAAATCCTATTTGAGGTAAAACATTATCAGTAAGCTGTATAGATATGAAAATGGCCGGCACCATAAAGGCAAATATTAAAATTACATACTGAGCCACCTGAGTGTATGTGATCCCTTTCATGCCACCTAACACAGCATAAATAAAAACGATAAACATTCCTATATAAACACCTGAGTTAATATCTACCTCCAAAAAGCGGCTAAACACCACTCCTACTCCTCGCATTTGACCTGCTACATAGGTAAAAGAAACAAACAAGGCACATATTACCGCCACAGTTCTGGCGGCATTAGAATAATACCTATCTCCTATAAAATCGGGCACAGTAAATTTTCCGAATTTTCGTAAATAAGGAGCCAGTAAAAGGGCCAATAGCACATAACCTCCCGTCCAGCCCATAAGGTACACCGCACCATCATACCCGGCAAAGGAAATAATGCCTGCCATAGATATAAATGATGCCGCGGACATCCAATCGGCAGCCGTAGCCATGCCATTAGCCAATGGAGGAACTCCTCCTCCTGCTACATAAAACTCTTTTGTAGACCCCACCCTAGACCAAAGGGCTATTCCAATATAAATTACGAAGGTTACCCCTACTATTACATAAGTCCATACTTGTACATCCATGATTAATCTTCTTTTTCGTCTACATCAAATTTTTTATCAAGCTTATTCATGAGTACCACATATATGAAAATCAAAACCACAAATACATATATTGAACCCTGCTGAGCGAACCAAAAGCCTAAAGGAAACCCTCCTAATTGAATGGTATTCATAGTGTCTACCATTAAAATGCCTGCCAAGTATGAGACCAAAAACCAGACAATGAGTAGAATAGTGAGGTAGCGCAGATTTGTACGCCAGTATTGTTTCATTTTTTGTTTATCCATAGTATTAAAGGTTGATTATAAGAAGATTTGGGTTTGTAATATGAGTCCATTCACTCTATCGGGCTTATCCCCCGAATAATTATAAAGTGTAGAGTTATATTCTAGGGTAATTTTAGCGTTATGCCCATTGAGGAAACTATTAAGTCCTATTTGCAAGGTATTTCCAGCATTCTCATAAGCCTCAAAGTCTCTAGTGCTATAAGCCAAGTATGGCATAAAACGTACTTTTTCGGAGAATTTAGGTAGTAAATAGCCGCCTTGAGCATAAATGGAAGAGCCGGTGCCATAGGTATAGCCAAGGGTGTAATTGTCTCCATAATTAAAGTTATAATATGCCGCATAGCCATTTAAAGCTCCTTGCCCTAATGGAGCATCATAATATGCATCAATTGCAAAATGGTTCACATCATTACCCGAAATATTGCCCGCATTGTCTACACTAACGGTGCCATTAGCATGACTATAAAAACCTGCTCCTATATTGAACACACGCTTGGTACCCATATAAGTACCTACTCTATACGGCAATTTATTTGACTCCTGATCAAAAAATTGATAATCAAAATACCCCTCTATAACCGTGGCAGCATCATTTCCTAATAACCGTCTTCCTGAATAGGTAATGGTATTGGGTTCAGGTGTGTCGCTAGAGCCTAATGCATTAGATATAGGGTCATTGATGGCCACTGTATAATTTAATTTTCCTAATCGACCTTTAGCATAAATACCTAAATGCCTAGCAAATTGATCGGTCAGCCCTAAAGATGCCCAGGCCTGACGGTAGTTATCGAGAGTCATAAAATTAAGGGTGCTGGCGCTGGTAAGCCTGCTGAGCCCATTCCAGTAATGTAATCCTCCACCCATATATAAGCTTTCATCAGATGTTACTTTAAATTCTGTCCAAGCTGCATGTAAAAATATCTGAGCACTATTGATGGTATTATCATTGGTAGCTCTATTACCAATGGGATCAGCCGTAGCACTGGTAAGAGAGTTGAGACCAAAATGTGTTAATATTAAAAATCGTGGTGAGATTTGCGCATAGGCCAACAATCGAGATCTTCTGATTCGCATAGAAAATCCTTGATCATCATTACTAAGATCTCCATCTTCGCCCCATATCTGATGCCAAGTGATAAAACGAATGTACTTTCTCCCAGAGGGGTCTAATTCTACTATTAGAGGTTTATAAGAATGGTCTATTTCATCTTTTTTCTCTTCTTGCCCATAGGCATCAATCATAACAAATGAGGCCCATAGGAAGATAATCGAGCATACCTTCTTCATTACTTAAGGGTTAGGTTAATATTAGTTATAAAGAAGACGCGTCAGACTTAATTGCAATCGATTGAAATATGATAAATTAATCCATGATAGGATAATTCTATGTATAGTTTTGGTAAGTGTATAGTTAAGAGGATTTAATACGCTGCCATTTGATGAGCATATATTTATCTCCAAGCTGTGTGAGTAATATTCCTGTAGACTTAAGGTCTCCCATATTACTTATATAATCTTGCAGTTCTTTAAAAGAGAGAATACTATAGGTAGGTTTGTAACCATATCTGTCGGGGGCCTTAATTCTATATTTTTTGACCCAGTTCATCACTGAAACATGGCTTACGCCTATCAACCTTTCTATTTCACGATAACTCACTCCTTCTAAGTAAAGTTGTAGGGCTTTAATCACATAATAATCATCGATTTGTTTGCCTAGTTTACTTACAGTGAAGTAATAATTGCATTTTTTACAAAAGTATCTTTGCCGGTTTTTAACAACACCGCTCTTAATCACCTGCGAGGCGCTACAACGTGGACATAGAGGTAAAGGCATAACTATAATAATTTAGCATAAATATATCTATTTAGCAAATTGTATAGTCAGTGCTGTGAAAATTTGATATAATGAATCATGTAGCTGAACATATCAGCTAAAGGCTTATATAAATTAAAGATGAAATATTAACTAGTGGGAAGTAAAAATAACCAGGGAGGATTGGCTAACAAGAGATCAAAAGTGTTTTCCCCCCTGGCAGACTGAAGTATATTAATTGTGATAGGCTTCTGAAAGATTCAACTCTTTCATTACATCAGCCAAAATTGAATAAGACTTTAACCTATCATTATGGTCATAAATGTGTGAAGCCACCATAAGCTCATCCACACCTGTATCTTTTAAAAATTGTTCCGTTTTAGTTTTCACAGAGTCATGGCTTCCAATAAATGCATATTTAAGCATTCTTTGAAATGCAGGAGCAGCCATCATTTCTCTAATTTCAGCAGAAGGATCTGTTGGTGGTTGTAAATAATCCAAATTATTGGTCATTACCCCTAGCATCATTCTTACCAGTGAGGTAGCTAATCTTTCTGCTTCAAAATCAGTATCTGCAGCTATAACATTAACACAAGCTATTGTATATGGAGCATCTAAATAGGCCGATGGCTTAAAGTTATTATAATATATATTAAGGGCATCAAACAAATGAGTAGGTGCAAAATGACTTGCAAAAGCATAAGGAAGACCTTTTTCTGCAGCCAAATAAGCGCTATCCGTACTTGATCCAAGAATGTAAATTGGAACATGAATACCCTCTGCCATAGTGGCGCGTACACTTGCTCCAGCATTGTCTGCTGAGAAATAACGTTGAATTTGCTCTACTTCATTAGGAAACTGGTGTACGGCATGCATTCTATCTGGCCTAATGGCATGTGCAGTAACTTGATCTGTCCCTGGAGCTCTCCCTAGCCCCAAATCTATCCTGTTTGGATAAAGCGCTCCTAAGGTTCCAAATTGTTCTGAAACTACCAAAGGAGAATGGTTGGGTAACATAATCCCGCCCGACCCCACTTTTATTTTACTAGTAGCATTGGCCACATGGCCTATCAATACCGATGTTGCTGCACTGGCTATGCTGATCATATTGTGATGCTCGGCTAGCCACATACGCGTAAAACCTAAATTTTCAGCATGCTGTGCTAAGCTCACACTATTGTCAAACGCATCTCTTGGGGTGCTTCCGGCAGAAACCGAAGCTAGCTCCAACACAGAATATTTAATATCTTTCTTATTACCCATGTTCATTTCCTTTATCACTTGTATGCTTCTTATACGAACAAACTCATCAATAGATTTAGATTTATCGATATTTTTAACAGAGCCATAAAAAAAGAGCCATTCGGTTTCCCAAACAGCTCTTTCAAAATATTAATCGGCAATTATTTTCTTATGAATAATTCTTCTTTTGATTTACGCACCTTTGGCAAAGCCGCTAACCAATCATTCTCAGCATCTCTATAACCTAAAGGCAATAAAGACACGCTTCTTAACCCTATTTTATCAAGGCCTAACAGCTGATCAAGACCCGCAGGATTAAAGCCTTCCATTGGAGTTGAGTCTACTTTTAGCTCTGCTGCAGCTGCTAAAGCCATACCCAAGGCTATATAAGTCTGGCGTGCTGCCCACGCAAAATTATTTTCAGGGGTGTCATTCACTAAATTTTTTAAATAACCTGCAACAGTAGCTAATGACTCCTTAGTAACCTTTCTTACATTAACATTCAAATCGATTAATGCATCTGCTCTTTCTTGGGTAATTTCATCCCATGCTGCGAACACTAATAAATGTGAACTGTCTACCATTTGTTGCTGGTTAAATGCAAGCGGTAAAATCTCTTTCTTCAATTCATGATCAGTAATTACAATAACCTTGAAAGGCTGTAATCCCATTGAAGTAGGTGCTAGCCTGATGGCTTCCAGTATTTTTTCTACTTTATCATCAGCTACCTTTTCTCCATTCATTTTTTTAGTAGCATAGCGCCACTCTAAATCTTCTAATAGTGCCATATTGCAATATTAATGTTTAAACTTTAAAGTTGAAATATTTTAGTGATTAACGACTTAACCTCCTAGTCATTATTACGGTTTACTTTAAACAATGGATAACTAAATTGTTTCTTTTTTAATGTTTAGATCAATGGTGAGGGCTACCTCCATTTTACTGTAATAAACCGCTCATTTTTCTTAAACCCGTCAGGTACTCCTGCAAGTATAGATTTTCTCAAATTAGTCAATAATAACTCTTTTGTAAAGCTATTATGCACCACAATACTTACCTCACGTGCCGGCTGCGGCTCAGAAAATCTCCTTACAAAATCAGTATCATATCTGGCATTTACGGCTAACTCGGGCATTAGAGTATAACCTCCATTGCTTTGAATCATATTTTTCAAAGTTTCGATAGACCCACTCTCAAAAGAAATTCTTTCGGCTCCTCCATTATATCTATCTTCATTGCAGATATTCAATACCTGATTTCTGAAACAGTGACCTTTATCAAGTAGCCATAGGCCCTTCTTTTTAATATCGTTAGGGTCTACCTCTGGCTTAGACAAAAGTTTATGATGTGCATGAGCATAAATCAAAAATGGCTCATAAAACAACGGAATTTCGCGAATATGACTTTCCTCTAGTGGGGTGACCATAATACCCAGATCCAATGTATTATTCTGAATGCCGGTAATAATATCTTCACTCTGTATTTCTTTAATTTCCAGAAATACATCAGGATGATCATCACTAAATTGCTTTATAAATAGAGGTAACAGATAAGGAGCAACTGTAGGTATAATACCTATTCTAAATTTCCCCTTCAGTTCGTTCCTTTCTTGATTAACCATTTCTTTAAGCCCATCAATTTCACGTAAAATTTGACGTGCCTTAATGATAAACCGCTCCCCCATTAAGGTTGGAACTATAGGCTGTGATGACCTATCAAAAATAGTTAGTCCTATTTCGTCTTCCAGTTTTTTTACCTGTAAGGTCAAAGTGGGTTGAGCCACAAAACAGCTATCCGCAGCCTTTACGAAATGCCGGTGGTTATCCAGCGCTATTACATATTGTAGTTGTTGCAGTGTCATTAAAATATGAGAGTATTTATCATTATAAAATCAATCCATTGCAAATAACATCATTAGTAAACTATGCCTACAAATTGGTTTAATCTATCCCCTATAGATAAATTCAATAATCTAATTAGACCTCAATCTCATTCAGTAAAAAACTGATAATCAAAAGATTTAAGAGCCCTACCATTATAGACTTACCAGTTATTTATTTTTTAAATAACATCATATAATTTATCAATTTGATAAATAAAACCAAACCTACAACATTTGTAGCATAAGCAAAATGATCAGTACCATTTTTTGCTTTAACACAGCTCCTTAACCACTAGGTAAATATCATATGAGTTAGGACTTTTAAACATTACCTGTTGATATGACAAAATTATTACGATATATAAGTATCTCTCATACTACGGCCAACTTACAGCAACGAGAAAGTTATCACATTTCAGATAATCGGGCTAGTGATCTAACTGAGCTGATAAAGGCTCATTATACTGATGTTTCTGGCTTAATGTTTCTGAGTACTTGCAACAGAATGGAAGTATACGTGGAGTCATCTACTACTAATGCCAGTGAGATTCGTGATTTTGTTATAAAAAATTTAACTCCCAATGTGCCCGTACAAGAAGCCGCGCCATTGTTCCACATCAATAATACAACCACGGACACTGCTCATCACTTATTAAAAGTAGCCAATGGTTTAAAGTCAGCCGTAGTAGGTGATCAGCAAATATTAAATCAAATAAAAAAAGCTTATCAACAAGCGGTACATGCAGGTCAACAAGGCTCCTTATTAGAGCGTACCTTACAAGCAGTATTTAAAAGTCATAAAAGGATATCTAATGAATCTGCATTTAGAAATGGAAGTCGCAGTACCGCTTACAGAGCATTAAAAATTATTGAAAACCAGTTTGGAAAATCGCATTTATCAGAAAAGCGACTACTTATAGTTGGAGCTGGTGACATTGCCACTGAAACTTTAAAATACCTGATCAAATTCAATTTTAAAGAAGTTTATATTAGTAATAGAACTCATGAAAAAGCCAATAACCTGGCTAAAGAATATGGTTTAAAAATTTACCCTTGGCAGCAAGTGGAAGCCAATGATTTAGCTCCATTTGATGCTATTATAACAGCAGTAAGTAATAGAAAACACCTCATCCACCAAGTGGCATCTGATAATAAAAAGGTGATCATAGACCTTAGCTTACCGTCTAATGTGGCGGACTCCGTTGGCAACGATGAAAATATTTCATTATACAACTTGGATCACGTAACCGAGCAGATTGAAATCACGGATAAAAAAAGGAAAAAAGCGATTTGGAAGGCAGAGTTAATCATTCTTGATGAAATGAAACAGCTTAAAGAATGGTTTGATAAAAGTAAAGTAAGGACTTTTTTAAACACCTACAAAGCCCAGACGGCAGCCACTATAGAAGAGGTGCTACAGCTCAACACCAATTTATCTGCTAGCGAAATCCTGAGCCTAACTGATGTAATAGCTCAAAAAATGGTAAAAAAACCAGCGGTAATGATGAATCATCCCCATTATGATGAACTGGCAGACAATCATATGGAATTAATTGAAAAGGCATTTACCTCTAAAACGTATTACTAATGAAGAAGCAAAAGACTGGCATTTTGGTAGTGAACCTTGGCACTCCCGACTCACCAAAAGTTAGAGATGTGAAAAAATACCTCACTGAATTTCTTACCGATGGCAGAGTGATAGATTTACCTGCTGTAAAAAGAAACCTGCTAGTGAGAGGCATAATAGTACCATTTAGAGCAAGGAAAGTAGCCAAAGAATACCAGAAACTATGGCTAAAAGATGGCTCACCACTATTGGTATATGGCAAAGAATTAGTAAGAAAATTGAAGTATAAATTCAATGATGATGTGATCGTGAAACTGGCTATGAGATATCAAAATCCATCCATCAAATTGGCTCTTACTGAACTACAACAGCAAGGAGTAGAAAATATTATTGTATTTCCGCTATTTCCTCAATATGCCTCTGCCACTACTGGCTCAGTGATTGAAGAAGTTATGAGAATCACTTCTCAATGGAATGTAATACCCTCCATTGACTTTATCAATTCATATCATCAAGACGATAGGTATATCAATGCCTTTGCTAATAAATTGAGAAAAGACATGGTTTCTTTTCAGCCCGATCATGTATTATTTAGCTACCATGGCTTACCAGAAAGACATTTGCTTAATATGCAAAAGGAAAATGAAAGCCAATGCGGCTGGCCCAATTGCGGTTGCGGACATAAGGCTGTAAATAAACCCTATTGCTATAGATCGGCATGCTTTAAAACCAGTGAGCTAATTGCCCAAAAAATAGGCATACCATTTACCAAATTCAGCACGTCATTTCAAAGTCGCCTAGGCAAAGATCCGTGGATAAAACCATATACTGATGATACTATTTTGCATTTAACAAAACTTGGCACTAAAAAACTACTTGTGGTATCACCCTCCTTTGTGGCAGACTGCCTTGAAACAACGTTAGAAATAGGCGAAGAATATAAGGACCTATTTTTAGAAAATGGAGGGCAAGAATTTAACTATACCGAAAGCTTGAATGCTGATGAACAGTGGGCTCAGGCTGTTTACGAAATCATTAATGACAAACTCATACACAATGAAAAAATTGGTACTGGCGCTAGCACTTTGCATAACTTCCACACTAACGTTTTCGCAGTCGGGAGTTAATATTTTTGATGCTTGCAGAATAGGGAATATCGATCAGGTGAAAGCACTGATTGCATTGAAAGCTGATACTATCAATTGTTTTGATCATAAAGGCTTTAGCCCTTTGCAACTGGCTATTTATAATCAAAAAATGGAAGTTGTTGATCTTTTAATTGCTAATGGAGTAGACACTAACTTTCAGGATAGTGAAGGAAATACCGCTACTATGGTAGCTACATTTAAGGGCTCTGAGCTGTTAGTAGATAAGTTAATAACCGCGGGCTCTCTATTAGACTTACAAAATAAAAACGGAGCTACGGCACTTACTTTAGCGGTAACTTTTGACCACGAAAAAATAGCTCAATTATTAATAGATAATGGAGCTAACCCGCAGCTTAAAGATATACATGGAAACTCTCCAATTGACTACGCTCAAATTGAGAGAAAATCAAAAATGTTAAGTATTTTATTGCCCCATCAATAAACCAACAATGGGTTGCCTCCTATAGGCAACCTGTTGTTTTCAATACCTTAACATGGAAGTAAAAATCAACGCATTAATTGAACTAATCCAACATAATACCAAATTATAATATCAATTTAAGGATAAGATCAACTATAAGTAGGTAATACCATAATAAAGTCTTAACTTAGTAAAATATCGGGGTAGAAAAAGCATTAATCACGCATATCACAACCACACTTTTTATCCTGATTCATAGTTCTTTATTTTATCAATTACCAGAATACTGTACAGTGTTCTACCATCAAATTATGCCAACTCAGTAACTTGAGTTAATGTGAACATAATATCTCACGTTCATAATTCCTGGCAACAATTCCCAAGTACAGCATTAAATAAATTTATAACTAAACAATAATATATGGGACGATCTCAAAATAGCTTTATTAAAAAACAGAAAGAAAAAAAGAAACAGAAGAAGAAAGAAGAAAAAATGCAGCGCAAAATGGAGCGCAGAGAAAACTCTACCGGTGGCGGGCTAGATGAAATGCTTGCATACGTTGATGAGTTTGGCAATATTGTAACTACTCCTCCATCTGAAATGGATGAAAAAATTGAGGATGAAGTAAAAAGTGAGGCTTAACCTTCAAAACCATCTGCGAAGTTTATCTTCGATGAGTAAATATAGCAGATGACCATTATGATGTATTATAAAATTAACCCGAGGGCATAAAGTATCCTATTTGATACATGTTATGCCCTTATTTATTTTCACACACTTTTTCAAATACAGTCTTACCCGCCTCAAAGCCCTCTGAAGTAGCCACAGCCAAATTGCTACAAGCCCTTTCTTTTTCTCCTATTTTATAATAAGCAACACCTTTTTGGTAATACGCTATAGCATAATCAGATTTGAATAATATGGCCAAATCATAATCGGCAATAGCATTTCTATACTCCCCCATTGCATACCTAACATTGCCCCTGTTTACATACGCCTTTTCATTTCCCGGCTCTAGATTAACAGCCTTTTCTATAGCCATTAGCGCAGCCTCATTTCTTTGTAATTTATAAAGCACAATACCTTTATTTAACCAAACACCAGCATCTAATGAATCATATCGAAGAGCATGATCAAAGTCTGATAACGCTAACTGCCACTGCTTATGTTTTAAATATTCATACCCTCTCTGCTTATATACCTCAAGTAAATCAGGGCTTTCGCCAAGGGCCTTTTCATAATACATTTTACTCTTTAATGTATCTCCTTTATGATGAGCCACGAGCGCCAGCTTAAAAAACACCTCTCCATCATCTCCTCCTTTAGTTATAACCTGATTATACAGCTTTTCGGCTCTTTCCAAACTGTCCATTTCATAGAAAAGATCTCCTTTATGCACCAAATAAGTTGAATTTAGACTGTCGAGCTGAAGGGCTTCATTAAAATACATTAAACTCAAATCAAATTTTGTCTGAGCAAGAGCACATCGACCCAAATAATCATAAATAGCAGCATTTTGATTTTTAGCAACTGTAAAAACCTTATCTACACCAGCACTACCTAGTCGGTAATAAATGGCTTTAGTCTCCTGCACAGGCAAATCCAAAATCCTCCAAAAATCTTTCTGCGCCTCTTCATACATCCCTAATTGAAACTCCAGTATGGCTTTCGAAAAAATAGCTTCACTATAGTTAGCCTTAAGTTTTACAGCCATGCTAAAATCCAACAGAGCAGCATGATTGTTTTTCATCTGATAATAAGACTGTCCTCTATAGTAATAAGCTTCCGATGAATTTCCTTTTTGCTTCAACAAGTCAGAGAAAAATTCTACGGAGCTATGATAATCACGCTGAGTAAATGCATCCATAGCCAAGTCATACACTTCTGCGGCTGTTGTAGGCGACTGCGCTTTCATAACCTTTATAAAAGCTAGTGTCAATAAAAAGATCAATAAGACTCTATTCATAATTAGATAACTCGGCAACAAGAAGAACAAAATGAAAGTTGCATTGAATAGGCACTTTGTCTTGAAAACCCTATTATTTCAATCCTCATTAGCACTCATCGCAAAAACGGCATCATTCATCGCATAGTCAACAGCTCTTATACAAATAGGATACACAAATGCGTATTTTCAGTAAATCCACAAATCAAATGAATTACCATGGAAAGAAAACAGTTTCTTAAAAGTTTAGGCGTAGCAGGTTTAATGATACCTTTTTTTACCAGATGTAGCGATGACGATCCTGTTGCTGGCGGAGACACTGGAGATAATGACTCTGGCTCCGATTCGGATTGTGCTGTTACCCCTAGCGAAACAGAAGGCCCATTCCCCACAAAAGACCCTGACTCACTAACCAGAATTGATATTACTAGTGACAGAACAGGCATAAGCATGGATATGGACATCCAAATTTTAGACGCCAATACTAACTGCGCGGCCTTAGAAGGTGCCATAGTAGATGTTTGGCATTGTGATAAAGACGGAAATTATTCTGAGTATGGAGGTACTCCTATGCAAAGCACTGATTACAGTGGAGTACACTTTCTTAGAGGGCGTCAAGTAACCAATAGCAGTGGCATGGTAGCTTTTAAAACCATATTTCCCGGCTGGTACATGAGCCGAGCCACACATATACACGTACATATTTATGATGCTACGGGAAAATCTCTCTTAGTAACACAAATTGCTTTTCCGGAAGGAGATGACAGCGCAGTTAATCAAGTTAACAATAGCAGCGAAAATGGATACACCAAAGGCATGAATGGTTATACTTATAACGCTAATGACAATGTATTTTCTGATGGCGTAGCACAAGAGCTAAGTAGTATATCGGGCAGTATAAATGATGGGTTTACATTATCTCACTCCATTATTGTAAGCGCATGATAGCTGAGAAAACATCTAGAATATACTTGGCTGCGCAAAGAGGACATTCTATAGAAAAAGGGTATGAAGCTTATCATACCCTCAACTATAAAAATTATGCTCAAGAAGGAAAAGGGCCTTTTTCAAGTTTAATGGCAGTTAACGATGTATTACTTTCTCCTCAGGAAGAATTAAATATCGAATCTCAATATTACAAAATTGTAATTCCACTAGCGGGGCACCTGCGTATAATAGAAAACAACGCCTTTATACTTAATGTTGAAGAGGTATTGCATTCTAACTCTTCAGTGTTGCACCTAAAAAACCCTTTTAATGAACATTACATTAATTTTTTAGTGTTAGAATCAGAAATATTTTGCGATACCACATCAACTTCATTTGACTTTAACATAAAGAATCAACTTCAAAATATCAGTGCCAATGATGAGCAAAAAGATGTGCAAATAGGCATTTATAATGGAAGACACGAAGGCTCATTAACCACTAAGAGCAATAATTTATTTATCTTAATTATAGAAGGAGCATTTGAAGTTGACAATAAGCTTTTAGAAAGAAGAGATTGCCTATCAATAAGTAATACTGAGACTTTAGAATTCGAAGCTTTATCAGATAATGCTATTATTCTTATTATGAATTTGTAGTATTAACCATGACAAAGAGAAATAAGCTCATCCTTATTCATATTTTGGGCAGCCTAGCGTTTTTAATTATTCCGCTACTCATCTACCCTCACCCTCCGGGAAATACGTTTTTATTCGGATCACGACCTCCTATCCGTGATTTCACGGGTAACTTCTTTATTCTTATGTTCTTTTATTTCAATTATTATTATCTCATCCCTCAGTATTTTTTCAATAAACATTATTATCAATATGCGCTTTTTATGCTTGTGGGCCTAGTGGTTATTTCCTTGCTCCCCTCTTGGCTTACGCATCATCTATCTCCTCCCCCGCCAATGCCCGAAAGGTCATTTTTCAGGCCTCACGATGAGCCCAATTTCATTGTAATGATCAACCATCACATTTTTATGTACATTACCGTAATGCTATTTTCTGTACTATTAAAAACCAGCGATAGACTAAGAATCACTGAAAACGCACACCATAATGCCGAATTGAACTCACTTAAAGCTCAAATCAATCCTCATTTTCTTTTTAATACACTGAATAACATCTATGCCTTGGCTCTTAAGGACAAATCTAACTCAACTGCTGACGCTCTACTGAAACTATCAGGCTTGATGAGATATGCCGTTACCGAGACCAAAGAAAAGCTTGTGCCATTACACAAAGAGATAGACAGCATTAATGACTATATTGAACTTCAGAAAATGCGCATAAATGAACACGTAGTAATTAATTATATCATTAGTGGCACCATAGAAAAGCAACAAATTGCTCCTCTTACTCTACTTCCATTTATTGAAAATGCATTTAAACATGGCGTAAACCCAGACGAAAAAAGTGTTATAATTATAGCCATTAGTATAATGCCCAATCAGTTAACTATGAATGTCACCAACAATAAAGTTGTAAAACACTTAGAAGAGTTTGAGAAAAGTAACACTGGCCTTGCAAATACCATTAGCCGATTAGAGTTAATCTATAAAGAAGATCATACTTTAACGATAGAAGATAAAGATGATTCGTTTAAAGTTGATTTAGCAATTAAATATTGATGATATGATGATAAAAGCTATCGCTCTGGACGATGAGCCTCTGCCGTTAGAAATAATACAGAACTACTGCGAAAGATCATCTCAAGTTCAACTGGTTAGGGTATTTAACAAAACACAGGAAGCCTTACAATTCCTTAGCACCGCCACAGACATAGACCTTTTGTTTTTAGACATACACATGCCATCCGTCTCGGGCATAGATTTTTATAAAAACTTAAAGGACAGCATCATGGTGGTTTTCACCACTGCTCATAGCGAGTATGCTATTGAGGGCTTTAACTTAAATGCTATAGATTATCTACTGAAGCCATACAGTTTTTCAAGATTCGAACAGGCCATGCAGAAAGCTAAAGATCAATTGCAGCTATCGAAGTCTAAGGAGAAGTTCATTATGATCAAGGCAGACTATAACCAGCATAAAATCTACCTTAACAACATATTATTTATCGAAAGCTTGGCTGACTACATTCGCATTCACCTTCATGTGGGTGCAGCCATCACTTCTCGCATGACTATGAAAAGTATTGAAGAAATACTAAGTACAGATTTCGTTAGAATTCACCGCTCTTATATAATTAATTTACAATATATAACAAGTACAAGCGTCAAATCAGTGACTATAAATGAACAGCTAATCCCCATCAGCAATTCTTACAAAAAGCTGTTTGAAGAAAGGACAAACAAAACACCCTAAAGAGAAAAGGTTACAAATTAAAAGTATGTAGTAAAGTGGTATTTTCAGCACGCTGATACCAATCATTATACACAAGCTCTATACATTTTACTTTTAACAATCCGAAATCAACATTTCGGTATTGCTCTAGCTTCTTCAATAATAATTGGCTGTTTTGTAAAGGTTTACAAAATCGAATAACTGTAGAATGTGCTGTAGTAATTTCGTAACGTTTATCTATGCTTTGCTGTAACGATAGCGATCTAAAATGTTGCCTTAGCCGATCTCTCAGCATATTCAACGTAGCATCAGGAAACCCCTGCAATAATACGCAAGATGAAGATGCAGTGACTCCATGCAATTCCACATCAAAGCTTTTTATACCTGATAAACATGCCTGCACTTCAGCAATATATTCATGAATATTGACATCATATAATTGAAATCCTTCATACGCTGAAATAATGGACATCACGGTTATATGAAAATCTGAGGAAGGGTAATAATATTGATCAGGCTCACTTTTAGCAATATCTTCCAGAAACGCATTGACCTTAGTCTTTTCTTCGCTTCCAAACCTGGCCAATAGTGTCAGCCCTCTTCTATTATCCTTTTCTGGGTGCGAAAGCAATGTATCCATCCCATACTCACCATTAGCTATTCTGTTTACTGCATTATCATACATGGAATTATAATGACCTGCAATGCTTCTATCCCTATTGTTCATTGTCTTTACTTTTCCAAACCTTTAAACATACTTTAAAAGGCTCGCCCACATACCGACAAAAATGACAATATTATTGTTTTTAACTCCTTACTGGACTTATGTTTTTCGACAAATATTCTAGAAATAAAACTGACAAATACTATATAGTTAATGCAGAGGGTATATTTTTGCTTAAAAAAAATGTTAAAAGCACTTCGACTAATCGCACTTCTGGAAGGACTCTCATTACTTATCTTACTGTTTATAGCCATGCCATTAAAATATTTCATGGATATGCCTATGGCCGTAAAGCATGTAGGAATGGCTCATGGCCTGCTATTCTTAGCCTACATCGGACTACTGCTCTACGTAGGCATCAGCTATAGCTGGAAATTTAAAACTCTTTTAATCGCAGGTATAGCCAGCGTAATACCTTTTGGCACTTTCTATGCCGATAAAAAATACTTTAAAAGCTGACATCAACACCATGATATTCCTTACTCTGAGGAATTAATTACACGGTTTAGCTTTAAAACAATGCATTAGGCGGCAGTAACCGACTAATATGAGGCATGGCAAAGTATTGGCACTTATATCTTATATCAATCAACCCAATAAAATATAAGTCCAATGAAAACATATTTACTCATAATATTCAGTATTATAATATTAAATCATAATACTACTGCACAGCAGCTCGCATATTTAGAAACGCGTGCCACAGGTATCGCTAGCATTCACAACTCAAGTTTTGAAAGTGAAGACGGTTACGAAATACGAGCCAAAGAGGCCAAACTAGAAAAAATAAGAAATTTTGTAGAAAACAATATTGAAAACATTTCTAAAAGCTACCTATATGTAGCCTGTAATGAAAACGACCGTTACTACAGCCGCGATACAATAAAAATGCACCAGATAGAGAGCAAGAACTATACATCGCTTCAATGTTGCAAATTCATAGAGTGGAATATGGTAGCCGATGCCCAATTTGTATGGTCAGACTTGTCACTTTGCAACGCAAAAACGAACAGATCATATTATACTATAACCAATCAGATGGAGGTAGTTGAAGTAAATGGTAGCATATTTATTAAAATCTTGAGAAATGGATTAAAAATAGATGCTTTTAAAGTTGTGGGTATTGATGAAGTACCATCGAGATACAAAAAAGGAAAAACCAATAAGATCTTAATATTAGTGCGAGAAGGAGCTAGAGAATCATAAAAAAAGGGATTCATTATAAATGAATCCCTTTCCTATTTTAAAGGATATAATCCGTACTTACAAAGTTTGATTCCCTGCTCTGCAGTAACTCTCTTAGAATCTCATTGTTGTACTCGTTGTCTTTAGAAGCTACAAAAGTACGTATAGAAAAAGAGCGCAATGCATCGTGCACACTCAAAGTGCTTACAGCAGAATCTTTACGCCCCGTGAAAGGGTAAACATCCGGACCTCTTTGGCATGAACTATTTAAGTTAACTCTACAAACGAGGTTAACAAGAGTATCAATAAGAGGCGCTATGGTTTTTATATCTTTACCAAATAGACTTACTTGCTGGCCATAATTCGAATCTGCCATATCATCTAATGGCTCTTCTATTTCTTTAAAGGTAAGCACAGGTATCACTGGGCCAAATTGCTCTTCTTCATAAACCCTCATATCCTTGCTCACAGGAAACAACACCGCAGGGAAAATATAATTTTCAGTTGTTTCACCACCTTTTTCATTAATCACTTTAGCTCCTTTCGCTATTGCATCATCTATAAGCCCCTGAATATATGCAGGCTTTTCAGGCTCTGGAAGTGGCGTCAGCTTCACTCCCGACTCCCACGGGTTACCAAATTTTAAAGCATCTACCCTTTTAGACAGGCGAGCATTAAATTCCTCAGCAATATCTTCGTGCACATATATGATTTTCAATGCAGTACAACGCTGTCCGTTAAAAGATAAGGTACCCGCCAAGCACTCCTCTATAGTAAGATCTAAATCTGCATCTGGCAATATAATAGCAGGGTTTTTAGCTTCTAAACCAAGCACCAATCTCAACCTATTTTTAAAAGGATGCTGGTCTTGCAAAGCTATAGCAGACTTACTATTACCAATAAGGGCAAGTACATCTACTTTACCCGTTTTCATTATTGGTGCAGCTACTTCTCTACCACGACCAAAAATAACGTTGACAACACCTTCAGGGAAACTATTTCTAAAAGCCTCTAGCAGGGGAGTTATCAAAAGTACTCCGTGCTTAGCAGGTTTAAAAATTGCCGTATTTCCCATAATCAATGCAGGAATTAACAAGGCAAAGGTTTCGTTTAGCGGGTAATTATAAGGTCCCAAACACAATACCACCCCTAAAGGGCCTCTTCTAATATGCGCATGCACGCCTTGGTGCTTATGAAATTTAGCGCTATCACGATCAAGTTGTTTATAGTCTTCAATTGTATCATAGATATAATCAACCGTTCTATCAAATTCTTTTTCTGAATCAGGCAAGCTCTTTCCGATCTCCCACATTAAGAGTTTTACCACCTCTTCACGCTTCTCTTTCATTTGCTCTGCAAACTTCTCCATGCATGCTATTCTGTCTGCCACGCGCATAGTCGGCCATGCTCCTTGTCCTTTATTATAAGCCTTGCATGCGGCCTCCAGAGATTCTAAGGCACTGGCTTCGTCCATATGCGGAATAGTACCCAAAAGCGTACGTGCATATTCTCCTTTTGAATTTACAGAGAATACCGGTGAATATATTTCTGAGGTTTTTCCATTCCAGGGCTTGAGTTCTCCTGCCACCAGATATTCTTTCTGGTGTATAAGTTCTTTTATCTGAAACTGAGAGGGAGTTTCATCTAGTTTGATTTCCATAACTATGTGATTAGGTTAATAATAGTTAATACTGTTGTTATAATGGTTTGGTTACAGTATAAACCCATTTTAGAGTTTACTAAATGAAGATATAAAATATATTCAAGAAATAAACGCTAACACATAATAACCTAACTTGATGCAAGCATTAAAACCAGTTTACATAACCTAGCCAATCTAACCCCACTACCATAGAAACTATTAAAGATAATGCTATTAAAAGCCTCGGAGCCCAAACTAATGCAAAGGGATCATCTATTAAAAAATCTTCTGGATCATTACGACTATAAAGGATAGGTATCTTATCCCCCTTTTTATATAGCGGAGGGTTACTCCCCTGTGACAACTTTTCCAAAAAAACATCATCATCAGAAGTAGTAAAATGCACTATAGGATAATATTTACCATTCTCAAATGTAAAATCGTGCACTATCGCATTAGTCTTTACCCCGTTTTTCAGCAAACGTTGGCTTCTTACTGAAAAGAATAGTCCACAAATAAAAATAAAGGCTCCGGCTGCTATTAAAACAAATACGATGGTCATAGTAATGCGCTTTAAGTGAATAATTTACTGGCTCCGCCCACTCCTCGTCCGTTTATCGTGTAAATACTGTTCTATAAAAACAATGCTTCTCCCCTACTGGTTCATTAAATAAGTAACCACTAAATAATATATGAGTGGTATAAATGTAAAAAATGATAATGACGAGATCAAACCCGCATAGTGAAGTGAGGGATTAGTGTACTAATTCCTTTTTAATATTTCTAGTCTCTAGTCAATTTTTTAATTATCAGTTCATGATCTGGATATTCTTGAACAAGTGCATTGGCTTTAGCCATTTCAAAATCCTGAAAATCGAACCCCGGAGATACAGTACACCCTACTAAAGCAAAATCACCACCATCACTCACCTCCGAAGCAAACCAAGCACCTGCAGGCACTACCAACTGGGGACTCTCTCCATGGCTGATATCCCTACCCAGCTTCAATATTTCTAATTTACCGTCAGTGTGAATAACATAAATATTTAATGCATCTCCATCATAAAAATGCCACATCTCGTCTGATTTTATCCTGTGAAAAGCAGAAAAATTACCCGCAGTAAGCATGAAATAAATCCCCGTGCTGATATTTCTCTCTCCTTCAAAGTCATCAAAACTATGCATTGTAGAAGCTCTGTATGTTTCTTTGTAAAACCCTCCTTCAGGATGGGGCTGCAAATTCAGGCGAGAAACATATTCATCAATAGTATTCTGTTTAGGTGTAGTCACAATATGATTTTTTTGATTAAAAGGTCAATAATTCATCCTTACGATGAATCAGTAACGTAAACATAAAAAGTAATTGTAAATGGATTTATAGATGATGAATGTTTCTCTTATAAATCCTAATTTTGAAATGAACCAACACTAATCACTGTAATTATGCTTGAGGACAATGATGATGCGGCCAGCAACCCTCAAAAGTTAGCAATATACCGAAAGGGTAAAGAGATACTGGAGATTACAGAAAAGATTACTGATCTGATATCGGAAGACAACCCCATGCTCACTAACTATAAAAGGTTTATGATGGAAGATGCTTCCACCTTAACCATACAAGTGGTGAGCGCTGAAATTGCTGACCTTTACGATTTACGCATGGAAAATGCCACTATGATCAGAAAAGCTGCCAGAGACCTAATGGCCCACTGTAGTGGATTAGAAACCTTCGGTTTCAAAGACATTCAATACTTAGCCTTAATACGAGAATCATTAGAAGAATATCGCCTGCTGTTTGTTCAATGGGTGAAAAATTTTGACAAAGACAACTTTATCATTGACCCTTGGGGCCTATTTAACCCTCCGGGCTATACTAATGATGAGTTTGACAACACAGAAGAATAACGATCATATATATGGAAATGCGCACTAACGATAAAACCAACAGCACCGAATATAAGGCAGCGGACCACCGCTATGATTCCATGACTTACAAAAGATGTGGTAATAGTGGAGTACTTTTACCCGCTATCTCATTAGGACTATGGCACAATTTCGGTTTTGTTGACAATATACAAAATGCCAGAAATATGCTTAAAACAGCATTTGACAACGGCATCACTCACTTCGACCTGGCTAACAATTATGGCCCTCCATATGGCTCTGCTGAAGAAAACTTTGGTACTATATTAAAAAAAGATTTCACACAATATAGAGATGAGTTATTTATCTCTTCAAAAGCCGGCTATGACATGTGGCCCGGCCCTTATGGCAACTTTGGCTCAAGAAAGTATTTAATGGCCAGCCTTGACCAAAGCCTAAAAAGAATGAATCTGGATTATGTAGATTTATTTTACCACCATAGACCTGATCCAGAAACGCCTTTGGAAGAAACAATGCTTGCATTAGCAGATATGGTAAGGCAGGGAAAGGCATTATATATTGGAATAAGCAACTATGGCCATGAAGAAACTGCTCAGGCAGCAAAATTATTGAAAGAGTATCAAGTACCTTTCATTATACATCAGGCACGCTACTCTATCCTTGACAGGTGGGTTGAAGAAGGGTTGCTTCACACTTTGGGTGAACACCAACTTGGGTGCATTGCTTTTTCTCCTTTGGCGCAAGGCATGCTAACAGACAAGTATGTAGATGGCATTCCTGAAAATAGCCGTGCGGCAAAAAACTTCACTTATCTGGACAAAGAAAGTGTGCTTAAAAATCAGGATAAAATAAAAGCGTTAGCATCTTTAGCCAAAGAAAGAGGGCAAAAGCTATCGCAAATGTCTATTGCATGGCTGTTAAACAGACCGCAAGTAGCTTCAGTATTAATTGGTGCTAGCTCTCCAGAACAACTATTGGAAAACATTGCATCATTAGAAAACCAAAAATTCACTGAAGATGAAATGAATTTAATAGATCAATATTCTGGATTCTAGAAATAAGCATTAAATTTAAATGAATGGAGGTGTGGTTTAGCTAAAGGATTTCTTACTTTCGCGCCTCCATTTTTTTTCACTCGTCTAACTGCAATGCAACAGTCTCCTATATTTGAAGATCATCCCAGTAACAAAGGGTTAAAAACCACCCTGACAGGCATAGTATTTAGTGGTTTTTTAGCCATTATTAAGGCGCTGGGAGGCATATATGGAAACTCTTACGCGCTAATAGCAGACGCCATAGAATCGGCAGGTGATGTATTTACTAGTACCCTGATGTGGTTTGGCCTAAAATGGTCAGTAAAGCCACCTGATGAAAACCATCCGTATGGCCATGGAAAAGCAGAAGCACTAATATCCATAGGTATATCATTAGCATTGGTTATTGCAGCCTTTATCATTATTAAAGATAGTATTTACCACATCATGGAGCCTCACAAAACACCGGCTCCTTATACTTTGATAATATTGGTAGTAGTAATTGTTACTAAAGAATTATTGTACCGCTACGTACTAAAAACAGGTTTAGAAATAGAAAGTGGTGCCGTTAAAGCAGATGCATTTCACCACAGAAGTGACGCCATCACTTCCGCTGCTGCATTTATCGGTATCTCTATTGCAATTATTGGTGGCAAAGGATACGAAACCGCAGATGATTATGCAGCACTGTTTGCTGCTGGCTTTATTTTAATTAATGCGTATCTTATTTTCAGACCTGCCATTGGCGAGCTGCTTGATGAGTCTCTAGATCCTGAACTTGAAATGGCTGTGCAACAAATAGCTGAGAGTTTTACTACCGTACATAAGGTAGAGAAATGTCATATTCGCAAGATGGGTGTTATGTACCACGCTGATCTACACATATGGGTAAATCCTGACATCTCTGTAGAAGAAGGTCACACTATAGCACACGAAGTAAAAGACAAAATACAATTGAAATTACCACAGGTTCTTGGAGTTATGATACATGTAGAGCCTAATGATACTAGCTCAAAAAAGTGAAAATAAAGTCAAAAAACTAACACAACTTACTCAAGTTAAGTTTATAGGATAGATTATTTCTATCTCCACAAGCCTTACCAACCTATTTTTTTCATATTGGCACAATAATTCGATGTAGCATTTAGAAACTACACCGAACAATGGAAAAATCTAAAGTAATATTATCTATCAACGATTCAGTAATGGCGTGCGAATCGTTAGCCAATAAAAGTGTGAGAAATGGACTATACAAAGATTGCGTTTCTTCAGCTATAGATTGTGCAGATGCAGGCATTATGCTAATTATGAAAATGCCACAAGATCATACACCACGTACTTTAATGAAGCAATATATCCATATCTGCAAAAAATTAGCACAAAAATGGAAAAATCATGAAGACAGAGAAGTACGCTCTATCATAAATAAGTGCGATGAAAGTGCCGAAATATGCTTAGCATACCTTCAGGAAGAAAAGCATAAAGATCATTATTTTCTATCTCCCATCACTAAATTAAGTGCATAGCTTATGAGCCAGCCCACTAACTTTCCTGAACAACAGCAAGCTACTCAGCCTGGTAAAGAAAGGTCTATGTACCCTAAGCCTGAAATCATTAAAAGTACCTATAAAGGAAGTCATAAGTTACAAAATAAACTTGCTTTAATTACCGGTGGCGACAGTGGCATTGGTAGGTCTGTAGCTGTTCATTATGCAAGAGAAGGCGCCATAGTGGCAATCATTTACCTCGAAGAAAATGACGATGCAAAAGAAACAACATCCTTAATAGAACAAGAAGGTGGCATTTGCTACATTTTCAGTGGAGATTTAAAAGACGGAAATTTTAGAAGAGAGGTGTTATCAAAGCTACTAGAAGACTTTAACACCATTGATATCTTAGTTAACAACGCAGCGGTTCAATACCCCGAAGATGAACTTACTGATATCACTGAAGAGCACCTTTTAAACACCTTTCACACCAATATTATATCTTTAATTCAGTTTACAAAAGAAGTATCAATCCATTTAAATAAATGCTCAAACATAATCAATACCACCTCTGTAACCGCATATAGAGGAAGTGCGCATTTAATGGATTATAGCAGCACCAAAGGAGCTATATTATCCTTCACCCGATCTTTGGCTAAAAACCTGGCCCCGAAAGGCATAAGAGTAAACGCTGTAGCTCCAGGCCCCATTTGGACTCCCTTAATACCCTCTACATTTGATGAACTTCACAACTTTGGCAAAAAAACTCCATTAGGAAGAGCCGGACAGCCTTCTGAGGTAGGTCCTGCTTATGTGTTTTTAGGTAGCCAAGATGCCAGTTATATTACTGGTCAGGTAATTCATGTAAATGGTGGTGAGGTAGTTGGAGGGTAACATTAATTTAGAAAGTCCGTTCAGATATATATTACCTAACCGACTTTCCCATGCGAGAACCTACATCAGAACTGACATTTGATCACCTTAACAGCTATGCTGAAAAACTTAAAAACTGCTCAATTAACTTAAGGTCTAAGCTTACTTCATTATTACTATACACTGAACAGGCAGAATTAAAGCAAGAAGAAGTAAGCTGCATACTTAATATCTGTGATATAATCACTAAAAAGAATAATGAGCTCATATTTACAGAGGAAAAATTGCAGCAGGTCATTCAACACTTATCCTCAAAAGAAAACACAAATGATACTGATGGCTACGCGCATTTCTAGTTCTTCTCTGGCAAGTACCTCCAGTACCTTTTAGGCACATGTTGTATGTGAAGCTTCATATTAGTTCTTTCTTTGATATGTGTGGAAGTAAAATAACTCTTCCATAAGGTAGTATAAAGATCTTCATTTTCATCCAACACCGAAGATTTAATCTTATTTCGCGATTGCCACTCTACATCGGCAAATTTCACCATCTGCACTATAGCCATATCATAATAAATACCGTATCCTCTTTTGGTATCATATATCAACCATTTTTGATCTTTATATCGGGCTTCAAAATGATTACCTATTAAAGGCATTACATCAAAATCAGGAGCTATAGTAGATGTAAAAATACTATCTTTTGTTTTTTGAAAACGTACAAAGGCATGCATTCTATGCACCTCTCGACCGATCATTTTCACCACCTGTTTCACTTTTAAAACAAAGGCATTTCTAAAATCAGTTTCTATATTTTGTTTTGCGGCTAAGGCGTATTTGATATACCCGTAAATCACCATTTCTATATCATCTATCTCACTTAAAAGGCATTTGTAAAGGTTGTTTACCCCTACTGAAGAAAGTCTGGCTTTAAGCCCCTTCAAAACCCTGGCAGAATGTGCCCCATCGGTTATTACATTCACCACTTTATCATGAAATAAAAATCCCTGGCTCTGGTTCTCTTTTATTATTTTATCGGGCTCTTCTTTCCGATCATATATTTGAAAAATCACCGATAACAATCCTTCAAACGAACCGTCATACAAATAGATCATATTAGAATAAACTCAATTGATTTTTTCCTTTAGTAAGGATATTATTCTTGATTAAACCTGGGTTTCCTATGGTTTTCAAAAGGGGCCGTCCGGGTACTTCAATGAAATGCTGCGCCCTATTCATGGCTATACCCATTTTACGCAAATGTTCAAACCGGACTAATCCGTGTTTACGACTTTGCAATATCATATGCACAGACTTTACCCCCACTCCGGGTATACGCAATAGCATTTCTTTATCCGCAAAATTGATATTTACAGGAAATAAGTGAATGTTTCTCAGTGCAAAAGCCAATTTAGGGTCGATATTTAAATCAAGATGAGTGTATTGTTCATTGACTATTTCATCTACATTGAAACCATAAAACCTGAGAAGCCAATCTGCTTGATACAATCTATTTTCTCTTTTTAGTGGAGCTGCAGTTAGCGCAGGCAAACGTGCATCATTACTGACAGGGATGTAACCTGAATAATACACCCTTCTAAGTTTTTGATCATTGTAAAGGTTATTGGCTAAATGCAATATGTCAAAATCATTTTCTGGAGAAGCCCCAACCACGAGCTGCGTGCTTTGCCCTCCAGGCACAAACGTCTTAACATTTTTAAAGCGTTTTTTCTCATCTTTATACACAGTAATACGCTCCTGAAGATAGTTCATTGGGCTATAAACCGAAATTAGAGATTTCTCGGGAGCAATTTTCTTCAAAGAACGTTCAGTGGGAATTTCCATATTTACACTCAAACGATCTGCATATAATCCTGCCTCATCTATCACATCCTGGCTGCAGCCCGGAATAATTTTCAGATGTATATACCCATTAAAGTTATGCTCTAACCGCAATGACTTAGCTATTCTGATAAGCCTTTCATTAGTATAATCTGCATTCTTAAAAATGCCTGAGCTTAAGAAAAGACCTTCTATGTAATTTCTTCGATAGAAATTAATAGTAAGATCTACGACCTCATTTACGGTAAAAGCCGCTCTTTGAATATCGTTACTAGACCGACTAACGCAATAGGCACAATCGTATATGCAATAATTAGTAAGTAATATCTTTAGCAAAGAAATACACCGCCCGTCTTCAGAATAGCTGTGACATATACCCATGCCTGTAGCATTACCAAGGCCATTATTCTTATTCTTTCTATTACTACCACTAGAGGCACAGCTTACGTCATATTTAGCAGCGTCTGCCAATATCTCAAGCTTCTCTTGTACTGACATTTTCATGACGCTAAAATACTAATTTTATTAGCAAAAACTATTTTTATTAATAGATTTAAACAAGGCTAATAATAAAGAAACACTTACTTTTGCGTTATGAAATTGGCAAAGCTGAACGGAAACGCTGAAATATTCTACAGCATTCAAGGTGAAGGGAAAAGCTTGGGCAAACCCAGCATATTTGTAAGAACATCATTATGTAACCTACATTGTATTTGGTGTGACACGGATTATACTTGGAACTGGAAAGGCACCCCTTTTGAGCATGTGCACGATCAACAAGAAGGTTATTCAAAATTTACCAAATCAGATTATATAGAGGAGTTAAGCATTGAAGAAGTGAGCGAAAGAATCCTTTCTCACTCCTGTTTAAATGTAATTTTGACTGGTGGTGAGCCTTTTCTTCAACAAACAGACCTTACCAAGTTGATGACCCACCTGAGAGCGATAAATAGCGATTTTTGGTTTGAAACAGAAACCAATGGAACACTGAAGCCTTCATCAAACTTTGATAGCCTTATTAACCAGTACAATGTTTCTGTAAAATTATCTAACTCTAACAATGATGAAAAGCTAAGGATTAAACCAGAGGCCATGACATTCTTTGCTAGCAGCGAAAAGGCTAATTTTAAATTTGTAATCAATGCTGAGGCAGACCTTTCAGAAGTTTTAGATTTAATAGAAACCTACCGAATTGCTTCAGGAAAAATTTATTTAATGCCACAGGGCACCTCGCCTGAAGACCTCAAAAGCAAACAACTGTGGCTAGTTGAAATCTGTAAAGAATACGGCTTCAACTACACCGACAGGCTGCATATTCATATTTATGGCAACAAGCGAGGGGTTTAATTTACATGTATAATTTAGGGATTAAAAAGGTGGCTATGCCCCAAAAAATCAAACATAAAACTCCTCCTACCTTTAAATAATCTACAAATTTATAATTCCCCGGACCATAAATCATGGCATTGGTCTGATAGCCCACGGGCGTGAGAAAGCTTGTATTAGCTCCAAATAAAATAGCAATTACCAATGGCTCCGGAGGCATAGAAAGGCTAGCCGCTACCTTTATAGCTATTGGCACTAATAATACTGCCGTAGCTTGATTAGAAACTATACCCGTAAAAAGAGTGGTAAAGATAAAGAGTACCGAAATGACCATAATAGGAGAATTACCCCAAGTCATATGTACTATAAGATCTGCAAGGTATTCATCAGCTTTAGTTTTAGTCATAGCTGTACCCAAAGGAATAAGTCCGGCTAGTAAAAAGAAGACTTTCCATTCTACATTTTCATAAGCTATTTTTAATGAGATGGAGCGGGTTAAAACCATAGCTACCACCCCTAACCAAGCGCTAATGAGAATAGGTAAAATATTGCTGACCGCTAGCCCTATTACACCTATAAGAATGAAAACCGATATTGCCAGCTTATCCCTTCGATACAGATTAGATTCAAGTTTCTCTTTGGCTATTTTTTGAATAGCCACCCAATCTTTTCTAGAGTACAGCGTATCTTTAGAAACATCTCCTTCCATAAGAAGAATGTCCCCTAACTTTAACTTATGATCCATCATTTTTTGCTGCCCCATAACACCTTTGTTACGAACAGCTAATGGATAGGCATTGTAGTACTTTTCAAAATTCACTGCCTTAATCTTCTGATCTATTAACCCTGAATTTGGAGTAATTAATGCTTCAAACAAGTCATAATTATTCTCCTTCTCCTCATCAAGTTTAATGGTTGGTCGTGATAAGAGTTGTACGTTTTCGTCTTTATTTAACCGAAGAACTTCCTTAATGTTTGTTTTAATTACTAAAACATCATTCTCCTGTAACTTATCTACCTGCAATGGCGGGTGTGTAGCATTCTCCCTTACCACCCTAAGCACCTTAAAATCATCAGATTGCTTAAGCAAAAGAGAATTTTCTAGTTTTTTTCCAATCAACGATGATTTCTCCTTTACTTCTACCTCTAAGATGTAATCTTTAATATCTGTTTCCTGATCATCTATCACGGCATGCCTACCGTTTTTAAGTAAAAACCGACCTATAAACAAAAAGAAAAGCGCTAGAGAAACAAAAAGTATCACTCCCATTAAGCTTAAATCAAATATTCTAAACTTTTCAAGCCCATTGGCTACACTTAGCGAATTAATCAAAAGATTAGTAGAGGTGCCTACCATAGTAGATGCACCGCCTATCATAGCTGAAAAAGACAGAGGCATCAGCAGCATAGAAACATGAATACCCGTAGCTCTGCTAATTCTAAAAACCACCGGAATAAACACTGCCACCACCGCAGTAGTATTAATAAAAGCAGAAGCAATTGCCGATATTAACATCACCACCAAAATGGTGACCCACTCGGTGCGTCCTGCTATTTTAGTCACCTTATCGCCCAGAAGGTCTACAGCTCCCGTAGTTTTGAGGCCTTCGCTAATTATTAATAAAGCCAAAACCGTTAACGTAGCAGGATTACTAAACCCTGAAACACCTTCCTCAGGAGTTAAAATGCCCGTTACCATTAAACCAACCATAACTATTATGGCTGTAACATCTACCGCCACCAGCCCAAATACAAACAGTATCAGAGCAACAACCAGTATTATAAATACCGTCAGTATTTCTATTGACATTATCTCCTCAAAATTTTCTTTTTAAACTTAAAATAACGCTTAGTGCCATACCCTGCCAACACTAAGCCTGCCAGCAAAACCACCACAGACATTACCGTAAACAGAACAGAAACATAGAATTTAAAAATAAAAGCACTAATACCCAGCAGTGCTAAAGATGCTCTGTAATAAGACATCAGCGTTCTTTCATTGGCCATCTGCGTTCTAATGCGCGCAAAGTGGTGTCTTCTATCTCTCATCGTTTCCATCGCTATTCTTTTTTATTTTGAATTATCTGTATATTCAATCCAGATATAGGTACTGAATCATATACTCCCGCTTATTTGATAAACAAATCTTAAGCAATGGAGGTTTACTACTCAAAATCTATAAATTCAAGATATAACTATGCACTAGTTCATTATGTTTACACAAATTACAGATGCATCAAAAATAGTTGTGCACAAACTTGAAGCATGGCTGGATAAGCTCATTATCATGCTTCCAAATATTGTAATTGCCATATTAGTAATGGTGGCGTTCTACCTGCTTTCTAAAATGGCAGTTAAGCTTTTAGGAAATATCATGCACAGGTTTATGCAAAATGAATCTGTGGTAAAGCTCATTCTCTCCATCACATCTTTCATTATTATATTAGTGGGTTTAATGATAGCTCTTGGGGTACTGAAATTAGACAAGACTGTCACTTCTGTACTGGCCGGTGTGGGGGTTGTTGGTTTAGCCCTAGGTTTTGCGTTTCAAGATGCCGCAGCCAACCTAATATCGGGCATTATAATGGCAGTACAAAGCCCCATTAATGTGGGCGATATTGTGGAATCTAACGACATATTCGGAACGGTGAAGAGCATAGGGCTAAGAGCCACTACCATTTACGACCCGCATGGGCAAGATGTGGTTATTCCCAACAGGCTCATATTTCAGAATCTATACCGCCACTACACCATTAATGGAAGGCGCAGAATTGATTTAAAATGTGGGATCTCTTACGGAGATGATTTGGATAAAGTAGAAAAAATAACTGTTGCAGCTATTGAAAGAATCCCTAATTTACTCCCCGATAGAAAAGTAGAATTCTTCTTTCTAGAATTTGGTGACAGCTCCATCAACTTTGTAGTGAGATATTGGGTGGCTTTCAGGCGCCAACCCGACTATCTGCACGCCCAAAGTGAAGGCATCAAAAACCTTAAAAAGGCATTTGATGCTAATGATATTACTATTCCATTCCCAATAAGAACCTTAGATTTTGGAATTAAAGGTGGTGAGAAGCTAAGTGAAGCATTGAGAAATAAGAGAGATTAATCTCTTATTTCTTTACAAATTTGGCGAAGTCTTTAAAGTTAATAGGATTAGAGGCTATGCCAATTTGAAAAACATCCAATGTCTTTTTGAAATGAATGTTATAATAATCCTGACCATGGTAGTATCTTACAAAAAAGGACATTTCGGCTAGCCATTTGGGATAATAAAAATAAGTACATTCGTTTATAAACCGCTTAGAGACATCAGTGGGTGCTATACCTCCCATATCACCCATAATCCAACCGGCATGCACCCTAAGTCTTGATCGTGCAAAAAAACTATCTTCTTGCGGTTTTCCAATGGGCAAACGATATATATTGAAGGTTCCATACAATCGGTAAAAGCCATATTCACCTTCCAACTCAGGAGAATACCATTTAGAAGGGTAAGCCCTGAATAACAGTTTTAGGTTGGTAATGTAGTTCATACCATTTTTATTACGACTCGTAAAAGTCGAAAAACCAGCTTCAAGATATTCTACTGAAAAGCTACCATTCTTTAAGTTAATCTGATTGGTATCATTGCCCGCACTGTCTTGCACATAAAAAGATTCCCCCTGACCATTAGAGTGATGACCTGCCGAAATTTCCCAATAAGCTTCATCATAAAAAAGCTTACTAAAAAAAGTATTCTTCCATGCAGGAAAATACCTATAGTAGGTTATTTCAGGATTATAAGATGGTGTATTGATGGGGAATGAATACTTATTTAACATTCTAAGCGTTAAATTTAAATTCAACTCTAAGGCCCAATTGACAGCACTTTTCTTTATAAAATAACTTCCAGAAAATCGAGCTTCAGTTAATATTGGATCTAGGTTACCCAAACCCTCGGTCACTGTAAAGTATGACAACTTTCTATCAGCATATATCAGCGGTAAAAAATTAGATCCTTGCGGATTATCATTAATAATGGAAGCGGTATCTGCTACTTCCAAAGTATCCTGAGCCTTTACTGAACCAACTATAAACATCAGTAAAAGCAAGGTTATTGCTTTTTGCATTAATTGTTTTGTTTTTTTGAAGTCAAAGAAAGAATTATTAATCCTAGAATAGCGGCTATAAAAGAAACCAACAAAATAGCTATTTTGGCTACATCTATAATTTCACCTTTATCAAATGCCAGGCCTGTAATGAATAATGACATGGTAAACCCTATACCTGCAAGGCAAGCAACTCCGGCCATGTGCGACCAGTTACAGTTTTTAGGTAAATTTCCCAAGCCCAACTTGGTGGCTAAAAAGGTAAAGCCAAATACACCGAGAAATTTACCCACAAGCAGGCCGATCATAATACCTAAGCCAGCACTGGCAGTAAACACTTCGGTCCATTGAGAGCCAAATTCTACGCCTGCATTGGCTAATGCAAATACCGGAATAATAAAAAAGGCATTGAACCCTGAAAGATTATTTTCTAATCTCAGAAGAGGTGAACGAGTTAATATGGTATAATCTCTAATTTCATGGATAATGTCTAACTGTCTCTTATCCTTCAGAGCACTTCTATGATCTAGATCAGTCTCCTCTAATTCTTTAAGCTTATCCTCTGCCTTATGTTTAAATTGTTTAGTACCCATTTTAACCTTAACAGGGATTGCAAAAGCCAAAATCACACCTGCAAGAGTAGAGTGTACACCACTCATAAAAAATGCCACCCATAGGCCAATTCCCAACAATAAATAAATGGGTATATTCCTCACTCCCATCAAGTTAATAAAGATAAGCACTGCCAAAATCCCACCTGCAAAGCCTAGACTTATCCAAGATATTTCAGAACTATAAAAGAAAGCGATTACCAGAATAGCGCCAATGTCATCAACAATAGCCAATGCGGTAAGGAATATTTTCAGCCCCGCAGGCACACGCTTGCCCACCAAAGCCAAAATACCTAATGAATAGGCAATGTCTGTAGCCATAGGCACTCCCCAACCATGAATATTTTCACCTCCCAAATTGAATAGTACATATATCAAGGCCGGGAAAGCCATCCCTCCTATTGCAGCTAATACGGGTACGCTTGAATTTTTTATGCTTGCCAACTCTCCTACCAGAAACTCTCTTTTCAACTCTAATCCTACCACAAAGAAGAATATGACCATTAAACCGTCATTTACCCAATGATGCAATGACCGGTTTATACCAAAGTCTTCATTAGCAATTACATATTTTTCATTCCAAAAATGCTCATAAGCTTCAGCGAAAGGACTATTCATCACCAATACTGCTACAATGGTAGCCAGTATTAATAACAGTCCGCCCACAGTTTCTCTATTGGCAAATTTCCTAGCTGTATCCTTTACATAATCTACAGGAGTATGACCTACGTGTTCTTCCATTAATTAATATAAACTTATTATTAAAACCCAATTCATTAAACATGCTTTTCTCGCCTGGTACGCTTCCAGATCACCCCTATTATCATTAATGCCACTGCCAAAGTCACTAGCACCACTATTAGCATCCCCACCTTAAAAGATCCTCGCATCGTATCATACGTGCTGTCCTGTTGCTTAACTTGCTCTGCTGATTCTGCCTTATGGTCGTCTAAGTATGCTTCATGTTTTTCAATCTCTTTCCCTCCGTTGCTCACCCCACTGGCATTTACTCCGGCTACACTACTTGCTGCCGAAGACTCTTGTTTGATATAAGCCAATATAGAAAGTATATCATCTTCTGATAGGTACTTAAAATCGGGCATCACGGTATTGCTATAACTTTTATATAGGTGCTGAGCATATTCATCACCAGATTGAATAACAGTTTGAGAGCTGGGAATAAAAGCTAATAACCAGCTCAATGGTCTTCTATCTGTTACACTGGATAAAGAAGGCCCGGTCTTTTGCTTACAAAACTCATGGCACTCTGCACACTGATTACTAAACAGCTTTTTCCCTCCTAGTATAGTTTCATTATCTGTGGGAATTTTAGCGTCCGAATGTGTTTTGTAATAATTTATGGGCTGCTTAGTTATATTGTCTTGAGCATTGGCATTAAAAGCACAAAGGATATATATACAAATGAAAATGCTTCCTAATTTTCTCATAACTCTTTCATTATAATTTACTTTTTTAGTAAGTATTATAATAAAAGTTGTGCCATGAGCATATGTGCCATTTATCGCGTAATCCGGCTACATATAAAACAAAATTGATGTGCAATGCCCTACCCTACCCGTGCATAATTATACACACTTAATATTTACCTCCCCATCCATAAGCTACAATGATGTGATGGCTTAAATATTGAAGTCAATTCATCAAACAAAAAAAAGCATGAGCTTAAAAATTAGCAATGAAGAAACCTTTTCTAAGGGTATAAATAGATTAATTAATGAGGAATTAACTGCTGCCTACGATTCCTTAGTTCGCATGCAGCCTCAAAAACATCATGAAGTAATACATGCCGTTAGAAAATCACTAAAAAAGCTAAGGGCCGTATTACGCTTAGTCCGTGAACCAATTGGAGAAGAAAATTACAAATACCACAATCACTTATACAGGAACTTAGGAAGAGAGATATCCACCATACGCGACAGCACTTCCATAATAAATGTAATAGAAGATTTAAAGCATCAATACGCTTCTGAACTAGAGAACGACACATTCAAAACGCCTGTGCAGTCTTTAAAATACTACAGAAAGCAACTCACCAGCAGGCATATTAACAAAGAAAAAAGGCTAGACAATATACATCAAGCTCTGAGTGAAAACCTCAAACAGGACAGATTAGAGCTTCCAAAAAAAATGAAATTTAAAGATATTGCTCCCGGCTTAAGGCGTGTCTACAAAAGAGGAAAAGAAGCCATGGCAAAAGCCGCTGAAAACAATACAACAGAAAACCTTCATGATTGGCGCAAAAGAGTAAAATACCTGAGGTATCAGGTTAGTATTATCTCGAGAATTTGGCCTAATGTTTTAAAAGCGTACAACAAAGAGCTACACACTTTATCTGACCTCCTAGGCACTGACCATGACTTGGCTATCTTAACCTCTACATTAGAAGAGCAGACTATTAAATTTAAAGATGATGCTGAAAAGGTTTTATTATTAGCCTTAATAAACCATCAAAGAAATACACTTCAACAACATGCATTTTTAATTGGAGCTAAGTTATATTTCTACAAAAGTGATGACTTTTTAGAGTGGCTATCAGCCTGCTGGAAAAACAATTACAAAAAGACAAAGCAAGTGAATTTACCCAAGCTCAATTCACTTAAATACTAAAGATTCATACAAGAACGAACATGGTATGGTTTTCGTTGTTATGATAACAAAGACACTCTAACAAAATTTTAAAATTATGATTATTGATATCAGAAGTCACTTCAAAAAAATACCACAACCTAGCAAGTATTTTTCAAGAAAAGAAATAGAGGAAAGAGTAGACAAGGTATTATCTTACATGAAACTAGAAACTACTGCACGTAAAATTGCCTTAAGCAAGGCCAAATAAGAGTTTTACTCTTATTTGGCTTCTAAATTCCTCTTTTCAAGAAAATAACAACACACCTCATCAGTAATATCTCTTTTACCTTTCGCTGATACTATATACCAATTTCACCTCTTCATTTTTGCTTCATTAATCGCTACTAAAGACTATTAGCTTTTGTATCCTCTTTCTTAAAGTCTCCATTTGTATAACATCTCCAGTCTCTATATTGCTATAACCTTCCGAATTTTGGAATTCAATATTGTAATTGATACCACTATAAAAGCAAACGGGCCGAAAAAAATTTCAGCCCGCCTTTCTAATATTGATTTATCAGTTTAAATATCACTCTAAGTTGATTACCCCACAGCCAATGCGCTTGCCTGCTGCACCAAAAGGCTGAGATTCAAAATCATCAGCCATGGCATGGATGATAATGGCTTTGTTTAATATATTAGTACTATCATTTCCCCCTATAGACCACCCCTTAACATTCATCACAAGACTGCCTGTACTATCTTCAGCAACACTTATATTATCAATATCGCCCGCATGAAATACACCTGCACCACTTCCTCTTTTACCATGGTCTACGTTAGTAGGATTCCAATGACTACCTGCCGTTTTAGCATCAGGTGCACTACAGTCTCCATACTGATGTATATTTATGGCATGATCTCCTGGCGCTGCATGTGCTAAAGACATAACAAAAGCCACGTCTCCATTATCAAGAGCAGTAAAAGTAGCTTCTCCACTTATCTTACTTCCGCTAGCACTCCCTATAATAGCCTTTGCCACACATTTATGTACAGCAGAATCTTCATTTTCACTTGACTCGATGTGACCTGTAGCCTTTGCTCTATGTTTGTTACTCTCATTAGCCCCACATGCGACCATAGTTGATAAACCCGCAAAAACAACAGGCCATAATAACATTTTCATGAATGGTATAAACTAGAATTGATATAAAAAAAATAGGTTTTTAAAATAAAAACCTATTGCTTTTGTGTGCATTTCACTACACACTGTTGATGACATTTTAATACTATATTTTAGTGTACCACACCTGCAAATTCAGCATGCTTCTCGATATAATCTTTCACAAAAGGACAAGTAGGGATAACCTCAATATCTCTTTCCTTTGCATAAGTTAAAGCACTTTCTACCAAATGAGCACCTACCCCAGCGCCTCTTGAGGCTTCAGGTACGTGTGTGGATTTAAAATCGAGCTTTTTGTCAGTTATTTGTTCATAACTTAAGACAGCTGTTCCGCCTTTTACTTTAACATAAAAAATATGATTGGTGACATCCTGCTGTACATTAAGATTATTCATAATGGTATTGTTTATTTTGTAACTACGCTTTCACTTCTATAGTGCAAATCGTAGTCCATTTTACTGGCCTTGATTACTTCAAATGCCTTTTCTCTACCATATGTTTCAACAATTTCTGTTTTCTTTTGAGGCTTTTCTCCCGGCATTTGTTTGTAAGTCAGGAAGTAGTGCTTCAATCTGTTTATGAGTGAATCAGGACAGTCTTCTACTGAATGCCAGTCTTGAAAAACTTCATCTCCTTTTAGAATAGCGATAATTTTATCATCAGCTTCACCATCATCAATCATTCTAAAACCACCGATTGGAATAGCGTGTACTAAAATATTGCCTTGTACTATGTTTCTCTCTGTTAAAACACAAATATCCAATGGATCTCCATCACCTTCGATATCTGTTCTCCCAGTGAAATCCTGACATAAGCCAGCTACATTTTCGGCACAGTAGGTTTGAGGAACAAAACCATACAATGCAGGAACTATATTTGAGAATTTTTGTGGTCTGTCTACTTTTAAAAAACCTGATTCTTTATCTATCTCATACTTCACAGAATCAGAAGGTGTCATTTCAATGAATGCATTTACAAATTCAGGTGCATTCTCACCGATAGGTATTCCATGCCAAGGGTGTAGCATGTACGGTCTACTTTTACTATCAGACATATTTAATTATTAATTTATTTGTTTAATTCTACTAACTTATGGAAATTCTATTTGTTTATTAGATACAAGTTATTCTAATAATTTTATATTTCACATTTATCGTTAAAATAAGTGCCTTACCGATAAATATATTTATTAATAACAATAGATCTACTTTTGTTCTAATTTGTTATTTAGTTTAGCAAATATTTATTTTAATACAGTACTGATAACTAATATATACATGAGGAGTAATATAGCATTTTTCTTTTTTTTCCTAATTACTTTCGGAGTTTCTGCCCAAGACAATGATTCTACGCAAACCGTGAATACCATTGATAATCAGTTTCAAGAACTGAAGGGGAAGTCAGGAACTTTTAAAAGTTACAAAGTAATAAAGGAAAATGAACTGGATGCCTTCTGGACTACAGTACTTGATTCCATAGGCAATGTTAAGCAAGATTTAGCGGATTCCAAAAATGAAATTAATTCTCAGCAGGCTGAAATTCAAAATCTGAACAATACCATTAAAAGTAAAGACGAGGTTATAGCTGAAAAAGAATATGGAGTTTCGCACATTGAAGTACTTGGTATTGACATGGATAAAGGTGCTTATAAGGTCACTAACTTCATCATCATTGGCATATTAATCATAGGCTTAGCAGTGCTAATTTTCAAGTTTAAAGACAATAACAGAATTGCTAAGAAGAAAACTCAGGATTACGATCGTTTAAATGATGAATTTGAAGAGTATAAAAGAAATGCTCTTGAGAAGCAAATGAAACTAAGAAGAGACTTACAAACGGAGAGAAATAAACTTGAAAACATTAGGAGCAACTAAAATTAGTTTGAACATAAATAAAAAAGGGAAGCAAATGCTTCCCTTTTTTATTTTATCATCACCGTAACTTAGTTAGCTAAGTAAGGTTTTAATAATTCATTTTTCGGATTTTTTGAGAGTTTTCTTAATGCCTTCTCTTTAATTTGTCTAACCCTTTCTCTGGTCAAACCTAGGTTTTCACCTATATCTTCTAAAGATAAGCTCGTGTTTTCACTAAGTCCAAAGTATTGACTTATTACAATTCTTTCTCTTTCAGTTAAAGTAGAAAGTAATCTTGATACCTCTCTTCTTAAAGAGTCACTGTAAACAATATTATCTACCTCATTGCTATCTTCATCTTCCATTACATCAAGTAAAGAGCTACCCTCATCTTCTGAGAAAGGTTTATCGATAGATACTTGCTTAGTTTGAGAACGAACAGTAGTTCTTACTTCATCTACTGACATATCTAATAACTCAGCTAACTCCTCATCAGTTGGCTCACGCTCAAACTGCTGCTCTAGCAATGAAGACGCCTGATCAATTTTAGATAACGCACCAATTTTATTTGATGGAATACGAACGATCCTTGAGTGCTCAGCTAATGCCTGAATAATTGATTGTCTTATCCACCATACAGCATAAGAAATAAATTTAAATCCTCTCTTCTCATCAAATCTTTTTGCGGCTTTTACAAGCCCCAGGTTACCTTCATTAATAAGGTCATTTAAAGGTATTTTATTAGAGTAATGATATTGTTTTGCTACAGAAACCACGAAACGTAGATTAGCCTTCACTAACTTTTCAAGTGCCGCTTCATCTCCCTCTCTAATCCTTTGTGCCAGATCCACCTCTTCTTCAGGGGTAAGTAATTCATCTTTTGAAATCTCATTAAAGTACTTCTCCAGGGTTCTACTGTCCCTGTTAGTGATAGACTGTGTGATCTTAAGTTGTCTCATTCTCCTTAATCCTAATATGTAATATTTACGTCCTTTTTATATTCAATCATTATTAACAAATTAATTTTAAAATCGTTCCATACTCCAAATTAATCTGTAATTTAAAGGCCATTCAACTATGAATAAACCTTTAAAAAATTATCTTTTCCCTTAGCCCGCGCGCAATTAACCCCGTTTTCTTGGAAATTTTGCATTATACAAAAAAATATCTATTTTGCTTAAATTTTTTAATAAAAAAATAACCACCAACTCTTGACAAAGCTAGTTTTTCCCTTTATACTAGCTGACTAAATAAAGTAACATGCTGAAGATCAAAGCGTGGAGGTGTTTATATGTAGGCTATATAATAATATGTTTAACTTCACATGCAGTAAAAGCACAGCAACTAAACCATGAAATCAATCAAAACTTAAATCTTTGTACATCAGCTACCCGATATAGTAATACTGATCAACCCAACCAACTATCCTCAGCAGACTCTATCAACTTTAACTTCTTTTTAGAAAGAGGGTTGTGTTTATTCAAAAAAAATCAATTTGAATTAGCGCTAAAAGATTTTGAGACCTCTGCACGGCTAAGTAACCAACGTAAAGATTCAATATTATTATATGCAGGTTTTGCTTATTTAAACCTAGGCCAGCAAGAACAAGCCAAGGCTCGATTTGCTCAATATATATCTAAGCATCCGCAAGATACTCTTGGGTACTACTTCATTATTAATAATATAGTTCCTACCAGGCACGGAAACTTTTCTGGACAGCTAACCACGCACAGTTTACAGAACAAGATTCTACCCTTTAAGGAAAAGTATTATTTTTATAGGTACAAAAACCTGAAAGATGCGCAACTATATGAGAAGGCCATATCATCGACCGACTCTTTAATTAGTATTAACCCTAGGTTTTATAAGTACTACTGTTATAAAGCAGAGCTACTCTCCATTCTTAATAAAAATGAAGAAGCTATATATGTTTATAACATAGCCTTGATGAAAAACTATCAGGCAGGCGAAGTATATTTCCTCAGAGGCAAGGCTTTTGAACAGTTAAATATTTACAAAAAAGCTGTTAGGGATTATACCGAAGCAATATCATTAGTACCAGAAAACGCAAACTATTATGCGCGAAGGGCAAGATGTCAATATCAATTAGGAGATATTCAATCGGCTTGCGTAGACTATCAAAAGGCAAAAAACATTGACACTACTATACAACTATCAGAGCAGATTGAGTGTAATTAATACATTATATCACTCAAGATAAAAAATAACATAAAATTAATGTTTAAACATATTTCTTAAAAGAACAACTCTTACAGAGCATTATCGTAATGATAAAAAGAGAAAGGCTAATATTAAAATATAGCTAAACCCTTTGCGCCCACAGTTGTTCCTTAAATTGGAAAAAGGCAAGGTAAATCAATTTTATTTATACCTGTATAATAAAGACGCATTAACATTACACTAGGGGTTAAGCACCTAAGTTTTTATTTAACCTTTTTTTAATTAATTTCACGGTCTATTTTTTTAATACACAGATTACAAACAGAAGATAAATATGTCAAAATCGGCTGAAATAAAAATTGGAAACGATTCATATCAGTTACCGCTAGTTGAAGGAACCGAAAATGAACAAGGCATTGACATTGGCAAATTAAGAAGCGAATCCGGAGTGATTACGCTTGATCCGGGTTTCAAAAACACGGGATCTACGAAAAGTGCCATTACTTTCCTAGACGGGGAAAAAGGAATTTTAAGGTACCGAGGGTACTCGATTGAAGAATTAGCGGAAAAATCAAGTTTTATTGAAGTTGCCTACCTTTTGATATTTGGTGAACTACCAACACAAGATCAACTATCTGTATTCGCTGATGATATCAAAGCTGAGACGCTTGTACATGAAGACATTAAGAAAATATTAGAAGGTTTTCCTTCAAATGCTCACCCTATGGGCGTTTTATCTTCGTTAGTAACTTCACTTACTGCTTTCTACCCTAAATCTTTAGAGCCAAACCGCTCTGATGACGAAGTTTACAAAAGCATTATCAGGTTATTAGCTAAGATACCAACTTTTGCTGCTTGGGCTTATAAAAACGAAGTAGGCCAGCCAGTAAACTACCCTAATCAGAATTTAGACTATTGCTCTAACTTCTTACAAATGATGTTTGCTTTACCAACAGAAGGATACAAAGTAGACCCTGTAGTAGCTAATGCATTAGATAAGCTATTAATCTTACATGCTGATCATGAGCAAAACTGTTCTACCTCTACAGTAAGAATAGTAGGTTCATCTCACGCTAGCTTATATGCTTCAATTTCTGCAGGCATAAACGCTCTTTGGGGACCATTACACGGTGGTGCTAACTCAGCTGTAATTAACATGCTAGAGAAGATAAAAGAAGATGGTGGCGATACTGAGAAGTGGATGGCCAAAGCTAAGGATAAAGATGATCCATTTAGATTAATGGGATTCGGACACAGAGTATATAAAAACTTTGACCCTAGAGCTAAAATCATCAAAAAAGCAGCTGATGATGTATTAGAGAAATTAGGTGTTAACGATCCTGTTCTAGACATTGCTAAAGGGCTAGAAGAAGTAGCGCTTAATGATCCTTACTTCGTGGATAGAAAACTTTACCCTAACGTAGACTTCTACTCAGGCATTATCTACAGAGCTCTTGGAATCCCTGTAGACATGTTCACTGTAATGTTCGCTATTGGAAGACTTCCAGGATGGATTGCTCAGTGGAAAGAAATGAGAGAAAATAAAGAACCTATTGGAAGACCTCGTCAGATTTATGTAGGAGCTAACTTAAGATCTTACACTGACATTTCAGGAAGATAATCTTACCGATTATATCGCATAAAAAAGAGGCTGTTATTTTTAGATTAACAGCCTCTTTTTATTTTTACACATTAATGATTAATAACAACTAACAATCATCCCTTATGACTGAAGCATTTGAAGGTGCAGTAGCAGCATCTAAGCAACTAACACAGCGCCCAGCTAATGACGAACTTTTAAAGCTATACGCTCTTTTTAAACAAGCTACAGAAGGAGATAATACACAAGAAAGACCTGGCGGATTTGACTTTAAAGGAGCTGCTAAACATGATGCTTGGCTAGAACTCAAAGGCAAATCAAGCGAAGATGCCGAGCAAGAATACATTGCCTTCGTTAAAGAATTGCAATCTAAATACGCATAAATGCCTATATTCTATCAGCCTCAAATTGCAGAAAACCGTTTACACCTTGATGAAGAAGAATCAAAACACTGTGTAAAAGTGCTAAGGCATGTACCTGGTGATGTAATTCATATTATAGATGGAAAAGGCAATGCTTACAAAGCCTCCATCACTAACAACCATCATAAGAAATGTGAATTTGCACTAATAGAGACTTCTTTTACTCCTCCTCCTCCTTTTTACATTCACATAGCTATTGCGCCCACTAAAAATATAGATCGCATTGAATGGTTTATTGAAAAAGCTACAGAACTGGGCATTCAGGAGGTAAGCTTTGTGCTCTGCAAAAACTCAGAAAGAAAAGTACTGAAGGAAGATAGAATTATAAAAAAGGCCATCAGCGCCATTAAACAGTCGGGCCAGGCTTACCTGCCCAAGATCAATGCGCTACAAAATTTCAAAAACTTTATTAACCAAGCCGATGAACCGCATAGATACATGGCTTATGTAGATCATGAAAATGATGTGAAGTTATTTCACTCGGCCCCAAAAGGAGACAAGTATTTGGTACTGATAGGCCCTGAGGGAGATTTCGGTGAAGAAGAATTAGAAATGGCGATAAATAAAGATTTTAAGAAAGTAAGTCTAGGACATTCTGTTTTAAGAACCGAGACAGCAGGCATAGCAGCATGCCACATTCTCAACCTCATCAATTCTTAAACTCAGGCCGCAATACCACATCACTAACTGGTATTTGCACGATAATTTAATAGATTAGCACCTTATACTATATTTTATGGTTCTTAATTATATCTGGATTGCATTCTTTTTTATTGCATTTTTTGTAGCTCTCGTTAAACTGATTTTTTTCGGGGACACCGAAATATTTCCTAAAGTGGTGAACTCCACAATAGAAATGTCAAAAACGGGCTTCGAAATAAGTCTTTACATGACTGGTGTTATGTCCCTCTGGCTCGGGCTAATGAAAATTGGTGAACAAGGTGGGATGATACGCATCCTTTCAAAGTTAGTAGGTCCTTTTTTTAACAGGCTATTTCCAGAAATACCAGAAGACCACCCTGCCAGAGGTTCCATTATCATGAACTTTTCTGCTAATATATTAGGACTTGACAACGCTGCAACCCCTATTGGCTTAAGAGCGATGAATCAGATGCAAGAGCTAAACCCTGATAAGGAAACAGCCTCCAATGCTCAAATTATGTTCTTGGTGCTCAATACATCGGGTCTATCCATAATTCCATTAACCATATTAGTAGACAGGTCTGTTTTAGGTGCAGCCAACCCTACTGACGTTTTTCTGCCCATCTTACTAGCTACATTTTGCTCAACCATTATTGGACTAATTACTGTAGCCATTTATCAAAAAATAAATTTACTAGATCGCGTGATCCTTGCTTACCTTGGCGGGTTATCTGTATTGGTTGGTGCTCTTGTTTACTATTTTTCGATAATACCCCAAGATCAACTGAACACCATATCTACAGTAGCCAGTAATGTTATTATATTTACCATTATAATAGCTTTTATCAGCTTAGGGGTATACCGAAAGATCAATATTTACGAAACCTTTATAGAGGGCGCCAAAGAAGGTTTTTCTATAGCAATAAAAATCATTCCTTATTTAATAGCGATACTTGTAGCCATAGGAGTATTTAGAGCAAGTGGCGCTATGGACTATTTGCTTAGCTTTATAGAAAAAATCTTCCTACTCCTTGGGTTTGATGTGGATTTCGTAAAAGCTCTACCTACAGCCATCATGAAACCCCTCAGTGGAGGTGCGGCTCGCGGCATGATGCTAGAGACGATAGACACTTATGGAGTAGATTCGTTTGCCGGAAAAATGGCTAGCATATTAAGGGGGGCAACAGAAACAACCTTCTATATTATAGCGGTTTACTTCGGTTCGGTAAACATAAAAAGAACAAGATACGCTGTTACTGCAGGGCTAATTGCAGACCTTGCTGGCATAATTGCTGCAATTCTTTTCGGTTATATGTTTTTCCATTAAAATGATTTAACTATATTTCAATTCTAATTAAATAAAAAAACAACGGTTCCGAGCATGACGAACGACAAGAGATCAAACATTCAAAAGACAATTTACGATAATGCCAAAAGTCACTTCTTAGGCAATTTCCCTGATTCATTACCAATAGAGCAAGCTTATGTACATATAGGCATGTATTTAGGATGGATAATCGATAACGATTTATATTCTGAATATTTTGAAGATGAAGCCGATGTTCAAATCTTTCGTTTTAAGAGAAGAGAAATTTCTTGTACTATCTTAAGTGAAATTTGGGATGGATATTTAGGCTATGAGCTTTTCAATAAAGATGGCAACATGTTTACTTACTATTACTATGGAGGTGGCCTTTATAAAAATGACTACGATGAGGTATTAGTAAAGAAGCTTCCTTCAATCTACCACGTAAAAGATACATGGGAAAATTACGAAACTATTATAAACAGGATAGACGTAAGATTTCATGATTGGAAAAAATTAGTAGGTAACGCCCGATAAGGAAAGCTATATATAGTTGGCTGACTTATATCTCTGAGGCAATCACTCGTAAACCAACATTAAAATAAAACAAAAAAGACTTCCTAGTAATCAGGAAGTCTTTTTTGTTTATAGTATACAATAGTAATTAACCGTTAAACAAGCCTTTTAACTGACTTAGTTTAGCCTGAAAATCACCCTCTGGCTCTTCTTGTTTTTTTCTTTTTGATTTACCTGCAGGCTGCTTCCCAAATGGATCACTCTTCATTGAAAGCGCTATTCGCTTTCTGTTAATTTCCACTTCTAGAACTGTAACCTTCACTTGTTGCTGAACAGTTACCACTTCTGCCGGACTCTTAACAAACGAATCAGACAAATGACTCACGTGTACTAACCCATCCTGATGCACACCAATATCTACAAAAGCACCGAAGTTAGTGATATTAGTAACAATTCCTGGTAGCTCCATCCCTACCCTCAAGTCTTCCATATGATTTACTCCATCTTGGAAGCTAAACACTTCAAAAGTCTCCCTTGGGTCTCTTCCTGGCTTAGCTAATTCCTGCACTATATCATTAAGAGTGGGTAAACCTACCTGATCTGTTACATACTTTTTAAGATCGATCTTCTCTCTTAAAGTAACATCATCTATCAAGTTCTGCACAGTACAACCTAAATCTTTAGCCATATTCTCTACAATATGATAACTCTCTGGGTGAACTGCCGAAGCATCCAATGGGTTTTCTGCATCTCTAATTCTCAAGAAACCAGCAGCTTGCTCAAAAGCTTTAGCTCCTAAACGAGTAACATTGGTTAACGATTTTCTGTCTTGGAAAGGCCCGTTTTCATTTCTGTAATTAACTATAGACTTAGCCAACTGAGGTCCTAACCCTGACACATAACTTAGAAGCTCTTTACTGGCAGTATTTAGCTCCACACCTACCGAGTTTACACAACTCATCACCACATCATCAAGGCCATGCTTTAACGCATACTGGTCTACATCATGCTGATACTGCCCAACCCCGATAGACTTAGGGTCAATCTTCACTAATTCTGCTAAAGGATCCATTAACCTGCGGCCAATAGAAACCGCCCCTCTAACCGTTACATCATAATCAGGAAACTCTTCTCTGGCTACTTCAGAAGCTGAGTATATAGATGCTCCACTCTCATTAACCATGATCACCATTATGCTCTTAGGCAAACCAAGTCCTTTTACAAAACTCTCAGTCTCCCTACTTGCAGTTCCGTTTCCGATAGCAACAGCTTCTACATCATATTTTTCGCAAAGGTATTTCACTAATGCTCCAGACTCAGCTATTTTTCTTTGAGGCTCGTTAGGGAATATGGCATCGTTATGCAATAACTTACCCTGACGATCCATCACCACCACCTTACAACCTGTTCTAAAACCGGGGTCTAAGGCTAGTACGTTTTTCTGACCAAGCGGTGCCGCTAACAATAACTGTCTCAGGTTATCAGAGAACACTTTAATAGCTTCCTCATCAGCTTTTGTTTTGGAAGTTATTCTTACCTCCGTTTCCATCGATGGCTTAAGTAAACGCTTGTAACAGTCAGCTGCAGCCTCTTTTACTTGCTGTGAGGCAGCACTTTCCCCCTTCACAAACTGTCTATTTAGAATATCTACAGCCATATCGTCATTAGGTGTAACCTCTAATGACAATATCATTTCTTTTTCGCCTCGTCTCATGGCCAATAACCTATGTGAAGGCACCTTAGCCAAAGGCTCGTCCCATTCGAAGTAATCTTTATACTTCTGCCCCTCTTCTTCCTTGCCTTTTATTACTTTAGATACAATTACAGCGTCCTTTTCAAACAGCTCACGAACTTTCTTACGTGTTTCTTGATCTTCATTAATCCACTCAGCAATAATATCTCTAGCTCCTTTTAAAGCCTCGTCCTCATTGGCCACACCTTTTTCTTCACTAATAAATTGCTTAGCCAGTTCCTGAAGATCTATTTTATCTTGTTCAAAGATTTGCGTAGCCAAAGGCTCCAATCCTTTCTCTTTAGCCTTAGTAGCTCTGGTAACTCGCTTAGGCTTATAAGGAAGATAGATGTCTTCCAACTCAGCCAAAGTATCTGCCAAATTGATAGCTTTTTCTAATTCAGGAGTTAATTTTTCTTGTTTCTCTATAGATTTTAAGATAGCCTCTCTCCTCTTATCCAGCTCTCTTAGCTGCGTCACACGGTCTCTTATTGAAGTAATAGCTACTTCATCCAAACTGCCCGTCATTTCCTTCCTATATCGCGAAATAAAAGGAACTGTAGCCCCCTCATCGAGTAAGTTAACTACTGCCAGCGCTTGCGTTTCTTTAAGCCCCAGTTCCTGTGCTACGATTGAGATATTCTTATCCATTTCTATTATTTAAACATGATTTCAATTTGAAGCCAACAAAAATATAAAATTATGACATACCTAGCCGACCTCATCCAGCAAAAGTTATTCACAAGATACCCACCATTCACTACCTAACTCACTTATAATAATTTGCGTATATTAGTTGACATTAACCTTTATAAAGACTTTACTTCAATGCTGAAACGACTTAAAGAGCCTATTATTTTTGTTAGCGTAGCTTTAGTATTATATCTCACAGGGCTTCATACAGAAGTAATTGCTTTTATGCAGCGCACTGTTCTTAGTACAGGGCTTATTACACCGTCTCCTATTGATGAAGCTATAAAGGATGATGCAGATTATTCGCTAGAACTTATTTCTTTAAATGGAGAAAAGCACTCACTAGCTGAATATAAAGGGAAGGTTATTTTCCTTAATTTATGGGCTACATGGTGCCCTCCTTGCAGGGCAGAAATGCCCGATATTCATGATTTATACAATGAGTATAAAGACAATGAAGGCATTGAATTTGTTATATTATCTATAAAAGACCCGGTAAGTAAAGTAATAAGCTTTATCGATAAAAAGGAGTTTAAATTCCCTGTTTACATAGCCGGAAGAGGCATACCAGAAGTTTTTCAAGTACCTTCTATTCCTACTACTTTTTTAATTTCTAAGGAAGGTAAAATAATTGTTAAAAACACCGGCATGGCAAAGTACAACACCAAGTCTTTTAAGAAGTTAATTGAGAAAGAGATAGCCAGAGAAGTGAATTAGCAAACGTATTTGGCAAGAAGTTCTTTTCTCACTTTTTCAACACCAGTAGTAGCTTTCTCTTCTAGCAAATGAAGGTTACTACTATGTTTTACTGATGGCAAATTGGGGTCTATAACATACTTGGGCACCTCGTGAGGTATTAGGTCTATTAATCCGGCTGCCGGGTAAACCAACAATGAAGTTCCCACTACTAAAAACACATCAGCCTCATAAGCCTTTTGAGCTGCCACCTCCATCATAGGAACCATCTCCCCAAACCACACTATATTGGGTCGTAATTGAGAGCCTTTAGCACATACATCACCCTCTTTTAGCTCCCATCCATCAACAGGGTATATCAAAGACTCATCTAATGTACTTCTAGACTCAAACAGCTTACCGTGAAGATGTATAACTTCAGAAGAACCCGCTTTTTCATGCAGATCATCAACATTTTGAGTAATGATTGTTACATCAAAATGCTGTTCCATTTTCACCAAGCTCAAATGCCCATCGTTGGGCTTAGCATTTAAAGCTGCCTTTCTTCTTTCATTATAAAAGTGTAGTACCAACTGTCGATTTTTAGTCCAGCCTTGCGGAGAAGCTACTTCCATAACATCATGACCTTCCCACAGTCCATCAGCATCTCTAAAAGTAGGGATTCCACTTTCAGCGCTAATACCGGCACCAGTTAATACTACAACTTTCAGCATGCCTTTAATTATTTCTTTTTCTTAGCTCTTGTTTTCTTTTCAGGAGTCTTTTCTGCCAACTCCAAACAATCTGCTAAGGTCAATTCCTTTGGTTCTTTATCCTTCGGAATTTTCACATTTTTCTTACCCACTTTGATGTATGGCCCATACCTACCATTCAGCACTTGTACATCGGGATTTTCATCAAAGCTCTTGATGAATTTATTAGCATCAGCCTCACGCTTGGCCTGAATTAACTCAATGGCTCTGTCTGCTTGAATAGTATATGGATCATCTGTTTTAGGAATGGAAACAAACTTACCATCGTGCCTTACATAAGGCCCAAATCTTCCGATAGCCACAGTAATAGCTTTACCTTCAAACTCATCTAAAGTACGAGGTAACTTGAATAGCTCTAGCGCATCTTCAATAGAAATACTTTCAATAAACTGTCCTTTCCTTAAGCTGGCATATTGAGGTTTTTCATCTCCATCCTCTTCAGAGCCTAGCTGCACTAAAGGACCAAATCTCCCTAAACGTGCAATAACTTTCTTACCTGTTTTAGGATCAACGCCAAGTTCACGAGAACTAGGCACCGATGAGCGCTCTATATTTTCTGTAGTCTCTACCTTGGAATGAAATTCACCATAAAACTCTTCGATCATTTTATCCCACTCCTTCTGGCCATGAGCAATCTCATCAAAAAGTTTTTCAACCTGAGCTGTAAAACTATAATTAGTAACATTTGGAAAATGTTCAACCAAAAAATCAGTCACCACCATAGCCGTGTTAGTAGGGAAAAGCTTATTCTTCTCCGCTCCTGTTATTTCTGTATGTGTAGCACTAGTGATATCATTATCTTTGAGCGTTACTACATTGTAATTCCTTTCTTTACCTTCCCTCATTTCCTTCACCACATAATTTCTCTTTTGAACCGTAGAAATAGTTGGCGCATAGGTAGAAGGTCTACCAATACCCATCTCTTCAAGTTTCTTTACCAAACTTGCTTCAGTGTATCTGGCGGGATGCCTTGTAAAGCCTTCTTTAGCTTTCATTTCATTGAGCTTAAGAATTTGCCCAATATTTAGGGGAGGCAACATACCTTTTTGATCTTCAGATTCGTCCTCGTCATCCGTAGATTCTAGGTATACCGATAAAAATCCTTCAAAAGTAACCACTTCTCCTGTAGCTGTTAACTGTTCAGGCACAGTGGAAATACCAATAGTTGCAGTAGTTTTCTCAATTTGTGCATCGGCCATTTGAGAAGCAATAGCACGTTTCCATATCAACTCATACAACCTTAAACCATTACGGTCTACCGAAGGCGATTTTACCGCAAAATTAGTAGGCCTGATGGCTTCGTGAGCCTCTTGTGCTCCTGATGATTTGGTTTTGTACTTACGCACCATTACATGGTCTGCACTAAACTCTTTCTTTATTTCATCTACAGCACCATTAATAGCCTCTTCAGAAAGATTAACCGAGTCCGTTCTCATATATGAAATAATACCGGCTTCGTACAATTTCTGAGCTATAGTCATGGTTTGCGATACCGAAAAACCTAATTTCCTACTCGCCTCTTGCTGTAAAGTAGAAGTTGTAAATGGTGGCGCAGGTGATTTTTTAGATGGTTTTTTCTGTAAATCTACTATAGAAAATTCAGCACCTTTACAAGCCTCTAAAAACTTGATCGCCTCCTCTTCGGTATCAAACTTATGCGGCAGTTCCGCTTTTAATACTTTCTTATCTCCCAAGTCAAATAAAGCACTCACCTTAAATGATGATTTGGCTTTAAATTTTTCTATCTCCCTCTCTCTTTCAACCACCAAGCGTACAGCCACAGACTGTACTCGTCCTGCAGATAAGCCTGTTTTTATCTTCTTCCATAAAATAGGCGATAATTCAAAACCCACCAATCGATCAAGCACCCTTCTGGCCTGTTGGGCATTCACCAAATCAATATCAATTCCTCTCGGTGTTTTTATAGCATTTTCAATGGCGTTTTTTGTAATTTCTCTAAAAACTATCCTTCGAGTACGAGCTTCATCTAACGACAAGGCTTCTTTTAAGTGCCAAGAAATAGCTTCTCCTTCACGGTCATCATCACTCGCTAGATATATAGTCTCTGAATCCTTAACTAATTTTTTCAACTCTTTAATTACTGCCTTTTTATCTGCGGTAATCTCATATGTGGGTTTGAAACCATTCTCTTTATCAATAGCTTTGTCACCCTTAGGAAGATCTCGAACATGACCGTAACTCGAAGTAACTTTGTAATCTTTTCCAAGGTATCCTTCAATGGTTTTGGCCTTTGCTGGTGACTCAACTATAACTAAATTTTTCGCCATATAATTAGAAATGCTATGATTGGTGATTTTTCAAATATCACTATTTTTTTTAAAAATAAAATTTTTGCCTCAATTAAATAATTGAAACCACACTTGATCGTTTTGATAATGAGTGGCAAATTAACAACTCTATTTTAACAAAAGTTATGAGTAAGACCTTATTTCTTGTCAGGCATGCCATGGCAAGTGACCGCCTTAATGGCCAAAATGACATTGACAGAGAGCTTAATTCTATTGGGCTTCAGAATTCTACCCGAATGGGAATTAACCTCCAAAACAAGAATTTAAACTTTGATATCATTGTTTCTAGCCCCGCTAAAAGAGCCTTTGCCACTGCAGCACTAATAGCAGAGCAACTTAAATACGATACCGCTAAGATCCACTCTCATCATGAAATTTACGAAGCTTCTACGAGAACGTTGCTTCAAGTGATCAATCAATTTAAAAATGAGTGGAAAAATGTGATGCTTGTGGGACACAACCCGGCCATTAGCTACCTAGCAGAATATATCACAAAAAAGGAAATTGGCAATATGACTACCTGTGGAGTCTGTCAAATAGAGTTTGATTTTGATGAGTGGGAACTAGTATCAGAAGGTAATGGTAATTTAATGACATACGAATACCCATCACTATTAAATTTTTAAGCTGATTAACCCTATCAAATCATATAATTTGGTTTCTTTTGCAGCTTATGTTGACTAAGAAGCAGATAATTAACGAATTTGACCCTAATGGTCCGGGTACTCCGGGAAGCTTGTTTGGCCTTCCTTTTAATGAAGAAGACGCGGACCTAATAATCATACCAGTGCCTTGGGAAGTAACTGTATCGTACAATGCAGGTACCGCTGATGGTCCCAAGGCCATTTTGGATGCCTCTACTCAGGTAGATTTATTTGTAAAAGACATTCCTGACGCTTGGAAGATGGGCATAAAAATGCTCCCCACTCCGCTCGGTTTTGAAGAAGAAAACAGAAAATATAGAGACTTAGCCGTTAAGTACATTCAATGGTACGAAACCACTGATGAGTATGCAGCTACACAAGAAATAAAGGTAATACCTGCTGCCATTAATGAGATCTGCGAAAAGCTTAATATTTTCGTTAAAAACCAAGCGTTAAAATATTTGCATCAGGGAAAGATGGTAGCACTTCTGGGCGGAGACCACAGTACCCCTCTGGGTCTGATCAATGCTTTAACCGAAGTTTATAATGATTTTGGTATTTTACAAATAGATGCTCACGCAGATTTAAGAAATGCTTATGAAGATTTCAAATACTCTCATGCTTCTATCATGTACAATGCTTTACAAAATCCAAAAGTAAGCAAGCTGGTGCAGGTTGGCATCCGTGATTTTTGTGAAGAAGAAGCCCTTTATATTAAAAACTCTAACGGCAGAGTAGTCACATTCTTTGATGAAGACTTAAAAGAAGGGTTATACGAAGGCAAACCGTGGGCAACCATATGCGAGGAAATAGTAGAGCAATTGCCAAAACTAGTATATGTTAGTTTTGATATAGATGGTCTTAATCCTAAGCTTTGTCCCAATACTGGTACTCCCGTGCCCGGTGGTTTGGAATATGAACAAGTCGTGTACCTTCTAAAAGCTGTGGTTAAATCAGGAAGAAGCATTATCAGCTTTGATCTTAATGAAGTTTCTCCAGGCCCTGACGAATGGGATGCTAACGTAGGAGCTCGATTACTTTACATGCTTAGCAATCTCACTGGAGTATCTTACGGTAAGCTTCAATTCGCCTAAATACAACCATTAGGCTTCTCTGTTAAAATATGGTATTAATAGCATATCATGTATATTAGTACTTTCACGAAACACCTTAGCTTTGACTACAATAGAAGAGTACACAGTAAGTTTTGCTAATTGGATATGGGGCACTCCCCTTCTCATTCTTTTAATGGGTGGTGGTCTATATTTCTTAATATACTCCCGTTTTTTACCCTTCAAGCACTTTTTTCATGCTATTAATATTCTAAGGGGTAAATACGATGATCCTAATGACCCTGGACAAATCAGCCATTATGAAGCTCTTTCAACTGCTCTGGCAGCTACAGTGGGCATGGGCAACATTAGTGGTGTAGCAGTGGCTATAACCATTGGAGGTCCTGGCGCCATATTTTGGATGTGGGTAAGTGCTTTTGTTGGCATGGCTACCAAATTCTTCACTTGTACCTTAGCTATCTTATACCGAGGTAAAGATACCAATGGAGAAATTCAAGGCGGACCGATGTATTTTATTACCGAAGGACTTGGTAAAAAATGGACTCCGCTGGCTGTAATGTTTTCTTTTTTTGGTCTTATAGGTTGTTTACCCATATTTCAGGCCAACCAACTGACACAAGCTATTCAAGACATTCTACTTAAACCCAATAACATTACAGGGTCTATCATAGACCTTAATTTTATAGAGTTTAGAGATACTGATTTATATATTGGTCTTATTATTTTAGTTTTTGTTTCACTTGTAATTTTTGGTGGCATAAAAAGAATAGGTAAGGTAGCCGGAAAAATGGTTCCTGCCATGGTAGTAGTTTACTTCCTTTGTGTGTTAGGTATATTATTAGTAAACATTAATGAAGTACCACACTACTTACAACTAATTATCTCCAATGCTTTCTCGGCAGAGAACTACAACTTTGTAGCTGATAACTATGAACCCAACCCTATGCTAGGCGGGTTATTAGGCGGCCTGATAATATTAGGAGCAAGAAGAGCTGCATTTTCCAATGAAGCCGGTATAGGTACTGCACCTATGGCTCATGGTGCCGCTAAAACAGCAGAACCTGTAAGAGAAGGCTTAGTTGCTATGCTAGGCCCATTTATTGATACCATTGTAGTATGTACATTAACGGCCTTGGCTATTTTGGTAACAGGCGTTTGGCAAACTACCGACAGCAATGGAGTTACTCTTACTGCCACAGCATTTGACGCAGCCATTCCTAATATAGGCAGCTATATACTACTTTTGTGTATTTCAATTTTCTCAATTACCTCACTTTTTTCATACTCTTATTATGGAAGCAAGTGTATGAGCTTTTTAATTGGAGCAAAGAATCAGCACTACTATAACTACTTTTATGTTTTCACAATCGTATTTGGAGCCATCAGCTCTTTAAATACCATAATAAGCATTATAGATTCTGCGTTTGCACTAATGAGTATCCCTACGATGATATCAGCATTGATACTATCACCAAAGGTAAAAGCTGTTGCAAATGATTATTTCAAAAGACTAAAGCCTCAATCTTAAATAGATAGAGGCTTTAAATCCCATTTTTTTGAGTGGGAGTACTTTATAGCACCATTATAGATTTCTAATGGCGATTCAATATTATTATGATATAGCTGTCCGGTTCCTAATCCTTGATATGCATCCGTATTTAAAGTGTAGGTATATTGGCAGATTGCATTGAGCCCAATATTAGACTCTAAAGCTGATGTAAGCCACCAGCCTATATTCAATTCATCAGCTATAGAAATCCATTCATTGCAAGAGGCAAATCCCCCGACTAAAGTAGGCTTGAGTATAATATATTGTGGTTTAACCATCTCTAGCAAGGCTCGCTTAGCCTCTAAGCCATTAATCCCTATTAGCTCTTCATCTAAAGCTATTGGCACTGGAGAATGCTCACATAACTCTTTCATAGCCTCTAGATTTCCCGCTTTTATTGGTTGTTCTATAGAATGAATATTAAACTGACTTATGGTCTTCAATTTCTCCATAGCCTCATCTACACCAAACGCTCCGTTGGCGTCCACACGTAATGTTATAGCATCTCGGTAATACTTCCGCCTGATATAGTACAAGATATCGCACTCTTTTTTGAAATCTATGGCACCAATCTTCATTTTAATACAATCATAGCCAGAAGCCACTTTTTGGGTAATTTGCCCAAGCATAGACTCCATGTGCCCCATCCATATCAAACCATTGATAGGTATGCTTTCTTCCGATGATGAGAATTCATTCTGAAATATCACTCTATTTCCACCGTGAAGTAAATCTAGAAGAGCCGTTTCTACTCCAAACCTTACCGATGGTAATGAATAAGGAACTATTTTAGCAGCAAGATCAAAAGCTTCCTCTTGCGAAGCCGGCAAATTAAATTGTTCAAGATCGCGTAGTACCGCTGTTAAATCATCTTCAAATCCTTCTACATCATCAATACTCAAGCCTTTTAACGGACCACATTCGCCCAAACCAAATACATCTGAATCTGTCGAAGATACTTTAATAAAATAAGTCTGCTTTTCATTCAAAACACCACGAGAAGTGCCTGCTTCGAATTTAAAATTAAGGGTATATTTTTGATAGCTGGTTTGCAGGGACATATAAATTAAACCAATTATGATGTTTAGTTTTACAATTTGCCTGATTTATCCCATTTAATCAACCCCAGCGCTCTATATTTGCAACATGAGAGAAAATAATTTAAAGGACATCAGGCTTTCAGATTACAATTATAACCTTCCAAAGGAGAAAATTGCAAAGTTCCCCTTAGAAGAGCGTAAACGCTCCAAATTATTAATATATAATGAAGGAAAAATTCAACACTCTCAATTTTATAATATTAAAGATCACTTACCTGAAAAGCCCAACTTATTTTTCAACGATACACGAGTAATTCCTGCTCGTTTGCATTTTAAAAAAGACACCGGAGCTCTAATTGAAATATTCTTATTAGAGCCCTATGCACCTACCACCGATGTAGCAGAAGCCATGTGGATTAAAGGCTCTTGCTCATGGAAATGTATGGTAGGCAATTATAAAAAATGGAAAGATGGCCAATCGCTATCGCAAGCACTGAATATTAATGGCAAGGAGGTATTACTCTCTGCGTCAATAGAAGATAGAGGCAATCAAATTATACAATTCAACTGGGAGTCTGATGACTGCTTTGTAGATGTAGTAGAGGCTTTAGGAAAAATACCCTTGCCTCCATATATTGATAGGGAGGTTTTAGAATCGGACAAAGAAAGGTACCAGACTGTTTATTCACATAACGAAGGCGCTGTAGCAGCGCCCACTGCCGGGCTTCATTTTAGTGATGACATACTCAAAGAGCTATCTTCGCAAGGCGCCCAATTAAACTATTTGACACTCCATGTTAGTGCAGGTACATTCCAACCTATAAAAGAAGAAAATGTATTGGAGCACCCCATGCATTCTGAACAGGTCGTAGTTACTTTAGAGAACGTGAGGTCGATTATTAACAATAGTAACGTTATACCAGTAGGTACTACTTCAATGCGCACGTTAGAAAGCCTCTACTGGTTTGGAGTAATGTTAAAGAACGACAACCAAGCAGCCTTCAAAATAGAAAAATTATATCCTTACCAGCATATTGAAACAGAATTACCCTCTACAGTGGAGGCATTCAAAAATATTGAAGAATATATGCTGAACAACCAACTGGAAAAAATTAGCGGCACTACCGAGATTTTCATTTTTCCTGGTTATACATTCCGGGTTTGCAAAGGAATAGTAACTAATTTTCACCTGCCTGGCTCAACGCTTATTTTATTAATTGCAGCCTTAATTGGAGAAGATTGGAGAAAAGTGTATCAGCAAGCACTAGACGAAAATTATCGTTTCCTAAGTTATGGAGATTCCTCTCTATTAATTCCATAAAAAAAGGTCTGCATAAATTGCAGACCTTTTTTTATGGAATTAAGTGATATCGCTTAATTGATAGTTCTACCGTGTTCATTTAAATCCACTAAAGTTAGCTCCACCCTTCTACTCTCTTCTTTAGATGAATGCTCATCTTTTGTTTCTCCGTAACCTTTAGCAATTATCCGTCTTCTTACCACCCCTTTTTGATTAATATAATCAAGAACAGTTATTGCTCTTTTATTTGACAGCTCTCTATTAAAATCAGTGTTACCCTCAGACGAAGCGTATCCAGCTATTTGCACTCCTAACTCGGGGTGCGCCTTGAGCAACTCTAATACGCCATTTAACTCATTATTATATTCCGGCTTCAAATTACTTTTGGCAGCATCAAAATATATCTTCACCACCTTTTTCAGTAATGATGGGTCATAACCGCCAGCCCTCTTATAATTCCTATTCTTTTGTTTTTCTGCTTCTTCAGTCACGTAAAAAGTAGGTAAGGAGAATATGGTTTTACCATCCACTTTCTTTTGTTCAAATTTACTTTCATCACTTTCGTCATAATAGTAAACTCTACTTGCCTTTTCAGTAATACCCTTACCTTCAAAATCCACATCCTCAATAGGGTTTTTCATATTGATAAGACTCACCAAATAATCTATCCCTTCTTGGTCATCGGCTGCAATTAAATCATTCATGAGATCGTACATGTCAATACTATCATTTTTAACAAGTGTAGCCTCATGGGTTTTTCTTATATCAGTCACCGCATCTTCATGAGTATCGTAAAAGGCATTTTTAACTTCTACCTCTTGTCCCACTACTACATCAAATTGTTTAATAGTATTTAACAAAATCTTTTGATACAACTCATAAAAATAAGTTTGCCCAGGTATATTGATATTTAATGTATAAGGTAAAAAACCTTGTGATTCAATGATCATATCATAGTTTTTCGCTGGGGGAAGAATAATTAGATAGTTACCTGTTTTAGGATCTGGCTGATACACAAAATCTAGTTTCTTCCCAGACTCTACATCAATAATGTAAATTGAAGTAGGCATAGGTTTACCGGTTTCCCCATCAAGGATTTTCCCCTTGATCATGGTTAAAGGAATATTGGCTTCTTCCTCAGGCATATCTATAGCATAAATATCCTGACCACCCTGGCCACCTTTTCTATCTGAAGAAAAATACCCTTTTCTTCCGTCTGCTGTTAGGGTAAAGTAATTATCATTAGCAGTTGTATTAATAGGGTAGCCCATATTTTCAGGCTCTGTCCAGTCATCATTAAAAAGTCTGGTTACAAAAATATCTCTGCCTCCCATGGTATTATGACCATCGGAAGTAAAAAACAACGTCCATTGATCAGGATGAATGAAAGGTGCATCTTCATTGTACTTAGTATTCACCTTAGGCCCCAAATTCACTGGGTATCCCCATTCTCCATTTGCCTCTTTGGTGGCTTTATATATATCTAGTCCACCATAACCTCCCGGCCTGTCACTAGCAAAGTAGATCGTTTTTCCATCTGGGGTAATACTTGCAGTAGTCTCTAAAGAGCGACTGTTGATTTTTGCCCCTAGGGTTGTGGGCTTAGACCATTCTTTGCCGGCTTTATCTATAGCGTATAAGTTACCAGTATTATTAGCACCCCCTATAAAAATGAGCATACGCTGACCATCCGCAGAAAGTCCCGCAGTACCTACGTTATAATCAGAAACTATAGAAATGGGCTCTGGCTGTGACCATACCCCTGAGTTATTATATGAAATATAAATTTCTTCAATGAATTTATCTCCAGAACGAGTTTTGCCTGTATTGGGTCGTAATGCCGTGAACGCCATTACACTTTCATCTGCAGAAACCACAGGGTTATACTCTGTATACTTTGAGTTAACCACAGAACCAAAGTTATAGATATGTATATTCTTGGGGCTGCTAATCATGATTAGCGCGTTATTGGCCACCTCTAAAGCATGATCAACCTCCGCTGAATTACCTCCTTTTAATGTTTTTTTATACTTCGAATACGATTCAATTGATTTTTCTACCTGCTCATTTTTTAAATAAGCGTTTCCTAAGTCAAAATATATCCTAGGAGGCAATTGGTCTACGCCCAATTTCACCGCTTTTTCAAAATAAGGTATCGCTTTTACTTGTTCTCCTATCTCAAAGTTATTTTCATAACTAACCGCTGTTCGATAATATACCAAAGGATCTTTAGTACCGGCTTCGATAACTTCAAGGTATAATGGCAGTGCCTGTTCGTAGTTTCTTATCTTAAAATACCTATCTGCATCAGATATTTTCTTGCTCACACTTTGAGCATTGGCTAGCTGACTGACACCGATTAAGGTTAAGCAAAAAATGGAAAAACAAATCAGTACAATTTTTCTTTTCATACTAAAAGAGTTATTAGATTATAGAGTTTCGGCTTGTTGAAAAGTGATTATTATAATTTACTGCAAATTTACAATAATTAACATGCATCTAGCCTTTATTACGTTGTAATAACAAATGGTAAACAGCACAGAACTTACGTATGCCAATTTAAAGTAAAGATTAAACTCAAAAAAACCTATATTAGTCAGAGCTTTAACTTAATATATTTGTAGTTTAATAGTAAGTAGTATTTTTTCTGCACTAATTATTTTTTAAGAATCCATGTTGGTGCCATGAGCAATACGCACTTCACAAAGTACCTTAAAAGCTCATAAACTGACGGATCTATTATTTATGACGCAAGATATAGATATTTTAATTGTTTATGCTTCCGCAGATAACCAAAAAACACTCTCTGGAAAAAACTGGGCAGAGGCGTTTAGCTTTATCCTTGAAAAATCTCTGTTTAAAATATTAGGCTACGCACCTACCATATTATTGCAATCCGAATATATTTATTACGCTGAAAAAATACAAAAATCTCCTAAAACCTTACTTACTATCATTTCAAAAGGATTTGCTAAATCGGTTGAATCTATGGAAATGATGCATCAAGTATTAAATTATAATAGCGCTAACCTTTCGGTGTTTAAAGTACTAAAAGAAGAGGTTAGCTTAGATGAACAACCACATGAACTTCACCACCTGCTCAGCTTCAATTTTTATAATGTAGATGCTGAAACTGGTGAAGCAGAAAGTTATAATGATTTTGACTCTCCAGAGAATCATGATGACATGTGGCTCAAGGCCACAAACCTCGCGTTTGAACTTGCCAAGCACTTAAGCTCAGTAGAGGAAAAGCAAAAAAAAGAACAAAAAACTATATACTTGGCAGAAACAAGCCATGAACTGACAATACAGCGCAACTTTATAAAAAGAGAATTAGAAAAAGGTGGTTTTAAAATACTCCCTAACCAGTCACTTCCTGAAGACATTAATGCCCTAAAGGAAATGGTTAAGGCAGATATAGAAAGTGCAGACCTTTCTATTCATCTCATTGGCAATAGTTATGGACATACGGTGCTGGGCTCTGATCGGTCTATTACTGACATTCAGCACCAACTAGCCACCGAAAAAAGCAACAAATTAGTTGAACGTAATAGTTACTCAAGGTTGATTTGGATTACTCCAAACATTGACACATCGCATGAAAAACAACTGGCTTTTGTTGAAAATATTAAAAGAGACCTTTCTAGTACCGAAGGTGCTGAAATTATAGAAGTCCCTCTAGAGGATTTTAGAAATATTATTAGAGAAGAGCTGATTAAAAAGCAGCCTTATTCAACATCAAAAGGTTTACATTTTCCTGATAAAACAAATGAAGTGAAGGCGATTTATTTCATTTCGGACCTTGCAGACCACATACAGGCTGATGCATTTAAAAACCATTTGAGTAAAGCCGGATACGAAATTTTATCATCTCCACTAACAGAAGACCTTTATACCAACAGAAAAAAGCATATTCAAAATCTGGTAAAATGCGATATCGCCATTATTTATAAAGGTACAGCCAGTAAAGAATGGGTTAAAATGAAATTGCTAGATATACTGAAAGCACCTGGCTTTGGTCGTAAATCCATCATACAACAAAAGATAATTCTATCGCACAGTAGCTACGAAGTGGATATTTTGCATTTACTCAATAGCCCTGTGCCTGTAATTCAAATTGATGCTGTAGAGGAAGCAATCGCTGAATTGCTAAAACTGCTGAAGCAATAGTTTATATATTATTGTATTCAATAGCTACGGAGTAAATTACCTCTCCATTATCACCTACATATTTAATCCTGAACTGGGTTCCGTCCTTCACCTCATCTACTGCTATACTATAAGCCTGATCGCCTAAACTTTGAGCTGCTATGATTTGGCTAACTTTCGTCCATCTATGAGAGTCTAACATTTGTTTTTCCACCACAAATACTCCCCTTCCTTCTCCGTTAGTAGTCCATGAAATACTATTATGGTCAGCATTAGTGGCAATAAATTTCAAGCGTGCTGCTGGTCTTATGGCATCAGGGTTAACTACCCTGGGTGTACATCCATCATAATAGGTGATTTTCACTACTACTGCTTCCCCTTGCTCCAGGTGCGAAAGATCAATCTTAAATGCTGATAACTTAGGATGATCCAACACTTTTTTATCATTAACAAATACTTCTTGGGTACAGAAACTCCCTACAGCCTGATGGTATGGGTTTTGAATATAAAGTGGTTTACCTTGATAAACACCGGAAACAACCAACTGTCCTGCAAAAAGACTTGCAGGAAACAAACAGAATAACAAAACAAATATTCTTAACATGAAAATAGCCTAAAACAATAATATTACAGTGTTCAGGCTATTTTTTTAAGGTCTACTCAAAGCGTAAAGACTCTATCGGATCAAGCTTAGCAGCTTTATTTGCCGGATAATAACCTGATATTAAACCAACTACCACACAAATAATAAGGCCTAAGATAATCCATAACCACGGCATTACAAACCCTTCTATACCTAATATGCCTGCAAAAAGATTTCCTATAGCTATTCCAAGTATTACACCAGCCACTCCCCCTAGCAGGCATACAACAATAGCCTCGATAATAAATTGCTGCCTTATGCGCAAAGGAGTTGCTCCTAACGCCTTTCTAACACCTACTTCTCTAGTGCGCTCCGTTACCGATACAAGCATGATATTCATAAGGGCAATGCATGCTCCTAGTAGAGTAATAAATCCTATTGAAAAACCAGCAATCCTAAGTATGCCGGTTATCTCTCCCATTTTTTCTGCCAAAGAGTCACTCCTATTAAGTTCAAATGAATTCTCGTCTCCTAATTTATCTTGGCGAATTTGCCTCATAAGACCAGTGGCCTCTCCCATTGCAAAATCCATCTCTGCGGTGTTACTAATACCAACTGTAAGGGTGTATTCTAATATACGATCAGAACCCAACCTATTGGCACTTATTAATGGCAATATCACCGAATTATCTGGGCCGTCTCCTCCTCCCATTTGCCCTTCTTCTTCCAATACCCCAACAATCTGAAATTTTCCACCTAGCATGCTAATTTCAGCATTTAAAGGGTCTGCATTATTCTTAAATAGTGTTTTAACTACATCAGGACCTACTATGGCCACATTGGTACCATATTGTAATTCAACAGTAGAAAACCCCCTACCTTTCTCAATATTAAGTCCCTTGAGGGTAATGTATTCAGCATTGGCACCTACTACCCACACATTAGGGTTGGTCTTCTCAGAGTTATGTTTGAGCTCAGCCGTACTGGTTACATCCGTTGATAAACTAATAGAAGAAGAATACTTATAGTTATCAATGAAGCGCAAGGCATCATCCAACTTCAACGATTCTGCTACTTTGTCTGCCTTTCCTTGTCTTCTACCTCCCCTATTCCTCTTACTATAAATATCAAAAGTATTCACCCCCAAGTCTGCCAGGCTATCTTTTACCGAAGCCTCGATACCATCAACAGCCGTAAGAATACCGACTAAACTCATAATACCAATAGCCACAATTAGAGCGGTAAGTATGGTTCTCAAAATATTTGAATTTACTGAGCGAAGTCCTTCTCGTATATTTTCTGACAGATCCATGAATAATAATTATTTGTGAAACTAATCTAATTAATAATATCGTTCTTAGAATTATAATTTACCTGATTAGTCGATAACCGTTTTTAATGGTTAAATAAAACGCTGAAATATTAAACTTAAAGTTGATATCTCTACCAGAGGCACATATTATAGTTTAATTTTGAAAATATACTTTGATACTTACAAAAAGTAAAACTAAAAATGAAGAGAATATTCTTTACACTTTTGGCCCTCTTCTTATTTTACCAAGCCCGTGCTAGTTATATATTCGTGCCTATGGATAATAACCAGTCGAACCATTTAAAGGCTTATGGTATAGCATACTGGGTACTTCAAAATGAAATAGATGTAGACTGGCTACTCAATTACAAAGGAGGTAGCTTTATGTTTAAATACTACCAGAAATTTGAAAATGAGCTGATCATACGTGGCGTAAGCTATGAAGTGATTTCCGATGCTCAATCTAACAATATCATTTCTGATATAGCCAGCCCATCTTCCAATATGGATGTGATGAAGCTCAATAAGTTTCCGAAAATTGCGGTATACAGCCCTAAAAGCAAACAGCCTTGGGATGATGCCGTAACTCTAGTACTCACTTATGCTGAAATACCCTATGATGTCATTTTTGATGACGAGGTATTAGAAGAGAAACTACCTGAATACGACTGGCTACACTTGCACCACGAAGATTTCACCGGTCAGTATGGTAAGTTTTATCGCTCCTTTAAAAATATGCCTTGGTACATAGAGCAACAAAAAGAGTTTGAAGAATCGGCCCGAAAACATGGGTTCAGCAAAGTGTCCAATTTAAAATTAGCTGTAGCAGAAAAAATCAGAGGCTTTGTTAGTGGTGGCGGATTTCTTTTCGCCATGTGCTCAGCTACAGATACTTATGATATAGCCTTAGCAGCTGCAGGCGTTGATATTGTAGACCGAATGTTTGATGGCGATGCGCCTGACCCTAATGCACAGAGCAAACTCAACTATGATAACACATTTGCATTTAAAGATTTTAAGATTTCGAGAAATCCTTATGAATATGAATTTTCTAACATTGATAATCAGCTCTCTGAAAGAGGACTAACTGAAGAAAATGATTATTTCAATCTTTTTGAGTTTAGTGCTAAATGGGATCCAATCCCTACCATGTTAACACAAGACCACACGAGGGTTATCAAAGGTTTTTACGGACAAACCACAGGCTACAAAAAGAAACTGGTAAAATCTGATGTAGTAATTATGGGTGAAAACAAAACCATTGGCGAAGTGAAATACATGCATGGCGTATATGGCAAAGGTTTCTGGACTTTCTATGGTGGGCATGATCCTGAAGATTACCAACATTTAGTAAATGAAGAACCTACCGATTTGAACTTACACCCTAATTCACCCGGCTATAGGTTAATACTTAATAACATACTGTTTCCTGCGGCTAAAAAGAAGAAACAAAAAACATAAAAAAAGCCCCGATAGTGAGTCTATCGGGGCTTTTTTAACTAATCATATTTTTAATGCATTCTATCACCTCTTACTTCCAGGTTTTTTACAATTTCAGCCTCAGCCTCTAATATCTCTCTCCACCTTTTCATTACTACCTCTTCAGGTAAGTAGCTTTTGGCTAGCTGAAGGAAATTCTTATAATGACCTGCCTCTGACACCATAAGTTCGTAATAGAATTTCTGCAATTCTTCATCTTCTATATATCTCCACAATAGCCTGAAACGCTCACAACTTCTGGCCTCAATCAAAGCATTAATCAATAACTTTTCTACCAACTGCTCTTCTCTACTTCCTCCTCGTTTTTCTATTTTTAGAAGTTGAGCTACATACTCATCTTTTCGCTGGGCCCCTAATTTAAACCCTCTCTTCTTCATCTCTAACAGCACACGCTCAAAGTGACTCCACTCTTCAGCAACCACAGGCGTAAGCATTTCAACTAACTCTTCCTTCTCGGGGTATTTCACTATTAGCGAAATACAAGAACTTGCAGCTTTTTGCTCACAAAAAGCATGATCTGTTAATATATCTCCTATGTTTTTTTCTGCAATATTCACCCACCTTGGGTCAGTAGGTAACTCCAGGCCCAAGACCTGTTTATCATCTTCATTAATCATAAAAAGACCAGTTAAAACCGAAATCTAATACCGTAGTTTGACCAGGGTAATATGGCGTAGCAAAGTACCCCGTACCGCGGATAATTTCAACAATATTATTATACTTCAAAAAGAATCTTCCCCTATTGATTTTGGCATTTAAAAATACATCTATTACAGGGTAAGCTGGCACCATGTATGTATCCTGAACATAGTACTGCATTATAGCCGGGTCATATCCCATGGCATAAAAATCAGATTTTATATGGCCATCAATACCCGTTTGCAATTCTAAGTTGCCATCAAAAAATATGTTGTGGTAAGAAAACTGTGCATTGCCAAGCCATTCTGGTACGCTTACAGCATCTGATGAACTACCCGTTACCTTTGCATAGATCACTTCTCCATTTATATTGAAATGCTTACCAAAGTCATAGCTCAATTTCAAATTTCCTTTATTAACGCTAATATCACCCGAGGCTTGGGTAGGAAGCACCGTTTGTTGCCCTTCTTCTACGTCATTATACTGCCTAAAATAGACATAATTGGTAAGCAAGTTATACTCTGCAGATGGTTGCAATCTAAATGGACCTAATTTAAAGTTTAGACCTGCTTTGGCCATTGTAGAAATAGGAGAATCAAAATCTTCATTCCAAATATCATGAGTACCTCGGTAAGCTCTGGTAATATAACCAGGTAAATACTTTACACTTTTGGCCTCAGCAAAAAACCATTTATTTCTAATTTCTCCTCCCAGCTTATATTCACCCCCTATTTTATATTCTCCATAAGCTTTTACATAACTGACCGAATCATTTCCAAAGCGTAAATCAAACCCCACGTAGTTTTCCAAATAGTCAGTATCAAATCCTAAGGAATCCTCTTCAATATATTTGTAATCGAGCTTAACATCTCTTGCCTTATAGTAAAAACTATAAAATCCTTTGCCTATATCTCCTTTTACGCCCAACTGATGCTGATTATAAATTAACTTAGTTCTATCCTTAACATTGAGCGTATCAATATCATAATCATCTCCTTCATAATCTCTACCTAAGGTAAAATCAAAAGGATGTAAAGAGGCTGACTCCTCTGAGAAGTCATCAAGGAATGTATTCTGCTGCTTGTATCTATCATACACATAAAATAACTCTAAGGCTTTATTTAGTTGATACTGCTGATAGATATGATAGTTTGTGCGAAGCTCATCTGTTTGCGCCTCAGACAAGCTAGTTCTCCTTGCATTTTCATCAAAATATAATTCCAAACTATCTCCTAAAGTGGTGTCGAACATCCCCCCATACTCATCAACTATATGGCGGTTTCTAATGAAATTAGCCAGCACCCTATATTTACCATTCTTAGTTTTATAGTGCGCATAGCCCGTGTAATATGTACCCTCCACGTTTCTATCTCCCCTTCTAGTTCTTAAAATTTGTTTGTCTATATACAACCCTCTAAAATCAAAACCAATACCAGAACGCGCATCTATATTTCTTGCATATGTAGCTTCAGTAATTGCTCTACCCTGACCTCCCCAAATTACGCCAAACTTGGAATATGGTGATTTGGTATCATAATACCTGATCTGATCTGGACCACGATAATATAAATCATAAACATTATAACCGGAAGAGGCTCCTATAGTATTAGGCAGCAACGGGTAGATAGGGTTAGCCGCTGTTCCAATATTACCTAGGTTTTGGTAAAGGTTATTCGCCTTTACCGTAAACTGATATTTATGCATATCAGTCACCAATGTATCTATAGTCCAATATTGAGGATTATTAAAACGAATATTTTCTTCAAAGGTATAACGAGTAGTAGTTGGCCCATAAACTTGTTTGGTGGTGTCATCCAGTATTTTAGAACCAATTCTATCTGTTGTTTCCTCCTCCTGAGGTATTTCTATTTGCGCATATGCTGAATACGACAAAACAGACAGTGTTAATAAAAAAAATATCTTTTTAAAGTGCACGCTCGATTTCAATGATAGCTTATGAATAAATACTCCAAATATACTAAAGCCATGGTTTTAATATATTGACTGCAAATAACGTAAAATTATCTGTCCTAGTACGACTAAATTTGAGCTAATTCGCTTCACCATGGCTTAATAGAAGATTACGAATACCTTGAAACAAAAGCCAAGCCAATTTTTTTCTACCATATAGAGTTATGCACGCCAACGTGGTCTGTTTATAACATAAATCAAGGAGTAAATCAATAAACACATCAGGCTGCTCTTAGGGCGTATAATGCCCACAGTTTTTTCATCACTTCATCCCTTACTGTAAAGTGCCTAAAATAGCGCTGTTAAACTCTTCTTCTCCTTTCAAAAATAATGTTTTGATTGGAATATAGAAAAATGGAATATCGATTCCCGACTCATCGATTAAAGGCTTTAGCTTAACCATATCTTTTTCTGTGGTTATAATGCACTTGTCGTTACCTTCTGCTACGCTGAACCGCTCTTTAATTAATTCAATATCCTTAAGAGAGTAGTCATGATGGTCTTTAAACTGATACTGCCCCACTAAATTATATCCTTTTTTTACTTGCTCCACCAACGAAGCCGGATTAGCTATACCTGTCACTAAAAACACATCAGGCTTCATGTTAGCATCTGTATTAATGCCTGTAGGCTTTTCGTAGCCTATGGCAGTAAAAGCAATAATGGCTTCACTATTATATTTACGAATGTTATCAATATAGTACTGATAATCTATTGACGCTGAAGGGCATTTGGTGATTACTATAATATCAGCCCTAGCGGCACCATTCCTATTTTCTCTCAATCGGCCTGCAGGCAATACATAATCATTAAAAAATGGTCGTGAATAATCCGTTAACAAAATATTTAAATTGGGTTTCACTGGCCTATGCTGGTAAGCATCATCAAGAATAATGGTGCTCAACTGAGGATGTTCCGCTAATATAAAAGGAATAGCCACCGCTCTCTCCTCTCCTACTGTTACAGGAATTTCCGGAAATTTCTGATGAATTTGATAAGGCTCATCACCAATAGTTTTGGGAGAATCATCATTATTGGCAATTCTAAAACCCTTAGTTTTACGACCATACCCCCTACTTAAAGTGGCTATACTTGTTTCGGGTGCCAAAAGCCTAATGATATACTCCACCATGGGTGTCTTACCTGTACCACCTACAGAAAGATTGCCCACAGAAATAACGTTAACATCAAACTCAAAAGAAGTTTTCCGCCCTGTATCATACATGAAATTTCTAAACTGGGTAACACCATCATACAAAACAGAAAAAGGATACAGAGCTAAAGTCGAGATTTTCATTAAATAACTTAGTAGAAGTACTATTATTGATTAAGTAATGTATCGTTTAACTTTGTTCATCAACATAAAACAAGCATCTCCAACTCATTTAGTAAGAGTTAATGGGCACGATACAATTACACAAATTTGAGTATTTATGACTAAAATAAAAGACATAGTAAAATATTTAGAAACTATTGCTCCACCAGCATATCAAGAAAGTTATGATAATTCGAGGCTGATTACCGGAGACATGGATATGGAAGTTACTGATACACTCATAACTCTTGATACTACAGAAGAAGTGGTAGAAGAGGCTATAGCCAAAAATTGTAACCTTATCATATCGCATCATCCCATTGTTTTTAAAGGACTAAAGTCTTTTACCGGTAAAAACTATGTAGAGCGCACAGTCATAAAAGCCATCAAAAACGACATTGCCATTTATGCTATACACACTAATTTAGACAGTGTACATAATGGCGTAAATAAAAAAATCGCAGACAAAATAGGCTTGAAGGAGACTAAAATTTTATCCCCAAAGGCAGCGCAACTGACCAAGCTTACCGCATTTATACCCAAAGAAAGCACAAATACTGTACTTGATGCATTGCATGCTGCCGGAGCAGGTAACATAGGTAACTACAGCAATTGCAGCTTTAAGGTAGAAGGCACAGGTACTTTTAAACCTAATGAATCGGCAGACCCACATATAGGAAGTGTAGGCAAGCAAGAAGAAGTGAAAGAAGATAGAATAGAAGTGATTTTCCCTTCTTATTTAGAAAGATCCATTCTCTCTGCTTTAAACCAGTCTCATCCATACGAAGAAGTAGCCTATTACTTGAGCCCACTCAATAATTACAATCAAGAAGTAGGTGCTGGCATGGTAGGGAAATTAAACGCGCCCATGGAATCTTTTGAGTTCTTAAAGTATTTAAAAGAATGTATGAACTTAAACTGTATCAGACATACTGCACCCACTGGCAAAATGATTGAAAAAGTGGGTATATGCGGTGGATCAGGTAGTTTCTTATTGCAGGCTGCTATTGGTGCCCGTGCCGATATTTATATAACGGCAGACTTCAAATATCATGAGTTTTTTGATGCGGAAGATAAAATAATGATAGCAGACATCGGACACTATGAAAGCGAGGTTTATACAAAAGATTTGATTAGTGAGTTTTTAAGTAAAAAATTTACTAGCTTTGGGCACAATTTATCAGAAATTGTAACAAATCCAATCAGTTACTTATAGATTACATGGAAAATACAAGTGTTGCACAAAAACTAGAGGCTCTCGTAAAATTACAATCCATTGACTCAAAACTTGACGAATTAAAGAAATTAAGAGGAGATTTACCTGACGAAGTTCAGGATTTGGAAGATGAGATAGAAGGTTATAAAACAAGATCTAAGCGTTTTAATGCTGAACTTGAAGATTTAGAACAGTCTATCAAAGACAATAAAAACGGAATTAAAGAAGCTGAAAAGTTAATCGCAAAGTACTCTGAGCAACAAAACAATGTTCGCAACAACAGAGAGTATGATGCCATCACGAAAGAAATAGAACTTCAGGAGTTAGAAATTCAAATTCTTGAAAAGAAAACAAAAGAAGCTCACGTAAGTATAGACAGAAAGAAAGAGGATATTCAAAACATTGAAGAAACGATTTCTGAGCGTACTGCAGACCTTGAGAATAAGCAACAAGAACTAAAAGAAATTTTAGAAGACAGTCAGGACGAGGAGCAAAAGTTATTAAATGATAGAGAAAAAGCTGAGAAGAAAATAGAGCCTAAGCTTTTCAAATATTATGAAAAACTAAGAGCCAACCTATCTAACGGATTAGCTGTAGTAACTGTACGTAGAGGAGCAGCAGAAGGATGTAACATTGTTATACCTCCACAAAAAATTGCTGAAATTCGTGAGAAAAAGAAAATTGTTATCGATGAGCATTCTGGAAGAATTCTTGCCGATGTAGACATGGAATCTTTGGAAGAAGAAAAACCAAAGAGAACAACAAGAAGAAAGAAAAAAGCATAATTTTGGCTTTAATCACATACATTTTTTTAAGAAAAAAGGTAAGCTTTACAGCTTACCTTTTTTTATTTTTCATCCCTTCGGCTTCTTACGCTCAATGGCAGTTTACACCCCAGCACCTTACTGCTTACAAAGAAATTACATCTCTTAGACTCGGCAGAGCTGAAGTAGCCATCAATGAATTATCAGACTCTCCGGCTACACTTTACCTCACTAATTTAAAAGAAGCGTTAGAAGTAATTATTACAGACGACCCTTCCTTAAATGACAGTTACTTAGAAGCCTCCGAAAACGCCTACAACAGCATCAGTAACTATGAGGGCGATAGTCCATACAAAAACTATTACTTAGCTGAAATAAAACTTAGAACAGCCTTCATCCATTTGAAATCAGGAAACGAAACTAGTGCAGGGTGGAGCTTTAGAAAAGCCTATAAGCTACTAGAGGCAAACAAAAAAAATTATCCTGACTTTATCCCCACCTATAAAACACTGGGAGCTCTGCACATAATTCTAGGTGCCGTGCCCGAAAAACATCAATGGCTAATACATTTATTCGGTATGGATGGGGATATTGCCAAGGGGCTTAATGAACTAGAGAAGGTTGCTGAATCAGAAAATTTATTCCGTAAAGAAAGCATCATCATTACGGCCTTGCTCAACGGGTATTTACTTAACAAAGACCTAGCTGCCATTACCAGTTTTGAGAAAATCTTTAACCAAAATAAAAATGACATGCTTATAAGCTACCTATACATGTCACTATACTTAAAAGCTGCTATGGGCCAAGAAGCCTTAAAAATTTATGATCATATAAAAGGGCTAATGGCTCAGGAATATACCACTATCCCATTTACACACTATTTTGCAGGAGAAGTATATCTTCAAAAAGGGGCTTACGAGTCCGCCATTACAGAATATGAAAACTTTATAGATAATTACAAAGGAAGCAATTTTGTTAAAGATGCTTATTACAAAATTTTTCTCGCTTATTGGCTAGACAGCAACACTACCAAGGCTGAGCAAATACATGACAAAGCAAAGACAAAGGGCTCTATAATAGTTGAAGCGGATAAAAATGCAGACAAAATGCTTCAGCTAGCAGATTACCCTAATGCGCACATAATGAAGATTAGGCTAGCAACTGACGGTGGTTTTTATGACGAGGCCAATCATCTGCTACATGAAGAATTCACCCCAAAAAACACAGAAGAAAAGGCTGAATATAGCTACAGAAAAGCCAGACTTTTTCATAAAACAGGAAAAATCAATTCCGCTATAATTTTTTACCTTTCTACAATAGAAAAGGCCAAAGATAGCAATTGGTATTTTGCTCCTAACTCATGCCTGCAACTTGGATACATTTATGAAGCCCTGGGAGATAAGTCCAAAGCTATCAAATACTACAACAAAGTCTTGAAGTATAAAAACCATCAATACAAAAACAGCCTTGACAACAAAGCAGAGGCTGCACTCAATAGGCTCAATTAAAATTGATATCCCTTAAAGTGATCCGTGTCATTGAAATTTTCAATGGTAAACATGCTGCCTGTGTAGTTCAATTTATACAAACAAAGGTTAGAGTGCTCAAACTGATCCATACATTTCAAATGATAGTTGAGCATCAGACAAAGAAAAACACGCATAGCACGCCCATGCATACAGATTAAAATCGTTTCCTCGTCTTCCTGCTTCAATATGTGCTCCAAGGCCACTTTTTGTCTATCACACACATCTTGCGGGCTCTCCCCTCCTTCTATTTTTAAAGTAACATCACCTTGTTGCCACGCTTCTATCACCGAGTAATAGTAGGCATCTTCCTCAGGTGTTATCTTCATCCCCTCTCTAGTACCCCAATTGATTTCGTTCAATCCACTGAGTTTTTCATGAGGATAACCTAAATCTAAAAATCTTTGCACTGACTGTATGCTTCTTTGCAATGTAGAGGTATATACCTTATCGAAATGAAGCCCCTTATAAGCCTCAAAAAAAAGCTCTGCTTGTTTCTCCCCCGTATTGTTAAGTGGTGCATCTATACCACTTCCCTGCACTATTCCATTAAGGTTATAATCTGTTTGACCGTGACGGACTAAATATATTTTTTTGCTTTTCAATTTGTCTGTATTTTTGGAATCAAAATTAACCCTTTTTTATCGATTCATATGATTAATCCTAAAATAACCGTAGCGGACCTTAATAACTCTAATAAGAATACGCTCATGGAACATTTAGGAATCGAGTACGTAGAAATAGGCAGTAATTACGTAAAAGCCAGAATGCCAGTAGATCACAGACACCATCAACCCCTAGGTTTATTACATGGCGGGGCAAGTGTAGTGTTAGCTGAAACATTGGGCAGTGTAGCGGCCAATTTGGTAGTTGATTCATCTAAATATTACTGTGTGGGGCTAGATATAAATGCCAACCACATAAAGAGTGTTAGAAGCGGAAGTGTATTTGGTGTAACCTCTCCTATTCATATAGGGAAGAAAACACAAGTTTGGGAAATAAAGATATCTACCGAACACGATGAAATAGTTTGTGTTAGTAGATTAACAGTGGCGGTTATAGAGAAGAAAAGTTAGTATTTTGATAATAAACGAAAAGATAAAAAAACAATCGGCAGCCGAAGTCATTACAGCTGCCATAAAATATTGTAAAAACGAAGGGGCTTCTATCGCCATATGGAAGCACCCCGAACAAAAGGCCATACAGCTGTTAGTAGATTTTGATTCTCCTACAGAAATAGGCACCGATGTAAGTCAAGGTAAAGTCTCAGGGTTTATTTTTTCTCCTTTCGATAGTGACAACCGCTCTTTACTGATCAAAAATGACTTACACATTAACCTGAGCAGTTATCAAATAACTCAGAAAGACGGACTTGCTAACAGCGAACGAACTGATCACTTTTTAAATGCGCTTAGTAGCGCTGCAGAAGCTACTGTAGATGCAAAAAAACACGAGGAGATAGAAATAATCAAAGATCAGGAGCAAGATCAAAAGTTTAAAAACTTAGTTGAACTTTCAGTAAAAGCCATTAAAAATGGTGAATTTCTTAAAGTTGTTCCTTCTCGAAATAAAAAGATTAAACTACCCGCTCATTTCAACATAGGGTTAAACTTTGTGAAGCTATTCAATGCATATCCTGCAGCGTTTACTTCGCTGGTATTTACTCCTGAAACTGATGTGTGGATGGGTGTAACACCTGAACTACTGATTAGTGAAGAAGGCAATATATTTAAAACGGTAGCCTTGGCAGGCACTCAAAAATATAACCCCGAAGTACCACTTTCAGATGTAGCCTGGACACAAAAAGAGATAGAAGAACAAGCACTGGTGTGCCGCTATATTGTTAATTGTTTCAAAAAGATAAGACTCAGAGATTATACAGAAGTAGGCCCTAAAACAATTATTGCAGGTAATCTGCTTCATTTAAAAAATGAATATACTGTAGACATGGAAGCTACAGGTTTTCCTATGTTAGGAGAAACCATGCTAAAATTACTTCATCCTACCTCTGCTATCTGTGGTATGCCTTTGGAGAAAGCCACAGCCTTCTTGAAAGAAAATGAGCATTACGACAGAAAGTATTTTGCCGGTTATTTAGGCCCTGTTAACTTATTTAATAACACCTCTTTATTTGTTAACTTAAGGTGCATGAACATAAAAGATAATGAGGCGAAGCTCTTCGCAGGAGCAGGAGTTACTGCAGATTCTATACCTCAAAGAGAGTGGGAAGAAACTGAGATAAAAATGAACACACTATTAAATATTATTAAGTGAACCTCCAGCCCATTTACGATATAGCAGAGCTATGTAGTCAAAAAGGGATTACAAATGCCATACTCTCCCCAGGTTCGCGCTGCGCACCCATTACAGTAGGCTTTGCCAGGCACCCTAAAATGAAATGCAGATCTATTCCTGATGAAAGATCGGCTGCGTTTATAGGGTTAGGTTTAGCTCAGAAATCAAAGCAAGCCACAGCGCTGGTATGCACTTCTGGCTCAGCAGCCTACAACTATGCCCCCGCAGTAGCAGAGGCATTTTTTCAAAATATTCCGTTATTAATTATTACTGCAGACAGGCCTCCTGAATGGATTGACCAACTAGATGGCCAAACGATAAGACAGCAAAGCATTTACGGAAAACACGTAAAACATAGCTTTGACTTACCCGTTGATATGTCTCATAAAGATGCCGAGTGGCATGCTTACAGGACCATCAACGAAGCCATCAATATGGCACAGGCACAACCGCAAGGCCCTGTTCACCTCAACATACCTATCCGTGAGCCCTTCTACCTACAGGAAGGTGAGGAAATAAACTATACTGAAGGTATAAAAAACATCACAACGCAAGCAGGGACTCCTCAGGTAACACTTGGTATGCTTGAAGACATCAGTACCTCATTTAAAAATTTCAGAAGAATTCTTATTGTTGGTGGCCAACAAGACAATAGTCCTGAATATCACCAACCTCTTCAAAAGCTCATCAATAGAAAAATACCTGTAGTGGGTGATATCATTTCCAATTTGCATCCTGTAGATGAAGTGATAAAACATGCAGATGTGTTTTTAGGTCAGGATAAAGGCGGACTTCATGAAAGCATGCAGCCAGATTTACTAATTACCTTCGGTAAATCTACCATTTCCAAAAACCTAAAACTATTGCTAAGAAAGCTTAAACCTCAAGAGCATTGGCATATACAGCCTAATGGTTACGTGGCAGATACATATCAAAGCTTAACAAAAGTAATAAAAGCAGAGCCCGCTAGCTTTTTAAACAAGCTGGCAAACATTGACTTTGAACCTGCCTTTGACAATCAGAAGCAAGAGAACTTTTATTACATATGGCAAATTGAAGAACGTAAAAGTGCTCGTTTATTAGATAGCTTTTTCCCAAATACAACATGGGGAGAATTTGAAAGTATAAAGGAAGCGATAACTGCTTTGCCATCTGGTAGTGCCCTCCACTTAGCCAATAGTATGGCCGTTCGTTATGCTAATTTCATAGGCATTTCAGACCCGTCTATCGAAGTATTCGCTAATAGAGGCACTAGTGGAATAGACGGTAGCAATAGCACTGCCGTAGGTCACGCTATGGCCAACCCTAATCAATTAAACACACTTATAACAGGAGACTTGGCTTTCTTCTACGATAGAAATGCCTTTTGGCATAACTACCCCCTTCCCAACCTAAGAATAGTACTACTAAACAATCATGCGGGTGGGATTTTTAGAATAATCAATGGACCAAGTAAGCTGCCAGAGCTAGAAAATTATTTCGAAACTAAACAAAGTTTAAATGCTCAAAGTCTGGCAAAAGAGTTTGATTTTGAATATTTATTGTGTGACAAAAAAAGTAAGCTTCACAATTATTTAAAAGACTTTTACGAGCCTTCTACCACAGCAAAAATACTAGAGATAGAAAGCGATAGCGCTACTAATGCGCAAATTTTAAAAGAATTTAAGAATACATACAGAGATATAAAATAGAATACAATGGCTGAAAAAAGAAATTGGGAAACCATAAAAAGCTTTAAAGACATTAAGTTCGAGTTCTTTGAAGGCATAGCAAAAATAACCATTAATCGTCCTGAAGTATATAATGCTTTCCGTCCGGAAACCAATATGGAGATGATTGAAGCAATGGACATTTGCCGAGAAAGACAAGACATTGGTGTTGTTCTACTTACTGGTGAAGGAGACAAAGCATTTTGTTCTGGTGGAGATCAAAATGTAAAAGGTGTAGGTGGTTATGTAGGTGAAGATGGAGTGCCTCGTTTGAACGTGTTAGACCTTCATAAAAGAATTAGAGAACTGCCTAAGCCTGTAATAGCATGTGTAAATGGATATGCCATTGGAGGTGGACACGTATTACACGTGGTTTGTGACTTAACTATAGCATCAGACAATGCACGCTTTGGCCAAACAGGACCTAAAGTAGGTAGTTTTGATGCAGGTTTCGGTTCTTCTTACTTGGCTCGCCACGTAGGTCAAAAGAAAGCCAGAGAAATTTGGTTCTTATGCAAGCAATACACTGCAAAAGAAGCTGAAGACATGGGCATGGTAAACACTGTAGTGCCATTAGAGGACCTAGAAGATACTGCCGTAGAGTGGAGTAAAATGATATTAAAGCGCAGTCCTATGGCTATAAGAATGCTAAAAAGAGGGCTTAATGCAGAGCTTGATGGCCAGAGAGGATTGATGGAATTCGCAGGTGATGCTACCATGATGTTCTATCTCATGGAAGAAGCACAAGAAGGTAAAAACGCATTTTTAGAAAAAAGAGATCCGGACTTCCAGCAGTTTCCTAAGTTCCCTTGATAAAAGATAACTACCTCTTGAAACATTTTTCTATGAGGTATTGGAGGTGGTAATTAATTTAAAGCATGAAAAAATTTGTGCTCACATTAATTATCACCTCTTCTATTTTTGGTTGCAAAGTATTTGAAAAAGGAAAAAAAAAGAAGCGGAAGATTCTATAAAAGATAAGCCTACTCAATACCAAAAAATCATTAAAGAAGCCTCCTCTTTTGATGAAGGCTTATTTAAAATATACAGAAAGGAAGAAAAGCTTTACTTCGAAATTCCAGACAGCTTACTTAACAGAGATATGCTGTTAGTAAGCCGAATATCCAAAACCAGCCCTAATATTAGAAACGGCTATTATAATGCCGGTACCAAAGTAGCTGAGCAAGTCATCAAATGGCAAAAGCATTATAATAAAATACTCATCAAATCATATGCATATGATGCTGTGGCTAATGACTCTCTCCCTATAAGTCAATCTGTAGTATCTAATAACTATGCTCCTACCCTTCACAGTTTTGAGATAAAAGCGTATAACGCAGACAGTTCTTCATTAATCATCGATGCCTCAACCTTATTTTCAAAAGATATCATTAGTATAAGTGGGCTAGATATAAGTTTACGCAAACAATATAGTATCAGTAGACTAGACAGAGACCGTAGTTTCATTGAATCAGCCCACAGCTACCCATTCAACATTGAGGTAAAGCACGAAATGACCTACGAGGCTAAAAATGCGCCCTCTAATCAGTCTTCAGGCACTATCAGCTTAGTAATGAGTCAGTCAATGGTATTACTCCCCAAAAAACCTATGCAACCCCGCTATTATGATGAGCGTGTAGGCTGGATTACTACCAGCACCATAGATTATGGTAGTGAAGCCCTCAAGTCTGACAAAAAAACGTTTATTAAGCGCTGGAGGTTAGTACCCAAAGACCCCGAAGCATATGCAAAAGGCGAACTTGTAGAACCCGTAAAACCAATTGTATATTACCTAGACCCAGCCACCCCTGAAAAGTGGAGAAAGTATTTTATAGAGGGAATAGAAAGCTGGCAAAAATGCTTTGAGACAGCAGGTTTCAAAAACGCCATCATAGCAAAAATGCCCCCTTCAAAAGAAGAAGACCCTGATTTCAGCCCTGAAGACATCAGATATAATATAGTAAGGTATGTGGCCAGCACTACTAGAAATGCAATAGGCCCTAGCACCTCAGACCCCAGATCTGGTGAAATTATAGAAAGCGACATCATCTGGTATCATAACCACCTGAGGTCATACAGAAACAGGTATTTAATAGAAACTGGTGCTGCTAACGAAAACGCTCGCAGTCTTGATACACCAGAAGAAGAGATTGGAGAAATGATGAGAATGGTAATAGCCCATGAAATTGGTCATGCTTTAGGTCTACCTCATAATATGAAAGCCAGCTCAGCTTACCCAGTAGATTCTCTGCGATCTGCTAAATTCACTAATAAATACGGTATAGCAGCTACTATCATGGATTATGCCCGATACAACTATGTAGCTCAGCCCGGTGACGAAGGAGTCCGTTTCATAAGAAAAATTGGGCCTTATGATCATTATGCCATCAACTGGGGCTATAGAGTTATTAATAACGCTAAGACCCCGGAAGAGGAAAAACCCACACTCAATGAATGGATAATTGAAAAAGCAGATAACCCCATCTACCAATTTGGAGATGGTTATGGACGGTTTGACCCTAATTCTCAAACTGAAAATATAGGTAATGACCCTGTAAAAGCTAGCCAATATGGGCTATCAAACTTAAAAATTGTAGCTAAGCATCTACCCGAATGGACATTGGCTCCACACGAAAATTACGATGACCTTAAAGAAATATATGGCGAACTGTTAGGTGTATGGAGCCGGTATATGGGGCATGTAGAAAGAAATATTGGTGGTGTTTACGAAACTCTAAAAAACACTGATCAGAAAGGTGCTATCTACCAACCCGTGTCAAAGGAAGATCAAAAAAGGGCTATGAATTTCATGATTAATGAGGGCTTTACTACACCTGAATGGCTATTAAACAAAGCCATTTTAGATAAGATAGAGCCTGCAGGCAGCATAGAAAGAATCAAAAACTTACAGGGGGCTCAGTTGAAAAACCTCATGAATCCGAAAGTGATCATGAGACTGTTAGAGCACGAGGCTTTTAACAAAAAAAATGCATATTCTGCTATCGAAATGTTCAATGACTTAGAAAAAGGAATATGGAAAGAGCTGTATAATAATCAATCTATAGATGTGTATAGAAGAGCTTTGCAAAAGGTATACGTAGTAAGACTTGAATATTTATATAACGGAGGGAATAATGGCAGTTCAGACAAATATAAATATACCTCAATTAGCGCAACAGAAACAGATATTCGTTCAATAGCTCGCGGAAAATTATTAGATTTAAAAAGTAAAATCCAAAGAAGTAATATATCAGACAGGCTGACCACATACCACCTGAACGACATACTTGCGAGGATCGACCTTATACTAAATCCTAAATAACAAGTGATGTTTGAAGAAAGAGAAATTTATAGAGCCATAGGTGAACTGGCCTACATAATAGCAAAAGCAGGTGATGGCTTAAAACTTGAAGAAAAAAAAGCCTTTTTTAAAATAGCAGAAGAAGAACTGAATTATAACGCTTGGGCTGCTGAAAGCCGATTTGAGATATTAGATGAGAAAATTCATCCTACTCTAGAGCATGGTTATAATGATGCCATTCATGAGTTTAAAGCATATAAACAACATTTAACACCAGAGCTCAAAGAAAAAACTATTAAAATACTAACTATTGTATCTGAGGTATTTGGAAAATCAGAAATTAAAGAGTTTATAATAGACAGACTTAAAAAGGATTTGAAAAATCTGTAATTACAACATAAAAGATAAAGCCAAAGGCCACAAATTGTGGCCTTTTTTATTATTAAACGCACACAGTCAGTAATTTTGACACATGACTAAAATTTCAGTATTCACCTCCTCTGCCACTTTTGACATTCACCACCTCCCTGAAAAACTAGCCTCCTTTAACAATTTTGAAAGGACTAGCATTGAGTTCATAAAATCCTGGCTGAATGGGCAAGAATCATTTACTATACAAACCTCTGGTTCCACGGGTACTCCAAAAAATATAGTCAATACGCGGGCTCAAATGCTAGCAAGCGCCAACTTCACCATGGAAGCCCTTCAATTACCTTCTAATGCCAAGGCTCTTGTATGCCTAGACACTCAATATGTAGCAGGAAAAATGATGCTGGTAAGAGCCTTAGAACATGGTTTGGATATTATCCTAAAAACACCACAAAGCAACCCTCTACTCCACTTACCTCACCAACCAGACTTTGCTGCACTGGTGCCATTGCAGGTAGAAGAAGGCCTTAATAACCCTGAGTCAGCCGAGGTTATGAACAAACTAAAGGCACTTATTATTGGTGGAGCTCCTGCTAACCATAGTATTATTGAAAGACTACAGGCAATGGATGTAAATGCCTATAGCACCTATGGAATGACCGAAACAGTATCTCATATTGCTTTGAAAAAATTAAACGGCCGTAATAAAAGTGAATACTACAAAGCGTTTCCTGAGGTAAAACTGGGGCAAGATGCTCGTGGCTGCCTAACCATACAATCTATATTGTGTAAAAATGAATTAATAACTACTAATGATCTTGTGCGCTTAGTAGGTGATCATACTTTTGAATGGCAAGGAAGAATTGATAATGTTATCAACTCTGGTGGCATAAAAGTGCAAAGTGAAAAAGTAGAAAAGGTGATAGAACAATTATTTTTTAAACACAATATTAATAGTCGGTTTTTCGTGGCAGGCATACCTGATTCAAAGTTAGGACATAAGGTGTCACTCTTGGTTGAAAGCACTGAACCTGTAATAAAACAAGAAGACCTGAAAAGACATTTATCATCTTTTCTAACAAAGTACGAAATACCTAAATCAGTATATTACCTCCCAGAATTTATAGAAACTGCCACAGGTAAAGTGAATAGACCTAAAAACGTTGATTCAATCATCAAAAAATAAAATGTTTGATTTTCGCAATCATTGGTTTGCAATTCGCACGCAAAACCAATAGCTCTCCCAATAGCTTTGTCATGGATTAAAAACTTAAAAAATGACAAAAAACAAAACATGGTTGGTCACAGGGGCTTCGAAAGGCTTAGGATTAGCACTTGTGGAGAAACTAATTAAAGAAGGTTATAATGTAGCTGCTACCAGTAGAGACATTAGCTCGTTCAACGAGAATTTATTAAGTGCTGAAAGCTTCCTACCAGTATCCATGGATTTAGGAAGTGACGAAAGTGTGAAAAATGCAATTACTACCACTATCAATCATTTTGGCAGTATAGATGCCTTAGTCAATAATGCTGGATATGGACTAACTGGTGCAGTAGAAGAACTAGGCGAGCAAGAGGTTTTTCAAAACTTTAATGTAAATGTATTTGGAGTTTATCGCGTGCTAAAATATGCGTTACCCTTTTTGAGAGCTCAAAAAAGTGGGCATATCTTTAATATAGGATCAGTGGTAAGTACTGTTGGAGATTTTCCAGGCTGGTCTTCATATGTAGCTACCAAATTTGCAGTAAATGGACTTACCGAAAGCTTAGCTATAGAAACCGAAGAATTTGGCATAAAGACCACCATCATTTGCCCAGGGTATTTCAGAACTAATTTTCTCACCTCTGACTCTTGGGTTACTGCCAATGAATCAATAGGAACGTATACCTCTGTAGCAGAATCAAAAGCAGTACATGCTAATGACATTGACCAGAATCAGCCAGGAGACCCGCAAAAGGCAGCCAGAGTTATCATAGACTTATACAATTCTGATGAATGCCCATTACACTTATACTTAGGCAGTGATGCCTATAACTTGGCAAGTAAAAAATTTAAAACACTACAAGATGAATTGGAGAAGTGGAAAACCACAACTCTATCTACTGATTTTGACTAAAAAAAATCCCGGTATAAACCGGGATTTTATCAAAATAGTTTCTTTAAAAACACCACCTTAATTCTCTGTTGGAAATTCTCTATTACTTTAAAAATCTCTTTTAGAGTCACTATTTCTATTTTAGTTAAGGAATCAGGGCTCACAAAATTATCAGGAGCGGCTTTATCGTATATAATTTGATGCGCCTGATATTTTAGCCGCATACCCATTAAATAATAGTATGACTGCATCAGTTCATGATAATCTCTATCCGAAATTATTTTTCGATCCAATAAAGTCTGTAAGCGCTCGCCTGTATTAGTTTTTATGATTTTATAACGAAGGGCATATACCCTCACCAAATCCACTATAGGGGTCATGGCTCTTTTGATATTGAACACCTTTTGTTCTCCTTTACTAATAGTTCTAATACCTCTAAAAAAGCCCAAAGGAGGTTCATACTGCAAGGCATTATCTGCCAACCGAGCAAAAAACAAATCACCTGGATCTTCGAGTTTTTCGATAATATGTTCTTGCAATTCGGTTATCAGCTGCTCATCTCCATAGATATACCTACAGTCGAAAAAAGTAGAGAAGTTCATTACCGCTTGCGGGTCTGGCCGCTCTATCCATTGATCGTAGTTCCTTTTCCAATGAGATAGCGAATGTGTCCATTTCGGATTTTTTGCCATCAACCCACCAGTACAATAGGTAAAACCAATATGATCTAACCTTTCTGATACTAATTCCGCAAATTTCAAAAAATATGCCCTAGTCTTCTCCCTAAACTCATTAGCCTTATCTTCATAAATAATGGCGTTATCTTGATCGGTCTTTAAGGTCTGCTCTTTTCTACCTTCACTGCCAAGGCACATAAATACAAAGCGTGCTGGCGGAGGACCTATTTCACTTATCACCCCCTCTATCACCTTTTGATCTATAGTATCAGAAATATTACTGATCAATTGATTCACCATTTCTGATTTCACCCCTCTGGTAAGTAAGCTGTAGATCATTTCTGGTACTTCTGCCCATTTGGACTGAAGTTCTTTGGTAGACATAGCCTCTCTCACGGCCTGCATAAATATAAATGGCGACTGCGCTTGGTCTGCCAATAATTTAGACCTGCTTATCATGCCTATAATACGGCCTTCTTCCTCTACCAAGAGGTAACGAATTTTGTATTTAAACATCATGAGGATAGCCTCGTATATAAATGCATTACGCGAAATGGTATATATTCCTGTATCCATGATATCGGCTACAGGTATGTCTGCTCCTCGCTGTGCCGCAACAATCCTATTTCGCAATATGATATCAGTTACATAACCTGTATACGATGTGCCTTCTTGAATAAAAAGACAACTGATACGATTTTCTTCCATGATAGCTGCAGCTTTATAAACAGGCGTATCTTTAGTACAGCTAATTACAGACCTTAAGCTCACAGCATTTAAGCTGCCTGAAAAATATCGTTCAAAATTTAATGCATCTTCAACGTCTGGCTCTTGCCTCACAACAAAATTGGCATACCGTTCATCAAGCATCTCTTTACCAAACACTGACAAAAAGTATTGGTAAAACTCTTCATAAGCATTACACAACTCTTTAAACTTAGCTGATGGAAGCTTGTATATTTTAGTATCAGACTTAACTTCTACTGTATTGATAGACTTACCCTTATTGAGTAAAATACTAAAAGCTCCATAGGTATTGTGCGTTACTAAACGCTGCACATGATCCCGTGCTCCTTTACTATTATAAAAAAAAGCTTCATATCCACCTTTACAAATAAGGTCTAGACCAGTGATTTTGGTTTTATGCTGCTGATATAAAACAGTTTTTTCTTTATAAACTTCTTTTGAAAGTTCTGTAGCCACAGACTCAAGAACCTCTTCTGGCAAAACATTAAAAGGCTTAGTATTCTTTAAAAATTCAAGCTTCTTTTTCATGCAAAAAATATAATTACAAACATTAATATGGCAAGAATTACTGGCAATCCACAGCCAAACTTCTTTTTATTTTCCATACCCTCCTCTTCAAAAAGCAACTGACTATCAACTACATGATCGGTAATCTCCCCCTCCTCTACCAACTTAAAGAAACACTGAGCGGTGGCCTTAGCATCTACAGCAGCATTGTGCTGCCGCTCGAGCTTCCTATCAAATAACTTCATGTACAATTCACCAAGCCTGGGGTAGTCTCTATTTACATAGCGTGCATACTTCATGGTACTGCGCATAGTGCAGAAATGAGGATATTCTCTTATGATGTTTTTTAAACCACACCTACTAAAGGCTACTTGAATCATTTTGCTATCAAATTCTACAAAATGCCCTACTATTAGTGGTTTATAATGACGCAAGTCATTTGCAAACGTCTTAACAACATCTTTTCGTGGCTCGCCTTTATCAATTAAGAGGTTAATGTCAATTCCATGAATTTTGGTCGAAGGCTTCTGTATAATAATGTCTTCTTCATAGATGTAATGATTTTCCTTTTTCACCAATACACCATCAGCACCATATATACGCCAAGCCAACTGCAAAACATAAGGCCAGCGGTCAGTATAAGTGGTATTTAAATTAAGATCTTCGGGAATACCAGAAGTTTCTGTGTCTACAAAAAGAAGATAGTCTCTCATATAGTGAGATCGAAGTTATCTACTTATTTCTACAATTTGCAACGCCTTTTGTTATTTAATAAAGATAAGACTACTTAATATCTGCAAAAATATTTCTATCAGAAGCCGATTGGCAGTATCTACCCTTGTTATTTCCCCAAACATAATTGGTAGTAAAGGTACTTTTCACTTCAAATAGTATATTTCATAATTCACATTTTTCTCGTAAGCCTCTTTGCATTTTGCCTGCAAAAAACTGATGTTACGTATTGAGGTTATCTGCTAATGCCCAAGTATTGGGGCAACCCAAATTATCATCAAAATGGTTACTAAAGTAAAGTACAGTGAAACAATGCCGGATTGAAGTAACTCTCTAACCTCCGTACCGTTATATTTTAGATGAACAACTGCGGGAGACACATAATACGTGCAACGCAACAAAACCTTTTACTATTTATGAAAATCTTAAAACTAACCACTTTATTTTTTCTTTTAATTAATACATGCCAAGTTCTAGCTCAAAATGTAAAGCCTTTGGGCATTGCCTTGGAAGGCTATGAATATCCTTACCCTGTATCGTACCTTGACCTGACAATTCAGGGAGAAGAACTTAAAATGGCATATATGGATGTAAAACCTGACAAGCCTAATGGAAAAGTAATAATGCTACTGCATGGCAAAAACTTTTGTGGCGCATATTGGGGGCAAACAGCCAAAGACTTAAGCGAAAATGGATACCGTGTGATTATTCCAGACCAAATTGGGTTTGGAAAATCGTCAAAACCTAAGGATTTACAATACACGTTTCAATTACTGGCTCAAAATACAAAAGCAGTACTTGATCATTTAGACATTCACAAAATCAATGTTTTGGGGCATTCTATGGGGGGTATGGTAGCTACACGCTTCACACTAATGTACCCTGAAATAGTGGACAAATTCATTTTGGTGAACCCTATTGGACTTGAAGATTGGAAAACAAAAGTACCGTATGTGGGTGTTGACAAATGGTATGAACAAGAGCTGAATAAAAACTACGAAGGCATTAAAAATTATATGCTTAAAAGCTACTATGATGGCAAATGGAAACCCGAATATGATGAATGGGTAAATATACTTGCCGGCTGGACTCTAAGCCCAGAATACAGACAAATAGCTTGGAATAGTGCTCTTACTTATGATATGATATTTACTCAACCAGTGGTATATGAGTTTCCCCAGATTAAGGCTGAAACTTTACTCATCATAGGCCAGCGAGACAGGACCGCTTTGGGCAAAAATTTAGTAAGTGATGAAGTTAAAGCTACCATGGGACTTTACCCTGAGCTTGGTAAGAAAACAAAAGAAGCAATACCTAATGCTAAATTAGTAGAGCTACCAGGCATTGGCCATTTACCACATATTGAAGCTTACAATCAATTCATTACACCTCTGTTAAAATTTTTGAAAAAATAATATAACAAAGGCATTATTTTCATTCAATAAATGTTGGCTTCTTGTACAAGAAATGCAAGACAGCTATCTTTAAACTCAAGGAATGGAAGTAATGCCTTTTTATTTTTGTATTATTTTCGAAAAAGATAATGATTTATAGTCTTTCATTTCTTTCTGAGAATAAATAATTTGCATGCTTATCTTCCTATGTATAAGCAAAAACAGCACTAAACTGCTATAAATTTATTTTTTTGCATGATAAAGAGAAATGTAAGATTCATACTTACTATACAACTCGCGTTTATATTTTCGGTAGCCTTAGGTCAAGGAAATTATAAATATAACCTAAAAAGAGGTAACAAGTATTTTAAATTAGGTTTGTACAATAAAGCCATTGGCGAATATAAAAGAGCGATCAGAAAGCGAAAAGGTAATGCTAAAATTACCTATAAACTAGGGCTTGCTTACTTAGCCAGTACTCAAAAAAAAGCTGCATTACAGCAACTAAAACTAGTTTATGACCTCAACCCGAAGGTTGACAAAGAAATTGCCTACCAACTAGGATTAGCCTATCAATACAATAACAAATTTAAAGAGGCGAAAGAAATCTTTAAGAAATATGGCGAAGACCACAAAAAAGAGAAAGCCAAGGCAGACAGAAAAATTTTAGAATGTGACATGGCTCAACAGCTGATAGATCATCCTAGAAAAGTAAAAATTGCCAACATGGGGCCAGTGATTAACTCCAGAGCTAATGACTACACTCCCATTATAGCCAGAAATGGCAAAGCGCTTATCTTAACCTCTAATAGACCTGGGTCTACAGGGGGCATAAGATTAAGCGATGGTTCTTATTATGAAGATATATATATCACCTATAAAGAAAATGGAGAATGGGGCAAACCTCAGAAAATAAGCCCAAAAATAAACCTTAAGTATCATGATGCAGCAGCATCACTTTCACCAGATGGCAAAATGCTTTTCTTATACTACGAACGTGGTAATGGCAGTATTTTCACTTCTGATCTGGTAAATAATACATGGACTACTCCTAATAGACTGAATGAAAACATTAATACCGTATTCTGGGAGACTTCAGCATCTATAACTGCCGATGGCAATACTTTATACTTTGCCAGTAACCGCCCCAACGGGTTTGGAGACCTTGATATTTATAGATCGGAGAAAAATGAAAATGGCGAATGGGGAGATGCTATCAACTTAGGCAAGGAAATCAATACCGCTGGAGCTGAAGATTGTCCGTATATATCTCCTGATGGCAAAACTTTATTTTTCGGTTCTAGTGGCCATGTAGGCATGGGAGCCAGTGATATTTACTACAGCAAATTGGTTAATGGTCATTTCACCAAACCAGTAAATATGGGCTCGCCAATTAATACGGTTTATAATGACAACTATTTTGTAATGTCTCCTGACCAGAGGCATGGGGTTTTCGCTTCGTTAAGAGAAGAGGGCGAAGGAGATGTTGACATATATGAGGTAGAGCTCTTAGAGCCCATTTCTACCCCCACTACACCAATTACTCCTGTAGATGAAGAGCCGGTAATTGCTAAAAACGATGAAAAAGAAACTCCAGAAATACAGGAAGAAAAAGAAGAAGAGGTAGTAATTGCTAAGCATACTCCTGAGCCTGAAAAAACAGAAAAAAGGCCTGAAGTAAAACCTACACCTGAAACCACCACTGCTGTAGCTAAAAACGAGCCTAAGAAAGAAACTCCGAAGGTAGAGCAAACTCCTGTAAAAGAAGAAGAGCCTATAAAAGAAGAAGAAAAAGTAGCAGCTGTAGAGACGCCTCCTGCCAAGGAAGAGCCTGAAGAAGAAAAAGCTTCTACCACATATTTTGATGAAGATTTCGTTAACCTTCAGAAAGAACTTGGGGTAGTAACTATACTAAAAGGTAAGGTTATAGATGCTACAGATGCTAAGCCACTATATGCTAGATTAAAACTAATCAACAACGAAACCAACGTAGCTATAGCAGAAATAACATCTGACCCTGAAACGGGTGAATTTGAGTTGATTATTCCGCATGGTGGTAACTACGGTGTATCTACCAGTAAATTTGGTTACTTATTCAACTCTATCAACTTTAACTTACCTGCCTTCTCAGAAATGCAGGAGCTAGACACGCACATCTTGCTACAAAGAGCTGAAATTGGTTCGAAAGTAATTCTGAAAAACATCTTTTTCGATATTGGTAAATCTGAATTAAGAACAGAATCCATTGCCGAGCTAGACCAAATCAGAGCCTTATTATCTGAAAACAAAACACTTTCTGTGCAGATAAACGGTCATACTGATAACGTAGGAAACTCTGTTTACAATAAAGTATTATCTAAAAAACGAGCCCAGTCGGTAGTTGATTACCTTACTGCGCATGGTATTAAAACCGAACGTGTAAGTGCGAAAGGTTATGGAGAGGAAAGGCCTTTAGTATCAAATGATGATGAGCTAGAAGGCCGTGAGATAAACAGAAGAACTGAGATAGAAATTACAGGTGTAGGTGATGAAGTTGCTAGCAACTAACATACACTCAACCGACCACAAAAAAGGCTTATTGAAATTCAATAAGCCTTTTTTGTTGGTATTTACGCAGTAATTATTACTGGTGCTGCTCTCTTAATAAATCGTTAATAGTTTTCACGGGATTAAAAGTAATCAAAGGCACTTCTACAAAAATGGTATTCCACTCGGCCATAGAACCATTCCATAAACCAGGTAGTTCTTGAGCTTTTAATTCTTGGCCATTCTTTGACTTCTTGGTAATGAACCCAGTTTTGGGATCTCTGTATTTCAACAAATCAAATTTCTTGCCTTTGTAATTCTTTACTCCACAAACCAAATCAGTAGGATTAAAGTGAGTAGAACCCTTCAATATTTCTTTATGCTTAGGGTCATCGAGGTTAAGCTGAGCAGTCTCCCCTATTTGCAAGGTTAGTGACCCATCATTTTCCTTAACCCAGAATGGTCCTCCTCCCGGCTCTCCGGTATTTTCAACCATACCGCAAGCTCTTATAGGCCTATTGAGTTTTTCTTTATAATAAGCCACCTTATCGTTTAAGGTATAAGTATCAAAATCAGCAGGTACTTTAATATTCAATTGACCATCAAAAAGCTGCCTCAACGATTCTAATAATGCTTCATCTACATCACCATTCAACTTCTCCAAAGCTTCAAAAACCTTCTCTTGAACATCCAAAAGAATACCCCCAATAGCTTTTTTATAAGTGATTGTTTCTTCTTTCAACCTATCGGGCACTACATTGTCTATATTTTTGATAAAGATCAAATCCGCATCAATATCATTGAGGTTTTCTAGTAATGCTCCGTGCCCTGCAGGTCTAAATAATACACTTCCATCTTCATCAATGAAAGGCGTATTATCTAAGTTTACTGCAATAGTATCTGTTGACTTTTTTTGTTGACTAAAACTTATATCAAAATTAGCCCCATACTGTTTTTCAAAAGCCTCTTTTATTTCGGCAATGTGCTCTTTAAACCGTTCTTGATGCTCTGGGCTAACTGTAAAATGTAGGCTTACTGTATTATTTTCACCTTTTGCGTACTGTGCACCTTCCACAAAATGCTCTTGAACAGGCGTTCTTACTTCATTTTCATAAGAATGAAAACGAAGAAGCCCCTTAGGCAACTCACCATACCCCAGACCATCATTGTCCAATAAGGCACTGATTACTTTTTTATATTCTTTACGCTCAATGGCCTTTTCAATAGAACTCCCCTCCTTTTTTAGCACTTCGTTCAACTCACCATAGAAGGCAAAAGATTTAATATTTTCAATAAACGTTTTAGCGAATTCACTACTATTAATATCCTCATCATCCCCATCAACAAAAGCGAATAAATCTTTAAACATTCTACTTGCAGCCCCACTAGCCGGCACAAATTTTACTATTTTTTTACTGGCAGCTTGCTCTTCATAAATATGGATATAGTGTTTCAATTTAGCATCAGTAAGTTTTACTATGCCATCTTCGATAGATGCCGAAGACTGAATATCCAAGTAAGGAAATCCGTTTTTAAAATTATTTATTTGTTCTTCAACCTTATCAGAACTTATTCCTTGCTTTTCTATTTGTGAGTTAAGTTGTTCTACTACCATATTAAGAGTAAATAATTCGCTTATTGTTCTAGTTAAATTCTTTATACACTGACCATGTAATTCTGATCAGCCATCTCGTAAGCCTTGCGATATTCTGAATATAAATTTTTCCAGTCAAAATATTCAGACAAGTCTTCAGATTTATTTCTCATGTTGACTCTCATTCTACTTGTTTTAGTAACAAAGTCAAACATAATATTGGCTAAATTTTCTGCTGCTTCATCAAAACTTTTGTTAGCCCTCTCCACCACAAACACGCCATGATCTTCATCTCCAAGAGGCACATTCTTCATGTAATCTCCAAATCCGCTAAGGTCAGAAGTAACAGCAGCTACACCTCTGGCCAAGCATTCAATAGGTGTATAACCCCATGGTTCATAGTAACTAGGAAAAACACCCAAATGACATGCCCTTACAAACTCACCATATTCCATTCCGAAAAGTGGGTTAGTAGAAGACACAAAATCAGGATGGTAAACCACCTTTACTTTATCATCTCTATGATTTAACAAATTAGCACTTCTGAGATAATTTAAAATAGGATCGCTTCCATCATTGACCAAATTATGTGTAACAATACTTGGCAATTTTCCCGATTTCCAAGATTGAATTGTTCTCCTGTAGCGCAATTTCCAGTAGTCATCTACCAAATCATTTAAATCAGGCAGCTTATGGTCTTTCATTCCACTGGCCGCGCACACAAACAACCTCCTTTTTATCTGCTCCACTATTTCATCGCAGTTTTGAGATATTTTATCCAAAACGGCTCTTGAATTAAGCACCTCCGGATTAATGGAGTAAGCAGGCTGCTTGGTTATGAAAAACATAACAACAGTTATAGGCACATGGTTTTCTTTCATTTTCCAATTCAGCCTAGCAAGCGCCTCTAAAGTGACGTCATATCCTTTATTCAAATACTCGAAACGTCCTGATGTAAAGAAATATAGCGTTTTACTGAGGTCAAAAGAATAACTTTGAAAAAAGTGACTCATAATAAACTCTTCAAGCACTTTTTTATATTCATGGTGCAGATTTTGAACCTGGTGCACCACTGCAAAGCGTTCTATATTTAGGCCGTTGGGTAAAATATGATCTGGAGTTCTACCCAGTAAATGCGTACACTCACGCCCCGTAACTTCACTTACTGTAGTAAAAATATGTGAGCCGTGCACACATGCCCTTTCTAGCTGCACCAAACTTTCAATATTAAAATGCTTAGCCTCCTCTTCCCAATTCAAAAAAGGCAAATGGTTATAAAAGTCAGGATCATTCATAGCCAAATACCTACCCAAAAGCGTAGCGTGTGTAGTAAATATTGTCTTTATGGGCAGTTGTTCTTTTCGAATATCAGGAATAGCTGTACCTGCCATCCATTCATGAAAATGAGCCAATAAATCAATATCATCATCCATACAGTTTCTGGCCAGCTCAGCCAAAAAGTGATAAACCATATAACCAAAGGCCATTACCTCATCAAGCAAAGGATCATTATTATTGAAAGAAATATGGTGGTTTTGCCAATAGTAGTATTTTATATCGCCCAAACGATGCATTACACTATGAGGGTTAAATAAAACCGTTTGTGGCCTGCCAGACACCAACCAATGGCCATGATAGACCTCAAAACCTTTGGCTCTACATGCCTGTACGGCCCTGCCTATGGTAGACTCCGTATCTTCAAAAGGCTCAAAGTCTGTGGACGCATTCTCTGCCTTATAAGGCCCTAACAGACAGTAATTATCTTTCCAGGCTTCAACCATTACCGGAGCTTTTGACCTTATAACGGTATAAATTCCGCCTACCTGATTACATACCTCCCAGGCTATTTCTGTCAATAATTTTTGGGACGGAGCCTCTGCTGAATGATCCATAATTTATCTGCTTTTATTAATTCAGAGAATTCGATTCGATACTCATTAAAATTAAAAAATATTCTCAATATGCCTTAATATGACAATATTATATCACTTAATATTTTTAATGACAACATATATAACTTATAACCATACTAATAAAAAAAAGTTAATACCTTCTTATTTTAATTTTTACGCCACTTCAAACGATTGCATCAAATAATGAAATTAATCTGCTAACTCTATTGTTGGTTCAGTGTTTATGATTTGTGGTATATCTTATTATATTTACTAAAGAGCACCACACTCTACAACATTACAAGTGAAGCATGGAAAATTTTAATGAAACTGAAAATACCTTAGAGCAATCCAATGATTTCCAAGGTAATTATATAGAGAACTTCCAAGGAAAAGTAAAAGAAGAAGAATTCTTCCCCGGGCACATTGTGGGCTGGGAAAAAGTCGATGAAAGTCGCATACTTTTTCATGGCAGTCAGTCATCCTTAGAGCTTACGGTAGTAACTGAAAATATTCTTAAATTTCGATTTGCACATGATGGTTATTTTGAACACGACTTTTCATATGCTATTGATCCTAATTTTAAGATCTTGCCCGTTGCCTATGTTATTACAGAAGAAGAGGATGAGTTTGTCATATCTACTCAAACTATAATTTGCCATTTACGCAAAGACTCTTTTAGAAGCAAAATTACTGACCTTAAAGGCCGGGTAATAGTAGAAGACGAAAAAGGCTACCACTGGAAAGAAGAAAAAAAGTTTGGTGGCAACGTGGTGATCACAACAAAAAAATCATTTGAAAACGAGCATTACTTTGGCTTAGGCGATAAATCTACACGGCTCAACCTAAAAGAAGGGCGTTTTGAGTTATGGGGAACAGACTGCTACGGCTATACGGAAGAAACAGACCCAGTTTATAAAAACATTCCGTTCTACATGGGTCTGCACCAAGATATTGGGTATGGCATTTTCATGGATAATACTTTTCGTAATTTCTTCGACTTTGGTTGGGAAAGAAAAAACGTTACCAGCTTCTGGGCACAAGGGGGTGAAATGCGCTACTACTTCATTTATGGACCTGATCTTTTAACAGTATCTGAACGATATTCAGACCTTACGGGTAAGCCTGAGCTTCCTCCTAAATGGTCTTTGGGCTATCACCAAAGTAAATGGAGCTACTACCCAGAGTCCACCGTACGCGAACTGGCTCATAAATTCAGAGAATTGGCCATTCCTTGTGATGTTATCCACTTGGATATTGATTATATGGATGGCTACAGGTGTTTCACTTGGGATAAAAGTCGCTTTCCTGATCCTGCAAAAATGATAGCAGACCTTAAAGAACAAGGCTTTAAGATCGTAGTGATTATAGACCCTGGCATTAAAGTAGACAAAAACTATTTTGTATATCAAGAGGGTATGGATAATAACTATTTCTGTACGCGTGCAGATGGAGCTAAAATGAAAGGTAGTGTATGGCCTGGCCCATGCTATTTCCCAGATTTCACTAACCCTATAGTAAGAGATTGGTGGGCAGGATTATACAAAGGCCTAGTAGACGATGGTGTGGCGGGCGTATGGAACGATATGAACGAACCTGCAGTATTTGAAGAAGGTACTTTCCCTAGGGATGTACGCCATAACTATGACGGACACCCTTGCAGCCACAGAAAAGCGCACAATGTGTATGGCATGCAAATGGCGCGCTCCACATATGACGGACAAAAGAGGTTCTTAGATAATGCAAGAGCATTTACCATTACCCGTTCTGCATATGCAGGAGTACAAAGATATGCCTCTGTTTGGACTGGTGATAATATGGCTACATGGCCTCACCTTAGAATTGCTAACACGCAGTGCCAAAGGTTAAGTGCCTCAGGCATTTCTTTTGCGGGCTCTGATGTAGGCGGATTCATAGGTACACCTAGTGGCGAATTATATGTGAGATGGATTCAAATGGCGGTTTTTCATCCTTTCTTCCGCACGCACTCCTCTGGTGACCATGGAGACAAAGAACCTTGGGTTTTCGATAAACAGTTTACCGATATTGTAAGGCAATATGTAGAGTTTAGATACCAGCTACAAGTATATATTTATTCTTCTTTCTGGAAAAACTCAATGAAAGGAACGCCAATACTAAAATCTCTACACTTAGTAGATCAGACTGACCCTGAAACCTACTACCGTGAAGAAGAATTTATAGTAGGCGATCACATTTTGGTTTGCCCTATGAGCAAAGAAGGTGAAGTAAGAAGAGGTGTTTACTTACCCAAAGGAAAATGGTATAACTACTGGACCAATGAATTATTAGAGGGAAGACAAGAGCATATCATAAAAGCATCGCTTCACGAAATACCTTTAATGATACAAGCCGGAGCCGTATTACCGCTTCAGCCTAAGATGCAATATACTGACCAAATCACTTATGATCAGTTAGATTTACGCATATACTTCACCAATGAGCAGTGTGTGTCTGAATTATACGAAGACGCAGGAGAAGGATATGAATACCAAAAAGGTGAATTTTCTATCAAAAATTTTGTAACTTCTTATATCCAAAGTGACTTTGAAATTGTTCAAGAGATAAAAGGAACTTATACAACTTGTTATCAGTCATATAAGATATCTTTAATAGGATACACAAAAAAGCCAACAAAAGTTACGGTAGATGGAGAACTGGTGAAATGTGAACTTGATGAGAACGATGCGTTGGTTTATACTTTTAGTGTTCCTAAGAATTTTAAAAAAATTGTAGTTCAATAAATTTTCACACTATGAGTATTAAAAAACAGTATTTAAAATCTAAGCCGATCTGCAAAGTAACCTTCACTATTGACAAAAAAGAAGCCAATGGAGCTTCTAAAGCTTATTTAAGTGGTGACTTCAATGCGTGGTCTGAAAATGATGATGAGTTTACTCCATTAAAAAACGGCAGCTTTAAATTAACTAAAGAATTATCATCCGATAGCGAATACCAATTCAGGTATCTATTAGATGGCCAACATTGGTCAAATGAAAATGCTGCAGATAAATTTGTGGATAATGGTGTATCTAACGAACCCAATTCGGTTATAATAATCTAACATACTATAGCACACTCAACACATTAATTGATTTTGGTCCTCTGGCCTGAGGACAGTTAGATTTTTATACTTAAACGAAATATGGGTAAATTAAAAGTCCTAATGCTAGGTCCTGGAGAGCCCACTGAAGCCAACAGTGGGCTAGGTATAGCAGCAAGCCAAATAGCCAAACACCTACAATCACATGTAAACTTAACTATCATTCAACCAGGCAATAGCCAACAAACTGCCTTAAAAGAAACCTATATCAGCGATATTGATACTCATCAGTTCGCAGATGAACATATTACTAAAGATGTTATTAAAATAAACATTAAAGGCAACCTACAGCCTTACAATTATTTTAGTACCTCTACTAACACCACTGACCAAGAAGAAACTTTGCTTTACAAAAGCACGGTTATTAAAGAGCTCGATAAATATACTGATGCTGTATTAGAAACAACCAAAGACATAGAGTTTGACCTTATTTATGCTCATGACTGGGTCACCCTTAAGGCAGCACGCATAATTAAGGAAAAATCTAAAAAGCCCTTAGTAGTACATATTCATTCTCTAGATTATGACCGCAGTAGCGGCTCTGCAAAATCATGGGTATATCAGTTAGAAAAAGAAGTACTCCTAGAAGCTGATGCCATAATATCGGTAAGTGATTATACCCACAAAGTACTTACAGACCACTACGAAATTAGCCGTGAGAAAATTTTCTTGGCTCACAATGCCGTAGAAAACGATTATAATAACGAAAGAACTCATAAGGTTTTTCCTGAGTCCTTGATACTCTTTGTAGGCCGGTTAACTGGGCAAAAAGGGCCCGGGCTATTTATGCAAATAGCTGCTAAAGTAAATTCGGTAATGCCAAATACACGGTTTGTTATGGCTGGTACCGGTCACATGTTAAAAGAACTAATAGAGTCTGGTGCATATAGAAGTGTAAGTGGTAAGTTTCACTTTACTGGCTATGTGAAACATGAAGACATGGCTAAGTTATATCAAATGTCGGATATCTATTGTATGCCTTCAGTATCTGAACCTTTTGGCTTAAGCGCATTAGAAGCGGCCAGGTATAATCTTCCCGTGGTACTTTCCAAGCAATCGGGAGCAGCAGAAGTATTACCACAGGCGCTTACTGCAGATTATTGGGACATTGATGCCTTTGCAGAACATATCATTAACCTGCTAAGGCACCCAGAAGCGGCTTCTAAAATTGTAAAATTAAACCAAAAGGCATTAGGACAACTGACCTGGAATCAAACGGCCGACAAAGTCTTTGAAGTACTTAATAAAGCATTCAGCAAAATATGAACACTTGCCTTATATTTTCATTTCATTCTCCTCTGCAATTGACAGAATACTCATTCTTTGAAATTGGCAAAAACCAGCCCTACTTTGATAGCAAGCTAACCCTTCAGAGATTTAAAAGCAACTATAAGAGTATCTTTAAGCCGGCTTTAGAAGGGATTTTCACGCTTCTTGAAAGAAAAGACTTTAGGTGTTCTTTACAATTTTCAGGTACTTTTATAGAAGCATTACAGCAAACAGACAGCTCTTTAATTGGTGCAATAAAGCATTGGTTACAAAGTGGCAAAATTACGCTCATTGGTAGCACCTATCATGAATCTATAGCTGCATTAATTTCACCATCATTATTTCATGAGCAAGTAGCTGCTCATAAGCTTCTATTGAAAAAGGTGTTCAACACTGATCCCTTGGTTTTCATTAACACTGAAAATATTCATTTTAACAGTTTACTGAGCACCATAGAAGATAATAATTATCAAGGCCTAATTACTGAACCATTGACTTGGTATTTGCAAGGTCAATCTCCATCGAACTTATTTTCGGCCCCAAAAAGTAAATTAAGCATTATGCTCAACCAAACTGGGCATCTCACAACTGATGGCGCTGCTGATAAAGGTATTGTTGTAAAGCAAATTAACCCTATGATAGCTACTTATGACAATTGGAAACAGTACATTATGGCTATTTTAGAAACATACTCTGACTATGCTACTGCTGACCAACTTTTAAATATCACCAAGGCACCAAATCCATACTCCATACCCATGCCCATAGGTACAAAAAGAGACCATAGGAGTATTTCCACTTTTACTGCCAATGGTATGCAAAAAGAAGTGGTGACTAAAATTAAAGATTTGGAAGAAAAGGCGGTGAGTAAAAATGATACGAACTTACTTTATCAATTATCGATGTTTACTGCCGGAGATTATTTTCTAGACCTCAACCACTCTACCATTACCTCTCCTGAAAAGCAACCGTATGATTATTACATTTCATTAATGAATATGCTCTCTGATTTTGAAATCAATAAGCTAACCTAATTCATTAATTCACATAATTATTCCTTCATGAAATTCTTAACCTTAATTATCGCATTAGCTATAGTAGCAGCACTATCTACTGTAAACACAACATATGCACAAATCGATAAAAATGAGAGAAAAATAGCAAAAGCCATAGATGCACATGTAAACGAGGCTTATGAATTGCTTAATGAGTCTGTAAATATTAATAGTGGAACCATGAATTTTGAGGGAGTAATTGAAGTTGCTAAACTCTACCAAACACGCTTAAATGTCCTAGGTTTCGAAACAGAAATTACCTCTGGCGAGGCTTTTAATAGAGCAGGGCATCTAATTGCCAAGCATAAAGGCAAAAAAGGACCTACATTTTTACTCATCGGGCATTTGGATACCGTTTTTGAACCGGATAGCCCATTTCAAAAATATACCATGCTGAACGATTCTATAATGAATGGACCTGGTGTAGCAGATATGAAAGGTGGAGATGTTATTATCATACTGGCGATGCAAGCTTTAAAAGAAGCAGGAGTATTGGACCAAATGAACATAGAAATAGTCATGACTGGTGATGAAGAGAAAAGCGGCTCTCCCCTAACTGCCTCTAAAAAAGCCTTGAAAGAAGCGGCTGACAGAGCTGATATAGCACTTGGTTTTGAAAATGCAGATGGCAACCCGAAAACAATAGTAATATCACGCAGGGGATCTATATCATGGCAATTAGAAGTGCAAGGACAGGCGGCACACTCTTCTCAAATTTTTACTGATAAAGTAGGCACAGGTGCTATTTATGAGGCCTCCAGAATACTTAACAGCTTTTACAACACCCTATCAAATGAAGAAAACCTAACATTTAACCCAGGTTTTATAATTGGCGGTACTTCTGTAGATATGCAAACCGATAAGACCGGTGGTGAAGCCCATGGAAAAACGAATGTTGTAGCTCAAAAGGTTATTGTTAGAGGTGATTTAAGGGCCGTTTCTCCTACGCAAGAAGAGAAAGCGAAAACTATAATGCAAAAAATACTAACAGAGCACTACCCTAAAACAAATGCGCTACTCACTTTTGATGAGGGTTACCCACCTCTAGCCGAAACCAACGGAAATAAAGAAGTGCTTACTACCTATAATCAGATCAGTCAGGATCTTGGGTTTGGCGAAGTTACTGCTGTAAACCCAAGAAATGCCGGAGCAGCAGACATCTCTTTTACAGCAGGTTATGTAGATATGGCCGCAGATGGCCTTGGCTTGAGTGGAGCGGATGACCATACTATTAACGAAACCGGTAATTTAAAAATGCTTCCCATACAAGCCAAAAGAGCCGCATTGCTTCTTTACAGACTCTCAAAAAATAATTAAATCATATCCCCCTCAAAATCAAACAGTTGCACTTATATCATATTTTTCATTAAAAAGTTAAAATTGATTTAACATTAATTGTGTTTAATAAAGAATTTACTCCCGTAAATTCGCAACTAAGTAAACAACTAAATCGACCAACAATGAAAAAAATTGCAACTTTAATTCTATGTGCAGGAGCTCTTTACCTATCTTCTTGTGAAAGCAACGAAACAGCCTTAACTCCTGAAAACAATCAGCTTGCTACAGCTGAAGCTCAAAGAGAAGTAACTTATGATGTCACTGCTTATGACTTCCCTAATGTACCTGCTGAAGTAGTAGCTGCTGCTCAGGAAGCTTATGGAAGTGATTCTTTACCTGCAATGACTATTGCTTTTACCTACACCAGAGGCAACTCAAACATTAGCTTAGAACAAAATTGGACATTCCAAAGCTATACTACGCCTACTGAAGATTGTTTCTTAGGAGAGATAGGTGGACGTGATATGGTAGGTCAAATCACAACAGAAGATGGGTTTGCTTTTATTGAAGCTGATGACTTATGTGGACTAGGGCAATACTCTTTTGACAACAGACAAGGTGGATGGTTTGACTACGTATGTGGTCCTGGAAACTTTAACATCAATTATGATGGCAGTCAAGTATTTATTCTCATCAGACTGTGGTGCGAATAGTAATTACATACCCCATTTAAAAAAGCCCCTCAAATGAGGGGCTTTTTTTATGCTTCTTTTTTAAACACCAATACCGTTCTGCTTGGCATATAAATACTCAATTTCTGGTCCTCGTCCGTAAAATATTCGACATCACTATCCACTCTTCCATGACCTCCTAAATTGAAGTTATCAGAGTTGAGTATCACCTTATACTTACCTTCTTGGTTAGAACTAAATTTATAATCAGGGATAGAGTTATGAGGATGAAAGTTACAGGCAAAAATGAGGTTATTCCGCTCATAAACAATGGTTTTATTTTCCATATCCATATTGAGCTGCTGAGCAGGCATGGCAGAAAGTACATGATACTCTTGTAGTAAGTGTACCATCTCCTTATCAAACTCGTTCAAAAATTTATATTTTAAATTTTCATCATCTACTAAATGCCACTGCCTTCTGGCGTATTTGTAACTCCAGCCATTATCTTGCCTAGGAAAATCTATCCACTCCGGATGCCCAAATTCATTACCTATAAAGTTAAGATACCCTTCTCCCCCTACAGTAGCTGTAAGCAACCTCAGCAGCTTATGCAGCGCAACCCCGCGATCAATAACAATATGGTCATCATCCTTTGACATATGCCAGTACATCTCCTTATCCATTAACCAAAATGCCAAAGTTTTATCTCCTACCAAGGCCTGATCGTGTGATTCAGCATATGCTATAGTCTTTTCTTTGTACCTCCTGTTAGACAATACATCCCATATCTGATGTATATCCCAATCTTCGTCTTGAGAGTGCTTCAGTAGCTTTATCCAATAATCAGGAATACCCATACCTAACCTATAATCGAAGCCTATACCTCCCTCCCACACTGTGCGGCTAATGCCAGGCATACCACTCATGTCTTCTGCTATGGAAATAGCCCCTGCCTTCACCTCATGGATTAAAACATTAGCCAGCTGAAGGTATCTGATCGCATCCCAATCAACCTTATCTTTAAAATATTTATCGTAATGATCAAATGATACATGATTACCATGGTGGTGGTACATCATAGAGGTGACCCCATCAAACCTATATCCATCAAAATGAAACTCTTCTATCCAGTAACGTACGTTTGTCAACAAAAAGCGTAAAACCTCATCTTTGCTGTAATCAAATAATTTACTGTCCCAACCGGTATGATAACCACGTCCTCCTTCATGAAAATATTGATGCCCCGAACCATCGAAGTCATTTAAACCTTCAGATATGTTTTTAACAGCATGAGAGTGAACCATATCCATAATTACTCCAACTCCCATTTCGTGCGCCTTATTGATAAGGTATTTTAATTCTTCAGGGGTACCAAATCGTGAACTGGGCGCAAAAAAATTAGATACATGGTATCCAAATGATCCATAATAAGGATGCTCTTTAATAGCCATAAGCTGAATGCAGTTATACCCCAACTTGGCTATGCGAGGCAAAACATTATCAGCAAACTCCATATAAGTGCCCACTCCCTCTTTCTCTTGAGCCATGCCTATATGGCACTCATATATAATTGGCTCCTTTATATTCTGAACATCAAACTTCTCATCAGTCCATTTAAAGGGTGTTTCGGGAGCCCAAATTTGTCCTGCAAAATCATGTGTGTCAGTATCCTGAACTGCCCTTTTGATATAGGCAGGAATTCGGTCTTTTGTCTGATCCCTAGCTAGTATTTTTACCTTAACCTTAGACTCATGGTATAATGGAAACTCACTATCATCAGCCACAAAAACCTCCCAAATATCTTCATCATTTTTTGTAAGCGGATGGCGTTCAGCATTCCATTGATTGAAGTCTCCTATAAGCCAGAGTTGCTGCGCTGCTGGCGCCCATTCTCTATACCACCACCCCTTTTTGGCTACATCATAATTAAAGCCCAAATCATGGTCTCTGTAAGCATATTCTGTGAGGCTTTCGAATGCTTTATTTATCGATTCATATTTCTGCTGAAAGAAATCAAATCGCTGGTTAATATCAGATTCATATGGTTTTAACCAAGGGTCATCTTCTACTAAAGAGAGGCTTTTCGTTATCATATTAGTGGTTTGCATTGTTCTAATTAAATACACCGTATAAGGGCATTTTGTTATGCATAAACCTCCCTCATCATCAACTTTTTTTAATATGAAAAACGCTGTGCCCTATCATTAAACTTCTACATAATTTAACATTTTGAGTTCAGAAATTTAAATATTAGGACAAGAATAATCGTTAAAATTTGCTACGGGAAGAGCCATCTTAGCTATGACTAGATACAACTATGACTCCTGAGTCATTTCAAAAAACATAGATAGCGGCATGGTAAATCTCCGTGGTGGGTTTTCTTACCGCATTTATTTTAAGTAAAATATAGGAAACTTAGCCTTCTGCTACAAACTGCATAATTATTCCACACAGCCAAGCTCCATAAGTACCCAAAGCATAGCCTAAAACAGCCAACAAAACCCCAACAGGAGCTAATGATGGATGAAATGCTGCTGCCACTACTGGCGCAGAAGCTGCTCCTCCAACATTGGCAGTGCTTCCTACTGCCAAGAAAAAGTAAGGAGCCTTTATCAGCTTAGCTACTATAACCAAAACCACTAAATGGAATATTATCCAGATTAAGCCTACTAGAAAAAAACCAGGGTTATCAAATATGGCAAGTACATTCATTTTCATACCTATGGTGGCTATAAGCACATACATAAATACAGAACCTATCTTAGAAGCTCCGGCTCCCTCTAATTTTCTCAACTTGGTAAAGGAAAGACAAATACCAATGGTAGTAGCAATAACTATAATCCAGAAAAACTGACTATCTAAACTAAATTTCTTAAGCTCAGGAGCATGTAAAGCAACATAAGGAGCTATAACATCGGCCAAGAAATGGCTAAAGCCAGTAATTCCGAAGCCTACTCCTAAAATAAGGATGAAATCACTTATAGTAGGAATTTTAGTAATGCTCAAACTGTACTCTTCCATTTTGTTTTTAAGCTGATCTATAGGCGAACTATCAGCCTTAAAAAAGGCATCTATTTTTTCATTCTTTCCTATGCCCATTAGCAACGCAGCCAGCGCTAATTCGGCCACGATTACATCTACAGTTATGCTTATTGAGAATAAATGATCTGAGGGCTCAAAGAGCTCATACATAGCGGTTTGGTTAGCTCCTCCTCCTATCCAGCTGCCTGCTATGGTAGTCATACCTCTCCAAACTGCATCTGCACCTACCCCACCTACAGCACTTGGCCATATGGCCGAAACTATCAATAATGACAATGGTCCTCCTACAATTACACCAAACGTAGCAGCAAAAAACATGATGAGTGACTTTGGCCCCAACTTCATTATCTCTTTCAGGTCAATACTCAAAGTCAGAAGTGCTAAGCAAGCAGGTAAAAGATACCGCGAGGCTACAAAATATAATTTGCTCTCCTCAGCATTTACCAGCCCAAAAGTATTTAGTAAAGAAGGTAGAAAATAACACAGGAGTAATGCAGGTACTACGCCATAAAACTTTTTGAATATAGGTTTGGTACTGCTAGACGTTTTAAAAATCACCGCTAACATCACCATTAAAATACCTAAAATCACAGCATCGTTGGTAAAAAAAGGCTCTACTTGCTTCACTTCCATAAGTTTAGAATTTCTATATCCTTCAAACATAAGGAATATCAAACAGGTAAAAAACTAATTAAATGCTTAGCTCTTAGTTATTACTTCAATTCATTCATTAAGTATGATAGCTCTGATAAGATCATAGCCGTGGCTCCCCAAACTACCTTGCCATGGATGTCAAAGTAAGGAGCATTAATGCGCATTGAAGACCTCACGGTAATATTTGTTCTCTTCCGATAATTTTCATCTAGCAAATGGTCAAGCGGAGCTTCTATAAGCTCTTTCACCTCATAAGAGTCTATTTTAAAATCTGGTTTGTGATTAACAAACCCAACAAAAGGACTCACCCTAAAATTACTAGGTGGAATATACAAATCACTTAACTTGCCTATTACTTTCACCTGTTCAGGCCTAACTCCAATTTCTTCATAGGTTTCTCGTAGTGCTGTGGCCTCAAGTGTTTTGTCGGTCTCCTCCCACTTTCCTCCTGGCAAACTCACTTGCCCTCCGTGCGTGCCTTTATAATCATGCCGCTGTGTTAAGGGCATGTATATTTCCGATGCATGAGGATAAAATAGAAGCATTACCCCTCCTAGCCGTACATCTTTTTTAGATAAATTAAACCTATCATTGGTACTTTCAACAGGCATCATCAGCCTTTGAGCATCAGCTCCTGGCAAGGGCTTTTGCAGCCTCTCACCTAATCTATTTACAAATTCTTCAAACACTACTATTTGTTATAAGCGTTTCGGTTAGTCATTTCTATATATGAATTTCCTGATACCGGCACCTCATCTATAGTACCAGTAGCCTTGCACATCCCCTCCCAGTAATACATTTTATGCAAAGGAGAAAAAGATAAACCTAACTCTTGATCCTTAACTGTTGCTTCCACATCTACTGATATATCCAATGATTTAACCTCCAAATGCCACTTTACAGGATATGTAGTTTTGGACTTAGCACTAGTCCAATATTCAAGCTCTTCTAACTCAATATCTCCTTCCTTTATGCTAGCTTGCAAACTATCATTTTCGAAATAGGTGCCACCATATACTATTTTATCATCTCCGAAATGATGGAGTCTATATATCATCAACTCACTTTTAGTTTCTTGAAACTGAATAGAAATCCAGTCCCAAGCCACCTCCTTTTGCCATACTCCAAGGCAATTCCACTGCCTATCATACCAAAGTTCTCCTTCTACTTTTTCAGGTCTGCCGTTAAAATAAAATGTACCTTCGGTTGTAAGCCTTGGGTAAGAGTAATACCCTGCTTTAGCATAATCGCCATAGTTTTCGTAACCAGAGCTATTGTGCATGAGTACCGGCTTTGCTGGCTCAGTGCTCAATTTTACAACTATATCATCAGCAGGTATATTAGCATCAATAGCATATTTACCTAATTGCCCTACTAATTCATGATGCAGCTGTTTGTTATCTACAGCTATGCCCAATGGTAGCTTAGACTGAAGAAAGTCATCCTGCTTTTCGATTTGATAACTGTAATGAAACTCCCCTGCTTCCGGATCGGTAATAGCAAAGTTAGTCATTAAATAATCTCTTTTATTAAACGGGTTAAAGTGAAATAAAACGTACTCCACGCCATATTCTTTGCCACTTTCTTTACTACGCAGGTGCCCGGTAAAGTACCACCACTCCAATGAGTTTTTAAAATGAGGAGCTTCTTCTTCAGGAAGCTTAGCAAACTCTCCATATAAATCATTACCTTGATATGGCTGAAGTTTACATCCAAAAATTAACGATGAAATAAGTATAATGACTATCTTTTGCATGAACTTTTAAACATCAGCTATAATAAGATGTTTGTATTTTAGTTAATTAAGTTAGTTGATATAATATACCACATGTATAAAGGGTTCTGCTATTTTTTTGTTTTTCAGTTAATTAGCTTCTGCGCATTGGGGCAGGAAACCATTATTAACTGCACAGACTCTACATTTTGTGTCCCTGGGGTAATAGGCTTACCTAGGTCTAAAGGTATAGTTATAAAAAGAGAAATAGTAAGAGATTATTCCATTTCTTCTAAAAGTGATGAATTTGGCAATGCCCAAGGAGAGCTACAAAGAAATAGAAGGTGGGAGTTTAAATTAAGAGCTCCAATTATTATGAAAGATGGCTTTAAAATGGCCGCTGGCATTAAATACTTTGTTGAAGAACATAACTTTGAAAACAGCGAACCTTCCTACCCATTTTACCAAAACCTTGAAGACAGGTCTTTAAAAAGTATACGAGGTGAAATTTTTATGGTAAAGCCTACCAAAACCAATAAATTTTACCTTTTACGTGTTAGTGGAGGCCTTAACGGAGACTACAAATACGAATCATTTGCCAAACATGAATTTTTTAAATTTTCGGTATCCCCATTAATAGGCTGGAAAAAGAACGATTATGTTTCATATGCTTTTGGAGTGGCCTTCAGTTATGGTTTTGGGCAAAAATCTATCTACCCTATTTTGGTATATAATAAAACCATTAATAACCAGTGGGGAGTTGAAACCGTACTACCTGCAGAAGCTAAGCTAAGGTACAGCACATTGAACGAAAAGAATTTCTTTTATGCTAAGGCCGAGTTGAACGGGTCCAATTATAGTATCCGCCTGCAAGAAGCCAAAGAACAACTGGTTTACCTCAACAAATCAGAAGTAAGATTTCTACTATCTTGGGAAAGGGAAATCCATGACTGGCTATGGTTTGGAATTGAGGGAGGTATTAGAGAAAACATCAATTTTGACCTTACAAGTGATAATTCGCTCAACTCTCAAACAATAGTAGAGAACAAGCTCAATGCTGCTATGGTCTATAATTTCAGTATTTTCATAGTACCTCCACGAAAGCTTCTTAAATAATTAATTACAATACGCTGCTAAGTCCTGCGGAACTTCTTGATTTTGGCTTTCGGCTTTTTTTAGCGCTTCACATGCTTCTGCATGTTTTTCTTGAGCCTTCAATATCTGAGCTAAGTAAACATACGACTGGTCTACATACTGATCCAATTTAATGGTTCTTTTTAGCATTCGCTCTGCATCATTGAGTTTACCACTATTAAGATAATACAACCCTTTATTTCTATACGCCCAAGCATTATTAGGGTCATAGGTAATGCTTAAATCAATATCAGCCTTGGCTTTATCCATATCTCCAAGCTGCAGATAGATATAACCTCTATTATTCAAGAAATAGGGCTGCGACAATTCATACTGAAGCGCCTCATTCACTAAAGTTAAGGCTTTATTAAAATTCCCTCTTTCAATTTCAATAAGCGCCATAGCATTATAAGCATTGGCCTCTTTTGGTGCTATAGCTATTGCCTTGGTAAGATCGGCCTCCGCAGCAGCAAGATCGTGCAGATAATACTTCACTGAACCTCTGTTAATGAGCGTTTCTACATTGGATGAGTCCAAGGTATAAGCCTTATTAAACACCTCTAATGCTTCATTAAACTTCCGCATTTTTGCCAATATCAGGCCTTTACTAAAATATACTGAACTAGAATCAGGAATTTGTTTTTGCACATAGTTAATATCCTCCAAGGCTCCATAAAGCTCATTGAGCTCGTATAATGCATTGGATCGGTTTACATATGCGTCTAAAAATTGAGGATCGCAATTGATGGCTTGCTGGTATTGAAAAACAGCTTTGCTATAAAGCTTTTGCTCATAGTAAGTAATGCCCAAATTATTGATAGCGGGCGTATAACATGAGTCTATTTGTATGGCTTCGTTGTAAAAACGAATGGCCTCTCGGTAATCGCTCTGCTTTAAGGCATCATTGCCTCTGATTAAAAAACGTTCTTTCTGGGTATCCGATTTAGACCCGCAGGCTGCGATCATCAAAGATGCAGCTAAAGTAATGGAGCAGGTATAGAGTTTTCTGGTAACTGTCATTTGAGATAAAAAAAGGCTTGGTCTGCAATTTTAATATATACAACTCAAACGAACACGATAAATATCATTCAATTACCAGTACTCTACGGCCTGCTCCTTCTTACCAATCTACCTAGTCATATTTACGTTTATTGAACCACATACTTCTAAATGAAAGCGCCACGCTAATTTCATTAGTGGTTTCTTTTATAAGATTGTTTTGAGTGGTACCATTTACCTTGCGGTTATAGGCTAGGTTTATAGCCCCACTTGTGCCTAATGGTAAACCTAGGCCTGCGGTAATTCCCCATTTATCAAAAGAGGTTTCATCAATATCCATATAAGAATTTTCATAGTAGCCACCTAATCGATAACTTACATTGGCCAGATATTCAATTGCCCCTCTTTTAGGAGTATAATCAAACCCTACCGCATAGCGCCAGGTATCATTTAAATCATCTACATTATCAAGCTGAAGCCCACTCCACTGGTTAAACTCCACATCGGCAGCCACCATAAACTTGGAGTTAACGAAAGAAGTACCAAACCCTATTTTTTGAGGCAAGGCATATTCCCTATCATCTTCTGCTTGCTCGTACACTAAATCTTGCTCTGTATTGGTCAGGCTTTTGCTACTGTGCCCAGTAAGGTTGGTTTTATCATCATAAATCAACCCAAAGTTTAAATCAAACTTCTTTCTGCGTAGCTTATAATTGGCACTAAAATCAAAGTTAGCTTTGGTAATATGCACCTTATCATTCACCGTAAAAGTTTCCAGGGTATTGATATTAGTTGCATTCTCTTCGTAATTAAGGTTACCCAGAATAAGAGAAAACCGTGCTGCCAAAGTCAACCCTTTGATCAGTTCATAACTATTAGCAAAGTAAAAGGAGTTTAAGCCTCCTGAGCCTTTATAGTTAACATCGTAAAGTGTCCCCCTATCTGCCGACACATCATTGACAGTAATATCATAGCCCACTTTACTAAATGGAGCAATGCCTAATAGCCCCGTCCATTTATTATTGAACCTAAACCAATAACTAAGATGAGATAGCCCTCCATCAGCAAGGGACTGGCTATCATCATCAGTTGTATATGTGGTATTATTATAATAGAAACCAAAATCAAAAATATGGGTGTAATAGCCTCCTACCTCTGTATTGGCTGCTGGGTTATAAGTATTTGCCCAGTACGGACTACTTAAACCTATGGAGGTAAATCCCATAGCACTACTTTGTACCGTAGCCTGAGACTGGATTTCTCCTATGCCAAACATGGAATAAGCAGAGCCCACCGAGTTTTGAGCATGAGCGGCAAAAGATGCCACTGAAAGAAAGCTTGTCAGCAATAATAACCTAAACTGATTAGTCTTCGTCATCATACTCTTCCAGTGGCCTAAACTCCCATACATCATCAAAACGGGAACTACTATTTTGCCCTAATGCTACATAAGCTCTGCCATTTACCGTAAACCCAACGGCATACTGCCTTGATGAACCTTCAAAGGCTGTTTTCTCTTCCCATTCGTCCACTATAGGGTCGTACTGCCAAGTACTGTTTAAGTTAGAGCCGGACACTCCCGTAGTGATATAGCCGAATTCACCAACAGAAAATGCCACGGCTCCCTCTCTAACGATAAAGTAGTCGTCATCAACGTCAAGATCTTCTTGCTCTAACCAATCTTGATTAACAGCATCAAAATGCCAAAAATCAGTTTGGTAAATACCATTATTAGAGCCTGTACCTAAATACACTTCGTCATCAATATTGAATACAGTAGCATTGGCTCTTTTCTCTCCTTTAACACTTACCACCTGCACCCAGCTGCTGTCTGTAGGGTTATAACTCCAAACATCTTTGAGATAATTACCATCAAAACCCGTGGCTACATACCCCAATCCTCCTACTGAGTAAGCTACAGCGTGAACACGAGCACTACCACCAAACTCAGGGATTTGCTTCCAAGTATTTGACTCTACATCATAAGACCAAAAGTCTTTTACTTCATCATCTCCATCATAACCGGTACCTACGTAGCCTTTTCCGTCTACAGAGAAAGCCACAGCTCCCGAACGGCCAGCACCAGGAAAATCTGCCACTTGCTGCCAAAAATTCAACTCAGGATCGTATGACCAAAAATCTGTTAAATAATCATCTCCATCATAGCCTAAGCCTACATACGCCTTATCTCCTACTACAAAAGCAACCGCGCCTGATCTTGCCACTCCTTCAAAAGAACTTCTCTTAATCCAGTTCCCATCTTCCGCAGTAGAATCATCATCATCATCAGTGCAACTACTCATAAAGGCAAGTGCTGCTATAAAAAACAGCCACAGTCTAGTGTATTTAATCATTTTTAAGCTGAATTAAGTTAAATTGTATTTGTGCTTTGTAATCTTTATTATGCTGATCGCCCACCGACAGATAGCCGATGGTTGATTGAAAATCTTCAGTAGGTAAAGAAATGAAAAGTGCATTTTCATTATTTTCAGAAAGGCTCAATTGTAAGTCTACAAACTCCTTTACATTAACGGTATAGTAGGTATTCTCATCAAACTCATCATCTAGGCTGAGGGTCATGGTTGTAGAAAGTGAGCCTATAGCTGTATTGTGTTTATCTACCATATACACCTGCAATTCTTTGGGTAATTCATCATCATCTTGGTATTGATGCTTGATTGGAACCAGTTTTAGTATGGCTTCATTTAACAGCAACTCAGGATTATCCTCTATCACCTTCTTCACATAAGGCATCTCTATGCGCATTCCTAACCCTAAACCACCTTGTAGGTAAATTTTATTATCGGTATTCTCTGAGGCCACACTAGTGGTATCATCATTAAATACGTTTTCGAATATGGTCCCGGTATAATCCGTATCATAATGATTAAACCAAAGCTCTTGCGACTGTTGGTTAGCAAAACTCAAATACTCTTGCTCACTTGGTATTACCGATTTATCGGTATAATATAATTTCACTTTAATATCAGGCGAAAAACCAATAACTACATCAGCCCCTGATTGTGCCCATATTTTAAATCCCGCAAAGAAATCAAGAAAGGTAGCGGTACTAGTAAAGTCATTATCGGAAAGAAAGGCCTCTTCAAAGAATTTCATCCCCATCTCATCACTCAATGTAATTTCTATAGGATCTCCTGAAAAAGGTCGTGGCTTAATTGTCTTTTTAACGATTCTGCTTGAATCTCCTTTGCTAGACTTAGTAGCAAAATCGGTGTGATTGTAGATATAACCAGTGTCATCATCCACATCCAAATCTTCAGCCAATTCATCAACAACCAATGTCAAATTTTGAGTGGTATCGTTATAATAGTAGTTGCTATAATCAATAATCAGCGTGATGGAATCATAAGTAGCGTCACCTTTTTCTAATTTATAACCCGAAGAGTCTGGCGTAATTTGGAAGTAGGCAGAGGCATGAATCTTACCATAATCTGGATGTACAGTGTTACCTATCAAAAATTCGGATGATGATGAAGTAACCATACTGTCTAAGCGCACCGTACTCATTTTTAGCGTAAGGGTATCCCAGCTATTATATTCAAATGAAATACCATTAAAAAATTGAGAACCAGTACTAAACTCCTCATCGTTACAGCTCAGAAGTAGAATGGTAAATGTTAAAAAAAAGAAATGCCTCATCTGTTTTATTTTCTTCTACAAAGATGGAGATAAGGCCCATGGCTGCTTTTAAGTTTTCAACGTACGCGCTGTTTATTTCAACGAACGAACAGTCTGCATATTAGTAGTTATCTTTAACAATATCAGCCCCGTAGAAATACCATATGTAGTAGTGCTTGCTTTGCTATCAACCTTTACTATTAGCATTAAAAACAAGGCTAGCAATACCCCAATCATCAATAAAAAAGTGTGTTTCTTATTCTTCATTTCTTATATCATTATTGCGATATTTTGAAATTGCGAAGAATAAAAAACACACTCAAGTATTTTCAATCAACGTTAGTTTTTACACTACCAACGCGGGCCTCTGCCTCCTGCACCAGGCGGTGGACCTGGAGGTCTATCTCCACGATCGTTACTGCTGCTTCCATTGTTTCCAAAACTTCTTATGTTGTAAATAAAGGTTAACATAAAATATCGCTGCAGTGCATTGGTGCGCACCTCCTCAAAATAAGTTTCTGTATTATTTCTACTGATGTTAGTATTTTGCTTTAACAAATCATAAACGGAAAGTGCCAATTCAGCCCTGTCACTTTTCATAAACTTTTTACCTACAGAAGCATTCCAAAGTACATAACTTGTGTTGAGTGCATCGTCTGTGTATCCGCTGTATTTTAGATAATTGAAATTATTCCTCCATACAAATCCATTCAAAAAGATATAACTGGTACTTAACCCTACTGTATGCGATATATAGTCATCTTCATTAGAGGTTTGTAAGCTATTGTTTACCAAAGTGTAATCAGCCCTGTAAGACAATGTAAAGTCTACATTTTCACTAATATTGCTGGCCAGTGTAACACCCGCATTTACATTGTATGAGTTGGAAATATTCTCGTTATTATTAGTATAACCAGGCTTTCTATTATAGGTAATACCAAAGAATGAATTAAGGTTAGATTTTAATGCCTCTACAGGAAAACCATAATTAGAAAACGCCCTCACATTCCAATATCCGTCTACGTTAGTTGGGGTGGTTAACTGAGCTCCTTCATTTAGCACTACGCCACCTGTTAACACAGAGTCTGCATCAGCAACAAAGGTTCTACTGGCTACATAATTAGAAGTTCTATCAGCCATAGCCATTACAAAAAAGCTTGACGATTTCTCTGAATTATGATTGCTATAATGCATACGAATACTATTGGTAGTAGCCTGTTTCAAATCTGGGTTACCCGCTGATAGAAACAAAGGATCTGAATTGTCCACCACATTCTGCAATTGAGAAATAGACGGAGCATTAGTATTAGTTCTTAAAAACAACATAAATCTTTTGCTTCTACTCATTTTATACCTCAACATAAACCCTGGCAAAATAGACTCGAAGGACTTCTCAAAGGCATTCTGCAAAGGAAAATCCTGATCGTTAGATAAAGACGCATGCTGATAGGCTACATCACCACGAAGCATGAGTTTATCTTTTCTGTAACTATAGCCTACGCTGGGGCTATTAGTGGTATATGTACTCTCAAATTTATTAGACAAAGAAGGGTTTAATATTAACTCTTCTTCGGCACTGCTTGACGAAAATGTTTCTTTATCTGCATCATTAAATGATTTTGACCATCCGTAGTTCAGCTCTAACTGACTGTTTTCGCCAATAGGCTCTGTATAAACAGCATTTGCTCCAATACTTTTTCCTTTGGTATCGCTATCACTATATTGATTAATACTGTCTAACTGGTCTTTTAAATAGTAATTATTAACAGAAACCTGAGTTGCGTCACCTTCATTATCACTCATTGAGCTATTAATATCTAATGAGAACGTGCGTCCCTTTTTATTAAACTTATGCTTATACAATAAACTACCACTGAAATTATACCCATTTCTATCACTATTGTACATAGAATTGGTTTCTGTGATAGCATTACCTGCTTCTGTTTTGGTAATACCTGCCTGATTAGTGGTAGCATCATTATTCTGGAAACTCAAATTTGGCCTGAATAATAAAGAGTTGTTATCATCTATTTCATATTCCAACCTCATTGATAACCTGTGATTATTATTAATACTACCAGAAATAGAATTTTCATTATAAAACTGACTCGAATCGCTAGTTAAAAATGTTTCTCTAGATGTATATTGTGTAGCAGAGTTATCACTTCTATTAAAGAAATAACTACCATTGATTTTCAGCTTCTTAGATACTTGCTCATCATAGTTGATACCAAACGACTGTGTCTGTGAAATGCCCGACTGCTGACCAGAAAAGAAGCTATTGCCTCCCCCGCCACCTCTTGGACCTCTTCTGCTACCACCAGAGCTCATTACGCCTAATAAATCTTCATTAGAAAAGTTCTGCTGGTTAACGTTATTTGCCAAGCCAAGTATGGAAATTCTTCTTGTGCTATCAAATTTATTAATATTGCCACCTACACCGTAGTAGCCATTATCACCTGCTCCGGCATACACTCTTCCAAACATACCATTTCTCATGTTTGGCTTGGTTACAATATTAATGGTCTTGGTGGTATTGCCATCATCGAAGCCAGAAAACTGAGCTTGTTCACTCTTTTGATCAAACACTTCAATTTTATCAATAATCTCTGCCGGCAGGTTTTTTAATGCTACCGAAGGGTCATTACTAAAAAACTCACGTCCATCTACCAGCACTTTTTTCACGTCTTCGCCTTGTGCCTGCACGGTGCCATCGGTTTTCACCAAAATACCAGGCATCTTTTTTATAAGATCCTCAGCACTGGCATCAGGGTTAGTCTTATAGGCCTGCGCACTCATTTGTGTGGTATCACCCTTTTGCTGCACCGGCACCACTTCTCCTTTTATCTCTACTTCACTCAATAACTTGGTATCGGTAGTTAAGGTCAGTGCCCCTAGCTTCACATCTTGTTCGCTCACTCGCAAAAACTGTTCATAAGGCTGAAAACCAACGCTAGTGATTCTCATTTTATAAAAAGCGGATGCAAGCTTCTTAATAGTAAATGTACCATCTACACCGGACGCGGTATAATGTTGATCCGTACTATCCTTAACATTGGTAAGCAATATGGTAGCTCCCACCACTTCTTGCTTATCTTCATCTCCTATAACATTACCACTAACAGAAAATCCCTGAGCCAATGCAAAAACCGGACTCAGGGTAAGTAGAAATGCAAAAATTTTGTATGCCATAAGTTCTAATTAGGTCGTCTTCTTAGAGGCCTATTTTCTTCTATTGCCTCTTTATATTTTTCTAACTGTGCTTCACTCAATAACTCTGCCACAGCCTTCTCTTTCTCATCTTTTATTTCTATCAAGCCAGTTCTCATTGCCTCACGGTCACCCTTGTGCTCACTAATTAAATCTTTAATAGCGGTTTCATATTCGGTGTATATCTCATCCAATATAGCCTTCTGATCCTCGTTCAAATCCGTGACCTTGGCTAGCACTGCTTCTTTCTCTTTCGCTATTCTAACGGAAGGATCAAAGCCTCTGTTGCCTCGCTGCTGAGCCATTACCTGTAAACTAAGTACGGTAATCATTAGGGTAAACATTACATATTTTAATTGCTTCATGGTCTTATTTATTTTAAACTAAATCTAAGTTATGAACAAAGCAGCCAGACTGAAAGATAATTCAATCAACCGGCAGTTTTCTTCAACTAATGACCACAAATTGAGCAACAGACGGTAACATTTCACCAAACATTAACAGCAAATCATTCATTGAAATAACCCTAATGTTGGTTGAATATATTAACAGAATAGCAGTGAGTTGATTACCTTTATTCTGTGAAAAATGTGAAACAATTTAAAACACCAGCAATCCATATATTTTTATGGCTCACTTATGCCTTGCTCACTTTCAACTGGGCGGTGTCAGTATTTCCTACGTATCTCGATAGTTTTATCATTACCATGAGGGTAATTGTACTACATGCTTTTGTATTTTACATTAATGTGTTTGTGCTACTGCCAAAATTAATGGATAGAAACAAACATTTACTATACTTACTATCAATCGTTGGCTTATTGGTATCCATTCTTATTTTAAGAAAAGTACTCAATGAAGTAATACATGTAGACCGTGCTTTTGAGTTTCGACCACCTAAGCCACCATTTAGCGAAGGTAGAATTCCGTTTCATGATCAAAACAGACCTTTTAGATTATTCAATCCAAGAACCGTAATGGACTTCATTACCTCGGTAGGAATCTTATTTTTAAGTACAACCTATTGGCTTACCAGACAATCGCAAAAGAGGCATGAAGAAGAATCTAACCTAAAAAACGAGCATTTAAACAATGAACTCAAGCTATTAAAATCTCAAATAAACCCTCATTTTTTATTCAACGCGCTTAATAATATTTATTCACTTTCATTCACCAGCCAGGAAAAGGCTCCAGATATGATCATGAAACTATCTGATATGCTAAGGTATGTGCTATATGAAAGCAACGAAACAAAGGTTACATTGGATAAGGAAATCGACTACATTAAGAATTTCATCGACTTTCAGCAGCTAAAATTAGAAGAAGATGCGAATATTAGCATTGACTTAAAGGTTGAGAACTATTCTCTAACCGTAGAACCTATGCTTTTTATCCCTTTTATAGAAAATAGTTTTAAGCACAGCCATATAGAAAGTGACCAAGGATGGATAAAAATAGAATTAAAAACGGAAGACCATCAAATTACCTTTTTAATATCTAATAGCGTACCCGACCGAGAATACTCGAAAGATACAACATCAGGCATAGGGCTGGAAAATGTTAAAAAAAGACTTCAGTTACTATATCCCGACCAACATAAGCTTACGATTAACAAATTGAATTCATCTTTTAGCGTAAAATTAATTATCACAGTATGAAAAGCAGCTGTATTATAGTAGATGACGAACATCCGGCTCGTTTATTATTAAACGAGTATTGTAATAAACTACCTCAAATTGAAGTAAAAGGCACATTTAAAAACCCAGTAGAAGCCCTTAATTTCCTTAGAGACAATGAGGTTGACATCATGCTTTTAGATATCCAAATGCCTGAGCTTACAGGTATAGAATTTCTTAAATCACTAACCAAAAAGCCTAAAGTTATTTTTACTACAGCTTACCCTAACTATGCACTTGATGGGTATGCACTTGATGTAATTGACTACTTGCTAAAACCCATCCGGTTGGAGCGTTTTCTACAGGCCATAAATAAAGCGTTAGACATTATAGCGCTAGAAAAGTTGAAGAAAAGTGACCCTGTGACTACGGATAAAAAAATTATGACCGTAAAGGCTGATCATAAAATACACAGGATCAATATTGATGAAATTAAATATATAGAAGGTCTAAGAGAATATGTTAAATTTCATTTGAAAGACGAAGTTTTAATAGTTTTAGAATCTTTAAAAAAACTAGAAGAAAACCTGCCTGCTTCTCAGTTTATTAGAATTCACAAATCGTATATTGTAAACAAAGACAAGGTAAAAGCCCTTTATGGCAACCAAGTGCAGATAGAAGAAAAGTATATACCTATTGGTAAATCTTACCGTGAAATAGTATCGCAGCAGTTATTATAAAGAAAAACCAGTAATATGTCTACCTTTGCAATTCAATAAATAGGTTATAACACATTGAGCACATTCGAAGCATTAGGCATTAATAAAGATCTTACCAAAGGCCTTAAAGAACTAAACATTATCACTCCTACCCCTATTCAGGAGCAGGCTATTCCTCTATTATTAAATGGCAACACAGATCTTGTAGGTCAGGCACAGACGGGAACAGGAAAAACAGCAGCTTACGGATTACCCATTTTACAAAATATAAACCCTGATAAAAAAGTAATACAGGCTTTAATATTATGCCCTACACGCGAACTTGGACAGCAAGTAGCCAAGCAGCTATTTAAATTCACCAAGTATACTGAAAAGATTTTTACTGAGGCTATTTATGGCGGAGGCAAGTTAGACCAGCAAATAGCCAAGCTAAAGCGCCCCACACATATTGTGGTGGCTACACCGGGCAGGCTTTTAGATTTGGTGAAAAAGAAAGCTATTGACCTTAGCCATGTGAACACGGTAGTGCTAGATGAAGCCGATGAAATGCTAACACTAGGGTTTAAACATGATCTAGACAAGATACTAAGTCTTTTATCTCAAATTAGGAACAAGTGGCTCTTCTCTGCCACTATGCCTCATGGGATTAGACAAATAGTAAATCAGCACATGTCACCCAATGCTTATAGAATTGAGCTAAACAAGAGAAATCAGGTCAATAAAAACATTGACCACCAATATATGATCTGCGAGGAAGCCGATAAGCTTAACTTATTGGTGCAGACGATAAAAGCGCAAGGTAAAGACCGCGGTATTGTTTTCTGCAAAACCAAAGTGGCTACAAAAACCCTTATCAAACAACTGATTGCTAAAAACATCTCTGCTGATGGCATTCATGGTGATTTACTCCAAAAAGAGCGTGATAAGGTAATGAGGAATTACAAAAAAGGTAATTTAAAAATATTGGTAGCTACTGACTTAGCAGCACGCGGAATAGATGTTGAAGATGTAAATTATGTTCTGCACTACCAATTACCTGATAAAGAAGAATTCTACACCCATAGAAGTGGCCGAACGGCCAGAGCAGGTAGGTATGGCGCTTCTGTTTGTTTAGTTACTACGGCAGAAGTTAAACAATTGAGATACTTCGAAAAGGCTTTAAATATAAGCTTTAAGCAAATAAGATTTTAACATAAAAAAGGATTGGGTAAAAACCCAATCCTTTTTTGCTTATGCTGCCTTGTGAATATCGTTACTAATATTGACTTGTGCCTTAAGCATGTTTAACAAATTATATAGACCAAAATAGGTTCGGTTTACATATAATCCATGTTTATTGCCCCGGGCGGTTTTAGAATTTCTCAACTCCTTCATTTTTGACAGCCTATCACCTACTTCAAAGATTTGCTTAAAATAAGCATCTTCGCCAAAATCAAAATAATCGGTGCGAAATGGCCTGCCAAGAAGCTCAATCACCTCTTTAAATATGCCCATAAAGAAAGTCTTTTCTTTATCCGTATCACTAGGAGATAAAAAGCCCAGCTCCATAAACAAAGGCTCTAGGTTAAATTGATGATCTAAAATATCTTTTCTCATCAATTGAAAATACTGATGATAGAAATCTTCAGGTATTACTTTAACGCAGCCAAAATCGATTACTCCGACCGTATTATCAGGCTTAATAATAAAGTTACCAGGGTGCGGGTCTGCGTGTACTTGTTTTAATTCGTGAATTTGATAATTATAAAAATCCCACAAAGCTTGCCCTACTTTGTTCCGCTCTTCCTGAGTAGGATTTTTTGCAATCCAATCTTTAAGGTGACTTCCCTCTATCCAATCCATCACTAACACCCTCGAACTACTGTACTCTGAATAATACTGCGGAAAAGTAACTCCATTGACCACCTCACACTGCTTAGTTATCTCCTGCGAGCGCTTTAACTCCAACTCATAATCAGTTTCTTCTAAAAGTTTAGATTCCACCTCTTCCATGTACTGGTCTAGCTCCACATTACTGATATTAAACATGCGCGCAGCTATTGGCTTTACCATTTTCAGGTCAGAGCTGATACTTTCTGCCACTCCGGGATACTGCACCTTTACGGCAAGCTTTTTATCTCCCAAAGTAGCCTGATGTACTTGCCCTATGGAAGCTGCATTGATAGCTGATTTGGAAAATGAATCGAAAATATCAGTTGGAGCTTTTTCAAAAAACTGCTTAAAGGTTTTTACCACTAACGGGTATGACAATGGAGGCGCACTATACTGAGACATAGAAAACTTATCTTGATAAGCCGTAGGTAGCATATTTTTATCCATGCTTAGCATCTGAGCTACCTTTAATGCACTTCCTTTTAACTCACTAAGTGAATCATAAATATCAGAAGCATTTTCAGAGTCAAGTTCATCTCTACTCAAATCCTTATCAAAAAGCTTCTTACTATAATGTTTTATATAATTACCTCCTACTTTCGCTCCCGTTTTTATGAATTTTGAAGCCCTCTGCACTTTCGAAGTAGGAATATTAATCTGTTCTTTCATCCACTACTTGTTATGATATAGAAACTTAGCAAAGTCCACCATCATATCTAAAGCTCCTTTGCTCATTAATTCAAAAGATAAATTCACCGACTTCTCTATAGCAGCATCAGTCTGCGTGAAGTTGGCACTTTCATCTTTCCTCCAAAAATTAAGTACAAATACCAATTGTAGCCATAATGCATCTTTGTACCTTTCGGTTAGCAATGGCCTTTTCTGTACCTCTCCACTATCAACACCTTCATCTACCAACTTTTGGGAGAAAGCCAAATAATCAGACTTAAATGACTTGATAAACTCCGGCACCAAATCAGGAAATCTTCTTTCTCTATTCATACAGAACACTACAAAACTCCTATCTTGCTTTAGCACCTCCACTAAAGTATAATAAAAAGCCAGCAGCTTCTCTCTTACTGTATACTCTTCATACACCTTATCTTTAGCTAGTGCAGCAAGCGTATTTTCCATATACCCTCTCCAAATGCCTTGTTCTATTCCATCAAATGAACCGTAGTGAGCATAAAACTCCGCCTCTTTAAGGCCCAAATCTTTCATAAAGCTAAACACCGAAGCAGGTGATGTACCATGCATCAAAACGTACTCCTTATAAGAAGTCTCTATTTGCTCTGCTACATTTTTCTTCGCAGAACTGGTTTTCTTCGTCTTCTTTGTTGTAGTTTCCATGCCTCTATAAACGCTAATTGGGGCTTATAAGTTTAGTTATTACAGCATGTTTTAACACTGCTTTAACTGATAATTAAGAAAAATGTAAAAAAATATTAATCAGGTTTATGGAATAGTCTACATTGGTGCATCCTTATACTAAACAATAAAACAACTATGAAAAAACTAACATTATTAATAGCACTCGCAGTTACCAGTATAATAGCTAATGCTCAGCAAATACCAGCTACATACGCACCTTTGGTAAAGAAAATCGAAGTTAATGGCACTGCCGAAAAAGAAGTAACACCCGACCGCATATTTATAACTCTTGCACTTAAGGAGTATAAGAACGGAAATAAAAAAGTAGAAATGGATAAACTAGAAGAGCAACTAGTAAAGGCCATTAAGCAAGTTGGCATCTCAGAAGACAAACTTCAGGTAGACAATATCTATGGCTACAACTGGGATTACAGAAAGAAGAAAAGTGATGACTTTTTAGAAACCAAAAGCTTTAAGCTAGAAGTTAAGGACGTAAAAATGATCAATAACCTGATAGAAAAGCTAGATCCTGAAGGGGTTAACAGTGTTAATATATCTGAAGTAACACATTCAAAAATAGAAGAGTTTCAACAAGAATTGAGATTGCAAGCGCTAAAAAATGCAAAAGCAAAAGCAAAATACTTAGCTGAAGGAATTGATGAAAAATTAGGTGGTGCTTTAGAAATTCAAGATATGACCTACAGCAACAATGTACCTCAGCCTATGCTTAGAACTAACTTTGCCATGAAGATGGAGGCTGCTGATAGCTATCAGTCTAATGTAGAGTTTAAGACTATAAAAATTAAAGCAGAAGTAAGAGCTGTTTTCGAAATAGAATAATTAATCAGTCATAAACTTGATTTTGTCCTATTTTTTTCTTACTATATTACCTTAGTACGAAATAAAAACAGAACATATGCTCAAGGAAAATAGAAACAAAACCCTATATCAGGAAAGACTTACTTTACTAATTGAAACTATTGAAAATTTAGGTTTTGAAAATATCAAAGCCGATTTGCCAGAGTATGAAAAACCAGGTAAACTCATTAATCAAAAAAGTGAAGATGTTTTCGTTCCTGATGTAACGGCTAGCAGCCGATCGGGTAAAAAGGCCTATTTTGAGCTTTCTAACAAAATAAAGGACAACGATAAATTAATCAATAAATGGAAATTACTGGCTACGATGGCTGCTATTAAAGATGGCATATTTCAAATTTTTGTGCCACATGGTGCTATGAAATTCACTCAGGAATTAGTCAGAAAGCATCAAATCAATGTCGAATTAGTTAAAATATAACTGACCATCAAAGTCGCAGAAAAAGGGCTATCATAAGATAGTCCTTTTTTTATGACCAAAATTCCTCAATTACCCAGTAGTGTAGAAAAATATCCCACCTCAAAACAGCCTAGTATCTCATTTTAGGCTATTTTCTGCATAGGCACAACACTTGCAAATGTGATCGTAACCAGAAAATTAAATAAAACTTAATAGAAAATATACTACTATGGATACTGCATTATTGAACCTACTTAATGAATGTGCTATTGCTTGTGATAACTGTGCTGATGCTTGTCTTAATGAAGACAATGTAAAAATGATGGCAAAGTGTATTCGCACAGACCGTGACTGCGCAGCCATTTGCTCTTTGGTCTCTGCCTTTGTAGCCCGCGATTCAGAATTTGCAATACCAGCAGTAAAATTGTGCAAACAAGTATGTAAAGATTGTGAGGCAGAATGCAGAAAACACGACCATGACCACTGTCAGGAATGTGCCGATGCATGTAAAGCATGTTACGAAGCTTGTGAAGAATTTTTAGCTGTAGCAGCATAAAAAACATCCGTCATGAGCCGTCAGCAATCTAGCGGAAAGCTCGGTTTTGCGTCAGTATGGTCACTAACTGCCGGAGGCATGGTAGGTGGAGGCATATATACAGCGCTGGGCGTAGTAGTAGCAGTAGCCATGCAATGGTCATGGCTAAGTTTTACTATTGCAGGAATAATTGCCATTTGTTCGGCTTATAGCTACGTACAGCTGGCCAACAAATTTGAAGAGAGCGGGGGTGCTTTTGAATACCTCCGAGACATTAACTTAAAAGGTGTAGCAGGTAGCCTTTCTTGGCTATTAATTATAGGTTATATACTTACTATAGCCCTATATGCTTTTGCATTCGGACACTACATATCTTTTGCCTTCGACAGTGGCCCTTGGTTAACCAGAGTACTGGCCATAGCCATTGTAGCCATCATGGTGCTGCTCAATCTTATGGGAGCTGGTAAGCTAGCCAAAGTTGAAATCATTATTGTATGGGCTAATCTTATTGCATTATTGATCTTAGCAATTTATGGATTAACACAATGGGATTCTTTACAACTAATGGCCGGAGCAGAACCAAAACCTATCTGGAGTGCGCCAATTGGTGCAGCGGCAATTTTCGTATCATATGAAGGTTTTCAGCTCCTCACCTATGAGTATGAAGAAATCAATAAACCTAAAAAGAAATTATTTCCCGCTGTAATGTCAGGGGTTGTTTTTGTGGTACTGGTCTATATTGTGGTAGCCTTAGGAGCTGTAGTGCTTGCTGGGGCTTTAACCACCATAGATGAAAAACAAGTAGCCTTGGCAGTAGCCGCCAAAGAAGGCCTTGGTATACCTGGTTTTATTATGATTACAATAGCAGCTGGCTTTGCTACAGCTGCAGCCATCAACTCCACACTGTTTAGTACCGCTAAGCTTACTGCCAGAGTAGCCAAAGATGGTGAAATGCCTAAGTTTTTTGAACATACAAACAGTAACGATGTACCCGATAGATCGGTCATTACCATTGGAGTGTTTGCTGCATTACTGGCTGTAATAGGTAGCCTGTCTACTTTGGTAGAAGCAGCGTCTTTGGTTTTCCTATTCACCTTTTTATCTGTAAACTATATAGCTATAAAAAAATTACAAGATAAAAAGTGGATACCCATTACAGGTCTCATAGTTGGCGGCATCACGCTTATCATTTTGGTTACTCGCTTGGCTATTATTAACCCTATATCACTTATTATCTTATTAGCGCTTGGGGCTGTAGTAATTTTTGGAAGACCTGCCATATTGAAAAAGGTTAAAACAGAACATAATAAAGATCAATGAAAAGGGCTATTCTCACATTACTACTGATCTCTAGCTTAGGGTTTTATAAAGCAAGTGCAAAAGAAAGTGTAGCACATATCAGAATAATTAATACCCTCAACAAACAAGATATCCATTTAGAGGTCTTCTCTAAAAAAGGCGGTAATTTCCATAAGGAAATATCATTGGGCTATGCCCAACCTATGAAATACATGACCTTAAAACCTGATCATTATATTTTTAAAGCATACCAGCAGCAGCATGAGTTGCTACAAAGTGAGTTTGTTTTAGGCAAAAATGGGTACTATACACTATGCATCACAGGCATTATTCCCGAACACCCCATTTTAAACGAGCAGACTACCGATTATACCCTCAAGAAAATATTGGGCGGTGAAACAAAAGATGACAATGGCAACTTACCTCAGTGGCTAATGCTAAGAGACAACTACGATGGAAGTGCCGGTGCCGGATATATTAGAATGATACATCTGGCACCTACAGCTAAGAAGGGATTATTATCAGAAAACAACACAACAGTTGTACCTGATATAGCTTATGCTCATATCAGTGATATGAAAAAATTAAGTATAGGTGAGCATCCTTTAGAACTTAAAATTGGAGAAAGTAAAGTTAGTGAGACATTGCTAAGGGTGAAGCCGGGCATGATATACACTTTAATAATAGCAGATACTCCTAAAGAAGTCAGTAAGTATCAGCTTACAATAATGGAAAACCCATCTAAAACTAAGCTTAACCAATAAAACATGTCAGAATTTTTAACCAATTGGGGTGATGCCGCAAATACTACTTTAGGTTTTTTCTGGTCAGCGTTGTGGGCTTTTGCTCTAGGCTATATTGTAAGCAGCTTAATACAAGTATTTGTAACACAAGATAGAATGCGCAAAAGCATGGGCAGCGCAGGAGCTAAAGAGGTTGGCCTTGCTACTTTTTTTGGCTTCATATCCAGTTCGTGCAGCTTTGCAGCCTTAGCCACAACCAAATCACTATTCAAAAAAGGCGCAGGTTTTATCCCTTCCATTGCTTTCCTCTTGGCTTCTACCAATTTAGTAATTGAACTAGGTATTGTTATTTCCATATTTCTAGCTTGGCAGTTTGTAGTGGGTGAATATATTGGAGGCTTACTGTTAATTGGTATTTCTTGGGCGTTTATAAAACTAACTAAGCCCGGCAAATTGATTAAGCAAGTAAGAGATAGGTTTAAAGAAGATCAAGATAATCACGAGCATTCATCTACAGACTGGAGAAAAGAAATAAAAACAAAAGCGGGTTGGCAAAAAGTAGGAATGCAATATGTGATGGAGTGGCAAATGGTATGGAAGGACGTTACCATTGGTTTTACCATAGCTGGTATCATAGCCGCCTTTGTACCCAAAGAGTTTTTCCAAACATTATTCATTGGCACCGGAAGCAATGCAGACCTGAGCTTCCTTGAAATTTTAGAACATGTATTAGTAGGTCCATTAGCAGCATTTATGACCTTTATCGGTTCCATGGGCAATATACCCCTAGCCTCTTTGCTATATACCAATGGTGTATCATTTGCTGGAGTAATGGCTTTCATTTTTAGTGATTTGGTAGTATTTCCAGTATTAAGAATTAATGCCAAATACTACGGATGGAAAATGGCCCTGTATATTTTGGTAATGCTTTTTATTGCTTTAGTAGCTACATCCCTCCTGCTACATTATGGTTTAGCTACTTTTGATATGCTACCTCAAGGTGGTACGAAAGGTCAAGCCATGCAAGACCAGGATCAATTTAAGATCAATTACACCTTTTATTTAAACGTGGTATTCATAGCTATTTCAGGAATATTGGTATGGTTAAAATCTAAAATGAAAATGAAAGATATGCACGGTGGACATGAAATGGCAAACAAGGGTAAGCTAGAACCAGTATTAAAAGTTTTATCTTATATAGCTTTTGTATGGCTACTGGGTGGAATAGTGATAAAATACTTCTTTATCTAAATTTTTGACACGAAGGCATCTTTAATTTTTACTTGATAAAAAGCCAAGGCGACTTTTTTATTAATAGGTTCTATGGCCAAGATTTTTTTTGATGCCATAAGCATGCATAACTCATAATAAGAGTCATCTACCTCATACAACCTCAGCATCTTTTCATATTTCTCACACGAATGAATAAGATTTCCATTCTTTATAAGATACATTAACCGCTCTGGTAAAGATGCCTGTAAAAATTCATCTACTACTATCATATTAGAATTTAATGAATTTATATCAACCGGACAACCTTAAACATAAGGCAGAAGTAAAAATTATACTTCATATTTGTAATCCTCAGGTATAATATAAATCTAACCTAATTCAGGTGAAAATTAACTATTCGTTTTTTACCATATCACTAATCATTTTATTTGGTTCTGGCTTTAATGCTGTTAGTCAAAGTACAGACTCTAATAAAAAAACTAAAGTACTCTCCATAGAGCCCTTTATTTCAGGAGGCGCAGGCTGGTGGATTTTCGACAAAGCAATCACTCAGCAATGGGACCGCTCTCATTATATAGCTCAATTTGAAACCGGTGTTTCTGCTCGGTATCATCTTAAATACATTAATTTTGGAATTACCCTATCTCACTTAATATTAGACGAAAACGAACTGATAGCGTTTGATGATGATGCTGTAAGAGAAAAGTATAGCATAGCTGATGGAGTAACCACTTTTACATCTTGGTACGCCACGGCAGAATGGCTACCAGTGCAGATAGGACGCTATAAAGGTGGGCCCACGGTTAGCTTTGGTTCTTTCAGCACTTCTGCCAGATACAAAAATCACAACGCTGATGACGAGAAATTCATGTGGAAAGCAGGCCTCAGCAATGAAATAAGTTTAAATTCAACATGGTATGTAAATGTTCAACTGCTTTTCAACAATAGAAGCATAAAATTAAAGTATACTCCCGAAGAGAAACATCATATTTACAGTTTATCCGCACAATTAGGTATCCGCGCTTATATATTATGAAATATTTCTTAGGTATAGTAATTATTGGCTTATGTTCATTAGCGTCATTACGCACAGTTGCCCAGTCTTCACAAGATATTGACGTCAACTTTCTATTTAACTATTACGACCAAGATGGAGATCATGCTGCAGTAACAGGTGGCATTGGCACTCAAGAATTAACCGACCGCGCCTTAGAACTAAGCGTAAATATTCCACTAGACTCCACCAGTGCTTTGTTTTTCTATGCGCACAGTAATGTTTATACCTCCGCCTCTACTGACAACATAGATAACCGCGTTTCATCAGCCTCTAAAGAAGATATGCGAAGTTCTTTTGAAATAGGATACAGTAAATCGCCCAACAACACCCAGCAAACCTATTCGGTATCTGCCGGTGGCTCCACGGAGTCGGACTATCTCTCTGCATTTATAAAAGGAAGCTGGTCTATAGCCGCCATAAATGGCAACCAAGAACTAAACTTAGCTACTAGTCTGTACTTCGATACTTGGCTCCCCATATTTCCCTACGAAATTAGAGGTACGGAAAGAGCCGTGATCACTACCAACAAAAGAAATTCTTATGCCTTAAATGCCGCCTTTTCTCAGGTAATAAACAAAAGACTACAGGCAACATTTTTAGCCGATGTAGTCTACCAAAAAGGTTTGCTTTCTACTCCTTTTCACAGGGTTTATTTCTTAGATGATGATGTGCCATTTATTGAAAAACTACCTGACAATAGATTAAAATTCCCTTTTGGCGCTAGACTCAACTACTTCATTAATGATTTTTTAATCAACAGATACTATTACAGATTTTATGTAGATAATTTTGGTATGACAGCCCATACTTTTGAAATAGAAGCCCCATTTAAAGTAGGTCAATTCTTTTCTATCGCTCCATTTTACAGGTGGCATACACAAACTAAGGCCGATTACTTTTTAACTTATCAGCAGGTAGGAGAAGGTGCTACATATTACACCTCTGATTACGATCTGGCATCTCTCAACAGCCATAAATTTGGACTCGCCTTGTATTATTCTCCACTGTATGGGTTAGCAAGGTTCAAGGTTTCGAAAAACAGATTATCGCGCCTCAGCAATGTAGCCATTAGAGTAGCGAAATATGATAGAAGTGACGGTTTTGAAGCATTTCTAATTAGTTTAAACTGTGGCTTTAGGCTAGAAGCTCATCACCACTAATTAGCCAAAATCCCAATAACAATACCCTCTTTTGACTTGTTTAATAATTAATTAAACACACTAAACAGAGGAAATATGAAACTGATAAAAGTAGCGTGTTTATGTGCTATTAGCATGTGGATGGTGTCATGTACAGCATCTACAGTAGCTGTAAACACGGATTATGATCGTGATGCAGACTTCACTCAATACCGCACCTTCTATTGGTCCGATAATTTTCAGTCTGAAAATGGCAAAAAAAACACTGAGCCATTATTCTATAATACATTAATCAAGAAAAGATTAAAGGCCTCCATAGAGCAAGAAATGACCGGAAGAGGTTATAAGCTTGACAACTCTAACCCCGATTTACTGATTAATCCGCAGGTTATTGTAGAAGAAAAAACTACGAACAAGCAGTATAACCCCAGCCCTTACTATGGTTATTATTGGGGAGCATCTTCTAATACCGAAACATACAATACCAAACAAGGAAGCATAGTCATTGACATTATAGACCAAAACAAACGCCAACTTATATGGCAAGGCTATGCAGCTGGTGTTATAGATACGCAAACTGAGGACAAACAGAAAGAAATAAGAGAGGGTGTTGCTATGATTTTTGCAAAGTACCCATATCGTGCTGATGAAAACGGCCAACTTTCCATGAACCACTAAACCATTCTGAAATGATACAAGAACAAGCAATAGATTACTATGGCATAGAACAATTTTTAGGCGATGATGCTGAAATGTTGTTAGAGCACAGCTGCGCCACTATCCCTAAAGAGCATTTATTCCTGCCTGGAAAAGACCATATTGATGAGGTATTTGGAAGTAGCAACCGAAGCCCACAGGTACTTAAAAGCCTAGGCGCTTTATATAACCATGGCAGATTAAAAGGTAGCGGTTACATCTCCATTTTACCGGTAGACCAAGGCATAGAGCATACTGCAGGAAGCTCATTTGCTCCTAACCCCATGTATTTCGACCCTGAAAACATTCTAAAATTAGCACTTGAGGCCGACTGCAATGCGGTAGCTACCACATTTGGTGGTTTAGCATTATTGAGCAGAAAATACGCACACAAAATTCCATTCATTGTGAAAATAAACCATAATGAGCTACTTACCTACCCCAATAAATACGACCAGATTATGTATGGATCGGTAAGAGAAGCATGGGATCTTGGCGCTACTGCGGTGGGTGCTACGGTTTATTTTGGATCTGAAGAATCGAACCGACAGCTCCAAGAAGTAGCAGAAGCATTTGAAGAGGCTCACACTTTAGGCATGGCTACCATATTATGGTGCTATACCAGAAATGAAAGCTTTGTAAAGGACGGCATAGATTATCATACTTCGGCAGACCTAACAGGTCAAGCAAATCATTTGGGGGTAACCATACAAGCTGATATAATAAAGCAAAAACTGCCTACAAATAATGGTGGCTTCACGGCTATTAACTTTGCTAAATCATCTCCTGCCATGTACGATAAGCTTGCGAGTGACAATCCGATAGACTTATGTAGATATCAGGTGGCCAATTGCTATATGGGTAGAATCGGTTTAATTAATTCTGGCGGTGCATCCCAAGGAGAAAATGATAAAAAAGAAGCGGTAAGGACAGCAGTAATAAATAAAAGAGCTGGAGGCTCAGGCCTAATACTTGGAAGAAAAGCTTTCCAAAGGCCGTTTAAAGATGGAGTGGAATTACTAAGTAACATTCAGGACGTTTACCTCAATGATAAAATCACCATCGCTTAAAACAAAAAAAGCAGGAGTGTAACACTCCTGCTTTTTTATTATGATTTGAAATATATCATTCACTCTGACAAACTGCAATTTTCTGATTGGGCAATGATTCATTTAAGCCCACATTACCTCCTGCTAAGACCACATCTCTACCTTCTCCCGAAGCTGCCAAATGTACTCTTATACTACCATTAAATTCTTTTAGCTTATCAAAATTAATAGTGCTTTCGTCAGATAACCTTCTTAATACTGTAGTACTTTCTCCTGTTTCTGAAGACAAATCATTTAACAGGGCGGCTATCTCTGCATCTTTAGTGCTAATATCACCATAGTGGAAGTGCACAGGATGATAAGCGTCACCATCAGTTCCTGTCAGTTTCACCATTGCCTCTACCCCACCATCTGTAAGTTCTTTAAAGGTAACTTTTCCTTCTATAGGATACTCCGAACCTTTAATTAAATGATACTCCAACTCTCTTCCGGTGTATCTATCTTGTTCTTCGCTTTCTTCGTCTTTACAGCTATATGCCGTAGTTACTACTAAAAATAATAATAAAAGCTTTTTCATATTAAAATGCATTACAGCAATAAAGGTAAAAAATTCATCTCTTAAATAATATCACACTGCTGATTATTAATAAGATTTGCAACTGATCTATCAAACAGAATAATTAGTTAAACGTTCATAATAGGTAAGAAATTATTCAGTGTCTATGAAATTAAATTTTTATTTGCCCCTTCTGGGCTGTGCTTGTTTATTAATGCTAAGCAGCTGCACAGGCAATACTTCCAGTGAAGCCTCTAATTCAGAACCAAATGACCTATTAAGTGGCATTAAGGTAAAGGATTTAGATAACAATAAAATAGATTTAACAGAATATAAGGGGAAAACCCTTGTAATTAATTTCTGGGCTACATGGTGTGCCCCTTGCATTAAAGAAATGCCCTCGTTAGAAGCAGCCAAACAACTGCTTAAAGATGAAGATATTCAGTTTCTTCTAATTTCAAATGAGCCTCAAAATCAGATTAAGAAGTTTGTCAAAAAACATGACTACACATTAAAATTTGCTCGCTTAGATATGCCCATAGAGCAACTTAATATAGCCGGCTTACCTACCACCTTTATCATTACACCTGAAGGCGAACTGGCGCACTCAGAAGCTGGCATAAAAGATTGGGCATCTGCAGAAAGCATAAAATTGATTAAATCGCACAATTAAAGCTCTAGGTCTGATACCCTTTCATCAGAAAAGTGGATGGGTATACGTAAATTTCTATCATTGTTAGGGCTACCCGTAGGATTAGATCTTTTAAACACCAGCGCCCCTTCATTAAAATTATAAATACCATAATCAACGGTAACCTGAAAAGGTACCCAACCGTTGGTTTTCCATCGTTTATTTGAGTTAACAGGCCATGCTTCTATGGCTTTATGTTTACTATTTTGCAGCTCTACCATAAAACTTCCATCATTGAACCAATAACCTCTGGCCTTACCCTTTATCGTTAAAGGAAATTTAACTTCATCAGAAGGTTGAGGATAATCCACTGTAATTAAATTACTGATATCCATTCTTTTCCCACGTTGGCCTTCAAAGAAATATATACTTTCTAATATTTCATCAATAGCCTTTTTATCGTTCTCATTAACATTACCATACCGTGCTAGCTTATCTCCTTTCACAATATTGCACTCATCTACAATCTTTTCTTTTCCCTTTTTATTAAAACATTTGCAATAATGACCTTCTATGGCCATTTGAATATAAATTACACCTTCATCATTCCAATTTTTAGGAGGATATAAAGGTTTTAATAGGTAAGCCCATGGTGTGCCATCATTAAGCATATACACCTTAGATTTTTCGTTATCGATACTAAAACCAGCAACTAAGCTAGCATTCCAATCGGTTAAGTCTATATAACTACCATTCGGCACCTCTCCCATTAACCCTTTAGGAAGGAAGGCAACGTAAGTAGTTTTAAAATCTTTCTTCACCATTAAGGGCAAAGACACCTGCTCTCCGTATGATGCCTTATATATATTTAATACACTATCTCCTCTGCTGGCCACCTTCCATAAAGTAGGGTAATGAAAAGCTGAATGAAATTTCACATCTTTAAACTCATTGAGCTTCACCTCCTCTGCCACCAGACTGGATTCTTCTATGCTATCTCGTTTATTATGCAAGGCTAAATCGCTATTTCTATCCTCTTTTTCACTTATTGGAGAACATTCAAAAAATAGTAATGGTACGAAAATGATTAATTTTATATATGGCTTCATTGATTGGGCTTATTCAAAATGTGCTATTGTAGAGTATTTTTCACCCCGTTGTGGCATAATAAAGAACTATACTATTTATGTTGTACAATGTGGTCGCTATATCTTCTTGCCCTCCTACTTGCAAGCGTTAAAGCCACTCCGACTCCCACGCCAAACGAAAGCACAATATATAGACAAGTGTAGGTAAAATAAAAGCTACTGCCCACATGCGGAGCTAGTGAGAATATTAAGAATAACACACATGTAAATAATGCTAATCCCATAAACATCAAACCGAGCTTTTTCATAATATCGTAATTTAAATACGATAAAGTAACTGCATATTCCATACCACTAAAGCCAGTCAGCTATTGGGTTTAAACCCGCCTCGACAAAAACGTGACTACCAAAGCCATTAAAATAAGTACCACAAAAGAAGCTCTAAGATCAAACAGGCCTGCCACAAAACCGATCATAGGCGGCCCCACCAGAAAACCTAAAAAGCCTAATGTAGACACCGCTGCTAGGGCTATACCTGGAGACAATTGACTGGTTTTACCCGCTACACTGTACACCAAAGGAACTACAGAAGATACTCCCACACCTACCAGCAAGAAACCGATAACAGACATCATAAGGCTAGGAAATAAAATAGCAATTAAAAGGCCACACGCAGTAAACAGTCCACTGGTACGTAGCACCACCTTAAGTCCGAAATAATGAGTTAATCTATCTGCCATAAATCTGGTAGAAGCCATGGATATCATAAAAAAGGTATAGCCTATACCAACCTGTTCTTCCTTCACTTTCACAACTTTGTCTAGATAAATGCCACTCCAGTCAAACATGGCTCCTTCACAAATCATAGAACAGAATACTATTATGCCCAATACCCATAGCGCCTTATCAGGCCACGCAAATGTTGGTTTATCCTTTTCTTTTTGTGTATCACTTGCCGTTTCATTCAGCAAAAGCTTAGAGCTGACATAAAAACTAACCAATGCAAATAGCCATATATAAAGGTAGTGGATAGATGGAGTTACATCTAAAGCAATCATTAAAGCACCTATCCCGGCCCCTGCAAACCCCGCAAGACTCCACATACCATGAAAAGATGCCATAATATTTTTCTCATAGCGTTTTTCCAAAGCTACGGCCTGCGTATTTATAGCAATATTTAGCATGTTGCCTAATAAAGAAAATGTAAAGAGTGAAACAGGTAAAAGGTATAAATTTGGTGCAAAACCAATACCAACAAGTGCACATGCGTACAGCAAGCTCGAAATCTGAGCCACCCTTTTGCTTCCATACTTCGCTACAAGAAAACCACTGATAGGCAAGGAAACCATAGAGCCTACAGGGAGCGCCAACAACAAAGATCCAAGCGCCACATCAGAAAGTTGCAGTGCTTGTTGTATACTCGGTATTCTGGCTGCCCAACTGGAAAAGCAAAGACCATATCCAAAGAAAACCATAGATATAGCCCAGCGAATTTTAGTTAATTCTTTCACAATATTAATTGTACAGATAAGATTTTGCCTCTTGCCAATTATTCACCCTAACATCATAATTCAAATGGGAATTATGTCCTGCAGTGAAAAGAATACCTCTCCCCTTACAGTAGTTTAAGTTTTTCAAATGATCATCAATCATATAATCAGTATCAATGATACTTTTATCTCCACAGAACACAATCTGCTTCCAGTGAATAAACGGAAAATGCTCTGTTAGCCAAGCCTTCTTCTCTGACAATGACTGCGGAAATTCCATTGCTGCAGACACTATATAAACATCAAAATCATCATTCAACTGTTTTAATGCCTCTTTAGCTCCAGAAATAACTGGTGCACTTCTAAAAAAACCTTCTTTATAAAGCAATGCCCTCACTTTATCAAAATCAGGAAATGCTCTGCCCTCTTCCACGCCCTGCAATGCCTCATAAGGCACCCTAACTCCATACTCTTGTTCGTACCACGCTATCATATGACTTTCTATTCCCGCCAAAACATCATCCATATCCACTGCTATTGACTTCTTCATAAGATTAAATTTGTTTAAATCGTAATATTTCATAAAATTGCATAAAAAAGCAAATATTTGCAATAAAAAGCAAAATCATGTTAAAAGAAGAAAGGTTTGAGTTTATACTTAATAGACTTGCAGAGGAAAAGAAAGTGTTACTACCACAAATCAGTGAGGCTTTAAATGTTTCTATAGACACTATAAGAAGAGATATTAAGGAGCTAGATCTTAATGGAAAACTAAAAGCAGTGAGAGGAGGTGCCGTGCTTTATAGCCCTACTCCCATCGACTTTAAAGAGAGATTAGACCTTCAATTAAAAGAAAAACAAACCATTGCCAATAAAGCGCTTACACTAATTGAGCCTGGTCAGGTCGTTATTTTTGATGGGGGAACCACCACGTTAGCACTAGCAAAAGCACTACCTATTAACATCAATTTAACAGTAGTGACCAATAGTTTTCCCGTGGCTATTGCACTAACAAATCATACTAATATTGAAATTCTTTTTGCTGGCGGAAGGTTATTTAAGCACGCCCAAGTAACCACCGGGCACGATAGTATAGAATTTTTCAACAATATAAAGGCCAATGTTTGTGTTCTTGGCATATGCAGTATTCACTCTAAAGAAGGGATTACCGCCCCTAACTACGATGAAAGTCAGGTTAAAAAAGCGATGATAGCTTCTTCTCAATCCATCATCGCCTTATCGTCAATAGAAAAACTACAGACCATTGAACCTTACCATATCGCCTCTTGTGATCAACTAGATTATATCATTACTGACAAAATGGAAGAAAAGAAAACACAACCGTTTAAGTCCAAAGGAATTGAAATTATTTAAGCTTAAGTATTTTCTTTAGATCCTTTTTATCAATCTTCAATACTCCTGAAGCAGGCAAACGCTCGGTTAACACCCTCCAGTTATTATCAGCTTCAAAAATCTTCTTAAAAATGGGCAGTGCATCGTCCAATTTCCCATTATTAGCCAATGTAACAGCAGTCCAGTATTGCATTTCTAAATTATCAGGAAAAATAGACTGCGCCATACCATACTCCTGAAGAGCCAAAGTCATATCATTTACTTCTACAGCCAAATCACCATTATTCATATGCTCATAAGCTCTATGTACCTGCAGCAACCTTTTCAACTCTTTAATAGGCTCTTCATTATCATCTACTCGCAAATCAATCATTGTATCATTCCATTTCTCTTCTGTAGGCTTACCTTTAACCACTAGCAAGGCCGCAGATTGCTTGCCTCGAATATCTCCGCCAGCATTTTGGCCTGCTTCTAATGCTATCACTACCCTTTCTGCAAGCGGCAGCCCTTTACTTTTTTCAAAGGCCTCAGCCATTGCAGGCCACACCTCTTTATTCAGCATCATATTAGCCTGCACACTGTAGTTCTCCCCCTGGTAGTCTCCCGCGTATTTAATGCATTTTTTACCGGTATATGCTGCTATATTACCCTCGGCATCCAATATCGCCACCTGCCTCACATCCTTACCATCATCAGAGTTAATGAGCTTTTTAAGCGTCTTCTCAGCACTTTTCCCATCCTTCATCATCTCTAGTCCTCTAATTCCAAAACTCTTATTCGTAAATGATTGCGTAGCCACCACACCTACACCTGCCTCTGCCCAGCAAACACTTGTACCCACAGAAAACCAATGACTTTGAACACCCACAGCCATCTCTCCGGTATCCGGATCTCTAGCTATTATAGAAAATGTATGAGCTAACGGCTCCGACTGCTTAAACGCCTGAGAATAACAGGTAAAAGCAAAAAATATCAATAAACTAACGGTATAAAGTTTCTTCATTCTGAAAATGTTTTAAAATTGTAATATAGAAATTTGAGCAGAACTATTATCCACAAAGCATATATGCATATTAAAAAAAATATCTCCCTTAAGAAACTAAATACTTTCGGATTAGAGGCCACGGCCAGCACATTTATTGAGATAAACAGTATTGAAGACTTTAAGGAAGCATTACAAAATCATGAGGTTAAAAACTCCAAGTTATTGATCTTAGGTGGTGGCAGTAATATTTTACTCACGAAAGACTTTGATGGAGTAGTACTCAAAAATAATATTAAGGGCATAGAGGTTATCGATGAAACTGACGATGATGTGCTGGTAAAAGCCGGAGGTGGCGAAAATTGGCATAATTTCGTTGTACACTGCATCAGCCAAGGTTGGGCAGGCATTGAAAACCTATCGCTGATACCCGGCACTGTGGGCGCTGCTCCCATGCAAAACATAGGAGCATATGGAAGAGAAATCAAAGATGTTTTTGAATCTTTGAACGCCATTAACATCCAAACAGGTGAAATAAAAACATTCAACAATAAAGATTGTCATTTTGGCTACAGAGAAAGTGTGTTTAAAAATGTTCATAAAGATGAGTTTTTTATAGCCGAAGTAGTTTTTAAATTATCTAAAAGAAACCACAAACTATACCTTGAATATGGGGCTATTCAAAACACTTTAGAAGAACTAAAAATTAAAGACCCCAGCATAAAAGATGTTAGTGATGCCGTAATCGCTATCAGGCAAAGTAAGCTCCCCGACCCAAAAGAAATAGGAAACTCAGGAAGTTTCTTTAAAAACCCATCTATCAACAAGGTGGCATTTGAGTCATTAAAAGTAGATTACCCCAACATTCCCGGCTATGAGTTGCCCGAAAATCTGGTAAAAGTACCTGCCGGATGGTTGATAGAACAAGCCGGCTGGAAAGGCTATTCTAAAAACAACATTGGGGTACACGACAAGCAGGCCTTAGTACTCGTTAACCGTGGAGGTGGCAATGGAAAGGAAATTGCAGCACTCGCAGAAGAAATCAAACAATCTGTTATTAAAAAATTTGGCATTGAACTAAGCGCTGAGGTAAATTTCATATAAAAAAAGGGCTGAAATATCAGCCCTATATCATTTCTGTAGCGTGAGAAATACTCCCTTGATAACGCTCCACCAGTACTCCAAATTTTAACAAGAAGTCTACTCCTTCATCACTCTTTATGCCCTTGTACTCTGCGTAAGAATTTAAGTATATCACTTTATTTACACCCATGGTATAAATAATACGCGCACAAGCCAGACATGGCGCCAAGGTTACATATAATGTGGCTCCTTTTACCTCTGTTTTATTTTTCACCGCATAGAGCAAAGCATTTTGTTCAGCATGAATAGCCAAAGAACATCCTCCTTTAGAATCTCTAGGACACCCCTCTTCCGGCCATTCCAAATCACAGTTATGTGTGCCAGAAGGAGGCCCATTATAACCTATTGATATAATTCGCGTATCCTTAGTAAGCACAGCTCCAACATGGCGCTTGATACAATGCGATCTTTTGGCCAAATTCACCGCCAATTCCATGAATATATCGTCAAATTCTGGCTTTTTCATTATTTTGACTCACTATATAATTTAAGTAATTACTATTAGCTAATTAACTATGAAGACAAAACTAACTATCATATCACTTCTTTTAGTGTTTTTAAGTCTTTCTTTTTCTAGTAACGCCCAAGAAGCAATAATTCCCCGCCCAAGCCCATTGGCTGTTATTTCTATGAAATATAAAGACGCATATGTTAAAATAACTTACAGCCAGCCTCACAAAAAAGAAAGAAAAATATTTGGAGGCATTGTTCCTTTTGGTCAAATATGGAGAACAGGAGCAAATGAAGCCACTGAAATTACCACTACTAAGGACATAATAATACAAGATAGCATTTTACATGCTGGCACCTATAGCATTTTCACTATTCCTACACTCAACTCATGGACTATTATTTTCAATAAAGAGCTAGGCCAATGGGGGGCTTATAACTACAACCCTAATGCTGATGTGTTTAGAATAGATGTTCCTGTGAAACCCGTAAAGAAAGGAGTTATATGGGAGCCATTTACTATGGAGTTTAAGCAAAACAACGAAGCTGCAGAACTAACAATGATGTGGGATAAAACAAAAGTTAGTATACCCATAAAATTTGAAGAAAGCCACTAAAAAATAAAACCAAGCGAAATATTCGCTTGGTTTTATTTTTCGAAAACGATTTCATAAATCAGTCCAAAAACGAAGCTCTTTTTCTATATTAACCCTCGCCTGATTATCGTACCTTTTTTGAAACTCTGAAGTGCAATAAATTTTATCTCTCTCTAAAAAATGCTGTAACACTCGCCTCCTTCCATTTTTATATTCTCTGTCTGGGTATATAGAAAATTCCTTTCTTACAGCCTCTGCATATTCTTCATATACATTAGACTCTTGACCCAAGATGGCTAGATCAATATCATTAAACAGCATAATATCCTTATCACTGTCATCGTCATGCCCTTTTGTAGCTAATATAAAGCCCTCGCACGCATCAATAACCTTACTATCAATACCTAATGCCGTTAACCTTTCAATAGCCAGAAGAGCACTTTGAGCCTCATTATCACTACGACCAACGTCATATATAAAATCATGGTAAAATATGGCAAATCCAAAAGCTTCCCATTTACATATGTCCGCTTTAAATTCTAATGCCATCTCCTCCATAAAACGCAGATGGTCCAATGTGTGGTAAAATCTATTGCCAGAAGTATAATGCACTTCTATCTCATTCCAATACCTGTATGCTAAATCATAATCAGCAGCAGTATGTACGGCCAAATCATTCCATAAAGCCATTAATTTTTTCATAGCTATAAAAATATCAAATACAATATAGACTAGCTAGTACACTGATATTAAAATGATGAGCAAAGAGTAAAAGAGTAAATAATGTGAAATATAATCAGTTTTATTACATGATTTTTAAAAATTAAAAACACTCATTTAAGCATTTAAATCGATTTACTTAATTTTTTTATTATTTTTTTTAATAAAAAAGGTCACATGTACTATACATTCCGTATATATACAAAAGAAACAATAAAAGCTATGAAAGTTCAGTACATCAAAAGCATCATGACAATATTAGTAGAAGCAGGTATCATCGAAAATGATAGTACAATTTTCGATACTTACTATGAGTTATCATTGAAGGAATTGGCAGTAGCGCACAAAAATGTGTACTCTACATTTATGAGAAAAGCTTAAATGTGCTGAAAAGAGGGAGTCTCCTCTTTTCTGAATATTCTGAAGGTAGAAAGATCGGTGTTAAACTTTGACTTATGCTCTACAGGAAGCATAGAGTCATAATAGCCAAGAATTAAATAGCCTCCAGGTTTGAGGCTATCATAAAACTGAGAAAGTAATCTGTCTTTAGATTTCTGATCGAAATAGATTAGGACATTCCTAATAAATATAAAATCATAAGACCCCAGAAAAGGATCTGTGATAAGGTTGTGATAGTTAAACCTTACATTTTTTAGCAGATCCTTATTCATTACAATATGCTTCTCTTCCGCTGTGTAATATTTAGAGAAGTTGCCAAATAAGCTATACTGCTTGTAATTTTTTTCATATTCAATCATCTTCACCTTATGATACCTCCCAGCCTTTGCTACTTCCATAGCGGTTTGGTTCATATCAGAGGCAAAAACATTGACATTATCTAACAAGCCTAAATCGGTAAGTAATATAGCTAAGGTATACACCTCCTCACCGGTTGAGCAGCCCGCACTCCATATGTCAAATTTCTCTTTAGGAAAGCGAGAAAGTATTTTCTTTAATTCACTCCATACATTAGGGTCTCTAAACATAGAAGTAAGCCCAACGCTTATTTCATCCATGAATTTATAAATTAGCCTCCTATCCCGGAGCATCATTATCCATAACTCATGAATACTACTACATTTAAATACATGCAACACTCTATTGATCCTTCGCTGAAGCGACTGAGGCTCGTAGCAAGTAAAATCGAGTCCGTATTTTTGGAATAGAACTTCAGTAAATGAATCAACTTCTGCTTTGGTAATGTTCATGTATTATACCTTTTCAACCACCACCCTATCAATCATAATCACAACCACCTTATACATCTTTTCTTCCAAGTCAAATATAGTACTAAAGGTAGTTCTATATGGGTGGGTTTTACCGTCAGAATATTCGTAAATGAAATTGCACTCCACAAAGTCTTGAGTTAAAACATTGCTTTTGATTTTCTGAAATTCACTTTTTGATTCATGACTCAAAAACTCTATAAATGGCTTCTTTCTCAGCTCCAGCCTTTTGTATCCAAAGTCGGCAAAAAATAACTGATTGCCTGTCTTGAAAGTAAGGTCTGGATTGAGCTCTAAAATTGGAGTTGTATTTTTTAAGGCATTTACCGTGCCCATTAAATCTTTTTGTTTTTCCTTTTCTTGAGTATTGAACTGCGCATACATCATAATTTTATACGGATGCCCCTCTATATCCTTAATAGGGTTAAACGTTCCTATTAACCACAGTTCTTTCCGCTGGTCATCCATAAACTTAAACTCCCCACTAAAGAATTTGCCATCTCTCAAGTTATTCCACATCAACTCGGTTTGTGGCTTCAATATATCGGTTGGAGGAATGATGTCAGAATAGTGTAGTCTTGGTGTCTTCTCTAAGTCTATTCCTGTTATACTATTGAATATATCATTAGATTTTTTAATATATCCATTTAAATCAAACTCTACGGCCGCAATAGTTTTATTTATAGCTTCCATCTGATATTCCAACTCTATTTCCTGACGCTGCTTTTCAACTTCTAGTAACTTCTGTTGTGTAATGTCAGTTACAAATTTCACTATCTTATACAGCTCACCCTTAATATTATAAATAGGATTATAGATGCCTTTTAGCCATACCACACGGCCATCACGTTTTATTCGTTGAAATTCACCTTCAATAAATTTACCCGTTCTTAATGTCGCCCAAAACTCCTTATATTCTTCAGATTGACGCTCTTCCTTTTTTACCAGCATACGATGATGCTGCCCTATCACATCTTCTTTCTGATATTCAAAAATTTTGAGGAAATTTTCGTTCACATCTAACAGTACACCTTCAGGAGATAGTTCTACAATAGCATTGGACTTACTTATAGCCTGAAGCTTATAACTAAAATCAAGAGATCTTTTCTTAGTCTCGGTAATATCTGCCTGGATGGCTATATAACGTGTAACATTTCCTTCATTATCTAATACCGGATTTATAGCCATAGAAATCCAATAACTATCCCCTTGATGAGTAAAATTCATTATTTCTTCATAAGCTGGCTTTTTCTGCTCTAAATTTTCTCTCAGCCTGATTATAGCCTCCTGATTATTCGCCTCATCATATACAATTTCAGAAGACGTCTTGCCTATTACCTCTTCCATGCTATACCCACTCATATCACAATACCCCCTATTCACATAATCTATAACACCATCTTTATCCATAATAATTACGGCATTGTCAGTATTATCTGCCACCAAAGAGAGCTTTTCAAATTCCATTTCCTGAAGCTTTCTTTTCGTAACATCTCTCACTAAGGCTAGTATTTTATTTGTATTACCATTCTGATCTCTTATCGGGCTAAAGGAGATAGAAAGCCATTTCACGCGCCCCCTTTTTGCGGTTAATTGATAATGGCTAGCCTGAAGGTGGTCTGCCAGTATGCGATTAAGAAAATCTGCATTAGCATCCTCCATGCCAATCAAATTTTTATAATCTTTATTTCGGAGTTCTAAATCCTCTACCCCCATAAAACCTTTAAGCATGTCATTAGCACTAATAAACCGTCCCTGAGTATCTAGTTCGGCTATGCCCATGACATTACTAATGGCGGTAACTACTCCATCGAGCTCACTTTGCTTTCTACTCATCTCCTCTTGGGTAGCAGTCAGCTCTTCCATATTTTGGCGCATCTCCTCTTCTCGTACTTTTAAACTTTGTGCCAGTTGCTGCGACTCATTCAAAAGTTTTTTGGTTCTTTCGTTTGTATCTACCGATGAAAAGACGGAGGCGATGTGCTCTGAGAGAAGCTCTAGAAAGTGAACTTTATATTTTTCCAAGGGCTTAAATGCAGCCAGCTCCAAAACTCCATAAACCCGATCATTAATAATTAGTGGTAGCATTACAAGGTTATTAGCCGTAGCCTCTCCCAAGCCAGAAGTGATATTAACGTACCCTTCGGGCACTTCTGTAAGATAGATAGTCTCTTTTTCTAAAAAGCATTGACCTATCAAACCTTGCCCTATTTCTACTCGTTTTTCCCTAATTCGTTTTTTATTATATGCGTAGCAAGCTGTCATCAATAAGTATTCGTCATTTTCATCAGACTGGTGAATAAAAATGGCTCCTTGATTGGCCTGCACATACCTACATAAATGTTTTATAATATCATCAGAAAGCTGACTGAGATCTTTATCATGAGACCTGAGCAATTCACTAAATTTTGCTAACCCTTCTACTCTCCAATTCCGCTTTTGCTCTTCCTCATTGTATTTTTTAATTTCAAGATCGGCTTTTAACAAAGCTTGAGAAAGCTCATCCTCTTCACTAAGCTGCTTAAACTCCCGCTCTCCTTCCTTTCCTAAATCTGTAATTAAGATAGAAGCTTCGTGCATACCATCTTTCATATGCTTAAATTCATTCAGCATATCATCTAGAGCCATTAAGCCTCTTCCGTGAAATTTGGTTTTCTTTTCTAAATTTTTCTGAAAACTATATTTTTTATAACCGCAAAAGCATCCTGCAGCCAAGATCATCCCTGACGTAATCCAAGGATCATTCACATAAAAAGTTACAATTATAGTTGCGGCTATTGCCAAAAAGCCAAAAATATAGTCAGCAGATACCCTCATATTTATAGGACTTTGTTTTGTTTAGCTACACATTCCTTTATTCTTTCCACAAAACTTTTAGTAAGTTTCCACACAAATTGGGGGCGTAACTTAGAATTGTTTTCGGATATAAATTCAGTGTCAGCTAACATAAAATACTCATTTCCAGACTCCAATCCTTTAAAATCATTAACTATTTTATTCCTAATTTCAAATTGATTGGTATAATATAGAATAGGCACATCGCCATAGATCATAGCATTGGTATAGTTAGAGAATTCTGTAATTACCGCTGCAGACAGAATATTGTCCAACTCTTTTAAAATAGCCTCCGTTTCCTCTTTCTTCTCTTCCTCTGTTTGCTCTTCAGAAACACAAGCATTATAAATAGCCTCTGCCTCCGATCTATTGATTAGTAAATAACTTTTACCCGAAAGCTCTCCCATAATAGAAGTAGTAACAACTACCAGATCATCACTTGACTTTAAATTTTTCAGTATTTTCCAATCATTACTTGATACCTCAATTCTGGTTGGCTTTATAGAAATTTGTTCGTTGGTCATTACAGAAAAAGATGCAGCAGCTTTTCTATAACCTTGATTTAACAACTGAACAGCAATATTCTTCTCATCAGAACTTAAATTTGACATGCTTACAACACTTTATGGTTTTTCAAACTTGCATTAAATATTAAATTGCTAATGGCAGCAATATTAAGTACAGGGCACACATTGCCATTACCTAATATGGTTACTCCACTTATGATTTTCACTCTGTCCAGAGGTTTCATCAGCGGCTTTTCCACAATTTCTTTCTGTTGAAGTAGCTTATCTACCACCAACCCTATAGTTCTTCCATTATAACTCACTATCACTACATCCAACTGGTCTTCTGGATGCAGATCATCAAAACTTAACTGTAAAATTTTATGAGCGTTAATATTATCCTCTGGCTTAAGCGAGAACAAGTCCTTAAGAAAAACTACAGAAATTGTTTTACCCAAGTATGTGCTTACTAACCCATTACTAAGTTTATGAAGATCACTTTTGTAGAGTGAGACCACGGCCTCGGTGTAAGACAATGGAATGGCGTAAGTTTGCTGTTGCAGATTAAACAGAAGTGTGCCTTTTACTGCCATTGAAGAAGGTAATTTTAAGTAAATCACAGAACCTTCATTATCCTCTGTTTCTACCCGTATGGTCCCCCCAATAGAGTCTGTAGCCCTCTTTACCACATCCATCCCCACGCCTCTGCCACTAAGTTCTGTTACCTGCTCTCTGGTAGAGAAACCAGGTTCAAAAATCAGCATCAGCACCTCCTCTTTATTAAGCATGGGTAACATTTCTTTTTGTACCAGCCCACTTTTAAGAGCTTTAGCTTTTACTTGCTCTACATTAATTCCTTTTCCATTGTCTCTAATCTCTATAATAACTCCATCGTTATCATTGCGAGCACTCAGGGTTACCACTCCCTCTTCCTTCTTTCCTAGTTCCTTTCTTTCTTCAGGGCTTTCAATACCATGACTCACGGCATTACGGATCAAGTGTATCAATGAGTCACTGATAATCTGAAGGATATTTCTATCAATTTCAGTATCGACTCCCTTTAACTCTAATCGAGCCTTTTTACCTTCAAGTGCGGCTGCATCTCTTACCACTCGATGAAATTTATTAAAAAGGAAGCCCACCTGCACCAGCCTAACATCCATTACAGAATACTGAAGGTCTGATGAAATTCTGTTTAACCTTGAGTATTCATTTGCTCCTGCTTCATTGCCATTAAGTGCGATTATCCTATCACGCTCAATAATTAACTCGCCTACTAAATTTAGAAGGTTATCTAGTTTTCTTACTGGCACTTGCACCAAATCAGAAATTACAATAGTGGGAACACTTTCCTCTTCTACTTCTTCGTCTTCTGCCGCATCCATGTGCAAATACTCTTCTATCAGAGACTGAGAAGCGACATCGGGAGATTCTACATCAAATGCTTTATCATTACTTTCATCTATAAATATAGTACTCTCAGTTATGGGGTCATCAGTAGGAACACTTTCTTCATTGTCCTTTTTTGACCTTTTTATTAAGACCTCTAATTTGGTCTTAATTCCTTTATACTGAACCTTGTCCCCTGTTTTAATAGAGTTTAATAAAGCACCTAGCACATCCACTGCCTTAAATAAGGCCGTAAAGATTTCGCTATTCAAATCCAGATTGTTATTTCGCACTTCGCCAAATAAATCTTCCATCACATGTGCCAACGAACTAATGCCATCAAACCCCATAGCTGTGGCATTACCTTTCATTGTATGAGTTATCCTAAAAAGAACATTAATCAAACTCTGGTCTTCTGGTTTCTTTTCTAGCTGAGTAAGTACTTTATTAATTTCTTCAAAATTCTCAAGAGCCTCAGCAAAAAAGATTTCTCTATATTCATCTTCTTTTGACTGCATTATATCCGTTGTTTTTCAGTAAAACAATTTGTTACAAATTCAGCAATATCTTCAATGTTTAATGCGAGGTCTACCACACCTGCATCTACTGCTGCCTTGGGCATGCCATAAACCACACAAGTGGCTTCACTCTGAGCCACTATTTTGGCTCCATACTTCTTCATTTCTACAAGACCTGCGGTACCATCCTTGCCCATACCGGTCATAATAATACCTAAAGCTCTTTCTCTATAAACCGTACCTATAGAATCGAATAAACAATCAATAGATGGATCATTAAATTCCTTAAATTCTTTAGCTGTTTGTCCAAATACTACAGCATTTCTGCCTAGATCCATTCTTACCTCAGTATTTCTATCTCCAGGACAAACGTATATTACTCCCGGCATAAGCGACTCTCCAGTTTCAGCCACTTGTACCCTCAATCCTGAGATATTATTTAACCTATCAGCAAAGGACTCAATAAACCTGGGCGGCATGTGCTGCGCAATAACTACGGGTACAGGGAAGCTTTCTGGTATTCCTTTCAAAAAGCATTCGATTGCGCTAGGTCCACCAGTAGAAGCTCCTACCACTATTACATCATAAGGTAGCCGATCTAAAAAAAGAATATTTGAAGGTTGCTGGCGGAGAGGCTTAGCATTACTTATGAGCGTATTAGTATTTACCTGAGTAGCGGTTTTCACTAAATTGATCAGAGGCTTATTAAACCCCAAACCTCTAGGGCTTCTTGGTTTATCAATAAATTCAAAAGCTCCGGACTCTAGTGCTTCAAATATTTGAGTGTTTTGTCTCTCAAGAGAACTTAGCACTATGATAGGCACAGGACATTGAGCCATAGCATGTTTTACGAGGAAAAGACCATCATAATCTGGCATTACCATGTCGGTAATTACCACATCAGGACGCAGTTCTTTTATCAGCCTTAGTCCGTCCGAGCCATTTTTTGCTGAGCCAACAACCTTGATGTTCCCGTCTGACCTAAGTACATCCGAAATCCTTATGCGCATCAACCCAGAATCATCTACTACAAGAGCTTTTATCATGAATTCAGGTTTTAGCGATAGCGGCCACTAATTGTTCACTGGTAAATGGCTTTACCAAATAATCAACTGCACCTAAAGAGATCCCTTCATTTACTACAGATTCTTGCCCTACAGCACTAATCATTATGACTTTAGAAGGAAGCCCCTCTTCTTTGTATACTTTTAAAATATCAGTGCCAATCATATCAGGCAGTATGTTATCGAGGGTAATAATATCTGGCATTAATTCAAAAGCCATATCTATAGCTTCTTCTCCATTAGCCGCCTGCCCAATTACGGTATATCCGTTCGCTTCCATGGCATCTTTTATGATCTTTCGCATATAAAGCGAATCATCAACGATCAGTACATTTTTAGACATGATTCCGTTAGTTAAGTAAATAATAAATCAATATCATGATACAATCTGTGAAACGGTATTAATGTCCGCCTCTCCCAACACTTTGAATGTATCAATTAGTATAATCAGCCTGTTATCTCTCTTTACTATACCTTTTATATAGTTCTGCTCCATAGCTGAATCGTGGATAACGTTTACTGATTCTTCAATATCAGTATCTAACACAGATAAGGTATTGGGTACTTCTTTCACCAACACGCCTATTTTATATTCATCACTTTCTATTACTAAAGTGAAATTTTTAGAACTTAAATCGATTGTGGGTTTTAAGCCAAACTTTTTCTCCAGATCTAGTACCGCAATGATATTTCCGCGTATGTTAGAAACGCCTTTAACATACTCTGGTGTTTGTGGCATTTTGGTGATATTAGGCGTTATTACTACCTCTTTTATCTGATCTATATTAATGGCATACTCTTCTTCTCCTTGTTTAAATACAATGAGTTGCATGGCCTCTCCCTTAACCTCTTCCTTTTCAGCCTCGCTTAATCCCGATCTTGTTTTATCGTCCTGTAATGTTTCCATAATTTTTCAGTTTGAATTTATTAACTCGTTGTTTAAGCTCAGTAGAGATTTGAGTAAGCTGGCTACTGGCCGCTGACACTTCTTCCATACCACTATTTAGAGAAGATGATGAGGTTGCAATTTCTTCTGTTCCTGCAGCCGTTTCTTCAGCCACCACCACAATTTGTTCTATATTCTTTACTACTATATCAATACTGTTTTTCTGGATACCACTTGCATCTTTTATTGATTTGCTCAGCTCCAATGTCTCGCTAGAAGATTCAGAAATCTCCTCAAAGATTTTCTCTGCTTCTTTAGTTGCTCCACTACCATCTTGCACACTTACTGTCATGGTGTCTATTGCCTTAGATGCGGATTGCGTATCTTTTTGAACATCGGCTATGATTTTTTCTATATCAATAGCTGATTTTCTCGAGCCTTCGGCAAGTTTTCTAATTTCCTCTGCTACTACAGCGAAGCCACGCCCAGCTTCACCAGCCCTAGCCGCTTCAATAGCTGCATTAAGCGCTAATAAATTGGTCTGAGCCGCGATATCCGTTATTACATTGAGTGTTCTGGCTATTTCTTCAGCTCTTTCGGTAAGCACCTTTATAGATTGAGAAGTTAAACTGGCAGATTCATTAATACCTGACATGTTAGAAACCAGATTTCTTATAATCTTAATTCCTTCATCACAGCTATTTACTCCCCTTTCTGCTGCTTTATATATGATATCAGATTTATCTTCCATGTCTGTAGCTGAGCTTAAAACTTGCTCTGCCATTTTTGAGGATTCATCTGTTTTCTGAGCCTGATCCTGTGCTCCTTTGGCCATTTGAGAAATAGCAGAAGCCATCTCTGCAGTATTATTTTTCATTCCATCAGTTCTCTGCTTCATGTTATCTGCTGAGCCAGCCACCTGTTTAGCACTGTCTTCTATGGTTCCTAGCAAACTGCCAAGATTTTCGATAGCCACGTTGAGGGCCTCACCCATTTCACGAACATACCCCTGAGCAGAACTTTTAAACTCTTGGGTAAGATCTCCTTGAGCCATATTTCCAATGATTTTACTTACCTCCATCACAGGAATTTTAACTTCAGAAATATCTGCCGCTATTTTAATTATTTTCACCACTAGCCCATCTTCGTCTTTTACCGGAGTATAAGCGGCCTGAAGCCATATTTCGCTACCATCTTTTGCTACTCGTTTATACTCCCCTCTTTGGACTTTACCATTGGCCAAATCTTTCCAGAAGCGAGCGTATTCTGCCGAGTTACCATATTCAGGTTCACAAAACATTCTATGATGCTGGCCTACTACTTCGTCTGCCTGACTATACCCCATAGTCCTCAATAGGTTTTTATTTGCATGGAGAATCTTACCAGTAACATCAAACTCTAACGAAGCCCACCCTGAGTCTACAGCCTCCTGCATATGCTCACCTTTCAACCTACCTGCTACCATGTCCGTAATGTTCGAAGCAATCTTAATTACCTTTACTATTTCGCCATTTACGTCTTCAACAGGTGTGTAAGAAGCATTTATATATATTTCATTTCCTTCAGCGGTTATCCTTTTAAATTCCCCTGTCTGAACCTTGCCATTAGCGAGGTCTCTCCAAAATCTTTTGTATTCTTGTGTAGCTATATATTCAGGATCACAAAACGTCTTATGATGCTGCCCTACTACATCCTTTAAAGAACTGTATTCAAATGCTTCAAGAAAATTAACATTAGCATTAATTACCGTACCATCAGGCTCAAATTCTATACATACCCAAGCAGTGTCTACTGATGATTTAAGCTGTTCCATTTCAACCTGCCTCCTTTGCATTTCTTCTTGGGTAGCAGCAAGTTCTTCCATATTCTGCCTAAGTTCCTCTTCCTGAGCCATAGATTCTTCAAGCTGTTCCTCCACCTGTGCTTCAAGTGCTTTTTTGGCCGAAATATCTTGTACGAATGAAGTGTATATCTTTTCCCCGTTGCTAATGCTCTCACTTAGTGTAAACCACACGTCAATTAGTGATCCATCTTTATGTGTTATTTTTGATTCTTGTGAAGATCCCACCAATTGATCTAAGTCTGTAGTAGTAGCTTCGGGCACTTCTTCACCCTCTTCATCACTGGCCAATTGATCTTCCTCTGCAGCTGGAGCCAATATACTGCTATCCGCCCCTATTATTTCATCTCTGGAATACCCCCATAACTCTTCAGCAGCTTTATTGAAATAAACAATTTTACTGTGCTCATCAGTCATAACGATGCTCAACACCGCACCTTCCATAACTTGTAAAACATCAACTTTTTCTAAACCCGTAGTACCTTCGGATTGCTTTGCAGATTTTGCTTCACCATTTTGAGTTGCTTCGGTGGTTACTTTTTCTTTCACCGTACTTTTTGAGACTGCCATAATATGTGTGTTAGTGTAGGATAGTTTTAATTAAATAATATTAAAAGCTGTGACTTTAAAGCAATTGTTATATTTGAGAACCAATCAAGATAAGTCAATAGCCTCTTATATAAATTACATTTATTTTCAACCTTACCAAAGGTATTTCCATTAAATTTGGTATTCAATCGGAAGTCTTTTGTATTTTACTAAGTAGTAATTACTCTTAAAATTCAGGGGTAGTACTGAAGGAGTAGTAAGGGATAACCCTTACTTTTAAAAGGGTATTTATGTATTTAAGGAATTATTTTTCTAAGGAAATTATCACGATATGCACATTAAGATGGCACTTATTCAACCTATAAAGGAATATTTTTAGTTCACATGGATTTGGGGCTCTCCTAATATGACAATATTCTGATTATTACTGACTCAAAATTTATAGTAGTTATAGGCCATGAAAAGTCGTACAGTAAAACCCTTAAAAGTTGAAGTTTGTATGAGTCACGAGCCACTAATAAGTAAAAAGTACTGTGTATTACATATTACTGAAAATCAAATCTGTATAATTTGAACCTTCATGTAAAGCAAGAAGATTTTGGCAACTCCAAAAGTTGGTTAAAAACCTTTTTTAACAAGCAGCCCCTCAGCGTTATAACATGATTTTGCTTATTATCAAACGATACTTTAGCCAGGCATTATAAGCATAAAATACTCGCAGCAGATAATAAAGAACATGAAGATACCCAACGTGAGCTTGGAATCAAGCGTACTTGTAGTAAAGGTATAAAGCAATAATACTATGAAAAATAATGGTATGGCAAATTGAAGAATGATGTAAACATTATCCATATTATGATAAAGTTTGTATTTGCCAAAGACATTTTCTACCATCAGCCCCATGGGCATTTCAAATAATTTAGTAAGCTGTATATCAATAAAACCGTCATTAGAAATGTATTGCTCTACTATTTCCTTCTCCACCTCAATAGTAAAGTTTTCAAAGTAAACCACATCAGCTTCATACTTACCTCCAATTATAGACTTATGAATTGTATAAACCTTTTCGTGGCTTATTTTCCTTGGCAAGAAATAATCGAATACCAGCAGAATATTAAAAACTAAGGCTATTACCATTCCATAATTGATTCCTTTCAGGAATTTAGCCATTAATGCCTGTTGCATTTTAGCCTCTTCTTTAGCCCTTTTTCTGGCTTTTTCTTGTGCCTGTCTTCTCCATTTCTCATACTCGGCTATTGTGGGATCATAATCATAAGACACATTTTCTAAGTGAGGCCTAGGGCCTACTTTACTTAAAAAATTATATGCCTCAGTTATTGCAATAAACTTTTCCTTAGCATCGGGACTGCTATTAATATCTGGGTGGTATATTTTGGATAACCTACGATATGCGAGTTTTACTTCCTTTTGGGTGGCCCCAGGTTTCAAACCTAAAATATCGAGATAATGGTTATTCATTTTAAAAAAATCTAAAAATTTAAATCAACTATTTCAAAAAAGTGACTTCAGAAATTACAGACAATTTTCGATTTACAATAAAAAAATTACCTGCTGAGACAATTAGATAAGGCTGAAGTCTTAAATTCATGCCTTGAAATCAACCGTTAGATGAAGCCTGTAATATTAACCCTCTATTTACTTATTGCTACCTGTTCTTTCGCATACAGTCAAAAAAAAGAACCTTTAACTCCTCCACTAACCTATACCGTACGCTTTACCGACAAGCCAATAAAAATAGACGGAAAAGAAGAAGCTCAATGGAAGAATGCCAATTGGACTTCAAAATTTATAGATATTGAAGGCGGCCACAATATGCCACTTTATAATACAAAGGTAAAAATGTTATGGGATAACCAATATTTTTATTTTTTCGCAGACCTTAAAGAGCCTAATTTATGGGCCACTATTACAAAGAGAGATAGCGTAATTTTCAGAAATAACGATTTTGAAATTTTCATAGACCCAGACGGATCTACGCAACATTACATGGAGTTTGAAATTAATGCTCTTAATACTGTTTGGGATTTACTGCTAACTAAGCCCTACAGAAATCATCCTTTTGTGATTGACAACTGGGATATTAAAGGCTTAAAGACAGCTGTAAAGCAGTATGGGACACTAAATAACCCAAATGACATTGACAAGGGATGGACTGTAGAAATAGCTATGCCTTGGAGTGCGCTAATGGAAGTAAGTCATGACCATACAATTCCTGAAGACAAATTTTGGAGATTAAATTTTAGTCGTGTTAATTGGAAGTTGGACACAGCTAATAACACCTATTACCGTAAGCGGTTTGAAAACGGCAGACTTCAACCTGAATATAACTGGGTATGGTCGCCTCAGGGAGCCATAGATATGCATATGCCTGAAAACTGGGGTTATGTGTACTTTACAAAAAGTAAAAACGACTTTTTTATTCTACCTGAAGATGAAGTTATAAAATGGTCATTATATAGAGTATACAAAACTATAAAACAGCCTGCCGATGAGGGTAAAATATTTATAATAAAGCCTTACCATATTTTAAATAAACGCATAAAGGTAAATTTTGAATATCATCAATCGGGCTGGAATATCTGGACTGTTAGCCCCTTCACTGAAAAGAAAATAATCATCACTCAATCTGGTGAATCGATGATAACCTTATAAACAAAACAACATTCTTAAAATAGAATGGCATACAACCATTTTCAATATAACCTGCATTAGCCATGATCAAAAGAAGAAAATTTTTACAAAAAACAGCCATAAGCACTGTGTCTCTCAGTCTGCTCAGCCAGATGAGTTCTACTGCAAATCCCTTAAAAACGGTTAAAGCAACTAAACCGGTGGTGATTTCAACATGGAATCATGGAATGCCGGCTAATAAAGCTGCTTGGCCCCTATTAAAAAAAGGTGATGACGCTTTAAACGCTGTAGAGGCTGGAGTAAGAATAGTAGAAGCAGACCCTAATGTGATGACAGTGGGCCTTGGAGGTTACCCTGACAGAGAAGGGGTAGTAACGCTTGATGCGTGTATCATGGATAAGTATAGTAACTGTGGCTCTGTAGCCTTTTTACAAAATATAAAGCACCCTATATCAGTGGCCAGAAAGGTGATGGAGAAAACACCTCATGTTATGTTGGTGGGAGAAGGTGCATTAGCTTTTGCTAAAGCCGAAGGGTTTCAAGAGGAGAACTTGCTCACTCCAGCATCAGAAAAGGCATACAAAAAATGGCTTGAAACTTCTAAATACGAGCCTATCATTAACATTGAAAACCATGATACGATCAGCATGCTTGCTCTTGATAAAAATGGAGACTTAGCTGGCGCCTGCACTACTAGTGGTGCAGCATGGAAAATGCATGGAAGAGTTGGTGATTCACCGATTATAGGAGCAGGCTTATTTTTGGATAATGAAGTAGGCGCGGCAGCTGCTACAGGCCTAGGAGAAGCTGTAATGAGAACAGCCGGCAGTGCTATGGTGGTAGAGCTGATGAGACAGGGTAAGTCACCAGAAGCTGCTTGTAAAGAAATAACGGAGCGTATTTATAAGCTATACCAAAAGCGTGAAGACCTAAAGAACCTTCAGGTAGGATTTATTGCCTTATCTAAAGCAGGCGAATATGGCGGCTATAGTCTAAAGGAAGGATTTAATTATGCGGTACATTCGGAACTCAAAGAAGAGTTAATAGATGCAAAATATTCAATGTAAAAAAATAGCTGAGCTTCACGGCTCAGCTATATATCTTTGGTTGTTTAAAAAACATTAATTGATACCTTTTAGCCACTCTTTTGCGTCAGTTTCACTTTTGAAATTTTCCGAAGTCCACTCCACCCCTTCTTCCTTTTCGGTATCTTTGTGAGCAGTTTTCATAGAAGCTCTGCCAAACACATCTTCTGGCACTACAAAGGCAACATGCGTAACCCCTATGCTTTTAACTGTTGGATGCCATACTTGATTTATGTACTCGGCAGCACCCTTAGCATAAACCTTAACCTTAGACAAATCAATTAGGCATTTTTTAATTTCATTAGTTCTAATGATCTTATATTCTTCTTCACACACAGTTTGTAATTCCTCAAAAGGAACAAAACCACTTAACACTGCATGTAATGATTTCAATTCACTGATATAAGATACAGTGCAATTGTCAGTAGTAAACTTTGTCAACATATTAATATAATTTGTTCTGAGAGCAAAAATGCAAACAATAGGCCAATAGCTGCTTGCATACTAAATCATGTAAGTCAACGTAAAAAAAACCATTTTTAGTATAACTAATTTTAATTCAAAGAAGAAAATTATTATTAATTGAATGAGTTGAATTATGTTAACAAAAGAAAGCATTCCCCATCTGGGAAATCAATTCTTAAATTGAAGGCACTGGAATAGAATTGTTTATAATAAACAAAAGGTTGGCAGAGCATACTCCACACAACCTTTTGTTTTGCCTTAATTAAATTTTAACTATCACCAAAATGTCATTTTACCTGGTAAATCTGAAACTCAGTGTAGTTATACCTTAATGACTATTGAGTGCTATAAAAGGTTGCATCAAAATTTAAATATTTTTTAGTTTATTTTAAATAGTAAAAAAGTCAACCTTTTTTATAGGACTCTAAACCTTCATTCACTCAAAAAAAAAGGCCTTACGGCCTTTTCTCTAATTCATAAACTTTAAGCATACCGGAGTAGGTATTTCACTTTCAACTCCTATGTCTATAAGTTCACCCGTATCTTGATTAATCTTAAAAGTAACTACGTTGCCAGTATTTTGATTGGCCACCAGCAAATACTTGCCAGCAGGGTCAATTACAAAATTTCGTGGTCCATCACCTTTGGTTGATTGATGTCCTATCAGTTTTAGTTTTCCAGAATCACCATCAATGGAAAACATGGCTATATCATTGAACTTGCCTCTATTAGAAGCATACAAGAATCTACCATTTGGGGTAATATGAATATCCGCAGAGCCTGCATCAGTAACAGTAGTATCCTCTACGGTAGAGATTGTTTGAAATTCATTAAGAACTCCCTGATCGACCAATTTAAAAGCTGTAACCGTACCGCTTAACTCATTAACAGAGTAAACCAACTCTTTTGAAGGATGAAAAACCAAATGTCTTGGCCCTGAACCTGGTTTAAGATGAGCATCATTCCCTGTAGCCTGCAGGCTATCAGAGCCCTCATCCAATATGTATTGTTTAATTTGATCAATACCCAAGTCTACAGCATATGCATATCCGTTTTTTGCAGACCAAATGCTGTGGGCATGGGGTGTCGTTTGTCTATCCGTTAATCCCTTACCCTCATGCTGAACAGCCATCTCATTTTTCAATGCTCCATTGTCTGCTATAGAAAATAAGGATACGTTGCCTCCTACATAATTAGCTACCAATACATATTTACCCGATGCATCTACGGTAACAAAACAGGGAGCACCTCCTAACGAAGGTTCTTTATTTATTTCTAATAAAGTACTATCAGTACTATTAAAAGCATAGGCATATACCATACCTCCATCTATAGAATCATTTTTCACTGTTTCACTTACAGCATAAATGTATTCACCATCTGGGTGAATAGTTAGGTATGATGGGTTTTTTATGCCATAGGTTGTATTCACGTAAGTTAATCTACCAGAAGAAGGATCAAACTTATATAAATATATGCCATCAGCCTTTCCATCTACATGAGATTCCTTTTCTGTATAAGTACCTATAAATACTAAATTGTTGATCTCTTTCTCTTCTCTGGTGGTGTCTTTGGTTTGTGCGTTTTTTCCCTTGCTTTCACTAGGCTTCTTACAGCTAAAAGCTATAGAAAAAATAGAAGCCATAATAACAAGTTTTGTTATTGAGGTTTTGAACATTGTAAGTATGGTAAGTTAGCTTGGTTAAATTATTCATTACAAATTAAGAAACATTATTGATTACAAGAATAAAAGCCTTAAGTGCAAATTGACTATATGTTTATTCTCGCAAATGTTTCAAGCTTATAAGCAAAAGTAATAATATCATAAGTTTTTATTATAAACTTATGATAATCATCTTATAAGTTTAGCCTTTTTCACCCCTTGGGTAAGTAGTCATCTTTTAAAATTACAGCGTGATAAGTTTTTAAACTAAGAAAAAGATTAATTTTCTTAGTTTAATATTATTTAAAATTAAAGATTCAGGGCAGCCAATTGTCATAGAATATTAAAACTCACATACATAGAAGACACAAAAAAAGGAGCACCTTTACAGCACTCCTTTATCTTAAAAATCTCCTTCACCTTCATGGCCATTATCTTTGTCTGGTTTTTTAAGCTGGTTTAGCCTATATGTAAAGGTGAGTAATATTTGCCTGCTCCTCCATTGAAATTCAGACTCCTCTACAAACGTATTTCCAAAAGTTTGCCCCCTGTATTTTCGGGTATTGAGTAAATCTCTCACATTGAGCGTAAGCGTGCCGTTATTATCAAGTATATCTTTGGTTAGCCCCATATCTATGGTATAGAATGATTTTCTCTTTCCTTGTGGGCTTTTTTGAGGGGCTCTATATCTACCACTTATTTGATAATCCAATACTTTGAATAAAGTCATTTTAGAAGTTACCCTGGTAGACATACTATAAGTATCACTAGATAAATCCTGATCTCCAAAACTTCCTTCTGTCATATTTCTATAGAAGTTAGCACTACCATTCAATTTCCACCAAGATCCTATTTCCTGCGATAGGGTAAATTCAAAACCATATGCGTTGGCATAACTAAGATTCTGAGGCACCATGTAGATTACCGTATCTCCATTAACAAAATCTTGGTACCTTACTCTGCCTATCACATCGGTAGAGTGGCGGTAATACACGCTTGAATAAAGTGAGCCCGCATCCCAGTTTTTCAGATACCCTAATTCGTAAGCATCGGTATATTCAGGGTCTAAATCTGGGTTACCACTTCTTATATTTCTAGGGTCTGTATAGCTGCTGAAGGGGTTTAAATTCCAAAACCCCGGCCTATCAAGACGCCTACTGTAACTTGCCTGCACTGAATTACTATTTGGCAACTCATAAGTAATATGAGCACTTGGAAAGAAACCTACATAATTTTTATCATTAACATCATTGGTAGTCACTAGCTCTGTAGTTATATCTGTCACCTCGGTTCTGAGCCCTAGCTGGTATGATAATGAAGATGCCTTATTTCCATAGATAGCATATGCTGCATAAATTTTCTCATCATAGACAAAATTATTGGTAAAACCAGGTAAGCTTTGAAACTCCCCTGTAGCATTTCTTTCCTCTACATCATAATTATTATCTATTTTCCTGATATTGGTACGTAAACCAGCCTCTAACTTGCTGTCTCTATTAAAAGGATGCACATAATCAGTTTGCACAAGCATATTTTTCTCCGTCTCTAAATTATAAGACCTCTGAAAAAGGTTAACCGCGAAGGGTTCTCCATTTTGAGGAGTAGCACCTTGCTTTTGCTGTGAGTCTTCTGTATCATCACTATCGCGATATTGAACATCAACCGTTAATTTCTGTCCCTCTTTTTCCCACAGGCGAGTATAATTTAAAGCATATTCATAGTTATGCTCTTTTTCATCTTCCTCATCTGTTCTTAGCGAATCGGCAACCAATTCATTGTATCTATTAAAGTTTTTGTACCTAAGGTCAGTATCATTATCTTCATCTGACACCCTATATAAGCCAGAGACAGTTAATGTATTGAAGTCATCCAAGTAAAAATCTGACCCCACTCTAAAGTTATTAGATAAGCTGGCTCTTTGTCTATCGTTATCTGTTCTTCTTCTGGTATTATAGCCGTCATTAAAAAATGTTTGATCCGCAAACCCTGACCCAGGGCTATCTCGATACTCAATACCATAATTGGCAAATAAATTCATCCATTTTTTACGGTAATTTAAGTTAAAAGAAAAACCATAGTTTGTAGGCTGCCCCACGTTAGCATTAAATGAACCATTAACTCCTTCGCTGCTTTCTTTTTTAAGAATGATATTAATGATACCTGCATTACCTTGAGCTTCGTATCTGGCTGATGGATTGGTCACCACTTCTATACGCTCTATCAAATTACCTGGCAGCTGCCTTAATGCGTCTGTACCACTAATCCCAACAAGTCCTGATGGCTTACCATTGATGAGTATACGCACATTTTCGCTCCCTCTCAGGCTTACATTACCATCTATATCTACACTTACGGAAGGTACATTGTCAAGAATATCAGAAGCATTGGCACCCCTATTACTTAAGTCCGCGCCTATATTGAAAACTTTTTTATCTAGCTCCATCACCATTTGGCTTTTTTCAGCCGTAACCACTACCTCTTTTAGCGTTTCAGTATCAGGACTTAACACAATATTGCCCATATTCCGAACTCCACTTGCTAATTCTATATTAAAAAACTTAGGACTGTAGGAGATAAACTCTACTTTGAGAATGTATTTACCTTTCTTTACTTTAATGTTAAAATTACCCTGCCCATCAGTAACTCCTCCGGTAACAAGCGCACTGTCTCCAGCAGCAAGAATACTAATAGATGCATATTCTAAAGGCCCTCCGGTTTCACTGTCGATAATATGCCCTTTTACACTTGTAGGCAGTTCCTCTGCATAGCTTTGGGTAGCTAAAGTAAAGATGCTTATTAGTAAAAAAAGGTAAAGTCTGATTCTCATACAATTATGGTTTTTGCCTATTTAATTATGACAAACCAAAGGTACACACAATGTTTGAGTTAAATTTGATTGAATTTTGAAGTAATTCTGAAGCTTTCAATTTAATTGATGAATGGCAATAAAGCCATGTATAAGGCTACAATTATTGTGAGAATTTCAAAGTAAATACATGTTCATTGCCGATCACCTCATATATAATATCATAATTAACAGCTTCGCATATTTTTTTAACTATTGCCAAGCCTAATCCTATGGAATCTTTACTTTGGTTAGACTTTTTAAACCTTTCAAACATAAGCATAGGGTCATAAACTGCTAACTCTCCAGTATTTTTAATCTGAAGATGGGTGCTCGTCAGTTTCACTGCTATAGTGCCCTTCTCATAATTATGCCTTATTGCGTTTTGCAATAAATTATTGATGAGTAGAGCAATTAAAGTATGATCTATATGAACTCTAACGCCTACAGCAATTTCTAAAGTAAGCTCAATGGACTTAAGCTCTATTAACTCTTTGAAGTCAAATAACATTTGACTTATTAGCTGAGAAAGGTCTATTTCTTCAATTTTTTCAAATTCCTTATTTTCTATTTTTGCTAGCAGAGAAAGAACTTTACTCAACTTAGAAAGCCTCTTCAGTGAATTTTGAGCTGAGTAAACCAACATCATTTGATCATCGGTTAAGTTATCTGACTCCAATAACAACTCTAGTTTGCCACCAGCAATAGTGAGTGGAGTCTGCATTTCATGAGACGCATTTTCGGTAAATTCCTTCAGGTTCTGATAATCTACAATCATCTTCTCAGTCATGGCAGCAATGAACCTGTTGAGATCATCAAATTCCTTTGTGCCGGACTTGTGGCGCAAAATGGGCTGCCCGTTTTTCAAACTAAAATTCTGAATATTACTCAGTGTATATTTAAAAGGTTTTAATAGGTATATAGAAGCAATAATACTTAGCACTACAACTACTGCCAGCAACAACAAATAAACCTTTATTAAAGACTCTCGCACTCCATCTGCTATATCGTCCTCCTCCACTATAAGATCGTAAATGGCAATTTTAAAATACCCGTCATCCACTTTTCTTACTACATCTAATTTTATGTGCGGTTCCATCCGCTGCAGCATAGAGTGCATCACTATAGTATCTGAAAACTGTATTTCAGTCTCTTCCGCATTAGCTCCCAATGGGATTATGGTTACTTTATCTTTCTGAAAAGAACAGTTAAGGTTTTTCCTATCAATAAAACTAAGCGCCCAGATTAACCTTTCTTTCAAGAATCTCTGTTGTTCAAGGTCTATTTCTCTTTTTATTACTTGATGCGTAATAATACCACCGGCCACAAATACCAACAATGAAATAATGAGGTATAGCAGAGTTATTTTAAAAAAAAGCTTCAACTAATTTTTGAATTAAATTTATAACCAGAACCATACATGGTTTGTATATAATCATTACCACCTGCTTGAGTTATCTTTTTCCTGAGGTTTTTAATATGTTGATACACAAAATCAAAAGAGTCCACTGCATCCATATAATCTCCCCATAAATGCTCAGCAATAGACTGCTTGGTAAGCACCCTATTTTTATTAGCCACCATATAAAGCAGCATTTCATATTCCTTTCGGGTCAGGTCAAGATATTGTTCCTCTACCCTTACCTCCATGGTATCGGTATTGATCTTAATTTCATTGAACTCAATAATGTATGACCCTGCCAAATTTCTTCTTCTATAAATGGCTTTGATTCGGGCATTAAGCTCTGACAGGTGAAATGGCTTTGGCAAGTAGTCATCAGCCCCCAAATCCAGCCCCTCCACTTTGTCATCTAAAGACCCCTTGGCGGATAAAATAAGTACTCCAATCTGCGTATTTTCCTGCTTGAGATAACGCAATATATCCAAACCATTACCATCAGGCAGCATTAAATCCAGCAAAACTACATCGTAACTAAAACCAGAAAGTTTGTCTAAGGCATTGGCATAAGAGGAAGCCCATTCGCAAATGCCTCCTTCTTTAGAAAGGTAAGTCAATATATTTTGCGCCAGTTCTTCCTGATCTTCCACTATCAACAATTTCATAACCTAAAATTATTAATTGTTTCTGAAGATAATTTGAAGTTGAGATATTAACTCACTTTTAAAGCTATATTTCATTCATAGCAAAGTATTCGTCCTTTCTGCACCACATTTTCACCTACATCAGTGATTCTATAAAAATAAGTACCTACAGCAAGCGCTGGTAACACCACATCTTCTGTTTTCATATTTAAAACATGTATCAGCTTACCTTGCATATTATATAAATGTACCTGAAATGGAGGCATTACGCCTTCATTTTCCAATGTTAAATTCCTGTTTCCATTAACAATAAGTAGATTGTACACCTCCGAAGGTGGCAGAAACTGATCTACTCCCGTCACTGTGTCATCATCCTCATCATCATTATTATTACCATTAAGTTCATGAGCCAGCAACCATTCATATAGATTAACGCCATTTGCTACTGCTAAGGTTGGGTTATAAGCTACCTGAGCCGTACTATCATGACTAATTGAATCTTCTGCGGGATATGTTATAAACTCTAAATCACCCAATGACTGAGCATTTTCGCTACAATTTTTAATATTATCAAATGAACTCAAGCCCGATTCATAGGTAACGGGGCTCTCATCTTCAACACTATGATAAGCCCTTAAATTAATACCTTCCTGCGCGATAATACACCCCTCTTCTTCATCCACTCCATTACCCGCTACTATGCTCACCGCTGCCAATTTATTTGGTTGATTATAGTTATTAGAGGCAAATTCATATGCACCAATACCCCCAAGACTATGCCCTGTGAGGTATATTCTATTGGTATCTATTCTATAATTATTTTCTCCATTTAAGATATAATCTATAAAAGTATGTACTGCCGAAGAGGTCCACTTATAAGCAAGTGACTTCAGTTGAGGTGAAACTACTATAAAGCAGAGCTCTTCACCATCCACGGTAAAGCACATATCTTCACTTTCATAATTTTCAATAAAACTAGGCGGCCCTAATAAAGCCACTTTATATAAATCACTATTATAGTCACCTTTTTGCCCCTGCCCATGCAGGGATATCAACAAAGGGTATTTTTTTTCGCCATTGCTATAGTCTGCCGGCAAAAACTCCAAATACCCTCTTATATCATCTTGGGTTAGTGTAATTATTTTTTGCCTTTTAATATCTGAATTAGATTTAGGCTGACTATACACAACTATGCAACAGCATATAAATATTATGGAGAGGAGTAATTTCATATGTAGTAATTAGAGGCATGTAACCATGCATGGTGATTATTAACAGCTGCTATTTCAAATATTATTTTTCTGATTCCACCGAATCTGCCACGGTATAACCCGGAGCGGGCTGCATCACTTTAAGGTGAATTTTGGTAGTACCATCTTCGACCATCTCTAACTGCTTAGCAGCAGCTCTTGATAAATCCAATATTCTTCCAGATGAATATGGCCCTCTATCATTAATTTCAACAGTAACCATTTTATCATTACTCATATTGGTTACTTCTATAATAGTGCCCAATGGTAAGTGATTATGTGCAGCAGTAAGCTTTGTTTTATCGTAGTGTCCACCATCGGCAGTAACATTACCATTAAGCGAATTGGCATAGTAGGAAGCTTCGCCAGTTTGCTCATAAGGCTGTGGAGCTTGCCCACATGATAATACTGAAATAGTAATTACAAAGAAGAAAAATAATTTCATAGCAGCTAAATTGATATAATAAGTTAACAGCTACCCGCTTACTTTGTTAACCAAAACCATATACAACACTAAAATGAATATTATTTAACCAAACATTACATTATCCTATAGAAGCAAATTATAGTTAAATAAAAAAACTGCTTATAAGCGAATTAAAACGAGATAAACTGAATCATAAAATTGGATTATAGCCACCAAAAGTGTATTTTTTACCTTTAAAAAGTTTAGATTTGAAATGAAAGTGATTCATTGTCATTGATTTATAGCTATATTAGGTCATTGAAAGCTTATTTTTAATTTATTGAAAATATACAGATTATAGCATATTAAATACGATTAATCATTATATCACTGTTAACCAATGAGATAAAGGCAAATGATTCAATATATTTTCATTTTCTCAGAAATCGATTTAATCACAATTAACAGAGATATAATACAACCAAATTGAATATTTTTTTTACCTTTTGATAATTGTAATTTTTTAAACTAAATAACTATTATGATCCGAGATGTGTAAAACTTTCACCTCATGAAAATCATTTATAATCCTAATTGAATAAATAATAATATACCTTAGAATGACAAATTACCGTATGATGAAAAAACGTCTTTCACATTCGTGTCTGATGTTTTCGAGTATTCTTTGTTTGCTACTACTCAGTATAAACGCAAATGCTCAAAATGAGACCCAAGCTATTACTGGAAAGGTAATAGATGAATTTAATGAACCCATGCCTGGAGTTAACATCTTAATTAAAGGCACGCAAAGGGGAACCGTTACTGACCTTGAAGGTAACTTTAGGGTTAGTGCTAACAGTAGCGATGTTCTGGTATTTTCTTTTATTGGATACCTACCAGAAGAAATCACTATTGGTAATCAAACTAATATCAGTCTTCAAATGAGTCCAGACATTACTTCCTTATCAGAGGTAGTAGTTATAGGTTACGGTACTCAGCAAAAAAGTGATGTAACAGGTTCAGTAGCCAGTATTTCAGAAAAAGACTTTAACCCTGGCCAGATGACCTCACCTGACCAACTTATTTCGGGTAAAGTTTCTGGTGTACAAATCACTTCTAATGGTGGAGCACCTGGGGCAGGAAGTACTATCAGAATTCGTGGAGGATCATCGCTTAACGCTAGTAATGATCCTCTGATTGTTATTGATGGAGTGCCATTAGATAACAACAGTGTAGCAGGAGCTTCTAACCCGCTTAGTTTCATCAACCCTAATGATATAGAATCTGTAAACGTATTGAAAGATGCATCAGCTACTGCCATTTACGGTTCAAGAGCATCAAATGGTGTATTAATCATTAACACTAAAAAAGGTAAAGCTGGGCAAGACCTTCATGTCAACTTTAGCTCGCTAACCTCTGTTTCTACTGTGCCTAAAACTGTAGAGGTATTATCTGCTGATGAGTTTAGAGACATAGTAGCAGAAAAGCAGCCTCAAAAGGTAGGCCTACTTGGTGACTATGACACTGACTGGCAAGACGAAATTTTTAAAGATGCCGTTAGCTCTGACAATAACTTGAGCGTTAGTGGTGCCTTTAAAGAGCTTCCTTACCGTGTATCTGTAGGGTACTTAAACCAAGATGGTGTGCTAAAAACTTCTAACCTAGAAAGAACTACTGCAGCCATAAGTCTTAACCCATCGCTGTTTAACGATGCATTAAAAATCAATCTTAATGTAAAAGGTATTTATTCTAAAAGTAGATTTGCCGATCAGGGAGCTATAAGCAGTGCTATAGCTTATGACCCTACTCAGCCTGTTTACACTGATAACGAATATGGAGGTTTCACTCAATGGACTGCTTCTGGTAAGCCATTAACACAAACTACATATAACCCTGTTAGTATTTTATCGCAAAACCATAACATTGGTAAGGCTAAAAGAAGCATCGGTAATATTCAGTTTGATTATGCATTACCATTTATCGATGGGTTAAAAGCAAACCTTAACTTAGGTTATGACATCTCTACCAGTGATGGAAGCAATGATATACCTGCCGAAGCTGCTTTTGTTTATAACCAAGGCGGTAGTTATACACAGTACGGACAAGATAAATCAAATCTACTTGCAGATTTTTACTTGAACTATAAAAAAGAGTTAACTGCTATTAATAGTAATATTGATTTCACTTTAGGTTATTCTTATCAAGATTTCACAATCGATAACTACACTTACCCAGAACTTAATGCTGAAGGCGATACAGTATCTACGGCTGCTATTCCGGTAAACCCTAAATACAGATTAAAGTCTTATTTTGGCCGATTGAACTATGGGTTAAAAGACAAATATTTATTGACTGCAACTCTTAGAGCTGATGGTTCTTCTCGTTTTAGCGAAGACAACAGATGGGGATTATTCCCTTCAGTAGCGTTAGCTTGGAAAATGAAAAGTGAGCAATTTCTTGAAAACAGTAATTTAATTTCTGAATTGAAATTAAGAATTGGTTATGGTATAACAGGTCAGCAAGATTTCGGAGACTACTTCCCTTACCTACCTCGCTACACTTATAGTAACCAAAGTGCTCAGTACCAATTTGGAAATCAGTTTTTCCAAACATTACGTCCAGAGCCTTATGACACTAACATAAAATGGGAAGAGACTACTACCTACAATGCGGGTATTGATTATGGTTTCTGGAATGACAAACTATATGGTACATTAGATGTGTACTATAAAAAAACAGATGACCTTTTGGCCATTGTTTCAGTACCTGCCGGTACTAACCTTACCAATAAATTATTTACTAACGTAGGAAGCATTGAAAATAAAGGGATTGAATTAGGCCTTAATTACAATGCCATCACTACTGATAAATTTGATTGGGATTTAGGTATCAACGCCACGTACAACACTACTAAAATCACCAACCTTAGCAAAACTAGCAATGATGATTCAGAAGGACTTCCTGTAGGAGGTATCGGTGGTGGTACAGGTAACACCATTCAAATACACACTGTTGATAATCAGCCTTTTGCTTTTTATGTATATCAGCAAGTATATGACGAGAATGGTAAGCCCATTGAAAATGTTTATGTAGACAGAAACAATGACAACCAAATTAACGACCAGGACAAATACAGGTATAAATCACCTGCTCCTAAGTTCTATTTTGGTTTCAACAGTACAGTATCATACGACAAATGGTCTCTTAGCTTCTTATTAAGCGGAAGCCTTGGTAACTACGTATATAACAATGTTAACTCTGGAAATGCTGTTTATAGCAACTTGGGTTATGATAACTATGTAACCAACCTTACCAGAGACATCTACAACACAAACTTTGAAGGCACTGACAATAACGCAAGGTTCTTCTCTGATTACTATGTAGAAAATGCATCTTTCTTACGCATGCAGAACTTAAGCCTTACTTACGATTTTGGTAGAGTGATAGAAGATAAAGTAGGCCTAAGACTAACCGCTAATGCTCAGAATTTATTCCTGATTACTAAATATAGTGGCTTAGACCCTGAAATTTCAGGAGGTATTGATAACAACATTTACCCAAGACCAAGAATATACTCTTTAGGCGTAAATGTTAGCTTCTAATGATTTGATTTTGAAGGATAACTCCTGATTACTCAAACTAAATTTAAAATAATGAATAAATTATCTATACATAAAATATTATTAGGCCTGCTCACATTACTCATTGTTTCGTGTGGAGACTTAGACCTGAAGCCTGACAACCAAATTACTTCAGATGTAGTTTATGATGACTTCAACAACTACAAACTTGTATTGGCCAAACTTTACGGTGGTTACGCCCTAAGTGGACAGCAAGGTGGTGGTGGTGATGGTGATATTGTAGACCTTGATGAAGGTTTCTCTAATTACCTCAGACTTTATTATAACCTACAAGAATTAACTACTGATGAAGCGGTTATCGGCTGGACTGATGGCTCATTAGTTGATTTAGTAGAGCTAGAATGGACCTCTAGCAATGAATTCATAAGCGCCATGTACAGCCGTATATACTTTCAGGTAGCTGTAGCTAATGAGTTTATTAACGAAATGGCGGATAGCAAGCTAGATGCCCGGGGTCTTACGGATGCACAAAAAGCTGAGGCGAGAACATTTAGAACTGAAGCAAGGTTTATCAGAGCTCTAAGCTACTGGCATGCCATCGACATGTTTGGTAATGTTGCCTTTGTAACAGAAGAAGATAGAGTAGGTGACTTTTACCCTGAGCAAATCAGTAGAAAAGACTTATTTTCTTATATTGAATCTGAACTTAAAGATATTGAGTCTGATTTAGTAGATGCTCGTCAAAACGAATACGGTAGAGCTGATAAAGCTGCTGCATGGACTTTGTTAACAAAGCTATATCTCAATGCAGAAGTATACACCGGTGAGGCTAAATACACAGAAGCTATCACCTATGCGAAAAAAGTTATAGATGCAGGTTATCAGTTAGAACCGAAATTTCAAAACCTATTTCTTGCAGACAATGATAAGGCTGACGAAATCATATTCTCTATCAACTTTGATGGTTTCCGCACGCAATCTTATGGAGGTATGACATACCTTATTTTAGGTTCTATTGGCGGCAGCATGGACAGAGACGAATTTGGTGTATCTGATGGTTGGAGTGGAATGAGAACTACAGAAAACATTGTAAACTTATTTTCTGACATTACTGGAGAGACTGACTCAAGAGCTATGTTCCACACCGATGGACAGACCCTTGAAATCAACAACCTTACTGTTTTTGGAGAAGGATATCCTGTTACTAAATTCAAAAATGTTACTTCAGATGGACAACCTGGCTCTAATAAAGCCAACAGTTTCCCTGACACAGACTTCCCTATGTTTAGATTAGCAGATGTATACCTTATGTATGCAGAAGCGGTACTTAGAGGAGGCACCGGAGGTGACGCTGCAACAGCACTAGGTTACATCAATGCGCTAAGAGAAAGAGCGTATGGTGATGATTCAGGAAACATTTCTGCATCAGACCTAACACTAGATTTCATACTTGACGAAAGAGCTAGAGAATTGTGCTATGAGATGCACCGTAGAACAGACTTGATCAGATTCAAAAAATTCTCATCAGGTAATTATGCATGGCCGTTTAAAGGCGGAACAGCACAAGGAAGAAGTGTAGCATCATTCTATGACTTATTCCCTATTCCATCAGCTGCCTTATTGGCAAACCCTAATATGAAACCAAATGATGGTTATTAATTAATGGGTTTTTCAACATTAAAATTAGATTACAATGAAAATTAAGTATTTATATATCATTGCCTTTTTCATCACTGTTATCACTGCATGTGAAAAAGATGAAGATCAGGCTGTTGCTTCAACATCAAGTATTCCTACTTTTAGTGCTACAGCAACCGACTTTATTTTACTCGAAGATGAAGCAGAAAATGAAGCTGTAACATTCAGCTATTCCTCTGCCGAATTTGGTTTTTCTTCAGCTAAAAGCTACGAAATACAATTCAGTGACACTACTATTTTTGATGATGCAAGAAAAGTGACAGTAGACACTTCAATGCAAAAATCTTTTACAGTAGCGGAGCTCAACAGCATTTGTACTCAACTAGGCCTTGAAGCCGAAAAGGCTAGCGATGTTTATGCTCGCATACGTGTGTTCGCTTCTAATGACTTAGAAGTGTTTTCTGAAGCTATAAAATTACAAGTTACCCCATATCTATCATCTACTGAATCTTTATATGCTGACTTATATATGGTAGGTCCTGCATCTGAAGCTGAGTGGGATGAAAGTACGGCTACTCCTATGTTCAGAGAACTGCAGAATAGCTTTGTTTATACTTTCACGGGTAATTTCAACGCTGGTGAATTAAAGCTATTAGGCAACCAAGGTGCGTGGCAGCCTCAATGGGGCTCAGCTGGAGAAAACCAATTAGCTATTCAAGAAACGGGAAATGATGATCAAGTAGCGGGAATTACAATGTCTGCAGGTTATTACTCTTTAACGGTTAACATTCAAAATATGAGCTATAGCATTACTGAATTTGATGAGTCAGAGGCTACTGATTATTCTGAATTTGGAATTTCAGGAGACTTTAACGCTTGGAATGCTATTGAACCTATGAGCAACACCGAGCTTAACCCTCACGTATGGTCGTTAACAACGGAGTTCACTGAGTTTACTAAAATCAAGTTTAGACCTGATGGTGAATGGTGGGGAACCACTGCTGCTGACAAGACAGCACTATACGCCAATTCTAGCTCATCAGGTGCTGACATAGAAGTAGAAGCAGGCAAGTACCTTATCAGGTTCAACGACCTATCTAAGAAGTTTATATTTTTAAAATTATAATAGCGGAGGTATGAATAAAAAGATAAACAGGTATTATATAGGCATCACTTTCATTTTAAGTATGTGCCTATTCATGGGTTGTGACGATGACTTATCTCCATCTCAAAAAGAACGAACTGCGCTAAATGACTTTTATTTTGGAGCAGACCTTTCGTATACTAATCAAATATTAGATCATAATGGTGTTTTTAAAGACAATGGAGCGGCAGCATCACCATACAAAATATTTGCAGACCATGGGGCCAATGTAATTAGACTAAGGCTTTTTCATTCTCCTGAATGGACTAAAACAGTATACAGCCCTGCAGGAGAGCAAATGTACAATGACATAAAAGATGTAGCGAAATCTATAGAGTTAGCTCATAGCAATAATATGCAAGTGCTTTTAGACTTTCATTATTCTGACACCTGGGCTGATCCCGATAGTCAGGATGTGCCAGAAGCATGGAAAAGCATCTCTAGCATAGATGTATTATCAGACTCTGTATATCAATATACTTTCAACACCATTACTTACTTAAAAAATAAAGGTCTTACTCCTGAATTTGTGCAGGTAGGTAATGAAATAAACTGTGGAATGTTATATGGTAATGACGAGAATGAAAACTTTCCTACTGCGAGCAGCTGTGATAATGAGTGGAGTAATTTAGGCAAAGTCCTTAATGCTGCAATAGAAGCTGTAAAAGCTGCTGATGAAGTAGCCACACCTAAAATTGCATTGCATGTGGCTGACCCTGCTGACATGATCGCTTTTACAGGAGATATAATCAATAGAGCCAAAGTAAGTGATTTTGACATCATTGGATTTTCTTATTATCCACTATGGCATACAACTATTGCCCCTGATGATTTAAGCACTACAATTGCTGAAGCAAAAAGTAGATTTGGTAGAGATTTAATAATGGTAGAAACGGGCTATCCATGGACTGACCAATGGGATGACGACTACGCCAACCAGCTAGGAGAAGATCCTTTAGAGGGGTATCCATTTACTGAAGAAGGTCAATATAACCTACTGGTAAAACTTACCCAAGAAGTTAAAGATGGTGGCGGTGCAGGCATCATTTACTGGGAACCCGATTGGATAACGTCTGATATGAAAGATCTTTGGGGAACAGGGTCTGCATGGGAAAATGCTACATTTTTTGATTTTGACGGAAATACCATAAAAGGAATTTCCTTTATGGAAGCATCGTACAAATAGTTTCATTTACAATGAATAATAACAGCCTTTCGACCTTTCTTTAAGTGGTTGAAAGGCTGTTTTTTTATATACAAAATACACTTTATGAAAATACGCTTACCTATAAAACTCATAATCGCATTGTTGTGTATTGTATGTGGCTCAGCTCACATTAAAGCACAAAACAACAACCCTGTCTACATTGATAAAGAAGGGATAATGCGGTGGTCTCACAACAATTCCGAAGCACTATTTTTTGGTGTTAACTATACTACTCCATTTGCCTACGGATTTAGAGCCAACCAAAAATTAAAAGTTGATGCAAAAACCGCCATAGACAAAGATGTAGAGCATATGGCCAGAATGGGCATCAATGCTTTCAGAGTACATGTTTGGGACACAGAGATTTCTGATTCTCTGGGTAACCTAAAAGTGAATGAGCACTTAGACTTATACGATTATCTATTGGCCAAGCTCAAAAAACATCACATCAAAGTAGTGGTAACACCTATAGCTTTTTGGGGAAATGGCTATCCGGAAAAAGATGAACATACAGGTTCTTTTTCTGACATATATGGCAAAACCAAGGCATTAATTACTCCAAAGGCCATTTCTGCTCAGGAGAATTATTTAAAGCAGTTTTTCAATCATGTCAATAGTTACACCGGCACCACATACCAAGACGACAATAACATAATAGCTGCTGAAGTTAACAATGAGCCCAAGCACTCTGGAGCCGGAACAAAAACCACAGCGTACATTAACTCCATGTATGATGCTATTAAGAGCACTGGCTGGAGTAAGCCTATTTTTTATAACATCAGTGAATCCTTCAGCTATGCAGAAGCCATTACCAATTCTAAAGCCGATGGATATAGTTTTCAGTGGTATCCTGTTGGGCTAGTGGCAAACCACACTCAAAAAGGCAATTTTTTGCCCAATGTAAGCCAGTACTTAATTCCTTTTGATACTTTGCCGCGTTTTCAAAAAAAACCGCTTATTGTTTACGAATTTGATGCAGGAGACATTGATGGATCATACATGTATCCACAAATGGCCCGAAGCTTCAGACAAGCTGGTTTCCAATGGGCTACACAATTTGCATACGATCCTTTTTCTACAGCATACGCCAATACGGAGTATCAAACACACTACCTCAACCTTATATACACGCCACATAAAGCTATAAGTCTAATGGTAGCTAATCAGGTATTCAGAAAATCTAAAATGCCATTAAATGATAAGGATATCACATTCAACAGCGATTATGCTCACAATGTAAGCGAATACCATAATGATACCTTATTTTACTACTCTAACCATTGCAAAACCCCTATTTCTACTACCAATAAGCTAAAGCATATAGCTGGGGTAGGTAATTCGTCAGTAATACAATATAGTGGCACTGGAAGTTATTTTTTAGATAAGATTAACAAAACACAGTGGAGACTGGAGGTAATGCCTGATGCCATAAGGGTAAAAGATCCTTTTGAAACAACATCACTATCCAAAACTGTTACTACCATTAGCTACAGAGATAATGACATTTCAATCTCTTTGCCTGATTTTAAAAGTGAGTACTACGTTTTTAACTTGAGTACCAAGCAAAGCCAACAAGTTAGTGATACATGGAAAGTGGCTCCTGGAGCGTATATCATAAGCAAGAAAAAGATTAATCCAGACAAAATCCCTAACACTTTTGGTGCAAACCAGCTGGCCACGAATGATTATAACATGGCTCAAGAAAAGCAAAATGATTTACATGTTTATCATTCAAGCCCTGAAGCGACTACTATTACCAACCCTTTATCTATTGAAGCTACCATCACTGGTTTAGCTGATGGTGATAAAGCCGAGTTAATTATAGAGACGCTTTCTGGCCAATATGAAACAGTTACTATGGAGGAATATGCGCCTTACCATTTTAAGGCTGAGTTATCTCAATTAATAACAGAACCTGCTATTGTTAAATATAGAATTGTCATCAATAAACCAGGAGGTACTTACACTTTCCCTGGGCAAATTAAAGGCAACCCTTGGGCATGGGACTTTTACAATAAGCAATACTGGGTGTTAAAAGTATTGCCTAATAAAGCTCCTCTTCACTTATTCTCTCCTGCCTCGGAGGCCAACAAGCTAAATATATACCCCAATTTATGGAAGCCTGAGGACAAGAAGGTTTTACCGGTTTCAGACTTAGAAAGCCAATTGATATTAACTGATAATTCAGCTTCGCACCCTATAATTGCTTGCGAATTGTATATTGGAGATAAAATAGAGCAAAATAAATTAACTATTTCAGATACTGATAAAATTAGCTTTAGTGCAAAAACGTGTGAAAGCTGCTCTATAAAAGTTATTCTTATTGACAAAAACGGTAATGGCTATTCCCATGAAGCATTAACTGATAATGGCACAAGCTTTAATTTAACCATCTCAGATTTCAAACCTGATCAGCATGTGTTATTACCAAGACCTTACCCTTCTTTTCAGGCATTATGGTACCAAAACCAGGCACCAAGCCATAAATTGAAAGTTCAAGAGATAGATAAAATTCAGGTAATAGCCGAAAGCAAAAACGGTAAGTGTTATTTGATTTTGAATGATATGTATTTAAAAAATAAAAGCCTTTAGGTTGAAGGCTTTTATTTTTTTCAAGTTCGGTAACTCGAAAGAGAGAGTTTACTATATTAATTTATAAACTGTAAAGTTCATTTATATTTGGGAAGGAAGGTCTAACATAAACTTAGTGCCTTCCCCTTCCTTACTTGTTACTTGTATAGTTCCATGCAACTTTTCTACTGCTTTCTTAACTATAAATAAGCCAAGACCATTACTATTCTTGTGCTGGTCAGATTTAAAGTGAGCATCAAAAATATAAGGAAGCCTTTTTCTTGATATTCCTATTCCATTATCTCTAAATTCTATCTGAATGCCTTCTTCGGTTTCAGTAACAATAACGTTAACACTGCATTGTTCCTTATCCGGACACTGATATTTAATTGCATTTTCGAAAAGATTTTGAAGAATAGATTCTACTACTGCTCTAGATGCATAGAACGGATTCTCTACATCAACTGTTACATTAAACTCCACATTATCAAATCCTTCTGCCAAAGAAAATGAATCTTGAATTTCAGCAATCATAGATTCAAAGTCAATTTCCTCTGCTTTGTTAAGAATATTTCCATTCTCATACATATTCAATGTGTTGGTAATTTTACTCTCCAGTTTATCAACACACTGAGTAATCATAGATAAATACTCCTTAACTTCTTCATTAGTTATATTACTATTAGCCAGCTGCACTATTCCTTTCAGTGAATTCACTGGGCTTTTTAAATCATGTACCAATTGGTTAAGTTCAAGGTCCTCTTGTTCTGCCTGCTGAATGTTATTAGTATCAAATAAATAGTTTGACCTTTTTCTTTTTTTCGCTGCCTCTCCTACCCTGCTAACATCAAACGATGCTGGTGTAGAAAAATTTAATACGGCACTATTCACATATGGCATAATTTCCTGAGTTTTGGTCTTCTCCCTCTTCTTATGCTTATAACATGCCAAAAGCAAAAAGCGCAATTTCAAACGATACATACTCGATTCGTGAAATTATAGTAGTGGAAATGATACCACACTTTGCCTACTTGTAGACACCACACCCCAAAAAAAAAGCTGCTTCCCGATCTTGCTAAATCGAAAAACAGCCTTAAAATGCTTTTATTAACTATTACAGTCCCAGCACGTCTACTCCTTGCTCAAATACAATATCAACCGGTATTTTCTCTTCGGTCAACCTATTTAGGTCATTTTGAAGTTCTTCGCTTATAATTGCCTTTTCTTCTACTAAATTACCTACACCTGCATAGTCTCCATCTCCTTGAAGCATTAATATTTTTTCTGATAACGCATTCATAGCTGCCTGCATTTTATCATAGTTTACCTTGTAAGTTCCAGTGGCTTCATCTCTTGTAAAAGCGCCCTGTTCTTTAAAGAAATTGAACCTAATCATATTGGCCTTACCATGAGCACTGGCAGCACCAAACCTTACCGACCTAAATATGCTAGCCATAAAAGTAGTATAGTAATCTACCAATTCACCTTTTATTTCACCTGACTCATGGAGTTTGGTAATCATGTAAAGGCCTAGAATATCCGCCTTGCCCTCTTCTAATGCTGAAGCATTTTCTTTTAACGCTTCTCTCACCGACCCTTTACCATTAATAGTATTTTTAATACCCAAACCATGTGCTACTTCATGAAACATAGTGTTAGTAAAAAAAGCATTAAATGAAATATGCTCTCTTTGACTCTCATCTATCAAAACACTTGCTATTGGCACCAATATCTTATCGAATTTAGCCTGCATAGCATTTTTAAGCTGAGATCTTCTTGTTCCCTTCTTAAGCTGCACTTCTTCATCATTAGGCAAGTTGACTGCTATAGTTTTACTTCCTGCATTGCAGTCGCCTGCATAATAAACCACATCGTAAGCAGCTAGTTGAGAGTCTGTACCCGGTGTTTCTGCTTTGTACTGATCTGCTACTGGCAACCCTTTCTGCAACTCAGGCAAAAGTGCGGCATACTTAGCCAACCTCTCGCTCCACTCCATATCCTTTACCAAAACGTATGCTTCATGCGAAGTCCTGATTCCATAAAGCTGATCCTCATAATTCTCTATCGGACCTGCGATGATATCAAGCTGATTAGTCTTCATATCCATCCATGCAATATCACTATCATAATAAGCGTCAGTAAGAAAAGCTTCGGCTCTTAGTTGCAAATAATGCTTCAATTCGGCATTATCAGCATACGCTGCGGCTTGTTTTAATAGGTCTGCTGCTTTCTCTAACTTTTCTTTAAACATGGTATGGTAAGGCACTGCTGTTAGCTCACCCTTCTCACCTCTTCTTATAAAAGTATAAGCTGAGTTTTTACCCTCTAGCTCCACCTCATCAAACTCTTGCTTGGTCATATCTACTGGATAAAAGTTAGCGCCTGCTGGCTTCTCTCCTACACCATCGATAAATGGTGCATTTCCATCTAACCGATCCCAAGGACCATAATTTATCTTTGCATATTGTACCGCATCGCTATCCTTTAGCACTTGCAGTAATGAGTCTTTTTTGCCATATGCTTCGTACCAGAACAATTCATCCATAATTTCTCCTACTTGGATAAACAGAGGAATCATCTTTTTCTGGTTATCGGACAACTTAGATACATCTGTGGTTAATTTCACTGAAGTGTAACCACTTACCAATTCAGCATATTTACTTGAATCTGCATCCATCAATACTTCATGATCTTTTTGCTCTTCCTTTTTGGCAGTACAGCTACTTAGCAAGGCAATAGCCAATGCTGTGCTTAATATTTTGTGCATGATAATTTATTTTATTCCAATCTTCGACCTTTCGAAGAAACTGCTGCAACATTAAAAAATCCCACTGCCTTTTGCGAAGTTTCTGGTGTTAAGTTCACAATGTTAGTAGGCACATTTTCTAATGGCTCTGCAAATATTTCACTAAAGCCACCATCTTTATCTATTTGCACCTGCATTTCTTCTAAAAATCGATATGCATCATTAGAAATAGAGTGTATTTCTACATACAGAGAATCGCCAGACACATAGGGCACGTATTCATCCTCATCTTCATTAAGCGGAGTCACTGCACTTTGTATGGGCTGTATAAATACCAAACCGTCTAGCTCACCAGTGCTACCAAAACCAGCATCATATGCATAATTTAAATCTCCGGGTCTGTTTAAATACTTTCCATTTTTGTAGGCTTTTATCCAATAAGAATCACCTACACCTTCATAATCTTTGGCCACAAATTCGCCATAATAGCCCTCAGGTTGAAAAGCATTTCTCTCTTCATAAAAAGTATAGGTGATAGAATCAATAGGTGGCACTCTGTTCATCCTTGAATATGACTCATACTCATCACCATCAATATTGATATAAAGCTTATATGTATGGTTCATTTCTAATTTCATAGATGAATTACTAGGATCCCAAGTATATTTCCCGTCCACTTCCAGGTCTTCAGTAAACTCAAAAATTTCACCTGAAACAGAGTCTTGCAAATAAACTTCTGCCGAAGATACCCCCTCAGGTATTTCTGCTTCAAAATATGGCTGCGATTGGGTAAGTGTTATTACCTGTGGTTGTAAAAGGTTATTAACCCAGGCATCTACCACCAATACAGGCGGAGCATCATTTAAATTTAAAGAAACTTCATCCTCACATGAAAAAAACATGCAAGCCACAGCTAATGTATATATTATCTTTTTCATTGATGATCAGAATTTAAAGTTGTAAGAAATAGCAGGTATTGGGGCGCCAACTATAGAAAATCTATAAGCCATAGTGTTAATAGGGTCCGCAGGCATAGTATAGCCATCTTGCTGAGCAAAATAAATAGAGAACGGGTTTCTTCTACCATAAACGTTATATAAAGAAATAACCAGCTCATCAGTATTTCTCCTTGGCTTACCGTTTCTCTCCCTTTTCATTTGTATTGTCATAGAGAGATCAAGCCTATGTGTGGCAGGCACTCGAAGGCCGTTTCTAGAATCATAATAATCATAAGGTATAACAAACCCCTGCTGGGTAATTCTAGAAGTAGGTGCTGAAAATGGCGTACCCGTAATATATGTGAAATTAGCAGAGGCTGATACTCTTTTACTAACTTCATAACTTCCGAAAAGCTTTAGGTTATGGGTTTGATCATACCTGGTTGGGTACCAATCTCCCTTATTAATGCCGTCAACCTTAAGCTCTGTTTTCCCTACTGTATAACTCACCCATCCTGTAAATTGCCCTGCCTTTTTCTTAAGGTTAAACTCTACACCATAGGCTCTTCCTATACCCGCTACCACATCGCCTTCTAATAGTTCATTAATAAATAAATCTGCTCCTTTTACATACTCCACCTGATTGTCGTTATCGCGGTAGTAGCCTTCCATTGAAAATTCAATATTATTAGAGTTTCCAAAATTTCGGAAATACCCCAATGCATACTGAGTTCCTAACTGAGGCTTAATATTATTGGTACTAGGCGACCATAAGTCAATAGGAGTTGATGCTGCCGTGTTCGAAATAAGGTGTATATACTGGGCAGTTCTGGTATAACTGGCCTTAACAGATGATTTACCTATCTGATATTTGATAGAAGCACGTGGCTCCCAGTTGTAATAATCTTGAATCAACTCCCCCTTATCTGCCGATGTTTCGCCTACAAGCTCTTTTCTCTCACCAGGCTCTGTAGGAACAAAATCATACACTTGTCCTGGTCCAAAATATTGAAATCCAGAAAAACGAAGCCCATACTTCAATGTCAATTTATTATTGACTTTCTGGGTGTTATCAACATAAACAGCACTTTCTAAAGAGTACTTATTATCTAAACTTATATCTGTGGGCACCCCATCTGAAACACCTAAAGCTTCTGCTGGTTTAAAGTTATAGTAAGTAGATTCACCTCCTATTACCAGCTCATTATCCTTATTTAAGAAATAATTAAAATAAGGTTTAAAAGTATAGGTAAGAATTCTTGAGTTCCAATCAAATTTATCTCTATCATCGTCTCCAAAAGAGAAACCATAATCATAAGTACTTACAAAGAAAGAGAAGTTGGAAAATAAGCGTTCGTTAAAAAGGTGGTTCCACCTTAAAGTACCAGTAATACTTCCCCAGTCAAAGCCTTGGTCTTCATCAAATTTAAACACATCACGACCAAAGTACCCTGATAAGAAAAACTTGTTTTTATCGTCTAAGTTATAATTAAGCTTGGTGGTTAAATCATAAAAATAAAGCGTAGCATCTCCGGTGAAAGGCTTAGCCAACACATCAACATAAGAGCGCCTACCCGCTACTAAAAATGAGGCTTTGTCTTTCTTTATAGGTCCCTGTACAGAAAGCCTGCTAAATACAGTACCTATACCACCGGCCACTTCCATCTCTTTGCTATTGCCTTCTTTCATTCTCACATCTAAAATAGACGCCAAACGACCTCCATAGTTGGCAGGAATTGCCCCTTTTATTAGCTTCACATCCTTCACTGCATCTGGGTTAAACACTGAGAAAAACCCAAATAAGTGTGATGAATTGTAAACAGGAGCATCATCTAATAAAACTAAGTTTTGCCCTACAGATCCACCTCTTACGTTAAACCCTGACGATCCTTCACCTACAGAGCTCACTCCAGGCAGCATTTGAATACTTCTCAATACATCTGTCTCGCCCATAAAAGCAGGGATTTTCTGAATGGTTTTGATATCAATCTTTTCAGTACTCATCTCTACACTTGAAACGTTAGCATCATCTGCCTCTCCCGTAATCACCACCTCTTGAAGCGCGGTGGTCTGTCCACTAAGTTCTAAGTCTTTTCTAACATTACCTTTAGTAAGATCTATCTCTTCTTTAATAACGTCATAGCCTACATAGCTATATACCAAAGTATATTTACCGGCAGGCAAAGTAAGAGAATAGAAACCATACACATTGGTAGCACTACCTGACTGAGTCTCCTCTACGTAAATAGTAGCACCAATCAATGCTTCGCCATTATCAATGTCTTTTACATAGCCACTTATGGTATACTTCTGCTGCGCCATGGTAAGCGTAGTCAAAAGACTACAGAAGCATATGAGGCTAAAGATCAACAAGTTTTTGCTGGTCATGAGTCAATAATTAAGTTATAGTATAAGTTTGGTTATTGTTTTAAAGATAAAAGTGTACTGAATGCTCACTTTGCCTCAAAATAAAGGCGTCTGTTTACAAACTGAAAGTAATTCATGTTTAGTGGTAAATGTGATTGCCGAACTCATTTCTAGCCGTTTAATATGTACTACAAATCTAAGAGAAGTTACCTCTACCACGGCCCACTGAATTTATTGACGAATAACGGATATTTTTATTTTAATAATCAAAGAATAAAATTAATTCTTCTTTATTTTACCCAAATCTTAAGCTATGAACTATCAACCCCCAAAGTTTTATTTCTCTTCGCACCTTGAAACCATTTTACCCGCTATTTTAAGGCAGGTAAATGATGTTAATTATAAAAGAGAGCGAATTAACACTCCTGACAATGATTTTCTAGATCTAGATTGGCTACAAAAGGGTAATGATAAATTAGTTATAATTTCACACGGCCTAGAAGGAAGTTCTACTCGACCTTATATCAAGGGTATGGCTCGTGCTTTTGATCAAGAGGGCTTTGATGTATTGGCTTGGAATTTTCGGGGCTGTAGCAGCGAAATCAACCACCAACTTAGGTTTTATCACAGCGGAGCCACCGATGATCTCGATTTTATCGTAAGTCATGCTATAGAAAAAGGCTACAAAGACATTACGCTTATTGGTTTTAGTCTTGGAGGCAACCTCACATTAAAATACCTAGGAGAAAAATCAAACGAAATATCGCCATACATTACTAAAGGCATAGCATTTTCGGTACCACTAGACCTTGCTTCTAGCTGCAGTAAAATAAGCGAAAACTCAAATAAAATATATGCCGTTCGTTTTTTACGCAACCTTAAAACGAAAATAAGATTAAAAGCGGCTGCTATGCCGGGTAAGCTCTCTATCGAAGATCTTGACAAAATTAAAACCTTGCAAGAGTTTGATGAACGCTACACCGCCCCGCTGCATGGGTTTAAAAATGCTACTCATTACTATAATAGTTGTAGCTCTATTAATTTCTTAGCAGATATAAAAGTACCCACCTTAATAGTTAATGCTAAAAATGACCCCTTCTTATCAGAAGAGTGCTACCCAATTACGGAATTAGACAATCATCCTTATATCATTTTTGAGACCCCTGAAAAAGGTGGGCACGTAGGCTTCACCGAATTTAACAAAGAGAAACGGTTTTGGTCCGAAAAAAGAGCGCTATCATTTGTTAACCCATGATGTAGAATATTACCAAAATATGAGGCTAGCTCCTTTTTTTTGTTAAATTAGCAATATCATGGGAGACAGATACACCATAACCGCTACACCCGACCAACTAAAAGATAGGTTCAATGTAGAAATTCCTGAGGCTTATACGCCTCGTTATAATGCGGCTCCATCACAGATACTCCCTATTATTATTCAAAATAGTAAAGGGGTTTCTTTCTTTTACTGGGGGCAAATGCCTGAATGGGCTAAAAACAAAACTATAAGCAATAAACTAATATTTGCCGAACAGGAAACCCTAACCCGTAAAGCATTATCTAAACAAGCTTTAATGACGCGCAGGTGCATTATTCCTGCCGATGGATACTATGACTGGAAACAAGTAAGTAAAAAAGGTAAAATCCCATACCGATTTGTTTTCAATGAAAAGCTCGTTTCTTTTGCCGGCATTTGGGAAGAGTTTGAGAATGAAAAAGGTGAACCTGTGCATACCTTTAAAATAATTACCACCTCAGCCAATAGCACTGTACAATCTGTGAACGATAGAATGCCCGTCATTTTGGATGAAGAAAAGGAAAGCATTTGGCTTAAAGACACCTCTTCTGAAGAGGAGTTGATGGAACTTTTAAATGTATATCCATCAGAAAAAATGGGAAGTTATACCGTTTCTCCCAAAATCACCGATCCTCATGTAGATGATGAATCATTAATAGAACCCATGGCTCCTGCCGATCAGTTCGGCAACTATTCTTTATTTGACTAATTCTGGTTTTACCTAGCTAATAACGTACTAATGACTTTCAGTAAGTTTTGTATCTATATTTGTTTTGCTGCTTTATTTAATACTCTCTCGTATTCTCAAATCAATGCCCAAGACAAAAATGACCTTTTAAATACCGCTTACAAAACACTCTCTAAAGGAGATACATCATTGGCCATACTCCAGTTGAGGTTTACCTTAACAGAATACCCTCAAAGTTATATGGCTGCGGGTTATCTGTCAGAAATAGCTTATGAACAACACCAATTTACCCAAGCAATTGCTTACTGCAATGTGGCGCTAGATATTATAGACAACAAAATTGAAGCAATCCAACAAGACTCAATAAAAGAGATGAGCCTACAGATAGCTTCTCCAGCAGATCAATTGCCTGTATATAGAATAGCAAAAAGTAATATGCACCATTTAAAAGGTAAAATAAGGCTGGAACAACAGAACAGAGGTGAGGCTATTAGTGAATTTAAGAAATCGCTTGAGGTATCTACCTCTGCAACAGTACTTACAAGCTTGGCTTTAGTGTATTTAGAAATTGGATATAGCTATGACGCCATTAAACTATTGCACCAAGCTACTGAGTTCACGCCTGATGACGATAACTTATACCTGAACTTGGGCAACGTATTTAACAAGCTAGATAGAGCCGATAGCGCGCTTTATTATTACAACAAAGCCACTACGGTAAACCCGAATTCAAAATGGCCTTATTTATATGCAGGAATTATTAATACAAGACAAAAGGCGTACGATAGTGCATTAACAGACTACAACCATTTTATATCTTTAGACAGTAGCAATGCGGAAGTTTATTTTCGAAGGGCTGTTTTATTTAGCGAGCAGCGTCATTGGGAATCTGCTATTAAAGATTGGGATAAAGTCACTCAACTGACCCCAAAAAGTGCCGATGCTTGGAGAAATAAAGGTTTAAGCTACTTTCAGCAAGGAAATTACGAAGCGGCTATAAATTGCTTCGATAAAGCCATTGAATTTGGTAGAGAACAGGCCTATACCTACATTAATAGAGGCTACAGCTATTATTTACTCAACAAGCCCGAAAAAGCACTGGAAGACATTAACCAAGGCCTAAAAGACTTGCCTCGCTACGAGTTAGGCTTTTACTTCAGGGCTCTAACTCATCTGCAATTAAAAAACAAGCAACAGGCCTGCGAAGATGCCAATTTGGCCATTTCTCTAGGAATGAAAAAAGAAGAAATGGATAAGCGTTTGCTCAAAAAGTGCTTTTGATCTATCAACTCATTAAATAATTACAAAACATTCAATTTCAGGCGTTTGTTAAACCTAACAAACATTAGTTAATTTTAGCTATATTTGCTCATTTAAATATAAAATGACCATGAAGTACTCAAAAATCAAGGGTTTAGGGCACTATGTACCAGAACGAGTTGTGACAAATGATGAGCTATCTCAGATAATGGACACCAACAACGAATGGATAGTGGAAAGAACTGGTATTAATGAAAGGCGTTTTATTAATCCAGAAAAAGATACTGTAGCAAATATGGCTGCAAAGGCAGCACATATGGCCTTGGATAGAGCTAATCTGAAGACAGAAGACATCGACTTTATAGTATTTGCTACCATCACCCCAGACTATTTCTTCCCAGGCTCTGGAGTACTACTACAAAGAGAATTAGGCCTAGAGTCTATTCCTGCTCTTGATATAAGAAATGCATGTTCAGGTTTTATATATGCACTTTCTACAGCTGATCAATTTATAAAAACAGGCATGTATAAAACTGTGCTCGTAGTAGGTGCAGAAATACAGTCTACGGCTCTTGATTTAACTACAAGGGGAAGAGGAACAGCCGTAATATTTGGAGATGGCGCTGGCGCGGCTATACTTCAGACCTCTGATGAGCAAGGCATTTTATCTACTCACCTACACTCAGATGGTAGATATGCCGAAGAGCTGTACATAAAAGACCCAGGAAGCAGCAGATCTAACGAAGAAAGGCAACCAGACCAAATACTTGATACCACCACTTTTAAGGTGCATATGAATGGAAATATGGTATTTAAACATGCCGTGGTAAAATTTCAGGAGGTAATCATGGAAGCGCTCAACGCTAATGACATGAAAAAAGAGGATATAGATTTACTTATACCTCACCAAGCAAATCTGCGCATAAGCAACTATATACAGGAAACACTTGGATTAGCAGACGAAAAAGTGTATAATAACATTATGAGGTATGGAAATACTACTGCAGCATCCATTCCTATAGCACTAAGCGAAGCTTGGGCTGAAGGAAAAGTAAAAGAAGGAGACGTAATATGCATGGCTGCCTTTGGTAGTGGTTTTACTTGGGCCTCAGCATTAATCAAATGGTAAAATAATTTATGAAAACAACATTATATAATCCCAGTCAATTAGAAGTTGAATTTGCACAAGCTATAGAGCATGCAAAGGAAAAAATCCAGAAGAATTTACCCGGCAATGAAATCATAAAAATTGAGAATTTCATGCAAGAAGAAAATCCGTTGGTTAAATTTCACTTATTAGATAATGACGGAGATCCACATGAAATTGTGCTCAAAGTAATTCAAACCCCAGACAAGTTTTAATTTGTTTTCAGAAAAAGAACTTCAATACCTTTCAGATTCTGACTTTCTATTAACCAAAAGAGCTATTACTGATAAAATCATAACGCTCTATTCAGATCTGGAAGGTATTTTAAAAGAAGAAACAAAGCATTCGAACCTTACCTTCCCCCCTCACTGCCACACAAATGCAGGACGCATTAGTAAAGGTGATAACTTTTTAGGACTCCCCTACACTGTTTTGGATTACCCAAGACTGTTTACCAAAACTTCAATATTTGCCTACAGAACCATATTCTGGTGGGGAAACTTCTTTAGCAATACATTGCACGTAGAGGGTGATGCCATTGCTTATTTGCCTAAACACGTTATTGAACAACACAAATACCCGCTTTACCTACAAACTGAAGGAGACAGCTGGGACCATAGCCTTAGAAATGCACAGCAAGTACCCACCATAAACATGAGCAGCTTGCTCAGCACCAAGCCCACAATGGTGAAAATTTCTCAGTCAATACCGCTCTCTCAAATTACAGAGGTAAAGACCGCATCAGTAGAATTTTACAAACATCTACTGAATTTACCTAAGTAAATAAAGCTTCCCATATCCATTTTTAAATGCTTTATCAGCAGAGGTATCTCTGTGGTCTATTGACTCACCATTTTGCCTTATAAACACTTTATACAAATAGACTCCATTAGCCAACTGGTCTCCGTATTCATCTCTTCCGTCCCAGGCATAATCTGATATGTTATTACCAATCCGCAGCATCCCCAATTCATCTTGCGTTATTTCTCTTACCACCTTACCTGATACAGTCATAATCTGAATCTTAACCTGATCAGGAATAACACTGCCAGTCAAAGTGTAAACAAACCTAGTACTGCTACTAAAGGGGTTGGGGTATGGGTAGAAATTAGTGATAGTGGATTCATTAATCACTTCAAAATTAATCTGATAAGGTTCTGCACCACTATCATTACCACTAGCATCCTTAGCATCTATACGTAAGGTATAAATACCATCAGTCAGCTGCTCTGGTCTAAATTCTATTTTAAAATCATTTTTTTCATCTGCCGGATACCATTTGACCTTATCCGAAGAAAAAGAAACTCGCTCAAAAATACATTCTTCACATGGCCTTTTTAGAAACACATTAAAATCAGCTGTATCTTTCTTAAACACAAACTTATTCTCGTCTTTCAGCACTATTGATATCAGTGGATTAGGAGACACAATATCTCCATCAATAATATACCTTCCATCAAAAGCAACATCAATTAAAGGGTTAATTTTATCGTCTTCGATAAGCAGGTATTTAGATTTATCAAATACATTATTATCATAATACTGCTCCACCACCTCTCGAGGATTCACAAATAGATTGAAATCATTGTCTCCTGCTTTACCCAATGTATTAATGGCCAAATCAAACTTTGTAGTATCTCCAGGCACAGGGCTTAATATTTTAACTCTGTCAACAAATGAGGTACGGTTATCTTGATTGAACAGGGTATACTGCACATTGATAGAGTCAGGAAAAGCATAGGTACTTATATTTTTAAAACCATAGGCTCCCTCAAAAACATCCCCTTCAGCCTTCTCCACTTGTGTAGGCATATCTTCAGGTAATAGCAATATTCCTTCTGGCACTCCACTATAAAGCACCTGCCATTTTACAAGCTGCGCTGAAGTTAAATTATCTTCATCTGCTGACCTAAACACCAACTTCAGCTGAGGATATTGTTGGGCATCTATATCTGTTAAATCTTCAACTCCCACGACCACATTAGTCTTCAACATCTGCTCTTGCCCATCAAGGGTAAGCCCAACTACATCCACCGTTACCACGTCTGTCTGTGGTAGTTCCGACACTTGAATAGATGTAATTAACGACACCCAATCCGAGGCAGGCCCTACAATAGTTGAAGTCATGCTTCCTGTAGAATACACACCAGTAACCGCATCTAACAAGTTAATTTGCTGTTCATTAGCCGGTGTCAACGATGTTCGCACAGTTTTAGCTGTGCCCGGTGTTCCTCCCTTCCGACCTAAGAGAATAAATGGTTCGCCATTTTGAAGCGTGGCCAGGTCTGTAGCAGAAGCTCCCAACTCCTCCATTTTGCTTCTAACATTAGCCGACCAGTCTCCTAGCCTAGGGTTGCCAATGGAAAACATTACTACAGAGTCTCCTTCATTAATACTATTTATATATTGAACTAAATCATTAGCTCCCGATTCTAATTCAGAAAAAGCAAAGTTATTTATTACTTGTGGTTGCCGGCCGCAGCCTCTGGCTGCTATCCCCAAATAAGGAACTGTAGAATTTTTATCAAATGCGATCAGAGCCACGGTATTATTTCTACAGTTATACCCATTATTGATAATAAATTCGGTATCATTTAACTTTACAGAAATATCAGAATTATTAGTACCACTGGCTGATCCATAAGTAGTAATATTAAGATTTAATTGATTTTGCTCAAACCGGATTCTCTTCGCCTCCTCATCTAGTTCCAACCCTGTAAGTTGATTATTTGTAAGCTGCTCTATTCTACTTTGTGACCAACCTGTAGGCCCGTTTTTAATATAAATAAAGCTGCTGACCACCCACTCATCACTTTCACCCTCTTTAGGATTGGCAAATTTAGACCTCCAAAAATATACTGTGCTGTCATTAGCAGAGACATCAGCAAGCAGCTCTGTTTTCCAACTGGCTAAAAGCCTGGCATTAATAGTAGTTTGCTTCCTAAAAGCACTATTAAATTCATTCGTAGTATCTATTTCAATAATAAAATCTCTATTATCAGATTGTAAATCGCTGGCCTGCACTAACAATTCCACAGGCTGCGTATTAACTATTGAATAATTTACAGGAAACAAGTTTTGAGTACCAAAAAGGGGAATAAATATGCTAAACGATGCTGAGTTATTAGTTTCGTCAAGTTCTGAAATCTCAGAAAAATAATCAATATCCACCATAAATTGGTTGTTACCAAATACATTATCTAGCCTATTATCAATTGTAAAATGGAGGGTATCTTGGTAGAGTACACTTTTAAAAGTAGAGTCATAAGTAAGTGTAGTGTTATCTGTTAATATGCGAGTCACATGCACCGTTAGCGAGTCAGGTGTAGTTTTACCAAAATTTCTAACTATGATATTCATATCCAGTGAGTCTGATTGGGCAGATACCGGATCATCGTTGAATGACTCTACATAAATATTATTATTATTAATTTCAAAGTCAGGAAATTGAGCTCCAAACAAAGCATGAGCAGGATCTCCTACTAATATCATCTGCTGCACTTGAGTTACATTGGCCGGAGTAGCCGCTGCAGTAGACATATACCTTCTGCCCAATTCCTTTTTGATATCTCCAATAGGCTTTTTAATAAAAACCGAATCGCCATAACCAATTTCATAAAACAAATCTGAGTATCGCTTTATCCTATCAGTAAAACCATATGAGCTATGTGCTATAAAGCCTATCGCACCTTTATCAGCAGCCAAAATCCAATCTTCTCCAAAAAGAATATTAGCATTAAAAAACTGCCCTACATTACACCCATTTATTAAAAAGGTAGGGTACTTACCTGGATTATTATACCCCAACACAGGATCACTAACATAACCAATATCAATATCAATGATAGAAGGAGCTGAATGACCATAAAAAGTGACCATATTCAATCCTTTATTCACTTCATCAGCCACATTGATCAACTCCACCGTGCTGCTTGTCTCCTTACTTATAGTGGCCACCTTACCTCCTAAGAAGTTATTAGTAGCTACTGCAGCAAACTCATCTACATAACTTTTAAAAAGGCTCAGCTCATAGGCCCTTATACCACCACTAAGGTGCAATAAGTTTTTTCTCCACAGCGCATTAAATGGCTGAGCTTCCATTTCTTTCACCTTATTAAAATAATTGGCTACTTGCTGACTATTAACAGCCGGTAGCCTACCCGTAGAAACCGCCTCTTCTACTCCTGCTCCTGCAAGGCCTGCTGTAAATAGAATATCAGAAGCTGGATTACCGGCTGTAGGCACCAAATCTCGTATCTGATAGGTGACTCCATATTTTGTTACGGAGAAATAACCCGCTGTATTCCTATAAAAGTTAACATCAGGATCCAATCCTTTACCTATAATAAATAAGTATTCAGGATCACCATTATTAACCATGTAGCGCATAAAGTTGTAAACAGCCAGCGGAGAAGTTTCTCCATAACTGTACTGATTGTACAACGTTTGCATATTTACCACCAAGGTATCATAATTACCGCCAATAGATGAAGCCCTGTAGGCAGCATAGGCTGCTACGGGATCAGCATAAGCCCCTCCTGACTTTCTTAAAAACTTATTGGTTATAATAATATAGTTTTTACCTGCTGCATTGATGTTTCTAATTGGCGCTTTAGTAATTTCCGGAGTGATGTATTGAGCCGCTCCTCTTAACCACAAACTGCGCGCTGTAGCTGTATTATTAACTACCGCACCAATTTTACCGGTCAAGTTCCTGTGGCCTACAATCACGATATTATCAGAGTCAGTAATATCATACAAAGTAGGTGAAGTGGGCACATTAGTTATTTCTATATAAGACTTGTTATTACTGGATGTATTAAGTTGAAATAGCTTCGACTGACCTTGTGCATTAAAAGACTGAGGGTAAATTAAACGCACATAAGACGTACTAATTCTATCATTACCCCCATTAACTCCAAGGTCACTGACCCTAACCGTTAAGGTTCCAGAAGAAATGTCAGACCAATTAATAGAAGAAGTAAACTTATAGGCGTTATACTCATCAAAATTAACTGTACCTAACGAACGCAGTGCGCCTGCATTTCCTCCCACCAATATCTCTACAGCATGACTAACATCATCTCTCCCTACCAACAAAACCTCCAAGGTCGGAGTGGCACCTGAAGTGACCTGATTACTGATTCCTGTAAGAGAGTAGTCAATAGTTTGCCCCTCTTGTATTAGCTGACCTGTCCAACCTTCACCATAGTCAAAATAGCTATATTTAGTTACATCAGAGGCATTATAACTTAGCCCTGGTGAGTACTGATCAGTATTAATTTTTATAACAGCATTATTATGAGCAGCCTCAGTTGGCAGCGTAAGGTTATTTTCAAAGAAATTGACCATTCTCTTACCATTAGTCCCTAAAGCGCTATAGGTTAAAAAGTAAGCTGTGGTGTCAGTATAAATATTATAATAATTATGAGGTTGAGCTTCTTCGGGTTGATACAGCAACTTATCTAACGTACCATCATTTTTTTGTCCATAAAACTCTATGTAATCCGTAGCGTCAAAAGATGCATCGCCCTGCCCCTCCACATAAATGGCCTGCTCTACTCCTCTATGAAAAATTTTTATTTTTCTAGGGTCTAATGTAGCAATAGAGATGCCGGCACCTGCCAAATCAGCCCTTGTTAGCCTATAAATGCCATCCTTAGCTACAGGTATTCTATAATAGCGGTTATTGTAATCTATCCACTCATCGCCATAATCCTGTGCATTTACCCCTTGACAGATAACAAATAGTATTAAAACGTATAGTAGCTTTTTCATCATTTCTTATCTAGCCCCGCCTTTAGTGAAAAAACATTTGAATAAAGAGATTCTGACTGATCTCCTATATCCGTAAGTGCATAATCAATGGTAATAGATTTGATTTTCACCCCCATTCCAAAATTAGTTTGATAAGATTTTGAAGTGCTACCGTCAAAATCTTTAATATCTTGCACATTACCCAGTCCCCCTCTTAAGAACACCATCTGCTTGTAGTCCAATTCAAGCCCAAATGCAGGCTCTATAGATGCAAAATTTGATTTTATTACTGTATTACGTTTTCCATCAAACGTAGAAATCAAATCTATACTGGCAAGCACCCCAAAATGCTCTTTTACAGGAAAATAGCGTCCAACACCCAAAATAGCCTTGGGTAGTGTTATTTCCACTGAATTTTCAGGAATAATATTACCAGTTTGCGTATACACATCTACTATTAGTTCAGTATTATGACTCCAAGCATTAAAAGTACCTGTAATGTCCCTTAACATTAAACCAAACTTCCACCCCTTGAATTCCATTTTAGCCCCTGCATCTAGCCCAAAACCCCAAGCAGTGGCAAAATCTCCGGCTATCCGGTGTATCACCTTAAAATTAGCTCCCGTTTGCAGTCCATTAAGTACCGGAATCTTTCTAGCATAAGAGAAAAGAAAAGCATAATCAGCCGCAGAAAAAAAACGGATATTATCATAGTTGATAGCCCCATTGGCATCATATAAGTACCGTGTATCCGGTATATCATCAATAGCAAAGCGAATAATTGAAATCCCTAAATGAGATAGCGAATCGATAGGGGTTGCGAAAGCCGCATAATCATACTTAGCAATACCCGCAAAGTATTCTGCATGCATTAAAGAAAATTCATACTGATTTTTAATATCAAGAAGACCAGCAGGATTCCAATATCCTGAGGTAACATCATTAACTACTGACACCTGACTATTGGACATAGCCAGACCGCGAGCTCCTACTCCTATAGACAAAAATTCATTACTATACTTAGGAGCACTTTGCGAAAAGCCATTATAAACAAACCCCCAAATACATACCCATAAAAAAAATATCTTCTTAGTCATTAGCCTAAATCGATCAAAGGTATTTTCCAAATTACAATAGGATACCACTACACTCTCTGCTACAACACTCTATCCCCTATTTTAAAATTTAACTTACATTAAAAATTGCAGTAAATAAACTTATTAGGCCAAATATTTCACTTTGAATCTATTCTTCGAAAATAATTACATACAGTACCTTGCATTACAAAGTACCATGTAGTATAATTGCATTGTCAAAAACTCAAATAAAGGTGAGTAACTCCATTGCACATTAATGGAGTTACTCTATTTTGTGATTATATTTATTTATTGGTGCTATGAAGTTAGAAAACACTCAAGTGCAGATGAGAAAAGGCATCCTTGAATATTGTATATTAAATATTATTGCCAGAGGAGAGGTATATGCATCTGACATGTTAGAAGAACTGACCTCCGCAAAAATAATGGTAGTAGAAGGAACACTATACCCATTATTGACCCGCCTGCGAAAGGCAGACCTAGTGGAATATAAATGGATAGAGTCCCTATCCGGACCACCAAGGAAATATTATACAATAACAGAAGAAGGTCGTAGCTTTTTAAAAAGCTTAGATGAAACCTGGCAAAGCCTGGTAGAGTCTACCAATCTCATAAAATCTAAAAACAACAATTAATAATTGGCTTAATTAAGGTATTGCTATGAACAAAAATATTACTATCAATATTGGAGGAATCATATTCCACATTGAAGAAGTAGCTTTTGAACAGTTGAGAAAATATATGGAAGATATCTCCAATTACTTTTCTCAATATGATGGAAGCGAAGAAATCATCGCTGATATTGAGAGCAGAATAGCAGAAATATTTTCTTCTAAAGTAAGTGAATCCAAACAAGTATTAATACAAGAAGATGTTGATTTCTTAATTAACACCATGGGTAAGGTAGAAGACTTTCAGGCTATGGAAGACGATACAGACCCTAATTACAACAGAAAAAAGCAGTACAAAAACACCCACACCACCGGAGAATCTTCTAAACTTTATAGAGACGAAAAACGAAAAATTGTAGGCGGTGTTTGTGCGGGACTTGGTTATTATTTTAACATTGATGCCACCTTTGCTAGGTTGCTTTTTGTAACACTTACACTAGCCACAGTAGGTATTGGCCTGCTTGCCTATGCCTTAATGTGGGCATTTATCCCCGGCACTTATCTAATACCTGAAAACAATCACATAAAAAAGGTATTTAGAGATCCGGAAGATAAAATTGCAGGCGGTGTTTCATCAGGAATTGCCAAATACCTAGGCATAGAACCTGTAATCATCAGAATTGCTTTCGTAGTAATATCAGTAGCATATTTAGTAGGAGCCTTCATTTACCTCATTTTATGGGCCATTTTACCTGAAGCAAAAAGCATCACAGATAAAGTTCAAATGGAAGGCAACCCTGTTACCTTGGACAACATCAAGTCTAGTTTAAAAAAAAAATCTAAACTAACAGAAGAGCAAAAAAGCACTCTCTCCAGAATATTATTATACCCCTTCAAGCTACTAGGCTTAATTATTAAATCATTTGCAGATATATTAAAGCCGTTAATAATTTTCTTTATTGACTGCAGTAGAATAATTAGTGGGTTTATAATGATGATAATTGGTGCTATTTTCCTGCTCAGCATAATTGTAATCATTGGCATGACATGGCAAATGCTAGAATTTAATACCGTATGGCTTCCATTTCTAAATATTCCACATTATGAGCTAGGCTACCCCGCACAGCAAATTTTCAACAGCATTCCAGAATTTACACTCATTTGCGTAGGCTTACTTTTTATAATTCCGCTCGTATTCTTAATAATGCTTGGCGCTTCGGCAGTTGCTAAAAGAATTATTTTCAGCACATCTACCGGCTGGACATTGTTTACCGTATTTATGGTAAGCGCTTTAATTCTGTCATTTAACCTGCCTGCTATAGCTTGGGAGTTTAAAGAGGCCAATATCAGAAAAAGCGCCATCAACTACACTTTCAAGACAAACTACCCCCTACTGAAACTCAACTTTGTAGAACCAAGACTTTACCACAATACCACTTTAAGCCTAAATGGCTACAATGGCAAAAGTTTCAAGTTACAACAAACATTGAAAGCAAGAGGACACGACAGAAAAAGTGCATTAAGAAATATTGATGATGTTTCTTACCATACAGACCACAATGACAGTTCGCTAATATTCGATAGCAATCTTATTTACAAACCAGAAAGCACTTTTCACAAACAAAGGATTGACCTAAAACTGAATATCCCTCGTAATCAACCCTTCCGAATCCACCATAGCTTATTTCAAATACTTGAATATCCTATTAATGAAATATATCCTGAGTCAACATGGATCTTTAACAGTAATGACGAATTGGAATGCCTTACCTGCCCTGATGACTTAGAGGAAGACGATATAGAGGAGTAAAATAAAATTTCAGATAAAAGCACAGTAACAAAATCATATATCGGAAATATCATTTCTGCATTTAAAATAGTAAATTACAGTGGTTTTTTGAGTTAACTAACCACATAGAAAGCAATTTCAACAAGACATTACTATTTAAACTATATGAATTTAAAATTTGGCAAATTTATTTTAACAGCAACTTTAGCCATCTTCCTTATTGTATCATGCTCAAAAGATGATGATGGAGGAAATAGCCAATACAAAGAAGTAAACAATTGGATATACTCTGTACTGGACTTTGCATACCTATGGACAGACCAGCTTCCTGACGCTTCTGCAGTTAATGAGAACTTACCCCCACTTGAATATTTTGAAGAATTGAGATATTCAGGCGATCGTTTTTCTGTGCTGTATGAAGATTACCAAGAACTAGTTAATAGCTTAAACGGAGTTTCTACCGAACCCGGCTTCGAATACTTATTAGCACGATCAGGCGATAATGGTGTAGTCATGATGATTCTATACACCAAGCCCGAATCACCTGCAGACGATGCCGGTCTAATGCGCGGAGATATTATAACCGCAATTAATGACACTCAAATGAATTTAGACAACTACCAAGCTGTCATCTCAAGCCTAGGGTCTAACCACTCATTATCATACTCAAGATACAATAGCACCACCGATAAATATAAGGCTCAAGCTGCGGTAGAAATCCAACCTGTTCAGTATGCTGAGAACCCCAACTATCTTGATACAGTGTACACCATCAACAACAGAAAAATTGGCTACTATGTATACAACTTCTTTTCACCAGGAAGCGACTCTACATATGACACAGAAATGACATCCATTATTTCTAAATTCAAAACAGAAAACATCCAAGATTTAGTGCTTGACCTGCGCTATAATAGTGGAGGATCTGTTAACTCAGCCACCAACCTGGGCAGCCTTATCGGCACTAATGTCAGCAATGACAAAATATTTTACAGCGATAGGTACAACAACACTTTACAGCAGAATTTTGCAAGTGAATATGGCTCAAACTTCTTCGATCACACCTTCATAGCCACAAACACCAACATAGGCAGCCAGCTAAACAGCAACCTGTACGTGTTAGTTGGTAGCCGCACAGCCTCAGCCAGCGAACTCATTATCAATGGCCTAGACCCATATATGAATGTTACTATTATAGGAGAAACTACTGTAGGAAAAAACGTAGCCTCATCACTATTTGAAGATGAAGAAAGCGGCTACGGTATGCTTCCTATTATTGCAGAAATTAGAAATAGCAAAGGTTTCTCTGACTATGCCAATGGTTTCACTCCCGCAGGAGATAACTTCATCGAAGAATTTGATGACATACTCCTACCACTAGGCGACACCAACGAGGTATTATTAGCCAGAGCACTAGATTTAATCAACGGCACTAATACCAATGGAAGATCCTCAAGCAGAGTAAGCACACATCAGCTAGAGCCCATATACAGTTCTATTGATAAAAAAGCTCGTAGCAATAGAATGATCATAACTCATTAAAAAAACAAAAGGCTGGTAATGATCCAGCCTTTTGTTTTTTATAACCGCACAGCTTATAATTTATCTAATTCATAAAAAAACATGAGAATATAATCATTAAACCATATATCATTGTGGCTCCACCTATACTCCAATGAATAAAAAAACTAACAGCCTTGTATATCTTCTAATATTAGCCTCACTCTGGGGCCCCTCCTTCCTATTTATCAAAATAGCAGTCCATGACATGGACCCGATACACTTAGCCATGTTCAGAGTTTTAATTGCGGCCATAGCCATCAATATTATACTCAAAATATCGGGCAAACCTTTTACACGAAATTTTACATTTTGGAAACACGTAACCATCTGCGGCTTCTTTTCCATGGCCTTCCCTTTTATGCTCATCTCTTGGGGTGAAAAATACATTGACTCAGCATTAGCCTCCATCTTAAATGGCCTCACACCACTTTTCACTTTGGTACTCGCCAATTTTTTAATAGCGGATGATAAGATGACAAGAAATAAATTTATAGGCACCATCCTTGGGTTTGGAGGACTCATCATACTCATCTCCCCACATTTTAATGGTGCCATGGAAGCCTCCACATTAGGTGTAATAGCCGTAATAACTGCAGCAGCCAGCTATGGCATAGGCATGGTATACGCAAGAATGCACCTAAAGAATATCCCTCCCCTGCATGCACCAGCAGCCCAGCTACTAACAGCCTCATTCTATATGATACCAATAGGCTTAATTTGGGGCGGCATACCCAACTTCAATACCATTTCATTTAATGCTATGGGAAGCGTAGTAATATTAGCACTTTTCGGCACCGCTTTAGCATATGTATTTTATTTTAAAATAATAGAAACAGCAAGTGCATCTTACCTTAGCTATGTCACCTATTTAATACCTATTTATGGCATTATTTTAGGAATAACATTCTTAAATGAAAGTATTGCCTCTGAAACAATTATAGGCGCAGTCGTAATCTTAACAGGCCTTATGATAGCCAATAAGTCTATAAAAATACCCACCTTTAAAAAAAGGTGACATTTTTATGACACCCCATGCAACTATTGGTTTCATAGCTGCATCTTCTGATTGAGAACGAATATGAAACTAAAGTTTTACGATAATACTGACAATACACTCATCAAGAAGTGTCGTAAGCAAAATAGCCGAGCGCAAAAGGAAGTATATGAAAGATATGCGTCTAAAATGCTGTCTATCTGCAAACGGTACATCTATTCTGCTGATCAGGCAGAAGATGTTATGATCAGTGCATTTGTAAAAGTATTCAGTAAAATTGATCAGTTTAAAGAAGAGGGAAGTTTTGAAGGGTGGATCAGGCGAATAGTAGTAAATGAAGCACTCACTTATTTAAGAGCTAACAAACAATTGTGGTTAGAGGTTGATATTGATGAAGTACACCACCATGATCATACTCATAGCAATGAACAACACCTAGAAGCCGATGACTTGATGAACATAATACAGCAGCTCCCAGTAGGCTACAGAACAGTTTTCAATATGTATGCCATTGAGGGGTATTCGCATAAAGAAATAGCTGACTCATTAGGAATAAGCGAAAGCACCTCTAAATCTCAACTGAGCAGAGCAAGGGCTTTACTACAAAAGCAACTACTCTCTCAAGAAAAAAGTATTTACGAAAACATTAAATAACTATGAAAAAGCATCCGATTGACGAGTTATTTAAAAATAAATTGACTGACAGCACCAGTCAACCTTCTAATGACTCATGGAGTAAAATTGAAACCGCTTTAAACGAAAAAAGTAAGCCAGCTTATTTTTCTATCTATAAAATAGCTGCAGCGCTTTTGCTACTTTTTTCTGTAGCATCAGTAATTATATACTACAGTGGTCCTGAAGACAAAAACAATCATGTAGCCCTGCTAGACACGCTCTCATCTCATGACAATGACAACAAAAAACCTTCTACAAGCACACTGCCTAACGAAGTAACTACAGAACAAAAAAGTATTAAAGAAGAAATTACTCAAGAGCAAACGGTCACCCAAGCCAATGAAGGAGCTGCATCCCAACCTAAAAAAAACATTGACACAGAAAAGAAAAAGGAAAAACAACACACTCAACCAGCAGTAACAAAACAAATACATGCCATTGCAGAGACCAAAAGTGTTGACAAATCAAAAAGCACTCAACTTGAGGAAAAAGAAAAATTAACAAACGATGCAACCACTAAAGACAATATTGCATCTAATAACCAAATAAAGGAAAGCAACGGCACCACCCTAACCTTTAATATAGAAGACTTTGCCTCTGACAAAAAGCAAGTAGCTAGCAATGAAACTTCATCTAAAACAGCAAATGAGCAAGAAAGTAGCAATTCAACCCTTAAAAAGGTAGTGAAGTTTGCCAAAGAGATGAAAGAAAGCGAAGGGCCACTAGCAGAGATCCGAAAGGCAAAAAATGACTTGTTTGCACTAAACAATAAGAAAAATGAAAACTCAAAATAAATATATATCAGTTTTAGGATTAGTGTTCTTGTGCCTGCTCATGAGTCATGCACACGCACAGGAAACTAGCCCCACTGATTCGGTAATTATTAACGTAGGTAAAAGCAAAATTATATTCTTAATTAAAAACCAAGAAGACTTGGAAACCATAAAGAAATATGATTTAAATGCCATACTTCAAAAATTGAGCTTAAAACTAGAGGCTGATTCAAGCTTAGTTAAAACATCAAACACAGAACAAGCAGTATCTGACACTACTATAGTAGTAGCTACCAGCAAAGACACAGCCCATAAAACCGATACCACATCCATGTCTGCAGAGATTAAAATCTCTCACGAAAAAAAGGAAAAGAAACATCAATTTAACTTAGACTTAGGCATGAATAATTGGCTGGGAGATAATGGCTTCCCTGATGGTAGCGGTGAGCCTTATGGCGTAAGACCTTTCGGCTCATGGTATATTGCTATTGCTTCTATTAACCGCACCCAAATAAAAGGCCCTCTGTATCTTGAGTGGGGACCAAACATAAGCTGGTATAACTTTAAATTTCAAGACGATAATACCAGAATAATCAACAACGACAATACCACTATTTTTGAAGAAGACACACAGTATCCAGATGCTGATTTCATAAAAAGTAAACTAACGGTGGTTTACTTAAATTTCTCAGCTATACCTATTATATATTTCAATAAGGACGATGGCAAAAAGAAATCCTTCCTTGGCATTAACAACAACACCAAGAGCTTTAGAATAGGGCTAGGGCCATACGCAGGCTACAGGCTCGACAGCTACAGCAAAATAGTGTTTAGAGATGAAGGAAGAGAGAAAAAAAGAAACCACGATAACTTCCATCTCAACAACTTCAGGTACGGAGTTCGCCTGCAAGTAGGCTACAAAGGCACCGACTTATTCTTTAACTACGACCTTAACCCTACTTTTAATGATGGCAGAGGCCCTAACCTTAATACTTTCAGCTTCGGCATAATCATATAAATAAAATACAACTCAAAATAAATTTCAATCACTTTTAACAGTGATACAGGAAAACTATGTCTCATCTAAAATGAAAAACAATGAAAAAGCTAATTATCACTCTTGCATTTCTATCAGCTGCTAATATCATTTTCGCACAAGAAAATAGTGACGATGATGCTAAAAAAGATAAAAAGATCAAAACGCATCATCATTTTAACATTGATCTTGGAATGAATAATTATTTAGAAAACGGCTCATCTCCCAGCTCAGACAATGAATTATATACAGTAAAGCCATGGGGCAGCTGGTATATTGCATTAAAATCAATACACAACACTGAGGTAGCAGGCAAACTGCATTTATTATGGGGAGCAGATGTAAGCTGGTATAATTTCAAGTTTGAAAATGCCGACACGAGACTAACTGAAGGAGACAATGGAGTCATTTTCACAGAAGCTTCTGACATGAATAGTTCAAAAAGTAAGCTTACAGCCGCTTACGTAAATGCAAGCCTAGTACCTATGATGCAGTTTGGGAAAAAAGATGACAGCAACGATTCACATTGGTCCGTTTGCAATCCCGAGCAAGGGTTTAGAATAGGAGCTGGAATGTATGCAGGATATAGAATAGATAGCTACACTAAAACAGTAGCCAGTAATAGAGATGATGAAAAAATGAGAGATCATGAAGGTTATTACCTCAATGATTTCAGGTATGGAGTAAGATTTCAATTTGGATACAAAAACGTTGACTTCTTCGCCAACTATGACCTAAATAACTTATTCGCCACTAATAAAGGCCCTGAATTAAATGCTTTTAGTTTCGGTGTCGTTCTCTAATTTCCGAAACTCCAGTCACTCAGCAATGAGTGGCTGGTTATTTACCCATTTACCCCTGCTAGTAAATAAAGCACGGCCATTCTTACCGCCACACCATTTTCTACCTGGTCGAGTATAATAGCATGCTCAGAATCCGCCACATCACTAGTTAACTCCACGCCTCTATTGATCGGCCCAGGGTGCATAATAGTAATTTCCTTATCCAGCTTATCCAGCATTCTTTTATTTACACCATAGTATAAAGAATACTCCCTTAAAGATGGGAAATATTTAATTTGCTGTCTTTCCAATTGTATTCGCAATACGTTAGCCACATCACACCAATTGAGTGCCTTCATCACATCCAATTCTACCTTCACCCCTAGCGAAGCAATATGCTTAGGCAGAAGTGTATTAGGCCCACAAACCATCACCTCTGCCCCCATTTTCTTTAGTGCAAAAATATTTGAAATAGCTACGCGAGAATGAAGTATATCACCTATAATAGCCACTTTAACTCCCTGAAGCGTACCAAATTTTTCGTATATAGAAAATGAATCTAAAAGCGCTTGAGTAGGATGCTCATGCGTACCATCACCAGCATTTACAATATTAGCATCTATGTGCTTGGCTAAAAAATGAGGAGCTCCCGGACTGCTATGGCGCATCACCACCATATCCACTTTCATAGCCAATATATTATTTACTGTATCCAACAGTGTTTCACCTTTTTTCACCGAACTAGTAGACGATGAAAAGTTCACCACATCAGCAGAAAGGCGCTTTTCAGCCAACTCAAACGAAAGTCGTGTTCTGGTTGAATTTTCAAAAAATACGTTGGCAATGGTAATGTCTCGTAGAGACGGAACCTTTTTTATAGGGCGGTTAATTACTTCCTTAAAGGATTTTGCTGTTTCAAAAATAAGTTCAATGTCTTCTGTAGTAATGTTTTTTATGCCAAGAAGGTGTTTTTGACTTAATTGTGACATTGTTATTTTTCTTCCTTATTAATTAACCAGATTTTATTATGCTTACCGCCTTCAAGCTCTACCAACACGCGCTGGTAATCCAAAGTATTTACATTCTTACCAATATAATCTGGCTCAATAGGTAAATCTCTGGTATGCTTTCTATTCACCAATACTAATAACTCTACTTTCTTAGGTCTTCCAAAAGCTATCATAGCATCTAAAGCAGCTCTTACTGACCTACCGGTATACAGCACATCGTCAATAAGTACAACATTTTTATTTTCTATGATAAATGGCACCTTAGTAGCGTTGGCCTTCACCGGAGTTTCTCTCCTTCTGAAGTCATCTCTAAAGAAAGTAGTATCAAGATATCCCATATCTATTTTAACACCTAGGTCATTTTCTAACTTTTGATGAATCATATCAGCAAAGTGGATCCCTCTGGGTTGCATTCCTAAAATGGCAGTTTCCGCAAAATTTCCATGATTTTCAATAAGTTGCTGGCAAAGCCTATCGACTGTGATATTAAGTAGGTGGGTATCGAGTATGAGTTTTCTTTGCATAGCTTAAAGTTGTGCAAATATAGACAAAAGTTTATATGATCTTAAAACTCCTGTTAGATAAAATATTTTTAGATTGTTATGATAAATATTGCCTTTTCCCTGCCCCAACACCTTCATTAATTGCACTTTATTTAGTATTTTAAATAAACGCTCAATATTAAAATATCTCTTCATGAAACATTTTTACATAAAAATCTGCACTATGGCGCTAGCCTTGATGAGCTGCACCATAAGCCAGGCACAAACTATAGGCATATTAATGGACAGCTATGTGGTAGACCGGTGGTACCTAGACCAGCAACTGCTAGAGAAAAAAATTAAAGAACTAGGAGGTGAAAGCATCACAAAAGTACCTTTCGGAGACCCTCAGGAGCAAATCAGGCTAGGTAAAGAACTGATAGATCAAAAAGTAGATGCTTTGATTGTAGTACCTTCAGATGCTAAACAAGCTGCCGCTATTGTTGAATATGCGAAAAAATTTAACATTCCTGTTTTATCCTATGACAGAATGATCCTCAGCAAGGACGTAAGCTTTTATGTATCTTATGACAATATTATGGTAGGTAAACTACAAGCTGAGTATTCGTTAAAACAACAACCCAAAGGCAATTATTTATTAATTAACGGCCCTGAATATGACAACAACGCCAAGCTCTTCAGAAAAGGACAAATGGAAGTACTAAAACCGCATATCTATGCGGGAGATATTCAGGTAATAGGTGATGTTATATTGGAACATTGGAGTGAGTTAGAATCATTAATGAAAACCGATGAATTACTGACAAGTATTAGCGTAAAGCCAGATGTAATTATAGCTGCCAATGATGCATTAGCAAGAGGAGCTCTAAATGCATTGCCTCTCGACCTAGTAAAAGACATTACACTGTGCGGCCAAGATGCAGAAATTGATGCCATAAAATATATCATTAAAGGACAGCAGGACATGACCATTTACAAACCCATAGAAAAACTAGCCCACACTGCTGCAGAAGTAGCTATTACTCTAGCTAAAAATGAAAAAGTCAAAAACTATTCTTCTTTTACTACTGATGATTTTACCGTAGACGCCATTTTATTAGAACCTATAGTGGTAGACAAGACTAATTATAAAACCACTGTAATTAAAGATGGCCATATTTCAATGTCTGAATTAGTAGACACTAAAAGATAATTTTTTTTGCGCCCCTCAAAAACGGGGCGCCATCATCTGCTACTCTATTATTCCTACCACCACTCCTACCTAAAAGCTTCCACTTATTCATATCATAAAACTAAATCGATTTAAACAACTAATTAAGCTTATTATTCATATATTAACAGTTTACAAAAAACGCTCATGAAACTTAAAATAAGCTTATATTTCATTGGTCTATTATTGACCATTACACAGTGTAGCACTCCTACTCAGCAGCACCAGCAGGTGATCCATCAGAAACAGGTGATACCCGGAGAGCTTCCAGACCCTTCAATTATAGAAGTAAATGGTATTTATTACGCCACAGGCTCATCTAACGACTGGGGACCGATCTATCCTATATATCAATCCAATGATTTAGAACATTGGACCTTCGTCAACCACATATTTTCCACACCTCCAAGCTGGACCATTAACAGCTATTGGGCACCGGAGCTGTATTATGAAAATGGCACATTCTTTTGCTATTACACCGCCAGAAGAACAGATGGCACCTCTTGTATAGGAGTAGCCTCAACGGCAGATATTAGTAATGGTTTTGAAGATCATGGGGTTATAATAGAATGGGGAAATGAAGCCATTGATGCTTTCGTTTACAAGGAAAATGACACAAAATACATCACTTGGAAAGCTTACGGCCTCAATAAAGGCAAACCTATTCAAATACTGGGAGCTCCATTATCAGCAAATGGCCTTAGTTTAAATGGAGAAGCTTTTGAGGTGATAACTGCAGATAATAATTTATGGGAGCGCGGAGGAACAGAAGGACAATGCATTATAAAAAATGGTGAATACCTTTACCTTATTTACTCTGGTAATGCCTGCTGTGGACAATCCTGCGACTATCAAGTGGGCGTTGCAAGAGCTAAAACCATGATGGGGCCTTGGCAAAAGTTTGACAAAAACCCTATACTAAAAAGCAACCAAGCATGGAAATGCCCAGGACACGGCACCGCCATACAAACCAAAAACAACTGGTACTATCTTTATCATGCCTACCCACAACAAGGCTTCCCATTTTTAGGAAGAACAGTATTATTAAGTCAACTTTTGTGGGACACAGAAAGTGAGTGGCCATATTTCAGCACGGACAGTATCAAAGACCCTAATGCTCTACCAGCTTCTAATTTCAAGGACGACTTTCAAGAGAAACAACTGAATTATCAATGGCAACGAAATATGGATGTACACGCAAAAAAAGCCTACCTACAAAATGGAAAGCTACATTTATCAGCTGATAGCACTAATAGCCATTTTGGCTTTATAGGCGTAAGTCCAGAAAAAGCAAACTTTACTATTACCACAAAAATTTCAGACCTTCAGCCTGTCTTAAAAGGTTTATCAATATACTCAACACCAAAAAGAAGCATAGGAATAGGCGTTAAAAATGATTCTATCATGCTCTGGTCTATGGATGAAGATCAGCTATATAAACTTAATACGCTATACACCAACACTAGTAAAACCATTACTTTAAAAGCTGAAGTTAAAAATGGGCATCAAGCCAAATTCTATTTCAAAACTAATGAGAAGGACTGGCAACAGATCAAAGACAGCGTTAATGAAAAAGAAGAAGTCATTGGCAATCAGCTAGCTTGGTGGTCATGGGGAATAAGAGCTGGACTGTTTGTAGAAGCGCAAAAGAGCTCTGAAAACGAGGCCACTTTTGACAATTTCGAAATTAAATATTAAGCACTAAAGTTCACATCATGCAAGGGGGCACAATTAAACCCTTGCATGATTCACTTACCTAGCACATCCTAATTAGTCTAAAGCTTCAACTTTTGTGAATGCTACATCATAGCTGTAAATAAATTCGAAATAAGGACTGTAGGATAATACAGCTTCTTCTTTATCGAACCATTTAATGTATTTTAACAAAAAAAGAGAAGGAAATCACATTCCCTTCTCTTTTGACTTTATAATTTATCTCTATAGATAAAACTTATTGCTCTAGCTTATCTAACCGATCAGACAATTCTTCATTTTGTTTTTTCAATTCAAGAATATATAATGTTAATTCTTCCACCTTTTGTAATAAAGTAGTATTTAACTGCCCTACTGACATACCGTTTTCTTGCATATCTTCAGCCGAAGGAACTTCAGGTAAATGATGATGTTCTATAATGTATTTTTCTACATAGTCCAATGATGGTAGATTATAACTCTCTTCGAAAACAAAATCTGCACCAGTAGTATTTACAACTATTTCATTAGCCCTCATAGGTCCATAAACCTCAAGCTTATAGTTGCTATTAGTTTGAGAGCTTTTGCCTATTACTAAGTTCGCTCCTGCTAATGAAAGTAGATCATCACTTTGTAGAACAAAACGAGCATCAAAATCATCTTCACTACTATTAGAAAAATCTATGTAAGGTGTTCCATTTCCTTTTAATTCTATAGCAGCCCCGGCATCATTTGTCAACTTTGATCCACTTGAACCCCATGCAATCATACCTTGTACATCAAGAGTAGCTTGTGGGCTTTCAGTATTAATACCTACCCATCCATTTTCATCATTGATGTACATTCTTGTTTTCCCAGAGGTACCATAAGCTGCACCGTCCTTTGCGGTCTGCAAATATATGCCCCCCATACCTGTTACAAATAACTTCCCATTTCCTTCTAATCCATTCTCAACAAACCCATCCATATTATTTATAAACGAATCTCCATGATTATCTGTTCTAATATGAAGTCCAGTAGGTAAATCTCTATAAGAAAGTATCATATCACTACCCGAAACTTCGAAATCTACTCTAGGAGATGAAGTTCCTACTCCAACGTTATTATTTTCTGTGATAGTCGACTGTATACCTTCTGCTCCATTAGGCAGGTAAATATTTTGCGCATTACAAAGTATTGGTAAAGCAAGAATGAAAAAACTTAAAATTGATTTCATTATTTTTTCTCTAGTTTATTTAATAATTCGTTATACTTTTGATTTAACAAAACTACCTCTTCAGTTAGTTTTTTATTTTCTTTATTCTGTTCAATTACATATAATGTCAACTCTTCAATCTTCTGTAATAATTTAACATTCAACTCACCCACTGACATACCTGCTGTTTGCATATCACTTGCAGAAGGAATTTCGGAAAGGTGACGATTAGCTAAAATAAACTGCTCAACCTCCTCTAGACTCATCAATTTATAGCTTTCATTAAAGACAAAATCTGCTCCATTAGTGTTCACAACTATTTCATTGGCTCTTATTTTACCATTAACATCCAATTTATAAGAGTGATTTTCTTGTTCACTGTAAGTTTTGCCTACCAAAATATTTCCTTTGAAATAAGCGCTACCATCGGAAGGCGCAAAGTAAAAACTATTGTCTCCATTATAATCATTTATCATAAACTTTTTACCTCCTGCCAAATCCTGTAAAGCCAAATTGGCAGTAGTGCTTGATCCCGATTGCTTAAATGCCCATGCACGCTCGGACGATAATCTCAAAATTTCAGCCCCGTCCCCTACGGCTTTGATTTCTAACTTGGCTCGAGCATCAGAAACACCTATACCTACATTACCTCCAAGTAAATACGAATTTCCCTGAGAACTAATCTTAAATTTAACTTCGTTCAATTGATCTCTTCCTACTATATATCCAGAATTCTCAGCATTTAAAGCCACTCTATATGCGCCATCCTTCTCAGCAACTATACGTTCATTAGCACGAATCTCACCTCCAACATGTAGTCGATATAACGGATTTGCCACACCAATACCAACATTTCCACTACCATTAGTAACTTCTCCAACACCAGAATTAATACCACCAGGCACATATAAATACTGCGCATTGACAGAAATAGAAAAAAGTAATAAAAGAAAAATTAAACTCTTTTTATGAATCATTTTTTTATAAATTTAGTAGATCTAGTAATATTATTATTTACAAGTCTTATTATGTATAAACCAGAGTCTAAAAACCTTAAATCTATACACCCTTTATTTTTAAAGTCTGACTTATGATAAATTTTTTCACCTCTCATCGTCCATATAGTAACATCATATACTCCTTCTCCATTGATATTGACTATATCTAGCACAGGATTTGGAAACATTGAAACTTGATGGTCAACCGACTCTTTAATTAGCCCATCATCAACTAACTTAATGACAGAAATATTGTCCGACAATTTCACATCATCAATATGTGTCAGTTTTTCCATTTTATTAAATGCTACTCTAGAGTTAACTGAACAAAATACTTTTGCTTCAAAACTATAATTACTAGACAGAGCCCTAAAACGAAAACCAGGTTTAAAAACAATAGAATTTGTGTGTTCTACTGTATAAGTCACCTGGCCTGTCAAATCTTGACTAAGTATTAAAGGAGCATCTGCACAAGGAATATAATCTTCTTCTAGCCATTGAGAAAAATATTCTCTAATACTCTCCTTTTTCAAAGGATAGTACCTTATTAGATTATCCCTCCATGCCTCTAAAGAGTTATGTATAAGCGGATTCTCTAATGAAAGGAACATGTTTTCAAGAGTTACTCCTGATACATTATCAATTATACTATCATCATTAGTATCATCCTTTAAATCTCTAACAATTACCTGGGGGTATTTTAATTCAATCCTTTGCTCTAAATCAATCTGTGGTTGAAAATATGATGAATGAGAAAACTTATATAAAGCCGCAGCCTCCTCTACACCATCCGCCCATGCCTCTGTGACCATTCGATTAGACTTATTAATTACAACTGAAGACCAATTCCGACATTTCTCCCAATGAGCGGCATGACTTAATTCATGTATTGCAGTTAAATATAAATCTTTATATCCTAATTTCTTGATATATATATCTGATAAACCTATGCGTATATCCACATCTATTCCTAATAATTGCTGCTGATAGGCCATTAGAGCAAATGCTCTGTCATTATCAAAAATTCCGAATGTTAAATCTTGAGGTAAATGTGCCGCTATTTTGAGATTAGTTGAAGGCGCTCCAATTTTATACATTGGAGCATATGTATGGTGATAATCATAAACTGCTTGCATCAATGTCCCCCAAAGATGACTTTCATTCCCTTCACTAGAATAATGAGTCCAAGATTTTCCTTTAGGACCATTCATAAATGCTCCTCCATACATAAGGTAAGTACCAGAAATGGGGCTTGGATTTATTGAAGCAAAACCATTTCTATAAATTATTCCAAAATTAACATCTCTTCTAAATCGATGATTAACCTCAAACTCACCATTAGCATTAGTAAAAGCTGTTTTAACAGTAAACCACCTTCTAACACGAGCTTTTACTCTTGGCACTCCTTCATAAGATTTACCTGATAAATTGATGGTTCCGACAGTTGACTCAATATAAATCTTACCTGATGGCCTATATTTATTTCTTCTTGCATTTGGCGAATCAATAATTTCATTACCATTTCCGGAAATCAAGAGGGCCTCATCCTCAAGATTCATATTAAATTGTTCTAAATCATTATCTGTAGCTGCAGTCCGCCCGCTTTGATCCAAACCATCATCGCTATCAGTAAGATATAATTCCGCAAGAGCTTCATGAGGAATTGCATCAATTTCCTCTGAAAAATGATACCCCTCAGGAATAACAGTATATTGAAAAGTCACCTGACCAGGTTCCAAGCTGGGGTCAATATAATAGTCTCCAAATGAGACAATTTCATAATCAAGAGGGTGATCGAAAATTTCCAAGGATTCATCTTCCCATAAATGAATATAATCAGACGAATCCCTAGGATAAAACTTTATATACTTATGTGTCACTTCAATTTGAATTTCAGGAACATCATCTCCCCGTGCAACTAAATGCTCATAAGCTAAACTCATATTTTCTACAGAGTAAGGGTTTTCTAACCTATTACCCAATACCATAGGGGACAACTCTACGCCATTAATCTGACCATTACAATGTAAATTAACAGCCCAACAAATTACTATCATCAGCAATTTGATGATAGTTTCAATTGTAAAAACTTTATTCATCTTAATCTTTTAAAACACTTCCAGAGTATATCTTATCCTTACTAATGACTTTATAATAATAAACTCCTGATTTTAATTCAGGCAACTTTATATCTAATTCAATTCTACCATGACTTCCTTTAAATGTTTTTCCCATCATTATTTGCCCTAAACTATTATAAATCATCAATCTTATTATTTCATCGCTAGAAGAACTTAACTTGAATTTCAATTCAGATTCGAAAGGGTTAGGGTAAATTTCTAATTCTTTAGGTTCCATTTTTATTATAGAATGTATAGCAGGGTCTGCCAGAACAAGGATTTCTTCATCTTTTGTATTAAAACCACTTATCCTATTAACACTGGAACTTTCGGCACAATTTAAAATCTTCACCTTAACCTCACTCCCATTTCTATAATGAGTATCAGGTTTTAATGTAATTTGTTCTTGAGCTTGCAACAATAAGCGGCTAAAAGGATATGATATTGAAGTATTTGAAATGATTTCATTGCGAGCAAAGAGTTGAACTCTTCTATCAGCTGATACAGTATAATTATTTAGTGCAATTATTTTAGTATCTGCATGAGTAATTACATTACTAATATGACCATTAATAAAATCCCTTGCTTTTGCATAATTATCTCCAGCACTTTCTCCATCAGGAAATGTGAAATTGGGGTCTGAGTAAATACGAATTCTTGTTTGGTTACCATACGACATAATTGACTTATTATTGGTACCTCGATAGCCATATGCTTTTTTTTCATCCAAAGCCCATTCTAAACCGTTTACTTTCTTTTTCCACCAGCCAAACTCCTCCCTGTTGTGCTCAAGATCAAACATATGCCCTATTTCATGTGCAGCAATATTACCTCCATAGCCAGGAGAACTAGTACCCGCACCTACTACTGCCAGCTTCCTATTCCTATGAGCCCTTCCACCGTAGTTATCTTCGGCAAATAAAAGTCCAACATCAGAATTATGATCAAACACCATCTCAAATATTTCATCAAATCTATCATTAAATCCAGCAGTATTGTCTTTAACAAAATGATTATAATCTTCATCCTTATCGCCCGTGCCATTATCCGAGGTTTTATAAGTAAGCACTAACCTCGCTCTTACTTGAAGATTACTCTGTATATACGTGTCATTAATAGCATCAACAACTTGTTCAAAATAATCATGAACTTTTTCATCTGAATTGAAATGAGATCGAAAACCAGGTGTATATGCTATTACGAGCCGATAAAAACTTAATCCGTTACATGTACTGCCTATTCTACCATCTAAATCGCCCGTATTAGTCAGTTTTTCCTGAGGTAGATCATATGAATCACAGTCATTAACCATTGAGTGATTAGATTTATAAATTACACTATAACCATCTCCAAGCGGCATAATTCTGTAAAACAAATAATTATTTAGATTTACTAAACCTGAAATCCCATCATTAGTGTTAATAAAAGAGACTTTTCCTCCAGCATAATTAGCCGATGCTATTACTCCCTCCCATTCGAATTCATTGTCCCCTGAAAGATAATAAGCATTTCTTTCAACAAAAATTACTACATCATTTGGCATTTCGATTGAGATAGAACTTGTAGCATGAGACAAATTGGTATTAGTTCTCACAATGACATACTCCCCCATTTGATTAAAGTCTAAATCAACATCATCAAACATTGGGTTCTGACTAAAACTATAGTTTAATTCCCTTTCTAAGACTACATTTTGGGAATATGATTCTATTCCATTACAGTATAATAATAAAAGTAGAAAACCTGTTAATTAAGTTTTTTAATCATCGCTTCTTTCTAATTCCTTAATTCGTTTTTCTAATTCAATAATATGTAATGTAAGCTCTTCTACCTTTTTAAGGAGTATCATATTCATTTCACCTACTTCCACCCCTTCTTCTTCCATTTCTATAGCAGAGGGTACTTCAGGAAGATGCTGGTTTTCTTTAATGTATTGCTCTATAAATGATAATGAAGGAAGTTCATATTCTGGCGCAAACACATAATCAGGAGCAGGTATATTAAGATCCACTTTAACCTCTTTAGAGTGAATTTTACCGTTTACGGTTAGTGCTGCATCTGGCTGATACGTGCCAATACCTACCTGCCCATTTTTATCTATCATTAAATTATTATTAGAATTGTGCGCAGTATAAAGCACCAAATGATCATTGACATGATCATACCTTACTCTACCAGATGCTTGATTATCTTCATCAGCAAACCAAAGTTCAGACTGCCCATTTGACTTACCCAAAATAGTAAGAAATGCTCTACTTGCATCATTACTTTCAAATATGCCTACCGTCCCTAATATTGGAGACCAACTATGACCTGTACTCCCCTTCCTAACATGTAATAAAGCATCTGGGGAATCAGTCCCTACACCTAAAAAGCCGTCCTCTGGAGTCATAACCAATCTCAATTGGCTTTGTGTAAAAAACTTCACCCCACCAAAGCCGGATAAATAAGCTGTAGAACCAGTTGAATTCCATGAATCATCATACCAGCCTATTGAGTAATTCCCAACATTTTCACCATCATAATTGAATTTATCAGCTGAAACATTGTATCCAAATCCCTCATTAATGGATATGGAATTTTGAGCATGAGAAATAAATGGTAATATGATGATTAACAGTATAGAAGGCAACTTAAATTTCATTATTTAATGTTTATTATGTGAATATTTATATTTATTATAATCCATAAAAAAAATGTTTTCCCATAAAAGCATCCCCCATTACAAATAAATTTTTAATTAAAAATTTATTTATTTATATTTCAGCCGCAAAAGTATGTAAAATAAATAAAGAAAGAAATTATTCAGAAAAAACCCTATTAATAAACAACACCAAACGCCTATCATCAGGGGATTTGAAGTCATCATTTTTAACACGGTGATACCCCCAGAAAAGATATTTATTATCAAACCAGTAGCTACTTCTACCCACATCATCATAGCCATGGACAATTTCATCACTCGCATTGGGCAAGCGAACAGCTACAGTATCTGACACTACGGTATCTTGTTTATAAAGCTTATATGTAAGCTCGGTCTCTTTGTAATAAAAAACGCCCATGTCATCACCCACTTCTCCAAAGGCGCCTACATCATCTAATTCAAATAGTTGGATATCGTCATCACTTCTATAAGGCAATGCATAATCAGACAAATGTTCACCTTCTTTCGAAAGCTTCAAAACCAACAATTCTAAATATTTATAGTGATCAATATCAGCAAGATTGCGATAAGTATAAGGCGTACGCGAATACCGCTGATAAAGCGGACTATTCATTACTGCCGGGTCATGGGTATAGAGGTAATTATTATAAAAGCCATTTCTTCTAGGTTCATAGTCAGGATCTACCACCTCCAGACCTATAATTAAATCACCTTTACTATTGTATTTTATGTTCTTAAAATAAGCCGGAATATCAAAGGCATACTTTTTTCCTTTTGCCTTTTTATGCTCTGCCTTTTCTATCAGTTTATTAGCTCGCTTTTCTCCCATGTAATTAAAATAGTTCTCCATATCAGCGTACTTATGAAATTTAACTACATTCTCCTCCCCTGGCGGCATTAGTTTAACATAAAAAACACCTTCTGATTCTAAAGAGGCGCTGTTACTATAGGTACCAACCAACATCATATAGCCCGAAATAAAATCTGTACATCTGGCATCAGTAGCTTTTATTTTGTTACCAAGCGTGGCTGTACGCTCAAATAAAACCTTCCCATATTCTGAAAAAGTAGCAAACTTCAACAGGTATTCACCAAACTGGCGCTCTTGCACAAGCACATTAAAAGTACCGTTAGAATTAACACTAATATCGAGCAAATCGCTACGACCATCAAAATACCCTGGCAATACCGAGGCCTTCTCTTCTCCAAACTGATAAATAACCATGGAAGGACTATTGCGCACATAACCTCCTAAAATAAGACCTGTCCCTATCACATGCATCTGGGTCAGATCTAACTCCAACTCATTATGAATATCAAAAGCACGTATATCAGATGTTATGAGGTTTGCTTCTATAAGCTTATAGTCTTCCCTTAGGCCCTCTCCTTCTCTATAGAGCACATAAAGCTTATCGTTATTAAGGGCATATCCTTTAAAAGTAAGCTTACTATCTATAAAAATCTCCTTCTCCCAGCATACCGATAGCACAGTATCTAACACGCTCAGTGTCCACACTTCACCTTCCTTTCTTCTGTACTCATTGGTATCGTGAATAATAACTGCTCCAAGCTCACCGGCAGGTATTACTGTAAAATAACCTTCGCTGTATTTCACCTCCTTTTCAAATACAAAATCTTGCTCTAACTGTGCCTGAGACAAATATGAAACGAAAAAAAATGACATGAAAAATACAGCAGATCGTAGATAAGGAAACATAGACTAGGTTAAGTTTAATTCATGAGTTAATGAAAGTAACTATTTCTTTATTCAATATCCTATCTCATTAGGGGTTACATTTCCTAAATTTACAAATCGGAGATCAACTGCCATGTTTTTTACGTAATATTCTAATGACTAGACCGTAAAAAATAGTTTTAAAAGGATAAAATTTAAATACATCAATTTTGGATAACGAATCTATAATTAAGGTTTTAAAAAGTACGATGCAAATGATGGAGTTGCATAGTGAAAACCCATTTAAAATAAAGAGCTATAACAATGCAATCTTTAACCTGGAAAGAAGCACTGATCAGCTGGATGGCATGTCTACTGATGAGATATCCAAAATTCAGGGGGTGGGCAAAAGTATCGCTACATCCATAGAAGAAATAAAAAATACGGGCAGCCTTACCATTTTAAATGAGCTTATTAGTCAAACTCCTGAAGGACTTTTAGACTTACTTACTTTAAAAGGAATAGGCGCAAAAAAAATAAGGCAGATATGGCAAGAGCTAGATATCACAAACAGTGAGCAATTGTTAGCTGCCATAGACAATGGTCAATTGGCTAAACTTAAAGGTTTCGGAGAAAAAACTCAGGACAACATCAAAGAAGCTTTAGCCTTCCGTTCGCAACATGAGGGAAAACTTTTATACGCAATCGCTGAAGAGCTTTGCAATCAGCTAATAACATCTATAAAAGAAAACTTTAAGGATATCCAAATATCAGAAAGTGGTCAGCTTAGAAGAAAGTTAGAAACCATTGATGAAATCCTCATCATAATAGCTAGCACTGCAGAAACTGATATAAAAGCGTTTTTAAAAAACCTCCCCAACATCAACTACGAGCCTTTAAAAAGTAGCCCTTTTAATTGGAGAGGAACTTTTGAGGAAAGCAAAATAGCACTTAGAGTGAAATTTGTTCCTGCAGCAGAATTTAACCATCAGCTGTTTATCACCACAGGCACAGCCAGTCATTTGCATTATAACTACAAAGAAAATGAGAGCCTTTTCGAAGTTGCAAAAAGCAAAAAAACCGCTAATGAGGAGGAAATATACACTGCTGCCGGCTTACAATATATAGCACCAGAGTTAAGAGAAGGGGCTTTTGAGTTTGACTTAGCTAAGGATAACAAATTGCCTAAGCTTGTTGAAATGGAAGATTTGAAAGGAATACTTCACAACCACTCTACCTATAGTGATGGAAAGCATTCATTAGAAGAAATGGCTAATCACTGTAAAGAATTAGGTTATGAATATTTAGGCATCACTGACCACAGCAAGTCTTCATTTTACTACGCCAATGGACTTTACGAAAACCGTGTAAAAGAACAACAAGAAGAAATTGATCATCTCAATGCCTCTTTTAAAGATTTTAAAATATTCAAAGGCATAGAGTGCGATATCTTACCTGATGGCACGCTGGATTACGACAATAAAACGTTAGCTAGTTTTGATTTCATTGTGGCATCGGTACACTCCGTACTCAATATGGATGCAGCAAAAGCTACTGAAAGACTTTTAAAAGCCATTGAGCATCCTTTCACCACCATCTTAGGGCACATGACAGGAAGACTTTTACTTCAAAGAAAAGGATACCCGGTAGACCATAAAGCAATAATAGATGCTTGTGCTAAGCACAATGTGGTGATAGAAATAAATGCCAACCCTCGCAGGTTAGACATCGATTGGCGTTGGGTACATTACGCTATAGAAAATAATGTAATGCTCAGCATTAACCCAGATGCACACGCCAAAGAAGGGTATGCTGACATGTACTATGGGCTATGCGTAGGAAGAAAAGGCGGTTTAACAAAAGAGATGAACCTCAATAGCTTAACACTAGCTGAAATAGACAAATACTTTACTGACAGAAAGAATAAAGCACTTGCTACTTTAAAATAAAGACTGAAGGCTTTCATGAAAAAGAAGATATTAATTATCCGGTTTAGCTCCATTGGAGACATTGTACTCACCACACCAGTGATGCGAACAGTAAAAACACAACTGGATGCTGAGGTACACTTTTGTACCAAAACACAATTTAAATCAATAGTGGAGAACAATCCTTATATTGATAAAGTACATTATTTAGAAGGCAGCTTTCAAAATTTAATAAAAGAACTTAAAAGTGAAGGGTTCGATTATGTCATCGACTTACATAAAAATTTAAGAACCAGACGCATTAAAAGCAGTCTAAAAGCCAAAAGCTACTCATTCAATAAACTGAATAGAGAAAAATGGCTAATGGTCAATTTTAAAATAAATAAACTCCCCAACACGCACATAGTAGACAGGTACATGGATACTGTAGCTCCACTGGGGGTCAAAATGGATAATTTGGGCTTGGATTACTTCATACCAGAAAAAGATGAAGTACCTATGGACTGGCTGCCAGCAAGTCACCAAAAAGGGTACGTAGCTTATGCTATTGGAGCACAGCATAACACTAAAAAACTACCTCTAAAAAGAATGATTGAGCTTTGCGATAAAATCAACAAGCCCATTGTACTACTAGGAGGGCCTGGAGACAAAGAGGAAGCAGAATTTATTGTAAGATTCTTCACCAAGTCAGATGATGAAATTAAAGAAGAAGGCCTAACCCGTATGAATAAAAAAGCAGATATATTCAATGCATGCGGAAAGTTCAATCTCAACCAATCAGCATCATTAGTTAAACAGGCAGATTACGTATTTACTCATGACACCGGGCTTATGCATATAGCAGCGGCTTTTAAGAAACAAATATTCAGCATTTGGGGTAACACCATCCCCATGTTTGGCATGTATCCTTATCGCACAAAGTTCACAGTTTTTGAAAACAATAACCTAGGCTGTAGACCATGCTCCAAAATAGGTTACTCAAAATGTCCCAAAGGGCATTTTAAATGCATGAATAATAATAACTTCGATTTTTATTTACCATAAAAAAAGAGGACTAAAATTTAGTCCTCTTTTTTTATAACAATTCATTTACGTTTTCAGGCGGCCTTCCTATTACTGCCTTCTCTCCCTTTACCACTATTGGCCTTTCTATCAGCTTTGGATTTTCCTCCATGGCCTCTATCCACTCCTCCTCCGTCAACGTTTTACCTTTATATTGCTCCTTATAAACTGCTTCACCTTTTCTCACTAACTGCTCTGCAGATATATTCAGCTTTGCTATTAGCTTTTTGAGTTCATCTTTGCTCGGTGTAGTTTTTAAGTATTCCACTATTTCCACCATTTCGCCACTATCTTCAATAATCTTTAGTGTTTCCCTACTCTTGGTGCATCTTGGATTATGATAAATAGTTAGCATGGTATTAAGCGTCTATAGTTTCAATAATAAAATTATGATTAGTATAAATACAAGTATCAGCAGCAATGGTTAAACCTTCTCTTACCATTTCTTCTGCACTCAGGTGCTGAGCATGTTTCTTCAATGCCAAGGCTGCACTCTGAGCATACATAGAACCACTTCCTATAGCCGCTACCGAATTATCTGGCTCCAATACATCTCCAGTACCAGATATCACCAAAACCTCATCCTTATCTGCTGCTATCAACATTGCTTCAAGTTTTCTCAAATACCTGTCAGTACGCCAATCTTTAGCAAGCTCTATAGCAGCACGTTTCATATTTCCTCCGTAGCTATTTAGCTTTTCATCAAATCTTTCTAATAACGTGAAAGCATCAGCCGTAGACCCTGCAAAACCGGTTACAATCTTACCTCCTTGCAGCTTTCTTATCTTCTTCACATTGCTTTTAGCCACATAGTTACCCATAGTAGCCTGTCCATCAGCACCAACAGCCACTTGTCCATTATGCACTACTGCTAATACTGTGGTTGATCTTACTTTTATCTTTCCCATTTTTCTATTTAAATAAAAACCCTGACAATTAAATCAACTGTCAGGGTATAATGTTTATTTCTCTATAATATTCTTATATCAAAATTCTCACAGGATCTTCTAACAACCCTTTAAGTGTTTTAAGGAATGCAGCTCCCATAGCTCCATCTACCACTCTGTGATCACATGATAAAGTTACTTTCATTACATTACCAGGCACTAACTGACCGTTTTTAACTACAGCCGTTTCTTTAATACCTCCCACTGCCAAGATACACGCATCTGGCGGGTTAACGATAGCAGTAAATTCCTCAACGCCAAACATACCCAAATTAGAGATAGTAAACGTGTTACCCTCCCAGTCACTAGGTTGTAATTTTTTGCTGTTAGCTTTACCTACTAAATCTTTAACCTCAGCTGAAATGTGAGATAATGACTTATTATCAGCAAAACGCACCACAGGTACTAATAGACCTTCGTCTACAGCTACTGCTACACCAATGTGAATGTGCTTATTATATCTGATAGTATCACCTCTCCAAGAAGAATTCACTTTAGGATGCTGTCTTAATGAAGCCGCTACCGCCTTCACCACTAAGTCATTAAAGCTAATTTTCACAGGTGAATATTCGTTCATTGCTTTTCTAGCTTCAATAGCCTTATCCATGTTAATTTCCATGGTAACGTAGAAGTGGGGAGCAGTGAATTTACTTTCAGCAAGACGCTTACCGATAGTTTTTCTCATTTGAGAAACCTTCACTTCTTCATAGCTTTCTTCACCTACTACTTGAGGCAAGCTAATAGTTTCTGTTTTAGCTGATCCTTGAGCTGCTGGTGCAGTTGCGGCAGGAGCTGCAGAAGGCGTAAATGCCTCAACATCTCTTTTCACAATTCTACCATTATCTCCAGAACCTTGAATTTGAGAAAGGTCATACCCTTTATCTTCAGCCATTTTCTTAGCCAAAGGAGATGCCTTCACTCTGCTAGAATCATTAGAAGCAGTAGCGCTAGGTGCAGCTGCAGCAGCACTTGTAGAAGCTTCTTCCTTCTTAGCAGGAGCTTCTTTTTTGGCTTCCTTCTTAGCTTCTGAAGATGAACCTTTTTTACCTTTAGACTCTTGAGCCTTTAAAAGCTTTTGGAAGTCGGCACCTTCTTCTCCAATAACAGCTATTACACCATCTACTGGTACAGAATCACCTTCTTTAACACCTATATAAAGTAAAGTACCATCTTCATACGCTTCTAGCTCCATAGTAGCCTTATCGGTTTCTACTTCTGCCAGAATATCTCCTGATTCTACTTTATCACCTTCTTTCTTAAGCCATGATGCTATGGTACCATCAGTCATGGTATCACTCATTTTAGGCATTGTGATTACTGAAGCATTAACATCTGACACATCTATATCTTCTGCTTCTTCTCCATCATCACCTGAATCTTCTGCTTCTGTGCTTTCTTCACTTTTAGCCTCTCCAGTTCCGCCATTTTTGATTTCATCTAACAACCCACTAATATCCTCTCCTTCTTCACCAATTATAGCTATTACACCATCTACAGGTACAGCATCTTTTTCCTTTACACCAATGTGAAGCAAAGTCCCATCTTCATAGGATTCTAACTCCATGGTTGCTTTATCTGTTTCTACTTCTGCTAGTATATCGCCCGAGCTTACTTTGTCTCCTTCCTTCACTAACCAAGACGCGATTACCCCTTCTTCCATGGTATCGCTCATTTTGGGCATACGTATTACTTCTGCCATAGGTCTGTCTTAAAAATTTTTGTGTCAAAAATAGGTGTTAAAATTCCTTTATTCAAATAACTATGTTTTTAAATCTGAATTTCTTCTAAAAACTGATATTTGATATCAGAAGCTCAAACTTACTACCTCCTGAGTTATAATCATTAGGTTTTGCATACGAAATTCGCGCACCTAACGAAACTTCTGTAGGAAAACGCAAAATATTTATATCAAATAAAAAATCTGCACCAAAAGAATTAAAGTCTGAGCTTCGAAAAACAGGGTTTCCATCACTGGTCACATAGTCTAACTGCGCATAACCATAATCATAAAATAAATTTGTTCTAATTCTTTTTATGTTTACCAAAGGCCCGATAGAAAAATCAGGATAACATAGAGGCAAGGCATAATTTGCCGAAAGCGTAGTGAAATCTTGCCATGTATTATGTGAATACCCTCTAGGCAAGAAAACCTGATTTCTTAATATATATAAAGCCTGACTTTGCGATAAGTAGTCCCATTTTCGGTGCTGAAAAGAGCCTCTAAGATAAAGTGAATGATGTTTAAACAATCCAGGGAAATATGAAGTAGCATAAGCCGATAGCTGCCCAGCTACATAATCACCTCCAAAAGGCGTACTGGTATAGTTTAACCATATTGACTGCCCCCACTTACTGTAAATATCTCTTGTACTTTGTTTAAGCAGCCTATAATAGCTTAAGCCTGTATTTAAAGTATATAAATCACCATTGGCTTGTTGATCTATAAACCTTACACTTTGATTAAAGTCTTCCACTTTTACTAAGCCCACCTTTGAAGATAATGATAGCTCTGATAAATAGGCAGACTTGGTCAGAAGTAAGGGTAAACGTACTCCCAGATCTGCAGTGGTTTCTGTCCAGTTAAACCTAGTATCTTCACCATCGAGTAGCTCCTTAGTAGACCTATCACCTTTCGTAACTTCAAGGTCTACAACAGGGTACCACCCCTGATAGCTCAAATTAAAAGCTCCGTACCCCACCTCTTCTTCTACATCATAAGTATACCCTAATGATGCATTAGTAGTACTGAGCACGTCTCTTGAAAACACTCCTACCTGAGCTTTAGTTAAATCTGTAGTCGCGTAAGGCCCCCAACTATGTACATTAAACATATGCCCCGCTTTACTATATTTCTTCGATATGTACGCCACTTCAGGTGTATGCAATAGTAAATCTTCTTTCTGCTCTTGATCTATCAACGGTTGATAATATTTTACGTCATATTTCAACACTTCATCAAAAGGCTTCCACTGCTCAGGAGAAAACCTGACCTTCACCACATCCATTCCATTAACCGTATACTCATTATAATACAACCATTTACCATCAACAGATAATGATGGATTATATGCTCCGTATTTGCTGGAGACCACTTGATATACCTGGCCAGTACTTATTTTTCTTGCATAGATATTATCCACCCCACTAATAGGACTATTATAAAGCAAATAATCGTTCATAACCACCTGATGCCCTACATTTTGACTACTATGGGGCATTAAAACAACCTCTTGCTCTGTTTCCACATCCACTCGCACAATTTCCTTACCTTCATTATAAATTTTTCCTACTACCACTTGACCATTATTCACCCACCTCGGCATAGAATAAATCACATTACTTTTACCTCCTATCCTCTTCACCTCTTCTCCTGTGTTAATATCTATTATAGCAATGTAATTTAAGCCTTCTTCTGAAGTGGTAGCCGCTACTATTTTCTTTTCATCAGGTGAAATGGCTGCACTTACGTATCTACTTTTATGAGTAAGTGTAGTGGCTCTTTGTGTGTCAAAATCATAAATTTTCACAACTGAATAGTTCTTCGCCCTCCACCTAGGATCAAACCGATATTCGACCCACACCAGCTTATTGCCACGCACAGATAGCATTCCCGAATCATTAAATGGTCCTGTTATAAAAGCCGTTTCTTCCGTTCCGTCATTATTAATAACCACCACCTGCCCTACATCGCCAATACCAGTTTTATATGCCACTATCTTTCCATTGGCCAGTTGTTGCGGGTAATAATACTCTGTAAAAACATCTGATTTTCTATTGTTAACGCCTACAAATTGAGTGGGCTTAATATTTTTTAACTGATTACTCCAAACACTATCCAAGTCATCCATCATTTCTTCATAAGTAGGCACCAGATATTTGCCTCTATTTTTCTTCAATGCATTACTAAAGGTAAATGGAATAAACGGCCAGCTAAACGCATCATGACTTACCTCACCCCATATATTTGCACGCTCATTTCTTCGCAAATGCGTAACCATATGATAGCCTAGCACATAGTGATTGGGCACAAAATCTTTGTAAGATCTCAAATGCTGTTTGTTGTAACTATACCTTTTCCCTTCCAATAAATTAGTCCTGAAAGTCCTATTAAAAGAAGGCATTCTTCCCCTTCCACTATGAGTCAAAGCTGTTTCAGTAGCCACAGCATCTCCTTCCCAAAACCAATCTGGAGCAGCCACTGCAGCCATTCCTGCTTGCGTATTTTGCCCAAACAGATAGTAAAAAAGCTTATTCCAACCTGTTTTACTATGCTGAAACTGAACAATGTGACGATATTCATGAACAGCCAGCATATCCAGCCATTGGTTAATGCCTATAAAATTATAATCCTGCGGTGGCATAGTTTGAAACTCAGACCGTCTTGGCCCCAACGTAACAAACCCATTAGAAATACTTGACTTATTCTGAAGAATGATAGAAATTTTCTTTGGTGGAGCTTCGCTCATAGTTTCACCTTCCACCGCTCTAATTTGCTCCAACTTATTAGCTAAAGTATTAGCTTGCCCCTCGAAAGAGGCCGGAAATATCAATTGAATACCGGGAGTATTGATTTGTTTCCATTTAACATGAGGTGGGTTATTTTCTAAAATCAAATCTTGGGCAAAACCAAAAAAAGGTATTAGAACCAGCAAGCAAACCAGTCGAAGCATAAGCTAATATTATTTCATAATCAGATCAAATAGCGCAATAATAAGTGCCGCTATCTATTAAACTATAAACCCCTTCAAATATTTTTAAATCTATAAATATTCGAAAATGAGGTTATTAAATCACACAGCATAAAACTGCCGAAAATAATTATTAAAAAGACCTTTTTAAGTTTCTTTTTAAGCTTATTCAATATCATTCTAGCTTATGCAGCATACCTAACCGGTTATTCGCATTATAACTAGTATCATTATCCGTGATTATCAAAATAATTTTTCAGCCTTAATTAAATTACTTGGCAGGAGGTATTGCGCACGTGCGCCTCATTACTAAGAGAGGTTACTAATATTTGTGTAGATTACTCAATGACATTTTAGACATAATCACCATTGCTATAAAGTGTAAAAGCCACTCTCTCTCGAAAGCGGCTTTTACTATTACCGAACTCACACATTTATCTTATTGAAAAGGAAAGTAAAAAGAGGCAGTGCCGTCTGCATTCCACCCCTTTTAAGTAACCTAATCAACCTAAACCTTTATTAATACTTCACTCTTCTTCACCGGAACATCTTTTTTACTATAAGTAGGACAAGTATAAGCACTGCACGATGCTAAAAAACTTACGGTGATGATTACGAGCATCCAGAAGAGTAAAGATTTTTTCATTGCTTTTTTAATAATTTATATAACAAAGGTATCTAATTAAGCAATGCCAGAAATCGGGAAGAATATGTAAATTGAAATTCAGAGAAAACCCCTAATATCTTTAAGAAAAACACACATGGTTTGACTAAGCCATGTGCAGAACAGCCGAAAGGTGAAATGAAAGATATTGTTACCGAAACAGAAAAGGGCAAAAAAAAGCAGCCGGGACCTCTCCCGGCTGCAAACCATGATTAATCATAAACCATTAATCAACCTAAACCTACTCTTTAAAAAATCTTTATTATATCAGTTAAAAAAATCAATATAGGTTTTATTTCTCTCTCTTGGTACAAATGTACAATTTCTTACATAGTAATCTATAAGGAATTTCACTTATTTTTAGAAATACGTGTTTCCCTTATAAATAGCCAATTCTCTTGATACATAGGTGTTTCCACTTACCAACTCATGAATAGCGTTAGCTAATTCATCGCCAAAAGAATGTACCAATAAATAACCTTTGATACCTTTTTCTAAAATATTAAGTATAAAAGGTACTTCGCAATAATCATCTAGTACCAAAATAGGCTTTTGCGATAAACCCGAATCACCCAACAACTTATTAAGAAATCCCATCCCTAAAGAATATGTATCAACTATCACTACATCAGAAACATTCGCCACGGTAAAATCAGGAGACTCAATATCAGGAGAGGCCAAGCAAAAATGCCACTGCTCAAATAAGTGGAATTGAATACTTTCAAAAACAGGGTTTGACCTGCTAAAAAAAACTATATGTGCATTAGCATTTTCCATAACTCCTTATTAATCACAAATATATCATCTTAAGTTTTTGAAAAAATAAGGATAATTGCGTATTTAAAGACTACGGGTATTGCGTATTTTCAATTAGGAAAGGCCTTCAAACAGATGGTTTTTAATTGCATAAAGTACTAGGCCAGTAGAATTTTTAGCCCCCGTTTTTTCAATAAGATTTCTTTTATGCACCTCCACCGTTCTTACACTGATAAATAATTTGTCGGCAATCTCTTGGTTACTAAACTCCTCCAAAATCAATCGGTATATTTCCTTTTCTCTTTTAGTGAAATGAACATCCGATTTCTGGCCAGGCTGCCCCATTTCGGTCTTCTTGACCATATTGTTCATTACAGTCTGAGCTACCTCATCACTATAAAATATACCTCCACTCGTCACCTTTTGTATAGCAGATTTTAACTCAATCTCATCACAGCTTTTCAACACATAAGCCTTAGCACCGGCCTCCATCATTGCTTTTATGTGCTGATAATCATTATGCATTGTCAAGGCCATAATTTTTATTTCTGAACTTATGGCTGAAATCTGTTTGGCTGTTTTTATCCCATCAATGCCTCCATCCATGTTGATATCCAATATTACAAGATCCACAGCTTTGTGCTCAACAACCTTCACCCCCTCCTCTCCACTACCGGCAAGTGCCACTATCTCAAATTCCGGATCGTTTTCTAGGTACATGGCTACACCATCTCTCACTACTTTATGATCATCTATAATTAAAATCTTAACAGCCATACTATTTCTATTCTAAGGGTATCTCTACAATTATACAAGTTCCATTACCAATACTGGTATCAATCTCCAAAGTTCCTGACAAAGATTCAGCTCTATTTTTCATGCTCCTTAACCCAAAACTATCGCTAGTTTTGATTTTTTGCTTAAAATCAAAGCCTTTACCATCATCTTCAATGGTCAATACTAATGTATCGTCATATTTCATTAACTGTATATCTACACTCGTAGCTTCAGCATACTTCAATACATTATTAACAGCCTCTTGTGTAATCCGGTATAAATGCAATTCGATATTTACAGATGGCCTTTGACCATTTAAATTATTAAAAAACTTAAAAGAGATAGAAGAAAACACACTAAGATCAGCGATTAAACTCTCCACTGACAATACATAACCAAAGTCTTCAATACTCTGAGGCATTAAGTTATGGGCAATAGTTCTACTGTCTGAAATAGCCTCTTTTAAAAATCTCAAACCAGTTTCAAGCTTATCACTTTTGTCTTCACCTAAGTTGAGTTCTTTCTTTAATGCATTGAAATTTAAAGACACAGTAGTGAGCTTTTGCCCCAAGCTATCGTGCAATTCCTTTGCTATCCTTTTTCTTTCTTTATCCTCCGTTTCAATTACGGTACTTATAATCTTATTCTGTATTTGCATTCGTTCAGTAATATCACTTATAAAACCTTCTAACCGTCCACTTTCTACCTCTCTCCCTTGCTCCCAAACCCATTTCTTCTCCCCAGATTTCATTTTAATCTCATATACCAAAGTAAAATGCTCATTTTTATCAATAGCCCTTTGCACCTTTTTCCAAATAGAAGCTTTATACTTATCAAGTATCAGGCTATCGAAATTAACCCCTCCTTCTATAAGCTCTGCTGCAGTATAACCGGTTAAAGCGTAAATCCCTTCACTTAAAAAAGTCATGGACCATGTAGTGTCGTTATTACAACGATATACCACGCCTGGCAAATTAGAAATGAGCGTAGACAAACGTTTTTGATTAGAAACCAAGGCCAGCTCGGCATTTTTTCTATCATCAATATCTACGTGAGTACCTACAATTCTTAACGGATTACCGTTATCATCTCGCTTCACCACTTGCCCCCGGGCTTGCATCCATCTGTAACCACGCTTCTCGGTTTTTACACGATACTCTATTTCATAAAAAGTAGTGTTAGTATTTAAATGGTGGGCAAGCCTGCTCATTGCCATCTCTTTATCATCAGGATGTAAACGATCGTAAAATTGTGAATAAGTAGAGCTAAGAAATTCATCATTAAGATCGAGCAATTTAGCCTGTTGACTATTATATATTACTTCTCCGGAAGAAACATCCCAATCCCACATGCCTTCTCTTGCCGCCTCTATCGCCAGCTGAAGCCTGTTTTTAGTCTCAGTAAGATCCTCAATCATCCGCATCTGCTCAGTAATGTCACGAGAAACGAACAAAATATAATTACACGTGCGCTTTCCTTTATCCAAAATAGGGATTAGAGTCACCTCTCCTATTCTTTTCCCTCTTTCATCTTCATTAAATTCATTGTACGAAAGCTTCGTTTTCTTATGACGCACCATCTCCAGCTTTTGCATCCTGTTCAAAGTCTCCTCTTTCCCCAACTTCAATATTTCGGAGTAAAAATCAAATAAGCGCACTCCTAAAATGGATTTTCCTCCAGACCTAATGGCCAATTTTTTCAAAAACCAATCTGGTAAAGTCTCAATATGAAAATCCTCATCTACCACTTTTATAAGGACAATTAAATCAGATGAATTATTATAAACCAAAGACAGCGCCTGATCGTGAGCTTGCAGATCACGGTAGGCCACATGCAACTGACTCGTTTTACTATTTACCACCCGCCTTAAAATAAACACATATAACACCAGTTGAATGAGCCCAAACACCAGTGTAGACATTACTACATAAACCCAAGTAGGAATGCGATCTCGCTTTACTGGGCTAAAATATCGATGCAGGGCTTTGTAATAGACAGAAGAAGGGTCTTCTTTTAAAAGCTTTATATAATGATCAATAATGCCTGCATGTGGAAAACCAGAAATGTAGAAGTAATTTATTTTTACGGGAGAGAATATTATTCTTGTTTTTTGCAGCTTATAGTTTCCTGAGTTGATTTCGCCATACACCCTACTCACCAGCCCCAAGTCAGCATAGCCAAGCTGCACATGCTCCATCACCTTATCATAGCTATCCAACTCTACAATATCAATATTGAGATCAAGCTCTTCGGCTAGGTGCTCCAAGCCAAAATATGGGTTAGTATAAAAATAACTATCCTTCCAAACGGCTACTTTTTTGCCCGACATGGATAGCACTGAGCCATAATCCAATTCTTCATTGCTGTAAACGGCCGCCCAGTTAGACAGTAAAGCCTCTCCTGACTTAGCATAAGTTGACTCTTGCGGCAATGCATCGTTAGTGTACTCAGGCATTATATCAATTTCTCCTGCCTTCAACCATTCCAAGCACTGTTCATAAGACCCCTCTTTATACTCTACTTGCCATTTTTCCTGCTCCGCTACATAATCTAATACGCTGATGAAAATACCCCTTACCTGATGCGCCCCATCACTAAACTCTAAAGGATAGTCATGATATACCCCAACCCTCAGTTTTTGGGCACTAGCTTGCAATACCACCAAACATACCAGAATTGATAATCCTATTTTCAACCGCATCAAATAAATATAAGTAAGTTAAAATCGTATAAATTACGCATTTATACTACAATTATAAACTGCCCTTAAATTATATTAATATTCTTATTGGATAAAAAGTCAAAATATATATATTTGCATCAGGGATTGAAGTTGTGAAGTTGTAAGATGACAAGGATAAGGGTAATTATTGGGAAAGCTGCCATATTTTGGCAGCTTTTTCTTTTTATAAGAATTTGAACGCTACAAGAGCCTTCATTCTAGGCTAATTACCTTTTCGCAATCGATTGCTATTTTAGAATATAATTTGTACATTCTATATAAGTCTCACCTCAAACGCAGTCGATATGAAAAAGCTACTTATAATTTTTATATGGTTAATATCCCAGTATAGTTTTGCTCAAACCACTTGGGTTTTAGACCCCGACCACTCTTCAATTCAATTTGAAGTTTCGCACATGTCACTATCTACTGTTACAGGCAGTTTCACCTCCTATTCGGGAGTTCTCACCTCTAAGAAAAATGAATTTGAAAATGCCACTATCAATGTAACTATTCAAGCAGGTAGCATCACCACCAATAACTTACAAAGAGATAAACACTTAAAGGCTGATGACTTTTTTGCTGTAGATAAATATCCAGAAATTAAATTTTCGAGCACCAGCTTTACAGAAAAGTCTAACAACAATTACATCATTAAAGGCGACCTTACCATAAGAGGCGTCACCAAATCTGTAACCCTGATGGCTGAATACAAAGGCATTGTGTCCTTAGATAATCAGAAGAAAGCAGGATTTACCGCCACCACAACCATAAACAGATTCGATTATGGATTAAAATGGGACGATGTACTCGATAATGGAGGTCTAATTGTAGGCGAGAAAGTAAAGATTAATCTCAATATAGAATTAATAAAACAATAAAGCCCAAGGGCTTTATTGTTTATAAAATATCTATCGGAGCGGGGCTAAACGAAATAATAAATATAATTAACGAAATCCACCCCAACACTTTTCTTTTCATATCTAAAGGCTCTTCTATTAAAGTCTTAGGGTGCCTCACTCCTAACACTCGCCCTATAATAAAGGCAAAAAGCAACCAGCCACTATACCCTTCAACTTCAGGGTTTATAAAGGTGATTATAAACTGAGCGGCAAATATGATCATGGCATACATGAGAGTATCTTTAGATGACCTTCCCAAGCCTTTTAAAACCAGAAAAAGGAAAAATACATAAAAAGGTATATTTACCATAAAGGCCGGAAGCCCAAACATACCCGCACCATACATATCGTCATACGGTGTTACATATCCTAACCCTGCATAAAAAACAAATACGCAAAATACTACTGACGCTATTCTAGTATGCCACTTATGCCCTACTAAACCATAAAGTATATGCCCACCATCAAGCTGGCCTATTGGCATTAAATTTAATGCTGTGAAAAATAAAGCAAAAAAGCCCGCTAGTAGTATAGGATAATGCATTAGCTCTCTGCTGTTAGGAATCTTTTCAGGATCACTAACCAGCAATTTCTCCATAGCTATAAATAACAAGGGTTTGCGCATCATTACATTAGGGTATTCGGACTGGGCCTTAAAGGCAGGATAATCTCCCCAAGCCTTCGCACCTCCTCCATCGGAAAAGACCTGCAAAGAGTCCGCCCTTCGCACCTCTACATAGTTTAAAGAGTCTTGGGTACGTTGAAAGTCATAAGTGTATACATGCTCTGCATAGTCTGCCCCAAATTGCTCATATTCTGGATGAATCTCATATAAATACTCTACATCGGGCAAAGTAAGAAAACCATAAGTCAATACGCCCAATGCCACCAAAAAACCTGCCAATGGCCCGGCTAAACCTATGTCAAAATGGATTTTTTTCGACAAAATCACTTGCTTAATCCTTATTAAAGCGCCCATAGTACCTATCAAAAAAGGTATAGGAGGCAAAGGAATATAATAAGGCAAGGTAGTTTTAACTTTATGGTATTTGGCCACAAAATAATGACCAAATTCATGAACTGTAAGGATAAGTAAAAACGGAACTGAATAATAAAGACCATTGATTAAATCTTGCCACTCAAAGGCTGTCCAAGGCCACATTTTACCATGCACCCACCAATCACCCGCCAGTGTAGTAGAAAAAAAGGTTAATACAAAAAGTAAAAAATGAATTAAGTAGGTCTTTAAACGATTATTCATTAAAAAAATCTGTTAACGTTTCCGCAGAAGTTATATGTAATGTTTGAATGCCTAAGTTAGCCGCTCCAGTTATATTATCTGCATTATCATCAATAAATAATGTTTCTGAGGCATTTAATCCTTGCTCAACCAATACTTGCTCAAAAATATCAGCATTGGGCTTTCGTTTATTCATATAATGCGAATAATAGACCGTATCAAAGAATTCATCCAAATCGCAGCTGTGTTCATCTTGAATTATTTGAGAAAAACACCTCAAATGAATTTCATTAGTATTGCTCAGCAAAAATAACTTATGATTTTCTCTTAACCTTACCAATAATTCTAACCTTTCCCTTGGGATATCTAGCAACATGGCATTCCATGCTTTATCCAACAAGGCGTCTTCAGCGTTACACGAAAGGTCATTTTTTAAAAATTCTCGAAAACTTTCATCAGAAATTAATCCCATTTCATACTGCTTAAATGGCTCCGCATTTAAATAGAAATTAAGCATTTCTTCTTCAGAAAACGTTGAAATCTTAGCCAATTCAACGATTGTGCGCTGAGGTTCCAAATTGATAATTACCCCTCCTAAATCAAAGATTATATTTTCAGGAAAATCTTTTTTCATTTTTTTTCGAAATTGTTTGTGCATGTTTCAACAAATATCTAATATTGCACTCCCAAATCAAACAAAAGAAGGTAACACTTCTAAAAAAAATAATGTTTGAAGGGCCTATAGCTCAGCTGGTTAGAGCACTTGACTCATAATCAAGGGGTCCCTGGTTCGAGCCCAGGTGGGCCCACAAAAAGGACAAACTTAGGTTTGTCCTTTTTTATTTTATATACATAGCTAATAGCAACCCCTCAAGGTCAGCCATATTAGCTAAAAGCAGAAAAGCAACTCCTCATACTTTTCCTATAAAGACCATCTTCTAATACTTATCGCACGTTAAGGCTATATTTAAGCATATGATGGCATACGCAGGAGAAAGCATAATTTCAAACCTAGCTAAACAGGGAATAAAGATATTGCCTCTATAGCCTTTGCTAAGCCCGAGATTCAATGAACCGCGTAGTACGAGACCCGTACGCTACGAGGTGTGTGAGGCGCACCGTGGGCTTAAAGCTCACGGCCGTCTTTCATAATTCAGCATTAATATTGATATTCTTCAAAAAGAATTTTCCCAAAGTCTTTTTGAGTACGCATATCTTCAACTGGTTCACCTTCCGAATATCTATGTATTAACCTTGACCCCTGCCGATGCAATAACCAATTCTTGTCAACATCTGAGTATTTAAAGGTTATTATTTCATAGCTACCAGAAGTATTACCATAACCTCTGTATTCGAGTGAAAAATATCCGTTTTTAATAATTATATCATCAAAGGCAGTTCCATCAACATCATCTAATTCTAAAGAAGTATTTTTTGCAGCTATCTGATATTCCCCGTTCTCTTGTCCAATTAACAAATAAATATGTTCACGGTATTCAGGGTCACCTTGTATCTTAATTCTCAAGATAGCATCATTAAAGTCGTCACGGTTTAAGTTTCCTTCAAATATCCGAATAGCAGACTGTACGGCAGAATCAGGAATAAAGGACTTGAATTTATCAATTCCCACTTCTTGTCCTTGACAGGGAATATTGTTGTATACAAATAGAATTGCTATGAAGAATATCGTAATATTTAACTTTCTCATTTATGATATTTACACACTGAGTTAATCTTTATTGGCAGGTAGCCATGCCCCCTAACGGTCTCGGCTACGATTTCGTTGTGGAATTTCACGCAGTGAACATTCCGCCCGAAATCAAACCTTGGCTTGAAGTTAAGGATTTCCGTTCAAGGAAATCCACCCACAATGAATTATAGCCCGTGTGTGTGCCTTGAATGGTGAATATAGGTCAAGAAATTGAGTGTTCCAAGGGGTGAAAGTCCCGTAAGCACCGGGGTGGTGCCTGGAAGCGAAGCAAGTGGCAAGGTTGTCATCGGTGACGATGGAACTGAAGTAAGCCAGACTGCGGTGTCTGTACTGAAGAACATGAACCTCGTTTTTCCAATGATGTATATAAATCTCCACAGAGCAACACACTTTTTTTTTTGCATTCAGGATATTCGAGTTCAATAAGTGTTTTAAGAATGAAGGAATCTGTTCACCTAGAAGAGATTGTTTTCCTTCGTGTTCTGCGATTCCTTGTAAATCAGAAACAATGATAAGCATGTCTATTTCTGAGTTTTCTTTTTCGTATTCCCCAGTAAATATTGGGAGTGTTTTGTGAAATATTTCTGGAGTGTTTTTTTGACCATTTATTTTAGAACCTACTTCCAAGTAAGGGTATGGTTCAAGTGTATTAGTTTGGTCAATTGATATCTTCATTAATAGTTGTAGCTAACGGGCGCGTGTAAAAACCGTGCGCCACTATTTAATAAGTTGATGAAGATAGCAATTTTTATTTTGCTACTCATGACTTGCTTACCTCACCTACTGCTATTTGAATATAAACAACTATGATGACTGCCAAAATTGCGAGATGTCAATTTCTATGCTTGCAGGAAACTACTGAAGCGCATGGTTCTCACATTGTGTTAGGTACTTTATTCTCTGTATTTAAAAGGTAACTCTGTATTTGGAATTTCATTAAACTCAACTTCCTCATTCAAAGTGCTTAAAAAAGAAATCAGTTCCCCAAATAGTGCATTCATATAAGTTGGTATAAAACTTCGCAAGTCAATTAATTTACCATTGTATGCGATTTTTATAAAAAATCTGTCTGAATCGATGTTAGGGTGTTTGTCAACTTTCACCCAATCTAAGCAACTATATTCAAGCAGATTTATTAAACTGTCGATTTGATTTTTAGTTAAATTTCCTTTGAATCTTTCATTCGAGTAGATTGTTCCATCGTTCTCTATTTGTAATTTGATCCTGTTTGCTCCTGGCCTGTATCCAGGGACTAGCTCAAATATAATATAGTCAAACCTGATTCTGTCATTGAAGATTGAATTTGGATTAATTAGAACGACTTTCTCGTTTTGATGTCTATTCTGAAGTAGATATTTACATGCTTTTGATTTTGGTATTAGGGAAATCGAATCATTCGACATGTGTTCAACTTTATATGTAAAAACATGATCTTTCTTCGATGTAATAAGGAATGTTGAATCTTTAAAAGAATAGTTGTATTCAGTCCTGTTTATTAATAATGTTGTGTCAGATTGAAAGCTTATAATATCATAATCTTTAGTTATAAGTACAGAATTTTGCAGGACTTGAGCTTGAAGTCTATTTGTAGTAATTCCGATAACTATAAGTAAAAGAAATTTACGCATATTGGAATTGGTAAACTATTGTACCTAATGGTCTCGTGTACGAATAGTAGCGGATTTCTACACACAAACCTTTCGATTTTGCACTGACCAATGTTTTATGTCTATACTTTTCTTTAACCACTTAAACAGCTATTACTTATACACCATGTGTGTGCCCTGCATGGGCATATGGTATCTAAGATACCAAATTATTCCAGAGGGTGAAAGTCTCTTATGCGCGGGAGTCGTGTCCTGAAGCATTAGCAAGTTGCCAGGTGGTTTGTCGTGAGGCATGCTCTGAAGGAAGCGAGACTGCAAAGTCCTATTCTCAGAACTACCATTACCGTATCACGACTAAGAAAGAAAGATTATGAAAGCATACTGAATTATTACCTTAAGCTCCACCCCGAGATTCAATGAACCGCGTAGTACGAGACCCGTACGCTACGTGGTGTGGCGCACCGTGGGCTTACAGCTCACGGCCGTCTGCACGATTGTGCTTGCGTGCTTTTTAAATAAATATCCTTATAGTTAACCCCAAAACATATACTTTCCACTCTTCTTTTCCGCTAGTAATTTTTCATCTTCAAACCCCATTCCCTTATAATACTGTTTATCAAAAATGCTCGGTAAATCAGGTGTTGTTACAAGTTTGTCAATGTTTTCTATTTTCTTTTCTGTAATTACATCGGTTAAATAACCACCGCAAACTTCAAGTTCATCTGAACAGATTAATTTGCCATGTAACTCTTCCCTTAAAATGAGGTAATCAATAAAATTATTTGGTGTTTTTTTAGTGGCAATCATAGTAAGTAAGAAAGTTTCCAAATCATCAAGTTTTATAACCCAAGGAAAAACATCATCTTCTCCTATTTCAAGCAAAGTTGACAAGTCATTCTGAATTTGACCGAATGAATTAATATTTACAATAATTGAAAAATCATTGTCTGCATATTTAGTTGTGTCAATTTCTTCAATTAAATTTCCATGTTTACCTTCAATTCTAAGTGGTATTTGGTCAATAAATTTTTGTTCCACCCTTTTTGTTTGAATATAACCATAGCCAATACATGACTTAAAATCGTCTTTGATTTTAACAAAGGCTTTGTTTGGGTCTCTCATTGGCTCACGAAGATTATAACCTTTAGCTTCTATTATGAACGCGTAATTTTTCCATAAAAACAAAATGTCCTGTTCACAGCCGTCAACATAATAACTTTCAAAACATTGATAATCTTTTTTGAAAAATTTTTTAAATATGTCTACTATTTTCCTTTCAAGTAGTTTTCCTTTTTGGTCAACAAGTTTGTCCTTTGCTTTAGCTTCTTCAGAACAAACTCGTTCAAGTAAATCATCAATTGCATGAATTACTTGCTTTACTTCAAATACTTGATATAAACCATCTCCAATGTCTATAATTGGAAATTCATATAATGGATTGCTAGGTCTTGTTGAAGTGTAATAGAGAAAATCTTTAGGTTCCCTTATGCATGAAAGAAGCTGTAAAATGGTATTTACTTTTTCAAGTGGAAGTTCATCAGAAACTAAATCTTCTGGTTTGAATCGGTTAATAATTCCATGGTCAGCCATAAATGTCATTAGAGGCTTTCTTTCTTCAAACATGTCCATCATAATTGCGGGCATATTGTCTGCAGGCACAACTGGCATTTTTGTGTAGTTTTCCCAATCAGGACGAATAACACCATTAGGCGAAGAAAAACCTTGGAAATTTGATTGAACTAGAGAATCTAGTTTGTTGTAAAAATTTATAAAATCAACAGTAACAACTCCTGTTTCACGTTCTATTGTTTCATCAATTTCTGAATATAAATTTTTAACCCAACTAATAGTTTGTTCCTCATAGTTAAGAGGTCCTTGATTAAAATATGATAAGAATGAAGGCATTGCTACTTTTCTAATTTTTTTCCATTCTTCGTCAATTTCTTCATCTGGTTTTGAGAAGAATAGTTTGTCATATTCAAGTTCAATTTCGTTTAAGAGTGTAACAATCTGTCCCCATTTTTCAGGTGTATATTGTATATCATTTCCATTGTTACTATCGGTTGAAACAAGTAAACCACCTAAAAAATATAGTTGTCTTAAAGGTGAGGAAAGTTGACCTAGTTGGTCTTGAGCAGCACCATTAGCTATTGCTTTCATTAATCCTGAAAGGTCTCCTAAAAACCATTGCGTATCATATGTTGAAACAAGGTCTTTAAGTTCTTGTGATTTGGTCTCTAGGCTCATTTTATCGGTTTCTTTTGCATGAAGCACAACATCCGTATAACCGAACATTTATGTCCCTTATACATCTATAATAAGATTAAGTTAAGTAAAAATGTTAATTTATATCTTGTAAAGGTCAACTTTAAATTATTTAAACCATATTTTACTGCAAGTGAGTGATTTAATTTAGCGGTATATTATCCGGATATTATTCGTATAATATTCACTTCTTTGTGGTGTTACATAAGCCTGTAATTATTCAAAATTAAGTGAAGCAAGCCATTCATTGAAATCCATATTTTCGAGCTCTCTAATTTCAACTCCTTCAGCTTCGCTATGTTTACTGTATCCAGCTATTCCCGTTTGTGTACCTTTTGGTGAACCAACCCAATTGGTTTGTAAATAAGGTACACCACTACCTGGAGTAAATTTTAAAGATGGGACAGGCATTTTTGCGAAACCTTTTACAGTTAAAAATCCTTTGATGTGCTGTATGAAACCTTGATTGAAATTTTGGAAACCAGCACCTTCAGTTTGAACAAATGTTTCGTTGTTAGGAGTAAGACCAAATAGAAGGTGTCCGCCTAGAGCCTCTGGTAAATCAATTCCATATTGAGGTTTGCCTCCTTCTGTATTCGGATAGTGACTTGTTTCTTGGAAAGGGCCAGGTCTACGTTCCATCATGCTTCCTCTCCTTTGTTCCATCGGGTCCGATCCAATTATTGGTATTCCTCCAAAATTGGCAGATGTTTTTCCCACAAACTCTGTTTTTGTTTTCATCACACCATCTGCTTTTTTAGCTGCAATTGGCGCTCCATCTTCTTTTAATAGATCATATACCTCGCCTTGGTCATTGAAAACAATATGAGCTCCCTTCCAAAATTGAACTAATGTGTTAGCTCCAAGATTGTTTTCAATTCTCTCCGTTAGTAAGTCAAAAATTTTAAAATGTGGATCAGAAGCATGAGCTCCTCCCACATTTAAGGCATTCATTATTTGTTTTGGGCGTTGTGTTGCGTCATTTACGTCAAGATTTGTAGGGTCTGTGTCATCAGACGCTTTAACCTCATTTCCAGATCGATCTCTAAAAAAAGTTCTCTTACCTGTCTCATCAAAATCATTGTTAGCAATTTCAATTTTTTCCTTCAGATCAGGAGGAAGATGCTTTATTGCTTCATTTAAGTCATCTATTGAATTAATGAGACCTAAAATTGAATTGTTGCCTTCTCGTTTATTATATTTATCAATGATCTTATTTACTTGCTCAATGTCAATTTTCCGTTGTACGGTTTTAGATTTGTTCTGAAAAGAGGTATTAGCTACTGTTCTGTTTTTATTTACGTTGTCATTCAGCTGAATAGCCTTACTCCCCATCACATCCGCTTCTTTCTCTAACCCGGCATCATCATTAATATTTACTTTGCCTTTCATTTGCATAGTAGGTTTTACCCTTCCTTGCTTTTGTTGTACCACATGCCAGGCCTCATGGGGTAAGTGCTTTTCTTGTCCAGGAGCTAAATGAATGTCTGTGCCCTGAGCGTAAGCATGAGCCTGCATTTGTGCTGGTTTATCGGAATTGCGGTGCACTTTAACATCATCCATAGCATAGCCAGATAGGTTTTCTATGCCAGATTTCAGGTTGTCGGGCAAGCCAGTATTATTCTCTTTTTTCTGTATTGGATGCTGGCTGCTAGTGTGCTTGTCAGCCATAGCTTGCTGCTGAGCTCCTTGCTGAACAGCGGGGCTGTTATTAGCTTTTTGCTGCATAGCATGCAGCTGAGTTACGTATGGGCTACTATTGGCCATTTGCTGCATGGCTTGCAATTGAGTAACGTAGCTACTACTGTTGGCCGCTTGTTGCGCTACCGATGCTGAACTAAATCCTTGGCTAGAGGATTGCCGTTCATTTTTAGTAATATTAGTATTTAACCGAACATTACTGTCTTGTTCTTTTTCTATATGACTAGACATATCTAATAAAATTAGCGTCTTAGCCTTCGGGTATCATGAGCGGAGTAATTAGTTTGGGGAAAACTCTACCGTGCTTTGACTGTGTGAATAATTTAGGTTCTTAAATTTATTAATAATGGTTAGCTACTAGCATCGTAATAATTTTGAAATCTATCTTTTAAAATAGTGCTAGGGCACCAGTTTTAAAATACAATTTGACATTAAGAATATTGCGACAAAAGTATCTATTTGTAAACTAGCCTTACTTAAAAAACTTTTCCTGTAAAACTGTCTTTAACTTCTTTATCTTTCACTTCTCCTTCATCTACTTGCTGAAGAACTACCTTATAGTCTGCATATTTTTTTCCCTTATCACCTTCCTGGATTTGTAATACTTTAAAGTAACTATGGGTGTCTAATAGGATTTCTGCCTGTCCTGGGGCGTTTAGAGTTCCATTTACTTTTCTCTCACAAATTTCTTTAGTTTTTTCCTCCTTTTTTAATTTGTCAGATAATTTTTCTAATTGAAAATTCAACTTCTTTATTCTACCTTGTCTTCCAAAGCCAAATAGATTCTTAGGCTTATCTGTTTGCATTTGTATAGCATTTTTAATATTTTCTAATTGAAGCTTTATTTTCTCCACCCTTTCTGAGCTGCCTTCATATTGAGAAAATGTCTCTTTAGGCCTTTGATCGATGTAATGATTTGAATGTTTATATGCTTCTTCTTTATAAACTCCACCTATAGGCATACCTTTTTTGGTGTGAATTACCATTTTTACAACGGACATTGGTTTATCCTCATAATCTGTTCGATCTTTGTCAAATGCGACAACGTCATCATCCACTTCGCCTAGCACAAATCTGCGGTGTTGGCTTGTAGACCAGAAACCCCGGTTAGTTATGTAGTCTCCTGTTTTTATTGAATTTTCTTCTTTTTGGACGTTAAGGTTTGTGTAGGGTACATGCTCATTAATTTTATATTTTTGAATTCTATACACGATCTTATCGTTCTTCGCTGTTTGTTGATTATGCAAGTCGATCATATACTTAACTTCATCCAATAGCTTAATATAGTAGGGTGGAATATTTTCACGTTTTTTTGCTTCTCTAACTTTATTGGAGTTAAAAGTGCCAGGGTCTCCTATCCACTTAACTATTGCTCGGTTACTAGTTTGCACTTGGTTCTCATCACCTGTTGATTGTGCATTTTTTCTGCTCATAGCAGCCTCTTTTTCAACTCTCGCAGCTATGTTTCTGGCATCATCCTTCGATTGTGGTTTGTCAATTAATGCTAACATCTTATTGATGGATGATTGATTTATTTCACCATTTCCCTCTATTTCTTCTAAAACTTCTTTTTCATCATTTTGCTCATTAGAATAGACTTTATGATAGTGTTTTTCAATTCCTTCTAAAACATGTTCATAATGATGTTTTTTAAGTTTATTGTTGTTTTGTTCTTCATAAACTTGTTTGACTATTGCTTCTATATCCCTTAAATTTATAGACTCTTCATCTCCACTATAATCATATGCTTGATCTTTAGTCTTTCCCTTATCTAATAAGTGAATAGATAATTTTTCTGCTATCACAGGCAGACTAGTTTTTTCTATGTATTCTTCTAAATCCTTACAAAGAGCATTTTTCAAATTACCTTGATCCCTGTATATTTTAGAATTTCCAAATACATGTCCTTGTAGAACTGAGGATTGATTTGTAATATCGATCTTATTAAGTTGATCAGGATTAACTTTTATTCCCGGTTGAATTGCCCGCGCGCCCATCACATCCGCTTCTTTCTCTAACCCGGCATCATCATTAATATTTACTTTGTCTTTCATTTGCATAGTAGGTTTTACCCTTCCTTGCTTTTGTTGTACCACATGCCATGCCTCATGGGGTAAGTGCTTTTCTTGTCCAGGAGCTAAATGAATGTCTGTGCCCTGAGCGTAAGCATGAGCTTGCATTTGTGCTGGTTTATCGGAATTGCGGTGCACTTTAACATCATCCATAGCATAGCCAGATAGGTTTTCTATGCCAGATTTCAGATTGTCGGGCAAGCCAGTATTATTCTCTTTTTTCTGTATTGGATGCTGGCTGCTAGTGTACTTGTCAGCCATAGCTTGCTGCTGAGCTCCTTGCTGAACAGCGGGGCTGTTATTAGCTTTTTGCTGCATAGCATTCAGCTGAGTTACGTATGGGCTACTATTGGCCATTTGCTGCATGGCTTGCAACTGAGTAACGTAGCTACTACTGTTGGCCGCTTGTTGCGCTACCGATGCTGAACTAGATCTTTGACTAGAGGATTGCTGTTCACTTTTAGTAATATTCGTATTTAACCGAACATTACTGTTTTGTTCTTTTTCTATATGACTAGACATATCTAATAAAATTAGCGTCTTAGCCTTCGGGTATCATGAGCGGAGTAATAAGTTTGGGGAAAACTCTACCGTGCTTTGACTGGGTGAATAATTTAGGTTCTTAAATTTATCAACAAATATTTTAATTATATCTAGTTGTATGCAATTTTAAGAATGGAGCATGAAAAGCATTATATATAGAGCACTCCGCATATTAATTCAACCAACTCATAATCAATGACTTAAATACACATAGAACTACAGGTTATTTAGCAGATACATGCGCAGGCAGTTACAACTCTGTTAAACCTGCTTTAATAGGTTTTTCCAGAAGCTTTGGCACTGGAAGTGGCTCTTTTTAATATAAAAGTAACAATAGTTTCTCCGGGGCAATTTAGAACAAATTTCTTAGGCGAATTTCCCTTTGCTCAAAATAAAATAGAAGCGTATCCCACTCAATCATTAATAGATGCACAGTCATTTTGCAGGATTATTTTCATTATTAGTATAGGTAAATGAGAAGCTGGGTGAATAAGAATATTCCTATGTTTGTAGTCACGTTAAGTATCATTTACACTATATCATCAGGCATGTTCATCAAAGGTGTCACTTTTTCTTCGGTACATATAATTGCTATGCTTATTATTATACTGGCAGGTTGCTCTGCGCAAGATCAGGTATCTGAAGCCGATGTAGCACTGGTGAAATCCCTTTTGGCAGATACTCCACAGCAATCGATCATAGCTCTTGATAGCGTTATAAAAAAGCAAAAGTATGATGGTATCCAAAAAGGCCTTATGTATTTTGAGCAAGGTAAATTGTGGTCCAAAATGCATAATTCTACCAAGTCTATTCAAAGTTTAGAGTCGGCATTAGAAATTTTTGAAAGTCATAAAGACAAGGTTTACATCACTAAAACACACTGGCTGCTAGGCTCAGAAAATGCCTATATTTCTAACAAAGAGGATGCTGTAGATCACTTGCTTAAAGCACTAAGTTATTCGCAAGAGTTGCACAACCAAACAGATGAAGCCAATACTTACTCGGCACTGGCGCATACTTATTTTCAATACCAGGATTTTAATAGATCTATTGAGTATACTGAAAAGGCCATTGCCATTCAAAAAGAGCTGCAAGACTCTGTAGGCCTTTCTGCTACTTATAATAATCTGGCCGTGATTTACAGAAATATCGGTAATTTCCCTGCGGCCGTTGAGTATAATCTGAAGTCTTTAGATCTCAACCTACTGCTAAACGATAAAAATGCCATAGCCAAATCGTACAATAACCTGGGGTTGCTTTCTGAACAGTTGAGTGATTTGGATGTAGCCATTGATTATTTTTTGAAGGCGATAAAAATCAATAATGATTTGGGTACGCTTAATCCGAATCCGCTTAAAAATCTGGGTGAATTATACCTGCATAATAATGACCTAGAAAATGCACAGAGATATTATGAACAGGCACTGGCCATTTCAGCGCAAAATGAAGACTTGGCTAACCAACGAGATATCTATAATATTTTGCTCAATATAGCACTCAGGCAGAAGGATTTTGAACAGTCTATAGAGTATGCGGACTTGAGAGATCACTACATGCAGCTGCAAAACAAACGTGATTTGCAGGAGAAGCTAGAGTTAGCCGAAAATCAGTACAAATTGGCCGCTAAGGAGAAAGAACTAAGTCTGGCACTAGAAGTGAACCACAGAGAAAAGATTATTTTTATAGTGGCCATTGGCCTTATATTGCTTTTAGTTCTATTCTGGATACAGTCAGTCAAGAACAAAAAGCTACAGGTAGAAAAAGAGAAAATGGTGCTGGAGCAAAGTGTTTTGCGCTCGCAAATGAATCCTCACTTTATTTTTAATGCGCTTTCAGCTATTCAAAACTCCTTGCTAGATAATAAACCCATCGAATCAGCTACTTATTTATCACGCTTCGCTAAGCTAATCCGCCAAAATTTCGAATTTATAAATAAGAAATATATTACCCTTGCTGATGAGATAGAGCTACTGAAAAACTATTTCAGCACCCAGATGATCCGTTTTAAAGATCGGTTTGATTATGAAATTAATGTAGAGGATTTGGATGTGGAGGATACTGAAATACCACCTATGTTATTGCAGCCATTCGCTGAAAATGCCATAGAGCATGGTTTTAAAAGTAAGAAAGAAAAAGGCCATATAATCATTAATATTAAGGGAGAAGAAGAGCGGATTTGTTTTGAGATTATTGATAACGGCATAGGCTTCACTCCCAAAGAAAATGACGGGAAAACGCATTCTATAGATGTGTTTTTGAAAAGGCTTCAGCTAATCGGGAAAGGAGATGAACGATCAGTAAGTATAAATAGTTCGGAAGCAGGTACCACCGTAAAATTTCACCTCAGAAGATGATAAAAGTAGTAATAGTAGAAGATGAAATTAATGCCAGAAACAGCCTTAAGAAGTTGCTTTCTTTGCTTAATAGCGATGTTGAGATAGTAGGAGAAACGGGTTATGTCTCTGAGGCATTGCAGCTTTTAAGTACGCAGGAAGTAGATTTAGTTTTTTTAGATGTAAGGTTAGAAGATGGTTCCGGATTGGATATTTTGGAGCAGATGAAAGATATTTCTTTTAAAATTATTTTCACTACGGCTTATGATCAGTACGCTATTAATGCTTTTAAATATAGCGCCACTGATTATTTACTTAAGCCGCTAGATCCACTAGAGCTAGATGAGGCCATAAAAAAGGCTCAATCATCAATAGAAAATGAAAAACAGCGACAGGAATTATTAGAAGTGCTAAAAGATAATTTGGCCAAAAAGGAAGCTCAAATAGTAGTAAAAACTACTGAGCAGCAGTATATTCTTAAACTGCAAGACATAATTCGGCTCGAAGCAGATGCTGCTTATACTGTTTTTATTACTGCAGAGTCACGAATTATCGCATCTAAAAACCTGAGGCACTATCAGGAAATGCTCAGTGAAGATTTTGTGAGGTGCCACCAATCGCACCTGGTAAATTTAAAGCACGTTAAAAGCTTGTACAAAGGCAAATTTTTAAAAATGACTAATGATGATTTAGTAGCCATTTCTACTCGTAAACGGGCCGATATCATTAGTTTATTAGATCGAAATTAACCTTCTCTATCGTCTTCTTCCAGAATCAGATCAGGCGCTTTTTATTCGAATATCAACTGATCATTGACACTTATCAATTGATTTTCGCAGTTATCAAGCGGCATCATAGTTTTGAATTGTTAACGCCAGAAAAAAATATTTTCAAAGGCATTTTTAAAACAAATTCAAAACATGAAAAGAATAGGTTCTTCATTTCTAATATTCGGCTTAGCAGCCATAGTACTCAACTTCCTTGATCTTGTGCCTCGCAGAGTCCGCTGGATCTACGCCTGGGGAGAAACCACAGCCTGGATCATCATGATCTCGCTAGTAGTGGTGGGCGCATTGATCACTCTTGCCTCCAAAAAACAAAACCAAAGCGACTTAAATGTACAGCCTCAGGGAAAAGAAACCAAGGCTTAAGAAAAATTCGCTCATCAATAAATACAGACTTTAATAACAGAAAATACCATGTCATTTTTTAATTCATTTTTAAACAAAAGCAAACCTTTAGAGGAAGCTTTACTAGAGGCCATAAAGAAGGATAATCATAAAAAGGTAGAGGAGCTGATGGCCATAGAAGACATCAATAAGGAAGATGATGAATTTATGACTCCGATTATGCATGCTTTGAAGTATGATAGCTTCAACGTATGTCAATTTTTAATGGATAATGGTGCTACATTAGAAGAGTCCATCGATTCCGACTCCATTATTTCTTACCTAGTGAAATGTAATGCTTCTACCGAGTTAATCAACTATATGCATAATCGCGGTGCTTCTACTGAAACACAATATGGTGTGCCTCCTTTTGAAATGGCAGTGCAAGTGGGGAGTGATTTTGATACTTTCCAAAACGTAGCTCGCATAGCAGGTACTAAAGAACGTGAAGGCGGTAAGCCGATGATCCATCAGGTAATTGAATCAGAGGAGATGGATCTGAAAACAAAGGTGCAGGTCTTAAAAATGCTTATAGAGGAGTATGACTGTAATCTTAATGAAGAAAGTAAAGAACTGCCTGTAAGTACTAAGTTATTCAATAAAAGAGATTTCGACCTACTGGCTGAAGTGATAAAATTAGGTGCTTCTGTAAATGGCATAGCAGGGAATCTGCAGCAATTTTTAGGAGCTAAAAAAGTGAAGGAGCTGGCACCGTATATCATGCAATACCCAGAGGTAAACAAGCCAGAGTATTTCCTTCAGATTTTAGATAAAAATACGTTTAAAGATTATATCCAAAGCCAGGGTAGTATGGCTGGTCAAGGGGTTATTCCGGCTATTGTGCTAAACTCTGTAATTAATGATAAAGAAAAAGCTGAAGTAACGGAACTGGCTCTGCAAAAAGGAGCTGACATTAATGAGCTCAGCAGTGAGAATAACCCTACCAATGCGCTTTGTCTGTTTATAAGAAGCTATAACATTGGCAAAAATGATCATTATGTAAAGTTTCTGTTAAAACATGGTGCCAAAATAGAAGATGCAGGGTTTAGTGCACTGATGTTTGCTGCAATGAATAATGATGCTCATTTAGTAGAGCTTTTACTGTCTCACGGAGCTGATATTAACTATGTAAACTACTATGATAATACGGTGCTAAATGCGGTAATTATATCAGGAGATGAAGAATATTCTAATGAGCAAGAAAGGTTGGATATGCTTAAGCTACTGGTAAAACACAATGTAGATATTCATCAGCCTATTTCTCATTATAAAGATGCTACAACTAATGACACCTCATTTTTTGAGGCGGTTGTTGATCTGGAATATTCAGCAATGGGCCACTATCTGATTGATAATTTCGATGTAGAAATCAATGATGTTATTATGAGGATGAGCGTTAAGAAAGACCTGGATATCGATTTGGCCAAAAAGATAATTGATAAAAATCCGCAGGTAGTATTTACCAATTATCTCTATTGCAAGGTTAGAGATGCCTATTTTGATACCGGCCTATTGCCACTGGCTATCAACCATGATAAAAATCAACTCGCTGAATATATTTTAGATAACTATGAGGGTATCATAGCCCACCAAGAAACCAATGCTTTACCTATGATTGCCCTGCGCAGTGGCTATAGCCTTGATTTTGTGAAGAAGCTGATCTCTTTAGATCCTGATATTAACAGGTTATACTACAGTATTTATGATGATGATGTTGATGGAGCTCATTCTAAAAACATCATAGATATACTGCTCAGAGGTAATCAGGATTATGATGAAGATATAAGAGTAGAGTTAGGTGAGCTCATGATAGAGAAAGGAATAGACCTGAGCGAGCCCAACAAACGTCTGGTAGTAAGGCCTACTCACCTGGATGAAGAAGGAATAATCATTGGAGCTATTAACTCTAAAAAATATGAAACTAAGGTGCTGAGCATGCTTATTAAGCATGGAGAAGACCCTAATAAGCCAGTAAACAATCAAAATGAATCACAAATTCAAAGTATTGTTAACCGCTACACAGGCATGCCTGATGACTTAATGGTACAGTACCTGGATTTCTTTTGGGAGGCCAGTGGAGTAGATCTCGCCTATAGAAATAATTATGGCACCACCATACTACTAGGTGCAGCCATGCAGTGTAGACCTAAAACTATCAAATGGTTGGCAGAAAAAGGAGCTGATGTACATGCTATTGGTGGTTTTGATAACTCACCTGCTTTGCATAAGGCTATTTCCAATTATAGTTCTAATAGCAAAACAGATCGTGCTAACACCGTTCAGGCATTAATAGACTGTGGAGCAGACATAGAGCAGTTTGACTCTGAGCAGTTCACTCCACTTATGAGTGCGGCTAACTACGGCTGTTTTGAATCAGTAATTTGCTTGCTGAAAAATGGAGCTAACCCTAATGTTATGAACGAAGCCGGAGAAACAGCAGTACACAGAGCCATATTAGGAACAGAAACTTATGAAGATTCTGAAAACCCGGAGCTTACCAGGTCTAAAATATTGGCTGTTCTGAAAGACGGAGGTGCTGACCTGAATCTGGGCTCAGAGCAACAGTTACCACCATTATCATTAACTATTGTAAACCAGCAAAAGGAATTCTTTAATACCCTTATGCAGCTGGAAATTGATATTAACCAACCAGATATGGCCGGGCGTACCCCTATCATGCTGGCAGTGGCTTATGGTGATAGTTTCTTCATAAACACACTTCTGAGTCAGAAGCAAATACAACTGGATGTGATAGATGCTAATAATGAATCTATCCACTTCTCAGCGGTGATGCGCATGAATGAAGAGGAAGGTGTGAATATGCTTAAGTATTTTCTGGAGCAGGGTATTCCGCTAAGTGAAGGGCGAGATGGACTGAACTTACTGAACGTAGCTGCTTATTACGTTAATCCATCAGCATTTGAAGTGATCAAACCTTTATTTGGTGATATCAATCAGCCAGATATTAAAGGGTTTACACCACTCTTCTGGACTGCTTACTCTAACGTGGATGTAGATCCTCAGAAAAGGGTTTATATGTTAAAACTCCTTATTGAAAATGGAGCAGACCTGGAGCATCAGTTAGAAGATGGAGCCAATGCCTTAGCTCTGGCAGTGCTGGCTGGCTACAAAGAGGTGGCGGATGCGCTGATCGAAGCCGGAATAAACACAAAGGCCGCTTTATATTATGTGGAAAAAATTGAGGGAATAGCTCCTGAAGCAATAGAATATCTAAAATCAAATATCTGATAACATGTCATTTTTAGATAAACTTTTTGGAGGAGAGAAGAAAGAAGAGCCTGTTTTTCAGGCTACCCAAAAGTTTTTTGAAGACCACCCAGAAAGCCTGGAACAAGTGATAAAGGGTGGCACCCTGGAGCGCATCAAGTCTTTGCTTGATGCCTCCAACTTTCAAAAGGCTGATGAGAATAATCACAAGCCCTTTTTCTATGCTACCTTATATGCCAAAACTGATGTGTTAGAATATCTTTTCTCTTTAGGCAGCGATTTTGAAGAGGCTCGTAAAACACCTATGAGCTCTGCTTTTAATACCCTGATCGAAAGTGGAAATGCGGAGGTGTTGCAGACTTTTATTAACCACGGCTACATAGTGCCCTTGGGAGATAAAGGTGCTCCTGTAATTCAGAAGGCCATTCAGGCCCGAGCTTCTAAAGAATTGGTGGAGATCCTTCTGGATAAAGGCGCAGAGCTCAGTATTTATGAGGGCATGTCTCCTTTAGAAACGGCCATAGTAGAAAATAGTGATGAAGAGGTCATTCTTTTGCTCATGGATGTGAATTGCCCGCTTAGTGAGGGGAGTAATATCAAGTTTGTGGAGCGACTGCTTTTGGCTCCATTGGGTCCGAATAAAAAAGGAAGAGTATTGAAAAAGGCCGTGGAGCTTTACAACATTGACCTCAACCAGCCCATTGAAGATAAAACCATTTTGGAGTTAGCTATAGAATACAAGCTCAGCTCTTTTGTGTTGAATTTGATAAGCTGCGGTGTTAAGTTTCAATCACATTTACATGAAGTAACTTCACTTTTATCTCATAAGCAGATGGAGAAGTTGGCTGAGTTTTTATCGAGTGAGAAAAGTGATATTTCTGAATACCTGTCACTACTTTCATATACGTATTTGAAGGCTTATATAGATGATAATAATGACCTCTCTGATAAGTATGCGGTAGAAGGCATTACGCTAAACAGAAGAATAAAGTCCGATGAAAGGTTAGCGTTATTGCAAGCCTGCATAGAAAAGAAGGCAGATATTAACCTTTGTTCTGATGAAAGGCATAATCCCCTTTATGCCATGACTAAAAACATTCATCCTGAAGAGCCACTTGATGTTATTTCTTTTCTTCTGGAAAATGGAGCGCTGATAGAATATAACGGCTATAGTGCACTTTTTTATGCGCTCAGTAATTACCATTTGGGTTTAATAGAGCTGTTTTTGAAAAATGGTGCTGATGTTAACTTCATAGATGCTAATGATGAAGGCGTGGCTAACTACTTCTTCAAAGAACATGCTAACCTTAATTCTGCTTTAAAAAGACGGGAAGTACTTAAGCTTTTGCTAAAACATGGTTTGGATGTAAACAACAAAACTGTTTATATCTCAAATACAGGGAAAGAAAATAAATCAGAGAAAGATCATAAACCAGAAAGGCAGGAAGTGAGCGCTGTCGGGCGTTTTATGATAGAGAAGGAGTTACGATTGTTAGATGTGATTTTGGAAGATCCTGCCATAAAAATCACTGATGAAGACATTATTTTCTATGCAATTGAAAATGTTTCCAGAGACCATTTCATTAAAGAGCTTATAGCACTGAACCCTGCTTATGTTAAAAAGGATTATTACAAAAAAGGTGCGCAAAGTGCAGATGCTAACATCCTCAACCTGGGATTAAAGAAATTTACACCTCAGCTGCTGGATTATATTCTGGATAACTACCCTGAAATATCAGTAGATAATGAGGTGGAGCCTGCTATACTTGATATTCTTGATAATAATTATTACCCCATAGAATTGATCAAAAAGCTAATCAGAAAGCTTAGTGATATCAATCGAGCTTATTTGTTTACTGAAGATAAAGCTCAGTATTCCAGTACTTTGCTTTTAGAATATGTAAAAAAGAATAGAAAGGTAAGGAACAATGAGAGGTATCATACCATTTTAAGTTATTTATTAGAACAGGGTGCTGATCCGCAGGCTACGGCTAAATCAAAAGAAGTTACTGAAGGTCAGCTCAAAGAGAGAAGCATTTTTATAGAAGCAAGACCTATAGATGTTTTGCCACTAGAGGTATATGATCTGTTATATGAATATGGTGCTTCATGGAGTGTGCCAATAGGAGAATTACAGGAAAGCCCATTGATGTCGCTAATCACTCGTTATGATGTGAGAGATGAAACCCTGGGGGAATTGATGGGCTATGCCTTCTCAAAAGAGGCCTTTGATCTTGAGCAAAAAGATAAGTCAGAATATACGCTTTTGTTGGCTGCAGCCGCCTATGGCTTGCCACATACCACGCAAAGCCTGATTACGCTGGGGGCCGACATAGAAGCCAAAGGAGGAGCAAATCAGTCACAGGCGTTGCATCATGCTATTACCAGTGTGCCTAATGTATTCGCTACATTGCGCTTGCAGGTAGCTCAGAAATTGCTGGATGCAGGTATTAATTTCGAAGTCAAAGATAAATTTCAGATGACACCACTTATGGCAGCTGCTGAAGTGGGGGCGGGCAGCGTGGCGCATGAGTTGATCACTCGCGGAGCTGATGTAAACGCTACTGATGCTAATGGCAGTTCTGTTTTGCATAGAACTATTTTAGGTAGAAATAGTTATGATATGCCACACCGCCATGGTAGTGTTAAAAGCAAGATCATACTGGAGCTTGTAGAGGCAGGTGCCAATATTAATCATGTGGCAGATTACGGTGGTTCAGCCCTGGTATATGCTATTGATTATGGTGATAGAGAGATTTTTGATACGCTACTGAGGTTAAATGCTGATATCAACACTACCTGTAGCGAGGGCTTTTTACCGCTCTATTATGCTCAGCTTATTAGGGATCAGTATTTCGCTAATACACTCTTCAGCAATCCAGATCTCCAAATCAATAAGACCGATGGTCAGCATCGTACTATTTTGCATCAGTTGCTGGAAGTGGATTTTCCATTAGTTGTTTTTGAGAAAGCAGTGAAGAGCATGACAGATCATGGAGCTGATATTAACCATCATAATGAAATAGATCCGTTGCTACTTTACTATGTGAAGATGATGAGTTTTGTAAGCCGTAGAGAAGTAGGTTTTACCAGAAAGGAGAAAACTATAGATCCTGTAGAAGATAAAAAAGCCAGGTCTATTATAAAGGCTGGAGCAGATGTGAAACTGGCTATAGAAATAGCTGAAGCGAATAAAGAAAGTGATGAAATTGTTGAATATTTAAAAACTTTACTTGCTGATAGTTAAACGAGTACAATATTTCTTCGTTATAGAATCTTCAAGTCAAAATTATAAAACGATAATTACTGCCAGCATGTGGCAGACCTAAAAGAATAAAGAATGTCAAAATCATTTATAGAAGCCTGTGCTAATGGTAATCGCAGGATAGCAGAGATGCTGCTGGAGAAGGATGAAGAGATAGAGGTAAATTATACTGATGAGCAAGGCAGAACGGCTATGCACTTTGCTGCTGGCAACGGATACCTTGATATCATCAAAAATCTCATTAATCAGGGGGCGGATAAAGATTATGAAGATCATAAAGGAATAACACCGCTTTATTATGCTATTGAAGGCAGGCAGAAGCACGTGGCTCAGTTTCTTTTGGAAGAAGGTGCCCGTCCTGATATTAAGGATAAGGAAGAAAACACACTTTATCATTTGGTGGCTACATCCGGTCAAAAGGAACTGCTTCAGTTATTGCTAGATGCGGGAGTAGATGTAAATGTGGCCAATAGTCATTCTGAAACCCCTTTATTATTGGCTATAGCCAAAAGGAAAAGAGACATAGTACAATCATTATTAGAAAATGGTGCTGACCTTTCTCTTACTGATGAAGATGGCAATAGCCCGCTGTTAGTGGCTACCAGCACGCTGAACAAGCCTATTATTACCCTGCTGTTAGACAATGGAGCTGACTTAAATGAGACAAATGACTCTGGTTATACACCGCTTTTCTGGGCTTGCCTCAAGCGAAATAACATGCTGGTAAAATACTACCTGGAACAAGGAGCAGATCCTTTTATAGAATCTAATGAGGGACTTTCTCCTGTCTGGCTGGCTTGCTCAAACAATCAAAAAGATTTGGTTAAGGCCTTTTTAGATTTTGGGGTTGATGTAAATACTACTAAAAATCATCATGGGAACTTCGTGCTGGAAAATTACCTCAAATGGATCACCAATAGTTTTGACAGTGCCATAGAAGATTATAGTCAGATGGCCTGTGATGGTGAGAGTCTGTTACACGTGGCTGCCAAGAAAGGACACCTGAGCATGGTTAAGCTCCTGTCTGATGCAGGTGCTGATATTGATTTGGTAGACCAGGCAGGAAATTCAGCATTACATTATGCTGCCGCTGCGGGTAAAAAGGATGTGGTAAAACATCTGTTGTCATTAGACGCTGATTATACTTTGGTGAATAAAGCAGAGCAAACCGCCATGGATTATAGCAACATCAAAGGTTATAACGAGATTACAGAAATGCTTCTTGCTAAAAAAATGGAGGGGTAAGATGGATAGAAAGAAGGCTTCTCTTACGGAAGTAATAGCGAATGACCTGAAGAAAGGATATTGGAAAGCATCAGATGCTGCCCGGTATGCGCCTATGCTTTTTGCTATGGTGCCACCAGAAGAAATAGAGCGGCAGGCAGTAGCTGCCATACAATGCAGCCAGGAGAAGGAGGCGAACCTGAAGCAGCTACGACTTTTTTTACAGAAGGAGCAAGATGGGCAAAGTATGATGAAAGACTTTGAGCAAATAATGCATGGCGGCAAAGATAAACTGCTAGGAGGTAAAGATGATAATAACCGTGATTATAAGGAAATTATCATGATGCTTTTAGCTACTAATTTTGCCTCTCATAAAAGCTCCGTGACACTATCTGCTAATGTGAATGACCTCTATAAGCAAGTCTATGAACAGTGTAGTGGCTGCGAGCTGCTAAAAAATTGTAAAAGTGCCTCGGCTATACTGACAGAATACATAGTGAAGGCACTGAAAGAATTAGATACAGATATTATAAATAACCCCTCATAAAACGATTTTAATATGACGCTAGTAGAAGCTATTAACAATAAAGATTATGCTCTTGCTGCTGAGTTGGTAGAGGGAAGTGTAAAAAAGGACATAAAAGCAGCGCTGGAACAAACATATTTTTTCCAGAATATGCACCAGCATGCTGCTGGTCTTGCTTTGCTCAATGCTTTGGCAGATAAAGGGCTTATTGAGCTGGATGTATACGAATATAATAATCTGGATACTTCAATACTGGGTCAGGTTATATCCTATTTCAAATGGAATGACCCCACTGATTCATTACAGGAGCTAAAAGCACTGTTTCAAAAAGTTGAAAATATAGATGAGCCTATCCGGGGAACGAATTTATTTAGTTTTGCTATCAGTCAAAACGTTCCGGTAGAAGTACTCAAGTGTATGAGTGAGGCGGGGTGCGATATCCAGTTCATTGATGATAAGGGCGAGAATTACTTGCATAAGATTGCTTTAAAAGATGCGCAGCTTGCAGCGGATTACATCGAATATTTAGTGAGTGAAGGCGTAGATATTGATGCAGCAAATAATTGGGAGCAGACACCCCTTCTGCGTCAGCTAGCTAATAATAATAGTTATTCTAAAGCAACCTTTATCGCACTGTTAGAGAATGGAGCGGACCCTTTTGCAGAAGTGAAAGGTAAGAATGCGTTGGAGTTGACTTTAGAACATTTCCATGAAGAGCAATTTGAAATACTGGAAAATCACGGAGTAACTCTGGACTTAGAAAAGCAGGATAATGAGCAGCAAAGCGTTGTTTTTCGCTTTTTGAATAGCACTTCTGACATGCTTAGCAGTACAGACGAGACTTTTTTCACTAAGTTTCTGGAAATAGGTTTTGAGCCTTACCAAATTAATAAAGGCAATTATCAGAAGGAGCAGACGCCATTAGACTTAATACTGAATAAAAAGGCAGAGTACTTAGAGCTGTTTTTGGAATACGTAGATTTTGATCCAAATGTGGTTGATCATGAAGGGAATAGCAGCTTGCATAAGGTTTGTAGCTATAATGTAAACTTTGATGATAATAAGGCCAAAGAGGTATATCGGAAGGTAAAGCTTTTGGTGAAGGCCGGAGCAGATCCTATGCTGCAAAATAACAATGGGAAAACCCCGCAAGACTTAGCAGCTCAGGACAGCAAAAAGTATATGACGGTAGAATATTTAATGAAGAAAAAGTAGTTAGTTTAAACGAGTTCAGCTTCTTGCTCAAGCATGAGGCTGACCTTTTTATAAAACTCATCAACCCGTTGCCAGTTTGTAAATTCCATAGGTCCATCAGTATGGGTGGGGCCATCAGTCATTTTCATAATTAGCCTGATCATAAAGCGATCTAGTGGAGAATAGGAGTCGTAGTCAAGTAGTCCGGCAAAAACATCACAAATATCAGGATGCCAATTGATTTGCTTGAAGAATTTCACCACATAGGGGTTGGTGCAGCAGGTGTTTTTATCTTCTTTGCGTGCTACTAAATTGACAGAAAAGAAGGCCGTTTTAATATTAGAAAGAGGCTCCTGGTGTTTTTTAATGAAGTTTAACACCTTTTTATTATGTTTTCCATATCTGATGCTGGCTCCAATAATGAGGAAGTCATAATCAGTAACTTGCTGGTCAAAGGAGCCTAACTCCTCCAGTTCACACGTATAACCGTAGGCCTGCAAATGCCCGCTAATCCGCTGGCAAATTTTTAACGTTTGGCCATCCACCGTAGAGTACAAAATGCCTATTTTTTGACTCATTTTTCTTCTTTATCCTGACTAACGTTTACACACCACATTGATTTTTAGACATTTACCACCCCAACTCCTCATTAGTCAACTGAATTTATCAATTTGTTTTCTAATCCGCTTTACTAAACCCAATTTTCTTTTCTGAGACAGGTACAAATAACCTTCTAGGTCTTCATAAGATGGCTCTTTTACAGCCATATTCCAAGTGATCACAGCCAGCTTTCTTGCCGTGGCACTCACTGCTGAGCCTCTGCCTTTTCTGAAATTGATCCTGTGGAAAAAGTCCTTGAGGGGTGTTGAGTCTTTTTGATTGCCGATGGTATTGGCGGCATTGCATAAAACTATTTTTAGATGGTGGCTACCTTTAGGGACTTTACTAGACAATAACTTCCCTCCGCTGATTTTATTATTGAGAGCCAATCTCAAATTCAGCAATCGTAAATACTTCTGCATTTTTTTGGATGTGGAAGCGGCCATGTGAAGAAGGTTGGACCGATGCCTACAGTAAGCACCTGTACTCTCCATAGCTATACTTGTGATTTGATTTCCTTGAAGCCACGCTGAAATAACATAGAGATTTCATTAAAAACATCAAATTCGCGAATATCATTTGCGCTTATTGCCCTACTGCCACCCAGTGGTGGCTGCGACTTCCTACGTCAATACCCGCTGCATGAGGATTGACGACTCTTCCATTTATTTAATAATATAAGAACCTAAGGAGATGTGCTTTTGGCTTATAAATATTCTGAACGGGGTATTTGAAATCTTAAAATCCACCACTGAAATCAATTTAAGTAAATTATCAATACATTCAATCTGGTTAGCTTAAGAAATCAATGGTTTTGGTATAGGGGGAATTACACATAACGCCCATGTATGATGCGTGTGCTTGACATGAGCTCTTGAGAGGTAAAGTAGTGAAATCTGCTGAAGCTCACAACGGTTCTAATGGAATGCTGCGTTGAGAAAGATGAAAACTCCCGCGAACAGAACTGACCAAAACCTTAAAAAGTATCACGGCAGCAGATGAGCGGAGAAGGCAAGGAGAGAAGCTTGCTAGCAGCACGTTGCACATGCATTTCATACACATTGTTATGTGGATTTATTTCATTCGATTCCTCAAATCCATTCGTTCATGTAGAATTCTAGTTATCTCAACAAGTTCATTCAAAATTATGCGATAAAATACAATATGTAGATTCACCTTAATGCCAAATAAATCACTCCTTATTCCCTCGTAATTTCGTCCTTGTTGTTGGTTGGTTGCAATGGATTCAAATGTACTCGTGAGTTGTTCATAGTAGTAATCGGCTTGCCGTTCAGACCATCGATCATATGTGTAGTTCCAAATGTCTGATAGATCCTGAACTGCAAGGTTAGTTAACCGATATTTACTCATTAGTTCTTGATGCCTTCAGTTGTTGCAAATGTGTTGAAGGGTCAAAATCTTCTGCAATTCCACTATTGATTCCGTCTTGAATGGCCTTTTTTAGTGAAAGAACCTTGTTCTCTTCTTCTTCTAAGAGTCTTAATCCAGCTCGAACAACTTCGCTAGCATTCTTGAATCGACCTTCTGAAATGCTATGTTTTACAAAGTTGTCGAAGTAGTTCCCGAGTGAAATAGATGTGTTCTTGCTCATTCATCAAAAGTACCAAATTTTGGTATAAATGGCAAGTGTAAAAATTCCACATAACGGTCTCGTATAACCGTCAGTTACGGATTTAAAGTTAATAATTTTCGGTTAAGCACTGACGTTAGCAATTCTGAGTAGATTCGGACGTAGTCGAATCTGCCGTAATTGCGGTTATACATTGTTGGCAATTGGCTTTTTATTCCCACCATTCTTTTTGATTTTCAGCTTTTTCGCTCTGTTTAATCGCAAGGTTTGGTGATTTGTTTTTTAATGCAATTTCTAACCAACCTTTAATCCAATATTTTTCAGATACGCTAAATTCTCCAGCTCCAATATCAAAGTCTCTGTTAGCAATTGGAACTCTGTAATCAGCCCAATTACAATCTTTTTCTTTTTCAGTTGAATAGCTTTTCCAAACTCCTACGAAAGCATTATTCATATACCCATCTGAAATGAATTCGATGTCATCATATACCATTTGGTTTTTGGAATTCAAATACCATTTCGAATAGAGTGTACCTTTAAAAATTCCGCTGTGGTTTTGCCCTTTACTTTCGTAGAATTCGTAATCCGCGACTAAAATTCCCTGATTTTTGATTCCTTTGTCGGCATATTCGTCATCCACTCCGAAATGTAATTCCTTTACTTCTCTAATTTCTTTAATAACAATATTTCCATAAAATTCGCAAATATTGTCTTTGACTTTGGATTTGCCATAAACATTATATAGAAATGGTCCGTTTGAAATTCTAAAGATTGAAATTAATTTGATTGAAATTCTTTGATGTTCCGTACCAATTATTCCGTAAATATTTTGGTTTTCTGTAACTGACCAAATATTAGAAAAGTCATAATCAAATGACTCGTACTTTTTCAAGACATTTTCAGATTGGTAATCAACTTCTAAATCGAAATTCTCATTTATTCTATCAAGGGTTTGTCCGATTGAAATATTCGAAATGAAAAGTAGTATGATTATTATTCGGTTCATTTTTCAGCTTGTTGCCAACGGTTTGCATATGGCAATTAGGGCAATAGAAAGCCATGAACTTTCAAACTAGCACAGAGCCAAATCGTTTATTTTGTTTTTAATTTATTCATTCTTAAAAGCCAAATCAACGATTTGGCGGTATGGGTAAATTGCACTGAACTTTCGTAAATCACGGAAAGCCCTATTTGCTATATACCGTGTTGTGTACAGTTTTATATTAAGTCCTCATTATATGAAACCTCACATTCTTTTTCAGAAAAGGTAATGTTGTAAATGATACCATCAACTGTTTTGTAAAAAGTCCATACACCATCTTTATTTATCCATCCTTCAGATTCTTCCATCTTTGATTTAAAGCCTAGACAGTCATTTTCGTATAAATCGAATTTATAAAACAATCCATAATCAGGACCAGCACTTTCAAACCTATCTTCAGTTACATTTATAGAGTCTGACAATTCGATTTTGGTAATCTTTTCAAATCTGTTCTTACTTGGTGTTCGATAATCACAAGAGTTTAGTATGACTAAAGTCAATATCAATACACATAAACTTTTTAATTTCATTTCTCTTTAATTATTCATCATTCAACACTCCAATTGTGTCAGCTTTATAAACGTCAAAGTCTACTTCAGTCTCAGTTTTACTCAAGAAGTTAATTGTCCTCTTATTCAGTCCGAAATATGGGGTAGAAGCTTCTGGATTAATATCTATGTCTATTACAAATTGTAGTCTAGTTGTCAATCCAAGTTCTTTTTTTAATCTGTTGATTTCTTCAATTTTAGACTCAAAAAGAGTTACGAGTTTGTCAAGTGGAGTTTCCAAATCAATCTCTTGTCCAGCATCAATTATATAACTCCAAGAAGTTGATTTTGGAACTGTATCCTTTTTTATCTTAATTGAAGTCGGTTCAATTTCCAATTCGGCTGTAATCACATCTGTGTCGAAATAATCCGAATCAAATGAAAAATACAGGTAGTTATTACATTCTGTTCCGCTATATGTTAATTTCTCAAATGTCATTTTCTAATTGTACACAACATCCGTATAAGGGAATATTTATGGCCCTTATACACCTAAAATAAGATTAAGTTAAGTAAAAACATTAATTTATATCGCAGCATTATACATTTTAAATTAATTAAACCATATTTTACTGTAAGTGAATGATTTAATTAGCGGTATATTATCCGGATATTATACGTATAATGTCCACTTCTTCGTGGTGCTGCTTAAGCTTGTAGTAATTATTTAATATTATTCAACTTCATTATACACCTCTTTTACATTGGGGTTTTATGTGATATATCGTTGTATTTAGCCTTCATTCTAATTGCTTTGCTATTACTATTAAATACTTAAGGTGTAGGAAAATATTCAGGTTTTGAATGTACGTTAGTGATATCTAGCCTGCTAAAGCTTAAATCAAGAAATTCGAGCTTACGAAGTTTGGTTATGGTCATTGATAATATCAAGATCAGAAAGTTGAGGAGGTTGTAGTGAGTTAATACTGTAAATCTTTGTAGGTATGACGAGAAATGGTTCGGTCAGATTTCATGTTTCGTAACATGAAACTGGAGGATGAACATTCCAATTTCCTCCTCCAGTTTCATGAGTAAAGTAAATGGTTCGGAGAAACTTTACTGCGTTTGCTTCTATTAATTACAACCACTTAGTCTACTAATGGGTGCTTGGATTCCCAAAATAACCAATAGCTGTACCACTGCCTTTACCTCGACCTTTATTAAACAATGTTCCTTTTTGTTTAGATTTTTTCTCTAATTCAATATATAAATCAGCGGTTCTATTAGATATATATTCAGCACGTTGTTCCAATGTCATTTTTTTTGGATCTAAACCTTCTTCACTAATTATTTCTGTAGCCAACTTTAATGCATTCTTCTTTACAAGAAGCCTGCATAAAATTTCTTCATTTTTATTAATATTTTCACTAGTTATATTTTCAAAATTTTTAATAAACCACAACTTCCGTTCATCATTTAATCTACTGGGTTTTTTCGTAATACAGAGTTTATGTTTTTTAATAAGTGGTTTTTCAATGGCCATATGGTTAGCTTCTTGCGAAGGCTTAGTTGAGTTCATTCCAGTGGATATATGATTTTGTGCAAAGCTGGGCTTGCCTTCGACTTTTATTTTATATCCGTATTCACGGTTTAACTTATTCGATAATGTTCCAACTAATGAGGACTTAATATTTGTAGGTTCGGTTGGTTTTGCTGCAGAACAAGATAATAGAATAATTCTGTTCGTGCTTTTGGGCAGTGCCTTTCCTGGAGCAACAAGAGCCCTAATAATGGCGAAGGCATCAAACCCTTCAATATTACCAGCAGAGCCATGTCCAACAATGGCAAGATTTTCATCAGTCTTCATATCACTAAAATCAGCATTTGGACCTAAATCTGTAATGCCACCACCAACTAGCTTATTTTTCGCATAATGTAGATTTGATAGAATAACCCAATCTTTGTCTTCATTTACATCCTGTGTTGCAATGGCAACTTTCCGTTGCATGGTTTTAGTTTCATTCTGAAAAGACGTATTAGCTACTGTTCTGTTTTTATTTACGTTGCCATTCACCTGAATAGCCTTACTCCCCATCACATCCGCTTCTTTCTCTAACCCGGCATCATCATTAATATTTACTTTGCCTTTCATTTGCATGGTGGGCTTTACTCGTCCCTGCTTTTGCTGTACCACATGCCATGCCTCATGGGGTAAGTGTTTTTCTTGTCCAGGAGCTAAATGAATGTCTGTGCCCTGAGCGTAAGCATGAGCCTGCATTTGTGCTGGTTTATCGGAATTGCGGTGCACTTTAACATCATCCATAGCATAGCCAGATAGGTTTTCTATGCCTGATTTCAGGTTATCGGGCAGGCCAGTTTTATTCTCTTTTTTCTGTATTGGATGCTGGCTGCTAGTGTGCTGGTCAGCCATAGCTTGCTGCTGAGCTCCTTGCTGAACAGCAGGGCTGTTATTAGCTTTTTGCTGCATAGCATGCAGCTGAGTTACGTATGGGCTACTATTGGCCATTTGCTGCATGGCTTGCAATTGAGTAACGTAGCTACTACTGTTGGCCGCTTGTTGCGCTACCGATGCTGAACTAAATCCTTGGCTAGAGGATTGCCGTTCACTTTTAGTAATATTCGTATTTAACCGAACATTACTGTCTTGTTCTTTTTCTATATGACTAGACATATCTAATAAAATTAGCGTCTTAGCCTTCGGATATCATGAGCGGAGTAATAAGTTTGGGGAAAACTCTACCGTGCTTTGACTGGGTGAATAATTTAGGTTCTTAAATTTATCAATAAATAGTTTAATGATATCTGGTTGTAAACAATTTTAATAATGGGGCATCAACAGCATTATATATAGAGCACCCTGCACACAAATTCAACCAACTCATAACCAACAATTTAAACACACATAGAACTATAAATATTTATTTACAACATTAGTGTGCAATCATGTGTACTACACCTGACTTCAATATCAATTAATTTCGGATACGGTCTCAATCTCAGGTTGCAATAAAGTTTAAAACTCTGTTGGCTTATTCCAAAAGAAAAACAACTGAGGTGTAACCGTTTTTACTTCTCTCCTTTTCATTTAACCCCAATAACATTGGTAAAATCGGAATAGGTAATGAGCATTCTATAAAATGAACTATTCTCTATCTAATCTTTTAAAACCAAAATAAATCAACCCACAACAGATTATTAGGCCAACTGCAGCAGGAATCAAAATAGACTTACCGGACTCACCTGCATTTTGAATACTCCACACCACTTTTCCCGTTGCCATAAGCACCACTACCCCAACTCCCATTATTAAACTGCGCTTCCAACAAGCTAGTCCTAAGGCAATAAATGAAATAGGAATTGTTAGGGTGATCAGCTGTTTCCTCAAACCCCATTCACCATGTAAATACGCTTTTTCAAATTCTAAAAAGCTAATAACCTCCTCACTCACCACATCTGGCTTAGGAAACCAAAACATACTTGTAAATAAGGCGAACAAGGACAACATCATGCCGGAAAAGCTTTTTTTATAAGCGAAATAACAAAAGGGTAGCAAAAATAAAGGCCGCAGGTACCAACTCCATTGGTTGTGGTGCCGCTCAAACACCCAATTAAAGAAAGAGTTATCTATCATGCATATCAGAATAAAGGCAACTGTGAGAGCGAAAAAAACTGCCCCAATCATTAAATCTTTACTTCTACTGTTCATTAGTTTTAGTTAATGCAATACTACCTTTTACACATATACCTAATTACAGGCATCATCATGTAAAGGCTCCAACATTAAAGTCAAGCAATACACGGCAGAAAATAGTCTTTTGAGCCATTAGCAATGGCATACTATAAAAGCTACAGGATACACGTAAGCTAAACCTTGGCTACCCAAATGATATTGAAGCACGATAAAGGTTATTACTAATGTGCAGGACTGCTATTTTCTTTCTCTTATTTCAGATGGTTTATATAAAAAACAAAATCCACTTCAACTGGGGAGACATTAATTCATTAACAATTTATATTAAACCCTCCTTCTCCCATTTTCAAAATGGCCATGATCACAACTTTCTACTTTTTTAATACCACCTCAGCCTTATGAACTTTTAAGGTTGAATTTTCTGATGCCACCAATATTCCTTTAAAAGTATATTGACCATCTTCGTCTATCTTCACCTCTGTATTTTTTCCTGAGAAACTCCAATCAGTCTTTCCCATCAAAGAGGTCTTTACCTCCCCTATTGTAATGTTTTTTTCTGTTGGGTCAATTTCTAAGTTTCCAAAATTTTCTCCATCTTTTAAAATTTCAAGCCTAAACCTCAAGGCAACATCACCTTCGTACTCTATATCCATATCAGACCAAATAGCTATTTCGTCATCTTTCTTTAAGTCTAATGACACTTGTTTAATAATCAGGTTGTCGTTATCCGTACTAACCTCATTAATTGGAAGCCTACCTACTTCCTCTCCTGTTAATGCACTGCAACCTGCCAAAAGAAGAATTGAAAAAGCTGCGATTTGTAACGATAGTATTCTTTTCATTTTTTTATTATTTTCTTTACACCATAAAATATAGCACAGAAAATGTGTGCCATAAAAGCAACAAAGCCTAGGGTTTCCCTCCGAGCCAAACCTTATATTTTAGCTCGATGTAAGGATAAATACAAGCCAAAAGTAAGTTGACTACCCCCTTTTGTAAATATAAATATTTTGCAAATAAATTATTTTTTAATAACAAATTATAATATCTACATTTCAAAAAGGTTACAATCTTTGTTAGATTATACCTCGCCACTTGAGCTTTATTTGTTGGAGCATTTATACTAAGCCGCTTAATTATAAAGAAACTAACCATACCACCTTAGCAATTGCAGCTGTAACAACTAAGTCAAAATGTTTTATTAATACATTTTAAGTAAAGTTTTATTTACTAAATGTAAAGTTTACTTGACTTATAGATGAGTTTGCTTTACATTTACTCAAAACATCCATTTATTATGAAAGCAAATTTTTTATTCCCTAATAAGTTCAAAAAAATCGGTTGGACGATACTTATCCCCTCCGCCATCATGGGTTTGATAACACTTGTTTACGAATATGAACCAAGCTTTTTAGATTTTAACATGCCAGCTATCTTTGTCGATAGAATTACATTAACTGATAGCACGCGAATTTTTAGAATGGTCAACAATAATATTCTCAATGAGCTTCTAGGAACGTTAATAATCATCAGCTCTCTATTTGTCGCGTTCTCCAAAGAGAAACTAGAAGATGAATACATCTCCAAAATCAGATTAGAATCTTTAGTTTGGGCGGTTTATGTAAACTATGGAATCTTGTTATTTTCATTTTTGTTTATTTTCGACCTTTCTTTTTTGTGGGTAATGATATTCAACATGTTTACAGTTTTACTATTCTTCATAATTAGATTCAACTGGCAAATTTCCAAATTAAAATAATCAGCTTATTATGAAGAATAACCTAAAGGTAGAAAGGGCTAAAAAGAATATAACGCAAGCTGAATTAGCCAAATTGGCAAAAGTTAGTAGACAAACTATTAATGCAATGGAAACAGGAAAATATGTTCCATCAACAGTTTTAGCGCTCAGATTAGCTCAAATTTTTGAAGTTGAAGTAAGTGAAATTTTTACTTTGGAAGATTCTGATTGGACTTAGCCCATATTAAGACCTTCAAGGCACGATTTAATTGTCAACGTTCCTAAATCACTATTATCATATTGGCGATATACCGTGTTCGCCATTTTTTTCTTTTAACTCTTCTTCTAGGCCAAAACAATCTTACTCTACCCAGTTTAGTCTACTGAATCAAGAAGTACTCCCTGACTATCATAAAACTTCCAAACCCCTATTTTTCACCATTCTTAAAGTCCTCAATCACTTCAAAAGAACAATCAGAATGGTGTTGTTTTACGGTGTAATTCAGTAAGTTTTTTTTACCATTTCGAAAGATTTTCTCTTGTTTTCCATGGCCATTATCACAGGTTGCTTGAACTATACCTTCCTCTTTAGATGAACAATAGAAAAGGTAAATCCTACATCAAAACGTTACTTATACAAATTTCAATTCCTTCTTCATAATTGCCCCTATCGGTTTGTGCATGTGTAGTAAGACAATTTAATTAAATGAAAGAGCACCAAACTGCCATAGCTTATACTCGTAATAATAAGGCTTTTGAAAATTGTCCATGCCTAAGTAAAAAACATCCATTCCATAGTCCTTCGATTCATCTCAAATTTGCATTGTATCAAAAAAAACAATGAAAATGACAGCTAAAGTTTCATTCATATTAACAGCTATTTTTTTACTGGGATCTACAATTCAAACATTTTCAAAATCTAAAAACACAAAAACTATGAACAGCACAAAAACTGAAACTATCGGATTATTAGTAATTATAAAGGCAAAGCCAGGCAAAGAACAAGACGTCAAAAACTTCTTGCTCGGAGGACTAGATTTAGTAAATCAAGAACCTCAAACCGTATCTTGGTTTGCTTTTCAAATAGACAATAATACCTTTGGCATCTACGATACTTTTGAAGCTGAAGAAGGAAGAAAAGCACATTTAAAAGGTGAAGTTGCCAAGGCATTATTAGCAAATGCAGGCGATATACTAGAGAGCTTTAACCCAAGCACAGACATCCAGGCAATAGATGTAGTGGCATCTAACCATAAAACTGGATTACAAAACAAAGGTTTGCTTGTTATCATGAAATCTAAAGAAGCTAAGACTACGGATGTCGAAAGTTTCCTTAATGTTGGTAAGCAATTAGTGGGTAATGAAACAAAGACTTTATCTTGGTATGCTATAAAAATTGACGCTACCACGTATGCCATCTTCGATACTTTTGTTGATGATTCTGGCAGAGATGCACATTTAACAGGGAAAGTTGCAGCAGCACTTATGGAAAATGCTCCAGTCCTATTAGATAGCTTTGAGGCATCGGCAATTCAGAAAATAGACATTATAGCTTCGAAATAATTTTTATCTTTAAAAAGGAGTGTTCTCCGCACTCCTTTCTTTTTAATAAGTAATACTCTAAAAAGTTTCTTATGGCTCAAACTATTATAGATAAGCAAAATGGCGAACTAGCCTTTAGACTAGAAAGGTTTGAAAATCTTAATCAATTTGACCATTTGCAGAGAAAAAATTACTACTCTATTATTTTACTAAAAGGCAATAATTTTAAGTTAACCGCAGATATTTCTACTTATGAACTGCAAGGCTATCAAATGATTTGCTTGTCGCCTTATCAGCCTTTTATGCTCACTTCTGAAGAATTTTGCTCAGGATGGTTGTTAAACTTTCACCCAGATTTTTTCTGTACATATAGGCATCAAAATGAAATTGAAACAGAGGGCATTCTTTTTAACAATTTTCATGGTTTGCCGCATTTTAAAATTTCAGAAGAGGCTTTGTTTTTTAACCTCATAGATCAAATTTCAAAAGAGATGAATAGAGACTCTATTGCTCAACATGAAGTTCTTGTGGCTTTTTTAAAGGTATTTTTAATAGAAGCAGTGAGACAAAAAAAACAATTCGATAAAGATATAGTACCTAAGCTCTCTGATAGTCAATCTGAAATATTACAAAATTTGGTAGATTCTATTGAGAATAATTACTGTAAGCTACATTCCCCTAAAGATTATGCAGATGTGCTGTGTGTTAGCACAAAAACATTGGCAGAAATTGTAAAAAAATATTTACAACAAACACCCAGTTCATTAATTTCCAATAGAATTATAATAGAAGCCAAACGCGAATTATATTTAACTTCAAAATCTTTGAAGCAAATCGCTGCTAATCTGGGTTATGCTGATGAGTTTTACTTTAGTAGGTTTTTTAAAAAGAAAGTAGGTGTCTCCCCTGATAATTACAGAAAGACAGTAGGTTTTGCTAAACTAGAAAAATTGTGATTGTAGGGGGTAAGGATTAGTACATGCTACTCACCATGTTTTAATTTTTTTCTATTCCAAGTTTATCAATCAGGTCTGAATCTAAAATTGGGTAAACCTGCTCTACAGGAACGAGTAAGTTATTTTCGTCATCTATATTGTTCCGCTGTTCAGTTACAAAATCGGTTATATCTTCAATACTGATGATGCATTTTGAATTAAACTCTTTCAACATAGATCCCTTCATACCTATTTGAATTGCTCTTCTTTCCAGTTTCTCCCCTTTAGGGCCATGATCTGGGTCCCACTGCAATCGGACTTCTGTATTTTCTAATCGCATCTTCCATTGTTCATGACTCCCATAAATATCTTCATAATACGAAGAGTGAGTGGCCTCATGAAGTATATGATTAAATCCATTGTGAGTCAGTTTAATTGCTAAAATCCTCTCTTGCCACTCCTTTGTGGCCCACCCTGCACGATACATCATCCACAAGAAATTGGGTTTAATCCAACTCATCCTCGTAAAGCTGTAGTCACTTCCGCCAAATTTCTGTTGTTGGACAGCATACGTTGCTATTGATGGTTTAAATGCCTGATAGACAACAATTCCTTCGTCATCATAGCTTGCTATTATTTGTTGTCCTCTCTTAGGAATTCTTTCTCTGTAGGACTTATAAGATTCTGTAATCATTTAATTGTTATAAAGATCATCAATGATTCGTGAGGACTCCTCAGCACTATTCTGCTCTATGAAACCTATTCATCAGCGTATGTTAGCATCTTTTTTTCTATTTTTCCATTCTTCTGCACTTTAAACATTTCTGTTTTATCGTCTCCATAAGTTCGTTTAATGGTCATATCAGGCATCAGCCATCCTGAAAAATAGATTTGATTTTCATCATCCCACTGTGCTAAGGTTAAGTTAGCTATCAATTTGCCATCAAAGGTAAAAGTTCGTAGGTCAAAATGGTAATTCCTATAGCCAGAATTGTTCCTCCGGTTATTAATTATAAGTAGAACATAATTCTCCGTTACTAGCCGTTCATATGGAAAATACTCAACTCTTCTAATTATTGGTTCCATATAAGAAGAATCAACGTAAGTTTCAAGTGCGCCTTCTAGCTCGTTAGGAGTAAGAAAGTAATTTAAGTTTTCGTCATCAAATGGTAATATGTTGGCCGATTCTACCATATAGAGAATAGAGTTAGAATCACTAAAGTCACCTAGACTAAAACCATGAGGCAGTTGAGTTATTTCATAAAAGTATGGTTGTTCAGGCACTTCCTGATAGTTGATGTCTGAGAAGTTTTTGATCAACTGATTTTCAATGACTATCCTCTCTGTTGGCTGCCTGGAGCATGAAAAAGCAAAAACTATAAAAATCATTAATAAGAACTTGCTCATAGGCTACTCTACAGATTGACACTAACCAGTTTGGCGCTGTGCCCCCACTGGCTAACGGTTTTAAAATAGTAAATTTGCCAATGTTCCCAAAGTTTCCATGTGCTATTACGTTAAGAAAATTAAAAGCTTCTATAAACTGAGACTGCTAGAAAGCGTAGAAGTTTTCTTAGCAGCCGATTCACGGTGACGTTCCACCGAAACAGTCTAAATGCTCCGTTAACACATCCGTCCATACACAATGTTATGTCTCGTTTTTCAACAGTTATTCGCATTTATAATTTACACTTGTCAGGTTTTCCATGTTACCTACAGATCACATAAACAACTATTTTAATGATGCCTATTTTGCTTTGCCATCCCGTGTTTTTCTGATTCGGCAATTCTCTTGTTTCTCCATCCCCAATACCCCATTTTAGGTTTTATATGTTTAGTTTGTTGATGCATGAGCTTAAGAAAATCAGTATTCGTTGGAACTCTTATACCATTTTTTTTCTCTAAGCGTCTTTGTTTTATTAAACCCCCTATCATGCGTAAATAATCTTCTCTCTCTCTTTTTAAATACAGTGCAATTTCATGTATTTGTTGAAGGTTGGGCCACTTTTTCTTAACAGTTCTATCAAAATTAAAATCAGCTTCAATTTTCGCAAAAATTGAATTGAAAGATTTTCCAGTTGTTCCCGAATATGCCTCAATACACCTATGCAACTCAATCCAAGCATGAGAAACATCAGAATTCATCAAATTTCGGTAACAGCAATTGAACTTACTCACGTAGTAATAACCAATATTTATTTTTTACAATTATGATATCTTTATATTCAATGAAACCTCTTCATCTATATGTATTGTAATCGATTACTTCTGTATTTTAAGGTCGAAACTGATTTTTCCATCCACCCCTGGTTCAAATGATGTGATATTCATTACTCAGTAATTGTTAGCGGTCTGTGTGAAATGCGTTTTAATACATCCATTTTTGTACAATATCCCTTCCAAGCATTTCATTCAAAATCTCTTCACACCATTCTTCCACTTGTTCCTGTCCGATTTCCTGATTAAATAATTCTGCCTGACAAAAAACCAAGCACCCTTTCAGATAGTCATTTACATCGTCAAATAGTTTTGTCAAGAAAGGTTTAGAATCGTGATCATAATAATAGATTTCCTTAGTTTCACTATGAAAGCAAAACATGTTTCCATTGCCTAAATAATCACTGAAAGACACCAAAAATGGTAGATGTTTTTTGTCCTCGTCTGAAAAATCTGGTCCATATTCAGGTTGGTCTTTCCATATATCTTTTATCCATCCAATTTCATTCAAATTCTGTAATTGTTCGCCAATATTGGCAACTCCAAATTCTTGATAAAACAATTTTAAACGATCAGGTAAAGCAGTTCCCAATCGCTTTTCCAATTCGGATATTTCTTGCACAGAAATTGGCGGAGGTAACTCATAGTCCCAATAATCAGCAAGTTGAGTTAGAATATATTTCGTTTTATTCGTCCAGTTTTCATCTCCTATATTTTCAAAAGGAATAATGATTTCTGATTTTGACTTTATATCTATCATCTCTAATTAATACTAACGTTTTGGGTATGCGCAGTGTCCCGAAGTGTATTGCATTTAGATTTTGTTAGCTGTTGTTGCTATTTTTTGAGTTAGTGGCAATTCTAAACCCCAGGTCATCAATTTTGAACGAAAAGGGGTGACTTCTTCTTCGAGTTGTCGCCATTACGCTTCTTTCTTGGTCGCACCAGCCACCACCACGGAAAATGCGATACGTTCCGTATACGGTTTCGTCATAAATGTCTGAACACCATTCCCAAACATTGCCCAACATATCATAAAGTTCCCATTCATTTGGCTTTTTTTGTCCAACTTCTTGAGTCCTATTGATGGAGTTTTCTTTAAACCAGGCTATTTCACTCAATTCTCCATGTCTAATCTCTTTTGTGCCTGCCTGGCAAGCATACTGCCATTCCGCTTCTGTTGGTAATCGGAATCCATCTGCTTTAGCATTCATGGTTACCTTTTCAGTTGCTAAGTCAATTGTATAGCATTTGTCTTTTCCCAAAGAGCTAGATAGTTTATTACAAAAAATCACGGCATCTATCCAAGAAACTGTCTCAACTGGTAATTTGTCACCTTTAAAAGTCGAAGGATTGTTGTCTGTTACGACTTTATAGAATTCTTGGGTTACTGGAAATTTACTGAGTTCAAACGAATCTATATCAACTGACCAAGTTTCCTTTGTTCGGTCGTCTCTCATATGTACTGTCCCCGGAGGAATGGTCACAAACAACTCGTTAATTACTTCTCTATTTATCTTTCCTTTTATGGTCTCCACGTTGTTTTTTATAAAATAACGATACCTATAATTGCCGTGGCGAAGCAGTCGCAAGGCGTAGACAATTAAACCTTGATAGCCTCGGCTGCTTTATTTACTTTTCCGCCCTACCTCAAGTCTTTCTAATTGATTTTTTATTCTTTGTATAATTGATGTGTCAGAATCTCCATGAATATCTCTCATTGTGTAATTTTCTTTTTCTGGATTTTCTATATTCTTAAACTCATTTACTCCTAAATTGAACAACGCTTGTCCAAATCTTTGGTCATAATGCTTCGAAAGATATTCTGAAATTAAATCAAGAATCTCCTTATGTTCTTTTTTAGGATTAGACTTACTCCATTCTTCTTCAAATTCCGTCTTCTCTATTTCAAACTCTTCAAATTCAACTACATCCAAAGGCTCTGTTCCCAAACCTCCATAATCATCAAATCTTTTATCTGAATGATATTTTAATCTATTTCCGTTTTCGTATAGCTCAATTTGCCGACTAATGTATTTATCTTCTTCAATTTCAAAGTACCAAATCGATGTTCCCCATGAATCATATTCATCTCCTCTTGTTTCATCCCATTCTCTTTTGTAGTACTTTTTCATTATTCCTTAATTGATGCCAACAACCAGCTATCGGGTGCATGTTTGCAGCTATTGAATAGCACGAAAGTAGTAAAATCTGCCTAAGCTCACAACGGTGGCAGTTGGCGCATTCTTGTTAACGACTGTAATATATCGGCTATCTCACAAACGCATCCATTGGATTGTACTCGGTTATTTCGTATCCGTTTTCCGAGAATTCAATCAGATAATAGTGAAATTTATCTTGGTTGTTCAGCTTGCCGTCTTTGTTGATATCCTCCAAAGTTCTGAAGTATAATTTGTTGTCGCCCTTTAACATTCGATGATCATAGAAATCATGCAGTTCTTTAGAAATCTTTTTGAAATTGGTCCCATCAATGTTACTTAAATAGAAAGACTCCAAATCCTGTGAATTCATTTTACCGTCTCCATTCGTGTCTCTGTCATACAGGGAGTACATTAAAATTTGCTGTTTTGTACTGTTGTAAATGTCTCGTAAAAACAAGACTCGGTTAATCGTCATCTTGTGGTTAGTCAATGGAGTTCGGTTACCGTTCATATCCTCAAAAACAAGGTTGATGAACTGTCCTGATAAGTGGTCCTGATTAAAATAACTATAGCTGATTTCTGAACCTCCATATGAACCGGAACCGAATTTGCTGTATCCACCACGTTCTTGTAAATCCACAAACCCAACAGCGTATATCAACACTTCGGTACTATCAAACCGAACCGGAAGTTCAGATACTAAAATCATAGTAGTATCTTCAAAGATGTTGACAATAGTTGCAACAGTATCAATCTGATTTTCATAGTCGATCTTGGGAGTGCGCTCAGAACAAGAGAAGGTTAAAACTCCAAAAAATGCTAGTATCAAAAGTCTGTTCATATGGAATATTGAGATGATATATAACACCCGCACAAGGAAACACCTCCCTTACGCGCTAAATATAAAATAAAGTTAAGTAAAATATCAATATATCATGTTAATAAAAGATTTTTAAATTAGTAAAACCACGTATTAGTACTAATATCATATTTACTTAGTGATGTATAATAATATAATATTCTTTGCCATTTGCGTGGTCTAACCTTGGATTATGTAATGAGCTATCTTCATTCCATTATATTAAACTCCTAAAACACAAGTCTTAAAATAGCTAGAAGTAGGTATTGCCACCTATATAGACATGTTGTATACTTGCATTATTTAGAATTAATCTAAATAAATAAACATTGACTTTTCACCAGCTAAATGACCACAATCTACTAAGAGAACTTCAAAGAGGCAGCGAAATAGCCTTTGAGACATTATTTGATCAATATTGGGATCATGTATATGTAATCTGTCTCAGGGCCACAGCAAATGAAGAAGAAGCTAAAGAAATGACCCAGAATATTTTCAAATCTGTATGGGAAAATAGGAAAAAGCTTCAAATCAACACCTCTTTTAAGCATTACTTGGCTAAGGCTGCCAAATATCAGGTATATAACTACTACCGAGATAGACAGCTACACAAAAGCCATATGGAATGCTTCTATTCGGACTTTTGTGGTGAAGACAACTGCACTGAAAATGAAATATATTTTAATGAACTATCTCACAAATACGGCATTCTTATAGACAGCCTCCCATATGCCTGCAAAACAGTATTTAAACTCAGCCAAGAGCAGCACCTAACTCACCAACAAATTTCTGATAGGCTGAACATCTCCATTAAAACCGTTGAATATCATATGCGTAATGCCCGCACCTTTCTTCAATCTCAACTTCAGGTATACCGCCAGGCATAAATTCAAAAAAATTCGCATCCTGCACTAGGGTCATACAAGAGTTATGTTACTATATAAATGAGTGACTAATACATCTTAAATGAGCAGTATAAACCCCGAACTTTTAGAGCGATACTTCCAAGGCAACTGTACCCCTAAAGAAAAAGAATTGGTAGACCGGTGGTTCGCCTCTGAAGAAACCGAGTCTAAAGATGATTTTTTTGAAAGTGACCTTGACAAAAAACAGCTAAGAGATGAGCTATGGAATGGAGTAAAACCCAAAAAATCAACTCACACCAGATTAATATACCTTAAAGCTGCGGCCATGGCGCTTATATTTTTATCAGCAGGCCTGCTTATTTATAAGAAGTATAACAGCACTGATGCTACTCAATACAGAACAGTGGAAGCCACTGCGGGACAAACAAAAAAATTGATTTTAGAGGATGGAACACGGATTAGCCTTAATGGCAAAAGTCAGGTAAAAATCCCTGAAACCTTTGATAGTAATGAAAGAGTAATACTTCTTACTGGTGAAGCTTATTTAAAGGTAGCGAAAAATCCTAACCGTCCCTTTAAGGTAAAGACTCGCACCACTACCATAACGGTTCTGGGTACCATGTTTAATGTAAAAGCTTACGCTGAAGACGACCACGTAATGGTGACGGTAAAAGAGGGCAAAGTACGTGTGGCCGACTCCATAGTAGGCCATGTAATACTTACACGAGGTGAGGCCGCCATACATGATTTTGAAAATAAAAAAATCACTAAAAAGAGTTTAATAGGCAACCCAGAGCCAGCATGGATCAATGGTGGCTTTGTATTTAAAAACCAAACCTTAACGGAAATCGCCAAGACATTAGAAAGAAGATTTCCTGTTAAGATAGTATTTGCAAGAGACGATTTATCTACCTATAGGTTTACCGGCACCTATAACAATACCCCCACTTTACAAAAGATAATGGATGATATCTCTCTCACTATGCAGTTGAAATATAAAATTGAAGAAAATACAGTATCAATATTTTAAAAGAAATGCTACTAAAGCATAAGAAATAACAAAATATAAAAATAGAGTTTGGTGCTGTTGCACTTAAATTTTCGCGCCAAGCCATTATTCAATAGTCTGAGAAACGAAGCCTTAATCAACTAAAACTATGAAATCTTTACCGCTGAGAAAGCCTAAGATTTTACGTATTCCTCTGTGCTTTGCCTGCTTGTGCATAGCCGCACTATGTGCTCCATCATGGGCTACTGGCAATAGCGTATTAGATAAAAAAATATCTATACGATTTGCAGATATTACCTTAACCGAAAGCCTTGAAATTATGGCTCAACAGGCAGGATGTTCCTTTTCGTATAGCTCCACCCTATTGCCCATGGATCAAAAAATATCACGATCTTTTGAGCATAAATCCATCCGTTTTATCCTAAACAGTTTACTAGGAAAGTACTTACTAAATGTAACCGCAAAGGGGCAAACCATAATATTAGTAGCCACAGTGGGCCGGATATCGGGCTACATTACCGACAAGAATAATAACCCCATTAGCTATGGCACCATTACCTTAGAAAACACAGGGTATGGCTCAGTAGCAAATGATAAAGGGTACTACGAGCTTAAATGTCCACACGAAGGCATTTTTGATTTATCAATATCCGCGATGGGCTATGAATCATTACAAGAACAGATAGAGATAACCACCGGCCAGCACTACAACCGTAATTTTCATCTCCATGAAAGCACCGTACAGATGAATGAGGTAGTAGTAAGGGCCAATCGCAATGTAACGGCTTCGGCTACCCGCACACTAACAGCTATCAAAGATTTACCAATGCCTGTAATGGTAATAGACAATCGGCAATTAGAGATGATGGGCAGCAGACGGCTCAATGAAGTACTTCAAGAGCAAACAGGGCTGGCGCTTACTACTGATCCTAGTGGAGCTTCCAGTTCGGTAGGGCTGCAAGTACAAGGCTTCGATGCTTCCTATACCATGATTATGATTGATGGGCAACCTTTAATAGGCAGAAACTCAGTAGGCATATTAGACCTTTCACGCATCACAGTAGCCAACATCGATAGAATTGAGGTAATAAAAGGCACCTCCTCCGCCATGTATGGTAGTGATGCATTGGCCGGTGTGGTCAATATCATTACAAAGGACAAGCAAAACAACAATTATCAGGGTATGACCAGTGTAAAATATGGCTCCAATAATGTCTTTGATGCTACTTTAGATGGAGTTTTGCCTATTAAAAAAGATAAACTCACAGCCAATGTAAACACTAACTTTTACCGCACTGATGGTTTTGATGCAGACAACACTACTCCTGGCAAAACACAACCGCCCTATCATAGCTACGCCCTTCAGGGTAGTATCCACTATTTACCCAGCGAAAAAAGCTTTGTCAAACTATCTGCTCGGTATGCGAAAAGGCATCAAAACAACCACTATAATCTGGACCTTTTGGGAGAGCGAGAAGACACCAATATTGAAAAAGACTTCTCTGCCAGTGCATTGGTAAAAAATAGTTTATCACAGAAGGTGACGCTACAATCTCAATATTATTTCACTCAGTACAATGCCATAACCTCTTCCTCAGGACTGCAAAATAATGAGATATCTAACAATGAGTTTACTCAATACTTTCATAGGATAGAGTCTTATGCTAATTATAATATTCACAATAATGTGGTGCTAACCACTGGTGCTGGAGCAAACGTTGAGCAGCTACAAGCTACTCGCTACGGAAGTGAAAGACTGATGAACACAGTTTTTGCCTACCTGCAAGGCGATTATAAACCTACAGAAAAGCTGGGGCTTTTGGCTGGCGTAAGGTATGATGGGCACAATATTTACGGCTGGCAGCTCAGCCCTCGACTGGGTGTAAGGTATACTGTAAATAAGCAACTTACATTAAAAGCTACAGGTGGCTCAGGCTTTAAAGCTCCTAGTTTTCAGCAGCTATACCTCTCATTTACTAACCCTAGCGCGGGGTACACAGTACTGGGAGCTTCCGTTTTTGATGCAGAAATAGAAAGGATGCAAAATAACGGTGAGATAAAAGCATTATATACCACCACAGAACAGGTCTCCAGCTTAGAAGCTGAACATTCTTTGTCTTTTAATGCTGGCTTTATGTGGACTCCTTCTTCAACGATCTCAGTAGAATTTAACGGTTTCTATAATGATATAGACAATATGATATTTGAAGAACTAGCAGGCTTAAAGCAAAACGGATCTCAAATTTACACCTACAGAAATATAGACCAGGCTTTCACTAAGGGCACGGAAATTAATGTATCATGGTCTGCCCTACCACAACTTACCTTTTCAGTAGGACACCAACTATTATACGCCAAAGACAAAGGTGTAATAGATGAAATTGAAGCAGGAGAAACTGAGATAAGAACTCCTGAAGGAAGGATCATATCACCTCAAAAGTCAGATTATTTCAACCTGAGCAATCGCTCAAGGCACATGGCCAATTTCAAAGTATTTTATGAATACCTGCCTCTAGGCACCGCACTAAGCGTAAGGGTAAATTATAGAGGAAAATACGGTATAGGAGACAGAAACTACCCCAACAATTTCATAGACCCTTATGACCTATATGCTAGCGATTATATACTGCTAAACGCTACTGTAGAAAAAAGAATCTTAAAGCATCAATTAACCGCGCAGTTTATATGCGATAACATAACAAATTATAACGATCCTCTTATTCCTAATATGGCAGGGAGGCAATTCTTGTTGTCTTTAAGCTGGCAATTTACAAACCCTAATCGACCATGAAAATCCTGAAATATATTTTAATACCTATAGCTGCTGCAATATTTAGTTGCTCATCTGAAAGTGACCCTGCACCGCCTGAAGTTATACTAACTACCATTGATGCGAATACCAGCATAGACGAAAACACCGGCACTATGTACATTACTGATCTTCCGGGCTCTGTAGGAAATACATATGCTACGGGGCACATTCCTGTATTCTTCAGCCTATCAGAGCATGCCATTATCAACCCTTACAACAATGAAAATCAGTTGCAAGAGCTTCCCGACTCACTAAAAACCAGCACACTTTGGGACTTAGGTTTTACTGAAATTTATAACTCCTCTATTATCATAAACAACGGCAACATAGCTGGAAACCCTGGAGAAAACGGCCCGGGAATAGGAAAAATAATAGTGATAGATGCCCTTTTTGATGAAGTAGATGCCGCCCCCACTGACCAAGAATTTGATGAGTTTATGAAGAATCAGACGGCCACAGGCTGGGAAAACTACCCTCCGGGCAGCAAAGGATGGTACTTTTATAGCCTAGAAAGCCACATCATGTCTCCCATATCCGGAGTAACAATAATCATAAAAACTGCAGAAGGTAAATACGCCAAAGTTGAAATGGGATCTATCTATTTAGGAAGCCCGGAAAACCCAACGGTAAATACCCCTTCCCCATATTTCAATTTTCGCTATTTCCTTCAAACGGATGGCAGCAGAAACTTAAAAACAAGAAATTAAACTAATCTGACGTATGGAACCAATACACACTATCATCAAACAAGCCACAAAGGAAGCACATCAAAATTTAGAAAAAAAGGTGGTTTTAAGGCTTAAATCATTACGTAGTGAAGCTGACTATGCTGATCTTCTTAAGTGTTTTTTCAGTTATTTCCATTCACTGGAACATGCCATGTCCCCTTACCTATCAGATACCAGTGTAATTCCAGATTATGCAGAAAGACGCAGCTCATTATACATAAAAAATGACATCATAGAACTAGGCGCTAACATAGATCAGCTTCCCGCTTGCAGTGTGCCTGAGATAAATAATGCTGCCGGAGCTCTGGGGGCTCTTTATGTACGCGAAGGGTCAACAATGGGTGGTAGCATAATTGTAAAAATGTTGCAAGAAAAAGGTATTACTAAAGGAGTATCTTTCTTTTCTGGCTATGGACCAGCTACTGGTGCAATGTGGGGAAGTTTTCTCAATACACTAGACCTTAATACCTCAACAGAAGAAACTAAAGAAACAGCTATAAGTACAGCTCAGTCTACTTTCGAACATTTTTCAAGGGTATTTACAAATCAATCAGCAACCATCACAACTTCATAATCAAGATGCTAACAACCAAGTACACACATTACCTGAGTTCATTATTACTTGTTTTTGTAGCTGTCCTTACATTTAGCTGCAATGAAGATGATGTAGCTCCCGATGCTCCTGAAGATGACTCTACAGCAGCAAAAGGTATAGAAACATTCTATATTAAAAATCTGGTAGCTGACACATTAGCTAATTCAGGTGGCTTTGCCAAGCCTCTCTATTTTAGTTTGGAAAATAATAAAGTTGTATCAGAAGACTACGCACTGTCTAACGAATGGGACATTTGCTTCTCGGGCACTTATAATAGTTCTATCTATGCTAATAATGGCAGCAACCCCAATTCACCAGGCTATGGGGGTCCCGGCCAGGGACTTTTATACCTTAACATGGTAGATGAAGTAGAGGCCAAATACTACCCTGGCCCTGGCAAGCCATTGACCATTTTACCGGAAAAAGAATTATTTGATGAAGCATTCAATGCCACACCGGAGGTACCTGTTGCAGATACAGAATTTAGCTCTTCTGATATTTATCTAGACTTTTTTATGGGTAGCTCCTATGGCTGGGCCTACTATGACTTCTATGGAAAAATGTTCCCTGATGGTGATCCGGCTCTAAAAAGCCACGTATGCTATGCTTTACCCAGAGTAATCATAGTTAAAACAGCCAAAGGCAATTATGCAAAACTGGTTATTTATAGCATGTATGAAAATGCCCCTACCGTACCCGACAGAGCATATACCCCGGGCTATATTACTATGACCTACGCCATTCAAAGAGATGGATCTACCGATCTGAACCATAACAAGGAATAATACCTAATAACAACTTTCGATAGTTAAAACTAATAATATGCATTTCAAAAAATTGACCGCTTTGCTATCCATTGCATGGATACTGGGTTCTTGCACCGAAACCGAAACGATTGAAGCTCCGGCTCTGGCTTCTAACAGGGTAATGGAATTTAAAATCAGCAATTTAAATGAACCCATCTACGGAGCTATTAGTGAAGATAACCTCACTATCAACATATACCTCCCATATTACTATTTCTTAAGCATTATTCAGCCAGAAATAGAAATTTCTGAAGGTGCCATCATTAGTCCGGCCAGTGGTGAGTATATAGAAAACATACCGGCTCTCATTAATGGAGAAAATGACTTTATATATACCGTTACAGACGCTAACGGCCATAGCGTAGAATATCAATTAGAAATACACTCAGACCAGCCGGAACTAACTGTAGATGAAGTAAGTACAGCCGAAGACACGCTAGCACTTAGCCAAGGCACAATATACATGTACAACGGAGCTGAAAACTGGGTAGCTGGTGGCTTAGACCTTTCTGGCGCAGGATTTTTGATCAAATCTAATGAGGTACAAGTAGGCAAGGTATTTTTCATAGCAGAGGATGGCACAGCATACGAATCTCCCTTTATCCACGTGCCGAGTAGTACAAAAATGTCTACCAGCTTTCCTAGTTATGAAAATATGCCTACAGGAATTTATCAGGTGCGCATTGAAATGTACTCGCAATCTTATACACTAAAATATCCTGTGCTAGTAACCGAACATGTGACGTACGGCTAACCTTTAACCTTAATTATAATGAAAATTTTTACCTCAAATTATATTAGAAATTTCTCACTGGTTCTATTCAGCTTTTTGATTTATTGCTCTTGTGATACCGAATATGTAGATGAGCTATACCCATACAGTGAAATCACCAGTTTTTATATAGATATGGACAGTATAGAGTTGCATGGGGCTCTTTCTGGCGAAACCATATTCCTATATACCTCAGCGTTACAATCATTACCCGATTCTGTAACTCCAGAAATAATGATATCTGAGAATGCTACCATCTCCCCTTCCTCTATGGAGAAAGTACCGCTACAAGATGGTGTAACTTACACCGTAACTGCGCAAGACGGAAGCACTACCGTATATACACTAAATGTAATGCCCCTACAGGTAGACCTTACACTGGAAAAAATAAATGTCTCTACTGCCGAATATGGACAACCAAGGTATGTAGTAGGCTCTGGCTATTTGCTAAACAAGCCAATGAATGAAGTATACCTGGTTTCTGTAAAAGATGGAAAAGAGACGCCAGTCATCATAGATGCTGTCAATGAAAGTAATGCAGATGGCTTTGGAGAATCCATTTATTTTACCTTGCCTGAAGAAGGTACCACCCCACTAGATACAGGATTTCATTTATTGAAAATTGTAAGCGGAGAGAAAGAGATAATATCAGACTCTGCAATTCTATATGTAGAATTCACCTCGCCTAGCTTCGATGAAATAACAGAAACCATTACCGCTACCAGAGGAGAAACGCTAACCTTAACAGGCAGCTATTTTGGAGAAAACAGAAACCAGGCCGTGCCTGTAGTAGACGCTAAAGCATATCCTACATATGATGACTATAGAAATGATACTAATGGAGTGCTTTTAGAATATGTAAGCCATACCGATAACTCTGTTACTTATAATATTCCTGAAGAAGCCACTTTAGGAGACTACTATGCTTTTAGAATTAATTTATACGATTCGCGCAATGACAAAACGGGAGCCTACCGGATTAGATCTACGGAAGCCCCACTGCTTATTATTGAAAACAACTAATTTTTATAACCCAGGTAAAGAAGTAAATGAAAGGTAAGCCGAACACTGGAACTGTCCGGCTCATGCCTCTTAAATCTCATTACAAATAACCAATAATTAAATAATTATGAAATTAATTCAATTACGGGATTCAAAAAGCAATCCTAAATTAACTCAAAATCAAAGAATTACAAACCTATTTTTATGCATGCTTCTGGTTGTAGTAGTACTGTCTGCCTGTCAGGAAGAAGAAGTGCGACCAGAACAGCCCCTTGCAATAGACGAATTAGCGGTAAGCCTTGCCGATGGTGAAACGGCCTCTTTTGAAGAAGATGAAACTCATGGCGACATTACCAGAGATGGTGATGTTTATTCTGTAGAAAATTTCTTTCAAGGAATAGCCGGCACTACAGAAGATGAGCACGAAGCTAATTCTGAATACTATTTTGATTTATCAATAAATGATGGAGGTACTGCTTCAGATCATTGGATTGAGTTTAGTGGTAGTGCTAATGGCACCGTTTCTTCTCCATACACCATGTATTGGACTAACACTGCATTTGATGATGTAACCATCAGCACCTCTACTAATGGCCCTATTACTGAGCTAGGAAACAACCGTACTATGTGGGAAATATCTCCATCTAGTGGCGATTACTCTATCAATACCACTGAGCCAGGATGGTACAATTATCATTTTGTTACTCATACGCTATATCCTTTAGTAGAAAATGGAACAAATATAACTTTAGTAATTACCGATGATTCAGCAACTTATGCTGTGGAAATTCAGGATATATACTATGATGGAAGCCCTAACGGTGGTTTTGCTCCTGATAACTACCCTTATCTAAAATTCAGATATAAAGAGCTGTAACCAGTTACTTACATTTACTTCTCACCTGAACCCATTGAAGCCGCCCCCAGTTGTGCGGCTTCTTTTTTATATCCCACAACTGATGAGCAGAAATTTCACTCACTTAAGTTTTACTACCTTAAATTTTAATCGCTAATTTTCATTGCCGCTATTACATGCCAGTACCCTCTGAAGACCGCTCCCTAAATACCTGCCTGTTTGGGAGTAACTCCAAAGGTCTTTTTATAAGTAGCTATGAAATGAGAGACATTTTTATAACCTAAAGAATAAGCTATCTCCCCCACGCTATGATTAGAATTTAACATTTTACGCGCCTTTTGCATGCGGAGAGCTATCACGTAAGCTCTTATAGAAGTACCAAAAGCCTCTTTAAAACCTTGTTTCAATTTTAACTCATTTAAAGATACTATTTTCGATAGCTGCTTAATGGTGGGAGGGTTACGATAATGGTTATCTAAAAATGTTTTGGCTTTAACTAAATTTTCCGAAGCCATGAGATCAGCAGGAACACTCTCTGATGTCTTATAAATGTGCATCATCAAGAATAATTCTTTCAGTTTGGTCTTTACGAAATACTGAGCCACTTCACCTCTTAAATTATGGTCTAAAAGCTCTCCCAATATCTCTACCAACTTAAAACTTGCTGGCAACACTATTTGTCCAAAACTGATATAATTACCTTGTCTAACCTCTCTATGGAAAATATCATCGTTACGCCAATCTTCTCCAGAAAGCAACGCAAGATAAAACGAACGAGATAAAAATAGCCTGAAATAATTGAGGGGCTCATCGCTATCTTCTGGCATTAACACCTGCGTATTGATCTTTTTTCTAAAAGCAAGCTGTAGCACCCCTTGCGGAATATCCTTGATTGGTCTTTTATCCTTTTTAATGATTCTGGATTTACCAGTAGCCAATAATGAAATCTGTATATAATCAGCTCCTACAGTTATAAGGTCAATATTAGTGGTTAATACATCGTATTTATTATTAATAATACAAAACCCATCAGTGTAAAACACAGAACACTTACCTACTAAAAAATCATGATCTATTTTATGGGTTAAGCGGGTAACATCACCTGTAATCTGATACTCATCGGCCAAGTCTACGTCTACCAAAACCCTCCTATTCTCTTTCAGCTCTGACCTTATGTACATAATACGGATATCGTCATTTTTTATACCATTGCTGTTATCGGTGCTACTGGCGCACCACATAGATTTGCAATCTAATTTAGAATCAGTTTAAATAAAAATAATTATTGAAATCAACTGCCAGCTTTTTGATAATCCTCTGCCTTTCTGCTGTTAGCGGTTTTGCTCAGCAGCAGACTGCGCAAATCAGCGGAACGGTAACCTCGCCCGAAGGCCCATTACCCAGCGTGATGGTGTACATAAAAAATCTTTCTTTGGCTACACAGACCAATTCAAACGGTACCTATACGCTGACCGTTCCTGCCGGTAAACACAATCTACAATTCAGGCTGATAGGATACGAAGAAAAGTCAGTGCCGCTTACACTGGCTCAAGGAGAACAAAAAGATATAAATGTACTCCTCCACGAGGTGGTAGCACAACTCAATGAAGTGGAGATCTCAGCACAGGCTATAGAGCAGATAAAAGAATCTCCATATAACGTAGTGGCTTTAGATGCTAAACCCCTTCATAATTCTACTATGGACGTAAGTGGCATGCTCAACAAAGCCTCCGGAGTTAAAATCAGATCTTCTGGTGGAATGGGCTCCTCCATGTCTATTTCACTCAATGGCTTTACAGGAAGACGTGTAAAAGTTTTTATGGATGGCGTACCTATGAGTGGATTTGGTGCTGCATTTCAGTTAAACAACATACCCGTTTCCATAGCCAACAGAATAGAAGTTTACAAAGGTGTAGTGCCTATAGAATTTGGCTCAGATGCCATTGGTGGCGCTATTAACATCGTTACAAATCAATCTGCAAATACATATTTTGATGCTTCGTATTCTTATGGCTCCTTTAACACCCACAAAGGCAGTATCAGCGTAGGTCATACTACTAAAAATGGTTTTTCCTTCCAGCTAAATTCTTTCATAAATTATTCAGACAACGATTATAAAGTTCATTTAGACAAAATGCTAAACGTTTCTACCGGACAGTACATCTGGGGAGACTATACCGCAAGAAGGTTTCATGATGCCTATAAAAACCAGACTGTTATGGCTAAAATTGGTTTTATAAAGAAACCGTGGGCAGACCGAATATTTTTGGGTTTCACTACCGGAAAGGTAGAGCAGGATGTTCAAAATGCCAGCACTATGGAAGTAGTATACGGTGCCATTACCCAATCTGCGGCTACCTTCCTACCCTCTCTGGAATATTACAAAAGAGATTTTCTAACTAAGCATCTTTCTTTAAGGCTTACGGGTAACTACAACTATAATTATAATGAAAATGTAGATACTACCTCACGGTTATATAACTGGTATGGAGAGTTTACAAAAACCAGAACAAAAGGAGAAAAAGGTATCAACACCCTGTCTAAATACAAAAACAAAAACTACTCTTCCACTGCCAATATTTCTTATAAACTCAATAAGCATCATTCATTTATAGCCAACGATGTAATAACAGGGTACACGAGAAAAGCATCCAATAGCGTACCTGCTGAGGAGCTATCGGCCGCTGATACTATGAGGCGTGTTTCCCTCAAAAATGTATTGGGGCTGTCATACGTCTATCGGCCCAATTCTAAATGGAATATCAACCTGTTTTGGAAAAATTACTATCAGCATATAATAGGCCCAGTGGATACTGCTACCGTAGGCAATAGCTCGCATTATGAAGAACAAGAAAGGTCATTCCAAACCTCTGGCTACGGTATAGCTTTAACACGCTTTTTAAATGATGACATTCAAATTAAAGCTTCTGTAGAAAAGGCTTACAAATTACCCTCAGGCCAACAACTATTTGGTGATGAAAACCTTACCACTTCCAATGCCAGCCTTAAAGCAGAAAATTCAACAAACGTAAATCTGGGGGCATCTATCAATAAAGCACTGCATGAAAAGCATGTGTTATATGCCGATATAAGCGGGTACTACAGGTTAAATAAAGATTTTATTCGTCAAGTGCAAGATGCAAAATATGCCACCATGAATAACGTGAATTTTGGTAGGGTAAGAAATATAGGAGTAGACATGGAGCTTAGATATTATTATAAAAATAAGCTGATGATAGGCGGAACAGCAACTTATATGAGTCTTCTCAATAAGGAAAAATATAGAGACGCTCAATCAACGGTACAAAGTCCATTCTACGATAACCGAATGCCCAATATTCCTTATTTCTACGGCAATACCGATGCCGTATACTATGCACATAACCTATGGAGAAAAGGCAATACGCTAACCATAAACTATACTTTCAATTTTGTAGGCAAATTTTACCTGCTATGGGAAAGCCAGGGCAATGGCAACAATAAAGCTACCCTACCTAAGCAGTTATACCATGACTTATCTATTAGCTACTCCATGTCTAAGCAACGGTACAATCTCAGCTTAGAAGCACTCAATTTCACTGACGCCTCTCTGTACGACAATTTCAGCCTGCAAAAACCAGGAAGAAGCTTCAATGTGAAGGTGAGCTATCATTTTGTAAAGAAAAATTAACAAGAACAACTTAATCAAATTCTATAACAATAATCATTTCTTATAATGAAAATCAATTTCAAATTTTATGCCTTAAGCATAGTACTAGCTATGCTTGCTTTTGCAAGTTGCGATAGCGATGATGATGCTACTACCCCACAGCCAAATCCAGACCCAGATACGGATCCGGAAACAGTAGAACAGTCAAAATTTTTTATTGCTGCAGAAAATGAAGGTACTTACTTCTTAACTGTTGATAGCCTAAATGGAGGCACCACTACAACCACCAATAACGGTATAGAAGACCCTCAAAGTTATACTCACTATGCCTACAACGGCTCAGAAGCTGTATTAGCACTTTATTATAGACAAGGAAACCCTTCATTAGGAAGAGTTTTCGGGCTCAATACATCAGGTGATTTAACAGAAGTAGGTGCAGGTTTTCAAATGACAGCAGGTTTTTCATCTATTGGTTCTTTTGAAAACTATATCATAGCTACCAAAGGAGGTGTAACTTTTTCTGATGAAACCGTAGGGCAAAACTTCTATTTCATAGACCTAGATAATGATGGCGTTATTACCGGCAAGCAGTTAGTAACTAATGGCTTGGTAAAAGAAAACGAAGATGCTCAATTGGTAGGTATAGTAGATGCTGGAGATGGAACGTTCCTTTCTGCTGTTCAACCTGATAACGGTGTGGACACATGTTTCATTGTAAAGCTAGATGAAGACTTAAACGTGATCAAGGTTATGGATGACGATAGAATAGGCTTGGCCCTAGGACAATGGAGATCGGCAAGGTATTCTCTCATAGCTAATGATGATGACGGCAATACGTATGTCTTCGGGAGTCCTAATGGAGGAACAAAAAGCGGTGGAGTGCTTAGAATCAATCAGGGAGCTGATGACTTTGACACTGACTATTACTTTGATATACAAGCAGAATCTAACTACTCTTTCAGAAAAGTATTCCATATAACAGGGGCGTATTTCATGCTGGAATTCTACAACGAAGAGAACCCTGGTAATGGCACTGCTGCTACCCAATACGGAATTGTAAACGTAGAAACTAAATCATTCTCATGGATTACAGGATGGCCGGCCCTTGACAATATCCAGAATATTGGCTGGCCACTGTCTGCAGATGATTTAGCCTATGTACCTATTACCACATTAGATGCAGACCCTACTGTATATGTGATAGACCCAGTTACAGCTACAGCCACCAAAGGAGTAGTAGTAGAGGGCGCTACAAGTATAGGAGGATTAGCAAAACTATCTTATTAATTAGTTAATAGTAGAAGTAGGTGCTCCGGTATAATGCCGGGTGGCATCTGCTTCTTTCTTAATTAAACGTTAATTATGAAAACACTACTTCACTTAATGGTTTTTATAACCATGGCTGCATTCCATATTAATGCACAACCACACACTTCATCTAGCCCGCTAACAGACAGGGAATTTTGGAAAACAAACCCCAGCCTAGATCAGGTCAAAGCCGAAGTTAAAAAAGGTTTTGACTTTGCTGAAGTGGCTGGTATGTCAGATCCTATCTCCTTATCTATAGTAAGCAATGCTAACCCTGAGGTAATAAAATACTTAATAGATCAACCAGGTGTAGACCTTAAACACTTAACAGTAGAGGGACGAATATACCTGCACTGGGCTGCAAATAAAGGAAATGCCGAAATAACAGATTACCTCATCAAAAAAGGATCTGACATGGACTTTATGGACTCTCACGGTCATACGGCATTAACCTTTGCCGGTTTTCAAGGCCATTTGAATAAAGAGGTTATTGATGTTTTCATCAATAACGGCCTCGATATTAAGAAAAAATATGAATCTAAAGAGGGAGCAGACATTCTCCTACTCTCTATTCCTTACGATAAAGATTTGGTAATAACAGACTATCTGGTATCTAAAGGTCTTTCAATAAACACAACAGATAATAACGGTTATACTGCTTTCACCCACGCGGCCAAAATTGGGAATGTTTCTAACATGAAAAAACTGCTTGAGCGAGGTGTAAAATATGATGATGACGTGCTGCTTGTGGCTTCACAAGGTACCTACAGAACCGCTAATTCCATTGAAGTTTACCAATATCTGGTAGATGACCTTAAAATAAATCCTAAAATCACCTCTAAAGATGGCAGAAATGTACTGCATGCTATAGCTGGCAAAAAAGAGCAGGAAGAAATAGTGAAGTACTTTTTGGAAAAAGGTGTGGACATAAACCAAGTGGATCATGAAGGCAATACACCATTTATTAATGCAGCACATAGCCAAAGTGCGGAAGTAGTAAGCCTTATGCTGCCCTACCTAAAAAAGAAAACCATCAATAAAACGAACAAAGAGGGCCAAACAGCGCTGATGCTGGCTGTAAACAGAAACCAGCCCGAGGCAGTATCTCTATTATTGAAAAAAGGAGCAGATATATCCATCAAAGACGAGAAAGGTAATGATGTGGGTTACTATCTGGTAGAGTCTTACAGGGTACCAGGTGGTAGACATAGGGGCAACCAAAACAATGATGCGTTCAATGAAAAAGTATCTATCCTTAAAAATGCAGGATATAAGTTTAATTCTAAACAGGAAAAAGAACAATCATTATTACATTTTGCCGCTACTAAAAATGATCTAACGCTGATTAAAACACTTGTTGATGCAGGTGCAGATGTAAATGCCAAAGATGCCAATGGCACCACGCCACTTCACCTGGCTGCGATGAAAGCTACCGATGGCAAAATTTTAACTTATCTGGTAGGTGCAGGAGCTAATAAGCAAGATAAAACGGGCTTCGATGAAACCGCTTATGATCTGGCTCAGGAAAATGAAGCCTTGAATAACACTGGCATGGATTTACAATTTTTACAATAAATAAATGAAATCTAAATTTTATATACTGCTAGGCTTTCTAGCTATCGCATCTGCGTCTCTGGCCTTTAAAGCTCCTAATGAATCTAAATCTCTTAAATGTCTGGTACAGCTTACTAATTATGAAGGAGAAGGTGCTTACATAGTTATTTCACTCATAAACCCCGAAGGAAAATATGAGAGAACCCTTCATGTAGTAGGAGAAGATGAACAATGGTACCACGATCTAACAGAATGGTGGAACTTCTACCAGACTAACGACAAAAAAATAGATGGCACAAGTAGCGCTACTATAGCAGGTGGTGAAAGGACAGTTTGCTTAATTGATGTAGATGCTGATAAAATTGATGCCGGATACAAATTAAGGTTTGAAACGGCTGTAGAAGGACAAAAGTATTATACTGATGACTTGGAGTTTCCTTTAACTACAGCAAACATTACTAATAAATTTGAAGGAAAAGGGTACATAAGATATGTAAGAACCATGCCTTCGTAAGACTACATTTACCGTTGGTTGTTATTAGATGCAAGTTGGGTAATCTTCCTGTTTATTCAGGAAGATTACTTTTTCTCACTTATTAATTATTGCCTTATGAGCCTGTCATAAATTAATACCGCAGCCATTAATAAAAAACCATGTACTAAGCCAACAGCTGGCTGGGCACGTACCCAAAATGTTTCTTAAACGCTGTGGTAAAGTGTTGAGGATTTTTATAACCTACACTATCTGCCACCTCAGATACATTCATCTTTCTCTTCACCAGCATAGTTTTAGCCTCTATCATGCGCAGGTGTGTTAAGTAGGAAAACACAGGCTCATGATATACCTTTTTAAAATTTCTATTCAGCTTGTACCGGTTAGTACCCACTGCTGTTGCAAGCTCATCTACAGTGATGGATTTTTTAAGGTCGCTTCGTAAAATTTCTTCGGCTTTCACCACCTTCTGCATTTCAGCATTACTCAAAAGACTGGGCCTGCGTTTAGATTCCACTTTACTTAAATGCTCAAAGAGATATCTGAATATCGCATTTAACTGTGTTTCAATGTAAATAATATCCACCTCTTTTTGCTGAGAGGTTTTAATAATTTCTTCCACCTTCTCTTTCAAAAAGGTGTCTATACCCACACTATGTTCAAACATTTTAAACGGCTCCCTACTCTTTAGGGCTTCTCCAAATGAACTACTAATCTTAAAAAGATCATGCTTAAACAATCTTTTAAAAAACTCCTCTCCACACTCAATATCTACAGAACTAACCTCAAAAGGTTTCACCATTAATTTACCCTGAACTTCTGGCAAGTAAAAAAAATTATACTGCCCCTCCTCTATAGTTACAGGTATACCTCTGTCGGTCGAAGGTTCGTAATGAAACTTGCCATTAAATACAAACTGAAGCTTTATAAAAGGAAAATCATGATTGATATCAAACTCCATAGGAGCACCAAAGTCCATATTTCTAAAAAAGATTCTGGCTCCTTCCAAATACACTGATTTATTAAAGGTCTTGTCCAAATTCTATCAAGTTAGTTACTACTATTGATCCTCTTCCATTGAAAACGCTCATTTGCGTAGGTTATAATGCGTATTGCGTTATCAACTATTTTGAATAGAAAATTAGGTTTGCATCACTATTCATAATTAGTCTAAATAAATGCTAAGATACGGCAAAAATACGCTATTTCTGCTTTTTTCTATTTTCATTACCCCCGTATTGGGTCAATCTATCATTTCCGGAACAGTTACAGGACAGAATAAAGCCCCACTATATGGCGCTACCATACTGATTAAAGGCACCTCTTCTGGCACAGCTACTGACTCCGATGGCCACTTCTCCCTATCCACTTCACATACAGGAAATTACAACTTGGAAGTACATTATATCGGTTTTGACACAAAAACTATCGCCATTGAATTATTATCCGGTCATACTACTCACCTACAAGTTCAATTAACCCCTAAAGACAAACAACTAGATGAAGTTCTCATCAAAAGTAAGAGTATAAACGAATTAAAGAAATCTGAACCTATTAAAATACAGGTAATTGAAACAGAGCAATTTAAACTACAATCGGCTTCAGTAGTAGAATTAATTAACCGCTCCCCCGGTATTCGCATCCGACAGTCTGGCGGGCTGGGTTCTATTACTCAAATTAATCTTAATGGCTTTCAGGGCAGCTCCATACGAGTATTTAAAGACGGAGTACCTATGGATTATCTAGGCACTGCCTATAGCATAGGGCTAGTACCTACCAATACCTTGCAGCGAGTAGAAATATATAAAGGGGTTTTACCTGCACAGCTGGGATCTGACGCCTTAGGAGGTGCCTTAAACTTGGTATCTCAGAGCAAAAGCTCCAGCGGCATATCTGCCTCTTATGAAATAGCCTCTTTTAACACCAACCGCGCCACCTTAAATGCTAATATAGTTTCTAAAAACAAAAAAGTATTTGGAGGAATAGAAGCCTTTTTCAATTATTCAGATAACGATTATAAGGTAGATGTAAACTACGCAGATGAGGAAACGCGTAATGAAATTCCTATCGAAGCGAGGCTATTTCATAATGCTTTTCGACAACACTACATTGAAGCTTATGCAGGACTAGCTGATCTTACCTGGGCAGATGAACTCAAGGTTTCTGCTATTAACTTCAAACTACATAGAGAAAACCAGTTTGGCCAGCTCATGCAGTATCCGTTAGGAGCTGCTTATAACACTCAGGAGGCACATATTATCCCTACATTTCGTTGGAAAAAAGCCTTTTTCAATAAAAAACTGAAACTGGATCAGTTTTTAACATACAGCAAGATTACTCGTGTAGCGGTGGATACTTTAAGTGGTAGGTATGACTGGTTAGGCAAATACATACCTAATACAAACGGGCAGGAGCCTGGAGAGGGCGGCAGCGCTAATCTCACCACTATGGATATGTACAACACCACTTCCCAGACTACCGTCACCTACAGCCTAAATCCTAAAAATACCCTCACGCTGAATACGGTATATAATAAATATGAGCAAGAGGGTGATGATCCTTATGGGGAAATGACAGAAGGAGAAAACCCGGTAAGACTGATCAGCCTGCCCGCTGATTATAATAAACTGGTGGTAGGCCTGGCTCTGGATAGCGATATAAAAGATGAGAAAATACAAAACAGCTTACAGGTAAAATATTATGATTCTCATTCCAGCGGACTTTCTTATGATATCACTACCGGTCTGGTAAGTGATGAAGAAGAAGCTGCCAGCATATCAACCTTTGGTGCTGGTAATTCGATAAAGTACGCCTTAAGAAAAAGCTCCTATTTACGCTTTTCTGCTGAGCAAGCCACCAGACTCCCCTCTCAGCGTGAAATATTTGGTGACGGTGATATGCTGCTTGCCAATTTTGGCCTTAACCCCGAACGCAGCACTAACATTAACCTGAGCATGCACCGTGAAAATGACAACCCTCTTATAATGGACTTTAATTTTTTCTATAGATATACCAAGGATATGATTGCTACCAGGCTCTCGGAAAGTGGATTTTTCAGTATTAATGAAAACCTGAACAAGGTGCGAGGATATGGTTTAGAAACATCTGCTCAGTATAGTTTCCTGAGCCATTTTAAACTGAACGGTAATATGACCTATCAAAGTTTCAGACAAGTAGGTCATCAGGAAGATGAGACAGCTCTCTATGATGGTGCCAGGGTTAACAATATGCCTTACTTCTTCGCTAATATCGGCTTAGAGGCCAATTTCGAAAGTGTATTTACAAAAAAAGACATAGTAAAAGGTTATTGGAACTATTCTTATGTACATGCTTACTTCCTTAAAAGAATTCCCAAAGATTTAGAACCAGATGGATTTCTACAGTTATGGGGAGATCCCGGTCTGGAAACCCCTTTATATATGGATTCACAACATCTGCATTCTGTAGGATGGGTTTGGATACCGAATAAGGATAAAAAACTCTCTACCGGCATTGAAGTGAAAAATATATTCAACCAAGCGGTGTATGACAATTTCAAAATTCAAAATGCAGGAAGAAGCTTCCATTTCAAGCTCACTTATTCCTTAAACTTTTAACTATCAAACAATTAATTAATAATGAAACATATAAAAACTATTTACCTTTTACCCTTTCTTCTGATCACTTTTCTGTTGGCCTGCTCCAGTGATGATGATGACGCACAGCCAGCAGAAAATGCCCAAGGGAGATACCTGGTTATGTCTTCTACAGAAAAGCTTGCCACGGGTGAAGCATATTTAACTTTGTATGACACACTACCAGAAGGAGACATAGATAATGTAAGCACCAATACCACTCAGGTAGATGCTTACGGACGTTTTTCTGTTATAGATAATAAATGGGCATTCAAAAAATTTAAATTCACTGGCGAAACAGGCATAGTACGCTATAGTTTGGATGCTACAGGAGCCTTGCTCACTGACGGCTTCATCAGTTCTTCTGCGGCACCCAATTATTTCATAGTAGATGAAAATACCGGTTTTTATTCGGATGCAGACCTCAGTGCGCTTGGTGTGCAGACTTTCAACCCTACCACCATGTCACGAACAGGCTCTGTTGACGCCTCGTCTTTATTTTCTGAAGATGATCTGGCCAAATATAATATTCAGGTAGGAAGTCAAACGCTGGTAGCTTCAGGAGGAAAACTATTTGCCAATGTAGAATATGAAGTGAAAGAAGATGCCCCTGAGGGCACGTTGCCTCCTCACTATACCATGGTAGTATTTGATATCAGCAGTGGTATTGCAGAAAAGCTGATAGAGCACGAAGCGGAAGTATATGACCAAGGCCATCAGGGAATAACAGAGTACCCCGCTCTTTTAGTGACTGAAGATGGTACCATTTATATGTCTACCCATGCCCTGTTTGCTAAAGATGACAACGGTAATGTGCCTTCATCTTGCTTATTTAGAATTAAGGCAGGAGAAACGGACTTTGACCAAGATTGGCTCCTTACCGGATCTGATATACTAAGCAACGGAGCAAATGGACTGGTATGGTCAATAGCTTATACTAATGGCAAATTATATGTAGACTGCTCCGATGAGCCCATTGCCGCTGATTATTCTAACATGATGAACACCTTTTACAATGTTTATGCTGTAGATACTGAAACTAAATCAGCCAATAAAGTGACGGGGGCGCCTGCCACTACATTCGGTCATGCTGATGGCAACCTATTTGACGTAAATGGAGAAGTATTCTTTCAGGTAAAAAATGATTCTGAAGGATCTGGGTATTATGTACTCAATAGTGATAACACCTTCTCACATGCATTTGATATTACTGACACCTATCCCCGAGCTATAGGTTATTTAGAAATTCAGAAGTAATCATTATTTCAATTAAAATTAGACTTATGTACAGCCTATCATTACTAAGCAGTTTTTTTTCAGTGTGGTGCCTCTACTCTGCAAGTGAACGGGTAGAATATAATAAAAAAGGCATTGCTCTGTGGCTTGCTGCACATGGGTCTATATCAAGATTTCTATCAGGGTGCCTCTTTTTTTTGAGCATCCTGATATTAGCGAGCCATATAGGGCTTACCATCGCTATTTTAACCAGCGCATGTATGTGGATTTTTGTAGCAAGTGCTACCACACTACTTGCCCCCTTTCATAGGGTTAAACCCCTACACCTAGCGCTAATTATAGGAATTATAGCAGCAGCTGAATACTTATTTCACACCTTTCAAATTTGATAATATGCCCGCAAATCCGAAATACCTTACCACCTCTGGCTGGGTAAAATTTGGTAAGATTACAGCAGCAATAATTGGTGGTTTAATAGCCTCTCTGAGTTTTCATCTGGCCCTGGCCACCTGGCTTCGCCCTACTTTAGTATGGGGTACTTCAGTGTTTTCCATGTTTATTTTATGGGTGGGTTTAATTGTGGTTACATATTGGGTGCCTAAGGTGTGGCACATCTGGTGCATACTATTGCTTATCATAGCATTCAGCGTAGCATTTATTTACTTAGGAAAAAGTGTTTAATCTTCTAAAATTTTAACATGAACAAGAGAGATTATAATGTTTTCTTTAACACCCACACGGTAAGTGGTATTGTAATTAGCATTGGTTTATACGTAATTTTCCTGGCCGGCTCCTTCGCTCTATTCATGGAAAATATTGATCACTGGGAAATAAACGAACCAAGATCTTCAAACACACTTATAGACTATGATCAGGTAATACAAGAAGTAGCTGCCAAAGGATATAACATGCATGGGCGAGACTTCCTGATAGGTGGGCACAATGGAAAAGTTACTGTTACCTCTCGTCCGGTGGCTGACACTACAGCAGTAGCCAGTAAACTTAACATTCTACCCCCTGCTGTGGCCAAAGGCCCCATAAAACTAGAGATCAGTGCCGAAAGTCATTTAATTGATAAAAAAGAAAATACAAATGCCCCAAAAGCAGAATTGGGTCACTTTCTATTCAATTTACATTATTTCAATCAAATTCCTAAAGTAGGCATTTTTATTTCCGGGCTTGTTTCTATATTTTTTCTCTTTGCCATTATTACCGGACTCATCATTCATTGGGATAAGATTATTTCTCATTTCTTTACTTTTAGACTTAAAAGCTCATTAAAAAATTTATGGACCAATGCCCACACCACTTTAGGAATCATAGGTCTACCTTACCAGCTTATGTATGCCATTACCGGCACTGTGTTTGGGCTTTCGGTTTTGCTGTTTTTCCCTTATGCCAAAGTACTTTATGGAGGCAATTTACAAACAGCCCTTGAAGAGGTATTTCCTTCTCCCGGCACGCAGCACTTCGAGTTAAAAGGCTATACTGACTCTTCCGTTTCTATCAATAATTTAGTCTCACAAACCATAGAACTACTGCCAAAAAAAGCTGAAAAAATAATTAGCCTATCAGTAAAAAGCTATCACGATGAAAATGCTCATTTGGTAGTAAATATTATTAACGATCAAAAAAGCAGCTTTTTTAATACCGTAGAGCAAGTATACAGCCTGGCCGATGGGCATTTGATACACGAAAAGCAAGCTAAAGATCTACCTCAATATGCAGTAGGTATGGTAGAGTTTCTTCATAAAATACATTTTGGAAACTATGGCGGCTATTTTCTGAAAATAATTTATTTTCTCCTAGCCCTACTTACCTGTCTGGTAATTATTTCCGGGGTCATGATATGGCTAAAAGCCCGTGATAATAAGAAATACGCTTCTCAACATCAATTTAATACCAATGTAGGGTCCATTTATCTCGGAGCATGCCTGGGACTATATCCGTCTATTGCTTTGCTATTTATACTTACTAAAGTGATGCCTACTACAGATCATCGTTTTACCATCATCAGTTGGATATTTTTAGCTTTTTGGCTGAGCTATACTGCCTATGGATATATGAGCAAAAACTATTTTAACATTAATAAGAATGCCCTAATTCTGGCTGGTACGTTTGGTATACTCATACCTGTATGTAATGGACTAAACTCTGGACTATGGTTTTGGAAATCGATATCTCTAGGTTATACTGATTCATTTTTCGTAGATATATCATGGCTTATTTTAGGCTCCCTTTCACTAATAATAGCACTAAATTTAAAGCCCAAGAAGCTTCAACCTACATCAAGGTAAAATATCATATTCAATTAATACTGTCCCAAATTGGCTACTAAGCAGGTGCCTGTAGGCTATTTTATATTTATCGCAGCCTCTTAATAAGATTTTTCCTTCATTAAATGGAATGGCTGATCTTCCTCATAGCGGCAAGACACAGCAAAAACACTCCTTATCAGCAATATATTAATTTCTTAACAGAGAATATTTTAGTGTCGCTTTTAAATAGTGTAAATTGAACACTTTCTAAAAACTCCATTTAAAGAAGGGAAAGTAGCACAAAAAATAACCCCCTCAGAAAATCTGAGAGGGTCTGATAAGGTAAGAAAAAGCCTAAACGCCAATTTACTACTTTCCCTTTACCCATTTTCGTTACTCGCCTTGTTGAATGCAAATTCAAACTATTGCAGAGCAATTATTGCAGCTATATAAAGGATTGCTGCAATCCTAACCTAAATTTCATCTTCTGCTCAAGCACATCTTTAACCTGTGTTTTACAGATGATTTAAAAACCGCCCAGATAATTAAAAAGGACTCCTACAGTTCCCCATACAGTAAGAGAGATAACAACTATGTAGGTTGCATATCTGACAGTTTTCATAAAGCAAAACTATAATTATCTAACTCATTTGACAAATCTAAATGTTTAAGGTATGTCTCAATACTTGTAGATATGTAACACAAAACACCCATAAAAGCCTTAAAACCAAGATTTTCAAAACACATCGATAATTATTGATAAATAAATGAGACATTTTGAATAAAACATGTAATCTTATGACAACATGCTTTCGCACTAAATTTTTATGTTAAAACAATAATTATTTATGCAGCTGTTACAGCTTCTACCATTTCTTCAGAAAACCTACTTGGAGGACAACCAATCATTTCTGTAAAAATTCTAGTAAAATAGCTAACTGAATTAAACCCACAACTAAAAGCCACCTCTTTCACGGAGCATTGTTCATAGCTTAACATTAACACCGCCTTTTTTACTTTATAATACCTCATGTACTGACTAATAGAAATACCTAACAATGCCTTCATCTTACGGTGCAAATGGCTTCTACTTACGGCCAACTCATCACATAAATCCTGCACCTCGCCATGGCTCGTTTTCCCCATTAACTTATCTATAGCTCTATCTACCGTTTCTAAATATGCCGCATCGCATGCTTCTAAAGCTTCACAATTTTCAAAGACTTCATTAAATACATTGGCATCCTTTCTTAATGGGTTAGTATTCTCTTCACTCTTAGATACGGTATTGCTGCTACAACTGTTTGTGGCACACATTGCATCTTTCTTCTTATCTGACTGAGTCCGCTCATAACTGTCTCTTAAAATAGTAGAAAGTGCTGCCATACCTACCAACAGCCATACTAAATGAGCTGAAGCTCCTAGCTCTGGAGCATGAAGATCAACAAATTGTAAGACCTCTACAGACACCAAAGCAGCTAAGGCCGCATTTCTAAAAAGAGGTTCATTCAACTTCATTTTACCCGAGATCTTAGTATAAGGCTCCAAAGTAATTAACAAAGCAAAAACTAATAGCAAGGGATACATGGCCAATGTTCCAAATAAATAAACCGCAACACGAAATATTGTATATATAAACAACCCCACTAAGAATAAACTTCTATACGGTTTTACCAGTAGCATAAACTCATTGCTCATTCTGGTGGCCAACACAAATGATATGCTCAAAAATGACACAAAAGTAAGGTTTTTGCTAGACACCAAACTTCCAAAATTTATGGTAAGAGGGCCTTCCATATAATGATAGCCAACCAGCAAAGAACATATGCAGAGAAACATAACACCCGTTAAAATACAGCAGAGTCGCTTACACAATAAATCTTTGAATAATGTAATTCCAAAAAACATCAATATAGGGGCGCCAAAAAACTTAGCTAAACAAATAACATTCCCTAAACTTGAAATGGTTAAGTACAAATGATCCATAAATGAAATTATACAAGTTATTTTGAAAACAGCTCACTCATCTACGCATAAGAATATTTAGATACTTGGCTACAAAACCTTCCAGCTCTAACCAAAATCTCAACGTTGTAGTATCTGGCACTTTATCAACTTCAGCCTTTACCCTATTCACTTCTAGTTCAGACTGACCGGTACCAGTAATTTAAAGCTGTATCAATTTCTAAATTAATCGGTTAATAAATTCGTGCATAAAGCCTTTCTCTTTTTCAGTAAAGCCCATATACCTACCTATAAAGTAATAATATTAACTACCAGTAAGTATTTTCTCAAAATCTAAAATAGAAAAAAGCATGCCCTTGTAAGGTGCAATTTATTACAACTTCGGCCATCTGGGGATAATAACCGAACCTTTCATCAATACGCTAATAACGTATTTTATAACCACCCATTATTGTAATGGTTTTATAAAGAAACAAGAAATGATTTATTATAAGAATAATATGCGATAAATATTTTAAAAAATAATTCTACCGACCTAGATGTAGCCTCAAAACCCTGCATAACTTATAAAGATATGGTTGGTTTCAGTGAAGAATTTGATTTAGAACAGCTTCATTAATTTTAAATATGAAAGCCATTACTATTTGTAATGGCTTTTATGTTCTATTACTTTTTAAAGTGTCTTTTGCCTTTATTGTGATTCACAAATAATTCCATAGAGGCTATAGATTTACCTTTCTCCAAAAATGTACCAAACCCATTTTCAGACTGTTTCATCTTTTCAAGCGTTTCATCATATCCATCTACTCCCTCCACTTCGTACAAGTAAAATTCTAAATTAGAATCCCACGGCAATTCATAAGCAATAGATGACGGCAATTTCAGATCAGGAATAACTCCCGTCCCTTCGGAGACAAAATTAACCCAACCTACTTGTTCATCACTCTTAAATATTATGCCCATATCAAAATTACCAGAAGTGGTATAAGTCATTGATTTCTCCCCCTCACTAAGTTTTATCTCCCCATCTAAATCTAAGACACCAATACCTTCTACTCCATAACTATTTTGATCGAATACTCCCCAATCGCCAGAAAACTTTATTTCAGTATAATAATTATCAAAGGTATTTCCCGGATAATACATCGTGAATTGATTAGGAGGTTGGTTATATTGACTATAATCCTCAAGCTTGAATCGGTCTTCTCCTAGAAAGGCTATTAAAGAATAATCAAGTTTATCCAAATCCAAAGAAAGCTGAGTTGCTACCGATGATAGCGGCTTATTTACCAAACTTAAATCGATGTCATTTTCACCGACTACAATATTAGGGTACAGATTATAAAATTGCTTCTCACCCACAGCTGATTTTTTGATAACATACAAAGGGCTAGAACCATTTTCTATTAAAGGAAGTGAAACTTCTTCCTCACCTGCCTCCGCAATTTTACTAGTATATATAGAAGACAATACGTACTCTTCACCTGCTGTGAGGTTGTTGTTCAATAATGCAATATTTGCAAGATAATCATCATTTATGAGAGTCACCCCATCATGATCACCCTCACCATCCAAAAGAGATAAGCTCCATTCACTTCCTCTTTCTATATTAGAAAAAGTCAATAACTGAGCGCTTGATTCAAATTCAGTATATTCTGTCAGATAAAAGGAAGATCCATTAAAATCAGAGGCTTTTAAAGTTACCTTTTCTCCATTAACATAACTTTTAGATGTAATTAAATTACCGTCAGTATCAGAAAGGAATACTATTCCTGTTTCACCAGATCCAAGAAATGAGGCACCTACTTCAAACGTGATCAATCCATTTTTTACATGAATAGTTTTGGTTGCTTCTCCTTTGTTTCCTGAAGGGTCAAATGCAAAAGCTTTAATAGTATAGGTACCATCTGCCAAATCATTAGAATCCCAATCTAAAGTAATACTAGAGGTAGACTCTCCTTCTTTTGCCAATTCTTCATTGATATAAAACTGAATTAGACTAACGCCATTTTCATCAGCCGCCTGAATTTTGAAAGGTACAGTGTTAAAAACATCATTGCTTTCAAAACCATCAATAGAAACTGTAGGCTTGGTAGTATCTACAGCATCATTAGTGGGGGAATCATCATCTCCACAGCTACAAAATGCCATAGAAGCAGAGAACAATATTGAATACTTCAATAAAGTATACTTGTTGGTTTTCATATTTAGTTACAAGTTTAGATCAATAAAATTTGTACAATTTAATCAAAATAAATACTTATACCAACTAAATATCAGCAACTTACAACTCAACGATCACCCTTAGGAATAGTTCCGAAGACATAGTCCCAAAGAAGAGTAGAAACACCGAAAGCTTTATGCTCTGGGTACTTATAATGGTGCATAGCATGGTATTTCCAAAGCTTTTTTAAAGGAGCATAATTGGGGGCTTTAAATCTATGCTGAGCATAATGAAGAGAAATATACAAGAGATAACCTAAAAGAAAGCCCGGAAAGAATGCCAATGCATAGCTCCCTAGCGCCAACCAAAAAATGGTATAAAAAACACTTAATAATAATAAAGCAGGCACTGGTGGCATGGCCAACCTTGTGGGGTCTTTGGGGTACTGGTGGTGAATGCCGTGTCCCAAATGTTGAATTTTGAGTAAAAGCTTACTCTCTGTATGAACATGATAAACATACCTATGTATCCAATATTCAGCAAATGTCCACACTAACCAGCCCAGCACAAAGTATATCATTACACTTAGTGCAGGTAACCTTAAAAAGGCGAGCCAGCTAAATGCTATAATTATGACAGAATGCATCGTAATAGGTACCGCTACATGCGTACGTGTTAGCTTTTCTAAAAAACCACTTTTAAACAATTGATCCGTCCCCTCATTTTTTGGACGCAAATGTTCTGGTATTTGGTAAAACTTATTCTCTATCATGCTGTAAAGAAACAGCCCACGTAAAACTCATAATATGACAAATGTCAGTTTTTTATATTGACATTTGTCATACTTAATGATATCCGGCTCGCTATTTTACAACATAGCCAAGAAATTTTGCTATTTTCTCATAACAAGGAATGTCTACGGACTTTGTATTGGCCATTTTAACAATTTCAAAGATCATATTTTCTCTTTCATCTGCTCCTCCATTGGCAACATCCTTTTGCAAAGAGGTCGTAAAATTGTCAGCTAATTGACGAAGAATCTTCAAATTATTTTCAATGAAACTTTCATCTAATGTATAATTATATGCATCAGCCACTCGCTGTTGCTCGTGCAAAAGGTTTTCAAATTCTAATAAACAAGAGTTATTTTCTCGCATTTCTTTAGCAGCTACATTATAGAAAAGACCCACTGCAGAAAAAGCAGAGGTAAAGCATAGCTTTTGAAATATTTCACTTTCAATAGCCTGGGTATACTTTACATAAATATTGCTCTGCTCCAAGTCAGCATTTACTGTATTTAGAACTGGATAATCAGTAATACTGATATTTTTGTCTCCATACACCACACGAAAAATAGCATTGTTCTGTTTAATCTCACCGGGCGCAGAGATATACCCAGTAATATAGATACAGCCATCAAAAACCGTTGCTTCTGTCAAGCATTTCCTTAACACTCTTCCTGCATTCATAGCATTCAATACAGGAATGACTAAGGTTTTAGGATTTTCAATTCTTTTTATAATGGCTCCCGCATCTTCTAAGTTATAGGCTTTTACACATACAAAAATAACATCAAAGCTTTCATCTCCCAGTGCATCAGCACTTAGTGCTCTGATATTGTGAATCACATGCGAGTTTCCGTCATGAGAGTTTACTTTCAGCCCGCTATTCTGTATCGCCTCCAGGTGTTTACCTCTGGCCAAAATAGTCACATTATGGCTAGACTTAGCCATATAGGCTGCAATTAACCCTCCTGTTCCGCCTGCCCCGATGATTAGGTATTTCATAATGATTGTTGTGTTGGATTTAAACTAGCTTTATATACAGTTATACTAGATACAGAAAAAATAGATTAAAATAATTTCTCCAAAAACCATTTAACCTGTAGGGGAATTAGACCAGAGGATTGTTAACTTTAAATAGAGGAACTCCTCTACTACAACAGTAATCTTCCAACACTGTGAGCAAGAGCCGCATTTAGCGGCTCTTGCTGTTTATTAATTAAATCAATAGATTATTTAAAATATCTATAACACACCAACTATTATAATGTAACTTTTTAAACCCTTAAATAAACTATACCCACATTTAACCATCATTAGTTAAATATTTTAAACTCAAAATCTCAACACCCTTCTATCAAAAATGATAATCAACTCTCTATCAAAAAATTAACAAGCTATATTGATGAGCGAAAAGGTTACTCCTGCACTTTTCTTTCGTATGTACAGTGAACTAAAACGCTTTAATTACTATGGAAACAAAAGTTGTTAACGACTCAGAGTTTGAGAAAATCATTAGCTCCAATAAAAAAGTAATGGTAAAGTTCTACGCTGATTGGTGTGGTGTATGCAAACGTTTTGCTCCTGTTTATAAAAATCTTAGTAATGATGATAAATATAAAGACATCACTTTTATAGAAGTAGCTGCCGAACACACACCAAAAGCAAGAATAACAGCCGGAGTATACAGCTTACCTTATTTCGCCACCTTTGACAATGGCAATATTAAAGACAAAGTCTCATCTGACAATAAAAGTAAAGTTGAAGCTTTATTAAACGACCTAATCACCTTGTAAATTAACATGTACTGCCTTTATAGAAGGCAGTATAATTTACCCTTCTTTTATGATGGTAAGTGGTTTTTGTTCGGTTCCGGCATAGAAAACAACAATTACCGCTGGCTCATCTCCTACATTCTCTCCATAATGCCATTTATTAAACAGCTCAATTATAGTGTCTCCCGTTTTAAGTTCAAGCAGATCTCCTTCGTCATTTTCAACTCTTAAGTTACCTTTTAACATTACACCCGCATTTATTACCAAATGTTTGTGCCATTCGAGCTTGGCATGAGGTGGTATGCTAATTTTTAAAATAGTTATTTTTGGCTGATCGGTGGGGTAATTTGGCAAAGGGGTTCCATCCCAGCTCACAGTACTTTCAGCCAACTGCTCTACTTTTATTTGAGCGGTAACCATTTTAGCATCACAAATTAGTAATGTTGTAAAGAATAAAAATGGAATTATTATTCGTTTCATACAATTAAAGTTAAGGTTGATCACAACAACTATGACCAAAAGTAGTTTTTTATATGGGCTAAGATCAATTTATATTCCCAAGTTTCTACAGATTCTATAGCTATATTTACTGTATAAATAAGGAATGATGAACAGGAGGATGCAGATATGATAATTAAGAAACAGATTGTAAAAGCTGAATTATTAATTGAAATCCAGCAATTTGTAACTCAACTTATAAAAAGCAAAGTCAATTATCCGATTTTATTCCATCAATTAGATCATACCATTGATGTGGTAAAAGCAGTAAGAGTAATTGCCAGGGCGGAAAAGCTCAGTGCAAAAGAAATAGAATTATTAGAGATTGCTGCTTGGTTTCATGATACGGGTTACAGTATCTCCAACCAAGATCATGAAGAAAACAGCCAGGTGATAGCCCAATCTTTCCTAAAAAACAAAAACTACCCCGAAGAAGACATCAACATAATACTCAACTGCATAGCCGCAACAAAACTTCCTCAGACTCCCCAAAACCACCTTGAAGAAGTCATTTGCGATGCAGACTTATACCACCTCTCTCAACCAGACTACTGGTGTAAAAATGAGCTTTTGAGAAAAGAACTAGAGCAATGTTTCAAAGTCAACTATGACTGCAACCAGTGGTACAATAAAAACTTGCATTTCTTGCGAGACCATAAGTATTTCACAAATTATGGCAAACGTGTTTTAGAAGACCTCAAGTATAGCCACCTGAAGAAAAATCTAGAAATGATAAAAAACACATGCACCTTAGACAACATTTAGCATTTCTCTTTTGCTAAAAGACCAAGCCCTACCCCACTGCTTTTACCTCCTCATATCACTAGTAAAAGACACAAAAAGTGTGTTTTTCAATTAACAATCCTCTTTTTAAACGGTTTATAAATCAAACATATATTTCTAACCTAAAATAGATTGATATGAAAAAGATGATGTTAATATTAGGGCTGAGTATATTTTATTTCAATGCTAATGCTCAAAGAATATATACTGATGAAGTACAAGAAGCGCAAAATAAAAACTTCCATACTTTCGCTTTACTAGATAGGTCTTCAGAACCAGAACCTGGTAGTGCCGAAGCATTGATTATTGAAAGTGATGAGATGCAAAGTATTTTCATTTTTGAAGATGATGAATACCCCGGAGCTGACGTAAAAGCTTCTATAGACCGATCTCTTAAACAAGAACTGATAAGAAAAGATTTAAATTATGATGAGACCCACCCTGATGTACTCATCTCTTATACTGTTTTTGGCAAAGATGGAGAGTTGCGTGGTGAGTTTACTGATGAGGATGAACTTAACAATACACCTAGAAACGAAAAGTATAAGGTACAAGAAGGGACTCTACTTATTACCGTAACAGAAGTTGACAGCGGCCAAACGATTTGGCAAGGATTCGAGGATGGGGCATTTAATAAAGATGAACCCATTACCGAAAATGAAGCGATAAAGGCCGTTACAAACATAATGAAACGGCTAGCCATATAAATAAACTTATAAGTCCGGGCTGCAATTCATACTGCAGCCTGTTTTTATGCATTTTTTGAACCAAAATATTAGCTTACCAACTAGCTACCATCAACTTGGCTCCTAAAAATGCAATTTGACGTTGTTTAATAACCTCTCGAAGGAATTAGTATACTTATTAACTACCCCGGGAACAACTATATATTAACTTTCGTTAACACAACAATCAATTAAACCATTTACTCATGAACAACCAAAAAAGTGCTTATAATGAAATTATGGGTTATACGGATAAGTTGGAAAAAGCTTCATTAGAACTAAGATCCAAACTCACCCCATTATTGTTATACACGGAGGATTCAGAAGAATTATCGGCAGAAGAAAAAGATTGTATCTTAAATATTCTGGACACGATAAAAAAGAAAAGTGACGAGTTAGTGAATGTAGAAGAGCAATTAAAAGAAGTCATTTCATTACTTGCTTCAGGCAAGGCCGTAAATGAATTAGAAGCATCTACTATTTAAAAGTTAAAATAAAAAAAGGGAATCCGTAGATTCCCTTTTTCATTATTTCTGTATTTGCAACTTTTGAGTTATCACTCCATGGTCTGTCATTAAATTAATTATGTAAACTCCAGAGGTGAAAGCTTCCAAACTTATTGTTTGTTCATATACCTCAGGATACGCATTCAATAAAACTTTACCTGTCACATCTCTAATCTGAATTTCCTTTATCAGTATTTCCGAACTAATAGTAACATTATTTAAAGCTGGGTTAGGGTAAACCTTCACTCCTTCATCATTAGGTATCTCCTTAATGGCAGATTTAGCACTGGCAGTAAGCACAGAACAACCATTAGCCGTTCCTGGCATATTTGCATCCATCCAGTCTAGCCTACTGTGCAGCCATCCTCTTAGGGCATTTAACACACCTTCGTAGCTATTTGGCTGAATATACAACCAAGGATTTGGCCAGGTATAAACCCCTAAAACAGGCCATTGATCAAAATTACGCGTGTCGGCACCTGTCAGTTCATTAGCAAAACCATTAACATAAGAATCAACAGCAGCAGTACTTAAAATGGTCTGCCTTAGATACTGCCACCTGCACTTAAGCGCACTGGTAAACTGTGGATCTTGCAACATATTATGCCACCAAAAGGGGCTATTACCCGGACACTGGTAGTATATCCAGCCCGTAGGGTTATCACCAGCACAGTAATCAGCATTTCCGAATGATAAATTAAAATCCCAATAACCACACTTCAATTTTCCGCCTTTGCTTTCTTTGTCTTTGTAGAAATAGGTACTCAACCTGTAAGCATCAACATTTTTAGTCAGCTCATTAACAATGAAATTATCTATGAAAGCATCCACATCGATATAATCCATATAGTGCTTTCCTTTAGAGTTGTAGTGAGAACCCGAAGCTATGGCCTCTTCAAAGTCGCTTACATATTGTTGTATGTACTGCTGCTGTTGATATTGAATATCCTCAGCTTCTGGATAAAAATACTGAAAAAATATCCTGTGATTTCCTTGGTACGCATTATAGTTAGATGACCAACCAGGATCATTACCCTTGTCTATTCTAAAGATATACCCTCCCGTTAAGTCATCTCCTGCTATATCATCTTCTTTAAGCTTAGAGATATCGATCCTGTCGCCTCCTCTCTTCATTTTCTCCATTATGATATAAATCCCTTTGTATTCATCATTCAAGATAAGCTCTACAAATTGTGTTCTACTGGCATAATGGCCCATGCTTCGTGCCATTTTCATAGCCAACATATTATTCATCAAAGACTTATCAGCATATGGTCCATAAAGAATAAAATCCTCCTCTTCAGGGAAATCAAGAAAAGAAGTGTCTATATCTTCGCCTGCATCATCCCACATTTCTATGGCATAAGATTTTTTAGGAAAATCAAAAGAAGATTCACCTCGCTGCTCAATTCCAATAATTCCTGAGTACTCATTGAAAGGGTCGTTGATGTGATTTAACTGTCCTTCTCCATTATTAATTATTCCAAGATGAGCTCTCACTTTTGGATCATCAGGAATGCCCTGACCATAGGTATCTACTACTACCAGCGGCAAAGTGGTGGCCAAAGAAGTAGCTCCCTCAAACCATGAAGGTGTAGGCTGGTAATAAGAGCTATTGTTGTTAATGCCTACTGACAATACAGCCATTGCAGATAAATCAGAAGACGTTACACTCTCGTTATGCACCTCTATGGCGAGTATGTTTTGCCCATTATTTAACATGGATGGGTTAATTTCAAAAGCATCAGGCACCAGACCTTGATACAATGCGGCTTCATGCAGGCCATCAGAAAATTGATCAAAACGAGGCGGATAGCCAGAAACAAGGTTACGAGCTATTTCCACTCCATTAAGATAAGCTACGAAGCTGTCATCATAATCAAGGCTTAAAGTCATGGCTGACACCGCTTGATTATCCACCACATTAAAGGTTTTGCGCAAATACAAGGTTCTGGTACCGGCAGGAACAATGGTATTATCATCATTATCACCATACCCAAAACCCGAGCTGCCTTGCGCCCAGTTACCATCATAATATCCTAGCTGCGTCCAATTATAATCTGGCTGCGTAGTGGGCACCTGATACTTCCATTGCTCTGCAGGGGTAATAATAGACTCCCAATGGTACACTTGCGAAAACCCCAGAAAGGGCATACACAACCACAGGATAAAGGTTAATTTCAATTTGGTCATCGGTTTAGGTTGTTTTTTGGTTAAACCGACAAAGCTATCTGTTTTACCAAGCCTAATTCAAACCAACTAAATACTACCAAGTAGTATATTATTGCTTATTTAAACGAATTTGATCTTATTTAAATGCAGTACCATTGCTAGCAATGACATGTAGCGTACTATCTTACTGAAAGTAAATGATATAGTAATTGTGAAAGTGCGCTTAAAAAAAGCATACTGATGTGAGTAATTATTGTGAGAGCAATAAAACTACGCCCTATTCAACTTAAAAATTATCATAATAGGTATTATCCTTCGTGATCTTCCCGTTTTTAAAAGTAAAAACCACACACATGGGCAGCCTAAAAGCAGTACTATCTGGCGCTGTTCCTTTAGACACAAACTCTACTATTACCACATTTTCACCTGAAGGGTATATGTTCAAAACTTCATCTTGAACATCAGGTATATATGCTTCTAAATCGGAATATTTCTGCACTATCCCCTCATGACTTTGCCTAATGGGCTCACCGCCAAACGCAGGATCAAGAAATTGTGCATTGGCTTCATACATCTGAGAAAGCTTTTCCCAGTTATGATGATTAAAATATTTGAAATACTCTAATACTAACTTTTCATTTTGCAATGAGCCAGACACCATGTTAGCAGACTCATTATTCGGAGAATTGCAACTTAGCAATACCAGCATGAAAAGCAGTTGAAATTTCATAACATTGAGGTTTAGTAATTGTCAATATATAACTAATTACACTCTGTTACAATGATAACTCCTGATCAGTAAAATTAATTTTCCGCTAATAAATTAAAGCACAAAATAGCCCAGAGCCCTAGCGTTAATATGCTACTAAATGCCCCTCAAGCGTTTGCTTTAACTGCATCAATTCTTTTACCCTATCACTAATACTACCTTCAGATAAACGAATAAGAGACTCAGTGTTATTAAAACCTCCCAACATTTCACCTAAAGCACAATTAGCACTTAGCATAAGTTTTTCATCTCCTCTTTTTTCTACTATTTCCTCAATATTTTTGAGCAAACGCTCATTTACAATCACACTATTTGAATCAACATTTATGACTCCTAATGATAGGGTAAGGCATGCTGGCGCCATCTGAAGCACAGGCATAAGCTGCTCTGATGCATTAATAAGGTCTAGGTGCAATGCTGAAACTGGCAAATTTGTAGCCACTTGCACATTTTCCTCTAGGCCATGAAAATAGGTCGCCACCATGGTTTTCAAATGAGGGAATTGCCTTTTAATTTTTGAATAAGTAGCCGTAAAGGCTCTTTTGGTTTCATCATTAATAGCAGAAGCTAAACAAGGCTCATCAAATTGAACCCACTCTACATCCAATGCTTCTAACTTTTTCAGCACTTCGCAATAAACGGGAATTAGATGATCTAACAAATCTAAAACATTAAAGGCCTGTCCTATTTGCTTACCTAACAGCAAAAATGATACTGGCCCTAATAATACAGGCTTAGTTTTTACTCCCAAGCGCTTAGCCTCACAATAATCGTTAATCACTTTGGTACCAAACAGCCTAAACTGCTGCCCCTTAGTAAACTCGGGGACTACATAGCTATAATTAGAATCAAACCACTGCCGCTTATCCATGCCATTAACAGCAATATTTTCACTTTCATAGCCTTCCGCCATAGCAAAATAAAGGTCAAGCTCAGTTTTTCCATCTTTTAAGATCACATCATGGTATCTTTCAGGAATAGCGTCTACAGTAAAAGCCATATCCAGTACCCGATCATAAAAAGAAAAATCATTAGAAGGAATTAAATCAACCCCCATCTGCTGCAATTCTTGCCAGTTCTTTTGTTTTATAACATTACCCTGAACTATCAGCTCAGATATGGTTAATTGAGCGTTGAGATATTTTTCATAAGCCTCCTTTAAGCTCGCATGGTCTTGCGAGTGTGAATATCCTAAAATGTGAGTTTGCATTTCTTTTAACTTTAAGTGGTTGAACATTAGTTAAAAGTCCATTGCAAAATTTCGTCTTTGCCTTTATAAGAATAAATATATTGTGAGGATGAGTAAAAGAAACCACAAGACGTACCAATCCTATGACTATTTATTGTAAGCATCATTCCTGACCTATAACTTTATTACGCGAAAGCAATGTCATTGAGGATAAAGGCAGGTCTCCTGACTTATAACAGCCATTACTCACCTTCCCATTAATGATAACAGTGGTATACAAGCAATGCTTCTGTGTTAAATACAGTTGCGCGACAGTTCCGGATTTTCACCAGATTCCCTTTTAATTCACTTCAGTGCAACCCTATCCGATTGATGAAATTAAGTAAAGAACTTTACTATAAGTAAATATATTCAATTTATACTAAAAAATGGGTTTAGCTTAAATAAAAACAACTTTTCAAGTACTAATAATGAGCTTATTGATTGACCACCAACAGCTTTGCCGTTACTTTACTTCCCAATGGCTGACTCTCCACCTCTCCATAACTCACACGCATAGTACCATCATATTCTTCTACTGTATCAATGGTAATAACTGTACCTAGGTTGATACTTTTATTGTTTAAATACTTCAAAAATTCTTCTGAGGAATTAGTTACCGCAGTAACTTTAATTTTCTCTCCTGCAGTGCACTCACTTAACTTCTTATACTTTAACACCTTCACTTTGCCGTGCTCATCAGGAATAGGGCTACCATGTGGGTCAATAGTGGGGTAGTTAAGCATCTGATCCATTTTAGAGAAAAATGCTGCTGACTTAATATGCTCTATTTGCTCAGCTATCTCATGAACCTCTTCCCAGCCAAAGCCCATTTTTTCAACCAAAAACATTTCAGTAAGCCTATGTTTACGAATAACCTTAGCAGCCTCTACCCTACCTTTTTCTGTAAGATTTAGCGGTTTATAACTTTCATAGTTCACCAAATCTTTCTGAGCCAACTTTTTTATCATGTTGGTTACGGTGGGCATTTTAATGCCTAAATGCTTACTCAGCACATTTACATTTATTTCAGATTGCTGATCCTCTATAGTAAAAAGCGCCTTTAAATAGTTTTCTTCAGTATATGAATACATAAATATTACTTGCTACAGCACAAATTTAATTTTTTTGATCAGAATATAATTGTTAGCTTTATCTAACTTTTATATTTTACATTAAAATCAATTAAAATAAAGTGGTCAAATTATATACTTTACTATTACTATCAATACTTGCCATTACAGGCCATGCACAGCAAGTGGTCTCGGGCAAAGTATTAAACCAAAACCAAGAGGTACCCTATGCTAATGTATATATTAAAGGAACTCATATTGGCACTAGCACTGATGCTGAAGGGAACTATAGCCTTAAAATACCCCAAAAAGGCAGTTATAAGATAAGCGCATCGGCCATAGGCTATAAAACAGCTACTCAATCAATAGACATTTCTGCATCGCACACTCATGTAAATTTCAACCTCTCGGAAGCCGAAGACATGCTTGATGAAGTAGTGGTTTCAGGCACTTTAAACGAGGTTTCTAAATTAGAAAGCCCCGTACCGGTAGAAGTTTTCAGTAAAGACTTTTTTAAAGCAAACCCTAGCCCTTCGTTATTTGAAGCCATTCAAAACATTAATGGTGTAAGACCTCAAATCAACTGCAATGTATGCAACACAGGAGACATCCACATCAACGGATTAGAAGGGCCATATACCATGATTTTAATCGATGGCATGCCCATAGTGAGTGGACTTGCTACAGTTTATGGCCTTAGCGGTATACCTCAGTCACTCATTGAAAGGGTTGAGGTAGTAAAAGGACCGGCCTCTACGCTGTATGGCTCAGAAGCTGTTGGCGGGTTAATAAATGTGATTACAAAAAATGTAGATAACGCTTCTCATTTTAGCACTGATATTTACACCACCTCTTGGCAAGAAGTAAATGCTGACATTGCTACAAAAATTAAAGTTGCTCCTAAGTTAAATACACTAGTAGGAATAAATTACTTCAATTACTCCAATCCAGTTGATCATAATAATGACAACTTCACAGATGTTACGCTCGAGAATAGAATTTCGGTTTTTAACAAGTGGCAAATAAAACGAGCCAGCAATAAGGAATTTCAAGTGGGTGGCCGTTATATTTATGAAGACCGATGGGGAGGTGAAATGAACTGGTCATCAGAAAATAGAGGTGGTAATGATGTATATGGCGAAAGTATTTATACAAAAAGATGGGAGTTAATGGGTACTTATGAGTTACCTACCAATGAAAATCTAAAAATCACATTTAGCGCCAACCGCCACTTACAAAATAGTGCCTATGGAGACATGCTCTTTAACGCTGACCAACAAATATATTTTGGTCAATTAACCTGGATCAGGACGTTAAATAACCACAATTTACTAGCAGGGGCTGCCACTAGGTATACTTACTATGATGATAATACCACTGCCACCGAAGAAAATGACTCAAATGCTCCGTCAAAAATTTACTTACCCGGTTTATTTATTCAAGATGAGTATAAAATAGACAAAAATCAGTCATTATTACTGGGCATGAGGTATGACTACAATTCAATTCATGGCAATATTCTTACCCCAAGACTCAATTATAAATGGACTTCAAATAACAAAAATAATGTTATAAGACTAAGTACCGGACGTGGCTATAGAGTAGCTAATGTTTTCACCGAAGATCATGCGGCATTAACAGGCGCACGTGATGTGGAATTTATAGACAACCTAAAGCCTGAAACATCATGGAACGCCAACCTTAATTATGTAAGAAAGATATACACCGTTAATGGCACTTATATTCAATTAGATGCTACGGCATTCTACACATATTTTGGCAATAAAATAATAGCGGATTATGACAGCGACCCCAACAAAATTATTTATGACAACCTTGATGGCCATGCCATTAGTCAAGGGGCATCTGTAGACATCGACACCTATTTCAGCAATGGACTGAAAGTAATGCTTGGTGCTACCCTCATGGATGTATATCGCAAAGAAAACGGAGAAACCATTCAACAACTATTTACAGAACATTTTACTGGTACTTGGCGCTTAGGCTATGAAATACCCAACACCTCTATTACTTTAGACTATACAGGAAATGTATACAGCCCCATGCGGCTACCATTATTAGGCACTCTCGACCCTAGAGATGAATATTCGCCATGGTGGAGTATTCAAAACATACAAATAACTAAAAAATGGAATAAAAATCTGGAGTTATACGGTGGCGTCAAAAATCTATTAAACTGGACTCCCAACAAGGGAAATCCCTTTATAATAGCACGGTCTAACGACCCTTTTGACAAGCAAGTAGATTTTGACCAAAACGGACAGGTAATTGCAACTCCTAATAATCCTTATTCATTAACTTTTGATCCTACATACGTATATGGCCCCAACCAAGGCATTAGAGGCTTTATTGGGCTAAGGTATGCTATTGATTAATAAAAAAGGGAGCAGTTGCTCCCTTACTATTATCCTTATGGCTTAGTTAATACATCATGAGTTTTCGCCCACTCTACCCACAGCGCCTCCAGCTCTCTCACCACCTCGGGGTACTTTTTAGCCACATTCTTGGTTTCGGTTCTGTCATTTTTTATTTGATATAACTCCCAAGGGCTTTCTGCATTATAAGCCACCAATTTCCACTCGTCATTACGCACATATTTACTTCCCTCATGCTCATTATACAGCACCTCATGCCCACTTCTTTTATTGGCCATAAAAATAGGCCGTAAGCTTTTACCTGAAGTAGGTATCACCTCATTACCATGGTAATTTTCTGGATATTTGGCCTCTGCCACATCCATAAAAGTAGCCATAAAGTCCATCACATGCCCTACTTGATCACTAACCTCGCCCTGCTCAGCAGTAATACCTTTAGGCCAAAATGCAATCATAGGAGTATGAATACCTCCTTCAAATGACTCCATTTTCCAATAACGAAAAGGTGTGTTAGCCACATTTGCCCACCGTGCACCTATTGAAGCATAGGTAGTTTGAGGCCCTGGCATCACATCCTTATCTACTGGATAAGCTACTTTTTTTCCATCGCGAGTTTGACTAGGCCTATCAAACCCGGGCCCATATCGCATGCAATCTTCAGGACTTGCCCCATTATCACTCAAAAACACAATTAATGTATTGTCTAATTCACCCGTTTCCTTCAATGTTTGTATGATTCTGCCTATCCCCTGATCCATCCTGTCAATCATAGCGGCATGCACTGCCATCGCTCTTGCGTCCCATTCCTTATCTTTATTATCCTCCCATTTAAGCTCGTTTTTCCATCTAGGGCTCAACGGGTAAAGGCTAGAGTCTATCAAACCACTACTCGTCATTCTTTTGTATCTTGCCTCTCTAATAGCATCCCACCCTACTTTATAAACATCTTTATACTTATCAATATCTTCTGGCAGCGCCTGTAATGGCCAATGTGGAGCCGTGTGTGCTACATATAAAAAAAATGGCTTATCCTCTTTACTGAACTCCCGAATATAAACTGAAGCAGTATCATTAATAGCATCTGTATGATAGTAGTTTTGCGGCACTTCCTTTACCGCTTCTGTACCATTTACCAAACTAAAAGGATCGAAGAAATCTACCACTCCCCAAATATTACCGTAATACTTTTCAAATCCTCTATTAACAGGGTATTGCTCTATCGGTGAAAACTCAGGGTAAAATGATTGGTGATTTAACCAATTAAGCTGCTCTTGTGGATCTTTCTGCACTACGGTATTAGAAACATGCCACTTACCTACCATTCCTGTATGGTAGCCAGCTTCCTTTAATGCTTCGGCCAATGTAACAGAAGCCTCTACCAAATGGCCTCGGTACCCATCTCTACCTGTGTCACCGGTCATATCTCCTATTCCCGCTTGGTGATTATACAATCCCGTTAATAAAGATGCTCTGGTTGGACAACAACGTGAAGTATTATAAAATTGGGTAAACCTTAAACCATGTCCTGCCAGCCAGTTCAGATTAGGCGTTTCTACCTCCCCTCCATAACATCCGATATCCGAAAAGCCTAAATCATCAGCCATAATTAAAACTATATTGGGCCGTTTCTGATCTTCTTCAGGCTCGTAAGGGTGTGTTTTGGGTGTACAACTTAGCAGCAATAAGACTGCAAGCAAATAAAAGGCGTTCTTCATAGTAGTTAGCATTATTAATATTGAGGAACCTGGTACTTGATACTAAAAGGATAGCTGCTACCAAAACCAGATTAATATTCCATTAAATTACATATAAAAACCGGTTTAGCAATCAATTTATCTAACATCTCATTTTTTAAAATCATAGTCAAACCTAAATTTTTAACCAAATCTTTCGTAGAGCTCACCCCATATCTTAAATTAAGATTAGCACGCTTTCTTTGATAAGATTACCCCCTCCACCATCTTTATATTTAAAAGTCAGATGATTTTAATTCAACATTTAACCTACTATTATGAAAAAAACATTGATAATACTTAGTCTATGCCTGATGTACTTCACCGGCATGGCTCAAGAACCCATGGAACTGCCTCGGCCTGATAACATCAAAGATGGAATCAACTACATGCAAGATGGTCGAATTATATTTTGCTTGTTTGCCCCCTACAAGCACGATGTTTATTTGATTGGTGATTTCAACAACTGGGAAAAAGATGTCAATTATTTAATGAAAAAAGATGTAGTAGATGCCGACCATGTCTACTGGTGGTATGATTTAAGAGATTTAGATTCAAATATTGAATATGCATTTCAATACCTAGTAGATGGAGATTTACGCATTGCTGATCCTTATGCAGAGAAAATACTTGACCCTATCAACGACCAGTGGATACCATCTTCTATTTACCCTAACCTTAAGAGCTATCCAGCTGGCCAATCGAAAATAGCATCGGTAGTATATCCGCACAATATGGACTACGAATTTGAAGTCAGCGATTTTCAACGCCCCGCCAAAGAAGAACTGACAATTTACGAACTGCACCTACGCGATTTCCTTGGCCAGCATGACTACAACACACTTACTGATACCCTATCTTACCTACAGCAACTTGGCATAAACGCTATTGAATTAATGCCTATTAATGAATTTGAAGGTAACAGCAGCTGGGGCTATAACCCCTCATTTTATTTAGCACCGGACAAATACTATGGCCCTGCTTCAGACCTAAAAAGATTTATAGATACTTGCCACAAACAAGGCATAGCTGTAATTATAGATTTAGTCCTGAACCATTCTTATGACCAGTCACCTTTGGTGCAGCTCTACTTTGATGGAGACAACCCCACCGCACAAAATCCATGGTATAACAGCGAGTGCATTAGCGATTATTGCTGGGGCAACGACTTTAACCATGAAAGCGAAGCTACTCGATACTTTGTAGACCGAGTGACAGAACATTGGTTAAAAAACTACCATTTTGATGGTATTAGATTTGATTTCACTCAGGGTTTTAGCCAAAGAACTGGCGGTAACAACTGGGCCTATGATGCCAGCAGAATAGCCAATATTGAAAGAATGGCAGATCATGTATGGCAGGCATCTCCCGGAGCCTATGTTATACTAGAGCACTGGACAGAAAACAGTGAAGAAATTGAGTTATCAAATTATGGCTGCATGCTGTGGGGTAATGTAACCGATAAATACATGGAGGCTGCCATGGGGTATAATAGTGGAGACAATTCAGACTTTTCATGGGGGTATTTCAAAAACAGAAACTGGACCAAGCCACACCTAGTATCCTTTATGGAAAGCCACGATGAGGAACGAATAATGTTTAAAACGTTGCAATGGGGAAATAGCAGTAATAATTATGACATCAAAAATTTAGACAATGCTCTAAACCGCTCAGCGTTATGTGCCGCATTTCTCTTCACCCAGCCCGGGCCTAAAATGATGTGGCAATTTCAAGAACTAGGCTACGACTACAGCATTGATTATAACGATCGTGTAGGAGAAAAACCTATTAGGTGGGATTACTTTATTTTAAATGAAAACCGGAAATCACTATATAACAATTACAAAAAGCTCATTCGTTTGAGAGCCAACAATGAAGTTTTTACCAGCGCTGAAACGTCACTAACTATGAACCTGCAAAATAGTAGCGGTGTCAAAAGTATGACCTTACAGCATGCTTCTATGAGCGCTGTGGTTGTGGGTAATTTTGGCGTAGAGTCAAGCTCCATAACAGTAGACTTTCCTTTTACGGGTACTTGGTACAGCTGTTTTAGCAGTGAAGATATCAATGTGGCAGGAGAAGTTAATATAAATCTGGCTCCCGGTGAATACAGGGTTTACACCTCCAATAACATTAGAAGCACACTGGCTTATCACCATAACAATAAATTGATGTATGCTGCCGGTACTTTTAACGGCTGGGCTCCCGATTTAGGCGCCATGACACTTTCAGAAGATTATACATGGGTAAGCCAGCCGTTATATCTGGCCACAGGAGATTATGAATTTAAATTCACTAATAATGCTGAATGGACAGGACAAGACTGGGGTAATGCTAGCGGGCTAACAGGAAATGCTTCGCCCACCACCGGAGGAGGTAATAACATATCTTTTACTATTACCACTAGCGGCTACTATTCTTTAACGTTCAATGACTACAATATGTCATATAGCGTAAGTAAAGCTAGTGGAGTTACCTCTCGCGAAGCTGATTTTATTGCACCTAATAGCATTAAGCTTTACCCGAACCCTTCTATTGGCCAAAGCATTAACATAAGCAATAATAATCAGCAACTTATAAAAAATATTACCATCTATTCATTTAATGGACAAAAGAAAGAAAGTTACGCACTAAATACGAGAAAAAATACTATAAATATAGCTACTAACTTACATGCTGGAATTTACCTAATTAACATTCAGCTCGAAAATATCACGGCCACAAGAAAATTAGTAGTAACAGAATGATTAATTGTAATACTTACAATTAATAAGAAATTGAGGGTGGTCTTTCTAAAAGTCACCCTCTTTTTTTATCCCATTCATACCAATTTCACCCCCTTAAGTTCAAAACATAGTTAAAAAGGCATTTCTCCGTGAAAGCATGAAAAACACAACAAAAAGGAAATAATTACATATTATCATCTTGACTATAAGGTATAATTAACTTAGCAGGAAATTATTGTTCAACACTAAATTCTAAGAATGAAAAAAAACTACTGTTTCATTATGTTGTTTATGCTATTAGGGTGGCTCCCTAATTTGTACGCTCAGCAAAACGTAGCACTAGAGGCCTCATCCTCTACTTCTTACGTTTCATCCTGGGAAACATTAAATGCAGTAAATGATGGTTTTACCCCAACCAATTCCAATGACAAATCGCATGGTGCATACGGAAACTGGCCCAACCCCAACTCTACCCAATGGGTACAGTACAATTGGTCTTCTCCAGTTTCGATTAATGCCTCAGAAATTTATTGGTTTGATGATGGAGGGGGTGTACTAACTCCTACTGTAGCGTACCTAGAGTATTGGAATGGGTCTAACTGGGTAAACCTTGGAAACATTTCCACTAATAAAGATGCGTGGAATGTATTTTCATTTAACACTATAGAAACCAGCAGAATCCGTGTTTCTATGTTAAACCCTACTCAATCTACAGGAATTTTAGAATGGAAAGTTATTTCTACAGGAGATGACACCCCTGGCGGTGGCGATGGCGATGGTAATGGCGATCATTACAATTGGCCTGATTATAGCCCTAGCATCAGCTACAATTTCAAAGATGAGTTTCCTTCATTACCTATGCCTACCAAAATTTTGGATGATTGTCCTCAAGTTGTAGGTGAGCAATCATCAGAATGGTGGACATTCCGTTGGGGGCCTAATGCCAACTCTTTGGTTACTTCTGCGGCTATTACACCACTATTAGCTCGTATGAATACTGATTTCGCTTACTTTAGAGACGAAATGGGATGGCCGCCAGATTTAAGGGCTAAAAATGGATATAAAAGTGCCATCTACCTTTACGGTTCTGGATTGTGCACCGACAATGCTTCTCCTAACGATTTAGGAGGATGGCAGAGCGCTATCTATTACAACGGCAAAAGCTGGCCTATGGTATTAGCTTCATACTATCCTATTTACAGCTTTGATCCTTCTTGCACATACGCTGACAAAGAATCTCAGCAAAGTGCTATGGTTCATGAGGGAATACACGCAGTATTAGCGGACTTACCTGGTGTGAAGAAGTCTGCATGGTTCCACGAAGGTGGTAACGTATGGCTTCAGCAAACAGCTGATGCGCGCAGAAGTGGAAACTACAGCTCTATGGGATTCTTAAATGGTACTGACTTTATTGCTCCTTTTATGCCTATAGAATGTTATTCTGGCTGGCTTCAAGATGGTAGCTTTGGTGGTCCATCGGCCGAAGGCGTTAATATGTTTGAGGGTAACCAGCAAATATGTACATGGAGAACTTATTTAGGTGGACACCAATACAGTACTTCTTTCCCTACATTTTTAGGAAACACCTTAGGTGATGGTGCCATTCCATGGATATGGAGGTATTGTCCTGAAAGAGTTTTAGAAGGTATTGCCTCTGGTTTAGGCGAAGCTCAAACACGTAGACTTATTTCAGAATACCGTGCTAAGCAAGCTTTAGTTGACTTTGGACCTTGGACTAACGCGGTTATCTCTTTAATAGATGCCAACTTTCAAAGGTCTATCGGTGCTGAATGGCAACCATCTTGGTTAAACCCTGAAATATGGACCGCTACTCCTTATGTTAAAACAACTAACAATGGTAGTGGATTATTAACCCCTGAACAAAGAACGACTCCAGGATGGTCTGGAGCCAACCAAATTCCTTTAAAAGTTAATGGCAATACTGTTACTGTAAATTTCCAGCCTATAGGTCAGAATATGACTTGTCAGTTAGTTTACAGAGGTACTGATGGCTCTGCTAACTACAGTGAAATAGTAAGTAGCGGTGAAGTAAGTTTATCACTTTCTCCTGCAGCTGCAGACAACATTGTAATTGCTGTTATCACTAACACTGATTATGTATACGAAGGAGAGCAAACCAGAAAAGCGCACTTCGATTACAGGCTTCAGCTTGTAAATGGAGTACAAAGCACTGCCGATATTTATACAAGATGGTACCGATCAGCTCTTAACACTAGCAATAGCAAAGTGGCTGCTTCTGAAAATAATATAGGTATAGATATGTCTAAATATTGCTCTCACGCTTATCACGAGAAAGTTGCTGAAGAATTAAATGCTAGCAATGAATTAACAGTATATCCAAACCCGGCAGTAGATGAATTTTTAGTTCAATTCAAAAATGCCGCCAATGAAAATACAGAAATTTTCATTACGGATATGTCTGGAAAAACTATTTACAAAACCTCTACTCATGCTAGTGAGGTAAAAGTAAAAGGAAACGAATTAAAGCCTGGTCTTTATATCATTTCCGTAGAGAACAGTTCAGGCAAGCAAAAGCAAAAATTAATTGTGGAATAAATTTTTATTCCTGTTTTCTGATAATTTAAAAAAGCTGACTTCTATGAAGTCAGCTTTTTTCATTTTATACAATCATCATTTAATTATAATCTTTTTAGTAGTAAGCTCTTGCTCGCCTCTTACTTTTAGCAAGTAGTTACCTGGCTTTAAAAAAGTTAAATCAATAACTTCCTTTGGCTTCTTTATAGCTATTAAGCTTTTTCCTTGCATATCTAAAACCTCCACAGTCTTTACTTCCCATGCTGCTTGTATATTAAATACGCCATTAGCAGGATTAGGATAAACTTCTAATGATGGAGTAGACGTGGCACTAGTAGCTGCCCTAGCCGCCATAGCTCCAGCAGAGCCTATTTCCACCAACTTAATGCAGTTGACATAAGCAAAACTATTAGATGCTTTATTGATAGTCATGCGTATCTCCCCATTGCCATTGGGTCTTATAGCACCAATAGTAACTACTGTTCTATTATTGCCATGATAACCACTACCGCCTATATCAGTTCCGGACGTTTGCAATGTAGCCTCTAACTGAGTAGCTCCGTTAAAAATGTATTGAGACTTCCTCTCCTCTTCGCTATTACGGCTAGCAAATACTGAAAAAGAGTAGCTCTTTCCCGTATTCAGACCTTTAAAAAGTAACTCACCCTGATTTTCGGTATAGAAATAATCCTGAGTAGCTGTTGGCACCCCCAATTCATTTAGCTGAGCCATAAAGGGATCCTTCAATCCTCCATTATTCAAACCATTAGTAGACATACCTTGAGTAACTTCAATAGCGAAAGAAGAAGCTTGTCCTTTGGTATTTTTTAATTGACTCACAACAGCCCCTACACCTGAACTACTAGCACTATTCCAATAGTTATAGTTGTAATCATTGCCCACAGTGGCATTGCCATTATTGCCGTCATTAGGCCCAAAATCGATCAAATAAGTATTATCTAAAGAATTATTCACCTTTTTTAACGTAATAGTACTTTGCGCTCTGTTTTCAGTGAAATTGCTACTTACTAACGGAGCATAAAGCTCTAAGCTAGATTTCAGCATTTGCCCTTGATTGATCAGGTTAATTTCTGAATCGTTCATACCCGCTCTGTAAAAGAACCATTCTTTATAAGTGGCAGCAGGTCCATTCACATCGCTTAAAGAAACTGTTACAGGAAGTAACTGCTCATTTACTGAACCTTGTAAAGCTCCATCTACATACAACAAGGTAATACCTCTTGCATAATAATGCGTAAGCACTACTGTATGGTAAGCATTATTACCCACATTGGCCGAACCATAAATATTCCTTGAATCATGAGAACGGTAGGCAATCTTACCATTGCCATCTACAATTACATTGGCATTTCCTTTTTCCGTTTTCACCTTGGCAATAACCCCTTGCCCAGCTGTTTTAACACTAAATACTGTTGTAAAAGAATGCACCCTTGCATCTGGCGTAAATTCTAATTTGAAATTATTAGCAGCACCACCAACTGCATAACCACCATTAGCATTGCGCTGAGGCTGAGGTTTACCGGCTCTTAGAGCATCAAATAAAGAAGGTACAAAGGCATAAGAAAATTCATCATGGCCTGAGTTATTAGGGTGTCCTGCATCTGCCCAATAACCATTCACCCACTTGCCTGAACCATCATCAAGAGCACCAAGCATATTTATACTGGCTACATCCCACCTATTAATTTCGGCATTCATTTGTTTCACATAGTTGTAATGCGTGCTATTATAATCTCCTTTTGGATAGCAATTAGCTACTATTGGCTCTATGCCTTGTGCTCTAGCTTTATCAACCAATGCCTTCAAGTTGTTTTTAAATTGATCATAAATAGCCTGTCCACCACCTATAATACCTTCATTAGCTAGTGAAAGGCCATACACTACATACTTTGCCCCTGTAGGCAATAAGTCTCTAGTCCATCTGTCGTTAACATTAACAGTAGAGTTACCTCCAATAGAAACGTTACTTACGCGCCAGTCAGCACCTCCGCTAGTAGATCTATCACTAAGTATTTGGGTATATTTGTAGGCGTACCCTTGCGAGTCCGTGGCACCTTGACCTGCAGCTACAGATGATCCCATAAAGGCTAATCTATCTGGATTCTGATAGGTTATTCTAAACCAGTTGATATTCCATCCACCCTGTTGTGCATAAATACCAAAGTCATAAGTACCAGCGTTGATATGAATTTTGTGATAAACAGTAGTCCAGTTTTGCCAACCTCCGGTACCGGGTAAGTTAGCATCATCTAAAATTGTGGCTCCTGCATTAACATCTAAAGTTAATCTACCACCAGCAGCTCCACTAGAAACTCTGTATTCCACTGTGTAGTCACCGGTATATGGAATATTAATATTAGCATATGACATCCAGTCTCCAGTATCGATGTAATCTACATTAAGGCCTCCATCTGCATCAGTAGTGTTTTCAGTCTCTACACCCGACATATAGGTATAGTTCTCGGCCTGAATTTTATTACTATAATCTTTTGACTTAGTTCTTATTCTAACAGAAGAAATCCAGTCGTTAATACCTTCATCCACCAAGCAATCATTATCACCAGATAACACCACATTTTTTCCTGTGAAGTTGAAATCTGCATACATAACAATTTCATAACCAGAAGTGATTTTTAATGAAGAGATATCATCATTTAAAATACCTCTGGCATTTAAGGCAAACATGTCATAATTACCAGCAGCTAGGCCTACAGCTTTGCCTGAATAATTACAATCTGCGTACATGGTTACTACAGTCTGGGCGTAAACTGAAGTGACACACCATGAGAGCAGCATAAAAGCTACACTAAGAATGTTTTTTCTCATTTTTAATAGGTTTAAGTTGAATAAAATTCATTAATGATAGAACAATGCACTGCCACCATAGATGAAACAATATCCATGAGCATACAAGTTGGACATTAATAAATCGGTTTAGTTTGCTTTGAAATTCGCATTTTAAATAGAATATCCCTAACAATTCTAGAATTTAAACTCTTGAGATGGATGTAAAAAATGAGGAAGGCTTAACGCCACATGGATAGTAATAGGGGGAATACCACTGTACAACTTGGTTGAAATTGAGAGCATGCCGCTCTAAAAAACAAAAAGGAATAAAGTGTTTACTTTATTCCTTTTGTAGCATATACAACAGGAAGCACTCTGTAGCTATGCCATTTAGTTCAAACCAATTAATACCAACTTCTCTGTTCAGTCTGCTCTTTAACAAAACCTTTCAGATTGCAATATTAGCTGATTTCCATGGGTTTAACCTAACATAATAATAATATTTTAAATGCAAACACCTCTAAACCAAGCAAATAACCAAGATAGATTAATGTAGTGTACAGCACATTTTTAAAAACATACAAACAACTCATTTACAATATGTTGCCAAATGACGTGCTATTTTGGATTTAATTAAGAGGAATTTTACCTGCAGATACTCTAAAAAAAATAATCATTCACGCTCTTCTTCCATTGCGTATTGTACAAACCTGAACCCCAATTCGGTAAGTTCATAATATTGCAGGTCATCAAATGCTGATGTAAGGCCAGTACTTTTTCTCTTCTTCTTCACCATATTACCGTCTCCGTCCTGAGCCCTTTCTTGCCTAATGATACCTCCCGTACTCAAGTCTCTGATCAGTAATTTGTATAAATCTGCTTCTATTGAACTTTCTTCGGGTCTATCTTCACTGATGCTGGCCCAAATTTCTTTTCTTGTAGCCCTCTCATTTTTATATATCTCTTTGATAATCAAAAAATGTGTCTCGTGATAAACCCTAATCCAATCTATAAATAGCCGAATGAGATCATCTGTTGAAAGAGTAAGCCGCCCAGCGTTAATTAAAAGATGTTGGATATACTGCTTTTTCTCATCGGTTTCAGCGTTATTCCATTCCCTAAAACCCTTTTTTACAAGCTGCAGATACTGCGTAGATTCTATCCTTTGATGCACCTCTGCCCCTTCTTTACCTAGCAGCTCTGTAATGTTGTAAAGCGCATCGTATAAAGCTTCTATTTTGAGCTGATGCTCCTCAATCCAAAGCCTTTGAAGCACATTAATTTGCTCTTGTTCCTTTTCGCTATGCCAAGTTACTCCAGCTTCCATCAGGCTACCCACCCAAGGAATACTACTCATAGCCGCTACAATAAAGCGCCCCATTCTATTTCTTCCGGCCTTCAAAGTTAGGGCATCGAGCTGTGCTCTTACCTCCGTAACTTTATTCCAAGCATCATTAGTTTGATCCATTTTACGAAATATCAATATCTAAATGACTTAATAAACCTTGTACACCCTCAGATGAAAATTTTGCTTTCTTAATATGATTTTGATCTGGATTGATAGCATAATTAAAGGCCGTTCGGAAATCTACCTTTTCTAAATTAGTTTGATCAAACATAGCCCCCATTAAATCACAACTCAGAAATACAGACTGTGAAAGATTGGCTTCCACGAAATCAGCTTCATGAAGCGTACAATCTTTAAAAGATGTTTTTTTAAGCTGCTTCTTATAAAATGATGTCAGGTTTAAACTACATCCATCAAAGCTCATGGCTAATAAGAAATCATTACAATTCTGAAACTGAACCCCTACCAATTTACAGTTTTTGAAGTGTACCTCTTTAAATGCTGTATTATTCACATTCACCAAGCTCATATCGCATCCTTCAAATTCACACTCCGAAAAAACTGCGTTTCCCAAATTAACCTGATGAAATTTACAATTTAAAAAAGTACAACTATCATACTCCCGAATCTCAAAAGGTTCAGTGGTAAAATCTTTTCCTCTGATAGTCTGGTCAAACATAATTTACGATTTTTCTATGGCCTCTACCCTTTTTAGTAATGGTGGATGCGAATAATTCATAAAAACATAAGCAGGGTGCGGGTATAAATTACTTAAGCTATCCACTGACAATTTCTTTAATGCCATCACTAACTGAGTACCTTCATAAGTTTCTTTGGCATATGCATCAGCCTCGTATTCATTTTTACGGCTATACATATTCATTAGCACTCCTATAATATCAGAAATAGGAGAATACAATATACCAAATGCTAATAAATTTAAATGTATGGATAATACAGATCCTCCCAGTGCCATGGATAATGATTCGCTATAAATCATAAGCGACATGATAAACAACATCAACCCTGTCTGAAGTATTGAAAATATAAAACTAAATACAATATGTTTCTTTTTAAAATGGCCTACTTCATGTGCTAAAACTGCTACCAATTCTTCAGTAGTATGCTTCTCTATTAGTGTATCATAAAGTACTATCTTCTTCTTTTTACCTATCCCTGAAAAAAAAGCGTTGGCCTTGCTTGATCTTTTTGATCCATCAATAACAAAAATATTATCCAATGGAAAATTAACGCTGTCACTATATTTTTGAATGGCTTGTTTTAATGCTCCATCTTCCAGAGGTGTGAGTTTATTAAATAATGGCAACACTAATGAAGTGTAAAACATATTTACAAATAAGATAAAAAAGGCCGCTACTCCCCAAAAATACAACCAAAAGGCCGGTCCAATCTCCATTATCAAATAGAGAAGTAAACCAATTAAACCACCTCCTACAATTGCGGTAAGCAAATACCCCTTCAGCTTATCAAGAACAAAAGTCTTTGGAGTGGTTTTATTAAAACCGAATTTCTCCTCAATTACGAACGTACTATACCATTGAAATGGCGTATTGATAACATCCGAGACTATGTACAACACTCCGAAAAAAGCCAGAGACAAATACACTTCATTCTCAAAATAGGGCCTCAGAAATGCATCTACATAGCCAAAACCACCGCTAATCAACAGTACTAATGAAGTTACAAAACTGAAAGTGGAGGTAATAAAAGAAAATTTCCCATTTACCTTTTGGTACTCCTGAGCCTTGGCATATTTATCTTCATCATAAAAATCTTTCATTATGTCTGGCACCAACTTTTTATTGGCTTTCATATTAAGAAAATCCATTAGTTGATCAATGATAAAATCTAATGATAGAATAAATAATATAATAATGAGGATTGATTGCGCGCTCATAAAAATTTAAAGGATTATAATTTTCACAAAACTATTAAAAAAAATGAAGCACTAAACATCAGTTTCAATATGAGACTCGATCCCATATTTAGAAAATTATCTGCATTATAAAACAATAAACTTATTGATTATGAGTTGATTATAAACTATGGTACACAAATTGATTTTGTATTGGTCTAACATTTTAGAAGTGAGACAATTACAGGCCATAAAACACTTTATAACAAGAGTATTCGGATATGAATACTTTCTTTCATGGCTATTATTCATTGTAGGCGTAGGAGTTATCGTTTTCGAATACATTTGGTAACGATTGAATAGCCTATTTAGAATCTTTTAAAATAAATCCACAACATTGTTTGATAAGCGTTTGGCGCTTACCTTTGAAAGCGTCAATATATTACAACTTAAATATTCAAATCATACAATGAGTTGGTTCACAAATGCTATATCAAGCACCCTGGGAAAAAAGCTACTCATGGCTTTGACAGGACTTTTTCTAATTATTTTCTTAGTAGTTCATCTGATAGGAAACTTTCAGCTTCTTAAAGATGATGGTGGTCACTCTTTTAATATGTATGCTGAGTTTATGACCAGCAACCCACTTATTAAAACTACCTCGTACCTATTGTACGCTACATTTCTTATTCACATCATATGGGCAATAATGCTTACTTCTCACAATAAAAAAGCGAGACCTGTAAGCTATGCTGTATCAAAAAGCTCGACTAACAGTAAGTGGAGCAGTAGAAACATGGGGATTTTAGGAACTATTGTATTCATTTTCCTCGTAATCCACATGAAGAATTTTTGGTACGAAATGCACTGGGGCGGTATTCCTACTGCTAGTTATGATGGTAATGAATACAAAGACTTATATGCTGTGGTTGCCGCTGCCTTTAGCCAATGGTGGTATGTGGCCTTATACGTAGTGGGTATGCTTGCACTTATGTTCCACCTTGTTCACGGGTTCAGCAGTGCATTCCAAACTTTAGGACTTAATCACCCTAAGTACAACCCTCTTATTAAGAAAGTAGGAATAGCTTTTGCCGTAATAGTACCGGCATTATTTGCTATTATTCCTGTTCTTATGTTCATTCAAAATATGTAATTCAGAACTCATTAAACTGCAGTATAGATGAAGTTAGATGCAAAAATACCAGAAGGCCCAGTAGCCGAAAAATGGTCTAAACATAAATTCAATATAAAATTAGTTAACCCTGCCAACAAACGTAAATACGACATTATTGTAGTAGGTACTGGTTTAGCAGGTGCTTCAGCTGCCGCTTCATTCGGAGAACTAGGATACAACGTAAAAGTATTCTGTTTTCAGGATAGCCCTCGTAGAGCGCATAGTATTGCTGCTCAGGGAGGTATTAACGCAGCCAAAAACTATCAGAATGATGGTGACAGCGTTTACCGTCTATTCTACGATACCGTAAAAGGTGGTGACTATAGATCTAGAGAAGCTAACGTTTACAGACTTTCTGAAGTAAGCGTTGACATTATAGACCAATGTGTGGCGCAAGGTGTTCCTTTTGCCAGAGAGTATGGAGGTCTATTATCTAACAGATCGTTTGGTGGAGCTCAGGTATCGCGTACATTCTACGCTAGGGGCCAAACCGGACAGCAATTACTTTTAGGTGCCTATAGCGCACTTAGTCGCCAAATCGCCAACGGAAAAGTAAAGCTTTACCATAGGTCTGAAATGCTAGACTTAGTTATGGTAGATGGAAAAGCAAGAGGTATTGTAACAAGAGACCTGATTACAGGAAAAGTAGAATCTCACAGTGCACATGCAGTAGTGTTAGCTACTGGAGGTTACGGAAACGTATTCTACCTTTCTACTAATGCTATGGGGTCTAATGCTACAGCGGCTTGGAGAGCTCACAAAAAAGGAGCTTACTTCGCTAACCCTTGTTATACGCAAATTCACCCTACTTGTATTCCTGTTTCTGGAGATCATCAATCTAAACTTACATTGATGTCAGAATCTCTTAGAAATGATGGTCGAGTATGGGTTCCTAAAGAGCAATCAGATGCAGAAAAAATCAGAAAAGGTGAATTAAAACCTACTGACCTGCCTGAAGAGAAAAGAGATTATTATTTAGAAAGAAGATATCCTGCATTTGGTAACCTTGTACCTCGTGACGTGGCATCTCGTAACGCTAAAAACGTATGTGATGAAGGTCGTGGAGTAGCTAAAACGGGCCTTGCAGTATACCTTGACTTTGCCGATGCTATTAAAAGAGATGGTAGAAGCACTATAGAAAGTAAGTATGGTAACTTGTTTGATATGTATCAGCAAATTACCGGAGACAACCCTTACGAAACACCAATGATGATTTACCCAGCCGTACACTACACTATGGGTGGTTTATGGGTAGATTATAACTTAATGACCACTATCGATGGTCTTTATTCACTTGGTGAGTGTAATTTCTCAGACCACGGAGCCAACAGACTAGGTGCTAGTGCACTTATGCAAGGTTTGGCCGATGGTTATTTTGTAATCCCTTACACTATCGGTGATTACTTAGCTAAAATGCCTTATGACAAAGTATCTACAGATCATGAAGCGTTTAAAAAGGCTGAGGCTGATGTAAAAGGTAAAATCAACAAGCTTCTTAACATTAAGGGAGACAAGACAGTAGACGAGTTTCATAAGGCGCTAGGTCATATCATGTGGGAATACTGCGGTATGTCTAGAACTGAAGAAGGTCTTAAAAAAGCCAAAGTTGAAATTCAGAAACTAAGAAAAGAATTCTGGGAAAATGTAAGAGTAGTAGGAGAAAACGATGAGCTTAACCCGAGTTTAGAAAAAGCGAATAGAGTAGCTGACTTCTTAGAACTAGGTGAGCTAATGGTAGATGATGCACTTAATAGAAGTGAATCATGCGGAGGTCACTTCAGAGAAGAATCTCAAACTGAAGAAGGAGAAGCAAAAAGAAAAGATGATGAATTTTCTTATGTAGCAGCATGGGCTTACGAAGGTCCTGAAGCTCCTGAAACTCTTCATAAAGAAGACCTAGTATTCGAAAATGTTAAATTGACCCAAAGAAGCTATAAATAAGTGTTGGGGCTTAGCCCGCTTACTTAAAAAGTATAATTATGAGAATTACACTAAACGTTTGGAGACAAAAAAACGCTCAAGATAAAGGAAAATTAGAGTCATACCCAATTGAAGATGTATCTCCTGATATGTCTTTTCTTGAAATGTTTGACGTGTTGAATGAGCAGTTGGTAAAAAAAGGTGAAGAACCAATAGCTTTTGACCACGATTGTAGAGAGGGTATTTGTGGTACATGTAGTATGTATATTAATGGTAAGCCTCATGGTCCTAAACAAACCACTACTTGCCAGCTTCATATGAGATCTTTCAAAGACGGTGATTCTATTACTGTAGAGCCATGGAGAGCTAACGCTTTCCCTATAGTGAAGGATTTAGTAGTAGACAGATCTGCATTTGACCGCATCATCCAGTCTGGTGGTTACGTTTCTGTAAACACTGGTGGTATTCCTGATGCTAATGAGATTCCTATCCCTAAAAAAATTGCTGATGAAGCTTTTGATGCAGCAACTTGTATAGGATGTGGAGCTTGTGTAGCTGCATGTAAAAATGCCTCTGCTATGCTTTTCGTTAGTGCTAAAATTTCACAATTAGCATTATTACCTCAAGGTAAAGTAGAAGCTAAAACAAGAGCGGAGAAAATGGTGGCACAAATGGATGACGAAGGTTTTGGTGCTTGTACCAACACCGGAGCTTGTTCAGCTGAATGCCCTAAAGGTATCAGCTTAGTAAATATTGCCAAAATGAACAGGGAATATTATGGAGCAAAATTAAAATCTGATAATATGTAATTATCAGCACATCATAAAACGAAAAAGGTCAGCAATTGCTGACCTTTTTCGTTTTATCTCTCCTATTAATTAACCATTATACCTCTTAAATATAATGGTACTATTATGCCCTCCGAAACCAAATGCATTACTCATTACAGCAGTAATAATTACCTCTGATACAGACTGTTGCACCACATTTAAGCCCGTAGGCATTTCTTTATCCAATTCTACAATATTTATAGTAGGCGGGATTATATTATTCTCGATGGACTTAACGCTTAATATTGCCTCAATAGCCCCAGCAGCCCCTAACAAATGACCAGTCATTGACTTGGTAGAGGTTACTGATACAGTATCAAACAAACTGGCAATAGCTCTTGATTCGCTCAAGTCCCCTATTGGCGTAGAGGTAGCATGCATATTAATGTAGCTAATGTCAGCAGCAGGCATTTGTGCCTCTTCTAAAGCCAACTGCATGGCTTTTAAAGCTCCAATACCGTCAGGGTGAGGCGAAGTCATATGATAAGCATCTGCAGTCATAGCAGCGCCTGCTAACTCTGCATATATGTGCGCCCCTCTGGCCAAAGCATGATCTAAGTCTTCTAAAATTAAAGCTCCTGCTCCCTCGCCTATAACGAAACCATCGCGTTGTGCATCAAACGGACGACTAGCAGACTCGGGTGTGTCATTCTGCTTAGTCATAGCTTTCATAGCACTAAAGCCACCTACCGAAGCAGGCGTAATAGGGGCTTCAGAACCACCTACTACAAAAACTTTGGCCTTCCCTAGTCTTATATAGTTAAAAGCATCCATAAGCGCTGTATTAGAAGTAGCACAAGCACTTACGGTGGTATAATTGATGCCCTGTAAGCCAAACTTCATCGAAATCATACCAGAAGCCATATTAGCGATCAGCTTAGGGACGAAAAACGGATTAAACCTTGGGGCTCCTTGATTCACGTAATTGGTAACTTCAGCTTCAAAAGTCTCCATTCCTCCTTGTCCCGAACCCCAGATCACCCCTATATCAAATGGATCTATAGTCTCAAGAGGCAGCCCGGCATCTTCCACAGCCTCGGCAGCACTGTACAGTGCATATTGAGTAAATAAATCACTTCGCTTAATTTCATTTCTGGTTAAACAGCCTGCAGGCTCAAAATGCTTAACCTCACATGCAACCTGAGTCCTAAATTGACTTGCATCAAACCTAGTAATAGATGCAGCCCCACTCTTTCCTAATACGGCATTGCGCCAAAAACTATCGACATCATTACCTAAAGGAGTAACAGCTCCTAATCCAGTTATAACTACTCTTTTCATTGAATCTTATTTTTAAGATACTTTTATAAGATTGGAATAACCTCTGGCCAATATTTTTGAACCATCGTAATTCGATATTTCACACTCAATATTCACTATTCTTTTACCTGTTTTATTAATTTTTGATTTAGCACGAATAATATCACCTTCACGTGCAGAAGAGAAATAATCAACATTAAGGTTAACAGTAATGTGCTGAACCTCATCTCCTAAACTTATTAATGTGGCGCCCATGGCATCATCGATAATAGCTGCTGTAATGCCTCCATGCAATGTGCCAAAAGGGTTGGTCATTTCCTTTCTCACTTGATACTCGAATACTAAATCCCCAGGCTCTGCATAAACCAGCACAGGCTGCAGCCAACGCATAAATGGTGAAGGTGTTTTGGTTACCACACCTCCTACCTGGCTTTTCATCACTTGTATAATTTCCGAATTATGCATCTATAAATTCTATCGGTGTTTGCTTATCGTATAAGTACTTTGTTAATCCTACAGGCACATCAAATTGTCTGCTTTTCATAGCTTCAACAAGCGCATCGGCCACTTCGTAAGGAGGAATTCCATTCTCCTCTCCTCCTATTTCTTTTGAAAATTCGGTATTTACCAAGGGTGGCATAAGATCATAAACCTCTATAGAATCATCATTTTTTAAAGATGACCTTAGCAATAAAGAATAGGTTCTTAGCGCATGTTTTGTTACTGAGTAAGACGGCACAGCAACACTTAAACTCAAGGCTAAAACAGAAGTAACATTAACAATGGCAGCAGTCTCCTGCTGGCAAAGAATAGGCATTAATCGCTCTATCAGATTGATAGGAGCGAAGAAATTAGTCGTCATTTCAGCCTTTACTTTTTCATATACCCCTCCTTCTTTCCCCATATTGTAAACATAAGCTAGCCCTGCATTATTAATGAGTATATTGAGGTCAGCATACTTATTTTTAATCTCCTCGACTAGAGCATTCACATCTTTCTCATTGGCCACATTACCTTGTATTATTTCTACATTTGGGCCAAGTAAGGCTTTTGCATTATCTAATCGATCTTTGTTGCGGCCTGTAATAATTACTTTATTCCCTAGGTTCAAAAATTTACGTGCTAGCTCTAAGCCTATTCCAGCAGAACCACCAGTTATCAATATTGTATTCCCTGTTATTTTCATAAATACTGTTTTACTAAACTATAGATAAATATACCGATCGGTATATTTTTGAATAAATTTTTTAAACTACAACCTTTTCCCTGACATAATTTTTTAAGAAAAGCAGATTATCGACAAGCGGCTTACTACTTCGTGTGGTTTTAGCCAAAAACAGACTCCCTTCTACTATGCCTAAAAACAAATTGGAAAATTTATCAATATCCAAAGAGTTATCAAACTCGCCATTTTCTATTCCTTTCACCATCAGTTTACAGAGCCTACTTTTCCACATATCTAAATCTTCTCTTATTTGCATGTATAGCTCTGAATTCACATCATCCGTGTCCGTGCCTCCATTAATAAAGGGGCATCCACCTCGCTCAATAAGTAAATTATACCCATCTACATAAAAATCTACATAAGACAGCAGCCTATTTTTATAGGTAGTCTCTTTAGCAAGCCTTACCTCCAAAGCTTTCACCAATCTCTCTACGTTGTATTTAAAAGCCGCTGCTGCTACACCTTCCTTGTTTTCGAAGTTGCCATAAATAGCGCCTTTGGTTAGGCCTGTGGCTGCAGTAAGATCCGACAAAGAAGTACCTACATACCCTTTTTTATTAAAGATGTCAGCTGTTTTCTCAATTATAAGCTGCTTGGTTTTTTCTGCCTTTGTCATATGATCTCAAAAATATACCAATCGGTATTAAATTCCAAAAAATAAAAAGGCCTTAGACCTTTTTATTTAAAATGCTTATCATCTATAATACTGGTGCACCACAATTAATGCATATACCAACCCTGGAATATAGAATAATATGGTAAGTAAAAGGCTTATCCAAAACTCAGCTGTAATACCATAAGTAAGTCCCACTCCCAAAAACGGGATTATACAAAGAATCATCATTAATGCATATTCATCATCAGAATTAGTCTTCTTTAACTCTTTCACTTCCTTTTTAAATTCCTTACGAATTTCCTTCTTAGCTTCCTTTTCTTCCTTCTTAATAGCCTTCGAAATCTCCTTTTCACTAAGATCACTGTTGGTAATAGCCTCTACCCTATCTTCGTGTGCTTTTACTAATTCAGGTATTTTACTTTTAGCCCTTGCTGCTTCTATGGCCTTTTCTCTGCTAACTATACCTTCAGGAGTTTTAACTTCTTCACTAATAATATTTTTTAATACCTCATCTTCAGGCTTAATAACTGGCGCTGAGACCAAAGCCACTTCCTCTTTCTCCTCTACAACAGTTGTTTTTTGTTCTTTCGGCTCCTCTTGTGCTATTTTATTTTCTGTATGATAAAAACTATTAGATGGCGAAAAACTAGCCGTATATTTAGGAGTACAGGAGTACATTCCGGAAAGAATGATGATTCCTAAGAATAATTGTAGGTATGTAAACTTTTTCATAATAGATAATTATTAATTTTGTGGTTTTAATTTAACTCCATGCAAGGAACAGCCTTGACGGCAGCTGACCTTAAGCTTATGAAAAACTCAAAAATCATTGTTACCTGCTCTCCTCGACTGAGCTCTATTGTACAACAAGAAATCACCTCACTTGGTTATGAAACCACGGCTACAGGGCATCAGTCTGTAGAATTAATGGGCACTTTCAATGATACCATTAAACTGAATCTGCTTTTAAGAACAGCCAACAGGGTTCTTTTTCAAATAGGATCTTTTAAGGCACAACATCCTGACGAGCTATATAAAAACATAGTTAAAATTGAGTGGGATAAGTATTTTTCTGTTGATGGCTATTTTAGCATTAAAAATTATGCTAGCAACGAATACATTAAAGATGTACGCTTTGCCAGCTTAAGAACTAAAGATGCTATAGTAGACTATTTTAATGATAAGTACGGCAGAAGACCAGACTCAGGAAAAGACCTGTCTCAAACAGTATTATTTCTGCACTGGCAAGATAGCGAAGCTAGTATATATATAGACACTTCTGGAGAAACCATAGCCAAGCACGGTTATAGAAAAATACCAATGAAGGCACCTATGATGGAATCTCTTGCAGCAGCCACCATCATGGCCTCTAAATGGGATAAAAAGAGTCATTTCATCAACCCTATGTGTGGTAGTGGCACTCTGGCCATTGAAGCTGCGCTAATAGCGAAAAGCAGATACCCTAACTTGGAAAGGGAGAACTTCGGTTTTATGCATGTTAAGTTATTTGACAAAACCTATTATGAAGAAATTAAGGAAGACTACGCTGGAGATGAAAGAATGAAAATCAACTGCCGCATAATTGCTTCTGACCTTAACCCTGCCGCAATAGTAGCTGCCAGACAAAATGCTACCGCAGCAGGTGTAGATCATTTAATAGAATTTGTAACTGCTGACTTTAGAAAATCAGAAATTCCTGATGATAAACCCGGAGTTATTTTCATCAATCCTGAATATGGCCAAAGGTTAGGTGAAGAAAAAGCATTAGAAGGCATTTATAAACAAATTGGAGATTTCTTTAAACAAAAAGCTGAAGGATATACAGGTTATATATTTACTGGCAATATGAATTTGGCTAAAAAAATAGGTCTCAGAACGAAACGAAGAATAGAGTTTTTTAACGCAAAAATAGACTGCCGATTATTAGAGTATGAATTATACGCTGGAAGTAAAAAAAATTAGTATTTTAAGTGCATGAAAAAACGCCTACGGCAAATAATAGCACCATTTTATTTTTCCTTCCCTGTGCAGCTACTGCTGAATCATTTTAAAAGGAATTATGTGCTATTATTGTGTTGGCTTATCCTGTTCTCCATAATTACTGGCAGTTTTGGCAACTATCTAGGCATTCCATACCTTTTTCTCGACCCAGTTTATATCAATAAAGTAAGCTTTAGTAGCTTCTTCATTATCGGCATCACGCTGGCTTGTTTTAGCGTGGCCTTTCATATTACCGCTTACATAAATGATGGTCACAGGTTCACATTTGTAGGGGTTATTAGCAAACCATTTACTGTATTTAGCATTAATAACAGCGTTATTCCTGCCTCATTTCTTATTACCTACATTATTTTAATAATAAGGTATCAAAAAGCAAATGACATTACGGATACACATTTGCTATTCAATTACATCGGTGGGTTAATTAGCGGTTTTTTATTAATGATATTGCTACTGTATGGCTATTTTTGGTTCACAAATAAGGATATTTTTAAATACGTAGTATGCAAGCTTGACGAAAAACTAAAGCAAAACATCAAAGCTACCAGAGCAAGTGCTATGAAGAAGCTTAACATAGCCAAGAAAAAACAAGTATCCGTAACTTCTTATCTCAACCTTAGACTAAAGCCGACCACCGCATCTGACCACAGAGATTTTTACGATAAGAATACCATACTTCAAGTTTTTGATCAAAACCACTTTAACTTAGTGGTAATTGAAATTCTAATAGTGACACTCCTCTTTACTATGGGCATATTCAGGGATCATGATATATTCCAATTGCCTGCCGCAGCCACTTTCACGCTGTTCCTTACCATATTTGTGATGTTTGCCGGAGCCTTCTCCTATTGGTTTGGAAGTTGGTCTAGCACCATGGCCATTATAATCTTCTTGGCGCTCAATTTCGGAGTTAAAAATGGATTTTTAAACAGGACATACCATGCTTTTGGTCTAAACTATGGAGCGGAATCTGCCACTTACAACCTACATACATTACAAGAGCAAGCCAGCAAAAAATACATTGAACAAGACAGACAAGCTACAATAGAGATTTTAAACAATTGGCGAGCTAAATTTACAGGTTCTCAAAAGCCCAAGATGGTATTTTTATGTGTTAGTGGCGGAGGTCAAAGAGCTGCATTATGGACACTAAATGCGCTTCAAGTAGCAGATAGCATCACTAATGGGCAGCTTATTAAAAACACCATGTTAATTACAGGGGCTTCAGGAGGCTTCATAGGTGCCAGCTATTATCGTTCTTTAGTGCTAGAAAAGTATAGCACCCCTGAAATAACACTGAGTAACAAACAGTATTATGATAGTCTGGGAAGCGACAATCTCAACTCCCTACTTTTCAGCCTTTTAATGAATGATACCTTTGTTGGCTTTCAAAAATTTGAATACAACGGATACCAGTATGATAAAGGAAGAGGGTATGCCTTCGAACAGCAACTAAACGAAAACACCAATGGCATTTTGGACCATCCCCTTTCCTACTTTAAAGCACCAGAAATCGCATCAAAAATACCTATGATGATCATGGCTCCCACCATCATCAACGATGGCCGTAAACTATATATCTCGCCCCAAAGCGTTTCCTATATGATGGACATGGACTATAGCACTTATGCAAGAGAAAAGGTGAACGGAATAGATTTTATGAGATTTTTTAAAAATCAAGGAAGTGCAGACCTGAGGTTTTTAAGCGGGCTTAGAATGAATGCCACATTTCCATACATCACCCCTAACATTACATTACCTAGCAACCCTGCCCTTGAAATTATGGACGCGGGCATTACTGACAATTTTGGCATTTCTGATGCTATAAGGTTCCTTTACACCTTTAGGCAATGGATAACTGACAATACATCAGGTGTAATTGTGATGTCAATCCGTGACTCACAAAAGAATGAACCTATTAAAAAAGAATCTAAGTTCTCTTTACTAGAAAAATTCTCTTTACCTATAAGTAGCATATATCAAAACTTCGAGAGCCTGCAAGACATATCTAATGACAATAAAATAGACTATGCTCGTCAATGGTTTTCAAAACCTATCGATAGAGTAGACATTGAATATATTCCTTTTGAATTTGCCAAAGAAAATTTACCAAAATCAGATAGCTTAAGAATGGAAAATGTAAAGCGCGCTTCACTTAGCTGGCGACTGACTAACCGCGAGAAAAACGGGCTTTACAACAATATTCACAGCAGCAAAAATCAAAAAGCATTAAGCAGGCTAAAGTCTTTACTGAATTAATTATTTTTTTAGAAATTTAAAAACCTTACTACCATGCCCCGTTTCACAATGCAAGAAATAAACGCCTCTTTTCAGGTCTCTTAAATCAAGCACCACTTCTTCCGAAATTGCGTCTTCAAGGCCTTTATTATATATAGACTTACCTTCTACTGTCTTAATCCCCATATGATTTAACCCTCCCGAATTGATCTTTATAATCATGTAATCATCCACAGGATTGGGCGAAAAGCTTATGTCCATCCTATCATCTCGCACCACCTTCAGCACCTTACTTAGAGACTCTTCATTATCATAATTATATTCTACAATTCTATAATAAGTTATATTAAAAGGATTAGAATCTTTAACTGAGTAATCTTTTTGCACATTTGAAAAACCAGCAGCAGGAAGATCTCCAAAGCTGTACCAATTTACCATGTCTTCGCTCTTTTCTATTGAAAAGTTATTTGAGCTATATTCCGTTAATGTACTCCATTCTATTACATTAAATGAGCCACTGGCATATGCATGGGGATTCATAAACTCTACAGGTAATGGGCTGGGATTGGCTGTCATTGTATATCTACCAAAACGGCTAACATTAGCCACTAAGCTATTATTAGTTGTATTAACAACGCTAGGTTGCGCTTCCCAAACAGCAGCTAATTGATTATACGAAAGTGCCACATCCACACTATTTTCATCCGCTACTGTACCTAGTTGATTCTCACTATAATTATACTGTAAGTCAAAATCATAATTATCAGTAGGCACATCATTCGTACCTAAATCAAAATAAAAATTACTAATACTAAACTCACTTTCATCATCTGGCCATACACCTGAAAAGTATTGCAAGGTCAAATCAGAAGGCAAATCCGAACCTGGATTAAAGGTTATCACAGTCAACTCTTTTTGATTAACAGAAATTGGGTATGGGGTTCCTGGTGTAAAAGGTCCGTTTAAAGCAAATACCTCAGGAGGAGTAATAGCAGGGTCATTATTAAATTCAAAGGCCCCCATATCAACACTACCTTGCTCCACAGAGGCAGGGCGAGTCACTCCATTTTTATCATCAACTAATCCATTTACAGCCATAACACGAGCATTAACACTACCTGAGGCAGATATGGAGATAAAATCTCCCATGCCGTGTATATTCCAGCTCTTCGCATTGCTGGTATTAGGCACTAAATTTATATCGCTAGTATAGCCAGGATCAGCAAAAATACTATTAACCTCTCCACCTATGCCACTTCTCCAAGAGAACAAATCTAAAGTAGCAGACAAAATACTACTCAATAAACCAGACAAACCAACATAATTGTTAGTATAGGCTTCATCTGCATTAACATAGTAAGCGTTAAAATCTATATCACTAAAAGGAGTGACAACACTTTCAGTATATACTGCCAAGGCTGATGCTTTACCTATAAGCGTATTAGTAGCGCCCAGCGTATTTTTTATTACATTATTCTTAAAGTATACATCTGTGGTATTGCTTGCTACTGCCATACCTATAGATACAGAAGTCAGAAATTGCATTTCATCACCAAAAAGATTAATAGAGTTATTGTAAACCTTAATTCCTGATTGGCTGCCTAATAATGTTACACCCACTTCACCGCCCAAGCCTAAAAATATAGCTACAGGATTATAATAGCCAGCATTGGCAAAGCTACCGGCACCATTACCTGCTATGCCCCTAATTACATTGTTTCTGATAGTGATATCAGAGTTAGAAAGACCACTATACACATCTATTCCATGTGAACTAAAACTACTAACTAGATCTCCTGAAAAACCTAGATCATGAATTTCGTTCTTCTCAACTGTCAAATTCCTACTGTTTCTATCTATTACTATTCCCACATCCTGATGAAGGTCAGTAGAGTTAATATAACCGATATCATTTTGTACTATATCACATCCATTTACCCCCAAGATATGTATCCCATTTTCTAAAACTGGCTTAGTGTTATCATTTATATCATTGCCCTTTATCAAAATGTTTGTGGCCAAAGCAGAACTGCCATAAGAAAAGACTGGAGTTAAAATACGATCTACTCCGTCTATGTGTATTGCTTCAAGTCCTCCAGAAAAATTATTGTTTTCAATAACTATATCATTAAGATTACCTTCATCTCTCCAATGGTCTGTGAGATCTAACCTATGGATGCCACCCACTAGTCCATACCCAAAAGATGATAAAATTTCGATATTCGTATTCTTTACATCAATATTATTTACAGCAGTAGATTCATCTATGGAACTTATAAATACTCCCAAAGGGGCGTTTCCTACAGTTCCGATCTCTTCATTAATTATGGTTAAATCCCTTGTGGTTCCTCCTACTGTATTTGAACCATCTACCGTTACATTATTAACACCCCAAATTGTAATAACACCATGGTTAACTCCTATCAGGTTGTCTGCTGTAATAGTTGGTGTAGGCTGAAGCACCACATCGGGCTTTATTAAAATATTATAGGTACCAGCTCCAGGAAATGGAGTAGCCGAACCATCACCTATTTCGAACGGGAATGACTCAAAATCAGAATCATATGCTTCATCTGTTAAATAAAAATTAACATCTCCGCTAAGCCCTGAATTATTTAAACAGTCCACAGCATCAGATAAAGTAGCAAAATTGTTACCTGCTATTTTGCCTACGGTATAATCGCCTGATAAAGCTGAAGCTGGAGTGGCCGTTACTATTACATTATCTATAGCCGCAGAAGGATTAACAGGCACTATGGCAGAGTTTGTCCAGTTAAACACTAACGAAACATCGTTAGTAGCATTTTCTATAAACGTTTTTTCGGCTGGAGATAAAGAGAGAGGTATCCTTCCCCACGTTCCAATACTCAAATAAATTCCCAAACTAACCGAATTCGTAGCATTAAGATTTGCAGCTATGGGCTCAGTAATATTAGGGTCTAGATCAACAAGGAAAACTTCCAAAAAATCTGATAGAGGAACTCCACCAACTCGAGTATCAAATTGAAGGTCTACATCATAAGTAGTAATACTAGCAGGCCAACTAATTTGTGTCCATACTGAATGATCAGAAGTGATGTTATTGTAAGTATTATTAAATCCATCTGATGACACCCCATAACAGTAGCTGCCAGCTGTAAAAACACTATTGGTATTTAACCTATACCACTCATTATCTGGCCCTACCTTAGTACTGTTGGACCAACCAACCGGAACGCTCTCAAAATCTTCAAATACTAAAACTTCCTGACCATGTAAGTTTTTTACAGCAATTAACAAAACAAAAATCAACACCAATTCTCTCATAAATACCAATTATTATAAAATAATTAAAAATAGGTTCGTTTGGTTTCTAGGTAATAAGTAGTTATTCGATTTATATCCTTCAAGACTTCTGTTACGACATGTCCCTTTATAGAAATTAGAAAAGCTTTACTAAACATCCAACCGCCTAACTAATGGTTGTTAGTTATATCACAGATAAATATGTACTTTTGCTCTAGTAAATAGAACTCTAGTAGCCACATATGGAAAAAACAGCTCCTTATACACCCAAACATAAAGTTAGAATTGTAACAGCGGCCAGTCTTTTTGATGGTCATGATGCTGCCATAAACATCATGAGACGCATCATCCAAGCCACTGGTTGCGAGGTGATTCACCTAGGCCATGATAGAAGTGTTGAAGAAGTGGTCAACACAGCCATACAAGAAGATGCTCAAGCCATTGCTATGACTTCTTATCAGGGAGGTCATACGGAGTACTTCAAGTACATGTATGACTTGTTAAAAGAAAAGGGAGCTGAGCAGATCAAAATTTTTGGTGGTGGTGGCGGTGTTATCTTACCCGAAGAAATTGCAGAGCTGCACGAGTATGGGATTTCACGGATTTACTCCCCCGATGATGGAAGAGCCATGGGACTGCAGGGAATGATCAATGACATGATCCAAAAATGCGATTTCCCCACAGGAAACAATCTAAATGGAGAGGTAAATCATTTAAGGGAGCGAAATAATCAGTCTATTGCAAGGCTTATTTCGGCTGCAGAAAACTTTCCTGAAGAAAGTGTAGACACGCTGGACCAAATTCATAAATCAGCAGCTAACCAACATATTCCTGTCTTAGGAATAACAGGCACCGGTGGTGCTGGTAAATCTTCATTAGTAGATGAACTTGTACGAAGATTTTTAATGGATTTTGAAGACAAAACTATAGCAATAGTGTCTGTTGATCCTTCAAAAAGAAAAACAGGCGGTGCACTACTAGGAGACCGCATCAGAATGAATGCGATAAAAAATGACCGCGTCTATATGCGTTCATTGGCCACGCGTCAGTCTAACTTGGCACTTTCTAAACACGTTAAAGAAGCAGTACAAATCTTAAAAGCGGCTCAATTTGACCTTATAATATTAGAAACATCGGGAATAGGGCAATCTGACACCGAAATTACTGACCACAGTGATGTTAGCCTGTATGTTATGACACCGGAATATGGTGCTGCTACTCAGCTAGAAAAAATTGATATGCTCGATTTTGCTGACATCATTGCTATTAACAAATTTGATAAAAGAGGCTCATTAGACGCTTTAAGGGATGTAAAAAAGCAATACAAAAGAAATCATAACCTTTGGGAAACTAAAGATGACGAGCTTCCTGTTTTCGGAACTATTGCCTCTCAGTTCAACGACCCTGGCATGAACAGGCTCTACAAAGAAATAATGGATGTCATAGTTACCAAAACAAATGCTCCATTGAGCTCTCAGTTTGAGATTAGTAACGAAATGTCAGAAAAAATCTTCGTCATTCCTCCTAATCGAACTAGATATTTATCTGAAATTGCTGAAAACAATAGAAATTATGATGCGTGGGTACAAAGCCAAAAAGAAGTAGCCCAACGCTTATATGCTATTGAAAAGTCTATAAATACTTTAAAAAGCTCTGACATTGATGACAAAGACAGGCTTATTAAAGGATTACAAGAAACTTACGAAAAAATAGCACTTGATTTTGATCCTAGAAATAGGAAAATTATTGATGAGTGGACAGAAAAGAAGAAGAAGTACAAAGAGCCTTTATACACCTTTAAGGTTAGAGATAAAGAGATTTCTATCCAAACGCATAGCGAGTCTCTAAGCCACTCTCAAATTCCAAAAGTAGCTTTACCGAAATACGAAGGCTGGGGCGATGTACTTACTTGGGTTCTTCAAGAAAACGTGCCTGGTGAATTTCCGTACACAGCAGGAATCTACCCTTTCAAACGAGAAGGCGAAGACCCTACCCGTATGTTCGCAGGAGAAGGAGGCCCAGAAAGAACCAATAGAAGATTCCATTACGTAAGTCTTGACATGCCAGCGAAGAGGCTTTCCACAGCTTTTGACTCTGTAACTCTTTATGGTAATGACCCTGATTATCGTCCTGATATATATGGAAAAATTGGTAATGCAGGAGTAAGCATATGCTGTCTTGACGATGCTAAAAAGTTATACTCTGGCTTTAATCTGGCGCATCCATTAACATCAGTATCCATGACTATTAATGGACCTGCGCCTATGCTACTAGGGTTCTTTATGAATGCTGCCATAGATCAACAATGTGAGATTTACATTAAAGAAAATGGCCTTGAAGAAGAAGTAGAAGCTAAAATAAACGCTATTTACAAAGGAAAAGAAGATGAAAGACCATCTTACCAAGGAAAATTACCAGAGGGCAATGATGGCCTTGGAACTATGCTATTGGGCGTAACTGGAGATCAGGTGCTGCCCCAGGAAATTTATAATGAAATAAAGCAAAAGACATTAAGCGCAGTAAGAGGAACCGTGCAGGCAGATATACTAAAAGAAGATCAAGCACAAAATACTTGTATTTTCTCTACAGAATTTGCTTTACGTCTTATGGGTGATGTACAAGAGTACTTTATAGAAAGCAATGTCAGGAATTTCTATTCCGTATCTATTTCAGGGTATCATATAGCCGAAGCTGGGGCAAACCCTATAACTCAGCTTGCCTTCACTTTAGCTAATGGCTTTACTTATGTAGAGTACTACCTGAGTAGAGGCATGGACATTAATAAATTTGCTCCTAACTTATCATTCTTCTTTTCTAATGGTATTGATCCAGAATATGCTGTAATAGGAAGAGTCGCTAGAAGAATTTGGGCAAAAGCCATGCGTGATAAATATGGAGCTGATGCACGTTCTCAAATGTTAAAATACCATATCCAGACATCAGGGCGCTCTCTGCATGCGCAAGAGATAGACTTTAATGATATAAGAACAACTTTACAGGCTCTTTACGCCATTTATGATAACTGTAATAGTTTACACACCAATGCTTACGATGAAGCTATTACAACGCCCACAGAAGACTCTGTGAGAAGAGCTATGGCCATACAGTTGATCATCAACAAAGAGCTTGGCTTGGCTAAAAATGAAAACCCTATTCAAGGGTCGTTTATTATTGAAGAATTGACTGACCTTGTAGAAGAGGCCGTTCTCACTGAATTTGAAAGAATAACAGAGAGAGGTGGCGTATTGGGAGCCATGGAAACCATGTATCAAAGAAGCAAAATTCAGGAAGAAAGCCTCCATTATGAGACATTAAAGCATTCTGGCGAATACCCAATCATAGGTGTAAATACTTTCTTAAGCTCTAAAGGATCGCCCACAGTAATACCGCAAGAGGTAATAAGAGCGACCAAAGAAGAAAAGGAATACCAAATAAAAATGTTAAATGATCTTCACAAGCACTATGGAGACAAAGCTGATGTAGCCATTGAAAAAGTTAAAGAAGCAGCAATTAGCAATGAAAATATTTTTGAAGCCTTGATGGATGCTTCCAAGGTTTGTTCCTTAGGGCAAATCACCCAAGCCTTATTTGAGGTAGGAGGACAGTACAGAAGAAATATGTAAAAAAAGGGACCTTGAGTCCCTTTTTTTTACTAATCAACTACAAATAAATCATCCTTTCCATCCCCATTAAAATCATTAACCTTTAAATAAGGTAATCCATACGCTGCCGAATTTACGGCCTGCCAAGCATTAGACGCTCCATATGACACTTGATATTGAGAAGAAAATATTGTTAAAACATCTGTCTTATTATCACCATTAAAATCTCCAAATAAAAGATTACTTAGTGATATGGAGGAAGAACCAACAGACGACCAACTAGACGAAGCTCCATAAGAAACGAGCCAGTTATTACCCGATTTAGTAAACAAATCATCTTTATTATCTCCATTAAAATCACCTATTCGTAAATTACTCAGTGGGTAAATTGCATCCGAAACAGGTGTCCATCCTATGATACCTCCAAAAGAAATTTGATACTTAGAATAAAAGATAGTCAATATATCGGTCCTATTATCCCCATCAAAATCACCTAAAATCAAATTAGAAGGAGAGATTGTAGAGCTTCCTATTTGAGTCCAAGCAGAAGTTGCTCCAAAAGAAACTAACCACTTTCCTCCAGTAGATATAAATAAGTCGTCTTTACCATCTCCATTAAAATCTCCTACTTTCAAAGATGTTAATGAATATATTGCCGGAGCCAAGACTTGCCATGACCCTCCCCCACTTGTAGAACTAAAAGAAACTTGGTAATTATCAGAGAATACAGTAAGTACATCTGTATTTCCATTACCATCAAAATCCCCAAACAAAAAATTACTTGATCCCAATGAGGAAGTCTGCCAACTTTGCCAAGCACCTGTAGCGCCCGATGAAATTTTCCAAGTACTAGTAGCCATTTGTCCAATATGTGCGTCAGCATTTGAAGTAGTCGCTGAGCTTTCATTTAATTCGGGAGTGATTTTCTCTTCTTGACAAGAAATTGCAAACATACTGATAGCTGCAAAAGCTCCCGCAGATAATAATTTAAATTGCTTTAACATTTCTTTATGGTTTAGATATAAACTTATAACCACAAAATTAAAACAATGTCAATTATATTAATATATATGAATATAATTTATGATTAATTTAATTACATTAAAAAATTTATATAATAATACAGATGATTAAACATGAATAAATCACTGGCTTCAAAAACAGAATATCCAACATATAAAATAAAATAAAACAACTATTTAAATGTCATTGCTCATTTAATAAATCACATAAAACAATACACAAGAAAAATGACTATTTTATTACCAAGTAGAACTTACATCGATCATTAAAAATTAATTCAAATAGAAGTTATCCTTATACTTCACTTCTTGTTTGAGAATAAATTTTCTATACTTCACCCGTTCATATAAAAAGGCTTCTCGCTTATCGTTCGTTAATAAGCGGAGGTATTTCATTCTGTCCCCTATATCAAGATTTAGCTCATTGGCCACATCATGAATATCAAAATCATCTTCAATGTCAGTGACCTTTTTCATAGCCATATAATCTTTAAACTCCTCTACAAATGCTTTTGTCATATCTTGTTCATGAGCAGCATTAAGCATATAAACTTGCCCACCGGGATATTGCTTTGGCTTTAACTGATTATAATACTTGGTAAGTAAAAATGTGTCTACACATTTTGTCATTATATCAGACTCTCCTGTCTCATATTTTTTCAAAACCCGCTCCAGCTTCATCACCCCTCCTATCCTATCGGTATTTTGACCATGGCTATAATATATCCCAAAAGGTATATTATTCTTTTCTACATCCTCTAGCATTTCTCTATATCGAGCCTCAAAGATATGTAGTGGCACAAGTTCATGAGGCAATGGAAGTATGGCTAAAGGGAATACGGGTATTTCAATCAGTTTGTGCATTAATTATTTAACATACTTAACTATAAGATGTTCTTGCTAAAGAAATTTATTAGTAACCAGCTAGTGAAGAGAACCGTACGATTACTTAACAATGATTACATATTTTCTATAGATATTATAAATTCAGGTAATATCAAGATTGAAAGTTTAAGAAAATCTGTTATATCACATTTTTTCTAGAATAAAATTTTTATAATAGCTCTTCTGTTAATTGAATAATGACCAGTAAAGAAGCGTATATCCCAATAGTCCCCAAACACCTCAAACTTTTTATTCAGGATGCTCCTGTTGCTATTGCCATGTTCGATAGGCAAATGAATTACCTAGCCTGTAGCCATCAATGGATAAAAGACTGGTGGGTAAAAAATGAGCCCATTACCATGGATCAAATCATAGGCAAAAATCATTATGATTTATTTGGCGATGTATCTAGTTATTGGCAAAGCGTACATCAGCGTGCTATGATGGGGGCTACCGAATACAATGAGAATGATCAATTTGTAAAGGAAAATGGCAAAAAGGAATGGTTGAGATGGGAAACTAGACCGTGGAAAGATGAAAAAGGTGTAATAGGCGGTATAATTCTTTTTACCGAGTTTATAACTACACGCAAAGAGGCAGAAAACCTACTGATAAACAGCCAAGCCAAACTCACTAAACTAGTAGAGAACTTACCTGGAATGGCCTACAGTAGTGATGCCGATAAAAACTGGACTTTAAGATTTATAAGCAGCGGATCTTTAGAGACAACAGGGTACAAACCCAGTGATTTTGTTAGTGAAAAAGGCATGCCATTTTCTGACATCATCCACCCTGACGACAAAGAAAAAGTACTGCAAAACATCCATCAATGCTTAAGAATAAAGCACACTTTTGAAGTAAGCTACCGAATCTATACAAAATCGGGAGAAATAAAACACCTTTTTGAAAGAGGACAAGGAGTATACGACCCCGAAGGGAAGTTAATTTCTATTGAAGGCATTATTCTCGATATCACCAGTCAGAAGCTAATGGAAGAGGCATTAAACAAAAGCCGAACAAGTTTAAGTCTAGCTCAAAAAGTATCTAACATTGGCAGTTGGGAATGGAACATTAAAACCAATGAAGTTTTTTGGTCTGACGAACTTTATCATATCTGTGGCATTACAGCCGATGAGATCAACCCTACTTACGAAACAGCCCGAGATTTTATACACCCTGATGACCTCGCCATGTTTCGTGAGCACTTATTTAATGTAAGTGAAAAAAAGAATACGCAGGTTGAATTTAGAATACTAAGAAAAGACAATACCACGAGATTTCTTGTAGGCCAGTCGCGCCTAGTTAATACCAAAAGCAAAATAGCTGTAGGTACCCTACAAGATGTTACCGAGCAAAAATTAAGAGAGCTAGCTTTAAGGGAGAGTCAAGAAAGAAATAAATCTATGATCAGGGCTTTTCCTGATGCCATTTTTATTCACAAACTAGATGGCACAATAATAGATTATGAAATCCCGAGCAATTTCACGCTTAAGTTTACGCATGATCAACTCATGGGCAAAAAATTATCGTCCATATTTGGTTCTAATACTGTAAACCAACTCAAAGAAGCTTTTGCCCTAGCATCATCAACCAATGAATTACAAACATTAGAATTTAACTATACTAGAAATAACGCTGTTAAGTTTTTTGAAGCACGTATAGTATTGCATAACTATGATAAGATTATGCTAGTACTACGTGATATCACAAAAAATAAGGAAATAGAGTTTAGTGCCAGCGAATCATTAAACAGTTTTTATACTGCTTTTCATATTAGCCCCATTCCTGTGTCTATTACTTTAATGGACGATGGCCAGCTAATAGAGGTAAATGACCGTTTTTGCGACTTAGTAAAAATGAAGCGAAATAATATAATAGGAAAAACATTTATTTCGCTAGGCTTATGGAAAAACGAAGCTACCAGAGCTAGGCTTGTTAAAAAGTTAAATAAAGAAGGAAGGATTAATGGCTTAGAAGCACAGTTACATGTTGGCGACAATACCATAATTGATGTTTTACTATCTGCTGAAGCCATTAATATCACTGGCAACTCATGCATATTATTAATGATATCTGATATTAGCGAGCGCAAAAAGCATGAAAATCAATTAATTAAATTAACAGAAGAATTAACAGCTTCTAATCATGATTTAAGGCAGTTTGCTTATATAACTTCTCACAACTTAAGAGCTCCACTAATCAACATTGATAGCCTTTTAAGCTTTGTAGACAAGAAAAAACTGGGTACTACAGAAAATCTAGACATGGTGGAAAGAATAGAGACCTCTGTAAACCAACTCAAATCCAGTTTAAATGATTTAATACAGCTTGTGGCCATTAGAGACAAGCGATATGAAGCAGACGAAACCGTCTGTTTTAAAGAGATTTTTGAACTAGTATACCGCAGTATTGAAACTCAAATATTAAATAGTAATGCAAGTATCGAAACCAACTTTAAAGTTTCTTGTTTCTCCTTTAAAAAGCCATTATTAGAAAGTATATTGTTAAACCTGATATCAAACGCTATCAAATACAAATCTAGGCAAGCTCCAAGGATTGTAATTAACACAATGGATGAAGGTGATTATATTTGTATGAGCGTGGCAGACAATGGTTTAGGAATAGATTTAAAGAAAAATAAAGACAAAATCTTTGGAATGTATCAAAGATTTCACCCTACACGTGATGGAAAAGGTCTGGGATTATATATAATAAAATCACAGATCGAATCAATGAAGGGAAAAATAGAGGTAGAAAGTGAACCTTACAATGGCACTACATTTAAAGTTTATTTTAAAAAACAGTGATACCCAACGTTATTAGCACATCAGAAAAAATCAATAGCATTATTATCATTGATGATGATGATACCGCTAATTTTATATTTAGCAAAACCATAGCAGCCACTGGTCTGGCTGAAAGCGTTACTACGTTTAATACCGGACAAGAGGCTATCAAATATTTGAAAGACAAGGCAAAAACATGCCCTCAAAATTTCCCTAGCTTGATTTTTATCGACATAAATATGCCGGTAATGAACGGCTGGCAATTCTTAGAGAAATACAACAAAAAAATCCTCAAATATGGGATTGAGTGCATTATTTGTGTATTAAGCTCGTCTGTTTACGAAGAAGATATCGAAAAGGCCTATTCTTACCCTATTGTAAACGAGTACATTTCTAAGCCACTGACTAAAGAGGCTATCACTCGGTTGTACGATAAATTTTTCAAATAATATTGAAAAAATCTGCTATAACCTGACTTTAAAAATTCTCGTTAATATCTTTACAACTCAACACTTGAGTACGTTTATTATTAAATACATAATATAATGAAGTTAACAACACGCTACGTATCAGATTACGAATACGAAGCAACAACAGCAGAAGGCCAAACGGTTAAAATAGATATGAAATCGGAGAACAAAACAGATCAGTCTCCGATGCAATTGATACTATCAGCACTTACAGGTTGTGTGGCAGTAGAAGTAGCTTTAGTAATACAAAAACGTAAAAAAACTCTTACGGATTTTAAAATAGAAGCTGAAGGCACTCGAAGAGAAGAAGCTCCAAAATACTTCACTAACATTCACCTTAAGTTTATACTCACTTCTCCTGATGCCACAGAAGAAGAATTACATAAAATAACTAAGATGAGTCTAGAAAAATACTGTTCCGTAGCCTCATCATTAAAAGCCGATATTGATTTTAGTACAGAAATAGTTAGGCCTTAATGGACCTAACTATTTTTTTGTGTTTATTTTATCATTTGGCCTTTTAAGATCACCTGATCTATTACATCCCCTCCAAATGAATATGGCATAAAGGCATACGAAGGTATTTCCTTAGTTATAAAGACACTTGCCTCTTTCCCCACAGTAATAGAACCATAACTATCCGTTAAGTCCATAGCGTAGGCTGTATTAAGCGTAGCAGCATTAATAGCTTCCTCTGGGGTCATCTTCATTCTAATACATGCTAGAGACAACATAAATGGCATCTTGCCACAAGGAGCACTTCCCGGGTTGTAATCAGTAGCGAGTGCTAATGGCAAACCAGCATTCAACATATCTCTGGCAGGTGGATAAGAAGTACCTAAAAAGAAAGCTGCTCCAGGCAATAAGGTAGGCATTACATCTGAACCTTTTAGCACTTCAATCTCCTCTTGCCCCATGCTTTCCAAATGATCTACACTAAGTGCTCCTGTTTTTACTCCGGCCTGTACTCCGCCACTCACATTCAACTGATTGGCATGAATTTTTGGTTTTAAGCCATATTTAATACCTTCCTCCATAATTTCTACTGTTTCATCATAAGAGAAAAAGCCAGTTTCACAAAAAGCATCAATATATTGAGCCAGTTTCTGCTCGGCCACAGCTGGTATCATTTCATTTTTTATCAGGTTAATGTAGTCCCTCCTATCTGTATACTCTTTAGGAATAGCATGCGCACCCAAAAATGTAGTTTTTACTTCTAAAAGAGTCTCTTCCCCTATTCTTTTGGCTACCCTAAGCATCTTTAGCTCATCTTGTAGTGTAAGGCCATAACCACTTTTAATCTCCACAGCTCCCGTGCCAAAACCAATAATTTCATCGGCACGCTTCATAGCACTGGCAAATAACTCATCTTCTGAAGTCTGCTGTAATCGCTTAGCAGAATTAAGTATACCTCCACCTTTGGCAGCAATTTCCTGGTAAGACATACCCTTAATTTTATAAACAAATTCCTCTTCTCTACTAGCAGCAAACACTAAGTGAGTATGAGAGTCAACAAACGAAGGAAATACAAATTTTCCACTAGCATCTATCTCTTTATCCGCATTTACAGCAGGCTGCTCATCCATTTTACCAAAAGACGCTATAACACCATCTTTTATATGTAAGAATGCATTTTCTATAACTGGTAAATTTTGCATATCAGCACCCGCAACCCACTTCACGTTCTCATTTCTTGCTTGAACAAGACCTTTAATATTTTTAATTAGTATTTCCATTTCACAAAAATAAAAAAGGCTAATACTTTTGGTATTAGCCTTTATGTTATATGTTATAATAATTTACTTTCCAAAAGCTTCCACTGAGTAATCTAAGTTAGTACTATATACCGGGAAACTTATTTTGATAAGGGCATAAAAACCCTGGCCTTTCATACCTGGCCTTATACCTACTTCACCTCCGTAACTCCAACTCAAAGTTCTATTAAACTTGCCATCCAACCCGGCTCTAAACCCAATCATGCTAGTATCAAGACCTTCAGTTGAGAATACCTGACCTCCATAAAGTACATCATCAACAGCAATAGCAGGCGCCACCAAAACGTCAAAATAAGCCGTTAAAATAAGGTCATCTACACCTTCTTGGTACTTATTATCAAAATCTACTGCAACATTCTTTATCCAGCTGATGCTACCTCCTACATAAAGGCCTTTTACATCCATACTGGTAAATATTCCAGTATCTTCTAGCTCACCATCATCATCGGGCAATTGTGAAGGAATGCTTCCATTATCATTAGTAAACTCCTCCTCAATAGTTTTGTCCTGTGCTTCTAATACTCTATTTACATCTATAGCTGTATCGAAAAACATACCACCTAAGCGAGCACCATAAATTTTTCTTACCTTACAAGGTATTTCAGCATTCAACGGCACCCTTGAAGCCCACTTATCGCCTTTATAGCTCTTTTTGTATAAAAACATTTTTGTGGTAGAGCTTTCTTCAAAATCTTTGATATGGTAGGTAGCTCCAAACTCATAATAATTAAGGATATCTACCTCATTTTGAACATCGCTATTGTTAGCAGCAATATCACGAGTAAGGTCAAATTTTTGTGTATAAGCTTTACGAGCATGTGCCCTAAAAGTCATCTTATCTTTCATAAAATAAGTAGCCTCCAAACCAAAACCAGCATTTACATTTGCTTTCCACAACTCACCATAAATAGGCTGAAACTGAACAAACAGCTTATTTATAGCATAAGGCTCATCATATAATTCCTCATAAGTAACAGGCTGTTTATCTTTCCTTCTGCTTTGAGCAAATGTAGAAGAATAGAACACCGTTGCTAATAGGATTGAAAAAAGTATAGGCTTTTTCACTGTAGTCAATATTAAAAAATCAAGTTTATGACCAATATAGAATTTTTTCTAAGGGATAAAAATACTAAAAATTAGTATACATCCGACAATTCCTTTACGAAAGAGGCAATTTTTAATGGCTTTAGCAACCTAAGCAGGCATTATTATTATAATTAATAGGCCAAACACTCTTTTTTTATTCATAAATGATGTGTTTTATCTATTTGTACAAAACCTATTGATTGCTAAAACTACCACAGCATCTTTCATAAAATTTGAAATATGTTTTAACATTAGCACAAAAAAATAGCACTGCTGGGTGGGCAGTGCTATTTTTTTATGTTTAGATAGACATTAATACTTACTTAAAGTTAGTCTATATATTATAATGTCTTAATGAATAGCCTTTAAAACCTTCAAGTTAGCAGAAACGATTTTTTCCACTTCCTCATCTCCTATGCATTCTGATATAAATAGCGTTTCAAATTGAGATGGCGCTAAATAAATACCCTCTTCAAGCATACCTCTGAAGTATTTTCCAAACATTTCAGTATTAGAAGTTTTAGCGGTTTCAAAGTCAATTACCTTTTTATCAGTAAAAAACAAACTCACCATAGACCCTAATTGATTAATGGTATATGGCAACCCTAACTCATCTAAATTTTCCTGAAAACCTTCAGCAATGCGCTTGGTAGTCTCATCTAGTTTAGAATAAAGTGCGGTATTTTCGTTAAGATAGTTTAACATAGTTAACCCGGCAGACATGGCAATAGGATTACCAGAAAGTGTACCAGCTTGATAAACAGGCCCTGCAGGAGACACGAACTCCATAATTTCCTTTTTACCTCCGTATGCACCAACAGGCATTCCACCACCAATGATTTTACCCATAGTTGTAAGGTCAGGAGTAACACCAAATAATTCTTGTGCTCCACCTTTGGCCAATCTGAAACCGGTCATCACCTCATCAAAAATCAGCACAACACCCTCTGCATCACAAACTTCCCTTAACTGCTGTAAATAATTTTTTTCAGGAAGAACACACCCCATATTACCCGCAACAGGCTCTAAAATAATAGCAGCTACATTGCCTTTATTTTCTTCCAGTAATACTTTAACGGCCTCAATATTATTAAAAGGAGCCGTTAAGGTATCTAATGCATTTCCTTTAGTTACGCCAGGACTATCTGGCACTCCCATAGTAGCAGCTCCGCTTCCGGCAGCTATCAAAAATGAATCGCCATGACCATGATAACAACCTTCAAATTTTATGATCTTATCACGGCCAGTATACCCTCTTGCAAGCCTTACTGCGGACATAGTGGCCTCGGTTCCGCTATTCACCATTCTCACCTTCTCTACTGAAGGCACCATACTACAGATAAGCTCAGCTATTTCAATCTCTTTACTGGTGGGAGCTCCGAAAGACAATGAAGTTTTCACTGCCTCTGTTACAGCAGCTTCTATAGCTGGGTGAGCATGTCCTAAAATCATAGGCCCCCAAGAGTTGATGAGGTCTATAAACGAATTATCATCTTCGTCCGTCATGTAAGCCCCCTGAGCCGACTTGATAAACAAAGGGTCTCCTCCTACTGATTTAAAAGCCCTTACAGGAGAATTAACCCCTCCGGGTATAAAATTCTGTGCGTTATTAAAAAGTTGTTTACTTTTCTCTATTTTCATGTTGATTTTCTATTTCATACTCCACTTCAATACCTTCTTCGTTAAAGATAATGATAGGCACCACACCATTATCTTGTGAGTGATCATAGCTATACCCAACAGTAAGTTCACCTTCCATAAAGGGTTCTTTATCCCATCCTAATTGAAAATATTTGCCATGATTTTTAAGGCTTTTACCTAAAAAGGTAGTTAGATCATAGCCTATAGCAGCATAATCTGTAGGAAGTATTTTATGTTTTCTTAAATAAGCATCTCTAAATGTTTTATACTTATCGCCTTCTTTCTGAATAAAAAGGTTAGCATATAAAGAGATATCTAATCGTTGATAAGCATCAAAATTAATTACAGGTAGGTCTAGCCATTCTGCAGCACCTAAAATCATTACCGAATCACTTCTCGTTTCTACTCCACTAATTACTTTTGACGAAATAAGATCATCATCAGAGGCTACAAATATATGACCCAATGAACCTCGTGGAATTTCAAAAGAAGATCTTGCATCTGAACCTGTAGCATCTTTAATTCTGCCTTCCGCAACCAAAACATCCAAAATTTCTCTCGAATTGTTCTTCTTTATTTCTCTAAAAGCAAGGATTTGGTAATTAGCTTTTTCAATTCTTTCTTTAAAAGCATAGGCTAATGTAGAATCATTTTTAGACTCGCCATAAAATATAATGCCTGTTTTTACTGGGGCATTTTTTGCTATTACATAATCAGCTACTTTTCTACCAAGTGTTTCGCTGCTAGGTTTATACAAGAATGAATATGGATTATTACCAATAACTTCAGAGTCTGTAGAAAGAGGGTTGATCATATTGATCTTATGCTTAAAAGAAAAGTTCTGAACTAACTCCCTAGGCTCAGCAAATAATGGCCCGATGATTACATCCATCCCTTCTAACTCCTTCTTCTCTAAAATTTTGGCAGTTGCATCTTTACTTCTTTTGGTGTCGTAAGCATAAATTTCTAATTGTATACCTTCAGCAGCCAATTGCACTTGTGCCATTCGTATACCATCGTACATATCCAGCACCAGCTGATTAATTTTTGGCTTTGGTGTAGGATCTAATCTATTCACCAAAAAAGGGAACATTACAGCCACTTTATAACTGTCTTTGAACTCTGATTTATCAACCTTTACTATATTGAACCCTTTCTCATCTAGATCAAAATTCTTCACTAACTTATCTAGCAATTCTTGATCTTGATTTACCAAAGGCTGTATTGCAATTTTTTTCGCCAATACCTCCCCTAATACTTTATCGTTAGGGTTATTAGCATACAATTGCTTTAGCTGGTCTACATTCTGAATATTAGATAGATAATGAAATTTAAGGTTGGTTACATCTGCCTGAAGAGACTTATTCTTTATCATCTTCAGCACATTCAACGCCTGATTATCTTCTTCGCTTTCGAAATAGATATTACCTAACCAATAGTTTACCTCGTCTAGCTTTGACCATTTAGGATAATACTGTTTTATCTGCAAAAACATATTCTTGGCCATGGGTACATACCCCGCCTTATAGGCAGATATGGCATAATAAAACGAAGCATATTCATCAAAAGGATTACTCTCACTTTTCTCCATAAGAGGTTTAAAAGCTTCCATAGAAAGCTCAAATTTCTCTTCTTTAAATAAGCCTTTTGCGTTTAAATATTGTTGCTGATTACTCTGCTGTGCCCACGAGCTGCTTACACCCATTAGCACAAAAAGAGCTACTGATAAAGTTTTTTTATATCTCATATATCAAAGGTAAACTTATTATTCCCACTCAATAGTTGCAGGTGGTTTTGAACTAATATCGTATACTACTCTATTTACTCCTTTTACTGTGTTGATAATTTTATTAGAAATCTCCGCTAAAAACTCATACGGCAGATGACACCAGTCTGCGGTCATACCATCTACACTGGTTACAGCCCTTAGGCTTACTACTTTCTCATATGTTCGCTCATCTCCCATTACCCCTACAGATTGTATCGGCAATAATATGGCGCCAGCCTGCCACACATCGTCATAAAGTCCTGCATCTTTCAGGCCATTGATAAATATGTAGTCTACCTCCTGCAGTATCTGCACCTTATCAGGCGTAATATCTCCTAAAATTCTAATTCCTAAACCAGGCCCAGGGAATGGGTGTCTCCCTAAAATAGCACCATCTATTTCTAGCGTTTTTCCTACTAACCTCACCTCATCTTTAAACAATGTATTTAAAGGCTCTACTACTTTTAGTTTCATGTAGTCTGGCAATCCGCCTACATTGTGATGTGATTTAATGGTAGCAGAAGGCCCTTTTACAGAAACAGATTCGATCACATCAGGATATATAGTTCCCTGCCCTAACCATTTCACATCTTGTATTTTATGCGCCTCATCATCAAAAACATCGATAAATGTTTTTCCTATGGCCTTTCTTTTATCTTCAGGATCGGTCAACCCTTCTAATGCCTTGTAAAATTTATCTTTAGCATCTACACCTTTTACATTGAGACCCATGTCTTTATAAGAATGAAGTACATCTTCAAACTCATTTTTACGCAGCAGGCCGTTATCTACGAATATACAATGTAAATTTTCTCCTATAGCTTTGTGGATTAATACCGCAGCTACTGATGAATCTACACCACCAGAAAGCCCTAGCACCACTTTGTCGTCACCCAACTTCGCTTTTAAACCTTCAATGGTAGCTTCTACAAAAATATCAGGAGTCCAATCTTGATGACAACCACATATGTGTACCACAAAATTTCTTAATACTGTTTTACCTTCAGTACTGTGTGTCACCTCAGGGTGAAACTGAATACCATAAGTAGCTTCATTTTTCTTTTTATAAGCGGCCACTTTTACTGATGGCGTACTAGCAATAATATCGAAATCATCGCCCAACTCAGATATAGTATCTCCATGTGACATCCATACTTGTGAGTCTATGGAAATCTCCTTCATCAGTTCGTTATGCTGATCCACTTTTGAAAGTTTAGCTCTTCCATACTCGCGAATCTCTGAAGGAAGCACGTTACCTCCGCCATGATGTGCCATTAGTTGTGCACCATAACATACACCTAATACAGGTACCTTACCACAATAATTATTAAGCTCTACGTAAGGAGCGTCTTCTTGTCTTACGGAGCATGGGCTACCTGAAAAAATTACTCCCTTAATATCATCATTTAATTCGGGAGGATTATTGTAAGGGTGAATCTCACAATAAACATTTAATTCTCTAACTCTTCTGGCTATCAGCTGAGTATACTGCGAGCCAAAATCTAGGATCAATATCTGTTCTGCCATGCTGCAAAAATAGTATGCTCAATGGGGAAAAACTATTAATTTAATAAAAGATACATTTTAGTGTATAACAGTAATTATTTAAGCATATTTTGACTTCTATTAATCAAAAATCACATCATTTAATACAGTAAAAAATAAATAAAGTCCATTTACATTAACTCTTTTAACTCACTTTACTTCTCAACACCGGCCGAAACACAAATGACAAGTGATTTCACAGTATTCTGATAAAACAATGAATGAGATTAAAGCGAGGAATTTTACATAAAAATTCAGTCAAACTAATTAATTCAAAAAACTTGACTACACATTCCCATAACAAAAATGCTTTTTTCAAAAACTGGAAGCACAAAGAATAAAAACCAACAAATAAGCTCCTCTATAATGATTCAAACAATGGCACATTTTTTAGTGTTCAATAAATAATTAGCAATAATTTTGTTTAATCAATTTCATAATGATCTTTGATTTTTAGAGGACTTTGCGCTTTATTGAATTAAATATTAAGAACATGAAACAAAAATTACTAAGTACGGCCACTCTGGCCTACCTAACGCTGTTTTCATTATTTTTTGCAGCGTGTGATAAAAATGATAACACGGTATTATTCTCCATCCAAAATGATATTGACCTTGGAAAACAGGTTAGTGATGAGATTTCTAGTGATCCATCCTATAACATCATACCTGAATCGGAAAACCCAGAAGCCTATTCATATTTAAGAAGTATGGTTGACGAAATTCTAAATAGTGGGCAAGTAGCCTATAGAGATGAGTTCGCTTGGCAAATAACAATTTTAGATGATGACAACACTTTAAATGCCTTTGCTACGCCAGGAGGGTACATTTATGTATACACAGGATTAATCAAATATTTAGAGTCTGCTGATGCCTTAGAAGGCGTACTAGGACATGAAATAGCCCATGCCGACCTTCGCCACACCAGTAGAAATATGCAAAAAAGTTATGGAGTATCTGTATTACTGAGCATTCTTCTTGGTCAAAACACTTCTCAGCTAGAGCAGATAGCGGCTGACTTAGCCAATAACGCTGCAAGTTTAAAATTCACTAGAGAATATGAGGCTGAAGCTGATGCAAAATCGGTATTATACCTTGCCAAAACCAGATATGCATGTAATGGTGCTGCTTTATTTTTTGAAAGATTATTAGAGGAAGGCCAGACTAGCAACACTCCTGAATTCTTGAGCACACACCCTACGCCAGAAAGCCGTGTGGAAGACATAAACGCCAAAGCAGATGAAGAAGGATGTGATAAAAGCTTTGCTACAAATACCGACTTTGAAGAGTTTCAAAATAGTTTATAAAAAAAAGGGCTTTCGCCCTTTTTTTTATTTCTTCACTCCTGGTGATCTTTCTAAAAACTCATCGTAGAGTTTTGTCTGTCTACTTTCTAGTGGAATTTGATAGCCCCCAATAAACAAAAACTTCACTTGCGTTTTAGGTTCAAAAATATCGCCATCAGCAATAAACAAGTTAGCCATTTTTCCTTTTTCCAAAGAACCAAGTTTATCGGCAACGCCAAAAATCTCTGCAGGCACTATGGTTACCGCTTTTAAAGCTTCCTCTTTCCCCATGCCATAGGCAGCGGCAAACCCAGCATTGTAAGGCAAATTTCTTACGTTTTCTGCATCATTAGTTCTTATCGCTACTTTTACGCCCGCTTTAAGCATTAGCCCAGGGTTAGTATACATTTGATCATAAGCATCATAATCACGGTTGGGCACATCTAACACCGGCCCTGCAATAACTGGTATTTTAGCTTTAGCTAAGTCTTCGGCCATTCTCCAACCTTCAGAAACTCCAGAGAACACCACTTTTACATCTTTATCACTTAACCATGCTATAGCAGCCTTAATATCCGCAGCTGCATTTACTTCTACTATTAATGTTTGCTCTCCATTCACAACAGGCAATAAGGCTTCCATTTCAGGATAATATTTGAGATCATTGCTTACGCTACTAGCCTTCATCGTAGAATCGATTTTAGCATAAGCAACAGCCTTCTCCCAAGTCTCATTCAAATGCTTCATATTCTCTTCTACCTGCTTCTGTATTTCCTCTTTAGATCGCCTATCCCATGAACTTCGTTTAACAGAAACAGGAAAATTGAGCACTACACCTTCAAAACCTGCATACATTTGGTCTGGTGTATACCCATATAAATTTATCAGCGCAGCAGTACCTGAAAATAACCCTCCGCTGGGTGTGGCTAATGATGAGGTAACTCCGCTTACTCTGGTTACAGGTATAAGCACTGAGTTAGGGTTAACAGCAGTAAGTGCTTTCATTTGAGGAATAACCTCTCCTATTTCATTAAAGTCTCTAGTGCGTGCATCGGACCCCACTTCTGTAAGTCCTAACTTAGCCCCTGATTCTATCATACCAGGATAAACGTACAATCCAGAGCCATCTATTTCTTGAGCATTTGATGGTGCTGACACATCACCTCCAATAGCCTTTATTTCACCATCAGCTATTAATAAGGAAGCGTTTTTCAAAGTATCATTAACTACAGTTATCAAAGTAGCATTCTTAATCAAAAAAGAGCCTTTGGTAGCCTTAGCATTTTGAGCTGCCACCTCTCCTGCTATTAGAAATGCTATTATTGCTATATATATTTTTTTCATGTTAGAGCTCATTATTTAGTAAATAAGAAACCAGCATCCTGCATACATCTATGGTTATCCTCTTCTGCATGCAGCACCACATCTAAGCTTTCTTCAGGATCTGGGTAAATACGCATATCAGCAGGATCATTTTCTCTATCAAACCTTATTACGCCATCTACAATAGTGACCATAGGTATAGCGTAAATAGATAAAGGGTGTTTGCTAAATATGGCTATATCACCATCTTTCCCCTCATCTATTGACCCCACTCTATCTTCAATGCCCAATTGTTTTGCAGGATTGATTGTAATGAGTTTTAATGCTTCCAAATCTGTCAACTGACCATATTTCTGCGTTTTAGCCGCCTCATGATACAAATGCCTGATAAGCTCACCACTATCTGAGTTAATAGAGGTTACTACATTGTTTTTAGTCAAAATAGCTGCATTATAGGCTGTAGAGTAATAAACCTCAAATTTATACGCCCACCAATCAGAAAATACGGAAGCCATAGCACCAAACTCAGCAAGCTCAGGAGCCACTTTAAAACCTTCATTTACATGTTGAAATACTAATTTTTTAATACCAAAATCTTTGAAGACCTGCATCAGCATGTATATTTCATCAGCTCTGTAAGAATGACAATGCACTATAATATTCCCCCTAAGAATATCAGCAACAGCCTCTAAACGTAAATCATATTTAGGTGCAGCTCCTTTGAAACCTTTCTTATTTTTTGACTTATTGTATTCATCCCAAGCCTGCATGTATTGCTTCGCTTCTGAAAATGCACTTCTAAAAACGGCCTCAACTCCCATGCGTGTTCTGGGCACAACACCATTGTTACCATGCACGCGTGTTGGGTTTTCACCAAGTGCAAACTTTATTGTTCTTGGCGCTCCTTCCATCTTAAGCTCATCCATAAGCACTGTGCCATACCTATGTTTAATCGTTTCGCTTTGCCCTCCAATAGCATTAGCAGAACCATGCAATGCGTGAGAAATGGTAACGCCACCTGCTAATGCTCTATAAATAGATATATCCAAAGGATTTAAGGCATCACCCGTGAAAACCTCGGCAGTAACAGGGCTTGTAGCTTCATTAATTGCATCTAAAGCGATATGAGAATGAGCATCAATAATACCTGGCATCACAAACTTATCCTTAGCATCTATTACCGTCATACCTGATGCTGCCTTTAATCCCTGCCCTATCTTGGCTATCTTACCACCTTTTATCAGTACGTCAGTGTTTTTAAAATCACCATGGGTAATTGTAATAACAGTACCGTTTTTAATTAAAATATCTCCTTTTTGCTGACCATTCACTATACCCAGTGACACCAGCATTAAAAAGAATATGTATATGTATCGTGTCATAAATTAATTGTCTTTGATCAATAATTATTCTGGTATTTTATCACCTCTAATGGTATAGCTTCCATATGTCCCTGCTTTAAGTAATCCCTTAAAACTGCTTCCTTCTATTTTAGTCTCTACAGTGAGCATTACACTCTCTCCTTCTATTACTACTTGAAAAGAAAATGAAAGTTCATTGCCGTTGAACTCTACATCATATAGTTCTGCATTAATAGTTTCTCCCGCATCAACAATGGTAATATTACCTGAATAAGCTCCTTTGGAGCCTTTTATTTCTATTACACCAGAGTCCTTCTCAGGAGAATCCACCTCAAAATTCCATTTACCAAGAATATCTGCAGCTCCATTGCCACTAGATACACTTTTCTGTGTCCCCTGATTAATTTCATACATTTCACCATCGACAAACACATATTGGATTTTTGCCTTCTCTGTAAAATAAGCTGTATCAGCTACAAAAAGGTTAGCTATTTTACCCTTATCGATTGAGCCCATAGTTGCGCTTACTCCAAAGAAACCCGCGGGCACACTGGTTAAAGATGCCAATAAGTCATCGGGGCTCATGCCGTTATCTACCAATGCAACTAACCTGTTATGAATATCACTAGGCTTGGCTTCTAATGTTGAAAAACCAAAAGAAATTCCTTTAGACTTCAACACCTGAGGCTGCTTATAATACTTCTCGATCATAGCGTTTTTTCTATCCTTCAAATGCTTTTCTTCCTTTTCAGCTCGAATTTCTGGTAGACTTGCTGTTGAATCAGACTCTTTTTCCAACTCTGGCAAGTCGAGAGACAGAAACAATGATTGAACATTATTCTTTATCATAGGTGTAATGTCCCAAGCTTGCTTTACCTCAGCTAACATTAGCGCATAACCCAAATCCTTTTTCATTTGAACTTCCCTTTCAATCTCCAGTACATCTGAAGCAAGTGCCATTATGGGCTGTTTCCTTTCTATCACTGGATAAAAAGCTTCCAAGCTTCTGTTATTTTCAGGCCTTATTCTACCTACTGCATCCTTATTATAGGTTTGTTTTTCATTATATGCCTGCCCCGCTTGGCGATAAAGCTCTCGCAACTTGGCCATCACTCCTAATATGGTATTCGGGTAAACTCCTGAAGCGCCTTTTAATTGCGTGTATAACGACACATTATTTTGATACACCATTGCATCAGGTGTGTTTCCACTCAAAAGAATGAATGCCGTTTTTCCGGGCAGCATGCCTCCCTCGGGTACAATATGAGCTGCGGTAAAACCTAACTGCCTAAGCTCCTTTATAGATTGAGCTTTAACAGATAATTGATCGATCACCGATCTCTCTGGAGTTACTCCAGCCTTTTCATTAGAAGGGTTACCAGGGTCTTTACTTCTTTCTTTGTCCTTTTCCGGTGCTACTACACCGGCATGTGAAGCTCCATCAATAAAGCCAGGATATATAAAAGTAGAATCCGCATCTATAATATAAGCATCAGCAGGAGTTTTTACATTAGCACCAACATCCTCAATGATACCATCTTTGATTATTATGGTTCCCTTCTTTATAACACGACCAGGCCCTTGAATTATAGTGGCGTTTTTTATAGCATAAGTGTGTGTAACAGGCGATAGTTTAAATTCCTGAGCCTGAAGACTTGCTAATGAAGAAATATAAAAAAACAACAGCATACAAAGGCTCCTAGGCCTAATTACTGATAAAAAGTATTTCATTAATTACTACGTTTAGGTTAATGATGATATGTAAATATATAAATCTCAACTCCTCTTAAATGTAATAATACACGAGCGGTATTATTTCAATCTGCACTTTCAATTAACTAAATACTTGGTGACATAAATGGACCATGAGTATAAAATCTATCTTACGATGCACTACAGAGAACCATCTTCAATAAATATGAACCGACTATGTATTATGAAAAACATATTGTCCTAATTGTCACTTATATGGTTAATTTTAAGCACAAACAAGAATTATAACCCTTATGAAGTCATTAGTAACTGTTTTATCATTTTCATTATTATGGTTTAGCTCTTTTGCACAAACTGTATCTTACAAAACTGAAAACAACATCCCTTACCGTGAGAAATCCAAGGACAGATATATGAACGAACGCTGTGTATTGGACCTTTACTACCCTGAAACCAAAGATTTTGCCACAGTAGTGTGGTTTCATGGTGGCGGCCTGGTAGGAGGAGAGAAATACATTCCTGAAGGCTTAAAAAATCAGGGTTTTGCTGTGGCAGCGGTTAACTATAGGTTAAGCCCTAAAGCAGCACACCCGACCTATATCGATGATGCAGCGGCATCTGCCGCATGGGTATTAAAGCACATCAAAGAATTTGGAGGCGACCCTTCAAAAGTATTTGTAGCTGGACATAGTGCGGGTGGATACTTAGCACTTATGGTGGGGTTAGATGAGCAATATCTTAAAAAAAGCAATGCCGAGGTGAGTGACATCAAAGGCTTCTTCCCTATCAGTGGACAAACTATAACTCATAATGCCATCAGAGGAGAATTAAAACGCCCGGAAAACGTACCCTATGCTGATGAATTCGCTCCATTAAACCATGTGAAATCTAACACTCCTCCTTTTATACTAATTACTGGAGGCAGAGATTTGGATTTTGATGCGAGATATGTAGAAAATCAATACCTATATGAGTCATTAATAAGTGTAGGCAATAAAAACACTGAGATTTATGAAATCAATGGCTTTGATCACAACCAAGTGGTAGCTCCGGCCAGCATACTAATTAGTAGAAAAATAAAGGAAATGCTTAAGTAGGCCCTTCATCATAGAAAACCAGTAACTTACCAGCAACCTAAATGTACAAATCTGGTAAATTGCTATTTTAGTTTAACCATAACTAAACTGTACACCGTAGTTATAGTTAATAGCTTAAATAATAATTTACACTATGAAAGCAGCAGCTTTAACGGACATAAAAAAAGAACTAAAATACCTAGACCAAAAAGAGCTTGCCGAAATAATAGCTCGTTTAGCTCGCTTTAAAAAAGACAATAAAGAATTATTAACATATCTAATTTTTGAAGCGCAGGATGAAGATGGGTACATTCAATTAATTAAAGAATACTTGGACGACAGTTTTGAAGAGGTACATAAAAACTCTTTTTATTATACCAAGAAGAATGTAGCCAAGATACTCCGCCAGTTAAACAAGTACATTCGTTATTCTTCGCAAAAAAGAACAGAAGTGGAAATCTTAATATACTTCTGCAAATCATTTATTAGCCATGATATCAACATCCAAAGCAGCAATGTGGTCAATAATATTTACAGAAGACAAATTAGCAAAATAGAAAAAGCTCTCAGCAAACTACATGAAGACGCACGTATAGACTACGCTAATGATGTAGATGAAATAAAAAGCTATTTATAAAAAAAGCCAGACTTACGCCTGGCTTATATATTTAATTTTACTGATAACTCAACCTCCCGATCTTTTAGCTTTATACCCCTCTTTAGATAATATTTCTACTACCTTATCTCTTACATCTCCTTGAATTAAAATCTCTCCATCTTTAGCCGATCCGCCTACACCACACTTAGATTTAAGCATTTTTCCTAAATCTTTCAGGTCATCTTCACCTCCCACAAAACCAGTAACCAAAGTTACCTGCTTTCCTCCACGCGCCTTCTTATCGAGCTGCACTTTTAGATTCTGCTGATTAGCGGGCAACGTTTCTTCTTCATAATCTCCCTCGTACTCAAACTCAAAATCATCATTAGTGCTATATACTACACCATCTCTGTTCTTCCAGTTATTTTTCTTCTTAGCCATTATAATGAATGTTAAAATCTTAATCTATTAAAAATCAGGACACGGTATCTGCATCACGTTTTTCGGAGGCTTACGTGGGTCTCTATTAGACCAAGAGTAAGTTATTGATAGCTCATGGGCTCCGCCACTTCCAGATCCCAATTTAGAAATGGTATAATCGTAGCTATACCCAATGTTGAATAATTCTCCCTTTCCTCCCTTTTTTGTAAAGCCAAGTAACAATACCGCTGATTCGTTATTATTAAAACCTTCAAGAGTTTTCATGGGCAAGCCTCTGTACCAAGCACCGATTATTATTGGCTCCAAAGTTAAATATAGACCTAAATCTAACTGATCAAACTCTCCCTGAGATTTATATTGAAATGTGGGTGTAATACTACGCTCTTGAGGTCTGGCATATAAGCCTTGCCCCATGGTACCCGACTTAAAAGGAATCTTAACTCCACCATGGAAAGAGTATTTTATAGGTAACTCCTTTGGGTTGGCATCTTCTTGAAATGCCTGATCCGGTTTATTTAAGTGATGAGCCGCCAAGCCTAACCATGCGTTTTTTGTGTATAAAACACCTCCAAATGATAAATCAAGAAAACTTTTTCTTAAGTCACCAAAAGATTCTCCTGTCGGATTATTTAATTGCCCAGTGTTCGGGTCATATTGATCACCAAAGGTGAGGTCACTGAAGTCAACATTTCTATTGTAGAAAGCTACTTGCGCACCCGGCCTAAATGTTAGCCAATCAGTTAAATATAATTGATACGCGTACTGAAGGCCCACAGAATTAGACGTAAGCCCTGCCTGTCCTTCTTTATCATGCATCATCAAAAGCCCCAAGCCGCTATTCTTACTTTCGATAAAACCATCTACATAAGCAGAGAAGCTCACAAAATTGGCTTCCAGCGAAGGCCATTGGTTTCTATAATTTACCCCTACCCGCATCTGCTGAGTAGAACCTGCAAAAGCAGGGTTTAAATATAAAGGGGCCGCATAAAACTGCGAAAATTGAGGATCCTGAGCTTTGACCACATTGGCCGCCAGCATCAACACACCCATAAAAAGTAAAACTCTACGCATGAAATCTTTTACTAAGTTCGCTTGATCGTAAGTACAAAATTATCCCTAAAATAAGATAAGAATCAAAAATAAAGAAAGTTAAGCTGATAGCATAACGCCATTTTATCGTTATTTGTATAAATTAGTATTTGATACCGTAATATTTTTACAATATACTACACAATCACAAGGTATTAGGTACAGTTATAATACAAACTAAATCTTTATAGGATGTCGCATTTGGATATTCGTCACGCGTGTCTACTTTTTATTTTTTGTGTGGGTAGCATTTTTCAGGCTTTTTCTCAAAACTACTCACAAACCAATTGGTATTTTGGTAATACATCTAATAGCTTGGTATTTAACAGGCCAGATTATGAGGTTGAAAACATTAATTTACCTATACCACTAGGCTCGCAGATGACTGCAGTAGCCACTGACCCCATTACTGGAACATTATTATTTTATACCGAAGGAGTAAATGTAAATGATGCTACTGATGACATTATGCCCAATGGATCGGGACTAAATGGAAATTCAGGCAGCCAAGGAATTGCCATTTGCCAAAACCCTGGTAACCAAGATCAATATTACATCTTCACCATCACTCCTACCGAAATTCTAACCAGAACCACGGTAGATATGTCAGAAAACGGCAATAGTATCGGTTTCCCTGCTCCTCCATTAGGTAGCGTAGTTGAAGCCAATGCTGCTGCGCCAGCTATAGATATCCCATCTACACCTCGTGCTCAGGGTCTAATCATTGTACCTAATGCAACTGGAGATGGATTTTGGCTAATTTCTTACGATAAGAACAATAGCAGTTACGATGTAAATGCTATCGATAATACTGGCACCATCTTACCTGCCAACTCATTTCCATCTGGTTTAGGTGATGTTTCTCAAATAACTTATGACAGATTTAGTAATAGACTAGCAGTAAGTAGCCCTTTAACTGAAGATGTGCAAGTCTTAGATTTTGATCCGGCTTCGGGTACGATTACTATTAATAATGCCTTAAGCTTAGCGCAGGCCACTTTAGGAAACAACTCTATTTATGACCTTGAATGGTCCAATAATGGACAATACCTTTATTTATCAGGTAATTTTGGCAACACTGATGATGAACTAATTCAGATAGATATCACTACCAAAACAAGACAAAACATAAATACGAATGGCGTAGCGAAAAGCTTTGGTTTGCAAATGGCTCCTGACAGTGCTATTTATCATTTATACCAAACTAACGCTGGCAACTTCTTTATGGGAAGAATAAACGAGCCTGACACCATTGCCAGCCAAGCACTATATACCAGTGTTTTTTCTGGCACTAATTTCGATGCACTGCAATTCCCAACCTTCCTCCCCTACAGCAGCCCCAACTTAACCGTTGACTTCACCTACTCAGGAACATGTCAAAATGAACTTACTGTTTTCTATCCTGAAATAGATCCTAGAGCTGATAGCGTATTATGGAATTTTGGCGATACCACTTCTACCGAATTAGCACCGGCTTATGCCTTTGGCGAAGATGGCACTTTTGACGTTACACTCACTGCCTACATAAATGGAGAAGGAGTACCTGTAACAAAACAGGTAACTATTAACCCTTTTGATATTCAGATCAACTTAAGGTCTGACACCACCTTTTGTTTGGAAGAATACCCTCAAAGTACTTATTCACCCAACGGACAAGGCACTGCTTCTGTAGTAGCTGAGATAAGTGGCAATGCTAGTAGCATAGTTTGGTCTAATGGAGATGTAGGTAATACCCTCACTCCAGACTCTTCTGGGTATTATTATGTAATTGCGAGTGACGGGTCGGGATGTTCTACGCATGCAGGTATCACAGTTAATACTTATAGAGAGCAAAAGCAGCTTTCGAACGTTTGGTATTTTGGCGAGCATGCAGGAATAGATTTTAACAGCGGTGCTGCGGTAGCTATCCCTTTCGGAATGGCCAGCATTTACAATGGAGGAAATCAGCTGATAGCTCCTGAAGGATGCGCTATTTATTGCGACAGAAATGGGCAACCAGTTTTCTATACTGATGGTGTAGATGTTTACGACAGCGAAGGCAATTTACTAACGCCCACTCAAAAGCTAAACGGCAACCAATTATCAACACAGTCGGCATTAATAGTACCTTTCCCTGATGATGAAACTTTATTTTACATCTTCACTACGGAAGAAGTATATGGTACAGGTTCATACAATTTAAACTATGCCATATTTGATTTAAAAGACGAATCTAGTAATACAAAAGGTGCATTAGTAACGAATGATGGAGGTGGCATTAGCACCACTTTGTGTACTGGAGTAACCGAAAGACTAACAGGCACAGAAGATTGGGTAGTAGTACATGAATATGGCAACAGAAACTACAAAGTATTCCCGATTACAGGGCAGGGCATCGGAAGCCCTGTAGTTTCAACTGTTGGTACGGCACATAACTCAGATTTAAAATCACAAGGCTATATGGTACTCAACCCATCAGGGCTTTTAGCAGTCGCATTATCTGCCGGAACTAATAACAATACCGTTAACTTACTACAACTAAATGACAGTACAGGAGCTTTAACCAGCGTTACAGACTTACCAATTGATAATAGCGTTTCTGGTCAAGTGTATGGCTTAGGTTATTCTCCTGATGGCACCAACCTATTTGCTACGGTAAAAGGCTCGCCTAGTCATTTATATAGGTGGAAGGTAGATAGCACAACCTCTACAGCCTTTACCACCGACCCTCAGTTTATCAGAGACTCCGTAAGACATGACATAGATAATAGCACATTAGAATTGGGGGCTATACAAGCAGGACCTGATGGAACACTTTATATTGCACAAAATGGCACTGATAATTTACTCACCATCACCAACCCTAATCTTGAAACGGATCAAACATTGAACACAAGCAATTTTGGGTTATCAGCAGGTACAGCTAGTCTTTTAGGATTACCTAACTTCATTCAAAACATTAGCACCCCTACTGATGGCGCAGGTTTCACGGTAAATAGTGGCTGTTTTAATGATGAAGTAACCATCACTATTACCAATCCATTGTATTTAGAAGATTACGTCTTAAACATTTACGATGCCAATAATACAATAGTAAGAGGTCCTATTCAATTGACTCAGGACAACCCTGATTTCGACTTTTTGGCAACTACTCCAGGTACATATGAAGCAAGGGTTACAGTAATTCCTGAATGTGGTGGCTTTGCCCAAGAAAACCTTGAGCCGCAAATGTTTATCATTAACCCACTACCAACATTTAGCTTAGCAGTAAATACACAACCGAGTGGATGTGGAGCCGCTGATGGCATTATTGACATTAACTTCCCTTCTACATCAGGATTGTCATTCACTGTAAATGGACCGGTTTCATTACCAGAAACTGCAGTAGTTAGTTCTCCTACATCCATTAATAATTTACCAGCAGGTTTTTATACGGTTACCACTACCAGTTTACTAACCGGTTGTTCTGACACTCGTAGCATCGCACTAAACTCTCCTGCAGGATACACTGTAGAAGATGTAAATGTCAACACTACTTGTAGCAATGATTTAGGCGAAGTGAGTTTCACATTTAGCGGTGCCGCTCCTACAAATTACAATTGGGAAATATTTACGCAAGGCACCAACTTATCAGTAGCTTCAGGAACAGAAACTAATTTACCATACCAGTACATCAGTACAGGAAACTATTATGTAGAAATTACTTCAGGTGGGTGTAATGTATTCGGAGAGATTATTGCTACGCCACCACCAGCAATATCATTAGAATTGCCAGCAGAGTTTGTAGCATGCGGAGGAGGCCCAGCCAGAGTACCATACAGCAGTGCTAGCATACAACTAGTAAGTGTAAGCCCTCAAATGGAAGTAGAAGGTGATAGCATTATCATTATCACTAGCCCAGGAACTTATGAAGTTACTGCTTTTGGAGATGGTATCAATACTTGTGACACTACTGCTACAGTAACTGTTACTATCCCTGAGGCCACACCAGTGCCTTTCGATTCTAGATATGCCATCTGCCCTAAAGACTTGGTAGTGTCTAACCAAAGCGTTACAGTACCAGTTACAGGATTTCAAAATGTAGAGTTCTATGATGAATTTGGCGATCTTATCGAAACAGATGGAAATTACACTGTATATAAAGACAGCATAGAAGTGTTTACACCTGGTACTGTTACTGCTATAATGACAAATGCATATGGATGTGAGCTAGAAGCTGACTTTGAGGTAGTAGTTGACTGTGAAGCCCGCATAATTGTGCCTAACGCATTTACCCCAGATGGAGACGGACTAAACGATGTATTCAGCATCTTCCCTATCCTAGTGTCACCTGAAGACTTCCAAGTATTCATATTTAACCGATGGGGAGAGATGATATTCCAATCAAGCGATTTGAATTTCAGCTGGAATGGCGGATATGACAATGATGAAAATAGACGCGTTACAGGTGGAACATATGTCTATAAAATCAACTATAGAAGTGTTATAGAAGGTGATGATGATTTACAAGAACTAAGAGGAGGAATAACATTAATTCGATAATTTTGTTGACCAACAATAAACGAAAACACAAACATGAAAAATATTAAAATAGCTATTTTAGCAACTCTAGCCATTGGACTTTGGTCTTTTACTTACCCTCAGCTTTTTCAAACATCTTTGAAAATAAAAGTACTTAACGAATTAGGTAACATTGAAGAGGGAGTAAGCGTACAGCTATATGCTACAGAAGAAGATTATAGAGCGGAGACAAATCCTGTAAGCGATGTACAAGTTACGAACAAAAAAGGCGAAGTAAGATTTAAAGAATTAGAACCAAAAGTTTACTTCGTAAATGCCGTAAAAGGAGACAAAAACAATGTAGGAGCCGGAGTACAAACGGACACCTTAGAAGACGGCAAAATGAATAAGATTACACTTATAATTGAATAATGCATAGAGAAAGTATCTTAAAAAAACTTAACAACTACAGCCCTGAATTCAAAGCCGAAAAAGAATTCAGGGCTTTGTTTTTAGACTTTATTAACAACAACACAGACTGCTTCGAAAGAACATTAGCCATTGGCCATATCACAGGTTCTGCATGGATTATAAATGCTGAAGGCAACAAAGCGCTAATGATGCATCACGCTAAGCTAGATAAATGGCTTCAGCCCGGAGGGCATGCCGATGGTGATCCAGATATTGTAGCTGTTGCTCTAAAAGAGGCGCAGGAAGAATCAGGATTGAAGAGTATCAAACTTAAAAATGAAGACATTTTTGACATTGATATTCATACCATACCTGCCAGAAAAAATGAGGCTGAACACCTCCATTACGATGTGCGGTTTTTATTTGAAGCTGATGAAAAAGAACCGTTACTTATTAATAGTGAATCTAAGGCCTTGAAATGGGTACCTATTGAAGAGGTGAAAAACTATTCTGATTCTGAAAGTGTACTTAGGCTAGTAGAAAAGACACTTTAACAGTAGATATATAAAAGAAAAGATCCTGAAATAATATCAGGATCCTTTCTCAACCTTAAAATTAACTGTATAACACTAAAAAACCATGATAGAAATCTAGGTTCTATCAAGACAATGTGAATTCGTTCTTGTGCTTGGACTATTTTAAGAACGAAAACGATTTCTTAATGTTGCGATATTTTCAAAAAAACCTTCCTACTTACTAGCCACAAAAAGCAGAATAAAGCTTACAATTACCATGTAAAACATATAAGGGACCAGCATTGGCACTATAATGATACTCTTGGCCATTAGTACCCATAATACTATTAGCAATACTGAAATTATCTTTAAGGTTGATCTGGTTTTAGTACTCATGAATATATGTTGATTTTAAATTTTCATAAATATATAAATTACCGCGCTAGTTCACATCAATGCAAAAATGATACTTTTGCATTTATTTAATCTTCTTAAGATGGCTGAAATAGGTAAAGACATACAAAAAGCAAAAGCAATATTAGAGGCAGGAGAACTAGTGGGCATGCCTACAGAAACCGTTTATGGCTTAGCAGCCAATGCATTTGACACGCTTGCTGCTACCAAAGTTTTTGAAACCAAAAACAGGCCTGCTTTTGACCCACTTATAGTCCATACCTATGCTATCGATAAAGTTAAAGAGCTAGTAATTAGCATTCCTGAAAAAGCCTTAGTATTGGCTGAAGCCATTTGGCCAGGCCCCTTAACACTTCTACTGCCGAGGAAATCAGTCATTCCGGATATAGTTACATCTGGCCTTGATACAGTGGCTATTCGCATTCCTCAGCAGCCATTAACCCAGCAGTTATTACAAGCATTAGATTTTCCTTTGGTAGCACCTAGCGCCAACCCTTTTGGCTATGTAAGTCCTACTACTGCACAGCATGTAGACGCACAACTAGGTAGCAAAATATCATACATACTAGACGGAGGCCCATGCCAAGTGGGGCTAGAATCCACCATTGTTGGTTTTGATGGTGAAACACCTATTATTCACAGACTGGGAGGTATACCAAAAGAAACTATTGAAAAGCTGATTGGCCCTGTAGAAATACAAGCACATAGCAGTTCCAACCCTAAGGCTCCGGGCATGCTAGAGGCTCATTACTCCCCTGGAAAGAAGGTCATTCTAGGCTCTTATGACGAACTAAAAGCATACAACAAGAAAACTGGTGATGCGGCTATTACCTTCTCCTCTCCTATGCCCGACATTGATGCAAGCAGAAATTTCATTTTATCGAAAGACGGCAGCATAAATTCTGCTGCCCAGCATTTATTTAGCGCATTAAGGGCTATGGACCAGCCAGAGGTACAAACCATTTATGCAGAATTGGCTCCACCACAAGGACTAGGATTAGCCATAAACGACCGATTAAAGCGAGCTGCAGCCGAAAAATAGCTATTTTATGTAGAATGTATATAAATTAGCCCAATAAACCGTACCGCAACGCGTTAACTACTAGAAACAATAAAAAAACATATACCTAATATGCACTTTAGCCGATAATTAGTGATATTTAGGCCTGCAAATAAACCAGCGATATGAAAACAATTGACGATATTAATTTTAGCGGAAAAAAAGCCCTAGTAAGGGTTGATTTTAACGTTCCTTTAAATGATAAGTTTGAGATAACAGACCTTACAAGAATTAAGGCTGCTGTACCTACTATTGAAAAAATTCTTAAAGACGGTGGTAGTGCTATTCTTATGTCTCACTTGGGTAGACCTAAAGGAGCTCCTGAAGAAAAATACTCTTTAAAACACATCGTAAATGAGCTTTCTGAAAGATTTGGCAAGGAAGTAAAGTTTGCAAATGACTGCATTGGTGCTGAAGCCGAAGAAAAAGCTGCAGCTCTACAGCCAGGAGAGATTTTATTGTTAGAAAACTTACGTTTCCACAACGAAGAAACTAAAGGTGACGAAGGTTTTGCTAAAGAGCTTTCTAAGCTTGGTGACATCTATGTAAACGATGCATTTGGTACTGCTCACAGAGCTCATGCATCTACAAGTATTGTAGCTCAATTCTTCGATGAGAAAGTTAGTGGTTATGTAATGTCAGCTGAGTTAAACAACGCTGAGAAAATATTAAATGCCCCTGAGAGACCATTCACGGCTATCATGGGTGGTGCTAAAATCTCAGATAAGATTTTAATCATAGAGAAGTTATTAGACAAAGTTGACAACCTAATTATTGGTGGTGGTATGTCATATACTTTTTCTAAAGCACAAGGTGGTGAAATTGGTAAGTCATTATTAGAAGCTGATAAAATGGAATTAGCTTTAGAATTAATGGAAAAAGCTAAAGCCAAAGGTGTTAATTTAATTCTTCCTGTTGACACTGTAGAGGCTGACGATTTCAGTAATGATGCTAACAAAAAAGTGGTGAAATCAGGAGAAATTGATAGCGACTGGGAAGGTCTTGACATTGGTCCTGATACTATCAAAATATTCGCTGAAACAGTAGCTAAGTCAAAAACTGTACTTTGGAATGGCCCTATGGGTGTATTCGAATTCCCTAGCTTTGCTGTGGGTACTGAAGGTATAGCTGAAGCTGTGGTTACTGCAACAGAAAATGGTGGGTTCTCTTTAATTGGAGGTGGAGACTCTGCATCAGCCATCAACAACCTTGGATATGGAGACAAAGTATCTTATGTATCTACAGGTGGTGGCGCTTTACTTGAATATATGGAAGGAAAAGAGCTTCCTGGAGTAAAGGCTTTAAACGACTAAAAGCAATTTATTTATAATTGAATAGAAAAGTGGTTGACAGCATTGTTTGTCAATCACTTTTTTTATGGCATCATTAATCGCCATTTATCATCATAAACCAACTCACCTGCATCTACCATTATCCTTACTATTTCTAAAAACTCCTCCTTATCTGCAGGGGTTAACCTATCTAGCAACTTCTCTACGGTTTCGGGCGCCAGCTTTACTTCATGCAAAATAAGCGTCCTGTACTCATTAGAATGATCTTCTTTATGCTGCTTTTTATTAACACACACATCGCAAATGCCACACTCTCCATAAGTCTCTCCAAAATAATCCAACAACTGCTGTGTTCTGCATAAATACGAGTTGGTAGTATAGGCAATCATGGCTTCAGCTTTAGCTACTGCCGTTTCTTTTCTTGCTTCCAACCTCACCTTATCTATCTTAAGGCGCGAGGCATCTTGTCTGGGAGCCACAAATACTATCTGAGGCTTCTCTTTCTTCTTATCGTAGGTGATCAGCTCAAAGCTAGCCAAACGCTCTAAAATAGCCTGAACTTCTGATTCTGTTATAGCCATTAGTTGAGCTACCTGAACCTCAGATATTTTGACATAGTTACTAAATAGCTCACCTCCATAGATTCTCAATAGAGCCTTTATGAATAAATCAAATTTAGCATTAGCGATTTGAAACTCATATAACGCTCGGTTATCGACCCTGATATGCACTCGTGAGGGATTAAAAAAGCTTTCGTTAAAACTAATCAATTCAGCATCCTCTAATTGCTTTAAAGAGTAATACACATCCATATGATTGAGCTGGTAGTTATCTGCAAAAGTTTGAATATCAAAATCAAAACTCTGCCCATTGCCACTACCAACAGCCATTTTATAGTAATTGGCTAAGCATTGATATACCCTTTTAATAAGCTCAATGGATGGGTATTGCCTAGCCACCTTTTCTCTTAGATCGGTAAGGTCTGCATTTTCATAAATCACTACCGCAAAGGCCTTTTTCTCATCTCGTCCTCCTCTACCCGCCTCTTGATAATAAGACTCCAGATCTGGTGGCATCTCCATATGAATAACTACACGCACATCGGGCTTATCGATACCCATACCAAAAGCATTAGTAGACACTATTACTCTTGTCTTATTATTAATCCAAGCATCTTGTTTGGCTGTTCGCTGTTCATGCGTTAGCCCTGCATGGTAGAAATCAGCAGAAATACCCTGCCTCATCAGCAGCTGAGCAAGCTCTTTTGTACCCTTTCGTGTACGTGTATAAACAATGGCCGTACCGGGCACCCTATTCAGCACTTCAAGCATTTTGCGCTCTTTATCCTCTACATGCCTTACCGAATATGATAAATTATCTCTGGCAAAGCTCTTTTGATATATAAGCGGAGCTTTAAACTCAAGCTTCTCCTGAATGTCTTCTTGTACTTCTGGTGTAGCTGTAGCCGTAAGAGCAATGACAGCTACCTCTGGTATTAAAGCCCTTACTTCGGCTATATGTAAATATGAAGGCCTAAAATCATAGCCCCACTGCGAAATACAATGTGCTTCATCTACAGCCAAAAGACCCACCGTCATTTTCTTCAGCCTTTCTTGAAAAATATCCGTTTGGAGCCTTTCAGGTGATACGTACAAAAACTTTATATCACCATATACACAATTATCGAGTTTTAAATCAATCTCTCGCGAAGACATGCCCGAATAGATGGCCTGCGCCTTCACTCCTCTTTTATTTAACTGCTCTACCTGATCTTTCATCAAGGCAATTAATGGAGTCACTACAATACAAACACCCTCCAAAAGAATAGCTGGCACCTGAAAACAAACCGATTTCCCTCCACCTGTAGGCAATAAGGCCAATGTATCTTTGCCTTCTAATACTGAAATAATAATATCTTCTTGTACAGGCCTAAAACTATCATATCCCCAATATTGCTTAAGAACATCATGCGCTAGTTTTGAGTAATCCGACATAAATTATTATCCCTATTTTTTTCTGTAGCTTGAAAGTTATTCAAAAAAAAAGCACCCTAAAAGGGTGCTTAAGATTCTTTTTCACAAATTTCTACTATTGTACAGTTTGTAAAAGTTTAACACCGGTATCTCCCAAGTGCTTAGTCAAAATCTTTTTATACGCTACACTGTTGGTATATCCTCCATCAGCAGCAAAAAACTCTTCCATCAATGGCTGCCAGTCACTACTCAAAGGCATTATAAAGCCAAATTTCTCAGAAGTTTGATCTCCAATAGGATGTCTTTTTAATGGTTTCCCTTTCTGTACAGCGTCTAAGTAAAAAGCCAAATCTAGATAAGAGAATGATTTAGGATCTTCCAATACCTTCTCTTCAGTCTCTGCACTAGAAGTAACATAAGCCACATTCATTTCAGGATAATATTTTGATTTCAAATCTAATAAGCGCTTAGCGTTAGTAGTACCCTTAGCTGTGTATGCTGTTAAACCTGCAAAGGTTGTAGAGATATTAGAAAACGAAGACAAAGTAGCCACACTAGGCTGCGTCACCAAAATAGCAAAGTTAGTAATAAACGAAGGGCTAAATTTCAACTCCTTCTTTCGTGCCTCTGTGATAGTAATATTACCTAAGCCAAAAACACCTCCATTACTTGCTTTAACAGAATTGTACATTCCTCGAAAACTTTCACCTGTTCCTACAAATTTGGCCGATACCTGAACTCCCTTTTTAGCGTTTACATAGGCGATGAAATCACCCATAATATCGACACATATACCTGTAAGATTTCCTGAATTATCTTTATAAACGAAGCCAGGGGTTTCGACATATGCCAACGCCACCGTTCCGCTACCTGCTGCCTGCACTTGACTCCAAGTGTCTCCTGTGTACTGCGCCTTCACCTCTAATGTGCCAGAAACAAAGAAAAAAATACACATTGTGATTGTGTTAATAAGTAAGCTTGTTCTCATTTACGTTTGATTAGGTTATATAGAACTTATACAACAATATAATTTACTGCTTTTCGATAGTTTAATTCATAAAATAACTAAATGTAAGTTTCATATGAAAATTTTACATAAAGTAATATGACCATTCACCAAATAATTTTCTCCTCATTTAAGAATGCGGCTATACCCTTTTTGCAATCTTCTTGCTCTCTTGCCTTGGCATTCATTTCAGCCGCATAATTTAATCCATCAACAATATTCATACCTTGTATTTCGGCAATCATAGTTTTAGTTATCCCCATGGAGGTAGCGCTATTCTGCTTAATAAGCGTATTAGCGAAATCTAACACAGAAGCAGAAAGGTCTTCTTCAGACACCACTCTATTGATTAACCCATATTTTTCAGCCCTTTCTGCTGTAATCAGCTCGCCAGTAAGCAACAATTCTTTGGCTTTACCTTCGCCTATTTTTCTCAATAAAAAAAGCTTTACTATAGCAGGCACAAAGCCTATCCTAACCTCAGTATACCCAAATTTGGCATGAGGCACTGAAAAGGCAAAATCACAAACAGTAGCCAAGCCACAACCACCAGCAATGGCATGACCTTGCACTTGAGCTATCACCACCTTTTTAAGTGTATATATTTGATAAAAAAGAGCTTTCAAACTCATAGAATCCTGCAAATTCTCTTCATAAGAATTGTTTTGCAGCTCTTGTAAGTAGGCCAAATCAGCTCCCGCGCAAAACGCCTTCCCTTCCCCTTTTAGTATAATGATCTTCACCTCATCAGAAGCTTCAAGCTGCGTAAATGCATCTTTTAAAGCACTAACCAGCTCGCCATTTAATGCATTTCTCTTTTCAGGCCTATTTAAAGTAATCGTGCCTATTTGTTTATTAATTTCTATACGTACGAGTTCCATGTTATTCTGGTTTTATAATTAAAGCTCCCTTTTCTGCCAATGCATAATAAGGCAAATGCAATTCATCTGCTTCCTGCTTTAACAATTGTAATCTCCATTTAGGTATCGAGGCATCAAATATGAGCTGATCAAAATGAAGAAAATCATTCATTTTACTGAGATGAAATTTATTATCCCCAGCTAACACAAGATAATTCACCTTGACGCGGGCATTTAATTCGTATACAAAGGTTGTATCCAACAACCATATTGTCTTTCCTTCAAACGTAAATAAGTGTCCTGCATTAACTTTCCTATATGCATTATCATTGGACTTTACATTATAAACATCAGAGACAAATTTTCTTAGGTGCTTAGGTTGAATATGAAAATGTATCTTATCTCTATCTTTAGACAAGCTTTGGTCTGTATAAATTAAAGACTTTCCTTCAGAAATAAAATCTATAGCCGTATGATTGGGCACATTATAGAAAATAATTTCATTACTTACTGATATATAAACATTTACAATTCTATAAAATGCAAAAATTAACGCTAGCGAAACACCTAAATAAATTAACCGCAGTTTTAACAATTGAAAGTATAGAAGCCAACTTATAATTATACCTATAATCAACCATACCTCCAATAGGTTAATATAAACGTCTGATATCTGAGCAAAAGGCAATTTTTCAAAGGCGAAAACTGCATAATTCATCAGGTTAATAATCCCATCCATAGCTATAGCTACAGCTTGCGCTAACACATCAACCCAACTCACCGCTAGCAAGAGCAAACCAGAACATAGAGTTAATAAAGCCCCTGGAATAACCACCAGATTGGACAGAAAGAAATATGAAGGAAACTGATGAAAATAAAGCAAGCTCAATGGAAAAGTGGCCAACTGAGCAGCTAACGCTACCGAGGTAATACCCCACACACGATCAACAATTACACTGCTCGGTACAAACCAATTATATATTTTTGGCTGAACATATACGATACCCATCACAGCCAAAAATGACAATTGAAAACCAACTGACATTATAAGATAAGGATCGAATATAAGTAAGATCAATGCCGAAGCAGCCAAGGTATTGTAAATATTAGTTTGCCGATTAGATGCTTTGGCCAGAACTATAAAACTAAACATAGTAACCGCTCGCAAAACAGAAGGAGAAAAACCAGTGATCATAGCATAACACCAGAGCACCACTAAACTTATAACTGCTTGGATCCACCGGCCATACCTCACCTTATTCAGCACTTTCAACAAGAAGAGTAATATAGCATAAATTACACCTACATGCAGCCCTGAAACTGCCAGTACGTGCATAGCGCCTGAAGCGGCATAGGCTTGTTGCATCTCATCTGCTAGCCTGTCTTTAACGCCCAAAATGAGTGCCATAGCTATTGCCTTCGTCTCATCATTTTCCAAATATTTATCAAATACATTTACCGCACCTGCCCTGAAAGCATAGGCCTGCTCAAGCATCAACCAACCATGATGCCTACTAATGAGCTTATAGTCATTTGGTTTAATAAATACCTGATGAGTAATATTTTTAAAAGACAAGAAGCGCTTATAGTCAAATTCTCCCGGATTTCTCGGGGACTCTATGGCGTAAGGCTGCCCTTTAATTAAAAGCAAATCTCCATAAGTAATCTTTTCCTCTTTGCCTATGTATAAAAACAGCTTCGCATCACCTTGGTACCAACGATTGCTCGCCTGAAAAGCTTTTAACCTCAATAAATACTGATTGGTTTTGTCCTTTTCTTCAGCAGGCCTAACTACCTCGGCAGTAAAATAGGTGATGGTATCTTCTACATTAACAATATGATTTTCCTTTAATGTATCGGTATGTATAACCACATTACCAACCCCAAGAAAGAAGATAGCAGTAAAGCCCGCAATTGAAATGAATAGATTTTTAGAATAGATAGATTTTCTAAATATGGCAAAAATCACCAAATAAAGAAAAGTAGTAACAATAGCAGCACTGATAGCCAGAAAATAAGAAAATGGCCTGACATACACCCCTAGAAGTATTCCTGCTATAAAGAAGAAGGTAATCCTTACACAAGCATATGGTAACCAGCGCAGCACATTATAATTTAACCAATGCTGCTATTATTTTATAATGAAAGATGGCTTTTAATTTTTAGGTTAACACCATCTTTTGATGTTCGATATCACATTCAAAAAAGTGATCTCCCTCTGGTTTAAAGTTAAACTTTGCATAAAGTGGTATGGCATTTAACTGTGAATTGAGGTAAACCTTTTTACCTCTTAATTCAGCATTAGCTTTAATATCAGCCAACACTGCTTTTACCATTTCACTAGCCACACCTTTGCCTCTATAAGCTTTAAGCACAGCAAACCGCTCTAGCTTCACTCCTTCTTCAGTGGTGCGCCACCTTGCGGCAGCGCATGGAGTATTATCACATAAGACCAAATAATGATGAGCAACATCTTCATGCTGATCATACTCAGCTTCTTTTGGCACTTTTTGCTCTTCTACAAAAACCGTTTGCCTGATTTGATAAACTTCCTTAAGATCTTCAGGACTTATCGCCTTCTTTACTATCACCTTCACCCTCTTTAGATTTGTTCTCAAAATGATCATAAGCAGCAATAATTGACTTCACAATTTTATGCCTTACCACATCTTTTCCATCTAGCGTAACGAACCCTATACCTTTGATGCCTTTCAACACTCTCGCAGCCTCTATAAGCCCCGACTTCTGCTTTTTAGGTAAATCAATTTGGGATGTATCACCAGTAATGATCACTTTAGAGTTAGGCCCCATTCTGGTTAAGAACATTTTAATCTGCATGGCAGTGGTATTCTGCGCTTCATCTAAAAGGATGAAAGCATTATTTAATGTTCTACCACGCATATATGCCAAAGGAGCTATTTCTATAATGTTGTTCTCCATATAATACTTCAGTTTTTCTGAAGGTACCATATCGAAAAGCGCATCATAAATAGGCCTTAAATACGGATCTAACTTCTCCTTAAGGTCACCAGGTAAAAAACCCAAAGTTTCACCAGCTTCTACAGCAGGTCTTGTAATAATGATCTTCTTTACCTGCTTGTTTTTAAGTGCCTTTACTGCCAAGGCTACAGAAATATAAGTTTTACCAGTACCCGCAGGCCCCAGGGCAAAAACTAAATCATTATTTCTTACCGCATAAACAAGCTTTTGCTGGTTTAGAGTTTTAGGTTTAATGGTAAAGCCCCTAGTACCATATACAAGCACTTCTTCTTCATCAGGAAGTTTTTCTTCTGCCTCACGAGCAAGGTAAGTCTGCACATTATCTTCAGTTACCTTTCCGTATTTATGATAGTGAGCTATAAGAGAATTCAGGATATCATTAATTTTCAAAATTTCGGTAGTGCTACCTTTAATCCTGATTTCATTTCCTCTAGATACAATTTTACTTTTTGGGAATGCCGAAGCTACTTCAGTGATGTTTTTGTTCTGTACTCCCAAAAAATCTATCAGGGAAATGTTTTCTAGCGTAATGACTTTTTCTACCAAATGCTAATTAATTTTAAATCGAATTTTTAATGGTCAAATTTTAGTTAATTTTGCCCAAAACAAAAATACATAATAACAATGGCCGTTCAAAACAGGTGGTTTACATTTAATTATATATTCATTTTTAAAACTACTGTTTTACGACTAAAATACAATTTGCTTATATGCCGATAATCACATTTTTATCTGACCTTGGAGAAAGTGATCACTATGTAGCGGCCGTTAAAGCAAAAATTCTTACTACTAACGCTGACGCCACTATCATAGACATCAGTCATCAAATAGCGGCATGTGACATAGCTCATGCAGCTTATGTTTTAAAGGCGGTTTACAACGAATTTCCTAAAGGCACTATCCATATCGTTTCTGTAAACTCTATAGGACAGGCCGGAGATAAATATATAGCTATTGAATTAGAAGGGCATTACTTCATAGGCACTGATAATGGCTTGCTAGGCCTCATCAGTGAACAAGAAGCTACCGCGCAGGTAGATATAAATGCCGGTGAAAATGCTGTGGAAACTACTTTCCCTGCCAAGCAGGTTTTTGCCCCCGCAGCCGCAAAGCTGGCCGCTGGTCATTCTATAGAATCTTTGGGTGAACCTTTGATTCATTTCAAAAAAATGCTCGGAAGGCACCTAAAAGCGAATAAGAGACAAATTACTGGTCATGTTATTCGCGTGGATCACTTTGGTAATCTTATTACCAACATTGACCTTACTACTTTTAATATACTCAGTAAAAACAAAACTTATAAGATTCACTTTGGCCGTGAATCTTCTCCACGAGTACACACAAGTATTAACAGTGTGGAGGCGGGTGACGTGTTTATTATTTTTAATGATCAAGGGTATTTAGAGATAGGTATTAATCAAGGTATTGCCAGCGAATTGCTTGGTCTTGATTATGACAGTCCCGTGTTAGTGAATTTTGAAGAATAGCATATGTTGATAAGAATAGTAAGAATGAGCTTTACGCCAGGTACAGAACAGCAGTTTAGAGAACTGTTTAATTCGCATTGCGAAAAAATACGGCACTTTGACGGCTGCCTACATTTGGAACTTCATCAGGATTATGATAAGGAAAATATATTTTCTACATACAGTCACTGGGTAGATGATGAAGCACTGGAAAATTACAGAAAGTCAGCGCTTTTTAAGGAGGTATGGAAAGCCACCAAATTATTATTTAACGATAAACCATTGGCTTTCTCGCATCGATTAATGAAAACAATAGACTAGCTTTCCTTTTTTTTAGAACGGCTAGGGTTAAGAAACAAGTAGCCAATAATACCTAATGTTGAGATTATAATACCAATTAACAAAAATTCAAGATATGAAAAGTGTAATATGCCACTGACAACTATTCCTCCTGTCAATATATATGCAGAAAGAATAATTAAGAGTATACTTAAGAAGTCTTTCATATTACACCAACAGGCACTAAATAAAAATGTTTAAGGAAAAGGTCGATAACTATTGTTTTATAATAAATCTTTAAACATCTTTGCATCCCATTTAGAAAACGATCTAGATGAAAAGCCCAGATGGCGGAATTGGTAGACGCGTTGGTCTCAAACACCAATGGCTTCGGCCGTGCCGGTTCGACTCCGGCTCTGGGTACAACAAAAAGCCTCTCATTTTTAAAATGAGTGGCTTTTTTTATGCACATAAAAATCTCTTATACTCCTTTAGTCCAAGCTTCGGCCTCCTCAAAACTTTGAAACATGCGCCAGTCTAACTTACCTCCTACAGTTTTTTGTAATGAACTGGCAGCAAATTTTGTAAACACATCAGGAGAAACCACCATAGCATAGGTTTTCAATCCGTTGTTGATCATAGTTGGATAAAACTGATTTTCAAAAAAATCCATCACTCCCGTAAATGTACCTTTCATGCTAGATAGATTGGCAATCATGTGATGAATAGGGTGCGACTCAGAGTAAGGGAGTGCCTTCTCCAGTAGATCAATAATGGTATTGGTGTGTGCCAACCCTACGTATTGGGTATATAAAATTTTTGTATCCGCATCATATTGTACTTGCCCTTTATTATTTTCATACACTAAAACCATATCATCTCTATTTTATATCAAATAAGTTTTTAGCAAAATATAGTGATTTTATATCTTAATATACAACTATAATTTATATCAAAACAAAAAAGCTGCTTAGCGATTTCACCAAGCAGCTCTCTCATAACTAGTACAGTCATTTATCTATTTCAACGCTTAAATGCTGCATAGAAAATAGTATTTTAATTATTACTTACGGCTTCTCCCATGGCAAGGGACTTCAATCTTTCATTGAGCAAAATGGCTGTTTCACTCATTAAATGAAGGCCAATTTCATTTACATGCCGGTTTTGCCAATGCTCAAACTTGGTGCCTGCCACCCATTGGTTAAATGCGCCCAACGCGGGACCACAATGTATTTGGTAATTAACCGAATTATTTTCATCACCAAGTAATGCTGCCCTGCTAGTGAACCCAAAATACCACTTAAAAATCATGGCCATTTTTACTTTTGGATTTTGCTCAGCACGAGCGATCTCTGCGGCAGGATAAAACAATTTACAGTCTTCATAAACCTGATCTGCAGACTTCTTAAAGTAGTTGTGCTCTATTTTAGTGCGCGTTTTTTCATCTATTTCATCATACGCATTATACCTATTATATAGGTCATAAAGAGCATTAGCTCTGGCAGGGAAAAACACTCCCTTTTTCACCACTTGCACCCTTGCTCCTATTTCAAACATGTCTCCAGCAGGCGCATACTCTGTATCTTGCACGTTCACCTTTTCTAACAAATCCTTTACGGCATTACTAGTATTGGCCTCTACAGTACATTGATTGATAGACCCAGTTACAATAAAATCAGCTCCTAATAAAAAAGCAGTAGCAGCCGCTTCAGGAGTTCCTATACCCCCCGCAGCTCCAACACTAATATAATCTTTATAGCCATATTTGGCCTGCAATGATTCTTTGAGCTTTTTAATAGCAGGTAGCAATACAGTAAAAATACCCCTATCAGTATGTCCCCCAGAGTCCGCCTCCACGCAAATTTCTGTAGCTACTGGCACCTGCCGTGCCCACTCGGCCTGTTGCTGGGTAATTTCACCCGAGCTGAGCAGTGCATTAACCATGCGCTCAGGTGCAGGTGATAAAAAATATTCTGCCACCTCCGGACGCGACACTTTAGCTTGAATTCTATGTTCTGAAATCAGCTCACCCGTTGCACTAATCTTCAACCCCAAAAGCCTATATTTAACCAAAGACTTACTCACCTGCATAAAGGCAGAAGCTTCTACATGTTTTACTCCATGTTTTAAAAATAACCCAATAGTAGCCTCCTCTTTTTGAGGCTCGGTCATATGATGAATAAGGTTAAACCCATAAGATTGACCCTGATTAAGTGCTGATTTTATTTTTAATATTTCTTGCTCTAGCTGCTCAATACCTATTCCCCCTGAACCAAAATAGCCCATCATGCCTGACTTAGCCATGGCCACAACCATATCTGCTGAAGCGATACCTTTATACATAGACCCTGTAGCATAAGCATACTTTAAATTATATGCCTTTTTATAATAATCAGAACCCAGATGCTGCGCCTCTATGTTATTTAATGAAATTTTCGAGCTCTGAGAGTCATCCTCCGCACTTGATAGGTGCTCTACCTCTTCTTTTTCAATAATTGGCGTTGCCTTTTGCTTAATGGTAGCAATAAGTTTGGTTAATATTATGCTGTCTCCAATTTCTGTAAACTCCACATCTCCTTTTCCCATCAAATACCTGATACTATCTGTCCACCTTACAGAGCTCACTATCTGATCAGACAAATTGCGCTTAAGTGCGCCAGGCAGGTATGGCCGTGCAGTAACATTAGATATTACAGGTATAGATAGGACATTGAAATTAAAGCCATCTAAGAAACTAGAAAATTCTTTAGCGCTGGGCTCCATGTAACGCGAGTGAAATGCGCCACTTACCGCTAAAGGAATGTACATTTTAGCTCCTGCATTTTCGAAAAAAGGCTGAGCTTTAATAATGTCCTGCTTAGGCCCGGAGAGTACAATTTGTTCAGGTGTATTAAAGTTAGCCACATCAATAGTATTGAGATTATTATCTTTCAACACCTTAATAATTTGCTCCTCATTAAAACCGCCTACAGCTGCCATTCCACCCCCGGTGGCAGTGGCCATGAGCAAACCTCTCTTTTGTACAAGTTTTAATCCGGTTTCAAAATCATAAGCTCCCGCTGCCAACAAAGCATTAAACTCACCCAAACTATGGCCTGCCACATAATCGGGCTGTCCATTCTGCTCTAAATGCTTATAATAATTGAGTGCATTAACAGTATAAATAGCTACCTGAGCAAACTGAGTTTGCACCAACTCTCCATTAGGATCATTAAGACAAAGCTCTTTGATAGAATAGCCTAAAATTGAATCTGCCTTCTGTGTTAAATCTGTAAATTGGTCGAACAGGTCTCCTCCCATTCCCTTCTTTTGCGATCCTTGCCCAGGAAATACATAAGCTTTCATATTTTTTATTTCTTTTTCAGCGGATAAATGTTGTTTGTTATTAGTATAAGGTAAAAGGGTAGCTACCTTATCTAGTTTTGCCTGAACTCCTCCGTAAGGTGATAAAATCGAAAAAGTTTGCTTGTTATTTTCTAAAATGAAATTTGAAAATGTGGCCAGCGTACCGCTAGCCCCCATATCTATAAAAAAACAGTCGTTTTTATCATGCATGTCACTAAGTGTATCTCGAAAAGAGATAGGCAGCTTTACTACATCCCACAAATAATCTACTGTTAGGGCTGACATTACCTTCTTATAAGCACATGAAATTATAGGAACCGAAGGTGGATTTAGTTTTACCCCTTGCAATGACTCCTGAAAATCAGCCCTAATAGGCTCTATATAAGAAGAATGAAATGCATACTCAATGGGCAAATGCTGATAGGTGATGTCTTGAGTTTCTAAAAACTCACCTGCCTGCGTAAGATCATGAGCACTCCCTGCAATCACAAAATGCCTGTTGAAATTATCTGCTGCCAGCTGGCTGTTACCAAACGCAGCTTTATTATTAATGAACACCTGCTTATCTGCTAATATAGCTAGCATACCTGCTCTTGGCATTTCTTTACTTTTTAGCAGCTGAGCTTCTTTGATCAATACCTCTAAAACACCTTCATAACTACACGCCTCAGATACTGCTAACGCTATATACTCTCCCAAGCTAGTACCCAGCAAATAATGAGGACGAATACCTAAACCTGTCACCACCTTAGTAAGAGCATAGCCCACCATAAAAATGGCAGGATGAGTATGCATTAGATTAGAAAAAGAATCCCCTATTTTTTTATTGGTATCATAAAGTATATCTATTATGGAGTAGCCTAGATGTGCTTTAGCCACTTCATCTTGCTTATCCATCCAGTGCTTAAAAGTGGCATTAGTAGCATATAACTCCTGCCCCATATGATAGTACTGAGACCCTTGGCCCGGGTACATAAAAACTATTTTTTTACTATTCGGCAGGTTCATATTTATGCTCATCTAAAATTTGAGGAGACGGCAAAGGAAAATGCTTAGCATCAAACACGATAGTAGGTAATGCCACACGCTTTGCTCCTTTATTTTGAAAATAGCTACGCCACTCTATTACCTTTCCGGATATCCATTCGTGCGCAAGCTGTGGCCATAGGCTTTCTGATATATTTACACTTGTAGGCATTGCAGCCTCTACTGCCTGCTCAGTGCTAACTCCGGTTATTATACACTCATCTTCACCGCCATTTAAATACACTTCCATTAATGCTAGCAACTCTTGCCAGCTACCGGCCAAAAACACCAGTTTATGATTGAAGTCAACACGCCCCAAACACTGCGTAAACATTACATCCAACAAATGAGAACTGGTGTGATAATCTTTATAGACTTTAAAAAAGTGTAAATATTCAGACAATAAAGCCTTCAACTGACCTTCTGTTTTAGCAGAAAAAGGTATAAAATATTGATTTAAATGTTCGGCATCTGGCCTTTTATCCTGATACTCTTCTAAGATGAGATGCCCCATGTTTCCTCCCATACAAAAAGAAGAAACTGCTGCCCTTCTGGGGATCACATATTTTTTATCTTTCACCTGCAATATTGATCGCTCCCACTTTTTCTTCTCCCTTAATAGATAAAAGGGTGATTTATCCATTCTAAGGTTAGAGTTTTGGTCCTCTATGGGAATAAGAGGTAGCAACACACCCTTTTTAAACTGCAATATAACCTTAGTAAGCTGCTCTAGTGTGCTAACACCTTCACTATGCCCTATATTAGACTTTACAGTACCGATTGGACAAAACTGTTTTCTTGCAGTGTACTTTTTAAAAGCAGCTGTTAAGCCTTCCATTTCAATGGTATCTCCTAACAAAGAGCCATTAGAAGCCGCTTCTATATAACTTATAGTTTCTGGGTGAATTCCAGATTTCTGAAAATTTTCTTCGATTAACTTAGCTTGCTTTTTAGGGTCAAAAGCCATAAACCAAGCTGTTTTACCACTTTGAATAACATGAGTGGATTTTATAACAGTATAAATGTGGTCTCCATCAGCCACGGCTTGCGCCAAAGGCTTCAGAAGCATAGACACCACGCCTTCAGCAGGCACCCAGCCATCATCCTTACCAAACGGCCTTGCTTTAGGCTCCTTTGTAGGACTCATCATGGGAGATGCTCCTACAAAATGATCTGGGTGTTGTAGCAGGTTAGCACCTACCACTACCGCAGTTTTACACCTCCCGTCATTTAAGCTTTGAGCAGCCATTTCAATCGCTCCTAACGATGAGGCGCAGCCAGCATCTGTAGTTACTGTAGGCCCTTGAAAATTAAAGAAATAAGCAATACGTGCATTTAACGAAAATAAATACGTGGGCACGGGCACTAATTTCTGATATTCATTATTAGTTACTCCTGTGAAAACCCCTGTATGCTCTGCCAGCTGTTTGGGAGTGTAACCCGCATCTTCCAAGCAAGACCAGGTGGTTTGCATGGCCAAACGCTCTTGGGCACTCATAAACATCACATCCTCTTCTCGGATATCAAAAAAACTAGCATCAAAATAATCGTAACTATTAATAAATGAGCCGTATTTACAACGGGTTTTGTTAGGCAAAAAGCCTTTTAAGTCTTCTTTATAATACTTACTATGTGCCCACCTATCAGCAGGCACTTCAGTCACAAAATTTTCTCCTTTTTCTAACTTATCCCAAAATTGATAATGATTATCAGATTTGGGATAGCGGCCACTAAGGCCTATTATAGCTATGTCTTCCCCTTTTCTTTTTGCTGAGGTTGCTTGTGTTTCTTTCATTTTACCGATTGAACTTCTAAATATTTTGGTAGCAGCTTACTTTGAGTATTTTCTTAATATGACAGAGGAGTAGCTCAGTCATATTCCATAACCTCACTACTCCTCTTCATTTGGGTGAAATGAAGACTATTAAATAGTTTTTTCTTTAAAGAATTTGGTAAGCTTTTTAAGTATTCTTTCTTCATCTTTAGCGGTAAGTCCTAATGGCACCGCTAACCTTACACATTTATTAAGTATTGTGTTTCTCTGCTGTCCCACTTGATGCAAACCGCCTCTAATCCCCGTCTCCACAAATAGTTCGTCTAAGAATTCTTGTTTTTTATCGTTATCACTCTCCGCAGAGGTTAATTCATCAACATTAACCAAAACAGCATGTCCATATGCTTTTGGTATTATTGGAGCTTCTATTGCAGCCAAAGCATCGTTGAGTTGCTTAGTAAAGGCCATTTGACTATTTATCATATCCAAAATGGTATCTCGCTCATTGAAGCCTTGTAAAATGATATGCTCCATTTCATCGGTGATGCCTAGCTCCTCTTCCGCTTGTAGTTTTTTAATAGCACTTGCGAGCTCATCGTCATTAGTAGCAATTAAACCACCGTATGGAATGGCAAAATCTTTAGTGAGACTAGTTACTATATGATCAGCATGCTTTACGGTTTGCTGCACTATATACCATAAGTCCTTAGTTTTATATGAATTAGCATGATGTTTATTAACATAGGCATTTCTAACCAGCCTGGCAGCATCCATTACCAAAGGAACATTGTGCTTTTTAAGCAACCTTTTTAACTGACGTATATAACCGGGTCTTATAGCATGCCCTCCACTAGCGTTGCACAATACCTCTAAAGCTACCATAGCTACATTTTCAGTATCTTCCTCTAAATGGGCCTTAAGTAAGTCCATGTTAATTTCCCCTCTACACACATCTATAGACTCTAGGTCAAATACAGCGGGCTCTGGCATCTCTACTACTTCAAACTTATTGTGCAGCTGTGCCATGAGCGTACTTGTCCATGGAATACCTGATAATATTTTCTTCTTATCGTTGTTAAATGTTCTATAGAATAGCTCTTCGGCATATCGCCCTTGCTTAGTAAGTATTATGTGTTTGAAAGGAAAAACTTCTTTCACCACATCCATATTTACCGCATCTTGTTTTTCTTTTAAATAGTTGGTCCTCTTAGTTACCGTATCTGTTTTTACCGAAAACCAAGTATCGGTGATCATATCTAAAGGGCTTTTACCATAATCTAGGTTAATAAGACCTTCGGGCTTCTTCACCACAGCTTCCCGTTGTTTTCGAGTAAGAGCCTCCCATGTATTCTCTTGCTTTTGCTCTACTTCTGCGGGTTCGGCTACACTTTCTTCTTGTACATCAACCGGCTGCTCCAATACTTCTTCAGATACAGGCAATGTTGGTGATTCATCATGCAATGGAGCCTCTACACCTTTCAACTTATCCGCTAGCTGAGTAGCAGTTAATGAATTGGTGTAAAAAACAGGCCAATAATTCAGGATTAAAGAAAAAGGAGCGTCTTTAGGCAAGTAAGCATATACCGGATGGCCTGCTTCTCCAAATTTTTTCTTAAACTGATAGTTGCTTTTGCCCTGTTCTATTATTTTACTTAGAAGTGTTTTCTGCTCGTTTTGAGCCACCATCCACTGCCAACCTTCAGGGTCCTTTTTATCATCATTTTCAAAACAGAAAGGATACCATGTTATGCCCAAAGAGAAGAATTTTGCCCCTTCATCGCGCAGTTTTGATATGATTTCTGCTATGGCGTATTCCATATGCCCTAGTGGTGCAGTGTTAGGATCATAAAACTCTTGATCCATAACATAAAAATGTCCTTCCGCATCTACTTCAGTAACGATTATACAACAAAGGTTGTCATTATGAAAAGTGAGAAATGCTCTGTGTCCGTGTGGCAATTCGCCCTTAAGCAAGTTTTCCATGCATAAGAATGAGTGCTCTATAACATTGTTTTTATCATTACTCCACTTTTGCATAATAGCCTTCATCTCAGCAAAAAGCTTCTTTCCTGGCTTGCCGGCATACTCTTCCACCCTTACATCTCCTGATTTTTCGAATTTCTGAATCAAATACCGGAGCTTACGCATTTTATTTCCTCGTGTAGTAAAAGACTGAATATCAATATTCTGCCCTACACCCATAGGAATCAATTTGGTATCAGAGGTATCAATAAAATCACGATAAGCATCAATGATTAATACATTTAACCCCTTGCTACTGCTATAATCTAGTAATTGAGCATGCACTTGAGCATTAGTATTAATGTATGGTATTATTAATTTACTCTTCTCATTAATAATAAAGCGGATATACTTTCCTTCTGAGTACGAAATGAGGTAATAAGGGAAAAGGACTCTTTCATAACCAATAGGCGGGTCCTTCTCGTCCATCTCATCTATTAGAGCTTTTATTTCAGGCTTTTGCTCCAAATCGTTATGATGCCATACCTCATAATTACTTCCTTCTTTCTCCAATTCCTCTTCTTCTACAATTACAGCTTCAGGTGTACCTAAAAGGGCATCAATATCTATATCATCAGCATCTAACTCCGGCTCTTCAAACAACTCCATTTCTGCTGTATCTTCATGCCACAGCACAGGCTGGCTTACAGCACTTTCATGATATGACATAGAAACAGCCTCTTCCTCCTCAACCACCATTTCTACCTTATTATCACCTTTAGAAGATAATAACTGCTCTACTTCACTCCTATGCTCTTTCACAAAATAAGCAGCCAGAGTAGCCACGGTACTGTATTCAAAAAACAAGGTTTTAGACAGATCTTCGAAATGCTCTTCTAAGGCATTATTTATATTGAGAACCAAAATGGAGTCTAAACCATAATTTTCAAGGCTCTTGTTGAGCTCTATGGTACTAGGCTCTACCTTCAACGCCTCTCCTATAACCTCTTTCAGGTAATATTGAGTATTGGCTATGAGAGTTTCATCGGATGTTACAGACTTTTGAGGCGCATTAGCCGCCACATTGTGCTGAGGCAGGGTATCTTCTAAAAAACTTCGTACTTCCGCATTATGCTCTATAACAAAATAATCGGCCAAAGCAGCTACTGTACTATACTCAAAAAATAGAGTTTTAGACAGGTCTTCAAAGTGCTCTTCTAGGGCATTATTAATATTTAACACCAATATTGAATCTAAGCCATAAGCATCGAGACTTTTGTTATCATCTATACTATTTGCATTTACCTTGAGTGCCTCTCCAATGATTTCTTTTAAATAAACCGCAACTTTCTCCTTTAAATCACTGCCATTAGTAGCCTGTGTCATTTCAGGCTGTGGTGCTTCTTGCACTTCCTCAACTTCACCCAACAGCAGCTTCACCTCATTAATATGATGCTCTATAAAGTAATCAGCCAAGCCTTTTACTGTACTATATTCAAAAAATAATGTTTTAGAAAGATCTTCAAAATGTTCCTCTAGTCTATTATTGATATTCAAAACCAATATAGAATCAAGCCCGTAGTGTTCTAATGACTTATTAATATCAATAGCTTCAGCAGAAACCTTAAGCGCCTCTCCTACCACCTCTTTCAACCAAGCCTCTAGTTGCTGCTGGATATTCTTAGGCTTAGCAGTCTGAATTTTCTGGGTCGGAACTATGGTATTATTAACATATAATTCACCAAGCGAATTCAGGTTATCCATTTTCAGAAAAGCTAGTTGATTATATTCACTCGAGAGCAAAAATTCAACTGCTTGCATTCCTTCGCTAGGTTCTATTGATCCCAAGCCGGCCTGAGCCATTCTATCTTGGTACACCTTAGAAGCGACTATACCCACACTACCCCAGTAGCCCCAGTTCATCACTTTAACCTTGCAAGACCAGTTATTCGCTAGCTGATATGCAAAAGCATCTTTAAAGGTGCAGCCAGCGGCATAGTTACTTTGTCCTCTAGCCTTACCAAATGATTGGGCTGAAGAAAAGAACATCACAAAATCTAAGGGTTCATTCTCAAATACATGAGCCAGTTGAACACTAATATCTATTTTAGATGCCAAAGCTGATCGGAAACGTTCTTCCTCCATTTGGGCCAAGCTTCTATCTTGTAACACGATGGCCGAATGCACTATCCCATTAAGCTGGCCATAAGCAGCATAAACCTCAGCTTTAACCTTTTCTAAATCAGTACGATTACCCGCATCAGCAGCCATATATACAGGCGCTTTACCTAGTTTAGCAAGACGCTGTACTTTGTCTTCTATCTCATCGTTTAAAGCTCTTCGACCTACCCATATTATTTGTGCATCGTAATTTTTTATCATGTACTCAGTCCATACTTCTCCTATTCCTCCTGCACCACCTATAATTAAGTAAACACCGCCTTTTTTATAAGCTGTAGCAATGGCTCCACCAGTATTTGCCTTGGTAAGACCTTGTCTGTACCATTTATTATTACGGTAGGCTAATGCATCGCCATTAGCATTAGCAGGTAAGGTTTCAATAAGCTGAAATAACTTAGAAGACCTCAACAACTCGCTTACCGAAGAAGACAAATCAATGGTTCTTACGTTCCATTGGTTATATTCTTTGGCCATAGAGCCTATTAGGCCGAACAATCCTGCATGGGTGGCATTTATTTCACTCTTTCCATCTACTGGCTGTGCATTTTCTGTAATAATAGTCCAGCCTAATTCCTTCCCTGATGCACCTATACCTAACAAGGCCTTTATGGTTCTGAAACATGCTATAAGTCCATTTTCTTGGGCTTCTATTATTTTCTCATCTCCTAAAGTGTGGTACGCTACATCTGACGCCACCCAGTAGATATGATCTATATCAGCAACACTTGATAGAAAGTCCGATACCTTATCTACACTATTTAGTATTTCCGTTTTTAGGTGTACTGCCTTGGGATATTTCTCCTTAAAGAAATTAAAGTCAGTATCACTTACACCTATCACCACCACACTATTGTTAGTAGCTGGCCATGCGGTGGCCTTTTCAGGTTGTGCCTCCACCCATGACAATTGTAGCGTATGAGTCGCCATTCCTTCTTTTACAGGTGCTACTGGTTGCTGTGAGGTGTTTGTCTTATTTTTAGTAGTACCCGTATTTACTTTACGAGTAGAAAAACCTTTAAAGAGCGTACAAACCTCTCCTTGATCATTACATAGGCTAATGTTAACTTTTTGCACTTCACTACCTTCAATGTTTCCATCAGCATACTCTACATACGCCCACATATTTTTACTAGAGCCTTTGTAAACCACTACCTGATCTACTGCATATGGCATTACTGGTGAAAAACTTCCGTTTTCAGCAGCAAATAGAGCATATGTAGCTTGAAGAGCCGCATCTGCCAAAGCAGGATGAAGCACATAATCATTCATCTCCATTTGCAAGCCAGCAGAAAGTTGCAGCTCCGCTAATACACCTTTATCGCCCACGCAAATCCGTTTCACTGCCTGGTGACTACTTCCATAAGAAATACCCATACTTTCGAAGACAGCATAACACTCTGGCGCCAAAATTTCTCTGACATTACATGCCTGTTTTAGCTCTTTGAGGTTTAAGTACTGCCCTGGTAATTCTACCAGTTCAGCTACTCCTTCGCTGTGCAATAAAGAAGTGGAAGCATTGCTTATTATCTTATAGTTCAACTTGCCTTTATGGCTGTTGTTGATTTCTAGGGTAACATCTACAGGCTTGCCATTTACGGCCAAAGGCTGTGCCCATACCACATTCTTCAGCTGCACTGATTTGTCTTTTAATAAATCAGTATCATGAATCTGCTCCATGGCAGCACGTGCCATTTCTAGGTATGCCACACCTGGCAAAACCTTTTTTCCTTGTACTTGATGATCTTCTAAGAAAAACTCATTACCCGAAAAAGTACTCTCAAATTTGAGTCCTGATACTCCTGACTTATTTTGTTGCAGAAGTGGGTGTATATAATCAAATCCTAAAGCTTTATTTTCTACCTGGGAAGTATTATCTCCTTTTAGGTAAAATTTGGACAGCCAATATTTCTCCTTAGCAAATGGATAGCCAGGTAGGCTCATTTTCAATGGTAGCTCTACATGTTTATACAGCTTTTTCCAGTCAAAATTAAGCCCAAGCACCCATAAGTCTAACAGTTTAGAAAACTTGCCTTTCTCGGCCCATGCTTCTAATGCTTTTTGTAAATCTTCATCGGCAGCAAAAACAGAAACAGTTTCATTATTTTCTGCTACTCTTCCAATATACACATCTACATCATTAACATTACCTGCCACCACAGCCTCTAGCTTTTCAACAAGTTGAGCCATGGTATACACTTTAATAGCCAACCTGTCATCCATAAGTTCGCGCCCCATCTGCAGGGTATATGCCATGGATGCTAGTTGCTCATCAGCCAGTTGCTCTTCCTTAATGTAACTTAAGAGCGCATTAGCTTTTTCTATAAGCCTATTACTGTCTTTGGCTGAAAGTAATATTAATGCGGGATCGTTTCCTTTAAATCTATTTTGCTGACTTTCGTTCTTATACTCTTGAATAATAATATGAGCATTAGCTCCTCCTGCTCCGAAAGAAGAAATACCTGCTATACGAGGCACCTCTTTACCATTGAGCACTGGTCGTTTCCATGGCGTTAATGCTTGCTGTAACACAAAAGGCGTTTGGGTGAAGTCTATCTCAGGGTTAACTTCCTTAGCATGAAGCGTTGGCACTAATTCTTCGTGCTTCAGCTGTAATAATACTTTTGTTAGGCCAGCCATACCCGCTACACTTTCACCATGACCAATATTGGACTTTACTGATCCTAGCGCACAAAACTCCTTATCACCGGTTTTAAAACCAAAGGCTTTACTCAAGCCCGCCACTTCAATAGGATCTCCGAGAGATGTACCCGTTCCATGCGCCTCTATATAGCTCACCGTTCGTGGGTCGACTCCAGCTCTTTCGTAGGCATCTTTTATCACCTGAGCCTGTGCTATAGGGTTAGGTACTGTGTAACCATTAGTTTTACCTCCTGCGTTAATAGCACTACCTTTTATCACCCCATAAATATGGTCACCATCCTCTATGGCTTTTGATAATGCTTTCAGCACTACTACGCCCACACCTTCTCCATCAATAAATCCATCTGCATTGGCTCCAAAAGCACGGCACTCATTACCAGTAGACAACATAGCTGCAGAACTTAGCCCTACATAATGTGATGGATTCACAATGAGATTGACACCTCCGGCAATGGCACAATCACTACTACCTGCATAAAGGCTCTCCATAGCCAAATGAATAGCTGTAAGAGATGATGAGCACGCTGAATCTACAGCCATACTCGGGCCTCTAAAGTTAAATAAGTAAGACACACGGTTGGCCATGGACCAATATTTGGCACCGGTGGCATAGTTACCGTTCATTGCCCCTGCAAATACACCTACTCTTCGAGTACCGGATATGCTTTCGGGAGTATACCCTGCATCTTCAATGGCGTGATATGCGGTTTGTAAGAAAAGGCGTTCTTGAGGGTCCATCAACTCAGCTTCGGCAGGTGCTATTTTGAAGAATAAAGGGTCAAAATTCTCTATTCCATCAATAAACCCGCCCCACTTAGTATACATGGTTCCTTTGTTGCCTTTTTTAGCATCAAAATATCTTTTCCAATCCCAACGAGAGGCAGGTATCTCTGATATACTATTTTTACCATGCTTGAGGTTATTCCAAAAATCAGATAGATTTTGTGCTTCTGGGTATTGCCCTGCTAAACCTACAATAGCAACATCTTGTACTTGTATGGGTTGTCTATCTTCCTTTTGCGTATTTTTTCTGTTCCACACAGCCTTTCCTCTGCCTTTTGAGCTAGCCAAATGGCTATTATCATCGGTATGAGCAGGCGATACAGCATCAGGAGTAATACCCAACACTTTTATAAGTTCATCCCTTCTATTCTCTATAAAATTATTTACTAAAGCCTCTATAGTCTGTACTTCAAAAAATAAAGTACTGGTCACATTTTTAAAGTGACGGCCCACTTCTTTAGTAAGCTCTGTTACCAAAATAGAATCTACTCCATAAGCTTCAAAAGGTGCAGTTTCATCAATTTTGGCCACAGGAATTTTAAGTGTATCTCCTATAAGCTGTTTTAGGTATAAAGTAGCCTTCTCTTTTAATGTTCCATCTTGCACCTCGCCTGCCGTAGTACTAGCTTCATGCCTACGCGTGAAATTCACGTGATTTTTCTTAATGATACCGTTACTTTCCGCTGCTATTATGGCTTGTCCCATAGAATGCGCTTCTTCGCAAGGGAAATACACGGATTTAAAGCCTTCTGCTTCTAATGCTCTCTGCCACGCTGAAGGGTATAGACCAGGGAAACCAGGTATACGTAACTCAGCATCTTCATATAACCACCAGCCTTCTAACAAACCAAACGTTAGGTGACTGAATACACTACTTTTACTCAACTCGTTAAGTAAAACCAATCCATTTTTATGGAGCGCTGCCTTAGCATTATGTAATGTATTATTTATGTGCTTGGTAGCATGCAGTACATTAGTAGCTATTACCACATCAAAAGAATCGGGCTTAATTGCTTGTCCATCTAATGGGCTTTCCACATCAAACCTCTCATAGGTTAAATATGGGTTTTCAGGGCCATATTGCTTTTCTGCATGAAAAAGGAAAGCTTTTGATAAGTCTGTGTAGCAATACTCTTCAATATGATCAGCATAAGGACGTATGCGCTTAAATACCATAGCACTTGTACCTCCAGTACCCGCTCCGATCTCTAAAATTCTAATCTTCGCCTCTGGATTTTCCTCTAATCGTTGCTGAATATAAAGCACAAGCGTATCGGCCAGCACTTGATTAAAATAATCAGATACAGGATTATTTTTATATAGCCCTTCTACCAGCTTCATTGAAGAACCTGGGAACATAATTTCAGTAGCCCTAATTTTTCCTTGTAATATTCCAGGTAAGGCTTTTAAGGTCTCTTCCACTAACTGTGCCTGCACACACTGAGTGATATCATCTTTCCATAAAATCTTCTTTTCTTGCCATTCTTTCCATAGCGCGTCAATATCTTCTACAGGTTTTTCTGTTAACGCATAAACATCCAAATCCTGCTGCAAATATTTATGCCTTTTAAGAATTTCTACTGTCTCTTCGAGCCAACGGTTATAAAAATCTGTAACCTGACCTTTTTCTTTTAACCGAGATAAATCGGCTCCATTATCATCAAAAAGGTTTAAGCTTTTTAACTGTCCTATCAGCAGTTTCACCAGCATAGCTTCCATTTCTTTGGCTGGTGGCGCTACTTTTTCTTCTATTTCTCTGTGCTGACTTTCTTTTGGGGTGAGCGATTGAACCTGTTCTATGAGCGATGGCACCTTATCAGGATACCCAGCTACTATTTCTTGGTCATCATCCTGCTCTTCTATCAGGTTGAGGTCATTATAACTGCTATTAAGTGCCGGTGCCGTAACTGAGGCTGTATTTTTCGAGTTTTTAATTGAAAGCCCCTTAATTACTACACATGCGTGCCCTGCTTCGTCTAGCAAAGTAATATTTAACTTTTCTATAGCTCCACCAGAGTAGCCACCTTCAGTACGTGAAATATATGCCCACGATGGTGTACAGTTAAAATTAATGATTTGAAGATCTTCTAATGCAAATGGTAGTGCTGCATCTGCTTCTGTAGTTTCTGCATTAGCCTGCAAGGTAAAACCTAAAGCACCCTGAAATGCCGAGTCCATAATAGCAGGATGCAAAACATAATCCTCTGCATTTGAAATGACACTTTCAGGCAAATGAATTTTTGTCAATAACTCATTTTCACCCACCATAATTTCATCTATCCCTTGGTGCGCTTGCCCGTATTGAATACCTAACTTATCAAAGGTGCTATAACATAACGGTGCATCATAACTAGCATGACTACAACGCCCCTTCACCTCTTCTAAATCATAAGCAGGTGTATCAAGATTACTACTCCAATAGATAGTACCATGGGCATGTAATAATTCTGTGTCTTCAGCAGCACTATATATTTCGAATATTACGTCATTGTCTTGAGGTATAAAAACGGTGTATAGAGATTTTCCAGCGTTCTCATTTACCTCAAGAGGCCTCACCCAAGTCACATGTTTTATACATAAGCTTCCCTGATAATCTCTTTGGCCACGTGTGGCCTCTACTATGGCGGCCCTTGCCATTTCTAAATAGGCTACCCCTGGCAATATTGACTTTCCACTCACTTGATGGTCTGTTAAAAACCATTCTTTTCCAGTGAAGTGTGTATCAAAACGAAGTTCATTAATGTTAGATGCATTCTTGTGCACTAAAGGATGCAGTTTATCGAGCTCCGGTGACATGGCGGCAGGCTTAACCCAGTATTTTTCTTTAGCGAAAGGATACGTTGGTAACGGCATTCTACTCACTTCTTCTCCTTTATAGGCATCTGCCCAAGCTACCTTTACCCCCTTCACCCATAGTGAAATTAAAGCCTTATAATCAGAGGATTCTAAGGCTTTTTGTTCTTCAGCTTTGCCCGCCTCATCCTTTTCGTACCCAAGTAAAAATTCTTTATTTTCTTTGAGTCTACCAGTAAATATGTCATCAGTTGCTTGGCTTAAATATTCAGCCAATTTTTTCTGAACATTATCAATATTATGAGCTACAAAGCCCATACGATATTCCATTGCATCACGCCCAACTTGCAGTGTATAGGCCAGGTGATGTAACTGTGTATTGTCTAAATTATTACGATCTAAAAATGTAGCCAGCTGCTGAGCCTTTTCAACAAGTCTCTCTGGCTCTTTTGCTGAAAGTATTATAGCGGCAGGCCCTTGTTTAACCTTTTCTCTGGCTGGAGCTACATACTCTTCTATCACTACATGAGCATTTACCCCGCCAAATCCAAAGCTGCTAACCCCTGCCCTACGAGGAATCTCATGGCCCGCACTATCTTTAATAGATGCCCATTCTTGCGCTTGTTGCACCACATAAAAAGGGCTATCTTCTAATTTAATATAAGGGTTAAGCTCATCGCAATGTAAACTTTTTGCTAAAGTCTTATGCTTCATTTGCAACAACACCTTTATCACCCCTGCTACCCCAGCTGCTAACTCTAAATGACCTACGTTAGTCTTTACTGAGCCTATACCACATGTACTTTTGATATCACTCTGGTATTGGCTATACAAATCTTTAAAGGCCGCTTTCAGTCCATTAATTTCAATAGGGTCTCCTAATGAAGTACCCGTACCATGTGCCTCTATATAAGTAACCGTTCTCGGATCTATCCCTTCTTTCTCGTAGGCTGTTTTTATCAACTCAGCCTGTGCCTTAGGATTAGGTGCTGTAAGCGAATTAGCTCTTCCTCCATGATTTTCAGCACTGCTACGAATTACTCCATAAATATGATCTCTATCCTTTTCGGCATCAGACAGCTTTTTTAGTACCAGCATACCTACGCCTTCTCCTCTTACATAACCATCAGCATCTTTAGAGAAAGTTTTACAGTGACCATCTTCACTGAGCATACCAGCTTTGCTAAAGCTAATATGTGCATCTGGTGTTAACATTAAGTTTAAACCACCAGCCACGGCCATGTTGCTGTCACCATTTCTAATAGCTTCCACCGCACGGTGCAATGCCACCAAAGAACTAGAACATGCCGTTTCTATAGGTTCACTAGCTCCGTGCCAGTCTAAGAAAAAGCTCATTCTATTAGGCCCCACAGAAGCAGCCATGCCTGTAGAACTATTTCCTTCAAGGCCAATAGCGGCTTGCTTCACCAAATTATTATATCCGCTAATAGCTGTCCCCACTAAAAGCGCGGTATTGCTACCTGCCAAGCTATCGGCAGAGTAACCAGCATCTTCTAAGGCTTTCCATACATAAAGCATCAATAGCCTTTGTTGCGGATCCATTAACTCCGCTTCTCTAGGAGAAATACCAAAAAACAAAGGATCAAATTCTTCTACACCTTCTATAAAACCACCATATTTAATATTGGTCTTATCACCATCAGCCACAGGGTCTCCATAGTACTTTTTCCAATCCCATCTATTTTCAGGAATTTCACTAATACAGTCTTTTCCCTGCCTTAGGTTTTCCCAAAACTCATCCACATCATCAGCCTGAGGAAAGCGCGCACTCATACCAATGATAGCAACAGGCTCATTTACTGCATCACGGCTCTCTGTTGCTTTTGCCTCTTTAGGCGCTGATTGATAGGTAGCGGTCACCTGTTCATCTTCAGGTGGCGTTACTGCCCCATTACTAGGCCTTGAAGATGATTCTGTTACTAAGGTCTCTCTGGCTTCTTCTGATATTACGGCTGAAGTTTTGCCCCCGAACTTAGCAACAATATTTTGTTCATACTCTTCTAATAAATGCTCGGCAATGCTCTTAAGCGTATTGTATTCAAAAAATAATGTAGGCATTAAATCCAGATCATACGCCTCATTAATATTATTAGCAAACTGAGTAAGACTGATAGACTCATAGCCATATTCATTCAGCTCTACATCAGTTTCTATCTCATTTCTATCGTTTATTTTAAGCTGATCGCAGACCATACCTACCAATGCCTCTGTCAATAAACTCAAAACATCTTTTTCAGGTACTGCTGTAGCTTTATTTTCTTGTTCTTTAGAAGCAGGAAGCTCCTGCTTCATTTGCTTTAAAAAATTAACCGCCTCTTGTTGGCTTATTTTCTTGTCTTTCACTTGCTGGTACAAGTGATTTATATCCATGCGCTTCATAAATGCAATCTTTTCTTTCTAATTACTGTGTAATAGCCTTTTCAAACTCCTCTTCAGACAATTCTCCATTCGCTATCTGTTTCAAAATTTTAGCATAATGCTCATCCTCCTGCGACTGATAGGTATCATGTACCACCTCACCTGACTCTGATTTCATAAATGCCTTCAATTTCTTGGCATCACCGGCCAGAATCATTACTTGACTTTCATTTGAATTAAAAGCCCTCTTCATAGCTTCGATACCCTGCGTTGAAGGCATAGGTATCATGCCCATGTTTTGCCATAGCATAGTCTCAGTATGCTCATCTACATGCATGCCACCGTCTTTCCATAGTGGCCAGTTAACTGAAAGTGTATGTCCTATTCTTTCCCCTGCTTTTACCTTATCATTTCGATTAGCAGCAAACACATCCATAAAAGCATTACCTGCGGCATAGTCTGCCTGTCCTGCACTGCCGGTTGCTCCTGCTACAGAAGAAAATAAGATCATAAAATCGAGGTTAAATCGCTGAGAAGCATTATCTAAATTGGTAAGGCCCGTTACCTTGGGAGCCAAAACCTGCTTCAGTTCTGCACTATTTTTTCTAATGATATAATTGTCATCAATTACTCCTGCACTGTGAAGAATGCCATCTAATTGATGATAAGATCTTTCAATATGGCCCATTAAATTGTCCACTGCGGCTTCATCAGTAATATCTACTTGCTGGTATTCTACAGTGACACCGTAGGCCTTTAAAGCATCTAATCTTTCTGATTTCTCTACTGACAGTGCTGTGCGGCCTGTTAAAATGAGCTTAGCTCCTTTAGTGTTTTGGGCTATAGACTTTGAAAATAATACCCCTAAACCACCAAGGCCTCCTGTAATCAAATAAACACCATGGTCTTTCCAAGTATGAATAGGTTCTGCTACAACCTCCTTCCAAGATTCTGTATAACGTTCATTTTGTTGGTACTTGATAGCAATGGCGTCAGGGTAGTACTTCTCTCTGTTGGCCTTATTTTTTATGACCTGAGCACTTAAATTTTCTACCTGCACAAGCTGAGTGAGCACTTTAGGATGCTCCAACCTTATGGTTTTAAGTATACCTAGTAGCCCATTAAACCACTGCTTATCAGCAGGCACAAATACCTGTATCAGTTGGTGTTTTTTGGGCTTAGATTTAATGATGGCTTTTGCCTTTTCGAAAATAGCCGTAGCATAATCAGTAAACCTAGTAGCCGTATCACTATCAGATGAATAATGTTCACAATTAACCTCAGCACCTGTTAAATCCTGCAACTCATCTACTAATTCTGCTCCCGTTTCTATGCAAATAATATGATGATTTTCATAAATGATTTCTGAAGGTAATTCGTGCTCCATATTCTTGTAATAAGGGCTGAGCATTACCGTTTCTTGTTTTTTTATAGGCTTTTCATTCTTCTCAACATGCTGCACTGCCTGAATAACCCTTGCTGAAAAGCCGGCAATCTTAGCAACCAACTCGCCATTCTGATTATAAAGATTTACATCTAATTTCTGAACTTTATCGCTTGGCGAACACCCCGGTGAATACTGGATATGTGTTGTCATCTGCTCAGAACAATTACCGAATATAGCTACATGCTCCACTGCAAATGGTAAGGCTCCTTGAAGCTCATTTTTGAAAAGCATCATACCTATAGATGCTTGCAGTGCCCCATCCAATAATGCAGGATGTAAGTCATACTGATTAAGAGTAGCAACAAACTGTTGAGGTAATCTTAAATCTGCTATCACTTCTCTATCTGAAGCATACACCTTGTCCAACACGCGGTGTCCCGCTCCATAATATAGTCCCATGCTATTGAAAACCTCATAACATTGGTTAGCAGAAAGTTGCTGCCCATTAAAATTGTCCTTTATCGATTTTATATCATTCTGCAACACTTCCGCTGACTGTATAATAGCAGCTTTACCCTGACAGTGCACTATTTCTGTATCTTGCTCATGGCTGTATATCTCATAGCTTAAAGTGCCCTGCTGCTGTAATTCTACTCTGATGTTTAAAGTAGAATGAGCTTCTACGATGAATGGCTGCTTCCAAACTACATTATTGAGTTCTACTTGCATTACCTCCGATGCCTCTCCTAATGCCTTCTTAATAGCAGTTTGTGCCATTTCTAAATACGCTACGCCTGGTAATATCTTCTGCCCATTAACCTGATGGTCGGCCAAGAAAAATTCATTACCAGAAAAAGTACTAGAGTAGCTATACTGGGTGAAATCTGAGGTATTTTCCTGTACTAATGGATGCAACTGTTTCACTCCTGCTGTTGCTGTTAATGAAGCATTATTATATTTAAGCGGAGCCCAGTATTTATCTTTAGCAAATGGATAAGTGGGTAAACTCACTCTCTTTGGCTTGTATGAAGTATATAAGTTTTTCCATTCTACTTCAAGCCCCATCACCCATAACTCTAATAGTTTATAGTATTTGCCCTTTTTTACCCAGTTATTTACTGCCTGCTGTAAGTCATCATCTCCTAAAAAGATGGCTAAAGTGTCTTTATTCTTTTTAATATGACCAATAAAGATATCATCAAAGCTGTCATTCAAGTATGCTTCAAGTTTGGTCTTTAGCTCCTCGGCTGAAGTCACTACCAAACCAAGTCGCTCTGGCATGGCTTCTCTACCCACTTGCAAAGTATAAGCCATATTGCGAAGCATAGCATCATCTATACTCTCACCATCAATAAAACCCAGTATATCCGTTACGCGATCTTTTAACCTAGCTTTATTTTTTGCTGACAATACAACTATTAATGGATTCTCGCTAGTAATTGGAGCTTGGTACACCTCCTCTTCTTGCACATATTCCTGAAGAATAATATGAGCGTTAGCGCCTCCGGCACCAAATGAAGATATCCCCGCAGTTAAAGGGTGCTGCTGGCCATTAATGACATTACGCTTCCATGTGTTGAGCGATTGCTGAACCGTAAACGGAGTATTATCGAAATCTATATTTTTATTTAATACCGTAGAATGCAATGACGGCACCAGTTGTTGATGCTTCATTTGAAGCAAGACCTTAGTAATACCTGCTATGCCCGCAGCACCTTCACAGTGCCCGATATTAGACTTTACAGAACCGATAGCACATGAATTTGCCTCTTTTCCAAAAGCCTGTTTTAAGCCTGTAATCTCAATAGGATCACCCAGCGCTGTACCTGTTCCATGTGCCTCCACATATGAAACTACATCAGATGAAATACCCGCATTTTTCATGGCATCGGCCACCACTTCGGCCTGAGCCTTAGGGTTAGGTACGGTGTAGCCGTTAGTTTTACCGCCATGGTTTACTGCCGATCCTTTAACAACGCCATAAATATTATCACCATCAGCTATGGCCTTGCTTAGTGGTTTCAGCAATACAGAACCCACTCCTTCTCCTGGCACATAACCATCGCCTCCCTCACCAAAAGTTTCACATAAGCCCTTGCTAGAAGCAAACTTACCGTTACTTAAAATCAGGTATTTATTAGGATGGATGCTTACATTCACCCCACCGGCTATAGCCACTTCACACTCACCATTTCTAATACTCTGACATGCCATATGCACGGTAGTGATTGAAGAGCTACACATGGTATCTACTGCTATACTTGGGCCTCGGAAGTTAAAGAAATAAGAAGCTCTATTAGCTATAGAAGACGGACTGCCAGATAGCACCATTGGGTTACCTTTTAAAGTCTCCTCCACTCCGAATAACGGATACTCCACATACATCACCCCTGCATAAACGCCCACCTTGCTACCTAATTGCTCAGCAGTATACCCTGCATCTTCCAAGGTAGAATGCACATTTTGTAAAAACAGCCTTTCCTGCGGGTCTAATGCTTCCGCTTCTGTAGGTGATATTTTAAAGAATAATGGATCAAACTCATCCACACCATCGATAAAACCTCCCCATTTAGTATAGCTCTTTCCCGGCTGGTTTTTATCTTCATCAAAATAAAGTGAATGATCCCATCTTTCAGATGGCACTTCCGTGATGCTATTTTTACCTTGGGTTAAGTTATCCCAAAACTCATTAAGATTTTTAGCTTGTGGGTATCTGCCCGCTACACCTATAATAGCTATATCTTCTTGTGCCGAAATAGATTTTGAAGATACTCTTGGAGTCTTACCCTGAGTACTAAACCTTTTAAGTGCAGGAGCTTCAAAAACCTCCTCTTGCGGTACAGCTACAGGTTGAGCTTCTTTTACTTTTATTGCATTTACCCCCAACAACTGTTTTAATGCAGCTTCATGCTCCTCTATAAAATAAGTAGCAAGCTCATTAATGGTCTGATATTCGTAAAACAATGTTTTTGATAATGCTCCGAAGCTTTCTTCCAGCTTTTTATTGAGTTTCATTACCATTACAGAGTCTATACCGTAATCTTCAAGAGGAGCATTTTCACTGATGCGCTCTACTGCGAGTTTATTAACAGCAGATAGCTGTTGTTTTAAGTACAATATAGTTTTAGCATGCAGTAAAGATTGACTTTCATGGCCATTTACCTGCTTCACTTCCGGCTCCATCACTTTGGCTGTTTGTGAAGTAGGCTTCACTGTATTTCTGGTTGAAAAACCGTCAACACGCACAACTAAAACTCCTTCTGCATCATAAATTTCAAAGTCTAACTTCTGCACCACTTTGCTTGAAGTCTGGTCTGCTCTTTTAATTTTCACCCAACACACATCAGGAATTGTATTAAAAACCTGCACCTGATCAATAGCAAATGGCAATGCTGAAGTTTGCTCTTCCCAGAAAAGACCAATAGAAGCCTGAAAGCAAGCATCTAACAAAGCGGGATTTAGTACATAGGATTCATTTGCGCCAGCTTCTGTAGGGAGCTCAACCTGAGCTAAAACTTCTCCATCTCCTATAAACAACTGAGCAATACCACGGTGAGATGCTCCATACTGAATATTCAGTTTGTCAAAAACCGTATATACAGCGTCCTTATTCACCTCCTTTGAGTATTTCTGTTTCTCAAACTCCAGATCAATCTTCTTAGGGTTTGAATCCTGCTGAGCTATCTCCACATTTCCCTGGCTATGTACTACAGCCTCACCATCCTTACCGGTATACACCTCGTAGTTAACTGAAGTCTCTGTATCATTAATTAAAGATATGCTGACAGGTTCATCTGCCCCATCTTCAACTACTAAAGGACTTGCCCAAATGACATTTTTAATTTTGAAAACAGCTTCGCTACCAGCGGAGATAGTTTGCGCTACGGCTTCTCTGGCCATCTCTAAATACGCAGCCCCAGGGAGCACTTTCTTTTCGCCTACCTGATGATCTTTCAAAAAACTTTCGTCACCAGAAAACCTAGAAGTAAATCGCTGTTCGTTAAAATTTGAAGTATTGTGGTGCACCAACGGATGCAGTTTTACTTCACGACCAACTTTCGTAGAAGTGTTATGCAAATGCTTCATCAGCTCCATTGCGGTAGCCTTAGGCATTCTACGATTTTTCACTTCATCCAACACATATTTGAGTAATGCTCTCATAATGCCCTACTTAATTGTTGTATAAATTTTGAATTTTTTTGATAGCAGCTTCTATGCTAAGGGTATCGTCTATTACATCATCGAACAGATTATCATAAAAATGTTGATCAAAATGTGACTCCGAAACATTAGCAACTGTTTGCTTGCTTGCATTACTGGGTCTGCTCTCCATCCAATAGCGTTCTTTAGCGAAAGGATAGGTAGGTAAACTCAGCCTTGCAGGCTTACCTTGTGTGTAAAGTACCTGCCAATTGAAATTGAGACCTTTACTCCACATGTCTATAATTTTATCGTATTGCTGCTGTTGTGCCCAGGTCTTCACCACCTCATCTTCCTCACCTTCTTCTACCTGTGCTACTTCAGTATAGTGCTCTCTTATATGAGCATAATTATCATTGCTCTCGTCTCCATTTAAGAATTGCTGAAGCTTTTGAGTTACAGCTAGCATAGTATCAGCCATGAAGCTTAGTCTATAATCCATAGCTACTCTTCCTACCTGAAGTGTATAGGCTAGAGATGTCAGCTGACCATCGCTTAAATTATTGGACCTAATAAATGCAATCAAATTAGAGGCTTGCTCTTTTAGCTGCTTTTCACTTTTGGCCGAAAGGACTAACATATGTGGGTGTTCTGCTAAAGTGCTCGCAGTCACAGGCACATCATACTCCTCCACTATAATATGAGCATTAGCTCCACCCGCACCAAAAGACGATAACCCCGCTCTTCTTGGTATTTCATACTGCCCTCCATTTTCTTGTATCACGGGCTTATTCCATGCAGCAAGCGTGTGCTGTAAGCTAAATGGTGTAGCGCTGAAGTCAATTTCTGGATTAACAGTGTTAGCATGCAATGAAGGAGCTAACTGCTTATACTTCATCTGCAATAATATTTTGGTTAACCCTGCTATACCAGCTGCACTTTCAGCATGTCCAATATTAGATTTTACAGAACCAATGGCGCAGAATCCTTTGTCTTGTGTAAAAGTTGTAAATGCTTTAGACAAACCTGCCACTTCAATAGGATCGCCTAATGCTGTACCTGTACCATGCGCCTCTATGTAGCTAATGGTACGGGCATCTAACTTAGCCTGCTCTAACGCATCGGCTATTACCTCAGCCTGTGCCTTAGGGCTTGGAACTGTATATCCACTGGTTTTACCCCCAGCATTAATGGCTGTAGATTTGATAACACCATATACATGATCACCATCTTGAATGGCTTTACTCAACGGCTTCAGCACTATAGCTCCTACTCCTTCGCCATCCACAAAACCATCGGCATTAGCGCCAAATGATTTACATGTATCATCAGCGGACAACATAGTTAGTTCCGATAACTTTTGATAATGATATGGATCCACTATCAGGTTAACACCTCCTGCAATAGCCACTTCACAACTACCGTTTTGCAAGCTCTCTACAGCCAAATGAATAGCAGTAAGTGAAGATGAACAAGCGGTATCTACTGCCATACTTGGCCCACTGAAATTGAGCAAATAAGAAATTCTATTGGCAATAGAGAAATATGCAGCGCCAATAGGGTAATTATTATTCATAACCCCGGCAAACACACCTACTTTTCTGCTTTCACATAAATTTTCAGGCACATATCCTGCATCTTCAATACTGGCATAGGTAGTCTGTAAAAACAAGCGTTCTTGCGGATCCATCTTTTCAGCCTCCATAGGAGATATTTTAAAGAAAAGCGGATCAAACTTGTCAATGTCTTTCATAAAGCCACCCCACTTGCTGTATATCTTCCCTTCTTTTCCTTTTTCGGCATCAAAATAAGCTTCCCAATTCCACCTGTCTTCAGGCACCTCACTAATACAGTTTTTACCTGCTTTTAAATTTTGCCAAAATTCCTCTACATTTTCTGCATCAGGATACTGACCTGCCAACCCCACAATAGCAATCTCCTCCTTTTTATTATTGAGCTGTGGCTCCACCTGTAAAGGAGTAGATAAAGTCACAGCTTCAGACTTTCCCGGCATAGCAGGTTCTAAGTCTGCCACCAATGTTGATGCTGGCTTGCTGTCTATTTTCAGCAATGCCATAAGAGCATCTTTTTGCGTTTCCATAAAATGATCTACCAGACCATTGATAGTTTGTATTTCGAAAAATAACGTACTACTGATATCTGACAACACCTTCCTTAAGGCCGTGGTAATTTGAACCACCAAAATAGAATCTATACCATAGCTCTCTAATGGCTCTTTAGCCTGAATTTGCTCAGGAGAAATTTGAAGCACATCGGCCACCAAATTTTTCATATAAGCAACTGCCTCTTTTCTAATTTGCTGATCAGACACGGCATTACCAACAGGCTGTATCTGCGGAGTGGCCTCAGCTACACTTACTGGTTTTGGTGGCTGCACAGCTGCAGGTGCCGGTGCAGGTACCGGAGGTTGAATAGTAGCTTTAGGCGTTTCGGCCTGCTTCACTCCTATGCTCACCTCTTCGGTTACCTTAATATCATAAGCTGTTTTTTGTCTTGCAATACCATCACTCTCTGCCACTATAATGGCTTGCCCCATATCATGAGCAATTTTTGTTGGCAGGTAAATAGACTGATAGCCTACATTTTCTAATACTTTTTTCCATGATTCAGGATACAAACCTGGTGAGCCAGAAATTCTGATATCAGGATCATCGTACAACCACCATCCTTTCAGCAACCCAAACGTAAGTGTGCTGAATAGTACATTATCGCTGAGCTCATTGAGCAATGCTATACCATGCTTCTTAAGTGCCGCTTTTGCATTTTGCATGGTGTTGCTAATGTTTTTTGTAGCATGAAGCACATTGGTAGCGATGATAACATCGTACTTATTGGCTTCTATGTTTTGTCCTTCTAAAGGTTTTTCAACATTAAAAATTTGATAATCTAAGTACGGATTTTGTGGACCGTACTCCCTCTTAGCGTGTAGCAAGAAGGCCTTTGAAAGATCGGTATAACAATATTCTTCAATATGCGATTGGTAAGGTCTCAGCTTAGGAAATACCATAGCACTAGTACCACCTGTGCCGGCTCCAATCTCCAATATTTTTATTTTAGCGTTGGGGTCATCTTCCAAGCGAGCATTAACATAATTCACCAAAGTGTCTGACAATACATCGTTGAAATAATCTGCCACCGCATTATTTTTATAAACCCCTTCTACCATTTTCATGGAAGAGTTAGGGAATATAATATCTGTAGCCTGCTTTTTGCCTGTAAGAATTTCAGGTAAAGCCATTACACAAGCTTCAACAAGCATGGTTTGTGCCTTACGGTTAGGATCTTTTATCCATTCTTGTTTATCTGCTTCCCAAGCACGCCAAGCCGCATCCATGTCTACTGGTGCAGTGTCCGCAACAGTTACATTGGTTTCATCAAAAGTTAGAAGTCCACTTCTTTGCATTACCGTGAGGCTTTCCTCAAACCAACGGTCATATAACTCTGGCAACCCTGCGGTGGCCTTTAACGAAGCTATGCTGGTTGTTTTTTGTCTAAACATCCCAATAGCCTGAAGCTGTCCGTAAAGCAACTGCACCAAGTGGCCATCCATCTCTTTCACTTGCTGGCCTACTTTCGCTTTTATGGCACTTACTTTCTGAGTCTGGTCAGGAGTTAACTGCTCTAATCGCTGTATGTAAGATTTGAGCTGCTGCGGATAACCATTCAGTTGTTCATTGAGGTTAATACCTTCTACTTGCATAGCTGAAGTACCTTTGCTTAATGCAAGCTGATCAGCACCGCTGGCGAGTAAAGTTTCTAAGGCTGCCATAGCTTCTGGCGCTTCAATAGAGGCCAAGCCTGCCTGCGCCATGCGCTGATTATATGCCTGCGAAGCCACAATACCTACACTGCCCCAATAGCCCCAGTTCATTACTTTTACCGGACACGACCATTCTTTTCTCAAGTAATCAGCAAAGGCATCTTTAAATGTACAGCCCGCTGCGTAGTTGCTTTGTCCTGGTGCTTTGGCAAAAGACTGTATAGATGAGAAGAACATGACGAAATCAAGGTTTTCTCGTCCAAACACCTGAGCCATAGCTATTGATGTATTAACTTTTGCGTCTAAACTGGCCCTGAAGCGAGACTCATCCATTTTGGCCAGACTCTGGTCTAATAGCACTATAGCTGAGTGAACCACTCCGTTGATTTGACCAAATTGCTGCTTAATTTGATTGTAAGCCTGAGTTAATGATGCCTCATTGCCTGCATCAGCTGTAATGTAAACCGGAGCAGGACCGCCTAAACTAGCTAGCGCGTCAAGTTTAGCCTGTACTGCTTGGTCTTTTATACTTCTTCCTAGCCATATTACTTGTGCATTGTAATTTCTTATCATGTAATCTGTCCAAACCTGTCCTATTCCTCCAGCTCCACCTATGATTACATAAACTCCGTTTTGTTTATAATTGGCCTTAGAAACTACCTCTTCTTCTATAGGCAATAACAACTGCTTGTGCCAAGCTCCATTTCTACGAGCCAGTACATTGCCTCTTTCATCAAATGGAGTAGTCATAATATCTTTGACTTTGATTGGCTCTTCTGCAGCCACATCTACCATTCTGATTTTCCAGTTAGGATATTCTTTGGCCAATGCCCCCACAAGGCCGTGTACACTTGCCTGAGCTGGATTAACATCATCAGCGGCATTGATTGCCACACTTTGTTTGGTAATGATAGTCCACGTAAGCTCATGTGCATCATAACCTAGCTGCAACAATGCTTTTATCAACTTAAAGCCTAATAATACGCCTGACTCTTGTTGAGAAATCATTTGTGCTTCATGGCCTCTGCTAACCGGAGCTTCATCTACCTTCCAGAAAATATTTTTAATACTTCCATGAGCTTGAAGTTGCTGTGCCAAACCTGCCACATCCATTACAGGAGCCAAATGCATTACTTTGGTTTGAGGGTAGAGTGTACTTACTTGTTGTTGAGTTGCAGCGTCTCCTCCTATCAACAACATCGGCTCATCTGCCTTTGGTAGTACCTCCGTATTGTCATACGTAACACCATCAAAAACTGGCCTTAGCAGCACTGAACCCACTTTTATTTTCTCTCCACCATATGATGGTGTAGTCATATGCACAGGCTGCACCTTCTCTTCTAACACCCTTGAAGTGTATCCCTCCATCTTCACGCAAAGTCTACCCTGATCATCGAAAAGGTCAATGTCTAACTTCTGCATTTTGCTGCCAGCCACATGTTGCTTATTAAAGCCTATCAATGCCCACATTTGTGAAGTACATGGTCTCACTACGGTGGTATTGTCTATACCAAAAGGCACTGAAGTGGCTTGGTTGCTCTCGTGAGCAAATAAGCCCATAGAAGCCTGTATGGCAGCATCTAAAAGACTAGGGTGTAATACAAAACCAGACAACTCTCCTGCCTGCTGTGGCAACTGGAGTTTGGCTAAAGCGTAATTATTCCCTACCGAAATAGATTGTACACTTTGTAATGATGGGCCATGTTGTATGCCCATATTTCTAATAAAATCATAGCATTGTGCTGCAGCTATCTGCTCTGCATTGCAATAGTTTTGCCATGCTTGGAGATCTAGAACCTGCGCAGCATTACTCACTGAGTTGATTACTGCTGTCCCCTGACTATTCAACACCCACTCTTCGCTTCCTTTTATGGCACTATGAATTTCGAATTTAACATTACCCTGCTCTTGAGTAAGGTTAACCTTTACTTCTGTAGGCTGCTGTACTTCTACAGGCCTCATCCACACTACATCTTTTAATAAAAGCTCTTTTCCTTCTAGCTCATTTCCTAATGCCTCAGATACTGCTGCTCTGGCCATTTCCATGTAAGCCACACCAGGAAGAATTGTTATATTTTTAACCTGATGATCTTTTAAGAAAAATTCCTGCCCACTGAATGTTGAACGATATTCTTGTTTATTAAAACCTGAAGTATTGATATGTAAAAACGGGTGAATTTTATCACCTGCAGATATAGTGATGACTTTATTAGCAGCCTTCTCTTTTACCCAGTATCTATCTCTTGCAAAAGGATATGTTGGCAATGCCACTTTCTCATATCCATCGCTATACAATTTACTCCATTCAAAATCAGCCCCTTGAACAAAAAGTGTACTCAAGGCCTTAAGGTTTTCTCTATAAACCTGTGCTCCATTAGCCTCATTACATCTGCTTAAAAGCTGATTTACCTGCTCCATAGTGCTGGCATATCCCATTAGGTTTTTAGAGACTTTGGCTGATTCTAATACTTCAGCGTGGCTTCCAAATTGGCTCCATTGCTGTAGCTGATGGGTTAATTCATTAATATTAGACGCTACAGCTACCCATCTATGGCTTAAATGCTTTCTTCCTGATGTTAAAGTATTACTTATATTACCCAAGTCAGCCTGAGGATTGGCTGTACAATACTGTAATAATTGCTGAACTGCTACCTTTAACTGCTCTTCACTTTTAGCAGACAACGGCACTGTATATGAAGGTTTTACCTCATGTTTACGATAACGCTGCGGAGCCTCAGAGATTACAATATGTGCATTGGTTCCGCTGGCTCCAAAAGAACTTACCACTGCATTACGCTCTGCATATTCGCCTTGCTTCCATGATCTTAGTTGAGTATTTACAAAAAATGGACTATCAGCAAAGTTGATGGCTTTGTTACCTTCTTTGTAATGTAGCGATGGAGGAATTTGCCCATATTTTAATGAAAGCAAAATCTTTAAAACACCGGCAACCCCAGCTGCATATTGCGAGTGCCCTATATTGGTTTTAATGGAACCTAAAGCACTAAACTGTTTCTTATTAGTGAATTTTTTAAACGTTCGATCCAATGCACTGAACTCAATAGGATCACCTAACTTGGTGCCTGTGCCATGAGCCTCCACCATTTGTATGTGCTCAGGATTAATCTCAAAATCATTATAGATTTCGGTCAATAAGCGCTCTTGAGAATTAGCACTTGGAGCGGTAATACCATTAGTAGTACCGTCCTGATTAAGACCAGAACCTTGAATAACACCATAAATATGGTCTCCAGCCTCAACCGCTTCAGAAAGACGTTTCATCACTATCACTCCAGCACCTTCTCCGGGCACAAAACCATTCGCCTCATTGTCGAAGGTTTTACATCTGGCATCTGGAGATAACATGCCTGCTCCTTCAGCAAAAGTATATAGCCTAGGTGTAGTTTGAATAAACACACCACCAGCTAAGGCCATTTCTGTTTCTCCTGCCCACAAATCTTTACAAGCCAAGTGAATAGCCACCAAAGAACTACTGCACGATGTATCTACAGAAATAGCAGGACCTTTAAAGTCTAAATAATAGGCAATGCGTGACGGTATTACAGAACCCATGGTTCCCCATAATGCTTGCGCGGGAGTATCATCAGAAAAATGATTCTGATAGTCCCCAACATAAGAGCCTACATATACGCCTGTTTTGGTTCCTTTCATGGTATTGCCAGCGTACCCTGCATCTTCTAATGCCTTCCAGGTTTCTTCAAGGAAAATACGCTGCTGAGGATCCATGTGGTTGGCCTCTACACCAGAAATATTAAAGAACAATGGATCAAACTTATCAATATCTTTTACGAAGCTACCTCCATTACAATACCTCTCTTTGCGCTTTTCCTCTCCGTTGTAAATGCCTTCTAAGTCCCAGCGTGTTACTGGCTCTACTAAATCATGACCGTTAGAAATATGCTGCCATAGTTCTTCAAGGTTTTCTGTACCCGCAAAACGACCACTCATACCTACTATCGCAATGGGCTCTTTACCATTAGGATTCACCTTACCACTCGTCTTAGGCTGTGAAGTCTGGGCTACTTCAGGAGCATTAATAATAGCTGTATTGGTATTGGCTATAACCGTATCTTCCTTTACAGGTTGTTTCTGAGCAGACAACACTGCTTTAATGGTATCGCCATATTCATTAAGAATATATTTTGATAACATATTAACAGAGCTGTAATCAAATAATTTGATGGTTTCTAAACTAAGCGTTAAAGTTTCATTAATAGAATGAATAAGGTCAACGCCCAAAATAGAGTCAAGACCATAGTCAGCAAAAGACCTTTCATGGTCAATCTCCTGTATTTCCAGGTCAAGTGACTGCGAAAGGTTTTCTATTATGGTTTGTTTTATAAAATTCTCTGCTTGTTCATCAGTAACATTTGCAGCACTTGGAGAAGGTGTTTCCATAGGTACATGGGGTTGATGAGCCGCAACATTTTCTGCTGCCACTGGCTCAGGTAATGCAGCTTCCACAACAGGAGCTGCTTGTTTCTTAATATTTAAAAGGTGATCGGGCACCCAATATTTTTTTCTATTGAAAGGGTAAGTTGGTAAACTGATCTTTTGAGGGAGTTGGTCATACATTAAACTCCAATCCAGCTCAATACCGTTGATCCAAAAACCGGCTAATTGATGTAATTTATTGGCTTTCAAGCATTCTGCGATAGCTTTTTGCCATGTCTCATTCTTAGCTATTTTCTGTAGTTCTTCTTTGCTTCGCTTAACTTTGCTATGGCTGATTTTTGAGGTATTTCCATTTAAAAAGTCTTGCAAATGAGATGATAGTTCTTCTAAAGAATTGGCCTCAAAAGCAGCTCTGTAAGCCATAGCCTCGCGACCTACTTGCAACGTATAAGCAAGATTGGCCAAAGCTCCAGTTTGGTGTGCCTTATTATTAGCGGGTAATGATATTGAATCATGCCCTACAATAAAGTCCGCTACCTCATGCGCACTATCCAGTAACACAAACTCTTTTTCATCGATTTCTATTCCATAGGCATTTTCCAAAGCCTCTTGCAATTGCACTACATGAATTTGCTCAATACCGTACTCTTCAAAGGATTCATCAGCGTCAATATCCGAAGCATCCACATCTCTGATACCAGCTATTAATGCTATTATTTTATGTACAATCTCAGTTTTATCTACTTCAACTGCCGTATTTCCTTGTTCAGCCTCAGGTTTTATGAACTTCAATAAATTGGCTACTTGCCTGTGCAGTTCCTCTTCTGTATGTGCTGATAATGGAATTAAACACGGCTGACTTGACACTACCTCTGTAGGCTTTTCATAGGCTTCTATAACGATATGAGCATTGGCACCTCCTGCTCCAAACGATGAAATGCCCGCAATTTTCTTATCTGCCTCCCATGAACTCAAAGACTTTTGTATCACAAATGGAGTCTTTGCAAAATTGATGTTAGGGTTGAGCTCCTCCACATGTAGTGTAGGCACCAACTGCTTATGCTTCATTTGAAGCAATATTTTAGTAACGCCAGCAATTCCTGCCGCAGCCTCAAGGTGTCCTATATTAGATTTGGCGGATCCTAATGCACAAAATGAAGTATCTGCAGTGTCATTAGCAAAGGCCTGTGTAAGCCCTGTTACTTCAATGGGATCCCCTAACTCAGTGCCAGTGCCATGCGCCTCTATATAACTCACTTCTCTGGCATTGACTCCCGCCTTATCGAGGGCGTCACTTATCAATGCTGACTGCGCAACTGGGTTAGGCACGGTATATCCACTGGTTTTACCCCCATGATTGATACTAGTACCTCTTATTACACCATAAATATTATCATTATCAGCAATGGCCTTTGACAAAGGTTTTAACAACACACAGCCCACTCCTTCACCAGGAACGAAGCCATTACCGCCTTTTCCAAAACTTTTACAACGTCCATCTTCTGACAACATCTTATGTCTACTCAACTCTGTATAATTAGATGGATGTAGGTATAGGTTTACCCCTCCTGCAATGGCAATGTCACAGGTATTTTGATAAATATGCTCACAAGCCTCATGTATAGCAGTTAGTGAAGACGAACACATAGTATCAATAGGTATACTTGGCCCATTGAGGTTAAGAAAATAACTTACCCTATTAGCAATAGAACTAAATGAAGTCAGTGGGTGAAAATGTGATGCTTGGTCTGATGCAAGCTGACCGTATAAGTTATAACCACTTTTGGTTACGCCAGCAAAAACACCTACCCTATTATCATGTTGCTGTTCTAAAGTCTTTCTGGTATATCCGCCATCTTCCAATACTTGCCAAGAAGCTTCTAAGAACAAGCGTTCTTGAGGATCCATATTGGCAGCTTCACGTGGAGAAATAGAGAAAAACAAAGGATCGAACATGGCCACATCATCCATAAAGCCACCCCATTTGCTGTAACTCATTCCTTTATTTCCGGCCTGGGTTTTATCTGCTTCATAAAAACCCTCTAATGCCCATCTGTCACCAGGAACTTCCGTTACACTATCTTTGCCCGCTTTCAAATTCTCCCAGAATTCCTCTAAATTCTTAGCCTGAGGGTATCGACCGCTCAGCCCAATTATAGCAATGGGCTCTCTGCCAGCCTGCCCTGAATATTCTTGAACTTGCTTTTTAGGCACGTCAGCTATAGGCTTAGCCTTGTTTATAGCAGCCTTAACGGGGCGTGGATTTTTGTTAATTCCAGCCCAACGATTACACGTTTCTGCATAATTATCAATCAGATAATCTGCCAAAGCAGCTATAGAATTATATTCATAAAACAATGTTTTTGAAAGTTCACCAAAAACAGTTTCAAGCTGCTTGTTTAACCGGGTAATCATAAATGATTCTACCCCGTAATGCTCTAATGCTTCATAAGCATCAATCTTAGCTATTGGCTGTCGTGTGACTTCGGCCAATAGTTTTTTCAAAAGCTCAACTACACTATCCTGTAGAGATTGAACGCTATTCATTCTATTCACCGGTTTATCACCAGTATTCATATGATTCGTATTTTCTAAAAAGAATTTTTTTATTGTTGGAATATGGCCTTCCACTACCATCACCTGATCTTCACCAGAAGCCAAAGCTTGATAAAGTGCCATAAAGCCTGAAGTGGGCTTCATAGGATCCATGCCGCGGATATTTCGTAGGTATTTTATAGTTTCTTCATCTACCTGCATGCCACCGCTTGCCCATAGGGGCCAATCTATCGCTAGGGTTTTGCCTTTAGCCTTGCCCTGATTCACCAATGTATTACGATAACTGGCGTATTCATCTATAAATGTATTAGCCGTAGCATAATCTGCCTGTCCTGCATTACCTGTACAGCCAGAACCAGATGAAAAAAGCACTACAAAATCAAGATCAAATGCCCTACTTTCCTCATCTAAATACACTGTTCCATCTACCTTTGGAGACAAAACAGTGTCAAAATCACTTGCATCTTTCCTGATGATAAAATTATCTCTAATGACTCCTGCACTATGCAAAATGCCATTTAGCTGACCATATTGCTGCTTTATGGATTCAAAAAGTTGCTTTACAGCTTTGCGGCTAGTAATATCCACCTGCCAATATTCAACTTTAGCGCCAGTAGTATTTAACTGTTCTAGTTGCGAGCGCTTTTCTTGATTCAAAGTAGAACGCCCCGTTATAATAACAGTAGTATTGGCTGCCTTGCTGGCAATTTCTTGAGTAAAAAGCTGCCCTATGCCGCCCATACCTCCAGTGATGAGATAAACGCCCCCACTTTTCCAAGGCATGCTGGGTGCCGATTCAGTTATTTGCATCCATTGGTTAACAGCCCTATCTCCTTGTTCATATTTAATATAAATGTCTTCAATGGCACTCTTGCTCTCATTAATTTGTTGCCCAAGGTGTGCTCCATCGGTAAGTATCAGCTGCGTATTGATAGCTGGGTTTTCCAACCTCACTGTCCTAAGAAGGCCTATAAGACCTGCATAGGAGTCCCTTTCTTTCGTATCAACAATCACCTGAATAACGTGCTTTCCCTGCGGTTTACTTTTAAAAAGCTCTTGAATCACCCCAAATAGTGACTTAGCCACTGTTTTAAAAACCTCTTGTTTAGCACCCGAAAAAACAGGTAATTCTTTAATCACTGCTGCTTTACAGGCCTCACTTACTTGTGATATCCAACGAGCAGCCTCCCCTACTAAAACAATCATTTGCTTCATTTGAGGCTGGCTTTGATTTTCTATTGCAGGTTTTGATTGCCACATTGGGCTCATCAATACCAAGCCTTCATCAGCTGATACGGCAGGCTGCTTTTTCACACTTTTTAAAAGTGCTAACGCTTGCTGTTTATTCAGCTTTTCGTCTTTTATCTTCTTTAAAACTTCTTTCAATGCATCTCCCATAAAGCTTCTGTTTAAATATTTTAGCTTTTGATTGGTATGAAAGAAAGGTCAAGCGAAAACCGCTGACCTTTCTACTGCCTTAATGGCTACCGTTCATTTTAGAATGACCATTTTCAGCATATTGAGCAAGCTCCAAGGCGTCATCAATACTTAATGAATCATCTGAAAGGCCATGAATTAATTGGTTATAAAAACTTTCATCAAAAGCTTCAGAAGCTATTTCTTCTTCTGTATGCACCGTATTCACTTGTGGTGACTCTAGTTGCCCTACAGGTAGCCAATACCTGTCTTTGGAGAATGGATAAGTAGGCAGGCTCATTTTTTGAAGCGCCCTATTTCCATACAATAATTTCCAATTAACCGGAGCTCCTTTTGCCCATTCTTCAGCCACATAAGACCAGTCTTTTTGTCTAAAGGCTGTTTCTATTTCCGTAGAATTTTGCAAGTGAGATGATACGGTACTTTTTCTTACAGTACCTTTAAAAAGCTGTGCTCCATAGTCAGAGCCGCTTATATAAGCTTGCAACTTATAGCGTAGATCATCTAAAGAGCTGGCCACAAATGCTAAGCGCTCTTCCATAGCTTCTCTTCCCACCTGTAAAGTGTAAGCCAAGCTATCTAAGGCTGCTGTTGGGCGCTCAGAAAGATGATTCAATAAGTTTTCAGCTATTGATTTTAAAGCCTCTGCTCTTTTGGCTGACAGTACAATGAGCTGTGGACCTGAAAGAGTTGCACTTTTCTGCTTATCGTACTCTTCTATTACCAAATGAGCATTAGCACCACCAAAACCGAAGCTGCTAATACCGGCTCTTCTTGGTACTGGTTGCCCTACAGCATTTACTGCCTTTTTCCAAGGCATTAAATGCTGTGCTATGTAAAAAGGACTACCCTTTAAATCTATATAAGGATTGATTTCAGCACTGTGCAAACTGGCAGGAATTACACCATGCTCCATTGCTTTCAGCACTTTAATGACACCGGCAATACCTGCTGCGGCTTCCAAATGACCAATATTGGTTTTAACTGAACCCAAGGCACACTGTTGCCCATTATTTGGGTTGTGTGGATATGCCGCTGATAGCTTTTCAAAAGCCAGTTTGAGACCGTTAATTTCTACAGGGTCGCCAAGGCTAGTGCCCGTTCCATGAGCTTCTATGTAGCTTATGGTAGAAGGATCAATACCTTTCATGGCCTTTTCTATAAGGCTGGCCTGTGATTTAGCATTTGGTGCAGTAAGAGAACTAGCTCTACCGCCATGGTTAATAGCGCTACCTATGATAACGCCCAGTATGTTGTCTCCATCTGCCTCTGCTTTTGCTAATGGCTTCAATATCATAGTACCTACACCTTCTCCTCTCACATATCCATTTGCTGAACTGGAGAAAGTCTTGCACCTGCCATCAGGACTTAACATCCCTCCTAAATTAGGCCCTACAAAGTCCTCAGTACTCAATACCAGATTGACACCTCCCGCAATAGCCATCTCGCACGTACCATTATTGATATTCTCCACAGCACGGTGTATAGCCACTAATGAACTAGAACAAGCAGTATCGATTGGCTCACTTGGCCCATGTACATCTAGTGTAAAAGAAAGCCTGTTAGCCAACATGCTATGTGCGTTACCTGTAGCAGTAAAAGCATCCACAGGCACTTGGTAGGCATTTAGTAAATGATTATAATCTTTACCCGTTACCCCAAAAAACACCCCAGTATTTTCAGGCAATGTGGCTGCAGTGTAACCAGCATCTTCAATAGCTTTCCATGCAGTTTCTAAAGTCAACCGCTGCTGAGGATCCATTAATTCGGCCTCCACAGGTGATATGCTGAAGAAATCAGCATCAAATTTATCTACATCGTTTATTACTCCGGCTCTTTTAGGGAACTCTGCTTCGTTTACCTTTTGCTGGTAAAAGGCATCATAACGATGCAATGGAAAATCAGAAATGAGGTCATCACCTGCCTGCAAATGTTGCCAAAAAGCATCTAGGTTATCAGACTGAGGAAACTTACCTGCCACACCAACGATAGCCACACGCTTGTCGCTATCTTGAGCAGGCTGCTGTTGAATTACAGGCTGCGTAATTGACTGATGTTCTACTTTATGGATAGTTTGATCAGCTGTATTTTCCGTTGCCTGAGGTGCTGCTGCTTGATATTCTGGCGTTCCTGTTAATTTATTTTCTAACTGACGTTTGAAGTTAAGCAGCATGTAATCTGCCAGTTCTTTTATGTTTTCACACTGGAAGAATATGGCTGGCGTAAGTGCTGTATCCAAGTCTTTATTGATCTGCTGTGCCAGCTTACCTAGCGCTATGGACTCAAAGCCATAAGCATAAAAATGAGTATGAATGTCTATTTCATTCATCTCAAATTTTACAATTTGAGATACATATTTTCTCAATGCATATTCGAGACGCTGCTCTAGCGATCCACTGCCTGTTGTATGCTGTTGGCTTACTGGCGCTGCAACCTCTTGAGTGGCCTGTGCGACCACCGTATTTGAATTAGCAAAATAAGCTTCGCATTGAGATTTGTTATTGGCTAACAGATAATCTGCTAACTCTTTTATATTCTCACACTGAAAGAATAACGCAGGTGTAATAGCTGTTCCAATCTCCTTATTGATATTCTCTGATAATTTGGCCAGCGCAATAGATTCGAAACCATAAGAGTAAAAGTGTGTATGCTCGTCAATTTCTGATACACTGAATTTCAGAATACCTGAAACTTTCACTTTTAAAGTCTGCACTAATTGTTCTCTCAAACCAGTAACAGAAGAAGTTGCAACTGGTTGTGTAACCTTCACTTCCTCCGGACGATAGTTGGTAGTAATTTCAGGCCTTGATTTTGGAGCTATACTACCTGATAAGGCAAATGTTAGCCCCGTTATGCTAGCCACTACATTACCATCCTTATCTGCCAAAGTCACATTACCATATACCTGCCCTCCAGCTTGCTGAAGTGTAAAGTGCATGTAGGCTATTTCAATTTGCTTGTTTGCGACTTTTACTTCATTGATGGCTTGGGGAACTAATTGATTCCATCCAATCACTTGATTTTGCTTAGCCCAATATTGAACTCCCTGCAACAATGCCCCCAGTACCTCTGAAGAAAGAGTAATCTGCTTTTTAAAATGGTCTTGCGTGTAAACAGGCTTACCCACCTCGATCAATATTGATTGATTAGGAAGTACATCTAGCGCTTTTACACCTTCTAAGTAAGGCATATAACTCATTCCTCCTTCTTCCAGAACCTTATAAAAATTCTCCTGAGAAAGCTTTTGTATGGCTGTAGACTTCAATTGAGCCAGTTGAATGCTTTCTACACTTGTAAAAGGCTCTCTTTCAATAGTGGCTTCCGCCCAGTTAATGAATTCGGCACCTACCAAAGCCTGCATATAGCATTTTAAACCCTGCCCTTGAGGCTGCATAAATATCTTTAACTCACTTACCTCACTCCAATTAAGTGGCTGTCCCCAGCTAACTTCCTTGACCGCGAAACTCTCTTTAATACCAGAAAGATGACCGGCAGCAAAGGCTGTATCTATAAATACAGTTGGTAGAAGCTGCTGTTGATTATTGGCAGTATAGACATAATCTAACACCTCATCGAGCTTCAGCTCAGTGGTATATTTTATGCCATCAATGTCTGAAATATTTTGTCCAATAAATGGATGAGCTTTGGTACGTGCTGCCAATGGATTTTGAACCCTTGGAGCATCTTCATAAAGCTCATACCAGCATCGTATTCTTTCAAAAGGATAAGCGGGTAATGAGGCTCTTTGAGGCTGAAGATTGCCATAAAGCTCCTCCCAGTCTATTTTTACCCCATTAGCCCAATACTTACCAAGTTGGAAATAATTCTTTTGTTGTATAAATGCACCTACATCATCTGCATCAAAGCCGCTGGTTCTTTCTAATAAAGAAGCAACAAAAACTATACTTTGATCATTGGTCAAAACCTCAGGATTTTGAATGGCTTTTAACACAACATCAATCTGAGATTTTAACTGCTGAATGCTAGTGACCTGAATGGCCAGCCTACATGGCAACTCATTTTTACCCAGCTGCAAAGTATAGGCTACTGAGGTTAGATCTGCATCTGTAAGTGTATCAGCGTACGTTCTAAAACTATGCAGATAACTCTCCAGCGCCTTGCTATTCATAGCACTGAATACCATTAAATGAGGCTCTCCTGCAGGCGCTTGATATGTATTTTGTAATGAGGGATCAAACTCCTCCACTATGATGTGAGAGTTCATTCCTCCTGCACCAATTGAGGTTATACCTGCCCTTCTAGGGAAGGTTTTAAGCTCACCGTCAATATTGAGCGTTGGCTGCTGCCAGTCGGTAAGCTGCTTGTGCACATAAAATGGCGTTTTTGAGAAATTAATATTTGGATTAATCTCATCGGCATGCAATGAAGGCACTAGCTTTTTGTGCTTAAACTGAAGTAATACTTTAGTTAAACCTGCAATACCTGCTGCACCAAGTAAGTGTGCTATATTCGATTTTACTGACCCTATTGGGCAGAACTGTAAATCTTCTGTATGTTTTTTAAAGGCTGTAGAAATACCTTTTATCTCTATAGGATCACCTAATGCCGTACCTGAACCGTGTCCTTCTACATAACTGATGGTTCGTGGGTCTATCTGTGCATCTGCTATGGCCTTTTCTACTGCCAAAGCCTGATTATGAGGATTTGGAACGGTAAAACCATTTCTGATACCCGCATTAGAAAGTGCTGTCCCTTTGATTACACCATAAATATGGTCACCGTCTTTCTTAGCATCGGCAAGTGTTTTTAAAACCACTGCTCCTACTCCTTCTCCTAATATAGTTCCATCAGCTCCCAATCCGTAACTTCTGATAATATCAGCAGTTTTAGAAGTGTAATGCTCTTGAGATGAAGAAATAAAGTGATATGGATGCAGTAAAAGGCTTATACCTCCGGCCACCACCATTTTACATTCTTTGGTTCTCAACATCTGCACCGCCTGATGAATACATGTAGAAGAACCTGAACACATAGTATCTACAAATATTGATGGCCCTGTAAAACCATAATAATAAGATAGCATATTCGGGATGGTACCCGTATAACTACCGTTAGATAAACTACCTCTGGTGAGCATATTTTGCACACCATATAAATAATAATGATTACTCATGGTGCCTACTAGTACACCTACATCACCATTGTATTTTTTCTGCAAAAACTCTTTAGAATAACCTGCATCTTCTAATGCCTTCACCCCTACTTCCAGAAATAAACGTACCTCTGGAGACATTAACTCTGCTTGTAATTGTGATATACTAAAATAGCGAGGGTCAAACTTATCAATGTCATCAATAAAAGCACCGGTACGGATGGTAGACTTCCCTAATACATCTCTTTCATTGAAATATATTTCATCGTGCTCCCACCTTTCGCTAGGCACTTTTCTAAAGCAATCTTTACCTAAAGACAATAAATCCCAAAAATCCTCTAAAGTATCTGCTTCAGGGTATTTACCTCCCACACCTACTATAGCTATGTCATGTTCATCCCCAGGCTGACTCATAGGCGCAGGCCTCATGTCCTCTTTTGGGGCTTCTGATTGAGCCTTTACCGATATGCGAGAAGCCTGATTGATAACGTTATTGGCCTGAGCCGTTGCTTGTTTTACAGGCTCGACCTTCGGCACTTCAGCCTTAACAGGCTCTGGCACAGGCTTAGGTTTTAAGTCCAGTACTTCAATGAGCTTATCATGATGCTCATCCATAAAATACTCTACTAACCCCTGTACATCTACATACTCAAAAAAGAGCGTTTTGGACAGTGAACCAAAAACATCTTCTAACTGACCGGTTACATCAATAATTACGATTGAGTCTAATCCGTATTCAGATAATTTTTGATCTTCTTGTATTTTTTCTGGCGCTACCCTAATGGATTTGCCTAATATTTCTTTTAAAAATTGAGTGGTTTTGCTTTTAATCACTTTAGCAGAAACCTCTTGTGTATTGGCTTGTGGTGTTTCCACGGCTGGTAAATCTTGCGTTACTTCCTCTTCTTCCGAAGTTCCAATCACTTCTTCAATCTTTGAACGATCGCCAAAGATGACTCCAATATTTCCATAGCTATAACCAGCTATCATATGTTCAAATGCCACGAGGCCTTCCTCATTAGGTAAAGGCAACATGCCTTTTTCCTTCTTCATTTGCTGAAGCGTGGCTGCATCTACCTGCATACCTCCACTTTGCCATAAAGGCCAATTGGCCGCTATAGCCACTCCCTTTCTCTGTCCTGTAGCTGTTAATTGATTTCTGTGGGCAGCAAACGCATCTAAAGCTGCATTGGCACCGGCATAGTCTGCTTGTCCTATGTTGCCATGAGCGGCTATAGATGAAAATAAAGTGATAAAATCTAATTCAAGGTCTTTAGTAGCCTCATCTATAAAAAATGCTCCATCTACCTTTGGTGCAAATACACTTTCTATCTCGTCTAGTGATTTCGTGAGGATGTACGCATCTTTCACTACACCTGCACAGTGAAATACTCCATTTAAGGCTTTGTAGTCATTCACTATTTGGCTTACCACATTCTGTACACTAGCCTCATTACTAAGGTCAGCTTGTACATAAATCACTTTGGTATTTTCAGTAGACAACTGCTCTAACACAGCTTGTTTTTCTGCAGACAATGTTGACCTACCACTTAAAACTACAGCACTAGCTTTCTGCCTGATCAAGTATTGGGTAAACAACTGACCTAAGCCTCCAAACCCACCTGTAAGCCAATAAACACCACCGGCTTTAATCGCTGATGATGTATGAGCTAATGAACTTTCATCGATAATAGTAAGCTCTCTTACTTCTCTGTTGAGACGCTCGTCATATTTAACTTGAACTTCCTGAGCAGCCGTGTTGGCTTCTGCAGCAATAATTTCAGTGATTTGGGCACTGTTTTTAATTATAGGCTCAGCTATTTGAATGATCTTTCCCTCTATTTTAGGGTTTTCCAAAATAGCTGTTTCCAATAAAGCCGCTAGTGTAGCATATGCGTAATTCCCTTCTATTTCAGGCACCAAAAGCAGCAGCTGCTGCTTAGTTTTTGGTCTGCTTTTAATAAGCTCCTGAACCTGCGCAAAGCACTGTGTAAACGTTTTTACCAAATGCGACTTTTCTAATGCTGACCTGCCAACCGACACGCTTACAACAGGAATAGATAGCTGTTGCTGCAACTGATCTTGCTGAGCCTGCTCCAATCCAAATAACCAAACCTGACTCGATATACCCTGAGATGGCTGATCTATGGCTGGTTTAGCTTGCCATAAATTGGCAGTATATACTAAATCGCCATCAACCTTCTCTTCAGCTAATGGCTCTATTTTTACATTCGTATTGCTTGCTGCAACACCTTTATCATTACCTTCAAAAACCCTGGCAGAATAACCTTTAATTCGCACTATCAAACGGCCTTCGTCATCACAAAGGTCCATGTTCAATTTCTTGACTGCGTCTGTTGGCTGGCTTCCATCGGCATACCTTACGTATGCCCACATGTCTTTCTTGTATCTGCCATAAACCTCTACAGACTCCATTGCAAACGGCAATGCAGCATCCATTTTCTCTTTCCCCTCATTGATCTGATCTTCACCAAGCAGTAAAATGATAGAAGTCTGCATGATGGAATCCATAGCCGTAGGGTGTAGCACATAACCATTGTCCGCTTGACTTACCGAAGCCGGCAATTGTATTTTTGAAAGAGCCGCTAATTCACTCAAGTACAATGATTGAACCCCTTGCATGCTATTGCCATGCATCTGTTCTGTTTTACGGATGAGCTCATAGCACTCACTCGCAACAAATGTATTTTTATTACAATCAGCTTTAATTGCTGTTATATCCAATTCTTCTTTAGGAGAAAAACTAGCTACTTCTGCCTTTCCTTTGCAATAAATAACCGTTTCGTCACCTGCACCGCTGTATATTTCAAAAAGAAGTGTTTCATCCTTATGCGGATAGATAGCCACATGCACTTCCGTATGGTCTGTTTCTGCCACTACCGGACGAATCCAGACGACATCTTTAAGCTTTATATCAGTGCTATCAACTTCAAGCTCTGAAGCCGCTGCTACGGCTACTCTGGCCATTTCAAGATAAGCCACACCTGGCAAAATAGCTTTACCTTTTATGATGTGATCAGCCAGAAAAAACTCTTTACCTGTAAAATTGGAGGTAAACCTTTCTGCTTTTAGCGTGGAAGTATTTGCATGCACTAACGGATGAAGCTGTTTCATGCCACCAGTTGTAGCAGACTGTTTGGTAGTTTTATACCAATGCTTTTCTTTAGCAAAAGGGTAAGTCGGGAGTCTTAATTTGTCAATTTTTTCGCCTTCATATAGTCCTTCCCAATTGATGCTGGCTCCTTGAGACCATAACTCTGCGATCTTCTCCAGCCTTCCTTTTTGAAGCCATTTATCTATTAGCTCATCAAAATCATCATCATCACCAAGAAGGCTAATTCTCTCTTTCCCACTAGATACATTACCTTTAAAAGTAATTTTTGTATCCGTTTCATCATCAAGGTAAGCTTTCAGCTTAATAATTAAGGTATCAATATCTTTAACTAAAAAAATGACCCTCTCTTCTAAGTCTTCACGGCCAATCTGCTGTGTATAGGCTAATGATTTTATTGAAAGCTCCTCTTCATTAAGTCCTACAAGGTAGTTATATAAGTTTTGAACACCTTCACGCAGGCGTTCAGCATTTTTGGCGCTTAATGGAATAGCGTAAGTATTTTCTTCCTCATCATTTGTCTCTTTTGCTTCAGGGACAAACTCCTCTAAAAGAATGTGAGAATTAGAACCACCAAAACCGAAAGAACTTACTCCAGCTCTTCTCACTTTTGAGTCTCCATTGGCATCTTTCAAATCCCACGGCTGAGTTTTATCCACCACATAGAACGGACTGTCTTTCAGGCTAATAATAGAATTTAGCTCCTTAAAATTGACTGTTCCCGGCAACACTTTATTTTTTAAAGAAGCCACCACTTTTATTACACCGGCTACACCAGCCGCTCCTTCCAAATGACCAATATTGGTTTTTACTGATCCGAGACCACAACTTGCTACTGAAGCATCTTTACCTGCTTTTTGAAATAGGCCTTTAAAAGCAGTTTTTAAGCCATGTACCTCTATAGGGTCACCCACGGGCGTTCCTGGTCCGTGCGCTTCTATATAACTTACCGTTTCAGGACTCACTCCTGCTCTGGAATAAATGTCTGATATTAATTCAGCCTGAGCTGCAGGGTTAGTCACTGTTAATGAGCTAGTTTTACCTCCATGGTTAGTTCCTATGCCTTTAATTACTGCGTAAATTGGATCGTTATCGGCAACAGCCTTACTCAAAGGTTTGAGTAATAACATTCCTCCACCTTCTCCTCTAACGTATCCATTGGCATCATCATCAAAAGCTTTACATCTTCCATCTTTTGACAACATGCCACTTTTACTAAAAGCAATAAAATGTTTGGGAGACCAAATAAGGTTTACACCTCCAGCCAAAGCATAATCGCACTCACCATTGTGTATTGCATTTACTGCCTCATAGATTGAAACTAACGAGCTAGCACAAGCCGTATCGTTAGTAATGCTAGGCCCCAACAAATCATAAAAGTAGGAAACCCTGTTAGCAATAATAGAATATGCAATACCCGTAGGCATATAAGCATCTACCTCCTCTACATCACGCTCAAGAAGTTCGGCATAGTCCCAATGACATACCCCCATGAACACCCCAGTTTTGGTACCTGCCAATTTGCTTGGCTTATACCCAGCATCTTCCATGGCCTTCCAGGTAAGTTCCAGCGCCATGCGTTGCTGCGGATCCATAGACTCTGCTTCTCTTGGAGAGATGTTAAAGAAAGAAGCATCAAAAGCATCTGCATTTTCCACAAAGCCACCCCATATACTATTGGTCTTATTGCCATCTCTTCTGGGGTTACCAAAGTATTCTTCTTTACTCCACCTCTCTGCAGGCACTTCGGTTATTAATGATTTTTCAGCTTTTAGATTATCCCAAAACTCATTAAGCGACTCTGATTGGGGAAATTTTAAGCTTACGCCAATTATAGCTATATCTTCATGAGAAGAATTATCTTGCTTCTGTTTCATAATTTGCCTCCCTTCTGTCTATTTTTCGTACCAATATCTTATCAATGTCATCCACATTATGAGCTGGTAAACCTTCCCTTTTGGTATAAAATCGGTTAAGCTGAGCCAGCGATAATAAGAATATGAATGTTTGATTTTCTTTAGTGCTTATTTCAGCAGCATCGCGACTAAAGATTTTTTTAGTTAGTGCTTGCGCAAACTTGGTATTCAGAAAATCAATTCCTGACAATTCCTGCTCAGAGAGCAGTGATTCCATATAATCGGGAGTATTTTTGACAAAAGCAGTACTGTCTGGTGCTCTATATGGGTTTTTAGGCCTATCAACGATACGCGCTGGCAGGTCATTTTTAAAGGCACGCTTCAGCAAGTACTTTTCATTAAAACCATCATTGAATTTCAAATTGATGGATGAAGCAAACTTCACAACATTAGGATCGAGAAAAGGACACCTGTTCTCTACACTATTAGCCAAGCCCATGCGCTCGCCTTGTGTAGATAGCAAATACCCCGATAGCAAAGTTTTAAATTCGAGCCATTGTGCCTTTTTTATAGCATCAAGCCCTTCAAACTCTGTTTCTTGTTTGATATAGCTGTATATTTCAGAAAATGGATCTCCCGCATTATTAATCAGCCTATTGGAGAATTTTCCATTTTGATATCTCATCTCATGTGAAAAAAGACCAGGCATTTGCTCTTCAGCAAATTGCTGGTAAAGCCCTACTAACTGGCTTTTAGACTCAAAGTGATTGAGGTATGGATACATTTTTTCCAATCTTGCTATTCTTTCATCATTGGTTAATGATGACCATGCTTTACGCAAGAGTGTATCTTTAAAAATACCATATCCTAAAAAAGCCTCATCGGCACCTTCACCACTCAAAACCACTTTTATACCCTCACGCCTTACGAGTCCAGACAGCATGTACATAGGTACAAATGCAGTGCGGAAAGCAGGTACTTCTGCATGATAAATGGCCTTAGGGAAGTTTTCTGCAATATCTTTATACGAAATAGGCACTGCAGCATGGTTGATGCCCAAATGGCTAGCCAACTCTCGCTGCTCACTACTTTCATCAAACTGCTTATCTTCAAACTCAACTGAAAAGGTGCGTACTTCTTTAGATGCCAATTGAGTAGTGAGGTAGGTAACTATTGAAGAATCGAGCCCCCCGCTAAGGTAAACGCCCACCTCCACATCACTTCTTAGCCTTAACTTTACGCTTTCTGTAAGCTCATGTCTTACCGCCTCTATGGCCTCCTCTTCTGTACCAGTAAAAGGATCTACATCAAAATCGAGCGCTTCATATTTTTTTCTAATGATATTGTCACCATTCAAAATCATGTATTCACCCATGGGTAGCTGCTGTATGCCCTTAAATCCACTTTGGTTGGGAAGCGGTGTCCACAATGCCAAAATTGAAGAAACTTGCGTTGCATCTAATTCAAAGTTGAAATCTTCAAAGGCTAAGAAAGCCTTCATTTCAGAAGCAAAAAGCAATGCACCCTTATGTTTTACGTAAAACAAAGGTCTTTTACCAAACCTATCACGGGCTATAAACACCGATTTAGAATGAGTGTCGTAAATAGAAAAAGCGAAGGCACCATTAAACCTAGGTAAGCAGGCCTCGCCCCACTCCATCCACGATTTTAACACCACCTCGGTATCAGAAGTAGTATCAAAAGTGTGCCCTTTTTGCTTCAGCTCTTCTCTTAATTCTTTGTAATTATACAATTCACCATTGTAACAAATCCAATATCTTTCTGAGCTGTCGCTTAAAGGCTGTGAACCTGAGGTAAGATCTATTATACTTAACCGGGCAGTACCCATGGCCAGTTTATCATCTACAAAATATCCAGCTTCATCAGGTCCGCGGTGCCTGATGAAGGATATCATCTTTTTTATGCGGCCTGCAAATTCATCACTGGATGCTGATGAATTGTAAAAACCGACAATTCCACACATTACGCAGGAGTATTTTTAGTTTCACCTGCTTCAATCTTTTGCTCCACACGGTCCAAAATAGCATTGAGACTTACGGGAACATTGCCCAGCATGTCTTCTTCAGAAAACTTCACTCCAAATTCCTTTTCTAAAAATTTGATCAGTTGAATGTATCCAAAAGAATCTATTACCCCTTCTTTAAACAGGTTGGTTTCTGAGGTAAGTTGTTCATCAAACTCTACTAAAAAAGTATCCTCAATAAATTCTATTACTCTTTTCGCTTCTTCTCTTTGCATGGTTATATAAATAATGGTTATGCGAATGAGCAATTACGCTCAGTGTCTTGTACACGCAGCGTCACTGTTCAATCGCATGTAATGATTAAAAGGCCTTAACTAATTGGAACTACTAAAGCTTAGCTCACGACTGTATGAGTCGGTTATGAAAATTTGATTTGTAAAAGGTTATACCGGGAATAGAAAAATACTCGATATACGTGGAATACTTATATCTTTTCATAGGAGAAAGGTTTAGGGTTAGATAGGTATTGCAATAGTAAGATTACTAATGCTATTCAGTAAACCGATTTACAAGTGTAAATTGTACATGTAAGTTATTTTCGTGCGTTCAAGCATTCAAAAAATACTAATCCCTAGATTAACAACAATTTAAAAATTTTGAAACCGTACAATTAGCGCCAAAAAGAGTGTATTAATTGAGGTAAACAAACAAGAGTTGTGTAGAAAATTAACTGAAATGAAAAAAAAATCACGTTGAGCAACTTTTTAATAGGTGCTTCGTTCCAAGGGACTTACAGAAACTGTGCTATCACTGATTAAGGAGAAATGTTATATTTCAAAATGACCATTTAATAAAAATAATCATACATAAAACTCAATTAATGATATTTAAATAATTATAATTTTAAACACTATAAATCTATTTAAACTCATTTAACGGAAAAAATTCAATTTAATAACAATCAATTATTAAAAATTCGATAATTCCTAAAGCTTATTTCTTCAATATCCCCCATCCTAAATCCACCAATTTATCACAACCTAAATATTGGAATAACCATAAAAAATGCGTGCTATATGGTTGGAAAATAGAATTTTAAGTCCAAAACGTTAATTGGAACTCCAATATAATATAATTTTATTAATGCCATAAACTTTACTTATATATAATATATCTATCGATTATTAAAAGTTATAAGCGCTATAAAAAACAAGCATAAAATAAGCTCTATTTCGTAATCCCATCAGACTATTCTCCGTATAACGATTAAGTCAACCCTTGAAAAACTAATGTTGAGATTAAGTATTTTAGACCAATCCCCCATACCTAAAGGTGGTAATGCCGAGCAATCATTAAAGGAATCAACCGCTTTAGCTAAGCTTGCTGATAAGCTTGGTTATTATCGCTATTGGGTCTCAGAACACCATAATACTTTGGGACTTGCGGGCTCAGCACCAGAAGTACTGATAGCTCACCTGGCGAGCCAAACCTCGAGGATAAGATTAGGGTCTGGAGGGGTAATGCTCCCAAACCATAGCGCCTTAAAAGTAGCTGAAAACTTCAGGGTTTTAGAAGCTCTTTTCCCTGGCAGAATAGACTTAGGTCTCGGAAGAGCTCCCGGAGGCGACATGAGAACAGCCGGACTACTTAATCCTTCTAATACATTCAGCGAAAAAGATTACACAAGACAACTGTTCGATCTTCAGGGCTTTTTATACAACTCAGATGCCCCTGACTCCATACATGAAAGCACTATTGCAACGCCCTATATTGATCATTCTCCCGAGCTATGGATGCTGACATCGAGCGGACAGAGTGCTCTATTTGCAGCTTATTTTGGCATGGGAGTCAGCTTTGCTCATTTCATAAACCCTGTAGGTGGCCCGGATGCCATTGAGGCATACCATGCTAACTTTCATGCTTCAAAAAGCTTGAACAACCCTACTCATAAGGTCAGCATTTTCGCTTTCTGCTCAGAATCAGAAGAAAAAATAAAGCAGACACGTGCCATTTTCGATTACCGCTTTCTCTACCTAGGGAGAGGTGGTGCGAGAGAAGGTATGCCTTCTTATGATGAAGTAAAAAATAAGAAGTACACTACTGCAGAGCAAGAAAGAATTGATTTTAACAGCAAACGGTTTATAACCGGAACGCCAGATGAACTGGAAGAAAAAATAAGATTACTTGCCAAGGAATACGATACTAATGAAGTGATGATAGCTACTATTACTTTTGATCCTGATGATAGACTAGAGTCTTATCAACTTATAGCAGATCGGTTTTTAAAACACCGACAATTAGAATTATGACAACATCATAATGCCTTTTCTCTTTAATTTCAAAATGGGAAGCACAGTAAAAAGGCAGGCTAATATTCCTGCCATTAAGGTCAATAATAACATTACAGGTATACTTTTGAAGGTGTAACCTTCGGGCAGCAATAAAAACAATGAGATAATAACCGTAGAAAAAGAACTAAATGAGTACAATGCATTACGCAAGCCGCTAAAACAGGCATATTTACTCCATTTAAAATGATCATCAAAAACGTATGGAAGCTCGCCCGATATGGCACTATCGTAGGTTCTTTTGATAGAATCTAATGTAACAAAAAAGGGCAGAAAAAATGAAAAGGGCAGAAACACTTTAGCAATAGACTGCTCACCAGTAAAAAAGGTTAGGCTTTCAAACTTATGTAAGGCATAAAGCTGTATTAAAAAGTTTAAAACCACATTGATACTCAAATTTATCAAGACCCTTTTTACTAGAAAACTCCTTAACGAATCACTTCTATTTTCAACCTTACTCATAAGGCTTAAAACTTTGACCATGCTTTAACTGACGATTTCTGTTTCTCTGAAAAATTCTTTTAACTCCGCTGAAACTTCGTTAGTAGCCTCCATTAAGAAAAAATGACCTCCATCTTTCATTTTTAAGACCGCTTTAGGTGCATTAGCCATAATACGCTGCGCCATATCATTACAATCAGAGGTTTTACCATATAGCAATATCACTTCCTGAGAAATAGCGGCTAAGTCATGGTCTGAGAGATCTTTGTCCTTATCTATATCAACGGCAATAGTTGTAGTATTAAATAATTTCAATGATGCTTTCCTTGATTTCTCAAGTGTTCTTTCATTACCAAAAAAGTTCTTTTGAACACTTTCTGGCAGCATATCTTTCATACCAGTAACACCTACATCTTTAAACCGCGCTACTGTTTCTGTAGTAGGTGCAATAGGGTTTGGGCATTCAATTATGGCCAGTTTCTTCACCTTGTCAGGATATTTTAAGGCAAATTTTATAGATATAATACCACCGAAGCTAAAACCAAGCAGGTAGCAATCTTCTACGTTCAGCTTATGCATTAATTCAAGCAGATCATCCGCCAGCGTATCTACTTCATACCCTGAAGGCGCCACTTCTGTTTTACCATGCCCTTTAAAATCATACATAATTACCCTGTACTTTTCAGCCAATACCGGTGCTATAGTAAAATAAAACTGCGCCAAATTCCCTACCAGCCCGTGCACCATTACTATGGTTTCATGCGCTTTTGGGTTTAACTCCTGATAATGTGTTTTTATACCTCTAATATTAATAGTTGCCATATGTTAGTCTTTTATAAAACTGCGGTTAGTGAGTTTTCGCTCATCACAAACTCTCCTTTTAAATCTATTTTATCTTGCCAGCCACTTGCCTTTTGGAGCTCATCCATACTTACATCTCTTATCATCTCCATTTGTGCCTTTGTAAGCATTTGTTCATTACTTATAAGCACGAAGCTCATGACCCCCGATAGTGTATTTACCAAAAGCGTATTGGCATTAAACCATGGAAAACCGGCCAAAACGCCAAGCATACTCTCTAATTTAAAATTATCATAATCTACAGGAATGGGCAGGTTACCCAAGTTACTTAAGGTCAAAGAATGCCCTCCTTTGGTGCGTTTCAGAAACTTGACTAGTTGTGGCACTAAGCCTTGAGCGGCATCGTCCTTAGCCAAAAATTTAAAGATTTTATCTTCCTCCATTTCAGCTACCATATCGTGTTTCACCTCTTTAGCCACCTCCCAGAAGTCAACGTCACGATTACTCTTCACCCAAAAGTTTATGGCAGGAGCAAAAGAATAAAGCATGTCCTGCTTTATTTGTGGTAAATAGCGCCTGATATCCACAGGATTTAGCACCTTATGCTTGTCCTTTTTATTACCATCAATTTCGTTGAAGCCACGCATCAAAGCCACACAAAGTGCTGTATGCACGGTAGTACCATGCTTTTTGCATGCATTGAGTACTGCTTTGGTCTGATGTGGCTGCAAACTCCACTTAATAGCTTGTAGCTTATTAGCCTTTTCTTTTTTTATAAGATTGATAGTACCAAAAACACCCGAAACGGCTTTAATCATAACCTTAGTGTACAGCGCTTTAAATAATGAAAGCTTGTATTTTCCGGGAAGAAGCTCCATGGTGGCTCCGGGCATATCATATGGAATCATGGTAGCATCAGGGTTATCTATCAGGCGCAGTAATTCTGACAACAATGTAATATAAGAGCCTCCATCACACACACAATGATGACTAACCACTATAAGGTCAGAAACCCCCTCTCCTCTTAGCCATACGATGCGCAGCACTGGTCCGTTTTGCAAATCAAAAGGAGTGATTAATTCATGCTCTACCTCATTCCACCAGCTATTTTCATCTTCCCATCTTACCACTCTTACCGGAATGGAGTGATACCTATCTTTTACTTCAAAATAGGGCAAACCGTCTTTACCTTCTTTTATGGCGGCTCTTAGTACAGGATGCTTTTCTTGTATTTTCTTTAGCGCATACTCTATTTGTCCTAATGAAATTCGCCCCTTTATTCTGTATCCAAAATACAGGTTAAATGGCTCTTCTCCATTAACATACATGATACGCTCCCCAACGGATAATTTTCTTAAGTTTTTCATACTGCAGCAGAGGTTAAAGGCACTAAATCTTCTAATAATTCCACAGCCTTGGCTGTGCCTCCAGAGGTTTCAAAAGATGTTTTTATCTTCTCTGCCGCCTGTTTATATGAAGGATTGTTTAAAACCTCCATTACAGCATCTTGCAATTGCTGAGCTTTAAACCTTTTAAATTTCAACCTTAAACCACAACCAGCTTCTACTACCTGAGATGATACATGAGATTGATCATAAGCTATAGGTGTAGTAATCAATGGCAAGCCATGAGTCAATGATTCGCAAACAGTGTTATGCCCTCCATGACAAACCACTGCATCCATATAAGACAATAACTCTAGTTGTGGCACTCGTGGCTGAACAATAAAATTATGAGGCCATTCGTCAAATAACTTATCATCTGCCACTACTACTACAGTCATAGGTAACCCTCCTAGCCCATCCACCACTCGTTTGAAAAAATCCTTTTTATGCTCTAGGTCAAATGTGGTACCAATAGAAACCAACACCCTAGGGCCTGGTGTATTTTGAAATTGAGCCCAATTAAATGAAAACGCCACCGGACGACCAGTTATTACCGGCCCCACAAAGCTATAATACTCAGGAAACTCCATATCCCCTAAAAACTCTTTAGAAGTAAAAACAAGGGTCAGTTGCTCTGAGCATGCTATCGATTGATCGAGTTCAAGCCCTAATTCTTGCTGCAAACCCACAATTTGTTCTGTTTCCCATTCAAGTATTTTAGGCATATCAGTCATGGCCTTTAGGGCTGTAGGTGCTGTTACCGAAGTGACATAAGGAATTCTCCTTTTATAAGCAGCCACAGCTCCGGCATATACCTGATGATCGGTAATAACAACATCGGGCCTCCAGGCATCTATATATTTACATATACCCGGATACATAAATTTGGACATGGGCACTAGTACATCTTCATATAGAAATTTCACACTTTCTATCCCAAATGTATTCTGCCCTTTTTCTGAAATTTGCTTAAAATAATCTTCACCTCCTGTGCCGTCTTCGCCTTCTTTAATAAGGAGTAATTCGGCACCATCGGGTAACTGCCCTCCAAAAGCATCTGTAATACTTACCCAAGCCACCTTATGCCCAGCTTGTATTAACTGACGCCCCAAACTTAATGTAGGGTTGATATGACCTGTAAATGGTGGCACTATAAATAAGAATTTAGCCATGGTTAGTAATGTTAAGGTTGGTTGATTAGGTAATATTTATAACGAGGTTAAACCCCTTCCACTACGCCTACTTGGCGTACAGCAAAGCTTTCAACATAATCTGCGGCTTTTTCTGTGCCGCCACATGCTCTAAGAGACTCCTGTATTTTTAAAGCAGCTTGCTTATAAGTATCTTCTTCTAGTATTTTATACAATGCCTCTTTCATGGCACTGGCTTTTAGTCGCTTATATCTGATAGGAATTCCACATCCTGCCTTCTCCACCAATGATGAAATGTAAAACTGGTCATAAGCAATAGGAATAATGAGCATAGGTAGGCCATGATAAAAGGTTTCATTCACACTATTGAAACCACCATGGCAAATAACTGCATCCATCTTAGGAATGATCTCAGACTGTGGCACATATGATTGTACTATAAAGTTATCTGGCCATTTTTCCATAATATCAGGATTGGTAGCGCAAACAAAAGTGATATCAGCATCAGCAAAAGTCTCAACCAATTGAGTAAAGAATTTCTTTCTGATATCCACTAGTAGTGTACCTAAAGTAACATATACTTTGGGCTTTGTAGAGGCATCTAGACGCTCCCAGTCAAAGGATACAGCGCTCGGTCTACCCTTTATTAGTGGCCCAACAAATTTGAAATGAGAAGCCAATCCTTCTGCATCAGTAAACTGAGCTGAAGTAGAAACCAAACAAAGCTGTTCAGACCTTAATTTCACCTCTTCACCCATAACACCAAAATCGCGCTGCAGCTGCAGTGTTTGAGTCATAGCCCATTCTTCTATTTTAGGCATTCTCATAGCTTCGCTACTATGATTAAACACCTTTGGCGGCACAGCAATAGTGGTAATAAATGGTATATTTTTGATGTGCGCTGTTAGCGGAGCACAAAACATAAGCTCATCATGAATAATAATATCGGGCTGCCACTCCTCCACCAACCTGAGCATTCCCGGCATCATCAATCGACAAAATGGAATATAGGTTTCTTGTAACGCCAACTTCATTACTTCAAAAGCAGATAATGTAGGACCTAAATCCTGCTTCTTCAATATCTCATCTATTTCTTGCTGATGGTCTGCCAGCTCCTCTTCGGGCACCAAAAATTGCCCTCCCTCAGGTATATGCTTTTCTGCCAACGGCCTAATGCCTACCCATACCACCTCATGCCCGCGGGAAATAAGCTCTGCACCTAAGCTTAGGTTCGGGCTTATATGCCCGAAAAACGGAGGTACAACTAACATAAATCTTGACATAATTTCTTCGTTTTATAAATTTTAGTTCTGTTATTACTGTGAACTAAAATTCAGTGTTGGTTTAAATCATTAAGTAGTTACAAGCCTAAAATTGGCTGTTATATACCCGCAGGTATCAATTCATGGTTCATGAATTTCATTAACACACTGCCTACTTCACTTGGCGAGGTCATTGGAAAACTATGGTCTCCGTCAGCACTGATGAAAGAGGTAAACGGCATGGTGTTATTCAAATACTGGCCTGCACTGTAGAAACTAGACTGCAATCCATACAACAAGAGTGTTTCCTTTACTATACCTGAAAGATTAGACTGATAAAAAAAGTCTTTATCACATGCCACATCAACAGAAAGAGTAGAATGATTAGCCAAGAAATTGAACATAGAAGAAAACTTCTTCATAGGCCTTTTCTCTAAAAGCACTTCAATATTCTCTGTGCTATACTTTTCAAAATAAGGTTTCAGAAACTCCTTCTGATATATCTCTGCAAAGGATCCTTTATTTAAAGTAGATAAATCGGGAGAATCAATAACCCCTAGCTTCTCTACTTTATAGCTATATTTTTGAGTATACTTTAACGCCACTAGCCCACCAAAGCTATAGCCGATCAAATGAAACTTAGCAAGCTTCATTTGATCGGTTAAGGCTTGTAATTCATCTGCCAGCAAATCCAGTCGATATCCATCGTAGCTTTTGGTACTTTTGCCATGTCCTTTAAGGTCATACAAAACCACATGGTACTTTTCAGCCAACAAGGGAGCTATTTCAAAATAATACAAAGAGAGATTTCCAAACATGCCATGTATTAGCACAATGGTCTCCTCCGCAGTTTTATTAAACTCCTGAACATGCACATCACCGGTATTTAAGGTTACTATTGGCATTTTTGGATAAAGTCTATTACATCTTTCAATTTCAGGTTAATGATCTCATCGAGATTCATATTGGTAAGCCACCCCGTAAAGTCAATATTGTCTCCAAAACGCTCCTTTACTTGATCAGAAAAGGAGACGATTTCAATACTATCCATTTCAAGATCTGTAGTAAATGAACTCTGCTCTGTTATTTCGAGATCTTCCACGAACTCTTCGCCAATTACATCTGAAATAATAGTTTTCATTACTCCAAGAATTTCTTCTCTACTTCCTAATGCTGTGGTGTTTATTGTGTCCATCCGATTATATAATTATTGTTTAAGGTTGATTTGATCCATTTATCTTTTATTCGTAATTCTTCGCCTCTTACCTCCTCCACTTTATAGTTTTTGGGATTTCCGTGTAGTCCTACTCCCAAACTTTTGCCATAAGCTTCTTTGGCGGTCCAAAATCTGGTAGCCCACTCCCACTTATCTTCTCCGGCAGGTATGAGAGCCATCTCCTCATCATAAAATGAGAGGTTTAAAAACCCTTCACCCCTGTCTTTTATCTCTTCTATATCAATGCCCGGATCTTCATTATAAGTAGCTGTAGCCACGGCTTGCTTATCTTTATGCGCCAGCGATACTTTTATATTTCCTAACTCGGTACCTTCGCCAACTACAAAAGGTTTACCTACATCATTAGATTTTACCGTGATTTCTGCAGGGAATAGCTTTACACCTTTCTCTTTGAAAATAAGATCTCTAACAGCATCTTTTACCGCCACACGCCCCATTAACCAACTTTTGCGCTTAGGCAATGGCAATGTTTCGAGCACGTCTTTTTCTAGCTTATTTAGGTATCTTTTATTCACAAAATCCCAAGCAGTACTTCTTCTGTATTCATCTTTAAATACAAATACTCCTGGCAGCTCCTCTTCAGAAAGCATATTGAGCATCACTTTGCGCGAAACACCCCACAATCGTTTATTGAAACCAAGTCTTCGGTTTTGCCAGCCTGTGATGGTAGCCCAAGTTTTACCATTTCTATTAAGAACCATATTGCAGATTGGAAAATCCTCATCCAGGCTCTGTAGCTGACAAGTACACTCCATATCTCCCGATTGATCCATAATATCATCGTAAAAGCGGATTTCATTTATTTTAATAGGGAAAGCCACATGATCTTCTGGGATAGCCAAATGACACCACAAACCGAAAAGCTGACCTGCATTATCTAATAGTGAACCTTTACCGGTACTTGTAGCTATGGTGGCACGCATACCTCTGTCACCCATTTCAATAAATTTCTTTATCCCCTGATAAGCAGGGCCATGGAACATGTACTTTTCTGTATATATGTCAGACTCTTCAATAGCTGGCTGCATGGCTGCCCCCAAGTCTTTGATGGTAGCAAAAACCAACTGTCCATAACCATCACCAATAGTAATGTCTGCCCTGGCGTAGTCCCCTAAAGTAACATGAATTTGATTAGAGCTTTTCCACTCTCCTTTAGCCGTTAAATGGATAGGTTCTGCCACCATAGTCCATTTAAACGCTTGCACATTCTCTATTTTTAGTATTTTCTTGTCAGGCACATTTTCTAGCACCAACTCTGCCATTAACTGAATAAGCATAGTCATGGGCACCACAGGAAATATATCTTCCATATGCTTCCAACCTTCTTTCTGATAATACATGGCATGATCTACCAAGTCAGGAAAAGTACGCAACGACAGCTCCATTGGCTTTTCAAAAGGCTGCATAGCCATGGCTGCCTCTGGCTTACGAGCAATCGGCAAATCTACCGCCACAGATAAAGGGTTACTGTCAAGGCCTGAGTTTTTAAATCGTGACTCTAACGCTGAAGCAATTTCTTGCTGCGCATATTCAATAGCGCCAAAATTATCCCGAAAAGCTTTTAACAATGGGTGCGCATCAGCTGATACTGCAGATACCTGTGGTGCATTTTTAATCACCACTTTTTCATGCTTAGGCAAAGCTACCTTTTCAAATTCCTTCACTAATGGTAGTCCTAAAGCCAACTTCATAGGATGAGATCTTCTTTTCTTTTTCATCAAATTCAAGAAATTCACATCCACTTCTTTCCCCTCCACAAACAACGCTGCCACCACTCGTTGCAATTGATTCAAGCCTGTTCTTTTGGGTGAACTAGCAGATAGCGCTGAATACCTTTTGCCCTTAAGCGTATCGTCAGCAAAGCCTACTAAACCGCCTGCACCCATTTGCACAAACACATTGGCCTTTTCACTATCGTGCAATTTGGCAACCAACTCCCTAAACCTCACTGGTTTTATTAAATGTTCGGTTGACAGCTCTCTTATTCCTTCAATATCGTTAGGATATAAGCCTGTAGTAGTGGCCGACCATAATGGTATTTGAGGCAACTCATTCAGAATATCCATTTTATCCCTGAGCTGACTGATATGATCTTCAAAGAATGGCGAATGAAAACCTGATTGGAAAGGAAGCACCTGATTGAATATTTTCCTCTCGTTTAATAACTCTTTACATTTCTCAATTCCTACAATATTTCCGCAAAGGATAACTTGATGAGGACAATTATCATGTGATAGGTAAACATCTTCAATGCCAGTTATTATAGGCTTAATAGTTTCTAAACTACAACCTACCACCAAGAAGAATACATCTGGTACGGTGATGGAATGAGGATCTAACTGTGCTAAAAGCTTTAACACAAACTTCTCATCGCATATACCCGCTGAAAAACAGCCTATCCACTCACCTAAACTATGTCCGGCAATCATATCAGGCACCACACCCAATTTTTTCAGTGCTTTATCCAGTATCATACTGGCCTCAAAAACCTTAATCCCTGACTCTACCAAGTCTGAAGATTCAGCATGCTCTAAGCGAGGTATATCAAAATAGTGGCAAACACTATCTATAGTACTTTTTTCAAGTGCATCGAGTCCGGGAAACAAGAAGCATAAGTTACCACCATCTTTAAGTAGTGGATCAGGAGTATACCATATGTCATTTCTGTTTCGCCAAGCTTTTCCGCGCTTTACTATTTTTATTGCTTTCTCTATCCTCTCATTTGTAGGCTCAAATAATGCCAAGGCATGATCTCCATGACCAACCTCTACCTCACCATTTTCCAAGGCATGCACCAGCTCTTCGGCAGTGTTTCTTGCCAACAACAGCACCTCATCTTTTTTCAGCTCAGCCTTAGCCACAGGGTAAATTTTCTTACCTGTTTCGTTTGTGGGCGCATTAAAGCCCTCTAAAACCACATGCGCATTAATACCTCCAAAACCAAAGGCATTAACCCCTGCACGTCTTGGCAATTCGGTCTGATCCCAATCTACCACCTCATTTACAGTCATAAACCGACTATCATCTATAGCCTTAAGTGGGTTATCGCAATTGATAGTAGGTGGCAACTGCCCATGATGCAATGCCAAAGTAGTTTTGATCAACCCCGCAATGCCAGCTGCTGGCATTGCGTGGCCAATCATGGATTTTACCGAACCAAGGCCTGCTAGAGGAGTTCCATTTCGCCCTCCAAATACTTTTGTTAATGTTTCTATTTCGGTTTTATCGCCTAGCGGAGTGGCAGTTCCGTGTGCTTCGATATATCCTACTTCACGCTCTACCTTAGCTTTATTCCAAGCTTGCTCTATAGCCTTTGATTGCCCCTTTACTGCAGGGCTCATCAAACTAGTGGCTCCGCCATCGCTAGCTACGCCCACACCTTTGATAACCGCATATACATGATCTTTATCTTTAAGCGCATCTTCCAGCCTTTTTAGTGCCACCATACCGCAGCCTTCACCTATGAGTAAGCCATCAGCATTTTGGTCAAACGGCCTAATCTCTTGGTTTCTTGACAATGCTCCTAATTGAGTGAAAACGCTGTAGAAAGTGACATTTTGACAAAGGTGAATACCTCCCGCAAGCACCATATCACAACGGCCGCTATTTAGCTCGCTAACAGCATGATCTATGGCAATAAGAGAACTGGCACAGGCAGCATCGATAGTATAGGCTGTACCACCTAGATCTAGTCTATTGGCTACCAATGAAGCTGCCAAATTAGGAATTAGTCCCATGGCAGTATCAGGCCCAAATCGGCCCGTACTTTTCTGAAAGCCCTTTCTTATTTTATCGAGTTCGGCATCACTTACATCTGGAGCTACACTTTTTAAAAGATTCACCAAGTGTTCTCCGGTACGCATTTGCTCTACCAAGCGGGTAATACCTGTACCCATATAATTTCCTTTGCCCAGAATGATGCCCGTTTTCTCCAGAGAACGATTCTTTTCAAAAACGCCAGCGTCTTCTAGGGCTAGCTTGGCCATACGCAAGGTGAGCAAATGATCGGGCTCGGTGCCTTCTACGGTTATTGGCACTATTCCAAACTCGAGAGGATCAAAATCAGCGAAATCGTTAATAAATCCACCTCTCTTACAGTAAAACCGATCTACCGCTGTGGAAGAAGGATCATAATAGACCTTCTCCCAGCGATCTTCAGGAACTTCCGAAATAGCATTAAACTTATTCTTTATGTTATCCCAATAGGCATGTACATCTCCCGCTCCGGGAAAAACACACGACATGCCTACGATAGCAATATCGTTATTGTTATGCATGGTAATTTTGATTAAAGGCTCTGAAAAATTATTCTGCCATTATAAGCACCTGGCTATCGCGACCGTATTTAATTTCATTGATGAAGGTTTCCATACCTTCTTCCAATGGAATAAGTGCGATCCCTCTACGCTCATACTCTCGTGCCAATGTAGGTGACACCATGCCTGCCCCTTTCCAAGGCCCCCAGTTAATAGAGATTACTTTTCCTTTAAATTTCTCTTTTAACTCCCATGCATAAATGTCGAGTACACTGTTTGCAGCAGCATAATCTGTTTGCCCTTTATTACCATACACTGAAGCCACACTTGAGAACAATACCACAAACTGAACATCATCTTGTAGTTTCTCAGCCAACACTCTTATAGGTGTTACTTTAGTGGTAAATACTCTTTCAAAAGATTCAGGGGTTTTGTCTTGGAACAACTTATCTTCCAATAAACCAGCTCCATGAATTACACCATCTATACGACCATGCTTTTCATAAAGCCCATCTAACAAACCTCCCAGACTACTCTCATCTCTTAGGTCGATGGCATGATAAGCCACATTAGCTCCATTAGCTTCCAAGGATCTGATAGTGCCTAAAATTTGATTTCTCTTGAATAGTTTTTGTGCTTTAGCTTCTATTTCAGCTGGCTTTTTAAATTCACCTTGCTGTATAAGTGCTTTTTTGATTTCATCTTTGGTAGCTAAGAAAGTAAATGCATCTTCTGCTTCCTCTCTCGGATCTGCCGATCTTCCCACCAAAACATAGTTACAAGGATATTCTCTGGAGAAGCGAATCATCATTTCGGCTGTGATTCCCTGCGCACCTCCTAATACTAATATTACAGAGTCTTTATCAAGAGCTACCTCTGGTGAAGTGCCACTGGTAAGTTCCGTTGGCACAAGTTCAAAGGCCTGTCTTTTATCATCTTGGTAGAATACCTCAATGAGGTTATCTTTTAGCAATAATTCGTTAAGCACAACACCCGCAGTATCTTCCGCTGATAATGGACTTCCCAAATTAATGGTTCTACATCTGGTTTGAGGCCACTCTTTATTTAAGCTCTTTAGGAATCCGCTATAACCTTGGAAGTTCCTAAGCATCTTAATGTCTTTAGACGTATTAAAATGACCTTTTAAGTCAGACACAGCGTAAACCCACTTAGCTTTTTCAGGATCAAGCTTTTTCGTAAGGGTTACAAAGTCAATGATATGAGGTCGTTTTGAAGATTCAAAAATATCTAACAATATTAGACCATCATAAGCCTTTAACTCTTGTATATCTGTTACTATATCTACCGTGGCGCCATTATTTTCTAACAATGCCTTTACTGCAATGGCTATATCTCCTCCATCATCAGTAACGGCCAGTCGCTGACCTTTCAGTGCACCGCTATCAGTATCAGTTTGTTCAGGTATAGACAATTTTACCATTAACCTGATGATTTTTTCCTTAAGACCGGTTTTCTTAGGAATATCTGCTGCCTGCATAGCATTGCCATTGCTAGCAACAGGTGCAGGTTTTACTTCTGCTGATACTGTAACCGCTTCTGCTAACCATCCTACAAGACCCTGTAAGGTTTTGATTCCAGCCAGCTCTTCGATAAGCGCCTCCTCAGATTTATCCGTTTTCTTAAAGCCACCTAATTTGGTACGTAACTCACTGATGATCTCCATCCTCTTGATAGAATCGATACTTAAATCGGCCTCTAAGTCCATTTCCATACCCAACATCTCATCAGGATAACCGGTTTTATCACTGATAATCCCTATCAATAAAGCTTTGATCTTATCTACAGTCCAAGCCTCCCCTGCAGAAGGAGCAGCTTCAGCAACTGGGGTTTGAATTACCTCTGCCTTCACGTCAGTTTTTACTCTATCGTTTAGCCAGTTTACCAAACCATTTAAGGTTTTTATAGCTGCTAGTTCTTCTACTAGCTGTTCTTCAGTTTTATTAGTTTGGCTAAAACCTCCCAACTTGGATTTCAGGTCTCCAATAATCTCCATTCGTTTGATAGAATCGATACTTAAATCAGCCTCCAAATCCATGTCCATGCCAAGCATATCTTCCGGGTATCCGGTTTTCTCACTTACTATATCTATGAGTGTGCCCTTTATATCGGTATTAGTAGTACTTGAAGCCACCTGCTCAGTAGCAACAGCCGCCACATTGCTAACAGGTGTTTGCTCTACGTTCGCCACGATCCAATCTACCAGACCTTTTAAAGTCTTTATTCCTGCTAATTCTTCGATTAAAGCCTCTTCACTTTTTCCTGCTGTTTTAAATCCGCCCAATTTCACTTTCAGCTCACCGGTAATTTCCATTCGTTTGATAGAATCGATACTAAGGTCAGCCTCCATATCCATATCCATGCCCAACATATCTTTAGGGTAGCCAGTTTTTTCACTAACAATATCCATCAGAATAGTTTTTATTGAATCTGGTGTAATGCTCACTTGAGCTTGTACTGGCTGTGGAGCAGCCTTAGACTCAGGTGCCGAAGCTGCCGCCACAGGAATATTTATCTGCGGACTAGGAGCACTTGGCATTTGAGGTGTATGCCCTAAATAACCGAGAATCACATCTCTCTGAGCATCTACCATGCTCTTGACATTATTAAGGTAGTCTTGCACTAATTTTTCAGTACCAGCACTTGCTATTGGTGCTGCAGGCATACTGCCCCCAGCCGTCAACTTTATTTGTTTAGTGATTGGCTTAGCTCCATGTGCTGGCAATTTACCATGAGCAGGAACTGAATAATGGCCATTCACATACCAAAGTGCTTTACTCTTAGCATATTTAGAAGGCTCAGAAAGCTCCATATTTACTGCTTCTCTGCCGTCAAAAAGATAACTTAGATCTACGTCTCTTCCTGTAGCAATATATTGTGCCACAGCATTTAATAAGTGCTGCACGCCTTCCCCAGCAATACCATCGGTAGTGATGAGCAATTCATCTTTGCCCAAAGTATTTTTCACTAAAGATGATAATACTTTGCCTGGCCCCACCTCTACAAATATTCTGGCACCATCGGCATACATCTTTTCTACTTGCTCATAGAACTTAACGGGCATCACCAAATGATCCGCCAGCCTATCTTTAATCTCCTGAGGAGCGGTAGGGTATAATGCCGCAGTAGTATTAGACCATACATCTAAAGTAGGAGCTGCAAAATTGTAATGTTTTAATTCTTCTGTGTATAGATTTTTGGCTCCGGCCAATAATGGACTGTGAAATGCACATGCCACCGGTATTAATCTACTTGATATATTTTGAGCTTTTAGTTTCTCTGCAAAAGCATGCACTTTCTCAGTAGCACCTGCAAGCACTTGCTGCTTTGGAGAATTTAAATTCACAACATAAACTCCTTCTTCTCCTTTTAGCAAAGGAATCAATTCTTGCTCTGAAAGCCCTACAGCTAGCATAGTGCCCGGATCACCATCAATGGCACTAAGTATGGAATTAGCTCTGGCCTTACTTAATTCCACAAGGCTTGTTTTATCTATTACATTAGCAAAGCATAATGCCGGCAATTCACCATAACTATGGCCTGCCACCATATCAGGCTCTATGCCTAATTTTCTTAAGAAATTAGCAATGGCATAGTCTACCACCCCTAATAATGGCTGCGCATTGCGAGTATCCTTTATCTCTTCGGTTTGTTTTTGCTTCAGTTGACCATCAAAAACAGTGCTTGGGAATAGCACTTTTTGCAACTCGGGCTGATCGGCCAACAATTCGCGCATTTCAGGGAAAGCCACAAAGAGCTCTCTCGCCATATTTACTTTTTGACTGCCCTGACCTGGGAAAACAAACGCCAGTTTACCTTCTTTCGCTTCTGTTTTATAAACTCCCTTGGTAGCTACTCCTCTGCTGGTTATTTCTAGTTTATTTACTAAATCACCAGCATCTTCAGCTACTATAGTTAACTGTATTTTTTTATCTGACTGTGTAGCTAGGCTAAAGGCAATATCTCTAAGAGAAACATTCTCATTTTGATCTAAAATATCCTTTACCGTAGAGGCAATAGCTATAGCTTCTTCATAATTATCACCTCTGAATACGAACAGTTCTGCCGGCCACTGTTTTAATGCAGACGCCTGCGACACTTCACTTTTATGAGACTCCAGTACAGCATGGAAGTTAGTACCCCCAAAGCCAAATGCACTGATACCAGCCACCCTTCTTTTATCTGTCCATATTCCCGCCTGTGTGTTAAAGGCAAAAGGACTAGAATTTTGCTTATAGAATGGGTTCGGATTTTCTAATTGAATGGTAGGAGGTTTTACTCCATGATGCAATGCCAAGGCAGTTTTAATAAGCCCAGCAATACCTGCAGCACATTTAGTATGACCTATTTGAGTTTTTACTGAGCCAAGGTGTGTCTGATTAACAGTAGCACCCGCCTGAAGCATCAAATCTGTTAATGCACTGATTTCAGTTTTATCACCTACAACAGTACCTGTACCATGTGCCTCTATTAAGCCCGCGTCAGCAGGAGAAATACCTGCACTTTCGTAAGCTCTTTCTAACGCTTTCACCTGCCCTACTCTGCGCGGTGCGGTAAGACCAAGACTTTTTCCATCACTAGATCCTCCAACTCCTTTAATAACAGCATACACCTTATCACCATCGGCCTCTGCATCTTCTAAGCGTTTAAGTGCTACCACGGCTACACCCTCGCCTAAAGCAATACCATCTGCATCTTTGTCAAAGGTCTTACACCTTCCTTTGCGAGATAACGCATGCGTGCTACTAAACATCAAGTAGTCATTAATACCATTGTGGAGGTCTACACCACCAGCCAATACCATTTCAGACTTACCTAAAATCAATTCCTGGCAAGCAAGATCTACTGCAGCCAATGAAGAAGCACATGCTGCATCTACAGTATAATTTCTACCGCCTAAATCCAATCGGTTGGTAATTCTACCCGAGATCACATTAGCCAAAACACCAGGAAATGAATCTTCCGTCATTTTTGGCAGTAGCTCATCTACCTCTTTAGGTATCTCGCCAAATATTTGAGGGAATAAACATCTGAAACCATAGCTAGTAGCCAAGTCGTTTCCTCCCTCGGCTCCAAAAATTACGGAAATATCTTCTTTATTAACTCCTTCATCAGCGTAGCCAGCATCTTCTAATGCCTTTTTAGCCACCAACAAACTTAGTAATTGAGTTGGTTCTATAGCTGCTAATGATTGCGGAGGAATACCAAACTCTAATGGATCAAAATCTATCTTAGGAATAAACCCACCCCACTTAGAAGGTGTCTTCTCTCCGTTCATAGAATTAGGATCATAGTATAGGTCTTTGTTCCATCTTTCTTCTGGCACTTCTGTTACACAGTCTTTGCCCTGAAGGATATTTTTCCAATACTCATCTATATCTTTAGCTCCTGGGTAAATACAAGCCATACCCACAATAGCCACATCTAATGCCTTTTTATTTGTTTTAGGATACTCTGGCAGTGCGGCAGCTTCTATAATAGCCTTATTTGCAGTAGCTACATCTTCATGTAGCTCGGCCATACTCACCACTTTGTGGCGCAAAGCAGCTACCTCTCCTATCATATACATTCCTGTAGTTAATTGATCATCATTGCTAATTTCAACTAACTTATCGGCTTGTCTTTCTACACCTTTAGAGGCTATTCTTAACCTCCCCACATTTAAACTTTCAAGCTTAGCCCATATTTCTTTTTTATCCAGCCCTTCAGCCATTAATCTGGCTTTTTCCTGATTAAAGAAATCAGCAAATGGTGTATTTAAGCACCTGGTTTCATGTCCGGGAGCAGTTTCTAAAAGTACCGTATCGCTATGAGCCACCGCCTGACTTTGGAATTGCTCCAAAATAGCTCCATGTTTCACTGCTTCCTTAGTAAACAGATAACTGGTTCCCATCAACACGCCTATTTTAGCACCTTTGGCAGCTAATGGTGCGGCCATGGTAGCTATCATAGATGTTGAAAGTGCATCATGAATACCTCCGGCAAAAAGTATATTGAACTTTTCAGCGTCATCTTCTTGTAATAAGCGCTCTATTTGACGATCCCAAAGCACCAAACTGGACAAAGGACCTACGTGGCCTCCACATTCTCGACCTTCAAAAACGAAACCTGTTGCACCTTCTTTCAGGTACATGTCTAGCAGGCTAGTGCTGGGCACATGAAGGAACGTTTTTATACCTAACTCCTCTAATGGTTTGGCTTGTGACGGACGACCGCCAGCAATAAGCACCACAGGGGGTTTTGCCTCTTTTATATATCCTAGCTGCTCATCTCTCAACTCTTGTGGCGCAAAGCCTAAAATACCTACTCCCCAGGTTTTATTACCCGCTAGAGCTTTTGTATTTTCTATCATATCCACCGCTTTTTGTCCCTTTACTAAAGACAACGCAATGAACGGCAAACCTCCTTCTTCAGCAACAGCATTAGCAAATTCGGGTTCATCACTTACCCTAGTCATCGGCCCCTGTGCTATAGGATATTTTATATTAAATTCTTTGGCAAAGGCATTATCAGCACTGATCACATCCTGCACCTTTGCTTGTTTTACATGAGCATGTATAGCTTCATGCATTCCAAAAACCATTTTCTTAATGGTTTTAAACTTAGCCACCAAGTCTCTACTAATACTAATATCCTGACCAACGGGTAATAACCCTTTGTCTATTTCTTTACTGATCAAATATGGCTTGATATCATCTAATGTAGCCAACTCAGGCAGTTTAGGAGAATTTGGCCTAACCAATAACCTAAAGCCATCAATCACTCTGGTATCAGTACCATCAACCTTGGCTAACACATCTTTTGTAGCCTGTGGCAAACCACTTTCTGGAAATAATGCCAACTGACTATCGAGTACCACACCTGCAGCTCCTGCCATCATTAGAGCCGGAGCGGTATGTATGCCCATGCCTCCTTGTATAAAAAGAGGAGTATTGACCAAGTTTTTTATTCGTTGGAATAATATAAAAGAAGATTCGCTCCCTACATACCCGGCACCATCACTTCCTTTGATGATTATACCTTCAGGTTTCACTGATTCGGCATCAAGCGCCTCTTTTTCATTTCGCACTTGAATAAAGTGCTTCACCTCCTTAGGAACGGTAAGATTAAGAAATGCAGGAGAAATGAGAAGCTCTGCCTGTGCAGGCAATTCGATGTCTTGCGTTTCAGGAGAATTGATAATAACCCCAAAAGCTTTTTTTGTTTTTGATACAAGCGTGGTTAGCGCTGCCGTGGCTGCCTGTCTGTCGCTACCTAAATGCAATACAGGAAATGCTGTGCTTTTAAGTACGGACAGAACAAAATTGACATCAGGATACTCACAAGGAGTAACTGCGAGAATTTTGTACTGATTCATAGTTAGGTTGATTTAAGTTGGTCAATGGTTAGCTTATACAGTTTTTTTATTCATCAATAATTGAGTAGTGTTTATTCTTGTTAATACAGTGTTAACCGAACGAAATCATTCGGTAGGATACCTGAAATGCTGTGTCCATAATTAATCTGCATGAGGGTGGCTGATTAATAAGCCCAAACACAACACCAAGTCTATGGCGTATCATTATCACTAATTAAGTTGAAAAAAAGCTGAGATGGCATCTCGAAATGCAGGAACTGGCAGGTATGTAAGAATTTATTCTATTCTCATCAAAAAATAATATAAATGATATTTGACGGTCATTTTTGACAGCTTAACCACGCAAAAGGCACTAACTTTTTAAAAGCTGAATGTAAGAGAGAGTAGATATTTGCATTTATTAAAGTAAGATTTCAATAAATTTGGATTTTTATCAGTTACAAAGAATAAAATGCATGTAAAATATCGAAACACCTACAACAAAAAATAAAGACCTAAAAGAAAAAATTAACTTAACAATTAGTTAATACATCAAAAATAGACCCCAAAAACAAAAATAGTAGCCTCAATTACACCAAGTTACACCAAATTACACCCTAATTTTAAAAAAATAAAGAATTTAAAAATTTCAAAAAGTGTACGCACACGCACCCCTTCAATATCACTAATCTAATATAACAGGATTTTAACAGTAAGTACTTACAGGATTATTTAGGGCTGTATTTAAAACCTCATTACAAAATCATTCAAATAGGTGCCCTTATCTAGGTTTATTTTTTTTCTGATACGAGTTCTACTTACCCCTAAGCTTTCGGGGGTAATATTTAACATTCGCGCAATTTCTTTATTATCAAAGTTCATTCTGATAAATGCGCAAATTTTCAAATCTTTGTGGGTAAGCCTAGGGTAAGCTTCCATAAATCGCTTCAGAAAATCTTCGTGCAGTAAATTGAAGTTCTTTTCGAAGTATTCCCAGTTATCATTATTCTCTATATTCTGATCTATCTGGTCTATTATTTTCTTGATTTTCTTTTCGTAAGGAGATCCTTTCAATTCCTTTTCCACAGCCTTTAAACTATCACTCACATTTGAAAGCTCTTCACTTTTATGCATATTGTGCAATGTAGACGATGCCAGCTCTTTCTTTTTATGCTCAAGTTCTGCATCTAGTTTTTCATTTTTGAGCTTAATAATTTCTTGCTCCTGCATCAGCTTATCTGCATTATACTGGCGCACCACCTCACTCCTTTCAGAACTTAAGCGCCTTTTATAGAAATAAGCCAAACTGCCGAGAAGCAGCAGCGCAACAGCCACTTTAAATAATAGGGTGTTCCAAAAAGGTGGGGAGATATTTATTTTCAAGAGCTTATCCTTACTCCAATTACCTTCTCGTGTAGCAGCCTTCACTCTAAAGGTATATTCACCCGGATCAAGGTTCATATAGGTCGCTTTTCTACTATCAGCATGCGCATAATGCCATTCGGAATCAAAACCATCAAGCTTATAAGCATAATGATGCCTATCTTGAGAACTATAATACAAAGCCGAAAATTCTATGCTAAAAAGACTAGCTTCATAGGTCAGCTTCACCTGATCAGTATATGATATTGCCTTTCCGAGCATCTCTTTACCGGCTAATGAGTGAATAGATACTGTTTTATTAAAAATCTGAAAATCGGTAAACACCACCTCAGGCACGGTCTCCTGCAGCTTTATCTTTTCAGGATCAAAAATATCTACACCAAAATCACCCCCTAGCAAAAACTTGCCATCATGCAGCACATTAATGACATTAATGGCATATTCATTTTTCTTCAGCTCATAGGTTAAATCAATGTTTACAAACTCTTCGGTTTTCAAATTAAACTTAGTAATTCCATCGATAGAACATAGCCAAAGATTATTATCCTTATCAGGAACCATATCCAACACCAGGTTAATATCCACATTGGCCAGCTGGTTGTAAAATTTAATTTTATTGGTTCTGGGGTTAAATTTCATAATCCCTTGCCCATACGTACCCACCCAAAAAGTACCTGCCGGATCAGCGATTATTTTACTGGCATTCATGGCTCCGTAATGGTAAAACTCTTCCGTTTCAGGATCATATTTATCCAGTGATTTTTCTGTCCCTATCCACAGGTCATCATTTTTATCAATATAAATATCCCAGATCTTATCAGAGGAGATAGTAGAGGAATCAGACATAGAATGCCGATAATGCTTAAACTGTGCCGCCTCAGGGTTTTCTTTAGCGTATTCATTGCTATCGAGCCTATTAAGCCCTGTTTCCCAAGTACCCACCCAAATGGTACCATGACTATCTTCCGCTATAGCATAAACCCCTTTAGCATCTAAACTGTAAGGATTGGTAGCTTTGTGCCTATAGTACATAAGCTTGCCATTGCTCCTCTTATAATAATAAAGTCCTTCATCTGTACCAATCCATATATCCTTATGCCGGTCTTGATATATTTTTCTAATAGTAGTTGGTGGGTCTTCTTTCAAACGATCAAAAAGCTTGGTTTTTCCCGTTTCTCTATCCAAAATCTGTATCCCCCCCTCAACAGTCCCCAGCCACACTTCGCCATTGTCCATTTCGCAAACACTAGAAATTTGATTATTTACCAAAGACCTGGCTCCAGAATTAATTTCATAATGAGAAAACCCTTCTCTGGTAGGGTTCAAAATATTCACTCCTGCGCCAGAAGTCCCTATCCACAACAGGCCATTGCTATCTTCGAAAAGCGCCCACAGCAAATTATTCGAAATACTCAATGGATTTTCGCTATTGGTTAAAAAGGTACTGAAGGAATGGGTTTCTCTATCAAATAAACTTAAGCCACCTCCAAAGGTTGCAGCCCAAATTTTGCCATTGCTATCCTCTAAAACCGACCTTACTATTCCATTTCTAAGCGTCCCTTTTTTATTGTTACTGTATTTGTAAGCATGAAACCGCTCTGTAAACGGATCAAACTCACAGACTCCCCCACCCCATGTTGCCACCCAGAGTTTACCATATTTATCTTCAATTATATCATTTACTACATCGTCAGTTATGGCATACGGATCTTCATTATCCGGCATAAACTCCTTAAAGGTCTCGTTGGTTCTATCAAACTTTACCAAGCCACAATCTTCTGTGCCTATCCAAAATCTCCCATCTTTATCTACATAAAAATCATTAATTTTTTCACAAGGAAGTGGAGCCCCTTTGTCATTTCTAAAATGCCTAAACTCCTTGGTTTTCGGATCAAAACAATTGATACCGCCACCATAAGTACCTAACCAAATATATCCGTCTTCATCCTCATAGATGCACCTGACATTTTCATGACTTGGGCCTAATTCTGGGTGAATTTTATTAGGATAATAATTGGTGAAGCTATCTAATTCAGGATCATAATGGCTTAATCCACGCTCAGTGCCAAACCACAGGTCTTTATGACTATCTTCTTCAATACAATAAATAGTGTTATCAGCAATAAGGTTATATGGGTGGTGTGGAGGCACATTTCTATTAAATACCTTAAAATCATATCCATCATATCTATGCAAGCCCGCAAAGGTGCCGATCCAGATAAAGCCCTTAGAGTCTTGATTTATACACAGGACATTATCTCCCACTAAACCATCTTTAATAGAAAGGTTTCTAAAAGTAGGAGCAACAGTTTGAGCATTAGCAAGTCTTACGCTACAAAAGAACAGTAGTAAGATTAAAACCCGATAAATGCCATTTTTCCAGTTAAAAAAATTATTAACAGTGTAGTAGGTCAAAAGTATTTTTATTCAATTGGGAGCTTATTTTAACAAATTTTGAACAAATTAAAAACCTAATTTCCATAAGAAACCGATTTCACTTTTTCATAAATCACTTAATATGAATACGATACAAGTAAAACTCAATTCTCAAATTCCTTTTATTACCATTTTTAATCTTTAATAAAGCATCTTATACATCCGCCATCACAGGCTAAATACATATATTCCACATTTATTACAGAGCATAAAACCGGGTGACATTATCAAAAAAATTCAAAATTATATTCACTATAAGAGTTCGGTAGGCCGGCAATAATGTTTACCAAAATCCGCTAAACGATATTCTTCCTTTATGACAGCCCAATTACCTTAGAATATCATCTTATTATCATTGATGAATTGATTGATTCGTTAACCAATACAAGTTAGCTACAAAAGGGCTGAATCATGCGATTCAGCCCTTTTGATAGGTAATTACTTAGTATTCATATATAAGGGAAGCACATTTCTTCTTGATAGTGAACCAGACTCCAACTCGAGACTCAGCTGCTGGCCTCCTGCCCCTTGAAAATACCCTATTTTAACCTCATGATCTCCCTTCGACAGTTTCAGTGTTGCCTGTTTTTCTGTTGGCGAATGTGGACCATCATTATCTATAATTAAATTTCCATCAATAAATAACTTACTGCCATCATCTGACAAAAGATAAAAAGTATATTTTCCTTTTTCAGGCAAAGTTATGGTACCTGTAAACTGTGCTGCATAATTTCTATGCGTATCAGTCAAATCCTCTAGTTTCAGGTCGTGCGTAACTCCCTTTTTATCTGGATTTAGCTGATTAAAATCTGGCACTTGGTTAAAAGTTCCAGCATAAACAGCGTACTCCATACCTGTATTTTCATGATAAAATGTGGCCGATGCTACTGAACTACATGGCCCATCAGCACCTTCACAGGCAATAGCCTTAACTACCGTGGGTTGTTCTATTTTGATAGGAGCAACATATTGTGTTGACTTTCTGGTTGGCGTGGTTCCATCAACAGAAAAATAAATGATATTGTCACTTACAGTTTCAATGTCAACCATAGCCTTGCCTTCAAAAATATTAGACTGTCCTTTCGGTTGTATTTTTGGACTATCAGGAACCTCCCCAAATAGTTTCAGCAATTCATAGTAAGGGCCATAATCAGCATCTTCTTTAGAAATCTCTTGAAGGGTTAACACAGCCTTATTCCAGTTATCATTAAATTCATGAATTTGAGCTTCGCCAATATTTTCAGGAAAATATTCAAGGCGCTTACCGAATGTAGCAAGTGTCGCTATTGTTAAAGCATCGTATCTGCCTCTATCCCACTCATGTTTACCTCTAAAGTTGTCAAACTTCTGAATATACTTCAACTGACCTTTTATGCCTGACAACAGGTTTTGATCTGCATCAGGAAATTCAATTTCTACTTTTATAGATTTACTAACTGAAGATGAAGGAAGATAAACCCTCGTTTCCAAATTATCACCTGAATAACTCCAAGAACCTTCTTTATGCGATGAATTATAACTGTAAGCTTTTCCATTAACTAGCACCTTTTTGGGTAAAAAAGTATTAGGAAACCTTAGCTCATAAGCACGCGAACTTAACATGCCTGAAAAAGTGCCTTTTACAGGCTCAATAACAACACTGGTACTGGTTTCTTCACGCTGATATTTGATAGGAGTAAGTGCAAAAGCTCCTTTTTTATAATTATTATTGTTTCCTTCATCTTCATATAGAGTATACTCCCCTTTATCTCCAGGGTAGAAGTTGAGAATTAGCCTACTCACCACAGCACTATCTAACCTATCAGTTTTTGGCTGCATAGGCACAATAGAACCTGCTTTTATAAACACAGGCGTATCATCAATAGTAAAAGGCATTTCAAGTGATCTATCTCCGGCTAGCATAGTACCCGTACTCATTTCAAACCAATCTCCTTCTGGCAACCAAACCTTCTGCATTGTGTAAAGACTATCCTTACCCAAAGGTTTTGTAATGGGCGATACTAACATATTACGACCAAACATGTATTGATCTTTAAAATCATAAGCTTCTTGCTTATCGGGGTATTCGTAATACAATGGATGCACTATTGACACTCCACTTTCGTAACTATGATGAGCTTCTGTATAGATATAAGGTACCATGGCATACCTTAACCAATAGGCCTTTCTCATAACTTCAAAATATTCTAATGGATATGCCCAAATTCTACGTTCTAGCCAACTGCTGGCGGTGCAGTGCGTTCTAAATATTGGACTAAAAATACCCCACTGAATCCACCGGGTATACATCTCAGCTGAATTAGGATAGCCAAAATGCCCTCCAATATCATGGCTCCAATACCCGAAGCCTACATTGGCTGCTGTGGCTGTAAAGTAGGGTTGGTAAGCCAACGATTTCCAGGTATTGTATGTATCACCAGAAAAACCAATCTGGTATCTATGATTTCCCAAACCTCCCCAGCGATGAAAAATAAGTGGCCGCACCTTATTTTGGCGCTCCATATCACTATAATGAACGTAGTTGAGATAAAAGGTGGGGTTCACTCCAGGAATATTAGTACTACCCCACTGCTGCCAATCTAACCACCAAAAATCTATGCCGCTTTTCTCCATAGGGTGCAGCAATATATCCATATAGCTTTTTGCAAACTTTTTATCTGTAATATCAAAAGGCACGTATTTTTTTGTGGCTGGGTTAATCCCCATAGCTTTGGCCATCTGCGGATACTCCTTTTCATATGGCTGAACACCCGATGCCGGATGTAGATTTAAACATGTTTTTAAATTTTGATCGTCAGTCCATTTCAAGAATTTATCAGGATCAGGAAAATAATGAGTATCCCATGTGTAGCCCGTCCAACCATAAGGTTGCCCAGCTTGATCTGGCTGCAGCTGGCCATTTTTAAAGAACTCTGGCAACACCCTGATATGCCAATCAATATCTATCACCAGCACATCTAATGGCACATCATGCGTATCAAATTCATCGACCAACTCTCTAAACTGCACATCGGTATACTCTCTATATCGAGACCACCACGCACCAAATGCAAAACGAGGCGGCATAGCAATCTTACCCGCTACAGCGGTGTAGTCTTTTAATGCTGCCTTGTAATCATCTCCATACATGAAGAGATAAAAATCCTGAACCTTATCATTTTTTCTAGCCATTACCCACTGCCAATCAGAATTATCAAAAAGAGGCCTTTCCGAGTCATCAATCATCATCCAACCATCTCTAGATATAATACCTTGCTCTAAACCTTCTCTAGGTGCGCCATTGGCCTGGTCTAACGTGCGTGTGGTTCCCAGCAAGTTGCCCTCATTTTTTTTACCCGGCTGCCACAAAATAGATGCATCTCCATTTTTATAAGTTACTTTTAGGTTTTCGGTTGTAAACTTTCCCGAGCCTTCTTCATAGGTAAGCTCTAAAAATTCTGTTGTAATAACCAACTTTCCATTTTCTTGCTTTTGCGCGAACTCTGGCACCTCTACTTTCCGGTTAACAAACGTTAAAGAGGCATTATCTACAAACTGCTTTTTAGCTGACCATTCCATTCTTATTAACCTGGGGGTTAACACTGTAAAGCGAGCACTTCCAGAAGTTACTATGGCTTTAGGGTTGGCTACAGGGTCGTACTCCTGCGCATGTACTGCGAGTATTACATTCATAATACAGGCAATGATTAAAAGGATTTTTTTATTCATGATAGATAAGTAATTATTGATAAAGATCACTGCCAAGCAGGCAGCACTACTCCTGAAAAAATAGTCAACAACAGTAATAGAAGTTTTCAGGAGACATCATTAAATCGATTTATCACTTAAATTAGATAGTTATTTATTCATATCCTAATTTAACAGGCCATGTAAAAATTTGTGTCAGAACACCCGGTAACATCCTTAAAAAACTCAAAAATTTTCCTACTTTAAAGCTCTGTCATTAGACTACAATAGTCACCCAAAGAGGAAAGCATTATGAGCTTTTGAAAAAACCAACATGATTTGAATCAAATGAAAAACTGGATACTTAAGAATAGCTTCGACTTTAAAGGAAGAAAAATTAGCTGGGACACAAAAGGGGATGGAACACCCCTAATCATTGTACATGGAACCCCATGGTCATCATTTAACCTAAGGCATTTGATTAATGGTTTATCAACTCAATACAAAGTATACTATTATGACTTACTTGGGTATGGCCAGTCAGATAAGTCTGCCGGAGATGTGTCCCTTGGTATTCAAAATGAAGTTTTAGCTTCGCTCATAGACTATTGGCAACTCGAAAACCCTATAGCAATAGGTCATGACTTTGGAGGCACTACTGTATTGAGAACTCATTTAATTAATAAGAAATCATATCAAAAATTAATAGTTATTGATCCTGTGGCCATTTCCCCTTGGGGTTCTCCGTTTTTCAAGCACGTAAACAAACATGAAAGTGCATTTGCTGGCATGCCCGACTACATACACGAAGCGGTGGTAGAAACATACATCAAAACCGCAGCCTATAACAAACTTAATCATGATACAATAGAAGGAATTATTGAGCCCTGGCGAGGCGAGAAAGGCAAAGCGGCCTTTTATAGACAAATCGCCCAAGCTGATTCAAAGTACACCGATGAGATTCAAAAAATTTATAACCACATTAAAATACCTACGCTGATACTATGGGGAGAAAGTGATGAATGGATTCCGATTGAAAAAGCACACGAATTACATGAATTAATCTCTGGGAGTAAGTTAAAAACCATACCTGAAAGTGGCCACTTAGTGATTGAAGAAAAATATGATGACTTACTTATTGAAATTCAACAATTCCTAAATAACTAACCTCATAACTCAAGGGAAGCGCAATTAGATAACAAAAATTAAAATAAATAAGGCTATTTATCTAAATGATACATGACTTTAAAGCTGCCCTAAAGAGACTAAACGTGCCTAAGAGCAGCTATAAGTCATTGAAAGAAAAGACTAAGCACACACTTTACATTCTACTGAAAGAGTCTTACATTTAATTAAATCAAAAAAGTACTATTTCATATGATGAACCAGTCATTTAACCAACTAGTAACTTATACTAATAAACTTCAAAGAGACTCTTTAGAATTAAGGTCAAAGATAACTTCAATCGTTCTATTTATGGACTATGACCAACAACTAAGCGCAGATGAAAAGCAGTGCATTACTACCATAACTGACCTTATAAAGACAAAATCAGATGAGTTAGTAGAAGTAGAACAACAATTAAAACAAGTACTAACCAAACTGGCAGACAAAAAGCCTGATAGCTCCTTAATTTAAAACAAGAGTAAAACACCCGCCATCAGCCCTTTACTGAATCGCCATATAAGCTTACTTCAGCATCTATATTGTTCATTTTAATGAGATTTGAGGTGTCTCCCAGCACTTCATCTACAAAACCATAGGCCTTTGCTTCTAGTGCATTCATAAATTTATCTCTCCGAAAGAGTTCTTCTATTTCCTGCCAAGTGTGTCCACTATGCTTTCCCATTAATTGAAATAATTGAGCTTGCAGTCGCTCTTGTTCACGCGTGGCTATCCTTACATCTTCAGTATAACCTTTGGCTCCTCCACTTGTAGGATGCTGGTGTATGGTGGCCTGCGCCAAAGCATACCTCTTGCCTTTAGCACCAGAAGTCAATAATGCTGTGCCCATGCTTCCTGAAAAACCTACTGCCACGGTAGACACTGGCGCTGATATCATCTGCATAGCATCGTATATAGCCATACCTGCATACACAGAGCCACCTGGTGACTGAATATACATATCGATTTGCCGTGTAGCACTCTGGCTATTGAGATAAAGTAATTGAGCAACTACCAAATTGGCCACCTGATCATCAATGGCTGATCCTAGAAATATGATTCGTTCTTTTAGCAGCAAGCTAAAAATATCATAGGCTCGCTCTCCCCTACTGCTTTGGTCTATGACCATGGGAATTAAATTGGACTGAAAATTCATGCTTTAAAATTTAAAAATTGATCTTATGCGTTCTTGAAAAGACCGATAATGACTTGATTTGAAAACTTCATTTTCTACCACTTCGATTTCCTGCATTAACTTTTTACGCCCGTAAAGCTTTATCAACTCATATGATTTCGATTGGAGCATCACTTGTTCTTTAAAACCTTCGTCAATACAAGCCTTAGCTTCAGTTAGCAGCCTTTCTTCTGGCTTCCCTTTGCACAGCAAGAAATTTTCAATTTTCTCAATTTCAATTAAAGAAGTCCTCATAGCTCAATGATTTACTTTTAACCTCACTTCTGACCTTTTCCAAGCACTTGTATTTCTGCACTGTGGCCGATCTTTCGCTGGTGTAACCAAACTTATGAGCCATTTGCTGCATACTCAATTTTTCGTAATAAAACGCCTGAAGTAACTCCATACACTTTTCACCTGTTCGTTTTAGGCAAGCCAAGATCTTATTGGTTATGGGCTGCACTTCAAGTTCATCATCATCAGCCAGATCAACTTGGCTTAAATTTTCAAGTTTAGCTTGCTTAGCCACTTGCTTGAGCCAGCGGTTTTTAGCTATACCCAACAAATAAACTTTGTCCGACTTTTCTGGAATAAAGGGAGTAAATGCCAATTTCTCATAATAAAGCACTATAGCTTCCTGAAATACATCTTTCGCCTCCTCTAATCCTCCTCCATTTTTTTGGATATAGCTTGCTACAATAGGAAACACATCAATATACCACCCAGCAATCAGCTCGCTACGAGTAGGTGCTTTAACTTCTTCAATAACGGTCATATTCACTGTCTTTTAAATTAATGTTCCTTTTAGCTGAGTTATATCACCCAAAAGCTTCAATTATTTTTATAACTAGGAGCTCACTACAATAAAATTACGCACTGAAACGCAATATTATGTGCTGCGATACAACTATTAAAATAAATACGAAACAACTAACTATATGATTGTGGGTTAGCACTTATAACAAAGAAGAGATTCTTTAGTGCTTTGAATATGGCCATAGAGCACAGCCATTAGGGGAATAAATATAGAAGAAAAATAGGAAAGACACTTTACTAACAATAAAGTGCCTTTTGTCTTTAGGTAAATTAGTCTACCACTTCTACGTTGATAGCATTAACTCCTTTTTTACCTCTTTCCGTTTCAAACTGCACTCTATCATTCTCTCTGATCTCATCGATCAATCCTGAAACGTGTACAAATATATCTTCGTTTGAATTGTCTTCAGTAATAAAGCCGTAACCTTTGCTTTCATTAAAAAACTTTACTGTACCTTCTCTCATAATTATTTAGTTTTCAATTTATTAATTTTCCTTTTCTTAAATTATTTCCTCATTCTGATATATCTCCATCATCTATGACCTGAATATCGATCTACTTACTTACAATTCTATTTCTGTATACTACTTTTCACTACTCAGGTGAGATATTACTCTAATTTAGTGTGATACCACCTCCATTGCAGGAGTATCAACTCTCCCCAACTGGCGCAGCATTTGAAAATGCTTGATAACTGCAGAAACAAAAGATCCATTAGAATTATATGGCAATTGAAATTCTTCTGCTGTTTTTCTCACAATTGGAGCTATTTTACGATAATGAACGTGAGATATATGTGGAAATAAATGATGTTCTATTTGGTGCGTTAAACCGCCAATAAGCCATGACAGAAAAGCACTTCTCGGTGCAAAATTACAAGTAGTTTGTAACTGATGAATTAATCTTTCGGCCTCAATATTACCTTGCTCATCAGGCAAAGGAAATGCTGCATTTGGTACTACATGAGCTGTTTGAAAAACCAATGTAATGGTTAAACCTGTAACAAAATGCATGGTTAAATACGCTAATATAATCGTTATAGGCGAAAAGCCTGATAATAATATGGGCAATCCTAAGGAATAAGAAAAATATAAAATCTTCCATAAGATTATTTTTATTAGTCCACGGACATACATTTTTCTATCTTTTACCAATCCCATTTTATAATACCTAGAATAACGAACGTAATCTTTAGCCGTAATCCATGATATAGTAGATAATCCATAAAAAAACCATGCATAATAATGCTGGTAGCGGTGCAACTTATTCTTTTTAGCATGTGGCGAAAACCTTAAAAAGAAAGGAGCATTGATGTCGTCATCATGATCTTCAATATTTGTATAGCTGTGGTGCAACACGTTATGCTGCAGCCTCCATACTTTATCATTAGCACCTATTAGATTAATCGTATACCCCATTAATCTATTGAGTGTTTTATTCTTTGAAAATGAACCATGAATAGCATCGTGCATAATGCCCATACCAATACCGGCCATCCCAAAACCACTTAATACAAACAAACCAAATAACAATAGTTTGCTGGTAAATGGTACGAAAATAATGATGGAAAGCGGAACAAAAAACATCGACAGCATGAATACTGATTTTAAGATCAACTGGCTACTACCATAACGGGTAGTATTGTTACTCTTAAAATATTCTGCCACTCGATTAGTTAGTATCTTCGAGAAATGTTCCGGATCAACTGATGGATTGAATGTTAGCCTTTTAATACGAATTCTTTAGCGGTTACAAATTACTTCAAAACAGAAAAAATATATTAACAACATTGAAGTAAACCTTAAGCCAACCTTTAATGTGCCTACCCACCGGGCAGGGTATTTTTACTATTTCTATCTATACCAAATGTTTATAGAATGCAGCAAAGGTCAAATTTTAATCGGAAATTACCTAATTATATTTATTCAAATAATAAAAAAAACAGGAAACCAGCTTAAAACAAACATGACATCCGCAGCCACCTATTAGGCTTGACAATTCATATTTTTCATAATTGCATTCATATATAAATATATATTATAATTAAAATGAAATTTATAAAAAACACAGTCATATTATTAACAACAATAATTCTCCCTTGCTGTAACTTCTCTACAGTGAATACCTCGAAGGAAGTTGTTATCAACTCGCAAACTTGGTCGGGGACTAATTTAAGCTCTACACATTTTCAAAATGGAGATAAAATATTTTTCGCTAATACAGATGAAGAATGGAACGAAGCTTATGAGAACAAAACTCCAGCTTGGACCTGGAGCAAGGAAAATGATGCCTCAGGCAAATTGTACAATTGGTATGCGGTAACTGACGAAAGAGGCTTGGCCCCTAAAGGCTGGCGAATACCGAAGCATGACGATTGGCTTAATCTAATTATATCAGTTGACGCTGAAATACATAAAACAGCTCATTTATTAGCTTCAGAAGAGTTAGGAGGTACAGATCAATATGGTTTTTCCGCCTTACCCTTTGGCAGGAAAATAAAGAACAGTGAAATGGATAAAAAAGATGACTCTGCTTATTTCTGGAATATTACGGAAGATGAAGAAGACAGTAGCAAGGCTTATGCAACACAAATTATTAGAGGTGGAGGAACCTTAATGATTGTACCAAAAAATAAATCAGATGGCTGTAGTGTAAGGTTAATTAAAGATCAGGAAGTTGATTTATTTGAATAACATTATACATCTCACCTGAAGACCACTTAAGTTAGTTTTATTACTTCAAGTGCGCTTCATTTCAAAATGAAAAGGGCCTCGCAGGTAAGCTACTTACCTTTTGAGGCCCAAACATTCAACCAGCTATTACGCTAGTCTCCTTATCCCTATCTTTATTTACTCTTTTATGAAGCTCTTTATCACTGGCGATTGTCCAGCCTGCTCCATATGAAGTATGTAAAATCCTTTTTTGAAATTGCTAATATCTATACTGAATAAAGCAGCTTCTTTCTCTCCACGGAACATAAGCTCTCCAGAAAGATTGTACACTTTATAAACTCCAGTAATATCATCAGTATTCACTTTTACCTGTAGCCTGTAGGTAGCAGGGTTAGGATACAACTCTAATCTATCGTCTTGCTTAGAAACTTCTTCGATAGCTTCGATACGCTCTACAGCACGAGCAACAGAGGCCGCACCATAGTTATCAAGTCCATATCCGTATTGGAATAATGGATTACCATAAATAGGCTCAATATGCTCTCCTGTAGCTATTTTTGCTCTTATTTGTTGTATTTCAGCTGAAGTAGCACCTAAATCAAATGGTAAATCCCAACGTTCTTTAGCGTTATTAAGATTGTCGGTACCTACCTGACTTAAAGAGCGAGGTAGCTGCCAAGGCAATTTACCTTTAGGAGTAAAGTCTCCAAATAAAATATCGGCAAGTGCAGGACCTCCACCATCACCAGAGCGGTAGGCGATTAATACTGCATTAGCATCATCAATTACATCCGTAAGCACATAAGGTCTAGGCATTACTACAACCACAATGTATGGTATACCCATTTGCTGCACATTAGCAAGTGTAGTAGAATCATATTCATACTTTTGAGACACTTCGTAGTATGCATCGTGAATATATGGCTTGTCTTTATCCCAAGCAGTACCGTGTGTATAAGTAGGCTCCCCTATTATTACTACTGCAGCATCAGGGTTAGCTGACTCATGCAGCTGAGCATTGATACCTTTTGCTTGCGCTTTTGCCTGAATAGACTCCCACATGTTTTTAGCGCCATACTCATCATGAAAATAACTAGTCCAAATAGACTGTCCCTCTCCATCATTTGCTCTAGCTCCTGTTACTAATAAATTAGAACCGGCAGGTAAGTCTAATGGCATAATACCATCATTCTTTAATAAAGTCATGGACTCACGAGCTGCTTGCGTTACTGTCTCCACATGCTCATCTGTAAACCAAGTGTCAGGGCCATTTACAGGATCTCCATATGGATCTTCAAACACCCCTAATTTAAATTTAGTAATAAGGATTCTCTCTACAGCCTCATTGATTCTCTCTTCACCTACCTCTGCAATAAAGGTATCCATACTAAAGCCTTCAGTACCAGGATCAGCACCACCCATTACATCAGAACCTGCCTTAGCGGCTCTCACCCATGCACCATACGGCAACCAGTCAGTACATATAACACCATCAAATTTCACTACCTCTCTTAAATAATCGAGAATAGGCTTACTATCACCAGCACCAGGACCTCCTGGATCTAAGAATGAACTTCCTGCATAACCAGGCATTACACTACCTGCACCAGCTTCTACATTAGCAAACCAAGGCTTCATGTGATATTTAATAGATACACCATCGTATACTATACCAGCCTCACCACCAGCACCCTCTCCAGGCCAGTGTTTTGTAGTTACCAATACAGAACTTGGGTTAAGCTCAGGTCCGCCTTGCAAGCCACATACCATAGCACGAACCATAGCCGCTGCAAAATCTGCATCTTCACCACAACCTTCTTGAATTCTTGGGTATAAAACTTTGGTTCCTACCTCTGCCAAAGGAGCTAAAGTACCTCTGAAACCAACTGCATGCTGCTCTACTCTTTGTACATCTCCACAAGCCCTTACTAAATCGAGGTTACGAGATGCTGCCATAGCACTTTGCGTAGGATACGTAGTGCTAAACCCGTGGATACAGTCACCGGCAGACACAAATGGAATACCTAAACGAGTTTCAGCACTTGCAATTTGCTTACTGAACATATCGCTAGTAGTACCAGGACCAAATGCCCAACCTGATCTTGGGAATTTCTGTGCATTATAGAACATCTGATACGCCTTCTCCTCTATTGTCATTCTACTCATCAGGTCACTTACCCTAGTTTCGATAGGATTATGCCAATCTTCATAAGGTTCAATGGTTCCATTCTTATTCATATCACGAGAGCCATTAACAATATTAACTCCATCATTTTGCTGCTCTACCTGTGGCAGATACACACTGAAAAGGCCTAAATCTGAATAAGTAACTTCACCACCAACAGCTACTACATACCATTTATAAGTCCATCTGTCAGTAAGAGGCTCTTCTAAAGTATAACTAAGACCATCTACCTCTGCAATTTTTGTAAACCTGTCTAAAAGGTTACCTAGCTTATACCAATCGTAGTTAGTTTTAGTAACATTTACCCATACTTCATAATGATCAGCCTCTGGGCTTGCATTCCAACTTAAAGTAGGGAAACGTGTATTCGTTATCATAGCTCCATCTGTTGGGGTAATAACCGCAAATGTAGATGGGCCTGGAGGCACAGGGTCCGGGTTTGGATTTGGGTTAGGATCAGGAAGATCATCTGGCCCACTACCTGGAGAATAAACCTCAAACTCGAATAATGAATAACTCCATTGTGTGTTTCTTTCAACACCTTGCATTCTTACGTATCTGCCAGAACCAGAAACGAGAAAATCATCTACTCTAGGCTCTTCAGTCAACCCATCCTGATCAAAATGATAAATTGTACTCCAATTAACACTATCATTAGATGTTTGAATAAGATAATCTTTTCCACTTGCCGTTTCCCATCTTAAGATAATTCTTCCTATTTGGTATTCAGCACCTAGGTCAACAGTTATTGATTCATTGTCATTAAAAGCACTTTCCCAACGAGATGTAACATTACCATCTACAGCATTAGCCCCTTTATTATCAGAACCTTCTACCACAGAAGATACAGACACAGGTAATGACAAGGCGAGATTTCCTACACCTATAGCACCATCACCGCCTCCTCCATTTTCATCAGTTGTAAAAGTTACAGGCACACCTGTAGACTCATTACCTGCAGCATCTACAGCTTTAACGGTATATGTATATTCTTGTCCAGGCTCTAAACCACTAATAGTCATGGAATAACTATTTCCATTAATTGTGGCTTTTAATACAGAACCATCGTAAATTCTATAACTCTCTACGCCTACATTGTCAGAAGCTGCTGACCAACTTACGGTAACAGCATACACTGCTGCATGAGCTACTACATTACTTGGGTCAGTAGGAGCTTGCGTATCCTCTCCTCCATTACCATCTCCTCCGCCACCAGAATTACCATCATCAATACCATAAACCTCAAACTCAAACAATGAATACCCCCACTGAGTATTACGCTCAACCCCTTGCATTCTAATGAAACGGGTATTAGCAGTTACAGGTATTTCATCAATGCGAGCAGCTTCTGGCAGCCCATCCTCATCAAATTCATAAAGGTTAGTCCAGTTGATACTATCATTAGATGCCTGAACAAAATAATGTTTAGCACTGGCTGTCTCCCAGTTCAACACCACTTGTGTAATGTCTTTTTCCGCACCTAAGTCGATAGTGATATTTACATCATCTAGATAGTCACTTTCCCAGCGGGTATAATCAGTACCATCTACAACAAAATCAGACACGTTAATAGACCCTTCAAGCACTGAAGAAGTAGAAGTAGGTTGAGATAAAGCAAGGTTGACAGTGCCTACACCTGCATTGCCGGCAGGGTCAACACCATAAGCTTCAATTTCGAAGAGGGAATATCCCCAAGGATGTAACTTGTTTTCGCCATACATGGCCAAGTATCTTCCTGCTCCTGATAAACCAGTAAGACGATCTATCCTTGCTTCATCAGCCTTACCTGTTTGATGAGATAATACCGTCCAAGTATTGGGGTTTGGCTCTGTATTACTATCAGAAATAAGAATGTAATAAGACTCAGCACTGGCCCTTTCCCAATTCAGCACTATTTCACTAATATCATAAGACTCTTCCATGTCAATTTTAATCCAGGAAGGACTCTCATAATTAGACGCCCAGCGCGTATCGACCGAGCCATCGGTAACATTAGCTGGCAAAAATGGTTCCTCTGCCGTAGAGGCCTCCACTTGCTTATTCAGCACAAGATTCTGTGCCGAAGACTGATAGTACATAAAAAGTGCTACCAGACAGCCTAAAAGGTTAACAATTTTCATTTTAATTGGATTTAGGTTTTGAAGTTCACACACATACTGCTGCTCACTAACTTCATTCATGAACAGACTTTTTATTGTTGTATTATTGAATTAAGGCCCGCTGTGGTGAGCAGCGGGCCTCCGACTCAACTTATAACTATTGCTTAATAAAGCGAATAGTCTTAGACTCTTGTCCTTTATACCTTAAGAAGTAAATACCTGCGGTCAGGTCACTAACATCTATTGATGATTGCCCTTCACTCATCTTTTGCACTTTCATTATCTCTCCTACTATATTCATTATTTCTATTTCATAAGCTTCTGACGCATTAGTAGCCGAAATATTTAAAATCTGCTGCACTGGATTAGGAAAAACCATAAGACTTTGATTAGCAGGCACCTCTGAAGAAATTCTGGATGCTGAAGCTAAAGCTCCATACGCTTCCATTTCCCATAATGAGTAACCATAGCCCGTAGCCCTACTAACTCCTTGCATAAACAGGTACCTTCCTGCTGGCGCACTATCAGTGGTTACATTATCGGTACCACCATCACCATTATTTACTGATGCTATTACTTGAGCAGCGTTTACATCTGCACTATTGCCCAGCCTAATCTCATAAGCAGAACCATAAGCTGCTTCCCACACTAATGTCACTTGGCAAATATGATGGCTACTGCCTAGATCAACTCTTATCCACTCGTTATCATTAAACCCACTACCCCATCGTGTTCCTCCATCGCCATCGAAAGCACTAGCGGCTGTAAATGCTCCTTCTGCTGAAGATGCCGCATAAGTTTTACCAAGTGCAAGGTTGGACGTTCCACATTCAAAATCATCTCCTCCTCCGTCACCGGAACCTTGGCCATATACTTCCATACTAAAAATAGAATAGCCGTAGCTGGTAGTTCTCGTGCTTCCATACATTCGGACATATCGACCCGAACCACTTAAATCAGAAAATTCATTTTGTAAGTCTGTGTTTCCTGTTACACTCTTAAGCAGTGTCCAGTTAGTCTTATCATTAGAAATTTCTATTCTGTAATTAGATGCTTTAGCTGTTTCCCAAATTATTTTCACTCTCTCAACAGCATAAGTATTACCTAAGTCAACATATATCCACTGTGGATCAGCATAAGCACTTTCCCACCTTGTTTCTACATCACCATCAAAAGCCTGAGAGGCACTGAAGTTACCCGTTACTGAAGATGCCGTACCCGGTCTATTAAGTGCAAGATTAGCTCCTGCGCCATTTACTGCTACATCTAAAGTGGTATACCCGGTAGCCCCGCCATTATCTGTAGCTACGGCTTTAATAGTGTGAACACCAGCACTAACATTAGTCCAATTGAAGCTAAAAGGTGCGCTATTATCAGTTCCTATCAATTGATCTCCATCATAAAAAGACACTGAAGTAACCGTACCATCTCTATCAGAAGCCTGTGCTGTTAAGGTAATATTAGCAGGGGCAGGATATGTATCTAATGAAGTGGGGCTTGTAAACCCAACTGAGGGAGGCGCATTAAATTCTTCTCCATTAGAGTAAACACGAACCCAATCTACATAAACGTCAGTAGGAAATTGTGCCTGATCTACAATAGGCCCGCCATAAGTTTGGCCACCACCCCCAACACCAGCACTTAAAATAGCATACATTTTATGCTCAAAAGGATGCCACTCAGAGTAAAGGTTGGAAAACTCTGTCTTCTTCACATTCCTTCCATTCACCTCTACTACGGCAGACTCATTTTCACCATCTAAATCAAAAGCAGCTCCATCGTTAAAATAATGGATATGATATACATTGTTATCGATAAAAAATTCCATTCTATCTGAATACCAATTGATACCGTATTCATGCCAGTTATTAGCTCCTACATTAGGATCAGAGGTAGGTGACTGGTCGCAGCACTGGTACTGTGGATCTCTCAATGAGCTACTCCACCTACTGCCGTTGTCGCCATCTACAGCAAAGCTGGCGCCTACATCATCTCCCTGACTGGATGAGGCTGTTACCGATTTGTTGAGAGCCAGATTTCCGGTACCATCACCAAACACTTGAAACTCAAAAATGGAATACCCCCAATCATTTGATCTCTGCGTACCATTCATGCGTACAAAACGAGCATTAGTATTACCAAAATCAATGGTCTGCATTCCGCCAGCACCATTATTGGTGGTATAAACAGGGTTCCATGTAGTGCCATTTAAAGATGTTTCAATAGCGAATGTTTTACCTGTATTTTCCCAATTTATAATTACTTGGTTGATGTTATACACCTGACCAAGATCTACTCTTAAATATTCAGGGCTATCAGGCACTTGCTGTTCTTCAAAACTGTAGTATCCTCCATGATGACCATGATTCCAATCTGCCCATTCGTTACCATTCCAATCCCAGGCATAATGCACTGAACCTAAATTATGCCGCGGAATAGAACCTACATATTCCATAATGTCAATCTCCCCTCCTTGCGGCCAACTGATATGATCTGCTCCATCAGGAATTTCATCGGGCATCATCCAAAATGCAAATCCCTGTCCCATAGTACGAACATCTTGCGGCCATACACGGGCCACTATTCTGTGGTTAGGCCCCCAGCTGGCTTTTCCCATGGAGTTAATCCTACCACTAGTATATTCTCTATCAATATAATGCTCTTTACGCGTGGTGATTCGTAAAGCACCACCATCAGCACCCTGTATACCTTGTTCTATGGAGACATTTTCAGGCCTATCAGTAGCTCTATCGAGCTGACCAGTACCCCAATCACCATTAACTCCAGTTCCTGTTTCAAAAGACCATTTGGTCAAATCAAGCGACTGCCCATTGAACTCATCACTCCAGATAAGCTGCCAGTTTTGGCTCTGACTTTTTGCCGACATAATGCCGCACAAAGCCAAAGCGGTTAGTACAATTTTTTTCATAAGTTGTAGCGTTTATTTATTCACTAAAATCGCACATTCACTTAAGTATTAGTTTAATCAAAAACCATAATCAACTGATTTACAAACACCTATACACCAACAATTCACATAAATTAAACCACAGAAGTTTAAATGACTGAAAATTAAGGATATAGAAATATCAGGATCAGTTAAATGACTTATCTGATTTCAGTACAAATGCGATTTTATAAAGGGTATTTTTCTTTGTGTAGAAATAAAAGGCAGGCAGGACGTATCGCCCACCTTTTATTCATTGATTATCGTTTGATAAACCTAACGATCTTCTTTTGAGCCCCAGTCACTTTTAACAAGTAAACTCCGGGAGTCAAATCTGCTACGTCAATTGAAAGTTCCGCAGAATCAATTGCTCGTGTAATTACTTCTTTTCCTGTTAGTGAAGTGATTTGGATCTGATCTCCAGCCTTCACTGATGGCAATAAAATATTAAGTGTTTTATATACTGGATTAGGATATACACTCACTTCCTGAGTGAATGATATTTCATTACCGATGCGCGCAGCACCAGAAGCTAAAGCTCCATGCACTTCCATCTCCCATAATGAATAACCATAACCTGTAGCTCTTGATATTCCCTTCATCCATAAATAACGCCCCGAAACACTGTTATCTGTATCTACAAGATCTTGCCCTCCATCACTATTTGTGACTGTAGCAATTACCGATGAAGCATTAATATCAGTAGAGTTACCTAATCTTATTTCATAAGCAGTACCATAGGCAGCTTCCCAAGTTAAGATTACTTCACATACATTATATGCTGCACCAAGATCAACTCTTACCCATTCATCATCAGAGAATCCACTTCCCCATCTTGTTCCTCCATCACCATCAAAAGCACTGGCCGCAGGCATTCCTCCTTCAATAGATGATGACGCTGCTGCTTTATTCAATGCTATATTTGTATCTCCACAAACAGCAACTTGAGTTTCCTCTCCGTAAACTTCCAGCTCCCATAATGAGTACCCCCAAGGATGAAGTTTATTGGTAGCATATACAGCTAAGTATCTGCCCGAAGCACTTATTTCAAGTTCATCAACTCTAGCAACATCTTCCATTCCAGTTTTACTCGCTACCACTGTCCAATCAGCACTGTTCGGGTCTGGAATACTATTTACTGATGAAATCATCACTAAGTAGCTTTCTGCGCTAGCTCTTTCCCAGTTTAATACAGCAGCGTTTAGTGAGTATGTACCTGCAAGATCAACTTTAACCCAACTAGGACTCTCTGCTGTACTTGCCCATCTTGATCCGGCATCACCATCATTAACATTTTCAGCGATATATCCACCGTCATTAGTAGATGAAGTAACTGCTTTGTTTAAGGCTAAGTTATCACCTATTGGCGTAGAAGAATCATTTACAGTTATCTCTAGCTGCTTAGTGGTAGAGGCAGCACCATCATTAACAGTCAGCACCACTTGATATACGCCTACAGCAGTAAATGTGTGGGATGCATTAACACCTGTAGCTGTTTGGCCATCACCAAAATCCCATGAATATGTAAGTGCATCGCCATCAGCATCAGTAGAAGTTGAAGCATCAAAACTCACATTCAATGGAGATGTTCCACTAGTTACATTACTGGTAAAATTAGCTATTGGAGCACTATTACCATTATCTCCACCTTGCGTAAAGTTGATAGTATTAACATTGAAACTACCTTGCGCATACACTAACCTTAAGGTGTGGTTGCCATTAGCTAAATCCACATTGGCGTCTACATTGATATAATCTGTGCTTTCTGACACATTAAATGCAGCTAGCTGAGCTCCATCCACCAACACATTTATTGTTCCTCCCGTAGCACTTTTCACTCTTAAGCTTACATTATAACTGCCAGATTGCTCTGCATTCAAACGATACTCTGTCCAGTCTCCAGACTCAATTTCAGCTATATCAAGGAAACCGTTCACATCTTGAGTTTCTTCAGGACGCACACCGTTCATAGTGGCATATTGCTCAGCTTCAATTAACCCCGGTACATTATAATATACTGAAGGATCATGGACTGGCATATTGATATACATTTGACCTAGCTCAGTAAGCACCCCAGATTGCTGCTCTAGCAAGCTCATATATGGAGCACCTTGATGACGACCGATAAACCAAGCATATTTCGCTACATCAGGATCATTTTCTAAATAATCCACTGCATGAATCATGAAACGCTTCTGATCTTCGTAAGTAGGGTCATTCTCCCAATTACAAAACTCCGTTACCCAAATAGGCCTGTCATACTTCTTAAACAAGTCCACATACCACTCAAAAGCACCTACAGTACCCATATAAGAGTGAATAGCTATTGCATCTACCTTACAATCAGGACAAACCTCGAAGAAATCATCCATATATTCTATAGGATCGTAATAAGTAGTACCGTTTTCTGACACACAGTTACCACAATAGTTCATAGCAGGGCTTACAATTTCCAGGTTAAACTGCTCAGCAATGGCTTCTAATCTCGGCCATTCCGCTGCAGCCTCTGAAGGAGTCAATGCTGCCTGATCTATAAAGTTAGGCTCATTCCAACCTAAAATATATTTTGCTTCAGGGTGATTTTGCAACCAATCGATGATCTGCTGATCATTAGCTCTTTCGTCCCATGCCATAGGCACAAAATCAACTCCGTAGTTTAGGTGCACATCAGAAACCGATTGCTCTGGCTGCGTGCCCCAGTTATACCACCATGACATACCAGGCGCAAGTGCTGCCATATCTGCCTCAGAGAAACGCTCATTACTAAGCCCCCTCTTTGCACTTTTTGTGCTCCCAAAATTATCGTTTACAAAAATGGTATAATTAGCCACATCAGATAACGAGCCATCAGAAACGGTTAAAGCAACCTCGTAACTTCCATTTTGAGTATAAGTATGCGATACTACGGCTCCTGAGCCTACAGTTCCATCTCCGAAAATCCAGTTATAGGTAAGCTCATCACCATTTACATCAAACGACTGACTAGCATCGAACATAACATTTAGTGGAGCCGGCCCTCCTGACACAGAGGCTGTAATAGCTGCAGAAGGTGCTCTATTTATAGGCGTTTCATTAGAGCCTGGATCTTCTGCTGCCTTACCTCCAGAAAAATAAATATTATCAAAAGCAATGTCGCTGATTTCGGTTGTACCTAATAATTGGAACATCTGAGTTACATTCATTAAGTCAACATCGCTTGCTATGTCTGCTATTGGTATTACAATCTCATGCCATTGTCCATCTCTAACAAAACCGTAAGGGTCATTGCCATTTCTGAACCAAATCCATTTTTGCCCCACACCATCTACATTACCACTTTTTAAACCTACTCTAAAATCAACATTAGCGCTGGTTTTCATAGCAAAGTGCAATGCGCCATCTTCATTATTAAAAGCAGATAAGTTATGAGGTACTCTTGCGGTTAATCCTAAACCATACCAGCCTGCACCTGTTGATTTAAATGATAATGCAGAGTTACCTTCTGCAGGAGTTACATCCGTAAATTCTAATGTATTTTCCCAAACAAAAAGATCTCCACTTACGCCAAACCCAAAAGAACCTGCAGTAGAATTAGCCGGGTCTTCAGAGTACACAGCATAATTACCATACTCAGGAGTAGGAATAGCAATACTTTCTGACCAATAAATATCATCAAAAGCGATATCCATAGCAGCACCAGGATCACCTCCACTTACAGCAAAAGGCATTTTAACCGTTGTAAAATCAACATTAGAGAATTTATATAATGGAATAGCTACTTCATGCCATTGGCCATCACGCTCCAAGCCATACTGCTCACCACCTTCTATCAAATCCACACCCGATCCATCAGCTCCTGTACTGGAGATACTTACGTTGATGGTTCCTGAATAAGTGGTTTTACACTGAAAGTGCAAGTACCCATTTTTATAATATTCCATGTTTTGGTCAGCACAGTTAATACCCATACCCCACCAAGCACCGGGCGCTACAGTATAACTAAGCACATCGCCACCTTCAGCAGGAGCGGTAGTACTTGTTTCCATATTATTCCACACATATAAATGAGTGCTGCTGGCACCAAAATTTAAAGACTCATTTACCTCTGTGGTTTCAGTAAATATTCCATAATTACCTCTATGGGCCATTTCGGCTCCTAAAGTAATTTCAGTAAAGTCATTTTCATATAAACGAACATAATCGACCATCATACGCGCAGGAAAAGGCGCTGTAATCTGAGCCGGATCTGTAATTTCAACAAAATTGAACCCTCCTACGGCCAAGTTTAATAAGATATAAGCCGGCTTATTAAATTCTGATAAGTTAGGATCTGTAATATCCAGAGTAAGATAAGGATTATCATCTACAGAGATTTGAAGTTGCTCGGGGGTCCAATCAAGCTTATAAGTATGATAATCATCGTAGAAGTTGCCATCAATAGTTGTGGCTTCAGAATAATCTGCCTGCAGCCAATCTCCCCAGTCACCAGACTCATGCCACCAATGAGTGGCAGCAGACACTGATCTGTTAACAGTTCCTTGATCAATGGCATCTTTAAAACCGGCCTCTAAGATGTCTATTTCACCACACTGAGGCCAGCCCACTTCTCCAAAGTTATTGCCCATAAGCCAAAATGCAGGCCATAGCCCGTTAGCCAAATCAGGAAGCTTAATCTTTGCCTCCAATGTGCCATATTTAAAAGCAAAACGACCTAAAGTACGTAATCTGGCAGATGTAAATTGCTTGCCTTCATAATTTTCCTTCCTAGCTTCTATTATAAGGTTTCCATCTTCGAGATAAGAATTTTCACTGGCCGCGGTGTAGTATTGTAACTCACCATTGCCATTTCCATCACCTCCTACATTATAACTCCATATGGACTTATCAATAGAAGTACCATCAAATTCATCTGACCAAATAGGATCTTGTGCCCAGAGCGGAGCTGCATAGCTCAGCCCAAACACAGCAATGGCCAACATTAACATTTTTTGAGTAATGCGTCTTTTCATTGAGTTGGGTTTAGATTAAAATAAAAATTCAAAATGTACCGGGTAATACATTATTTAACAGTAGTATATGTTTTAAGGAAAAAGCTAAGAATCGCTTTCATACGGCATGAGCAAAATCAATATCAAAAAAATACTGAGCTACCTCTTTGTAATACCATATAAAAGCGGAGCTTTGTATGCCTTTTAACCTGGCCACATATCCGTTATTTATTATATTGTTTATTACATTCAATAGCCACCTACAGACAATCGTATTTCGCTTATTTATTAAATGAATAAATGATAGCACCAAGGTAGAAATTTAAGCAGGTGATATCTAATTTCAGCATATAACAAGTGCCTATCACTGATATAACAAACATATAACAGTTTATCTACAATAGCCTTTAATTCAATAATTAAGACGATTAGTCAATTAAATACCCCATCTAACAAACAAAAGTTTAGCCCCTAGCTTGACATCTACATTATACGATCACTATTTGCCCGTGAATTGATATATTAAGCATTGTTTAGTGGAAAAATTCAATTTACAATAACTATAAACACATACTTGTATTTCGCAGTAATCTCATTGGATTCAAATAAGAAATCACAAGGAATTATCTAAATCAAGTGATATTATCGTACTTCGAATCGTACAAAATCACAAAAGTCACCCACCAATAAATTCGCAGTTTTTCTCTGATCAAAAAATCTTTTTTCGATTCATTTCATATCAATTGATGTATTCTTTCTGGCGGAAAAAAAATAAAAAAAGAAAAAGGAAGGAAAATAAAAAACAGCCCTAATTGAAACTATAAAGCGTTTTTTAGCTAAATCGATGTAGTTTTGTTGAGTTAAATTAATATATAGTGATGTGTATTTGTAGTATATATATATTTCGATAAAAAGGAATAATATACAATATTCGTAATATGATTTTCAACCAAACCCAACGCTATATGAAATCATCAATTACTAATTTTCTGTCTATCGGCTTGCCCCTATATAAACGCGATATATCACTTCGATATTATAATATTTCATAACCAAGATTTACAATCAACCTATACCTTCTGCTTGATTGTGTAGATGGGCTTTAGTCTAATCTCACAATCAAGCTTCTTTCAAGCGTACTATTGTTAATTTTTAAAATAAATATTACTCATGAAAAAGAAGGGAAAACCCAAACCAAACCCAATTTTAAAGTTCAACCAATTTTTTATAAACAACTTAAACCTAAAATGAAGTATTTAAAACTTGTAAACCAGGCTTTCAAAAAAAGCCGTCTACTGGTTGCAGCATGTTTTATGCTGAGCCTAATCTCTTCATCGGTATTTGCACAAACGCTGCCGTACGAGATCACTAACCGTTCGCCATATCCTGATGATCAGGTTTATGTAGCTATCGTAGGAATCACTGATGGCCACGTATGGGTAGACCCTACTAATGGCCAAGTACGTCCTATGGATCCTTCTTATAACACGGTGCAAGGGCCCGTTATTGGAGGTAACAAAGGTCCGGGTAATAACGCCATGTATGCTAACTGTTTTAGAAGACTAAGCGAAATACCTAACCGCACTATCAACATCCCTCAAATTGCTGGATGTAGAATCTTAATCTCTTTCCAAAGCCAATTATTCTTGTATTTCTTCGGTCACTCTGGTGCAGTGCAAGGATATTCTGCTCCTGCTTTAGAAAACCCTACAGATCCTAACCAAGGTATTAAGTATGACATCGTAGAGCTTACTTATAACCAATACGGATTGTGGTGTAACACATCTAGAGTAGATAACTACCAGTACCCAATGGGTCTTGAAGTTTGGGGTGACAATTTCTACAAAAGAGTAGGTGAATTAAAAACACACCAAGAAATAATCAACGAGTGGAAAGCTACAGCACCTGCTGAGTTTAGTGGTATTTTAAACGAGAGCGAAGGAATGATCCAATTCCCTGCTAAAAACCCTAACTTCCCTAAAAACTTCTTTGATGGATACATCAACGACATTTGGAACAAGTATAGAAGCGATGAATTGGTATTCTATTCAGGACAAGCTGGTACTTGGAGAGGTAGAGTTCAAGGTGATGCGTTCGTATTCACTAGAGATAGAGATGGACAGGTAGCTACTATACCTGGAAAGCCTAGCACAGAAGAAGCTATGGAAGGTAGTGGTAACTTAGCTACTGGTTCTGAAGCTGACAAAGTTGTTCAAGCTCAGTTTGTAGCAGCTATTACAAGACACGCGCTTGACTTAAACGTGCCTTCTGGTGTGTTACAAGACTTCGGTGATGTTTCTAAATATTACCAAACATGGCCTTACAACTGGTATTCAGCATTCTTCCACAGAAATGATATCAGTGTAGACAGCAAAACTTATACTTTTGCTTATGATGATGTATTTGATCAATCAGCTACAATACACACTCCTGCTCCTTCAAGCATCAAAATTACTATCGGAGGTTTCGCAGGTTTAGACCCAACTGACCCTAACCCTCCAACAGGTGGTAATGGTGTAACTGGTCTTAGCGGTACTTATACTTTAAAAAACAGACAAAGTGGTTTAGTTATGGATGTTGCCGAAAACGGTAATACTGCTAACGGAACTAACATCTTACAGTGGAATGCTACTGGAAGCACTAATCAGCAATTCGTGTTAAACGAAGTATCTTCTGGTATTTACACTATGACTTGTGTGAAAACAGGAAAAGTTGCTGACATCGATGGCGCAAGCACTGCTAACTTTGCTAACCTACACCAGTGGGAATATGCAGGTGGAGACAACCAAAAATTCAAAATTGAAGATGCTGGTAATGGTTACTACAAGCTTAGAGCTGTTCACAGTGGAAGAATCCTTGAAGTAGCTTATGCTAGCTTAGAGGCTGGAGCAAACATTGGTCAGTATGATGACAATGGACAATTATGTGCACACTGGCAATTAGTTGCTGTAGGTGGTGGCAACAGCTGGTCTAAGACTATCGAGGCAGAGAGCTATGGTTCTATGTCAGGTGTTGAAAAAGAAGCTTGCTCTGAAGGTGGAGAAAGCGTTGGTTACATCGAAACTGGTGACTGGATGGCTTACACTGCTATAGACTTCCCTTCTAGCGGATCTTACAAAATTGAATATAGAGTAGCTAGCGAAACTGGTGGTGGAGTAATTTCTGCTGACCTTAATGCTGGAGCCACTGTATTAGGAACTGTAAATGTACCTGCTACTGGCGGATGGCAAACATGGACTACCGTGTCTCACACTGTAAACATCCCTGCTGCAGGAACACAAAACTTAGGTTTATACGCTCAAAATGGCGGATGGAACATCAACTGGTTAAAAATCACCAAAGTTGGTGCCGGAGCAAGAACTGCTGCTGTTGAAGTAGCTGAAAAAGCTAACGAAGTAGCCGTATACCCTAACCCTGCTACAGAAACTGTAACAGTAAAAGGTGCTGATTTAGAAGGTGCTTCTTTAAGCATCATCGACAAAACAGGTAAAGAAGTGTATAGCAGCAAATTTAATGGCAAATCTGTTGACGTATCTAACTTACCTGCTGATATCTACATTATCCGCATCAATAAAGGCGATACTCAAGTTATCCAAAGATTTATCAAGAAGTAATATATCCTTTTTAGGCCCGATTTAAATCGGGCCTATTTTCCCTTTCACACCAACCTACACCCTGCCCCATGTTATATAATTCTATAAAGCATTATAAGGAGATATACCGGCCCCTACCCTCTTCAGCTGGCAAGAAAAATCTCACTTAAATATCAGCAGACATGTGACTAACAGCATTAAGAATCAGCTGCTGATTAATTCACATTACTCACAAATAAACCTTAATACCTAAATGCCTGCAATATGGCTACAGAAGAAATTAACTTATGCCTATGGCATAAGTCTTTGTGCAAAACAAGGGTTGTAAATCTTTAACCAATAACAACTAAACCTAAAGATTTGTGATGGAGCCATTCTCTAATATTTATGAATTGGTTGTTCACGGTAAGTACCGAATATTAGGCTCCATCACCTCTTTTAAACAAAATAATGGCACGTATCATATAAGCCTTGAAACCTATTACAAACTACTGTAACCAAATAAGTTTTTATATGATTCTATTTAATTCAATTATGAAGTCATTAGCTAAGCCGTTGTGCATAGCTACTCCTGCATGGAATAATAATTCTAAGCACACTTCATGCATTGCCATTTTAAACATCCCTAACCCATTTGTACAATGAACAACTCAACATTCAACACTAAACTGCGCTTAATTTTATGCGCCATACTACTATTTACAGGACAAATAGTGTGGGCGCAAACTATCATGTTTGATGATTTTAATTATTCTGGCACTAACGATGCTGCCTTATCATCATTCAATAAATGGAGAATAATAAATGGTATTAGTGGACCTCCCTCTGGTGGTCAATATACCAGTAACAATATAAATTTTATCGCAGACCCTGCTAACAGTCAAAATAAGCTAATGACACTAAGCACCACAGTAAATGGGCAGTCGCGAGCGATAACGCATTCTAGAATAGAAACAGAAGGTTTTGAATACTTTGAAGGCACTTACTCCTCTAGGGTATACTTCACTGATCTTCCTTACCAATACAAAGACGCTAATATTCAGACCTTTTTCACCATCGTAAGTAGCTCTTTGGGTACCGATGGCTCAAGGTACAGCGAACTGGACTTTGAATATATGGCTGCCGACAAATGGGGCATCAGTACTGATGATCAAGTAATGTACTTAACTTCATGGAACAGGTACATTGCAGACCCTTGGCAAGCATGGAAACGTTATTTCTCATATACTCAATCTTATGAAGGCTGGCACATTTTCACTGTGTCATGCACTGATGGTGTAAATGTAAAATATTGGATAGATGACCAGTACATGGGATCTATGGCTACCACTGACAATGATGGCACCTCTGTTTACCCTCGTAACCCTATGCAAATAGCATTTGCCAATTGGGTTTGGAATAATGTTATAGGTAGCAGCACAGCCAACCGCACTACAACTATGGATGTAGACTGGGTACTTTTCTACAAAAACCTAGAACTAAACCCTACTCAGGTAGCTAGTTTAGTGAATGATTATAGGTCTCAAGGTATTCAAAGAAGAAATATTAGAGGTGATGTATTCTCTGTAGATCCCAATGCGGCACCTTCTGTGGTTATAACGTCTCCATCAAACAACAGTGAATATGGCGCACCTGCCACTATTAACATCACTGCCAACGCTTCTGATACTGATGGTAGCATCAACCAAGTAGCCTTTTATAACGGTGGTCAATTAATTAGCACTGACAACACTGCGCCATATACTGCCAATTTGAGCAACTTAAGTGCAGGCACTTACTCATTAACGGCAAAAGCTACCGATAATGATGGAGCCACCACTACATCTTCAATAGTAAGCGTAACAGTAAAAAGTAGCACTAACGGCAGCAACATTGCCATAGGAAAACCTACTTATGCTTCATCTACCGAGACTGCTGATTTCCCCGCTAGCTATGCTACAGACGGCAATAGCACTACTCGTTGGGCTAGTACATATTCCGATCCTCAATGGATTTACGTTAACCTAGAAGATACATACAACATAGAGGGCATTACACTGAAGTGGGAAGCAGCATATGGATCAGCCTACCAAATTCAGGTGGCTAGCAGCGCCAACGGACCATGGACCACTATTTATCAAACCTCAGCAGGCAATGGTAACGAAGACGTAATCACTAATCTATCAGGAGCTGGGCAGTTTGTGAGGTTATATGGAACCGCCAGAGGTAGTGAATGGGGATACTCTCTTTACGAATTAGAGGTTTACGGAAACAAAAACACACCTAATCCGCCTACTGCAAGTGAAATATTCATAGAAGCAGAAGACTATACTAACATGGGTGGTATACAAGTAGAAAACTGTAGTGAAGGAGGCCAGAATATTGGTTATGTTGAAGCTACCGACTGGTTATCATACGCTAACATCACCTTCCCTTCATCAGGCACATACAACGTAGAGTACCGTGTAGCCAGCGAATCAGGCAATGCTCAACTCTCACTAGACCTTGATGCAGGAAGCATATCGTTAGGGACTGTAAATGTACCCGCTACAGGCGGATGGCAAGTTTGGCAAACAGTTACAAACCAAATTACGGTTGAAGCAGGTACCTATAGCCTAGGGGTATATGCCTCTACTGGAGGTTGGAACCTAAACTGGCTAAGATTTACCAAAGCTAACAACCTGACTAGTAAAGTTAATATGAACGGAAGTGAAGCAGAAATCAGCATCTACCCTAACCCTGTTCATAATTTATTAAAAATTAATGCAGAAAAAGAGATTAAATCTATCTCCATATTTACTCTTACAGGTATAAGGGTAAAAGAATTCAAAAATACAGGAAGTGCTGCTTCTGTAGATGTAAGTAATCTAAAACCAGGTATTTACATTATAAAAATGGAAGGCACTAGCACTACAATAGCAAAATTTATGAAGGAATAGCATACGGTGGCCCTCCGGGGCCACTTTTTAAACCAATAAACAAACCTAAATGTCAAACCTAAAACCCAACCCTTGCCAGATGGTCATGCTTATAGTATGGTTATTTTCTGGTGTATTTACAAACGCGCGAGCCCAATCGACACTTTATAGCCAGGCTGCGGAAGATTTACAACAGGCATCGTATAATGCCTACATTTCTTCTAATGGCAACTATTTCATAGAAGATAACCAAGGCTATACCGGCTTCAACTATTGGTGGAATGCCAATGCATTAGACATGCTCACTGATGGATATATCAGAACCAGAAGCTCGGTTTACCTCGAAAGAATGAAGAGAATAACCGAAGGCATTAAAATTCAACATGGCGGAGGTTACATCAACGATTTTTATGACGACATGGAATGGCTATCCATGGCCAGTCTTAAAGCATATGAAGCTACCGGTGACAATCAGTATTTTGACATAGCTTCATTACTGTGGGAAGATATAAAAACAGGCATTAGTCCTGAATATTTTGGTGCTGTCACCTGGAACAAGGGTTGCCATCCCGAATGCAAAAATGCCATATCCAACTCCCCTGCTGCGTTTATAGCTGCAAAACTGTACAGACTAAGAGGCGGTGATGATAAATTACAAACCGCACAGCAAATACATGCATATGTAAAATCTAAACTTATAGACCCTGTAACTGGCGGTGTGTTTGACTCATACAACCCTGTTACCAATGAGACCAACACTAATCCTGATTGGATATTCAGCTACAACGTAGGCATGTATATGGCTGCCAGTGTAGAGCTTTATAAAGTAACTGGCAATCAAACTTATTTAAACGATGCGCTAGGTTGCATGCAGTATGTAAAAAATTACCGACTGGTGAATAATGTACTTTTCACCAATGAAAGTGGCCAGAAAGATGGCGGGTTATTCAAAGGTATTTTTATCAGATGCTTGGTTCAACTTGCCAGAGAAACCAACATTGATGCGGCTACCAGAAAAGAATATTTCGACCTAATAAAGTATAATGCTCAAATCTTACTCAGTCAAGGTACAAGAGCTGATAAATTGGTAGGGCCAGTATGGAATGCTCGCCCTAATGATGGTGATTACTTAACATACTCTACCGAGCAAAGTGGCGTTATGCTTTTAGAAGCAGCGGCTTCTGCTGATAAAGTAATTGTTTACCAAGACATCAACTTTGGAGGCTACAGCATACAGTTAACACCGGGAAACTACACTGCAGAGCAGTTAAAAGCCTTGGGCGTAAATGACAATGACCTTACTTCCATTTCTGTGCCTCCGGGTTACGAAATTACAGTATATGACAATGCTGATTTCACAGGTGAAAGTGCTACTTACACCACCCCAACAGGCTGGTTAGGCGACTGGAACGATAAGGTTTCTTCTTTAATAATTGCAGGTAAAGATATTACTGACTTAGGAGGCAATCTTACTGTAGAGTTCCCTGATGCCCCTGCTGGTGAAGACTACACCAATTTGATTGACAACAACCCGGGCACTAAATTTTTAATGCTTACTAACGGAGGCTGGATACAATATGAGGCCTCAAGCCCTTATAACGTTACAAGTTACTCTATCACCAGCGCTAACGATGCAGATGAAAGAGACCCATTAAACTGGACCTTGCAAGGCTCTAATGATGGCACAAACTGGACCAACCTTGATACCCGCACTGGTGAGGATTTCTCTTATCGATTTCAAAAGAGAACCTTCTCTTTTAACAATGCAGCCAGTTATAGTTTCTACAGGTTAAATATCAGCAACAATAGCGGCAACCTAACGCAAATTTCGGAGCTAGAATTATTCGCCAGTAATTTCACTTGTGCTCCTTCTGAAATTACCTTACAAGCATCAGTGGCCGGTGGGGCATGGAATAACGTGGCAGAGGCTACCGCTTTTAAAGGGCAAAACGTAGAAATAAGCGCTTCGGCAGCTATAGGCAACTGGTCATGGGCTGGCCCAAACGGATTCAGCAGTGCTTCAAGACAATTATCACTTTCTAACATACAGCCCAGCCAAGCTGGAGTATACACTGTTACGTTTACTAATGCCAATGGATGCCAAAGCCAAGCCACTTTTATATTAGAAGTGAGTGAAGATGTATTTTCTCAAAAAATAGAAGCTGAAAGCTTCAGCAGCATGTCGGGGGTGGAACTTGAAAATACAACTGATGTAAGTGAAGGTCAGAACGTAGGCTATATTGACACAGGCGACTGGATGGCTTACAGTGGCATCAACATCCCCTCTTCAGGTTATTACGTCATTTCTTACCGTGTAGCTAGTGAAACTGGTGGCGCGCAGTTAAGCTTAGACCTTAATGCAGGATCCATCGTATTAGGAAATGTAAATATACCTACCACTGGTGGTTGGCAAAACTGGACCACCGTTACTCAATCAGTATATATTGATGCAGGAACTTATGATTTCGGCATCTTTGCTCAAACAGGAGGAGTAAATATCAACTGGTTTCAGATCGCTAGTCAAACCAATGTAGAATTAAGTGAGGTAAAAGTATTTTTACTCGGAGGTCAGTCTAACATGGTAGGTTGGACAGGCGGAGCATCTAACTTACCCGAGCTATTGAAGCAAAGCCAAAACGTTCAAATCAAAGTTTTTGGAAACAATACGTTTAACTGGGGGCCTGTTAGACCCGGTTTAGGAGCTAATACCGATAGTTTCGGTCCTGAACTTACATTTGCGTACGACATCGCTCGCTACTACCCTGGCGAAAATATTGCTATTATCAAAGGCTCATGGCCAGGCACAAACCTTTATGACCAATGGCGCTCACCTTCAGCAGGCAGAAACGCCAACCAAGGTGATTTATACAACCAATTTGTGCAGCAAGCTAATCAAGCTATTAATGAGCTAAAAGGCCAATACGACATCGTTACTATCGAAGGCATGTGCTGGATGCAAGGTGAATCGGATGCCGAAACCACACAAAGAGCCAATGACTACGAAAGCAATTTAAACTATTTTATTGATGACATAAGAAATGAATTCAATACGCCCAACCTACCTTTTGTTATAGGTATGATTGATGCAACAAATGCCTGGCCCTACCACCAAACGGTGAGAAATGCCGAAATCAACCTGGCCAACAACAAAAACAATGTGTATACTTTTGATACCAATGGCTACAGCACTGACGGGTACCACTATTATAGCGATGGATATTTAAGAATGGGAGCCGATTTTGCCACTGTTATGAAAAACCACATCTCCCCTAACCTCTCCGATGGCGTGGTGGCACTGTACCAAGACTGCGGCTATAGCGGATATGAAAAATTCCTTACAGGCGGTAATTATAATTTATCACAATTAAATGAAGCTGGTATTGCTACCAACGACATCTCTTCGGCAAGGGTCAGAAAAGGTTATAACTTAAAGCTTTTCTCAGAAGATAATTTCGGAGGCAATGATTTAACTATAGGAAATGAAAGCGCATGCTTGGTATTCAACAACTTCAATGATGTCTCTAAGTCTGCTCAAATCACCAATTTAGGAGTAACAGGTCTTTCTGGCACATATCATTTAAAAAACAGATTCAGCAACTTATACCTAGAGCTATGGTATAGTAGCACCGAAGAAGGAGGAAAGTTTGTACAATGGCCATACTCAGGAGGCACTAACCAAACCTTTGTTTTAGAAGAAGTAGAACCTGGCACTTACAAAATTACTAATGCTACCAGTAACCTTTCTTTGGATGTGTATACCATAGATAAAAGAAATGGTGCCGAAATAGTACAATGGACCTATTATGGAACTGACAATCAAAAATTCATAATGATGGATGCTGGCAATGGCTACTATAGCCTAATAGCTAAGCACAGTGGTTTGGCTCTTGAAATCAGCTGGCAAAATAGCAGTTCTGGCGCATATCTAATGCAAAGAGGTAACGGCACAGACCTAGGTGCTCAATGGGCATTAGAACCCGTTTCTGGCAGTGCCGCAAAAAAAACAATGCCAAATATTGCTTTAGCAGAAGATGAAATCATATACCCCAACCCTGCAAACAAACAGCTGAAGTTAAAAGGAATAGCGGCAGGAAGACCAGTGAGTATTTTTGATCTTTCTGGCAATTTGATATTTCAAAGTAAAAATGAATACAACCAAATTGACATTAGCAGTTTAAAACCAGGAGTATATTTTTTAAAAACAGATAGTGACAATAACAAGATGCACAAATTTCTAAAGCAATAAGCTGAATTTAAGAATAGACTTACCATGATAATACTGAGAGACTATAACGAGCTTAATAAAATTATAGATGGGCAAAGCCAAACTTGTTATAGTCTCTCAGTAGAAATGCTAAATCTAACAAACCCATACAATTATATGCTTACATACGACACCAATAAGGCAAAGCCCTTAACCATAGCCCTAAAAATGATGACAATATGCAAAAATTGTATAGGTAAACTAGATTTTAGTATAAATAACGAACTTAAGCACTTATATTTGAGCTGCTTTAAAAGCAATAGTTGGGTAAGGCAAAGCAATGAAATATCTGAATTTCCGAGGGGTACCAGATATGGAAATGCTTTGCCTATTTTTTTGTTCAACATATCTGGTTATTGCTCATCTCTCCAGCTGGTAAAAATTCAATACTTCCTGAATTTAAGATCATTAAATAGTCATAATATTTCATTTTGAATATTCATGAGTATTTCAGTAGCTAAATCGATTATTAATATTATAAAATTTAATCAACCAGAATAAAAAAATGTATTATATTGAATCTCAATAAACCATAAACACCAAGTAATCAATAACTTAAAAAAAGACAAATTTATATATGAGTTAAAAAAAATATTAAGAAACCTATACACCTAAACCTAAATCTGATGTTCTATAAAGTCTACTTTCTCTCCGTATCGTTACAGCACGTTGGCGCCTGTACTTTAAGCTTGGCTAAAGGTATATCTTCATGCCTTATATTCTCTTCTATAGCCCTTATTAGTAATTTTTATCTACGTAAGTCCTCTCATCAGTCACCTTTGTGGCGGTTTGTTTCTTTAGCTACCAGCTATCATCAGGCTTATTTCAGATACAACATCAATTAGAGGTTTCTATCTGCCTTATTCAGGCTCAAAAGCATAACAGCTTATCAGTAAATGAAAACTGTTATAATTCGATTTACTTATGTAAAACAGATCAATCTAAACCAATGACAAAAATCAACACATTAATCATTTGTGTATTGTTGCAGGTAATTACCATTGCCTCCTTTGCACAGCGGACAGTAACTACTATTAACAATAGTAGCAAACCCATCTGGGTGGGTGTAAAAGGCGGTATGCCTAACCCCAATGACATTTACAACCCCATACCACACATCCCTGAAGGTGGAGGTTGGTACCTTGCTCCTAATGGCGGCCGTAAAACCATATCGTTACCTAACGAGTGGGAAGGTAGATTCTGGGGTAGAACAGCCTGTAATTTTGATGGCAACGGATATGGACCATGCGAAACAGGAGACTGTGGCAATGGCCTCAATTGTAACGGTGCTGGTAGTAGAAATACCACATTAGTAGAGCTTAAATTTAACGGGTGGCAAAACTACGACTACTACAATGTGAGCTTAATTGATGGTTTTAATGTGCCCATGCAAATGAGACCTGTTCCTGGTACATACACACCAAAACCTGGAGACCACTACTGGGGCGGAACCGCTGGGTGTACCACAGACCTCAACCCTTTATGTCCTCCAGAACTACAACTTAAAAATGGAGCAGGCCAAGTGGTAGCATGGTTAGCTACTTGTTCAAAATGGAATATCGATAAGTATTGCTGTTACGATAATAATGAAGCTACTTGCCAGCCCAATTATTATTCTGAAATATTGAAAAGCGGATGTCCTGATGCATACACCTATGTAACTGACCACGAAGTATTTATTAGTGGAGCAGAATCTCAGTACGAGATTATATTCCCTGAGCCTACCTCTCCTGATGGAGGTAATGATGGCGGTGATGATGGTGTGTCTGGAGTTACGGGCTTAAGCGGTACTTATACTTTAGAAAACAAAAGTAGTGGCTTGGTAATGGATGTTGCCGAAAACGGAAACCCTGCTAATGGCACCAACATTCTACAATGGACTAGCACTGGTAATCCAAACCAAAAATTTAAATTCTCTGAGGTTTCTACCGGTGTGTACTCTATTATATGTGTAGCTACAGGAAAATCATTAGATATTGACAACGGGAGCTCAGACAACTTTGCTAACTTACTTCAATGGGAATATTTGGCTGGTGCTAATCAACATTTTAAAGTAGAAGATGCTGGTAGCGGATATTACAAATTAAGAGCCATACACAGCGGCAAAATCTTAGAAGTAGCTTATGCCAGCAACGAAGCCGGAGCCAATATTGGTCAGTATGACGATAACGGACAGTTATGCGGACAGTGGAAATTGATTACTGTTGGTGGAGTTGAATGGAGTACTACCATTGAGGCTGAAAACTACGTTTACATGTCTGGAGTACAGCTAGAAAACTGCTCTGAAGGCGGACAAAATGTGTGCTACATTAACACTGATGATTGGATGGTATGGGATGTAAACATTCCAGAATCAGGTTCATATAAAGTAGAATACCGAGTAGCTACCGAATCAGCCGGTGGGCAGTTTCAATTAGAACAAGCAGCAGGCGCTAGCTTTGGTGTGGTTAACGTACCTGGCACAGGAGGGTGGCAAAACTGGACTACCGTTTCGCATGTCATCAACCTTAATGCCGGTCAGCAACAAATCGCCATAAAATCTTTAACCAATGATTGGAATATCAACTGGTTAAAAATTACCAAAGTAAATGGTTTAGCAAGAGTAAGTGCTGCTTCAGCCACTACATTTATTGAAAGCGATCAGGTTTCAATTTACCCTAACCCCACACAAGGTGAATTATCTATCAATTCAAAATCATTAGATGGTGCACATTTTACTATCTATGATGAGCTAGGTAAAATCAGGCTTGATCAGCCTTATGAAGGCACCAACAAACTTGATGTTTCGTGTTTAGAAAAGGGTATTTACACCATTACAATACAGAAAAAGACTGAAACTGTAAAACTACGTTTCATAAAAAAATAAAAGACCTAATTAAGTTCAACTAACTCAAATCTATTATGAATTTGAAATCTTTATTTTTTGCACTGATGAGCTTCTTGCTCATCAGTACTTCTTACGCTCAGACGGTCAGGGTCTCGGGCAGAAAAGTACTTTTAAATGGATCCGAATATAAGATTCATGGTATATGTTATAGTCGCGGAGGAGCAGGCAGCTATGCTCAAGACATTCCGTTATTACAAGAGGCGAATATTAACACCATTCGTGTTTACTCTCCTATTACCGACCAAGCAGAATTAGATGCGTTTGCCAATGCTGGCATTAAAATTATCATGCATCTTGACGAGAACAATTTTGAAGGATACATCAATCAATATAAAAACCACAATGCGATCCTTTTCTGGGAATTTGGAAATGAATTTAACTATCATCCTGAATGGTTTGATGGCAACCTATGGAACTGGTACGGAAAACTAGAAGCATGTGCTGTAAGAGCGCATCAGCTAGATCCTAACCACCCTGTTACTACTGCACATGGCGAACTACCCACAGTAGAAGTATTAAATGCCTGCCCTAGTGTAGATGTTTGGGGCATGAACCTTTACCGTTGGGATAATGACGTACCCGCTATTAATGACCTTAATGCAAGACTAGCAGCTAACAAAGCTATTTATGTATCTGAAGCTGGTGGTGATGGATATAACAAAATTCAAAATGCAGTAAATGAAGCTGACCAAGCCAATGCTAACGGCAATATTCTTAACGGAATAGTGGGTAAATATGATATTTGTGCTGGTGTTACACTTTTCGAGTTTTGTGATGAATGGTGGAAAGCCGGAAATGATGGAGTTCAAAATCCTGGTGGTTCTGCTCCTAACAGCTCTGGTGTTCCTTATGATGGTTCTGCTGATGAAGAATACTGGGGAATAGTAAGAAGAGACCGTTCTAAAAAACAAACTTTTTATGTGGTAAGAGACATTTACGCTACCATTACTGATGGTGGTGGAGGTGGAGGCGGTGGAGCCTCTGGTGTTACAGGCCTAGGTGGTACTTATACCATAAAAAACAGAAACAGTGGGTTAGTAATGGATGTGGCTGAAAACGGAAACCCTAATAACGGAACCAACATTCTTCAGTGGACTGCTACAGGCAACCCCAATCAGCAATTTATACTCAACGAAGTTTCTACAGGGGTATACTCAATCATTAATGTACAAACAGGTAAAGCAGGAGATATTTCTGATGTAAGCACAGAAAACTTCGCTACATTCCATCAGTGGGACTATGTAGGCGGAGCCAATCAGCATTATAAAATAGAAGACGCAGGTGATGGGTTCTACAAATTAAGAGCTATGCACAGCAACAAAATCTTAGAAGTTGGGTATGCCAGCACAGAAGCAGGTGCTGACATCAACCAATACGATGATAATGGACAGATATGTGGACATTGGCAGTTAATACCAGTGGGTGGCCCAAGATGGAGCACTACTGTTGAAGCTGAAAACTACCTTTATATGCAAGGAATAGAAACTGAAGTATGCTCTGAAGGTGGACTTAATGTAGACTATATCGATAATGGTGACTGGATGGTTTATGAAATCAATTTACCTGAAAGTGGATCTTACAAAGTAGATTACCGTGTAGCTACTGCTAGTGACGGAGGTCAGCTGCAGCTAGAAAAAGCTGCGGGAGCCAGCTATGGTGTAGTAAACATCCCCGGTACTGGCGGATGGCAAAACTGGACTACAATATCGCACACTGTAAACCTACCTGCAGGTGCTCAGCAAATTGCCATCAAATCATTGTCTAATGGTTGGAATATCAACTGGATTAAGTTTACTAAAGTTGGAGCTGGATTAGCTGCAAAAAAATCAATCGAAACAGTAGCCACTGAAGTAGAGGTATTCCCTAATCCATTTACTGATTATGTAACCGTTAAAACAGCTGAAGAAGTAGCTACTATTACGGTAGTAGATATTCTTGGAAACATTGTAGTTCCTGCTCAAGAGATTAGCAAAGAAGATAAAATTGACTTATCTCAATTGAAAAAAGGGCTTTATCTATTACAAATAGACAGCAAGGCCAGCAAAAAAGTAACAAGAATTATTAAGAATTAATCCGTAATATACTTGATAAAACTGCGTCAGGCCACTGGTTTGGCGCAGTTCTTTCTAAATTTAAACGCCCCGTATGTAAATATTTTTACCAAACCTAAAACCTATACCCATGACCTATATTCATAACCACCCCTCCCCCAAGTTATTTACCAAAAACTGTACTGAGCATCACTTGCTTAAGCATTAGTTATTAGTTTACTCTCAGTAGTTAACTATACAAATGTGCACGGACACAAAAGTTATAAACTAAATAAATCAATGTAAATAACACCTTATCCCACACAAGATATTATCAATCATAAACCAATAATTACATGTTCAACTTAAGATTAATCCTGATATGGATAATAGCGCTGATGCCTTCTCTAACGGTATTAGCACAAACTGTCCCTAGGAATGCTGGCCCGTATTTATATACAGCCACTCCCGATAAGCTATATTTAATTTCAGAGGATATCACCTACCCCGAAAAAATAGCGGTTCAGACATTAATGGGCGTAATAGCCCAAACAAAACCCGAAATATTAAGAGATATATCTGGTCATAGGTCATTTGCCGAAAAAGCAGGTGTTATAATTGATGAAACCTATTATAAAGATATACAAGGCTTATTAGCACATTTTGCAAACAGAATAGATGGGTACATTTTATGCAACAAGCAAGACAAATCAACTAACGTAGCTATTTCTTTGGCCGGAGTACTCAATGCTGTAGCAGTGCCCACTGAAGTGGAGCAACAAGCTATTAGTGCAGGACTACCCAAACTTTTAGATGTAAGAGAAAGAGATGAAGCTTGGGCTTTGGCCAATTATGGAAATTTATTTAGCAAAAAAGTAGCCAGCTACCAACAAAGCTCTGATGACAGGGGTGCTTTTATGGGAGACTACAGCACATATACCAAAGCTTTTCAGTTTTGGGACACAGCACCTACGGGTTCATTAGCACAAAGCGTGTTTAATAGAATGGAGAAACGGGCTGCTTTCTTTGGGTGGGGACCGCACGAATACGAAACAGTGGAGGCACTTTCTTCTAAAGGATTAATGATTCACCCTTCTGACTGGGCCACCAATATGTCTGCGCTTACCAATATTCCGGCTACAAAAGACACTTTCCACCACCCAGACCCTATAAAACCTTTCGAAGTAAAGGACAATACGCATACCGTTTGCTTTGTTATTAGTGATGGAGACAATGTGCAATGGTTGCTAGGTACCCATGGCAACTTGCACAACTGGAATAACCCCAACAGAGCAAAAGTAAACCTGGGGTGGACCATCTCCCCTGCTCTAGTTGATTTAGCTCCTTCAATTTACGAACATTATATAGACCATGCCTTAACTACCAACGAAGGTAGAAATGTGCTGTTAGCAGGCCCTTCTGGTAGAGGGTACTACCTCCCTGGCCGCTTTCCCGATGACCTTTTAGAACAAGAAACAGCTGAGCTTAACAGGTACATGAAAAAAGCAGATCTTGGTATTGTCAATATTATTGATGCTGATGATAGTGATATGGATCCTGTTCCATATTTAAAGCAACCTAATATAGATGCGCTATTTTACTATACTTACGGAGCCAACTATACAGGGCGTGCCGGGCAGATAGATTGGTACAAAGACAAGCCATCTATTGGTGGCAGATACACTTTATGGGGCACTTTATCTGGTCCAGAAGATTTGGCCAATAAGCTCAATGCCATGTCTACAGACATACATTCTTCAGAGGGTTATAGCTTAATACCTGTACACATTTGGTCTAGAGATGTAGATGATGTAATTGACTGTATCAACCGCTTAGCACCTCATGTAAGAGTGGTAGCTCCTGATGAGTTTGTTTGGTTAGTGCGTAAAAACATTAAAGGCGTACCTGTAGGCCAAGGAAATGGACTTAGAGGTGAATACTACTCTGGGTATAACAGAGATCAACTTCAGTTCACCAGAACAGACAGCAAAATCAATTATGACTGGGCAGGAAGCTCTCCAAATGTTGATAAAATGGGAACTGATCAGTTCTCAGTAAAATGGTCAGGTGAGGTAATGCCATTATATTCTGAAGATTATACCTTTATAGTAAATGGCGATGATGGTGTAAAACTTACTGTAAACGGTCAGGTAGTAATCAATGATTATGATACTCAAGGTGCCATTACCAGAAGAGGTACACCTATTAACTTACAGGCGGGCGAAAAATATGAAATTACACTAGAATATGCTGAAGGCGGAGGCAATGCCTACTGCTACTTAGAATGGGAAAGTGCTAACCAAATGCGTCAGGTCATACCTAAAGCACAGCTTTTTAGCCGACCTGTAAAAAATACCACAGGACCTATTACGGTCTTTGAAAATTGCAACTATGACGGCTACCACGCAGGCTTCGGTATAGGCGAATATAAACTTGATGCCTTAAAACTAAAAGGGGTTCAGAATGATGAAATCTCCTCTATAAAAGTGCAACCGGGCTACAAGGTTATTCTTTATCAGCATGAAAACTTTGAAGGCGAATCTATAGAGCTAACAGAAGATAATACTTGCCTCGGAGATTGGGATGAGTATATCACCTCTTTTAAAGTAGTAGCTCAAGGAGTAACTAACTTAGAAGGCAACTATAATATCAAAAACACTAAGAGTAGATTATATTTAGATGTAGTAGGCGGCACTGGAGGAAGAAATGAAAATATCAATGTGCAAATTTGGACTCCTACAGCGGCACCCAATCAAACTTTTGCACTGCATCATTTGGGTAATGGAGTATATTCCATTACTGCTAACCATAGTAATAAATCTCTCGATATTCAGCAATACAACATGCAAGAAGGCGCCAACATTTGGCAAAGAAGCTTCCGCAATCAGGATAATCAAAAATTCATAGCCATAGCCACCACAAATGGCACCTATAAATTTGTATCAGTAGCAAATGGAAAGCTACTAGATGTAAAAGATGGCAATACCTCGCCTGAAACTAATGTTGTAATGCAAGCGGATAACATGCAAGCATCGGCCGAATGGGAATTAATACCTGCACCTGCAGTTGAAACAGGAAATGGGCAAGGGTTATATGCCACTTATTATAATGGTAAAAATTTTGAGAGCAATATTTTTTCTCGCACTGATGCTACTGTGAATTTCAATTGGGGCGAAGGATCTCCCGGCAGTGGAATAACCAATGACAGCTACTCTATCCGCTGGAGTGGAAAAGTAGAACCTCAGTATACAGGTTTATATACATTTTATGTAGACAGTGACAATGGTAGAAAGTTATGGGTTAATGATCAACTCCTCATCGACCAGTGGATAGCTGACTGGGGCACGGAATACAAAGGCGAAATCTACTTAGAAGCCGGTGTGCAGTATGATATAAAATTAGAATACTTTGAAGATTATGGTGGAGCCAGCTGTGTATTAAAATGGGCTCATGCAGCCCAGCAAAAGCAAGTAATACCTCAAAGCCAGCTATACTCCAATTACAGATTTGAGCAATTTATTCAGGCGGAAGATTACGCTAGCATGTCAGGCATAGAAGTAGAAAGTACCACTGACGAAGGTGGAGGCTCTAACGTAGGCTATGTAGATGATGGTGATTGGATGGCATATAACAACATCACAATACCTACAAGTGGCAATTACACCATCGAGTACCGCATAGCTAGTGAAGGAGGTGGAGGTAAACTTAGCATAGATTTAAATGCTGGTGCTATTGTATTGGGCGAAGTAGCTATACCCGCTACTGGAGGGTGGCAAACATGGCAAACCGTATCTCACACAGTTCATATAGATGCAGGAACTTACAATTTCGGCATTTTCGCCCAAGTTGGCGGGTGGAATATAAACTGGTGGCGCATTACCCAACAGGATAATGCTGCCAAAGTAGGTATGAATACTACCCCTGCCAAAGAGCAAGTGATATATCCCAACCCATTCAGCAATAGCTTACAGGTAAAATTTGAAGGTGCATCGGCCAACATCACCATCATTGATGCCTTAGGCAATACTGTAAAGAAAATGACAATCAACAGCGATAAAGCCATTGATTTAGACCATTTAAAACCAGGACTATACCTGATTCAGGTAGAAAGCCAAAGTGGAATTACAACAGAAAGAATCATTAAAAACAATAAATAAAACTAAAAAAGACCAAAGAGTAAAAGTCATGTATTGACTTACCATTTTAATTAATTAACAACTTAAACCGATTATTTTTATGAAAAAAGTTACCTCTTTTTTTATTCTCATGCTGGTCGCGGTGTACGCATCTATGGCCGCCATGCCGAGCAAAGTATTTGCTCCTTATGTGGATGTCATGCTATGGCCCACATTTGACCTAATGAATGCTAAAAATGCAACAGGTCAAAAATATTTCACCCTGGCTTTCATCACCGCAGGTACTGATGGTCAGCCAGCTTGGGGTGGTTCTCTTAACATGGCTAGCAATCACATGCTAGATCAAGTAAACAACCTTAGAGCTTCTGGTGGTGATGTTATTATCTCTTTTGGTGGTGCTATAGGTACGCCTATCGCTTCTACCATTACGGATGTTAACGCTTTAGCTAATGCTTATGAGAGTGTAATTAACAAGTATGGTGTAACTTGGATAGACTTTGATGTAGAAGGTTGGTGGGTACAAGACCAAGCTTCTATTGACAGAAGAAACCAAGCTGCTGCCATATTGCAATCTCGCAAACCCAATTTAAGAATTACTTATTGTTTACCTGTAATGCCTACTGGTTTAACTGCTGATGGCGTTAATGTAATCAATAAAGCTAAGTCTGCTGGAGTGAACATTTATGGTGTAAACATTATGGCTATGGACTATGGCCAGTCTAACCAATCTATGGGACAAGCAGCTATTAGTGCAGCTCAAAACACGCACAACCAAACAGGCTTACAAATTGGTGTAACTCCAATGATTGGTAAAAATGACACTGCTAACGAAACATTCACTTTTGGTAATGCTAATGAGTTATTATCTTTTGCTAATGGCACCAGTTGGGTAAACATGTTGGCCATGTGGTCTATCAACCGTGATAATGGTGGCTGCCCCGGTCAAACTGCCGCTTCAGCTACTTGTAGCGGACTATCTCAAGGAAACTTCGATTTCGTAAACGTATTTAAATCATACTCTGGAAATGACGGAGGTGGTGATGATGGTGGTGATAACGATGGTGGTGGTGACGACAATGGAGATTATATCTCTTGGGAAGCTCACAACCAAGGTGGTAAAGTTATACGTCACATGGATAGCAGAGGTAGAATTGATAGCAACGTAAGCCCTGCAGCTGACGGACGTTGGAAAATGGTAGCTGGTCTTGCTGGTACTGGCGTATCTTTCCAATCTGTAAATTTCCCTAACCGTTATTTACGCCATAGAAATGGTGAAGTATGGTTAGATACTAACGATGGTTCTAGTTTATTTAAAAACGATGCCACATTTATGCTAAGAAGTGGATTAGCCGATGGCAACAAGTATTCTTTTGAGTCTTACAACTTCCCTGGCAACTTCATCAGACACAGAGCTTCATTACTTTATTCGGAGTCTATATCTGATGATTTAGGCAGAAGCGATGCTACATTTGCCAAACTTGGCAATGGTTCTTTACCGGGTGTAATGTCAACGACTATCGAAGCAGAAAACTACAGTGACATGTCAGGTATTCAGGTAGAAGCCTGTTCTGAAGGCGGTAGCAATATTGCTTATGTAGATACTGGTGACTGGATTGCCTATGCAGGAGTTAACTTCCCTTCTACAGGTAGCTATACTATCGAATACAGAGTGGCTAGCGAAACTGGTGGTGGAGTAATCTCTGCCGACCTTAATGCAGGAACTACCGTACTAGGAACTGTAAATGTGCCAGCCACAGGAGGATGGCAAACATGGTCTACTGTGTCACAAACAGTGAATGTAACTGCAGGTACTTATCCATTGGGTATTTATGCTCAAAATGGAGGCTTTAACATCAACTGGATAAAAATCACATCAGGAGGAACAGTAAATAACGATAACCCTACTGATGACAACAACGATGGTGGTAATGATAATGACAACACAGGAGGACTTACCGGACCTACTGTAACAGGTGAAATGACTTATTATGGCCCTGAAGCCGGTTTCCCTACAGATGTTCCTTTAAATGCTGGTGGATACAGCGCGGCAGACCTAGCGAGCTATGGCATGAATTTCTGCGCTATGCAAACTACTAACCTTATGAACGATCAGTTAATGGGAGGATGCATTGAAGTAACAAGTCCATCTGGTAAAAAAGGTAAATTCTTAATAGTAGATAAATTACCTTCAGGAAGCCCTGGTAATGTTGACATTTATGGAAGAGATGTATTCGGCACGTTAGAAAACCCTGACTTAGGAAGAGTAAACATCAGCTGGAAAATAGTGGCATTGCCAACTAGCGGTGGTGTAAAATACAGATTCCAAGAAGGTAGCAACGAGTGGTGGGCTGCATTACAAATATTCAACCACAAGTACCCTATACAAAAAGTAGAGTACAAAAACGCAAGTGGTAACTTTGTAACTATGGCTCGTCAGTCTGATGGAGGTAACTTCTTTATTGCTTCAGGAATGGGCACAGGTCCTTACACCATAAGATTAACAGACTATTTTGGAAATGTATTAACTCATACTGGAGTACAAATGCAATCTAGCCAAATGCAAGAAATGGGTTCTAACTTCAGAACTGTTGAAGAGCCTTTAACAGAAAAAACATTAGCAACTACTTTTGAGGTAGAAGCATACCCTAACCCTGCTAGCACCACAGCTACTTTTAAATATAACGTAACATCTGAGTCTAATGTAGTTATAGATGTATACGCATTTAATGGTACTAAAGTATCTAGCATAGTTGAAACTGCTCAGTCAGTAGGAACTCACATTGCTACAATTGACGTAAACAGCCTTAAAAACGGTCTTTATATTGCTAAAATAACCGTTAATGGTGCTTCTAAAACTGTGAAATTGATAGTTAATAAGTAATCTTTTCTCAGTTTTTAAAATAAAAAAGCAGCCCTTGGGCTGCTTTTTTATTTTCCTCACTTTTCCATGTAAACATTACATAGATATTCATTATCTGTAATAATCATAACACCCTCCTCACACCACCTTTAATAATCAATTTAAGTTATTAATTAAATAAAAATTAATTATCTAAATACAGCCTTTCATTTTCTTCTATAAATTCATGTTATCGACAACACTGAGTTTTTCCTAAAAAAATTTAATTATAAAATCGAAAAATATCAAAGTACATTTTTCTAAATATTTTCGCTAAAGAAGTGTTGCACTTATTCTGATAAAATAAGTACTTAAAAATATCGGCTAGCCCAAAAACAGAGATTAAGCTACGAAATCGGGCTTTTCAACAAAATTTCAAAACATTAAAAAGTACATAAATCCCAATAATAATTACATGACAATACCCTTAATTGTCTAATTACATTTATCAACTTAAACCAACAACTTATGAAAAAAGTATTGACTTTTTTCTTACTGGTGATAGCATCAGTAAGTACAACATTTGGAGCCATGCCCAGCAAGGTATACGCTCCCTATGTAGACGTTATGCTCTGGCCTACTTTTGATTTAATGGCAGCATATAATGCCACAGGCCAAAAATACTTCACTCTTGCTTTTGTTATAGCAGGTACAGATGGTCAACCTGCATGGGGTGGCGCTTTAAATATGGCGAGTAACCACATGTTAGATCAGGTAAATAGCCTTAGAGCTGCTGGCGGAGATGTAATCATTTCTTTTGGAGGTGCCAACGGAACGCCCATTTCATCTACCATAACAGATGTAAATGCTTTAGCCAACGCTTATCAGCAGGTGATTGATAAATATGGTGTTACTTGGATAGACTTTGACGTAGAAGGCTGGTGGGTTCAAGATCAAGCTTCTATAGATAGAAGAAATCAGGCTGCAGCCATTTTACAATCCAACAACCCAAACTTGCGCATTACCTACTGTTTACCTGTAATGCCTACCGGTTTAACTGCCGATGGCATTAACGTGATTAATAAGGCAAAAGCTGCCGGTGTTAATATTTACAGTGTTAATGTAATGACTATGGACTATGGTCAATCTAACCAAGCCATGGGACAAGCAGCCATAAGCGCGGCTCAAAACACGCACAGCCAAACTAACCTGAATGTGGGTGTAACACCTATGATAGGTAAAAATGATACTGCCAACGAAATTTTTTCACTAGCCAATGGCCAAGAAGTATTATCATTTGTGACTAACACCTCATGGGTAAATATGCTTGCCATGTGGTCTGTTAACAGAGATAATGGCGGATGCCCTGGCCAAACAGCTGCATCAGCAACATGTAGTGGGCTTTCTCAAAGCACTTACGATTTTGTGAATTTATTTAAGCCATATTCGGGCACAGATGGAGGCGGAAATGACGGTGGAGGTAACGATGACGGTGGCGACAATGATGGAGGTGGTAACGATGGTGATGACAGCGGAGTAATTACCGTTGAAGCTGAAACTTACGGAGACATGTCAGGTGTAGAAATAGAAGCTTGCAACGAAGGAGGTCAAAACGTTGGCTATATAGATGATGGCGACTGGATGGCTTATTATGATATTAATTTCTCAAAAGCAGGTGACTATACCGTGCAATATAGAGTAGCAAGTGAAACCGGAGGAGGCACTCTGTCACTAGACCTTAATGCAGGAAGCATTACACTAGGTTCTGTAACCGTACCTGCCACGGGTGGATGGCAAACTTGGCAAACCATAACCAATACCATCCATATTGATGCTGCAGGCACATACAATTTAGGTGTGTTCGCTACAGTAGGCGGCTGGAATCTCAACTGGATAAAAATACAAAGCACTGATACACCAGATGATGGTGGTAACGATGATGATGGTGGTGGTAATGACGATGATGGCGGTAACGATGATAGCAACCATTTAGTAAAAAGCTTAGAAGCTGAGAATTTTGGCGACATGTCAGGCGTAGAGATAGAGGCTTGTACTGAAGGTGGACAAAACGTGAGTTATATAGATACTGGTGACTGGATGGCTTATTTTGACATCAATTTCCCTTCATCAGGAACCTACAAAATTGAATATAGAGTAGCCAGTGAAACTGGTGGTGGCACATTATCTCTTGACTTAAATGCGGGCAACATCACCCTAGGATCTATAAGCGTACCGGCTACTGGCGGGTGGCAAACATGGCAAACGATAAGCCAAACAGTAACCATTGATGCTGCAGGAACTTACAACTTGGGTATTTTCGCTACCGTTGGTGGCTGGAATCTTAACTGGGTAAAAATATATGGCAATGGCACCTCTGATGATGACGGAGGTAATGATGATGACAACGATGATGGCGACAATGACGATGGTGGCAATGACGGAAACACTGGCACTATCCGATCAGGTGAAATGACCTACTATGGCCCTGCTAGTGGCTACCCTACCGATTTGCCTGCTAACGCTGGTGGTTATACTGCAGATGATTTAACCAATGCAGCTGTAGATTACTTCTGTGCTATGCAAATATCTGTATTGTTAAATGAGCAACTCATGGGAGCCTGCATTGAAGTAACTTCTCCTAGTGGTAAAAAAGAAAAGTTTTTAGTTGCTGATATACTGCCTACAGGCCAACCTGGTGATGTTGACATTTATGGAAAAGATGTTTTTAGAAGGATAGAAAATCCTGATTTAGGAAGAGTTAATGCTACATGGCAGATAGTGCCGCTACCTACAACAGGAAACGTACAGTACAGATTCCAAGCAGGAAGTAATGAATGGTGGGCTGCTTTGCAGATTTTCAACCACAAATACCCAATTAAAAAAGTGGAGTATAAAAATGCAAGTGGCCAGTTTGTAACTATGACTAGGCAGTCTGATGGAGGCAACTTCTTCATTGCTTCTGGCATGGGTTCGGGACCATATACCATAAGGTTAACTGATTATTTTGACCATGTATTGGTGCACGAAGGCATTCAAATGCAGTCAAGTATAAGACAAGAGGCCTCTAGTAACTTCAGGGTTGCCAATACAGCTAAATCATTAGAAACTGATGAAACCAGTAAAGTATCTAGTGAATTATACAGTTTCCCTAACCCTACTAACAGCAGCACGCAGTTTAGATTTACCGTAAAAGAAGGGGCTCAGGCTAAGCTTACCATCTACAATGCGGCCGGCAAAGCTATTACCACCTTGGTAAATGATAACCTTAAAGCGGGTAATCATATTGCTGAATGGAATGTAGAGCAGGTAGAAAACGGAATTTACTATGCCCGATTATTAGTTAACGACCATTTTGAAACCTTCAAAGTGATTGTAAATAAATAACCATAATAGAGATTGCCTGATTTGTACAGGCAATCTCTACTTTTAATTGAAAGCTCGCTCTAAGTACACAGCCTCAATATTTATCATTCAACTGCTAACTAAACCTTCCAGCACAATAAGCAATAAAACAGCAATACTCTTTTAGTCAGTTGCTTAATTTTATAAGCGTGGTAACATCACCTTATATGAAGCAACGACACATTATACTGATAGGATTTATAATAATAAAATTCCTTTTGCAGTATATCCTTATTCACCCAGTATATGATCTACAAAGAGATGAATATCTTCACCTCGATTTAGGACAACATTTAACATGGGGATATATGTCAGTACCTCCAGTAACGGCATTGGTTTCAAAAATCATTTACCTCTTCGGAAATACAGTATTTTGGGTTAAATTCTTCCCCGCACTTTGCGGAGCACTTACCATCCTGTTTGTCTGGAAAGCTACAGAAGCACTGAAAGGAGATATTTTTGCACTAGTGCTTTCTGCTACATGCATTTTACTTTCTGCTTTATTAAGGCTAAATACACTGTATCAGCCCAATTCTTTTGATGTACTCAGTTGGACTGCTTTCTATTTTATAGTTATTAAGTACCTCACCTCCCATCATCCCAAATGGTTATATACAGGTGCTGTGGTATTGGCGTTCGGTTTTTTAAGCAAATACAACATTGTGTTTTTAGTTCTAGGCTTATCCACAGCGCTTATTTTAACTCCAGAAAGAAAAATATTTACACGAAAACACTTGTATGGAGCCGCCATACTAGGTTTAGTGCTTATTTCCCCTAACCTTATCTGGCAATATACTAATGGTTTTCCGGTGGTTCATCATATGAAACAACTGGCCGAAACTCAATTGGTAAACATTAATAGGCTGGATTTTCTGCAATCGCAAATTCACTTTTTCTTTGGAGGCATAGCAATATTAATAGCTGCTATGTATTCTTTATTGACTTATGCTCCATTTAGACCCTATAAAACTTTTTTCTGGGCATTACCATGTACCCTTCTCTTCTTCATTGTTTTTAAAGCTAAAGACTATTATGCCATAGGCCTTTACCCTATTTACATGTCATTTGGAGCTGTATATCTTTCTCAAACCTTAGATTTAGGCTGGAAACGGTATTTAAAACCTGTGCTTTTGATATTCCCTTTAACCATATTTTTGCTCTCTTACAATATTGCATATCCTAATAAAAGCCCTGAATATATTATAGCCCACAGCGCCAGTTATAAAGACCTCGGACTATTGCGTTGGGAAGATGGCAAGGATCATGTCCTTCCACAGGACTATGCCGACATGCTAGGCTGGAAAGAGCTGGCCGGTAAAATTGATGCCATCTACGATACTATACCCAATGCAAAGCAAACCTTAGTACTTTGTGACAACTACGGCCAGGCCGGTGCTATTAACTTTTACACTAAAACTGGAGTTAAAGCCGTATCTTTTAATGCTGATTATATCAATTGGTTTGATTTAGACATTAACTACACTAATCTAATTCGGGTTAAAAATGAATCAGATAATAACAAAGAATTTAGCGTAACCAGCCCATATTTCAAATCATCATTTATTGCAGACTCTATTACCAACCCATATGCCAGAGAGTACGGCACACACATCTATTTATTCGAAGGAGCTAAAATCAATGTTAACCAAAGAATAGAAGAAGAAATAGCCAAAGAGAAGAATTGGGATTAGCTTTTCAGATTAAAACACCCTGTTCTATTTAAAAAATTATACAAACATAATGCAAAAGACAGCCTTAAAGGCTGTCTTTTGCATTATTCACAACCGTCAACATCAGTTAATAAATAGCCACTGGGTTTACGTTTACCTGTGTAGAGCCAACATATAGAGGCTGGCCCAATACAAATAAAAATTCCCATACTTTTTCTTTTACTAGCGGCCTTGTGTCTATTAACTCCAAATTATAAATACCCTGCTTGGCTAACATAAATTGATTCACCGGAAACTCCATTTTATTATTAGGGTTGGGGTATACCTCTGAAGCCCAAGTGTCTCCTCCAAATGCCACAATACCTTTCTCCGCCAACCAAATGGCTGCTTCCATGCCTATTCCTGGCTCTACTTTTAGAAACTTATCGTTATTCTTACCTATCAATTCCAACCAGCCAGTATTAAACAGTACCACATCACCCTTTGCAATGGTCACCTGCTGCTTTTTCAATACCTGCTTGATATCCTTAACGGTAAACTCAGTACCTCCTGGCACTATGGTATTGTCATAAATAGAAGTCATATCTAGCACTACTGCTCGGGTAACTATTGGTGGCACCTTCTCAATCCCTAGCTTTTTCACCCCCTCTACTGTTACGAAATCAGAAGCTTTGTTGCCATTGTAATACACATTATCAATACCAATATGACCTATACCATTGAGCTGTGTCCCCACTCCTGTCCATGCGTTGACCAATTCATCATTAAAGGTAAACTTGTTGGGGCCTGTAGTATTTCCGGCCTGCTCACCGGGCTGCACATTATACAAATTAAAACTTCTATGACGAAAAGCTGGCAGGTGTTTGTCCACAGGCACCGCCAAAGGAAGCGTTTTACCCTGTTTCACCAACTTCATAGCCTTCAACACCACCTCAGGAGTAATAAGATTAACCGCTCCAATTTCATCATCAGGACCATAAGCAGATGGATACCAACTGCTATCTTGTGGGTCAATTTCTTGTGCAAAAACTGATGATACAAGCAAAAGCGATAAGACGAAAGTCAATATTTGACGTAATAACATATTACTTTAACCCCTCCATGGCATTTTCTATAAATTTCAATTCCTCTGCTGTAAGCTTTATATTTATGGCCTCTGCATTAGCTACTGCTTGCTTTTCGTTTCTGGCTCCAGCCAAAACTACCGTTATGCCGGGCTGTAAAGTAGTCCATCGCAATACCAACTGTGCTAACGATACGTTCTTACCTTCTGCCAACGGAGCTATTTCATTTAAAAAGCTCTTCACCCTCTCCAAATCAAACTGCTGAAAATAACCATTACGATGATCATCGCTTTTTAAAGCATTGTTTTCAAAATACTTGCCTGTTAAGAGTCCTCTTTCCATTGGGCTATAAGCAATTATGCCCAAATCATTTTCATTGGCATAAGGCACCAAATCATTTTCAATGCCTCTGTTCAACATAGAATATGTTACTTGATTACTAGCTATTTGCAGCGTTTCTTTAGCCTCTTTCACTTGCTCCAAACTATAGTTACTGACTCCTGCAGCTTTTATCTTTCCTTCCTGCATTAATACTTCCATCGCCTCCATGGTTTCTGAAATGGGCGTAGTAGCATCGGGCCAATGTATTTGTAATAGATCGATATAGTCAGTTTTTAGCCTGTGCAAACTTTCCTCTACCTCTTTTATAATATTGGCCTTAGAGGCATATTTATAAACAGGCAGTTTCTTGCCTCCGTCTTCGGCATCAAAGAAAAACTCTCCTTTGCCTTGATTACTGCCGTCCCATACTAAACCGAACTTTGTCAGCAATTGCAACTTACTTCTGTCATAACCTTTTATTGCCTCTCCAATCATTTCTTCGCTTAAACCAAACCCATAAAAAGGAGCGGTATCTATGGTAGTTACTCCATGTTCAATGGAGGCCTGAACAGAAGCAATAGAATCTTTCTTTTCATTGCCACCCCACATAGCACCGCCTATAGCAAATGCTCCGTATGTAATGGCCGACAAATTCAAATCGCTATCCCCTAATTTTCTATATTCCATTTTATTAATGTCTATCGTTTTTAAAATAATTTTACTGTTTTAGTTTATATCTATCTGGTTATTAGGCCTAATTTCAAATAGATAGTAAAACCTTAAGACACTAATCGCTCGAGCTGTCATGTCTATATTTCTCTGTATTACTGCTGCAAAACTTCATCAGATTTAACTATCACACAAATAATTTAAATTGTAGATTTGTATCATAATTATTATAGATATGAGATGGAACTTAGAATGGCTCAGAACGTTTAAGGCAATTTACGAAACCGGAACTCTTTCAGCCGCAGCGCAAGAATTATTCATTTCTCAACCTGGCGTAAGCCTGCACTTAAGTTCGCTAGAAGCGTATACCGGTTATAAATTATTTGATAGGTCTACCAGAAAAATGGTACCTACCGAAAGAGGTAAAATACTATACAATTTTGTACTAGCCCCTTTAAAAAAGATGGAAATAGCCGAAGAGTATTTCCATAAACGCTCACAGTCTGAAAGAGTAACCATAAGCGTAGGCATGTGCTTCGAAACTTTTCAGTACACGCTTGAAGAGCATGTTGCGGAACTCGATTTCAACCTAATAATCAAGTTCGGAGAATACCCTCAAATGCTTCAAGACTTAGATAACGGACTTCTAGATCTGATAGTGACACCACAAAAAGGCCAGCAAAAGAACCTAGAGTATCTTCCGTTTTCAAAAGAGCGGATTGTATTAATAGCTGGTAGCAACACTGACACTACTGGCCTGAAAGAGCTTTTGCATCACAATAATCTCCATGATGCTGCTGATCTGTTAAAACTTCAGCTTTGGTACAGTACTGCAGCAGATATGGAACATCACAAAAATTTCTGGATAAAGCACTTTGGCAACCATCCAGATTTTAGCCCCAATTACATTGTACCCAATATCAGTTCTATCATCAGGTGCCTTAGTGGAGGAAACGGCTATTCTGTAGTCCCAGATTTTCTATGCAGAGATGCTATAGCTAGTGGAGAAATAAAACTAGTTTTGGAAGGCAACAAACCCTTAGAAAATACACTCTATTTCGGAACACGAAAAAAAACCATGTACGAGAAACAAATAAAGCAAATTGAAAACATTTTTAAAGATAAATGGGAACTTCAAACCATTTAATCTCATAAGAATAAAATGACTTAAAGCTTCTTTTCTTTTAGCCATTCTGGGCAGAAGTCCGGAAGCTTCAAAATCAAAGTTTATACTCCCTCAGAAATCTCTTTATCAAGAATTAGATATTATACTATAAAAATTCTCAATAAATCAACATCAACAATTTCTAATACAGCCTTAATCTTATCGAATACGAGCCTCCTAGTTCAAAATTCATCAAGTAATAACACCACAGAATAAACTCACAGAACAGTACCCTTCTCTCTAATAGTTTATTATATTTATATGCTAAACCGATTTTTGGCATTATAAAATGACATTAATGAAACCTAAACCTAATTTAATTCGAGTGCTCAGCCATGTTAGGCATAAAAGGAAATCTCGACTGCCAAAGGCATCCTTAACTATGCTATGTCTACTATCCCAGTACATAGTGGCTACGTCATTACCTTAAGCAATTATCCTTTACCCTAAACCCGTAAAAAATATATAATTTATGGATTAGAACACACCACTCCTATCTGTATTTATGACCTGCCAGGTAATAGAATTTTAGAATTAAATAGTGAGAATGTCAATTCTAATTCATCTATAAATGTAGAAAATCTTCAACCAGGTATATATATGCTAAGAAGTAAGAATAAAGCAATCAAATTTCTTAAGAATTAAACCGTAGAGGACTAACACTCCCCTCATAACATTTAATGAACATATATAAACCTACCTAACCCATTTTATCAATCATAACTGCAGCGATAATAGCGCTGCCCTAAACCAAATTTTATGAACATACTTAAAAACAAATTCAAACTCTTCATTGGAGCTTTTCTGTGCACCTCGGGTGCCATGGCTCAAACAACGGTGCCCCCAACCACTTGGCAAGAACATTGGTTCGATCACAACCAGGTAGTAACCAGAATGTACTATGATGATGATGTGGCTGTATACTTCGATTCTGGAGTAAACACTTCAAACACATGGATGTATTCATACATGGGCGATTTATGGAGGTACGTAAAACAAACTTATGGCCCATACAGCGAAGAAGGCAGGTTATATGCCATTTTCCATACTGGCCGATATAGTGGAGGGCACCCATCTACTTACTTTGATGCTAGCCACGATTACAGAGATGTTATTGATGCTGGCGCAGGACCATGGCCTTGTGACTGCGGCACTAACCTAGATTTAGTAACCCATGAAGTAGGTCATATTGTAGAAGGTGCTACTATGGGCATAAAAGAATCTCCAGCCTTTGGCATATGGGGAGATAGCAAATGGGCTGAAATATTCATCTACGATGTTTACCTTGGGTTAGGCAGAACAGCAGACGCCAACCGTGTGTATAACGACTGGATGGACAATGTAGATAATTTCCCTGTTGAAGGTTCACATTGGTTCAGAGACTGGTTCTACCCTATTTATAACAACTATGGTAAAACTGATGTAATTGTAAGATACTTTGAGCTACAGTCTACCTTATTTCCTAAAAGCGGCAATAGCTATGCTAAAGCTATGAACTGGGGAGAGTTTGTACACTTCTGGAGTGGAGCTGCGCATACTAACTTAAAATCATTAGCTACCGCAGCTTTTGGATGGAGCGATGAATGGGAGCAGCAATTTGTGCAAGCTCAGGCTCAGTATCCTATGGACTACTCAGGTGGAGGCAACTCACTGATAGATATTACCGATCTTGGAGGCACTATTACATCTCAGCATTCAGATTCTCCTGCTGCCGAAGGTGTTACGAACTTAATAGACAATAACTTCGGGTCTAAATTCTTAACATTCAACCCTTCTACTTGGGTACAATTTGAAGCTGACCAAGCATACACTGTAGATAGCTATTCGCTAACATCTGCTAATGATGCAGCAGAAAGAGACCCTCTAAACTGGACTTTGCAAGGCTCTAACGATGGCAGCAGTTGGTCTACTATTGACAGCCGCTCAGGTGAAGACTTCCCTGATAGAATTAGCTTAAGAAAATATAACTTTAACAATTCTACAACCTACAAGTACTACCGTTTTAATTTCAATAATAATAGTGGTAGCATTTTTCAGTTAGCTGAAATAGAACTATACAAAAAAGAAGATGCGCCATCTGTTGACGATATCGTAATTCAGGCCGAAAGCTATAGCAACATGTCTGGCGTGCAAATAGAATCAGGTTCTGGCGTAGATGGACAAAGTGTTGGTTATATAGATACTGGTGACTGGATGGCTTATACCAGCATTAACATCCCTGTTTCTGGTAATTATCTGGTAACTTACAAAGCTGCCACACCTAATTCTGGCACCCAAATCTCTTTAGACCTAAATGCCGGTTCTATTGTATTAGGTTCAGCTACCTTGCCTAACACAGGCGACTGGTTCAACTGGAGTACCGCTACACATACTGTTTACATAGAAGCTGGTACTTACGATGTAGGCGTATTTGCGCAAGTAGGTGGTTTTAACCTAGACTGGATAAAACTCTCTTTACAATCAGCAGCTAACGCAAGAAAGATAATGACTGATAACACTCAACTGGAAGTGTATCCTAACCCTGTAAAAAGTCAGCTTAAGGTTAAAGGAGCTTCATCTGACGTAGCTATCTATGATTTATCAGGAAATCTATTGATTAAAGAATCAGCAACAAATTCTATCAATGTAGACGCTTTAAAACCTGGAGTATACTTCCTAAAGAGCAACAACAAGACGATCAAATTCATCAAACAATAATTTTTAGCCCCCTTTTCGCAAGGGGGCTAACCTACCTACCCTACTCTAAAAGAAACATTATAAACCTATAGCCAATAAACACAACATATAACCCTTATTAATCTCATGAGAAACCTTTTTAAAAAAATTGTGTACTCGGCCATAGCTGTAGCCTCAGTTACCAGCAGTTATGCGCAAAACACCAATTACTTATCTAACAGAGCCCCTTTAGCAAATACACCTTTTGTAACCTTGCCTTTGGGCACAGTAAAAGCTGACGGTTGGCTTCAAAAGCAACTAGAACTACAAGGGTCTGGACTAACCGGCCAAGCAGAGACTTTATACGCTGAAGACCTAGGGGCAAAAACAGCATGGCAAGGCGGCCCTAACTCCGACTGGGAAAAAGCGCCCTATTATGTAAAAGGCCTTATCCCTCTGGCTTATTTATTAGACGATGCCACCCTAAAAAACAAAGCTCAGAAATATGTAGAATGGACACTACAAAGTCAGCGTGCCGATGGTATGTTTGGCCCTGCCAGCAATGACGATTGGTGGCCTAGAATGGTAGTAATCTATTACATGAGAGATTACTATGAAGCAACAAATGACCAAAGGGTTATCAGCTTTTTAACAAATTATTTTCATTACCAGCAAAATAATCTGCCCACTACCACTATAGCCGAATGGGGTAAAGCACGAATGGGTGACAACATAGAAATAGTGCTTTGGCTTTATAATATTACAGGTGAAAATAGCTTACTAGACCTTGCTACTGCCTTACATGACAAGGCTTATGATTGGAGCAATATATTCAGCAACAACAGGTTCTACGATTTTGGCGAAGATTTTCACCCTCATCATGTAGTAAACGTAGCTCAAGCTTTAAAAATGCCAGCGGTTTATTATCAAAAATCAAACAACCCTGCTGATAGAGAAGCTATGCAAAATGCGCTCGATTATTTAATGAAAGAGCGTGGACGTATAGATGGTATGTTCTCAGGAGATGAAATGTTAGATCACTACCATTCTACCGCTGGTACTGAGCTATGTGCCACAGCAGAAAGAATGCTTTCTAATGAAGTAGCCATAAGAATTTTAGGCGATTCCGAATTAGCTGACCAGCTAGAGAGAGTAGCATTCAACGCTTTACCTGCTCACCTTAGCGATAATTACAAGCAACACTGCTATTATCAATATCCGAATCAGGTAGTGAGTAAAATCGGCTCTGGAAGACCTACCTTCCCACAAGATTATAACAATGGTAACGTGCCCGGTCCTTATAGCGGATTCCCCTGTTGTCGTTATAACTGGCACATGAGTTGGCCATTATTCGTAAAAAACATGTGGATGGGTACTGCTGACAATGGTATTGCTGCCATTACTTACGGGCCATCACACCTTACAGCTAAAGTAGCAAATGGCACTAGCGTAACTATCAATGAAGTTACAAACTATCCTTTTCAAGAAAACATTACTTTAAATGTTAACACTAATGGATCAGCTACCTACCCTATTAAACTAAGAATACCAAAATGGTGTACAAACCCATCTATTTTGGTCAATGGCACAGCACAAGGCGGTGTAGTAACAGGCGGTTTCTATACCATCAACAGAACATGGTCAGGCGCAGAAACTATTAGTATTAACTTCCCTGCAGAAGTAAAAACCTCTACATGGGGCAACAATGCTGTAGGTATAGAAAGAGGTCCTTTAGTTTATTCTTTACAAATACAGGAAAACTGGCAAACTGCCAACTACTACGATAATGGATTCAGTGAATTTGAAGTATTCCCTACTTCGGCATGGAACTACGGGCTGGTAATTGACAGAAATGCTCCTTCAGGCATTACCGTTAATCAGCAAGCCATGACAGATCAGCCCTTTGGGCAGTCACCAATATCACTAAAAGTAAAAGCTAAAAAAGTACCAGGATGGGGATTAGTTGATAATGGTCTGTATGCAAAAGAGCCTCCAGTAAGTCCTGTAGCTTCATCGGAGCCTGACGAAACCATTACTTTAATTCCTTACGGCAATAATCAGTTACGTTTATCATATTTCCCTGTAATATCTAACGGAAATAGCACCATACTTGAGGCTGAGAATGCAAATATTAACCATGCTAGCGCCAGAGATGGCTTTTTGGCTTCTAGTGGAAAATACGTGGGTGGCATAGATTACGATGATAGTTATGTTGAATTTCAGAACATCAACATCAACCAAACGGGCATGTACGAACTTACCATAGGCTATGCCAATGGATACGGACACGATGCCACCAACACATTAGTAATTAATGATGAAACTAATTTCATGGTGGCTTACCCAACTACCAGTGGCTGGGGCAGGTTCGCAACTACGTCACTTAATATACCTTTAACTCAAGGCCGAAACACCCTGAAACTGCAAAAAGGCAGCTCTTTTGCTGAAATTGACTACATCAGTTTAAAAAAATCTAACACGCAGATTTATGAAGCGGAAAACGCGACATTAAACCATGCAGATCCTAGAGGTGCAGGACATGCCAGCGGAGGTGCTTATGTAGGTGCTATTGATTATGACGATAGTTATGTTGAATTTACCAATGTAAACGTACCGCAATCAGGAATTTATGGATTAACTATAAGCTATGCCAATGGCATGGGTGCTATAGGAGAACATAAATTAAGCATCAACGGAGAGGCTCCCGCAAGCGTATCTTACCCTGAAACTAAAGGATGGGCAGTATTTAATGGCATTACAATCGATGTAGCCTTAAAAAAGGGGAATAACACTATCAGATTCAGCCATGCCAGTTCTCCTGCAGAAATAGACTATATCAGCATTGGTACAGCAAGTGGCTATAGCTACGAGGCAGAAAATGCTATTGTAAAACAAGCTCAGGTAAACGCTAACCAAGAAAGATCTGGCTATAAGTTTGTCAACTTTATTGACCAACCTGAAAGTGAATTAGAGTTTACACAGGTACTAGCTCCTGCAGCTGGCTCTTACAGACTGGCTGTAACTTATGCCAATGGAAGAGGCGTAATGGCCGATCAGAAAGTGACCGTTAATAACGGTGTACCAATGATCATCAAATACCCAGCTACAGCATCTTGGAGTGAGTTTTCTACGGCCTATATCAATGTTACACTACACGAAGGTATAAATAATATTAAGCTAACTAAAGGCACTGAGGTGGCTGACATTGATTATATCAGTATTCAGAAATTATTACAAAAGAAAGGACAAGGAGTAGGTCTGAAAGGAGAATACTTTAACGGTATGAACTTCGAAACCTCCATTTTTTCAAGAGTGGACGGAGCTATAGCTTTCGATTGGGGGAACAAATCTCCCAAAGAGAATGTGGATGAAGATCACTTTTCTGTAAGATGGACTGGTAAAATTGTAGCCAACCACTCTGAAAACTACACATTCTACATCAACAGCGATAATGGAAGAAGGTTATGGATAAACGGCCAACTGATAATCGATGCTTGGTTAGATGATTGGGGTAAAGAATATACTGGCAGCATTTTCTTAAATGCTGGCCAGGAATACAATATTAAAATGGAGTATTTTGAAAATGAAGGAGGTGCTAGCTGCCGCCTAGATTGGTCCAGTGCAAGTCAACCACGTGAAGTAGTACCACAAGAAAGCCTTTTTCCGGCTGATAATGTAAATGTTTGGAGCAAGGTTATTCAGGCCGAAGACTTCTCCTCCATGTATGGAGTGCAAGTAGAAAGTACCACAGATGAAGGAGGAGGCAACAATGTTGGGTATGTGGATACCGGAGACTGGATGTCATACGGAGGTATCAATATACCGACCAGCGGCACTTACACCATCAGCTACAGAGTAGCTACTCCGCAAAATGGAGCTCAGCTATCATTAGATATTAATGCTGGCGCTAGCATTTTAGGATATATCGATATCCCTAACACAGGTGGGTGGCAAAACTGGACTACAGTTTCGCATACCGTATACATAAATGCAGGAACTTACAACTTTGGCATGTATGCTCAAGTAGGTGGTGTCAACATTAATTGGTGGTCTATCACCGGTCCATCAGGCGCAACTTTAAACAGCAAAGTGTCCGCAAACATTAACCATATACAAACAAATATATTCCCCAATCCAGCCAAAGACTTACTGTATATTTCTGGTGATTTTTCAGAAAAAGCAACTATTTACGATCTGGCTGGGCACAAGTTAAAAGAAATCAATACAGCAAGTGGAACTATAGACCTGAAAGACTTAAAGCAAGGCACTTACATTTTAAAATCAGATAGCAAGTCATTTAAATTTATGAAAGACTAATGACCTATAGTTATTCAACCACCTCAACACCTAAAACTATTAACTTAAACCTAATATAATATGCAAATTCCTAAACCAACGTTTTCGAAAATAGCGATGGCGGCTATTGCGCTCCTTCTTGTGAGCTGCATAGAAACTTTTGCTCAATCGACTATTTATGTGGGAGGTCATTTCAGACGAGAAAGAGACCATACCATTAACGACCTTAAGGCTTCTGGCTTTTCATCAGTAATTCTTTTTAACATCAATGTAGATGTAAATGGCAACCTACAAATGGATGGAGACCCCATCTGCACCAATGGTGTTTACACTTTTAACTCAACCAACCCTAACTACATTAATGATGTAAGCGCACTAAAAAGTGGCAATACAAGTATCAACTGGATAGAAACTTGTGTTGGTGGCTGGGGCGCAGAGTCGTATATTCATATTAAAGACCTGATTAACTCACAAGGCACCGGTAGTAACACCAACTTGTACAGAAACTTTAAAGCCTTAAAAGAAGCTTTGCCGTGGATAGACGCTATTAACAACGATGATGAGCACGGTTATGATGTAAATACTGCTACTGCATTTCATACCATGTTAGCAGACATTGGCTTTAAAACTACATTGGCCCCTTACACCAACAAAAGCTACTGGGAGCAGCTTGCCAACAACCTTAACAGTCAGAGACCTGGCGCACTAAGCAGAGTGTATATTCAATGTTATGACGGTGGTGCAGGCAACAATCCCTGCGACTGGCACATTGGCGGAGTACCTTTGCATGCAGGCATGCTACACTTCAACTCAGCAGCTACTATCCGCAATCAAATGAACTCTTGGAAAAATGGATGCGGTGTTACAGGAGGATTTTTGTGGGTTTATAATGCTAATGATTTCAATCTGCAGGAGTATGCAGGTACTATAAACAGTGTATTTAACAGCAACCCTACTGATCAGCCCGTTTCAGTATATCAAGACTGCAATTTTGGAGGTTATGGTGTAGGCTTAGCAGAAGGTAGTTATAATATGGGTGATCTTCAGGCCAAGGGCATTATTAATGATGACATTAGCAGCATCAAAGTGAAAGCAGGATACAAAGTCACCCTTTACTGGGATGCTAACTTTACTGGAAACACATTGGTAAAAACCTCTGACGATGGTTGCTTGGTGGATGACGGGTGGAATGATGAAACCACTTCTTTAGTTATTACAAAAACCTCTAATAACTCAACGGTACAAATAGAGGCCGAGCACTATAGCTCTATGTCTGGAGTACAAATAGAAGCCTGCAATGAGGGTGGTGAAAATGTAGGTTATATTGAAAGTGGTGACTGGATGGCATACCCGGCAGTAAACTTCCCCGTATCTGGTACTTATTTGATTGAATACCGTATTGCCAGCGAAACAGGTGGCGGACAAATATCTGCAGATATTAATGCAGGAGCCACAGTACTAGGCACGGCCAATGTACCCAATACCGGAGGGTGGCAAAACTGGGCTACGGTTTCTCATACTGTAAATGTAAATGCTGGCACATATCCTTTTGGCATTTATGCAGTAGCTGGAGGATGGAATCTTAACTGGATCAAAATCACAGCTCAGGGCAGTGCAGCGAAAATTGCATTCGATAGCCATGAGATCAATCACTCAGCCATCGTTTACCCTAACCCATTCAACTCGGGCATTAGGCTTAACTTTGGAGCCGAAAAAGCCACCATTAAGGTATCTAATATGGCTGGGCAAGAGGTTTATAGCGCTTCATCAGTTAGACCAAATGACGAAATAAATCTTTCTGAACTGGATAAGGGAGTTTATATTTTACAAATAAAAGCTAACGGATACACTAAAACTGAAAGGCTGATTAAAAAATAATATAGCTTTAAATGTGCCGTTTACATTTCTTAAGAGGTAGCTTTGTGCTACCTCTTTAATTTTTACCTTTTCTCACTTTTTTGAACTTGTTACTTAAAATGTTAAGAAGATCATTACTGACCATTTTATGCATTTTACATTTCTCGGCCTTTACTTTTTCTCAAAACACACATGGCATACCCTATATCCAAAACTTCTCTCCGTCTGATTATAAGCTTCATCCTAATAACTTTGCCATAACTCAAAATGCTGATGGCATCATGTACTTTGGCAATGCATATGGCATTTTACAATATGATGGCATCTTTTGGAAACACATACGACTACCCCACGGAAAAAGTGGTATATCACTTTACACCTCCAATAAAAATGAAATAATTGTAGGCTCTGTAGGTGATGTAGGAAAATTAATCGTAGACAACACAAACACCTACTACCAATCTTTTAACCAATACATATCTCCTAATGATTCTGCCTACGAAGAAGTATGGCATACTTGGGTACGAAATGATTCTACCTATTTCATTTCTTTAAAAAACATCTTAATAAAAAATAAATCATCGTTTAGCCACCTGCCAGTATCTAACCCCGATGAGGTATTTGAGTTTGCTCAAAAAACATCGCATCACATTTATATCCGAGAGTCAGAAAAAGGGCTGATGACTATTGAAGGCAACCAATTAAAGCTCATCAAAGGAGCTGAGAAATTTAATGACGCACAAGTATATGCTGCCTTGGATTATAACGACACCTCTGACCTTATACTCTCTACCAAAGGGGCGTATTTATATAGTCCTGCAGGCTCAAAAGCACTAAACTGGAGCCTTAAGCCAGCATTTCTACAGTACCCACTTACCTGCAGCGTCAAACTCAACAAAAACACCTGGGCTTTAGGGAGTTACAAAGAAGGCATTATACTTTTTAACAAACAAGGTAACGTAACCCAGGTTCTTAATAAAGATAATGGTCTTCCTAGCAACTATATTACTAACCTCTATGTAGATAAAGAAGACAACCTATGGGTCACTACTGACCGCGGCATCAGCTACATCCACGTTAGTAGCCCCTATACCTTAATAGATGAAAATATGGGTATAGAAGGCATGGGCTATGCTGCAGTAGAAGATGACAGCATTATATACCTAGGAACTTCACAAGGTGTTTTCTATGCAGACCTTTCTTCAAAACAAAATGATGTAGCCACCCCGCAGTTCACTCCCCTTGCAGGCACAAACGAACAAGTATGGACTTTAAGAAAAATAGAAAATACGCTTTTTTGTGGCGACTCCAGAGGCCTGCATATAATCAAAGACAAAAAAGCCTACATCATATCGCCCAATGATTATTCTGGGGCGTGGACTATAAGAAGAACTCTTAAAGAAGGTCAGGTTTTGGTAGGCACCTATAATGGCCTTGAAATCTATGAAAGGGAAAACAGTGAATGGAAATTTGTAAAGAAAATAAAGGGCTTCAACGAATCGGCCCGAATAGTAGAATTAGACTCTAAAGGCAATATTTGGGTTTGCCATGGCAATAAAGGACTTTTTAAACTCCCTAGTGATTTTAATATCACAGCACATGCTGAAGCCACCAATTACTCCATAAAAACAGGGCTTCCACCTGCATTTTTTAAATACATCACCAAAATTGATAGCACTGTGCTTTTCATTGCTGACACCACCGTTTATCATTATAATGCTCAGCAAGATCAACTTATACGTTATGACAGCAATAGCACAAAAGGCTCTAAAGAGCTCGCAAAAAAAATATATGCCCTAAAGAACAACAACATTCACCTCTACAACCGCGAAGCCATAGAAATTATGACCAAGGCTAACGGCAGCGACTACCAAACCAATCGTATACTGTTTAGAAAAATAAGCGATCAGCTGATAGGCAGTTTCGAATTTTTATGGAAAATGAACGATTGCAATTATTTTATTGGTTCTATGAGTGGTTTTATTCATTTCAACCCTGATGTAGCTAAAAAAAACAATTCCTTCAAAACCAGTATTAGAAAGGTAAACATCACTGGTATAACAGACTCTACTATTTATAATGGAGGAGTAAAACCTGTAAAATATGAGATCCCATATTCGCTTAATTCTCTAAAATTCTTTTATGCAGCTCAGTTTTACGAAGATCAAACCAAAAACCTTTATCAATATTGGTTAGAAGATAACCACCACACCACGCCTCAGTGGAGCGATTGGAATACTGACCTCAACAAAGAATTCACTAACCTCAGAGAAAATAATTATACTCTACACGTAAGGTGTCAAAACCTATACGCTAAAGTAAGTGAAGAATCTACATTCAGTTTCACTATACTTCCCCCATGGTATAGAAGTAATCTCGCCTATGCCTTATATTTTGCCTTTGCTCTCATTTTCATTTGCCTAACGGTGCTATGGGTAAAAAGAAAAATAAAAACTGAAAAGGAGAAAATAAGGAATGAAAAAGAAAGAGAAATCATTGAAATAAAAAATAAGCAGCTCGAATCTGAACTGATTTATAAAAACAATGAAATAGCCAATATGGCCACCAACCTGACTCAAAAAAATGAGTTTTTATCGAAACTAAAAAAAGAACTCACTCAAATAAGTGATAATGGTAATAGTGATGACACCACTACTCAAATTCCCGAGCTAATAAAATCAATAGAAAAAGGGTTAAAGTTTGATGACAGCTGGGACCACTTCCAAACCAGCTTTGATGCCCTATATCATGACCTACTTTACAAGCTGCGTAAAGCATACCCATTTCTAAAACCTGCAGACTTACTTTTATGCGCCTACATAAGAATGAACAAATCCAATAAAGAAATAGCCGAGCTGCTCAATGTTAGCGAACATGCTATTAAAAAACGTAGGTTCAGGCTAAGAAAAAAATTAGAAATTCACGAAGACCTAAAACTTAGCGAATGGTTAATTGAGCAATCAAAATAAATTAATAACCTGAAAATCAAATCATTAAAAACATGTCTCACAAATGTCCACCCCAAAAATTGCAGACATTTTCTATAAGTATTATACCTTCGAGCCATTCAACCAAACCTATTAACCCATGTTTTACACACCCATAAAAAGGCTAATAAAATTAGCCAGTTTGTTACTCCCATTGGCCGCAAGTCATAGCCTGTGTCAGGCACAAGATTGGAACCTGATCTGGTCCGATGAATTTGACCAAGCTACTTTAGATTTGAATACTTGGAATATCGAAGTCAATAACCTGGGAGGTTATAACAATGAACTACAATATTACACTGACCGACCTCAAAACATATGGTTGGAAGATGGCAAGCTTATCATAGAAGGTAAGAAAGAAAATTACATAGATAGAGAATACACGTCAGCCAGAATTAACTCTAAAGGCAAAAAATTCTTTACCTATGGCAAAATGGAAGCTAGAATGAAATTGCCTTATGGCGATGGCATGTGGCCTGCCTTCTGGATGATGGGCGAGCAAGGTCAATGGCCCGCCTGTGGAGAAATTGACATTTTAGAAATGGTAGGAGGAGACGAATGTTATGATTGTGGAGATAATAAAATACATGGATACATGTGGTTTACTAACACTAACGGTCAAAACCAATCATACGGAACTGCAGCTCCGGCATTAGCATCAGGAAAATATGCTGACGCCTACCACAACTTTGCCGTAGTGTGGAATGAAACATCCATCACTTGGATGATTGATGACGTACCATTCTATAGTCACAACATTACCGCCAGCGAGTTCTCAGAATTTCATCAGCCATTTTATTTTCTGCTGAACCTTGCTATTGGCGGTGATTGGCCCAACTCTCCTACAGAAGATACTGTATGGCCACAACGTTTATATGTTGATTATGTAAGGGTTTATGAAGCCACTTCTAACCCCACTCCAGAAAACCCTGACACTAATCCACTATATACTCAAAATATTGAGGCTGAATCATTCAGTCAATCTAGTGGTGTGAGCGTAGAAAACACTTCTGATAACGACAACACACAGCAAGTAACAGGCTTAACCAGCAATAACTGGCTTGCTTACAGCAATATTTCCATCCCTGAAGCAGGAACATACAAAGTACAATACAGAGTAAGCGCTAACACTGAGGGTAGTCTTGTATTAGATCAAAATGCAGGTGCCACAGTTCTAGGCACAGTAGAAATCCCCAACACCAGCAATGGCTGGACTACCGTTTCGCATCTGGTAAACTTCCCTGATACTAACTTCGATCTTGGATTATATGTAGAGAGTGGTACGTTTAATCTAAATTGGATTAAAATCACTAGAGACAACATTTTACTAGAAGCCGAAAACTACAGCCAGATGTTAGGAGTACAAACCGAAAGCTGTAATGAAGGTGGCGAAAATGTAGGTTATATCGATAACCAAGACTGGATGAGTTATGAAAATATAACTGTACCAGAAAGCGGTAATTACAACATTGAATTTAGAGTAGCAAGCCCCCAAAGCGGAGGTAAATTATCGGCTGATTTAAATGCAGGAACTACATTTTTAGGTTCAGTAGATATTCCTAATACTGGTGGATGGCAAAACTGGACTACCGTTTCACTTCCGGTGTATATGACAGCTGGTACGCACAGTTTTGGTGTCTTTGCCGAGATTGGAGGTTGGAACATCAATTGGATAAAAATTTCTAAGGCAGAAGCTAATATAACTGCAAAAGAAAATGTAGTATTACAACTGAAAGATGAAGTAACACTTTACCCAAATCCAGCGAGTAACGTGCTACACATCAACAACAATACAGAACAAACTTTTTACTCCATCATTAATTTTGCCGGTAAGCAAATTATAAAAACCACCTTGGTAGATGGCAATGAAATTAATATATCTGGTTTAAAGCCGGGCATATACCTTATTCAAATCAGTAACGGAAATCACAATAGTGTACACCGAATAATCAAAAACTGATCAAGATTTAGGTTTCTACCATTGTGTTTCGCACATATGCACTTTGGTATTATAGGTTTATAATGTGTGCTTATAACGGCCCGCAATTGCTGATACGCGGGTCGTTTCTTTTTTGTAAAACATCTAGTTTCAGGCAATTGAATAACTAAATAAAGATAAATTAGAACTATTCAAAAGACCTCCTGTCGCAACTCAACCCCATAATAACGCAGTTCAACCCCACATTCAGCAACTCATCGACATAAAACCCGTTTAGCCGATGAATTCTGGAAATCGAATAGTTCTTATGGTACATTACTATTCAATAATTAAGTTCAACCCAACCCAAATTGTATGTTTTCATTAAAAAAAGCGGTCATGCTAACGGCATGCCTCGCTCTTAGCAAATTTGCGTGCGCGCAAACGTGGAATCTTGTCTGGCAAGATGAATTTACCAACGGAATTAGCCCTGACTGGGTATTCGAAACCGGCACCGGATCTGGTGGCTGGGGAAACAACGAATTACAGTATTACAGAACACAAAATGCCACTGTTGAAAATGGGCAACTTGTGATTACCGCCAAAAGGGAAAACTATGGCGGAATGCAATACACCTCTTCTAGGTTAAAAACTCAAGGTCGTAAAAGCTTTAAGTATGGCAAAATAGAAGCACGTATTGCCATGCCTTCTGCTATGGGACTTTGGCCTGCATTCTGGATGTTAGGTGATAATATTTCTTCTGTAGGCTGGCCTGCATGTGGTGAAATTGATATCATGGAGCATGTTAACAATTCCGCTGATGTTCACGGTACCATTCACTGGTCTGATAACAATGGTAACTATGCTTCTTATGGTGGTCACACCGGCACTAACGTAACAGGATACCACGTTTATTCTATCGAATGGAATGACCAAGGCATTACTTGGTATGTAGATGGTAACGCCTACCATCAAGTAAATACCGCCAATGGTATTAACGGTACTAGTGAATTCCATAATAACTTTTTCATTTTATTAAACATGGCAGTTGGTGGCAACTGGCCAGGCTTTAACATCGACAACAACGCCCTACCTGCTAAAATGTATGTGGACTATGTACGCGTGTACCAAGGTGGTGGTAACGATGGCGGAGGCGGAGGAGGCAACGGCTTCTCTAAGCACATAGAAGCGGAAAGCTACAGCTCAATGGCCGGAGTTCAAACAGAAGCATGTAATGAAGGAGGTCAAAATATAGGCTACATAGACAATGGCGACTGGATGGCATACACCAATGTTAACATCCCTACTAGCGGAAACTACTTAGTAGAATACAGAGTAGCTGGTAATGGAGGTCAATTGTCACTAGACCTTAATGGCGGCTCTACAGTACTTGGTAGCTTAGGCGTGCCTGCCACTGGCGGATGGCAAAACTGGACCACCGTATCTCACACTGTTTATATCAATGCAGGCAACTACAGCTTAGGCGTATATGCTCAAACAGGAGGATGGAACCTCAACTGGATAAAAATAACTTCTGTAAGCGGTGCTTTAGAGGCTAAAAAATCTATTGAAACTTCATTAACTGCGGGAGAAATAGACATTTACCCTAACCCTGCTACTGACAAATTAAATATCAATCTGCCGTCTGTTTCTACAGGTACGGTGAAAATTGTAAACACTGCAGGACAAACAGTTATTAACACAAAACTTAGCGAAAACGCTATTGATGTATCATCTCTAAAAACAGGTGTTTATACCATTCAGGTAGAAACTCAAAATACTGTTACTACTAAGAGATTCATCAAAAAATAATTCCAACTAATTAAAAATTAGTCAATTATCCCGGCAATTGAGTCATTTTTTTGAATCAGCTGCCGGGGTTACTTGTGTTAAGACTTTTCAGTTCTTCAGGTTTACCCAATATACCCAACCCTAAATCCTAATCATTTAAAAAATGAAAGAACAACCAATTCAAAAAAAACTTTTAAAGCAAATTTTCGCTGTAGTGCTTTTTTGCGCTATTGCACTTACTGGGTACGCCCAAAAAAGAGTTGTAGGCTATACGCAGTCTTGGGACTCTAAAACAGATTTTGACTATAATGTACTTACCCATATAAATTATTCTTTTGCCCTTCCTAACTGGAATGGCGGTTTAGAACCAATCGAAAATGATGCTAAGCTTAGAACCGTAATTAGCAAAGCACACAACAATGGTGTAAAAGTATTAATTGCCATCGGTGGATGGGACCTTGGCGATGGTGGAGGTGTGGATACACGCTTCGTTAACATGGCAGCTAACGCATCTACCAGAGCAAGCTTCGTAAACAGCGTAATCAGCTTTATCGATACTTATGGGTTAGATGGTGTTGATATTGACTGGGAGTATCCTGAACCTGTAAATGGAGCTCCTGATGGCAACTACACTGCTCTAATGAGAGAATTATCTAACGCCATGCATAGCCGCGGTAAATTATTAACAGCAGCAGTAGTGGCTTCTGGCTGGACTGGCGATGGCATCAGTGCTGAAGTATTCGATTATATCGACTGGCTAAACCTTATGGCTTATGATGGAGACAATGGTGCAGGCCACTCCCCTTATAGCTATGCTGTGAGCTCTTTAGACTACTGGTTAGGCAGAGGTTTACCAAAATCTAAAGCAGTATTAGGCTTACCTTTTTATGCAAGACCTAGTTGGAATGAGTATAGAACCCTACTTTCTATGGGAGCTGATCCTTACTCTGACACTTTCAATGGTGATTATTATAATGGCATCAACACTATAAAGTCTAAAACAGCCTTAGGTGTAGAACGTGGCGCTGGAGTAATGATCTGGTCAATAGATCATGACACTAACAACCAATACTCTTTACTAAAAGCTATTGGTGAAGAGATGGGAAATAATGATGGTGGCGATGATGGAGGTGATAATGGCGGAGGTGATGCTTCTTCATTAACAATAGAAGCAGAAAACTACAGCAATATGTCTGGCATAGAAAACGAATCATGTACTGAAGGCGGTCAAAATGTAGCTTATGTTGATTCAGGAGATTGGATGGCATATGCTAATATTACATTTCCTACCTCGGCCACCTACACTATACAATACAGAGTAGCTTCAGAAACAGGTGGAGGTGTAATATCTGCAGACCTAAACTCTGGGTCAACGGTATTAGGCACTGTAAATGTACCTGCTACTGGTGGATGGCAAACATGGACTACCGTTAGTCAAACGGTAAATGTAAATGCAGGCACTTATAGCTTTGGCGTTTTTGCCCAAACAGGAGGATGGAACCTCAACTGGATAAAAATATCTTCACCCAACATTTTTATCGAAGCAGAAAGTTTCTCCAGCATGTCAGGTATAGAAACAGAAGCGTGTTCTGAAGGAGGTCAAAATATAGGATATGTTGCTGATGGTGACTGGATGGCCTATTCTGGCATTAACTTCCCTACATCAGGCACATATAAAATTGAATATAGAGTAGCTACAGAAACTGGTGGTACCATTTCCGCAGATTTAAATTCAGGATCAACAGTACTAGGTACAGTAAACGTACCTGTAACAGGCGGATGGCAAACATGGGCTACTATTAGCCAAACAGTAAATATCACTGCAGGCACACATAGCTTTGGTCTATATGCACAAGTAGGAGGCTGGAATCTTAATTGGATTAGAATTACACCTGTATCTTCAGCAGCTAGAAGCATGAGTAATGCAAAAGAATCAACGATTGAGTTATTCCCTAACCCAGTGGTAGATGATCTTAAGTTTACTACTAATGGTAAAACTTATCATGTAAAAGTGATCGCTGTAAATGGACAAGTAGTGGTTAATCAAAAATTACACAACAACCAACTTAACGTTTCTAAGCTAAAGCCTGGTGTATATACCATACAGCTCGAATCAAACGAAGAAATCATTACAAAAAGATTTATAAAACAATAAAGTAGAAAAAGGCAGATTGATATACCCCTAGGAACCCGGCCCTCCGGGTTCCTTTCACCCAACTAACATCATCATGCATTTTACAATGAACAATTATAACATATAACTTAAACCCTAATTTTATGAAACATTTCAACCGATGGTCAGCATTCACGCTGTTAATGGTAGGGCTTACGAGCTTTTCCTTTGCACAGCAACAAAAGGATGCCCTGGGCTTAGGAAGCACCAGCGCCTTTAAGAATGCTTTAAAACAAAAATTAACTAATACCGGAGCAAGAACAAGCCAAAACGTTCTTACTATTGCTACTCCTGATAATAGCAACCTGGGCTTAAACGTAAAATATCAGGACCAAAAAAATGGCGGTCTTATGCTTGTTGGAGAAGTAAGCAACAGCGCCAACAGTAGCTTTTTTATTCAGTTTACAGAAAAAGGTCTGCATGGTAACATAGTATTGCAAGACCAGAAAAAAGCATATGAATACAAAGAAGAAAACGGAACTGCGTTTATCATAGAAAAAGACATCAATAAAGTGATGTGCGTAGAGTATGCTGGTATTACTCCATTAAAATCTACAGAAGCAGCTCGTACTTCAGATTTAGAAACAGCAGAAGGTGCTTATGACTTACAAAGTTTACCTGGAGCTGAAGCTGTTGTTCTTCTTGACTTTGACGGGTATCAATTGCCTGCAGGTACAGGATGGTTAAACGGTAACGCATGGTACGCTCCTGCATCAGGCATGTCTGATGCCAAAATTACTGAGGCATGGGAAGTAATCGCTGAAGATTACAGACCGTATGATGTAAACATCACTACTAGCCAAGCAGTATACAACTCTTATCCTGTAGGAAGAAGAGTGAGATGTGTATTTACACCATCTAACGACCCTGCTCCAGGAGCTGGTGGTGTTGCCTTTGTTGGAGGTTTCGGTTATAACGACTGGCCTTGTTGGGTATTCATCATGGATGGAAAAACTGGTGGTGAAGCCGCTTCTCACGAAATTGGTCACACGGTAGGTCTTGGTCATGACGGACGTACTAACCCTGACGAAGGTTACTTCTTAGGACATGGTGATTGGGCTCCTATCATGGGTGCTGGTTACTATAAGCCTATATCTCAATGGAGCCGTGGTGAGTATGCTTATGCTAACAATCAAGAAGATGATTTAAATGTAATGACTCAGCACATCAACAGAAGAGGAGATGACCATGGAAACAACTTTGGTTCTTCTACTTTTATCAATAAAGATGGAGCAGGAAATATCAGTTTACAATACGGTGTTATCTCTACTACTGGTGATGTAGATATGTTCCGTTTCACATGTGGTACAGGTAATGTTTCTCTTGACATCAACACTGTTGAGCGTCATGGAGACTTAGACATCTTAGTAAGACTATACGAAGGCGCTAGTGGCAATCAAATTGGTACATTTAACGGTAGTGGATTAAACACTCATCTAGATGCTTATTTAGACGCTGGCACTTATTATATCGGTGTTGATGGTACAGGTGCTGGAGACCCAGCTACTAACGGTTACTCTGACTACGCTTCATTAGGTAGCTTCTGGATATCAGGTGTAGTACCTGCCGGAGGTGGAGATGGTGGTGGTTCTGCTGCTGCTACTTTCTACCAAGACTGTAACTACGGTGGCTATGCTGTAGGTTTAGCAGAAGGAAGCTATAACCTTTCTGACCTTAACGCCAGAGGTATTGTTAACGATGACATTTCATCTTTAAAAGTTGCTGCAGGCTATAAAGTAACAATGTACTGGGATAGCAACTTCTCAGGCAACACACTTGTTAAAACTGGTGATGACAACTGTTTAGTTGACGATGGATGGAATGACCAAGCCACTAGTCTTGTAATTGCAAGAGATGGATCTAGCACAGTGATAGAAGCAGAAAACTTCACTTCTATGTCAGGTGTTGAGAACGAAAGCTGTACTGAAGGTGGTAGCAACGTAGCCTACATTGACACTGGTGACTGGATGGCATATGCTAACATCAACTTCCCTTCTTCTGGTTCTTACTTAATCGAATACAGAGTAGCTAGTGAAAGTGGTGGTGGTGTAATATCTACTGACCTTAATGCTGGTACTACTGTATTAGGTACTGTTAATGTTCCTTCTACTGGCGGATGGCAAAACTGGACTACAGTATCTCATACTGTAAATGTAAATGCAGGTACTTATCCATTAGGTATCTATGCTCAAACTGGTGGTTTTAACCTTAACTGGATTAAAATAACTAAAACTAGCGGAGCCGCTCCTGCTAACATCAATGCTGGTGCTCCTGTAGCTGCTGCAGCTTTAGAGGCTTCAGCTGTTGAAGTTTACCCTGTTCCTGCTGATGACGCAGTAAAAGTAAGCTTCGTAGGTGCTGCTGCAAAAGCAACAATCATTAACACTATGGGACAAAAGGTATTGACTATCGATGCTTTACAAAGCAACGAAGCTATCAATATCTCTAACCTTAAAAATGGAATCTACTTCATTACTATTGAAACTGAAAACGGCAAAGCTGTAAAAAGAATCATTAAGAAGTAATCATAATAAAAATCTGCCCCTGCAACACGGGGCAGATTTCTACCCATCCCATTCCCCCTCCTATCTGATAAAATTTACTACTACACAAAAATCTATTCTTTTAGTAAATTTCTAATATCTTAATTATCTTGCACCTTAGATAAATCGATTTATTAAATCTATTTAACCTAAATGCCCCAATCCCTATCCAATAGTATCTTCAGCAAAACATAATCCCTTATGTAAAGAATCTATTTTAAACTTAAACCTAATTTTATGAAACATTTTAATCGACTACCTTTTTTAACGTTGTTGATGATATGCTTTGTAAGCATTTCATTTGCACAAACAAAAAAGGGGGCCGTTAACCTAGGAACGGTGGATTCGTTCAAAAGCTCACTAGAGCACAAAATTGCCCCTAAAAACGGAAGAGTTTCAGCAACATCTCTTCAAATTACTACACCTGACAATGCCAATCTTGACCTAAAGGTTAAGTATCAGGATAATAAAGATGGCGGTTTAACATTAGTTGGTAATGTTAATGGAAAGGATAATAGCAGTTTCGTTATCTCATTTACTGAGAAGAATTTACACGGAAACATTATTCTTAAAGACCAAAAGAAAGCATACGAATATGTAGAAGAAAATGGAAGCGCATTCATTGTTGAAAAAGACATCAACAAAGTATTGTGTATAGAATACGATGGTATTACTCCATTAAAATCTACTGATAACACCGCTCGTACTGCTGAGTTTGAAACTGCACAAGGTGCTTATGACTTACAAAGTTTACCTGGCGCTGAGGCTGTAGTTTTACTAGACTTCGATGGTTATCAGCTACCTGCAGGTACAGGATGGTTAGATGGAAGAGCATGGTATGCCCCTGCTTCAGGAATGAGCGATGCTCAAATTCAAGAAGCGTGGGAAATCATAGCTGAAGACTACAGACCTTACAACATTAATATTACTACCAGCCAAGCAGTACATGACTCTTACCCAGTAAGCAGAAGAGTAAGATGTGTATTTACACCTGCTAACGACCCTGCTCCTGGTGCAGGAGGTGTTGCTTTTGTAGGTTGGTTTGGTCAAAGAGACTGGCCTTGCTGGGTTTTTATGATGGACGGCAAAGTGGGTGGCGAGGCTGCCTCTCACGAAATTGGACATACTGTAGGGCTTGGTCATGACGGACGTACTAACCCTGATGAAGGCTATTTCTTAGGGCATGGTGACTGGGCTCCTATTATGGGTGCTGGTTATTACAAACCTATATCTCAGTGGAGCCGTGGTGAGTATGCCTATGCTAATAACCAAGAAGATGACTTGGGCGTTATGGACAGGTACATTAGAAGAAGAGGTGACGATCATGGTAATGACTTCGGTTCATCTTCTTTCATGGATAAAGATGCCGCTGGTAATGTAGTAACTCAATATGGTGTTATAACTGGGCCTGGTGACATGGACATGTTCCGCTTCACTTGTGGTACAGGTAATGTTTCTTTGGATATCAACACAGTGGGGCGCCATGGTGACTTAGACGTTTTAGTTAACCTCTACGAAGGCTCTACTGGCAATTTAATTGGTGTATTCAATGGTGGCGGACTCAACACACACTTAGATGCCTATTTAGATGCAGGCACGTACTATTTAGGAGTAGACGGAACCGGTGCAGGCGACCCTGCCACTAACGGTTACACAGACTATGCTTCGTTAGGTAGCTTCTGGATCACTGGCGTAATACCTGCTGGTGGCGGTGGTGGTGGTGATTACCTTTCTTGGGAAGCCATCAACCAACCTGGTAAAATCATTCGTCATATGGACAGCAGAGGCAGAATCGATAGTGGAGTTAACCCTCCTGCCGATGGCAACTGGAAAATGGTTCCTGGTTTAGCTGGTACAGGTGTTTCTTTCCAGTCTATGAATTTTCCTGATCGTTATTTACGCCATAGAGGTGGCGAAGTATGGTTAGACACTTATGACGGTTCTGACTTATTTAAAAACGATGCTACTTTTATGGTAAGAAATGGACTTGCCGATGGGTCTAAGTACTCTTTTGAGTCTTACAACTTCCCTGGAAACTTCATCAGACACAGAGATTCAGAGTTATTCTCTGAGCCTGTAAATGATGCGCTAGGCAGAAGTGATGCTACATTCAACAAATTAGGAAACGGAAGCCTTCCTGGTGTATCGGGTACTAGCATAGTTATAGAAGCTGAAAACTTCACTTCCATGTCTGGTGTACAAACAGAAAGCTGCTCTGAAGGTGGAAGTAACGTAGGGTATATCGAAACTGGCGATTGGATGGCATACACAGGAATTAATTTCCCCAACTCTGGTAACTACAAAATAGAATACCGAGTGGCTAGCGAAACAGGTGGTGGAGTAATTTCTGCCGACCTTAATGCAGGCAGCATAGTATTAGGAACGGTTAATGTACCTGCTACTGGCGGATGGCAAACATGGAGTACTGTATCTCATACTGTAAGAGTAGATGCGGGTACTTATCCTTTAGGTATTTTTGCTCAAACTGGTGGTTTCAACATCAACTGGATTAAAATAACTGAAGTTGCTGGTGCTGCTCCTGCAGCAGGAGCTCCTGTAGCTGCTGCTATTGAGCTAAACAGTAATGATGTTGTTATTTATCCTAACCCTACTACTGGCAATGTAAAAGTTAACTTTGCGGGAAAATCGGCTAAAGCCACAGTGTTAAATTCAATGGGGCAAGAAGTATTGTCTGCTGTTAAATTGGAGAGTAACGAATCTATCGATCTTTCTAACCTAAAAGCTGGTATCTACTTCTTATCATTAGAGACTCAAACAGGCAAAACTGTTAAGAGAATAATCAAAAAATAAGACTAGAAATCTAATTACATAAGAAAAGGCCCGAAATCGGGCCTTTTTTATTACCATTCATTATTATTTCCTTTTTCTCAAAAAAGGCTCCCACTCCTCATTGGTATGCCCAGAGTACTCACGAAGAAAAAGCACATAATTAGGCCTTACTGGCTTGCTATGAAGCAAGATTCCTACTTCTTCTGGAGTATTATCTCCCTTCTGATTATTGCAGCGCTTACAGGCCGTAATAAGGTTATTCCACGAGGACTTCCCTCCTTTAGACCTTGGCAATACATGGTCCAGCGTCAAATCTTTTCGACTACCACAGTATTGACACTGATGACCATCTCTTTTAAAAATATTGTGTCTGGTGAGTGCCACTCCTTTGTATGGAACGTTTACATAGCTAATCAGCCTGATAACCGATGGCATAGGAAAACTTTTACTTACAGAGTTTAACGTATGCCCATTGGCCGAAGCTACTAATTCCGTTTTTTTAAGAAAAGTGAGCAGAAAAGCTCTCTGAACCGTGCAGACAGATATGGGGCTAAAATCCTGATTTAAAACAAGTACCTTCCGGTTCATACTATTAATATAATAGCATAAAACCATGAAAGCAAAGTGAATCGAAGGTATTTATTATTTAATTACCCTTCTTATAGCTGATAATTGATGGGTATATTTTTCTGTTTCTGCTATTTTTATTCCCTTTTCATCTATTTCATCAATACGCACTTTGCCAGATGCATGGATAATTTCATTATTCTCCATAATAATGCCCACGTGTACTACCCGCCCCTTATCATTGGTAAAAAATGCCAAATCACCAGGCTCAGCCTCATCTATACCCGTTACCTCTTGCCCTTTCAACACTTGCTGAGAAGAATCTCTAGGTAGTGCATAACCAGCAATACGATAAACTAGCTGAGTAAATCCAGAACAATCAATTCCAAAAGGAGACCTTCCACCCCATAAATAAGGAGCATTCAAATATTTGCAGGCTATCTGCTTCAGGAAGTCATATTCTCGTTTTTGACTCAAACTCTTGCTTTCGCCATTAAAAGCAAGCTGCTCTTCCATTTTAAATATCTCACTGGTGCCAATAGGCAAAACACTACCTATTACTATAGTGAGCTGGTTTCTGTTATAAAGTATGCCCGAAGTTAGGTCTGTACTTATTTTATAATCAGCATTGTTGATCTGATTAAAATAATCTTCAGAAATAAGCGTATGCTGCTTTGCATCTATCCAGCCTTGGTAACTATCAAAGTAAATCTCCACTTTTAGCCATTTACCGTCTTTAGAGATGTCTACAATAGTATAATGTTCACCAAATAGTAATTGGCTTACCATTTCACTTTTATCGCTACCCTCTCCTCTTACGGGCACCACGGTTAATCTGCAAATTCCCTTATCGCCTATTTCCATATGCTTTTTAAAACTTAACCTTATCTAATTCACGCTTAACATCTTTTTCCTTGATGCTGTTACGCTTATCATGAAGTTTTTTACCTCTGGCAACAGCTATTTCCAGCTTAGCCAAACCACGATCGTTAATAAACATTCTCGATGGAATAATGGTAAGTCCCTTTTCATTAATGGCTGTTTCTATTTTTTCCAGCTCTTTCTTTTTTAGTAAAAGTTTACGCTCACGGGTAATATCATGATTATAAAACGAACCTTGTGCATAAGGCGTAATATGAACTCCTTTCACAAATAATTCGCCCCTATTGAAGTAACAGTACCCCTCCATAAGGTTTACTTTTCCTTCTCTTATAGATTTTATTTCCGTCCCCTTCAGTGCCATGCCGGCCACATATGTATCTAAAAACTCGTATTCGTGTCTCGCCTTACGGTTTTTAATATTTATATTATTGCTAAATCTTGCCTTATCTTTCGCCATAATTATTCAAAAATAGAAAAATTATTTCCTATCCACTCTAATTTATTCTTCACGGAAATGATTACCATAAACTACTATTAATATAACTTAATGATAGCTTATTAGTTCACTTCCTATATTAAGTTTACATTTTCATTCTTGCCATTGGACTTATATCTAAAGAGGAAAACTCTCCTTTCAGAAATTTATAATGCCCAGCCATGGCTATCATTCCTGCATTATCAGTACAATACTGAAAATCAGGAACATACACATTCCACCTTTTTTCCTTGGCCAAACGTGTCAACTCTTGCCTTAGCCCTTTGTTGGCCGATACACCTCCTGCTATGGCTATTTCTTTTATGCCAGTTTCGTTACTTGCCCTTTTCAATTTTTGCATTAGCATTCTTATTAAAGTGGCTTGTAAGCTAGCGCAAATATCAGCCATATTATTCTGTACGAAATCAGGATCACTCTTTTTATTATCTCTTAAGAAATATAAAAATGCGGTTTTCACCCCACTAAAAGAAAAATTGAGCCCCGGCATTTCAGAATCAGGAAATTTATAAGCTTCCGGGTTTCCATCCTGTGCATATTTATCAATGATTGGTCCTCCCGGGTACGGCAACTCCATAAGTTTAGCCGATTTATCAAAGGCTTCCCCTACAGCATCATCCTGCGTTTCTCCTATCACCTCCATATCAAGATAATCACGTACTAACACTATTTGTGTATGCCCTCCGCTTACCGTTAAGCACAAAAATGGAAACTTAGGCTTAGGGTCATCAATAAAATGCGCTAAAATATGCGCCTGCATATGATTTACCTCTATCAGCGGTATACCCAAACTCATAGCCATAGACTTAGCAAAAGAAGTACCTACTAGCAGTGCTCCCAAAAGCCCAGGTCCACGAGTAAAAGCAATGGCATCTAACTCTGACTTGGCCACTCCGGCTCCTTTTAAGGTCTCCTCTACCACGGGCACAATATTCTGCTGGTGAGCTCTTGATGCTAATTCAGGAACCACTCCACCATATTTTTCGTGTACTGATTGTGTGGCAATGATATTATTAACTACTTTGCCTTGTTTAATAATTGCTGCGGATGTTTCATCACATGATGACTCTATGGCAAGTATAGTGGGCTTCATTTTATCTTTAATTTGACGCAATTTATTAAAATTCGTATTGTCAAAGCAATACTTTGGTTCATTCTCTCGCTTTTCCTTCTGTTGGTCATTCTTATTGGCACAATACAGCTCCCCTATATCCAAACCAAACTGGTCAGTTATATCTCTGAGCGTTATTCCAAATCAACAGGATATGACATTTCTATTCAGCATATAGATATTGACTGGTTTGACCAAATAGAAGTAAATAACCTCAAAGTTATTGATCCTGAAAGTAATGAACTAATCAATGCTTCAGAAGTTCATATTGATTTTTCAATAAGGTCGCTGCTTAATAAGGAAGACCATCACCTTGACGGCATTAATCTCAAAAACGCTCAAATACAGCTTACTAAAATAACTGTAAATGACACCGTAACTACATTAAATATTAATGAGCTCATCAGAAGAATAAAATCACAGATTAAAAAACAATCTTCTGGAGGCAAAAAACCTTTTATTTCTTCCGATGAACTAACATTGGAAAATGCCACTTTCTCTTACGTTGACCAAGAAAAAGATTCTATTAAAGATGGATTTGACTATTATCACTTCAAATTACAAGAAATAAATGGTGACTTCTCAGACCTATACACCGTAGCCGATACCCTTGGCCTGCAGGTAGACAACCTTACATTTAATGAAAGCACCTCACGCCTAAATGCTAAAAAGTTTAAAAGCTTTTTTAGGGTATCAGAAAGCGCCATGGAATTTTTGGGGCTAGATGCCACTATTGGAAGCAGCCAACTCAGAGACACCGTAATATTTCATTACAATGCTACTTTAGATATGAATGAATTCAATACTAAAGTAGATATAGAGGCCCACTTGGACAATACCGTACTTTACAGTAAAGACCTTGCTCAGTTTGCCCCTGCTTTAAAAAACATTAACGAATATTACCGTTTCAATGGGGACTTTGATGGCAAAGTAAATTCTTTCACTTTCAAAAACGCTTCTGTTAATTTTGGGCAAGGCACCACCCTTAGAGGTAAAGTCCGAATGAGCGGTTTACCCAATGTATCAGAAACCTTTATCAACTTTGACTTGTACAATTCTCATGTAAAGGTTACTGACCTGAAATATTACCTCAAAAACAAGACATATGCCCGCCTCAGTCCTTTTAAAACCATAAGCTTTAATGCGGAATTTCTAGGCTTCCCTAATGACTTTGTGGCTAACGGTGACTTTAACACTGATTACGGAAGCATAAGCTCAGATATCAACCTAAAGCTGGAAGAAGACATCAACAACTCATCTTACAGCGGTAAACTACTGATGGAAAATTTTGATATGGGTGGTTATAGCGGCAATAAAGAGCTACAAAAAGTAACCTTAAAAGGAGAAATAGATGGCCGTGGATTTACGCTAGAAGACGCTGATTTCGACTTAAAAGGTAGTATTAAGAAAATAGGGATCCATAAATACAACTATACCAATATAGAAACCGATGCCCATTTCGCTAAAGAGTTTTTTGAAGGGTACTTATCTGTTGATGACCCTAACCTCAAACTGAGCACTACGGGATCTATAGATTTAAGAGAAGGCATCAATATTTTTAATGTAGATGCTCAGCTCGACACACTATTTTTGCTGCCACTACACCTCTCTAATGAAGACATATTTATTAAGAGTGATATAGAAGTAAATGCTCGTGGTCTGAAGTTAGATAGCATTATTGGTATTGCCAACCTTAATAACTCCCTCTTAAAATATAAAGGAGACTCGCTACTCATAGACTCGCTAACCATTATTTCAGAAAAGAAAAATAATGTAAGACACCTGCGCTTAGCCACCAACCTCATCAATGCATTTGCTGAAGGTGAATTTGATTACTCAGTAGTATATAAAGACTTTAAAAGGCTTCTTCATGAGTACAAACTAAATTTAAAAAACAATACTGATGAAATAGAAAAATATTATAATGCCAAACAAGATATAGAGTATCAAAACTATACCTTGAATTACAAAATATTAATCAAGGATATCAATCCTTTGCTTAAGCTTTTCGCCACTGACCTCTACATTTCACCCGAAAGTTCTATCAGTGGTAATTTTACAGGAGGCTACACTTCCATTATTTCATTTAACACCCACCTAGATACCCTAAAGTATGGCTACGATAACTATATAAATAATGAGTTACAGCTCAATATTTCAAAAATAGCCGATAGCACCAATGTACTTGCCATGGTGTATGTCAACTCAGAAAAGCAGTTGATATCAAATATCGAAACCAAAGACCTCATTTTCGAAGGTATTTGGGATAAAAAACACATTGATTTTGAGTTTGATATTGATCAAACAAAATACGCTAATTATGCCAGACTTTTTGGTGCCATTGATTTCTTATCCAACAATACACTCATTCAATTTCAGTCATCTGACCTACAAATACTCGACAAAAAGTGGAAAATACAGCGAAACAACCTGATTTCAATTAACAACAATGAAGTAACGGTAGATAACCTCAGGATTTATAATGAAGGCCAAAGCATTTCTTTAAACGGACAAATTTCTGAAGATTCTAAAAAAGAACTTGTACTGAATATTGATAGTGTGGCCTTAGAAAACCTCAACTCTATACTATCTAAAAACCTATCAGGCACCGCGCATGGTTTTATGAACCTTAAAAATTACTATAAAAACATGCAAATAGAGAGCGACATGCTGGTTTCTCATTTTAAAATAGATAGTTTTTTAATTGGAGACATCAATGGATCAAATGCATGGAACAATGAGAGAAAACTTTTTGAAACCAACATTTCGATAAAAAGAAAAAAAGAGAAGATACTGAATATCACAGGCACATACTCTCCTGACTTAGAAGAAGACCCTTTAAATCTACAGACTGATCTCGCGAATACCGAACTTAGCATATTAGAGCCATTTATAGGTAGCTATTTCTCTGATATTAAAGGCACCGCCACAGGAACATTACATATTAAAGGTACTCCTATTTACCCCGAAGTCACGGGTGAAGGCGTGCTAGAGTACGTGCGCCTACACGTTAACTACCTCAACACCAACTATAAGCTTTCAGGGAAATTTTACTTTGAAAATAACACCATTGGCTTTAAAGACATTATCATCCAAGATAGCCGCAGCGAAAGTGGCAGCCTATATGGGGTTATCACTCACCATGCCTTTAAAGATTTCTATATTGACATACATGGTGATATTCAGAATTTTATGGTACTCAACACTAACATGTATGATAATGAGCTCTTCTACGGCACAGGTATAGCTACAGGTACTGTGGATTTTGTAGGTCCGGTAGATAATATGAACATTATTGCCAATGCCACCACAGAAAAAGACACTAAGATTTACATTCCTATCAATGATTCTGACAACATTGAAAAGGAAGAGTACATTAACTTTGTCAACTTTAAAGACACTACCCAAATAGAAGAAATAACAGATGTGGACAAGGTAGATCTTAAAGGCCTTAATTTAGACTTTGACCTGAACATAACCCCTGATGCCTACTGCGAAATAATATTTGACATCAAAGCTGGTGACATTATTAGAGGCCGCGGTAATGGAGATATAAAACTGCAAATAGACACTAAAGGAGACTTCAACATGTTTGGTGACTATAACATACAAGAAGGTGGCTATAATTTCACCCTTTATAGTATAATTAACAAAGAGTTTGAACTACTTCCTAACAGTAAAATCAGCTGGTATGGAGACCCTTACCAGGGAATACTGGACATCAAAGCTACTTATAACCAATTAGCATCTTTCTTGCCGCTTCTGGTACAGCAAGAAGCTGATCAAGTATATTCTGAAGTGGTAGAACTTAAAAGAAAATACCCTGTAAAGGTATATTTAGATATTGAAGGACCACTACTTACACCTGCGGTTAACTTTGACATTCTGGCTAGCAACCTACCCCGAAACATCAAAGTTGCAGAAAGACCTGACGTAGATCTGGATTTCGAATTCTTAAAGTTTAAGAATAGCATTGACGAGCAAGAACTAAAAAGACAAGTGTTTAGCCTTATTGTGCTTAGGCGCTTTAGCCCCTTGCAATCTTTTAACACGGGAGGTTCTATTACCCGAAGTGTTAGTGAGCTACTGTCTAACCAGCTGAGTTATTGGATAACACAAGTAGACGAAAATCTGGAAGTTGACTTTGATGTTGATTTCGATGAGATGGACCAAGAGGCTTACAACACCTTCCAGCTAAGGTTATCTTACACTTTTTTAGATGGCCGCTTAAGAATTACACGAGATGGAGCTTTTGTAAACCAAGACAACAGCGATGATATCAGTAGCGTAGTAGGTGACTGGACATTAGAGTACTATTTAACTCCTGATGGGAAGCTTAAAGCTAAAATGTATAATAGAACCAACTACAACCCCATCAACCCTACTGATGAAAATAGAAACACCATTACCACAGGGTTTAGCGTAATACACACCCAAAGCTTTGATGAAGTAAAAGATTTGTTTAAAAAGCGGGAAGATAAAAAGAAGAAGAAAAAGCAAAGCACTGAACCTAAAGAAGAACCAGAGCCATCAGGTGCCGAAAATACCAAAACTAACACTGATGCCATAAAAGAAGATGAAGATGAGGTGGAGTAAAAAGTTATTATCCCTTCTTTTATTTTGGTGTGTGGGCTATAGTAGCTACTCCCAAGAAGCCGATTCTTTAAAATCAAAAAGGCTCAAACCGTTAATTTATACAGCCGGTGGTTCTTATGCCCTAGCTTTGGTAGGCTTAAATCAATTATGGTATGCCGACTTTGAAAGAGAAGGTTTTCATTTTTTTAATGATAATAAAGAATGGCTTCAGGTCGACAAAGTGGGGCATTTCTATTCTGCTTTTCATATTTCTAATGCTAGCTACAAAGCCTTAAAATGGGCAGGATTAAAAGATCAGAAGGCCATAATTTGGGGCGCTGCTAGTAGCGCTATAGCCATGTCTACCATTGAAATATTCGATGGCTTCTCTGCCGAATACGGAGCATCTTATGGCGATGTTATAGCCAACACTTCGGGAGCGCTATTATTCGTAGGCCAGCAGGCCCTTTGGCACGAAATCAGAATTCACCCTAAATTTTCCTTTAAAAGAAGTAACTATCCTGCTTTGAGACCTAACGTATTAGGCAGCAACCTTGCTGAAGAACTGTTAAAAGATTACAATGCCCAAACGTATTGGTTATCAATAGATATTTCCAAATTCACTAAAAGTGAATCTTTTCCTAAATGGCTCAACCTAGCCGTAGGCTATGGTGCCGAGGGGATGATTTACTCGGGAAAAAGCGCAAATATAGAAGCTGGATTTGATCCACACAGACAGTTTTATCTGGCTCTAGACCTGGACTTTAACGAATACAAATCAAAATCCGCTGTTATCAACTCTCTGATTTACATCGTTAACATGATACACATCCCATTACCAGGCATAGAATTATCTGACGAATTAAAATTTGATTTTTTCTATTAAAAAGATAATTTTTTCATAAATTAAAAGTAGAACTAAACGGATGTGCCATGGACTTAAACGCTTTTATGCAGAATTATGCTGTATCAATTGGAGGGGAATACTCTGAGTATGACAGCAAAACATCTATTATTATAGTGCCACTTGAAGACGAAAGATTTCAAACTGTACTTGGTAGACTAAAATACAACCCTCGCTATGACAGGCTGGTTATAGAATTTATATCTAAGGTATGTCAATTTTCAGAAACCCTAAATCTAAAGCTACTTTTAGAAGAAAATAGCACCCTCAACCATGCCAAGTTTGTAATTTCAGAAGAGTATATCAATGTAGTAGCCTCTAGTTTTGTAGATAGTGCTACCGAAGAGATTTTAAAAGAAATAATACAAGAAGTAGCTACCGTGGCCGATGAGTACGAATTTAAGCTAACGGGAGAAGACGTTCATTAATAAATTAACAAACAAATTCTACTAATATTCTTTAAACAAAAGTTTTAAGTAGCTTTGCAACAAATACAAGCTACCTTATCGCTTCGTGCCGTAAAGGTGCAGAAGAGGAAAGTCCGGGCAACATAGAGCATCGTACTTCCTAACAGGAAGGGTTCGTGCATAACGAATACAGCCAGTGCCACAGAAAACAGACTACCAGCTTGCTGGAAAAGGTGAAAAGGCGAGGTAAGAGCTCACCGCCCCGAGGGTGACCAAGGGGGCATGGTAAACCTTACGAGTTGAAAGGTCAAATAAGTCACACTAGCCTTGTGCTGCCAGGCTGCTCGCTTGGCTATTTGTAAAAATTGGTGTGATGGGTAGATCGATGGACCCCTGCAGTAATGCTTGGGCTAGATAAATGATAAGGCTCACTTTACGTGATGACAGAACCCGGCTTATAGGCTTGTATTTTTTTACTATTTTAATGATGGCATTATTTATGTTTAGTTACATTACAAATCAATACCATCATTATTTTTTAACCACACGGATATGCCTAAAATATTGATCATCGATGATGAGCAAAGCATCAGGAATACACTAAAAGAAATTTTGGAGTATGAAAACTATGAAGTGGATGAGGCCAAGGATGGAGAAGACGGATTAAAGAAACTCACTAAAGATAAATACGATGCTGCGCTTTGTGATGTAAAAATGCCTAAAATGGATGGACTTGAAGTACTCGAAAGAGTTCAAGCATTGGGCATAGAGACTCAGTTTGTAATGATAAGTGCGCACGGCACTATAGAAACAGCCGTAGAAGCTACCAAAAAAGGTGCCTACGACTTTATACAAAAGCCGCCAGATTTGAATAGGCTGCTGGTTACATTAAGAAATGCTTTAGACAAATCAACTTTAGTGAAAGAGACTAAGGTATTAAAAAAACGCATTTCTAAAACCTTTGACATAGTGGGTGAATCAGAGCCTATTATGCAGGTAAAAGAAACCATAGAAAAGGTAGCTCCTACCGAAGCTCGCGTTTTAGTTACTGGTGAAAATGGTACGGGTAAAGAATTGGTAGCTAAGTGGCTGCACGAAAAAAGTGGACGATCTAAAGGGCCTTTAGTAGAAGTAAACTGTGCCGCCATTCCTAGTGAATTGATAGAAAGTGAATTATTTGGCCATGAAAAAGGGGCTTTTACTTCTGCTGTTAAGCAGCGCATAGGCAAATTTGAGCAGGCCAATGGAGGCACTTTATTTCTTGACGAAATTGGAGATATGAGTCTTTCTGCTCAGGCCAAAGTATTGCGTGCCCTACAGGAAAACAAAATCACAAGAGTAGGCGGTGATAAAGAAATTAAAGTTAACGTAAGGGTAGTAGCAGCCACCAACAAAGACCTTAAAGCCGCTATTGATAAAAATGAGTTTAGAGAAGATTTATATCACAGACTAAGCGTAATTTTAATTAAAGTTCCTGCTTTAAGAGATAGAGCTGACGATATTCCCCTACTTGTAGATAAGTTTTTAAGCGATATTGCCAAAGAGTATGGTTCTAAGGTGAAGGATATTAGCCCTAAAGCCATCAGCTTACTACAAACACACAGCTGGACCGGTAATATAAGAGAACTCCGCAACGTAGTAGAGCGTTTAGTGATCATGTCGGGAGACACCGTTACAGAAGAAGATGTAGCAAAATATGCAGATATAAAATAAAGAAGAGCAGGTCACCCCTGCTCTTCCTTTTTAATAGTACCTTAGTTAGTAGCACTATCCATTGAATGGTAAATTGTCGATACTTTGTATCGCCTGTTCTTATTGTTAAGGTAAGACATTCTTCAGGGATTACCGCCTACTTTTTTCGTTAATGTTTTATTGCTGGTTTGTTGAGTAGCATCCAATACATGCCCAAGTCAGCTATTACTTTTGAAAAATCCTGAAAATTAACAGGTTTCACAATGTAGCTATTAGCTCCTAACTCATAACACTCTTTAATGTCTGGCTCTTCATTAGATGATGTTAAAATTACCACAGGAATATTTTTAGTCTGGTTATGCTCTCTTATTTGTTTTAAAATATACTGACCATTCATTTTTGGCAATTTAAGGTCCAAAAGAATCACTTTTGGATTAAACACCTCATCTGTAGATCTTTCAAACTTACCTTTAGCAAAAATAAAATCGAGTGCATCTTCACCATCATCTAAGTGCACCAACTTATTAGCCAGTTTGTGCTTTTTCAAGTTTCTTATTGCCAATTCCGCCTCATAGGGGTTATCCTCAATAAGAAGTATTTCCACTTCTTGTGCCTTCATTGTGTTATATAAGTTTTTTTAAGTACGGTAATTTCATGTAAAATGTAGCTCCTTTACCAACCTCAGCCTCAGCCCAAACCTTGCCTCCATGCCTACTGACAACCCTACTAACTATGGCCAGCCCTACACCTGTACCTTCAAATTCAGTAGGTTTATGCAGCCTTTGAAATACACCAAACAACCTATCAGCATATCGCATATCAAAACCAGCACCATTATCTTTAATGTAGTAAATCACCTCATCTCTACTTTTTTCTGAGTTGATTTCTATAATACATTGCTCTTTATTTTCAGAATATTTTAATGCATTACTAATGAGATTATACCAAACTTGCCTCATCATTCTTCGATCACAATATAAGTCCTCTATATTTTTAAGGTTGAATGTTATGCGCTCCTTATTACTTACTAACTCCAATTGCTCTTTAATAATTTCATCTAATAAAGGATTCATGTTCACTGCACTCCTATTTAGTTCGGTACGCCCTAGTTTAGAGAAGTTGAGCAAATCATCAATAAGTTTTCCCATCTTCTGAGCATTATCAGCTATTACTTTGAAGTGATTACTACAATCATCAGCCAGCATCTCCTCACAATCTTCTTCTATAATAGAAATATAACCATTAATAATTCTTAATGGAGCACGCAGATCGTGTGCTACGGTGTAGGTAAAAGATTCTAATTCTTTATTTAAGGATTTTATCTGATCCTCTGCTTTCTTTCTTTCACTTATATTGGTGGATAATACCGTAATACCCAAAATACTATCATCCTTTACTATAGGCGTGTATCTGGCCTCAAACCAATCTCTCTGATTTTGCCCCAATATTTCTTCTATCCGGTGGTTATCTCCTAAAAATGCCCTTTCTATGCTCAACCGAACTATATTTCGGTTATCATCACCTTTTACAATATCCCATATACTCGCCCCCATTTTCACTTGTGTGCCATAGGCCAATTCCATACCTGCAACAAAAGCATCGTTGAAATTAATAAGCTTGTACGACCTATCTATCGAAAAAATCATTACATCATCATAGCTATTTATAGTAGAGGTTAGTAGTGTATAAGCTAAACCAATTTCTTTCTGCGCTTGGTGCCTATACATATCAATTTTATTTAGCTGAAAAACATTGTACCAAAGGATAAATATAAATACAATGATAAGCGTGGTACAAAGCAGAGCATAACCGAGCTCAACACTCCAATCTACCTTCCAATAAAACCAAACCACTATATACCCACAAAGCGTGGTAACAATGAGTATGGCAGGTATAAAATACCTACTGATATAACCGCCTGAATATGGACTGGTAATTTCCTTTACCCACCCCGAATCATTAGTATAAAAGAGAACAGACAGAGCAAATAAAAAGAAACCGAATGCAGTATGAATGGCCATGGGCAAATAATGAAGCAACCCATAAAACTCATGAACTCTAAAAGTATAGCCTAACAATGAGAAATAGGCAAGAAAAAAAATGACTAGTGCCATGATCTGCACTGCAATTATTGAATTTTGATTCTTATTTCCCAGAAGGGCAATAATTAAGCCTGATAAAATAAAGGAAAGAGAAGTATTTGGAGCCATATTGCTAGACAAACTAAATTGTTCATCTCTAGCGATGGCACTTTTGTACAAGATTAGATCTATACGCTGGGTATGTACACCGAAAGACATTAAGAAGTGAAACAGACATGCAGATAGTAATATGGCTACCAAAAAATAACTTACTCTCTGAATATTTTCACGTTTATTTATATGCGCAGTATATGCTAAGGCGGTAATAATGAAACATACTGCAGTTAAAGGGTTCATGGCAACCAGCCCTGAAATAGGCCGCTTAATACTTTCAATATCAAACTGCCATCCTGTTATTACAAGTAGACCTAAGATTAAAAGAAAAACGATTATGTAACAAGAGTATTTCTTTAATCCTTTGCGCAATTGTGTACCTTCCTGTAATATCATATATCTTAAGGGCTAAATAACCGGCTCTGATTTAAGGTCTTCACATCGTTTATAACTTATCCAACTCAGCTCATCGTGTATAACTAAATATAGTAATTTTATTAGTTATACAAGTTAACATAAATCTTATTATTTATTATAAGATGTAAGTATTTAAGCTAAATAGAGCCACACAAGAATTGGCTTAGCCTAGCATGAACTTACTTTATGCTTCTGATAATTTCCTTCAAAAAAACATGATACAGATCCATATTGGGATTATAACAAAGGTTTTTGGGACTTTATTCAAAGTCCATTTGATCTTTCATTTCTACCTTTACCATATAATAACAAGCGCTCTAAACCAGAATAAACCTAACCATTTTATTGCTCATAAATGAGTGAAAAACCAAAACCTATTAATCATAAATTTTCATGAAAAAAAACTACTGTAATTTAACATTAAGTAATAGTGCCCTGCTATCAGCAAAACACTTATCACTTGTATTGGCTCTCCTTTTTTCCTTTTGCACAAAAGGAATATCTCAAGGGTGCAATGGTAATTATCTACACGCCTCGGGCAGCAAATTATTAGATGCAAACAACAATGAAGTAAGACTAACTGGCGTAAACTGGTTTGGCTTCGAAACGGCTAACAAAGCACCTCATGGCCTCTGGAGTAGAGATTGTAAAAGCATGCTATTACAAATAAAAGACTTGGGCTTTAACTGTGTAAGAATACCTTGGAGCAATGCCATTTTACAACCTGACGCCACCATGAGTGGTATTAGTAATGCACCCGTGGCCGATCCATATACCGGAATAAGCCCTTTAAATGCTATAGAGGCAACTTATGTTTCTCCCATTGCATTGTTAGACAAAATAGTGGAGTATTGCCAAGAACTTAACCTTAAAATTATATTAGACAATCACTCCCGAAACCCTGACGGTTATATTAGTGAAGAGCTATGGTACACAGCTTCGGTCTCGCATGAAAAATGGGTGGCAGACTGGGTATTTATGGCCGAAAGGTATAAAGGTTTAGATGCTGTGGTAGCTATGGATATAAACAACGAACCTCATGGTGCATCTCGTTGGGGAACAGGAAACCCTGCTAACGATTGGAGATGGGCAGCTGAGCAATGTGGAAATGCGATTTTAGAGGTTAACCCTGATGTTTTAATTATGGTAGAAGGGGTCGAAAATTATGCAAACGACACTTACTGGTGGGGAGGCAATTTACAAGGTGTAGCCCAATATCCTGTTCAACTTACCAACCCTAGCAAATTAGTATATTCACCACACGAATATGGCCCTACTGTTTTTGCTCAACCTTGGTTCGAGGATTCTGCTTTCCCTACTAATATGCCAAACATATGGGAAAAACAGTTTAATTATATCATAACCAACAACATTGCACCTCTATTTGCTGGCGAATTTGGCATTAAGCAGCAGGGAGGTAAAGATGAGGTATGGTTTGATACCTACCTCCAGTTTATGGGAGAGAAAGGTTATTCATGGACCTTTTGGTGCTGGAACCCTAACTCTGGCGACACCGGAGGTATACTTCAAGATGATTGGACAAGCATCAACCAATGGAAAGTAAACAAATTAATGCCTTACCTAGCTAACGAAATTCCTAATGGGGATGTTTGTAATACTGAATATTATACTATCACTGCTACAGCTAACAGTGGAGGCTCAATAACCCCGAGCGGCACAGTGCCAGTAGAGGCCAATGGCAGTAAAACCTTCAACATCACCCCTGCACTCGGTTATGCAATAAATAACGTGGTAGTTAACGGTGTGCCTCAAGGCCCAATTTCTACTTACACGTTCACAAATATTAATGCCAATGCCACTATTGAAGCTAACTTCGCACCAAATGACAACAACAACCATGCTCCGGTAGCGCAAATTAGTACTGAAAAAACTAGTGGTACGGCACCGCTAACCGTTTACTTTGATGGTTCTATGTCTACTGACACTGATGGAGATGATCTTAATTACCTCTGGTTCATAAACCAAGAACCAGTTGCCACTGCTCCTTCTTTTGAGCATACTTTCAATAATACAGGTGCATTCGAAATTTCACTACAGGTATCTGACGACAATGAAAGTAGTACAGCAGCCATTGTAATAACCGTAACCAATGATGATGATGAATGTAATATCAACGTGCCACAAACCTCACCGTTAAACTCTATTCAGCACACTTATAATCACATCTTCACTTCAGGCACTGGAGCTCCGGATTTAAGCCATGTAACTGAGTTTATATTCAACTGGGATTTAGCCAACAATGGCCTGCACCAAATGTCTATTCAAACTAATAATGGCGCACCCAACTGGTGGCTAGATTTGAAAATACACAGCACATATAGTCTTAATCAAGGTTCTCCTAGCTTGGTAATCGATGGATCGGGCATTATAGATGGAGATTATTGGGTAACTACTGCTGACAATGACCTCATTTTTGTAAGGAAAGATAATAGCTACAGCCTATATTTTTCTATTAACAATGTCCCCCCAACTTGCTTCCAAACTTTAAGAAGAGGACATACTCCGCCAGATGGCAAAAGACCAACAGTAAATGTCTATCCAAACCCTTTTACTAATGGAATAACGTTAGACATCACTAACATGGAATGTATTGAAAAACTAGAATTAATTACACCATTCGATGAAGTACTTTATACAATAGAAGGAGAAGAAATAACATCCAAAATAGAGCTAGAAACCTCACAGTTAAGCCCTGGAATACTCTTTGTAAAAGTATATACTACCGAAAAAATTAAATATATAAAATTATTAAAAACCAATTAATAACCCGCATCTCCTAAAAGAGGTGCACAACCTAATTCAAATATGATTAACACATTACCCACTTTAAAAAAATGGCAAAAGAGGCTATCTCTCGCGGCCATTTGTATTCTTAACGTATGCTTGGCAAATTCTATATTTGCCCAATCGCCCCTATCAGTAAATGGCAACAGAATCGTAAGAAACGGTGAGCCGGTAAGTTTCGCTGGCAATAGCTTTTTCTGGAGCAACACAGGATGGGGAGCCGATGGTTTTTACAACGCACAATGCGTAGACTGGTTGAAAAGCGACTGGGAAAGTACTATTGTAAGAGCTGCAATGGGCGTAAATGACGATGGCGGTTATCTTTACGACCCTGAAGGCAACAAAGCTCGTGTATTCAACGTGGTAGATGCAGCTATTGACAAAGGTATGTATGTAATTATTGATTTTCATTCTCATCAAGCACAAGACTACCAGTCACAAGCTATTAGTTTCTTTCAAGAAATGGCTACCAAATATGGCAACACTCCTAACGTGATCTACGAGATTTACAATGAGCCTGTTAACATTTCATGGAGTGGTATAAAGCCTTACGCTGAGGCCGTGATAGGAGCTATCAGAGCCATTGACCCTGACAATCTTATTATTGTTGGTACTCCAAATTGGTCTCAAGATGTAGATATTGCTTCTCAAAACCCTATAACAGGTTATTCAAATATAGCGTACACCCTACACTTTTATGCGGGTACACACAAGCAATACCTAAGAGATAAAGCTCAAACGGCTTTAAATAATGGTATTGCTTTATTTGTAACCGAATGGGGAACTGTTGAGGCTAGTGGCGATGGTGCAGTTGATACTAACGAAACTAACCTATGGATGGATTTCTTAAGAAACAACCACATTAGCCATTTAAACTGGTCTGTAAATGATAAAGCAGAAGGCGCTTCTATCCTAAATCAGGGTGCAAGCAAGTATGGAAATTGGTCTGCTTCTGATTTAACTGCTTCCGGCTCTTTTGTAAAAGGCATAATTAAAGGTTGGCCTAAATATGACGATGATGATGATGGAGGTGGTGACGATGACGAAGTGCACGATGCTTCATCACTTCATATGGAGGCGGAAGATTACGATAATATGTCGGGTGTACAAATAGAGACATGCTCTGAAGGCGGGCAAGACGTAGGTTACATCGAAAATGGTGACTGGATGTCTTATAACAACATTAAATTCCCATATTCAGGTAGCTACACCATCCAATACAGAGTGGCTTCAGAAAATGCTGGTGGTGTTATTTCAGCAGAACTTAACTCAGGCAGTATCAGTTTAGGAACTATTGATGTTCCTGCTACAGGTGGTTGGCAAAACTGGACAACTATCACACAAACCGTAACCGTGAATGCTGGCACTTACAGCTTTGGTATTAATGCTATTTCGGGAGGATGGAACCTCAATTGGATAAAGTTTTCGGCCAATGAAGCTATATTCTTAGAGGCAGAAAATTATACATATATGGATGGAATTCAAACAGAAACATGTAGTGAAGGAGGACTTAATGTTGGATATACTGATGCTGGCGATTGGATGTCATACGAAAACCTAACTTTCCCTTCAAGTGGTAATTACATTATAGAATATAGGGTAGCAAGTGAAACAGGTGGCACTATAGCAGCTGATTTAAATGCAGGCACTACTCAGCTTGGTTCTGTAGAAGTTCCTAATACTGGTGGATGGCAAAATTGGGTTACTATTTCTCAACAAGTTTACATACCAGGTGGCCAACAAAACTTTGGTATTTCTACACCTAATGGAGGCTGGAATCTCAATTGGATCAAAATATCTCCGGTCAACCTAGTAAGTAGCACAAAAACAGGCATGCAACTCGAAGAAAGTAAAAAGGTTAAGTTTTTCCCTAACCCAGCATCAGACAAAGTTCATTTGCTAGGAAACATGGATGGAGCAACAGTTAAGATCATTGATACCACAGGACAATTAGTAACAGAAAAGGAAGTTACAGGTAATACTATAGATATAGAGTTTTTACCTTCTGGTGTTTATCTGCTACAGATACAACTCAATGCCAATGACGAAATTCAAACTCAAAGATTAATTAAGAAGTAACAAAAAAGCCGCTCCAAATGGAGCGGCTTTCTCACAATCAAGACAAATAATTAATTATCAATTATTTAACTCGAATTTAATTTTTTGATCGCCCACTGTTAATTCAAATTCTCCTGCTTCGGTAATTGTCTTACCATCACGACCTACATAAGCAAGATCATCTGCGGTAAGTGTGAATTGGATCGTTTGTGTTTCCCCTGGCTTTAGGTTGATTTTCTTAAATCTTCTCAACCTTTTCACATCTGGTGTAATACTGCTGGCATACAAATCACTGGTAAATAAATGAATTACCTCTTTTCCTTCTCTATCTCCAATGTTGGTTAATTCTATTGAAACCTTAATATCATCTGTAAGCGCATAAGATGATTTATCTAATTTCAAATTTTTATACTCAAAAGAGGTATAACTCAAACCAGCTCCAAATAAAAACTGAGGATTGTAATCTGCTTCATAATTATAAACTCCTTCTGCCTTTTTTTGCTCTTCAGAGGGCTTATGAATATAAGAAATAGTAGCGTTAGGATATCTTGGGTATGTATAAGGCAGCTTTCCTGAAGGGTTTACATCTCCAAAAAGGATATCAGCCAAAGCGTCACCTCCAAAGTTACCAGGTAGGTAAGCCTGAACAACAGCTTTTGTTCCTCTTTCAAACCTGCTTATAACTCTAGGACGGCCTTCATTAAGGACTAATACCACTGGCTTACCTGTAGCTATTAATTTTTTAGCTAACTCTGTTTGGAGCTCAGAAATGTAAAGATCATTTAAATCTCCCGGCTTTTCGGTATAGGTATTTTCACCAAGGCATAATAGAATAACATCTACATCCTTTGCTGCTGCAACTGCCTCCTCCATTTTATCTACTTTTTCATCATAATATTTACCCTTGAAATCGTAGCTTACTCCTGGCACATAGGCCACTCTTTTCTTCCCAATCTCATTCTGAACTGCCTCCAAAATGGTATTATAATCACCAGCAAAATCTTCTACTCTATCTCCTTGCCAAGAATAAGTCCATGCACCATTGAGTGTTCTCATAGAGTTAGCATTAGGTCCAGTTACTAATACCTTTGACTTTTTACTAAGTGGAAGAATATTATCCGTGTTCTTTAACAAAGTAATGGACTCGGCTGCCATATCGTATGATGCCTTTTCAAATTCTTTGCTTCCAAATTTAGGGTAATCTTTAATGTTGGTAGTTGGCACCTCAAAGAGGTTAAGTGCATATTTCACCTTAAGAATACGTGTAACAGCATCATCTATGCGTTCCATTTTCACTTCACCATCTTTCACCAATTCCACAAGACCTTCGCAGAAAACTTCATATTGGTACGGTATCATGGACATATCAATACCTGCGTTAATAGCAAGCTTAATTGCTTCTTTGTCTGTAGCTGCAATCCTATCTCTTCTATGCAAGTTTTCAATATCAGCCCAATCTGTTACTACTAATCCTTCAAAGCCAAGCTCTTCTTTCAACAACTTAGTTAGTATATCATAGTTAGAGTGCACAGGCACGCCATTAATAATACCCGAATTTATCATTACTGTATGAGCACCGGCATCAACAGCAGCCTTGAAAGCAGGCAGGTGATATTCTCTAAGTGCCTCTGGAGAGATGTAAGAAGGAGTACGATCTTTACCTGACACAGCAGCATGGTAGCCCAAGAAGTGCTTTAAACTCGCAGCCACGTGTGTAGGATTACCAACATCATTGTCTTCACCCTCATATCCGTTAATCACCTGTACGCCAAGCTGTGTACATAAGTAAGGGTCTTCACCAAAAGATTCCCACATTCTTGAAAATCTAGGATCGAGACCTAGGTCTAGCACTGGCGAAAAATTCCAAGGGATAGAACTTGCTCTTGTTTCATAGGCAGTAATTTCAGCACCTTTTCTTACCAATGCCCTATTTCTACTTGCTCCTTGTGCTATTTGCTGCGGAAGCATAGTAGCACCCACAGTATAGGTAGCTCCATGTATTTCATCCACCCCATAGATAACTGGTATTTTTAAGCGCGTATCCTTAATGGCTACATCCTGCACTCCTTTAATAATCTCATACCACTTTTCTGGAGTCAATGCTTTGTTACTAGCTGTATTCAAAACAGAACCTATATGATAATCTACTAATACCTTCTTTAAGGCTTCTGGATCTAGCTCAAATGGCTCATAGCTAGAATATCTGTTATCTCCTTTGGTTACTACATCCAAGGTAACTTGAGCCATCTGCCCTACTTTTTCCTCTAAAGTCATCTCTTTGACAAGAGCTTCTACTTTATCAGAAATTTCAGCATCTGAAAGAGCCGCCTTTTCCTTTGTTTGACTTTTTACAAAAGGCATACCTGCTATGCACAGGCATGCTGTTAAAATTCCTTTTTTCAGCATTTTAGATTATTATATTAAGTTTTATTGGTTGTAAACGTAAGTACCAACAGCTCCTGCTGTCAATTGGCCCTCAATAAAAGAATTATTAATATTTAATGCAAAAGACTGCTCTGTTGCTGAGTTATTTAATACAATAATTACAATTTTATTATCGGGTGTTTTAAAAGATACGTTGAGTAAATCATTAGAGTTACCCGATTGTATTCTTACCGCACCAGGCCTCACATATTTTGATGCATGAGCAATGATATAATATGCAGGGTTTAATGTCAAATCATCTCCATCTATAGTTAAAGCTCCTAAGCATTTATCACACCCACCTGCAGTATGCGGCTCATAATTGCTATCGGTAGCTAAGTTCCACTCCAATACTGTTTTACACCAATTTCTTGTGGCTCCAATTATCAGCTCTTTAGTATGCCATTTTATATCATTGCCAAAATCGCCAGGCGCTCCTATCCACTGCTCTGTAAAATATAGGTTTTTGTCTGGAAACTCCTCATGAACTTTACTTAACTCATCAATAGCGCCTCCATATAAATGAAAAGCTGAACCATCTACATATTGAGCTGCAGCAGAGTCTCTTAGTATAGTTAAAGGATAATCTATTCTATCGGCATTGTGATCATACACAATAATCTTGGTTTTGATACCTTCAGCTTTAAACAATGGACCTAGGTGGTTCTTCACAAACTCCGCTTGCTGCTCAGCTGGCATCAAAAGACTAGGATTATTTCCTGGGTGCAAAGGCTCATTCTGAATAGTGATAGCATCAAGAGCTATACCGTGGCTTTTCATAGCCTTTATGTATTTTACAAAATAATGAGCGTATGCATTATAGTACTTGGGGAGTAAACTTCCTCCTTTAGTATCATTATTATCTTTCATCCATGCTGGTGGAGACCAAGGGGAACCCAATATTTTTATATCAGGATTAACCGCCAATATCTCTTTTAACAAGGGCACTAAATGTAAAGTATCCTGAGCTAGACTAAAATTTGAAAGTTCTTCATCCACCTGTCCATCAGGCAAATCATTATAAGAAAAAGGCATGGCGTCCATATCAGAAGCTCCAATACTAATTCTTAAATAGCTAACGCCAATAGCACTACTATCTGTAGAAAATAGATTGGTCAACATTTGGTGTCGTGCCTTATCAGACATATTATGCATGTGCATAGCACTACCTCCGGTGAGTGAATATCCAAAACCATCTATCTTCTGATATTGAGTATCCGAGTTTACCTTTATCCACTTATCTTCACTGAGGGCAGTGGTATCTTCAACTTTTAGGTTTTGGTGTGCCAAAAGCATGCTCTTGTCAGCAGTAGTTACCATAGCAAATGCCTCTCCTAATCCACTATCGTTATTCGATTCAGCTTTATCAACTGCGCACGATACATTCATTAGCAACGCTACCGTTGCTCCTAACATTAATCTCGTTCCTCTTTTTTTCATCTCTTATTATTAAATAAAAAAGCGCTTTACTATGTGTAATACTACATCATGTAAAGCGCTGCAATCATCCTTAACTATTCACTACTTAATTAAGATTTTTTGTACTACAGATCCATTTCGAGCCTCTACATGAATAAAGTATAAACCAGGAGAAAGCTTTTCATTAATCTCAACACTTTTAGCATTCTTCTGCGGCTTCATTTTCACAAGCTTTTTACCAGCCGAATCAGTAATAGTTATTTTTTCAGGTGTTTCCACCTCAGGCCATTTTATTTCAAATGCTCCCGATGACGGGTTTGGATATGGTAAATATGCACTACTATCTAATGCATGTTTAATACCCACACCTGTAGGTTCATTTTCATACATAAAATTAAACTCTAGCCAATTGATGTTAAATTGAGATGCCGTAGCCTCCAATCTTATTTTATAAATCCCCTCTGGCAAGTAGGCTCTAGAGCCTGTTTTGGTCTCCCATTCCTGCCACCCTCCGGTCTTCTGAAAATAAACCTCACTTACCTTGGTCAGCTCGTCATCATTAGCAATGGTCTGCAGTTTCAATGAGCCTCCTGCACTTTCTGAAGCCACATTGTAATTAACTTCATAAAAACCTGCTTGAGTTACATATACCAAATAAACCAGATAATCACCAACATCGGTATGCCCCATATCACTGCTTCCATCACTTGCTCCCTCTATCTCAAAGCCATTATTTTCTATAAATGCTTCAGCTTCCATTTTACCAGGAATAGAATGCGGAACATATCCTCCTGCTACATTTACCACTACATTTTGATCTTTGAATTTGGCCAATTTCACAGCGTCAACAGTTTCTATACCTGTGCCTGTATAGCTTACCAAAACCTCATCTCCATAAAATATAGAATCAGCTAATGTAATGGCTATTTTATTTGCATTACTTTCAACCAAGGCTACATTAGAAATGGAGGTAATCTCTCCGTTAATAGTAACTGTGATATCCCCATTATTATCAACTACTTTAAAACCTTGATTGTAGGTTAAAGTAATAAGTTTACTACCATGAGTACTTGTGGCGGCATATAATTTAGGCTGCGCCTCAACCACTACCGGACCTGAGAATTTCAACGTACTTAAATTGAAGCCTCCCTGATCTATGTTTAACTTCACCTGATGCCGCCCTTTTGGCAAATAAATAGATTGATAAGTGGTATTTTCCCAGTTTTGATAACCTCCCGTTTCAGCCAGGCTAAAAATTTCTGTTGCTAAAGTTCTATCCACACTAAATGAGGCTTTTCCTCCGCCCTGACTAGCAGTTCTCACCTCTACATTATAGTTACCCGCATCTACAATATCTAAAGTATATATGAGCCATTCTCCATCGGCAGTCCAGCCTATGTTGTACCCATTAGACTCTTTATCTTGACTCCACTCAATATCAACGCCATCATTTCTATAGGCATACCCTGAATTCCAAGCACTGCCACCAGCATTACCTGAAGTATTAGAGGCCACTTCATCGAAATAAGCCACTCCATTTTGCCCAAGATCAAAATCTACAGCATATACAATATTGTCTCCGCCTTGAGTAATTTCATGTTTAACATAAGGTTTTGTTTCTGTAGTATATGGCTGTCTGGTAAGCGCATCTACCACATCAAGATGATATACGGCATTTTCTATTTTGGTATCTTCTGCCAATTGCATTAAACCTGCATAAGCAGTTTCTACACTAGGTTTCTGATTGTTAGTTTTATCTGCCCAATAATTTAATATTTCCTGATACTGATCATTACTATTTATTTGTAATGGATTGCTACTTCCCATTTTTTTCAATGGCCACCAAGACCAACCTACTCCGTTCTCTTCCACCAATTTAATAGCATTAGTAAACCAGTTATTAGAGTTTTCGCCCGTTTCTCCTAACCAGATGGGCACGTTTCTATTCTTGCCTAAATCCAGTACTCCTCTTATATCTCCTACATAGTTTCCATTCCAATATTTATGAAAGCTTAAAACCAGGTTATCATCCCACAAGGTGGGTAAACCATTATAATTATTACCCCAGCAATTGCCCTCAATAATGATGATATGGTTACTGTCTACCTCTCTAATGGCGGTAGTAATTCTTTTTTGCAAATCCCACAGTGGTTCATTTTTACCTTCGGCACATCCATTAGGATCAGCTTCGTGGTCAGTAAACCCCCAATTGGGTTCATTTATAATGTCATAGCCTGCTATCATAGGTTCATCCTTATAGCGTTCGGCAAGTTTTTTCCATAGCGCCACCATCTTATCCTGATTGGCCTCACTCTCCCATAAAGACGGTTTGCTAGGGTCATAATCGTTAATATCAGCATTTTCTCCCTGCCCACCAGGCGCAGCATGCAAGTCTAATATTAAGTACATGTTATTGGCTTTACACCATGCTAATAGGTTATCAGTTAATTCAAAGCCTTTATCTATCCAAGTGATCTGCCCTTCTACAGGCTCATCTTCGATAGGTGGTGTAAATAATTTATAGTGCATAGGTAGACGGATCATATTAAATCCCCATGATGCTAGGGAGTCAACATCAGTCTTAGTGGTGTGGTTAGCCAGCCAGGCGTTGTAAAATTCTTCGGTTTTCTCCTCACCTATCAAATCTTGAATATCCGCTTTGATTTGATACTGAGCACCTCCATTAGGCACATTTAGCATGTAGCCCTCTTGAAGCATCCAGCCGCCAAGGCCCATGCCTCGCCAGATTATCGATTTTCCTTCATCATCAACAATTTGCCTACCTTGGGTCTTTAAAAAATCCTGTGCTGATATTGAATGGAGAGACAATAAAATTAAAGAGAGAGAATATATAAATAGTAAATGTCTTGTTTTCATATAGGAGTCGGTTTAAAGAAAATGGCCAGAGAAAACCTCTGGCCAAATTGATTTAAAGTATATTATTTGTAAGCTCTCAAGCGAACATTATCAATAGAAATACCTCCTTCACCTAAATCTTTATTAGTACCTGTCTTAATTAATACATAAATAGTACCTGACTCATCGAAGGTTACTTGTCCTCTTTTACCTACTAAAGATCCTGCACAACCTAAATAAGCTAAATCTCCTTCAAATGGTGAGTTACCACATCCATTCCAAGTATTAAGGGCTATTCTATTACCTCCATCGCCATAATCATTACCTGCTTTTGGTTCCTCTTTTCCAAAGTAAACCTCAAGCCAAGTATCAGTTGCTCCTTCTCCAGAAACATCTGCTGAAAAAGTATACTGTTTACCTGCTTCAACTTGAACTGCCTGATAAATAGCTGCATGTCCACCTTCAGTACCTGATGCAACCATTTTACCATCTTTTAAAGCCCAATCCACATTAGAATTTGCTGCTATAAGTATCTTAGTCCAATAGTCAAAAGCATCTGCTCCCATTTCGCTACCTTCTAAGAAATTAAAGAAATTAGGATCATCTTGAGTTACCTCTACTTCCTGAACATCAGTAGTATCGGCACCAGCCTCTGTTACTGCCACCATTTGAATTTTATAGGTGCCTTTATCAGCATAATAGGCAGATTCCGTTTGATTACCAGGAGCAAAACCACTACCGTAATTCCAATAAGTTATGAACGAACCTGGTGTAGTATTAATTAAAGTAAAAGTATTAGGTTCATCAGCCTTTTCAACTGTGAACGTAGCTTCAGGAATTTCTCCCAATCCCATATCTTCATCATCAGGAGTACAAGCATAAAGGCTTGCTATACCTAGCAGCGGTAGTATATATTTATTTATTAATTTCATCTGAAAGAACTTAAAGTTTATAATTTTTTAATAGGCAGGATCCTGCACAAGACTAGTGTTATTAAGCTCCAATAATGGAATAGGTAAAAATTCATGTTTGCCTTCTGTGAAGCCCATATCACCTAATACAGTAGCCGCTCTGCCATTTCTCACCAAGTCAAACCACCTCATACCTTCACCAGCAAGCTCTAACCTTCTTTCGTTTAGCACTACATCAATATCAGCTACAGTTACAGAGTCAGCCCCTACTCTATTTCTAACAGCATTTACTAAATCTAATGCTCTACCAGTAGTACTTCCTCCTCCTCTTACAAGAGCTTCCGCTTCTAATAAATAAACATCAGCTAAACGGATTTCATAAGTATTTTGTGGGAAGTTCAATTCGTAGTTACCTCCACCTGTAGACTGATTTTCTTTTTTCCCTGAGAATTTTGCTAAGAAATAACCTGTATTATCATAACCAGGATTATAGGTTACTGCTCCCGCAGTTGCCAAGCTATCAATATTATAAATGGTGTATTTATATCTTGGATCGTATTGTCCATTTTTAACAAATGCATTGACTAAACTTTCCGTTACAGGGTTAAAGCTCCACCCCGCAACTAAGTCTGGAGCATCTACCTCAGGGTCTGTTTTACTGTACCCTCTTGGCCCTACCAATATGTTCATTAAGTTACCTTCAGAACAAGCCACACAATCCCAAACACCATTTGAGGAATTTGTATGCGAAACTTCGAGTATAGACTCACTATTAAACTCATTTCCTACTAAAAATAAGTCCCTGAAATTGGGTAATAAACTATAGCCTAACGGGCTAGGTGCGCCAGGGGTACCGTTTACTTTAGCAAATTGCTTAGCAGCATCATCAAATTGGCCTTGTTCCAGATATAATTTACCCAATAAAGTATAAACCACGGCTTTTGAAACGCGCCCTAATTCATCATCAGCAGTTACCATATCAGGTAAATCAGCTTCGGCAGCTAATAAGTCAGCTTCAATAAAATCAAATATAGTTTTTCTATCTACTTGCTTTACATCATATACCTGATCAAAAGGTATTGGCTTATCCATAAGAGGTATGTTCTTAAAGAACCTGATCAAATCAAAGTAGAAGAATGCTCTTAAACATCTAGCTTCAGCAGTAAACCTTGCTTTTGTTTCAGCATCCATATCAATATTTGGAAGCTTATCTAACAATATATTAGCTCTGTAAGCTCCTTGATATCCTTTTGACCATAAACCTTCTTGCGGTCCTTTAGATGGATCAAGAGTATAGTTATTCCACACTTGGAAATTAGTGATATCAGAAGAAGAACCTCCTCCTGCATAAAAATCATCAGAAGCACTATTAATAGCAGGTAATTTTGCTATATAACCACTAGTGGTAAAACCTACTACGTCATACACAGCCACAAGAGCAGCATAAGCCTGATCTTTTGTTTGGTAATAATCTTCTTCCACAGCCTTACCTCTAGGCTCTACTTCTAAGAAGTCTTCAGAGCAACTTCCTGCCAGCATTATAAAGGCAAAAAGTAGAGGGATATATATTAATTTTTTATTCATGTTATGCATGATTTATAAGTTCTTAATTAAAATCCAATGTTTACACCTAACATAATTGATCTCGCTTGAGGATAAATACCTCTATCGATACTCATAACACCACCACCAATTTCGGGATCGTACCCTGTATATTTTGTAAAAGTGATTAGGTTTTCGGCCATTAAATAAACTCTGGCGCTGTTCATGCCTACTTTAGAAATGGCACTTACAGGTAAGTTATAACCGAACTGGATGTTCTTAATTCTGAAGTAATCTCCGTCTTCTAAATAAAAGTCAGAAGGGTTAGTGAAATTATGATTAGGATCTCCATCCACCAACCTTGGATAACTATTAGTAGAACCTTCACCGGTCCATCTGCCTAAAGCTTTAGTTTGGTAGTTAGAAGTAGGAATATCAAGTCTTCTTAAACCTTGGAAAATTTGGTTTCCAGCTACTCCTTGTCCAAAAATCATTAAATCAAAGTTTTTGTACTCTGCTGTAAAAGTTATACCATAAGACCAGTCAGGAATAGGGCTACCAATATACTGACGATCCTCTTGAGTAATACCATCTTTACCGTCAGTATCTTCCCAAATGAAATCCCCTGGCTTAGCATCTGGCTGAATTAAATTCCCTTCACTATCCTTATAGTTTTGAATTTGCTCTTCGTTCTGGAATACACCTAAAGTTTTAAATCCATAAAATGAATTTACTGCCTGACCAACCGCTGTTCTTGTGATAGGGTATGTGCTTGCTTGGAATGACTCTCCTCCATCTAAGTATGCTACATTACCGTACAACTTAGTTACTTCATTTTTCAGGTACGATACGTTACCCGTTAACCCTAAATTAAAATCTCCAACTTTTCTTTTATATCCAACTTCTAGTTCTAGCCCCATATTTTCCATATCGGCCGCATTTCTGGCTGTGTTGCCCACTGTACCATAAAAAGCAGGGATTCTTGGATACTGAAGAATACCTTTAGTAGTCTTCTTATACCAATCGAAAGTAACTGTAACATCGTTTAAAACCGTAGCTTCAAAACCTACGTTGGCTTGGGTAGTTTCCTCCCACTCTAAATCACTGTTACCTGGCGCATCAGGGCTCCAGCCTTGAGAATAAGTACCTGTATTACCAATAGTATAGTTTCTTCCTGGGCTAATGGTTAATAAATAGCCAAAGTCTCCTATATTATCATTTCCTACCACTCCATAGCTACCTCTAATTTTCAAGAAGTTTACAATATCGTTTTTAGGGAAGAAGTTTTCTTCAGATGCAACCCAACCTAATGACCCAGAAGGGAAATATCCATATTTGTTGTCTTTACTGAATCGAGAAGATCCGTCTCTACGTACTGTAGCACTGAATAAGTATTTTTCTTTGTAGTTATAGTTAACACGTGTAAAAAGTGAACTTACCGCATGATCAATATTTTCATACCCTCCAGGGTTAGTGTTTATAGGAGCCGTGTCAAAATTTAATGACGCATCATCAAAATTATCTACTGGCAAATTATAATACGTTACGTTTACTCCTCTAGACCTATTGTCCAAATATGCTCCTTGGCCTAATAAAACACTAAAGTTATGATCTCCTATTACTTTGGAATAAGATACTGTGTTCTCTAAGTTCCAGTCTAACTTCCTATTATCACCCCTGTTAAATGAGTTTTGACCTGTATTAGTAGATCCGTTTAAGTAATACACAGGAGTAAAAGTTTCATCTCCCCAAAATGCCAATTTAGCACCCACTGTAGTTCTGAATTTTAACCCTTCTATAGGCTCAGCCTCTGCATATACGTTACCCACTATATTATCAGACCAGTTATAGTTGCCCAGCCTGGTTTGCACATAAGCGGCAGGGTTAGTTATTTCATTTACCACATATGGCGAAATAGCATAAGGATTGCCATTGGCATCGCGTACTGCTCCATTGTAATTATCATAAGCTGCTGCTTCTTCAGGATCAGTAATTACAACAGGAGTAATAGGGTCTAAATTAATAGCTGAGCTTAATGGCCCCCCAAATTCACTGTTAGTATTGCCTAAACCAATGTTTTTCTCCCTTGAATAACCTAAGTTTTGCCCCACTTTTAACCATTTGGCCAATTTATGAGTTGAGTTTAACCGTATGTTATACCTTTTGTACTCAGAAATATCAGTAGTAACAATACCTTCTTGATCTAAGTAGCCAAATGATAAATAGAAAGTAGAAACATCATTACCTCCACTAATACTTACTTCTTGGTTTTGACGTCTGGCATCATCGTTAAATATTAAATCTTGCCAGTCGGTTCCTTGTCCGAAAGATTGAGGATTCTGAAATACTACACCATTGCCAGCTGCTAAGGAAGCCTCGTTTCTTAGAGTAGCATATTCTGTAGCATTTAATAAGTCTAATTTGCGAGCAGCTTGTGATACACCATAATATCCACTGTAATTAACATTTAGCTGTCCTGACTTACCCTTCTTAGTAGTCACCAAAACTACACCGGCAGCCGCTCTTGCTCCATAAATTGCTTGCGAAGCAGCATCTTTCAACACTTCAATAGACTCAATATCTGATTGATTTAAATAACCGATACCACCGTTATCAACCACTACACCATCAACCACCCATAAAGGGTCGTTATTATTCAATGAAGTAATACCACGAACTCGGATAGTAGCGGCCGAACCAGGCTGACCTGAGTTAGCAGCTATGGTTAAACCTGAAGTTCTTCCTTGCAGAGCCTGCCCTACGTTATTAATTGGCAAAGACTCAAGATCTTCCGCATTAACACTTGTAATAGCTCCGGTTACTACCTTTTTCTTTTGTACACCGTAACCTACCACTACTACTTCTTCAAGAGTTTCAACATCTTGACCTAAAGAAACATTAAAATCAGTTTGTGTTCCCACAGGCATTTCCTGGGTCATGTAACCGATATAAGAAAAAATCAAAACATTATCAGGTGAAGCCTGAAGTGTAAAGGCACCGTTAATGTCTGTTACCGTACCTTTAGAAGTGCCTTTCAAAAGAACACTAACTCCAGGAAGCGGCTCGGCAGTCTCCTCATCTAACACTCGCCCTGTAATAGCGGTAGATTGGGCCATTGCCCAATGTGTCAGAAATAAGAAGCCTAACAATATGTAGCATTTTATTCTCATACATGTAAGAATTTAGTTAAAGAATGATTTAAACGAGGTTGTGATTTCAACAAACGTTTGCAGTCACAAACTCAACTTCAATGGTCAAATCTATTCTTATAAATAATTGTTCTGCAATCGATTACTACACTTTAACTACATCTATAATACAATGCACTACGTTTTAATCACGTCAAATACATATAAAACATTGTAAATCAGATCATTAATGTTAATTTTATATGAGATTTTAAAATAAGATAAGCATGTTAGTTTCTTATCTATTTAAAACGTTTTATTTTCGCATATAGAACTTTTTATATAGAAAAAGGCTTTAGTTTATCTGTAGAAGGCTAATGAAAATATTAATGAAGTATAACTATATCACTAAATACTGGCTTATAACTGCCTTAATATTTATAAATGTACTTCCTGTTTTTGGCCAGATAGCTCCGGAGTTACTCTCAGGAACCCCCTCTTTTACACATTATACCCGATCTGACTTTAAAGCCGATGCCCAATTCTGGGTGGCGTGTGAGGATGAAAATGGCATACTGTACTTCGGAAACAATGATGGTGTATTAGTTTATGACGGTGAAAGGTGGTCTAAAGTAACCTTACCAAACAACTCATCTATAAGATCGCTGGCAGTAGACTCCACCGGCAATGTATTTGCTGGCGGATTCAACGAGTTTGGTCTAATTAAACACCATGATAATGGCGAATATTACTATCAATCTTTATTCGATTCCTTAAAATTTCAGGATTCAAAAATAGAAAACCTATGGCAGGTTAATATAATTAATGGTACAGTCATTTATCGAAGTTTCTGGAAGCTTATTGCTATTACCGGCCAAAAGGTAACTAAACTACCCGCACTTAATGTTTTTGTAAAATCATTTACAGTAAATGGTAATTACTACGTACAAGACATCACCAAAGGCATATTTAAGCTCGATTTTAACCAAATGCGATTAGTGCCCGCATTTGTAGGAAATGACTTAGTAGCTCATAAGCAAATTATTTCTTTGCAGCCATATCACCTACCCGATAAGCTAATGGCTATTACTAAAGAAGGTAGCGTAATGCTCATAGACAAGCAAACGGGCGAATGTAGCATACACCATTACCTGTTTAAGCCTGAAGAAGGTAATCAGGTAGAAAATGTTATTAAAGCGGGCAATAATCTATACATAGCCACACTAAGCACTGGCATTCTCACCACTGATCTGGATGGAAACCTTATTAAGGAAACAAGAAATTTTAAACCAATAAGTAATAAGAGTATACTTAATCTTTTTGCCACACAAAAAGGTGATGTGTGGGCCCTACTCAATAATGGCCTTTATTGTTTTAATTTCAATTCTCCCATCAATACGGTATTCGAAGGGGCATCTGTGTACGATGTTTTGCTTCATCATAATAAAATGTACATTGCCACTAATCAAGGGATATTCTACAATGATTTTAGCACCAAGTCTTCTCGCTACAAGAAATTAAAAGATTTGGAAGGCCAGGCTTGGTCCATTAAGGCTTTCAAAAATGATATAATAGTAGGCCATGACAAGGGGCTGTATCAAATAAAAGAAGACAAAAGCATAAAAATTGGAGACTTTAGCGGCATATGGAAATTAATCCCCACTTCTAAATCACCCAATTTATACATAGCTGCGAGCTATAGCGGCATGTATGTGGTAGAAAATAATAATGGCACTTGGAAGGCTCTGCACAAAATTAAAGGTTTTGAAGAATCTAGCAGAGACATTATAGAATCTGATACCCCCGGTACGTACTGGGTGTGCCATGGTTATAAAGGGGTTTTTAGAATTACGCTAGACAAGGAATACACCAGAGTGATTTCCTTTGAGCATTTCACAACTCAAAACGGTTTCGAGTCGCCATTTAGCATTAACGTTTACCGATGGAACCATCAAATTGTATTTACCACCAATCAAGGAATTTACACATACAATTCGCAAAAAAACCGCTTTGAACCATATGATAAGCTAAACCATATATTAGACCCTAGTAAAAATACTCGAACGCTCATTGAAGATAAAAATAGAACATGGTTTGTTGCCGATGATCAGCTAGGTTATTTTAATGCATCGGACAGCATACTCCATACTGATTATTTTTTAAGGTTTAAGGGCACATTTAATCGCGGCATGGAATGCATCCACCCTATGGGAGATGATAACGTGCTAGTAGGAACCAATACAGGTTTATATAGAGTAAACATAGGCTATCAGAGCCCCAACCTAGCATCAAATACCATCATCACCAAAGGTATCTATAGCATTGAAAATGACATGAGCTACCTTCCTGTATTCACTCAGTCTAACTTTGAGCTGGCGAATAAAACTACTAGCCTAAGGTTTGACTTTGCAGCACCCCAATTACATAACAATGGAGAGATTCAATACAGCTACAAATTGAACCCAATTGATGAAGAATGGTCTACCTGGCAGTCTATACCCTATAAAGAATATGCTCACCTTAAATCTGGCAATTACCAACTAAAAGTAAGAAGCCGTAATATGGTAGGGGTAAAAGGGAACGAAACCAATATTAAGTTCAGAATAAAACCGAAATGGTATCAAACCGTGTGGGCCGTTTTAAGCTATTTCTTTATCGGCATTGTAGCTATTTTGGTTACTATCAAGTATGTAAAGAAAAAGATTGAGAAAGAAAATCAAAAGACACGAGCCGAAGAGCAAAAAGAAAAAAAGCTGCTAGAATTAGAAGTAGAACGACTAAAATTAAAAGCAGAAAAAGAAAAAATCAATAAAGACAAGGCTTCTCTTCAAGAAGACATCATCATCAAAAGTAAAGAGCTGGCAAATTACACCATGCTATTGGTGAAGAAAAAAGACATTTTTGCCGAGATTAAAGAGGACATAAAAGAAATAAGAAGCTCTGTAAAAAATGAAGGGTCTCGTAAAAAGCTTCAAAAGGTTTATAGCAAACTAAACCAACACGCTATAGGAGAAGAATACATGCATATTTTTGAAACCAATTTCGAAAAAGTGCATCACCATTTTTTAACTAACCTAAAAAAATCATTCCCTAATTTATCTCAACGAGAGCTTAGACTTTGTGCATTTATAAAAATGAACCTTACCAATAAAGAAATATCGCCATTGCTCAATATTTCTGTTAGAGGGGTAGAAACTGCGCGTTACCGAATACGCAAAAAATTAAACCTTGAATCAGAACATAATCTGGTAGAGTTTCTCGAAGGTTTATCTGATGATGAAAGCTAAAATAGCTCCACTCCCATCTTAACCAATCTATGAGGATAGATTTGGTAATATGGCGCTTATTACTTAAAATTGAATAAATAATGCTTTAGGGGTGCTGTAAAAGGCTGAGAAATACCCTCAAAACCTGATCCGGGTAATACTGGCGAAGGGAAAAGTGACCGAGGTAGAATAGTATCTGTGCGCAAACCGCTATGTGGTGGTCTGTAAATATTGATCCTTCCTTTTATTCTACACCTCCTAAAGTAAAAAAACTTGTAATATGGAGGTATTTATCAATCAACAATTAACACAAATTCCAGAAAAAGCATCTCTTGACAAAGTTATGCTAGATCGTGGCTTTAATTCGCCAAAAGGCGTTGCTGTAGCCGTTAATGACGAAGTTATTCCTCATACTGATTGGGAGACTCATAGCCTCCTACCCCAAGACAATATTACCATTATAAGAGCCACTCAAGGGGGCTGATTTTACTATTCTAAAAACCTAACAACAATGAGAAAAGACAAAACTCCTAGAGCTGAGGTAATTAGCCGTGCTCCATTTCCTAAAGCCAAGAAAATATATGTTGGTGGTCAGCTACATGATATCCAAGTACCAATGCGCGAAATATCGTTGCATGACACACGCGATCAATCTACCGGTGAGATGATTAAAAATGACAGTATTACTGTTTATGACACCAGTGGGCCATACACGGATCCTAACATAGAGATAGATGTAAACAAAGGCTTGTTACCTGTTAGAGGTCAGTGGATAGAAAAGCGTGAAGACACCATTGCCCTGAACAGTATTTCGTCAGAATATGGCAACGAAAGACTAAAGATGGAAAGCTTAGATAAACTACGTTTTCCAAACTTAAAAAAGCCATTAAAAGCTAAAGAGGGTAAAAATGTTACTCAACTGCACTATGCTCGCAAAGGAATCATCACTCCTGAAATGGAGTACATAGCCATCAGAGAAAACCAAAGGCTACAAGAGGTTTACGATGCCAACAACAGTCTTTTTGATCAGCATCCCGGTCAAAATTTTGGCGCCAATACCCCTAAATTAATTACTCCTGAATTTGTTAGAGAGGAAGTGGCTGCAGGCAGAGCCATAATCCCCGCCAACATTAACCACCCGGAAATTGAACCTATGATAATAGGAAGAAACTTCTTGGTTAAAGTAAATGCCAATATTGGCAACTCCGCAGTTACGTCTTCCATAGAAGAAGAAGTGGAAAAAATGGTTTGGGCCATCCGATGGGGTGCTGATACAGTTATGGACTTATCTACTGGTCAAAATATACATGAAACCAGAGAGTGGGTCATAAGAAACTCACCAGTGCCCATTGGTACGGTGCCCATTTACCAAGCCCTAGAAAAAGTAAATGGTAAAGCTGAAGATTTAACATGGGAGATTTTTAGAGACACACTTATAGAGCAAGCAGAACAAGGAGTAGACTATTTCACCATCCATGCTGGAGTAAGGTTAAAGTACATTCCTTTAACAGCCAAAAGATTGACCGGCATTGTTTCTAGAGGCGGTTCTATTATGGCCAAATGGTGCTTGGCTCATCATAAAGAAAGCTTTCTATACACTCACTTTGAAGAAATATGTGAAATAATGAAAGCATATGATGTTTCATTTTCACTTGGAGATGGCCTTCGTCCGGGCTCATTAGCTGATGCCAATGATGCAGCACAATTCGCAGAGCTAGAAACTCTAGGTGAGCTTACTAAAATAGCTTGGAAGCACGACATACAAGTAATGATTGAAGGGCCAGGGCATGTACCCATGCACATGATTAAAGAAAACATGGACAAGCAACTTGAAGAATGTGACGAAGCTCCATTCTACACCTTAGGGCCGCTCACCACTGATATAGCACCAGGTTATGATCATATTACTTCCGGTATAGGTGCTGCTATGATTGGCTGGTTTGGCACAGCCATGCTATGTTATGTTACTCCTAAAGAACACTTGGGCCTCCCTAATAAAAAAGACGTTAAAGATGGTGTAATCACTTACAAAATAGCCGCACATGCTGCTGACTTAGCCAAAGGGCACCCTGGAGCTCAGTATAGAGACAATACTTTGAGCAAAGCTAGGTTTGAATTCCGCTGGGAAGACCAGTTCAATTTATCACTAGACCCCGACACCGCCAGAGAGTTTCATGATGAAACGTTACCTGCTGAAGGTGCCAAAGTGGCCCATTTCTGCTCCATGTGTGGCCCTCATTTTTGCAGCATGAAAATCACTCAGGATGTAAGAGAATATGCAAAAAACAAAGGCATAGAGCAAGATGAAGCTGTAGAAGCCGGCATGAAAGAAAAGAGCAAAGAATTTAAAAAATCAGGTTCAGAAATATATCTATAGTGAAGAATTTGGCCATAATTACCGATAAAAAAATCATGTCAAATGAACCCGATATTTGGGTTCGTTTGATTGATTTGGGTATAGACAAAATTCATGTGCGCAAGCCACAAGCCAGCAATGCTGCCATAAAAGAACTCATTGAGCCGCTTGGAGAGGCCTATAAAAAAAAACTCATTTTACACTCCAAGCACAAAGAGTTTATAGCATTAGCCCTGGGAGGATATCACATTCCTTCTGATCAACTTGAGGCCCAACAGCATGATAAAAATTACTCTATATCCACTTCAGTACATCATTGGCAAGAAGCTCATAAAGTAGAGGCTCTTTGCGATTATTACTTTATCAGCCCACTTTTTGACAGCATTTCAAAACAAGGCTACAACCAGAATTTATTATTGCAAGAGATACCTCAAAACCTCGATAAGTCTAAAATATATGCTTTGGGGGGTATCAGTATTCATAATATTGAATCAGCATTTAAACTAGGTTATACCAATGTGGCTTGCCTTGGCTATATCTGGGAAGACCCAATTATAAATGCTAAAAAAATGATAGACAAAATAAAGAGTCTATGAGTCACATAACACCGATAACACTTTCATTGGCGGGGTTTGACCCTTCGGCAGGCGCTGGAATCTTGGCTGATTGCAAAACTTTTGAAAAGCTAGGCTGCTACAGCCTAGGAGTAGTTACTGCCAATACTATTCAAAATAGCTCTCTGGTTAAAGATGTGCAATGGGTTGATCTCGAGTTTATTTTTAAACAGCTAGATACCTTATTTGAAGAATTTGAAATTGGTTTTGTGAAAATTGGAATTATAGAAAATTTCGAATCTTTTAAAGAGATCAAAAGCTATTTAATAGGCAAAAATCCTGACGTACAAATTATATGGGATCCTGTCTTAAAGTCCACTTCGGGTTATGCTTTCAGCACTGGAGAATGCGATTTAAATGATATGTTAAAAGGTATCGCGCTATGCACCCCCAACTGGGAAGAAGCTAATATTTTATTCAAAAATGAAGGTAATATAATTAAAGCTTCGCAACAAGCAGCCATACTCCTAAAAGGTGGACACAACCTTCACCTGCTGGGCACCGACCAGCTTTTTCAGAATGGAGAACGGGTTCTCATAACAGGAAACAACAAAAAGCTACCCCCTAAACACGGATCTGGATGCATTTTAAGCAGTGCTATCACGGCCTACTTAAGCAAAGAAAACTCCATAAAAAATGCGTGCACCTTAGGTAAAGCGTACATCGAACAGCACTTAAGTTCTCATCAATCGCTACTCGGATGGCACAACTCATTACAACTATGATCAAAAAATTTCAATTTATAAGTCAGGGAAATACTCCGGAAGCACATATTCAATCTATAAAAAAGGCCTTGGATTGTGGAGTTACATGGGTGCAATTACGGATTAAAAACCATACTGAATCTGAAATAACAAAAACAGCTGAAAAAGCAAAAATAATTTGCGAGGCTTATGAAGCCCAATTAATCATTAATGACCTCCCTACTGTGGCCTTAAAAGTAAATGCAGATGGCCTACACTTAGGCAAAAACGATAAACCCGTAGAGGAAGCCAGGCAAATATTAGGAAAGGATTATATCATAGGAGCTACTGCCAATACATTTGAAGATATTGAATCCATTGCAAAAACAAGTGCAAATTATATCGGTCTTGGTCCTTTTAGATTTACCACTACCAAAGAAAAACTAAGCCCAATTCTAGGGCTAGATGGCTACAAAAGTATTCTTGAACAATGCAGCAAAAGCAGGATCAATCTACCCATTATAGCCATTGGAGGGATTAATGAAAAAGACATTAGCAGTATAATAAAAACGGGTGTATTTGGCATTGCCTCATCGTCTCTGCTGCTTAATCATGTGGAGCCAACAAAAGTCTACCAAGACATCTCAAAAATTTTAAAAGAATCAACATTATGCTAACCATACAAGACAAGAATTTCAGCTCTCGTTTATTTACGGGAACAGGAAAATTTAGCAGTTTACCTCTTATGGAGGAGGCACTATTAAACAGTGGCAGCGAACTAGTGACAGTAGCTCTCCGCAGAGTGGACAATGAAGACCATCAAAACATAGCGTCATACCTTAAGAATGATCAATTCAATTTACTTCCCAATACATCGGGTGTAAGAAATGCCAAGGAAGCCATATTTGCTGCACAGTTAGCAAGAGAGGCATTAGCAACCAACTGGCTAAAACTTGAAATACATCCTGATCCCAAATACCTTATGCCAGATGCTATGGCCACGTTAAAAGCATGTGAAGAATTAAGCAAAATGGGCTTTATAGTATTGCCATATATACATGCTGACCCTGTACTATGCAAACATTTGGAAGATGCTGGAGCCGCAGCTGTAATGCCCCTAGGCTCTCCCATTGGCAGTAACTTAGGCTTAAAGACCAGAGATTTTCTGCAAATTATCATTGAGCAAAGCCATGTACCAGTAGTAGTAGATGCAGGGATTGGCGCACCTTCTCACGCAGCAGAGGCCATGGAACTTGGTGCAGATGCCGTATTGGTAAATACTGCCATAGCAGTATCTGATGAGCCTGTAAAAATGGCAAAGGCTTTTAAACTTGCAGTAGAAGCAGGGAGAATGGCCTACGAAGCCAAGCTAGCGAAACCTCAAATACAAGCCTCCGCATCAAGTCCGTTAACCTCATTTTTAGACCAGTTATGAGTTTTATAGATACATTTAAAAAATACGATTGGGACACCGTACATAAACAGATTTACAGCAAAACTGCTAAAGATGTGGTTCAGGCTTTATCACGTCAAAAAAGAGATTTAAACGATTTTACAGCATTAATTTCACCCGCAGCAGCCCCATTTTTAGAAGAAATGGCTCAACAGAGCCATTCAGTCACTTTGAAAAGGTTTGGTAAAACAATGCAAATGTACGTGCCTTTGTACCTATCAAACGAGTGTCAAAACATTTGCACATACTGTGGTTTCAGCTTAAACAATAAAATCCCCAGAAAAACCTTATCTGACGAAGAGATATTAAAAGAAGTTGACATTATAAAGTCTATGGGCTACGATCATGTATTGTTGGTTACAGGTGAGGCTCAACAGACAGTGGGTTTACATTATTTTAAAAATGTACTAAAACTAATCAAACCCTATTTCTCTCACATTTCTATGGAAGTGCAGCCTTTAGATCTACCTGATTACGAAGAACTGATAGCGCTAGGTTTAAATACTGTATTAGTTTACCAAGAGACATATCACGAAGCAGAATATAAAAAACATCACCCAAAAGGTAAAAAATCAAATTTTGCCTATAGGTTAGATACACCCGATCGATTAGGAAAAGCCAATATCCATAAGATAGGTTTAGGAGCATTATTTGGCTTGGAAGACTGGCGTGCCGATTCTTTTTTCACAGCACTTCATCTACAATATTTAGAAAAAAAATACTGGCAAACTAAATATTCAATTTCCTTTCCAAGATTAAGACCTCATGCTGGCGCCCTCACTCCAAAACTAGAAATGACAGACAGAGATTTAGCTCAACTCATTTGCGCGTACAGGCTACTTAATGAAGAGGTAGAGCTATCACTATCAACTAGAGAGTCGCCCATTTTCCGAGATAATATTATAAAATTAGGTATTACATCTCTAAGTGCCGGTTCTAAAACCAACCCTGGAGGGTACGCAAAAAAAGAGGCCTCTTTGGAGCAATTTGAGATAGATGATAACCGCTCTCCATCTGAAATTGCCGCCATGCTAGCAAACAATGGCTATGATCCGTTATGGAAAGACTGGACAATTTTTCACTAACAATCAAATGTTATCAAAGCCGCGACATTTGTTATCAAAAACAAGCCTATTTCACTACTACAAAGCTAATTCAAACAGTACGCAATGAAATACAACAACTTGACAATCAGTTATATATAAATATATAATCAATTTCACAATTACTACTTAAGGTAAAAATGACTTTTTGGTACAGCCATTCTATTTTCATAACTTGGCATTAAGTTTTATTAGCGCTATAAGGGGTCAGCACCCGTTGTAAAGTGTTAGTAAAGCTAATATAAGCACACATACCTATACCCTAAGTTGATGAACTGACTCTAAGACGACAAGAGAAGGTGAGGCATTCTGAACCTATATGCCGCACTACAAAATTCAACTTAGGGTTTGGTAACTATCCCTCCAATTGATTAATATTATCTACATTTTATAATCAAAACTATTAAGTTGTGAAACAAACAATCAACCTAACCAACCCAAAAAGAAGTAAGATTAGCCTAGTGGTTCTTCTGCTTTTTATGTGCTCAAGTGTGTGGGCGCAAATGACTGGAAATCCAATTTTTCCTGGCGATCACCCTGACCCGGAAGTAAACCTTTTTAATGGAAGGTATTACATTTACCCTACTCAACAAGGTCCTAATGAATTTCATGCATACTCCTCTGCCGATTTAACTAATTGGGTAGATGAAGGACCTATCTTTTCGCTTTTTAATGACTGCAGCTGGGCCAATAACAATGGCTGGGCTCCTTCTGTAATCGAAAGAAATGGCAAGTACTACCTGTACTATACTGCTGAAGTTAAAATCGGGTGTGCCATTAGTGACAGCCCTACAGGCCCTTTTGTTGATCTTGGCTACCCTTTAATTGGTTCTGATCCGTTTACTGTTGACATCATTGATGCCATGGCATTTATTGACGATGACGGACAAGCATACCTCTACTATGGAGGTTCCAACGGGTCACGAATGGCAATGAGAAAGCTTAATCCTGATATGATTTCATTTGCTTCAGAACCAGTGGACATTACTCCTCAAAACTATACTGAAGCTCCATTTTTAATTAAAAGAGATGGCATTTACTATATGACATACTCCAATGGATCATGGTTTAACGAAACATACAATGTTCAATATTCCACTTCTAATTCTCCTATGGGGCCATGGACCTACAGAGGCTCTATATTATCAAGTGCAGATCAAATTACAGGCCCTGGCCACCATTCTGTGTTAAAAATGCCTGGCTGCGATGATTACTACATTGTCTACCATAGATATGATGCTGGAGTGCAAGGCAGAACTTGTAATATCGACAGAATGTATTTCAACCCTGACGGAAGCATTAGAAAAGTTAAGATGACAAAAGATGGAGTAAAAGCAAGAACTCCCAATGGCGGAGAGTGTGGCTCTGGCAACATATTATCTGGTGCTACATACAAACTTATACACAAGGGCACTAACAAAGCTATTGACGTACCTAATAATAGTTCAGAACCTAATACCAACATACACCAATGGACCAGTAATGACAACTTAGCTCAGCAGTGGGTAATTACCCTTGAAGCTGACGGTCATTATAAAATTAGACATAAAGGCACCAACCAATGCTTAGATGCAGTAAACAATAGTTCGGCAGAAGGCACTAACATTATTCAGTATAATGATAATGGTAATGACGCACAAAGATGGATGTTAAGAGCTATGGATGATGGTTATTACAAAATCATACACAAAGGCACTAACCAAGTAATAGATGTAGACTCTAACAGCCCTGATGATGGAGCCAATGTTCATCAATGGACTGATAATGGTAGCAGCGCCCAAAGATTTAAATTACAAATTGTAGCTTCTACAGAAATAGAGCATGATGCTATATATGAATTAGAGCCAGCATGTGCTCCAGGCAAAAGGCTTGATGTAGTAAATGGAGCCAACACTGCCGGAACTAATGTGCAAATATACCAAAGCAACGGGGCTCCGGCTCAGGGCTGGCAAATGCACGGAGTTGGCAATGGCTTTTATGAGCTTATACCAGTATGCGCCCCTAGCTTAAGACTAGATGTTGCCGGAGGACAAAATGAAGCTGGGTCTAACATGCACATTTGGACAGCCAACAACAACCCTGCACAAAGATTTAGATTAATTGATCAAGGAACGGGATACTATGAACTAGAGCCAGAAATAGGACCAGGCAAAAGATTAGATGTTGGAAATACAAGACAAGATAATGGCACTAATGTACTTATGTGGAATGACCTTGATAACCAAGGGCAAAGATGGAGATTAATTAAAAGAAATGGCATTGGAGATCCTGTATCTAAAAAAGCAGCCGCCAGTGCTCAACTGACTGACACAACTCCTTATCCTAATCCTTTTAATGGCACTGTAAACTTTCCTGTAGCGTTAAAAGCTACTAGCAACGTAACCATTACCGTGCGAGACATTACAGGTAAAATTGTAAACAAAGTGGAAGTAGATCAACTACCAGCCGGACAGCACAACATCAAGTGGGATGGAAAAGGCATGCATCAAGCAAGCTTGGAAGCTGGCATTTACACTTATCAAATTAGTGCTGGTGACAGTACTGTTACCGGACGTATAGTAAAAGTCAATTAAGTATATAAACCACACAAAAATAAAGGCAGTCAGAGTATCTGGCTGCCTTTATTTTTGTATGCTAACAATTACCGAGCACCTGTAAGCCTCCATTAGCAGCTAAACAAATACCCTGTAATAAATGAATGTCTAATATTTAGAAGCTAAAATAGTATCTCTTAGCGCATCTAATTTCTCTTCTGTTAATGGTTTAGAAAGATAATGAATTACATCGCTATTGATCTGGATATTCTCCCTATCTTTCATGCTCTTAGAGCTCGTTAAAACTATAATATTAGTTTTCTTCTTAATCTTATCAGAAAAACTAGCGAATTCCATTAAAAACTCATAGCCGTCTACCATAGGCATATTTAAATCTAGAAAGATTAAATCCGGCAAATTCTCTTCTGAGGCAGATTTCAAAAAATCTATTGCCTCTTGTGCTGAATAATGAATTTGAATTTTCTCAGCAAAATTGTCAAATTCCAACACCTTTTGATTAATGAATGTATCGATCTCGTTATCATCAACAAGCATAACAGATCCCATACACTTGCTATTTACCATACCCTATCCTTAGTTAAAAAAGTTATTTAATACATTTTAGTTATAATTCTCATTTTATCCAACGCCTTCCCCACGCTATTTTAGCAGAAAATGGAATTATGCAAAGATTTAGAGATTTAGGAATATAAACCAATCTTTTATTTGGCAAAATTGGGATTACAATTACCTTTTGAGGGGCAAATCTAAGCCTATGCCTTTGATAATTTCAGTCAAATTCATTTTATTTATGATAAATATGAAACTACACAAAGACATAATAGCCACCATAGCATTTTTGATTACAGTACTTATTCTTTGGTTTATTATATAACCTTATTTTATGACCTGCAACCAACCATGGCAAGTTACCTCTTCTTCAATTTCTGCCTCATAATAGTAAACACCTGAAGATACATTATCCCCTACCCAATCGTTTTTATAATTTTCATTTTGATACAGCAACTTACCCCATCGGTTGTAAATAGCTAAATTAACTTGTTCATCTTCACCAGCTATTATTCTAAACTCATCATTATTTCCTAAAACTGCTGGTGTGATAATATTAGGCACCTTGATAGTGGTAACCTTAACCTCTGTGTACTGCTCAAAAACACAAAATTCATTATAAGTCAATAACTTAATCTTATAAGTACCATCCTCCTGATATTGATGATCAAAAACCTGAAGATCGGAAGTAGTACCATCACCCAAATTCCAACTAAAGTTATCCATTCCATTAGTTTCTGCTTCCAAGTGAACTAGAGGTCTAGAAAAACAGTCGTATATTTTATTAGCAGAAAATTCATATTTTATGGAAGGAATAACATTGACAGCAACAGTATCTCTATAAGAGCACCCGTTCACGTCTATCATATCAACAAAATAGCTAGCTGTGTCAGCAGGAGAAACAGTAGTACTAGCAGTGTTACTAGATAAGCTACCATCAATACTGTTTGTCCACTTATAACTCTCAGCACCACTAGCCGTTAATTTAATATTATCACCCTCACATATATCTGCATCATCTGAGACCATAAATTGGGTATCATGAACATCAATGGTTAAGGTGGCAACATCCACTTTTAAACAGGTATTTATATCTTCTGCCACTAAAGTGACCGTATACGTTCCTTCTTTTGCATAATTATGTGCAATGCTAGTTGTATCATCAGTAGTATAATATTCATTATCACCGAAATCCCACTCAAAGGACTTACCTCCTATACTTGCATTTTGAAAAACTATACCGTCAGGCAAACATATAGAAGTGACACCCGGATTATCCAGTGCCAAAGAGTTGGTTTGAATTCCAGCTCTTAATGTGGCCAGATCGAACTTAAAAGCTGCGTTGTTACAATTGTTACTTCGGTTAACACGAGACCAAGCTCCGGGAGTTGTAGGGAAATCAGAAGTAGGGCTACGCGTAGTATTGTTTGCCGAACAACCCGCACATACTGCATGATATACTATTCCTCTTTTATCAAACCGGCTAGTTCCTCCATCAACATGGGTAGCTGAGTTAGGGCCACCTAAAAAAGTAGCATAAAGCAAATCTTTAAAATCGACAGATAAAGCCATAAGGTAAAAATCAGACCCCATGGTAGTTTTTTGAAATGCGTCATCCGTAACCTCCATTCCAATAGTCTCACCTCCAACATATAATGCATTTACTCTTCCGCCCCAACCGGCCAGATATATGTTATTACACTCATTTACCAAAAATGCACTAGGTGATATATCCACTTCATTATCTGCACTACCAAAGGTGGTAGACAATAGCAAATGTTCTAATTCGGGATCGTATTTCTGAATAAACTGTCCATCGCCATAGTTATAAACATTGGCTGTCTCAGGAAATGCCGGAGACTCGGTTTGCCCATATATGTACACATTATCGTCTGTATCCAAATCAAGAAAATAAGCTTGATCGTAATAATTGGTACCAATATATTTACCTGTTATGAAAGCCCCATTAAAAGAAAATTTACCAATCCAGGCATCTATACCTCCTTCATAAGTACCTCCTCCGGGCAAGTCAGGTGAAGTTGTACCTCCGGCTACCAAATAATCTCCCTGAGTGTTTTGCTTAACACTATACAGCGCATCGTAAGAAGTCCCTCCCAAATAAGTAGACCATCTTATCTCTTTTAAATCTGAACTTAACTTTACTAATACACCATCTAGGCTACCCGATAAGGTATCTACATAAGCATTATGCGTAGGAAAATCCGTAGAAAATGTTTTTGAAACAAATACTACATCGCCTTGATTATCGATATAAATATCTCCTCGAGACTCATCTCCATAATTTTGCACCACTAGAGAGGCAATATTAGTCAATCCATCATTACCTGCTCCTCCTAAAAAAGTAGAAGCTAATAATTGACTGCCATCAGCACTAAATTTGGTCACAAAAATATCGCTACCATTATCAAATGCTATGCCTAGTGTATTCAAAGAATCTCCTCGATGATGTATATCCTGCACTACACCATCAGTTACTGGAAAATTAAGACTACCTGTAGCTCCTAATACATAAAGCTCATCCTGTTCATTCACAATTAAACTTTGAGGCAATTCTGATAAAGAACCTCCTAAATAAGTAGCATATTCTAACTTGGTACCTAGGGAATCGTACTTCATAATAGACACATCCCATTTACCTGAGGCCTGCACTTGATAAGCACCTGTAGTAGCAGGAAAACCCTGAGAAGGCTGAGAATCGACTATTCCGGCAGAGTACAAATTACTATGCTTATCATAGGTTGCTGAGTTACCCCAATTATCAGCAGTGCTGCCAGAATAACTACTAAAAACCATAGTAGGATCAATAACCAACTCATAACATGAGTTATATCCGTCCGGAAAATCAAAGCTCACCACATTATCTATGAGCTTAAAATAACACGGCACGATTACTTTCACTCCATTGATCCATTGATAAGCCAAAGGTGTGCTTTCCGTAATAACATTGACAGTGGTAGCTACTTCTAGCTTTTCATGCCTAATGAATAAACTTTCAACATCAGAATATTTCATTTGAATAATAGAGACATCCGCCTCTGGAGCTACTATAAAATCATATTTGGTAGCATCACCGTAACTATAGTAATGCATATCTATACCGGGATATAGCTCAGCATAATTGATTTGAGAGTAAGCCTTCACCTTTGAAGCCCATGTGGATCTATCTCCTAAGAAATAATTATACTCTTCATGGTTAGGGTTTACGCCTATTGGCACTGAAACATTAGAAGCCAAAAACTCAACAGCAAAGGAGTGCCCATGCAAAACCTGATCAGAACTTTCATTATTGTAAATCTTACTCAACAAAGAGTTTTGATCATGATTATGATCTCTAGTGGCAACTTCACTAAAAGAGTAGGTCAACTTGGAGGCCTGAAAGAAAACATGCCCTCCGGGCAATGCTCCATCAAAATAAACTGATTGGTGTTGCTGACCTTTATTTTCTTTAAAATTAATATCACCAGAACCAGCATAATTCACTATGGAATAGCAAAAACAAAATACAAATATCAAAAAATGTAATAAACGTATCATTTTGAAGAGTTGTAGGCAGCTAAAAAGTTACCTTAACATACAAAACTATGCCCTTCAATAAAATGAAAGGGTAAAATAAATTTATTTACACTTCCCTCCTCAACACTTTTAATGGCGATTGTTTTACAACACTCCTAGTGTTAATCCAACCGATAAAAACAGTTAGAAACAACACCACTACTCCTATGAGTAGGATATTAAAATAATTGGGCAGAAATTCTATTTCAAAGAAAAACTTCGCCAGCCCCCACGAAGATATCAATGAGAGGAATATGCCAGAAAAAGCGGCAAAAACACCCAAATAAACATATTCGAAAACGGTAATTTTCACTATCTGCCTAGTGCTTGCTCCAATAGTTCTTAACAAAACATTTTCCTTTAGCCTTAAAAATTTACTGTTAATAACGGCACCAGTCAACACTATAAGTCCTGTAATCAAACTAAATAAAGCCATAAACTGAATAACAAAAGCGACTTTAGAGAAAAAATCATCAATAGTAGACAGTATCAGTCTTAGGTCAATTTGAGAAACATTTGGAAACTGCGCCACCATCTCTCTTTGATAAATATTGGCCTGAGCTTGATCTTCAATGGATGTTGCCAGCACATAGGTCTGGGGCGCTTCTTCAAGGATGCCTGTTGGAAACACAAAAATAAAATTGGGTGGATCTTTGGGCCACTCTACATCTCGAACACCACTAATGTATGTAGTTACAGGATAGCCCTGCACATCAAACTGAATGGTATCACCTATGCCTACATCCAAATCTTCCTGCATTCCTGCTGAAATAGTGACATAGATTGAATCACTTGAAATATGCTGCACCACCCCCTCTTCCATCTTTTCTGAACTGGTTAAAGAATCTCTATAAGTAACTCTGTATTCTCGACCAATAGCCCAATTCTTTATATTGTCAGAGGTATCCTTTTCAATTTCCTCTACGGTTTTTCCATTGAGCTTCTCAATTCTACAAGTAATAATGGGCACCAATTGATTTACTGGCAGGTGGTTATTTTCAGTCAACTTTACCACCTCATCTTTCTGATAGGGCTGAATATCAAACAAAATAGTATTAGATGTATTCTTATTACCTACAAATTCGACCTGATTGAGTAAGCTATCTTGCACAATATTGAGTGTGGCAATCATATAAACCCCTAGCCCAATCACTACAATTAAAATAGTAGTTTGATTATTTGGCCTGAATAAATTGGCCATACTTTGTTTAAATGCAAACGGAAGGTTTTTAGGAAAGTAGCACTTCACAAGAAAAATGAGCAATACAGAAATACCATACAAGCAAACAAAAGCTAACACCAACCCTCCGAAAAAGGCAGCTCCCACAGACCAGCTTTCGGTTTGATATGCGGCAAATAGCAGTGGAAATAAAACAATTACTACCACAACAGCCAACCTAGCCTTCGACCTTACTGTAGTCAATGAATTGCCTGACCTGAGCGCTACTAATGGAGAAACGAAGCGCACATTCATCAATGGCAATGCAGAAAAAAGAAGCGCAATGACTAGCCCCAAAACGATACCCTCTAGCAGTACACTCCATGCAACAGTAATGCTTAATGCTATCGGAATAAAATCTTGCATTAAAACCGGCAATAAGTACTGAATACCCACTCCCAATAACACCCCAACAACACTGCCCAACAACCCTAAAAATGCATTTTGTATAAAAAAGATATTAAAAGCCTGCCAACCAGACGCTCCTACACATCGCAGCATAGCTACAGTTGCTCGCTTTTCTTTAGCATAGATATGCACCGAACTGGCCACACCTATACACCCTAGAATTAGCGCAACAAACGTGAGTAAATTAAAAAACCTATATAGATTTTTGACACCTTTACCAAGATCATCCTTTTGCTCTTGTACCGTATCATAAGAATGGCCATACTTCTGAATAATAGGTTTGAGTTTGCTTAATGCGGCATTGGTTTCCTTCTCTGACCCAAACTTAAAATAATGATTGTACCTCACCCGACTACCGTACTGAACCAAGCCAGTAGAATCAAGATTGGACTTAGAAATGTAAACAGAAGGAGTTAATGAAGACCTTATACCCCCACCACCGGGAATATTGTTTACCTCACCTGCTATTTTAAAAGTGGTATTACCCAGTTTTATAGAATCCTCAGCACTTACATCATAATTACTTGCAAGGCTCGCGTCTACCATAATAAACCGACCTTCCTTAATCTTTTGATAAGCATTAGCTGGGATAGACTCCACCTCCCCATAAAAAGGGAAGTCACCTTCTACGCCCACTACTCGCACAAGCCTAGCACCAGGAGTATTAGTCATAAACATGGCCATGGAAGCTAGTGTAGCATCAGAAGCTTGCGCCTCCCCTAATGAATCAAAACTATTTTCTAGCTCATCCTCAAAAGGACGATTAGCTTTAACGATTAAATCAGCTCCAGTTAAAGATTTCGCCTGATCATTAATGTTATTTTTAAGGTTAATATTAAATGAATTGATAGCCACAAGAGCAGCTATACCCACTACAATAGAAGACATAAAAAGACTCAACCTGCCAAAGTTCTTTTTAGCATCTTTATAGGCCATTTTCCAAACCCACGGATCCTCAAACAACGATCGTTTCTTTCTTATGAGCTTAATTTTATACTGCATCATAAGATTTTGATTTTCTATCTTCTATTAATTTACCACCTCTCAACTGTATTACGCGCTCAGTCAACTCGGCAAGCTCCATATTGTGCGTTACCATAATAAGGGTTGTCCCTTCTTCCTTATTAATGTTAAATAGTAGCTCTGTAACAGTAGAGGCTGTTTCTTCATCTAAATTACCCGTAGGTTCATCCGCAAAAAGTATTTTAGGTGCTGTTATAAATGCTCTGGCTATAGCTACGCGCTGCTGCTCTCCCCCAGAAAGTTGTGATGGGTAATGATGCATTCTGTCTTTAAGCCCCACCCTTTCTAATAGCTCCATTGCCTTTTGTTCAAAACCTTTTTCACCTCTCAACTCCAGCGGCACGGTAACATTTTCAATGGCCGTAAGTGTAGGCAAAAGCTGAAAATTTTGAAATATAAACCCGAGCGACTGATTGCGCACATACGCTCTATCATCTTCATCTAAAGCATTCAACTTTAGCTCTTCAATAGTTACACTGCCCGAGGTAGAAACATCCAAACCTGCACACAACCCCAGCAATGTAGTTTTCCCACTTCCTGATGGCCCTACTATCGCAAGGCTTTCCCCACTATTTACACTGAAAGAGACATTATCCAATACTGTTAATGGCTTATTTCCGGTATTAAATGATTTGGTAAGATTTTCGACTACTAATATTTCTGACATAACATTTATAACAACAAGCTTATAGATTAAGCGTTAAATAATTTAAACAGTTTTTTAAATTCCTTGAGCGGTAAATTCTGGTGTTAAATTTGATAGAATACCATTATATTAACCATTCCAACTATTAAAGAAAAGCCTAAAATGAGAATCAAAAAGAGCATTCCTTTACTTTTAATACCAGTTTCCCTCCTGGTTTGTGCTTTTGCTGACAACGAAAAAAATATTGTATTTTTCGGTGATAGCATCACCGCTGGCTACGGAATAAATAAAACACAAGCATATCCATCAGTTGTGCAAGAATTAATCAATAGCAAAAATTACAATTACAATGTAGTAAATGCAGGCTTAAGTGGTGAAACCAGTGCTGGTGGGCTTTCAAGAATTAACTGGGTATTGAAAAACGAGGTGGACATATTTGTTTTAGAGTTAGGCGCCAACGATGCTTTAAGAGGACTACCTCTGGATCAAACTCAAAAGAATTTGCAAAGTATTATAGACAAGGTGAAACAAAAGTACCCGCAAGCGAAAATAGTAATAGCCGGCATGATGGTGCCCCCCAACCTTGGCAATGACTACACCAATAACTTTCAAAAGATATTTCCAGCATTGGCAGCTAAAAATAATGCTACGCTAATACCATTTTTATTAGAAGGCGTGGCCGGTGACAAATCATTGAACCAGGCTGATGGTATACACCCCAACACACAAGGCCATAAAATAGTGGCAAGTAATGTATGGAAAATACTAGAAGGTGTGATTAAATAAATCACACGGTTCCATCTTCTTTCACAAAAATCCATTGCCGAGTATATATATTTTGTAAGATGTAAATGATATCCTCTTGAAATTTCAAGGATTTTTCATGCCTCCAGATATCAATATGTATTTGCATATGGAGCCTCAACCAAGCTAAGCTCATCCTAGGAATATCGGGAAAATCTTTTTCAATTGTAGATGATATAATGCCTTTTAAATCTTTTTTCTCGATAGCATCAGTAGACTGTAAAAATTGAACCACCATATCTTCGGCATCATTTTTAGACATAATAAATGTGGATTAGCGATGAAAAGGATCAGGTTATTTAGAGCAGCGTATTACTAAAGAAAAATAATATTATATACATAATTTATCAAATGATTTAAAATGTTTTTAGCTTCATATGCAATGAATGCGCAAAAACTCAATAACTTAAAATAAGATAAATTAGAGCAGTTGTTTATTTGCACAAAACAAGAAGGAAACGTCAAAAGTCATAAAACCAAATGAGAAAAAAGTTAATTGTCGCTCTGCTCTTTATTTGTACTACCAACAGTTTTTCTCAAAATAAATGCCATTGGATTAATGATATTGAAGATGATTTAAATAACCTCCAGCAGTTTGATGACTCCTATGTTATAAGCTTAGATTCAAGCTATAGTATATGGAAAAAAGTCATGGCCCACAATAACTATAACTACAGTTACGTCCTCCATGGTTTGGATAATGCGGATAATTACTCCAAAGATTATACTTTTATCAAGGTTCAAGATAGCATTATAACAGAAAGAAAGCATTATAGCTACAGTTTATTCATTGATGGATACAAGATAACATGCTCCCCATCTAAAGATAATTGTGAGTACCTAAATGACATTAGTAAAATAAGTAAATCTGACCCTTCGAGAGCCAGAAAAATTTTAAAGAAACATTTAGAAGAACATTATTCACCTATCTATAAAGAGGGCTTTTACAACTGTTGGGAAGAATACAAAGAATTTGTAGGAGCTCATAAAAAGTTTGCCCCACCACCAAAAACAATGGATCAATTATATAAGGAATGTCAGACTTACCAAAAAGAGAGTAAGAAGAAAGCAGAATATTCTTTCGAATACAAAATTGATAAAGATGGCATTCTATGCGAATGCTACCTTAAGAATGAATTATTAATGGATGGTCAAATTTTACATGGGATCAATATTGTAAAACGTGACTTCTAATCAATTCTGAACAGCGCTAACAGGGCGTACATCACCTTAATTAAATAAATTTTCATCTATCTATTAAGACTCAAAAAGACCTCCTAAAAGTGAAGCTATTTGACTGAATTTATTGTTAAGTTTTACTGTTAAGTTTTGCCGGTTATAAGGCAATTATGTGCAGTTAGAAAAAAAATAAGCCTCTGAAAATCAGAGGCTTATTTTTTTTGGAATAGAGGTGCTGAGCGGATTCGAACCGCTGTACGAGGTTTTGCAGACCTCTGCCTAGCCGCTCGGCCACAGCACCAAATATTAAATTCGGGATTGCAAAACTATAAAATTCTTCGACTTTGAAACAATTCTAGGTAAATAATTTTAAAAAAAATTACACCTTAAAATTTAACCCACTCAAGAACAATAAATTACAACAGCAGATCAGAAGGATTTAGTCCAAAATTATTTTTAAAGGCATATGAAAAATGTGATAGATCCTCAAAACCAACATCCAAATACACCTCGCTGGGCTTCTGCCGCTTCTCTTTTATTAAATAATAAGCCTCTTTAAGTCGTCTTTTCTTCAACCACTTGCCAGGAGCATCATTAAAGATTTTCTTAAAGTCTCTTTTAAATGTAGCAAGACTACGGCCTGTTAAGTAGGCAAATCGATCGATTCCTACATTAAATCTGAAATTTTGGAGCATAAATGCTTCCAAGTCTACCTTACCCGGCTCATTAAAATCAAAAATAATATTCTTCAATTCTGGATTAAATTTCATAATTAACCATAACACCTCACGGGCTTTTAGCTCAAATACTGTTTGTAGATCATCTTTATCATAAGTAAGATAGGGCATCAAAGAGGATATAAAGCTCTCATAAAGCTCATTTTCAGCAAGCTTAAAAGTACCGGGCAGATCTACCTCGTGCCGCCCTTCAATATCTTCCTCAATGCTCATTTCTTTTAATAACCTATCATCTAGCAGTATGGACACAGATTTAAAATCACCTCCAGGCCTGGGGTATTTCACAAATTTGGCTAGTTGATTTCGCCTGATAAATCGATAATCTCCTTCTTCAAAAAAATATACATTGTCACCATCATCCACCTTTAGGCGCCCTTCTATCTGATAACTAAAGATATGGCACGGAACAAATTGCTCCCCCTCCCTACTTACGTCATGATAGCAAGAGTATAATATTCCCAGATTGTCCATTACTGCTAATTTCTAATTGATACGATCTTAAACCAATAAAGATTTAGGTTCTAAGAAACTTTCTAAACCATACACGCCAAATTCGCGCCCAACCCCTGATTGCTTAAAGCCTCCGAATGGCGCTAAAGGATCATGCTTAAAACCATTTACTACAACCCTACCGGCTTCCATGCGCTTAGCTAAGTTAATGGCCGCCTCTTCATTTCCTCCTTGAATATAGGCTGAGAGGCCATAATCTGTATCATTAGCAATATTTACCGCATCATCTAGGTCCTTGTAAGTTATTACGGACAAAACAGGTCCAAAAATTTCCTCTTGCGCAATTTTCATATCGTTAGTTACATTCACAAATACCGTAGGCCGCACAAAATTGCCTTGTTCCAAACCTTCAGGATGCCCTTCTCCTCCAATAAGAATTTCTGCACCTTCAGCTACTCCAGCCTTTATGTACTCCTGCACCCTTTCATATTGTTTCCTGCTTACCATTGGACCTATAGCGGTATCTGCCTCAGCAGGCACGCCTACCTTCATAGCCTGAACGGTAGATTTCAAAAGCGACTTAACTTCATCCAGCTGATCTTCTTGAATGAGTAAACGAGTGGCAGCAATACAAGCCTGACCATTATTCATATAAGCTGCAGCCACCGACAAAGGAATGGCTTCATCAAGGTTAGCATCAGGCATGATAATATTGGGAGATTTACCACCAAGTTCAAGGGTATACCTTTTCACTCCGGCCGCACAGCATTTAGCAATATATTTACCTACCGCAGTAGAGCCCGTAAAGGAAATTTTGGATACATCTGGATGATTAACAATGGCATCACCTACCACTTCTCCTACTCCATTTACAATATTAAAAACTCCTTTAGGCAAACCTGCTTCATGCAAACACTCTGCTATGAGCTGAGTCTGCGCTGCACTCATTTCACTGGGTTTTATCACGGCAGTGCATCCTGCAGCAATAGCTGTAGATAATTTATTACAGATAAAACCATTGCTAGCATTCCAAGGAGTAATAATACCAACTACCCCTACAGCATCTAACTGTACTTGGGTGGAGCCCACCAATTTGGTAAAATCAAATGATTCCAACACCTGAATATTGGAATCCAATCCTCCTACCAAATATTCTGCACTTAACTGACAGAACTGTAGCGGAGCACCATATTCCTCTACCATTACCTGCACAAGTTCCTGCTTTCTGGCATTCACTGCCTCACGCATAGCCTTCAAATAAGCTAGACGTTCAGACTTTGTGGTTTTAGAAAAAGTCTTAAATGCCTCTTTTGCACTAGCTACAGCTGCATTCACATCTTCAGCTGTACCTAATTTAACTCTACCCTTAATCTCATTATTGACAGGGCTTATCAAATCAAAAAAAGTATTACCTGATGCCTCTACAAATGCACCATTGATATAGTTATTATTAATCTCCACCATTATTTCAAATGTATTTTAGTAATTACATCACAAAAATAATGATGGAGATAGGTGCTGCATTTTGCTGTAAAGCTCAAAGCAGCTTTGTTATCCGGCTCATTTCAGAGCTAATTAAAGCACTTGAAATTACTAGTGGTTTATAATTACCTTACGCTGCCACTGCCATGAAGATGATTTAAATTCCAACCAATAAACACCCTCCTTCAACGCTGCCACATCTAACGAAACAGATGCCCCATCTACACTATTTACCCTCAGTACCTCTGAGCCATATACATTATATAAGGATATAGCTCCTTCAGTATTTTGCCTCGGCATCTCCACCTGAAGCACTTTTGATGCTGGGTTAGGGTATATTTTAACGGCCTGAATTTGCTCTGCAGCAGCTGTCTTTAAATTAACGGATCCATTTACCGCTACAAACCTCCAAAGCTGCTCATCGCCCTCAGTATAATTACCGACCGCAATGTTTGCTCCTGTGGAAGTAGATGCAGACTCCACCATCACAGCTTTGCCATTAGACTTATTTAGGATATTATAGTTATCGTCTCCCACCTTACTGATTTTCCACAATTGATTGTCCGCATCAGTACAACCATTTTGCTGTACATTTTCATTGCTAATCTCAAGACAATTATTACTCCAATTACTGATCAATTTCACATATCCATCCTCCACATTTTCCACTCTAAATTGCTGAGCATGCATGCTCCAAAAGTCCCATTGCACAATATTGGCTCCATTAGCTGTTGACCAATCAAGCACATACATGGCCATACCACTATTTTCATTAACCATATAATAATTTCCGTGTGGCAAACTACCACCATTTCCGTCTCCACCGCCATCACCGTCTCCATCACCACCTCCATTGTCATCCTCTCCATACCAATTAGGGAGTTCATCTCTAGTGATAACATCATCATCGTGGTATACCAAATTCAACGTATTAACATTTTGATTGCGGATAAAATCACCACTCCAATTTACAAACCAGCTCCATCGGGTACCAAAAGCTCTAATCTTATCTGGCACAGGCACCGCACCTGTTTCTGACAAGGCTACCATTTTATCCGTTTGCAAAGTACTTAACTGAGTCTGTAATGCATCCCAATTACTACTCATTGAAGAGCCTTCTGGCGCATAAATATCTAGCCCTACAATATCTACATAATCATCTCCAGGGTACCAATCAGCAGAGTTGCCGGCAGTATACACCCAAATGAGGTTGTGCAACTGATGATGGTTTACCAACCTGTCGTGCAACAATTGCCATAAGTCCTTAAAAGGCGCTGCACCTTTTGCACCCCACCAAAACCAGCCTCCTTCTGCCTCATGTAAGGGCCGCCACAACACTGGGATGCCTTCATCATCAAACTTCTTCAATTCAACGGCTATAGCATCAATATCTCGCAAGATTAACTGATACCGCTCGCTCTCTGGATCGCTCAAAGCTGCAGCAATATCAAAAGTAGTAGCCTCCGTGTAAAAGCCTCTCCACCACTGCTTATCAGGTTCTTCATTAATTAAATCAGTTGGGGCATTCCAGTGCCATGATAAGGTAATAATACCAAGACCATTACCTTGCTGCGACCAGTTGATAACACTTTCAGTATACCCCGTAGGCTGCCCTTGAAACTCCACCCTGGAAGGCGAATAATCTATTAAATCAAATGCCCCTACAGCAGGAGTTTTACCAGTAATACTCTCTATATACTGTATTTCCTCAATAGTTTGCTGCCCACTTAAAGTTTTAGTTCCGTACACAGACTTCAGGTAGCCATACAAAGCAACTGCCGATGGTGTGGCCTGTTGATCATGCAAGTTAGGCATAGGAGGTATAGGTGGGGCCACTTCACCATCGCTAACGCGCAACATATCTACCAAATACCACCCCCAATTGGCCACCAGCTTAACTTCATTGTCACCCGCAACAAGTAAAAACTTACCAGCAGAGACTTCACTCCAAGTATCATTCTCTACCATGGTGCCAGTTGAAGCACCGCCATTTACCTCAAGGGTAAAATCTTTAGTACCATATGGTGCACTATATCTAATGAAAATTTCACATAACCGTGAAGTGCTAACATTAACATTTAACACGAAATTATCGGTATTTACATCAAAGCCACCGACATATCCGGTGCCACTATAACCTGGTATTTCGGTAAGAATTTCAGTACCATTCTGCTGAGCCGACTCAGCTTCAAAATATAAATCTTGGGCAATAGCAAAGCCACTAATTAGCCATGCTATTATAATCGAAAAGAACTTTCGCATAGGTTTAGAATTTAGGTTGATTAATAAGAAATAAAAACTAGTTTTCATTTCTTATAAGTTAGTTAATCACCTTCAACTCAATGATGAAATCATGTGCTTAATGGTACACTTATGCTATGAAACCAGAAATATGAAAAGCAGAAAGGAAAGATAATATTCAAATCATAGCTGATTATTATATGCTAATCGTGCACAGTAATTACCAAAGAAGCAAACAATTGTATAAAATAAAGATTTCAAAATTATTTTGCATTGAAAAGCTGACAGCAACCAACTCAAAACGCATAAATGGAATAAAAAAGTTTAAAATCAACAAAGAGGGTTATAATTGAATACCTTAAAAAGATCACCTAAAATCAGAGAAAATAAAGTACTCAACATAAATTGAGAACTCAAAAGAGACACGGTAAATAACAAAACTTACAAACATGAAAAATACCCTTTCATTAATTTACATTTTCCTTTTTTATGCAGCCTGCACCTCTAAAGAAAATAAGAATATATCTACCATAAAAATCAATAGCAAACCGGATACTCTTTACTACGAAACAGGTAATATAAAAACAATTGCTTCACATCTTGATTCAGGAATTCAGGAAAATTTAGATTTTTTTGACACTGGCAGTCTTCAACTTCAGTTCAAATCCACTTCCAAAAAAATTAATGGGGTAAGTCACTACATAACACTATTAGAGTATGATAGCTTGGGCAACTTAATCTCCAACCACAATTATATCAATAGAACAGTTCTAATTGAAAAATCAGCTGACTCCATTTCAATAGGTGATACAATAAGAATTAAAGTGTCTTTAGCAAATCAGAAATATCAATTTAATAGAGCCTATACAGGAAATATAGATCCGGATAGAGGAATTATAAGTACGGATAGTCTTGTCCATTTTATGGGAAATAATAATAGTGTAACTCTGTCTTATGTAGGTAATCATATAGGACAAAATATTATCAAAGGTCATTTAGTAAATTTTGACATCAAACCTGTTGGGAATTCAGTTCATGTGGGCATGAGGGGCTCTGAAATTGGAGATATTATCTACTTTGAATCTTCATATTACGTTACAGAGAAAACAAATGAGAGCAATCAATAAATGAATTAATCCCATGATTCAGCGTTTTCAATTTTACTATAAACCTACTGAGCAGGATACTCTTAATGTTGATTTAACAACAAAAGCCCGATTACTCGGGCTTTTGTTGTATTAAATTAATGATGATGTTCACCTTCTGATTTTGTCATCTCAGCAAGTAGGTAGTAGGCTTTATTTTGGACCACTGGCTGATTCCAATCCATTGCAACTGGGCTTTGAACTTCCACCCAGCCATCAGCTTCAATCCCCTTGGTTATCTCCCTTTTCTCAAACACATACTCCTCTCCTTCGTTAGTCAGTTGAAATATATAATACTTATCACCATCTGCCACCACAGCATCTTCAGGCAATGCCCTTACCCGCTGCTCTCCTACCAACACATATCCCTTCACATACATTCCTGGAATCAAAAGACCTTCTTTATTTTCAATTTCGGCATGAATATGCACCGCCTTGGGCCCTTGCTCAAATGTTTTACCCACTGCATAAACCTCTGCCTTTAGCTCTACATCTGGCGCACTTTCAACCCTAAACCTTACCCTCTGCCCTTTTTTAACCTTATGGACATCTTTTTCAAAAACCATCAAATCGGCATGTATATGTTCATTATTCACTATAGAAAACATCTCATATTGAGGTTCTACATACTGCCCTGTTTTCACCTTAACCTTCTTCACAAACCCTTCAATAGGACTTATAACCGGCACCATTTCATACACTTCACCCACTTTCAACTTCTGTAATCCAAGTCCTACCATTTTTAACTGAGAAGCCAGCCCATTCACCATACCTTTGGTTGAAGCCAATGATGATTTTATCTGCTGTAATTCCTTGCCAGACCCCACTTCAGACTCGTACAAAACCTTTTTCCTTTCGTATTCTTGCTCTAAGAAAATGAGTTCATTGTATGCTTTAATATAATCAGTTTGAAGATTTATTAATTCAGGATGCTTCACCCAAGCCAAAACCTGACCTTTTTCAACTTTATCCCCTTCAATAACATTGATTTTAGACACATTAGCACCAATCACAGCGGTAACAGAGGCTTCATTTTGAGGCGGCACTTCTAGCTCTCCATTTGCAGTAACCATTCCCGCCATTGCTCTTAGACCTACGGTATCTAACTTCACACCCAAGACCTTCAACTGCTGTAAGGTTAAGTGAATTTGATGATCATCAACACTGGCTTCTGTATGTTCATGATCTTCTTTTGCCTGTTTTTGATCACATGAAAATAAGCATGACGCTATCATCAATACTATATTTATTTTATATATCAATTTCATATTAATTGTCTTTTGAGTCTAATGGAGTTAAAAAGAAAAGTAGCTGGTATTTCGCCACCAAAGCATCTTGAAGGGCATCCGCTGCCTCAAATTCGGTTTCAAAAGCATCATTTATTATCTGCACAAAACTTAGGTAGTCTAACTCCCCAGAATTATATGCCTGCAACGCTCCATTTTGCTGCTGCCTGGCCACTTCCAGCGCATTTTCATCATAATATTGCCAAGCATTAAAATATTTGAAGTATTCCTTTTTCTTCAACTCCAGCTCAGCACCTAACTGTATTTGCCACTGTTCTACCTCTGCCGTATTCATTAAACTATTAATTTTAGCAGCCTGAAGCTCTCCCACATCCTTAGAAAAAAACAATGGAATATTGACACCCACCTGAAATGAACGATAGCCAGAAACATCATTCACCTTTTGCCATGCAAACTGACCATTAAGCTTTGGTAAAAATTGTGCCTTCGCTACATTAACCTCTTTATCCGCAACAGCAGCCTCCTGCTCCTTAATACTTATTATGGGATGATTTTCAATACCCATCCCTTCTACATTAATCAATAAAGCGGGATTAACATTATTAAAATCGACATTATAAATTGTATCTGACACCAGCCATTTATTAAATTGTATTAAGGCCATCTGCAAGTCAGCAGCTGCTTCATTTTTGTTTATTTGAAGCTTTTTATACTGATTTTGGGCTGTCAGCCATTCTAACTTACTCGTCTCTTCAGTATCAAAGCGAATTTTAGCTGCCTTCTCAAATCGCCCATAGATAGAATCGAGCTGAATATAAATTTCATAAGTGCGTCCCCTGCCTACAAGATGAGCATAAGCCAATTCCAGTTGCTGTAGTAATTCCAACTTGGTCAGTTGCAACTCCTCTTCAGCTAACGTTACCTTTTCCAATTGTAATTTTTTCTTGGCTGCTACTCCAAAAACATCAATCTGCTGCTGCTGAAGCCCAACAATAGTTTTTACCCCAGCACCATCTTTTAGCTCCTCTCCTCCGGTATACACTTGTGTTCTTCCTAAATCCCATGCTGTTTTTTTCAACTGCTCTTGCCTATGAATATTCAATTCTGATATTCTTTTAGAAGGATAATTCGCCAAACATTTCTGCTGAGCCTCCTCCAATGAGATGACAGGCAGCTGTTGAATCTGTTGCGCATACAATGCATTACCTGAGAAAATAACCAACAAAAGTACAACCACTGCAGCCTTCCCTAATTTAAGCCCCCCACTTCTCAACTCTACTTTTTTATACAAAACAGGTAAAACAAACAGCGTAAGCATAGTAGAGGTAGCCAACCCTCCAATAACCACTGTGGCTAGCGGTCGCTGCACCTCTGCTCCAGATGAAGAGGAAATAGCCATGGGCAAAAAGCCCAAAATATCAGTAAGGGCGGTCAGCAAGATAGGTCTTATCCTCCTTACACTTCCTTCAATTACTCTACGGTCAACATTTTCTTCACCCTCCTCTTTCAGTTCATTAAAACCATTTATCAGCACTAAACCATTAAGCACAGCCACGCCAAATAGCACTATAAATCCTACCCCCGCAGAAATGCTGAAGGGCATACCTCGAAGCCATAAAGAAACTACACCACCTACAGCCGCAAGTGGAATAGCCATATATATCATTAATGTTTGTGTAAAGGATTTGAGAGCAAAAAAGATAAGGATAAAAATGAGTCCCAAAGCAATGGGCACCACTACTTTTAGGCGTTTTGAAGCCCGTTCCAAATTCTCGAATGCCCCTCCATAGCGCACATAATACCCCGGAGGAAGCTGCAGCTCATTCTTTAACTTTTGCTGTATTTCCCTCACCAAGCTCTCTACATCTCTACCTCGTACATTGATCCCTACATTTACCCTGCGTGAGGTGTTATCACGACTGATCTGCATCGGGCCAGATTTATAACTTATTTCGGCTATTTCATTGAGAGGTATTTGCGCTCCATTTTTTGTAGTAACATAGAGTTGTTTTAAATCTCTAATATTCCCCCTATTGCTGTTATTAAGCCTCAACACCACATCAAATCTGCGTTCTCCTTCAAAAATAACTCCTGCCTTACTACCTGCAAATGCTGTCTGAATCAGTGAATTGACGTCACTAATATTTAACCCATATTGAGCTAATTTATCTCGCTGATAATTAACTGTAATCTGTGGCAAGCCAGAAGTAGCCTCCACACGCATATCTGCTACACCATCAATTCCACTAACAATACTACCTATCTGCTGTGCCTTTGAACTCAGCACCTGCAAATCATCTCCAAATAACTTAATGGCTACATCCTCCCTAACACCCGTGAGCAGTTCATTAAACCTCATTTCAATAGGCTGGGTAAACTCAAAACTTAGCCCAGCAACCATAGAAATCTTCTCCTTCATTAAGTCAATCAACTCTTCCTTATTGTCAGTGGTAGTCCACTCTTCACGAGGTTTTAATATCACGAAACAGTCTCCTATATCCATAGGCATTGGGTCTGTAGGCACATCTGCCACACCAAATCGAGTCATGGCGTGTTCTATTTCCGGAAAATTTTCTAACAAGATCTGCTCTACCTGAGTAGAAGCTTGCAAAGACTCTGACAAAGAACTGCCGGGCTTTAATATAACGTGAAAAGCGACATCTCCCTCATCTAATTGTGGAATGAACTCGCCACCTAATCTCGAAAAAAGAAAAACTGCTACCGCCATGAAGACTATTGAAACACCAGCTATCCATTTAAACTTATTTAGTACCGCTATTAATGCATGGTGATATTTTTTCTCTAACCATTTCACCACCTTATCACCCCAACTCTGTTTTTCAGTAGCCTTGGCTCTAATAAAAAAAGATGACATCATAGGCACATAAGTCAGGCACAGTACCATAGCTCCTATTATGGCAAAGCTAAAGGTCAGTGCCATTGGCTTAAACATCTTACCTTCTACGCCTTGTAGTGCTAATATTGGCAAGAACACAATAAGAATAATTAATTGCCCAAAAAAGGCTGAGTTCATCATGTTCTTGGAAGATGACATAGCAATCTCATCTCGCACATTTGCATTAATATTTCTTTTATTGATTTCTGAGTGGAGCATAAAAACCACACTTTCTACTATAATGACAGCTCCATCAACAATAATCCCGAAGTCAATGGCTCCAAGGCTCATCAGGTTAACCCATACACCAAAAGCATTCATCAAAATAAATGCAAACAATAAAGACAGCGGAATGGTAGAAGCCACAATTAAACCGCCTCGCCAGTTACCTAGAAATATAACCAATACAAAAATCACAATCAGCCCGCCTTCAATCAGGTTTTCGGCTATGGTACTTGTTACATCACTTACAAACTCGCTTCTGTCTAAAAATGGCTCTATAGAAACCCCCTCAGGTAAAGATTTTTCAATTTCTAAGACTCTTTCTTGCACTAACGCTATCACCTCACCGGCATTAGCACCTTTAAGCATAAGCACCATACCACCTACAGCCTCTCCTTGTCCATCTTTTGTAAATGCACCGTACCTAATATTAGCCCCAAAGCTAACTGTGGCAACATCTTTTATCCTAATTGGCAAACCATTGACTGATTTAATCACTATATCTTCCAAATCAGCTATATTTTTGGCCAACCCTTCTCCTCTAATAAAATTAGCTCTGTGATCCTTCTCTATATAGGCTCCACCTGTATTTTGATTATTAAGCGTTAGCGCTTCGTACACCTCTTCAATAGTAATGTCAATAGCTCTGAGCTCATCTGGTGACACCGCTACTTCATATTGCTTTATCTTACCACCAAATCCATTGATCTCTACTACACCGGGTATCATAGCCATTTGACGCTTAACAATCCAATCTTGCATGGTGCGCAAATCAGTAATGGAATAATCTCCCTTATGAGCCTTATCTACTTCAAGGGTATACTGGTAAATTTCACCTAAGCCTGTGGATATAGGCCCCATTTCAGGCTCACCAAACCCTTCGGGTATATCATCTTTTACATGGTTCAACTTCTCTGCCACCAATTGGCGCGGAAGATAAGTACCCATTTCATCGTCAAAAACTATGGTTACCACCGAGAGGCCAAACCTACTTACCGAACGTATTTCATTAACTCCCGGCAAATTAGCCATTGTCAACTCTACAGGGTAAGTAACAAACTGTTCGATATCTTCTGTACCTAAATTGGGAGCTTGCGTTATGATCTGCACCTGATTATTAGTAATATCTGGTTCAGCGTCAATAGGTACTTGAAACATGCTCCACACACCAGCTCCAATCATTGCTAGCGTTAATAAGCCGATGACAAGCTTATTCTTTATTGAAAACTCAATAAGATTGCTAATCATTAAAGTAATGTTTTACATAGCATATCTGTGTTTCTACATTATAGAAACTCATTTGCTATAGAATGAATAATTAATAAAATTGACCTTTAGAATTATAGGCCGAGGAAGGTTATTAATTATAGAATATGGGCGGCTTAATAGCTAAGGCTGACTCACCTTCAGGATAACTGGGAATATAACTCTGATATTGTTTTAATGGAGAAACTTCTAAAGAAGTCATTAACATATCAGGCATAAAAAAATGAACGTGGCAGCAATGACAAAAACAAAGGGGAGAACAAAGGTCTTCTCCTGCAGAATGATCATGTCCGAAATTACTGTCCTGCGCTACAAGGCATTCATATCCATCTTTACTGCCGGCATCCGCATGTGCATCAGCACACGGCATAAATATGAGCAGCAGGAAATAAACCCCTAATATGTAACACAAATTTTTCATTAGCATTACAAAGTTAGGGATTAAAATCATGCAATAGGAGTGCATACATGAATTAATTAAAATCCATGTATCTAAAACAAAACTAAAGCCTACGATCAGCCTCAGTTATAGCCAAGTCGTTAATACTTGCATATCTCTTAGCCATTAACCCGTTTTCATCAAACTCCCAATTCTCATTTCCATAAGAACGAAACCATTGACCTTCAGCATTATGCCATTCGTATTCGAACCGCACAGCTATCCGATTACCTCCAAAAGCCCAAAGTTCTTTTTTCAGTTTATAATCATGCTCTTTATTCCACTTGGCAGTCAGAAATTCTTGCACTTCGTCTCTACCATTAATAAATAAATCACGATTTCTCCACTCTGTATCCAGAGTATATGCTTGAGATACCTTAATTGGATCTTTGGTATTCCAAGCATCTTCAGCCATTTGCACTTTTTGGCGAGCTGTTTCCTCACTAAATGGAGGTAAAGGCATTTTTCTTTCCATATTAAATAATGTTATTCAGTAATTTGATAGCCTCATCTACGGGCCATTGTTTTTTAAAAAGCTGGCTTTCAATAAAGGCCGCTTCAAAAAGAAGATGAATATGAATTGCCTTTTCTGTAGGCAATAGGTCCTTAAAAAATAGCAGCAAATCGTGCTTATGTTGTTGAGCTTCTTTCAATATTTCCTGCTGTTCATGCCCTATTTCAGAAATGATATTAAAAAAACTACAGCCGTTGAAATGCTCTTCTTCATTTAATTTCTTAAGAAACTCAAAAGCCAAAATCACTTTAGTTCTATTGTCAGGCCCATTACTTATGAAACTCTCCAAAGCAGAAAACCAATAAGTATGCCTCTGTTGTAAATAGGCCACACATAAGCTTTCCTTTGATTTAAAATGATGATAAAAACTGGCCTTTGATACAGCCGCCTCTGCTATTATCTGATTAATGCCAGTAGAATTATAACCTTGAGCATGAAATAAGCTAGAAGCCGTTTCCATTATTCTATCACGTACTGATTTTTTCACTCCATCCATAAGACAAAAATGGCTAAATTAAAACGAACAGACAAGTCTGTTCATTTTAATTTACAAAAAAGCAGATAGAAAAATCTATCCGCTTTTAAGAGTGTAAATAAATAGGATCTATGTATTAACTATAGGAAAATTCAAATTTTCATTATGCAAAACCACCAGCCACTTTAATATCTTCACCTGAGATCCAAAACGACTCATCAGAAGCCAAAAAAACGGCCACCTTAGCCACATCATCAGGCTGACCTATTCTGCCCAGTGGAGTATTTTTAACCGATTCTGTTTCAAAATCAGAACCGATTATACCAATACCCTGGGTTCCTTCCGTTTCAATCATACCTGGAGAAATGGCATTTACTCTGATTTTCTGAGGCCCTAACTCCTGCGCCCATGAGGCTGTCAATGCATTTAGTGCCGCTTTAGTAGAACCATAAAGGCCACCAACCGGAAAAGCCTTACTACCAGCTACTGAGCTTACATTTATAATGCTACCTCCTTGCTCAGTAAAAAGTTTTAAACTTTCATTTGTAACCGATAAAGTCCCTAAAATATTAATATCATACTGCCACCTGTAATCTTCTTCAGTCGTATCTTTTAGGCTATTGAGCTTATAAACACCAGCATTATTTACTACTATATCAAGTTGCCCGTAAGCGTCTTTAGTCTGTGCTATTAAAAACTTAACTTCGTCTAAAATATTTACCCTGGCCTTTACGGCAATTGCCTCTCCCCCTTTAGATTGAATTTCGCCAACTACCTTATCAGCACCTTCTTTACTAGACGCATAATTAACGACCACTTTTGCTCCCGCTTCTGCTAAGCCTTTAGCAATGGAAGCCCCTATTCCCTTTGAAGCTCCTGTAACGAGAGCCACTTTATTTTGCAAATTGTTTTTCATTGTTTTTGAGATTTAAAATATCGATACATTGAAATATATCGATAGGTTGATATAAAAAATATATGTTTATCTCATATACGGGGACAAAGAAAACAAGTTATAGATATATCGAAATATGTTGATGTTTTTTTTATTCTTTGAATTGTTTCAGATAGTTAATATATGCTCCTAAAACTTCATGATCCACTCTGTACCTCATATTTCTACCTTCTTTTTCAGGAATAAGCAATTCTGCATCCACTAATTGCTTTACGTGGTGTGAAATAGAAGATTGCGCCAGGCCAAACAAATCGCACATTAAGGCACAGGGTAAAATATCTCTTTTTGTAACCTCTTCAAGAATTTTTAAACGATTAACATCACCTAGGGCCTTCGAAATTCTTTCTATCTTCTTTAATTCCATGACTATATAACGAAAAAACGGAGGTACAAAGTTACTACATAGAACATAAAAGGGGAAACAAACATTATTAAAGGAAAGGAAAATAAAGCAAGGGCCTCTGCAAACTGACCTTAAGCAGAGACCGCTCTTGCCACTCACTAATTGATTTATTTTTACAAACATTCTAACGTTAAAGAATGCCCATTTATTCGTTTTTAATAAAATTATCTTACAAACTGAAGGTATTAAAATCGATAAATTTATTTCTTATGTAAGATATTAGTTTGTCGTATTACAGTTTATTCTTTAACTCCTTTTACAGGTAACCCCATTTATCTCATTCATTTTAAATAAATTTCAAAAAATAAATAAAGATCTAATTACCAGTTATTTGTAAAGAAAAATAAAAACTCAATACTCGCTCTTCCCTTATATCATTATACTAATAATCAACCATCTTACTATAAGCTTTAATTAATAATGACAAGATGTTGATTAAAGCCTTACTTTTACTTATGAAATAATCAGGAGTATAATTTTATAAATTCTTTAAAATATCACCTTCCTGAGCCATAGTTATTTATACCAAAAGGTACAAAGTAACTTTATAAATTATCAAATAAGCATGGGTGAATCAGCCAGCTGACTACCAACTATTATCTTATAGTAACAATGACCTTAAACGTAAGAAGTACGATTAAAGTTTAATTTACGTAGATATACGTATAAAAAAAATGAATTATTGCATATTTCCACTTCCAGAAAAACAAATAATCGCCTATAAATCAATTCACTACAAAAGAGTTACATTGCCAATTTTCGGAAAAATAAAATTCTTTTTTTATTAACAATACCTCACCATTGCGTACATGAACCTTATCCGACTACACCCAAATGATATTACACTACAACACACCTGAGAAATTACAGCCTCAGGGATAAATATTAACCTATCAATCAGTGACAGATAGAGCGCATTACTCTGAAATGATATATCGTTTTCTCTTTACGATATATCAAGTTCTTTTATTCCTTCTAGATTTAATTTCGGATAGATGAAGGCCTTTCTCTCTCATAAAAAATGGGTGCTTAGGGCTTCCTACAATCTGAGAAGCGTAAACACCACTGTGCCCAGAAAACAAATAAGCGGTGCTGCAGGCAATGGCTATAAACACACCTGCTTCTATTCCAAAAAGTTCTATACCCATTACTGTACATGCAATAGGTGTATTGGTGGCTCCTGCAAAAACAGCCACAAACCCCATACCTGCCAACAAGCTCATAGGCAATGGAATAAACCATATGAGTACATTACCCAATGCCGCTCCTATATAAAATAAGGGAGTTACCTCTCCTCCTTTAAAACCGGCCCCAAGAGTAAATGATGTAAATAGCAATTTGGCCAAAAAATCATAAGAGTTTAAGTTAATGTTAAAAGCATCAACTATAGTTGGCAAGCCTAAGCCTATATATTTTGTATTACCTACCAAGTATATAGCTATAGCCAAGATCACACCTCCTACCACGGGGCGCAATGGAGGATAATTAATGTATCTCTTAAATAAATCTCCCCACATATGTGTAGCCTTTGAAAATAGCATGGCCACGATGCCAAATATTATCCCTGCTAACAATGCCCAAAGCAAATTGGCCGGGTTCATTTCTGCCACTTCATGAATATGATAATGTGTATGAGAAACATTCCATATTTTGCAAAAATAATCAGCCAAAACAGCGGCCATAAAACTAGGAATGATAGCCTCTAACCTAATACGACCTAATACCAATACCTCTAACGCAAAAATACCTCCTGCCAGCGGAGTGCCAAAAACAGAGGCAAATCCAGCACTTATACCAGCTATAATCACCACTCTTCGGTCACGTTTAGAAAGCTTAAAAACTTTTGTAAACCTATCTGCCACTGCCCCTCCTATTTGTACAGCAGTTCCTTCTCTACCGGCAGACCCGCCAAATAAGTGTGTCACCACAGTGCCAAACAATACTAATGGAGCCATTTTAAAAGGAATTATTTTTTTCGGAGAGTGAAATTCCTCAAGCAATAAGTTATTACCTTTCACTACACTATTGCCATATAAATGATATGACAAGCCTACAATAAAACCACCTACCGGTAGTAAAGCAATTATCCACAAATTCGCCTCTCGCCAGTCTGTTGCCCACTTTAAGCTAATTAAGAAAAATGCTGATATACTACCTGCCACCACGCCAATTAATGTACAAATAAGTACCCATTTCAGTAGATATAGCAATGCAGGAATCTGCTCCACTGAATTAAAAAGTCTTTTAAATTTATTGATTTTCATTCTGCCTTATAATAAATAAAATACTCTGGCCTAAGCCTTTACGATTAGAAGTCATCAGCTCTAGAAGAGCGGTTTAAGGCAGACCTCATTGCCAGAGATGGAGCAAATTTAATATTATATTTAGCTTAGCTGTATAATTAAAGGAAATAATTCCCTTTTGCATCGGCAAAAAGAAAATCCGCCTGCTGTTGCAACCTTATGGTTGTATTCTGCATCATATAATTATGAATCGAGGCCTTTACCAACCTTACGCCAGCTCAATGTTCAAGTATTTTCAAAAGTCGCTATTTAAACTACCCCTTCTCTCTATCTTATTATTACTTGGTACTTCAGGTTGCAATCTCACCCTAAACAAAACTGCTCCACATAAAGATTACTCTTTTCTGACTACCAACCTGATGCTTGAACTACAAATGAAGAAAAACAACTTGCCGGGCTTTAGCCTTGCAGTATTCGATGATTACAAAATAGTATACTCACATCAATGGGGCGTTAAGTCAACAGAAAACCAAGCTCCCCTCAATGATGACACCGCATTTTCAACAGCCTCTATGTCCAAGCCTGTAACCGCCTTACTATGCTTTTTATTAGATGAACAAAAACTTATAGACCTAGATGATCCTGTTGACAATTACCTCAAAAGATGGCACCTGCCTCCCTCTAAATTGATAGAAAACAACTCGCCAACATGGAAGCAATTTCTTAATCATACCGCTGGCACTTCGCAACATGGCTTTACTGATTATTATAAAGGAGACACTATACCTACTATTGTAGAAAGTTTAGAGGGAAAGCTACCCCGATATGGCAAAGAAATAGAATTTCTATTTACCCCTGGCACTGACTGGTCTTATAGCGGAGGTGGTTATGTCATTATTCAAATGGCGCTAGAAGATCATTTAGGAAAAACGCTAGCCGCCTTAGCTGAAGAGTACATATTTAAACCGCTGGAAATGCATAATACCACTATGCTACAGCCTCATGAAGTTAATTTTCCTTCCAATGTTGCATTAGTGCATAACGACAGTGCCAAGGTTATAAAAACAGGCTTGCCGATTTGCCCACAAGTAGCGGCATCTGGTATGTGGTCTACCCCGCTCGATCTTGCCAAACTTTGTATTGAATTTCAGAATGCACTAAGAAATAAGCACAATACCATCATATCTCACCAAATAGCTAAAGAAATGACTAAAACCTCCATTTTAAAAAATGCTGTAGGAGGCTGGGGGTACGGCTGGCAAAAATCATTTGGTTTTAGTAACTATCAGTGGTTTTCATCCAATGGATCTAACACTGGCGTAGGCGGAGATATTTATGCGACTACAACAGACGGCAGAGGATTTATCATGCTGGCTAACGGTGAAAAAAGCAACAGGTTTCCGGTAATAGATTATACCACCCATAAACTTCTTTCTATATTAAATTGGGATATAAAAACAGCAGACAGTAATACTTCCACTATTCCTGACTCATTGATATCATCATTACCCGGCATCTACAAAGATTTCCTATATGGCCTAGATTCTGACACCAAAATTTATGAGAAAAACCATAAGCTTTTTGTAGAATCACCTTTCTTCACCAGTTTCATGGGAAAAAACAGCAGTGAACTTATTTACCTGAAAAGTGGACAGTTCAAGCTCCTAGACTATCCCAATCTAATTACATTTAAATCTGTTGCCCCAGACTCTGCCAAAGTTACCCTCCAGAACAAAGACATTACATACACTTCAAATCTACAACGCAAATTAAACCCTTCAGAATAACCTAAGCACAAAACACACCTGCCACTATTAAGAAAAAATTAGCACTATTCTTTCCACTCTTTCAAGCAGCAACTCAAAATTTTAATAATATTAAATTTACAATACAAAATATCACTAATTTCATTAATTATTGATTTTTTTTACATAAATTGACTACACAAACACTCTAAACTAACGCCTATGTAACAAAAATCATCCCTCCAAAACTGTTGTCTGCCTTATTCTTAGGCCTCATGTCCTTGTGCAATGCCACTGCGCATTGAATCCTAACAACCTACACATCAAAATAGAATAGTTGACTTTAATTAAAATGAAAACATTATTTACTCTACTGACCGTATTGTGCCTTAACTACGCGCTCTACGCACAAAGTCCATTTGTTTCTACATGGAAAACTAACAATCCTGGAAAAAATAGCGACAATCAGATTACGATCCCCACCATAGGGGAAGGATACTTCTACTCAATTTACTGGGGTGATGGCTATAAAAATGAAGGTGTAACCGGTAGCATTACGCACACTTACTCGACTCCTGGAGAATATACCATTGCCATTTTAGGAAATTTTCCGAGAATATACTTCAAGGATACTATTAACAATGAAAAAATTATTAGCATAAAACAGTGGGGAGACATTGAATGGAAAAGTATGGAAAGTGCTTTCTATAAGTGCTACAACCTCACTATAGACGCACCCGATACACCTGACCTAAGACAAGTTTCCAATCTTGACTACATGTTTTACTACAACCGCAGCCTTAACCAGCCTTTGACTCACTGGGATGTAAGTCATGTTACTAGCATGAAAGGGACATTCTTCGGAGCCAGTAGCTTCAACCAGCCTATTAACAACTGGGATGTAAGCCAGGTAAAAATCATGAAAAATATGTTTTACCATGCTGATAACTTCAATCAGCCACTAAACCAATGGCAGGTAGGTAATGTAGAAGATTTTAGTTATATGTTTCGATTTGCCAGAAATTTCGATCAAAACATTAATAACTGGGATATTAGCTCAGCCAAAGACATTTCCCATATGTTTGACAACGCCAACGAGTACAATCAACCTTTAAATAAATGGGATGTAAGCCATGTAACTGACATGAGCTACCTGTTCCATAAAAACTTCAATTTCAATCAGGATCTTAGCAGTTGGGATGTTTCTAAGGTAGTATCAATGGATCATATGTTTTTCCTTGCTTATCATTTTAACCAAGACATATCGGGCTGGGACATCTCCAACGTTACCACTACAAAACTAATGTTCCGCTCGGCATTAAAATTCGATCAAGATCTAAGCAAATGGAACACCAGCAAAGTCACCGATATGGCCGGTATGCTCTATGGTGCGGAAAGCTTTGACCAAGACATCAGCTCATGGGATGTAAGCAATGTCAGCAGTATGAAAAATATGCTAATGGGCACAGCACTTTCTCCTTTTAATTATGATAATGCACTAATAAGCTGGTCTCAGCAGGAGGTTCAACAAGGCGTAGAGCTTGACGCCTCGCTTTATTATTGTCAGAGTTCATCTGCACGCAATAAACTAAAGCATAATTTCAACTGGGACATCATCGACAAAGGGTCTAACTGCAGTGAAGAGTTCATTACTACATGGAAAACTAATAATAGCGGCAGATCTGGCAACAAAGAGATATTTATCACCACTAAAGGCAGCGGATACGACTACCTTATCAACTGGGGTGACGGATCCTTTGACACTCACGTTACAGGAAACATACAGCACAACTACAATACACCAGGCACATACTCCATTGCTATCAGTGGAGATTTCCCGCGCCTTTACATACAAGATAGTGGAGATAATGAAAAGCTTTTATCAATAGATCAGTGGGGAGCGATAAAATGGACCAGCATGGAAAATGCCTTTTACGAATGCTACAACCTCACTATTAACGCAACCGATGCTCCTGATTTAAGCGAAGTAACCAATATGGATTACATGTTTTATTTCAATCGCAATCTTAATCAGCCTCTAGACCATTGGGATGTAAGCCATGTTACCAGCATGAAAGGGCTATTCTACGGGGCTAGCCTCTTTAACCAACCACTCAATAGCTGGGATGTAAGCAAGGTAACAAACATGAAAAACATGTTTTATCACGCTGATAACTTCAATCAGCCTCTCAATAACTGGTCGTTATATAGTGCCGAAGACTTAAGTTATATGTTCCGATTTGCTCGAGACTTCAATGGCGATATTACTGGCTGGGATGTCAGTACTGCAAATAATATGACACACATGTTTGACAATGCCAATAAGTTTAACCAGCCCATTGGCGGTTGGGACGTAAGCAATGTAAATGACATGAGCTATATGTTTCATAAGAACTTCAATTTCAATCAGCCTATCGGCAATTGGGACGTAAGCAATGTAAAAACGATGGATCATATGTTTTTCTTAGCTTACAATTTTAACCAAGACATATCCTCTTGGGATGTATCTCAGGTTACCGACATGAAATTAATGTTTCGCTCTACATTGAAGTTTAATCAGGACATTAGTGAGTGGGACATGAGTAATGTTACCACTACCGAAGGCATGTTTTATGATGCAATCAGCTTTAACCAAGACCTTTCTAATTGGGATTTGAGCAATGTCACTAGCACAAAATTCATGTTTTACCATGCAGTGGCATTTAACCAAGATGTAAGCCAATGGAACGTAAGCCAAGTAAATGATATGTCTAGTATGTTTTTAGAAGCATCTAACTTTAATCAAAGTTTGGCCAACTGGGACATAAGCAATACTTATGACATGAATAACATGCTCGACAACGCCTCTCTCTCTACAGAAAATTATGATGCTACTTTAATGGGATGGGCGCAACTTGAAGTGAGACCTGATGTTACATTAAGTGTGTCATCGAGCTACTGCAATGCTATAGATGCACACAATAAACTAGTGAATGATTTCGGATGGACAATAAACGACTTAGGCACAGGATGTCAGGTAATTAAATTACCAAACCCTACTAATCGCCTAGCAGCTGATAACGTAAGCGAAAATACACTAACGGGCAGTATTCTCCCCTACCCTAATCCGGTTAGCTCCATACTTAATGTAAACAATAAAGAAGATGCCAATATTTACATTAAAGACATGCACGGAAGATCTGTAGGCGAAACATACAGCGGTACCGATGTTAAAATAGACTTCAGTAACTTGGCTAATGGCACTTATTTTATTACTATACAAAGTGCCAAAGGCTATCAAACCAGTAAAATAATAAAGACAAATTAACTTTTATATTCATCAAATTAAATAATGGAGGGGGTTGTGGCCCCCTTCATTATTTAATTTATTTAAAAGAATTTCATCTATTTAGGCTAATTATCGAGAACACCGTAGTTTTACCTTTTAAGGTGCTCATAATGGATGAATTAGAAACAAAATACTACCTTCAATACAAACAAAATTTTCCTCTGCTAGCGGAAGCTGTTGTTAAAAAAATGGCTATAGACAAAGCCATATGGGAGCGAGATACAGAAAGACTTGCCTCAGAAGATGTCCGTTCCTTAATTCAGAAATTATCACTACCTACTGTTATTTTAGATCTTTTTAATGAGACCGCAACTGCAGAAACCTCGGAATTAAATGATGATTTCAGGTGCCCTGAAGAGTTCTTTCTCATGACAAAAAAGGAACAAGACAACTACGAAGTTGATCAAATAAAGCCCCTCTTATCTGATCTAGACTTCTACACCATTTATGCCTATGACACTGCAAATCAATCTTATCTAATTTATGACATTGAAGAAAGCATACCCCAAGAAAGGTTAAAATGGGAAGGCCTTTTCATCTACTGCATATTAAAATGGGTAGACGATGAAGAAGATGAAATAACCATTATTAAACGCGCTAAATCACTTGGCATAACTAGTATTGAGAAGATTTTAGCACTAGTTAACTCAACGTTAAACACTCACCCTGAAATAGAACTCGGTGAACTAAAAGAAAAAATACTATCTGACCTTGACTTGAAAGTTCGCTTCTAAAAACTTCATCACTGTCTATAATTAAAATAGGCGTACACTGGGCTTACACCAAAAGTCATTTGAAAAAATAAAGCAGAGGCGCAAACCACCTCTGCTTCAACTGATTAATACCTGTTAATCTGAATACTTTCAATAGTTACTCCTGTGGTATTACCCCCAATCTTTTTAAAGATAAGGTGTGGTGTTTCTCCTGCTTTCATCAGCTCATCAGTAACGTCAAAAAGAAACTTACGGCTCATTTTCATGTCTTCTTTACCCATCATTTTATGCATTCCTCCATGGTGCGATGCTCCAAAGAATGTCATCATACCTATAAATTCACCTTCAGCATTAGCATCATCAGTATTGTTAATAAACACAGCAAACCCACCGGTTGGCTCTTTTTTAAACGATACGTCAATTTCAATAATAAAATCACCAGATTGGGAATTTTGCAACATGCCCTTGGTCGTTTCATCGGTAAAGGCAGACTTTAGCTTACCCGTTAGCGCCAATACAGAAGTTCCTTTCCCAATAAATTTCTTAGCCGCTAATTTTGCGACTTCACTACCTTCTGGCATAGTTAACTGGGCTCCTGTTGTTAATTTCTTATGCTTTTCGGTGTCCATTGCTATAAGCGGAGAAGCTGAAGCATAGCTATAATCCGGGTTAAAAGCCCTTTCGTATGCTTCGCTCATGGTATAAGTGGTGAAAGTACCATCAGGCTCAGGAAAAGTAAAAGACCATGGAAATTTCTTCATTTGCTCAAAACTAGGGCGTTCACCGTTTGGGCCATTTTCCCACTCATTCCACAAATAGTCAATATTGGCATGGTGCAGCCAAAATACAGGATCAAATCCAGCGCTTGGCACGTGCGACATCCAACCATACAGCGTGTCTGTTTTGGTGTAAGGGCCTGCCTGATAAATTTCATTAAACATAGGAGTTTGAGACCATGCACCTCCAATATAATCATGCATAGCCCCGTGTGGAGCTTTGTCTATAGAGCTATTAAAAACCATATATGTTTTAGCTTCATAAGCTTCCTCAGTAGCCGCAGTTAAACTATATTTTGCAAACTCATCGCTTATAGCATCACCTTTATTCAGGCTATCGAGCCTCCCTGATGTAAATAACGATGATTTTCCATTCCTCAACTCATCAGGCATTACCCTATATTTATCACTCACATATTTCCAATACGGCAGTGCAAAATCAGCTTTACCAGAAAGAGACCTTATAATTTTCTCAAAATGCCAAATGTATAATCTATGCCATATTAAAAACTGATAATCAGAATTGGCATCACCATTAACGTGCGTACAATTATCCCATGCTTTTAAAGTATCCATGCGCGATTGGTACATCGGACATAAAGGGTTCTTATTTTTTACTGTGTCAGGCACCCAGTGAATAGCCCCTTGGTAGTACCAACTTATTGGGTTTTCACATGGCAGGCTCTTCATCTTTTCTAAAGCAACAGCCATCGCTTTTAACTGCTCTGCGCCCTCTGCACTATGAGCTACAGGCCGCACAAAGGTCATTTGAGCACTGTCAGCCACTTTTTCAGTTGGGGTTGATGTAGCTTTTTTCTCCTTTTGAGAACAGCTCCATATAATCAGCAATAGTAAAAAAAGTAATAATCGGTAAGGTTGTAATGAGTAATTCATAATGATATTTAGGTAAATAGTTGTTAATGAAATGGTTTGAATAATATTCAAAAGAACCATCAAATACTATTATATAATTTACACGAAATACACCATTTGTACAATATCAAATCAGCTAATATGGGAATAACAAAAAACAAGGATTAAATTAATTCAACAACCGTTTACAATTTGATTAAAATTCGTTATTTTCTATAGTAATATTTATTGACTGATTAAAAAGTAAACATGTGCTATGACCACAGTTATTTAACGAAGAAAAACAAGCGCTACAAAGAGTATATGGGGCTTACTAAAAACGAAATGGAGCATATAAGACAGCACATTGCCCCTACCTACCACGTTAATGCTTACGCCCACCCCGATATACCTGCACTTACCTCTGCTGGATTAACAAGCTTATCATGGGGCTTAATCCCATTCTGGGTCAAGGATTCAAAAACGGCCGTTGGCATCTCAAAAAAAACGATCAATTGCCGCGGTGAAGAAATGTTTGACAAACCCGCATTTAGAGAGGCTGCAAAAAAAAGACGTTGCTTATTGTTGAGCGATGGTTTTTTCGAACATCATTGGTATAATGAAAAATCGTATCCGTTTTACATACAGCGAAAAGATGAAGCGCCCTTTTTTATTGCAGGCTTGCATGAAACCTGCAATTTCAATGGTATGCAGCGCCAGACAGTAAGTATGGTCACCTGTGCGGCCAACTCCTTAATGGCATACATACATAACAAACCCAGCGCCTCTGAAACACATAGAATGCCATTGATTATAGAATACGCGCTGAAAGATCGATGGCTACATACAGAAGTACATAGCAATGCTGACAAAAGTGAAATTTTAGAAATGATTAAACCCTATGACACCAGCCTACTCAAAGCCTATACTGTAAACAGGTTAAGAGGCAAAGAATATATGGGTAATAAGGCTAAGATTTTACTGCCAAAATTGTACATAAACCTCACCGATATGCCTTCAGATATATGACACCTTTTCAGACATTTTTTCGTGCGTGACAGCACAATATCATTGCGCCAATATGTTCGACATGTAAAAAAATTGAAAATTTCAATGTACACCGCTTTTTTAGGTGTATTTATGACATATTTACAAAATTGTGACTTAATGACACCTTTTATGTCATTTTTGACAAACGACAAATATTTTTTTTGATATTAGTCAAAATCACCCATTGGGGAGAGATAGCCCCGATGCAAGTCCCTTTTTCACTCCTCTAAAACCAATTAATTTTTCAATTTGCCCAGTAATGCACAATGGTTGCACTCTACACACTGATTTTATTAATGACAAAACATTAACATTAACAATTACAAAATGAAAGTATTAGTAATAGGAGCCGGCAACATGGGGTTGGCTTATGCAAAAGCTCTAGTAAAGTCAGAGCTTTTATCGAGTCACAACCTGATGATTTCGGATACCGATAAAGAGAAAACAGAACAACTTAAAACAGTAAGCAGATTTGATGTTTTCACTGATCTGGAAGAATGCCTGCCAATAGCTGATATTATATTTATTGCAGTAAAGCCTTTTCACTCAGAGCAATTATTTGAAGACATTAAAGCTAAAATGAGTGAAGACCAGTTGGTAATTTCATTAATGGCTGGTGTAACTATTCAAACTATACAAGAAGGTTTAGGCATATCTAAGGTGGTAAGAGCAATGCCCAACTTACCTGCACAGGTAGGTAAAGGTCTTACTTCATTTACAGCATCAGATTCGGTATCAAGACTTGAGTTATCTACAGTAGAAAACTTATTAAACACCACAGGTAAGTCGGTAAGATTAGATACAGAAAATGATATTGATGCCTCTACAGGTATTTCGGGCAGTGGGCCAGCATATGTATTTTACTTTATGCAGTCTATGATGGATGCAGCAAAGAAAATGGGCTTTTCTGACCATGACTCAAAAGTACTAGTGAGCCAAACCTTTGAAGGAGCAGTAGAATTATTTAACAAATCAGACCTTTCTCCGCAATCATGGATGAACCGTGTAGCATCTAAAGGAGGTACCACTCGCGCAGCATTAGATTCTATGGAAGATAATAATGTGAAGCAATTAATCGAAGAAGCAGCATATGCAGCATTTGATAGAGCGGTAGAATTAGGCAAATAATTTATATGGAGATTGATAAACAATATAAAAAACGAATTGTAATAAAAGTAGGGACCAATGTGATGACCAATAAGGATAATCGCATAGTAGTGCCCACCCTTAGAAAGTTAGTAGATCAAATAGCCCGACTCTATGAGGAAGATATCATATGCGTGCTGATTTCCTCAGGATCGGTAATTGCCGGAAAAGAAGTACTGGATGGCAATAGTATTGAAGACCCAACCACACGCAGGCAGGTTTATTCTGCAGTGGGTCAACCCCGAATGATGCGACATTACTATAGTCTGTTTCATCATTACGGAATGCGCTGCGCGCAAGTGCTTGCAACTAAGCGTGATTTCGCTCCGGGTAAATACCGTGACAATATGATTAATTGTTATGAAGGTTTGCTAAACCAGGGTATTGTACCCATTGCTAATGAAGATGATGCCGTTTCGTTATCTATGTCTATGTTCACTGATAACGATGAGTTGGCTAGTCTGGTCGCTGAGTTGATCAATGCCGATACGTTAATTCTTTTAACGGATACAGAGGGTGTATTTGACGGACACCCCGATGATGAAGATTCTAGTTTAATTAAGACTGTAACTACCGACCAAGAAGTAGAGCAGTTTATAAAATCATCTGGCAAAAAAGAAGGCGAAGGTCGTGGTGGAATGAAGTCGAAAATTAATGTAGCCAAAAAAGCTGCTGCCAAAGACATTCCTACTTATATAGCAAATGGTAAACGGGAAGATGTTATTGTTGACATCGCACACGGAAAAAATGTGGGCACCCGAATCTATCAAGAAGAAGATTAATTTTTCTTGTTACCAGTAATACTGGGCACTATAGAATTATTATAAATCAAAATTCAAGAAGACAATTTATGCTATTAATAAACACAGATAAAAAAAACGCAGTATTAAATTCTATGATCCAATACCTAGATAGTGATAGGGAAGCGATTATTACTGCAAACAAAAAAGACTTAGCTGCTTTTGACAAAGATGACCAGGCACTTTATGACAGGTTAGTGGTTAACGATGCCAAAGTAGATGATATGATTCGTGCCGTAAAGGAAGTATTGGCACAGGAGGATCCTGTAGGCCAAACTATCAGCAAAGGCACATTAGACAATGGATTGAGCATTACCAACAAAACAGCTCCATTCGGAACAATTATGATCATTTATGAATCACGTCCGGATGTTACCATAGAGGCTGCAGTGCTCGCCTTCAAAGCTAATAATAAAATATTGCTCAAAGGAGGTAAAGAAGCTCACAGCAGTAATGAAGCCTTAGTAGAATGCTGGCATAAGGCCTTAGTAGATAATGGTCTGGAAAAAGACTGGATCCAATATTTAAAAATGGACAGGGCCACCACTCAGGAATTTTTGAGAAACCCTGATCAACCATTAGATCTTATAGTGCCACGTGGTGGTGAAAGACTAATAGAATTTGTAAAACAACATGCAAAATGCGCTGTATTAGTAAGTGGCCGAGGCAATAATTTCGCCTATGTAGCCCCAGACGCTGATATGGAGAAAGTTATTCCGGTAATAGTAAATGCCAAAACCAATAAAATATCTGGCTGCAATGCGTTAGATAAAATTTTAGTAGATAAAAATCACCCCCAACTCAACGATGTACTGCTAAAAATAGAAGCTGCATTAACTGAAAAAGGCGTACATATAGTAGCTGGTGAAGAGGTGATCGATATACTTTCTGCTACAGATAAAATTACCAATGATGACATTTGGTATGAAGAGTTCTTAGCCATGAAAGCGGCAATTTCTACAATTGATGGACTAGACAGTACCATCGAATTCATTAATAAATATTCTGGAGGACATTCGAATGTAATACTTACGGAAAATGTTAGTGATGCCGAAAAATTTATGGAGAGAGTAGATAGTGCAGCAGTGTATCATAATGCTTCTACTCGCTTTACTGATGGAGGACAAATGGGCGTAGGTGCTGAATTAGCTATAAGCACTGACAAGCTACACCATAGAGGACCATTGGGCTTAAAACAATTAGTTACCAATAAGTATTATGTTTTTGGTAGCGGCCAAGTTAGGAATTAAGTAAATTGTATATAAAGTTAAAAGCCCCGTTGCTGCTCGTAACGGGGCTTTTTTTATGCCTACCTGAGCTCAACATTATTCCATATTACACAAAAAAGCTAATGTTTTAGATAAACTTCATTAACAAATCACAAAGAATAGTATTATTATTACAACCACCTTCTCCTTACCTAGCCATGAATAACTTAAACAACCAAATACACTTTATCGGTATCGGAGCCCAAAAGGCGGGCACCAGTTGGCTCTATGCCAACCTTTGTAAACTTCCCGAATACACTTTACCCCCTTTCAAGGAACTTCACTATTTCGACCGGGATTTAAAATACTCTTCACCAAACACCCTGTACCACTCCCACCCTTTATTAAGGTTTAAGGATGAAATTTGGCTGAAATTCACCTTTAAGGAAACTCTTAAAAACGCATACAGACTAAAATTCAATCCCTTATGGCTCTCCAACTGGGTGTTTTCAAAATATAATGACAACTGGTACTTATCACTATTTAAAAACCTAAAAGGCATAAAAGGAGAAATCACGCCTAGCTACTCTATTTTGGACAAAGAAGATATAGAGCGTATGTACAAGATAGCGCCAAATGCCAAAATAGTACTCATACTCCGCAACCCTATAGAAAGAGCCTGGTCACACTACAAATTTGCTAGCAAAAAAAGTGGGTTTGACTTTGCTCCGGCTTCATATGAAAATGTAGTGAAATTTGTGGAGTCAGAAGATCAACTCCGTAGATCTGATTACATCACTACTATAAAAAATTATAAAGCGGTATTTCCAAAAAACCAGATTTTGATTTGTTTTTATGACGCCATTATTGACTGTCCTGAACTGCTTCTGCATGAAATTACGAGCTTCATTAGCGGAAAAGTACAGTCACTACCGTCTGACCTCAGCTTGCGAAAAAAAGTACATGCCACCAAGCCTGACAGCTGCCCTAAAAAAGTGGTTGATTTTCTCAAAAGTAAATACCACGCGCAAATACAAACTTTAGCCGAAGAACATGGGAGTTACTTTCAACAATGGCTAGAGCAATATTATGAAAGTAAATTTCAACCAACGAGAGATTTAGCTCCGGTAATCCACCTTTAAGGCATCCTCTCACTACAGCTTTAGCTACTAAAGTGTCACTATCATGCCATCAGTCTGCCGCGCTACTCCCCTACTTCTCCATTCCTATACCAATTAGCAAACTCTATGCTGCGCATCAATAATTGTAATATTTACATCTATTAAATAAAAATATTACAAACTTTCACTAGCTAGCCCTCACAATCTGCCCCTCCTCATTAATCAATATGCCAACTAAATATTATAATATTTTACAGAAAAATGAATGTAAAATATACACAGAAAATACAAAAAAATCGGTTTAGTAAGTTTGATTAATTGTTCGATTAGAAATTAGTGAATATATTGTATTCGCATTTTTATGCATAAATAAACATTATAAACCAAAAATTATTATGAAAAAACCTATTTACGCGATTGTGCTGTGGATGGCTATGATTATTAGCTCATTCACAAACGTATCAGCACAGTGCACATTCGCACACCCACTGTCACCCGACAGTCACGCAGATCCATACGTGATATTTCACGAAGGATTTTATTATTACACGTTTACTACCGGATTGCATGTTGAAGTAAGGAAATCAGCAACCTTAGAAGGCATAGCAGCAGCGGAACCAGTAGGCGTATGGAGATCATGGGAAGAGCCAGCAGTTGATGGACCACCATGGGCTCCCGAGTTACACTACCTCAATGGCAAGTGGTATATCTATACTACAGGAAAAGTACCTGGCAGCGATGAAATGCGCGTAATTGTACTAGAAGGAGATAGTCCACAGAGCCAATTTAGGTATGTAGCCAACCTTGCAGGAGGTATTGACGCTACCATACTTAACCAAAATGGTAATTTGTACATGATCTGGATGCGTAATGATGGCGGTTCTTTAACCAACATCACCATCGCCCCTATGACTAGCCCCACTTCTTTAGGTCAAGGATGGACTCAAATTTCTGAGCCTAATATAAACCTATGGTACGACTGGGAAAAAAGTCACCAAAACTGTAATGAAGGGCCCCAACTCATTCACCGTAATGGTAGGTTCTTCCTTACTTATTCGGCTAATGCCAGCTGGACAGAGTTCTATTGCTTGGGTATGTTCACATGTGATGAAAATGCCAATGTAATGGATCGTAACAACTGGAGAAAGTCTCCCGTACCCATCTTCGAAAAATCTTATGAAAATGGAGTTGTAGGAGTTGGGCATGCATCTTTCACGACTTCTCCTGATGGAAAAGAAGATTGGATTCTATACCATGGTATGGATGACTCCAATGGAGATGGAATCATAGAGACAGGCTGGGAAAACCGTCATCCTTTTATCCAGCGTATCAGCTGGCATAATGATGGAACTCCTAATGTAGGTATTCCTGCGCCTAGAGGTATCCAAATGACTTGCGCTGGTGGCCCTGGAGAATTTGTAAAACTACAGTCTATCAACTTCCCTGATAGGTATATTCGTCACGCAGAATCTAGAGGTAGAATAGATGGAGGTGTTAATCCTCTGGGAGATTGCCAATTTAAAATGGTTCCTGGTTTAGCCGATCCTAATGCTGTGTCTTTAGAGTCCGTTAACTTCCCTGGCTATTTTTTACGCCATAGAAACGGTGAAATTTGGTTAGACCCTAATTTCGGTGATGGTTTATACAAAGCTGATGCTACTTGGTGGGCAAGACCAGGTCTGTCTGATGCTTCAGGCATTTCTTTTGAATCTTTCAACTTCCCTGGCAACTTCATTCGCCATAAACAATCTCAGTTATTCAGTGAAAACCCTGGTGATATGAGAGCGGATGCTACTTTCAAGAAAATAGCTACTTCTGTTAATGGCGGTTCTGTTATAGGTGACTCTAGGTTAATAGAAGCTGAAAGTTTCAGCTCTATGTCTGGTGTACAAGTAGAAGACTGCTCAGAAGGAGGACGTAACGTTGGCTACATCGAATCTGGTGACTGGATGGCTTACACCAACGTAAACTTCCCTAAAACCGGAGCTTACAACATCGAATACAGAGTAGCTAGCCCTAATAGCAGTGGTGTACTTTCTACCGATCTTAACGCAGGATCTACTGTATTAGGATCAATAAATATACCCTCTACCGGTGGATGGCAAAACTGGGCCACTGTCTCACAAACTGTACAGGTTAATGCAGGAACTTACGCTCTAGGCATATTTGCCTCTACAGGAGGATTTAACATCAATTGGATTAAAATTTCTCCTGCAGCTCAAGGGGCAGTTGTAGCTAAAAAGGCTATTGAAACTGAAGTAAGCATTGATGACGAAATAGCGTTATACCCTAACCCGGGACAAAATACGATTTTCGTAAACGCTAAAGAAGCTGCAACTGTATCTATTAAAGACATGCAAGGTAAAACTGTAGTACAACCTGCAGTATACAATGCTAATGGCTTAGATTTATCTCACTTAGCTAATGGTTTATATGTAGTAACTGTGAAAACAGCAACCACCACTACAGCTAAAAAGTTGGTTATTAAAAAATAACCAGTTTATAAATCAATAATATTAAAAACCCCAGCAGAGCTGAGCTCTGCCGGGGTTTTTAATTACATATTGTGTCCAAATATGCTCTTTATTGGGCTGTCATTCATAACTTTACATGACTTACCATCTATTATGCCTCTAAAATCTAACACTATACCAGTAATCCCCCTTTCTGAAGACGATCATGACATTGTTATTGCTAAATCTAATGAAATGGATTACGACATAGAGGAAATTGAAAAAGGAGAACTAGCTCACCGCCATAACCTTTATATTTTTGGACTTCAGGTATCTGGCACTGCTACATTTGAATTAGATTTTCAACAACACTCTTTCACGGGTAAGGCTGTCATGTTTGTGCATCCCAACCAGATTCACAGGCTGGTTGATTATGGCAAAAACACTTTTTACATGATAGCTATAGGCCCAGAAAACATTTATCACGATAACCTAAAGCTCTTAGAAGAACTCCACCCTGTCAGTCCTATTCCTATAAATGAAGAGGAGTTTAAGGTTATTTACGATATATCTGAACTGGCTTTAAAAATATCTGAACGTAAGAATGGCCCGAATCATAAAGTATTGGTCAAAAATATTGCGAATACTTTTATTTCAGAAATAATAGCTCTGTACGCAGGCAAATGTAAAATGATTAGTAAGCCTAGCAGGTTTGACATTACTACCAGACTGTTTAACAAAGTGCTAGAGCTACATTATAAAGACACCAAAAGGCCTGCAGCCTACGCTAAGTTATTGAATATATCACCTGCATACCTCAATGAGTGCGTAAGAAAAAGCACTGGCTCGCCTGTTTCGTTTCATATTCAGCAACGTATCATTTTGGAAGCTAAAAGGCTCCTTTACCACTCCAACATCAGTGTAAAAGAAATAGCCACAGAACTAGGGTATGATGATTACGCCTATTTTTCTAAGCTTTTCACTAAGGTTGCAGGCATATCTGCCATCAACTTTAGAAAACAAACCAAATAACAAATAGAAAATAATTTACGCCTGAGCATTTAATTCCCACTTTTCTACAAAATCGACAAATACTTTGTATCTAAAATTTAAGATTATGAAGTATTATTTTTTCACCTTATTGAGTATATTTTTTTATAGCTCTACCAGTGCTCAGGCTCCATTTAAACATCCTCGTACTGTTTTAAATGACAGCATCTATAACATTAAACCGCCTTTAACGACTCAACTGACAATACCGTTAATATTTATCAGTGCGGGAGTGCTTTCCATGCACAGTCATAGTATTATCAGCAGCGCTGAAATTGCCGAAGAGCGCAATGAGAACATACCTAATTTTCGGGTACATGTAGATGATTACTTACAATATGCTCCTATTTTGGCTGCATATGGATTTGACCTGATCAGCCATCAGGGCAAAAATGATCTATTAAATAAATCTCTTATTCTTTTAAAATCAGAACTTATGGTGGCAGCCATAGTACTACCTTCTAAAAACATTACGCACCGACTCAGACCCGATGGCAGTAGCTATAATTCGTTCCCCTCCGGGCACACTGCACAGGCTTTTGCTGCCGCTACTTTTCTACATAAAGAATTAGGACATAAAAGTATATGGTATAGCATTGGTGGCTACGCAGCAGCCTCCTCTGTAGGTGCCTTAAGAATACTCAACAACAGGCATTATTTATCTGATGTTTTAGCAGGTGCAGGGGTAGGTATATTAGCCACTAACTTGGCATACTACACCCACAGCTATAGGTGGGGCCACAAAAGAATGAACAATACAAAAAAGCCTCTTACTATTGCCCCAACATATCAAAACAATACTCTTGGCATTTATTTACAGTTGAAATTATAACAGAAAGCTGCCACTTGGTTACATCCAACCTTGGCCAATTGCATGCTCAATAGCTTCTGAAGAATCGTTCATCAATAGAAAAGGTATGTCTAAAACTTCTACTGCCTTTTCTATTTCTTGTTTCCTCATATCAGAATGTACGTGCCTAATATAAATAGCCATGACCCGACCAGGATACCTCTGATGAATATCTAGGTATATTTCAGGATCTTTCTCTCCACTATCACCTATAAATATAAAGTTGAGATGAGGGAAGACAGTCAATATCAACTCAATACTCTCCTTTTTATATTCAAGAGAATTTTGCTTGAGCCATTGTGTAGGTCCAAAGCCCAAATCTCGCATAATGAATGGCGCTTTAGGCACATTATGATGCTCACAAAAATCTGTAAGCATATCAAATAAATTATAAGAACTGCCAGTAACAAAGAGTAAAGGATTTTTGAAATTTTTAGATAGCCCTGCATATAATTCTTGCACTCCCTCAAACGGAACTCTATCTTTTGCATCTTTAAACAAAACATTAGATACCATTTTTAATGGTTTCAAAACATCACTTTGAATTATGGTATCGTCAATATCTGATATGATGCCGAAACTAGTATTTTGAGTTGATATCAATACCTCCCCTACAGCACTCTTCTCATACTCTATATCAAATGGCATATTTAAAATTTCAAGCGCCACTTGATGCCACTCATCAACGAGTAACGATGAGTCTATATTTTCAAATTTCAAGGTAAAATACCCTTCATCATCACTCTCAGCTTCAACCACAACATTATGAAGAGTGCCCCTTACTACAACTCCGGGTACCTCATCACTTTCATACCTTTTCCATACTTTTTTAAGGTTAGTCCACGTAGAATCTGGCAAGTGATCACTGGGGGCATGAATTATGTCTTCTTTCTCAAGTATTCTACCATGCAAATGCACCCATTTAGGAGTTCCAAATCCACGATATGGATATATAAATACAGGACTATTTAAATTGAGCTTATGCTTAATTTTAAACTTCAATATATCTAAACCTTCCTCTGTTTTGATGAAGATTTTCTTGAGATGATTCACTTTAAAACTTTTTAGTTAACCACTCAAATAAAAAGATTTATCCTTAAGTTGTACAACTTAATTGCACAAAAAGATAACACATCAACCAAAAGCCTAGTACAAAACCGGATCATAAACATGAAAAACATTTATTTAATAGCCTTTTTAATGATGCTAGTGACATGTAAAACCAAGCATAAACCTGAAGAAAAACCCTCTAAAGAAATCACTACCATAGAGAAAAGTAAAAAAATGGAAGTAGAAAATCATGTTGTAAGCAGTGAGAATCAACCGATAGAAAAAACTATAAGAGAAGAAACTCCTGAAAGCACTCCCATCATCGAAGAATCGAAAAAGTATATCGTTAATACTCCTACAGATACTTCCATGATCTTTTTTAACGACACTATTCAGGCTGTATTCATCATGCCCGACTCTACTGAAATAGCTGCTCTTTTAGAAAAGTACGATGAAGAAAGCTTCATAACCGTAGCTGACGATGAAAGTTACTATACTTATGAAGCTCGCGAATTTCTACGCGAAAAAAATATAAAAACGACTAACACCTTTAAAAGATATGTTCAGTTTGTGAGTACCAATGGCGACACTTTATATGTAGATACAAACAAATATGACACAGTGTGGGCATTAGTAGTATTTGATGGCACCAATGTAATGCTGACCGCCCCCATCGACATCGCAGTGCAATGGCATGAACTCGATTTTTGAATAATTTTTAATTTTAATAAGGAATCACATCTGCTCCGAGTTCATTATCATCACTATAACATCGGCACGAAGGTCCATTTCAGCAGCACAACATCTTGTACCACTCACGCAGCAGCATCAGAAATAGTACCTACCCACTGTGATTGTTAAAATCAGTAGCCGTGCAACATCAATAGCTTTATAAAAATTAGTTCTAACTCCTTTCCAATACCCGTACTGGTAGTGTGCATAGCATTTTGAGTCATTCCCCATGATATGCTGGCATTATTGATTAATAACGCCCTGCGCACCTATCTTTTTAGCTAAAATCTTATAAAAACAAAATATTGACTACCAGATACTTAATTTAAACATTGAATATAAATACTATTTTTTAACGCAATAATTATTTAATAACAATATATTAGCATCCTTTTTAAATTTTAAAAACAAAAAACACACATTACATCATCATCTGAATTATGAAATTAAAATTTACTCCTATTTTATTAGCTATTGCTTTTTTACTTACTACAAGCTGCGCTAGTATAGTCAGTAAAGCTCACTATCCTTTAATGATAAACAGCACACCTTCAACAGCTCAAATTTCTGTAGTTAATAAAAAAGGAAAAGAAGTTTATCGAGGGCATACTCCTGCAACCGTAGACCTCCCGGCAGGAAACGGTTTCTTTTCTAAAGCTCAATATACAGTAGAGTTCACTAAAGATGGGTACTCGCCTAAAATGGTTCCTGTATATTTTAAAGTTGACGGCTGGTATTTCGGAAACATAGTCTTGGGAGGCCTTATCGGAATGCTCATAGTTGATCCTGCCACAGGAGCCATGTATAAATTAAAAACAGAATTCTTACACGAACATTTGACGCACTTAAGGGCAGACGCAAGTAATAATCAACTTAATATTTATTCAATAAATGAAATCCCTAATGAATGGAAAGACCATTTATTGGTAATAGAATAATCTTAATTATGTGCAGGCCTAATTTGCCTGCACATTTATTCCAAAATTATTTCATCCCCCCTGACACACTGCTGTCACCCTCGCTTTTCATATTTGAGTTATTAAAAGCAATAACATTTAAATATGAATTTAGTATCGATTAGAGTGATTACAAAAAACGTAGACATTATGGTAAAATTCTACGAGCAATTAACTCAAACTAACGCCATTAGATATACTGAGGATTTCGCAGAAGTAAAATTCGCAAGCACCACTCTTGCTATTGGCAGTGTAAAAACACTAGCATTTTTTGGTGGAGATTCTGTAGCGGAAGCACAAAGTAATAAATCAGTAATTATAGAGTTTATAGTACCTGACTTAGAAGCAGAATTTGAAAGATTAAATCAATCATTAGAGTTAAACGTGGTGCAAAAGCCAACATTAATGCCTTGGGGCAATAAATCTCTCTTGCTTAGAGACCCTGATGGTAACTTAGTGAACCTTTTCACTCCTTCTTCAGCTGAAGCATTAGACCGATTCTCTAAAGACTAATTTACTAGGTGCCTTTTTACTAAGGCACTTAACCTTTTGTTTTTCAAGCACCCGACAGTTGGGTATATTTACCGCCAAGACCAATTATATAGATTGTTTGTGCAACATTATTACACATAAACGTATATCTATGTATATTTTAGACTGTAAAAATTCATGTCCCAACATATTCTTGACAACCCAATTTGGAATGCTCTAACCTCCGGAAATAAAAACTTGGCAAAAGGTAATGAAGAGGTTAAACACTATGACCATGAAGTAGCCATTTTTGCGGCCATACCTGCTATGGAAAATAAATACTTCATAAAGCTAAGCGAAGTGTATGAATCTGACCAAGGGCCTATATTATTCTCCACTGAAGATTTACCTGACATTACCCCTTGGAAACTTTCAAAACACACGCCTGGGCACCAAATGGTATACAAAGGAGACACTTTACCTAAAAAACCGGAGTCTACTATAGTACCCCTTGATAAACAGCACGTGCCTCAAATGCTAGCTTTAACAGAAAAAACAGCACCCGGTCCTTTTTTCAAAAACACCATAGCATTCGGTAATTATATAGGAATATTTGACAAAGAACAGCTGGTAGCCATGGCAGGCTTTCGTTTTCATACCGGAGATTATATTGAAATCAGTGCAGTTTGTACTGACCCTGACTACAGAGGAAAAGGATACGGAGCTCAGCTGATGAACCAATTGATAATAGACATCAAAGCCATGCAAAAAACACCTTACTTACATGTAGTAGACACTAATATAAATGCCATTGAACTTTATAAAAAGTTAGGTTTTTATATTAGGTCTCACATGAATTTTTACTCCATCAACCAATAATCATTTAAGCTTGGCATGTAACCGAATAGTATTAGCAAATCATTTCGATGAAGCCTAAAGGCAACGGTACATCACACACACCCCTAATGTAAATGTAGTGTATAAGGAAGTGGAATAACCTCAAATAATTACAGGCTCAAGCAGCACCACTGAGAAGTGAATATTATACACATAATATCCGTATAATATACCGCTAAATTAAATCACTCATTTAGAGCAAAATATGGTTTAATCAATTTAAAGTTGATTACTCTGCGTTATAAAATAATATTTTTACTTAACTTAATTTTATTATAGATGTATAAGGGACATAAATGTTCCCTTACACGCATGTTGTATGCCATTAAAAAACTAATATTTAGAATAAAATCTTGAAAAAAACAAATAAAATAAAATACAGGAAAAATCTAATTGATAAAATTGAAGGAATAGTCGAACAAAAAGAAATAACTATAGAATCCATTAAAACTGCTTATTTATCAGCAGGAAACGGTTATCCTGTAATTTTTCTTCACGGAGCCGGAGCCGGAGCGGTCACTTGGTATCCATCAATTGGTATTGTATCTAAAAAATTTCAAGTAATTGCACCAGATATTATTGGATATGGAGAATCTGACAAACCCAATGCTCATTATGACCGCCCATATTTTTCAAAGTGGTTAAAAAGTTTCTTGAAAGAATTGAAAATATCAAAAGCTCATATAGTTGGATTATCTCAAGGGGGAGCTATTGCTTTACAATTTACTATAGATAATCCAGAGATGGTAGAGAAGCTTATTTTAGTTGACTCCGCTGGCTTGGGAGCAAAGGTTTCTTTTTGGGCTTTAATAAGTACAATATGGATGAATAATTTTCCTTCATTACAAGCAAATCGTTTCAATTCTCCATTTATACTGCATAAACCTATAAAAAGAGACCCAAACCACAGTCTTTATTCTGTTGCTGTACTTAAAGGAAAAGGAGGCAAAAACGCCTTCAGACAAGGTAGAGGTTCTGCTGTATCTAAAATACCAACAGAATTATTAGAACAAGTAAAAAATGAAACGCTTATTATTTGGGGTAAAAATGATAAATTGTTTCCTGTTGAATATGGTGAAATGGCAAATAAAATTATTCCTAATTCAAAATTTCTTCCCATTCTAAATGCAGGACATTTACCTCTTATGGACCAACCTGAAATTTTTAATGAAGTTTTGATGGAATTTTTGAAAAATGATTAAAAAAAACGGCATACAATCGTGTAGACGGCCGTGAGCTTTAAGCCCACGGTGCGCCTCACACACCACGTAGCCTCAGTATCCAGTTCCTGTTCGTTGGAACCGGGATTTGCAGTCTCGCTTCCTTCAGTGCATACCTCTCGACAAACCACCTTGCGACTTGCTAATGCTTCGGAACAAGACTCCCGCGCATAAGGGACTTTCACCCTCTGGAATAATTTGGTATCTTAGATACCATATGCCCATGCTGGGCACACACAACACCTATACGCAACGCCCTGCGGGACACTGCGCATAGCCAGAGCGTTGGCGGTAATTTATAAAATGATAAGACTTCGGATATTTATATTGTTACTTGGTTTGACAGGTTGTGGACATAATAATCAGGCGTCCAACATTCCAGATGAAACCAATAATTCAGAGGTTCTTGAAAAGCGAATCCAAGATTCAACTTTGTGCACTAGAACAAAAGTTCTTTCTGAGAAAATTGACTTCAATAAAGTAAAGAATGTGAAGTTATCGAATATAAATGGACCTCATTATTTAGCAAATGAAAACTGGGAGAAACTAAAACCTAGACTTGAAAATGCAGAATGCGTAAATGGACTGATTTGTAAACCAAAATCTTTATCAATTATGTTTGAATTAGAGAACGGGAAAATAATTGATGGATACTTCTGTGGTCGCTTTTTGAACTTTGACAGAAAGGACATCACAGGGTCATTTGAGATCAAGGAAAAGATAAACCTGAACAATTATTAATAAAAAACTACCGCCAACAAAACCTAAGCTTCAGGCGGGTTGACTTGCAAACCGTTGCTTCCTTAGCCTTAGTTTGCTGGAGTGTCTACCTTAGATGGTACTAAAAAAGAGAGTTCGTAAATGATTATAAAAATGAATTCTCGAATGGTTATTGGAATAGGAATTATAATAGCAATATTCGCTTTGATATATTTCACAAAGTCGAATACAAAAACTGAACATTCGGAATTGACAAAAAAGGAATACAGAGCAACAGGAACAATATTTTATCACGAAGACGATTTCTGTCAAATAGAGATTGTACCAAAAGAAAATTTATCTGACTTGCTAAAACAAGCGGATAATATAGCTGACTTTTCTGCCGAAAACGGATATTCGGACATATATGTTAGGGAAGAAAATAAAGTCAGTTTAAAAAGTCGAGAAATAGATAAAACCGAATTGGAAAAACTATTGACTGAACTTGGAACAGAAAAACACACAGAAGTAATAACTGGATACGGAAGTGAATATCGAGTGAAAAGTGAAAATACTATTGGATTTGGAAAAGAATATTCAGCAGTTTATTTTGATTTTGAGAATGATAAAGTCAAGAATATTTGGATTACGAATCTATTCGGCCTGAATCACGAAAAAGTAGTTGAAGTGCTTTCCAAAATTGGAGAAAAATGGAATTTAGTTTTGATGGACTGGAATAGTTCGGAACTGATAGACTTGTCGAATAAAGAGATGATTAATAAGTATTTAAAATAACTGGCTGCAAACGTGTAGACAGCCGTGAGCTGTAAGCCCACGGTGCGCCTCACACACCACGTAGCGTACGGGTCTCGTACTACGCGGTTCATTGAATCTCAGGTTGGTTTTCCTTCCGTCTGCATAAGAAAAGGCTATAAAGGCTCAAAGAGCTGTATTCCTCATCGAATTACGACACAATTCAATGTTCAGTCCTTCATTATTTAGTGAGGCCTCCTTGTTTTTCAAGGCTCGTCACCAATAACTACTATGACCTCGGCAGATGTGCTACCTCATCCGACCTCATAGCCTCTGTATGCAATTCTTGTTCATCAGTACAGACACCGCAGTCTGGCTTACTTCAGCGCATGGGTCACCCCAAGCCACCTTGCCACTTGCTTGGCTTCCGGGCACGACCCCGGTGCTTACGGGACTTTCACCCTCTGGAATAATTTGGTATCTTAGATACCATATGCCCATGCTGGGCTCACACATCAGCTATGCGTCATAGTTAGGCAAGCGGACGGACAAGTCTGTCCTTTTTACTACATTTGCTCACGGACGTTCAGGTCTGCCCTTCGGTCGACCACCAAGTCCGCATAGCAAGAGCGTTAGAGCACATTGGGCGAATCGCATAAATACATGAACATACAGAAGCTCGTCTTAACTAACTTTCTACTTAGCCTTGCATTACTTGCAACTGCTCAAGAACCCATCTCAGTTTTTGACCTACGAACCAACTATCCATTCAAGGATTCCTTATCAACAATTGAACTAACTACCGATCAAATTTCAAAATTCAACACACTGGCGGAAGTTTACATTAAGCAGTTCAACAATCAACAAACTATAAGCTTCGGGTCAATAACTTCCCAAAAAGACGAAATGACTTTGAACGGACTCTTAATAAAACCGCTGAACGAATATCACCTTCAATATCTACCAAGGTTGAACCAAACTGTACAACTCGAAATTGAACTCCATTTTATACACAAATCGATTTCCGCAGATCCTCCAAATCGTGTAGTTGTAATTGCGGACGGACTGAGTTTCCAATACTTCAGGTTTACAGTAATTCCCAACGAACTATTAACGGATAATTAACTTGCTCTAATCGTGTAGACGGCCGTGAGCTTTAAGCCCACGGTGCGCCTCACGCACCACGTAGCGTACGGGTCTCGTACTACGCGGTTCATTGAATCTCGGGTTGAAGTTTGAGGTAATAATCCAGCATGCTTTTATAACCTTTCTTTCTTAGTCGTGATACGGTAATGGTAGTTCTAAGAATAGGACTTTGGGCTACTTGCCAAGTTTTTTGAAATAAGATACTTTCTCGATATTTACATATCTCCAGCCTACGGATTTTAGGTTTTCAAATTATATTTCTGACTTACTGGATATTTAGAGCATTCAAAAGACCTAAAACCGGAAAACATGTATCACTATTCCTGACTTTGGCTTTCTATATTGTTATTTATGTAACCATGGATTAGTGATTGAACTTTTAGCAAAAATGACGCTAGAACTTTATTATCAGAACATAATATCGTACTCCAAGACGACTTTAAGATATTGAAAAACGAAAGTGGTGGTTTTATGGACTACGCACATACTCTAAAAATTAAAATTTCGAATTCGGATAGAGTAAGGATTGTAAAGGAAATTAGGGGATAAAAAGGATTTTTGGAGTTTAAAGATTACCAAAAAGATTTGCAATCAGCGCACTATGAGACTTTAGAAAAATTGAAGCCACCAGTATAAATCACTGGTGCCCCCTGTGCTTTTAATGTGTAGTTGCCAATACTGCCAACCTTTCTTTAAGCGCATTACGCACATTTTCACTAGCCACTCTACCAATTGCTAACCTCAACGGAGGAGCATCACTATAAGCCGCTTCTATAATGGCATTAGCTACATCTGCAACATCATCAAGCTCACCAAAACCATCACTAATATATTTCCTCACATCATTTACAGGTGATTGCGCATATACTTCCAAAGCATCAGCCATTACTAAGCTGGCTGCAAAGTTAGTTCCTGTAGGTCCGGGCTGAGCTATTGTAAATTTAATATTAAAGTCAGCCAGGTCTTTCGCCATACTTTCTATAAAACCCTCTACGCCCCATTTTGAGGCATGATATAATCCAAAGCCCGGATAAGTATTCTGCCCTCCCTCTGATGATACCTGAATAATATGCCCGCTTTGCTGTTTTCTTAAGTAAGGCACCACAGCTTTCACTAGTCTTATGGAACCCAATAAATTCACATCTAGCTGCCGGGTTATTTCATTGTCAGACAACTCCTCCACAGCTCCAAAAACACCATAACCAGCATTGCTGACCACTACATCAACGCCCCCAAAATGACCGAATGCCTTTGCTATTACCTCTATAATTTCATCATTATCAGTAAGCTCTAGATGCGATATGGTCAATTGTTCAGGATATTGATCTTTTAACCTCTGAAGCGCATCCAACTTTCTCAACGTTGCAAAAACATGGTCACCTTTAGCCAATATGGATTGAACCATTTCGAGTCCTATGCCGCTTGAAGCACCAGTAATTAACCAATTCTTATTCATAATATTCGCCTTTAGTTATACTCGCAAAGTACCCTAAGAAATAGCGAGGCATTATGACTAAATTCAAACTAGAATAGGCAAAATTCAAACCTTTACGAATAATTACTGACTACGGTAGGCTGTAGGTGTTACCCCTTCCCTCTTTTTAAAAAAATTAGAAAAGTGAGTTACTTCTTTAAAATTTAATAGATAAGCTATTTCTGATATGCTTAAGGTAGAATGATGAAGCATTATTTTGGCCTCTCGCAATAATCGCTCTTGAATGATTTTTGAAGTTGAACTGCCTAGCGTTTGCTTCAACACTCTATTCAAATAGTTGACATGCAGTGATAACTCATCGGCATAATCAGCGGGTGAGGTCAACTTAATTTGCTCATCAGTATGCTCCATCTGAAACTGTTTTTCTAACAGTTCCATAAAATCATCTACAACCCTCTTAGCTGATGATTTATGCCATTTTATATCTGTAATTTCTGGAGTTACCCTTGTTCCAAAATGTACTAATTCAAAAACGATATTCCTTAAAAGATCGGACTTATGCTGATAGTTAGACTTCGACTCGTCCAGCATTCTATCAAACAGCATTTGCACTTCGGCACATTGTTCTTCATTAAGTTCAAAAACATGTGTTCCTTCTGGCTGAAAAACAGAATAGCTGTTGATATTTCCAAACTTATGAAAGAATTCAGGCGTAAAAATGCAATATACTCCACTATGCTCAGCTCCTGAAGGCAACCAGCTATAGGGTATTGAAGGGTTTGCAAACAATAAACCTTGCTTCTTAATGGAATAAGTCTTATCTGCATAATGCACCTTAAACTCGCCTCTAAGCAAATTTATCTTGTAAAATTTCCTTCTAATGTAAGGTATCGGCCTCAGTTTGGTAGACTTAAGATTCGTTATTGGAACTACATTAAAGTCTCCAATATCTTTTATCCACCCTATTTCACAACTCTGATTTTGCAAATTATCTGTTTCCATATTGCTTATCAGTTTAAACTGATTTGAAGCTTAAAGGTTAAGACGATTATTTACGAAGCATAATACTATAAGGTGCACCCGTAATAGGCTCATCATATGTAGCGATGGTTTCGTACCCTAGGCGCTCATAAAATTTCATATTTCTAGGAGTATAAGTTTCTAGGTAAGTTGGTATGGATAACTTATCGGTTTGCTCTAAAACAGGTAAAATCAAACTACCTCCAAGCCCTTTGCCCTGAAATGCAGGCTTTACCGCCACTATTGATAAATACCAAGCTTCAGCACTAATCAATTGCTCGGCCTTTTTATTCATAAAATCAGTGATAGATAAGTAAATATTAAGAGAATCCTCCCCTAGTTGATCTAATAAAAACTGTTTTTTGGCCTTTTTCTTTTCAATTGCTAACCGACTCTCAACAGGCTTAGTCCATATAGAAATACCATAACCGTCCGATTCTGGCATGTAGATTTCACCATACCTATGCTCCTCCACCATAGAATAATCAAAATACTTCATCATAGCCAATTTTTTCATAGCTTCATCACCATGAACACCATTCTTTAACGCTACATAAAATGGGTCAGGGACAAATGCCTCGTATAGGGTTTCGGCCAATTCAGGATATTGAAAGTGATAATCTTGCATGAAATAATATTTGTATCGCTAAATATCAAATCTAACAATTATCAATGCACTTAAACCATTACATTGAAACTTTTCGAGGTGCAAATGGCAACGACAAAAGTCTATAAATATCTAACTTTAAACTTTAGAAATTAGTGCATTGAAATGGCAACAACACCTACTAAAGAAATATACCCTAACCTATCATTTACTGAGCAAGAAGCCAGTCTAATAGATAATACTTTTGAGTTTTTAAATATAAAAAAAGGACAAACCGTATTAAGAAATGGAACTACTGTAAATGATCAATATTTCATTTATAAAGGGTGCTTACGGGCATATTTCATTGATAACTCAGGAAAAGAACACACACTACAATTTGCCATTAAAGACTGGTGGATCAGCGACTACACGGCCTATTTCAGTCATTCGAAAGCGCTAATGAATATTGAGTGCGTGCAAGAAGCTGAAGTTTTTAAAATATCGAGAGAAAATATGGAAATGCTTTTTAAATCGATACCTGCACTTGAAACCTTTTCTAGAAAAAAGATGGAAGGAGCATTCGCCAGTTTTCAAAAAAGAATATTGGGTAATTTATCTCAATCTGCCACCGAACGTTATACCGCTTTTTTACAGACCTACCCTGAAATAGAACAAAGTGTAAAAAACTATCACATAGCTTCATTTTTAGGCATTACCACCGAAAGCCTCAGCCGAATAAGAAAAGAAATGCTCAGCCATTAGTTTATTATCATAGATCAATTTTTAGGCAAATGGCAGCTCCTAGCTTTGAGGTATCAAACAATAAAACATGAAAATATTAATCATGCTAAGCCTTTGCTTAGCCATTGTACAACCTCAAAAAAAGGAGAAAAAAATGAAAATACTATTTGTACTTACCAGCCATGATGAACTAGGAAACACCGGTAAAAAAACAGGATTCTGGATAGAAGAATTCGCAGCACCTTACTACTACCTTACTGATAAAGGAGTAGAAGTAACTATTGCTTCACCTCAAGGTGGTCAGCCACCAATAGACCCTAAAAGTGCGCTTCCTGATTTCGAAACACCCGCAACAGTGCGTTTTAACGAAGATGAAGCCACACAGCAATTACTTGCTAAAACAATAAAACTCGCTGATGTAGACGAAAGCGATTATGATGCTGTATTTTACCCAGGCGGGCACGGTCCTTTGTGGGATTTGGCCGAAGACAAAAACTCTATACAACTGATAGAGGACTTTTATAATAACGGCAAACCAGTAGCAGTGGTATGTCATGCTCCTGGTGTATTAAAACATGTGCAAACTAAAGATGGCCAGCCATTAGTAAAAGGCAAAAAAGTAACTGGTTTTGCTAACACTGAAGAAGAGGCCGTAGAACTAACAAAAGTGGTTCCTTTTCTAGTAGAAGATATGCTGAAGGAAAAAGGAGGCATTTATTCTAAATCTGACGATTGGGCTCCATATGCACAGGTTGATGGGCTTTTAATTACGGGACAAAACCCTGCATCTTCCGAAACAGTAGCAGAATTGCTTTATGAAAAACTAAATTAATAATTAGTGAATGGCTTTAACATAAAAGGCAGAGTATTAAGCACTCTGCCTTTTATAGTTTATAAATACAAACAACTTACAAGCAAATCATTACCCCATTAAAACAGCCCCAAACCATCACTAATTCGGTGAAATAATCTGTTATAGTTAAAAGCATCAAATAAAGACCACGCCATTAGTTTAAAGTGGCTAGAAAACACATCTATTAGTCCTAATTCATGCTTCTCGGAAATTTATTGAAAATGTAGATTAGTATTTCAGCCCAAGATAAAAGTTTATAAAACTACCATTTGGATAAACCAAAGTGTATTTAGGCTAAAGCCCCCGAAAGTACATTACTGAACTTTGCTTCATAAATATTAAAATTATGAAAGCAATAAGAATAACTGAATTTGGTGGCCCTGAAGTTCTGAAGGTAGTAGAAACTGAAAAGCCAACTCCTAATGCCGATGAAATATTAATTAAGGTCTATGCCAGTGGAGTCAACCCCGCTGATTGGGCAATACGCGAAGGCGGAAATGAAATATTGAAGCCGCTATTGAACTTACCCTTAACCTTGGGTTGGGATGCAGCAGGCAAAGTGGTAGCAGTAGGCGATGAAGTTACAGATTTCAAAATTGGTGATGAAGTATACGGAGTACCCAACTTCCCTGGCGATGGCAGCTATGCGGAATACTGCGCAGCAAAGGCATCACAATTTGCGGCAAAGCCTAAAACACTATCTTTTAATGAAGCTTCGGGAGTACCTTTAACTGCGCTCACTGCCTGGACAGGCATATTTGAAAATGGAAACATAAAAGCAGGACAACGGCTACTTATCCATGGTGCTGCCGGAGCAGTGGGTAGCTTTGCCCTTCAATTTGCCAAATGGAAAGGAGCTTATGTAATAGCTACTGCATCGGCCAAAAATCTTGACTATTTAAAATCCATAGGAGCTGATGAAGTAATAGATTATAACGCTGAAGATTTCTCAAAAGTGGCTAGCAACGTAGATATCATTTTTGATGCTTCTCCACTTCGAGACAACCAACACAGATTAAAATCTGTTAATATATTAAACGAAGGAGGCACTTTTGTAAGTGTAAACGCAGATTTTCCTTTTAGCGATGAGATTAACGAGGCTCTCATTAACAAAAAAGCTGAAGGAAAAATAGTTTTTGCTCAATCTCGTAAAGAGTGGTTGGAAGAAACTGCTAGTCTCATAGATGCAGGCAAGGTGAAGCTACGTATACAAAAGATATATCCTTTGAGCCAAGCTGCTGCCGCACACGAAGCAAGCCAAACTTGGCATGCCGCAGGCAAACTTATACTTGAAATAGTAAAAGAAGAAATAAGGTAATGAAACACTTTAAAACCATTGGAGAATTTCATCAATTCAGAGGTATTGCTCAGCCCTTGCATCCTCTGTTTAGCGTGATAGATGTGAGCCAAACTATGCATCTGCACCCCGATGAACCAATGAATCTATCTTTTAACTTTTATAGTATAGCCATCAAAAGGGTAAATAACCTAAAGGCAAAATATGGTCAATTACCATTCGACCATAACAATGGCTTAATGTCCTTTATGGCTCCCAACCAAGTCATTAGCATTTCTAGGCAGCATGAAGGTGATATCGTTCTATCAGGCTGGGTGATTTACATCCACCCTGATTTTTTATGGAATACTGCCCTAGGCAGCCATATCCAGCAATACGATTTTTGGGACTATTCATTTAATGAAGCATTGTTTCTTTCAGAAAAAGAAGAAGAGATTATCAATAACATGATATCAAACATCTTACTCGAATATGAAAACAACATTGACAAATTCAGTAAGAAAATTATTTTATCACATATCGAAAGTTTGCTTAATTATTCTGAAAGATATTACAACAGACAGTTTATCACCCGTGAAAAGAACAACCATCAGGTATTGCAACGGCTAGAAGCTTTATTACAAAACTACTTTGATAGCGATGACTTGGTTACAAGAGGGCTGCCAACAGTAAAATATATTTCAGACAGGCTTAACCTCTCTCCCAAATACTTAAGTAGCCTTTTGAAAGTCCTCACGGGCTTAAATACGCAACAGCATATTCATGAAAAACTTATAGCCAAGGCAAAAGAAAAGCTTTCCACCACTAACCTTACTATCAGCGAAATTGCCTATGACTTAGGCTTTGAACATCTTCAATCTTTCAGCAAGTTATTTAAAACCAAAACTGATATGACGCCTTCAGATTTTAGACAGTTATTTAATTAGATTAAACATGAACAAAACATACCTTTCATTAAATCAGGTTATGTTTGTATAGCAAATTATACAGAGTTTGGGCAATAAGGATCACATAGAAGTACACAAGCAAAACCCTAAAGGCATAGGGGTAATGGTGAAGTATGTAGATTCCAAGGTCAATAACATCACCAAAAAAATCAAAAAGGCTCATAGGGACAATCACTATAGCTTTTTCATTCAGGAAAAGGGAGAAACCGACCTGATGATTGATTTCAAAACGCTACATGTACATGGACGATCTTTAATATTCATTGGCCCCGGACAAGTACACTATTACCTAAAACATGCAAATTCCATTGGCTACTTAGCTTTTATAGCGTCATCATCTATCCCCACAGCCTACCGTAAAATCTTAGACTACCACCAAAATCTTAGTCAGGTAATACCTCAAACCCACCCTGGCATGTTCAATACATTGCAACTTTTGAAGCTACAACTTGAAGATACTAACAATGATATAAGTAAGGATATTGCACTCTCGCTAACCAAGAGCTTAATAGGCATGGTCATTTACGATCTGCAAAAAATTGATACGCACATTTTAGAAACCTCTGGCCGAAGAGCTGATATCACGTTTAACTTTCGAAGCTTGATCAAAAAGCAATTCTTAGACCTAAAAAGACCAAAAGATTACGCAGAATTACTCCACATTTCTGTTCCTTACCTTAATGAGATCATAAAAGAGCAAACGGGTTTTGCAGCTAGCTATTGGATTCAGGAAGAAATCATTTTAGAAGCGAAAAGGTTACTTCATTACACTCAGCTAAACTCGAAAGAAATTGCTTTTTCACTTGGGTACGAAGATTATGCGTATTTCAATCGCCTATTCAAAAAGAATACAGGACAAACACCATTAGAATTCAGAAGAAGCCACCTCGATTTGTCCAATCATCACTCCTAATCCTCCATTTAAAAACAGTTCTCTTAGCCCTTCTTTTGCAGTCATTATTTATGTAATAAAGACTATTTTATGGGCATTCAAAACAACCCAACCTTAGCACTAGAGGATGAAAGTACAATTGACAACCGAAAACCACTAGGCTTCTATCGGGCAACCATTCCAATCATTATATCGGTTTTTGCGGTATATCTTACCATAGGAATGACCTTGGGAGTACTACCTGAATTTATTCAGTTTAAATTACAATATCCAAGTTGGGTAGTAGGGTTAGTTATCGGTATACAGTCCTTGGCATCATTAGCTACAAGAGCCTACTCAGGAAGAATAACCGACACTATGGGGGCAAAAGTCAGTAAAACAAGAGGTATAATCTTGGTCATTAGCACAGGTGTAGTATATGTATTATCTGCGGCCTTTCCTACTCTACCAATTTTATCATTAACCTTTGTTATAGCAGCCCGCATAGTACATGGAGTAGCTGAAAGTTTACTGGTTACTGGAGCACTTACATGGGGAATAGGGCTTGCAGGGCACCAAAACTCAGGCAGAGTTATGACATGGAATGGCATAGCCATGTATGCAGGCATAGCCATAGGCGCTCCACTTAGTATTTTCATAGCCCAACATGAAGGTGTTAGCATTGCTTTTTCATCAATTTTAATTCTTCCATTAATAAGTTGGTTAACCACAAGTAAACTGCCTACATTAAAGGTAGATGCTTCCCATGTACGTACTCCCTTTTACAAAGTAATTGGCCTTATTGCCAAACAGGGGCTCGGATTAGCCTTCTCATCCATGGCATTTGCCTGCATTGCTTCCTTTATAGCGTTATTTTTTACTGAAAAAAACTGGGGAACGGCATCACTAGCATTTATTATTTTTGGTACTAGTTATGTCCTTACCAGGGTATTTTTCGCATCATTACCCGATAGATACGGTGGTTATAAAGTAGCACTTGCCTCACTAGGGTTAGAAGCTGCAGGACAACTTTTAATCTGGTTTTCCGTCTCAAAAAGTATGGCCATTGTAGGATGCGCCCTTACAGGCATAGGCTTTTCATTGGTTTTCCCCGCTTTAGGAGTATTGGCAATTAAAAAAATAAAACCTCAAATGCGAGGTACTGCTTTAGGAGCATATGCCGCTTTTTTTGACCTCTCTTTAGGGTTAGGCGGTCCGGTAGCAGGTTTGATAGCCGGATGGATCAACTACCAAGCCATTTATTTGTATGGAGCGGTAAGCTGCCTTATTGCTATCCTTATTTTATCATTTAAATCTAATCAGCATGAAAAAAATAGCTAAATCAGTATTTACAGTTAAAGACAAAACATACCTCACCCCTCATTATATTAGGGTAACCTTCCATATGACTGAAGAACAAGCAAAAGACTTTAAAAACGTGACAGTGGGCAATAACAACAAAATATTTATTCCGCCTGCTGACACCAAAGTTATTTACTTTCCCGATACTGCTAAGGGGATAGATCCAGCTTATTTACCCATAATGAGAACATACACCACACGGAGCATCGATTTCACAAAAGGAGAATTATGCATTGATTTCATTGCTCATGGAGATAATGGCCCTGCTTCTGCTTGGGCCGAGCAGGCATTTCCCGGAGATGTACTAGGCATAGCCATGAAAGAAAGCAGCCGTGCTCTTTTTCCTGAAGCCGATGAATATGTTTTAATCGCAGATGCAACGGGCATTCCTGTAACCGCTACTATTTTGGAAAGATTGCCTGCTGCAGCCAAGGCAAGTGTAATAGTTGAAGTACATGGAGATGCAGATGAAATTGAATTCAAATCTAATGCGGATGTTAATATTCAATATATACATAATGAGCACCCAGAAAATGGAAGCAAATTAGCACAAATAGTAAAGCAGCTAAAATTACCTAACAACGACATTAAAAGGTATGCTCACGTGGTGGCTGAATATGATACGGTGAAAGCATTGAGACAGCATTTCAAATTTGAAAATGAATGGGCTGTTAATGAGTTTTCCGCCTCTGCCTATTGGAGAGCCGGAAAATCAGAAAATCAATCTGCTGAAGAAAGAAGAGAAGAAAGACATAGCGCAGCTTAAAGTTATTAAATGGGGAGGTACACCAGCACCTCCCCTATTTTTTAAATATTTCCGAACGGTGCCTGATCCCATCTTTGACCTCTATCTACTATGGGCCTTACATTTCTTATTTCACAAATGATGCTAGCCAATAGTTCCTCTGCCTTATCATCACCATACTTCTCTCTTATCACATTTCTTATCACCTCCACTTCTTCTCCTTCAGTTAATATCTGCATTACTTCGGCATGTATTCTGGCTCCACTATAATCTCTCGCTCTGGCTCCTGGCATATAAGCCATAAAAGTCACCTGCTTATTTTCTCTGATATTGTTATACGATATGGAATTAGGGTCACTTATCTCAAACTGAATTAGTCCATTCTCTAACAACCTGGGCGTACCCATAAGTGCAATATTTGGTACACCAGAACTGCTGGCTGTGCAAAGCAACTTATCGTGATGATGATTAAAAAAGTTAACTAACGCCATTAACTCTTCTCCTGCTGGCTGAAATTTATTTTCCATATTAGTGATTTAAATTAAAATAAGATACACATTGTATCTTATAACAAATATAATTTTTTAATTGCCATTAGAAACATATTGCACCTTATTTTTACGTGAGTTATATTTCAACAAATGGCGAATAAAAAAAATAACAGAAGAAGAGGCGATGATCTATTCGAAGAGCTTTTCGAAGCTACAATGGATTTAATGCAAAATACAAAGCCTACAAACATAACTTTTAAGCAAATAGCTGATGCTGCCAACACCAGCCGTACAGTTTTATATAGGCGCTGGCCTACCACTTTTGATCTACTTCAAGACATATATACTTACAAAGCAAAGAAGCTTTTTGAAGGAGATTTTTTTGATCACCTGCAAGATGCTGGTAGCTTACGCAGTGATTTTATTCAACTACTAACGGTATACCAGAGTACATACACTGAAATAGGCGCAGACATTCTTAACAACTATTATTACCTGCGCATGCAGGATAAAGAAGACTGCAAAGAACCTGAGATTCATACGCTGGCAGTAAAAAAGCACCTCAATGCAGTGAAATCAATCCTAGAAAGGGCTGAAAAACGTGGAGAAAAGATAAAAAAAGTAAGTGAAGTAACGTTAATGCTACCCTTTGACCAAATCAGGCTGGAGAATTTAATTAGACCCAATACTTTTGATTCAAAAAGAATAATTACAATGGTTGATGAAGTATTGCTACCTGTTTTCACTCAATAACAAGGTAGGCATCGCTTTATTATTATTAATCAAAAACACAATCATCCACTCTTTACACTACCGCTTCAATAGCCTCTGAAACACCACTTTCTCTTAGGTAATAAGTGCGCGTAAAATACTTTGCATTCAGCTGGATATACGTAGCAATATCATTAACTTGAATTTAACAATACATCTAAAACCTACATTATCATGCTTTTACAGCTAATGACAGGTACATGACATCTAAATGTCGTAACAATGGTAGCGGGCAATGAGCACATTTGCTTCATCACAAAATGAAAAAATTATGAACACTCAATCACTGGCCGAAAGATTAAAATACTACAGAAAATTAAACGGCTTATCTCAAGAAGAGCTATCAAACAGAACCAATGTTACTGTAAGAACTATTCAACGCATAGAAAAAGCGGAAGTGAACCCCCACCTTAATACCGTTAAATTGTTAGCTACGGCATTGGAAATAGAAGTTGATGATTTAATACCGCTAAAAAACCCGAAAGAAGAAACCATAAAGAAGAAATGGCTCTTACTCTTACATGCCACTCCTTTACTAGGACTATGCCTACCCTTATTAAATATATTACTTCCGCTATTCATATGGATACACAAAAGAGAAGACAACCCTACATACTACCGCCACGGGGTCAAAGTCATCAACTTTCATATTACAGCTTTCATATTAGTCGTTTTGTCATTTATAAGCCTAATAACTATTGAAAAGTGGGGCTTTTTTGTTTTTATCTCAACTATTCCTATCTGCATTTGCATTATCATTTTTAACATCATTTATGTATTAAAAAAAGATAAATGCTTCTATCCGCTATCCATTCCTTTTCTTAAGCAGGAAGAACACAAACCTATGAAAACATTAGGCTGGGCAATATTGGCACTCTTTGCCTTCAATTGTAAAAGCCCCAACCATGAAGTTCTAAAGTTAGATGGCACACCAATAGATACTGATTCAATCTCAATCAAAATAGATGCCCTAGCCAAGGCAGCAAAAATAGAAGGGCTGGCTGTTACCATTTTCAATAACTACAAACCAGTTTATCAACACATAACAGGACTAAAAGACATTTCAAACTCAGCCCCGCTAACAGACTCCACCAACATGTATGGAGCCTCGCTAAGCAAAGCTGTATTTAGCATCATCACTATGAAACTGGTGGAAGATAAGGTCATTGCCCTCGATACTCCTTTGGAAAGCTACCTCCCCAAAAAAATATACGAATACGAGCCAAAAACTAGATGGCATGATGACTACTCAGACCTAAAAGGTGACAGTTTGTATCATAATATCACTGCCAGAATGTGCCTTGCTCACACCACAGGCTTCGCTAACTGGCGATTTTTTGAGGAAGATAAAGTTTTAAAAGTACACGGAAAGCCAGGAGAAAATTACCATTACAGTGGCGAAGGCTTTGTATACTTACAAGTGGTGATAGAGAAAATAACAGGCAAAGGACTAGAACAACTAGCGCAAGAAATAGTTTTTTGCCCCCTAGACATGAGACACACCGCGTATAAATGGAAAAATGCCTTTGAAAAGGACTATGCCCTAGGTCACAATTCTGCTGGTAAAATCTACCCGAAAGACAAAGACAATGAACCTCGCTCTGCCAGTACTCTGGAAACCACCATCGGTGATTACAATAAGTTCTTAACTGCCGTGCTCAACAAAAAAATATTAACCCAACAAAGCTATGATGAGCTATTTAGTCCACAAATACAGATACACTCATTAACTCAATTTAACGAAGGTGCTAAAATAACCACAAACAAATACGATGACATTAAACTAAGCTATGGATTAGGGTGGGGATACATTAAAACACCTTATGGCAAAGGAGTTTTCAAAGGAGGTCATGGGAGTGGATTTCAGCACTATTCTCTCCTTTTTCCTGAATCAGGGAAAGGCATTTTGTTCATGAGCAACTCTGACAATGCTGAAAGCGCATTTAAAGAATTACTAGATTACATCATCACGGACAAGTATATTCCTTGGGAATGGCTCAACTATACTCCATACCACTAAGACTAAAATAAACAACGCGTTAACTATCAACGCATCAAAAGCATAGAAATTAGAATATGATTTAACGTAAAAGAGGCCTGCTAAAAACAACTAACCTCTTTTACTTTTAGGAATCAGCCCAATTTTTAAAGGCCGCAACTCTCTTTTTACTTAAGATCACTTTTTCATCCAGCTTATCGCAGGTAATAATCAACCTACCATTGAAGTAGTTTTCAATTTCTTTAATGGCTGACCTCGACACCAAATACTGCCTATTTATTCTAAAAAATTTATTAGGATCTAGCTGCTCTTCTAATTGCTCCAGTGCATAGTCAACCAAATATTCTTGCCCGGAGAGGGTAACTAAAAAAGCCGCCTTTTCTTTTACATGAAAACATGCTACTTCATCTACATTTACTAGCACCATTTTGTGCTTATAATTGACCAAAAAGCTAGATTTAAATGATTTAGGAGCAAAAGACCTCACCAGCATTTCAATAGTTTCTAAATCGACCTTAACGGGTTCAGGCCTCATCTTCAGAAAATTATCAACAGCTTTACTCAAATCTTCTAATGCTATGGGCTTTAATAGGTAATCAACACCATTAGATTTTATAGCCTTCAATGCATAATGGTCGTAAGAAGAAACAAAAATTATTGGCGCTTCTAATTTTACTTGCTTCAATATTTCGAAACTTTCTCCATCAGTGAGTTGAATATCCATAAACAACAGATCGATACCATGAGCCTCTTTCAAAAACGCCACCCCTTCCTTAATGGAACTTAACTCTTTCATGATAGTAAACTCAACATCAGCTAGCTCACTGAGTAACTTTTTAAGATGCTCTAATTCCTCCGTTTTATCTTCTATTATTACCGTTTTGATTTTAATCATAAAATCAGCTATTCTCAAATTTATTAAACCTCTTAAACTCGGTAACTACCACTGTGCCCACGCCCTCTACACTTTCAAAATGAAGCTTACCTTCGTTTATTTTCACAAACTCTTTTATCAACCTTAAACCAAGTCCCACGCCTTGTTCATTGCCTGTTCCTTTGGCGGGCTTTACTGCATCTCCTTCCAATTCCTGTGCTCTAGCATCACTCATTCCCACTCCCTGATCAGCCACTTTTATTATTACATCGCTTGCTTTTGCCCCTGCGGTCACTTCTACTTTGCCACCAGCATCAGTAAACTTAATAGCATTGTTGATGAGGTTTCTAAAAATGGTTTTCAAGCCATTTTCCTCTCCCAAAACAAATAACTCAGGTTCCGTTTCTAAGGTCAATTTTATCCCTTTATTATCAGCCAAAGTCATATATAATTCTACCACCTCCACCAAAAGTTGATTAATGTTCACCTCTTTCTTTTCTGCCGACAATTCATTTCTGTTAATCAGCGACCAGTGCAATAAATTATCTAACAGGTTGAGCGTACTCACAGATGATCGTTGCATGGTATTACCTAAGTCCGACACTTTATCATATCTATTCATCTTCACATATTCGGTTAAAATGGATGATATGCTGATAAATTCTAGAACAAACCCACGAAGATCGTGTGAAATAATGGAGAAGAAACGATTATTTAGAGCTAATGACTTATCAAGATCTTCCTTCTGTTGATTTAAAAGTGCATTTTTCTTTAGTTTATCATATACCAGATATGCTAAGAATAACGCCAGCACCAGTAAGACGAGCCCAATAACCACCATCCAAGATTTAGTTTTCTTTTCATACACTATTTTAGCCTCATAAGCCAGCTCCTGCTTTCGGTGCTCTAGTGCTAAAGCATCTTTCTCCTTTTGAAAATGATATTGAGCCTCCACTCTACTTACTTTTCGCATCACTTCCTGATTTTTAATACTGTCAGATAATGTTAAATAAGCATGTAGAGCCGTATAGGCTGCTGATTCGTTGCCTAAATATTTATAGACCTCTGCCAAAGCCTTAAAACAACTACTTTCTAATTCTTTAAGGTTATTTTCCTTGGCATAACTTAAGCCAGCAGATAACATATCCAATGCCTTGACATAAGCGCCTGTGGTTATATAATACTCACCAAGAGCATATTGTAAATTTGCCTTTAACGAATTTGAAACCTCAGCAGCAGAGAGAGCAAGCCCCTTATGGAGGTAATAGTATGATGAATCCAACTTATTAGTGGCCAAAAAAAGCTTCCCAATATTTAAATAAGTCTCTATTAATTTGGCTTTATGATCTGTTTTAAGAATCAATTCCAAGGCATTATAAAAAGCAACTTCGGCCTGGTCAAACCGTCCATCTTTCATGTACATCTCTCCTATAGCGTTACCTGTAGAGGCTTGCCCATCTTTATCACCTATCTTAGTCCTTATGCTCAAGGCATCATTATAATAATAGAGAGCCACCGAGTCATCGCCCCATTCCTTAAACAGCAGCCCTAGGTTATGATAGCTATTGCTAAGCCCTGATGAGTCTTTAATTTCTTTCCTAATGTCAGCGGATTTTAAATAATACTCAAGAGCCGATGGGTAATTGGCTTTTTCCATAGCCACTATGCCCATATTAGCATAGCAAAAGGCCATAGTTGATTTATTATTCATTTCTTGCGCCAGCGCCAAAGATTCTTCATAAGCTTTCATGGCTTTAGGGTAATCGCCTATCCGCCAGGCGGCAATACCTACATTATTTAATGCTGCGGCATAGTATGATAAATTATTAATAGCTTTAGAGATAATAGAAGCACGATTAAAGCTACTTAGTGCTTCATCGTATGTACCTTTATTATAAAATACACCACCCAAATTCACCAAACACCGAGCGATACCTAGAGAATCTGCCGCCTTATTTTTTTGCTCCAAGGCTATTTGATAATAGTAAATGGCCGAATCTAACTCTCCGATCCGGTAAAAAGTTACACCTATGCTATTGCTCACATCTCCTTGAGAAGTGGTATCCTTATCTGACAAAGCATGGCCATAAGCTTTTTTTAGTGTTTTTAGAGCTTCACTAAAACTCCCCCTTTTATTATAAATATCTCCAATACGATTAAGCGCCTTAATAACTCCTTTTGCATAGTCTTTCTGCTGAGAAACTTTTAATATATGATTGGCAATGGCATATGCGCTATCATAATTTCCCAACTTTTGATGGTTTAAAGCTGATAATAAACGAGACTGAACATAACCAGGCAAATAACTTGGTGATGAAACCTCGATAGCCTCCTTATTATATTTTTCAAACAACTGGGGATCACTACCAATATAAGCCTCCGCCAATTCATTTAAGACATTAATTCTATCTTCTAATTTGAGTTCCTTACTATCAAGTTGCTTAATTAATGCTTCTTCGCGGTTTTGAGCTTGCAGTAAAAAGGGTAAGGACAATATCAAGTGTAACAATAAAATTCTCACATTCTTGGCTAGGTTTAGTAATAGGGTAAAGGTAGAAATAATTAATCCAATTTTATTTTATAGCAAAACCTTAGTAAAGTAATATATCTACCCTTTTTTGGGGTCACCACACCAAACACTTCAATTACGATACAGGTCACTTCAGGTTCTAATTAGCACACTTGAGTAACATATACATTGATAACGGGCTTTAAAACGGCTTTTTTTGAATCAAGCCAATTTACCAAAATCAACGCGCATGTTACCTTCAAATATATACCTAACTGACGGTAGTTCTAAGCAACCAACCAACGCCACATACCAAACACACAGCTCACTTCAGCTTTTTACCGTATTAACAGCCATTATTGAAAATGATCAGGATATAGAAGTCAATATTAAGCATATCTTGGAACAATATGTTAGAACACACCATGGCTCCATAATATTCTACCACAAAGATAGTTTTACATGCCTATTTAGGTCGCTATCTAAAGCAGTACAAAGCTGCCACCAAATAATGGCAATGCTCAATAACTATAGCATTAATATCACCACAGGTATTTTTCTGAAGGAAGCTTCCATCACCAATCCTGCGGAAGTTATTAAAGCCTCAGAGAAATTCCTACAAAAAGCAGATAAGACCAATCATGTGAATAAGATTTTGGTTAATAGCAGCATCCCTCCTCACTTAATCAATCAATCAGTGCAGCCGCATAAAGGAGCTAAAATTACTCCTTCTGTAATTAGTGTAGATCATTTACAAAAGCCTCAAGAATCTCCAAAAATTCGAAAAACATTTATCGATCATGTATTTTCATTCATAGACAAATACCTGAACCACGAACAGCTCAATGTAGAAATGATTAGTAGAGAAATGTGCATGAGCGAAAGGCAGCTCCAAAGAAAAATTAAAGAACTAACTAATAAATCTCCCAATCAATTAATACAAGAGGCTCGTCTTAATCAAGCAAAACACCTTTTAATAAAGGACAAAGAGAGTATTTCAGAAATAGCTTATAGAACAGGTTTTTCCACTCCTTCTTACTTTTCTAAATGCTTTAAAAAAGAATTTGGAAAAACGCCATCCGAAATGCTTTTAGCTATTGCCTAATCACTAATTGAAAGAATGGGAAGTTATAACCAAACTCCCATTCATAATTGTTCTTAACCTGAAACCCCAGCATAGAAGTCTATTTCATTTCATCTATATTAATATATTTACGTATTGTAAGTTATAGGTCAATGCACTAATTAAATACTTATGTTGATATGATAGTTGAAGAAGGACTTTTAGACAAAATAAAGCACCACGAAAAGCTGGCCATCACCCTAAATGAAAATTGTAAAATTTCATTGCCTGACTACATTCTAGAAAAGCTTCTTCAGCCTCATAAATTAGACTATTACTATTTTGTATTTATAGACGAAGGCGCTGAGACTTACACTATTGACTTGGAAGATATTCATGTTTATAATAGTCAGTTGGTTTTTGGCCTTCCTAATCAAATCTTCAAAAACCCTCTAAAGCAGCAGCACAACAAAAATTACAAAATCGGGTTCGATCAAAGCACATTAGCATTGCTACCTCACAGCTATCCATTTTTGGTTAACCCCTTTAATACTAACCTTATCACCTTTAGTCCAGACGCCAAACTAAGGGTGAAAAATGCTTTTGCCATATTATTTCAACTGCTGCACAGCGCTGGCAAGCAAAAAAAAGTAGACATAATACTGGCCTATATACACACGCTACTTACCGAGTTTAATAATGCTTATTTTGCAGGCACCAACTATGAAAGTAATGCCAGCCCCAAATTATCTAAATACATAGCCTTTAAACTAGCTGTAGAAGATAACCTTACCGAACAGCACGATGTGCACACCATAGCAGAAAAGCTAGACATGACCACCAGTAGCCTTTATGCCATTGTAAAAGATTTTTCTGGCATTTCTCCAAAAGAATGGATTACCAGCAGGCTTATTTTGGAGGCACAGCGCAAACTACAATACTCATCTCCATCTGTGAAAGAACTGGCCTATGATTTGGGCTTTAATGATCCTAATTACTTTTCAAGGCTGTTTAAAAAGAATACAGGCAAAAGTGTAAGCGAATTTTTAGCAGGTTTGCACGATTTGTCTAGTCAATAAGCAGATTTGTCCATCAAGGGCAGCTACCCCACCGCTAGCTTTGCTATATCATTAAAATTTACAAAAATGAAAACAGCATTAGTAACCGGAGCCAACAAAGGAATAGGATTTGACATAGTAAAAAGACTAAACAAGCAGGGCTTTTTTGTATACCTGGCCAGCAGAAATGTAGAAAAGGGGCTAGAAGCTGTAAATCGGCTTAAAGCAGAAGGCGCAAACAACATAGAGCACGTAATAATAGATGTTACGGACTTAACCAGCATTGAAAACGCAGCATCTTCTATCGCTAACAATATTGATCACCTTGATGTATTAATAAACAATGCGGGAATTTCAGGTGAAATACCACAGTCTGCCTTAACCTCAAGTGCTGAAGAATTTCAAAAAGTACTTAACACCAACTTACTGGGCGTTATGAGAGTGACACAGGTGTTTTTAAGCTTACTTAAAAAGTCGGCAGCACCAAGAATTGTGAATGTTACCTCGGCCATGGCCTCATTGTCTCTGGCCGGTGACCTCCAAAACGAAAACTATCCGCAGAGGTATGCGCTGTATCAAACCTCAAAAGCGGCTTTAAATATGTATACTATCAATGTTGCTTATGAATTATTAAATACACCTTTCAAAGTGAATGCAGTTTGCCCTGGTTATACTAGAACAGACTTCACTAACCACGAAGGTACAAGCTCAGTAGAAGAGGCCAGCGCACGCATAGTAAAATACGCCCTCATTGACGAAAATGGGCCTACGGGTAAATTTTTTAGTGAAGAGTATTATTCTGATCCGGCAAGTTGCCCTTGGTAATAAAATATTGCTTACTGCACATAATGCGGTAAGCAATATTCAATGGCGTTTAGGCTTTTTGTGTTTTACAACTTATTTCTTTGCCTCCAACCTCTTCCTAATCCTACTCAACGATGGATTTTTAATTCCCAAGAAAGAAGAGATATGGTAAAGTGGAATTCTATTCAAAATATCAGGGTACTCTTTTAATAAGTTTAAATACCTCTGTTCTGGGTTAAGAAAAAGCAATGATTCCATCCGAGATTGAGCATATTCATAATATTTCTCCGCCAGCTTACGTCCCAGCCTTTCCCATGCAGGATATAAGGCATACAACTCATGTATGTGCTCATATCTTATAGAGATATATTCTGCATCGCTTAAAGCTTCAATATGGTATGCACAAGGAAACTGACGAATAAAACTTTGAAACGAAATCATAAATTGACCTTCTGTAAAAAAGAACACATTTTGCTCTTCATGCGAAACATCGTTATAGTAATAAATACGAAAAATCCCCTTAGTAATAAAACCTATCTCTTTACAGACAACCCCACTCGTATTGAAAAGCTCGCCTTTTTTTAAGGTTTTTCTTACCCAAAACTTTTCCGCCTCTTCAAATTCGTATGCAGTAAGCCCTGAGAGCTGATTTAGTGCGTTGTACAACTCTGATTTACCCATGTATTATTGCTAATTAATATCTCCTGACTTCTTATTAGTTACCAAGCGTGTGAGTGCACCAAAAGTAAGCGGTTAAAAGGTCTATAAATTTAACTTAAGTTAAAAATCAAAAATTAATCTTATTTAAAGATGATTTTAAAGTCAAATTTTGGAGTAATGCCAATATTTAATATGAATTAATTATGTTTGAGCATATTTAGTGGCTTATTTAAACCTTATGCAAACTTTTGAATCTTACCTCCATGATTTCGTTCAACTGCCAAAGCCTGCCATGCAAGCCTTGCTAGATCTTTTCACTCCATTATCGATGAGTAAGAACGATCATTTTGCCAAAGAAGGAGAATATTGCAAAAAGCTATCTTTTATTGAAGAAGGCATAATGCGGGCCTACTATCGTAACCCAAAAGGTGAAGAATTTAATAAATTATTTTTTGTTAATCCATCCATAATTGGAGGTTATTCATCTCTAATCACTGGTAACAAAAACATGATTAACATTCAGTGCCTCACCGAATGCAACTTACTACAGGCCAATTTTAAAGATATTTTGAACCTCTATGAGGAGTTCCCTAAAGTAGAAAGGCTCAATAGAGTAATAGCTGAAGACTTTTTTGTAAAAAAAGAAAGGCGTGAAATGACGCTTGTTATGAATGATGCTTCTGAGCGCTATGAAATCTTTAGAGAAGAATATCCCAACCTAGAAAATCAGATTGCTCAATATCATGTAGCCTCATACTTAGGAGTAACTCCTACCCAGCTAAGCAGGATTAGAGCTAAAAAGGCCTGATCTGTTTTCTTTACATATGTAAATGTTTTCGATTCTAGGAACCCCCATCTTTGTTTCATAATCAAATAATTAAAGATATGAATCAAAGCACATTCGCAACTCCGACAGAAGAAAATAATACTTCAACAAAGAAAGACACAAGAGAGGTGAACAATGCAAACATAAGCAAGCCTTCAAATGCATTTGTGGCGGTGTCTTGGTCAACACTAATTGTCGGTATGACGGCCTACTTTATTGGTCTTTATAATGCTGAAATGCTATTGAATGAAAAAGGATACTATTTCTCTATCATAATGTTTGGATTATTTTCGGTAGTATCTGTTCAAAAAAGTGTAAGAGATAGGCTTGAAGGCATTCCTGTTACAGATATTTATTATGGTATCAGCTGGTTTTCAGCATTGCTATCCGTTACGTTATTGGTTGTAGGGCTTTGGAATGCCGAGCTTACCCTAAGTGAAAAAGGGTTTTATGGCATGAGTTTCCTATTGAGCATGTTCTCGGCCATTGCAGTACAAAAAAATACACGTGACTTACAGGGTTACTCCAAATCAGAAAAATAACGGCTGAATAAATAAACTATAGCTACTTTATTATGTGTAAGAATGAATTTTATGCATAGTAAAGTAGCTTTTTTTTTGGTTTAATATGTTTTAACACTTTGCTTGTTCAACTAGCGTAAGTTGGTTATTATTAAATAAACAATAATCATAGGCAAAGCTACATTGAAGAACTTCAATCAATTAATCCAAACCTATTTTGGTAAACTCAGCGAAGAGGAACTAACTACTATTAAATCATTCTTTAGAGAAGAGCATTTAGCTAAGAATGAATATTTCACACGTGCCGGCAAAGTTTGTAACAAATTAAGCATAGTAAAATCTGGCATTTTAAGAATTTATGCCATTTCCGATGAAGGAAAAGATATTACTCAATGGATTACCACCGAAAACTACCTGATAACAGAAGCCATTGGTTTCTTTTTTAACGAGCCCAACAGATGGAACATTCAGACTTATACCGACACCGAATTATTAACCTTAAGTAAAAGTAGCTACTTAAAACTATGCGATGCCTTACCCAAATGGCATGAAATTGAAAAGCGTTTTATCATCAAGTGCTTTGCCATGCTAGAAGACAGGGTATTTTCTCACCTATCGATGAGTGCAGAAGAAAGGTATGAGCGGTATTACCAGCAAAACAAAGAGCTATTTAACCAAGTACCTCTCCATCACATAGCCTCTGTACTGGGTATGTCAGCAGAAACTTTCAGCCGAATTAGAAAAAAGCAAACACTAAAACCTTGATTTTTATCAAGATTTCATAGTTGCTAGTTGTTCAACTTTGTAAAAGTTCACCAACAAAAAGAATAAGACTATGAAAAACTTAATAAAACTTGAAAATGTAGGTCAGTTTTTGCTCGCTTTATACTTCTTCAATCAGCTAAATTACCCTTGGTGGGTATTCCCCGCTTGCCTTCTATTGCCTGACGTATCTATGGCTGGGTATTTGTTCAACCTCAGCACTGGTGCAATGTTATACAATATATTTCATCACAAGTTTTTGGCTATAACTGTACTTATAATGGGATTTATATTCAACAGCCCTCTCATTATCTTATGTGGCAGCATTTTATTTGCTCATGCCGCTATGGATCGTATATTTGGGTTTGGCCTTAAATACAACGATAGTTTTAAGCATACTCATCTTAGTAATATGGCCAAAAATTAAAATTACTTCTACTTCCAAGTCTGAAATGCATTTACACTTAACGCACCTTCAAACCTATATTTTCAATAAGCTAGGTATTTCCGTATCTCATTTTGAAAATGATGCGGAAAGTAGCGAATATGAAGCATGCAGATTTAGACTCAATCATAACCGATTTATATGTAGAACAGCTAAGCTAACCCCAAAGAAAGCCGGACAATTTGTTACCTTTTGGAAGCGCAGCGAGCATGGTCCTATAGCTCCTTTTCATGAACTTGACAGCTTTGATTTTTTTATGGTCATCATTATCAATGAAGATAATTTTGGCATTTTTGTAATACCTAAATCAATTTTGACACAAAAAGGAATTGTCAGTACCAATAAAAAGGAAGGCAAAAGAGCATTTAGAGTATATGCCCCTTGGGATAAGGTAACGAGCAAACAAGCTGAAAAATCTCAAAAATGGCAATCGGACTATTTTCATGAGCTGAAAGAGGGCTATAGTCCGGATAAAATAGCTGAACTGCTATCTATTTAATAAAAGGCCTTTCTAAATTCTAAAGGCGATTGACTGGTTTTAGCTTTGAACAGGCGGCTGAAAGATTGAGGGTATTCAAACCCTAGCTCATAGGCAATTTCGCTTACGCTAAGTGTAGTGGTTGAAAGTTTTGTTTTAGCGTAATCAATAATCTTATTTTGGATAAATTGTTGTGCGTTTTGGCCCGTCAGCACCTTAAGCAAACTACTTAAATAATTAGGTGAAATATTTAAGGTAGCTGCCAATTGTATAACGGTAATCATGCCTTCTGTGGCCAGCTTACCGCTATTAATGTAGCCATCTAGTAATTTCTCAGCCTCTTGCAATATAGAATGACTATTTACCTTTCTGGTGATAAACTGGCGTTGGTAAAACCTGTTAGTATAAGTCAAAAGCAACTCTAACTGAGCCATAATTACTGAATCACTGAATTTATCGATATTCGTTTCTAGTTCATGAGTTATTTGCTTTAAAATTTCTTCTATCACTCGCTCTTCCCTATCAGATAGAAATAATGCTTCATTAACCGAATAATCAAAAAACTCATATTGTTTTATGTTTTTTGCCAAAGCCGTATTCCACAAAAAATCAGGATGAATGAGTAACACCCATCCCGATCTGTTAATTATATTGTGGTCATCAGTTTCTACTTTAAAAACCTGGCCCGGAGCCATAGTAAACAAAACTCCTTCATCAAAATCAGACTGCTGCTGCCCATACTTCATTTTACCCTGGAAATTTCTATCTAGCACAATGGAGTAGAAGTTAAAGGCAAAGCTCATTTGAGTCTTGCAAGGTAGTGAAGCTTCTTCATTGCTTACAATACTAATAGATGGGTGCAACGGCTTTGACAAGCCCATCACCTTATGGTATTCACTAATGGTGCTGATCTGATGAATCACTTTGCTTTTCATAGAGTTCAGAATATAACTATTTACCTTCTTTTTCAATTATCATCTCTAGCTTCTTTACTAGATTTCCCGGCTGCTCACGCATAGAATAATGTCCTCCTTCAAATTTGTACACTTTCCATCCTTTTTGCTTCGCTCTATCAATTCCCATCTTATCGGTGGCACCATTACCCTTGCCATTGTGCACCATCTGAATAAAAGATGCAGGAATTTTTTTAACTAAAGGATTACTTAAAGATAAAGGTTCTGTGAAAGTTTTTAAAGGTTGAGGCACATCTGTAGGAGGCGTACTTTTTGGCGTTCCAAACGGATAATTCATATAACCATCTTTTATATGAGGCTCCATAAGTTGCTCCCACAAGTCTCCACACACGTCTTTAGCACTCTCTCCATCATTAGGCACCATAGCATCGAGATAAACAAGGTGACTGATACGCTCAGGCATTACTTCAGCCACACCTGATATCACCATTCCGCCATAGCTATGGCCTACAAGTATTACATCATGAAGGTTTTCAAACCTGATAACATTAACTATATCATTTATATAAGTGGTTAAATTGATATCAGTACTAGATAAATGCACCCTTTCGCCCAATCCTGTTAATGTAGGCCTGTACACCACATCGCCATGAGCTCTAAAAATAGAGTCTACCTGTGCGTAATCCCAACCTCCATCCCAAGCACCAGGAACAAATAAATAAATATGAGGTTTTGGCTTTGCTACTGAGGCTACTGCTTTTATGGAAACCGCCAATAGTAAAATTAGAAACAATTTTTTCATAACATTCGATTATCTATGTCTATTAATTATGAAGCAAATTTCTCTCTATTTACTCACTGAATATAAACCGTATTCATCATAGATATAACATTATTCACTATGGCTCACATTCAATATATGGTTAGCCAAACGATGAACTTTCCATTTTAACTTTATTGAGTTTATCTGTACATTTAAGCTCATTAATAGCATTCTAAAATGACTAAATCATATGCTGACGTATACTTTTACCTGCCTCTAAAATTCACGCTTATTGATTTGGCAGGGGCAGTACAAGTATTTCAAGAAGCTATTGATTTAGGGCACCATTACCATTTGCATTATCTCAGTAATGAAAGAGCAATAAATGATGCCTCGGGACTTTCTATTGCAAACCTAATAGACTTTAAAAATGCTAGGCCCCAAAAAAAAGACATCATTATTATTTGTGGTGTAGGCATGAGTCAACTCGAGCTACTAAAAGAGGATCAAACCTTTTTTGATTGGCTACAGGAAGCTCATCAGAAAGAGACTACCATTTGTAGTATATGTACTGGGGCGTTTTTATTGGCGAAATCTGGTTTACTCAATAATAGAAAATGCACCACACATTGGAAAGCCATCTCAACACTGAAAGCAAACTACCCTTCTGCTTTAGTTGAAGAAAATGTACTTTTCACCAAAGATGAAAACGTATATACTAGCGCAGGAGTGGCCACGGGCATAGACCTTACGCTGTTTTTAATAGAAGAAAGGCATGGCGTTTCCACTGCAAATACCATTGCAAAAGAGCTAGTGATATACAGACGAAGAGCTGGAGCTGATGCGCAAGAGAGTATATATCTTCAAAACAGAAATCACCATAACACACAGGTTCATATCGTGCAAGATTGGATTGTATCTCACTTAGAAAAACCCTCTACCATTGATTTTCTAGCTTCATTAACTAGCTGCAGCCCCAGAAGCCTAACGCGCATTTTCAAAAAACAAACAGGCCTTACCATAGCGGAATACCGCAATAAATTAAGAGTAGAAAAAGCTAAAAGCTTAATTATGCATACAGACTACAAGATAGAACATATAGCAGAACTCTGCGGCTTCAATACCTCTAAACAGCTAAGGGTTTTACTAGAAAAAGAATTAAATACGCTCCCTTCAAAACTGAAACAAACACTGGCCTAAAATGTCCATTTTTTGTCCTTTTTTGTCGTAGAGTTGCCTTATACTTTTGTAATTCATTCAAAACAAGAATAGCCATGTCGTTAAAAGGAAAAAATACCGCTTTAATCATTATTGATGTACAAAAGGCCTTTGTAGATGAAGAATATTGGGGAGGCAATAGAAACAACCCTACTGCAGAAGAAAATATAGTTGAAATTTTAAAAGCTTTTCGAAGTTTGGATCAACCTATTTTCCACGTTTTACATGCTTCACAAAACCCAAACTCACCTCTTCATTCATCTGCTGAAGGTTTTCAAATGATAGAAATGATACAACCGTTAAAGCACGAGCCTGTAATCATTAAAAATGTCAATAGCGCTTTTATTGGCACTGATTTAAAACAACAACTAGAAACGCTAAATATAACACGCCTGGTAATAGTAGGCTTAACCACCAACCACTGTGTTTCTACCACCACTAGAATGGCTGGAAATTACGGATTTGAGACCTATTTGATCGCTGATGCTACTGCTACTTTTGACAGAAAAGGCATTAACGGGCAGCATTTTGATGCTGAGACCGTCCATCAGGTTACACTTGCCAGCTTAAACGATGAATTTGCTAATGTAATGAATACTAATGATCTCATAAAAGCTTTAAACGCATAAATTGAAGCTCATGAATGATATCCTATCATTCATGAGCTTTTTCTTAATCATTTTGATAGGCTTTGGCAAAATCAGCAGCGAAATCTACCAGCTTCACCTTTCCTAATTTTGGTTGATGTTTGTAGTAATCTTCATATAAAACACCACTACCCTGCTTTTCTTGCATCTCTACAAAACCTTCAGCTATCTGTTGATTAAAGCCTATACTTAACCAGCCTTGTAACAAATCTTCACTGGAGACAACTTTCCACTTAAGATCCGGCTTTCCAATGGCCTTGCCTAGTGCCTGAGCAATTTCATTAGGCGACACTTCATCACTGGCAATGTATCTAATCATACGCCCCTCGAAGGGCTTATTCATCTCCTCCACTATTACCTCAGCAATATCTAATGGTGCTACCCAAGGCTCCTTTTTATCACCTCCGTAATTAGAAATAATCATTCCCTTTGATTTGATGGTAGGTATGAATGAATACATATTAGTATAAAACCCAACAGGACGCATAAACTTAATAGCTACATCATCAGGCAATTCATTTAATATATTTTCTGAGTTGGTGTGAAATTTCAAAATACCATTACCCTCCTGCATATGCGCACCAATGCTGCTTAAATGCACTATTTTCTTTACTGCTGCAGCTATTACGGCTTGCTTATAATTTTTGGCTATAGATTTAATATTACCGATAAAATCAAGGCTCTTGTCAAACATATCACCTACTGCATCATGGGTTTCCATAAGGTAAACTATATCTGCATTTTGAAATGTCTCCGTTAAGAAATACTCATCGTACATAGAACCAATAGCTGCCTGCGCGCCCAATGCCTCAATATCGGCAATACGTTCTTTTCTACTACTTATTACTGTAACCTCATGCTCTAGGTCAATTAATTCTTTCGTTAAGGGCTTGCCTATTTGGCTAATAGAGCCTGTTAAAACAATCTTCATATTTTTATTTCTTTTGTTTCAACAAAACTCCGAGTTACCATACTCAATGAATTAATCAAATCATTGCATCTCTTAATGAAATCTTCTTTTAAGATCAAATAGGCCTAAAATCAAGAATTAGCCCTGAATAATTTAGAAAAATGCCAAAAGAAATGTACTTGCACACATTTTGATGAAATACTGCCACAAAAAAATAGCAAGTTGTATACTACAACCTGCTATTGCCTTGTATAAGAAAAACTATTTAACTACTCAAACGGTGGGTTCTGTTACGGCCTCTGCAACTTCCCCATTAACGGCACGTTCAAATTCCGCCATTGAAATATAGGCATACACCTTATTTCCATCTATAAGATTAATTAAAATCTGGTAGTTATCAGGTTGGGAACTGATCTCACGAACTCTAACTATATTTTGAGTGAAAATCAATTGTTCTTCACCATTGGCACTTTGTAACTTGATATAATCTTGCATAACAGTAGGGTTTAACAATTAATAATGGAATACAAGTTAAAGACCTAGACAACTGAATATAAGTAAAATAAGAACCTGAAAACAGGTATTTCGATACTTTATCCTATTAAGTGCATAACACCTGAAAGCTTTCAACTCATATATTAAAGCCGCTTAGGAAACATCATAAACTTACAAGTTTGTGGTCCCGCTAGCACTGAAGGTAGTCATTTCTAAAAATGACATTTGTTAGGAATGATTTATTAGACAAACCAATAATTGCAATCTATTCTTATCTCTAAGCTATGGTTTTACAAAGTTATTGACTTGGTTTTTATAGAGTTGGCCAATAGGAATTAATTGATTAGCAAGTAAAATACGGTTTCCTTCTACACTCTTTACCTTATCTTTAGCTATCAGAAAGGACTTATGAACTTGCATAAATTTACCTGCTGGCAATTTGGCTAGTAAGTCTGAAATTTTAATTCTTACCATAACACTTTCTCCTGTCAGCACTACCTTACAGTAATTTCCTGCAGCTTCTACATAGCAGATTTCATTTACCTTTACCTGTACATGCTTTTTGCCTTCATAAAGAAAAATATGCTGTTCAGAGTTATCCACACTGTTCACAATCTGCGTTTTTTCCTCCGCAACGGCCCTATTAACCGCTTTCAAAAACCTTTCAAAGCTAAATGGCTTCAGCAAATAATCAGATATTTCCAACTCATATCCTTCTAAGGCATACTCCTGATAGGCCGTGGTAACTATAATTTTAGGAGCCCTAGGCAATGTTCTTAAAAAATCAAAGCCCTTAAGCTTGGGCATATTCAAATCCAAAAATATTAAATCCACACTATGCTTTCGGAGGTACTCTAAAGCCTCCAGAGCATCATAACACTGATATGCCAGGCTAAGCCCAGGAAGCAGATCACAGTAATCTTTAATTATTTCATGAGCCATATGCTCATCATCTACGATCATGTACTTGCTCATATTCTTATCATTAAATTAGCCTTAAATACTGCATTTTCTTTACTCAAATGCAAAGTGTGCCTTTGAGGGTATACCAACTCTAACCTTCTTTTGAGGTTTTTTAAACCAATACCATTGCCATTTTCATCGGCTTGTTCATCATAATTATTAACAGCTTCTAATTTAATCATTTGACGATCAACTGCTAAAACCACTTTTATATATGCATTAGCTCTAAGGCTTTCCACTCCATGTTTAAAAGCATTTTCTATTAAAATAATAAATAGAAGGGGTATTACAGGCACATTTTCATCCTTCAGCTGTAGGTCTAACGTCACATCAAATTGTTTGTGATATCGCATTTTTTGAAGCGCAACATAATTTTGTAAATAAGCAATTTCCTCCTTTATGGGCACCTCTATTTTCTCTGCCTCATAAATACTATAGCGCATCAACTCAGATAACTTCAGTACCACCTGCTTTGCTCCATCTGCATCTTTGCCTATCATTCCATACAAATTATTGAGCATATTAAAGAAAAAGTGCGGGTTCACCTGATTTTGTAGGTACAGCACTTCATTTCTTATCTTTTCATTTTTCAAATTTATGATGGACTTTAACTGCAGAGCAAGCCATATTAAGGCTACAACTAAAAGTAAACTATAGTACACCATTACCGCAATGCCCACCACAGAAGGAAATCCTCCGAGAAACATTACCGATTCTTTACCTAAAAAAATGATTTCGTAAGTGGTAATTCCTATTGGCAAGGCAATAGAAAATGCTACCAACACTTTTACAATCAGCCATAGATTATTCTTCAACCTGTAGATCATGCTGCAAGGTAAGGAGATAAAACATTTTCTGAGATTAATAGTGATAAACACCTACTTATCAGGGCTCAACCTCATCGAGAATGTGATAAAACCATTTACTCACGGGATAAAAGCTTTATAAGCCTATAATCAACCGATACATCACTTTAATTTATCTAACTTAATAATGCACTACATCTTCGTCTAAAAGCAATGTTGAACATTAAAACATAGAAGAAGATGAAGAAAACAATTTTGCAATACCTAAAACATGCTGGTATCACTATAGTATTGCTGCTAGCTGTTACTATAATTATTGGATTGTCTATAGGCGCCAGAGCAACTTTTAATCACAACTCCAAACGTTTAAATTTTGATGGTGAAGGCCCTTATGTTTTTTATAAAAATGACAGCTTATTGCATGTAAAGTATATCAAAGGCAATAAAGACGATGGTTTCTATATCAAAAACTCTAAACACACTACAGACAGCCCCTTTCAAACAACGGTTCATTTCCCTTTAGATTCTACATTTTTTAATGTAGAGATTAACCCTGTGGTCACTTCAACTCCGGTGATTTACAATGACCACAACAATATTCTGGCAATTTCTGATATTGAAAGTGGCTTTAATACATTTCGTGATTTTCTCATTCACAATCAGGTTATTGATCATAACCTCCATTGGACATTTGGCCACAATCATTTGGTATTGTTAGGCGACTTTGTAGATAGAGGCTTCTCCACTACACAAGTGCTTTGGTTAATATATAAAATGGAGCAAGAAGCTAAAAAAGCTGGAGGCCAAGTTCATTTTATCCTCGGAAATCATGAACTCAAAAACATGTATGGCGATCATCAGGCAGCAGCACTAAAATATACTTTTGTGGCAGCTATGCTTGGCACAAGCCAATCCAAGCTATACAATAAAAACTCTCTTATGGGCCGGTGGCTGGCAAGCAAAAATTGTATAGAATATATCAATGGAAATGTTTTTGTCCATGGAGGTCTACATCCTGACGTAGCAAAATTAGATATGGACATTTCAGAAATAAATAATTACTTAAAATCAACCTATGGATATGCTCCATATCCTAAACCAAATGCAGATGAAAAAGAGCTGTTAATATCATCTAAAAAAGGAATATGTTGGTACAGAGGGTATTTCAAAGAGAACCTTTCGGAGGACGAAGTAAACGCACCGTTAGAAAAGTTTGGTGCAAAAGCCGTTATTGTAGGGCATACGTTACAATCCAGAGTATCTAAATACTATAGAGGAAAGGTATTTGCAATAGATGTATATCACCCCAAAGACTATCATAAAAACTGGCCTAGTGGTGACTCCGAAGGTTTGCTAATAAACGAAAATGGTTACTACAGGGCTTTAGCTGATGGTAGCATTGTTAAGCTTTGAATACTAAACCACTTGATACATCAAGTGGTTTTTTAATTTACATTTCAAGTATCAGCTTATGATCTTCTCAAAATCAGTTTTAATCTCATTGCAAAAGTTCACTGAATTGTGCGTACAATTATTCATTACAATAGGATCAAAACAAAGGATATCAATTTTGGAAGGGATAAATTCTTTACACTGCAAGTGAGTGTACATATTGAGGGCAGCTTTTGAGGTAGCATAGGCGGTGAGGCAGTAGTTGGAGTAGCAAAAGGCCTCATCTTTCATCTTATTAATATCTCCCATAGCGCTGGTGATATTAACTATCTTAGGGTGCTCACTTTTCTCTAGCAACGGCTTCAGTAATTGAATAATTCTTATTACTGCAAAAAAGTTAATCTCATATACAGTTTTGATATCCGTTAGGTCTAGCTGGTCTATCTTTTGCCCAAAGCCATTGACGACCTCTGCATTGTTAATCAGCAAATCTAACTTACCGAAAGAAGATTTTAGGCTTTCAGATAAATGAGACAGACTTTCTACTGAGGTGAAATCTGTGTCTATCAATTGGTATCCTCTAACGGCCTCTCCTTCTTCTGCCAGCGAATGAAAACACTCTCCACATGCCGCCAATATCACCTCGTAATTATTTTCTAATAAAATATTAGCAAAGGTCTTTCCTAATCCATTCCCTGCTTCTGTAACTAATGCAACCCTATTCTCATTCATAACATTCCTAGTCTAATTTCATATAATCTATCAAATGTTGCTCCTCAAAAGGACAATTTTAATGTGTTTATACAATATGAATATCAATCTATAGCTCTATTTTGTTCAGTTTCAATCAACTATGTTTTTCTATATTGGTTGGGCGTAACCCCACTCAACTTTTTAAAAAACCTTGTAAAATGAGTTGGTTCATGAAAATTTAGCCTAAAGGCAATTTCCGCAATATCCAACCCTGAGTATTTAAGTAAACTTTTACTTTCTACTAGTAACCTTTCATTTATAATATCTTTAGCACTCTTCCCAGTTATCTTTTTCACTGTGGTGGTCAGATAGTTGGCCGTAATGTTCAACTCCTCTGCGTAGTCACTCACATTTTTAGTATCTACATATCGCTTATTGACCAAAGACTCAAATTTATTAAAAATAATATGAGATCTTGACAAATGATTTTCTGTGGTTTTATTTCTTTCAAAAATAGCCTTACAGAAATAAAGTAAAGAGCCCAGCATCCCTTCCAACATTTTCTCTTGGTATGGATGCGGATTTTTAAATACAGAATGCATCCGCTGCATATCAAAAAGCATGGAATTGTGCTCTTCTGTTGTTAACAGAAAGGAATTGTGCTCAGAAATCTTGAAGAATGGAAAATCATTTACCATGTTCAGAAAAGAATTTCCAAGAAACTCCTTCCTGAACATGATAAAATAGCCAGTCATGTTCTTATCCCTTAACCACGAAAATACCTGGCCGGGTACCACAAAAAACAAAGTGTACCCATTCAAACTTAGCATGTTGGTGTTCACGTTCAGCTCAGTATCTCCCAAATAGCTTAACACACCTATTTGATAGAAACCTTGCCTATATGGCGCCATGCACCTTCTGGATGAGGGTTCCATATCTTCAACAGCAAAAATATCAAAGTCAGGTATGTGACTACGATGTGGAAAATCAATAGCACCATACAACTCATCAAATGTTTCAAATACGGGTATATCTGCCCTCTCCATTCAGTTTTTTTACGAAATTTATAATTGTGATAAATGCATCAGCAAATCTGATTTTGCCTAGCAAAATTTTTAATTCAGCTTTTCACGGCCATCTGCTTTCATTGCATCTAACTTTTGCTCCAATTCATCTTCTGTTACAATTTCCCAGCCACCACCTAGCGCTTTATATATGGCTATGAGTGATGTAGCGGAAGAAATTTCACTTAAAGCCAGTGAATTCTCCACTTGAAGTAAGGCATTGTCAGCACTGAGGTAATCTATAAAGTTATCAAGGCCGGCATTGTACCTATCTCGGGCAAACTGTGCAGCCTCTGAACTGGCCCTGGAAGACGTTTTTAATACCTCTCTTCTTCTAAGCTCTTGCGTATAGTTGCTCAATGAAGTTTTTATTTCACTTAATCCTTCTAGCACTGTTTTTTCATATTGATTTAGCGCTGCAAGTGTCAATGCATCATCTCTTTTAATCTGCTGTCTCACCCTTCCTAAATTAAACGCGGCCCAGCTAATGCTAGGAAACACACTCCAGGTGAAGGACTCATTGGTTCCGAAATGAGAAAAATCCACTGCTGAAAACCCAATAGATCCGCCAAACTGGATATTAGGATAAAGATCTGCTACAGAAATATTGTACTGCGCTATTCTTTGCTGTAACACCGCCTCTGCCCTACGTACATCAGGCCTTCTTCTTAATAACTCCTGAACATTGCCTAGTGCTACTGATGAAGGCAGACTAGGTAACGGTTGTTTAGTTACGATGGAAGCATCCAAATTACCCGGAACCTCACCTACCAATACACTCAAACTATTTTTCAACGCCTCTATTCTCGCTTCTAATGGAGGTATACTGGCACGGGTAGTTTCTAACTGTGCTAACGCACGAGAAACATCAAGGTTGTTGCTAGTACCGGCCTCAGACAGTTTAACTGTTAAATCATAAGTATCTTGCTGACCTTTTAAGTTTCGCTGTGCAATATCCAATAGATATTGTGTGCCTCTTAAGGATATATAATCATTAGCTACTTCAGCAAAAATGCGGGTATAAACAGCCTGCATATCTGCTAGTGCTTGCTGAGAATTAGCATAAGCACCTTTTACTCTATTAGATACCCTTCCAAATAAATTGGTCTCCCAAAAAGCATCGAAACTAGCACTGTAAGTACTGTAAGTAGGGTGTGCTCCTGGCACAAAAACACTCTCCCCGAGACGGGTTCTTGTATAGCCGCCATTAGCAGTAACCGTTGGGTAGCGATCAAACTTAGTAGACTTTAGCAGTGCTCTGGAAGCTTCAAAATTAGCTACAGCACTGTTAATATCGAGGTTGTGCCCTCTAGCCCTTTGAATTAGAGTATCCAGCACCGGATCATTAAACTCAGACCACCATGCTGCCGATGTAGCTGTGGTATTAAAGAGAGAGTCTGAAATACCGTTTTCCAGATAATCATCTTCAACCGAGACGGGCATTTTGGAGGCATAATCTTTCTTTTTTATACCACACGAAACCGCTAACAATGTAAGGGCTAAAAAGAAGGCTGTCTTTTTAGCTCCATTTATATTTTTACTATTCATTATATGCTGATATTTTTTTCTTTATTGGGGTTAGAAGTCCATTTTCTTCCCAAATAATAGAAGACTGGAGTTAAGAATATTCCAAATATGGTCACCCCTAGCATGCCGCTGAATACTGCCATCCCTAGAGAAACACGTAACTCAGCACCTGCACCTGTAGCCAATGCCAACGGCACCACTCCTAGTATAAATGCCATGGCTGTCATCAAAATAGGTCTTAACCTAAGCTTAGATGCCTCAATCACAGCCTCTTTTAAGGCCATACCTCTCTCTTCCAGCTGCTTAGCAAATTCTACAATCAAAATGGCGTTTTTACTGGCCAAACCTACCAGCACTACCAAACCGATCTGCACCATAATATTATTGTCTAAACCAGCAAGATCAACACCGATCATGGCTGATAATAGCACCATTGGCACAATAAAGATCACCGCCAGAGGCAACACCAAACTTTCAAACTGTGCAGCAAGCAGTAAAAACACAAATACTACCGCCAAAAGGAAAGCTATGCCTGCCGTATTACCCGCCATTTTTTCTTGATAGGCAATTTCTGTCCATTGGAATGAGATACCCGCAGGCAACACCTCTGCTGCTAATTCCTCCATTCTATCTAAGGCTTCACCAGAGCTATAGCCCGGAGAAATATTACCATTTAATGATGCTGAAGGGTAAAGGTTAAACCTCGGAACTCTCGATGGCCCAGCGATGTCTTCTTGCTTAGCAATAGACCCCAAAGGCACCATACCGCCTTGATTATTACGTACCCTTATTTTTGATATATCTTCAGGAGTAAGCCTGTTTGGCGCATCTGCTTGCGCTGTAACCTGATAAGTTCTACCCAAATAATTGAATTCATTAACAAAGGCAGACCCCATGTATATTTCTAATGATTGAAAGATATTCTGAACGTCTATCCCCAATTTTTCAGCCTTTTCACGGTCTATATCCAAATACAACTGAGGTGTTTGGTTATTAAAGAATGTAAATACATTACTCAAAACAGGATCTTGATTGGCAGCCATTGCCAGTGCATTAGTAGCTTCAAGAAGTTGTGCCGTTCCCAAGTTGGCCCTATCTTGCACCATCATTTTAAAACCCCCAGCATTACCAATACCTCTTACCGATGGCGGTGGAATAACGATAACAATAGCATCATCGATCTGAGCTAATTGACCTTGAATTGCACCTAATAATGCTCCATACTCAAGCCCCTTTTCTTCTCTTTTCTCAAACTCCTCCAGCACCAAGAAAACAGCCGCAACATTGGAAGAATTGGTAGATGATGCTCCATCCAACCCTGCAAATGATACCGCAGTTTCTACACCATCAATTTCCAAAGCATTGTTCAATACTTTTTGCACCACTTTATCGGTTCTTGAAAGTGAAGACCCTGGAGGCAACTGTATAAGAGTAATGAAATACTGCTGATCCATTCCTGGAATAAATCCTTTGGCCACTCTATTGAACTCTAAACCAGTAATAGCGATAAGACCAAAATAGATAAAAAGCACTACTACCGAAGTTCTAACTAACTTCTGCACACCTTTACCATAACTGGTAGAAAGCTTATCCATAAAGCTATTGAATGCATTACCAACATACACAAAAGGCTTTAATAGGAAGAATACATCTTTGCTGCTTTTCTTCTCTTCATGTCTCATTAAAAGAGCCGCCATAGCCGGGCTTAATGTCAATGATACAAACACCGAAATGGCTGTAGCCACCGCAATGGTCATCCCAAATTGCTTATAAAACTGACCTGATATGCCATCAAGAAAAGCTGTTGGAATAAATACGGCAATAAGCACAAGACCAATAGCCACCAAAGCTCCTCCCACTTCGTCCATGGTTTTGAAAGCTGCCTGTTTAGGGGTGTTACCTTCTTCAAGATAACGCTCCATATTCTCTACCACCACAATGGCATCATCCACCACAATACCAATAGCCAATACCAACCCAAATAATGTTAAAGTATTCAACGAGAAGCCTATTCCTTGCATAACGGCAAATGTTCCAATCAATGAAACAGGTATGGCCAATATGGGAATAATAGCTGCTCTCCAAGATTGTAAAAAGAGCAAAATCACCAAAACCACGAGAATTACCGCCTCAAATATGGTGTGATATACTTCATCTACCGATTTTTGAATAAACTCTGTAGGGTTATAAGCAATTTCATATTTAAGGTCTTCAGGGAAATTAGCACTCAATTCCTCCATTTTTTGCTGAATGGCTGCTGCTGTTTCTAACGCGTTACCACCTGGCTGCTGAAATATAGGCATGGCAATAGCTGGGTTTTTACCCAAATAACCTCGAGTAGCATAGTTTTGAGCTCCAAGCTCGGCACGACCGATATCTTTTAGCTTTACAATTCTCCCGTTTTTACCTGACTTGATAATTACATTTTCAAATTGCTCAGTCGTAACCAACTTTCCTTGTGTTTGTATATTTACCTCAAAAGCAGTTTGACTACCTGAAGGCAAAGTATTTAAAGTACCGCTGGCAATCTGAACGTTTTGCGCTCTTAATGCAGCTACTACTTCACCTGCAGTAATATCTAGATTGGCAATTTTATCAGGGTCTAACCAGATACGCATAGCATATTCGGCCGCTCCAAAAATTTGAATATCTCCAATTCCCTTTATACGAGCAAGCTCATCTTTAAGCTGCAATACAGCGTAGTTACCCATATAAGTTTGATCATATGTACCGTTAGGAGAATACATATTCACTACCATAAGCATATCAGGAGATACCTTTTTAGTAGTAATACCCAAGCGCCTTACTGATTCAGGTAATCGTGGCTCTGCAATGGCCACTCTGTTTTGCACCTGTACCTGTGCTCTATCCAAGTCAGTACCTAAGTCAAAAGCTACTTGTAATGTTACTCGTCCATCAGCTGAAGATTGTGAAGTCATATAAATCATATCTTCTACTCCATTGATTTCCTTTTCTAAAGGTGCCGCAACATTTTCAGAGAGTGTCTGAGCATTGGCTCCTGGGTAGGTAGCTACAACTTCTATGGTAGGCGGAGCTACATCAGGAAACTGAGATACCGGCAACGATACGTAGGCCAATCCTCCAACGATGAGCACGAGCACGCTCAGCACCCCCGCGAAGATTGGTCTTTTTATAAAAATGTGACTAAATTTCATATTTGATTTATTTTGAAAAATGGGCAATAAAATCCCAGGCTTCGTACTGTCAATCAAAAAACTGACAGTAGAAACTACTTTGCTAAAACTTAACTATGCAGTTATTTTTATTGACCGATAAATGTGTAGGTTTTGGTGTTTGCTACAGCTTATGCTTAATTATTTAGCAGCAAGGTCAGTCTTCACAGGATCAACAACCACCCCTGGTCTAATCTTTTGAATATTGTTGATAATGATCTGATCATTTTTATCTAATCCTTCTCTTACAATTCTTAACCCATTACTATGCAAAGGCCCCAAGGTGACATTTTTAGCAACAACCTCATTGTTTTTACCCAAAACATATACATAACGTAACGACTGGTTAGTACCGATAGCTTCATCAGGAATCATCACAGCATCATGCTTGGCGCTTCCTAATATTCTGGCCTTGCCAAACATTCCAGGCTCTAATAAATTATCACTATTATCGAGTACTGCACGACTTTCTATGGTACCTGAGTTATCATCAATTTCATTATCCACAAAATCTAATGTAGCCTCATGTTTAAAATCATCTTCATCTGACAATTTGATTTGCACTGGTATTTCGCCCGATCTGGCCGCACCACGCTCACCATTGCGCGCCAAGCGTACATATTTAAGGTAATCAGACTCACTACCTGTAAAATAGAAATGAATAGGATGAGTAGCCACAATGGTGGTTAACAATGTAGAATTAGCACTTCCTCCATCAATAAGGTTGCCTTCATTAACTCTATCACGACTTACTAATCCCGAGATAGGAGCTCTTACTACGGTAAATTCTAAATTTAATTTAGCATTGTCCACTTTAGCCTGAGCCAGCTGAATACTAGCCTCTGCGTGTACCAAGGCTTGCTGTCTTTGGTCAAATTCTTCTGTAGATACAGCGCCTGTTTTACCTAGTGACTCTACCCTGTTAAAATTATCTTTGGCAATTTTTAAGGTAGATATAGCCTGTGCATAATTAGCCTTTGCCTGATCTAGCTCTATTTTGAAAGGACGCTGATCTAATACAAATAGCACCTGTCCTTTCTTTACTTGCTGACCTGCCGTAAACTTCACTTGTTCTAAAAATCCGCTTACCCTGGCACGAACTTCAACACGATTACTAGCCTCAAAACGACCACTGTATTCGTCCCACTCAACAATTTCGTTAAAAACAGGAGCTGCAGTTTCCACCTTTAGCAATGGCATAGCTGCTGGCTGAGCTTCTTCTTCAGCGTCATCATTTACAGTGAAAGCTAAAACAATAGATATAATTATTCCTAAAAAGACAAATACGCCTATCTTTTTAATACCTAAATTCTTCATTTTGTTTCCGTTAAATAGTTTCATGATGCAAACCTATCTCAAGACCAAGGCTTAGCTATAACCATTATTTCTTATAAAATGACCAAAATCTCAGAAAAGGGATTTTGGGTGAATTCAGGCAGGTTGATTTTATTAAATTTTGATTAAAAGTTATAAAATTAAATTTGCCTTCTTGCCTTTGTATATTTTGAGTGTTATCCTCAATATTCTTTTCTTACAGAAGCTCTACGACTAAAACCAAGTATTTTTTTTGTACCTGAGCCCAACCTATGAAAAGGCTGTTCACTATTTCACAGGCTTTAACTTTGTGTTTTCTAACTCTTTTTTTTGCAATCCAATTATAAATTCATAATCACCGATTAAATCGATTTAACTGATATTCAAAGGGTTACAACATCACAAAAAGACCATTATGTAAACAACAAAATACAAGTTAACATCATGACAGTATTGTTATTTAGAATGATTTTAAATAACTATGCAGTATGAACTCTGCTGACAGCCAAATAATTTCACTCATCCTTAAAGATGATATCCGTGGGTACGAGCTTTTATTTAAAAAATATTATCTCACATTAAAGAAAGAAGCGGAAATTATTCTTAAAGATAAAACGGACGCAGAAGACATTACACAACAGCTTTTTCTTGAAATATGCAAAAAACAGCTGATTACTAAACAGGTAGAAAACTTATCGGCCTACCTGATAAGGGCTATAAAAAACAAATCATTTAATTTACAGAGGCGTAATAAAAAGGAAGTTCATTTTCAGGAGTTTCCTGAAACTATAGATGGCTCATCCAATCCGGTACAGCAGCTTACCGCCAAAGAAATACAAGAAGCCCTTCATATTAACCTGGTCTTTTTACCCCCAAAGTGTAGGCAGGTTTTTGAATGGAAATACCTTCAAGGTTTTTCTAATAAAGAAATAAGTGAAAAGGCTAACATTTCCATCAATACCGTTGATAATCACCTTGCCAAAGCTATCAAATTACTGCGCCCTAAACTGTCAGCTCACTTTAATGAGGTCGATTATATCCTCTATTTGATAGCTGGAATGCACATTTCTCTCCTTATTTAAAAAAATTCTAGATAAGAGTAGTAGATTTTTGACACTTATGTGTCTGTGAGTAAAGCAGGTAAAAAAATACCAATATTATACTTACAGAAATCAACCAATGACCCAACACGAAGACGAAGTCTCAAGAAAGTGGCAAGAAATAGAGCCTCAAATACAGGAAATAATTGCTCGCAGAAAAAAGACAGCCAAAACAGTATGGTTTAACAGGCCATTATCTTATGCTGCCATTATTAGCCTGATAATAATAGCATCTTCCGTATTATATATTTCTAATTTAACAGTAACCACTACAACCAAGGCTGACCAGAGCTTGGTAATAGTCTTGCCAGATGAAAGTGTGGTAACTCTTAATGAAGGCTCTAAACTTACCTATCCTAAATATAATTTCTGGTTTAAGAGCAATCGTGATGTGATACTTGAAGGTGAGGCCTTTTTTCAGGTTCATAAAGATTCTCTAAAACCATTTCAAATACATTCACCACATCTTACCACCAAAGTGTTGGGTACTAGTTTTAATCTGCTCGACTTTAAAAATACGTCTCCCAGTCTTTTAGTAGTAGAAGGTAAAGTTAGATTGACTCACAATAATGAAAACATGATTGTTACTGGTGGCGAAGAAGCTCATTTTGCAGATTCTCACTTACATAAAATAATATCAGAAAATCATAATGCTTTGGCTTGGAAAACCGGCCTACTGGTATTCAAAAAAGAAAAAATTCTTACTGTAGTTAACACCTTACAAAAATACTACAAGAGAAAATTCATCATTAAAGACAAATCCATTTTAACCAGCCAGTTTAGTGGCACCTTTAAAGAACCTACCTTATCTCAATTTCTTGAAGCTTTTGAATACACCATGGGTGTTCAAGCTACCTATCAGGGTCAAGATATAATACTTACCAAAAAAGAAGCTAGTAATTAAATAATGAAGTACCTAAAAAGAAAAATAATCCTGACACAGGTGATTTTATACCTGTGTGGCGTTAGCTCTGTGGTGTTGGGACAGGAATCTCTTCTTCAAAAACACATTTCAATACAGCAGGCTGGAAGCATTCAAGAGATACTAAACACCCTTACCAATGCACATGGCATTGCGTTTAGTTATAGCGATGATAAAATACCATTAAACAAGCAGGTAAGTATAAAAAAATCAAACACCGCGGTAAAAGAGGTGCTAAAAGAGTTGTTTAAAGGCACCAACGTACGTTTTAAAGCCTCTTCAGGTATGGTATTACTAAAGGTAGTAGACCAAAAATCAGGTCAACAACTTATCGGAGAAGTAGTAGACTATGAAGGTAATGCCCTTCCCGGAGCTAGTATTATAGTAAAAGGCACTCACTTAGGGACTATAGCTAGTGCAAGTGGCAAGTTTGGCCTTCGCATGCCCGGTAATGGCTATGACACTCTCATTGTTTCTTTTATAGGTATGAAAACACAACACGTATATGTGGGCTCCAAAACCAAAGTACGCATTACCATGGTGGAAGACCTAAAAGAGCTGAACGAACTTGTAATAACGGGTTATAACATTGAAAAGCCAAAATCAGAAATAGTAGGTAGTATCTCTCAGGTAAATGCAGATGAGCTAAATGCGGATCGCCCCATTGAAAGCTTCGAAAAACTTTTAGAAGGTAAAATAGCAGGTGTGCAGGTAGAATACACCGGAGGTGGCGAAGCCGGCTTGCCAGTTTCGGTTCGGGTGCGTGGTCAGGGTGCTTTGCTGCCCAGAAGCAATCTCCAAAGAGCTACATCCAGCGAGCCTTTATATATTCTGGACGGGGTACCGCTGTATGATATTACAGTATCTTCTACTTATAGTGAAGCTACAGCTAATGAACAAAGGCTAAACCCACTGGCCGCCATTAATCCTGACGAAATAGAAAGTATAACCGTACTCAAAGATGCCGCAGCATCTGCTATATACGGTGCCAATGCAGCAAATGGTGTTATTCTCATCACTACTAAAAAAGGAAAAAGTAATGAGCTAAAGGTAGATTTCAACTATTCTCGAGGCATTTCCAAACCTATAAACGCTATGAAGTGGCTGAATAGCGAAGAATATGTGATGCTAAGTAAAGAAACCTATATGAATAGTGGCTATACAGAAGAAGAAGCCGAAATAGAAGCGGGATCTGCTGATATTTATACCAACTGGAATGACCTCATTATGAGAGATGGCATAATGCAATCGGCCAGCCTAAGCATAAGTGGTGGAAGCGATAAAGTAAAGAGCAGGTCTTCTCTGTTTTACAAGAAACAAGAAAGCATTTCAAAAGGCAATGACTTCGAGAACTTCGGTGCTAAAACTGGGGTTCAGGTTAGCTTTTCTGATAAACTAAAAATGGATTATAATATGCTTTTTAGCCTGCATAGGAAAAATGCGCTTAACGTATTTAGTTATGCCCAGGCTCCTCCTAACTTATCTCCTTATAATGATGATGGCTCGTATAACAACTCAAATTACTTCGCCAATCTGCCCAACCCTGTAGCTGTACTGGCACAAAATGAAAATTATCACAAAGGTCTTAGCAGCAATAACAGTATCAGATTTTCTTATTCCCCTATTAATAACCTCACTATTAGCGCTCTGGGAGGGATAGACTATTACAAAAACAGGCATACCATCTATAAATCATCCGATAATATAACTGCCAGCCGTCTCGGAGGCTCTTTAAACATAGTAGATCGGGAAAATTTACAGTGGATAACCAATTTTCAGGCTCGTTGGTCAGGCTTCATAAACGAGACACACCACTTCACCGCTATGGGCGGTATGGAACTGAGAGAACAAACCACCGATGTTTTAAGGGGTTACGGCTCTGACTTTATGTATGAAGACTTACACACCCTCACCAGTGCCTCTAACAACACTTCTGCTTCGCTGCAGGAAATAAACAGTGCTGTATCCTACTTTGGAGAGCTGAGCTATGACTATAAAATGAAATATATCATAGCGCTAAATGCGAGAAACGATGCCTCTTCCGTTTTCGGGGGTGATGTTAGAAACGCCAACTTCGCTTCTGTAGGTGTTTCATGGAATGTGAGTAAAGAACCCTTTCTGGAAGGTAATAAGCTTTTGACTTTGCTAAAACTACGCTCCTCTTACGGCTCCACCGGTAATTCAAAAATTGGGGTCTACGCAGCTAAAGGCACCTACCGAATAGATGCAAACTATGCTTATGGTGGCCAGATAGGAATTATTCCGGCCACGGCAGAAAATCCGGACCTCACCTGGGAGAAAAACCTAAAATATAACCTTGGTCTGGATATGCAGTTTCTCAACAGACTGGATTTCACTGTAGAGTATTACCAAAATAATGTGATGGATGCCATTACAACTATAGATGCACCCTATGAAAACGGCTTTAGCTATGTAGATGTTAACTATGCTAACCTAAGAAATACCGGGTGGGAATTTACTCTGGGTACTTCTATAATCAATAAAAAGCAATTTGAATGGAATGCCAGTGCTAACCTATCCTTTAATAAAAACATTATCACCAAGCTTAAGCTAGATCAGGAGTTAATTACTTTCACCTCCGGCACAGGGTACATAGTGGGAGAAGATACCCGCACCATTTATGGACTAAAATATGGTGGTGTAAACCCCGAAACAGGAACGAGAAGGTGGTACACTAAAAAAGGAGAACTTCTTACCGAACAAATAAACAGCAACGGAACTAATACCTACTACGATGAAGATGGGAATTTGATAGAGAACTTTATGAGTACCGATAATATGGTGCCTATTGGTACCGGCAGCCCTAAGCTCTATGGTGGCATTACTCAAAACATTCGTTACCGAAATTTCACACTGAGCATTTTAACTTCTTACTCGTATGGATCAGACATTGTGCTTAGCAATAAAAACTGGGAAAGCAATGGAGAAGCAATGGGCACATATAATCAAAGCGTTAATCAGCTTGACCGATGGCAGCAGCCGGGTGACGTCACAGATGTACCTATGCTCAGTAAGAACCACAGGCAATATGGCCCCATTACTTCTAACAGCGTTTTTGATAATGATTATCTCAAGCTTCAAAATGTATCACTTAGCTATAGACTGCCCTCCGCTATTGCTTCCAAGCTGCACTTAAACTCTTGTCAGGTTTACTTACAAGGTACCAATATTGGCTATCTCTACTTCGGAAAAAACAATCCTGACAGGAACGGTATAGCAGAGTATAAATACCTTTTCCCCGAGAACAGAACTATCACCACAGGCATTAATCTCAGTTTTTAATAATGAAGAGCTTAACAAGAACAACCATCATCTGGGCAGCATTTTCACTGCTATTATTTTCCAGCTGCGAAGATTTTCTGTATCAGGACCCTAAAGAGGAGATATCTAAAAACGATGCTCTATCTACCATTGATAATGTAAAGCTGTCATTAAATGGCACTTATAATATGTTATCATCATCCAATTACTGGGGCAGGTTTTATCCTATCTATGCCGAACTGATGGGGGGTAATGCCAAGCCTACTTCTAAGAACGAAAGTTATTATGAAGACATCTATAACATGAATATCGCTACCAGTGAAGATGATGTCAAGTATACCTATCGGGATACGTACGAGGTAATTCTGGCTGCCAATAATATAATAGAAGCCATGCCAGAACTGACAGATGGTACGGAGGAAGAAAAAAATCAGGTTCTGGGTGAAGCCTTAGCTATTCGGGCTCTGGTGCATTTTGATCTACTCAGATTATATGCGCAACCTTTTAATTACACAGATGATGCCAGCCATAAAGGCATTGTACTCAGAGGCAGCTATGCCGCTATTGACACAGAAACAGCAAGAAGCTCCGTAGCTAAAGGTTATGAATTGGTCGTAAATGACTTGCTTCAAGCCATTAGCCTGCTAGATAACTTCTCTACTTCCATATATTTTTCCAGGCAGTCTGCTCAGGCTTTACTGGCTAGGGTATACTTATACCAAAATGAATGGGCCAAAGCTGCTTCTATGGCCTCAGAAGTGATCAATGCACAAGTTGTAAACCTGGCTTCTTATGATGATTACCTTAGTATATGGCAAAACGGATATCGTGAAAATGAACACCTGCTCCGGCTGGATAATTCCAATATTACAATCACCACATTATCTACCGTATGGGGGATTAATAGTACTTCAGAGAACTATCTGCAAGCCTCAGAAGACCTGCTCTCGCTCTATGAGCCTGAAGATATAAGAGGGCTCAACCATGCTATAACTATAAATGATGATGATGATTATGCCACTCAAAAATACCCCTCAGGAGATGCTGCTAATACCGCTAATGATGTAACCCTACTAAGACTTTCTGAGGTGTATTTAATACGTGCAGAGGCCTATGCAGAGCTAAAGCGCAGTGCACTGGCACAAAATGACCTTAACCTGATACGGCAGAGAGCAAACCCTGATGCAGCTAACATTACTTTAACTAATGAAGCACTGGTGGAAGAAATACTGCTTGAAAGAAGACGAGAACTAGCCTTTGAAGGTCATTTACTATTCGACCTTACCCGAAAGAAAAAAGGAATCTCTAGGCAAGACTGTAATTCTAATATTTATAACTGCACCGCTGACTATCCGCAATACAGATTTGTGATGCCCATACCTCAGGATGCCCTAAACATTAACTCAAAGCTGGAAAAAAATGAGGGCTATGACTAAGAAAAATGAGCAATTACCGCAAAATATTCACAAAGAAAACCTTACATCAATTAACATATAAAAATGAATAATTTCCAATATTTAAAAAAACTGCTTTCAGTATGCTTATTACTCAGCTTATTGTTCTCCTGTAAAGACGATGATGATGACGTGTTAAAAGCTACCATCACTCTGGAATCTTCTACTTACACACTATCAGAAGGTGCTACAGAAGCGCTAAGCATCCCTGTTTTACTTTCTCAGGCATGGCCGGAAGACGTTACTATTAACTATAGCCTCAGTGGTAGTGCTATTGAAGGTACCGATTTTGAAAGCATTAGTAATAAATCTGTAACCATTGCTGCCGGAAGCACGCAGGCCACTATAGATATAAAACCTATAGATAATTATGCAGTAGAAGAAAATGATAGAAATATAATCTTAAAGTTGACTTCTCCTGGTATAGACAATGTAACACTGGGCAATATTACAAGCACAGAAATCAACCTTCAGGATAATGATGTGGAAGGTGCTTTGGTAGCTACTTTTGAGGCAGCCACCTATACTACTAATGAATATTTAGAAGAAACCGTTTCCGTAAAAGTAATATTAAATACCATTGCCCCTGAAGATCTGGAGATAAGCTTTACGCTATCAGGTACAGCTAATGCTGGCACTAACTATATCGCTCCTGAAGCACAAACCGTGATGATACCCGCAGGAGCTAACTCCGGAACTATAAACGTTACCATCGCTGACTCTAAAAGCTATGGCGCCTCTTCAACCTTAAATTTAAAACTAGAAAAAGGTGAAAATACAAATCTAACGCTGGGTAGTGAAAGCTCTACTACTATACAAATTATTAACCCCACAGTGGATATGAGTGTTTGGATTGATCAATCTGATTCCTTCCATAGACTATATACTTATAACACCTTTGATGATGTAGCAGTGCCAGCTACAGGCAGAAAAAATAGCGACCCGGCTGCAGGCATCATAATGGACGAGAGTTTCGCCTTCACCTATTATGGTTATGCATCTGACAATAGTGCCGATCCAAATATGTTTGGCTTCAGGCATTCATCATGGACAGAAGAAAACTACACCGCTACTACCAATGCCTTTAACATGCCTGATTTCTACAAAGACAATGACTATCCTAATACCATTGATATGAATACGTCTAGCAAAGCGGGTCTATACATTTTAGAAGCGATTAGGTTTGTACCCACTTCTAGCAATGTTACATCGGGTGTGGTAATTGTACCAAAACAAGCCGTAAGACTATATAAAGTAGATGAAACAGATGATGGTATTGATAACCCTGAGTATTTCGAAGTAGAGATAGAAGGCGAAGGCACCTACTCTTATGATGAAACAGATAAGTCTGGGGTTATAAAAATCAGCGTTACTTTTGATGAAACCAGCATTGGTAACGGCATCCAAGTGAGGCACTTTGAAATACCCACCGAGAGAAGAGCTTCTGCAGGGTAAATAACATTCAAAAAAAAAAATTAGATTATAACATTTTAGCCCAAAATAAAGCATTTGTACTTAACATGTACAAATGCTTTTGGTATTTGAATACATGAACAGAAAAACAATATTACTCCTCTCCGTCTTAGCTTTTTCTATGCTGAATTTTCAATACTTATACCACGCCAATAACAGCATTAACAATTTAAGAGAACTGTACTCACAGCCCCGTGACCAATGGCCATCCCCCACTGTAGATAAAAGTGCCGTATTCTCAGAGCTTGCCCCCTTACCCAGTATGATTTACCCGAGCTCCAATCCATATAGCAAAAAAAAGGCTCAATTAGGAAAAATGCTTTTCTTTGACCCTCGTCTATCCAAATCAGGCTCTATTGCCTGCGCCTCTTGTCACGACCCGGAACTAGGCTGGGCTGATGGCAAACCCCGCTCTTTTGGGCATGAGCGCAGAAGAGGCAAAAGAAATGCCATGTCAATCATAAATACGGGCTATTTTACTTCTTTTTTCTGGGATGGTAGAGCTCACACCTTGGAAGAACAACTGCTTTTCCCTATTCAGGATCACTTGGAAATGAATATGCAGCTTGATACACTAGTGGCACACTTGAATAAAATTGCGGGCTACAAGAAATTAGTAAAAGAAACATTTGGTGATACCAGCATCACTATCACCCATGTGCAGCAGTCACTGGCCACCTTTGAGCGCAGCATAGTAAGCAGGAAAAGCGCATTTGACCAGTTTTTAGAAGGAAAAACTGCAGCACTATCTGATCAGCAAATATTAGGCTTACACCTATTCAGAACCAAAGCCCGGTGCATCAACTGCCACAACGGCCCTCTTTTTACCGATAATCAGTTTCATAACAACGGGCAATCACACCTAGGCAGACCATCTGAAGACTTAGGCCTCTTTCTCATCAGTGGTGATACCGCAGATGTGGGGAAGTTTCGTACCCCTTCCTTAAGAGATGTTACCTTTACCGGCCCTTGGCTACACAGTGGACTACTATTTCAACTTAAAGAGGTAATAGGCATGTACAATGACGGCATGCCACAGGTTATACCCAAAAGTCAAAACGACTCTCCACTATATCCCGAAAAATCACCATTACTAAAGCCTTTAGGGCTTAATAATGAAGAAAAGGAAGCAATATTAGCCTTTCTGGAAAGCATCTCTACCAGACCTTACAGGGTTTCTGTACCCGAATTACCACAGTAGCACTTCATCGGTTTACCCTTGAAATAATTGATGTACTAAATATGAAAACGCCACATCTTACCCAAGAGAACCACAAAGTACCATCATGCGATGGTATTAGATACATAAAAAAATAGCGGTTGACCTAACAGTTCAACCGCTCAATTACCCTTTAAAAGACAAAAGAGTAATAAACCTACGCCAATAGGTCTTTCATCCCAAATGCGCTAATACCTTTTGCATATTCAACTTTGACAGCATCATTGGCAGCTTCCACAAACTTGCCGGTTGCCCTATCCACCACGGTTCTAAGCGGTCTTTGTCCCTTCGGCAGCTTAATCAACTCCACTACCGCATCTGCCACTTCCTGAGGGTTTGGTTTTATGGTGCTAAATATCTCGCCAATAGCCTCTCCCATCTTATTAGGATATTCAGCAATTGAGGCATAGGCTTCCATCACTGAAACATCAGAGCCAAAGTTATTCTTCTGCGACATTTCAGTAGGAAATGGCCCTGGCTGAACGAGCGCTACATCTACTCCAAGTGGCCTTACTTCATAATGCAAGCCTTCGCTCAAGCCTTCTATCCCAAATTTGGAAGCACTATACATAGCTGAAAAGGGGGCAGAAAATCGCCCAAATCCACTCGAAATATTCACTATCAAACCCTCTGACTGCTTACGCATGGCTGGCAACACTAATTTCATAAAACTCCAAGGCGCAAATACATTGATGTCAAACAATTCTTTTACTTCTGCCTCAGTAAAACTTTCCGCCACTCCCACTCTCGTAAAACCTGCATTGTTCACCAACACATCTATCGCTTTTTCCTTTTCAAGAATACTATCAACAGCATTTTTCACACTAGAAGAATCTGTAAGCGTAACATCCAGAACGGTGATGTTTTCATGGTCAGAAAGCGCTTTTGCCTTGTCTGCATTTTTCCCTTGAGTATCTCTCATAGTCGCATATACTTGATGCCCTAGGGCTGCTATACTCTTGGCCGTAAGCCACCCAAATCCACTATTGGTACCGGTTATTAAAACGATCTTTTTGCTCATTTTTTATCTATTTAAAATAATGAAGCAAAGGTTCACAACTTAAAATTGAGAGTGTTTACCATATGGTAAAAAGCATTTTCTAAGGAAGATTTCTTCTTATTCTGCTTAATGATTGCTGAGTAATACCCAGATAAGAGGCCACATAAGAAAGGGGAACACGGTTGGCTAATGTTGGAAATTTCTCGATAAATGATAAATACCTTGTAGTAGCATCTTCTGATACCAAAGGACTCCTCCTATCTATGACATTCATCAGACACTTTTGAAACACTTTGGACACGATTTTATCCCAATCTACAATGGTATGACAGATTTCGTCCCAATCTTTTTTAGAGAAAACCAGCAACTTGCTATCGGTAATTGCCTGCACATATTCTGATGTAACCAGCTGTGCGTCAAACTTCTGATAATCAGTAATGAAATTATACTCGTCTACAAAATAGTTGGTAATTTCCTCTCCATTGTTGTTATAGTAGCACGAACGAAAAACTCCCTCCAGAATAAAACCAACGTACTTAGGAGCCTTACCAGCTTCAACAAAGTATTGGTCCTTTCGAAGATTAAACTCCTTTGCTCTGCTTCGAATAAAATCGAGCTGCCGTTCATTCAGGTTACCAAACTGCAAAAGATAATTTATCAATTCTTCCATACACAAAGGTTAGTGATTGGCAAGATAGTTCATTTACCATTTGGTAAAAAATGAAGAACTGCTCCATGCCCAATAGTTAAATAGCTGCATTACATGTTATAAGTATTCACTCATAAGTCAGTTAAACCATTAGCCAAACTCCATGGGTTCTATCTTTGAAAAGTTGCTAAAGGACTCAAGCTCTTCAAAAAACCTGTTCGTAAACTAGTTCATTGCTTGTAAGTAGTGTTCTAGAAAGTTTCTTCTTGGCGCTTTCGATCAGTTTTTCGTGAAGATGAACTGGAGTGCGTATTTAGAGAGAAATAAGGAAAAGAAAAGTATATTTTCATTCTAGCGAGGTAAGTGCTACTTTTTATCGATTTGTACCAATAACTATAAAAAATAGAGGTAGTTACTTCATCGCTGAAGTAGCAAAATTACCCTACAGCTAAAGCACCTACTCCTAAAAACAACAAAACCCCACCGGCATTAAAACCAGATGAGGCTCATCTATTTTTTGTATACAAGTAACTTAGATAGCAGTATATCCACCATCCGCAATGAAATAAGAACCATTACAGAAACCTGCTTTGTCAGAACTAAGAAACAATACAAGTTCAGCAATCTCTTCTGGAGTACCCAACCTATTAGCCGGTGCTTTTGCTGCAATAGCTTGCTTTGCGGCATCGTCAAGATTTTGCTCTAAAAGTGGTGTTAGAATATACCCAGGGCCTACGGCATTACAACGAATGTTTTTCTGCGCATATTCAGCGGCTATATTTTTGGTAAGACCTACTACTCCATGCTTGGCAGTGGTATAAGCCACACTATTAGGCGCTGCCACTGTACCATGTACTGAGGCAATATTAACAATGCTACCACCTCCATTTTTCTCCATTTGCTCTAGCTGATACCTACATCCATAAAAAACACCACTAAGGTTAACAGCTATTACTTTATCAAACCCTGCTATATCATATTCTCCTGTAGGCTGAGCCGGGCCACCAATACCTGCATTATTACATGCAATATCCAACTGCCCGTATTTTTCAACAGTTTTAGCTACCAGATTTTTGTTATCCTCAGGGCTAGACGTATCAGCCTTTATAAAAAATGCTTCGCCTCCTGCTTTGGTGATTTCTGCAACCGTGCCATTACCATGGTCTTCATTTATGTCAGAAACAATAACTTTTGCTCCCTCAGTGGCATAAGCTTTAGCTATGGCTTTTCCAATACCCGAACCTGCTCCTGTAACTATGGCTACTTTATCTTTTAATGTTGTCATTTTAATATATGAATGGTTACTGCTATAACGAATTGATAGTGAAGAGAGTTGAGAAAAAGTGCATTGTTTATAGGGCTGGCAATATCTATGTTTAAACACCGTAATCACTTTTACTAACGGCAATTCTCTTTTTCATAAATCATTCATCATCAGTAGTATATGAAAAACCCGAAAATGTATAAGTAATAACCGGAAATGATCAAAGGTAAGCCTTATGGTATGAGGATTTTTGCTGCGTATTTAAATTTAAAATCATGCAAAAAACAGTATTGATTACCGGAGCTTCATCCGGTTTTGGAAAAGAAAGCTCTAAGATATTTCATGAAAAAGGATGGAATGTAATAGCCACCATGCGAAACCCTGAAAAGGAAGAAGAGCTCAATAGGCTAGATAACGTATTAGTAGTGAGGCTAGATGTGCAGGACTACTCTTCCATACAAACGGCCATTGCTGCAGGAATTGAAAAATTTGGAACTATAGATGCTTTGGTTAACAATGCAGGGTATGCCGTAATGGGTATTTTTGAATCTGCCACCGAAGAACAATTACTTAATCAGTATGAGGTAAATGTTTTTGGCATGATGAAAACCACTCAGGCTGTATTGCCTTACATGCGAAAGCAAAAAGATGGTGTTATAGTCAACATTTCTTCTGTGGCAGGTCGCGTGGGCTTCCCATTTGCAAGTATATATGAAAGCTCTAAATATGCTATCGAAGGATTTTCGGAAGCATTGTCTTTTGAGTTATTTAAGTTGGGCATTAAAGTAAAATTAATTGAACCAGGATCTTCTGTCACTAATTTTGGCCATGCAAAAAGCAGCACACCTCAAACTATTGAAGATTACAATATCACCATGGAAAGATTCTTTCGAAACTATCAAAAGAACACATCTGGTTTCAGAACAATAACACCACAAGAAGTAGCGTCTGCCATTTACGGATCTGTCACAGATGACAGTTATAAATTAAGGTATGTGCTTGGTGAAGATTGCACGCATTTTACAAACTATAAAGCCCGACATTCAGAATCAGAATTTATAAATTACATACAGAATTTCATGAACTAACACGCTAAAACCGAACATTTAAATTGGAAAACAACATTGTTGACATAAAATCAATCTCTGACCTGCACAGAGTTTATGACTATGGTAAGCCTAAGCATCCATTGGTTACTATCATAGACTTTGCTAAAAATCAGCCTTCAGAAAATAGAAGTGCAAGGCACTATCGCACACATTTGTATATAATTTTATGTAAACAAGCCAAGGGTGATATGAAATATGGTGCCGGCCATTACGATTTTGAAGAAGGCTCACTGTTATTCATGTCGCCCAATCAGGTTTTTAAAAATGAAACAGAAATTAAAGTAGCCGAAGGCTGGGGCGTATTCGTCCATCCAGATCTACTTTATGGCTCTTACTTGGGAGAAAAAATACACGACTATTCCTATTTCAATTACGATGTAAACGAGGCTTTACATGTATCTGTAGAGGAAAAAATGATTTTGCAAGACTGCAGAGACAAAATCATAAAGGAATACGAGCAAAATATAGATCAACATACACAAACACTAATTATCGATAATCTCCATTTATTGCTGAACTATTGCAAGCGCTTTTATGATAGGCAGTTTCACACCAGAGCAAAAATTAATAGTGATGTAGTGCAGAAGTTTGAACGGTATTTGCAAGATTACTTTAACCAAAACCAGTTAATAGAAACAGGACTGCCAAGTGTAAAACATTTTGCTGAAGCACTGCACCTGTCCCCTGACTATTTATCTGATTTATTAAAAAAATCGACAGGAAAAACAACAATGGAGCACATCCATTTACAAATAGTAGACAAAGCTAAAGGTGTACTCCTTGCAACAGAAAAGCCCATTAGTTCAATAGCCTTTGACCTTGGTTTTGAGCACCCCTCTCATTTCACAAAACTTTTTAAGTCTAAGACCAACTTATCTCCAAAAGAATACAGGCAAAACTATCGTTAACGCATAAAATGCTGTATAAAATCAATATTCAAGCCTGTTATCTTATCTCGCTCTTTTAATTTCAAAAAACACTTTAAAGCATAAAAACCAAAAGGGAGAAATAGAGTGCATTTTATGCTATTCTATTTCTCCCTTTTAAAATTAAAGTCTCATATACCTATTCGATTAGGGTTTTACTGGCCACTGCCGCGCCCTAATGAAACCGACAATCAATTTTTACCAATCAGGCTTGCTACTAGAGCTTTGCTTGGTGGCTTTATGCTTATTCTGCTGATAGTATTGTATTTCCTTATTCTTCAAGGCTTCAAGAATCATCTGCGCCTTTTCTTCAGAAATATTCATTTTCTCGAGCTTATCACTCACATTTTGCTGCTGTGCATCATTCTTTTCAGATTTTTCATTTTTATCAGTCTTATCTCCGGCCTTAGGTTGTTCTTCTTCTTTCTTTTCATCTCCCTTCTCTCCTTTTTTCTGCTGATCTTCAGACTTTTTATCTTGTTCTTTATCCGGATCTTGCTTGCCTTCTTCTCCGTCCTTGTTTTGCTTATCTTGCTCCCCTTTTTGTTCCTCCTCCTTCTTGTCTTTATCTCCGTCTTTCTTACCGTCCTTATTTTGCTGATCCTTATTTTGCTGATCCTGCTTCTTATCGTCCTTATTCTGTTGATCCTTATCCTGCTGATCTTGGTTATTCTGGTCTTGATCTTGATTGTTCTTTTGACGATCTAGAGCTTTTTTGACCATTTCATAATTATATCGGGCATCCGTATTTTTTGGGTTTGCCTTTAGTGCTTCTTTAAAATGATGTAATGCCTCTTCATATTTTTTAGTTCTATTGGCCATAATACCCAACTGCTGCTGAGCCACCGACCTAACCTCATTAAAACTACTGCTGGTTAACGAGGTGTAATTATTTAGTGCCTGCGCAGTATCTTTTTTATGAAAATATGCATTGGCAAGATTAAGCTGCACATAGTCATCTTCTACATTCATACTATCGAGCAAATAATTATACTTTTTTATTGCTGAGTCAAAGTTACCCTTAGTATAAGCCTCTTTCGCCTCCTTTTTCAAGGAGTTGATCTTAGCAATCCTGTCCAGATCACCAAATGAGGAACTAATGCTAAGTAATATAAATACAAATAGATACTTCATGGCTTGTATTCTAGTTCAACTTTAAAATTATCTATAAAATTGATATTTAATTAAATTTTAATAGTTCTAACACTAATTAAAACGTCAATAAGCAGTAAAATTATTGCAAGCCCAAGGAAATAATAATATCTATTGGCCGTAACATCCATTTGACGCGAATCCCTGAGTTCACCTTCAATGCCATTGATAGTGTTAATTAATCTAGAAACATCATTTTTAGAGGCATTGATTTCAAAATACTTCCCATCCGTTTCTTTAGCTAACCTACGAAGTGTTTTACTATCCAGCCTGGTGACCACATCATTGCCACTATTGTCTTTCTTAAAACCTCTTCCTGTGGGTATTTTACTCCCCTTGTTAGTGCCCACTCCTAAAGTAAAGAGTTTAATTCCCTGCTCTGAAATATCGTCAGCTATAGATTGCGTCTCCTCTCCAAAGTCTTCCCCATCACTAATCAGCACTATTACCTTTGATTTTTGTTGAGTAATTGGTGAGTCATCACTATTAAGCTTATCTAACGCCAAGCGTAGTGGTGGAGCAAAATCAGTTCCTGCATTTGGCACTAATGAAGTGTTTAACGTCTCTATAAATAGATTGAGGGCATTCTGGTCGTAAGTAAGAGGTGCCTGCATAAAAGCTTCTGAAGAGAAAATGATCACCCCTATTCTGTCTGAGCTGAATGCTTCTACAATATTTTTCAATTCAAATTTTATCTTCTCCAACCTTGAAGGTTGCACATCCATTGCATTCATAGATTGAGAAAGATCCACCAAAACGAAAATATCTTTACCTACTGACTTGACCTCTTTTTTAGATTCGCCAAAAGATGGTCCTAATAAGGCCATTATAAAAAGAGCAAAATAAATTGATCTTAAAATTATTTTAATAAAAACCTGTTGATATGGGGTATTGAGTCTGCGAGCAATTCTTATCACTCTAAATAAATAAAGAAAGTAGAATATTATAAACAGAAAAATAAAAGCTATTTCCAGTGTGCTAAACGAATAGAGCCAAGTCATAAATTCTTTTTGTTAATGTTAGCAAGTGGCAAATATAAAGAAGCACCCTTTGCACTCAAATTTTTTAAAAATTTTTAAAAATAAAAATCTGCATTTAGAACGCCTCAGAGGCATTAAATGTTGTTTTTATAAAAAAAATAAAAAAACTTTTAAGAACCGTTTGGAGAAGAGATAATTGTTCCATTATATTTGCACTCGCTTTTACAGAAACGGTTGACACAAAAAGTCAACTACTCGTAAAAGGCCCGGAGAGGTGGGTGAGTGGCTGAAACCAGCAGTTTGCTAAACTGCCGTACCTGTAAAGGTACCGGGGGTTCGAATCCCCCTCTCTCCGCTACTATAAGTAGTAAGGGCATAAGTTCGGGGCATAGCGCAGCCCGGTTAGCGCACCTGGTTTGGGACCAGGGGGTCGCAGGTTCGAATCCTGCTGCCCCGACATAAAAAACCGCTTAATCTTTCAGATTGAGCGGTTTTTTTATTTCCGGTGTAGTTTGTCGGTGTAGTATTCATTGTTTTATCCCTCCTTATTTACTCACTATAAAAGACAAGCCATTGAAACACCTTGAAAAAGAGGTATACAAAGCCCACTCTTACTCACATACTGCGACATAGTTTTACCACACATTTCTTCGTCAAATTCAAGTGCTTTCAGTACATCATTCTAGTAAAACGACAGAGATCTATACTCATGTAGCCAACACCTCTATGAAATTAATTAAAAATCCTTTAGCTTGATTACACAATAGAAATAAGGGAATGTTTGTGTCTCTTATATAATTGGTTGTGCTTAATCAGACCCTATGACAAGAATAATTTACATACTGATTTTTGGAATTCTATTTGGTTGTTCTGACAAACAGGAAAAATTAAATATTGACCGAATAAAAATTGAGATAGAGATGTATCTGGAATTTGAACCTGGTGGATATTTTATTTCTTGGAACGACACATTGTGCTCTGAATTTAAATCTGATTGGAATTATTTACAGAAAAGACCTTACGAACTTTACTGTCATATTTTTAACAAAGAAAGAGATACACTCGGATATTATAGAGGATTAAGTAGTCCAAGACAATTTACTTATTTTCAAACCAAACCAAATACGGACTCAATCATTGACTTGGAATTTTCAGTTGGAATTAATCACTTTTCGGAATTTCTCGCTGAACAATCAGAAGATTATATAAACAGTTTTAATGAAAATTTTGAGGAAAGAATCGAATTTAAGCCTGTAAGAATGGACTTGAAAACTGACTTGAAAAAGAAAATGGAAATTGAATTAATAAATAAAAAAACTAGAGACAATAGTGTAGACGGCTCTGACTCAAATTGAGCCAGAGTGAGCCTCACCCACCACGTAGCGTACGGGTCTGGTACTACACGATTCTTTGAATCTCCGTTTGCTTACTTCAGTGCATGCCTCACGACAAACCACCTCGCGCCTTACTAAGGGATCCTCAGAATTCCCACGCACAAGGGAATTGCACTCTCTGGAATATTTTTGATATATTCATCATTAAATGCCCATATGCAGACAGACTACAAATGAAATCATAGCGCTATAGCGGATGCTATACTTCATGCACTCAACGTTATCAGCAATCTACGCACCGAAAATCATGAAAATTAACAAACCTTTTAACTCTTTAACACGGAACGAATATCTACGATATATTTCGGAGTACAAGAAATATACTGACTTCAACACCCTTGGACTTTATCGATCCCTTCTTGAGAACGATAAGCTTTCGATTGAACATAAAATTGAGATAAGAGAAATTGCGCATCAGAACTTCCTCAAAACTTTTGAATTCCATCAATTAAAGGATCCAAAACATACCTGGAGGTCTCTACTCTCGGACAAGAATTGACTATTGCGGATGAACGCCAAGCGTGGGAGAATATCAGAAAAAATCAGGAGAGTTAATCAAGGATAAGAAATTGAATCATCGGAACTTTGGACAATACTCCAAGCACAATTGCGGGTATGAATCCTGCCCAATGAATGGAATAATGATCAAAGAAGGCTCATGGATGGCCGAATGGCACATGAGGTTTGATTCAGACAGCAACAAATACAACAAACAAGAAAAGTCTGAACAAAGAAAGAAAGATCGTAAAAACAAACAACAAATTGTCAAACAGAATCTCGAGCTAGATTAAAACCGATAAAAGGTGATATAACCAATAGTCAAACTATCAATTTGAAACTTCCGAGCAAACCTTCCATGAAGCAAGCCATTCTACCTCCTTCATACTTCTGCCGCTTTCCTTTTTTTACGAACTTTAAACTTGCAGCATACCGTGATTCTCCACAGGTACTTGTGCAAAGTTTCTTGTTATGTTTACAGGTGACAGCCTCAAGCTGGCGCCTCCTATCACATGCATTCCCAAAATAATGATTGTGACGTTCATCTAATTTCACTACTTTTCCTCACAGAAATTTACAATAGTCATCCCAAGCGTAACTGCTGCATGCAAGACAGAAAACAACTTTGAAAGATTTACATGAATATTTCAACTCCATCTCCCCCCTCCACAATACTACTTGGGATATAATTCAAAAGATTTTTAGCGAATTGTCTATAGAAAAAGGAGCATACTTCACAGAAGAAGGTAAAACATCAAAAAAGATAGGCTTTCTTAAAGAAGGAATCATGCGGGCGTTTTATCGTAACAGTGATGGCATTGAATACAATAAACACTTTTTCATAGAGCATAGCATGGTTGGAGGCTTCTCTTCCTTGGTTTCTCAATCACCCAACCTTATCAATCAACAAGCACTAACAGATTGTAAATTATTAGTAGCTGATTATCAAAAAATAACAAATCTATTCAACCAACACCAAGATTTAGAGCGATTTGCGAGAATTGTGGCTGAAAAATATTTTATTGAAAAGGAAAAGAGAGAAGTTGAATTAGTTGTATTAAATGCAGATAAAAGATATGATATTTTTCTAAAAGAATACCCCGGATTAGAACAACTTATCCCTCAATATCATATAGCATCATACTTGGGAATAACCCCAACCCAACTAAGCCGAATTAGGCGTAAAAACAGAAAATCATAAATTCATTTACATATGTAAATGTCTAACGAAATACATATCCATTCCTTTATGATTCATTAAAACGATAAAACCATGAATCATCAAAAGAATGAATTTATTAACCCAAAAGAATTATTTAACCCCACTAGAAATGGCTTTTCTCACATAGCCAAAGTTTGCTCAGCAAAGGAGCTCTTTTACTTTTCTGGGCAATGGGCTTCTGACACAAATGGAAAATTAGTCTCAGAAGATTTCGAAGAGCAGGTTACCCAGACGGTCTTAAATATTAAAACAGCACTAGAGTCCGTAGCACTTTCTATTGATAACGTAGTAAAACAAACCATTTTCATTGTGGATTTCACACCAGAAAAAAAACAAATACTAATTGACATCGCCTCTAAGGTTTGGAAGAGCCAAAACCTGCCTGCTAGCACCATAGTACCTCTACCACTCTTAGCCACTGCACCAAATTGCCTTATAGAAATTGAAATTATAGCTTCAAAATAAGAGTTATCTGCACAGAAATTTAAGCACAAAAAATAAAGTTTCTATACAAAACAAAACCGAATCCTTATATACTGATATTCAAAGCACTATAATTAAAGCTAATATCAATACCATAATTACTTCGTTTATATAATCTTTTTAGTTAAATTAATATAAAACCAGAGACAACAAAGAGCCCATTACTTTTACTACAACATCAAATTTGACAATAAACTTAAAACTTAGAGGAACATTTACAACTAGCCTTCTACAAAACGAAAGTCAACCTAACCTCAGAAATAACGCTTTTACAATCATCAACTTGAAATAAAATTTTGAGTTTGGAAATAAAGTAATGAATGAAAATAGTAAGCAATTACTCAGAAAACAAAGAAGGGCTCAGGCTACTTTTCAATAATGAAATTAAAATGTACAGCAGATTCCAAGTACAAACTAACATCTTGGAAGTTGAAGTTTTTTATGAAGATGCATTCGCCTATGCCTTTAAAGAAATTCACATTTTATTGAGCCATAAGCATTTACACAACAGACTGACTCACAAAGATATATTGCTGTTAAAAAAATTATACAACTCAAAAAACTCAGGGACCATTAAATTTGAAAATGAGCTTAACGCGTGTTGGTTAACCATATTACAACACCTTAATAAGCACTACAAAAACGTAAAAAATTGTGGAGATCATATTCTTTTAAATAGTTCGGATTACACTGCGATCAAAATATATCTTTGCAACTGGTATTTCAACATCACTTCTATACTAATGAATTTTGACGAGGCTTATAGAGGAGTGCAACGTTATAATGCTATTACAAAATCACGATCAGAAGTGATTTACCCACAGTACTAATGTTTTAACTGCCCCATGCATTAAAGCTAAAAACCACAACATTTCCCAGATTTAATACATGTAAAGCCTGGCCTTAATCTAATCATAATCGGTGTAAGGTTGAAGCACTAATAAGCTAGATAATCCGTTTATTAATGATTATTATTGTACATAAAACATTATCATTATGAATATCAGAAAAACAACACTATTCTTTGTTCTTAGCTTATTTATATTAAGTTTCACTTCATGTATGGACAATTCGGATGAAATACAACCGAAGAGAGATAATGAAGATTTGACAGTTGGGGGCAATGGAGAAGACGCTGGCGACAGATAATAATCTCATGAAATTTTATATTGCCATGTAAGGTTTTTGCAGTTATTAGTTTGGTCTATTTAAAGATAATTAGAGAATTTAGCAAATTCCTAATTAACCTAACTAAGTACTATGCCTAAATCAAACCTACTTTCCTATCTTAACAGAGTAGGAGCGCTTCTTTTTATCTCATTGGCTCTCTTTTCATGTAACCAATATGAAGAGGAAGCTGTAGAGTTATCTCAGTCAACTCCTGAGTTAATGTCCACATTAAAAAGCGACATAAGTGATAAATCAAAATTAGAGGTATATCACCAACTCTATAAAATCAATAAATATTCTAACCCCGAGGCTGCATATGCATTTTTGGAAGATGAATTGAAGTTGTCTGAAAAAACCTCCAACAAGCTACACTTAGCATTATCATTGCATGGATTAGGATATTTTCATAATGCTAACGGAGAATACGAAAAAGCTGTTAACAATTATTTAAATGCCTTTGACCTTTTCAATGATTTAGGTGATGAAGCTAGAGGTGCAGACGAGCTTTTAAATATTGGTTTTGTCTTTTTAAGAGCCGATGACTATAAAGATGCGCTTGCCTATTTTAAAAAGGCATCTTCTGTATACGAAAAAAACAATGACTTTGAATATCTAATAAAAAGTCAGTTAAATATAGCAACATGCCTCTCAAGCGAACAGTTACATGCGTTCAGTGAGGCCGAATCGCACTTTTCGAAAGCCATTTCGATCCAGAAAAGCTTTAACCCCTCAGATTACAACAGACTTGCCTACATAACCAATGAACTAGGACGAGTTATTTTTCTACAAGAAAAGTATGATGAGGCCATTAACACTTATAGCGAGGCCATCAAGTTTGCAGAAGACAACAATGTATTCAAAAGCAACATTTATTATAATATAGCCGAAGCCTATTTATATAATCAACAATATGATGAAGCATTGAATTGGGTTGAATTAGCGGAAGAATTACCAAATGCATCTACCAACAACAAAGTTGTAGCCATAGAAAGAGCCAACATAGCCATAGAAGTGCATCAGGCCCTAGGCAATTATAATGAAGCGGCTAAGCATATTACCTATATCATAAATAAATACAATGACAATACTATTAGCACAGCCTTTTCAAAAACACTAGACTTAGCCATAGATAATCACAAAGCACTAATTGCATCAAACCGTAATTTAAGCTACGACAAAATCTTCCATGTTTATGACCTGAAAGAGCATCAAGAAAAATTAATGGAAGAGTTTAATAAATTAGACAAAGAGCCATTATTAATAGCCCTAACCAAGGAAGTTAAAAACCACGAAATAGAAGTAAAGCAGGCTAGCCTATCTAATGAGAGGTGGTTAATCGCAAAATCTGTAGGGACGCTAGTACTTATTTTATTAGCAGCATTTACTATGGCCTACAGAGCTTACATTAAGAATAAAACTATTAGAGAAGATTTTCAACACAGAATGAAAGTCGGCATGGAAAATCTTAACAAACCCACAGAAGAGCTCTTAAAACTCATAACCCCGACAGATGATTTATTAACCATGAAAACTCAAATTGATGAGCTCGAATCTTATCAACAAAACAAGAGCTAAATCAATAAAACTTATAACAAAAAAGCCTGATTCTATCAGGCTTTTTTGTTATTCAGAAGGCTTCAAAAAACCAGTGACATAATTAAGCTTAATATTCATATCGTAAACTTCTTTAATCTTCGCCTCAAGCAGCATAGCCATATGTTCACTATATTCTAAAACCTGATTTAGATCTTCATCATCGGTTTCTTTATACCTATCTTGCACCTCTGACAATAGGGTTCTATAAGTCATAATTTCATCTGTAGTAAATATAAGGCTTTGTTTTGCTCCCTCCTCCCCTGCATGATTTTTAAGAGAAGACACCTTATCCTCCACTAACTCATTTATAGATACATTGAGAAATGCGGCTATCTTTTTTAGCATAAAAGCTCGCGGAGACCTTTTGCCTGTTTCAAAAAATGATAACGTAGATTTAGAAATACTCAGCGCATCGGCCATCTCGCTTTGCTTAATCCCCTTACGCTTTCTCAATTTGGAAATATTTTCGGCTAAAGTATTCGGATTATCCAAAATAAAATTAATAAAATTTACAATAAGAAATATCAAAACTACTCAAAGTAAAATTAATTACAATTAATAAATTTTTACTCTCCTGCCATCAAAAATCATTGGTTCTCTAGCTCAGCTATGCTCAGCAGCATACCCTTAAAACACACATACATCTAAGCCGGAATCAACGCTAAAAAAACCTTACTAATGAATGAGAAGACTCACCTCAGCCTCATTGAATAATATCCGCTTTGCGCCAACATTGTGCTGTCTATTAGTTATTTTTGTTTAACTGCAAAACAGTTTAACCCTCAAATTAAACTACTATGAAAGATGTATATATTGTAGCTGCCGTAAGAACTCCAATCGGAAGTTTCGGTGGTAGTTTATCTGGCTTTACAGCCACTCAATTAGGAAGTATAGCCATAAAAGGCGCTTTCAGCAAAATAAGCTTATCTCCCGATGAGGTAAACGAAGTATACCTAGGTAACGTAATATCTGCTGGCCTTGGCCAAGCCCCCGCAAGGCAAACAGCCCTTAGTGCAGGCATTGGACATAATGTACCGTGTACTACTGTAAACAAGGTATGTGCTTCAGGCATGAAGGCTGTAGCCTTAGGCGCACAGAGCATTATGCTAGGCATTAACGATGTAGTGGTTACTGGTGGCTTCGAAAGCATGTCTAATGTACCTTACTACGTCCCCAAGGCTCGCTACGGATACAAATATGGGCACGGCCAACTATTAGATGGATTAATGCATGATGGCTTATGGGAGGCATACAACAATTTCCCTATGGGCAACTGCGCAGACAATACTGCAAAGGAGATGAACATTACCAGAGAAATGCAAGACGAATACGCTATCAATTCTTATAAAAGATCTGCTGCCGCTTGGGAATCTGGCAAGTTTAAAAATGAAATAGTGCCTGTAGAAATTCCACAGCGCAAAGGTGACCCTAAAATATTTGACGAAGATGAAGAGTACAAAAATGTGTTTTTTGACAAAATACCGTCACTAAGACCTGTATTCGACAAAGAAGGAACGGTAACAGCGGCCAATGCATCTACAATTAATGACGGTGCATCCGCCATTATTCTTGTTAGCGAAGAGAAGCTGAAGGCCTTAGGTCTAACACCATTAGCAAAAATAAGAGGTTTTGCCGATGCAGCACAAGACCCTTTATGGTTCACTACCGCTCCTTCATTGGCTATACCCAAAGCTCTTAAACACGCAAACATCAGCCCTGAAGAGGTTGATTTTTACGAAATCAATGAAGCATTTTCTGCAGTGGCCATCGCCAACAATATGCAACTAAAATTAGACCCCGAAAAGGTAAATATAAACGGTGGTGCCGTAGCCTTAGGTCACCCTCTGGGTTGCAGCGGAGCCAGAATACTGACAACCCTGACCAACGTTTTACATCAAAATAATGCCAAAATAGGCGTTGCAGGTATTTGCAATGGTGGTGGCGGAGCTTCCGCATTAGTGATAGAAAAGCTGTAATACCACACACAATAATATTATATTAAGCCTTGCGTTATCTACGTAAGGCTTTCTATTTCAAATAAATAGACATTATCTGTATATGAATAAGTTAACCACTATTTTATTGGTATTTGCTCCGCTGGCACTCAACGCTCAGCATGAAGTTCACACTTACTATGATGATAATAATGAAAAAATCAAGGAAATATACGCCACCAACGATAATGATTCTACCATAAAAAATGGCAAATACACCAAGTACTATCACACTCCAAACACGGCAATAGAAGTAAACGGTATTTTCAAAGAAGGAAAAAAAGAAGGTCCGTTTGTTGAATATTACACCACAGGAACAAAAAAAGAGTAGTCAACTACCTAGGAGATAAGAAAGAAGGAGAAGTAATTGTTTATGCGCCTAATGGAGATATAGTACAAAAAGCTTACTACACTAACAATGAGCTTAGCGACAGCCTGAAGATATACCACAACAATGGACAGCTGAAAACGGAAAGCTCTTTTTACAACGGAAAACCTAATGGCTTACTGAAAGAGTACTACCCTACTGGCATTTTAAAGCAAGAAATAAATTATAAAAATGGCGAACAAACGGGAGTAACCAAACTCTATTACCCGGAAGGTAATTTAATGACAGAAGCCAATTATTTAAAAGGAATCCCTAACGGATACTACAATACTTACTTCCCTTCAGGCAAACTGCAGACTGAATCTTTCATGGAAGATGGCAAGAAAACAGGAACATTTAAAACATACAACGAAGCAGGCCAACTTTTGACCATAGGCCATTATAAAAATGGTGAATTGCACGGAGAAAACTTGGGCTACTACCCTAATGGCAATATAGAACACAAACTTCAGTATGCCAATGGCAAACTCACCGGCACTAATGAGTCTTATTACCTTAATGGTCAGGTAAAAACTAAAACTACCATTACCAAAAGCCAAGAAGAAAAGAAAATATCAGAGTATGATAGCATGGGGCAAATCACATTATACCACGAGTATTTTAAAGGAGAACCCCATGGCACATGGAAATATTTTTACCCCGATAAAACACTAAAAAAAGTGGAGCCATACACCAACGGCAAGCTCAATGGCACTGTGTACAGCTATCATAGTAATGGAAAAATGGCCAGCGAAGGAGAATACAAATTTGATGCAAGATTTGGAGTGTTTAAAACCTATTATGCCAATGGGCAACTGAAAAGCAACACTCCATATCATGCCAATAAGCAGCATGGAAACTATGAAGAATACCACGAAAATGGAGTACAAAAGGTAAAAGGAAAATATGCAGGAGGTAAAAAGGTGGAGTCATGGAAATACTTCAACGAAGATGGAGACCTCACAAAAACAGAGAATTATAAAAATGGGATGCTCACCAAAGTGAAAGAGCATAACAAGGAAAAATAATTACATTGCCTAACCAAAAGAATATTAAACATTTGCTTTTAAACTCTATACTAGGTAGCTAAATTTGTACGCTTCTATGAAAGCACTTAAAGAAACTCATTTCGCCTTTAGAAATCAGACGAATTTTTACAGAGGTAAAGTTCGTGATATCTATTATTTCGCAGATAAGATGGTAATGATTGCCACCGACCGCATTTCTGCTTTTGATGTTGTTTTACCTGAGCCTATTCCTTTTAAAGGGCAGGTCTTAAACGAAATAGCAAAAAAGAATCTTGAAGCTACCAGAGACATTTGCCCTAACTGGCTGGAAAGCAATCCGGACCCCAACATTTCCATTGGTGTTAAATGCGAACCATTCCCAGTTGAAATGGTTATTAGGGGCTATCTGGCAGGTCATGCGTGGAGAGAATACAGAGATGGTAAAAGAACACTCTGCGGAGTATCATTACCAGAAGGACTTAAGGAAAACGATAAGCTTCCTACGCCCATCATCACTCCTACCACAAAAGCACACGAAGGCCATGATGAAGACATTTCTAGAGAAGAGATACTGAAACAAGGCTTAGTATCAGAAGAAGATTACACAGTACTAGAAAACTACACTAAAAAACTATTTGCCAGAGGCACTGAACTTGCAGCCAAGCAAGGTCTTATATTGGTAGACACCAAGTATGAGTTTGGCAAACAGGGAGAGGAGATTTTCTTAATTGACGAAATACATACACCTGATTCATCACGTTATTTTTATGCTGAAGGCTACCAAGACAGACAAAATAAAGGAGAGGCTCAAAAACAGCTCTCGAAGGAATTTGTAAGGCAGTGGTTAATATCAGAAGGTTTTCAAGGTAAAGATGGCCAGCAAATACCAGAAATGACAACAGAAGTAGTGAACTCTATATCAGAAAGATACCTTGAACTTTACGAAAAAGTAACCGGAGAAAAGCTTAACCAGCAAGACTATAGCAACGTAGAAGAAAGAATAGAAGGAGTTATTAAGGCATATGCTGAACAATAATTTCTGAACATTACCGCATTATTAGAGTTTAAATGTATTAATGCTTTTAACAAAGCAGTAAAAGCAAACGAGACATGAAGTATACAATTGACAAACAAGATAAATACAGCTTATTAAAGCTACACGAAGAAAAATTAGATTCGAGCATTGCTCCTAATTTAAAATCGGAGTTAATTACCACGCACGCTGAAGGGGTTAAAAACATTATTCTTGACCTTTCGGATGTAAAATACACAGACTCTTCTGGCCTCAGCGCCTTATTAGTAGGCAACAGAGTGATAGAAGAAGATGGGGGTATATTTGTACTTGCTGGCTTATCTGAGCACACTGAAAAGCTAATTAAAATATCACAATTAGACAGTGTATTCAACATCTTGCCAACTGTAGACGAGGCTATTGATGCAGTTTTTATGAATGAACTGGAAAATGACCTCAGAAGTGGTGATGACGATGATAACTAAGAACTAGCACTAATTTGACATTTCAATTAAAAATACTTGGATCAAATTCAGCTACGCCTGCCTATGGCAGGCACCACACTGCTCAACTTTTACAGATAAGGAACCACCACTTCCTTATCGATTGTGGTGAGGCAACTCAAATTCAACTTACACGATACAAATGTAAGACACTTAGAATCAACCACATTTTTATAAGCCACCTCCATGGCGATCATTATTTAGGCTTAATGGGCCTTATATTCACCATGCACTTGCTTCAGCGCTCTGCTGATTTATATATTTATGGCCAAAAAGGGCTTAGAGAAATCATCACTACACAATTAAAGTACTCTGACACATCTCTAAACTATAAAATTGTATTTCATGAGTTGGACCACACCGCTTCAGAAGTACTTTTTGAAGATAAGTACGTTACGGTAAGAAGCTTCCCTCTCAACCATAGAATTCCTTGCACAGGCTTTACTTTTGAAGAAAAGCCTAAACCAATCCGCATCAATAAAGACAAACTACCTATTAATTTTTCGCTAGCAAACATTGGCGAATTAAAGAAAGGCAATGACATATTCGATGAAGAGGGACAATTATTATTTAAAAATGAAGAGCTAACGTTGCCTCCAAAAAAATCAAGGAAATACGCATACTGTTCCGATACAAAATACGAACCAAGTGTTATTCCTCATATAGAAAATGCTGACCTGCTATATCATGAAGCCACCTTCTTAAATGAGAAGGCTTTTTGGGCAGAGCAAACATTCCATTCTACTACTGCTCAGGCTGCTCAAATAGCCATAGCTGCAAAGGTAAAACAGTTGGCCATAGGGCATTACTCAGCCAGATACAAAGACCTGACCCCATTCCTAGAAGAAACACAAGCCGTTTTTCCTCACACAGTATTAGCTACAGAAGGTGAAACTATCCTTGTTCCTGACTTATGACAAAAACACTTGACAAAAGAACCAACCTATTTATAGTATTAAGTGGCATATTTCTAACCAATGCATTACTGGCAGAGTTAGTAGGCACAAAAATCTTTTCACTAGAGTCTACTTTTGGTTTTGAACCAGCCCAAATCCCCATGTTTGGAGACTGGGTACTAGACTTTAACTTAACTGCTGGCGTAGTACTTTGGCCAGTGGTGTTCATTTCTACTGATATTATCAATGAGTATTTTGGTAAATCGGGCGTAAAAAAAATAAGTTACTTAACCGTAATTCTTATTGCTTATTCGTTCATTATAATTTCAGTAGTAAGCCATTTAGACCCAGCTTCATTTTGGCTAGATGTAAATAGCACAGATGCTGATGGCAACAGCTTCAATATCAGCTACGCCTTTAACAAGGTTTTTCTCCAAGGTTCAAGAATAATTATAGGCTCGTTGGCTGCATTTTTAATTGGCCAACTGCTCGATGTATACGTTTTTCACCAGCTTAGACATGTTACAGGCAGTAAGCATCTATGGATCAGAGCTACAGGCTCTACGCTAGTATCTCAGCTAGTAGATAGCTTTGTAGTACTTTTTGTAGCCTTTTACCTTCTGGCTCCGGAAAACTCCAAGTGGCCATTATTACAAGTAGCCTCTGTAGGCATCATTAATTACATATACAAGTTTGTGATAGCCATAATAATGACACCACTCCTTTATGTAACTCACTACCTAATAGACAATTACTTAGGAAAAGATAAAGCAGAAGAAATGATAGAAAATGCCGCATCAAAGAGCGGCAAATTCTTCTAAATATATTAAGTCTTGGCTGCCTTTTCGGCTTCCTCTAACTTTTTCAATTGATCTACATCACAAGGGTAGTCGAACAGGCACTTTTCTTTTACAGCACTTACCACCTTACGGGGTACCAGAGCCTCCCATCCATCTTGCCCCGTTTTGATTAGAGACAAGACATTATCTGAGATAATATGAAGGTTTTCCACATTAGCACCTTTAATATTCTCAAGTTTATTATTATCCATCAAATAGCTGTAAAGGCCTTTAAGGTTATCAGGTAACTCAAAGTTATTTAAGGTATAGAGCATATCCTCCTCCCCTATTTTCTTCGCAGGGTATACATAGAACTTAACATTATTACCAAACAAAGTTCCAAATGCCTCTAATACACCACCCCTCAGATCCATATAGTACTTTTCTTCAAATACACGCTGCAAATTATAAATACCAAGTATGATACCTATTTTACGGCCTTTAGTAATTTCAGACAGATAACTTACCAACTTATAGTATTCGGGGTAATTAGAGATCATCACATTTTGACCCAAAGAGCAGATGATATCAACCCTATTTAAGAAATCCTTCTCATCGATTTCACCTTCCATTCGCAAGTCACTAAGCGTTAACTCAGTAAGCACTACTATTTTCTCCTTATCTACATCAGGTTCTTTCTTAAAATGCCTTCGGGCAGTAAGTAGCATATCTACATTCACATGAGTAACAGGCCTGAACCGCCCCCTCAGCACTAATACATTTTTCTTATACAATGCTTCAGAAGGCTGCATAGTATTTCCATCAGGCCCAAACATAGCTGCATGAGTATAACCATTTTTCACAAGCCTCAAGCTCATCAATCTGTTGTCTACATGCTTATAGTCTGGTCCATTTATTCTGAACATATCTATCTCCAACCGCTCTCTGGTTAAACCATCCATTAAGGAGTCTACCAGTTCCTCTGGGTCATGAATATTGAAACATCCGAAAATAAGATTTACACCAATTATACCTAAGGCTTGCTGCTGTAATAATGCATCATTATCTTTCATTTTCACATGAAGCACACATTCATTATACTCGCCACCAGGCTCAAACTGAAACCTTAACCCTATCCACCCATGTGGTTGATTACTCCTTTTATAGTTAAGCGCTTCTACTGTATTAGCAAAAGCAAAAAACTTGGTATTACTAGCTCTATGAGGCAGACGTTCTATCAATAAGTCATATTCATGCTCAAGCATCTTCATAAGCCTAGGCTCACAAACATATCGCTCGCACAATCCGTATATTGCATCACTAAAAGACATATCATACGCTGACATGGTTTTAGCTATAGTACCCGATGCTCCCCCAGCTTTAAAAAAGTTGGCTGCCACCTCTTGCCCTGCACCTATCTCTGCAAATGAGCCATAAACATCTTTATTTAAATTTACCTGAAGTGCCTTTTCCTTGGTTGTAAGTTTTCTTAAAGAATCCATGTGTTTTCTTATCCTGCCCAGAAATATAAATATTCAATTATAAAAGATAATTCAATGCCTTTTATATAGTCACAAAAGTAATACTATTGTCTTAACTATTGGGCATGTTCTTTTACTAAAAATCTTAACTCTTAATATTTGTTTTTCGTTCATATTTCACTCTGATTTCTAGCGGTTGACGAAGCCCTCATATCTACTTATTTATAACAAAATAGAGCATTTGGTTACCACCTAAAGAAGAATAAATATAATTTTCATCATGAAAGAGGTCTTATTAGACGGTAGACTGAAGTTTTCTTTTGATAAATCATAAAATGTCCATATTTTCGGCGCTTTAAAACAATTTGAAATATGGCTAATAGAGGTGGATTCAGCAGTAAGTTAGGTTTTATTTTCGCTGCTGCTGGTTCAGCAGTAGGTTTAGGGAATATATGGAAATTTCCTTATGAAGCGGGCCTTAACGGGGGCGCAGTTTTTTTAGTAATTTATTTAGTCCTCACAGTAGTAGTATGTTATCCTATTATGATAGGAGAAATAGCTATTGGTAGAAGAGCTCAATCTGATGCTTATGGCTCCTACAAAAAATTAGGAGGTTCTAAATGGGGATTAATTGGACTATTTGGTATTATCTGTGGTATAATGATATTATCATTTTACAATGTAGTAGCTGGATGGGCCTTTGGTTATTTCTTGGAAATTTCATTCGGCAGCTTACTTAAAAACGGTAATTACGCCTCGTTCTTTTCAGAATACACTGCTGACATTTCTGACAATTTCATATTCTCTCTATGCTTTATGATCATTACTGCCTTTATAGTAGTAAAAGGTGTACAAGGAGGTATTGAGAAAGCTTCTAAAATTTTAATGCCTGTATTATTCGTTATTTTGATAGGCTTAATTATATATTCTTTAACGCTACCTAATGCCATGGAAGGTGTTAAATATTATTTACTTCCTGACTTTTCTCAGTTCAAAGCAGAAGCTCTTTATTCTGCCTTAGGACAAGCGTTCTTTTCACTGTCTTTAGGTATGGGGGCTCTCATCACCTACGGATCGTACATCAGTAAAGACGACAACATCATTTCTTCAGCCACTTTGATTACGATAATGGATGCGTCTGTAGCGTTTTTAGCAGGTTTATTAATATTTCCTTTGATATTCTCTCAAAATCAAGAGCCTACAGCTGGCCCTGGATTAGTATTTGTGGTATTACCTGGAGTATTTGAAGCCATGGGCCCATTAGTAGGGCGAATAATAGGAGGTGGATTTTTCCTTCTGCTATGTTTTGCCGCTCTTACTTCTACAATTAGTTTATTAGAAGTACCTGTAGCTTATTTAGTAGACGAGAAAAAATGGCCAAGAAAAAGGGTTGTATGGATATTGGCCGCTTTAGTATTTTTAGTAGGTATCCCAAGTATGCTATCTCAAGGAGCTGTTGAGCTGTTCTCAAAACTACCTTTCTATAGTGATAAAGACACTCTTACCTTCGTATCTGAATTATTTAGTGATGTAAGTTTACCTCTTGGGGGCTGTTTAATGTCAATATTTATTGCTGTTAAATGGAAAAAGGAAAACTTTAGTGAAGAAATTAGCCATGGTAACCCAGGTTATAAAGGTTCATTCTTTGAGAAGTTTATCAATTTCATGATCACTATTATATCTCCAGTGGTACTTGCATTTTTATTCTTAACCACAGTTTTAGATAAGTTTTTCCACATCTCTTTAATATAAAAGTTAAAACAGAGAAAAATATTCAATAAAAAAGGAGCTAAATTAGCTCCTTTTTTATTGAATATTTTAAAGTCACACCCTATTCTACTTTATAAATTCTGGCTACGTTGTTCCTATGTATTTTAGGATTTAAAAAGTGTAGCAACTTATCAAAGTTAGATGGCGTAATTTCCTTATCGAAAGCAAGCGATTTACCTGGAAATAGATTCTTTGCTCTAGCCAGTCTGGTTTCAAAATCTTTATCTCCTTTAAACACTATATAATTAGGGTGTTTCTTCAGCTTCTCAAATCGTGATTTCACTACTTCCACCGATTCGGCTGCTCCTAGTGTATAAACAATTACGTACGAAGAGTCTAAATAAGCCTTAGATTTATATACTGTTTCTACTAAGCCTGATGTAGTACTAAATAGCTGGCCATAATCAATGCATTTGGTACCATAATAGTATGCAGGCACTTGCTTTACGGAATTCCTCTCGCTTTCTACCACAATTGATGTTACATCTCCTTTTGTAGAAAGATAATGCAAAGGAGCCACTCTATCCTTCTTAGTAAAAGTCAAGGCCATAGCAAATGCAACCACCACGTTGATACCCCAGAAGAACTTCCAAAACCCATGTAGTAATTTTGTATGCTTTGCCCAATATTGCGATTGCTCAACAAAAGCATTCCATCCCATTATACCTAAAATAATGAGCATAGGGTACATTGGCAATACAAACCTCTCTTGCTTATTAGGAAAAGCTGAGTGAACAAGAAAAAAGATAACCACTCCAACGAACATCATTGGTTCTACCTTTTTAGCTTTCCATGCTCCAAAAACCAGAAATAGACTTATTGGTGGCACTAAAAAGCCTATGGTAGTAAAAACGAATTTAAATGGAGACCCTGTAATATAGTTATATGCATTTTCAGAATTATAGGCGAAATAATTTACTACAGACTCGAAAGGATATTTAAAAAAGATTATATCCGGAATACCGATGATAATAAAAGCAACTATCAAAAACATAACAGAGAACAAAACACTCTCTAACCATTGCTTTCTAAATAACATCACTATCCCCATACCTCCAGCAAATAAAACGGTATGCAGCCTTATAGAAAATGCAACTGCAAACAAAGCACCTGATATTACCCAAACACTCCATTTTTTACTTGCATGATTTTCACTTTTTATAATCAAATAATAGGCCGCAAGCATAGGAGGCACACACACTAACTCAGCCAAAAACTTTACGCTTAGGTATGGCATAAACCATAAAAAGGCAAGCATCCACCCTACATAAACAGCATTTTTTCGATTTGAAAGCAGCTCTGTGATTTTATATGCAAAGTATATGGTGAGTAAACTATAAAATGAATGAATTATACGCAAAATATCTGTTTTTACGTACGAGTCGGTTATACCAACACCATCAATCAACCATATAAATACGGCATTAACACCTGCATAAAGCATGCTATGCTTGGGCGGCAAAGTATCGTTTATCCAATAAGGAATGCCATGAGCCCAGCTTTCGGCTATTCTTATAACATCGAAATGATCATCATGAAAGGCATACCCCTCAGAAAAAAATGAGGCAAGCAACCTAATAAATAAAGCAACTAATAAGATAATATTGAGAGGATTTTTCTCCCAATGATTGGAAAGGTTTTCTTTGTAAGTCTGTGCCAATTCTTTAAAATTTAATGCACAAAACTAATCTATTAATACAGGCCAATCAAGCTATATTTTTATTATGCTCAATTGACAAGCCTCATAAAAAAGGCTCCGTTTTTAAAGGAGCCTCTATATATTAGTTAAACTGACTTTTTCTCTTCTTCCTCTCTTAACTCTCGCCTCAATATCTTACCAACATTAGATTTTGGCAATTCTTTTCTAAATTCTATTACTTTAGGGCGTTTATAGCCTGTTAGATTCTCTTTACAATAAGCCTTCAACTCTTCTTCAGTAAGCGAATCATCTTCTTTTACGATAAAGACTTTCACTATCTCAGTAGACTTCTCATCAGGCACACCCACTGCTGCTACTTCTGCTACCTTCGGGTGGCTGGCTATAACATTTTCCACTTCATTAGGATACACATTAAAGCCTGAAACATTAATCATATCCTTTTTCCTATCTACAATTTTGAAAAAGCCATCATTATCCATCATCCCCATGTCGCCCGTTTTAAACCAGCCTCCTTCAAAAAAGACTCCTTTATTGTCTTTATTAAGATAACCTGACATAACCTGAGGTCCACGTGCACAAATTTCTCCAACCTCTCCTAAAGACAACTGATTGCCGTTTTCATCGAATATAGCCATCTCTGTACTTGGGGTAGGTATGCCTATGCAGCCCACACGATGCTTACCATCTAATGGGTTTACAGCCAATACTGGCGATGTTTCACTTAGTCCATAACCTTCTATGAGATCACATCCAGTTACTTCTTTCCACTTTTGAGCTACGTAATCCTGCACCGCCATTCCTCCTCCAATACTTACTTTCAATTTACTGAAGTCAACATTTTTAAATTCGGATTGGTGCAACAAACCATTAAACAAGGTATTTACACCTGTCATTATAGTGAATTTATATTTTTTCAGGTCTTTTATAAATGCCTTCATGTCACGAGGATTAGTAATGAGCACATTCTTGGCTCCAATTCTAATCATAAACATTCCGTTTACTGACAATGCAAAGATGTGATACAGCGGAATTGCAGTAATTGCAGTCTCTGTTTTACCAATATCCAATAGCGGTGAAAACCAATGGTTGACTTGCTGAGTGTGAGCTACAATATTACCATGAGAGAGTTTGGCTCCTTTAGATACCCCGGTAGTACCTCCCGTATATTGTAAAAAGGCTAAATCATCTTTGGTCAAATCTGGCCTATCGTACTTTAAGGAAGCCCCTTCTTTCAAAACCTGTTTAAATGGCACTGCATCTGGAAGGTGATAAGCAGGAACCATCTTCTTCACATTTTTGATAACGAAGTTAACCAGACCTCCTTTTAAAGTACCTAGTAAATCTCCTATCTGTGTAACTATAACCGTTTTAATTGAGGTATTAGCCAAAACCTTTTCAAGGTTATGAGCAAAATTAGCCACTACAACTACAGCCTGAACTTCAGAGTCTTTAAACTGATGTTCCATTTCACGTGGTGTGTACAGTGGGTTGGTATTTACCACTACTAGTCCGGCACGTAATGCTCCAAGTAAAGCAATAGGGTATTGAAGAGTATTTGGCATTTGAATAGCAATGCGATCACCTTTCACCAATCCACATTTTTTTTGCAAATAAGCCGCAAAATGTGATGAATACTCATCCAACTCTTTATAAGTAATGGATTTACCAAAATTTACAAAAGATACCTGACTACTATATTTGAGAAATGACTCTTCGAACATCTCCAGCAAAGAATTATATTCTAAGTCCCCGATTGTAGCTGGTATACCTTTGGGGTAGTTTTTTACCCATGGAAAATCACTCATATTGGTATTTACATTAAATTCAAACGATTCCGAACTATTCAAAGATTAAAAAAAAATCTGAAGAATATTAGAAATTAGCAATTTAAAATAAAAGAAGATGCTAAACATTAATTTCAGTGAAATAATATAGATAAGATTTTAGGAGGAAAGTGACTTTAAACCAAATCAATAGAGAAAAGGTACATGGAGTTAGAAATGAAAAGTAATTATTATAAATTCTACTAAACAAACAAAACAACCATGAAAAAACCTATTTTCTTATTTCCATTAACTTTAGTTTTGGTTCTAACAGCTTTTTTGTTCTTATCAAGTAGCAAAAAACAGCACGCAGAAATAAAAGTGGAAGAAGCAACGGCTAGCTTACCTTGTCAAGAGTCATGTGCAACTGAAAGAACTACCTGTTTGGCTGGTTGCACAGACATGCAATGTAGAGATTATTGTAAATTTCAATATCTTGACTGTTTACAAACTTGCAATTAAGCATAAAAAAGGTGTTGTTGAGGATCAACAGCACCTTTTTTATGTTTTATTAAATCTTTAAAAAAGATTTTAAATTGCTTACAAAATATAATTCGAAGCCTGAAATACCCCTATTTCACTAACACTATGATTGTCTTGCATCAGCAACTTGGCTCCATATTTCTAGTAGAATAAAATAGATAATAAGCTCAGCATACTAAGACTAAAGAAGTATAGCAGATGCAGAAAACACACGAAATTATGACCAAGAATAGCATTAGGCCTACACAATAGAATTGTTTCAATTAGTTATTGAACGCATATTCTTTCCACCCCACCCCAGGGCACATTTTTTATTCTAGCGAAGGATTGAGATAAAGGAATATTTTTTAGGTGGGCGAGTAAGCACCTGATCACGCCTCCGTGAGTAACAACTGCAATGCTTCTATAAGGCTGTATTTTAAGCTCATGATAAAACTCCACTACTCTAGTATAAAGCTCCTGATATGACTCTCCATTCAAACAGGGAGTGTTAACATAATCATCGTACCATGGCTGTATATCTTGCGGAGGTATGTCATTCCATTTTTGCATTTCCCATTCACCAAAATCTAATTCTTTGAGTCGAGAATCAATGATATAATCCTTATTGACATGAGAGGCAAGCGTGGAGCAGCGTTGTAATGGACTTGAATAAACTTTATCTATAGCTGAAGGGAGCTGAGATAAAACATCCTGAATTTCCAATTTATAGTTTGCCACTAGAGGTATATCAGTATGACCATAGCAAATACCTTTTTCTATGTCGGGAGTGGTATGACGGATCAAGTAAATTTCCATATCAGTAAAATTGATAAACCTAAAAACACTTCGGTAATTTGCTGAGTGGCTCCAAGGCTGTCTCCTGTATATCCACCTATTTTATAATTAAAATATTTCCCTAAAAGAAGTTTTAATCCCACACAAGGCAAAATCATTAATAACAACCAATAGTTGGAGGTTAAATACATTAATCCACAGAGAGGAATTAATGCAAATAGTGCTCCTGTGATGAGAATTTTAAAACCTATTTTCTGTGCTACTGGCTTTGACTTACTATCGTCCGTTGCACGTGCATAAGTATGAGAATAAATAAACGTACTGGCTGTAAATCGGCTAATCGAATGAATAGCAATAGTATTTAATAGAATAATTACCAAGCTTTTGCTTTGATAAAGATCTTGAAAAAGAGCTACTTTCAACAACATCAACATTACCAAGCCAAGGACTCCATACGTACCTAGCCTGCTGTCCTTCATGATTTTCAAAACCTGATCTTTATCCCAGCCTCCACCAAAAGCATCACAGCTGTCAGCAAAACCATCTTCATGAAAAGCTCCTGTTAACAAAATGGATACTATTAATGCAATAATTACAGACAACACAGGTGAAAACATTTGTACTGCTCCATGATAAGCTAGTGCCATGATTGCGCCCACGAGCCAACCGATTAAAGGCAAGTATTTAGTACTGATATTTAAATATGCCTCATCGTACTTCAGCCACTTGTATGCAGGCAGCCGAGTGTAGAACATTACAGCCGTTAAAAATATATGCCACTCTCTCTTCACTATTCTTTATTGCTTACTCCGGCAGTTTCAAAGCTGGCCATATCGTTTAAAAATGTAACTGCAGATTGTATAATGGGGTAAGCCAATGCACATCCAGTTCCTTCCCCCAAACGTAAATTCATTTTCAAAATTGGATCAGCTCCTAAGTATGCTAATAATTTCTTATGTCCCTGCTCTTCTGACTGGTGACAGAATATTGCGTAATCTTTAATATGATTATCCATTGCAGAAGCAATAGCAAATGCCGCGGTCGCGATAAATCCATCAACCATTACTAACATTCCCAATGACGCGGCTTTCAACATCGCTCCCACCATTTGAGCCACTTCAAACCCACCATATGTCATCAGAATATCCTTTGGATCGCTAAGCGTTCCATGATGTACCAGAGCCTGCTCTAAAACAGTCAACTTCTTCTGAAGTGCTTCTCCAGCTACACCTGTTCCACTACCCACACATTCTGAAAGTGAATAGCTCGTTAAAGCCTGCATAATCATGGCTGCACTACTAGTATTAGCAATACCCATCTCTCCAAATCCAATAATATTACACCCTTTATTGTGAATATCATTCACCACTGAAGCACCACTTTCCAAAGCTTGCTCCAGCTGCTCCGCAGTCATGGCTTTGGCATTTAAAAAACTCTTAGTACCATATCCCACTTTTGCACTAATCAAATCAGTATCTGCAGGAAAATCATAATTAACACCGGCATCTACAATACTTAACCCGATGGCATTTTGCTTACAAAACACATTAATAGCAGCTCCTCCACCCAAGAAATTCATCACCATCTGAAAAGTCACCTCTTGCGGGTAAGCACTAACACCTTCATTAGCGATGCCATGGTCACCAGCAAAAACCACAATATGCGGGTTTTTAAGTGAAGGTGTAAGGCTTTGCTGTACTTGACCGATTTGGAGTGCTAACTTCTCCAATTGCCCTAAAGCTCCAGTAGGCTTAGTCTTAAGGTCTATTTTATGCTGTAAATCGGCATTTATATTTTGATCTATTGCTGGTATTGTATTCACCTTGTAATTATTTAAATACTATTATTCTAATTCACCTTCTGCCTCCAAATATAAAGACTTTAGCGCTTCAATTAACTCGTTATCAGGGTTCTTCCACATTTTACGTTGGATAGCCTCAAGCATTCTCTCCGACATATCTTTCAAAGCCCACGGGTTATGTTTTTCGAGAAAAGCCTTATTCGTTTCATCCATGAGATAAGCCTCCGTAATGCCTTCATACATAAAATCTTCTACCATATCAGTAGTAGCATCATATGCAAAAAGGTAATCCATAGTAGCGGCCATTTCAAATGCCCCTTTATAGCCATGGTCTTGCATGCCTTTGATCCATTTAGGGTTCACCACCCGCGACCTGTACACTTTATGCAGCTCTTGTTTCAATGTCTTCACCCTCGGGTTTTCAGGTCTGGAATGGTCTCCAAAATAAACTTCAGAAGACTCCCCTTTCTCTGTTTTAACCGCCACAGCCATTCCTCCTTGGAATTGATAATAATCATCAGAGTCCAAAATATCATGTTCTCTATTGTCTTGGTTTTGCATCACCACATCAATAGTTGAAAGCCTTTGCTTAAACACCTCGTGCGCTGATCTACCACTATTTTGCTTTCCATAATAAGCATAACCGCTCCAGTTGATATATACCTTCGCCAGGTCCTCAGCAGTAGTCCAATTTTGACCATCAATTACTCCTTGCAGACCTGCCCCGTATGCTCCCGGCTTAGAGCCAAACACACGATATAAAGAACGCTCTTCTGCCATTAGTGGATCAAGACCTTTCTCTAAATGCTTCTCCTTTTCTTCCAAAACACGCCTTCTGACTGGGTTTTGATCTAATGGCTCGTCTTGCTCTGCCACACGCTTTACCGCTGCGTTAAATAGAGAAATAATATCAGGAAATGCATCTCTAAAAAAGCCGGAAATCCTGAGCATAACATCTACTCTAGGTCTTTTCAACTGCATCAAAGGTATGACCTTAAAATCTTTAACTCTTCTATTTTTTCCTTCCCAAATGGGCTCTACACCTAAAAGCGCAAGTGCTTGTGCGATATCATCACCTCCAGTACGCATTGTGGATGTACCCCAAACAGAAAGCCCTACGGTATGAGGATATTCTCCATTTTCTTGCAAATACCGCTGAATGATTAAATCAGCACTTTTCTTGCCCAGTTCATATGCCGCTTGTGTAGGCACCGTACGCACGTCTACAGAATAGAAGTTTCTGCCTGTAGGCAAAATATCTAAACGACCTCGCGTTGGAGCACCCGATCCTCCGGAAGGTACATATCTACCATTGAGTCCATGAATCAAATTTCCTATTTCATTTTCAGTGCCCTGAAGCTTTGCAAGGGTGTGAGATTGTATATACTGAAGCACCTGATGTATGGCAGTTCCCTCTGTGGCTACATTTTCGTTTGAATCTAAAAGGTGCTCTACGTAATGCTTAGCTTTCTGCTCTAGCAGTTCGATCACTTTACCTTTTGTTCTATAAGTAGCTCCTTCTATTTCTCCTTCAAATGGAGTTTCATAATCTACCGCCAAAGGATCAAACCCGAGTTCATAATCCTGAGCTAGCGCCTGAGTAATTCCTTGCACTCCGGCATATGGCAACCTGTGTAGCGCCACAATTAAATCAGGTAATTTCTCTGACACAGGTAAATTGCCAAATATGTGCAATCCTCCTCTAATCTGTGCTTCTTTAAGCTCACATAAATAACCATCGATGGCTTCCAACAGTAGTTCGATGTCATTGGTATCAGTGCCTAAATCAGACTTTAATTGAGTAGATTCTACTAACTCGGATATTTTTTTCTTTAATAGTGCAGAACGCTTGGCATCTACCAAAGCAGCTTCGTAATATTCATCTATCAACTGTTCGAGCTGAATAAGGTCTCCATAACTTTCCGCACGGGTAAGTGGTGGCACCAAGTGATCTAAAATTACCGCCTGATTTCTTCTTTTGGCTTGTGTCCCTTCACCAGGATCATTAATAATGAAAGGATAAAAATGAGGTATTGGCCCCAATACTGCAGCAGGAAAACATGATTCCCGGCTTAATGCAACACTCTTCCCCGGCAGCCATTCTAAATTACCATGTTTGCCTACATGAATTAGTGCATCTGCATTAAACTCATATTGTAACCAAAAATAAAAAGCTAAGTACTCATAAGTAGGAGGTAAATCAGGGCTATGGTAAGAAGCTTGTACATCTACATTGTAGCCTCGGCTAGGCTGTATACTTACAAACACATTGCCCAATGTAAATCCTGGCACCATAAATTGGCCATTACGGTGCATCGGAGAGTTTAATGGATGCCCCCATTGTTCTTCTATTTTACTTCTGAGCTCTTCCGAAATGGCATTGTAATACTTAAAGAAGTCAGCCGCACCAATGCTTATAGCGGCATCTTTCAACACTAAACTATCTAAGTCATTGGTTACATAACTGGTAATTTGGGCAATCAGCGCTTCACTATCCTCAGGTATGTCCGATCCTAAATCATAACCTTGACCTTTAAGTGCAGCTATGATTTTCACTGTACTTGCCGGTGTATCTAACCCTACTCCATTTGCCAAGCGACTGTCCTTATTAGGATAATTAGGCATAATCAAAGCCACTCTTTTATCTTCGTTATGCTTTTGCTGCAGACTACACCAATTGGCCGCAAACTGCGTTACGAAATCAATTCCTTCCTGATGGGGCACATATTCGATCACCTCAGCATCAGTAAGTTCATCTTTACCCTGAGATTCTTTAAATGATATTACAGATGCTATTATTTTGCCATCTACCTCGGGCAGCGCTACATTCATTGCTATATTAGTAGGCGGCAGTCCGAACGTATTTGCTTGCCACACCTCTTTATTAGAACTGGCAAAAATGGCTTGGATGACAGGCGCATTGATTCTATCAAATATACCCGTTTCATTATCGCCCAATGTTTTGAGAGCAAACCCCGTAGTATTGATAATAACTGATGGTGCTTGTAGCAATTGACCTATCAACTCCTCCACTTCTTGCTCGCTACCAGCATCTCTAAAACTCAGCGCCATAAGCACTACAGGATACATACCTTTGGCTTCCAAACTAGCACAAATGGCATCTATTGGTTTTAGATTACTCGCCAGATAGTGTGCTCTATAAGTAAATATTAAGGCAACAGGTTTATCTTGTGGCTCTACCCCGTTAAGTATACCATCAGTGGCATTATAAAAAAATAAATGAGGGATATGCTCAATTGGTGCTAATTCATACCTTTTACTAAAATTTTGATTCAGTAAAAGCTGAATGGCTGTTTTTGTATTTTGAACTCCCCCTGCCACTAAATATTTCCATAGCTTATCTACCACACCAAAAGGAGCTGTACTCATCTGCATCAGCTCAAGATCAGGCTGGTCGTACCCCGGCAAAAATATAATGGGGATGTCGTTATCCTCAGCTATTTCTAATATTGCCTCACAGAGATAACTATAATAAGCCTTTCCTCCAAGTAACCGCAGCACAATGAGTTTAGCCTGAGAAGCTACCTCATCCAAGTAGGTGTCAATGGTAAGCTCCTGCTTCATATATACCAAGTTCGTGGTTCTCAGACTTGGTATTTTCGGCTCAGTAGAATGTAAGTTGGAGTAAGCCTCTTTTACAGTATTGAGTTCTGTATCACTCGCAGAGAGAAATAAAATATCTCCGGGCTTTTGGTCAATGTAGAAAACCCCTTCTTCATTTGGGTTCCAACCTCCGGGAATAGTAGCTATTAAATGCAAAACAGTTGGGAATTAGGTACTATCAATAAATTGAATTAAAAAAAGTCTGCCTTTCTCTTAATGCAGAAAAAGGCAGACTTTTGTTTAGTTAGACACAGCTTCAGAAAGCTTCACATCTATATCTTTTATATTTCTTCCTATGATTACAAGTCTGGTTCTACGCTCTTCACTTTCACTCCAAGGCCTGTCAAAATAAGTATCAAACCTATCACCCACACCTTGTAAAATCATACGCATAGGCTTGTCTGGAACGTTCACAAATCCTTTGATACGATAAATTTCATTAGACTTCACTAATGCTGTAAGATCTTTAGTCAATTGCTTAACATCTGTTATAGCTTCTAATTCTACGATCTTAGTATCGATATCATCGTCATGTTCATGATCATGCCCGTGCTCATGGTGATGCTCATGTAAAGATGGTCTGCTCTCCAAATCATCTTCTGCACTAGCCCCAATACCAAGCAATACATCATTATCGATTTCTCCTTTAGAGATAGGAATAATCTTGGTATTAGGTCGAGCCTTTTTCTCTATAACGGCTTTAATCTCTTCATACTTTTCCTCATCTACCAAGTCTCTCTTGCTCATTAAAATAAGGTCTGCGCAAGTCAGCTGATCTAAGAAAAGCTCTTCAATAGGGGTTTCGTGGTCTAGTGAATCATCCGCCAAACGCTGTGCCTGCACCCTTTCTCTATCACAAATTTCACCTGTAGCCATACCTACCGCATCTACCACGGTTACTACCGCATTAATGGTAATGTGTGGCTTTAACTCCGGCCAGTTTACAGCTCTTACCAAAGGCTTAGGCATAGCCAAACCTGATGTTTCTATTACAATATGATCGATATTGTCTTTATTTTCTATAAGCTTGGTCATAGCTGGCAAAAACTCCTCTTGCACAGTACAACAGATACAACCATTGGCTAACTCAACCAAGTCACATTCTGGATCTCCGCAGCTTTCTTTAATGATTTCTCCATCTACGCCTACTTCTCCAAATTCATTTACTAAAACAGCTATTTTTTTGCCATTGGCATTGCGAAGCATATTATGTAATAAGGTAGTTTTTCCTACCCCTAAAAATCCTGTAATAACGGTAATAGGTATTTTTCTCATGGTGTTGCTATTAATTTGTTTGATATAGGTTTCTTTAAAATCTAAATTCTCGCTTTTATATAAAATTGATGCTCCATCTTCTTCACAATGTTTTACCGAATGCGGAGCGAGACCTCGTGATCCAATATTTTACATGGAGCATCAAAGAACCTTAAAAGTGTATTACTTTTCTGGCTGCGCTGGCTTTTTCCTTTTATAAAGAAAAAGATTCCACTTTTCTTCTTCCATACCGCTGGTGTCCATCTCTGCGCGAGCAAGCGTAAAAAACAGATCTGACAATCGGTTAATATAGGCTGCAATATACTCCTCCACACATTCAGGATCTTCTTGCATCAAAGTAACAAGTCTACGCTCTCCTCTTCTGATTTGGGTACGAATAACATGGCACAAAGCAGATATTTCCGTTCCGCCTGGCAATAAGAAGTAATCTGAAGGTGAAGACATAGCCGCTTCAAGCTCATCAATCCACTGCTCACAGAATTCGGCTCCATCCGTTGGCTTTGGGTTAGGATTTGCCTTAGTAGAAGCTGATGGCCTGGCCAAATGTGACATCATATCCATCAAATCTTTTTGAATGCGATGTAAATTAGGCTGCCAAGCATGGTCTTTTCCCAACTTAGACCTCATTAAACCAATGGTACTATTGGCCTCATCTAATACGCCATTACATTCAATTCTCGGTGAATCTTTATATTCTCTTTTCCCTCCGAAAACGCCTGTTTTTCCGGCATCTCCCTTTCTGGTATATATTTTCATGTGTATAGTATTTATCTTCAATCGTCACATGGAATTTTCAATTTCATGTGCTATTCTATTTCTATTATTTTCAATAAGTTTTCAAACGATACTTCATCACCAAAATAAAGGTGTGTATAGGTAGCAAAGGTGTTTTTATAGCGAAACATTTTAGTATTGGCCTTACTTTCCCGTGCAGTAGCGAAACTGCCAAAATCAGCAACATCACCTTCTTTTATAATATTAGAATAATGAAACTCATGACCTTTCAAGCTCAAATCGCCATGAGTAAAAGTACGATACCCTAGCGTCAACTTCATCTGCTGCATTGAAGTAGTAAAATCAAGCAACGAGGCTGTACTTTGCTCTACTCCTTCTTTATTAGCAATTGAGTTTCCTAAATACATCATTCCACCACATTCCGCGAGAATATGCCCCCCTTGCTCTCCGTAATTTTTTAACGCATCACACATCTCCTTATTCTCTGCAAGCTGATCAACAAAACATTCAGGATAACCGCCAGGGAGATACACCAAGTCCGCATCAGGCAGCTTTGTGTCTTTCAAAGGACTGAAAAAAGTCACTTCCCCCCAATGGGAAAGTGTTTCTATATTTTGAGGATAGCAGAAATTAAACGCCTCATCTCTAGCAATCGCAACTTTTCTATTTGTTATACTCCTTTTAGGCTGCGCTTCATAAACTTCAGGCGCTGCACAATTGCAAACCTTCAACAGTTGATCAATATCTACCGTTTCTTCCAACTGCTTAGCAATTCTTTCTATTCCATCATCATATTGCTCTATCGCAGCCAAGGAAAGTCCCAAGTGCCTAGAAGGAACTTCAGCTTCTTTTACTACCGGCAGGTACCCGAAAGCATACAACCCCACATCATCACATGCTTCTTTCAAAAACTGATAATGGCTTGCCGTATTCACTCTATTGAATATTACTCCTACTATATTTACATTCTCATCAAAATGCTTGAATCCATACATTAAAGGCGCTACAGAATAGGCTACAGACTTAGCATCTATCACCAGCACTACCGGCAAGGCCAGCTTTTTAGCCAATTCGGCCGTACTTCCTGCATCCTTCTTCATGCCATCAAAAAGCCCCATCACTCCTTCTACACATGCTGAACCTGCCTCTTGAAGGTATTGAGCATACAAATTCTTTATATGTGGTTCTGGCATCATAAATAAATCCAGATTAATGCCATGTCTGCCACATGCTACCTCATGAAACTTCGGATCGATATAATCTGGCCCTGATTTGAAAGCTTGAGGTAATAAGCCGCGTTTCTGCATTACTCGAAGTAAACCCGTTGTCAACGTAGTTTTGCCCGAGTTGCTGGTAGGTGCGGCAATTACAAACTGTGGCTTCATATCCATTATTTTACTTTTAAAGGAATACCCGACACCATCATAGTCACATGATCTGCGGTACTTGCTATGTATTGATTTGTCCAACCTTGTAAATCAACAAATCTCCTACTGGCTACATTATCAGGTATTACACCCATGCCAATTTCGTTACTCACTACTATCCAATCACAAGCACTCAAAATAGCTTTATCCCACTCCTGCTTAGCCAATGCTAAGGCTTTATCTACATCATACTCTGCCACATCGAACCAATTGGTAAGCCAGAGCGTAACACAATCTAACAATACCACTTTACCCTTAAAATCGTGGTTGGACAAGTACAATTCCTCTTCCACCGTTTCGAAAGCTTCTGACCTGTCCTTTTTATGCCGGTTGATCCTTTGCTTATGCTCTTCATCCCATATTTTGGAAGTGGCCAAGTAAACCGGGTTATCCGCCAAGGACAACGCCAATTGCTCCGCATGCCTGCTCTTTCCTGACCTTTGCCCTCCTGTTATGAAATGTATCATCAGTTTTTAGTTCAAAATTCTATTATTGATCTTACTGGCACTTGTGCTCTATTGGCCCACTGTTTCGCTTTACCCAACTTCACTATTCCTTTTTCTGTATCAATAACCTGGGCATTTACTTTACCAGCCAAAAGCTGGCGGTAAACTTGAATAGACTCATCAAAAGGGTGTTCTCCACTTCCTTTATTCACTCGTCCATCAGTAAGTATATATAAATTCACCATTTCTGAAGCACCATCGGCATTGAGCAATCCGTACACTTTTTGCAACGCAGCAGAAAGATTGGTTTTACCTCCTGTTTTCATCTGCACAATGGAGTTAATTACAACTTCAGCATTATCTACCCAAGGGCAAATCACTTGTGCATCGCTTTCAAGCAGCCCCACTACAGCATATTTCACTTTTTGCTTTCGATTGCCTTCAATTGTTTTTTGAAGCAACCCTTTTACTTCAGCTATAATTTGATTTCGTGCCATTGAAGCACTGCTATCAATTAAAAAGATGGTTTTCAACTCTGCTTTGGCAGTCACCTGCTTATGCTTTAGCTCAAACCTGCCAGAAGCCAAATAATGTTTTACACTACCGAAAACATCGCGTTGGGGAAGATGTCCTTTCTGTAAAGTTCTTCCAGCACTAATTCCTTTTGGTAATTCTACTCCCTTTGATTCACTTTTAGTTATGGCCTGCATTTTCATGCCTTTTTGCTTATCTACAGGCTGAAACCATTGATCTATATCCTGCCCACTGCCCTCTTCACCATTTAAATCGCCTTGAACTTTTTTTCTTGCTCACCCTCCTGCGGTGAGCTATCGTTCTTTTGATGGTTATTATCAGGATTTTTACTTCTATGCCTCAGTACAAGCATAGCCACCTCATCAACATGAGACGGCTCTACTTCTTTATCTCCTAAGAAAGCTGCATATGCGCGTGCTGCCTTTATTATTAAAATATCGGCCCGCATCCCTTCTACCTGATGAGCCACGGTTAATGCGGCTACTGTTTCAAGAATACTTTCAGCAACATGCACATCTTTAAATGAGCTTCTTGCCTTAGTCAAACGTTGTCTCAATTTCGCTTCATCAGCAGCACATTTATCGATAAAACCTTCAGCATCGGTATCAAACGCTAAGCGTTTAGCCGTAATATTGGCCCTTATTTTAATATCAACAGGAGTAGTAATATCTACGCTAAGCCCAAAACGGTCTTTAAGCTGCGGCCTAAGATCACCTTCTTCAGGGTTCATAGTACCAATGAGGCAAAACCTGCTGTCTAGATTCAGTGAAATGCCCTCCCTCTCTAAATGATAGCTACCCGTAGCTGCTGCATCTAGCAATACATCCATCAGGTAGTCATTGAGCAAATTCACTTCATCGATATACAAAATTCCTTGATGAGCCTGAGCCAAAAGCCCTGCTTGTACTACTTGCCGTTTATTATTGATCAATTGTTCTATATCTACACTTCCTAGCAGCCTATCTTCAGCCACACCAATGGGTAAATTCACAAAAGGGAAACTATGTGCTTCATCTTTCATCAGGTGCGCTAAAGACCGCACAAGTGTAGTTTTACCTGTCCCTTTATCGCCCATGGCTAAAACTCCGCCCAAAGTTGGGTCTATTATACAAAGCTGCAGTGCAAGTTTGAACTCATCATGCCCAACAATAGCTGTAAAAGGAAACTGGTGCACCATTAGTTATAATCTTAAAAATTAAGAGTGAGTTTCATATGCATATTTCTACCCGCCAAGGTGTAGCCACGCTTTTCATAGTAGTTCTCATCGGTCAGGTTTTTAACAATAAACATTAAAGCTACCTGCTCAGATAGTTTAAAACCTGTAGTAAGATCAACCACCATAAAAGGAGCATATTCTATTTCAGGGCGTTTAGCATAATCTGTCCAGTCAGTATCAAACCTATGCCCTACATACCTACCTGCGAGCCTCAAGTTGAAAGTCTCACCAGAGTAATCAATACCATAATTATAAGATAAATCAGCCACGTTTTGAATATTAGACTTATAGCTATCTTCACCCTCAAACCTATCTTCAGTGGTAAAGTATTTAGTAGCATTTGCAAAAAGCTTTAATGAATAAGCATAATTAGCGTAAGCGCCCAAATCCCAAGAAGCAGCTAGCTCAATCCCACTCATCCTTGCTTTGTCAGCGTTAACATAAGTGGTTCTAGAAACAATGGTATCGCCTTCGCTGGTAAACTCCAGCCCATTAACTTCTACATTTTTTGTAGTAATTCTATCCCTTACAAAAGTGGTGAAATATGTAGCATCCAGTGCTAATCCATTTTTTACATTGTTATAACCAATACCTCCGTCAATAGTAATTCCTGATTCTGGATCAAGATCAGGATTACCTTCAGATACGTTAACAGCACCGGTTCCACTTACAGAGTACCCTGCAACATAGTAAGCCACTGGTGTTACAAAAGCTCTACCAGCACTTCCGTGAATGTTAAAATGATCATCTATATCATATTTCAGGCCTGCACTAGGATTAAATACGTTATAAGATTCTTTTCCTTTTGTATAACTATCTAAAAATTCAGTGTCCTTCACATCAAATGTAATATGATCTAGTCTCACTCCTAAGGTGGCATGCAAACGATCTTCTAAGAAAGAAAAATTACCCTGACCAAATAATGCAGTAGAATAAATACCATAATTGGGGTTATAAGGCGCTGTTTCATCACCTGTAGTCGCAGAGAAGCTCTGACTTTCTGAATTAGCTCTGCTATAATCTACTCCAAAAGCAATCACGTGATTTCCCCAGTTGAAATTATCCTGCAACTGAAAGCCTTTCCAGCTGTTGGTGTATTTACTGGTGACGAAATCAGCCAATTCTCCATTGCTCACGCTTCGGTAGTCATAATACTCCAAACTTGAATACGCCTTAGCTTTTAAGGTATGATTTTCGGTGAGCGCTCCGGTTACCGTCACATCAGCACCATAGCGATATGGGTTTTTAATGCTCTGGCTTGAATTTCCATAGGCAAAATCACCAGGAGACTGTACATCATGAGCCGAAAACATTGAACCTGAAACATCAGCTCTCCAATCGTCATTAATATCTACTCCAAACCTGATATCTCCAGAGAAATATTTGTATTTAGTAAAATCACGCTCTTCTCCATCGGCAAAAGCATCATTACCTGTTAAAACAGAATCAACACCGTGCTCAGCGTTATAGTAGGTACGTTCTACTTCATTCCAACCATACCTCTCTCTAAAGAAATTATCGCTACCGTATGTATAGTTATCAACTTGGTTAAAGTAATTCAAGTTAACATCAAAGTCTGTTTTATCATCAATAGAACCGCCAGCATTGAAACCTACTTCTATGGTATTGTAGCTGCCGTAAGATCCTGTAATTGTCTTTTTAATTTCGCCTTGAGATTTTTTAGTGATAAGGTTAACCACACCTCCCATGGCTTGCGAACCATAAAGTGACGAAGCTGCACCCTTTATCACTTCTATTCTTTCAATATTATCTAAGTTAATAGTAGCCAAGTTAGAGGCTCCTGCCGGGCGGCCATCTATCAACACCAAAGACCTTTGGTTAAGCCCTGAAAACTGTGGTCTATAACCTCTAATTCCAATGCCTGATGATAAGCCAGGGTACTCTATTACATCAACACCCGCCATTTTCTTTAAGGCATCGGTAAGGTCTTTTGGGTCTGCTTGTTTTATATCTTCTTGAGATATGACTACTATTTTTTGCGGTAAATCTTCAACCTTAGCATTCACTCTGGATGAAGAAATAGTTATTTCCTGCAGTAATGTATCTTTTAATGCAGGTATTTGCTGAGCGGAAGCAGTATAACTTCTTCCTAAAAAAACAGCTCCGACAAAAAGTAAATATTTAATTTTCAATACTATAGATTTATTAATTACACATAATAAAGCATAGCAATAGGAAGGAAAAAATGAGATAACGTACGCCATCAAATAGAATATATCAATGGAGTACTCCCCCATTAGCCTTTTCATCCGAAAGCTATGGACTACACTTAAGGCAGGTCTTCTGACTCATCCCAGCTAAAATCACCTTCCCATTCAACAGAACAGTGGCTTTAAAGACCTTAGCTCTCAAACTCTCGTTTCAGGATATACAGCTACGGAGATAGTTCCGGACTCACACCGGATTCCCTTTTAATTTCAGTAGCAATTACTACCACTGAAAACCTAAAGATATGCAAGTATAAGCATTAGTATTGAGTAATTTACCATTGTATACCAATACCTTTATTTGCTCAAATCAATGTATTATGAGAGGCTGCTAATTTTATCACACCCTATTTAATCGCCTCTATTTGCGGTCGTTCTAAATATATGTTAACAAAGTGATTCCACACCTTATGATCAGTGGTTTTATCTTTCGCTATTAACTTTACCGTACCATCCTGACTCTTCAGGCGCAGCACATGACACCGTCCATCTAATGTTTTAAAAATCTCAACGTGCCTTATTCGTGCATCTTTATAGGCTTTAGGAGCATCTTTAGAAGGCACACCAATAGCAAATTCTGCATTAAACTTATATTTTGATATAGACACCCATTTATCTTCATAATTGAAATCAACAGGTATGTTAAATTCAAAATATTCTGCCCCTAATTCAGGAATCCTTATTTTTAAATCAAGTAGGAATTTCTGAAATACATCCTTCAATAAAGGGTAAAGATTTTGCTCCTTAGGGTTGGCCTTGGCCATTATTACTTCTCCAAATTCTTCGTCAAAAACTTCACTAAACTCATCAGGAGCTGTAGGCTTTAAAGGATTATCAGAGGCAACATAATCCATCCCTTCTTCATACAAAGTATATTTCTTAACTGGCTTCCCTTGTTTGATATGTTTACCTACGATCTCAATGGCCTTAGCTACCGTCAAATTTTTATACCATGTATTTTCTGGCATTACTATCATGGTAGGTGCATCTTCACACCTACCATTGCACATGGTTTTAACGGTATGCACAGAAGAATACAGTCCTTCTGATTTCATATAAGCACGAATTTCGTCCGTAATATGCTCCGCTCCCTTGCGCTTACATGAACCTCCATTACAAAACAACATGCAATGAGATACTTTACTTAGGTCTTTCCCCATATTTTAAGGCTTTTTTTAAAGCTTCAATACTGTTTATATGATTTATTTTATGGTTTGCTTTTATCATCCATCTACCTTCCTCTTCATCACTAATCACTACTTCTAAATCTGCATTACTCACTATTTCATATCCCTCTTTCTCCATGGCATGGCAAGTCCATTTATACAAGAAGCCTTCACCTTTCACCGCAATTTTCTGCTGGTAATTATGGTTAATTTTGAAAGCACCTGTTTGTCTATCGAACTTCACATAATCGTCTTTAAAAGCAGAACTAAATTTATTTTCTATAATAAGGTCTTCCGGTGTACCCGTAAAGAGTTGCCCATCTTGTCCTATTAGCCAAACCATATCCGCTAGTTGTATAGCAACTTCCAACTCATGAGTAGATAATAAAATGGCCTTATTAGTTTCAATAGCAAGTTTTCTTAAAAGTGAAAGCAATGCCACTCTATTGCTTACATCTAGGTGTGCCGTGGGCTCATCTAAAATTAATAGAGGAGTATCCTGAGCCAAAGCCTTAGCAATCATTACACGCTGCTTTTCCCCATCACTCAACTCATGAATATGTACATCTGCAAAGCCATCAACCTGCACCAGCTCCATAGACCTCTGAATAATATCCTTGTCTTCCTTAGTAAGTTTACCTAACCAATTAGTATAAGGCGTGCGTCCTACTGACACCACATCAAATACGGTAAGGTTCACTGGAGTTACTTTTTCTGATAGCACTACACTAATCAACCTTGATAAATCGTATCGGGGTAATGTCAAAACATCTTTACCATCGATATATACCTTACCCTTAAGCGGAATGTGCAGCCCTGTAATGGTGTGAAGTAAAGTAGACTTACCTACTCCATTAGATCCTAATAAGCAGGTTAAGCCTCCCGTTTCAATAGAAAGATTCAAATTTTGAAGCAATGGCTTATTTCTATACCCTACCGCAAGGCTTTCAGTATGTAAAATCAAATTATCCATGGCTATATCGAAGATTTCATTTTACGTGAGCGAATTACCACCCATATCACCACCGGAGATCCAATAATAGCTGTAACAGCATTGATCGGTAACGTATTATTATTACCTGGCAGCTGGGCTATTAGGTCGCAACCTAACAACAAAGACGCTCCAATAAGTATAACTGCAGGTATTAGATAAATATGATTGGATGTTTGCAACACGGCTCTGGCAATGTGCGGCACTGCAAGACCAATAAATGCAATAGGCCCGCAAAATGCAGTAACACTACCTGAAAGCAAACAAGTAGCAACGATAATCACTATTCTATATTTCTTAATAGACACGCCTAATGCTCTGGCGTATGATTCTCCTAAAAGAAATGCATTGAGTTGTTTCTGAGCTATTATGCTAAGTAAAATACCTAATAAAACCAATGGAATTAGGATATAGAGTTGGGTCCAAGTGGTACCGGCCAGACTACCAAAGGTCCATATTAAGTAAGCTTGTATTACTTCTGCGTCATTAAAGAATTGTAAGATACTTACTACTGCTCCTGTTACGCTGCCCACCATCATACCAATAATTAGCAATGAAACATTATCTCGCAACCGGAATGATATTACTAATACAATAGCCAATACACTAGAAGAACCAATTACAGCAGCCATTACAGTTGCCCAATTTCCCAGTGCATGCAAACCTCCAAAAATGGCACCTCCACTCATCACAAGTAGTGCTACGCCTAAGCTGGCTCCATTACTAATCCCCAGCACAAATGGACCTGCCAAAGGATTACGAAATAGTGTTTGCATCAATAAACCAGAAATAGCCAAGCCTGCTCCTGCCGTTACTGCCGTAATGGCCTTTGGCATTCGGAACTCATGAATAATAAAGTCCCAACTTTCCTTTTCTATTGGCTTACCTATAATACTTTTTAATATTTCTCTTAGAGGAATACTTACTGTACCATAACGTATATCTAGCATGAATAGTAAAGCCAAAACCCCCAGCAAAATGGTATAAAAAGTGATATATTTAGTTCCCTTCCCCATGCATCAATGAAGTTTCGTATAGAAATAAAGAGAGTATTGAGGGTAAATATCAGGGTGAAAAATTTTCACTAAGTCATGAAGTATAATATCTGGCCTTACAACACCTTGCTCCCAATAATCGTTGACTCCTTCTTTATTAACTCTGGCAGTGTAATTATATATCTCCCCGGTTTTGTAAGGTTTAAACTGTGCATAACGCTCATCAGAATCTAACACCTCTTCTCGAGTATTTACATATCCGGGGTTAATCCAAAATTCACTATTCATTTGATTTTCAAGTACCGCTTCAAAGCTTAAAGCAAGACTTCCTTTGGTACTATCGCCCGCCCAATAATAATCCGCACCTGCATCTTTTAAAAACTTTGCCATATAGCTATCCCCGCCTGGCATGTACCATGTACCCTTATATACAGAGCCCACCATTACTGTTGGTCGCATTTTCAGTTTACTGGCCTCTTTTACTATACTGAGATAGTTATGTTCTACTACATTAAATATGCTATCAGCTTTGGCTTCTTCTCCTAAAAACAACCCTACAAATTTCAACCACTCGGCTCGTGCCAATGGCGAAGCTTCCATCCATTCTAAGTTGAAAGCCACAGGTACACCTGACTTTTTTACCAATGTGAGGTTTTCATGATCGGGCTGGTAACCAGAAGTCATTAGCAAACCGGGCGATAAACTCACTAGCTTCTCTACTCCCAAATTCTGAACTTCGCCTATTTCCGTTACGCCTCCTTCATTTATCCGTTTCCGCAACTCAGGGTTATAAACATAATCAAACTGCCCATGGGCAATAATCTTATCTGTGGCCTCTAATGCCGACAACATGCCTATATGAGTGGCCGATAAAGTAGCAATGTTTTTTATGGGCACTGTAATCGCCCCTGACATAGCATCTTCTCCATTTGACGTTTTCAGAAGATAAGTAGCCATAATTTTTAGGGTATCCTGAGGGGATTTCACTACTACTTTTGTCAGTGCAGCTGATTTATATACCTCAAATAATTTGGCGTATTTTAACTTTTTAGGAATAAAAACTATTGAATCAGAAGCATTTTGCTCCTGTTGCTCAGGTTGTTGGTTTCCACAGCCACAAAGTGACAAAATGCTCACTACCCACAACGCCACCTTCAACAATAAGTGTTTCATAAAATGAGAATCTCTTCTAGATATCAAGTGCATAAAACTTTAGACACTTGGAATTTTCACCTTTCTCCCGAAAGCAAAAATCCAGCTTTACCATGGCAGGTCTTCTGGCTCATCCCGACAAGTAAAAACCTTCCCGCTCATGAGCAGTGGTGTGAGATTTTACCTGCACTGACTGGTTGGATCACCAGCCGGAACTTACAGCTGCGGGGACAGCCCTCGAATTTCACAAGGTTCCCTTTTAATTTCGGCAATAACCGAAAACCACAGATAGCAAATATAGACATATAATGCAAGAAACAATACATGGATTACACCCTGCATTAAGCTATTATAGAAATACACTTAAGACTAAAAATCAATCATTTTCCGATAAAAAAAATAAATTTTATTAAACCAAGCATATTTTACTATATTGCGCGCCCATTTTAACCAAGCATATGAAAAAAACTTTACCAATTCTACTATTTCTACTTTATCATCAACTGTCTCTGGCTCAGGACAATTTCAGCACCTTACTGCCGCAGGATAGAGTACCCTCTGACTTCACAGAAAGCAGTTCTTTTAAATACAAAATGGATGTTGCCTCTATATCATCGTCCGACAAAAGGTATCAAAAGAAAGGCAAAAAGAAGTTTTATTTAAACAGCAACTACAATATAGATGACTTTTTGCGCAGTGGAAAAGTGTTATTTAACGATCCTATTTCCAGCTACCTCAATGAAGTTCTCTATAATGTGTTACAAAATGATAAAGAAACACTAAATAAGCTTAGAGTATACGCTGTAAAATCTCCGGTTCCGAATGCGTTCACCACCAATAATGGTATCATATTCGTAAATATTGGACTCCTTAGTAAGCTCGAAAATGAAGCTCAATTAGCATTTATATTATCTCACGAGGTTACACATTACAAAAAGCAGCATATCATCAATAGCTATATTCAAAATATAGATATAAAAAAAGGAAAAGGTGACTTCAAAGGTTTCTCTCGAGATCAGCAGCAAATAGCTAAAACCAGTTATTCGCACGAACTAGAAATGGAAGCAGATTCTGAAGGTCTGAAGACTTACCTTAATTCAAGCTACAGCAAAGACTCACTTGCAAGAGTTTTTGATATTCTTCAGGTTTCTGACCAGCTTTTGCTGGACCAAGAATTTGAATACGCATTTTTAGAGCATGATAAGTATATTATACCTGCAGAGCTTCAAATTGAAGAATTTCAGATATACACCACTGATGAAAATTATGATGACAAAAATAGCACCCACCCTAATATAGGCAAGAGAAAGGCTAATGTGATTAAACTTGCCAGACATTCAGGTGAGGGCGGTAAAAAATATATAGCATCAGAAGAAAAATTTCAGCGCACCGTATCGCTATCTTCCTTAGAAATGTGTAGACAATACTTGCTTGTTCATGACCATTTGAAAGCATTTTATTTGGCTTACGATCTATTAAAAGGAGGCAACAACAACCAAACTTATTTACAAAAAACAATAGCCAAAGCCATATATGGACTTACTTATTGGGAAAGTGAGAATTTCTCTGGGCATGAATTGATTGTTTCTAAAGAGTTTCAAAAAATCAAATTTCTATTTGAGAAAATGTCATACAGTGAAAGGTTAATCTTGGCTATACAATACCTACAACCACTGTCAGAACAGCTACCAAATGATGAAGAGCTTAACCTTATGCTTGAAGACTGTGTGGCCAGATTAATGGAAGTAGATCAGGACACCAAGGATTACCTCTTTGAAGAAAATGAAAAATCGGATTTACCTTATTACTACCATGCTTTCGAAGGACTAAAAAACAGAGAAGGGCTTCATAACAGGTTCATTAAATACATTAAAAAAGAAGCTCCCGTACTTAGCAAAAAGGAATTAAGAAAAAGAAAGAAACTACAAAAGAAGGCTGCAAAACATAAAAAGGGTGTAAAAGTAGACCATACCATAATTGCTGACCCGATTTATGTAAGAATAGATGAGCGTAAAAAAAGCTCCATGAGGTTTATTGAAAGTGAAGATGCTCTAAAAAACATTCAGCCTAAAGTAAACAAGGCCGCTTCTAGCCTCTCTATGGATGTGGATTTCCTGGATATGCATAACCTGAATTATAATAGCGTAGAGACATTCAGAAACCATGCAATAGTGAATGAATGGTTGGGTGAAAAATTCGCTCAGAATGACACCTCCATGATCAGTCCCATACACAACGAAATGATAGAGGTATCTGAGAGCTATGGCAGTAATCATGTTACATGGATGGGAAACCTTTCGGTATCCGAAACTAAACCAGGTAAAGGATATTACATCTTCTACAGTTTGGTTTATCCTCCATTATTACCGATAGCTATAATCTATGCTTTATCGCCCAATCACGGTACTTTTTATTTTGCCATTACATTTGATGTAAGGAGTGAACAACCTATTTCCAACGATCTTAGGTTGATGAAAAACAAAGACAACAACAGTTTACTCACCTCAAACATCTACTACACACTTTTTAAACTTAAAAATGGCAAACTATGAAACGTTTATACAAAATAATATTATTACTATTAATAACATCGATAGGATACGCTCAGGTACCAGGTTATTTAGGAAAAAGAGCTTTTGTCTACTTTTCACCCAATTTAACTCCTGCTATTTTTAATCAAAACATTAACAATAGCGCTACTTTCAACTTGTCGGATAATGAAGACACTCCTAAATCAAGCATAACTGCATTTAATTACAAACCACAGTTCAGCTTTGAATACCTTCTCGGACAAAAGTTTGGAGTTGGAGTAGATTATAGCTTGCTAAGAACAGGAACTAGCCATGTTTACCAAGTAAAAGAAGAACGGTCAGTCGATTTTGATGTACTCAAGGGCCACTCAATAGGAATGCACATGAAGTTTTATAGGTTTAAAAAATCAAACTCTATCGCCCCTATTGGGAAGTATATTAACCTAAAAGCAGAGTATGTTACATACAATACTTATGATGATAAAAATTCATCCGAAAGCATTTTCGAAAATGACTTCAACTACTTTGTAATAACTTATGAAGCAGGAAAACAGGCTATTATAGGAGATTTTATGGTTGTACATTATGGTGTTGAATTTGGCTTAGCATTAGTACCTGATAAGCATTTTGAAGATAATGACATTAACTGGACAGTTCAACAAGACTCCGCTTACCGCTCACATGGTAGTTTATTTAATTACTCCATCTTTAACCTAAAACTCGGCATAGGTTCATTACTTTTTTAAACCTGATTACAATGAAAATAAAGAATATTATATATCTCACAGCATTCCTAACTTTCTTCATGGCGTGTGATGAAGAGGGTGAAGAATACCCAATGAAGACCAAGTATACTACAGCTCCAAAAAGTGAATCTCCTTGCTCATTAAATTATGATGACAACGAAGTCAACATAATACCTAACAATGAACTTTTAGATATAAATTACTGCAAATCAAATATAAGATACACGGACGATCTAGAAATAGAAACAGTAGGGTTTGATGATTACGACCACTTAAATATTGTGTTATTTGACTATGAAGAAGACACTTATGATAGTGCTCTTTTATCATTCCAAACCTATTCTTCTGATGTCAATTTAAGCTTAACTAGAGATTATTACACCTATTACGCAGAGAAGGGCAACCTTTTCACTTACATCGAAAATGACACATTATACATGGAAATGTGTGGAGTAATAGTCAATCTCCATGAAGAAGAATACGAACTGGAGGGGAGGCTGAAAGTGTATGTTGAAAAATAACAAAAAAGGGCTGTGTAAATACAGCCCTTTTTTGTTATTAATATTACTATTTAATTCTGTGATAGTAAGTTAAATCACTGGTATCTTTACCCATAAGGTGAATAAGGTCTTGCAAAACAAGCTCTGGATTTATAAACCCAGAAGACCAAAAGTCATTTTTTTTAAATTCATTTATTCTTTTGTTGTTATTATAAACTTGCAGCCCATTATCAAAATAGCTTGCAGGTATTTTCAAATCATCAAGATCCTTATCGTTAAAAACCTGATACCCTGGATGCAGCCATATATCTGATTCCTGAAGTAACTCTATCACTTTCTCATGTCCTACTTGCGCACTGCCTGCTGTGGTATCACTAGCTAAAATATATTCCCCTCCTGCATCTTCAATAAACTTAATAAAATAGTTTTTACCGCCCAGCATATACCAGTTGTCTCGCCATTTATAGCCTACAAATACTTTTGGCTTATGTTCTTTTGGCTCCACTCCATTTTTCAACTGATTGTAAACCTTCTTCTTCGCCTCAAAAATTTCAGCCGCATGAGCTGTATCATCCACAAATAGAGAGATATATTTCATCCACTCTAGTCTTCCTAAAGGATGATTTTCCATATGCGCTGAGAAAAGAGCCGCAGGTAAATGGTACTCTTCCAAAAGCTTAATAGCATCAGCCCCTGCCCCACTGGCCGATTCTATGATCAAATTGGGTTGAAGCTCTATTAATGACTCATAGTTTAATCCCTTGCCTTTACCTACTTCTAGTACATTTCTTGATTGAAAATATGCTCTTAAGGAATCATCATATACATCTTCATAATCAGAAACACCAACAATCTTATTTTGCTGCCCCAAAAGCTTCAGCATTTCTATATGCGTAGGAGATAAACAAACAATACTTTGTGCTGGAGTGTGAATAGCATACTCAATGCCTGCATCAGAAAGTAGCATAGCAAAATTCTCATCACTACCAGACCAGGGTTGGTTAATATTAATTCTAGTAAGGTCCTCAGGAAGATAATCCACAGAAAATCTATTGGCATACTCCATTGGCCAATGCTTGATCTCTACAACAGCATTTTCTGATTCATTCTTTTCAGTTTTGTTGCCACAAGCTTGCAATACCATTGCGAACAACAACACCAGGGTTAGGTTTCTTAAGGTCATTTTAATTAGCTTATAAATACAGTTACTTCATCAGCCCTTCTTTCAACAGGGCGTAAAGATAACTCATGAAGCTTAAATCCCAATTTTGTAGAAGTGCATTGAAAAAAGAAGCTCAATAGATAAACCTTAAAAAGAGGTGTATTTACTGCCATCAAAATAGTAAAACTGACGAAAGCCTCCATCTAATCCAGAATCTGAAAGTAAAAAGCTTAATATTGGTTTTCCATTGACGAATATGCTTGTAGCTGATAGCTCTCTTATTTCATAGTTATTATCCAAGCTCATAACAGTAATGGTAGTATCCATTGATGTTTCAATTAAAAATCCTTCTATGTCGTAGTCATTAATATTTCTATACCCAGTAGTGAAAATTTTATCATAACCCTCTATATACCAGCTTTGAATGAAATAACTATCTTTCTCATCCCTCGTATAAAATCCATTTTTACCAAGAAGAATATCTATATTTTTATAACTGAGTTGAAGTTGATTAGTAGATATCTCCGAATTATTAAACCAATCTCCTACCACTCCATAATAATGTGCAAAATTGGGTTCCTTTTGGGGTAAATGATAAGCAATTCCACTTGAAGAGTACCCTGCTGCATTTTCATATGACCTGTCTATATATTCTATATGATCTGAGGTTAAAGCTCCTTTAAATACATTAGATCCTTCTACAAAAACCTTAATGGTATCTTTTAACTCTTCAGCATAGTATTTCTGCACAAAATCATCTGAAAGACTGTACCTCTTTAAATATTGAGAATTTTTAATAACTCCATTCTTGGCATTTTCCAAATCCTGAAAAAACTCTTTGTATTCATTTTTAGAATCTAACATCCTCAAAACCGTTTGATGATCATTAAGCATCTCTAGGCTATATATACCTAATATATTATCAATTCGGCTATTTATTATGTTAACGTGAGCAACTCGATTGGGAATTTCTTCGAAAATGGAATTGACTTGAATAGAGTCGTAATACTGACGAGCTTTAGCCAGTTCTTCTTCTTTCGATAAACGTGGCGGAGCTACTTTTTCTTCAGGTTTAGCCACCACTTTCTCCACTTTTTCAATTACAGTATCTTCAACTGCCTTCGAATCACTTTCTTCCAAATCTGTTTTAGCATTATTACATGAAGAAAAACCGATGATTACAGCAAGACTTAGAGTTAAAATAAATTTCATACAATGATTTTTAAATCATCAATATATAATAAATTCATGAAATTTTTAAATAAAAAAACAACACTCATTTGATTATTGATTCAAAAACAAATCTATTTCATCTGCCCTTTTTTCAACAGGCTGTAATGCCAACTCATATAGTTTGAACCCAAGTTCTATGTAGGTAATCTGAAGGTATTCGAATAGATAACAAGCTAATTCATAAGACTCTTGTCGCTCATTATCGTTTTTAAAAATAGCAGCAGATGGAGGTAAAATAAATGCGACATGATCATAATTAACCTCATCCAAGCTATTATACCACGATGCCTCGATGGGCAGTTTAAAGGCTTTTCTGTAGGCAATAACATCAGGGATAGCACGATCAAAAAACACCACCGAACTCAATTCTTTGTGTAACTCCAAATGAACAGACAACATATGCTGATAGGTTAAAACGGTAAACCTATCCATATTGCTCCAAGGCATACCATCAGAACCTGAGAATAGTTCATGCTTTATAACCTCTCGAGCAGATTCTTCGCACCCGCGATACCCCCTATTGATTAACTCATGAAGTAAGGTTGTTTTTCCTGCACCTGCAGCTCCGGTTATAATGTATCTACTCAAAAAATAATTATAGTGTAAATAAATATTGGATCACCAAAATCAAAAAAACAACTACTAACGTAACAATATGATTAGTATAAATAGTAACATTCATATCACTATTATCAATTTCTCGTTCCACATTTCCAATATATGGCTTGTCTACCAATACCCCCTTATAAAGGTTAGGCCCTCCAAACCTACAGTTTAAAACACCTGCTAATGCAGCTTCCGGATAACCAGAATTAGGACTGGCATGCTTATGACCATATTGAAATATAAATACAATAGCCCTCCAACTTACATTCACTAGCGCGATCAATACCGCTGTTAGTCGGGCAGGAATGAAATTTACCAAGTCATCTAACTTGGCCGCGGCCCAACCAAATTCTTTATACTTCTCTGATTTATACCCCACCATAGAATCCAAAGTATTGATCATTTTGTAGGCCATCATACCTGGTACACCTAATATTGCATAATAAAATAGAGGCGCTATTACACCATCGCTCAAATTCTCTGATAGTGTTTCTAATACAGCTATTCTCACCTGACTGTCAGTCAGTGATGCAGTATCACGCCCCACTATCCAGCTCAACCTTTTTCGGCCTGCCTCTAACCCATCCGAATTTAAACATGATATTACCGCTTGCCCTTCCTGAATTAAGGACTTATTGGCCAAACCATAAAAGACTAATATGCTAACTAAGGTGTAATAAACAATGGATATTTGCTGACTAAAAGACACCAAAAAATATAGCAAAATATAGACTCCTAAAACCAGCACTATTACAAATAAAAGCCCCTTAAGCCTTCTTAAGACTCCATTATTAAGCTTAGGTTCTAATTTATAGATAAGCCATCCGTACCACCTTATAGGATGCGGAAATTTTCTAGGATCACCAAAGATCAAGTCTAATAAATAACCAATAACTAAAGGTAATGCTATATAGAAATATGACGCCATTGACTTAGTGCAGTAATTAATAATTTGTTTTCTTGTGGCGATTGACAAGCAACACGAATAAACTCACCTCCGATTCCTTTAAAATTGGAAGCATCTCTTACCAATATGCCATGTTTCTCAATGAGAAAGTGCTTAAGTTTAGCAGCTGTACCTGCGCCTAATTGTATGAGAAAATAATTAGTAGCTGTAGGCAACGGAAATAAATCAGTTATGTCATTTACTCTCTCCCAAAGCTGCTTGGTTGCTTTTAGTAATTCCTCTCTTTCAAATAAAAGCTCGTTATAATGAGCCATTATATGCTCCCCTACCTTAATAGCCACTGCATTTACAGACCAAGGCATTTTATATTGAAGTATCTTTTTAACCAAACCAGCCTCACCGTACACATAGCCCAACCTCAGCCCCGGAATTGCAAAATTCTTAGTCAGCGATTTTACAATTAAAAGATTCTTATATTTTTTCCCCAGCTGAATGGCCGAAACTCCCTGATGGGCAAACTCTATATAGGCTTCATCAAGTACTAAAACTGACTCTGGGTTATTGACCAAAACAGCCTCTAAAACATCTAAATCAAGTAATTGACCTGTAGGATTATTAGGATTACAAATAAATAGCAGAGCTGTATCACAAATAAATGGAGCATCAAACTCACTCCACAAAATAGTTTTACAACGCATATTATTTTGCTCACAAGCATCGTGATACTCAGCAAAAGTAGGTTGAATAATAGTAGCTGACTGTCCTTCAAAAGCTTTTGCTATCAGATAAAAAGCTTCTGTAGCACCATTGGTAACCATCACTTGTGATACATCACATCTATGATGTTCCGCTATTTTTTGCTGCAATGATTCCGCATTAGGGTCTGGGTAGCGGTATACGGCCTGCAACCAGTCAATTTTAGACAGTGGTAATGTAGACCTATAACACTCAGGGACTATATTAGAACTAAAATCAGCTTTTATGGGTACATTATACTTGTACCTATCATCTCCATGCCCATGAAGCATCAGTTATCTCCCCTCTTTTTTCGCATGGCCTTGTAAATAGAATCCATATCTAAGGCATCTCGCAGAACATCCGCCAACTTATCATATTGCTGCTCTTTAAACGCAGCATGGTCATAATCTTGATTGTTAATCTCCACATTAATTAAATGATTTACCACCGTAGCATTATCAAAAATGCCATGCATATAACTACCCCAACATCGGTCATTTAAAAAATGCCCATCAGTACTACCATCTTTCAATACATTTACTGGAGTATTTATATCTTCCAACACAGTGGTTTCGCCCATATGTATCTCATAACCATGACATAGGCTCTTTGTTTCCAAAAAATCAAAGCTACACTGTACCGTTTTCTTTTCTCTACTCAACACAGTTTTTACTGGTAATAGCCCAAGCCCGGGCACAGCATTAAATTCACCTTCCACATGGTAAGGATCATGTATCTCTTGTCCCATCATCTGATACCCCCCACAGATTCCAATAACCTTACCTCCTTTTGTATATACATTGTGAATAGCTGAAGCAAGCCCTTTCTTCCTCAATTCTAATAAATCTTCAATAGTGTTTTTAGTACCAGGAAGTATGACTACATCAGCATTTTCTATCTCTGATGGCTGATCAGTATAATATAAATGCACCCTAGGGTCACGTTCTAACGCATTAAAATCTGTGAAATTAGACATCCGGGAAAGCAATACTACAGCAATGTTAACTTTACCAGCCACACTTCCTCTCTGCTTAAGTGAAAGCGCCACCGCGTCCTCCTCCTCAATATGTATGTCTCTAAAATAAGGCACTACACCAACTACAGGTACGCCTGTTATTTCTTCAAGCAGTTTTCGACCATCTTCAAACAGTCTAATATCTCCCCTAAATTTATTAATGATAATACCTTCAATTTGAGCCAGTTCTTCTTCAGAAAGCAATTTTATGGTACCATATACACTACCAAAAACACCTCCTCTATCGATATCTGCCACCAAATATGTAGCTGCATCAGAAGCTATAGCCACTCTCATGTTAGTGATATCTCTTGCCTTTAAATTCAGTTCAGAGATACTCCCTGCTCCTTCTATTACTATTGGCGAATACTTTTCTGCTAACCTTCCATATGCCTCTTTTACTACATTAAACAGCTCATTTCTATCTACTTGCTTAAAATAAGAAAAAGCCGATTGATTGCCAGCAGGCTTTCCATTCAGCACTAACTGTGAGGTTTGATTACTGCTGGGCTTTAGCAAAATAGGATTCATATCAGTATGTGGAGCTACACCAGCAGCCTCGGCCTGTACGGCTTGCGCACGCCCTATTTCCCTACCATCAGGGGTGGCAAAACTGTTATTAGACATGTTCTGACCTTTAAAAGGAGCTGGCGAATAACCATCTTGTTTAAAAACACGACATAAACCGGCTGTAAGCACACTTTTACCCGCATCTGAACAAGTGCCCACCAGCATTACAGGACGTAATGAATCCATAAGCATTATTTAAACCACGAAACTAGTGTGTTTTTTAGTATTTGACCAATAATCAACTCATTTAAACAATTTACCTCCTTAGGTTATTCTTTATAACATAAGCTTAACACTTAAATAAACTATGAATCAAGCTGTTACAAAAAAATTTACTTTTTGTGCTACTAATTGATTATTTTAGCTATAAATAAACCTAAATGCGCACTCTCATTACCTGCATATTATTAACGCTTTTAGTGTATCACAGCCATGCACAACAGATTGGATTTTCTCCTATAAAAGAAGAAAACATTACTCCATGGCCCACTGATTCTATAGATATGTACCAGGGAATGTTTCACTTTGGTGATTCAGAAATGGAGTCTACTATGGCTGTTATTATAGACAGAGATAAGTCTGTATATGCTCAAATAAAGTCTGCCTCTTGGTCCATCGCCAACAAAAAATGGGTTTTCGAATACGAAAACTTTGAAAATGTACACATAGTAGAAGACCGCTTTTTCTCCTCTAAAACTAATGGTGAATTTATAATATACCAGCACGAAGGGCAAATGGTCAGATGCTTGAAAATTTTTAAGCCATGGTCTGCAATCGTTGACGAAGGCAAATACGAATTAGGCTATTTCTACGGCTCATTAAAACGCTACTTCCCCGGAGTATATCCTAAAATGTCAACCCAAACATTTACCACTGATGAATTAAAAGACCTGCCAAAACACGAACTCAAAAGAATGAAAAACGAGGTTTTGGCCAGGTATGGTTATATCTTTAAAGAAAGAAGTGAAAAAAGGTACTTTAACGACCAACGGTGGTACCACGAACAATCCGACAATGTAGATCACTTGCTTACCAAGATAGAAAAGAATAACATTGCCACCATTGATGGATTAATAACGCAATAGGCCATATATGACTCTTTATCAAGTAGATGCATTCACCAACATATTATTTAAAGGCAACCCAGCAGCAGTTTGTGTACTCGATAATAATTGGCTGGAAGATGATGTAATGCAAAACATTGCTGCAGAAAACAATCTAGCAGAAACTGCTTTTGTACTCAAAAAAGATGAAGAATATGGCATTCGTTGGTTCACTCCTACAGTAGAAGTGGCCTTGTGTGGCCATGCTACTTTAGCCTCTGCGCATGTGCTTTTCAATTATTATGGATTGGAAGGGACTATAAATTTCTCTACCAAAAGTAGTGGCCTGCTAAAAGTAACGAAACAAGGAGAATGGATGACACTTGATTTTCCTTGTGACACTATAAAAGAAGTTCCGCACCTTCCTCAAATAAGACAATGGTTAGGTAAAGAACCGTTAAAAACCTATAAAGGGAAAGATGATTATTTGATTATACTAAACTCAGAGCAGGAAGTAAAAGACATTATACTCGATCGTACATTGGTAAATTCCATTGTGGCTCGTGGAGTTATAGTCAGTGCCCCAGGTGAGACTGTAGACTTTGTTTCAAGGTTCTTTGGCCCACAGGTGGGCGTAGATGAAGACCCTGTTACTGGCTCGGCACACACCACGCTAACCCCATACTGGGCTGCAGAATTGCACAAAGCATCATTAACGGCAAAGCAACTTTCCGCAAGAGGTGGAGAACTCATATGTGAATTAAATGGAGACAGGGTATTCATTAAAGGACAGGCCATCACCTATTTAAAAGGAGAAATCTTCGTTTAACGTAAATTTCAATCTCTATTACCTCCAATCCCAAAGCGAACCTCGGCAATATCGTTACTAATAAAATTAGCATTTAAAGTACTTAAGTATGAGAAAAACCAGTGCAATTGCTAATTTTAAGGTCTGAAAAAAGACCTCGTATTATATGAAGATTCTCCATACGGCAGATTGGCACATAGGTAAAAAGTTACATAAACATGACCTCTACGAGGACTTCGATCTATTTATCAATTGGCTATGTGAAATTATAGCACAGCAGCAGATTGAGATTCTTTTAATTTCTGGAGATGTCTTCGATTTAGCCAACCCTTCTGCAGAAGCCAGAAGGCAATACTATAAATCGCTGATACTATTACAGAAGTTAAAATGTAAAATCATTATTACTGGCGGCAATCATGATTCGCCCGCCATGCTAGACGCACCAAAGGAGATTCTCAAAGAACTAGACATGCATGTTATTGGTGGCTTACCTGAAAATTTGGAAGACACTATCATACCTGTGCACGGAGAAAATGGCTCTGAAGTGGTAATTGCGGCTATACCCTATTTGCGCGATGCAGATTTAAGGTATACTGGAGAGGCCAACACGTATGAAGACCGGCTGGAAGCCCTAAGAAAGGGCATCGAAAATACTTTCAATGACGTTGCTCGTATATGTGAGGCAGAATACAAAGGTATTCCAACCATAGCTATGGGGCACTTGTACACAGCAGGCATTGAGAGCTCTGAAAGCGAAAGAGATATTCAAATTGGTAATCAGGCGGCTTTTTATGCTTCTCAATTTGGTGAATATTTCAAATACATAGCACTGGGCCATGTGCATAAACCTCAAAAAGTAACGGCCAATATCCCTGTATTTTATAGCGGCTCACCTATTCCATTATCTTTCAGTGAAAGAGCCGATAATAAGAGAGTACTGATAATAGATACTTCCTCCGGTGATTATCAACCTGAAAACATCCCTATTCCTTCCTTTAGAAAACTTTTGCGCATGACCGGTAGCTTAAATCAACTTAGAACTAAGCTGAATGGATTAGAAGATCATGAAGGTTTAAATTCTTTAATTGAAATAGAATTGATTGAAGAAAATTATGATGCCACCGTCATTTATCAGCTCGATGAAATGATTAACAATTTCAAAAAGCCTGGATATGAGATAGTAAAGCAGCGTGTATCATTCAAAAACAAAACGCGAGGAGCGTCAGAACTTTACAGCAATGATCAAAGCCTAGAAGACCTAAAACCTCAGGAAGTTTTTATGGAACTTATTGGCACTCATGAGTACGATGAGGAGACTAAAAATGAAATCATTGGGGCATTTACCGAAATATTAGAAGAAACCTACCAAAACGATAGCGGGCAAAAGTAAATATGAAGATACTTAAAATTGAATTTGAGAATATCAATTCTTTACGCCAGAAGCATGTAATTGATTTTACCAAAGCACCTTTTACCAGCAGTTCGTTATTTGCTATTACAGGCCCTACTGGTAGTGGAAAAAGTACCATTTTGGATGTAATTTCCCTAGCCTTATTTAATCAGGTGCCAAGGTTGGGGAAGATCACTAAAAATGAGATTATTTCTAAGGGAGCTATACTTACCAGAAATCAACCTAAAGCCAGTGCAAAAGTAACTTATCTTTGTAAAAAAGGGACATTTTCATCGCACTGGAGCATTTCTACCAATAGAAATGGTAACCTGCGTGACTATGAAATGGAGCTCGGCAATGTAGAAACAGGCCAATTACTGGACCTAAAAAAATCTGATGTTCCTAACAAAAATGAAGAACTTATTGGACTTAGTTACGATCAATTCATCAAAGCGGTGTTGTTGGCTCAAGGTGAATTCGCTCAATTTCTGAAAGTAAAAAAAGATGAACGCGGAGCCCTTTTAGAAAAAATTACCGGCACAGGAATATATCGCCAGTTAGGTATAAAAGCCTATGAAAAACACAAAGAAGCCGTTAAAGACATCGCTCAGCAACAGCATGAGATAGAGATTATAGAAAGGCAATTACTGGACAAAGAAGTATTCAATGAGCTCAACACTACCCTCAAAAAATATGAAGCTGAGGCCGCGCCTATTCAGGCTAATATCCAAAATTGGAAAAAAAGCTTAGAGCTAAAAAAGCAGATTAACCGACAAGAAAGGGAAATAAATGATAACCTTTCGAAGAAAGAGCAAGTTAATCTACAGTTAAATTCTTTTACTGAGCAGAATGGAGAACGCCTTTCGGCTCATGAACAACTACACGAAATAGCCGATGATTTAAGGCTTTGGCACCAGCTTTCGGCTGAAAATGAAAAATTAACAGCAGAGCTTAAGACTTCAGAAGAAAAGAAAAATGCCACCGAGCAGCTGATGCAACAGCATCTACAAGAAGCTCATCTATTAATACATGAAGAGGTAGACGAACAAAACTTAGAAGTAAAAGTAGAGACGTTTACCCAACAGGTGGCAGAATTACAAGATTTAAGGAAATCTAAAGCACTGGAATACAATAATTACAAACAGCTGTATAAATCTGAAACCAAAGATCTACAGTTAAATTATGACAATGATCCTGACAACAATATAGAACAGCTCAACACGCTTAAAGAAGCCGCAGAAGATAGCATTGAAGAAATTAAATCAAAATTAAGCGGGCTAGAGATCGATGAGCTTAAAAAGAAGCTAGAGGCAACCCAACAAGCTTACAGGCAAAGTGAAAAGTTATCGTTAATTAATGGAGAAATAGAGAAACAAAGCATTAATAAAGAACTTTTAAGCAATGAAATTAAAGCATTGCCTCCACAAATAGAGCGGCTCACAGCAAGTACAAATCTGCTAAAAGAACGCATAAAAGGCCTGAAACTAGAAAAGGAAAATCAGGTATTGCGCGCTAGCCTAGATGAATTAAGAAATTCATTACAACCAAATACACCTTGTCCATTGTGTGGCTCAGAAGAGCATCCATTTGCGAGTCATTTGCCCGCTAAAAACAATGAACTAGACGCGCTTCTTCAAGAAAACGAAATTTCTCTACAAGAAGAAAATGATGAGCTGGTTGGCTTGAAAACCAAGCTCAACCAATTTGAGAGCCAGCATGATGAACTGAAGGCTCAACTTTCACAATTACAAAATAGATACGCTGAAGAAAAAGAAGCATTTAATAAGCAATACGAAAAACTGGCTTTTGACGACAACACAGACTGGGAAGAAGAACTCAAAGAAATTGCCTCTCAACTAGAGTTAAAAGAACAATTTGATAAAGAAAATCAATTATTAAAGGCTATTGAAGCCGGTATACCATTACTGGAGCAAATAAAAACTGTTGTTAGAGAAGGCAAAGAAATTGCCGAAAAGCTAAAGGAAATTTATCAGGGTGAAGATGTACATAAAGACAGCCGGCAATTACTCAATAAATGGGCGGAGCTTAAGCAGCAAAAAATTAACATTCAAGATCAGCTGATTAGCTTACAAACGAAACTTACTGAAAATAAAAATGCACTTTTAAATAATGAGAGTAACTTATCTTCAATTGTTTCAAATAAAGGATTTCAATCTATAAAGGCCGCGTTTGAGGCATTATTACCGAATAGTCAATATATAGAGCTGAAAAATGAGCATGATCGTATCAATAATCAGCTGAATCAACTTGCAACTTCTATTCATTTGCTACAGTCTCAGCTTGATGAAAACAAGGCAAAAGATACTGAACAACCCGAAGACGAAATAGTAAGTAAGCTATCTGAGCTAGAGACGCAATTGGCTGAAATCAATAATAAAGGAGAGGAATGTAGAAGGCAGCTTCGAAACCACGAAGACAACCTCAAAAGAAGGGATAATATAAAACTACAAATCGCGGACAAAGAAGCTAAAACAAAACGCTGGAAGCTCCTAAATGAGCTTATTGGTGATGCACAAGGAAAAAGGTTCAACGAATTTGCTCAAGATTTAACGCTGAGTCAACTATTGGTATTGGCCAATAACAGATTGAAAGGTCTCAGTGATAGATATCTTATTGACAAGCCTGATGAAAATGAAGATGACAGCCTCATTGCTATAGATGAACATATGGGCGGACTTCGCAGATCAGTGAAAACCCTATCGGGTGGTGAAACTTTTCTCTTGAGTTTATCGCTGGCATTGGCGCTATCGGACCTTGCCTCTAAAGATGTAGAGATTAATAGCTTATTTATAGATGAAGGCTTTGGTACTTTAGATCCTGAAACGCTGGATCAAACGCTAGATACTCTGGAAAAACTACAGGCAGAGTCATCCAAAACCATTGGTATTATAAGTCATGTAGACTCTTTAAAAGAACGTATAGCTACTCAAATAAAGCTTAAACGAAATGGGCAAGGTTATAGCACTTTGGAAGTTAATGGTTGAGTAAAGGCATCTACAAGCTGTTGTTGACTTTCTTCAAAAGTGAAACGGATAGTTGTATTCTATGCCGTTCAACGCTTATTTCTGGTGGCATAAGGTTTGTCGTTTATCTATAAAATAATTTCAATGAAAATATTATAGATATGGACAGTTATCATTTAACTAAAGATAAAAATCAGTGGAATCTCACAAAAGAAGGTAACAATAGGGCTTCGCAAGCATTTGAAACCACTAAAGAAGAAGCGATAAGGCATAGCGCTGTTTATTTACAGAACCACGATGGAGGATCATTAAAAATACATAAGCTAGACGGCACTATAGAAGAAGAAAGAACCTACCCAAGAAGTGCAGATCCAGCATCGAGTAAAGGATAATAATAAAGAAAGAGCTGTAAAATTTACAGCTCTTTCTTTATCAATGAGGAAGTTTATCTTTTAGTAATCCATAAAAGAAAGTTCCTAACACCGCACTTACCAGCACCACTAACATCACAGAAAAGCCTTGCCCCATTAAAATATAAAGAGGTCCTGGACAAGCTCCAACCACCGCCCAGCCTATTCCAAATATTATACCGCCAAAGAGATACCGTTTCCAAGCCTTATCTTTTGAAGGGATGTTAATAACATTACCATACCAACTACGCATTTTAGTCCGCTTTATTATGGCTACTATCATAATCCCTGTGCCTACCGCTGAGCCAATTACTCCATACATATGGAAAGATTGCATGCGAAACATCTCATAAATACGGTACCACGAGGTAACTTCGGCTTTTGTAAGTACTATACCAAATAAAGCCCCAAATAATAAAAATTTGAAATATTTCATAGCTAGAGAGTTAATAAATAGGGTAATAAAAAATAAGTAGAGAACAATCCTCCAATGAAGAATCCTATCACCGCTATAAGTGAAGGTAATTGTAAATTGCTAAGCCCTGTAATGGCGTGCCCGGAAGTACAACCTCCTGCATACCGAGTTCCAAAGCCTATCAAAAAGCCCCCTCCTACCATTACCAATAAACCCTGAGCAGTAAAAAGATTGCCCCATGAGAATATTTCTAAAGGTATATAAGTGTCGCCCGGATGTGATATTCCCATTTCATGTAACTCTTCAACAATATTAGCAGACAACTGTATTGGCTCAGGTGCAGATAACCACGTAGAAGCGATGTAACCTCCCACAGCCATACCTATTGCAAATACTACATTCCATAATTCGGCCTTCCAGTTAAACTTGAAAAAACTGGCATAATTGCCTCCTCCTGCTGCTGCACAGGCAGTTCTAAATGTAGAGGAAATACCAAAGGTTTTACCAAAATAAAAAAGCATAAACATAACCAACCCAATAAGCGGGCCTGCCACATACCATGGCCACGGCTGCGTAAGAAAATTCAACATAGATCGCATCTTTTACAAAAACAATTCTTTAAACATTATGTAGATACCCATCAATAAAACAAACCAGCCAAATACTGATTTAAGATTATTGGATGATATCCGTTTAGAAATAAAGATGCCTATGAATATACCCACTATAGCAACACCTGTAAATTCGACTAAAAAAGGCCAGTCTATGGGATGCAATGTTAATTCCCCTGTAAACCCTAGTATTGATTGTACTGCAATAATCAAAAGAGAAGTGCCCACTGCAGACTTCATATTCATGCGTGCCAAAAGTACCAGCGCAGGTATAATTAAAAAGCCTCCTCCAGCGCCTACCAAACCAGCTACCAGCCCTACCACCGCCCCTACCAGTAAAAACACACTACTATTGTAATGCAACTCTTCTGTATTTACCTGCTGCTCGCTCTTAGAGCGGATCATCGAAACCGAAGCTAAAATCATAAGTGCAGCAAAAAAAACCATTAACAACATACCTTTGGTTAATGACACACCTAAGAAAACTCCTAATTCATCTGGTATAGCAGGCACCACATATTTTCTGGTAATGAAAACTAAGGTTACCGATGGCACAGCAAAGATTAGCGCTGCCCGATAGTTCAACAAGCCTTTTCGCATATAATCGAAAGCTCCTGCTGCCGCTGTAAAACCAACAACAAACAAAGAATATCCTGTGGCTACAACTGGGCTTAACCCTACAATATATACCAACGCAGGAACGGTAAGGATAGAACCTCCACCTCCGGTAACTCCGAGGCTAAGCCCTATTAATACTGCTGATAAAATTGCTAAAGTCTCGTTCATAACATCTTTAATTACTCCAAAGGTATTTGAGAGCAATCAATAACATTGTAACAGATGTCACACAAAGAGCTGAAGAACAGCAAAAAGCGTGTATCATAAAGTTTAAAAAATATTGACTTCAGAAAGTACGTTGTCTTAATAACAACTACACTGATCTCTTTAATTTTTAATTAAGAATTAAACAACATCAGTATTTTAATTATAAATATAATGTCAATCATTCACTACCAATAGATGGCGCAAACAACTGCAACATTTGACCTAATCCCAGATTCCATTAGATTGAGTCAAAATTAACGGCTCATCATCCGTCACTAATATGGTATGTTCATGTTGCGTTACATATCCTCCCCTATTTCCTACCAGCGTCCAACCATCATTCAATTCTATGGCTATAGTTGAATGTGTAGAAATGAAAGTTTCTATAGCTACTGTAGTATTTTTCTTAAACCTCTCGCGGTTAGTGCTTACCTTATAGTTCAAAATATCTTCAGGTGCCTCATGCAAACTTCTTCCTACACCATGCCCCGCTAAGTTTTTAAGTACTTTAAATCCAGCTTTTCGGGCTTCCGTTTCTATAATGTGACCTATTTCATTTATTTTGACTCCACCTTTAATGTTCTGAATAGCCTTTTTAAGAATGTTTTTTGAAGCATCTACCAAAGGTTGGTGGTTATGAATATCTTCGCCCAATACAAAAGAACCTCCATTGTCTGCCCAAAAACCATTTAACTCTGCCGAAACATCAATATTGATCAAATCTCCTTCTCTCAATATTTTTTTAGCAGAAGGAATTCCATGTGCCGCAGCTTTATTTACACTTATGCATGTGTAACCAGGAAAACCATACGTTTCATAAGGAGCCGATTTTGCCCCATAGCTCTTTAGAAGCTCCCCGCCATAATCATCCAACTCCTTGGTAGACATTCCTACTTTTGCATACGCAGTCATTAGTTTAAGTGTAGTGGCCACTACCTCGCTAATGTTTTTCATTCCGATAAGCTCGTCTTCTTTTGATATAGACATGGTGGGGATATTTTGGTTAAGAAAATGACACCTATGCTGCCATTTCTATTAAAAGTTTTGAAGGTAGCCAATAAGCGCATAAAGTACAATGTTGCGTTAAAGGTTTATGTATTTAATTCACTGATAATTATACCTTTTAGTATGGTACTACCCCCGAGCAACAAAATTCTCAATTCCCCTTAAAAAAAATTGCAATAGCTATTCATTAACAGTATTTTACAGCCTAACCTATGCGATATGATCAAAATAATACTATCTTTTATATTCTGCGTTACCAGTTTTGGGTTATTCGCCCAAAACCAGCCAATACCTGAATACCTTACAAAACAGCATTTCCCTGATAGTGTAACAAGCCTAGAGCTTATTGCTCAAAACGGAAAAACGGTTACACTCCGTGAGGTAATAGAGCTTCATCAAGGCAAAAAGGTGTTTATAGACATATGGGCCAGCTGGTGTAAAGACTGCATTAAAGGGTTTCCTAACTTAAAAACCGTGTACGATAATGCTAAAGACACAGATTTCATTTTCCTATCGCTTGACAAAGATGCTGACAAATGGGCTACGGCAATAGATAAATATAACATTGCTGGTGAGCATTATTGGATTAAAGCAGGATGGAAAAACCAGTTTTCATCTTACATTAACCTCGATTGGATTCCAAGATATTTGATTTTGGATGAGGATGGTATGGTAATAATGCCCAAGGCTATAGAAGCCGATGATATGAAGATCAAAGAAATGCTTACACAATAAAAAAGCGGTTCCAAAATTCAGAACCGCTCTCGTAATATTAAATGTACTTATAATGCACTATTGGCAAATCTTGCAAGGTTTTGGCTGCCTGCTCAGGAGTAATGTCGCGCTGAGGGTTACCAAACATTTCATAACCTACCATAAATTTCTTTACTGTGGCAGACCTTAACAATGGTGGATAAAAACTCATATGCCAATGCCATTCGGGGTATTCAGCACCATCGTATGGAGCCTGATGTATACCCGATGAGTATGGAAAAGAAGTATTAAATAGGTTGTCGTATCTTATGGTTAATTGCTGTATAGCCTCGGCAAATGCTGCTTTTTCTGACTTGCTCATTTCAGTTATATGTGCCATCTTCCTTCTTGGAATGATCATGGTCTCATAAGGCCAAACGGCCCAAAAAGGAACTAAAACTACAAAATGCTCATTTTTAAAAATCAACCTTTTATTATCTTCTAGCTCTTCTGCTAAGTAGTCTTCCAAAATAGACTTACTATTTTCATCAAAGTATGTCTTAAAATGTGTTGCTTTCTTTGCAGGCTCTACAGGCACCGATTCCTGCGCCCAAATCTGGCCATGAGGGTGTGGGTTAGAGCAGCCCATAACACTTCCCTTGTTCTCAAAAATTTGGATGTGGTTTACATAATCGATCTTAGACAATTCTGCACATTCCTGCATCCATAAATCTACTACTCCTTCAATTTCCACTACTGGCAATTCAGGAATGGTAAGGTCATGCCTTGGCGAAAAACAGATAACTTTACAAATACCTTTTTCACTTTCAGCTCTCATCAAGCCTTTTTTTACGCCTTCTCCTTCAAAATCAGCCGTAAGTGAAGCAAAATCATTAACGAACGAAAAAGTATTTTTATAGGGAGGATTAACCTCTCCATTAGACCTAGTGTTACCAGCACATAAATAACAATTAGGGTCATGTGCAGGTCGTTTTTCCTCATTACTGTCCTCTTGCTGCCCTTGCCAAGGACGTTTAGCTCTGTGAGGCGATACCTGTACCCACTCCCCGGTTAATATATTTAGCCTTCGATGTGAGTGATTAGAAAGATCAAAAGTTTCCATGTAGCGTTATTAAAAAATTTACCATAAACGTAAATCATACGTTTCTAAAATACAAACTTCCATTTTTTTTAATGAAAATACTGCTATTCTCATATTAACGTATTTTTAATAATGAGATAGCGATACCCGTAAAATCTGCACAACAGCATGATGTAAGTTTTGTGAGTATTATTTAAAATAGTTCTAAATAATCTTGCCCACTAAAAAAACTCAGTATAAGTTTGCCTTATCTTTAATTAGTCTAAATAACTAAACATCAATGACAAAACATCTACTATCCTTTTTGCTAATTATTTTTAGCGCTGCCTCATTGGCTGCACAAACGGGTTCTATACAAGGTACCATTAAAACATCAGACAGCAAACCAGCTGCTTTTGTAAATGTTTACCTTAAAAATACTAACCATGGTTCTGCCACGGACAAAAACGGAAATTTCACATTAAGAAACGTTAATCAGGGTACTTACACTTTAGTATCATCTTATGTAGGGTTAAAAAAAACAGAATTAGAAATTACTGTTACACCTAATGAGGTTACTCAAGTTCCGGTTATATTTCTTGAGATCGACTATAGTCAACTACAAGAAGTGGTAATTAACGGAGATCGCAATACGAACAAATTTGCCTCACCAGAAAGTAAATTTGTAGCTAAACTGCCTTTAGAAAACATTGAAAATCCTCAGGTTTATAACACCATAGACAACCGTCTTTTAAAAGAACAAGTAGTTACTAATTTCAATGACGCTCTTAAAAATGCACCTGGAATTACAAGATTATGGGAGTCTACAGGACGTGGTGGAGATGGAGCTGGCTACTACTCTATGCGCGGATTTTCTGTACAACCCACTATGATGAACGGATTACCAGCCCTTACAAACGGAGCGCTTGACCCCATCAATATGGAAAAAATCGAAGTGATTAAAGGGCCATCAGGAACCTTATTCGGTAGTAGTTTAATATCTTATGGTGGTTTAATGAATGTTGTAACCAAAAGACCTTATGAAGAATTCGGAGGTGAGGTAAACTACATCACTGGTAGCTATGGTCTTAATAGAATAACAGCCGATATTAATGCTCCTTTAAATGATGATAAGAGTGTGCTTTTTAGACTCAACACAGCTTACCATACTGAAAACAGCTTCCAAGATGCTGGATTTAGAAAGTCGTTTTACGTAGCCCCATCACTTACATACAAAGTAGATGAAAAGTTAACCTTCTTGGCCAATGCCGAGATATTAAGTGCAGAAGCCTCTAATGCTCCTATGCTATTCCTCACAAGGGTTGAACCTCTAAGAGTAAACTCTATAGATGACCTAAAAGCATTGGGTTATGATAACAAAAGGTCTTATACAGGAAATGACCTTACTATGAAAACTCCTACCTTCAGCTTTCAAGGTCAAGCAATCTATAAAATCTCAGAAAATTGGACTTCTCAAACAGCAGTATCATCTAGCTCGGCCAAGTCTGATGGCTATTACACTTATTTAGGGTCAATGGCTGCTTCAGACACTCTAAATCGACCATACATGGAAGCAGGTCTAGAAGGAGAATTCTTTTCAAGAAGAGTTAGCAAGCAAAATTCAACAACTATAGGTACTGACATTCAACAAAACTTTATAGGTGACTTTGAAATAGGGTCATTGAGAAACAGACTAGTAGCAGGAGTTGATTTTTTCCACAGAAAATTGATCAACAATAGCACAGGCTACCCAGAAAGTGGAATAATATACATGGGACCAGAAAGTGTTACTACGGTTAATGAAGCACTTAAGGGAATCACACCTGCTAGCAATTACACTACTTATTTTGACAATGGCATACTTTCACAACCAAATGCTGACGCCATTTTAGCTACTTCGCCTACTAGTAATAGCCAAACGCAACGACAAGTTTTAAGTGCTTACGTGTCAGACGTACTTAACATCACTCCTAATTTAACTGCTATGGCCAGTTTAAGAGTAGATCGTTTTATGGATAAAGATGATAGTGATAATGATCAAACAGCATTTTCTCCTAAATTTGGTTTAGTTTATCAATTAGTTCCAAAACAGTTATCTGTGTTTGGTAATTATATGAACGGATTCCAGAATACTGCCCCTAGAGTACAAGGAGACCAAAGCATTGCCAATTTTGACCCAGAACATGCCAACCAATGGGAAGTAGGTACTAAATTGAATATGTTCGATGAAAAATTATCGGCTTCTATTAGTTACTATGACATCCTTGTGTCTGATGTTGTAAGAACTGATTTAAACAGATCGACTTCAGAGGCTACTTTCTATGTTCAAGATGGAGAAACTTTAAGTAAAGGAATAGAGGTAAGCATTGTGGCCAACCCAATTGAGGGATTAAACATTGTTACTGGCTACAGCTATAACGAGGCTGAAACAAGAAATACTACACCTAACACCGATGGTAGAAGAGCTTTATCAGCAGGGCCTGACCAGTTGTTTAACTTCTGGGCTAGTTATTCTTTACAGCAAGGTAACCTAAAAGGTCTTGGTGCTGGGTTCGGAGGAAACTATGCTAGTGAATTTGCAACTACCAACTCACTAGTTACTGGTAAATTCACATTACCATCATACACAGTACTTAATGCTTCATTATTCTATAATACTAAAGCATACCGTATAGCTTTCAAATTAGATAACCTTACTAATGAAGAATATTATACAGGGTGGAGCACTATAAGCCCACAAAAAGCAAGAAGTTTTAGCGCAAGCTTAGCTTACAGATTTTAATAAAGAAAGGCTGCCTCTAACATCAGAGGCAGCCTTTTTTGTTACCAGATTATATGTTTTAAGACTTGATCAAATAATCTTTATAAGAAACGTGCACTACGCTGAGCTCTTGCATTTCATTATCTAATTCAATCTTAAAATTACCTTGTGCATCGGATACCGTACCTCTATCTGTACCTACAATAACAAGGGCTGCATTTGCCACAGGCTCTCCTTCATCACTGGTAATTCTTCCACTAACCAAAGTACCAGCACGGTGGGCGTCTACGTTCATTTCAGGTTTCTCCACATCATTTACTGACAATTCATCGCTGTTATCTCCCAATTTAAACGTAATGGGTAATATCAACTTCTGCGAAACAGTTTCGTCTCTTTGCTTTGCAGGCTTCCATGTGATGACTTCACTACTCTTCAGAATTACTCTTACTGCCTCTTCATCAAGAGAGGGATAAATACCCTTTACCACTGAAGCTGTTTCAAGCTTTCCTTCTGTATTTACTACAAACTCTACAAACACTTTGCCTTCCACTTTCTCTTTTCTCGCATCTGAAGGGTACGTCATTTCCTCCATTAAAAATTTGAACAATTGAGGCATTCCTCCCTCCGGCTCCGCTGGTTCATCTACTACTGTAAATTCTCCTCCATCATTTCCTAAAGAAGAGGCCTTTCTGGTGGCTTCTCTGTTATCTGCTATTTCTTTGTCCGATAATTGATTGTCGCAGCTTATGATAAAAGCCAACAACAACACCATGGGCAATGCCAGCAGAAGCTTCCATTTACCGCTTTTATTTTTTTGCTTTTCCATCATTTTTATTCTTTTTAATGTAAACGATTGATTAAAATGGTGGCCAATATTTAAACTCATATCATTGAGCGCCATCTTGGCCAATAGTCGACTATATTCTTTAATGTCTGTTTGAGACAGTACTTTTTCATCTGCCAGAAATTCATGAATGTATTCCAATTGTCTTTTGAGTATCCACACAAAAGGATTGATCCACAAAAAGGTCTTGAGAAGCTCAAAAAACAGGTTATCATAACTATGCCTTTGTTGAATATGAGCTTGCTCGTGCGATAAGATTTTATTTTTGTCATCAGCAGTAACCTGATGCTGGTTATTGTAAAAAAGGTTATTGAAGAAAGAGAAAGTGGGCAGCTGACCATCTGTAGTTATTAGGTCATAACCATTTTCATGAATAATATGGGATTTCCGCTTGATTTTGAAATAGTGAATTCGAAAAACCTGATTCAGCAATAAGGTAAGTTGAATAATCACTCCCAGGACATAAATAATTATGAAAGCCATTTGCCAAGTCACCGTTTGCGATTCTATAGCAGTCGGATTTTGTATTTCTGACAAAATCAATAATTCACTCAGCTGATTAGTAGTAGCGTTTAATCCCGGTACATCATTTGTAAAAACGAGGTTATAATCAATTTGAAGTGACGGTAAAGTTATTGATAGCAGACCTGCCGCTAACAAAAACCATCGACTGTATACATAATGTACATTTCGCCTAAACACCAAAAAGTATATGGCAGCAAACAGTATTATGCACACATTGACTTCGAGCAGGTAGTTTAAAAGATCATTCATCATTCTCTTGGTTTAAGTCATCTTTAACATGTTTCATTAGCTTATCTACATCCTTTATATCAAGGTTATTTTCCTTAGCAAAAAATGATACTAACCTTGAAAAAGATCCACTGAAATAGCCTGATAAGAAATTATCAAAGTATAGTTTAGTGTACTCTTCCTTCGCCACTTTGGCATAATACTCATAGGTTTTTCCATAAGCTTTATGTGCTACAAAACCCTTCTGCTCTAATATTCTGATAATAGTAGACACGGTGTTATAAGCTGGTTTAGGCTCTTCCATTTTAGCCAATATATCCTTCACAAATCCCTTTTTTATCTGCCACAATATCATCATCACTTGTTCTTCCGCTTTGGTTAACTCTTTCATCCTTTATTTAATTTTAATATAAAATGAATATACAACTAAATATTTAGTTTATCAACTAATTCTTTAGTTATTAAATATCTTACATAAAAAAAGGCCAGTATCACCTACCAGCCTTTACAATATGGCATAACATAATTTCACTAGATTATTAATAGATTCTGAGATTCAACATTCTGCTGTAACGGGCGTCATATGCAGTCCGAATACATTACCTTCTGTATCTTCACAAAGCGAGATAAAGCCATGTTCGCCAATAGACATTTTAGGCTTCATTATTTTACCGCCAGCCTTTGCTACAGATTTTTCGGCTACTTCACACTCTTCACAAGAGAAATACACCAAAGTGCTGTTGCCTCCTGCTTTTACTCCTGGCATTTTCACCAATGCCCCAGAGGCATTGGGTCCCATATCACCGGGGAAAAATAACATTTCTATAGGGTCATCACCCGGCACAGGCATAGTGGTTAACTCTACGCCCAATGCTGCTTCATAAAACTTTTTTGCACGCTGAAGGTCATCTACATAAATTTCAAACCATACTACTGGGTTAACTGATTTCATATTAATTAGGTGTTTAGTTTATCAATAATTCAAACTAATACTACACCAGTTATAATGTCTTGTCCTATGACAAGAAATGGTTTAACTCCTCAGTAAAGATTTGCGGATTCTACTCAAACTGGTGTCGGTAATGCCTAAATACGTAGCAATGTGTTTTAGCGGGGCATGCTTGAGCACATCGGGGTACACCTCCGTCATACGCAAATAACGGTCTGTAGCGCTTACCGTAATCATATCTATAGACCGCTGCTTGGTGATAAATAACTGGGCAGACATCCAGCTTCTACCCCACTCTCTAAAGGCCTCTATTTTATGAAATAACAACTGAAAATCTGGAAAATTGATTTTCCATGCTACCACATCTGTAATGGCCTGGATATATTCCATACTTTCAACTTGCTGAAACAATGAATTGACCTCAATCACTATCTGACCAGCCGCAGCAAAGTCTGTTGTAATTTCATTGCCATTTAAATCATAGACATATGACCGTGCCAAGCCACTCTCTATAATATAATACTCATGCGCCACCTTTCCGGCATTTAATATAATGTCGTTTTTACTGAACTGCACCCTTTCATGTGCCAGCATTAAGCTCTGCAAGTCTGATGACGACAAATCTGGGTGATGGTAAACCTTTTGAAAAAAAGCTAAACTCATGCTTAGAAGTGGTTAAGTTATCTTATTAAATTACTAATAATAAGAACAATTGCATAGCAATAAATCGAGTACTTATATTCAGTAAAACGGCATTTCACTGTAACAATGCTTTGAAACAATCGTCACCTGACTAAACGTAGATGTATGTTAAAAACCACTATTCTCACCATATCAATTCTATTTGCATTTTCAAGCTATTCTCTAGCCCAAAATCATCGTACAAGTGCTTTACAATTACAAATAGAGAAAATGGACAGCTTATTATTTGATGTTGCTTTTAACCAATGTAACTCTGTCTTATTTGACCAACTCATTGCCAACGATATAGAGTTTTACGATGACAGAACAGGCCTCAACATCTCTAAAGCTAAAGAGATGGCTTCATTTCATGAAAAGTGCCAAAAGTCCCAACCGGTTACGAGAAGGCTTATTTCTCATGAAATATCGCCATTAGCCAACTATGGCGCAGTACAAACTGGCGTTCATGAGTTTTTGGTAGACGGAGTGCCTGTTGAAAAAGCCAAGTTCATTACCATCTGGGAGAAAAATGACAGCACTTGGCAGGTAAAAAGAGCCATAAGTTATGAGCATACTGGTTTGTAGAGCACAGGTTTATTGAAATACTGACTAAGCATTATGCTAATAGATATGTGCTTAAATGCTCTTACTCATAGTAGGTTGTAGGACCGCTACGCTTAACCTAGGACAGTGGGGGACTGTTCGGTAATAGCTCTCTTGACTTTATCTTTCAGAAAAAACCAATATAAATCATCACAATCATCTATTTTTATTATAATACATTTTTTCATAGGATAAAATGAAAAGCCAGAAATAAGAATTTTACTATCACCATTATTTATTATAGCATAGGTTTTAAGAGAAAAAACCCAGAAAATAATAAATACTCCCAACAAATATTTTATCAACCTACTTCGCTTTAAACATAAATTGCAAATTATTGCAGAAAGTGCAAACCCAAAGACTACTACAAAGTTGTGTTTCACTAAAACTACATTATAAGTAGAACTTACACCTGATAACATCATTTTAAAAAAGTCTTCACTTGTCAGACTTGATGTTGAGATCATAACTAGGATTATATTTATTATCACCCTCATTTTTTTATTCATCTCCACTAAAAGTTACTCCAGCCGGAATTGTATTATTCTTTAGATAGGAAAGTGACACTAATTCTTTATCACCATCCTGAATGAGCGTTGACAATGTACCACCAACTGGTCGTAGCATCCGCTACGAGCCATACTTTGCTTGAGCGTCCGCTCAAATTCTAAATTTAATGCATTCAATATCTTTATTAAAATACTGACTAAGCAGTGTGGAGGCATCCGCTTATCTTATTCCGAACATATGCTCTTGTTCATAATAGGTCTTAGGACCGCTGCGCTTAACCTACGACCAGTGGACTCTTGCGCCAGACTCAATTTAGAACCTTGGCCCAGGTAGGATCCCTTACACATCTTCTTCTCTATCATTCAAAATTTCAAAATATTTTGAATGATTATTAAATGATTTTTTTATAAAAAGATATCTTGATTTTCTATCCTTTGATTTCCCCGAATTAAAATCAACCTCTATCAAAATTTCATCATTACTTTTAAAAATCCTCAATCTGTCTGCATATAATCCCTTATATAAATAATAAACACCTATATAATCACTTTCTCTTTTTTCAAAGTCAAAGTCAAATAAATGAACCAGAAAGGTCTTAACCTCATCAATACTCCCACAGTTAGTTTTATACTTTAAAAAATATTCTTTCATAAAATCTAATTAATATCCTTCACCTGTTGGAATACGTATACTTTTATCTGCAAGCTTAACTTCATCAGCATTTTTAAAAATCCTAACATTCACCTCTCTGTTAATTTTTTTTGACAACGACTCCAATAATACATTAATAACCAATTGTTTAGCCTCTTAGCTTCCAGCTTTAATAGGCCCAGAATTAACATGGTTAGTTAATCCAAACTCTTCTACCCAACTGGTCGTAGCGTCCGCTACGATCCATACTTTACTTGAGCATCCGCTCAAATTCTAAATTTAATGCATTCAATATCTTTATTAAAATACTTACTAAGCAGTGTGGCTTCAGACATTTGATTATCTTATTCCGAGCAAATGCTCTTGCTCATGGTAGGTCTTAGGACCGCTGCGCTTAACCTACGACCAGTGGGGGGGCCATCATCTCTCATATGATCGTTTCTTAGATGCTAATCATAGAAGGGTACATGGTCGATCACCGATAATAAAAGATGATTATTTTTCTCGTTATAGTTTAAATTGAGAAGGCTCTTCTTTTTTTGAGTTTGTTCAAAAAAAACCAGTGGACCATTATTTAATCTCAATGATAAATGTTTGATCTTCTGTAGGTTTCCGGTTATGAACTGACCCAACTGGTCGTAGCGTCCGCTACGATCCACTATTTGCTTGAGCATCCGCTCAAATTCCTTTCTTTACGCACAAATCCATATTTATGAAATACTGGCTAAACATTGTGGCTTCAGATATCTGCTTATCCCATTCCGAGCAAATGCTCTTGCACTAGGTAGGTCGTAGGACCGCTGCGCTTAACCTACGACCAGTGGGAGCCAAGTAACTATAGCAAAGTCTATTCATAAATCATTAAACTCATCCCTTATTTTTTTTAAGACATCAAAATTTTCCTTCCAAGTTTTAGAATTTATTACATGTGAATCCGCTTCAAAAAATGATATATTAAAAGCCATTTTTATAGCATGGACACTATCACGTTGTGATGCTCCCTTTTCTTTCAACTTAAAGATTACAGTTTCTATATTATCAAGAGTAAATCTGTTACTTTTAATAAAGTGAAAGTATTTAAAACTATCCATTATATCTTTTATTCTTTTAAATCCCAACTGTTCGTAGCTCAACTGGTCGTAGCGTCCGCTACGATCCATACCTTACTTGAGCATCCGCACAAATTCCTTTCTTAACGTACAAATTCGTATTCATGAAATACTGGCTAATCATTGTGGCTTCAGACATCAGCTTATCTTATTCCGAGCATATGCTCTTGCTCATGGTAGGTCTTAGGACCGCTGCGTTTAACCTACGACCAGGGGGAAAAGCTTGTTTACCTGGCCAATGCCATTATCAGGGATGCCAAAACCAGAAAAGCTTACTCATAAAAAAGCCCCTGATCATCAATCAGGGGCTTCATAATTTCATTGGTATTTCACTGCTTAGGACCTTTGGCACTAGTCCTTTAATACAAAGGTGTAGTTACAAACTACACCTAGATGCAGTTTTTACATACTACGCTTAGGCGGGAAGCCCTACAATCAGTTAACTACTTAATATTAACGTTATATTGTACCAATTCTATTTTTGTATGATCAAGTAATTCAGCTTTTCCTTCTTCTGGGTAATATTCATATAGTTCTTTATAAATCACATAGTGAGGCTTGTAATAGTTATTTTTCACATCTACAATATACGGCTCCCATATATCCACTTGGTCAGATTTAACCATTTTCCAATATGAATCAGCTAAATGATAATGCATGTATTCACCTATATAAGCTACCAACATAGGAAAAATAGAATCTGGATTTAACCCTTTTGCCATTTCCTTATTTACAAAAAATTCTATCTGCCTAAACTCCTCATCAGTATACGTTGGTTTAATTATATTTAGCTTAACTAACAATTGTTTTTCCAGTTCCTTTTTTTTTGCTAAAAAAGTTTCATCATAATTGAATTTGCCATCAAGTATATGACTTACTCGACCAGTAGACACCTTAGTACTTATATCTTCAAGGTAAGATATTGCACTTGCTAAATTATCAAACAAAAACCCATGAGATTCAAAATCCATTAAGGCTTGGTCATTACTCAATTCATATACTTCAATAAAGTATTTTTCATCAATTGATGTATTTAGTTTTCCATCAAATTTTTCTATAAACTTTTTCACCTCTTTTGGAGAAATCTTTGTGATGCTATCCTCTTCCATAATTTTTTGAGCTAAAATACTATTAGTTAAAAAACATAACATTATAATTAATAATCTCATATCTCCTTTATTTGTCATCAATCTCTGCAGAATCGGGATCTGTACTTGCTGCCCCTAGAACGCCCGAAGGGCTAGTAATTGTTTTCTCTATACCTTCGGTGAAGTTTTTAGGATTCTGAGGCTCAAAAGTATCAAAATCGTCAAAATCCAACGCCTCAATCACATCTTCAAGTAAATAATTTTTCCCTTCTATTTCATTTAATCGCTTTACATCTGAGAAGAATATATTGTTATATTTATCAATAGCCGCTGTTGACTGATAAATTGAAACTCCTCCAACTGGTCGTAGCATCCGCTACGAGCCATACTTTGCTTGAGCGTCCGCTCAAATTCTAAATTTAATGCATTCAATATCTTTATTAAAATACTTACTAAGCAGTGTGGCTTCAGACATTTGATTATCTTATTCCGAGCAAATGCTCTTGCTCATGGTAGGTCTTAGGACCGCTGCGCTTAACCTACGACCAGTGTGGGTTACAAAACCAAACAAGCCTACGGTTCATAGAAAAAGCCCCTGATCAATCAGAGGCTTTAGACTTCATAATATTATAATGGCACAAGTGGACACTTGCGCCAGACTCAATTTAGATCCTTGAACCAGTTGGGGAAAGTTTTTTAACAAAACTAAATTAAAGAAAACAACAGTAAAAAAAACGAGACAAGCATATTAATTAAACTGAAAAACATCGCTTGGTTCTTCTTTTTAATCGATAAACGGCTATATTCACTTACAATTTTAATTCTTTCAAAAAAAGTCTCATTAATAAATGAAAAAATCAAAAATAATATAAATATGATATAGTCAATCCGGACTTCTAAAAAAAAATATTTAGAAATAATCATTATTATAGCTGAGATATATAAAGTCACTAAAATTGCTAACAATGAGCAACTTGCAATAAATTCTATCTTAAAATAAGGCCTTATTAATGAGCTGAATTTATAAAATCCAAAAAAAGCAAATTTATACAACTTAATCATTTCTATTTAATATTTAGGGCTTAAGTAAGTTTCTGATAACCCACAATCTAAACATTCCTGTCCACCAACTGGTCGTAGCGTCCGCTACGATCCAGACATTACTTGAGCGTCTGCTCAAATTCCTTTCTTCACGAACGAATTCATAAAATACTGACTAAGCAGTGTGGAGGCATCCGCTTATCTTATTCCGAACATATGCTCTTGTTCATAGTAGGTCGTAGGACCGCTACGCTTAACCTACGACCAGTGGGGGCTCGAACTAGCCACTACTTTTATTGCTCGCACCAGCTTGAGCAAAATGATGTTTAACCAAACGGTATATCAATATAATCAACATTATAACAACAATTGGAAGTATCATTTTCCATTTCTTTGCATGACATCTGTTATAATCATTAAGTTCAAGCAACATATTGTCCTGTGAAGCAAATTGGTAAACAGATATACTATTATTGTTAATACTTTCTTTTTTAATACCAACAACAACTGTATCTAGAGGTTCTAGCAACAATATCTCTTTGGAATAACTCATATCATAAGCACACCCACTGAGATAAAATTTATTAGACATTCCAACTAATTTAATTTTAATATATTTTCTTGGCATATCTCCCCCTTGCTCCCCATAAATTGGCTTTTCTAAAAGAACCCCTTGAATCTCAGCTATTTGATCATTTGCAATTGGCTTATAAAAAAAAAATGCATAAAATAAAACTACTGCAGAAATGAGCAACAGAGCAATAAGAACCTTATTATTAATTATCATATCGATGACGTATACGATTAGTTTTCAGGTGTAGTTTTCGATTCACTAAAGGTTTCTTCATAGACTTCCTTAACCTGCTTTCTCATCATTTTCTTAAGTAAATCAGTTATCAATAGATCGTTATAATCTTTAGTTGCTGGTAGTTCAAATTTTTTGAACAGAGCATCAGCACCTGTTCTAATCATAAATTCAACTGTTACATCTATATTGGGGGTTTTTATAATCCTTGATCTCTCTTAGTCCAAATTTTTCAATAATATTGTATTCATACTTAGGATGATTGTAAGATAAAATTGATTCTGTTTTTATAAATTCATTTAAATATGGATGTATATACATTAGAAAATATTTTTTAATGTTTTTTCGTATACCTCTTTATTCATTTTGATGGGTATAGCCCCTTTTTCTGTGGCTGTTTCCCAATTTATATGAGCTCCTAACTCATCACTCCAGTCTAGTCTCCAATGATTGGATTCTGTGCCATACCCGACAATATCTACTTTATATGGCCCTAATGTACTCCTATAAGCATCTTTAACGTCTCCAACTTTTGATTTGGCAATAGTTAAAGCATCATCCATAGTTCCCGACTTTGTAATTGTTACAACCTCCTTTATTTTTCTATTCAACGAACCCTCTCCAACTGGTCGTAGCATCCACTCAAATTCCTTTCTTTAAGCACAAATTCATAAAATACTGGCTGAGCATTGTGGCTTCAGACATCCGCTTATCTTATTCCGAGCATATGCTCTTGCTCATGGTAAGTCTTAGGACCGCTGCGCTTAACCTACGACCAGTGGGGGGACTGTTAGAATATTATTTTTAAAGACATAATAAAAATCACAATTGTAATTATTGGATAGCCTAAAGATAGCTTTAATGTACACTGATTATCAGATTTTTGATGCTCACCAATTATTGCTGATTTTTTTTTGTAAACTAAAAAATATTGAAATACACCAATGGTTAATAGATAACTAAAAAATAATATCCAAGACCCGAAGTAAATTTTGTCAAAAAACATTTCACTTCCAATTAAGTAGGCTGACAGTAAATTAAAATAAAATAAAGTGCCTATTAAAGTTGAACTAACACCCTTTTCAATTCCTAGATAACTAGGAAAATGCGTTTTCAAAACGTTATAATAACAATAGAATAAAGCCTTAAACATATTAATTTTTCTTTCCTGAACTAATCTCGGTCTCTACCGGACAGCCTAAACAGTCCGTACCTCCATTTTCATAATACCTCACCAACTGGTCGTAGCATCCGCTACGAGCCATACTTTGCTTGAGCATCCACTCAAATTCCTTTCTTTAAGCACAAATTTATAAAATACTGACTAAGCAGTGTGGAGGCATCCGCTTATCTTATTCCGAACATATGCTCTTGTTCATAGTAGGTCGTAGGATCGCTACGCTTAACCTACGACCAGATGGAGGATGCCCTTAGTGGTGTGCTTAAAGATGTGGAATGAAAAAGCCCGATTTTGCTCGGGCTTTTATTTACTTATTAATTCTTCTTTTCAAATATGATAATATAGTTTTCCTTTTCATTAACAAAAGTGTTAATGCTATTGAATTAGGTATAAAAAAATAGGTAGTCGTAAATAAGTATTTATTAGTAAACCAATTAAAAACACTTAAAGGAAAATTTAAAACATACTTATATAAAATAAAAGGAATAGCTTCTTGATTTTTAAAACTCTTAAAACTATAAAACTCTCCATCTGATGGACTATAGAACGATTCATAATTCATCATTTTAAACATTGCAAATAAACACATACCTAAAAATAAAACTACAATAGGTATAAATATTTTAAAAAACTTCATGAAATTTAGTTTAATTTAAAGATAATGATTTATCAAAACACCAACTGGTCGTAGCATCCGCTACGATCCAGACATTACTTGAGCGTCCGCTCAAATTCTAAATTTAATGCATTCAATATCTTTATTAAAATACTGACTAAGCATTGTGGCTCAAGCCTTCCGCTTATCCTGTTCCGAGCATATGCTCTTGCTCATGGTAGGTCTTAGGACCGCTGCGCTTAACCTACGACCAGTGGGGGGACTGTTAGAATATTATTTTTAAAGACGTAATAAAAATCACAATTGTAATTATTGGATAGCCTAAAGATAGCTTTAATGTACACTGATTATCAGATTTTTGATGCTCACCAATTATTGCTGATTTTTTTTTGTAAACTAAAAAACATTGAAATATACCAATGGTTATTAGATAACTAAAAAATAATATCCAAGACCCGAAGTAAATTTTGTCAAAAAACATTTCACTTCCAATTAAGTAGGCTGACAGTAAATTAAAATAAAATAAAGTGCCTATTAAAGTTGAACTAACACCCTTTTCAATTCCTAGATAACTAGGAAAATGCGTTTTCAAAACGTTATAATAACAATAGAATAAAGCCTTAAACATATTAATTTTTCTTTCCTGAACTAATCTCGGTCTCTACCGGACAGCCTAAACAGTCCGTACCTCCATTTTCATAATACCTCTATTTTGCTTTGTCAGCCCTTTGTGAATCACCAACTGGTCGTAGCGTCCGCTACGACCTATACTTTGCTAGAGCGCCCGCTCAAATTCCTTGCTTTAAGCACAAATTTATAAAATACTGACTAAGCAGTGTGGCTCAAGCCTTCCGCTTATCCTGTTCCGAGCATATGCTCTTGCCCATGGTAGGTCGTAGGACCGCTGCGCTTAACCTACGACCAGTGGCTAATCTGTAGTCATTCTGACGAATTAAAATTATTTTTTAAAGAAGTAAATAAGGTGCTTAAACCAACGGAAAGTTACAACCAAAAATAAGCTCAGAAAAGAGTGAATGATCATGTTAATAAAAAAATGCCAGTAAAATAAACGCCCATATTGATAAAAGTCAATAAAAAAGTACAATAACAAAATCACTCCATTAACAATAAAATATATCTTATTCCAATGTTTTTTTAAAATAAAGTATTGAATAACCCATGATAAACAGGACATTAAAGCCAAAAATAAAATTATAAGATCATTCATTTACAGTATTTGTTTTCGTAACCAACTGATCGTAGCGTCCGCTACGATCCATACTTTACTTGAGCATCCGCTCAAATTCCTTTCTTTAAACACAAATCCATATTCATGAAATACTGACTAAGCAGTGTGGCACAAGCCTTCTGCTTATCCTATTCCGAGCAAATGCTCTGCTCATGGTAGGTCGTAGGACTGCTGCGCTTAACCTACGACCAGTGGTTTTCACTCAATACAATTGCCTTCAAATTATGACTCTAAGCCCTCTACCCCATTAATAACTCGATTCGTTTAATTTGGTAACACCTCGGTAAGTCCAATATATAATAGCGGTGTAACCCAGCACAAAGGGTAGGCCTATGCAGGCCAATATAAACATGGTTTTGAGGGTATATAAAGACGATGAGCTATTATAAATATCAAGATTATATTCGGGTGAAATATTCGATAACATCATATTGGGGAATAGTCCCAGTGCAAAAAATAAAATTATGGCCACCATCATCAGTGCAGAAGATATAAAACCTTGTAACGGTTTATCTTTTACTAGTGTACGATGGATATTCATAATAGCTAAGGCATTGAGCACTACTACAATCCAAGCTATTACAGAAATAATAATTTGATGTTGCAAGATCAAAGGATGAGGATCACCAACGTAATCAATCATGCCAAATGAAAAATTGGCAAGCATTTCTGGCTGATGGTACATGGTAACAAATGTGGTAATAGCATACATCGGAATAAAGATATAGTAGGCTTTAAACGCCCAGCCCTTCACCTTTTTTCTTAAGTCGCCCTCGGTTTTCATTATCAGGTAAATAGCACCGTGCATACTAAACATAACCAAATTAAAAACTCCCGTAAGTAGAGTATATGGGCTAATCAAATCTAGAAAAGTGCCTTCATACTCCATGGAAGGGCCTATTTTAAAGCCCATAATAACGTTGCCGATGGCTATTCCGAAAAGCAAGGCTGCAAGTATTGACCCGCACGAAAAGGCTATATCCCAAAACTTGCGCCACATTTTCATATCTTCTTTACTTCTAAATTCTATTGATACCGCTCTAAATATTAGTGCAAAGAGTAATATCATAAAGGGTAAATAAAACCCAGAAAATGCTGTGGCATAAACATGGGGAAAAGCGGCAAAGAAAGCACCACCCGCGGTTACAAGCCACACCTCATTACCATCCCAAACTGGCCCGATGGAATTGAGCAATATTCTACGATCGTGATCTCCTTTAGCAAATAAGTGCAATGCCCCTACCCCTAAGTCAAAACCATCTAAAATAGCATAACCGGTTAATAAAAAACCTACGATTATAAACCACAATACTTGATAATCCATGTTAATTAAAATTTTCGGTTAATGAATCAAATTGCTCGTGCCTTTCTCTATAGTCAGTCTCCATTTCCTCATGAGAGTCCGGACCATGTTTTATCTCTTTATTGAGCACGTACAGCCACACAAAAAGAAGGAGTAAGTACACGAGCCCGAATAAAATCAGTGACACCCACACCTCGGGGGCAGAAATGGACTTAGAAACACCGTCTTCCGTTCTTAAAAGACCATACACCAGCCAAGGCTGCCTACCTCGCTCAGCAGAATACCACCCCGCCTGATTGGCTATTACCGGCAGCACTACCGCCCCTACAAAGACTTTTAGTAACCAACGTTGGTTGAAAAGTGATTTGCGCCACCATAAAAATAACGCAAGGAATGTAAGACCAATAAAAAACATACCTAGTGCAACCATCAAGTGGTAAGACTGAAAAACATGATTGACAGGCGGCCTATCTTCTTTCGCAAATTGATCTAAACCAGTAACTTCATAATCTGTATCCCAATCGAGCAGAAAACTCAACCCTCCTGGCACTGAAAGGCCTTTTGTTGTTTGGGTTTCATCATCTACATAGCCAAAAATAAACATAGGCGCATTCTTTTGTGTCTCATACAACCCTTCAAATGCCGCCATTTTAGCCGGCTGATGTTCGTATGCTACATGTGCACTCACATGGCCAATCAACGGCTGTAGAGATGCTGCTATTGCGGCTACTACTAATGCTATTGAAAATGACTTTTTAGCAAATTCAAAATATTTATTTTTAAGTAAAAAGTACGCTGATACACTGAGCACCAAAAAAGCACCCTGCACAAAAGCACCTACTATAGAATGAGCAAAACGAGACATAGAAGAAGGGCTAAATATAACTCCCCAGAAATCGGTAATAACTGCCCGCATAAAGCCATTAGCATCTTGCACTATGTCATAGGCTACAGGCGTCTGCTGCCATGAGTTGGCAACTATAATCCAAAAGCCAGACATGATAGACCCTAGGGCAACCATGGTAGTAGCAAATAAATGAAAACCTGGCTTCACCTTATTCCAACCAAAAAGCAACACCGCCAAAAAACCTGATTCTAAAAAGAATGCAAATATACCTTCTGCGGCTAATGGCGAGCCAAATACATCGCCAACAAACCTAGAATAAGTAGCCCAGTTGGTACCAAACTCAAACTCCAACACGATGCCTGTAGCCACGCCTACTGAAAAATTCGCGGCAAAAATCTTGATCCAAAAGCGAGTAATGGTCTCATATATTTTTTTGCCAGTGAAATAATACATAGATTCAAAAATCACCAGCAACAATCCTAACCCTATACTAAAAGGAGGAAATATATAATGAAACATGGCTGTAAAAGCAAACTGCAGCCGCGATAGCTCTTCAACACTCATTTTTTATTTGTTTTTAGGTAGATGAATAAGGCTCCGATTCCAAACAAAAGTCCGGTTATGCCTTTGATGATTTTTTTTGAGGGAATATCGAAAATCGACACAGGTAATACGGGCAACTTCACTACTAAATAGTATAGTATTAGCACTGACAATATATAAATGAATAATTTTTTATGTCTTTCCACCTGCTCAGCGTTTATTGACTTCAAAATCAGTGCTAAAGTAAACCCCAAACGCCACAAGACCTTACATTTGTTTACTTATTTACATTTTAAAATTTAGTTCCCTAAATCATTATTTTTATTCCTTTTTCCGATAATAATCTCCCGATTCTTAGACTTTTAATTTCAGTAATGCTTTATATTGCTACAGAATCTTCCAAACATTAACACTTCAATAATGAGGAACAACTTACTTCTATTAATAGCGTGTTGCATATTAGCTGCATGTAATAAAAACGCTAAGCAGGCAGAGACTAATACGGCTGAAAAGACTCCCAAAACACTTTTGAGCACTATTGCATTTGGGTCTTGCAGCCACCAAAACGACAGCATCCAGATGTGGCCAGAAATCACCAACCAATCTGCCGAATTAATGATTTTAACGGGTGACAATATTTATGGAGACACTCAGGATATGGACGAATTGCGAAAGCAATATTTAGTTCAAAAAAACAGGCTTTCTTATCAGAAATTACTACATGCCATGCCCGTAATTGGTGTGTGGGACGACCATGATTATGGCATCAACGATGGAGGTAAAAACTTCGCTAAAAAAGACGAAAGCAAGCAATTACTTCTTGGCTTTTTAGATGTACCTGAAGACAATCCCGTTTGGTCACACAAGGGGGCATACAATTCCTACACTTTTAATGATGGAAAACTAAAAGTAATTCTTTTAGACACGCGGTATTTTAGAGACACTCTCATAGCTGACACCGAAAGTGACGCTCGCTTTTTGGCCAATGAAGAAGGTGATATTTTAGGTGATGAGCAATGGCAGTGGCTGGAAAACGAACTCACCAATGACACGGCAAGTGTTAATTTAATAATATCGAGCATTCAGCTGATACCTGATGAGCAGCTTTACGAAAAATGGGCCAATTTCCCGAATTCGAGAAAGCGATTTTTTGAACTACTGAGCAAAACCAAGCCACGAGGTACTATTATTATAAGTGGTGACAGGCATATGGCGGAGTTCTCGCAAATGAATATTGAAGGTTGGGATCATCCTTTATATGAGGTAACTTCTAGTGGTCTTACTCATACTTGGGACAAGGAAAATCCTGAAGTAAATACTCACAGGATAGACACCATGGTGGTAAGAAAAAATTATGGCCTCTTAAAAATAGATTGGGATAAAGAAAAGCCCGATATCAATGTGAAAATTAAAGGATATGGTGACAGTACTTATCTGGACCATACCTTCACTTTCTAAAAAAAAAGAGCCACGAAAAGTGGCTCTTTTTTTATGTGTTTACTGTCCGTATCCATCGTTCTGCGGTAAGCCGCCCGATCTCACATCTACCAAAGGAATTGGAAGCACCTCATGCTGTCCTTTCTTAAAGCCTAATGGCCCTAACTCTTGATCTGCTAAATCCCATCTTACAAGATCAAGGAACCTATGTCCTTCAAATGCTAGCTCTAATTGACGCTCAGTAACTATTGCATCAAACACATCATTACCCGATACGTTGATTTCTGGCAGGTCAGTGCCTGGTCTGGTACGCACCTGATTGATATAATCTAATGCGGTAGCTTCATCACTATTTCGGTAATGAGCCTCTGCTGCCATTAACAGCACATCAGCATATCTGATAATAATAAAGTCATTGCTGTAGTTATACTCCTTACTAGTAGTATCAGTTCTTGTAGAAAAACTACCGTACTTTCTTTGAAAATAGCCTTCATAGTCCCAAGCATTTTCAAGCGTCCATTTACCTCCACCATCAACCAGCTCCTCTTCTGAGATAATTGTTATTCTCCTACGGTTAACATCACCAGCAGCAACAAATGCATCGTACATCTTTTTCTTTGGCAAGTTAAAACCCCAACCACCAATTAAAGAATCGCCTTTGGCAGGTGTATAATAATCAGAGCGAGGCCCCATTAATTGAATATGAATATTACTTTCTGGTATTCCTCCCCAAGGGAAGTTATCTCCATTGTAAGACTCTTGTCCTGTAAAAGGAATTTCAAAAATAGACTCTTTGCCAAACTCTCCTTCTTCAGAAAACACTGTTTGCAACTCGTTTTCCAATGAATATTCTCCTGAGGCTATTACTGCATCGAATTGTTCTTGCGCCTTTTGATAAAGCTTTTGAAATAAGTACACCTTACCTAATAAAGACTGAGCCATACCTTTAGATACTCTAAACTTATCGGCATCGCTATAACCGCTTTTCACTGGCAAATCAGGAATAGCTTCTAATAAATCCGTTTCAATTTGACCATAAACGGTTTCTTTTGATTCACGGCTAGTAGTTGTGAATTCCGAAGGGTCTACCCCTTTTAGCACCAACGGCACATCTCCCCAAAGCGTTACTAAGTTAAAGTAGTTTAGTGCCCTTAACGTTTTTGCTTCTGCTATTAACCTTTTATAGATATCAGAGTTACCAGCACTTTTTTCAAAGATTATATTAGCACGATAAATCGTATAATAATAAAGCTTCCATACGTCCCTCACTTTATCGTTTTGTGAGTCTATATTAAAATCATCTAAGTTTTGATAACCTACCTGATCTCCATTGTTACTACCTCCAGCATTACCCTCATCAGAAAGTAAAGTTTTAAGCAAATAAGGACTTGCCCAGGTCTTGTTATATTCGGCCGAATTTAAGTCATAAACAGCATTAACAGCCATTAGCACGTCAGCATCGGTTTGGTAGAAGTCCTCCTCATTGAGCTTACCTGGTACTTCTTCCTCCAGAAAATCATTACAGGCAGTAGCATTAAATAAAATTAAAGCCACTGCAATTCCTTTATATATAAAATTTTTCATGTCTTTGGTATCTTATTAAAAACTAAAAGTAAGTCCACCCAAAATAGTTCTTGGCACCGGATACATACCTCTGTCTATACCTAAACTTTGAGGATTATCGGTACCCGCTTCAGGATCCATACCCGGGTAATCGGTGAATGTAAAGAAGTTATCCATAGACACATATACTCTTAAATTTCTTATGCCTATGTTTTGAATCATTTTTTGAGGCAAAGTATAGCCAAGTTGCAGCTGTTTAATTCTCATGTAAGATCCATCAAACACCATCAAATCACTACTATAAATTTTTGAGTCATCGGTATTGGCGGCAAACCAGCTATTGGTAGAGCCTTCTCCTGTCCATCTGTCTTCGTAAAAGAATTTAGGTTTATTGGCAGTAGGTCTATCAATTCTATTGAAGCCCATCAGCACATCGTTACCCGATTTCCCTTGCATAAACATTAAGAAGTCAAACCCTTTATATTTTAGGTTAATGCGCGCACCATAATAAAAGTCTGGCTGTGGATCTCCAATGTAAGTTCTGTCAGCCTCAGAAATTTGGCCATCGCCATTTACATTTCTAATGATTGGGTCTCCTGGGCTTGGCTCATAACCTGTAAGGCCATTATCAGCCACATATTTATCGATCTGCTCTTGGTTTTGAAAAATACCATCGGTAACATAACCTGTATAATACCACACTGGTCTTCCTTCTGTAAACTGTGTTACTGGCGACCAGCCGGTACCTACATCAGCACCATTAAGTACAGGGTAGTTAGGGTCTAAGTATGTCACTTCATTGTCAAGCGTAGTTAAATTGGCTGTAATGCTGTATTGAAAGTTTTGCGAAGTAGGATTACTATATCCTAATTCTATTTCAAAACCTTTATTAACTACCTCTCCGGCATTTACAAAAGGCATGGTGTTTCCTGAAAATAATGGAGGCGCACCAGGAGTAATTAAATCTTTGGTTTTCTTATTGAAATAATCAACGCTAAACGTCAATCCACCATCTAAAAATTTCAAATCTAAACCGATATCTACCTGCTCACTGGTTTCCCATTTTAGGTCTCTATTTTCTAAGTTGGTAGGTGCTGCACCCAGCTGATACACCCCGTTAGAACCGGGATACCTGATAACTCCATCAACATTGGTAGATACAAAAGCCTGCCATTGTCCTGGAGAAAGGTTAGACAAACTACCATTTTGACCCCAGCTAGCTCTAAACTTAGCGTAGTTGACTATTTTGGTAAAGTCAGAAGTATAAAAATCTTCATTAGAAATTACCCATCCCGCAGAAAATGATGGGAAAGAACCCCATTTATTTTCATCAGACAGCATGCTAGAGCCATCTCTTCTTAATGTAGCGTTAAATAAGTACTTGCCTTCGTAGTCATAGCTAATTCTTCCAAAAACTGAAGATAATGTTCTTGAAGATACTGAACTATATATTCTATCATTAGCATCAGATACATAATCAGCATAAGACCATTTTCTTTCTTCTCTAAATAACGTTCCGTATGTACCGCCCAAATAATTGCTCTCATCTCTTTGCTGAGACACCCCTGCTAACAACGTGAAGTGGTGCGATCCAAAAGTTCTATCGTAAGAAGCAAAGTTTTCAAACTGCCAGCTATAAAACTGCTCCCAGTTATCTATACCGTTGGCTCCTTTAGTATTATTTTTGAAATTATTAAACCAGAATGTAGGAGTCCAGTCATGATTACGCTGCCAATAAGCATTTACACTTAAGCGTGAAGTAAATTTAAACCCTTCTATTGGCGTAAGCTCTGCATACACATTCCCTAATATTTTACTCTGCACGGTACGTCCTTTTTCTATATCTACCATGGCTAAAGGGTTGGCAAACTCACCTTTAACATAATCGGAAATACCGTAATAATTACCATTTCCGTCCTTCACCAAAGGGTATCCTTCAGAAAGAGCCGTCTGAACATGCTCAGGGTAATTACCATTTGTATAGGTAACAGGAGTTAATGGATCCATAGCAATAGCGCTACTTACTACTGATCCAAATTCATCATTTTCCGCTACACCTCTTCTTTTTATGTAGGCATAAGAGAGGTTCTCCCCTACCTTAAGCCAGTCTTTTATTTGGTGACTTGAGTTAATTCTGGCAGTGTATCTATCAAATTTTGATTTATCACCACCTACTACGCCTTCTTGGGTATATATATTTCCACCTACAAAGAAGGTTGATTTATCCGTTCCGCCACTAAAGTTTAAACTGTGGTTTTGCATGGGAGCATCTTCGTATAGTTCATCGAACCAGTCAGTGCCATTACCTGTAGGCACAGGAGCATCTACCACATTAGCCTCAGACATATATGTTTGGTACTCTCTGGCATTCATCATAGGCATCAGGTCTGGTTTTACAGACTGCACACCGTACTGCCCGCTATAAGTGATAACCCCAGTACCAGCTTTACCTTGTTTTGTGGTGATAATAATTACTCCATTAGCACCCTGAGCTCCATAAATAGCCGCAGAAGCAGCATCTTTAAGCACCTCCATTGATTCTATATCGTTAGGACTTAAAAAACTCATGCCGCTGGCATCAGTTCTTACCCCATCAATGATATACAGTGGATCGGAATTTCCGTTAGAGGAAGCTCCTCTAATTTGTATTTTAGTTCCACTACCTGGTGAACCAGAATTTTGGGTAATGTTCACACCGGCAGTACGCCCTTGTAGGGCCTGGTCTACAGTACTATTAGATACAGACTGCAGTTCATCAGCTTTTACAGAAGAAATAGCTCCGGTACTTAGGCTTTTCTTTTGGGTGCCATATCCTACTACTACTACTTCTTCCAAAGTTTCTGTATCTTGATCTAATACCACATCAACGTTTGATTGTGCCCCAACGGTAACTTCTTTAGTTACATATCCTATAAATGAAAATATTAGAACATCATCAGAAGATACCTGTAAGCTATACTGACCATTAAAATCAGTAACTGTTCCTTTAGAGGTATTTTTAATCATAACATTGACACCCGGCACGGGTTCTGATGTTTCTGCATCAGTCACAGTTCCTGTCACGGCACTTTGAGAAAAGGCCCAATGCGACCATAACAGGCAGCTAAACAATAAGTAACGTTTAAGTCTCATAAGAGTAAGAGTTTGATGTAATAAATATTGGTTATTTAAAATCGATTGCACAAACGATTGCAGGTATCGAAGGGCAAATGCCCAAGAATTTACCAATGCACTTATAATTAGCCTAATTTTTTACTGCTTTATTTTTACACTTAATATATGTAATAGACATATTTCATGTTTCAATTAAAACATTAAGCATTAACAATCAATAAGTTAAGAGCAAAAAACAGTCTAAGTATTTCTACTTAAAAAAGTATGATTAAATACCCTTGATGTACCAGAAAAAATAAAATTTTAATTATTTTGAAGAAAACCGATGTAAGTTCGGTTATTCTTAAATGCGGGTGATATTTTCAATATAATTCGTAACTCACTGAAAAACGGATGTCAGAATTTTATCAATAACTTAATTTTAGTGAGGCTTTAGCAAAAAAGATAAAAGGCAAGCACAATTGCTTATGCTTGCCTTTAAAATTGAAATTTAATATACCATAGAACTAATAACGTTCAATTGCACTGAAGATTATTTAACTATGATCTTTTCGGTGTATTTACCTTCATTATTTTGAATAGAAACGATATAAGCACCAGATTTTAAACCTCTTATAAAAGTATCTCCAACCACTTCTTTCACCATAACTTTTCTACCAGAAAGGTCTGTGATGATTAACTGGGAAGCCATTTTAACGCTAACGGTAAACTCTCCTTTTTCCACTGGGTTAGGATAAACCTTAGCCAGTGGTTTATTTTCTGTTATGAGGCTTGCAGCCATTCGGGCAGACTCCCCTACAATACCCCAGCTAAACTCTTCCCAGCCCTCTACGCCATCTCTGTCACAGGTCATTGGACCCTCTGCATTTCCAGAGCTCACAAACTTACCATTCGTACCCTGAAGGGCCACTTTTCCTACACCTCTATAAATCCAAGCGAAGGTTTCCCAACCATCTACCACATCTCTGTCACACATCATAGGCGAAGCTCCATCCATAGATGATACATACTTGCCGTTTGAGTCTCTTAGTGCCACCCTGTTATTAGGTGCTGATACTATGGTAAAACTCTCCCAGCCCCCTATAACGCTTCTATCGCACGACATGCTTTGTTCTCCGCCTCCGGAAGAAACGTATAATCCATTACTACCTTTTAGCCATATGGTTTGTCCTACGGGAGCTCCTTCTGATCCGGCCTCACCCCAAGTAAACTCTTCCCAGCCTTCAACAGCATCACGATCACAAGTCATAGGCCCTTCAGCATTACCAGAACTCACAAATTTACCATTGGTACCCTGCAAGGCTACTTTGCCATTACCTCTGTCTATCCAATCGAAAGTTTCCCAACCATCTATAGCATCTCTATCGCACAGCATAGGAGAAGCTCCATCCATTGAAGAAACATATTTACCTGTATCATCTCTTAACGCAACCCTGCCATTGGGAGCAGATACTACAGTAAAACTTTCCCATCCTTGCACCACAGGCCTGTCGCAGTTCATGGCTTCTAGTCCACCTTCAGATGACACGTATAGTCCATTACTACCTTTTAGCCAAATAGTTTTACCTATAGGCGCAGATGAAGGATCTGGAGCCCCCTGCTCATAAACTCTAACATAATCAACTTCCATTCTGCGCGGCCAAATATTAGGGTCTACACCTTGGGCTCCGCCCCAATCTCCACCAACAGCTAAGTTTAAAATAATATGAAAATCATGATTAAATGGCCAAGACTCCCAGCCTGCCCCATCGTTATACACAGTATAGAACTTATTATCGTCTACAAAAAAGTCAATCCTATCTGGATACCACTCTGCAGCATATAAATGAAAACCTGCCGTTACATCACTAGTATAGGTATGTCCAGTTCTTTGATTTCCCTTTCTAAAGTAAAATCTATTACTATGTACTGATCCATGAATAGCATCTTGGTCGTATCCCACTTCTTCCATAATATCAATTTCACCACAGTTGGGCCACCAATAATTGGTTTCGTCATTCCAGCCATACACAGACTCATCGTTAGGATACAGCCAGAAAGCAGGCCATGATCCCCAGCCTCCGGGCAACTTCATACGGGCTTCGAATCTTCCATAAGTCCACCCTGCTGTAGAATTTAACCTGGCAGATGAATATTCACCTTTACCGGCATACCAATCTCTTCGTGCTTCTATAACAAGCACTCCATTTTCGACCCTCACATTTTCGGACCTATTGGTATAACTTTGAAGTTCATTGTTTACGCGACCAGCATCCCACAATTCAGGACTCCAGTGTGAGTCTGGTGCGCCATTGTAATCAAACTCATCGTGCCAAATCAAATTCCAGTTTTGGGCAAAAACACCGGAATGAGCCAACACAATAAGTAAAAGCATAGTTAAATTTAGCTTTCTCATTAAGTATAGGTTTAGTTGAACAAAAATTAAAATTATTACTGTTTTGAGCTGCCTATGGGGTTAGTAGGCTTGTATATCAATGTGCTGAAGCATTTTCTTTTGGAGTGATAAATATAATGCTTAATTAATGGGATGCCAGAAGCACAAAATACATTGGATTATAACAATAATTTGAATCACTACACTTTTACTACTACAAAAAATTATAATACACTAACAATCAAAAAATTAAGAACTGAAAACTTGGCGATATTTTTTTCATATTTATTTAAAATTCTAAGCCTGTTAGGTGCCAAGACCTACCATTTATAGATTTTTCTGTAAAACATCTACGTCTATTTCTCATTTATAAAGGAAAGTAAAAACGCTTTCTATACCTTTACTTCATATTGAAGCAATAATAATTCTACATATGCAATCCATTTTACGAACCAGTGTTATTTTTATAACCGTCTTTATAATCAGCATAGGCTGTAATGCTCAAGATAAAGCTGACAATTCTTACAAAGTTTCTAAAGACATTACGTGGGCATCACCTGAAGGCTTTGATCTTACCATGGATATTTACACGCCTAACTCAGGTAAAAAAAGCTATCCGGTATTAGTAATATTCCATGGTGGTGGCTGGCTGATAAACGATAAGTCTATTATGGACCAGATGTCTGACTATGTAGTAACACATGGCGAATATGTAGTATGCAATGTCAACTACAGGCTTTTAGGAGATCTGAATAATACTGTAACAATGAATGACATCGTAAACGATGCTTTTGGCGCTGTTTTGTGGGTCAAAGACAATATCGCTAAGTATGGTGGTAACCCTAAAAAACTAGCCGTAACCGGTGACAGTGCAGGTGGACATTTGGCTGAAATGGTAATAGTAGCGGGGCAAACGCTCAATAGCACCGGGTTCGACAAAGCTCCCTTCGGCTTTATCCCCACATATTTACCTAATGGCAAAACTCCTGAGCAGGTAGCGCAAGAAAATGGTTTAGAAGTACAAGCAGGTTTAATTAGCTATGGAGCTTTTAACATCTATTCTAGTGCCTTGGGCGGGTTTGAAAAACCTTCAAACATATTTTGGCAACTAGGCAAAGCCCAACCCAGGTCTATTTTTGGAGGAGACATTAATGCTAAAGACAATCCCGACATGTATAAAGCGGTATCACCTTTTTATTATATTTCAAAAAAAGAAGATGTGCAGCTCCCTCCTCAACTGTTTACTGTAGGCTCTAATGACAATGTAACTACCCCTAAAAGTGTAAAAAACTATGTAGAGAAACTAAAAGCTGCGGGTCAGCCTACTGAATTTTGGGAATATGAAGGAAGGCCTCATGCATTTTTAGACTCAGGCTCTAACCAATACCTTGGCATAAAATTCGAAAAAGATGCTCCTGAAGCACTGGACATTATGATCAAATTTCTAAATAAAATATTTTATTAAAATTGATTTAGTTAATGACCTTAATAGCACTCCTCGACAATTCTACTTTACCATCTTTTTCAAGTTTCTTCAACAACCTGGAGATAACTTCACGAGTGCTATTAAGCTCTACCGCTATTTCTTGATGTGTTATTTGTAAATGATAAGTATTACGGATAGACGTTTTATCTAACAAATAACTCCATAATCGCTCATCCATTTTATGAAAAGCAACGCTATCTAATGAGTTAAGCAGTTCATCAAATCGCTCTTTATATGTATTCATTACAAAATTTTTCCAACTTACATACTTTACCATCCACTCATCTAGAAAGTGAACAGGCAGCTGAATTATTAAAGAGTCCTCCTCTGCTATAGCGCTAATTTGGCTTTTGTCATAGGCAGTACAACAAGTTAATGCCATGGCGCAGGTTTTTCCTTCTTGAAGGTAATATAAAAACAGCTCATGTCCTTCCGCATCTTGTCTCATAATTTTAATACTTCCCTCCACTAATAATGGCATAGTAGTAATCACTTTACCAAATTCCATCATCACTTCACCAGCCTTAGCACGCCTTACCTTTCCATTATCTACAATCTCTTGCTGCAACTCATGCTCTGTCAATTCAGGAAAACTTCTATTTAAATATTCTAGTATTTCGTTTTGCATTTTTGTAATCTGCATTTTAATACGTATGTTCGGCATTAAGCTTTTATCCAATAATCAAGCTTTTATTGAATTCATGCTTCGATAAACTTAAATATCCGTTTTTCGTTTATGAATAATAATAGGTTATGTATAAAAAATTTTCCATAAAACTACTTACTATACTTCTTGCAGTGCAGATATTAAATATCAGCCTCAACATTAGTGATAGTGCGCTTGGAAAAAATCTACCTAACCACAAGTATATTAATGAGATTGAAACCGTAGTTGAATTCATTGTAGAAATAATTTTAGAACATGAAGATGCTATTGCCGAATCACAATCTCCAAATGGCTCGGATTTTGAAGAAGAAGAGGAAGAAGGCAAAATACAGCAGGCCTTTGAATTCGAATACAATTATGAACCTGTTTATTACGTAGCAGGCATTTTATACGATAAAGGGGTCTATCATGACCCGCTACAAATTAAAGATCCCGTTTCAGAAGTAACTACCCCACCTCCTCAAGCTTAATATTAAATAAGGTTAATTTCTTAAAATAGTACTAGCCATAACGCTGGTATAGCAAAAGCATCATGCTTTTGATTTAAATAGCTGATACACCTATGGAGTATTTGCCATAGGATAAGTACATCTAATTATTTGTATGAAGGGCCTTTTATAAGGTCGTTTAATAACCTTGCTATATCTGTTACTCTAATGAATACCAAATTAATAACCAACTTTAAAAGTGACCTTCCATCGGGCTTGGTCGTATTTCTTGTGGCCCTACCTTTATGCTTAGGTATAGCTTTAGCCTCTGGCGCTCCATTATTTGCAGGTCTAATAACAGGCATCATAGGCGGAGTAGTAGTAGGTGCCTTAAGTGGATCTCACGTAAGTGTATCAGGACCAGCCGCAGGCCTTACCGTTATTGTGTCAGGAGCAATAAGCTCACTTGGCTCTTTTCAGGCATTTTTAGCTGCCTTGGTAATAGCCGGGTTGTTACAATTGATATTGGGAGTCCTTAAAGCCGGAATAGTAAGTCACTTTTTCCCTTCATCAGTAATAAAAGGTATGCTTGCCGCAATAGGTATTATACTTATTTTAAAGCAGATACCACATGCTTTTGGTTACGATGCCGACTACGAAGGTGATAATGCGTTTTTCCAAATTGATGGACAAAATACATTTTCAGAACTATTTACCGCACTTAACTACATACAGCCTGGCGCTATTATAATTGCGTTATTTTGCTTAGCGATTTTAATTATATGGGAAAAGCCCGGCTTTAAAAAACTAGGTTTTACCAAAATAGCACCTGGAGGTTTGGTGGCAGTACTAGCAGGTATAATTATAAACCAGCTTTTCATTACTGCACATTCACCACTTGTCCTGAAAGGCAATCATATGGTAAATTTACCCATCGCTTCAGATTTTGAAGGTTTTTTAGGTTTATTTACCACGCCCGACTTCGGCTTGCTTTCAGAGCCCAAGGTTTATGTAGTAGCAGCTACCATAGCAATAGTAGCAAGCCTAGAAACCTTACTATGCATAGAAGCCACGGATAAGTTAGATCCTTATAAAAGAATAACTTCTACCAACCGTGAACTCAAGGCACAAGGTCTAGGTAATATGTTTGCTGGTTTAATAGGCGGTTTGCCCATGACTTCGGTAATTGTGCGTAGCTCTGCTAATATTGATGCGGGAGCAAAAACTAAAATGTCAGCAGTAGTACATGGAGTGCTATTATTCATTACTGTAATATTTATCCCGCAGATACTCAACATGATACCATTGGCAGCATTGGCCGCAATTTTATTAGTAGTGGGATATAAATTAGCCAAAATACCTTTATTTAAACAGATGTATAGTTTGGGCTGGGATCAGTTTGCTCCTTTTATAATTACTATTTTAGCCATATTATTTACAGATTTGCTTAAAGGTATTGGCATAGGCATGGCAGTATCTATATTTTACATTTTAAGAAATAACTACAGATCATCATTTATGCTCAACACCGAAGCCAAGGATAATGGTGAAGGAAAAAAAATAACTATTAAGCTCTCCAGAGAGTTATCTTTCTTAAACAAAGGAAGTATGTTGGTGACTTTAAGAAACATTCCGGAAAATTCGAGCGTATTAATTGATGGTTCAAATAACCAAATCATTGACTATGATGTAAAAGAAGTCATTCAAAATTTTAAAGAAACAGCAAAACACAAAAATATTAACGTAGAAATAAAGTCTCTTAATAATGGATAAATCATATAGCAAATTAATTGATGGCAACAAAGTTTGGGCTGCAGAAAAGACTAAAGCAGATCCAGAATTTTTCGCAAACTTATCTAAAGGCCAATCTCCAGAATTTTTATGGATAGGCTGCTCTGATAGTCGCGTGCCAGCCAATGAAATTACTCACACCAAGTCTGGTGAAATATTTGTACATAGAAACGTAGCAAATATGGTAGTTCATACAGACTTAAATTTATTATCTGTACTTGAGTATTCAGTAAATGTGCTAAAAGTTAAACACATCATTGTTTGCGGACATTATGGATGTGGTGGAGTGAAAACGGCCATGGAAAATATTGATGCAGGCTTAGTAAACAACTGGTTACGCAATATTAAAGATGTATACCATAAATATGCTGCTGAGTTAGATGCCATCACTAATGAAACTGATAAGTACAATAGGTTGGTTGAGTTAAATGCCATAGAACAAGCTTCGCATTTGGCTGAAACATCTATAGTGCAAAGAGCCTGGAAAGAAAGAGACCTACACATTCATGCATGGGTATATGGGTTAAGCTCTGGCCATATCAAAGACCTAGGCAGCACTATTAAGGGACTAGATGATATTCCAAATATCTACCACCTGAATAAGTAAGATTTAATTGTCACTCACAGTAGAAGTCGGCCTAAAAGGTCGACTTTTTTTTATATTGAACTATAGTTCTATTTTTATAGCTTGGGCTAATATACAGAAACCTTAATTTTAAGTATCCCGTTATATTGTCAGGTCTCCCAAGATAACAAACATATTTTAATGAAGATATCACGCAAAAAAGCAAAGACAGGAATTATAGGCTTCACACTTATAAGCTTTCTGTGCATTGGTGTATCATTCACCTCTCCGGGTGAACGCTATTTTCAGATTGCTAAAAACCTTGAAATATTTGCCACCTTATTTAAAGAGGTAAACGCACTTTATGTTGATAATATTAACCCCAACCAGACCATAAAGGTAGGTATTGACGCGATGCTGGCCTCCCTAGACCCATATACCAATTATATACCTGAAGATCAAATTGAAGACTTTCGTACGCAAAGCACCGGACAGTATGGCGGCATTGGTGCTGTAACCAGCAAGGTCAATGGAAAAGTAACCGTAATGATGGTTATGGAAGGCTATTCTGCTCAAAAAGATGGGCTTAAAATAGGCGATGAAATAACTAAAATAAATGACATAGACATCAGTAACCTCAGTAGAGATGAAACCGGAGATCTTATGAAGGGGCAGTCTGGCACTAAGGTATCACTAACCGTAAAGAGGTATGGCACTCCCAAACCCTTGACCTTAACCTTTACACGTGAGAAGATTACGGTAGATAACGTACCCTACTATGGCATGGTAAACCATAACACAGGCTATATTAAACTGAGCCAATTTACCACAGACGCAGGCACTGAAGTTAGAAATGCCACCCAAGCACTAAAGAAGCAAGGTGCTCAAAATTTGATCCTTGACTTGAGAAATAATCCTGGTGGCTTATTAATAGAGGCAGTAAATATTGTAAATGTATTTGTAGACAAAAACAAAGAAGTGGTATCTACCATTGGTAAAGTAGAAGCAAACAACAACACCTACAAAACATTAAATGCAGCAGAAGATACCGAAATCCCCTTAGTAGTATTAATTAATAATGGTAGTGCCTCAGCTTCAGAGATTGTATCTGGCACTATACAAGATTATGATAGAGGAGTTATTATAGGTCAAAAATCTTATGGCAAAGGCCTAGTTCAAGTAACACGACCTTTGTCTTATAACTCACAACTAAAAGTGACTACGGCCAAGTATTATATACCTAGCGGCAGGTGCATACAAGCCCTAGACTATAGCCACCGCAATGCAGACGGAAGTGTAGGCTCTGTGCCCGACTCACTTAAGTCAGAATTTAAAACCTCTAACAACAGAACTGTATATGATGGCGGTGGCATAAAACCCGACATAGATGTAGAAACTGAAAGCATATCTCCTATTGCTTTTGCAATATTTACTCAAGGTTTAATTTTCGACTATGCTAATAAATATAGCTACGAACACGAAAAAGTGGATGATCCTAAAACATTTAAGCTTACTGATGAAGAATACAAACAATTTACACTGTGGCTTAAAAACAAAGATTATGAATATACTACAGATGTAGAAAACACGTTAGAAGAACTAACTAAATATGCGCACAAAGAAAAGTATTACGAAGACATTAAAGACCAGCTAGAGCAGCTAAAAATTACTTTTGATAATAGTAAGCAAAATGATTTAATGGATTTTAAAAACCAGATCAGTGCCATGCTAGAAGAAGAGATCCTTACTCGATATTATTTTGAAAAAGGTTCTGTAGAGGCCAATTTTGACATTGACCCCGACATAGAAAAAGCTATTGAAGTGCTGAATGACAAAGAAGAATACAATAGTATATTAGGAAATATTTGATCCCAATTAGTATATAGTCATAAGCCATCAGTGATGTTACTGATGGCTTTTTTTATTCGTCTTCTTCCATCACTCCCACCACCAGCTCTAATTTTTTATCTACAACTATTTTCTTTACCATATGCAAAGCCAACCTTAAAAACCCTTCATTTTTACTCCCCATATTCAAGGAGTAATCAAAGCAAACCTCTGCATCATTAAAAGCCTTTTTCGCTATTTCCAACACCCTCTTACCAAACGTCCAAACATCCTGATTCCTAGGATCTTCAGGCTTATTATCAGCACCAATCAATATGTTTTCAACAAATTTTTCAAACCCTAATTGTCCAAATTGAGCACGGGCCTCTCCCATTATGGCATTTTCAAAAACTCCATTTTTGCTTTTCAACTGCTTTTTAAGTTTATCTTCTTCCAAAAGCGTTATCTGATAAGAGTCATCCACCTCCTTGAGTCCTTGCTTTTCATAAACTGCCCATATGTATGCAAACCACACTTGAGCAAATGATTTAGACTTATCAACTTTCACTACCATATGTTTAATATTTAACTTATTTACTTTCTGAAGATCAATAAATAAGCAATGTAAATCAAATTTCAACCTCCAATTTTTATATGTACCTACACATTTTTTTACAATATAAAAATGTACAGAATCACATTACTTTTTTTATAAAAAAAATTAACTACTAACTAAATCGTATTAATAACTTTTAAAAGGATTTAGCCAATGATAACCTGACTAACCGTAAAACCAGAGAGCAAAAAACAAGTGTTTACCTTATCAAAAATAGCTATATTAACAGTGAGGCTTTAATTATGAGAGTAAGTATAACATACACTTTACCAAAAGAAGATGGTACCATAGTAGAATATCAAAAGGATTATGCCTGTTCTACTTTTAATAGGCAAAAGGCCTATTTTGACTGGGAAACTAGCTTAAAATTTGATTTGATTTATAATGGCAATAACAATGTAAAACAGTTAAAAGTAATATCTGTAGTATATAAATAATCTCACCTATTCTTACTACTAGTACTTACCTATATTTTCGGTAGTGCATTAAAGCCCATTGTCCATTGCAACTTTCAATAACTTTCCTATTCTGTCTTTAGATAAGTTCTATATTTTTACTTAAATTATAAAGTGTATTTAATACACTTGAGTAATTCTCATTTAAAGTTTGTCCCCATGAAGCATTTTAATATTTAAACAATGATTTAATTAACTAAAACCCACAATCATGAAAACTCACTACTACAAAAATGCTCTACTGCAAAAAGCAACCTTTGTCATTACTATGTGCCTTTTATGCATTGCAACATTTGCTGTACGTGCGCAAGCACCTACAGCGCAAGAGGTAGCCTCTGAAATGAAGATTGGCTGGAACCTCGGCAATTCATTAGATGTACCGGGTAATGAAACTGACTGGGGCAACCCACCTGCAACGCAAGCGCTAATAGATCAGGTAAAAGCTGCTGGCTTTAACACCTTAAGGCTTCCATGCGCTTGGGATAGCTATGCTGATCAAAATACGCTGACCATAGACGCAGGTTGGCTTGCACGAGTTAAAGAGGTTGTTGATTACGGAATCAGCAATAACATGTACGTGATACTTAACAGCCACTGGGATGGTGGATGGCTCGAAGAGCATCCATTTTACAGCTATCAAGAAGCCGTAAATGAAAAGCAAAATGCATACTGGACTCAAATTGCTACCTATTTCCAAGATTATGATGAACATTTACTATTCGCAGGCACTAATGAAGTAAGGGCCGATTATGGCACGCCTACTTCAGAGCACATTGAAGTGCAAGAATCTTACAATCAAACTTTTATAAACGCTGTAAGAAACACAGGAGGAAATAACAGCAATAGAATATTAATAGTGCAAACCTATAATACTAATGCGTGGCATGGCTTAAACTATTTTACCGCTCCTAATGACCCTGCAGATCACAAATTAATGGTAGAGATTCATCATTATGACCCTTATGACTTTACACTAAACCCTGATAACAATGCAGCTTGTACGGTATGGGGTAATCCTTGGTCTACAGGCAGCAACTGTAACTGGGCAGAAGAAGCCTACACTGATGACCTATTCGGCCAAATAAAAACCAAATGGGTTAATAATGGAATCCCTGTTATCATTGGTGAATTTGGAGCTGTAAAACGAACATCTTTAACAGGAACAGCGCTCTCAGATCACTTGGCAGCCAGAGAATATTACCTTGAATACATAGTAAAAGCAGCTACTGAAAATGGCATTACGCCAGTTTATTGGGACAATGGCTACAATGGAGACAACGGATTTGCCTTATTTGATAGAAATTCAACTCAAGTAGTAGATCAACCCACTATAGATGCTTTGATGGCAGGTGTGTCTGATGATGGCAATCCTACTCCCACAAATTACACTGTAAGCACTTCAGTTGAGGGATCGGGTAGCGTTTCATTAACACCAGCAGGTGGTTCTTATGCCCCTGGCACTTCAGTAACTATTACCGCCACACCATCTAGTGGATGGATATTTAATCAGTGGAGTGGCAGCAACAACAGTACTTCGGCCACTATTACCATTACCGTTAACTCAAATATTTCGCTAGTAGCATCTTTCAGAGATGAAAATGCAAACCCTAATGCGTGCAATAATCCTAGTGCCGTTACACTACCTTTCACCTTCGAAGGTGCAGGCAACTACTGCTGGGTAACAAGCTCGCCCATGTCTTACGTAAATAGCTGGGGATTAGAAGAGTTATTAATCAATGGCGAAGACTACACTAACTTGTGGTCCAATAGCTTCCCTGCTGCAATTGATGGCAAATGGTATATTCAATACAGTGGCACAGCTCCTTGGTCGCATTTTGAAATGCCCGCTGCTGCTGGCACAAGAGTAAGTTTTGATGAGGACAATAGCAATACAAAAATTTACCCTAATCCATTTAATGAAACCCTAAACATAGCATTAAAGGAGAAAGGTGCATCTATTATAATAAGAGATTTAACAGGCAAAATATTGGAGAAACATATTTCTAATGATACCGATGCAGTGGAACTAGGTAAAGCCCTTCAGCCTGGTACTTACTACATTGAGTTAAAAAAACATAGCGGATCAGAAACGATCAAAGTAATAAAGCAATAAAAAGAAAAGAAATAAGTCATCAGAGCGCTCTGGTGACTTATTTTATTTTCTCCATATCGTGGTATTGCAGAAAAAAATCTGCCGGCACATAGCATAACGAATCTTCATTCACTATTATGCGTTCATAACCGTGCATTGCTTTACAAACCGGCACTACACTAAATCGACCTGGGTTCATATATTTCATCACATCGTAAACAAATTCAGAGCAATAAAATCCATTACCTGTAGATGGTGAAAAATCAAAAAAGAGAGTTTTACTGCTTAGGCTATCGATAAAAAAAATAGCTTTATCATACTCTTTTTCGCTTATAGGCAACCTAAATAGCTGATTATCTACCTCCTCTTTAGAATGCCAAAATTCATTGGCTACATCTGACATCAGTGCCGAGTTATCTGCATTTAAACTATCATAACTTATATTATAAACTGGGGTAGATTCACTCTGGCCAAAAGCAATGCCTACATGTGATATATTATCGGCCACATCATTATATTTCAGCACTATATTCCCTTCTTTAGTCTGGGTGTTTCTGGTATAAAAATAGACATAACCATCATACGAATTTCTCTGACATGATGCTCCCAAAAACAGCAATACAATAAATGACAAATTAAAGTGTAAAAGATACTTCATGAGCAAAGCGGGGCATTACCCCGCTTTTTAAATAAATTTACTTTGTTTTAGGGTTAGTCATAGTGTAAGCTGCTGTACTTGCGGCTGCACCAGTAGTAACAGCTGTAGGAGGCCCTCCTGCTGCACCAGCAATAGCTCCGCCCACATCACAGACTCCCACTATTACCCATTGCCACCATTTTCTAGCCTGAGCTACAGGAGCACCGTCTTTTTGCTCATTGATACTCTTTGAATAATTGTACCATAAGCATGATGAATAGCGGGCAGTAGATAATGCAGAAAGCAACACCTCTCCGTCACGTTCATTATAAGTAGCACTTTTTAGCACTTCATTTTCCAACTCAAAGAGAAAATCATCTATCTCCTCATACACAGGCTCTTTATCTGCATAGGCTTTTTCGAAAAGAAAATCTACCAGTTTAATCAAGCTTTCTTCCGCCTCAGGTGAAACCTCAGCCATGCCTATGATTCCATGGAAATTATTTTCGAAATCATCGACACCTTTGTAAAGTAACTCAGGGTTAACAGGCTCATATCCCTCTTTAATAAGCTCTTTAAATTTTTCATTTTCAAAAGCTAGCTCTTCAATTACCGCAACCGTTTCCTCTAGGCCTGGCCCTTCCCCATCGGGATATTTGCCAACGAACTGAACCACTAAATCGTTGTGAATCTGCCCTACATAGGCATATGGATTTTCGGTAATTAAATCACAAGTAGCTGCTGCCCTCGCTTTTATTAAATGATCTGTTGTAGAAACTTGGTTTTGCATAACCAATTCTTTGCTATTCTCTTCATTACATGCATAAAAAAGTATGCTAATGAATAACATAAAGTAGCTTGACGTTTTAAAATTCATGATTGTATTAGGTTTAAAGTTGTTCTGCCTACTCTTTCGATTTTCAGCACGATACTCATAATACCACTCGGATTTTTATGATATTTGATGTCGCTAAAATCAGTTCGACTTTGGGTAGCCATCCCTATTACAGCCCTCACTTTGATTGATTTACTTCTATAGAAGTTAGTAATTTTAAACACCCTTACCGAAGTAAAAACACCCATTTACATACATGAAAACTGCTTATAACGCCCCTAAATTTACTTTCATTTTACATTTAGAATGTTTATTTTCTATAAGCTTCAAACCCGTACTTCTCAACAAAAAACAGCGATTACTCGTCAATTTAAAACAACCTCTACAACCACATAAGCTATTCCTTTAATGCAACCAAAAGTTAGCCCTCCCTGATAGTACAGGCGCATTGCAACCATTATAATAACAATCAACCTCAAAAGCTCTAGCATGGTCTGAGGTCGCATGGCCGAGCAACAGCTCCTATCCTACCTAGTAATCATATAAAAATGCAATTAATCTTACACCTTGGCATGCATATTTTACCATCAGCCATTACACGCCTATCAATAGGCAGATGTAAATAGCTTAATTAAAATGTATATTAGCAGCGAAAAATGTAGTTTATATACAATTATGAATACAGATAATTCAGAAGATTTTGATCAGGAGTTTTTAGAAAAACTGGTAGTGGGTATTGGAGAGGTTTCCATAATTACTGGCATACCTACAAGAAAAATTAGATACTGGGAAGAAAAGGGTGTAATCCAGTCACTTACTGAAGAAGAAGGAAAAAACAGGCGTTACGACTATAAAAACGTAAAGAAAATGTTGCTTATTAAAGAGTTGCTAGACGAAGGCTACACCTTAGAAGCTGCCACTAAGAAAGTAAACAAACGGCTGGAAATCATCACCAATACATTTAACGAAATAAATAAGAGACAAAAAAAGAATTCACCTGAATAGTCTTTTACTTCAATTAAAACTGTAACATAAAATCGGCAATGACTTGATTGACCATTTCCGCGGCCTCTATATTAGTAATATGTGAAGCTGCAGCCACAATTTTCAGATTATCTGTACGCAAAGCTGCGGCTAAAATCTCCGCCACCGCCAAAGGAGTACTAGTATCTTTCTCCCCTACTATAACCAGCGAAGGAATTTCCAAGCCCTTCAATTGCTCTTGGGTATTTAATTGAGCTATTAAGTCCCACAATGTGGCATGATAAGCAGCATCCTGCAAATGCAGCAAAGATTTTATATACTCAATTTTATCAGGGTGCTTAGAGATATATTCAGCAGTAAACCATCTTTCAATAGAGAGTGGCGCCAAGGCATCCATCCCTTCCCTTCTGACATAATTAGCTCTTTGCTTCAATAGCCCTCTTACATGATCAGAAAAAGTACATGCACTTCCTATTAAAGTCAAAGATTTAATCAAATCTGGTTGAATAATAGCCATATGCTGCGCCACCATACTACCAAATGAAATGCCCACTAAATGAATCGACTCAATTTCATTATCTGCCAAAAATTGAATAAGATGATTAGCAATAGCCTCAAAACTCACCGTTCCCATCAATTTTTCAGAATACCCATGCCCGGGCAAATCGATAGCTATAATATCGTAGCTACGACTTAAATATTCAACCTGTGGTTGCCAAATGCTATGATCTAAACCTACTGCATGAAGAAAAACCATGGGAATAGCACTTTTTGGTCCCTTTCTGATAAAATTCACTTTAGCTGGAGATGGATTAGAATTGAGTATCATAATGAAAATTGTAAATAATTTACAATAATAGAATATAATATACAATTAAAGAAAGTTATCCACCATTATTAAGCTACATCAATTATGATCACGCTATAATTCACTGAAACATTTGTCGAAATTTCAATGGAGAATGGCTGGTTTTAGATTTAAATAATCGACTAAAAGATTGAGAATACTCAAACCCTAATTCGTAAGCAATTTCTCCTACCGTAAGCTGGGTTGTAGATAATTTTTCTTTAGCCTTCTCTATAAGTTTATTATGAATATGCTGCTGAGCATTTTGCCCCGTTAATGTTCTGAGCATATCACTCAGGTAACTTGACGATACATTTAACTGATCTGAAAGATACTGCACCGTAGGAATTCCTAATTCTAAAGATTTCCCATTACTGAAGTATTCATTTAGTAACTCTTCCAGATTTTGTAAAACACCATGATTATGAGATTTTCTTGTTATAAACTGCCTCCTATAAAAGCGTTTCGCATAATTCAATAGCAATTCTATTTGTGAAATAATTAACTCTTGGCTTAGGTCATCTATTCTATTATCCAACTCATCCTCTATCATATTTATGATGGACAGAATAGTTTGCTTTTCGCTTTCAGAAACGTGCAGCGCTTCATTAACAGCATAAGAAAAGAACCCATACTCACCTATTGTTTTAGACAAAGCATGACCTAGAAAAAAATCAGGATGAATGAGCAGAGCATAAACCGTATCTGACACCTCCTCAACATTAGCCGGCTCACCACCTCCTATAATTTGGTTTGGAGCAGCAAACAACAACCCTCCTTCATCAAAATCGTAATAGCTTTGCCCGTATCTCAACCTGCTACTAAATTTTGAACGATATGATATTTTATAAAAATCAAGGACATGCCCTGCCCGCATTGCCACTGCATTCAGCTGTTGCTTCTCTACATTTACAAGGCTTATTAAAGGGTGTTTAGGAGGCTGAAGCCCTAATGCTCGATGCGCCTCGGTAATAGAGCCAAACCTATTGTAACATTGCTTACCTTTCGTCATATCTGCAATAAATCAACATAACAAAACCATTACACGCCAGAAGCATGCAATGGCTATTATTCATTTTAGGCCTCTGTCACTAATCCTTGGGCCGATTTAGACACTTCACTCCATGCGTCCCAAGTTGCCAGCCTATCAGCATACACTGTCTTAACTTCAGGAAGATTATGACTTCCTAAGAAAAACCTTAATGGTGGCTGCTCAGCATCTATCACCTGAAATAAAGCTTGAGGAGTGGCATCTGGATTACCACGCTCTAGAGTTTGTAGCCCCTGTATAAAATTAGCTTTAAACTCCTGATAAACTTCAAGCTGACTGGCAAATTTTAAAGATTCCTGTGAACCAAATTCAGTAGCATAAGCTCCTGGCTCCACTATGGTTACTTTTATCCCAAATGCCTCAACTTCTGCCGCTAAACTTTCGTGTATAGCCTCAAAAGCCCATTTTGAGGAGCAATAATAACCGATAACCGGAGATGATATCATTCCTAACGTGCTAGAAACTCCCACGATATGACCTCCTCCTTGCTTTCTCAAAAGAGGCAAAAATGCTTTAACCACAGATAATGATCCAAATATATTTGTTTCATACATAGCCTTAACTTCATCGGCAGTCGCTTCTTCAATAGTACCCACAAGAGAATAGCCTGCGTTATTAAGCACCACATCTACCCTACCAAAATGCTCATAAGCCTGATTTACAACAGTTTTTACTTGCTCTGCATCAGTTACATCAAGGGCCAATGTCAGTACATTCGCACCATATTTTTCATCAAAATCTGCTATGCTCGACAATTTACGAGCAGTGGCTATCACTTTATCCCCCCGTTCCAAAGCTGCCTCTGCCCAGCAACGTCCAAAACCTCTTGAAGTACCTGTAATAAACCATACTTTTTGTTTTTCAACACCTGGTGTTTGTTTTTTTTGCTGTGTCATAATTTTTAAATTTTACTGAATAACTGATTCACAGCAAACCTCTTTAGATATCAGTAACCTTTTGTATCTGAATTGAGGATGTTTCTAACCAAAACAAGTTTCTAGCCTAAAGGCTGATATAAAATATATTTTTCACATATTTAAAGCAACCGAATCACATTCATTTAGCATGAAGATCAAAGAAATTTTAGGTACTATTTCTCACCGCCCTTATCCACTTCCCTCTGGCCGTTGGCAGTATTACCAAGAGTGGAACAAGGCTGTGTTTTTACACTGGAAAGTGGACATTAATGAACTAAAAAAATACATACCCAAACAGCTAGAAATAGACTTATTTGAAGGTCATCCATGGGTCTCGGTAGTAGCTTTTACCATGGAGCATGTGCGCCCCCGCACACTCCCTGCCCTTTCTCCTATTTCCGATTTTCATGAAACTAACATCCGAACTTATGTGCGGCATAAAGGGAAAGCCGGTGTTTATTTCTTGAGTATAGAGGCCAGTAAATTAATATCTTGTCATCTAGCTAAGCAACTTTCATCCCTTCCTTATCGCTTTTCTAAAATTAAGCGAAGCGCAAACCGATACATGTCCAGCAATGCTACATTAAAAGATAAACTAGCCATATCATTTAACATTGGCGATGAACTTCATGTAAAATCAGAACAGGATGTATGGCTAACAGAAAGGTATGCACTTTTTCAGGATACAGCTACACACCTAAATCAATTTGACATTCACCACATAGAATGGCCTATACGAGCAGTACAAATCGAAGATATTACAATTAATTACCCTAGATTTGATACCATACTGAATTATGCTCCAGACGCATGTCACTACTCTGATGGTGTACAGGTATTAGCATGGGGCAAGCAACAATCTCCATTATAACCTATTCAACCGACTCACTCTTAACCATTAATGAAACCTCATTCATCCTCAACTCATTCCTTAGCCATATTTGCTTCAGCGCTATCAGCATTAGCATGGGCATTTACTGGAATTTTTGTACGCTACTTGGTGGGCTACTCACCTATACAGATTGTAGCATGCCGCTGTGCCATAGGCCTAATAGCATTTGCCATTATATTCGCCATAAAGCCTAAACTTATTAGTGAAAAATGGAATTTTAAAAATGCAGCATTTTTAGGTTTCATTATGACCATTTACTACCTCATGGTAGTGCTGGCGTATCAAATTTCATCAGTGGCTGAAGTCTCCATACTAACCAATACCACACCATTATTTACTTTGGCCTACAAAAGATTCAAAGGACATCATGTCACCAAAAGAGAAGTAGCTGCCATTGCAATATCTATTATTGGTGTGATAATGATTATAGTAGCCGGCAAACCTTTAAACAGCGCTAGCTTCGAATTTAAAAACATTCTTGGTGACATACTGGCGCTCATAGCAGGCGGAAGTATGGCCTTATACTCCATTATGTATAGTGGCTTGCCTACCGAAAAAAAACCTACCGCTTTGAAAGTCGGTTTCGTTACACTCTTATGCGGAACGATTATATGCATCACCACATTATTCATATTAAATGATATAACGTTTCTAAGCAAAATCGGTCAATCAAAAGCGCTATATAACTTTCTGGGCTTAGGTATAATAGCCACTTTTATACCTACTCTTTGCTATGCATACGCTTCAGCATTGCTACCTTCTATTACCGTAACCTCGCTAAGAATGTTAACCCCGCTGTTAAGTGCCATTTTAGCCATATTTCTACTTCAAGAAATACCCGGGCTTTTATTTTGGCCAGGAGGCACCATATTATCATTAGGGTTATTCCTGATCATTAAAGAAAACAAAAAATAAATACAATGATGAAAAAGGCTGCTATAATGAGCAGCCTTTTTCATCATTTAACTTTGCGCAATAAAGCTCAACTCACTAAATGCTGCCATCTCTGTTTTCTCCTGATAGAAAAAATTGACTTCATCCTTATTATCTATAAGCCCCAAACTATATAACACAGGCACAAAATGATCCGGTGTGGGCGCAGCCAGTTTACCCAGCTTATGACTTTGCTCGTAGTTAATCACATTATGAAACTGCCTTGAGAGGATCTGCTTTTTAAGCCAATCTTCATAATCAGCCTCCCAACCAAATGGAGACAAATCTCCCATCTGCATCTTATTCCGTAAAATTTGCAGATTATGAATAAGTGCTCCACTACCAATAATAAGTACACCTTTCTCCCTCAAACTTTTTAGTTCTTTACCTAATTCATAATGATAAGAGGGTGCAGCATAGTAATCTATACTCATCTGAAATACTGGAATGTTGGCCTTAGGAAACAAATGCATTAACATTGGCCATGCACCATGATCCAAACCCCATTCTTCCGTCTCAAGCACCGAAGGCACCATACTATGCACTTCTTTTGCTAATTCAGGAGCTCCTTTAGCATTGTATTTAGGGTCATAATAGTGCTTCGGAAAACCGTAGTAGTCATATATCTGAGTTTGCTCTTGCGATATATTTACATAAGTTCCTTGGGTGCACCAGTGTGCAGAAACCACCAACGCTGCCTTAGCCTCGTACTGATTTTCTAAAGTTCTTCCTAGTTGATACAAACTATTCCAGAACGGTTTTTCGTTTCTCCCTAGCGGAATATCCATAGGACTGCCATGTGAAGTAAATAAAACAGGCATTCTCTTGCGCTGTACTTTTAGCTGACTAGCAAATACTTTCAAGCTATCAAATGAACTCATAACTCTAGTTTTATTAGAATAGTTAATTTACGAGGCGTATACTTTTGCAAGAAATTCTGAGTAAGACACTGGTTTTCTTCCTAGCAATTGCTCAAGTACATTGTCATTATAGTCGAGTGCACCTTCAGCCAAAGCAGTTGACCACATAACAAACATTGCTATATATAAATCTGGCACACCTTCACTTTTTAAACCAGATTTAAATACTTCCAAATCAGGAGAATTATAGGCAATTGTTTTTCCTAAAATATTAGATAATTCACTCGCTATTTGATGAAATGACACTGAAGTATTATTGGTCAATGAGTAGATCTTGCCTTTATGAACAGCACTGTGAGAAGAAATAATTTCTGCCGCAGCTTCTGCCAAATCCGCACGCAAAACCCAACTTGCTTGACCATCGGCAGCAGGCAATAAAATAGTTCCTGTATCAACTACCTTTTCACCAGAAAATATAGGGATCATCTCCAGATAAATTCCATTTTGCAAAATGGTATAATCAATACCACTATCGATCAAAAACCGCTCAGATTCTACGTGTGACCGTTGAAAATCAGCAATAGCAGATTGCTGATAACCGGTTTTCCTAACAAAAGAAGTATATACAATATGCTTTACACCAGTAGCTTTTGCAGCTGTTATGGCTTGTATATGATGCTTGGTTCTGTTAGTAATTTCTTTATCGCTACTAGATACCAACAGTACTTTATCAATTCCCGTAAAGGCCTTTTCAAGAGAAGGTAAATTATTATAATCTGCTTCCCTAACCTCTACTCCTAATTTCTTCAAAGCATCTGCCTTTTTTATATCTCTCACCAATGCCACAATGCTGGATGGCTCCACCCCTTTATCAATCAAACTGCTTATAGCATTACCCCCAAACTGCCCTGTGGCTCCTGTAACTAAAATCATATCATTATTTGTTTTAAGTAATGACCAAAGCTAGCAACAGCAATATACTATACATACTTGCTTACTATAAATAACCAGTATACTTTTGTATAGTAAGTACTATGAAACCTTTTATAAAATGAGCGATTTTAAAGCAATTATAGAAAACAAAGAAGGCAAGAAATGCCCTAAAAAATATATTTTAGCGCTAACTGACACCCTCAATGTGGTTAATGGAAAATGGAAACTACCAATAATTGCATCATTGCTCTATGGCAAAAATCGATTTAAAGATTTGCAGCAAAATATAGAAAACATTACACCAAGGATGCTATCAAAAGAACTAAAGGAGTTAGAAATTAATGGCATTGTTGAAAGGAAAGTATACAACAAAACTCCCGTACTTATAGAGTATGAACTGACCAGCTCTGGAAAAGATATAGTAAAAGTAATAGACGCCATGATCGACTGGGGCCTATGCCACAGAGAACAGATAATGCAAGAAAATTAAATCAAGCTTAACAACTATACAATTTGTTCAGCCCCCCGACCCAATTTTAGTCCTAGCTAAAACAGAATAAAGACTATATCCATTCTCCTTCTGATCAATCGTTACTTACAAAAACATTGATCCGATAAATAAATTAAGATACCCAAGCGGAAATTAAACCATAAAACACAAAAACAAAAAATAACATAAGTACAAAAAAAGCACTTTGATGTATTTATATTTTATTATATATTTAAATATTAACATTATAATAAAATATAAATACGATGCATCAAGATATTATTTTTTCATTGAATCAAGAAGAAGGTGAAAGTACCCTGATCAGCTTAAGGCGTGTTCACAATGGTATTTTGCAAAAACTCAAAGAAAATTTGGGTTCTGAATATGAAATCACCTCTAAAAAACTTGACGCTCCTAATGATGGTACATGGTCTCATGATATCAATATAAAAAAGGGATATGCTATAGGCACGGAAGTGACATTACATTGGAATTCCGAAACACGAGAGCTGGTACAAGTAGATATATCACAATTTAGCCCGCTTCAAAAAATACTACTATATACACTCGTTATACCCTTTGTGTTCGCTGGCATTTACATGGCCGTAAATGACATTGAGCCATTAGCATTTTTACCTGGACGAAGGAAGCTGGCGGGGGCATTAGGAGGTATTTTTGGCTCCGTACCCGGAGCTATTCTTTTCGCTATTTGTCACCCTATTTTCCTAAACAAGTATAAAAAAGACAATACATTGCTTGTAAATAAAGTAAATCAAATTTTAAGTAATACAGCAAGTTAATAAATATATCACAGCATTATTCACATTCATTTTTTTAAACTATGGCTCTTTACAAAACTAAAAACCCAACTCTGAACCTCGATGCTTTCACTAAAGATGTGTGGAGTGAAAAGGAAGAAATCATGTCTTTTCAAGGCACGGTCACCAAAACAATTATCCTTGGGTTAACCGTATTTTTAAGTGCAATGTTTACGTGGTGGCTCTATGCTACCACTTATGATTTTGCTGCTATACAACCGTACGTTATTGGCGGTTTAATTGCCGGTTTTATCATCGGGCTTATAATTACATTTAAGAAAAAAACGGCTCCATATTTAGCTCCTGTATATTGCATTATGGAAGGGCTAGCTTTAGGTGGCATATCAGCTTTTATGGAGCAAATCTTCACTGGTATAGTTCTGCAAGCTATAGTCTTAACACTTGGTATACTTCTCAGCCTAATTGTTATTTACAAATTAGAAATCATTAAAGCAACGGAAAACTTCAAACTCATTGTAAGCTCCGCCACTGCAGGTATAGCATTTTACTATTTATTGTCTTTTGTAGGCCAATGGGCAGGTTTTCAATTACCTCTAATACACGAAAGCTCTACAGGAGGTATAATATTCAGCCTTGTTATTGTTGTAATTGCAGCTCTTAATTTAGTCATGGATTTTGACATGATAGAACAAGGAGTAAAAGCCAAAGCACCGAAATATATGGAGTGGTATGGTGCTTTCGGAATAATGGTTACTTTAATTTGGTTATATATTGAAATCTTACGCCTATTAGCAAAACTAAGAAGCAGAGACTAATCTCTATTATAGATCATTTCTTCAACCTCTGCTGATTTTTTAACCCAGGCTAATACTACAAAATAAAAAACGGATACTTCTGATATGAATATCAGAAGTATCCGTTCTATTTGCTGTAGAGGGAGGAGTCGAACCTCCACGGAGCGGTTAGTACTTTCATGTGTTATTGGATACTTAAAAGAATTTATCCCGGGACCTCCACCCCCGAGACCGGAGGGCATGTCTGCCAGTTTCATCACCCTACATTGTAAATCAATTCCTTAATTGATATTTCAAAGTTAACAAAATACCCCTTAAATTCAAATTAACGCAATTAAAATGCGCAATATTTATATTATTTTCAATAAAATGATTTTAAAATTATCAATTCAGCAAAATCAGCTATGAGAAATATAACCAAATTTCGATAATTGTAATGACCTCTTTTATCGCTTAAAAACGCCTTATGCGAATCATTCCTCTTGGCCCCATCCACCTGAAAAACAACTCTCAAATGAGTCGAATAATTACAACGCAGAATTAAACCTAACAACTAGCCAAAAAATAAAGGACACAAAAAAAGCTCTCACTTATAGAAAATGAGAGCTTTAAGTTATTTTCAATGCTAAAACTAGAAAAGGTCAGTTTTCAATACCGCTCCATTACTAGCATTAGTGACTAAAGCTCTATACTGACGAAGCCAACTTGAATGTATATCCTTTTTTATCGGGACAAACTCAGCTTTTCTTTTAGTTATTTCTTCATCGCTTAAATTAACAGATAAAATATACTGATCTACATCTATATGAATTTCATCTCCATCTTTTACTAATCCAATCATACCCCCTTCAGCAGCCTCTGGGCTAACGTGCCCGATACTAGCTCCTCTGGTTGCCCCACTAAATCTACCATCTGTAATTAAAGCCACTTTATCTCCCAATCCCATACCCATAATCAAAGAAGTAGGTGCCAGCATTTCCTGCATCCCTGGACCTCCTTTAGGCCCTTCATACCTTATTACTACAACATTTCCCGCCTTTACTTTACCTCCTAATATACCGTCAATAGCCTCTTGCTGACCATCAAAGCACACTGCAGTACCTGTAAATACGCGATCTCCGGTTATGCCCGCAGTTTTAATCACTGCTCCTTCTGCTGCCAAGTTACCATATAATATAGCCAAGCCACCTACTTCAGAATATGGGTTATCCACAGTATGTATGATATTGGTATCTTTGATATAAGCATCATCGATCTTCTCTAATACCGTTTCTCCGGTTATTGTTAGGTTATCGAGAAGAATATCATCTCCTCTTTTTGTCATCTCCTTCATTACGGCATTTACTCCACCCGCACGGTTGATGTCTTCCATATGAACCGTAGATAAACTAGGTGATATTTTTGCTATATGTGATACTCCTTTTGAAATCTGATTGATATCCTCAAGATTAAAATCAACCTGAGCCTCCTTAGCAATAGCCAACATGTGAAGCACCGTATTAGAGCTGCCTCCCATGGCCATATCTACAGCAAAGGCATTACGTACAGCATTTTCATTAAGAATATTTCTGAGCTTAAATTTTTCTGTCTGCGCTTTATCTTTGGCAATTTCGCAAATCCTCCTTGCTGCTTGCCTATACAACACTTCTCGCTCCTTAGTCAATGCCAGAATGGTACCATTACCCGGCAAAGCTATCCCCATCGCCTCCATTAAGGTATTCATACTATTGGCTGTGAACATACCCGAACAGCTTCCTCCACTGGGACATGCATTGCATTCTATATCATGAAGTTCTTCATCAGTCATTTCACCTGATTCATATTTACCAACAGCCTCAAAAGCTGTAGCAAGATCTATAGGCACACCATCTTTAGTATGACCTTTTTTCATTGGTCCTCCACTGACAAAAATAGTAGGCACATCAACCCGCAAAGCGCCCATAATCATACCAGGCACTATTTTATCACAATTAGGAATGGCTATCATAGCATCTAATTTGTGCGCATTCATTACCGTTTCTATAGAATTGGCAATAATCTCTCTCGAAGGCAATGAAAAAAGCATCCCGTCATGCCCCATAGCAATGCCATCGTCTACACCAATAGTATTAAATTCAAAAGGCACACAACCATTCGCCCTAATCTCATCCTTAATAATGCTGGATACTTTATTTAAAAAGAAGTGACCTGGAATTATTTCAATAAAGGAATTAGCCACCCCAATGAAGGGCTTTTCAAAATCTTCATCTACCAAACCGGTAGCTCTGAATAAGGATCTATGCGGAGTTCTCTGAGGTCCTTTTTTTACAGCATCACTTCTCATAATTATTGTCTTTAGTATTTCTAACAGCACGCGAGCGGGCGCACCATAATTGATTTGATTGCACTAAAGTAATAATTTATATGCGCTGCCACTCATGATTTGAAACATTGACTGATATATTCTCTTAATTTAGATTCAATCAATATATGACACTTTCTACATCATCACTTATGCTCATAATCAAAAACTGAAGGTATAATTATTTTAAAAGGAACGGCCTCACCGTTTAACTTTGCAGGCAAGAACTTAAAATCTAACCCTTCTCCGGATTTTATTGCCAATTGTAGCTACTGGGGTAAATCACCTTACTAAATCAGTCCTTGATCTCTTTAATTTGTCTTTAATCCAATAAAACATTCTGTTTTACCTGACTCTGCACAGGCTTTTATGGTTTCATTCCTGCGCATAAGCAACTCAGTCATATAGCTTTTTAAAACCAAAGCATCCACTATGCGCCCCAATATCCCCATTGGTGATGTATAATCAAAAATGTCAACCATTAAAGTGCCGCCATCCAAGGAGCTATAATGATGCTCATGCCTAAAACATTTAAAAGCTCCAGAAATCATTTCATCAACAAAATAATAAGGTGCATCAAATTCTGTAATTTTTGTGGTCAGTGTTTGATAAACACCAAAGTGTTTGGCTCTCCATGTTACTGTTTCCCCAACGTCAATTAAACCTTTAGTTTTTCCAGCTATCGCCTCCTCATGAGTATGCTTTGTAGATTCCACATGCAAATCAATACTTCTCGAAAGATCGAAAACAACTTTTACTTCAGCATTTATAAAAGTCTTTATTTCTATAATAGGCATAATAACTTAACTAATTTTTCACCACTATAACTTCCCTATATACCAGCCATTTCTATCAAAGCAATTAAATTGGCAGCATTCTTTCACGAGTTATGGGACATGAAGCCTACATTTCTGCATAACTTTGACTCAAATTTCAACCTTTCTATGAATATCACTCAATATAGTCTCAAGACTCATTTCGACAAAAAGGAATCGCCCTGCCTTTCATTTAATATTTTCAACTTAGAAGATACTGCCATTTCACAAGAGGAAAAACTCCATAGAAGTGATTATTTTCAAGTAGTAATTCTCCAGTCAGGCGAACTACAACAGCACATTGACCATGAAAATTTCACCCTGAAGCCTCAACAAATTTCTGTGGTTTTCCCTCATCAAATCAATGCTATAAATAAAACATCAGATGCAAAAGGCATTATCATTCAATTTGATGAAGTTTTATTCTGCTCTGACCTGCTTAAAAATGAACTTATATCTTATAACAATGACCTTATTAATAAACTAAATCATGTGCAGCCCGATGAGGCCTCATTTGATAAAATTAATCAATACGGAAGTCAAATTTACGAGCTTTACCAGCAGCTCTCTCCTATCAAAAAAGAGCAAATAAGGTTTCACATTAAAATAATGCTCTTAGAAATCATAGAGCATGCGCATCAAAAATACCAGGGATATCAGGCTCCAGACCAATTAGATTACTTTGCTCGATTTAAAACACTGATAGAAGCCAATTTCAAATCAAAACGAACAGTCACCTACTACAAAGACCAACTACAAGTAACCGCTAAAAAGCTCAATGAAATCTGCAAAGGAAAAACAGGACAAACTGCACTAAGCATTATTCACGAACGCATATTAACAGAAATAAAACGACTGCTTATATTTTCAGGAATGAATCATAAAGAAATCGCCTATGAATTAGGCTTCGATTCTCCCTCGGCACTCAACAAATTTGTATATGCCAAACTCAAAGAAACCCCGAGTGAGCTAAAGGAAGAGCTGTCCAGAATTTATAAGTATTAGGAATGTTTTTATAATCACTCCCCTCTCCTGCCACAATAGTTTTGCACTATCAAAAAAACACGATATGAGTAAATTATTTATAGCAGGAGAAGTTCTTCATGGAGCAGGAAGCTTAGAAGAATTAAAAAATATTAAAGGAAAAAAAGCCATTATAGTTACTGGTGGCTATTCAATGAGAAAAAGTGGTACGCTTGAAAAAGCGGCTAATACACTTCAAGAAGCCGGGCTTGAGGTTGAAATTTTTCAAGGAGTGGAAGAAGACCCTTCTTCAGCCACATGCTTTAAAGGCGCTGAAGTAATGAAAAACTTTCAGCCCGACTGGATCGTAGGTTTGGGTGGTTGCTCAGCTATTGATGCTGCGAAAATGATGTGGGTATTTTATGAGCACCCCGATGCTGATTTTGATGCCATGACAAAGCCATTTTCAGTACCCACACTACGCAACAAAGCTAAATTTATTGCTATACCTTCTACTAGTGGTACTGGCACTGAAACCACAGGCCTTGCGGTAATCACTGACAGAGAAAAAGGCGTAAAATACCCCATAGTTTCCTACGAACTGACCCCAGACATTGCCATTGTTGATGGCGAAATATGTGCTACCATGCCAGCACATGTCACTTCCAATACTGGCTTAGATGCTCTTACGCATTGCGTAGAAGCTTATGTATCTAATATTGATGACAACTATGCCGATGCACTAGCTAAAGGCGGCTTAGACATTGTATTTAAAAATTTAAAAGAAGCCGTTAACAACCCTGAGAATATTCAGGCTCGTCAAAACATGCACGATGCTTCATTTATGGGAGGCTTAGCCTTCAATAATGCTTGGTTGGGAATTGTGCACTCATTGTCGCACCAAGTAGGTGCATTATACGGAATTCCGCACGGGGCATCTAACGCTATATTTTTACCCAATGTGATCCGCTATAACGCCAAAGTATCAAACCGCTTTCCCGATCTTGCTAAAATTATAGGTAAAGAAACGGCTGAAGAATTAGCTACAGCAGTAGAGTCATTAAGATCGGAAGTGAATAACATCAGTTCGTTAAAGGAATTCGGCATTAGCGAAGAAGACTGGAATAAAAATTTAGATTATATTACCAAAAATGCGCTAGCCGACCCATGTACAGGCTTTAATCCAAGAAAACCAACTTTGGAAGAATTAAAAAACATTTACGAAGCTTGTTATAAAGGTGAGGTTGTAAACTTCTAATACGCTCAAAAGCAAATCACAAAACAGCCATTTTTGATGGCTGTTTTTTACACCTTCGCATAACTCTCCTTTACTTACTACACATTTCGCACTAGCCTCTTTTCTCAAAAATATTTATTCGTATTCAAACGCTGCAAGTAAAACCTGAAGCTGCACAATAAAAAAAGGATGACCCTGATTTATATTCAGAAGCATCCTTTTAAAGTAGCTGTAGAGGGAGGAGTCGAACCTCCACGGAGCGGTTAGTACTTTTATGTGTTATTGGATACTTAAAAGAATTTATCCCGTGACCTCCACCCCCGAGACCGGAGGGCATGTCTGCCAGTTTCATCACCCTACATTGTAAATCAATTCCTTAATTGATATTTCAAAGTTAACAAAACACACCTTTAATTCAAATTTCATCAACAAATTAGGTAATTATTTAAATATTTTTTAATAAATACTGATTAAAATTACCAAAAACACAAAATAAACTTCAAGAAACAAAGCCATATTGCAAAATTACCAATGGGCTTTTCAAGCAAGCATTAAAAAGTCTCGCAACTATCTCAATTAGAGGATATAAAGAATAATGTGTAGTAACATATCAAATAACTACAACACTTAAGTGTTGGAAAATACTACACTTTGTGGGGGTATTCTACAAATAAATACACATCAATAACTGCAAAAACACCTAAAAAGGGCGATTTGAAACGATGGCTTAATATTTGGCTCGTGAACTTCCGAAGAATGATCTAAACAGCACTAGTTTGATTATCGACATTTTGCCGAGTGCTGATTAGATAACGAAAATTAACTAGAAAATTATATGCCTTTAAATAAAATGTTCGCAGACAACCAAAATACTGATCCGATAGGCACGGCACAGCATCAAGAGAATGCTGCACCTCAGGCGCCTCAGTCATTCAATGATCGACTTAAAGATATGGTCACCAATCCCTCAAGCTATTTGGTACTATTAGGTACATTTTTGCTTATGTGTGGTGCCATTTATCTTTTCTACACACTACAACCGAATTTCGAAAAGCTACATTTAGAGCGAATGAAAACCTCGTGGGGTCTACCTCTCATGATTTTCAGCTTAGCATTATTAGCCACTAAGATGTGCTTTTTACTATATATCACTGTTCTTTTCTTCAAATACAAAGCCATCAAATCTGTATCAGATGAAGAGCTTCCTTTTACCACGGTAATTGTACCTGCTTATAACGAAGGTGAATTGGTATGGCAAACATTGATGAGCTTAGCGAAAAGCGACTTCCCTCATGAGAAACTTCAGCTTATTGCTATTGATGATGGTAGTAAAGATGATACTTGGAGCTGGATGAAAAAAGCTAAAGCTGAGCTAGGCGATAGAGTAGCTATTTATCAGCAACCAGAGAATAAAGGTAAAAGACATGCATTGTACAGAGGCTTTAACTTAGCTAAAGGAGATGTTTTTGTTACTGTAGATAGTGATTCAATTGTAAAAACAGATACATTACGAAATATGGTGAGCCCATTTGTAGTAAACAAAGAATGTGGTGCTGTAGCTGGTAATGTAAGAGTATTGAACAACCAAAAAGCAATTATACCAAGAATGCTTAATGTGAGTTTCACTTTCAGTTTTGAGTTTGTGAGATCTGCGCAAAGTGTTTTAGGGTCAGTATTATGTACTCCTGGTGCACTTGCAGCTTATAGAGCAGAAGCTGTTATGAACTGTCTTCCTCAATGGATTAACCAGACTTTTATGGGGCAAGTATCAGACATAGGTGAAGACCGTGCTATGACCAACATGATATTGAAGCAAGGATATAAAGTGTTATTCCAAAGAGATGCGTATGTGTACACCAACACTCCTGAAAGGTATAAAAACCTTTACAAAATGTTTATCAGATGGGAAAGAAGTAATGTGCGTGAGAACATTATGATGAGCAAATTTGCCTTTACTAACTTCAGACAAGGACCTAAAAATGGAACTAGAGTATTTTTACTTAATCAATGGTTAAAAATCATTTTATCCTATCCAATGATTGCATTAATGCTATTATTTATAGCTACACACCCTGTGTTATTCATTAGCTCTACTTTAGTAGGTATTTGCGTATTCTCTAGTATTCAAGCATTCTTCTTTGCAAAAAGACACAATATAGCCGAATCAATTTGGGCATACCCTTATAGCATATTTTATACCTTTTCTTTATTCTGGATTACCCCTTATGCCATTGCTACAGCTAGCAGAAGAGGATGGTTAACCAGAGGCATAGAAACATCGAACAAAAAAGTATTAACAAGTGCATAACATAAATCCTGTCTTTAGTAGTATAAAGACAAGTTAAAACACACTGTATTCCGCTTATTATGCAGTAAAAATCCACATTTGTTAACTAAAAAGCAGAACCAGTAGGTTCTGCTTTTTTATTTCTAAGAGGATTTTACTCTGACTTTAAAGAGTAGGTACCTTTCTTAAGCCCTTTACCCGAAACGGTAAGCTTTATATCTCCAGCCTTCTTTGTAGATTGAACTAATACTACAAGCTTACCATTAAATACCTTCATCGTAGGTTTATGAAAAACCTCTAACGATGTAGCATCACCATTACATACAGCCCTAAAAGAACCCGCTCCTAATACTTTAAAATTAAGTTGGTTAGCCGCCAGCGGACAAGTATTACCATCTTTATCCACCACTGTAGCCGTAACAAAGCTAATATCTTCTCCATTTGCAGTTAATACAGACCTATCAGCCTTCAGCTCAATGTGATGTGGCGCTCCTGCGGTTTTTATTTCCTTCTCAGCCACCGCCTTGCCGGCATCATCATAGGCCACCACTTTTACTGTACCAGGCTCATATTTTACATTCATCCATCTTAGCCTATAGCGATCTTGTTTGGTAGAGTCATTCTTAGTGACTTTACCCTGACTTTTTCCATTAACAAAAAGCTCTGCGGTATTATAATTAGTATACACAAATACAGGAGTTACTTCCCCTTCTCTCCCCTTCCAGTTCCAGTGAGGAAGAATATGCAATGTCTCTTCGTTTTTATTCCACCTGCTACGGTATAGGTAGTACCGGTCTTTAGGAATCCCCGCCAAATCTATCATTCCAAAATACGAACTTCTTGATGGCCAGAATTCATCATAAGGTGTGGGTTCTCCCAAGTAATCAAACCCTGTCCATACAAACTCGCCAATTACCCAAGGCTTATCATCCTGCAATACGAAATCATCTTCAGGCAAATTAGACCAGCTGCAATATTCTAAGTCATACGAAGAGCACTGTAAATCTTCATATTGCTTAGAGATAGCCTTTTCTACAGGAAATTTGTACACTCCTCTACTGCTCACAGTAGAAGCCGTTTCTGAACCCAGTATAAATCCTTGAGGAAATTTCTCATAAGCCTCCTCATACAAATGAACACGATAATTCAGCCCGGGCACATCTAATAAGGCCCCGAAACCCGATTCCATAACCGCTTTTACTTGGTCCATACCAACAGTAACCGGTCTGGTTGGATCCTCTCTATGGAATATTTCCTGAAGCCATTTAGCTCTTTTTACTCCTTCATTACCCCACTGATCAGGCACTTCATTACCGGCACTCCACATTACTATACATGGGTGATTTCTGGTTGCCTGCACTAAATTGACTACATCTTTTTCAGCCCATTCATCAAAGTAAAGGTTATAACCATTTTCTACTTTAGGCTTTTTCCATTCATCAAAACTTTCCGCTACAAAAAGAAAGCCCATTTCATCGCACAACTCCAATTGTTCCATAGATGGCATATTGTGTGCTGAGCGAATAGCATTACACCCTAAATCTTTCAACATGGTGAGCTGCCTTTTTAAAGCAGCAGTATTCACAGCGGTTCCTATTGGTCCTAAATCATGATGTAGACATACTCCTTTAAGCTTAGTAGGCTTTCCATTGAGTACAAAACCATTCTCTCTGCCATATTCGATACTTCTGATTCCAAAACGAATACTTTGAGTATCTTTTAACTCTTCTCCTTGAAACAATTTTAATGTAGCAGTATACAAATACGGATCTTCCGGCCCCCAGAGGTGTGGGTTAGACACCGAAATATTCTGTACTATCTCATTATCATACTGAGTACTTTCATTGTGCGTGGCCACCACTTTTCCGTCCACATCAGTAATCTCTGTTACTATGCTTAAATTCTTTCCTTGCACTTGTGATTTGATATTAACTCTGGCCACATCTTTTGATATAAATGGCGTGGTGATATAATGTCCCCAATGCTCAAAGCTAATTTCATCTTTCTCAACCAGCTGTACTTTTCTATATAATCCAGCTCCAGGATACCATCTCGATGAAAACGGAAAATTTTCAAGCCTTACGGCTATTACATTTTCTTCTCCATTTTTTATCTTATCAGTAATATCAAAGTAAAAATAGCTATAACCATAGGCTCGTGAGCCAACATATTCACCATTTACATACACTTTAGCATTACTCATGGCTCCATCAAAAGTGAGCAAAAGCTGTTTGCCAGAAGGCACATCATAAGTAATATGGCTTCTGTACCACCCCACTCCTGTAAATGGCAATGAGCCCGTTCTTCCCGTCTTCTCAGTAGCCTTTTCCTCCATATTCTGCTCAATTTTCACCATCTGCTTATCTATCTCCTTATCAAAAGGACCATAAATGGCCCAATCATGCGGAACAGTAACAGACTGCCATTTAGCATCATTGAAATCAGGTTGATCAGCCCCCTCAGCCTCTCCCTTATGAAACTTCCAGCCCTCTTTTAAAGTGGTTATTTTTCTCTCTTGACCTTGAAGCATAAATACCATCAAGAAATTAAGGGCGATAGCAAATAATATTGAATAGCGTTTTATCATTAACATTTAATTTAAAATGAGCAATTATCGATAACTCAGAAAAGTTAATTTATTGTAAATAATACACTTAACTCCACAAGTATAGTCATTCGATTTGTTTCACCGAAATTTTGCTTCAAAAAGAAGCATCTAGATTTACCCCCACAATTTATTCCTATTTATCTGGTGAGATATTCTCCTCTAACTACTCTGTAAGAGTAAGGAATATAGTGTGGCTACTTATGGAATCGATTTCTAAAATGGGAGACCAGCCTTTTTATCCCTGTGGCTAAATAACTCCCATTGCAAGCACTCAGCCTTATCATTTTATAACCAATTTAAACCTTTAATCCTTATGATTAAAACTTATACTACTACCGGAAAGGCTATCTTACTGTTGCTGTTTCTACCCCTGCTAATGCATAATAATGTATTAGCGCAAATTTCATGGCCTGACGAACAATTACTGCCTACATTTCCTGCGCCAGCCCCAACACAGGACTTAATAATACTTAGAGAATCTTCTTCTAGATGGGAAGGAGAAGCGGGCGACACTCAACATGAAACTGGTAGACCCGATGGCGATGGCTGGCTTTGTCAGACCAGTATAGACTCTGCCAATAAATATATGACCATCAGCCCTGCAATACATTTATTCGCTGGCCCTAACATAGCCGAATACAGTATTAAAGTTGACAATAACACTGCCAATGATGACGATATAGTTACTCTTGAGGTTTACAATGCCACCACACAAGAAATAGTGGCCGACACTACTATTAGCAGAATGCAATTCTCTACCGCAGGAGAATATGTAAGCCTAAACCTCCCTTTTGAATGGTTATCAGAAGATGACGACCTACAATTACGCGTACTCTGGAAAGGCACTTCTTATGTAAAAGTGAATTGGGTGGCTTTACAACAGAACCAATCATCAGCAGAGATGTATCTTTTTGCATCTCTCAAAGGTATAGTCAACAAAAAACAACCTAGAATTTTCTCTTATGAAGGAGATGCTTTTGCCGAAGGCAGATATACATGGCTTCAGTCTTTAGGCTTGAACTGGAACGAACCAGAAGACAAGTGGGATTTAATTACTAAATATAAAAATGAGATTGGTGGGCTTATCGTTTATGATCCAGAGCAAATCCACACTGTAAATTTGGCTACCACACTGGCCACAGACTTAAAGGCATTAGTAGCATCACCCGCCTTAGTCACCAAATTAACTTCTGCTCCTTATAATTTCACTGTTCTTAAAGATTTAAGAGGCCAATTTAATAGTAAACTAGAAGTCTATCAGGAGTTATACAACAACTACTGGCCTAATATAGACCACCGCATTCTAATAGGTTTAAGTCCTAATTACCACAAAGCCTCACTGAGAGAATATGCATCTGCACTAGGCTCAGCCGTAATATGGTTAGACCCTAAAGTAAGTGGAGAAAGCGAATTATTAAATGACTTTTTAGGTTCTATGCCCGATGAAGCCAACTATATGGGCTGGTGGCCTGAAGAAGGCCCAGGGGTTGAAAGAGGCTCACTTTTCGGCATTTCTACTATTGCCAGCGACTATGCCACTAACCTTACTATGCACAGTGGTATGCCAAGAGAAATTAAGAAAAAACCAATCCCTCCAAAGCCTACATTAGAAAATAAGATATATGTAGCGTTCATACTCAGTGATGGTGACAACCTTCAATTTGTGGAGCATTTGCTAAGAAAGCTTTGGAACAACCCCGATCGTGGATCAGTGCCCATCGGCTGGACGATGTCACCAGCCATGGTAGATGCCATGCCCGGAGCACTTAATTACTACTGGGAAAGCTCTACTGAAAATGATAACCTCATCTCTGGCCCATCAGGGTATGGGTACACTTACCCTAACTACTGGCCCGAACTTGATGATTTAGAGAAATTTGCTGCACGAACAGAAGAGTACAACAACAAAGCCGGCTTTAATGTGACCACCGTATGGAATACTATTACTGGAGGCATAAGCCAGCAATCAGGAGACGCTTTTGCTGAACACACCCCTTCATTACTAGGCTTAACAGCACAAAACACAGGTGGAGGCCTCACTGTATATAAAAATAGACTGCCTGGAATGGCTCTAGCTTGTAATTACTGTACTAACGAACAAGCTATGAAAGACCATATCAATGGCGGAAGTGAGGGTTGGGATGGAAATTCACCGCGCTTCTTAATTATACAAGCACAGCCATGGCAAGGGGTGACTGCTACCAGCTTTAAAAATGTAGCCAATTCTTTAAATGAAAACTATGTAGTGGTTCGTCCTGACCATATTTTTCAATTGATTAGAGAGGCCAACGGCCTTCCCGTAGACCCTGTCAATGATCCTGTAGCTCATGTTTACAGCCAATGTGACTACAAGGGTAAAGAAGTTGCATTGCCTATTGGCAATTATAATTCGGAAACCTTGAAAAAGTTGGGATTGGAAAGTGACGACATCTCCTCTCTTAAACTCAATACTGGTTATGAAATTCAACTGTTTGACAATGATAATTTCACCGGAGACTCAGTAATTATCAAATTTAATAATGACTGTTTAATTAATGATCAATGGAATGATAAGGCAAATTCACTAAAAGTGCGAGGATTCACGGGAAACGGTAATGGGCTCACCGGAGAATATTACAACGGCATGAATTTCGATGAATATGTGGGCACCAGAGTAGACAAAGAAATTAGCTTCAACTGGGGCACTGGCTCGCCCATGGAAGGAGTACAAGTAGATACCGCCTCTATCCGCTGGACAGGCTTCATTCAACCACATTACTCTGAGAATTATACCTTCTACCTCACCAGTGATAATGGCAGAAGGCTGTGGGTGAATGACTCTTTGGTCATAGACAAATGGGTCGATGATTGGGACATCACCTACACAGGGAATATTAACCTTGAAGCTGGTAAGCAATACAGCATTAAAATTGAATACTTTGAAAATTTTGGTGGAGCAAATATCAGGTTCGAATGGTCTAGCGATTCTCAAATCAGACAGATAGTGCCCCAATCACAACTCTTTACTGAAAAAACACCAGAGCCTGAGCCAGAAGATCCCACGGGAGTAGAGCAGCTAAAGCACTCTCAGATTCTGCCGTACCCTAACCCAGTAGAAAATGTATTGGAATTAAAAGGGCTGAATGAAAATTGTGAATTAGCGGTTTTTGATAAACTCGGACAAAAGATACTACAGCACCAAGGCGCGAAAATTAACGTAACCAACCTGTCCTCAGGCGTTTACTTCTTACAAGTCAATAGCAACAAAAACCATTTCACCTACCGGTTTATAAAACAATGATAAAAAAGCCACTCAATTAATTTGAGTGGCTTTTTTCAAAATCATATAGCCATTGAAATTATTACTTTTTTCTATATAATCCTCATAAGGTCTATCATAGTATTTAAATTGAATAGGTCCTTTTGTAAAGTATAAGTTTCTTAGCAATGGACCAATTGCCATGTTTCATTATGCTTTACATTAGTATCATTACTTAATTCATTGCTTTTATACTTTATAACAGTACCATTATGGCCAGTTTAGCAAACTATTAAGAGTATGCAGAGAAGATAAAACATTTTAGTAACAACAAATTGGCTAAGCTGATGGACACTTCTTATACAGTAATAGGTGAGTACGAACGGGACGAGATGAAGCCAAGTATTTATATGGCCATGAAGCAGGCCAAGCAAGTGGACACTACGGTAGACTATCTCTTTGGTGAAACCAAAGAGGTTCTCAAAGACCTGGATATGCTAAAACGCCTTAATGATATTCTCGCTTTACCAGATGCGGACAAAGCTCGTATTTTGTACACGATTGCTAATCTACTGGCTTCTGTAAAAACCCGGTTGGCGTATAAGTAAAAAGCCCCGGTCTCCCGAGGCTTCATTTTTCAATTGATTTTCTTTAAGGCTTTCTGAGCCGCTTTCGATATCGTTTTATCCTTATCTTTTAGCAATTGTTGTAAGGTCTCTTTCGCTCTAGGTGATTTGGTGTTTCCCAATGCAGCAACAAACATGTGCCTAGATTCTCCATTGCTTTCGTCCTGCACAATCGCTATCACATCATCTATGTAATTTGCTGTCATGATGACAGCCATTGTATTCCCAAATGTCCAGCGATAATGAAAATCATGTTTAGGGGCTTTGTGGTATTCATCAATGACAGCTCTACAAGCAACTCCTTTCGCCTCCTTGACCGCTAAAGCTCGAACAATACCTTCTTTGTTTTTGACATGGTAAGGCTTGTATAAATGTTCGACCAAAATTGGAATAGCTGCCTTGTAGCTTGACTTGGTATTCACTAAGTCCCATGAAGAAGTAATATTGAAACCTGCTTTCACCAAGTCATCAACAAGTAGTTTTTCATCTTCGGCATAAGCAGCTTCAAGTGCAATCCTTACTTCTTCCTTCTCCTGAATCTCAACTTGTGTCTTATTCGCTTTCCTTACCAACTCACCGAACCTCTTTGCTAACGCATCCAACTCTAATTTCATAGGCTAGGAATATATCGGTGAATAATTGATCCGTTGTTAATAGCCTGCCGTAAAGATCCTGATAATGTGGTATTTGAACGAGTATAAAGCATGAATTCTAATCCATTTTGCTGAGAATAAGTATGAAAATCTCTTAGCTGTCTAGTGAAACTAAGTGATTTAACATACTTTACTTCTGTGAGAGTTGTCCTAGTGAGGGCATCAGGTATTCTTGTTCTACTACCAACCTGAAAGCTGTCTTTGTTCCAGATAAACCAACTGCCCTTTCCCCTGCAGCTCCTAAAGCTCTTGCAGTAGCGGTACTCGATTTAGCGGCAACTTTTTCTACTGCCTTAGCACTAGCCTTTACTCCAGCTTTCATTGCAAATTTACCAACTTTACCTATTCTTGCAAGTAAAAAAGCATCTGCTCCTATAAAAGCATCCACCGCAAAAGCTGTAGCTTCTGTTACTGGGTGATCCCAAAACTCCTTTTGAGTAACATAAATATCTTGCACTATCTGACTACTCATAATGTGCGAAAACTCTGAGTAAAAGGGCTGTACTACATACTCCTTAGACCGGAAAATATGAGCTTTTTGGGGCCTACACCTCGGTTGGTCTCTAAACTGCCAGATAAAGAAAAAGAACACGTTTTCGTGCTCTTAGATTCTTTTATTGACCGCATGAAGCTGCAAGGTGTTTTATAAAAAAAGCCCGACTAAATCGGGCTTTCTATTCTTGATGTAAGGTTTTGACTTTCACTTAATACAGGTTGTGACCTTACCTTTTGTTTAAATCCAACCGTTTCAAAGCTGATTAAACCTCGATCCGTTTCAATGATATAAGTCCATATCAAAGTTCCGTTCGGTGATTGTTCCTTTCGTTCTCGACTAATAGAGAGGATATCAATACCTGTTGAATCAGAAAAATCTATTTCCAATTTTAAACTCAAAACCTCACTGAAAATCAGATCACATGGTGCGATCCAAAACTTAAATTTCTCTTCTTTAACTTCTTCCCACTTGAAAATGTAATCTATGTCTAATTTCAGCTCCAGTTCATCGTCTGGAAACTTCACTGAATAAAGTTTGGAATCATGCCAACCCATGTCCTCAAAATCACTATCAGTCCATATCTCTTTAACTTTCATTGGCTTACCTTCCTAAATAATTATTGAGTATTCTTAAATCTTGACGAGTCATTGGCCTAACAAAAGTTCTGTTCTTGTTAAAGAAAACCTTTCCCAAAGGACTCACATTTCTAAGTGAGTATTGAACATGAGGCGTAGCTACTCCTTTGTGTGTAGCTCCAACTAAATCATAGTGAATGATTTTATTAGTGGTTCTGATGTTAATGGAATTCTTACCAACCTGTCTACTTAAAGCTGCTGCATCATCAGCAACAGTAAAACCGGCTCTTGCAGCTCCAACAGTCCTTGAACCAATTGTCGTACTCGTCCTAGCGGCAACTTTTTCTACTGCCTTAGCACTAGCCTTTACTCCAGCTTTCATTGCAAATTTACCAACTTTACCTATTCTTGCAAGCAAAAAAGCATCTGCTCCTATAAAAGCACCCACCGCAAAAGCCGTAGCTTCGGTCACAGGGTGATCCCAAAACTCCTTTTGAACAGCATGAATATCTTGCACTATCTGACTACTCATAATGTCCCAGTGCGCTTGGCTAAATGAAGCTGTTTCATAGGCCTCATCCAATCTTCTAGACAACCAATCATCCTTAGAATATGGCTCCCCCATATAACCAATTGGAGTCGCCTTAACAACAGTTCCTCTTAAAAACATTATTCCTGTTGAAAGATTAAATGAAGACTGAGCTGCATGGAACGTATTAACATCACGATAGCCCCAACTGTCATGCAAATCATTATATTCTGCCCCCCTCTCCATTGCATCAAAATCCCCTACGAAAGGTATAATTGTTCCATTCACTATATCGCCCCCATATGTAGTCCTATTGAGAAGCTGATCCAATAGACCTTGTGTTGAAGATCCTCCCCCTCCATCTCCTGTGTCATCATCAAAACCAATTGGCATCATGCTATTCTCAAACATGCCTGTCGGGTCATTAAACATTATAGGGTTATTAAACCCATACCTGTAAGGAGAAAGTGAAGGCGCATTAGCGGCTAATGCATCTGCACCATAAAAACGACCTAAAGCAGGATCATAACTTCTGAAAGATGTTTCATAGGTTTTAGTTGTTTCATTCCACCGGCTTTCACCATTATATAAAAATTCATTTTTTAAGTTCGTTGGCCTTACCCAGCTAGTACTTATCATTCCATAAGGATAGTAATCATTCTTCTGTATTACTGGGTGTTCTTCTACTGTCACCTGCAGGTCATCAAAATAAACTTCTGTAAGGTTAGTAGACTCATTACTAAGGTAAATTAGAATATGTCCATTTCCTGGCGATACAAACTCATTTATCTCTAATTTATCAAAATTATTACTTTTTGCTTCTCCTGCATACTGAGTAGCATCAGCACTTATTTGATCATAGGCAAAGCTAACATTTCGTTCCAAATCAACATTTTCACTGTTTGGTAAAAACATAAGATTTATAAATGCTTTTGGTGCTTCGTCATTTTCGAGAGGAAAGCCAGCAGATCCAATAATTGCTCCTGAAGTAAAGTTTTCGTTAATAATACCTACACCACTTTCACCTCCAGCAATAGCACCTCCACTAAATAAATTAGCTAATACCATACCTATTGGGCGTGTGGCATCGGAAATACTTCCTGCTTTCGCCAAATACTTCGCATATACACTAGCTGAAACCTTATCTCCTTCGCCTACAGGTATAGATATAACTGCGCCTAATTGACTACCCTCACCACCGCTGAGCAATTGTGAATGTATATATGTATCATCTGCATCTGTATGATCAAAAATATCGTTACCAATAGATTCAGTATTTTCAAATAATGCTTCATCGTCATTATCTCCTTCATAATTTAGATTAAAGTCCCAAGACTTAGGTGCTGATGTAAATGAAACTCGGGTATTACCTTGATAGTCCCTTAAATCATACTGATAAATCCATTCTCCTACCGTCTCATCATAAACTACTCGCCCTTCAGCGTGTTTAATAAACTCTATCTTATTGTTTTTAATGAAAAACTGACCATTATAAACCACTTCATTAACAAGCTCACCACTGCTGCTATATTCACTAAATCCTAACCTTTGCCCATCAGCAGCATACCTATATAATATTTTACTACCATTTTCAGTCAAAATTTCTTTTGGTTGATTTAAAATATTATATACTATACTTACTATACCATGAGCAGGATCGCTAATTACATTTCCTTCCTCATCATATTCAAACGGCATATCATTTTCAACACCTGCATAACCAAAAACCTTTAAAGTATCTGCTGCCTCATCATTTACTAGCAATAATTGATTTCCATTTACCTCATCATATTGATAATTTAATTGGTCAATTTGTTGTCCTTCAGCATTAAAACGCGATAATGAATTTATATTACCATTTGCATCATAATTGACATCTTTCAGCGCATTGGCATTATTTTCTGCCATAGCGCTTTTCAATTGAGAAATTTGATCATATTGATAAGCATATGCCATTTGAGCTGCACCAGAGGTCACATTTTTAGACCATTTTATGCTGCTTATATTACCATTATACAATGGATTACTTCCACTTATACCTATATCCTCATTGTAAGCTATTTCCATTCCGAAATAATCATAATAAGAGAAATTATCTTCATCTCCATGATTTTTCAAATCACTATAGTTAATACTTGTTAGCCAACCTTTAATATTATAACGATAATCTACTGATTGTAAAAAACCAGAAGCTCCCTGCCCCAACCTTTTTCTACTTAGCCTTCCAAGTTCATCATAATCGTAGTAAGCAATTAACTTAGGTTGTTCATTAAAATTATCAGTAGTTCCATCATAAACTTTATGGTAAGCACCTGTTAGCCTCCCCATATGATCATAACCAAAGCCTTCAGTAACTTCGATATCTTGACCATTAAAGCCTAACATAGAAGTTTTTATTGTATTCACTTTATTATCAAAACTATACTGATAAGCCTCCCTATTCATACCTCCATATCCATTATCACTCACATTAGCTTCTAAGCGATATTTATCATCGTAAAACGATACTGTTTGCAACCAATTAGAGGTCCCCAGCTCCTTTTTCCTATACGCAGTAGGTAGTCCTTTAGTAGCGGTATTAAACTCTGTTTTGCTAGTATAGTGGTTCCTATAGGGGGTTATATCCCATGGCAAATCATAATCATCGTAATAAACCTCTGACAGTAAGGTAATATTGCTTACAGGAAAAGCATTATCACTATATCCAGATGAAGTTCTTTCTTCATACTTTTCATTAACAATAGTGAAAGAGGCATTATTATGATTAATAGAAAAATCCACATAGACCTCTCCTACACAAGTTTTAGATGACGTATAAATAGTTACATCATTCTTCTTATATAGTATCGTACCTCCTACTCTATGTATGGAAAAAATATCAGAATCCGTATAGCGAGTTAAGGATCTTTTCACTCTACTTCCACTTTCATAAACGTTCATTTTACCAGATCCATCAAAATGTATAGCAAATTCAATTGATGGATATGAAAAATCCGATTTAACTGCACCAGACGAAAAACCTACCATTATCCCATTATTCGTTTGGTTAGCCTTTACATACAGACTCCCGTCTTGGCCCTCTTTTAAATATGTAGTTGAGTATCCTCCATCATTACTCCATCGCGTTGGTGCAGTTTTAGTTATAACATTGTTATTATATACCATCCCTGATAGAGCTTCCCAATACAAATCACTTTGGTAAAAATCGTCTACCTCTTTCTGAAGGTCTTTTCTATCATTGTTATTTTTATATAATCCTGAGACAACTTGCCTTCCAAAAACATCGTATTTAACATACATCCATTGCTTTTCATCACCTACTCGCAAATTTGCGCCTTGAATCAGAATAGGCCTATTCAAATGATCATAAACAATTTTCACTTCACCTTTTCCAGGGCTTTTGGAAGCAATAACCCTATTCTTATTATCATACTTATAAATGAAAGAATATGCATTCATTTCATCTTGACTCAATTGATCACTTCCGTTTGCTATTAAATTTGAGACCAATTCAGGCTGAAGAATATAACTTACTCTATCAAGGTTATCATAAATAAAATAAGTTTCAGCACCGAGTGCATTTTTCGTTAATATCGTTTGTCCTAATAAATTAGTATACGAATAATTTACATTCCCCATCTCATCTTTTTCACTATTCACTTGTAATAACCCTGAACTATAATACCCACTCCTTAGAGGATTACCATTTTCATCAACACTCCACTTAATTACATGCTCGGTTCCATCATTTAGGCTATTATTGTAAGTTTTTTCATGCCCACTACCAATCTTCCAGTCCTCTCCTACGGAAGAAGAAGCCATTATCCGATCAAAAGGAGAATCTTCATAAACAACTTCATTGAACAGAGCATCTTCATCACCTCCATCATCATATTTGTCATAAAAAGTGCTCAATTCCTGTTTCCAATTCTTTCTATATCCAGCAGTATTGCTATTAACTGAATAAGGAAGATATGCTTTCTGATTCTTTTGATTTCTAGAATAGGTATACCCCTGCACTAAGTCCTTCCCGCCTGGTGCTCCTCCCACAATTACATCCTGTGATTTCCTCTTATATTCGTCATAATAGCTAATTGCAACACTTTTATTACCATCGTAGTTGAGTCTCTTCACCTCTTGTATCGACTTAACATTCTTTACCTTTATACGGTGAGATGCACTGTATGCAATATTGTTGCTTTTATTTATATCTTCAACTCTAAAATAATCAGAACGAACTTTTACTCCTGCACTATTTTCTACCACCACATGATAATACCCCTCCTGAAACACTTTATAAACTGCGCCAACTGCACCTCCCATTTCACGACCATTCCAATACCATTGGTAACTAGCATAGGATGTATTGAGAGCCAAATCTACATATGGCTGCTTAATACTAATTTTACTCTCCCCATTTGCGTGAATGACTGGTAGGGTGTAGGGAGTATTTATTGACACATGAACACTAGAAGCACTACTCCAGCACCCCGTAGAACTATTTTTTGCTCTTAAATAATAATATCCACTTTTATAAACTGCAGTATAATCTTCATTATTTGAGGTACTTGCTTCAGAAGGAGCGCTTTGCCAATAATATGTATTAAGAGGATCATCTTTACTTAAAATTGTGTACCCTGGCTTCGATTCTTCTATTTTAGGAGCTGGAGGGCTAGAGACTGGCTGAATAGAAACATACACGCTAACAGCAGGACCCCATTGTTTACTATAAATCCCATAGCCTCTCAAATAATATGTACCTGATTCACTTACAGTTTTATTTTTACCACTATAGGTTTTGCTCGTTCCCGTAGAAGAAGTTTGCCAATACCAGGCACATCCTACAAAATCAGGTTTACCATTCCAACTTAAAGTTCGAGAACTGTTGCACTGGGACCCTGATACAAGAAATTTGGGCGGCTTTTCTGGAACATATAAATTATCGTCTCCTGGATAATCAACAGGTCCACCATCTCCATCAGAACCTCCTCCGCCTGACCCGCAGCCTCCGGGGCACCCTCCAGGATCCTTAAAAACTACTGCTCCCGAATTGTTGATAGAATCTTTTGTTGTTGGTTGTTGCGAGTATAACGTATGACACAGTAGACATAACATTATCATTAATACACTTATAAAAGAGTACTTCATAATTTATATTTTAAAAGCTTAATATCTATTTTACTTTGAGAGGCAATTTTTACTTGGGCTTAAGCTCCTACTACTAGAAACACTATGCCCAAAACTATCCCGCACAGTACAGCGTATTGTACCTCTACCCATATATCGGAAAATAGCTCTTGAACTACGAGAAGATAATGTTCCTCCGATGTAATTATAGGTCCATTGATAGGAAAGGGCACCACACATATTATTAGTTAATGCCGTAAAATTCAGTTGATCTCCATCACAAAAATTGGAAAAGCCCCCCCGTTAGTCATCGATTTGATAGTTAAAGAAGGTACAATATCATCGACTTTTACATTTACTTCTTTCCTAACTTTTATTGGATTATAGAAGCCATTTTCATCAGAAATTGTACACTGTATATAAAATCTAGAAGTACAGTACTCTGCAGGTAAGGAGCAAGTATTATAATGTTCTCTAGTAAGGGAGGTAGTATTACTACCTACAACAACTGACCATTCATACTTTAATCTTCCACAACCACCATTAGCAACTACTCTACATTGCACATGAGCGCCAAAATCAACCTGTACCTGAGAGTCCAACATGATACCGTTTATAGGTTTTGTATCTTTATAATCACAATCATCTGGAAATTTTGACCTATTACGATCGTGGTACTCTAAAATATTCCCATCATTATCCCTTACCACCTCCAAATCACCATGAGAATCATATTCATAAAATTTAGATTTCCCGTTTTGATCAGTAACAGATGAACAATTACCATATTGGTCATATACAGCTGATTGAATTTGACTCTTTTTAGGGTAAATCATTACCTCATCAATAGCTTCCCTATTACTAATGACCGATAAATAGTCTCCTTGCTCATAATTCCAAATACTGCCATCATAATACCAATAAGACATAATGTAATCATCAGCATTATCAGGCATGAAGGGTACTTGAAATTCCCCTGAACTAAAATATTTATTACCATATCTCGCTCTTATATCAGGAGACACACTAATATCATCGCTTTCAAATCCATTATAATAAATATTTTCACTAGTCGCGTTAAAAGCAGAAAATACTGGGTTTCCAAAATTATAGTCTATTAAAACTGCTTGATTTGGATTTCCTTTTTGTTTGACATCCTTTATACTTCCCTGAACATCATATTTGTAGTCAACAAGCCATTTATAATTCTCATTAGAAATGGCAGAAACATCAGATAATGGAGAACCATCGCCCGTATTTTCCCATATATAAGTAGATTGAGGTAAAATATAATCATTATCCTTACCTTCATAAAATCCATACTCCGTTATGCTTCCATCTGTTTTCAAGAAAACTTCTTCATTGCTTATTTTTTTGTAAGATTCGACCTCTACAGGATAAGAAAGCATACCTTTAACTATCATTTCAGAAAAAATACCATTTTCCGGATAGTCCTGACTATATGTATATATAGTCTTGGATTGATCATTATTAGGGTATGTAGTAAGTTCCTCTGTTAATAAATAATTATCATTATAATTATATATAGTTGATGCAGTACTTTCTACATTGGTCTCTGAGTCTACCTTACGCACTAAAGACTCATTAAGAATGCTATTTACAGCAATTATATCATACTTCTGATAACCTGAAATTTCATTAACATTTACACTTCTTCCTAAATAATCTGACAACTTTGATAATGATGTTTCTATTGATTTTTGACCTGAGAAATCATAAAATATAGTATTAACCCCGGATAAATGAGAATTACTTATGGTATCATAAACAAATTTTTGATACTCGATTGGCACGTAACCATTTCCTTCTTTTTTGTATGTAGTTTTCTCCGAAAGCTTACCCCCAACAAAATCTAATGAGTAAATGGGCTTATAGAAAGCTTCTGTATAATATCCATATTCTTGTGATTCATTTGATTTAGGGCTTGTATATTTATATCTTATTCCTCCCCTACCTTGCTGTGAAACGTAGACGTCATCATAAAAAACTTCATACCCTCCCAATAACCTATCATATACAGAGCCTACATGTTTTTGGTTAATCAATCCAGTAGATTCAAATACAATGGGAGAATCCACCCAACGTGACGAATTCTGTGTCAAGTAATTGCCGTTATCAAATAACCGTATAGAAGAACTTCCATTTATTCGCTCATACAGATAGGAAGTTGAATAACTGTCCTCAGCTCCTGTAATATTCACCTTCGATAGTTTAACCCCTAAATCTACATAATTACGGAAAGAGCTATCATCAAAACCAGAAAGGTCATGTTCGGAATATTGAAAACTCTCAAACTTTCCATCGCTATATTTAATACTATTGATAACATGATCATCATGTGAAAGAGATGAAGTAAGCTTTTGAGAAGAAATCGCTTCTTGGTCATCTTGATCAAAATGATATATATAACTTAAATCAAATGGACTAGTGGTACCATCATAACTAAACTTAATTGTTACTAATTTATCTGTGCCATTAGTCACTTCAGATTTACCATTAACTATATCATCATGCTTTAAACCTTTACTATAAAGCGAAATCGACATAAGCAAACTTTCACTTAAAGAAGAAATATCATAGTAATTAAAACTTACATACCTATGAAGAGCTTCATTACTAATTTCTATTGATTTCAGCTGTGGGACATTATACCCACCCTCTACCTGAGACTCATACAAGCCATAATAGCCATTAGAAATAAAATATCCAGCCTCACTTTTCGAATCTCTGGTTTGTATGGTATTATTATAATTAAAATTAAGAACATCCCCCATGGGAGTAACAATCCGACTTAGATACCATGAAGAAGCGAAACTATTACTCCCTCCTATTTTTCTTAAATGCTCTATAGAATTATTCTCACCAAAAAAATAAGTGTACCCCTCACTATCAGAAACCTGCCATACACCCTCAGAATCGGCAGGAAGAATAAACTTCAAACCTAAAGTCGCGTCAGTTACCACCTGTCCCTCCTCAGAAAGCATAAACCGACTCTCATATCCAGCAAAATTGAAATAAAATAAATCGGGCCCAGCATCGATGTTATTGGCCAACAGATTTAATCTCTGTGAATCGTTTAGTTCGATACTATTAATTTCACCTCCACGAGCAAATCCATCATCAGATAAGTCATCGATCCCACGGATAACTCGAGTAATTAATCCCATTCCCTGAAGTGACCAGCCCCTACCAAATACACTGGAATTTTCAGCATTTTTAATATGATGTCTTAAAAATAAGGGGTAATCAATATCTCTGCCTGATAGACTAAACAAAGGGACGGTAATATCTGGCACCCCAGTGAAATTCCCCACCGGATGAGCAATATGCTTTACTAAATATTCTGATTGAGGAGATGGCAACACTGTATTTGTAAATACATGTTTATTTTGACCACACACCTGTAAAGAAAAAGTAAATATTATTAATAAAAAAAATAACTTTTTTACTCTAAAAAGAAATGACATGATTAGGTTGATTAAAATTTAAAGCAAATACAAAAAAAATAAATAAATATTTATATAATTAAATTTATTTTTATTCATGTTAAAAATTAAAATATTTATAATAAATGAATATTGTGATATTACTTAAATTCCTCCAATCACAACTCTTTACTGAAAAAACACCAGAGCCTGAGCCAGAAGATCCCACGGGAGTAGAGCAGCTAAAGCACTCTCAGATTCTGCCGTACCCTAACCCAGTAGAAAATGTATTGGAATTAAAAGGGCTGAATGAAAATTGTGAATTAACGGTTTTTGATAAACTCGGACAAAAGATACTACAGCAGCGAGGCGCGAAAATTAACGTAACCAACCTATCCTCAGGCGTTTACTTCTTACAAGTCAATAGTGATAAAAAACATTTCACCTACCGGTTTATAAAACAATGATAAAAAAGCCACTCAATTAATTTGAGTGGCTTTTTTATCATTAAGCAGTTGCTATTTTAATTGAAATAAAACAAACTCGAATAACACACCCTGCATATTCATAAATAGAAAAATGCTATATTCCATAAAATACAAACATTAAACCCTACTCACGTTTACCCTCATGACCAATCTATTAGATAAAACTAAAAGGATTACCGTAGTTGATGCATTGAGAGGATTCGCCCTAGTATCCATCATGCTATTACACAATATTGAAAGATTTGAAGTGCATAGTCAGCCAGAGAATTTACCACTCTGGCTCACCGCCATTGACAAAGCAATATGGGACACTTTCTTCTTTCTTTTTGGAGGTAAATCCTATGCTATTTTTGCGCTACTTTTCGGCCTTACCTTTTATATTCAAACTCATAATCGTGATAAAGAAGGCAAGGATTTCAGGCCTCGTTTCTTATGGCGCTTATTTCTACTATTAATTTTCGGCATGATCAACACCATGTTTTATAGAGGTGAAATTTTAGTGCTTTATGCTTTGGTAGGTATATTGATTATTCCTTTTGCCAAGCTCAATAATCGCATTGTATTTATCAGTGCATTGATCTTTTTGGCTCAGCCCATTTTCATTGCTAAGCTAGTTGCTGCCATCAACGCTCCTGACCAAACGCAAGAGCCAACTTTACTCATAGAGTTTTATAATAGATCAGGCAGTTTTCTGGAGAACAAGTCATTTTTGGCATTAGTAAAAAGCAACCTCACCGATGGCAGAATTGCTTCGCTACTTTGGTTTGTCGAGTTTGGTCGTGTAAGCCAATCTTTGGGCTTATTCTTAATTGGTTTTATTGGAGGAAGAAAACGTATTTTTCATAACACACCTGAAAATATATCTTTTTGGAAAAAGACTTTATTAATAGCTTTCATTGCTTTTATACCCTTATTTTTCTTAAAATCTCATCCTGAAATATTCACCGCATCTAAGGTTATTAATAATGCTTTGGGAGCAATTATCGGTCAGTGGTCAAACCTCGCATTCACCGCTATTTTAGTGGCTACATTCATTCTTCTTTTCTATAATCCTGTGATACAACCGTGGCTGGACAAGCTCTCTCCTATTGGTAAAATGAGTTTAACCAATTACATCATTCAATCGATCATAGGAGCCAGTATTTATTATGGTTTTGGATTGGCTTTGTATCAATATGTAGGTCCATCTATCAGTTTATGTATTGGTATTTTATTAGCCATAATTCAAGGAATTTATAGCACTTTATGGTTTAAAAATCATAAACGTGGGCCATTGGAAAACCTATGGCATAAGCTAACATGGGCCGGTACAGACAAACAGTAAAAGATCAATAGTTGATCTAAAGATTTTAAAAGGAGCTAAATAAAGCTCCTTTTTTATTACCCAATGCCTTCAATTATAACATTCTATTTCACCCTGTAGCTTTTCAAACCCGCAACCAATTGATTGTCAATAAAATACTCATTAATTTAATTTTATTAATAAATTTTAATCGCATAATTATATTTTAATCAATATACTTGCACCCTTAACATAAAAATACATCCTATATTAAAATGAATTTTTTAAATAAAATCCTGAACCTAAGCTTACTCTTATCATTATTTTTATTCAGTTGTGACTCTGACGATGATGATAACATTGACATTGATAACAAATACAAAGTAGACTTAACTGAAGCATTCTTAACTGATTTACCATTAAAAGATATAAACCTTCGAGGGATTACCATTAACCAACCTCATTTATCTAACGGGAAAGAAACAGAAGAAGGAACTATAGTTATAGAATCTGCCAACCCAAGCTACATAAGAAGCTACATCCTCGAAGAGGTTAATATTGATCTTTCAAAATTTAATATTACCCCTTCTGTCGGCTCTCAAATATATTTCCCTAACGATGAAGTTGTCAAATTTGAAATTATCAGCACCAAAAGCGCTGAGTATGTAATTCATTATAATGTAAAAATTAATTTTATAGGAACCGAGCCTCAACCTGAGACCACACAAAAAGCATATTTTAAATCATTTTCACTAACTACCGAAGATCAAATAACAAAAGAAGGAGAGGTTAAACATGACCCTTATTCAATATATGACAGCCTAATTGTAGTGATATATGATAATCCTGCCGCTTTCAATAAATTAATGCCAAGCGTGGAATTTTCAGGCAAAAAACTAATGTACAAGTACAAAACAGACGAAAACTTCAAAGCCTACACTAAAGGTGAAAACCTAAATTTTGAATACCCTAACGAGATTATATTTCAGGTGGTAAATGAAGATGAATCCTCTGTAGCAGAGTATCAAATTATGGTAGATTGTAAAAATCCTTTACGGTTCGAAAGCAATGAATTAATACTACCTAACACGCCCATTAATGAGCAGTTTGAAAGAAATGATTTCCTTGCATTTACAAACCAAGGAAATCATCCCATCAAAACATTAAGGCCGCATGACTATACCATTTTATCCCCTGAGATGAGCATTGATTATAACATATTTACTCTGCTCATTAACACTCAATCGTCCCGCATATTACCCAAGGCATCAGGTCAGTTTAAATTTCACACCAAAGCAGCTCCAGTACCCGCAACATATAAATCACTTGCTAATTTTAAGCTAGCCTACAACCCTCAAGACAAAACCATTATAAGATCACCTAGCAGCATCTACGATTTTAATATTTATAATGATGTGCAATTAATAACTGAGATTACCATTACAGAAGAGTAAGGCGAGATATTAATTAAGCCTACTCCTTAATTAACTTAAAAGCATAGAAAGCCCCGAGTAAAAATTTGAGGCCTTTTCAATAAGATGTAAACGATATTACTGGCTTTCACTCACTGCCTAGCATTTTCAAGAATATAATTACATTGGTAAATATCATCTTGATTAAGCTTAAACTCACCGGTAATCGTAACCACCTGATCCATTTTAAACTTGTTATGAGACTTTGAAAATTTAAGTTCAATGATCGATTCAGGGCCACCATTACCACAGAAAAAACAAGCAGAATTTGGGTATTGAGATAACACGTAAACATTTTTCTTAGGGTCCACCACCAGCATATAGCCTTTAATGGATACCGTTTGCCCTTCTAATTTCTTAACTGATGCACCGAAATGAGGGTAGTAATAATAGGCATCAAGCTTTTCACTGTACTTATCAGTGAATTTCACATCGGCTAACGTATTCCAAGTAATTTTCTCTTGCCCCTTTGCACACAAGGTTATAAAACAAAATAAGAATATAAATGCCCATTTAGCCATTTGAAAGTGTTTTTGATATATTAATATTGAAAACCTGAACTGCCGGAAGTAAAGAAGCAACTGTCCCCACCCCCAAACCACCAATTAATAGCCACGTTTCTCCTCTTACCCACTCAAAACCACCCAGCAGAGCTCCGTAGCCTTCTTGATAATTAAAAGACAAACACGCTAATATCAACCTGCTGAGACAAACCCCAGAAACTGCCCCTACAAGTGTCACAAACAAACCTTTCTGCAGCATAAACCCTGATAACTGCCACCTTCTGGCACCGTAAGTACGCATAAGCGCCAGCTCCAATTTCTTATCTTGCAAAGACTTATAGAGACTAAAAAACACACTAACCCCAGAAGCAACAATAATTATAAATGCTAGAGCCTTAATATAAACAACTCCCTCCCCCACAAAATCAAGCAGTTTACTCAATTCATACTGCGGCAATGCGGCTTGCATATTCGTATTTTTATTAACCGATCGTGGCAGCTGAATCATGCCCATAGGATTGCGAAATTTGACAAAAAGTGCAGTAATCTCCCTCTCTTCATGATGAGGATTATGCTCAGCAGTCTCCTCTTCATGTTCATGCACCGCCCAAACACTTTCTATGCTTGTTAGCACAAGTCTATCCAGCACCGTTTCTGTTTTGGAAAAAATACCAACTATTTTATATGGATGCTCTGCATGATGCTCACCTCCTTCTGTAAGACCATGAGATCCCACAAACTCATCCCCCACTTGTAGGTTGTAATCCGATGCTAAGTCAGCCCCAACTACCACTTCAAAATTCGCCTTCCATAAAGTACCAAAAGCAAGATCTGCCCCGTAAATATCAGGGTATGCCGGTGTGGTGCCTACAATATGTACACCTTTATAACTATCACCATAAGCCACAGGAATACTGTAGGCTATCAACCTGTTCTTCTTTAGCTTATTGGCTTCTTCCAATGAAATATTTCCAGTAGGCACATCCATATGGTAGATTGCAGATAAAATTAATTGCAAAGGACTACCCTTCGCCCCCACTACCATGTCTATTCCTTCTAAGTTGTTATTAACTTGCCGCTCAATCTGTTGCTTAACCAGCAATATCAACGAAACCAACCCAACCCCCATCATCAGCAAAACAACACTCAAAATAGTACTCCATGGCTTATCAGTTAAATCTTTATAAGCCAGTTTAGAAATATTCATAATTGAAGTGTATTATTAAAATGTGACTTCAGTCTATTATCATGCGTAATTACTACTAGCTGAGCCTTATTAACCAAAGCCTGCTCTTTCAACAGACGAACCACACGCTCACAGTTTTTATCATCTAAGCTGGCAGTAGGCTCATCGGCTAATATTATTTTTGGTGCATTCACCACTGCCATAGCTATGCCCAATCTTTGCCTCTCTCCCTGACTCAGGTGTTTAGGTCGCTCATCTATCTTTTGAAACAAACCCAGCGCTTTCAGCACTTCACCAATTCTATCATAATCGGGCCTTTTTACAGCCAAATACTGAATTAAAGCAAGGTTTTCTTTTACTGTCAGCGCTTGTATAAATTGAGGATGCTGAAATACCAAACCTATATTTTCACCTCTAAACCTATCAAGCACACTGGTTTTTAATTCCGTAATACTCGTGCCCATAATTTCTACACGACCTAATCCCGGTTTTAACAACCCCGCCATAAGATGAAGAAATGTGGTTTTCCCAATACCCGACTCCCCTAGTATCAATAAATCTTCACCATCTCCCAAATCAATATCCGGAAACTTAAAATAGACCGATTTATTGTATGCGAAAAATAAAGAATGCGTCTTCAACATAAGCTTTACATTTTTCGAACAAACTTATATACAGATTTTTACAAATGCAACACTATTGCATTTAATGATTTTTTAGTAACCTTGCAGTGTCACTTCATCAAATACAATCATTTATGAAATCACAATTTGCAGGAATACACTTGGACTTTATAGGCTTTAGTGCCGCACTACTTTGTGCCATACACTGTGCCGCGCTACCATTGATTTTAAGCCTAATGCCGCTGGCAGGTTTGCAGTTTTTAGAAAACGAATGGATAGAAAGAGCGGCAATAGGCCTCAGCTTCGCTATAGCTACATTCTCTTTATCTAAAGCATACAGACTAAACCACAGAAGGTCAACCCCCTTCATAATTGTAAGTGGGGGCTTCATACTCATAGCGTTGAGGCACATTTTCGGCTTGGCAGAATATGAAGCCTTACTCTCCGTGGCAGGAGGGTCTGCTATAGCCTATGCACATTTTATTAACTGGAAATACATTAGACAAGCCAGCTTGGCCAGTAAAAATTACCCCATCGACAAAAACTTCAAAAAATAATGTTTGGTAAGAAAAAAATACCCGTAACAGTACTCAGCGGATTTTTAGGAGCTGGCAAAACCACCCTCTTAAATCATATTCTAAATAACAGAGAAGGTTTAAAAGTGGCCGTTATTGTCAATGACATGAGCGAAGTCAACATTGATAGTCAATTAGTGAAAAACGAAGTAAAGCTATCTCGCACAGATGAAAAACTAGTAGAAATGAGCAATGGCTGCATCTGCTGTACCTTACGAGAAGATTTAATGATAGAAGTGGAACGTTTAGCAAAAACCAATAAATACGATTACCTTCTTATAGAAAGTACCGGTATTTCGGAGCCAATTCCTGTAGCGCAGACCTTCTCTTTTGCTACTGGAGATGAACTGTTCGACCTCACCAACTTCAGCAGGTTAGACACCATGGTAACAGTGGTAGATGCCTTAAATTTCTTAACAGATTTTGGAAGTGCCGACACCATTTTTGATCGGAAAATGACTGACGAACCAGAAGACAACCGAAGCATTGTTAACCTACTGACCGATCAGGTAGAATTTGCCAACGTAATTATTCTCAATAAAGTAGATTTGGTAAGTCCACCACAGCTAGACCTTTTAGAAGGAATACTAACGAAACTGAACCCTGAAGCCAAAATAATAAAAACGAACCAAAGCAAAGTAGACCTAAAAGAAATACTTAACACCAAGCTTTTTGACTATGAAAAAGCAGAACAGTCAGCAGGTTGGATAAAAGAACTCAACAACGAACATACACCCGAAACGGAAGAGTATGGCATATCATCATTTGTATTTCGCAACCACAGGCCATTTCACCCAGAGCGATTTTGGGCGTATATCAATCAGCAATGGCCAGCCAATGTTATTAGAAGCAAAGGCCTATTCTGGCTCGCCTCACGACCAGCGCAAGCATTACTTTGGAGCCAAGCAGGCGGATCTCTAAAAGCTGAACCTTACGGCCGATGGTGGGCTTCTGTGCCCATGAAAGAAAGGGCTTTAAACTTGGCATATATGGAAAACCAAGATGCCATTATGGCGAAATGGGACAGTAAATGGGGAGACAGAATGAACGAATTAGTACTCATTGGTCAAGATTTAGAGGTTGACCAACTGACTAATGAACTAGAAGCATGCCTTGTAAATGAAAATGACGAGTTAGTTTCTAAATCTGCCTCAGGCTTTGTTGATCCGTGGCCTAATTTTGATGTATAACACATATCAATCACATGAGTAGTTTTCAAACAAGTGCTCATGTGATTGATATAATTTATAAGCTCAAGCGCCAACTGCCCTCAGCTCTTACTTTTTATTTTTTTTGGGCTTACATTCTTTACAAAATTCGGCAAGCTCATCAATTTGAGTCAGTACACGCGAATGCTCTTCTTTAAGTAAAGCTTCATTTTGTCCTAAATTGGTCACTTTTAATACCCTTGCATTCTCTTCATTCAATTGCTCATATAACTTCTGATATATCGGCTGAAAGAAACTTGCATCCGAGAACGTTCCTTTTTGGTCATAAATAGCCTTCCTAAATTTTCTGGCATATAATTCTGACAAATCAAAACTATACTGCCCATACGCCACTAGCGATTGAGCTACTAATGTATCCGGAGCTATTATAACAGCCACCTTTCGATTAAATTTATTATTTACCTTATCATTAAAATTTTTAGTAAACATAAATTGCCCTCGGGTCATCTGGTAATTGAAATCAAAGATGGCGCCTGAAAATATAGAAATAGAATTTAACTCTGGATTAATCTCTGATTGGGGAGACTGAAAATCTTCTAATTTCAACACATAATCAGGAGACCATTCTACTTCAGATTGTGCAAATGATAGATTTACATCACAGGCTAAAATAGCAAGCATCAATAGTACGGCACCACAACTTCTTTTTATTATACTTTTCACTTAAATCTAAATTATTTGTTCAGGCTTGATTTCAGGTATAAAATAAAACCAAACATCTGAAGCAAACAACTAAATTTAAAATTCACTGAAAAGCCTATTGCGGCTACTGACTCCATTAAAAATTGGAGACTTTAAAATGAAAAGTCGCAAAGTATGATTATATTCTAATGAGAAGCATACTGGTGATACAAAAGCGGCTTCATGGTAAATTTATTTAGGGTTTACCCATTAAAATAAAAGGGCCGCCCACAAATAATTTCATGAGATTTAAAACACATATCTGCGCTTTTTCTTCCTATGAAGAATAAGCCTCCCCTCCTGAAAATATTGTGTTTCAAATCTTTGAAACTTCCACCAGTAATACGACTCAGTTTTAGTCTACAACACCGAAATGAAGCAGGCATTAACTCATAGATTTTATCAATACTGTCATTAAAACAATCAATCTACTTTATAATTAAAGCGAATTTATATGTCTGTAAATTGCACCAATATTTCAGCAACCTTAACATTAAACATTTAAATTATGAACAAAACGAAAGCATTTGGCTTGCTATTAGCTCTCAGCATGGCTATTACAGCTTGTCAGAAAAAAGAGGAGGCACGAATAGTCTCTGAGATGGATGGAGAATCGGGCGCTACCAAGAAAAGTTTATCCAACATGAAAGCCAGCAGTATCAACGACTGGTGGCCCAATCGCTTAAACCTAAGTATACTTCGTCAAAATTCTTCTTTATCAACCCCGATGGATGAAGAGTTCAACTACATAGAAGCTTTCAATAGCTTAGAATATGATTCGCTTAAAAGTGACATCAGAAAAGTACTTACCGATTCTCAAGATTGGTGGCCTGCAGATTTTGGTCATTATGGAGGTTTGTTTATAAGAATGGCGTGGCACAGTGCTGGTACTTACCGTACTGCTGATGGGCGTGGAGGATCCAGATCAGGACAGCAACGCTTTGCTCCCATCAATAGCTGGCCTGATAACGCTAACTTAGACAAAGCCAGACGCTTAATTTGGCCTATCAAACAAAAGTATGGCAACAAAATTTCTTGGGCTGACTTAATGGTATTAACAGGTAATGTGGCACTTGAAGACATGGGCTTCAAAACTTTTGGTTTTGCCGGAGGTAGAGAAGACGTTTACGAGCCAGAAATGGACGTATACTGGGGAGCTGAAAAAACATGGTTATCTGACAGCTCACGCTATTCTGGCGATAGAGAATTAGAAAATCCGTTAGCAGCTGTTCAAATGGGACTGATTTATGTAAACCCTGAAGGGCCTAATGGCAATCCTGATCCATTATTAGCCGCCAAAGACATACGCGCTACTTTTGGTAGAATGGGTATGAACGATGAAGAAACCGTAGCACTTATTGCCGGGGGACATACCTTGGGTAAAGCTCACGGTGCTGGTAAAGCAGACAATGTAGGACCTGAGCCCGAAGCAGCTCCTATTGAAGAGCAAGGCTTTGGATGGAAAAACAAATACAAGTCAGGCAAAGGTGGTGATGCCATCACTTCAGGCTTAGAAGTAACATGGACGGCCACCCCTACAAGATGGAGTCACCTTTTCTTTGCCAGTCTATTCGAAAACGAGTGGGAATTAACAAAAAGCCCCGCAGGTGCACACCAATGGGTAGCCAAAGGTGATAGCCCTAACATGATGGTACCCGATGCACATGATGCTTCAAAAATGCATAAGCCCACTATGTTTACTACAGATTTATCTTTGAGAATGGATCCTGGTTTCGAGAAGATTTCACGAAAATTCTATGAAAACCCTGAGTTGTTTAACGATGCTTTTGCTCGTGCATGGTTTAAACTTACACACAGAGATATGGGACCTAAAACCACTTATTTAGGACCTGAAGCACCTACTGAAGATTTAATTTGGCAAGACCCAATCCCTGCGGTTGACCACAAGTTGATCACCAAAAGCGATATTGCTAGTTTAAAAACACAGATTTTAAACTCTGAACTTTCTATCACAGATATGGTAACTACGGCTTGGGCTTCTGCCTCTACGTACCGTGGTTCTGATAGAAGAGGTGGTGCCAACGGAGCCAGAATACGCCTTGCTCCACAAAAGGACTGGGAAGTAAATAATCCGGCTCAATTAGCGAAAGTATTGAAAGTATTGGAGCAAATCCAACAAGACTTTAATGCTAAAGGCGGAGACAAAAAGGTATCAATGGCCGACTTAATAGTATTAGCTGGAGCTGCCGGAGTAGAAAAAGCAGCAGCTAATGCTGGCTACAAAGTAAGCGTGCCTTTTACACCAGGTCGTATGGATGCTACTCAGGAGCAAACTGATGTTGAATCTTTCCAATTACTTGAGCCAATGGCAGATGGCTTCCGTAACTATCTAAAAACGCAGTACAAATTACCTACCGAAGAACTATTGGTAGATAAAGCTCAACTTCTCACTTTAACAGCTCCTGAAATGACTGTTTTAGTAGGTGGTATGCGTTCACTTAATGCCAACTATGATGGTTCTAAGAATGGCATTTTCTCTGATAAAAAAGATGCACTTACTAACGTATTCTTTGTGAAATTATTAGACATGAGTACCGAATGGAGCGCTTCTGATGATACTAAAGAAAAATTTGAAGGGAAAGACAGAAAAACCGGAAAGGTAAAATATACCGCCACTCGTGCTGACTTAATCTTTGGTTCTAACTCTGAGTTACGAGCCTTAGCAGAAGTATACGCTAGCAATGGCGCGGAAGAAAAATTTGTTAACGACTTCGTTGCTGCTTGGGACAAAGTAATGAAGCTAGACAGATTTGACCTTATATATAAATAGTAGATAGACGTTCATATAAGTTGAAAGGCCGATTCGATTTGAATCGGCCTTTTTTATGACTTTTCTCTATTTCTCAATTTCACTAGCTCCACTTTGATCAAAAACTTTTCGTGACATCAGCCCATCGGTTTCCATTTATTTTATTGAACCAATCAATGATATTTCAGCTACAGCTAGCACCAAAAAACCATGACAATTGGCAAGCAATAACAGTTACTCAACATCAAACAAATAATATGCTGCTCCTAATCTGAAATTAATAAACCTAGAACCTTCACCATACACATTGAACCCGCCTGTATTATAAAGTAAGTTCACTTGCATACGATCATAACTATACCCCAATCCAAGATTGATGAATCCATAATCGACTTTTTTAACATCAAGATCAGCCAATTTCACAGTCTTGGTAGTTTCTCCTTTCAATTTCAAATTTCCACCAACAGCTACTCCTGCATAAATGCCCGCCAGTAACTTGACCCCATTATCATCCCCATTAAAGTCAAAAACAACATTTATTGGCAACTTCAGGTGATTAAATTTTCGTTTATACTCTAAATCTTCATTTTCATCTCTGTATTTATTTCCCTTCGACTCAAATAATAAACTACCATTAAGGTCTACTGATTGTGATATCTCCATTAATGAAGATACTCCAAAAAAAAAGCCATTGCGAATAAAGTTATTATTCCAATTCAAAGAGCTGTACTCATGATCTGTCAACAACATATCTGAAAGGATATACCCTGCCTCGGGGCCAAATGAAATGCGCGATTGAGCCTCAACTCTTCCAACCAAAACGCAAAGCAATACTACTAGAAAGATTAATCTCATATAAAATAACAGTATTAAAATAGTTGAAATGCGTTAAAGCATAAATTAGGCCAATATTTTTCCGCTTCTCAGCTATGAAAGCGCCACTTATAGAGAAGAGTACCCCTGAATAATCATTTTTGCATAAGCATCAGTAACTAAAGACATACACCTCGAGCTCTCCCTGAGGTGAGTAATTATGCTATTTATTTTTAGATAAATATTTACTTTTCAGCCACGTTCTGATAGGCATATCATACAATCTCATAGCTGCAAATGCCACAAAAACCGACATAATCATGGTCAAAAGTGCATAAGGCCAGCTTTCGGCCAGTGTATAATTATTATTAGAAACCCAAGCCATATAAATATAGACAAGCGGAAAGTGTGTTATATAAATCGGATAAGATATATCTCCTAGAAACTTACTAATTCTTTCCGTAACACCATCTACATGCCCACTAGCTCCTAACCAAACAATAAACGGAAATACGATAATTAAACACACACACTCATACAACCCATTTTGCCAAAGATCATCAGCCCCACCTATTCTGGGTACAGATAAAACCGCAATTAGCAACAAGGATGTATATAAAAATGCATTTTTAATGCTTTTCACCTTTACTGTTTTAGCCAAAAAAATGCCCGATAAAAACGGAAAAGCCAAACGTATAAACCCGATTTTCATCTGAAGAGAATCATCTATTGCCCAGCCTCCAATAATATCTCCATGCGAATTAGTAAGTGCATAATGCACTAGAAACAGCATTGCAATTACTACTAAAATAAATAGAACCTTGTTAGATAGCCTTCTTAAAACCAAAGCATATGATATGTTGGCAATTTCCTCAAAAAACAAGGTCCAAGCTGGCCCATTCAAAGGAAACATCTCATTCCAGCCCCTTATGTCTAAGCCCTTACCTACAGGGATAAGAAAAAAACCAATTACCATTAAAAACGAAACTTTCCATACCGGCACTTCTGAAACCCCGCCCCATCCGAGAACTGCAGAATCTTGAAAATAAAATAAAAGGGCTCCGAATATAGAGCCGAATATTAGCATAGGCTGCAAACGCACTATCCTACGTTTAAAAAAATGACCTAAAGTCATAACACTCCATCGATCATCATAAGCATAACTAATCACATATCCAGAAAGAAGAAAAAAGAAATCTACGGCTAAATAGCCATGGTTTATAAGCTGCTTGGAGTGATCTCCTCCAGAATGCACCTCCAGTACGTGAAATACTACAACTATTAATGCTGCGATACCACGCAGTCCATCCAAAATTTTATAATGTGGTTTTGATTTTAATAAGCTTTTATTAGACATGTTTCAATATAAATATTAATCAGCCCTAAAGTTAAATGCGTTTACCATATCTGTATTGACATATATTTGAACACACTTGTCTTATATTTGCATTTAGGCAAGTACATCATTAACCATGAAGGATCATATAAAATACTGTCATATAATGAGTGACAAAAAACACTCCTTTAAATATGATCATGTTCATATTAAATGGGATAAGCAAATTCACTTACACAAGCAGGATTTTTGGGAAATCACTTATATAATAACAGGCAGAGGTTCCCGAATTATAGGAGATAGTGTGGCTCCATTTTCTGAAGGAGAAATCATATTAATCCCACCTCACTTGTTACATTGCTGGTCGTTTGATGAAACCGTCCACGATAAAGAAGGTAAGATTGAAAATATTTGCATATTCTTCTCTACAAATTTTTTGATGGAGCTAAAAACAACCTTTCCTGAACTTGATTCACAAATCACCAATATCAGTGAAATATCCAATGCCATTGAGTTTAAAGATGAAACACTAAAAAAATTGCAGCATAACTTAATGTTAATGCAAACACAAAGTAATGCTGAAAGAATACCTACCCTTTTAACAATATTAGCCTCCATTGCCAATACTAGCAATACAAATATTGTTGGACACCCATCAACAAATGACCGAAATGCTAAAAAAATGCAGATTTTAGAACTTTATGTCATGAATAACTTTCAGAATAACATTACTTTAAACGATGTTGCAAAATTTTTAGGCATGGAGAAATCTTCATTCTGCGTATTCTTTAAAAGAATGAGAAATAAAACATTTTTTCAGTATTTAACTGAGTACAGAATCATAGCAGCGTGTAAACTTATTACTAATTCTGATTTAACTATTGCTGAGGTAGCATATTCATGTGGTTTTAGAGATGTTCCATACTTTAACAGAACATTTAAAAAAATAAAAGCCATAACTCCAAGCAACTTCAGAAAGGCTACCATCATGCATTAAAATTCAATAATATAATTGATCTAAAGCCATACTAATAATGTGAGTGGACTACACTCCAATCATATTAGCACAAATAGCCTATAAGTAATTATATTTTTAAAGCAGTGAGCAACAAAAAAAGCAGCCCATGTACCAGAGCTGCTTTAATACCAATTAGCTGTAGGGGAAGGATTCGAACCTCCACGGAGCAGTTAATTCTCGTGCTATTGGATGCATTAAGACTTTATCCTGTTATCTCCACCCCCGAGACCGGAGGGCATGTCTGCCAGTTTCAACACCCTACATTGTGTTTACTTTCAACACTTCAAAGGTAATGAAATGATTTATTCTTTAAAATTTTAACAACATAATTCGTGTTTATTTAAAATATTTTTAATAATATTGACTCAACAATATAAATAACATAATCAACCACCAATATTATGCCTGCGAATTACGAAATTGACAATGTAGACCTTAAAATTCTCGAAATACTGCTTAAAAACGCCAAAAAGCCATATACAGAAGTAGCAAAACAAGTATATGTTTCTGGCGGAACCGTGCATGTGCGCATGAAAAAGCTTGAGGATATGGGAGTTGTAGAAGGCACCACTCTTAGAATAGACTACACTAAGTTAGGTTACGACATCACCGCTTTTATTGGCATCTTCCTATCTAAAAGTGCTCTTTATGACGATGTCATTTCTGAACTAAAGCAAATACCTGAAATTATTAACGTCCATTACACCACTGGTAACTACAGTATGTTTGCCAAAATACACTGCAAAGACACGCAGCACTTAAAAGATGTACTTCACGACAAAATACAAAGAGTAGAAGGTATAATAAGAACAGACACAATGATTTCGCTTGAAGAGAGCATAAATAGAAACATACAACTTGAAATGAAAAACAATTGATAATAGCTATGAAGCCATAAGATTTATCAATCCCAAAAAATACAATTGCAGGAACTCTAAACTGGGGTTTTTGTTGTACCTTTGCAGAGTAATTTGAACTTAGTCCAAATAACGCATGAGCAAAGACAACCAAATTTTAGAAGAGTTTACCTCTAAAGAATATGAACACGGCTGGACCATTGACTTGGAAGCTGATCAGGCTCCCAAGGGTCTAAACGAGGAAATTATTCATTTTATTTCCGCCAAAAAAGAAGAACCGCAATGGCTTCTTGACTGGCGATTGAAGGCTTACCGTGCCTGGACTAAAATGGAAGAACCGGAGTGGGCAAATGTAAACTACCCTAGGGTAGATTATCAGGATATGATTTACTATTCTGCTCCTAAACAAAAAGTGAAACCTAAGAGTCTTGATGAAGTTGATCCTGAATTGAGAGAGACTTTCAAAAAATTAGGTATTTCATTAGAAGAACAAAAAAGACTTACCGGTGTGGCTGTAGATGCTGTATTAGACAGCGTATCTGTAGCTACTACCTTTAAAGATAAACTAGGCGAACTAGGCATTATATTCTGTTCATTTAGTGAGGCTGTAAAAGAGCATCCTGAATTAATTAAAGAATATTTAGGCTCTGTAGTTCCCATTAGTGATAATTACTTCTCGGCATTAAACTCGGCAGTTTTCTCTGACGGTTCATTTTGCTACATACCTAAAGGTGTAAGATGCCCTATGGAGCTATCTACCTATTTTAGAATTAACGCAGCCAATACTGGCCAGTTTGAAAGAACGTTAATTGTAGCTGAAGAAGGTTCATACGTTAGCTACCTAGAAGGCTGTACAGCTCCACAAAGAGATGAAAATCAACTTCATGCTGCTGTAGTAGAAATATACGTAAAGAAAGATGCTGAAGTAAAATACTCTACCGTTCAGAACTGGTACCCTGGTGATAAGAATGGAAAAGGTGGCATTTATAACTTTGTAACAAAAAGAGGAATTTGTGCTGGAGACAGAGCTAAACTTAGCTGGACTCAGGTAGAAACAGGCTCATCTGTAACATGGAAATACCCTTCTTGCATCCTTAAAGGAGACCACTCTATAGGAGAGTTTTATTCTGTAGCAGTAACCAATAATTACCAACAGGCTGATACGGGCACCAAAATGATCCATATCGGTAAAAACACCAAATCACGTATAGTGTCTAAGGGTGTGTCTGCAGGTAAATCACAAAACAGCTACAGAGGTCAAGTAAAAGTAATGAAGCGTGCTGAAGGAGCAAGAAACTTCTCCCAATGTGACTCGCTTTTAATGGGAGACCAATGTGGAGCCCACACCTTCCCCTATATAGATATTGAAAACAAATCTGCGCAAGTAGAGCACGAGGCTACCACCTCTAAAATTGGCGAAGACCAAATCTTCTACTGTACGCAGAGAGGTATAGATGAAGAAAGTGCCATTGCACTAATTGTAAACGGATATTGTAAAGAGGTACTTAACCAATTACCAATGGAATTTGCCGTGGAAGCTCAAAAGCTCCTTGCTCTTACTCTTGAAGGTAGCGTAGGTTAATTCACCTTACTCATTAAATATTAACGGTCTACACCTTGCCTATGGATAAGGTGTAGATACTTACGCGGTATTTAATATAACATTACATACCCAACCCACACACTAGAAATAACGATCGTATATTATATTGTTGAAACTGAGATTTGAATAATGCTTAAAATAAAGAATTTACACGCATCAATCGAAGGAAAGGATATTCTCAACGGAATAAACCTTGAAATCAAAGCAGGAGAAGTGCACGCTATAATGGGACCTAACGGTTCTGGTAAAAGTACTTTAGCCTCTGTACTTGCAGGAAGAGAAGAATATGAAGTGACTCAAGGTGAAGTAGAGTATTTAGGTCAGGAATTATTGGAGTTAAGTCCGGAAGAACGTGCCAGAGAAGGTGTATTTCTTGCATTTCAATATCCTGTTGAAATTCCAGGAGTAAGCACTACTAACTTCTTAAAAACAGCACTAAATCAAGTAAGAGAGCATAGAGGTGAAGAGCCTTTAGACGCAGTTTCTTTCCTTACTATGATGAAAGAAAAAATGAAGTTGGTAGAAATAGACCAATCATTACTTAGCCGTTCGCTAAACGAAGGCTTCTCAGGTGGTGAAAAGAAAAGAAATGAAGTATTCCAAATGGCTATGCTAGAGCCTAAGTTATCTATACTTGATGAAACAGATTCAGGATTAGATATCGATGCGCTTAGAATTGTAGCTAATGGTGTTAATAAATTAAAGACCAAAGACAACGCTACGATAGTAGTTACTCACTATCAAAGATTGTTAGACTATATAGTACCAGATTACGTACACGTATTATATAAAGGTAAAATAGTGAAATCCGGAGATAAAACTTTAGCATTAGAGTTAGAAGAAAAAGGTTACGACTGGATTAAAGAAGAAGTTGATCAAGCTACTGCATAGAAACTACTAAAACATGAGTGAAACGACTAAAGATATAAGCTTAGAAGAAAAGTTTTCAACCCAATTCAACAGCTTAGAATCACGTATCAATGGTGCTGGTCAGTTACCCGTGCATGAGGTAAGAAAAAATGCTTTAGAGGCTTTTCGTACCTTAGGTTTTCCAGGATCTAAAAACGAAGAATATAAATATACTCCCCTACAGAGGATATTAAAGCGAAATTTTGAATTTGCAGAATCATCAGCAACTCAAGAGATCAGCAAAGAAGAAGTAGCAAAACACTTTATTCCAGGCTTAAAAGCTAATAATTTAGTGTTTGTAAATGGTATTTTTACTTCAGAACTATCTGAAGTAATAAGTCCTGAAAGCGAAATTTCTATTAAAAACTTTGCTGTAGCTACTGCTGAAAATGACGAAGATGTAAACACATACTTCTCTAAATATGCAGACTACTCTGCTGATGCTCTAGTGGCATTAAACACAGCATTAGCTGAAAATGGCTCAGTAATTAAAATTGAAAACAACAAGGTCATAGAAGCACCTGTTGCATTATATTATTTTAATACTGCCGAAAATGAAGTGAGTGTTCAACCACGAAACTTAATTATTGCTGGAAAAAACAGTGAATCAACGTTTCTTGAAACACACATTACATTAACCGATGCCAAAAGCTTCACTAATGCTGTAACGGAGGTTGTAGTCAATGAAAACACAAGGCTTTCATACTACAAAATACAGAACAACAACGAAGCTTCTTACCACGTAGATACACTACAGGTATGGCAAGATAGAACCAGTGTATTCAATGCTTATACATTTACATTAAATGGCGCCATGGTTAGAAATAACCTTAACATAGCTGTTGATGGTGAAGGTGTAGAAACTCACATGTATGGCCTTTATTTATTGAATGGTTCATCGCACGTTGATAACCATACAGCTGTAGATCATTTAAAACCTAACTCTGTAAGTAACGAACTTTACAAAGGTATTTTAGAAGATAACTCCAGAGGTGTATTTAACGGAAAAGTATATGTAAGACAAGCAGCTCAGAAGACTAATGCTTTTCAGTCTAACAAAAATATACTTTTAAGTGATGAGTCTACCGTAAACACTAAACCTCAGCTAGAAATATGGGCTGATGATGTGAAGTGTTCTCACGGGTGTACCACAGGGCAACTAGATGAAGAAGCATTGTTCTACCTAAGATCGAGAGGAGTTGGAAAAGAAAGAGCAAGAGTATTGCTACTCTATGCTTATGCTAACGAAGTACTAGAAACTATTAAGTTAGATGCCCTAAAAGATTATTTAGAAGATCTGATATCAGAAAGATTGCATAAAAACTTTTAAAATATGAGCGAGATAAGCCAGGAAGCCATCAAAGCTTTAGATATAGAAAGCATAAGAAAAGAATTTCCTGTATTGCATCAGGAAATTAACGGCAAGCCCTTGGCCTATTTTGATAATGCTGCCACTACCCAGAAGCCTATTCAGGTAATATCAGCATTAAATCAATATTATGAAGGGTATAACGCCAATATTCATAGAGGCATACATACCTTGGCCGAGAAGGCTACAAAAGCTTTTGAAGAGACCAGAGCGTCTCTTCAGTTGTTTTTAAACGCCAGTGAGAAAGACGAAATAATATTTACTAAAGGAACTACCGACAGTATTAACTTGGTAGCTTCATCATTTTGCAAACAGTTTGTTAATGAGGGTGACGAGATCATCGTATCTGAACTAGAACACCACTCAAACATAGTACCTTGGCAAATAGCCGCCATGGAACAAAAAGCTGTTATAAAAGTAATACCTGTTTTAGATAATGGTGAGTTGGATTACGATACCTATGCCACTCTCCTATCGGATAAGACCAAACTTGTAGCCGTTAACCATGCTTCTAACAGCTTAGGAACGGTTAACGACTTACACACCATCATAAGCAAAGCTCATGAAGTGGGTGCTAAAGTGCTGGTAGACGGAGCTCAGGCATGTGCTCACCTCATAGTAGACGTACAAGCTTTAGACTGTGATTTTTATGCGACATCGTCACATAAGTTTTATGGTCCTACAGGCATTGGTGTATTATATGGAAAAAGAGAATTACTAGAAGCCATGCCTCCCTACCAAGGTGGTGGAGAAATGATTAAAGAAGTATCTTTTTCCGGAACATCTTACAATGATATTCCGTACAAGTTTGAAGCAGGAACTCCTAATATCGCTGATGCTATTGCGCTCAATGAAGCTATTGCCTTTATCAATAAATTGGGCAAAAACAACATAGCCGCTCATGAGCTATCACTTTTGCGTTATGCCACAGAAGGCGTAGGCAATATCGATGGCATAAAATTAATAGGTCAGGCTTCAGCTAAAGTAAGCGTACTTTCATTTGTAATAGATGGTATACACCATTTTGATATAGGTCAAATGCTGGACGCACGCGGAGTTGCTGTAAGAACCGGGCACCACTGTACACAACCTCTTATGGACAGGTTTGGCATTGAAGGAACTGTAAGAGCTTCTTTTGCTGTTTACAACACCAAAGAGGAAATAGATACAATGGTAGAAGGGATAGAAAGGATAGTAAAATTCATGAAGTAATGGCAGAATCAATAAAAGAAATACAGGAAAGCATTATTGAGGAATTTTCCATTTTAGATGGAGATAGAGAAATGACTAATTTTTACATTATGGAATTAGGTCAAAAGCTCCCTGCCATGCCCGAAGAACTGATGACTGAAGACAATGTGGTGAAAGGATGCCAGTCAAAAGTATGGCTCAGCGCACATTTAGAAGGTAACAAGATAGTTTTTCAGGCAGATAGCAACACGGCTATTACTAAAGGGTTAGTAAGCATGCTAGTAAGAGTACTTTCTAACCAAACACCTGACAACATTATCAATGCAGACTTATTTTTTCCTCAAGAAATAGGTATGGATAGATTTATAGGTACACAACGTTCTAACGGTTTCGGAGCTATGATTAAGCAAATGAAATTGTACGCTGTAGCCCTTAAAAGCCAGGTAGAAGCATAATTATTAGAACCAAATGAGTGAAGAAAATACAACCAGAGAAGCAGAAAGCACTTTGAGAGATAAAGTGGTAGAAGCCCTAAAAACTGTATACGATCCGGAAATACCAGTAGACATCTACGAGCTTGGCCTTATTTACGAGGTAAGTATTTTGCCGGTTAATAATGTATATGTGTTAATGACCCTAACTTCACCTAATTGCCCTGCGGCAGAGTCAATTCCAACAGAAGTGGAAGCGAGTATCAAAAAAATTGAAGGAGTGAACGATGTAAATGTGGAAATAACGTTTGACCCTCCGTACACTCAGGACATGATGTCTGAAGCAGCGAAACTAGAATTAGGATTTTTATAAACGAAAACTAATATAACAACAATATGTACCCAGAAGAATTAGTAGCACCGATGCGAACAGACTTGACTTCAGTTGGTTTCAACGAATTCAAATCTGCAGAAGAGGTAGATAATCACTTTGCTGATCATAAAGGAACTACTTTACTTGTAATAAACTCTGTATGTGGTTGTGCTGCTGGCGCTGCACGTCCCGGAGTGAAGTGGGCAGTTGATCAAACTGAAAATAAACCAGATATTTTAGCTACAGTATTTGCAGGAGTAGATCAGGAAGCAGTAGCTAAAGCTAGAGAATATACTTTACCATATCCTCCATCATCACCTTCAATAGCTTTATTTAAAGATGGTGAATTGGTACACTTCATTGAAAGACACCATATTGAAGGAAGGAATGCTGAAATGATAGGAAATCATTTATTAGAGGTATTTAAAGAATTCTGTTAATAGTAATTATTAACAACATTAACAGAAGGAAAGCAGAAATGCTTTCCTTTTTTTGTATCATTATATTTTAACCATAGTTATTAGCTACTGCCCTATCAGCCATTTAACCACCTATGACAGAAATCAATTATACACAAGATCCTGGAACAGGCACACAATACACCGCAAACTCAAAAAGAATAATTAATAAAAATGGCTCGTTTAATGTAGTAAAAAAAGGCCTGCGTTTAAGCAGTAGAAACATATACCATACATTAATACAGATGTCATGGCCTCGCTTTCTTATTTTAATCTTCACTTTTCTACTAACCGTCAATGCGGCCTTCGCTATTATTTACAGTGTAATAGGCTTAGAACAACTTGGGGGCCTCACCTCCACCACTACTACATACAATTATTTAGAAGCCTACTATTTTAGCTTTCAAACGTTTACCACAGTTGGCTATGGAGTGCTTCACCCTGTAGGTCACTTGGCCAACATAATCGCTGCTTTTGAAGCCATTTTCGGCTGGATGTCTTTCGCCATTATTACAGGTATGCTATATGGCCGTTTCTCTAAGCCCAGTGCCAGAATTATGTATAGTAATATTGCAGTGATAGCCCCATACAAAAATGAAATGAAGAGCTTGCAACTGCGTATTGCCAATATGCGCAAAAGCAACTTACTAGAAATGCAGGCCACAGTGCTACTTGTGGTAGTAGAAAGAAATAAAGATAATAGCATACTTAGCCGCAACTTCATTGATCTTAAATTAGAAAGGGACTCTATTTTGTTTTTCCCCCTGAACTGGACATTGGTACACGCAATAGATGAAAGCAGCCCTTTTTACAATAAAACAGAGCAAGATTTAAAAGATATGGATAGTGAAGTGCTGGTATTACTAAAGGGCTTTGATGATACCTTTAGCCAAGTGGTGCACTCTCAGTATTCATATAAATGTAAGGAAATAGTGTGGGGAGGGAAATTTAAGCCTGCATACCACACCCACGAAAGTGGAGACATACACTTGCATTTTGATAAAATGCATGACTTCGATACTATTCAATTGGATTGATATAAAAAGCAAAAGGGCTACTATTTAGTAGCCCTTTTGCTTTTTATATTTTCAACTTTATCGTTAAAAGCTGAACTTATCCATAAACTCAACTAACTCATCTTTAAAGCTAGTAGGACATGGGTTATTTAACTTAGCCATTAAACCTTCATTAGGCTTTACTGTCAGCTGTCTTAGTTTTAAGTGCTGATTTACAAATATAAATTCTAATTCAGGAATCAACTCTTTCAGGACATCTACTATATCTAAAACGGCCATATCTCTATTTACAAGGTTGTAAATACCTCCATCTATAGTTTCATCCAAAACATTTACTAATGCTTGAGCTACACACCCTACATGTATGAAAGAGCGGTGCTGCTTTCCATCTCCGTGTATAGAAATGCGTTTATAGAAATGTGCTTCGAATACGAATTTATTAATTACGGCATCGAACCTCATGCTGCGGTTATAACCATATGCATTTCCACATCTGAAAATGTAAGTATCTACTTTATCCTGCAGTCTTCTAACGTGCTCCTCCCCTCTCATTTTTGAAATACCGTAGAAAGTACGAGGGTTAGGGTTTACCGCTTCGTCAACAGCTTCTTTAGACGAGCCATAAACACTAGTACTACTAGTGAAAATCACTTTCTTTACATCGCTCTCCTCTATAGCATATACCAGCTCGGCAGTACCCCAGTGGTTTACTTGCTCATAGAAATGTGGATCAGCATCAGCAAAAGGTGTAGTCACTTTTGCAGCAAGGTGATAAACTACATCTATGCCCACTAAAGCTTTCTTTAGTAAACGGCTATCTAAAAGCTCTCCTTTTACTATTGATATTTTTATATTTTTAGGAAAATGATTACCTAAAAAGAAGTTGTAATTATTTTTACTAAGGTTATCATAGATAACGATCTCTTCCACATCATCGCGCTTTGTAAGCAGCCCAATTAATTCGGTGCCGATGTAACCTGCACCACCTGTAACTAATATTCTCATAATTATTTACTCACCAAATCTGTATGTAAACCACACTCTGTTTTATTCATGCCGTACCATCTAGCTTCTCTTTCCATCATCTCAGGATCAACCTTGCGGGTACAAGGCTCACAGCCTATACTCAGGTATCCGGAATTTTCCAGAGGGTGTTTTGGTAAATTATATTCTTTTTGATACTGATAGATCATTTTCGCGTTCCAATCTAACATAGGATGGAACCTGATAGAATTATTTGGAGCAGGTTGCTCTATTTTCATCGCCTTACGCACAGCACTTTGATCTGCCCTAACGCCATTAATCCAAACATCATGTTGCATAAGCAACCTGTTTACTGGCTGCGTTTTATTCAAAAAGCAACAGTGGTCTGGGTCTGAGGTAAACAGCAAACGCCCTGCAGGATCTTTTTGCATAAACTTTGGCGTCTCTGATTTTAAATCTACCACCGACAAGCCAAACTGCTCTGCTACTAGATCTCTAAACTCCACTGTCTCAGGAAAGTGATAACCTGTGTTAATAAACACTACAGGTATAGTATTATCTATTCTACTTAAAATATGTAGAAGTACTATACTATGAGACTGAAATGAAGATGTGGTAAACAAACTCTTTCCCTCATCTTTATACTTAGTCAACTGCTCTTGTATTTCTTCAAATTTCACGGTCTAGCTCCTTTTATAAACATCAAAGATATCCAATACAACGCCATTTGAAAATAATTTCTCAAATAACTAGCCTTCTTCCCTATTTGAATAATATTAATTTTCATATTTATTGAACCTTAATATCACTAAAAAAGTAATAAGCCACTTGTTACTATACGACAAGATGTAAAATAAGATACATCTATATTTATCGAACTATCATAAATCATTATATCGTAATCCCTTAGGTCATTCTATTTCTTTAAGAAAACCTTCTAAACTTTCTTCTGCATTTAGCTGAAGCTTTTTACGCAATCTGTAGCGCGCCATTTTAGCACTTGCAGGCGATACCCCTGTAATTTTTGCTATTTCTTTAGTAGGGATTTCTATTCTATACAGTGCGCACAGCCTCAAATCATTAACTGTAAGCTCCGGAAATCTATCTTTTAGTGTTGAAATATAATTTTTATGCAAAAGATTGAAATTGGTATCAAACTCAGTCCATTCCTCTTCTGGACTATAATTAAGGTTAATTTCCCTAATAGCCTTTTTTATTGCATTATAATCTACTTTTTGTTGATTGCTTGTTGCCTTTTTCAACAACCGCCTCAGCTCTGACAAAAAATTATTCTTTTGAATAACCAACAAGGTGTACTTTGACAGCTCACGGCTTTTCATATCTATTTCATAATTGAGCTTTTCTTGCTGCAATTCATTATGCTTGATATTAGCATAAATAAGTGCTTCGTTCTTCTTCTTTATCTCCTCTTCTTTTAGTCCTACTAGTTTTTTCAGGCGTCTTTTTTGAGCTTTAATCACTTTCACCCTCAACATATGAACACTATAAATGATCAGCAATATACAAGCCGCCACTATAATTTTAAACCATAACGTTTTCCAAAAAGGCGGCACAATATGTATCACTAACTGGCCATGATGATCAGACCATATTCCATCATTATTAGCTGATTTGACATAAAATGTGTACCACCCCGGTTCTATGTTGGTATAAGTAGCAAAGGCCACTTTGCCTACGAACTGCCAATCTTCATCAAATGGAGCTAGTTGATAAGCATAGGTATTATTATCGTTGTGAGAGTAGCTGAGAGCCGCGTAATATATATTAAAAGCATTTTGCTGATAATCAAACTCTAGCGTATCTGATAATAGTGTAGTAGCAGGTGAACGTTTACTTCTATCATTTAAAAGCTGAAAGCCTGTAACTACAGTAGGTGCTTGATAATAATTAGACTTAATATTTCCAGGCTTGAAATAACAAATTCCTTTCACACTGCCAAAATATAACTCACCCGCTGTGCTTCTATAAGATGCCCCTATATTAAACTGCGAACTTGGTAGGCCATTTTTTCGATCATAATTTTTGAACACTTTTAAGCCTTTATTAAAACAACTCAAAGCCCTATCAGTGCTTACCCATATTTTCCCCAAGTCATCAATCAAAATACTGTAAACTACATTACCAGGAAGCCCATCAACCTCAGTGTAATTGACAAACTTCTGCTTGCTAATATCATAACTATTTAGCCCTCCCCCATGAGTTCCTAACCATAACACCCCCTGTTCGTCTTCGTTTATTGCCAATATGGAATTATTAGAAATACTGTTTTCGTGTTCTTTGTGAGTAAATCTCACAAAAGACGAGTCTGCAACATTAAGCCGATTAAGTCCAAACACTGTTCCTACCCACCAGTTCCCTCTACTATCTTTAAAAATAGACCTTACAGAATTGGAGCTTAAGCTTTTCTCATCATTAGGATTATAAGTATAGTTTTTAAATGAACTATCATGCAAGGAATACATATACACCCCGTGCGTATTTGTCCCTAACCACAAATAGCCATCTCCTTTTTCAATTACCCATATCGACTGCTGCTCATCAGCTTGCGGCAGAGCCACTACTTGTATTACTCCACTCTCTATATGCAATTTGCAAAGCCCTCCTCCAAAAGTGCCAATAAATAACTCCCCTTTGACCAGCCTAAGGCTCAATATGGTATTAGAACTTAATCCACTATTAGACGTATTGTAATGATGCGAAACTCCTGTTTCAGTATTATAGTAAAACACCCCGCCACCATCAGTGCCCAACCAAAAATCGCTTTCACCTCCTCTTTCTATCGCCATTACAGAATTATTAGCAGACGATGTACATTCATTCAAACTGGGCAAGAGATTCTTGAAATTATCGTCTAATTCATCATACAAATAAATACCATTATCATAAGTCCCTATCCATATATTGCCTTTGGCATCTTCAAATAAACTTCTCACCACTTTTGGTCCTCCCTCCGCACTGTATCGAAAAGGTAATAGCTCATTAGAACTTAAATCATATTTAAACAGCCCTGCTTTATCAGTACCAATCCAAAGGTTTTGATTCCGGTCTTCACAAAGGGCAAAAACCCCTGAACTAGAATTATCTCCTAAATTAATTTCCTTTACATTGTTGGACATAGCATTATACCGATACAAAGGTTTACCCTCGCTACCTATCCATAGGTTGTTTTGATTATCAACATGTAGTTTGTTCACCACGCTTTCACTCAGCTCCTCAGTACTTATGCTATGCATTGTATCTTCTTTTTCATTAAACCGATAAACACCAGCACCATTAGTTCCTATATAGAAATTACCGGCACCAGCATGAACAATGGCAAGTACTGAGTTGGCACCCAATAGCGTATCATCAACCGAAAAATGCTGCAACTTTAGATTCTTCGTATTTAATTTAAACAACCCTCCAGAAGCTCCAACCCAGACTTCATCCTTATTTACTCCTGGTGTTATCGCCCACACAGGACGCATTAAGTAATTATTGTCTATTGAAAATTCATAGTTCTTAAATTTTCCCGAACGCTTATTATAGCATGACAATCCTTTTCCTGTACCAAACCAAATATGCCCGCTACCATCTTCATAAACTGAATAATTGTCATTGCTATTGATATCGCCTTCTTCACCATAATTTTTAAAAACAGTGTAGCCTTGCCCATTATATTTATTCAACCCATCGTGTGTACCTACCCAGATGTAGCCATCATTGTCTTGAAAAATATAATTGATACGATTTTGAGACAATCCATCATCTATGGTAAAATGCTGAAGAACGTTTAAATGCTGTGCACACAGTACAAAACAGGTCGTTAAAAACATTATAATACTTAGAAAAAAAGTTTTCATCTCCACTCCGAAATTATCCGATTACCATTAAAAATTAAAGGTAAGTATTTATATCGTCTTCAAGCTCCACCTCTACATTGATGTAGCCTCAAAAAGATCTCTAATAAGCTCTAAACAAAAATTACGGAGGTTATTGTAGCCTCAATTACTCATAAAGTAGCCTATTATGTAGACCTCTATTTTTTGATTTAGCCTTCCATCTAAAACTATCTTCCCACTTCAATTTTAACTGAACCTATCAACCAACTTAGTTAAATCTAAACCTAATTATTATGAAAAAACTTTTAACCGCAGTTGCTCTTCCTGCACTGATGCTGCTATGTAATCTGGCAGCATTTGGGCAGTATGACGAGCATGTTGTAGCCGGGTTTTATCCTTACATGAAAAACTACATTTTAAAACCTGAAGAAATCAAACTTCAACAGCTCACACATTTAATTTATTGTTTTGCTGGTCCAAGAGAAGATGGCAGCATAAGCACTGAATCGGGCTCATATCACAACCCAGCACTAGTACAAAAAGCACATAGTGAAGGCCGAAAATTCATTGTTATGATGGGCGGAGGATTACAATCAGGTGGTTTTCACGGAATGACTTCATCAGCGCAAACCCGACAAATATTCATTAACAATTTAACAGATTGGTGTAAAACCTACGGCTACGATGGAGTAACACTAGACTGGGAATACCCAGGAGCCAACAACAAAGACGAGGATAGAGATAATCTTACGAATTTGGTTGTTGAATTAAGAGCTGCATTTGATGCTTTAGAAACCGAGCTAGGCAAAGAATTGGAAATATCAATGGCCGTTCATTCTAGCTTGTATTATGCCTCCTGGGTAGATTTCCACACCCTAAAAAACTATGTAGACTGGTTTGGACTAATGTCTTATGACTATGCTGGCAACTGGGCCTATTGCTTACATGCCGCGCATAATGCGCCATTATTCTGCGGCCCTCCTGAAATTTGCGATAGGTATCTCAATGTAGATTTAGGAGTGAAAAACCTGAGAGACTCTTTAGGCATACCTTCTTCGCAAATTGTAATGGGACTAGCCTTTTACGGAAGAGAATTTTATAATTCAGAGTTATATGAAACACCAAGAGAAGGCGGTCAAGGCAAGCCTTACTATGACATTGAACCCCTAATCAATAATGGATGGGAGCGAATTTGGGATGAAGACTCAAAAGTTCCTTATCTAAAAAAGACATCAGGAAGTGGTATCATTAGCTATGACGATGAAGAATCTTTAAAAAATAAAACTGACTATATTAAAGACAATAACTTGCTAGGTGCTATGATCTGGGAAATCACCCAAGATGTAAGCAAAACTAATGGAAACCAACCGCTCTTACAGGCTGTAGCCAACGAACTAATTGACACCCCTATAGACAATGAAGGCACTCCGTCCATCACCATCACTTCACCTGCCAATGGCAGCTCTTTTGCTCCGGGCAGCAGTGTTGAAATTAAAACCAATACTTCCATCACTAGCCCGTTTGCAATCTCTAAAGTTGAGTTCTTTGCTGGTTCCACATTAATAGGCTCAAGCACCACTGCTCCGTTCAGCTTTATTTGGGAAAATATCCCTTTCGGAAATTTTGCATTAACAGCAAAGGCAACAGCCACCTCTGGCAAAACTAAAACGTCTGCCGCTATCAACATCTACGACAATAGTGTACCAGAATTAACCGAAATGTTTGATGACTTCAATTATACAAACGCAGACGACCCGGCATTGAGCATTATTAACCGCTGGAGCATTGTTGACGGAATAAGTGGTCCTCCCTCTAATGCCAATTATGATAAAAACAACATTACCTTTTATCAAGATACCAATGACCCAAATAATACAATAATGGGTGTGGCCACCACAGCATCCCCAAGTGAAGGCACCACACATGCACGCATAGAAACGAGCGACTTTTCTTACCAAATGGGAACATTTGCTGCTCGGGTTTATTTTGATGATACTCCTGCTACCTATAACGATGGTAATGTTGAAACTTTCTATACCATCAATAGCTACGCCACTTGTGGGCAAGCTGACTTATATTCCGAAGTAGATTTTGAGTACTTACCTTGGGATGCATGGCACTATGAAAGAAAAAACACTATGTACATGACCACATGGGAAACGTGCTATGACCGTACGCATGAAAAGAGCGTAACATCCTTTGAAGGCTGGCATTTACTCCAATTTACGGCACTCGCCAATGAACCCGTTAAATTCTACATTGATGGTGAACTGTTATACAGCATAGCTGACGACATTCCAGATTCGGATCAGAATATTTCATTTGCCAACTGGATTTATCAAAACATTGTAGGTTCAAGCACTGAAACAAGAACTACAAAAATGCAGGTAGATTGGGTTTATCATGCGGTAAATGAGACACTATCACCTTTACAAGTAGCTCAAAAAGTAAACGCATTAAGAGCTGCAGGTATTCTACGTAAAAACATAGATGGCGAAATGGTTACTTCAGGCATTGCCCCAACAGTAACCCTCACCTCCCCAGCTAATGGAGATTCATTTATTGAAGGAAACGCTATTAATATATCTGCCAACGCTTCGGATCAGGATGGCTCTATAGATCATATTGATTTTTATGTAAATAGCAGTTTAGTGGGATCATGCTCTGAGTCAGCATGCTCAATACAATGGACTGCAAATGTAGCAGGTCAAGCCACTATTACAGCGAAAGCTTATGACAACACAGGACTCTCATCAACCTCGCAAGCGGTTAATATTACAATAGATGAAGCCTATGTGCCAAGGCCTACAGTCAAAATCAATTCTCCTGCTAACGGTAGCGCTATTGACTTTAACAGTCCATTTACTATTGCAGCGATAGCTTCAGACTCTACTGGAGAAATCACTAAAGTGGAATTTTACATCAATAATTCATTAATTCAGACAGATAGCCAATCTCCATATGAGCTTACATATCAAAGCGCTATCAGTGGAAATTATCAGCTGTATGCTATAGCTTATAACAGCTCAGGCTTTAGCAAACAGTCTTCTACAGTAAATTTCGCTATAAAAGAAAATCCAGCTCCTCAAGTAACTATTATTTCACCTGCAAATAATAGCACTATTGCAGCGGATTCAGAAGTTAACCTTGAAGTAGATGCCTATGATACAGATGGTGAGATTGTTAGCGTAGATTATTATGACAATGGAAACTTAATAGCTTCCACGCCTAGCCCATTTACCTTTACTTACAGCACCAATACTCTTGGTAATCATGAAATTGTAGCCATAGCTACTGACAATGATGGTTTAACTGCCTCTGACACTGCAAATATTAACATTGCAGACATCACTATCTCCTTAAATGTAGAATACAAAACTATTGTATCATGGGATACCGGTTTTCAAGGGCAAATTACTGTCACTAACAACTCTGAAATAGCGGTTAGCAATTGGACAGTAACATTTAGTTCATCTAATAATATTGCTCCTTTATGGGGTGCCAACATTGCATCGCACGAAGGGAGCTTATACACAATTATTGGTGATGAAAATAGTAACACCATACCGGCAGGCAGTTCAATAGTTTTTGGCTTTATTGGCAACACCTCTCCCGGAGGCACATTATCATACCCTGAAGGTGTATCCGTAACACATACTACTCTTAATAATTCAAGAAGAGGGCATACTTTGAAAGATAGCAGGCATCATAACCTCGCCTATCCCAATCCATTTTTGAATGGCATCAACATATCGGTTTATATTGCAACGGAAGACCATGTGGCCATCAATATTATTGACATGAATGGACAGAAAGTAGCTACCATATCAGACAAAGTATTGAAAAAAGGAACATACACCTTTCATTGGAATGCAGGAGAATATCCTGCCGGTCCATATTTTATTAAATTTCTATCCAACAAAAATAAATTAAAGCCGATTATGCTTCTCAAAAAATAATTGTCACTGTTTTGGTTTTTCTAGTGACAGGGAGGGAATTAATATTCTCTCCCTTTTTTAATGTTTAACCATCAGTAACAAAGCTCCTAGCGATAATATATGACACATTTTGCAACCATACCTCACTAACAAGAGTAAAGATTCCTAAGGAGTTAACTTTTTAAACCTTATATTCACACTTTTAAAACAGAAAACGAGGTAGAATTGAAAGTAGCAGTTTTTAGAAAAGAACATTTTAACGCAGCACACAGGCTTCATAACCCTGATTGGGATGACGCTACCAACAACGATGTATTCGGAAAATGTAGCAACCCCAATTATCATGGTCATAATTATGAACTATTCGTTAAACTCATTGGCGAAGTAGATCCTAAAACAGGCTATGTTTATGACATGAAGCTTTTAAGCGATCTTATTAAAGAACACGTAGTAAAAAAGTTCGATCATAAGAACCTTAATCTGGATGTTGAGTACTTTAAAAACACCATACCTACGGCTGAAAACATAGCGGTAGTCATATATGATATCTTAAGAGATAAAATTGATGACCACTTGGAGCTGAAAATAAAATTGTATGAAACAGAAAGAAACTTTGTCGAATACCCCGCTTAATAACGAAGATATGATTGATGAAATTGGAGATGATCACGTGACTTACTCTTCTGAAACGCCTCTTCGAAAAGATGCTTTCGATAAAAGTGACGATCAAAAAATCAAAGAAATAGAGTCCCATTTTAAAAGTATAATGGAAATATTAGGCCTAGACCTAACTGATGACTCTTTAAAAGGAACGCCTAAAAGAGTAGCTAAAATGTATGTGAAAGAAGTTTTCAGCGGACTTAACCCTGACAACAGACCACATGCTACGCTATTTGAAAACACTTACCGCTACGAGCAAATGTTAGTAGAAAAAGACATTACGTTCTACTCACATTGCGAGCACCATTTTGTGCCTATTTTTGGCAAAGTACATGTTGCTTACATTTCATCTGGCAAAGTGATAGGCCTCTCTAAAATTAATAGAATAGTACAGTATTTTGCAAAAAGACCTCAGGTTCAAGAAAGACTGACTGTTCAAATAGCTAATGCCTTAAAAGAAGAATTGCAAACAGAAGATGTTGGTATTGTAGTAGATGCTACTCATTTATGTGTAGCTTCAAGAGGCGTAGGAGATACCAATAGTAAAACAGGAACTGCAGCTTTTAGTGGTAAGTTTAACGACAACCAAACTAAGAATGAGTTTCTAAATTATATTAATGCAAAGTAATTGTTAAGCTACTCTACTAAGGGTAGCTTTTTTTCTCTACAATAGACCAGCTATCGATAAAAAAAATCTATAACACATAGACCATAGCTATATAGAAAAATAAACTGTATGCGATTTTATGCGTTAAAAACCATAAAGGCGCGAAATTGAAGACCCTGTTTTGATCTTCATTATTTATAGTAGTTTTAAATAAGGGCTCCTGTAATAAGTAGTATAATAAAAAGCAATTATATTTTGTAATTTTGCGATTCATTTCAAATTAACAATAAAGACGCTAAGACATATGGCATTTGATATTGACATGATAAAGGCGGTTTACTCTCAGATGGGAGATAAAATAGAAGCCGCCAGAAAAGTGGTAAACAAGCCGCTTACTTTATCTGAAAAAATACTTTACTCCCACCTTCACGCTGATCAGAATTTAGAAAAGTTCGAAAGAGCAAAATCATATGTAAACTTTGCTCCTGACCGCGTTGCTATGCAAGATGCCACAGCACAAATGGCATTGCTTCAGTTTATGCAAGCGGGAAAGAAAAAAGCGGCTGTACCCTCTACGGTACACTGTGATCACCTTATCTTAGCTAAAGAAGGAGCTACGGAAGACTTAAGAAATTCATTAACCGCTAGTGGTGAAGTATTTAACTTCTTAGAATCAGTATCAAACAAATATGGTATCGGCTTCTGGAAACCGGGCGCAGGTATCATTCACCAAGTAGTATTAGAAAACTACGCATTTCCTGGCGGTATGATGATCGGTACCGATTCTCACACTGTAAATGCAGGTGGTCTTGGCATGGTAGCTATCGGTGTTGGTGGAGCTGACGCTGTAGATGTGATGGCCGGAATGCCTTGGGAGCTTAAAATGCCTAAAATGATTGGAGTAAAACTTACCGGAAAACTAAACGGTTGGACTGCTCCTAAAGATGTTATATTAAAAGTTGCTGGTATTCTTACTGTAAAAGGTGGAACCGGTGCTATTGTAGAATATTTTGGCGAAGGTGCACAATCTATGTCTTGTACAGGTAAAGGAACTATCTGTAACATGGGAGCAGAAATTGGTGCTACTACGTCTACCTTCGGCTATGATGATAGCATGGAGAGATACTTAAGAGCTACAGGAAGAGCTGATGTAGCTGATGCAGCTAACACAGTAAGAGAACACCTTACTGGAGATGCAGAAGTATACGCTAATCCTGAGCAATACTTTGACGAAGTAATTGAAATTAATCTTTCTGAATTAGAGCCTCACATCAACGGTCCTTTCACTCCAGATAGAGCTACTCCTGTTTCTAAAATGAGAGAAGAAGCTGAAAAGAATGGATGGCCAACAAAAGTTGAATGGGGATTAATAGGCTCTTGTACCAACTCTTCTTATGAAGATTTAACACGTGCAGTATCTATTGCGCAGCAAGCCATAGACAAAAAGATTGTTGCTAAATCTGACTTCGGTATTAACCCTGGTTCAGAGCAAATCAGGTTCACAGTAGATCGCGATGGAATTCTTCAAGTATTTGAAGACTTAGGCGCAAGAATATTCACTAACGCTTGTGGACCTTGTATCGGACAGTGGGACAGAGCTGGCGCTGACAAAAAAGAAAAAAATACTATCATCCACTCTTTTAACAGAAACTTCTCTAAAAGAGCTGATGGTAACCCTAATACACACGCATTTGTAACTTCTCCTGAATTAGTAGCTGCTTTAGCTATCAGTGGTGATCTAGGTTTCAACCCATTAACTGATACATTAACTAATGCAGACGGAGAGCAGGTAAAACTTGATCCTCCATCAGGATTTGAATTACCAGAAAAAGGATTTGATGTAGAAGACAATGGCTACCAAGCACCTGCAGAAGATGGAAGTGGTGTTGAAGTAAAAGTTGCTCCTGACTCTAAACGTCTTCAATTATTAACTCCTTTCAAACCTTGGGATGGACAAAACATCACAGGTATGAAGTTATTAATCAAAGCAAAAGGTAAATGTACTACTGACCACATCTCTATGGCAGGTCCATGGTTGAGATATAGAGGTCACTTAGACAATATTGCTGACAATACTTTAACAGGTGCTGTTAACTTCTTTAACGAAGCTACAGATTCTGTTAAAAATCAAATCACGGGAGAGTATGGTACAGTACCTGCCACTCAAAGAGCTTATAAAGCTGAAGGAATCCCAACTATTGTAGTGGGAGACCATAACTACGGAGAAGGTTCTTCACGTGAACACGCAGCAATGCAACCAAGACATTTAGGTGTAAAAGTAATCTTAGTAAAATCTTTTGCTAGAATTCACGAAACCAACCTTAAAAAACAAGGTATGCTTGGTTTAACATTCGCTAACGAAGCTGACTATGACAAAATCCAAGAAGATGATACTTTCGACTTCTTAGATCTTGATCAGTTTGCTCCAGACAAGCAATTAACATTATTAGTGAAACATGCTGATGGTTCTGAAGACACTATCAAATTGAACCACACTTATAATGACCAGCAAATTGCATGGTACAGAGCAGGTTCAGCACTTAACCTTATTAAAGAAAAGGAAAAAGCTTAATAGCTAATTCAAATAAATCAGAAAAGGCCGATTTCGTTGAAATCGGCCTTTTCTGTTTACAATAGATTTGTTAAAATTTACTTATGAGTGCTTTTCAACTGTTTCAGGCATATACTTATATACTAAGAAAGCACTAATCAAAGCTGCTATAGCGCAAACAAGAAATGGCAACTCAAAAAATTGAGTTACCAATAGCCCACTTAAAAGTGGCCCCACAGCAACTCCTAAAGCAAACCCCATAGTTATAACACTCATCTGCCTGCCCTCTCCCCCTTTTTGAGCTAAGTCAGCCGCCAGAGCAAAAGCCGGAGCAGCTATACCTGCAGCAGCAATGCCTTGCAATAAACGTACAATTATCAATTGATACATTTCCATAACCTCGCCCATTACAGCAGTACTCACAGCCATCAATACCAACCCTGCTAAAATAAATGGCCTTCGTCCTTTTTTATCAGAAAAATGACCTAATGGAACCTGAAAAATCAATCGTCCTACCATAAGCATGCTAAATGCTACACTAAACCCAAAAGCACTAATATCCAATCTGGCATTAAATTGATTCTCCAACGTAGTGACCATAGAGAAGCATGCTGCCATAGTAAACGTAGAAAGTGCCGCAGTTAAAATTCCTGAATTGTATAACGAAAAATCAAATATCTTAGACTTTCCACCCTCTTCTTGGTTGGAAGCAACATTTGTTTTCACTTCTTTAACCCAGAATAACACCATCAAAGCAGAAAGAGCCACTAAAGAAGCGCCCACAATAAATGTGGTATCAAAACTTGAATGCACCTGCAAATAGCCTCCGATAAGTGGTCCTAAAGCAAACCCTACCATTCTGGAAGTACTGTATACCCCCATGGCTCCGCCACGGGTTTCCTTTTCCGTAACAGCCGTAATAATTGATAAAGAAGCTGGTATAGTAAGTGCCACACCCACCCCTTGCAAAGCTCTAAGAAACAGCAATGACAGCACATTATTAGCAAACACAAACCCCACTGTACCTATAGCTACCAAAGTAAGACCTATTACTATCATACCTTTACGCATATTTAGCTTATCACTTAAACCTCCCATTACAGGCTGTAATAATGAAGTAACAAAGCCAAATGACGAGATAAGAATACCGACTAAAACAGGAACAGGAAAATGTAAATGCTCGTGAGGTAATTTCGCAACATAAAGCGGTATCACAATGAATAGAATACTATTACCCATCGCATCTGCCATACGCGCAAAAGATAAGGCCAAAATAGTTTTATTCAGCCCTAGTACTTTTTCAAAAGTATTTTTAATATTCAATAGAAAACCTTTTTTAATGATTAATACTATCTATATCTAACGTATTAACAAGTAAATGTTTCTAACTATCATTTATAATAGCAGCATTTACGGTTTTCTATTCTGTAAAGGAGAGAAAAACTCCAAAGGCCAAGGACGTATATGGCCTTTGGAAGTATTTGGGTTTAGGTTAAGGTTTATCTTTCTCAGCTTTTAGCTGAATAATTTCTTTTTGTAAATCTAGAACTATTGAAGCAAGTTGCTCAGTAGAAACTTCGTGACTATCATTAGCATCAGGGAACTGCACACTTATGTAAGCCTTACTGGCCCACACTTCGAGCACATCCTCTCCAGCAATCTGATATGGAGCATATTGTCTATTATCAGACACTAAAAATAACTTACCGGTCTCCTCTATATAATTAAAGACACGTTTATACACCACCCCTTCTGATTCAGTGACCAAAATGTAAGTTTTCCCATTTTTAATATCTCTAATATCCTCAACATACTGCCCTATAATAATTGTACCGGGCAAAATTGGCAACATAGAATCACCCGTAATTTCAAAGGCTCTATATGTACCATTAGTAGGAAGAATGGGTAAGTGAAATTTTGGCAACTCCTTCACATACTCAGGGTCAGAATATCCATTCAAATATCCAGCTGCAGCCTTTTGTGGCACAAGCTCTATATTTTCACGTTCCTCACCATCTACTGTAATAGCCAATACTTCCTTGCCACGTTTAAATTTACTGACTATAAGCTCTTCACTTGAAATTTTACTTACATCCTTATTTATCAGTATATCTACTGAAGTGCCAAATATCTCGGCCATCTTAATCAGATTACTAATACGAGGATCAGCCCTTCCTTCTTCATAGGCTCCAAGTAATGATCTTTTTATACCTATACGCTCAGACATTTGCTCTTGCGTTAGGCCAATTTTCTTTCTTAAATATTTTAAATTATCGCTTATTAAGCTCATCCGCTAATTATTAAAAATAATTATAGAGTCGTTCCTCTTTTGTTTAGTGGCTAAATTATATAAATGACTATGATAGTATACATCCTTAGCCTCAATAAATTTAACTTCATCCTCTATAGTTGTTACCACTTCTTTTAAAGTGGACCCCGCCTCTACCAATAAATACCCATACCAACCTAAATGTTGACTTGTTGACGAAACGTTAAATTTAATCTGACACTTCCCAGATTTCAACTTCTTACTATAAAGCTTTAACTTATAACTCTTATCAATCATAACACTAAAATAATTAGCAACAGCACCAAGGTACTACAAATTAGTATTAACAAGCAAATTTAAATACTAAAAATTTTAGCTTTTAATAAAAAAAAACACCTGCACTTCATTCCTACTTCCCTTTATCACACGATTATTTTATCTTCACAACTTATTAATATGGAAGACAGCTACAAACACCGAGGACTAAGAAGATCACTTGTTAAAGTGCTTAAAGAAAAAGGCATAACCGATTCGGGGGTTTTAAGTGCAATAAACAAAATACCCCGTCATTTCTTTTTTGATAATGCATTGCTCGGTCATGCATACCAAGACAAAGCCTTTCCCATTGGCGAAGGACAAACCATATCTCAGCCCTACACAGTAGCTTTTCAAAGCGAAAAATTAGAAATTAAACCTGGCGACAAAGTATTGGAGGTAGGCACTGGCAGTGGGTATCAGGCTTGCGTTTTAGTAGAGATGGGTGCAAAAGTTTATACTATAGAATATAACCAAGTGTTATATGAACGCACCAGACGGTTTTTACCCAAAATGGGTTATAAACCGATCTTTTTTCAAGGCGATGGATCCAAAGGTCTTCCTCGTTACGCTCCTTTTGATAAAATTATCGTTACTGCAGGAGCTCCATCAGTACCCACTAGTTTATTAAAACAATTAAACCCAGGCGGCATCTTAATCATCCCTGTTGGAGATAACGCAAAACAAAAAATGCTTAAAATCATTAAAGTTGATGAGCGCAGACTAAAAAAAGAAGAATTTGATTACTTCAGTTTCGTACCTCTTTTAGGAGACGAAGGTTGGAATAAATAGTATCATATAAATACTAAAATTTTAATCCTGAAAAAATATAAAAACCCGAAACGAATAATTGCAATTAAAACTATTAACAAAACATAGTTATTGCATTATCACTCTCTTCATCAATTAGTTGCACTCTATTATTTTAATAACTGATATTTGCATTTCTATCATTAAACTATAACAAATTCAATGTCTAAAAAGAATAAAAAATTCGTTAGAGACTCATATGTCACCATGACTGAGTTGGTACTCCCCAATGACACCAACACTTTAAATAACTTAATGGGGGGCCGTCTTATGCATTGGATGGACATAGTATCTGCCATAGCAGCTCAAAAACACTCCAATCGAATAGTAGTTACGGCCTCGGTTGACAACGTATCATTTGCTAAACCAATCCCATTGGGTAGCGTAGTAACGTTAAAAGCAAAGGTAACTCGCGCCTTTAGCTCGTCTATGGAAGTACACATAAAAGTTGAAGCTGAAGATATACCAAGTGGTAAAAAATTTGCCAGCAATACAGCCTTTTTTACATTTGTAGCGGTAGACCAAACCGGAAGACCCATAGACATTCCTGAAGCAATTCCAGAAACGGAAGAAGAAAAGGAATTATTTGACGGAGCGTTAAGAAGACGCCAATTAAGATTAGTTTTAGGAGGCAGAATGACTCCAGATGAAGCGACAGAATTAAAATCAATATTTAATTTAAAGAAGTAAAATGGCTGAATACGATTTTCTCAGGACTTTTATTAAAGAACCGGTATATGTTATTAAAGGTGAAGAACTACCTCAGCTAAAGGAAGAGGTTGACGTTACCGAAACTAGAAAAGAAACTGAGGAAATTGCTCCCAAGCCAGAAGAAATAAAGACTACACCAGCACCTAAAACGGAAGTACCCGCTGCCCCTACCCTTAACATTAAAGGAAATGCCAGTGGAAAAGTGTTCGTTTTGGTTAATGAAAGCGGTGTTGAATTTATTTCACCTCAAAATGAAGATTTTTTAAGTAAAATATTGAAAGCTGTTAAGCTAGATATTAAAGAAGTAGCTATCATTAATTTAGCGAACAATGAGTCTATCTCTCAAGATACTTTATTCAAATACAATTCATCGCAGTTTCTGCTTTTTGGAGTGGATGACAATACCATTTTCAATAAAAACCTTGCGATGTATGAATTAGAATCTATCTCTGAGAAGCAATTGCTTAATTGTGCCGCTCTAGATATTATCTCTAATACGCCAACAGAAAAAAAATTACTATGGAATGCCCTTCAAAAGATGTTCCTTTAATTTATAGTACAACTAATTCAATTAAAACTTCATTAAAATACGTTATATTTAACAATAATGTAAGCTCCAGACTTTGGAGCTTTTTTTGTTATGAATACTACAGACAAATAATTTTAATTATTAAAAAGATATTACAACCGTAATTATTCTTTAAACATTGAACTTATGATGAAAAATATTATAGCAACTTTAGCCCTTATTTTATCTGTACAAATGTTATCTGCCCAAAGCATAACAGGTAAATGGAAAACCATAGATGACGAAACAGGAGAAGCTAAATCCATAGTTGAGATCTATAAAAAAGGAGACAAATATTTCGGGAAAATCGTTAAACTTTTCAGAAAAGATGGCGAAGATCCAGATCCTATTTGTAAAGAATGCCCTAAAGAAGATGAACGCTACGGCAAAAAAATCATAGGCATGGAAATTATCAGAAATTTAAAAAAAGATGGTAATGAATATGTAGACGGCAGCGTTTTAAAACCTGATGAAGGTAAAATATACAAATGTAAAATCTGGGTTGAAGATGGCAAACTAAACATTAGAGGCTATTGGGGAGTTTTTTATAGAACACAAGAGTGGATAAAGGCAGAATAATTAGTTACTCCATTGCTTCTTAAACGAAAATAAAGCATTTTGAAGAATATTTTTTTAACAACGAACAGGATGGGGTTACCTGATTTTCTTTTCCTGTATAAAACACCAGAGCTCAATGAAGGACAATGAGGTTTTTGAACGTATATGTCGTGGTGACGAAAAAGCCTTGGAGTATCTTTATAAGAAGTATTATAGAATGATGACCAAGCTTGTGACGTCCAATAGTGGTACAGAGCAAGAAGCCAAAGATATTTACCAAGATGCCTTAGTAGTATTTTGGCAAAAGGCCACAAGCGGAAATCTCGTTCTTACATCTAAAATAAGCACTTACCTTTATAGTATATGCCAGAATCTATGGAGGAAAGAGCTCGACAGAAAAAAACGCCTCTCACATGAAGAAAAAGATGGAGAGGAACATATAGATGTAGATAGTAAAGAAAGAGCTAAAATTATAAGCGACTGTATTGGACAATTGGGTGAAACGTGTAAAAAGGTGCTGATGTTTTACTACTTTGACGGATTGTCTATGCAAGATATAGCTGATAAGCTTGGTTTTGCCAACACAAATACCGCCAAAACGAAAAAGTATAAGTGTAAAAAGAAACTAGATGAACTAGTCAAATCTCTGTATTCAGAGAGTGACTTTCTTGATTAAGAAAATATGAGCAATGTAGAAAAAATTGACGCATTCTTTAGCAATCAAATGACTGCCCTCGAAAAGCAAGAATTTGAATCATCTCTTCATCAAAACTCAGAATTGAAAAAGGAATTTGACTTTCAAAGTGAAGTTATTAAATCCATTCAAGAGACGAGAAGAGCTGAATTAAAAAGCATGCTAAACAGTATCCCCATTACTGAGACTACAACAACTGGTGGTAGCAAAGCTGGCAAAATAGCTGCTATAGTTGTTATACTTGCCTTGGTAACTTCAGTTGGCCTGTATGTTTCTATGGATAAGGACATAAGTACTGAAGAGAATAGCACAGCAACCACTATTACAATTCCTTCTGAAACAGAAAACGTAATAGGTAAAAATGCTTCTACTAATGAACTAAACACTACCAGTGCTTTACCTCAGGATGAAGAGCCAGTAGCTGAAGATGCCACTAGTGAAGCTAAGAAAAATGAAATACCTGAAGTTAACCTAAACGAGCGCTCGCTTAAAGAACCTACAATTGTAATTAGTAGCGCTGAAGAGAAACCTACTGAAGAAGCAAGTACTTCTTCGCCAACTATTAATATAAATAAGCCTCAGGTTAAAAACTTTGATCAACCCACTTCTGATCACGATAGTTTGGAAGCGCCTGGAAATGCATTAGCGAATAAAGACTATAAAAATCAAACAGGGCTTGATGTAATAATTGACAATTCGGAGAAAAAGCACTCATTCCACTACAAGTTTAACAATGGTAAACTTCAATTGTATGGAAACTTCGAAAAGTCTCTTTACGAAGTGATAGAAATTAACGAGAACAATGACAAGAGTTTGTTCTTATACTATAAAGACAAATACTATAGCTTAAATAAGCAACAATCTAAAATTACTAAGCTAGAACAAGTAAAAGATGATAAGCTTGTAAAGTCATTAAATCAAGTAAGAGAAGAATAGGAAATCATATAATTCGTTAAAAGGATTGTTCTGCAAAGGACAATCCTTTTTTTATTTTCAACAAAATGACTCGAAGGCTGTATATTAGTAATCGAGTAATATTTTAACCTTAGGTTTAATAGTTGAATAACAATTACTAAATTTGATTTAATTTTTAATTATTTCAGTGGAAAAAGAATATAAAAGCAGAAAAAAGAAAAAGCTTGGCAGCTACCCCTACACCAGTGTAGTTTTCAGCATTACACTCGCCTTGTTTGTAATAGGGCTATTTGGGTTGTTATTGCTTCATACAAATAGGCTAACTGAATTAATTAAGGAAAACATTGAAATCCAGGTATATCTTGACAAAGAAATAACCGCAAATCAAAGAATTCAGATCCAAAAAACTCTTTCCTCAAAAGACTTTGTAGCAGAGCAGGATGATGAAGTACAGATTAAATATATCTCAAAAGAAGATGCTGCTAAAGACTTCATTGAAGATACGGGCGAAGATTTTTCAGAATTCTTAGGTCAAAACCCACTGAGAGACACTTACGTAATAAGAGTTGCTTCTGAATATCAAACACTAGAGCAAATGAGCTTAGTGAAAAATGATATTGAGAGCATAAGTGGTGTATTTGAAGCAAAATATGAAGCAAATTTTGTTGACAGCATCAACAAGAATATGACAAAAATAAGCCTATTCTTATTGGGTTTTGCTGTTATTCTTTTGCTTGTAGTAGCTATACTTATCAATAACACAATTAAATTAGCATTATTTTCTCAACGTTTCTTAATAAGAAGCATGCAGTTAGTAGGAGCTAAATCATCATTTATACAAAAACCTTTTTTATTGAGAGCGTGCTTTCATGGCATAATTAGCGGCACTATGGCTTCTGCTATGCTTTACTTTTTAATGAACTTTTCTGTTAAGAAAATACCTGAAGTAGCACAACTTCAAGAACCAGAAAAGACAGCGATCTTATTTGCAGCTTTACTATTACTAGGAGCAATCATTGGCTTTATGAGTACCCTAAGAGCTATCAATAAATACCTCAAACTATCTTTAGACGAATTATATTAATTAGAACATGGAAAAAAATGATAAACTTCCTTTCGGAGGGAAGAATTATAAATTAATGCTTGCCGGCATTGCTGTATTGGTTATTGGATTCGTAATAATGACTTTAGATTCTGAGCCTTTTGGGTTTGGTTTTATAGGCTTAACCCTTGGTCCATTAGTAGTTATGATAGGCTTTATCATCGAGTTAGTTGCTATTCTTCACAACCCTAAAGAGAATCAATGAGTTTAATTGAAGCCATCATTTTAGGGATTATACAGGGGTTAACTGAATTTTTACCTGTAAGTAGTAGTGGGCATATTGAAATTGGCGCCTATTTATTAGGTGTAGAAAGCAGTGAAAACCTTCTATTCTCAATAATAGTGCATGCAGCAACGGCTTTAAGTACCATTGTAATTTTCAGAAAAGACATTTGGGAGATTATAAAAGGCCTACTTGAGTTTAAGTGGAATGAACCTACCCAGTTTGCCGCTAAAATTGCAATAAGTATGATTCCTGTAGGAATAGTAGGCGTGCTTTTTGAAAAAAAATTAGAAGCTCTTTTTGGCGGAAATATCGTATTTGTGGCATGTATGCTTTTAATTACGGGATTTTTACTAACAATAACTTATTACACTAAAGGAGGCACTAAAGGGGTTTCTTTTGGCAGAGCTATAATAATCGGAATTGCACAAGCGATTGCTATATTTCCTGGCATTTCACGTTCTGGTTCTACTATTGCCACAGCTTTATACATGGGAGTAGAAAAGACCAAAGCCACGCGCTTTTCATTCTTAATGGTATTACCCCCCATCTTAGGAGCTGCGCTATTAAAAACCTTGGACTTCATCAAAGCACCGGAAGCTGCTGCCAGTAGCATTTCAGGGTTAACTTTAGCCGCTGGTTTTATTGCTTCTTTTTTAGCGGGTTTGGTAGCTTGCCAGTGGATGATAGCCATTGTGCGTAAAGGAAAACTGATATATTTTGCGGCTTATTGTATTATTGTTTCATTAGTGGTACTCACTGCTGTTTATCTGTAATGACGGAAGAAGAAAAAAAAGAAGGAAGCGTACTTTTAATTGACAAACCATATCATTGGACATCCTTTGATGTTGTAAAAAAGCTTAGGTACGCACTCAAAATAAAAAAAATAGGTCATGCTGGCACTTTAGACCCCCTAGCCACTGGGCTCCTGATACTATGTACAGGAAAAATGACCAAACAAATTGAAAAATTTCAAGCTCAGGAAAAAGAGTACACTGGTAAATTTGTTATTGGAAAAACCACTCCATCTTATGACCTTGAAACGGAAGTAGATAGCGAAACACCAATCGATCATATTTCTGAAGAGGATATTAAAAAAACCACAGCAGATTTTTTAGGACTAATTACTCAGACCCCTCCTATATACAGTGCCGTAAAAGTTGATGGAAAAAGAGCATATGAAAGTGCCCGAAAAGGAGAAGAAATAAAACTTAAAGAAAGACAGGTTGAAATTTCAGAATTTGAAATTACCGACATCAACTTGCCTGAAGTATCTTTTAGAGTAGTGTGCTCTAAAGGAACTTATATAAGAAGTTTAGCAAGCGACTTTGGTAAAAAATTAGAAGTTGGAGCTTATCTATCAGAGCTAAGAAGAACACGTATTGGTGAATTTAAGGTTACCGATGCGAAAACTATAGAAGAAGCTGTAGCAGCCATATGAAAATTTATCACGGTATAGAGGACTTTAAAAAGTTAAAATATGCGGTTGTCACTAGTGGCACATTCGATGGTGTACATGTGGGACACCAGCAAATATTGAAGCGGGTAAAAGAGATTGCTCAAAATAATAATGGTGAATCCGTTCTGATTACTTTTTGGCCGCACCCCCGCTTGGTCCTTTATCCTGAACAAACAGAACTTAAATTACTCAATACCTTTGAGGAAAAAGCTGCCTTATTAAAACAGCAAGGCATAGACCATCTTTTGAGAATTCCATTTACCAAAGAATTCGCTAACCTTAGCTCTGATCAGTTTATAAGAAAAATATTGGTAGAGACCATTGGCACTAAAAAACTAGTGATAGGGTACGATCATCGCTTTGGAAAAAACAGAGAAGGAAGCTTTGAGTTTCTAAAAAACAATGCCAACCAATATGGGTTTGAGGTGGAGGAAATATCAAAACAAGAGGTGGATGAAATTGGGGTCAGCTCTACTAATATACGGCAAGCATTACTGAAAGGAGATATAAATGCAGCAACTGACCTACTGGGAAGACCTTACAGCATTACAGGAAGGGTTGTGAAAGGCGAAAAAATAGGTCGCATGCTAGGTTTCCCTACAGCAAATGTAGAGCTAGATTTCAGACATAAACTTATTCCTGCAGATGGAGCTTATGCTGTTAAAGTTTTACAAGAAGGAAAATATTTCTTCGGTATGCTTAATATTGGCTACCGCCCTACTGTTTCAGGAAAAAAGAAAACGATTGAAGTCAATATTTTTGATTTTAATGCTAATATTTATGGAGAGTCAATTGTTATTGACTTTATGGGCAGAATTAGAGAGGAAATCAAATTCTCTGATGTAGACGCTTTAAAAGCACAACTAAAAAAAGATAAAGAAACTGCCTTGAAAATATTAGAGCAATCAAAAATATGAAATTATGGCTGATGACATATCTCCTAACCTCCTGTGGACTCCTTCAAAAAAATTCGCTCAGGAATCTAATATAAGCCTGTTTTTAAACTGGCTAAAAACCAATAAGCAACTATCGTTCAATAATTACGAAGAGCTTCATAATTGGTCTACCTCAGAAATAATCACCTTCTGGCAAGCCATCTGGGAATATTTCCAAGTTTCAGAAGAGACTCCTCCCCCATCCAATATATTAGAGGGTAATCAAATGCCATTTTATAATTGGTTTCCTAACACTACCCTCAACTACGCTGAGCAAATCTTCAGAAAACACACCGATTTATACCCCGCGATAATATTCAAATCAGAACAAAGACCTATCACTGAAATAAGCTGGCAAGAACTATCTGACAAAGTATCGCAAGTACAGCAGCAATTTATAGCGTGGGGAGTAAAAAAGGGAGATAGTATCGTGGCCTACTTACCAAACTGCCCAGAGGCAACTATTACTTTTCTGGCGGCCAATAGTTTGGGAGCCATTTGGTCCAGTTGCTCTCCAGATTTTGGTATCAATGCCGTGATAGACCGGTTTGCTCAGATTGAGCCAAAAGTTTTAATAGCAGTTGATGGTTATTCATATGGAGGTAAAACTTATAACAAATCTGAAACGATACAAACCCTTCAAAAGGAAATAACAACAATAGAAAACACCTTATTCATCCCCTACCTTAGCCACAATGAAGAAGCAGTAACTTTAGATCATCAATTAGAAAATATCACTTACTGGAAAGACCTAGAGACATTTACTCCGCAAGCTCTCACTTTCACCCAAGTAGAATTTAGCCATCCTATTTGGGTATTATATAGCTCAGGCACTACAGGAAAACCTAAGGCCATAACACATAGTCAAGGCGGCATTTTACTTGAACATTATAAGTATATGGCGTTTCATCAAAATGTGCAACCTGGAGACAGATGCTTTTGGTACACTACCACCGGCTGGATGATGTGGAATTACATCCAGAGTGCATTATTATGTCAAGGTACTGTTATATTATATGATGGAAGTCCGGCTTATCCTGCAATAGATTCACTATGGCAATTAGCAGAAGAAATTAAAATCACTCATTTGGGCACCAGTGCTGGTTACATCATTGCCAACATGAAAGAAGGAACTTCTCCTGCCAATAAATATGATTTAAAACATTTGATCTCTATAGGCAGCACTGGCTCACCGTTGCCTCCAGAAGGCTTTGAATGGGTATACAATAATATCCATTCAAATATCTGGCTCACTTCTATGAGTGGCGGAACCGATATTTGCAGCGCCTTTGTTGGAGGCAATCCACTTCTTCCTGTTTATAGCAGCGAAATTCAATGCCGTGCATTAGGGTGTAAACTCGAAGCATATAATGAAAGTGGCCATGCTATAATTAACGAAGTAGGTGAAATGGTTATAAGCGCTCCAATGCCATCCATGCCCATTTATCTATGGGGCGACACACATAAGCAAAAATACCAAAACAGCTATTTTGAAGAGTTTCCTGGTGTATGGCGCCATGGCGACTGGATAAAAATCACACCAAAAGGTGGCATCATAATATATGGCAGATCTGACGCCACATTAAATCGTGGTGGAGTAAGAATAGGAACGAGTGAAGTATACCAAGCCATAGACAAAATTGACGAAATAACTGACAGCATAGTCGTGTGTATTGATCAACCAAATGGAGAACAGTTTATGCCTTTATTTGTGGTCACCAAAAATCAACACCCCTTATCCGAATCGCTAAGTAAAAAAATAAAGTCAACCATTAGAAGTGAGTACACTCCAAGGCATGTTCCTGATGCGATCATTCAAATCAAGGAAGTGCCATACACTATAAGTGGAAAGAAAACTGAGACCCCAGTAAAAAAAGTATTGATGGGTAAGCCAATTGACAGTTCACTGAACAAAGATGCGCTGAAAAATCCGGCAGCGATGGAATTCTTTATTGAATTTGCAAAAACACTAATGTAGAACCACGCTACTCTACGTAACATTAGTACGTAATGATCGTAAGAAAAATGAACTATTGTAAATAAAGCAAAGGCATGGAACAGACTACTAATAGTACTGATTCATTATAAATGCCTTATATTCACGGCTATTTTTAATAGTATCAAATAATAGCATACTTAACAACAGAAATCAATAACACTAGCAGCGCATGAAAAAATCGGAAATCAATTTCACGGTAGAGTTAGATGAGAATAACATTCCTGAAACTATTAAATGGGACGCCACAGACAAACCTGAAGATGGTGCAGGCAATGAGACAAAAAGCATAAGTGTATCATTATGGGACGATGCCCAAAAGAACACCATGCGTATAGACCTATGGACCAAAGATATGCCCGTAGACGAAATGAAACGATTTTATGTAGACTGCCTAGGCGGAATAGCACAGACTTTATTAACAAGCACAGGAGATGAATTTATGTCTACAGAGATAAATAACTTATGCGATAAGCTTGCGGAACACCTTAGAAGAGAAATAGAGGGTCAATAAAATCTCTGCAACCGTTTTCGAAAAAGTAATAATAAGCCTTACTTTTTAAAATAAAATATTGTACATTGGGTTAGGCTCGAAGTATCATTTTGAAGATCTGTGGCCATCTTTATCAAATGTATTGCTTAACCCAATGACACATGAAGAAACAAATAACCGTTCCTATTTTCCTCCTCTCCTTTTTTTTAGGGAATTTAGTCTTTGCACAATCCACAACACTTTCTGGTCAAGTGCTAGATGCCAGCACCAATGAACCTTTAGCCGGAGTAAACATAGTAGTAGTCGGAAAAGTAATAGGCACCATTTCGAATGCTGAAGGACAATTCAGCTTAGAGGTAAGCGAAGCACCTCCGTTCTCGATACTATTTAGTTTTGTAGGTTTTGACTCCAAAGAGATGGAAATCACCTCATCTACTAATACCATTTCAGTAGCGCTACAAGAGGCTGCGCTTCTGGGACAAGAGGTAGTGGTATCCGCCTCCAGAGTGGAAGAGAATATCCTTGAATCACCCGTATCCATTGAGAAAATGGACATCAGAGCGATTCAACAAAATCCCGCTCCTAGCTTTTACGATGCCATCGCCAACTTAAAAGGCATGGATGTAAGCACCCAGAGTATGACATTTAAGAGCATTAACCCAAGAGGTTTTGGCTCAAACGGAAACAATCGATTGGTTCAACTCATAGATGGTATAGACAACCAAGCACCAGGCTTGAACTTCCCCGTAGGTAATATAGTAGGTATTAGCGAACTAGATCTTGAAAGCATGGAAATCCTTCCTGGAGCAGCATCAGCCCTATACGGACCAAATGCCATTCAAGGTATTATACTCATGAATAGCAAAAGCCCCTTCGAATATCAAGGGCTTAGCGCTAGTGCAAAAGTGGGCATTAATCATATAGATGAAGAAGATGATGACCTTTCGGCATATCAAGACTATGCCATCCGTTACGCCAAGGCATTCAACAACAAAATAGCCTTTAAAATCACTGCCTCATACCTGAAAGCTGCAGATTTTAGAGGTGTAGACTACCGTGACCAATCTAATTTAGTGGAAACTAGCCCAAGTTATGATGCAACAAAACAGGGATACAGAGACAACAACAGAACATATGACGGGGTAAATGTATATGGCGAACCATTAGTGAACCTAGGAAGTGTGGCTGATGGAGTAATTGCTGGAGGCGGAGAGCAAGGAGCTACAATTGCCGCCATTAGACCTTTAATCCCTAACGGAGAGGAAGGCAACTTCACCCCATTAGGATACTCAGAAAGAGAATTTGTAGACAACACTACCTCTAGTTTAAAACTTGGAAGCGCCCTACACTACAGACTCAACGATGAACTTGAACTTATAGGTCAGTACAATATTGGCTTTGGTAGTACTGTATACACTGCCAATGACAGGTTCGTGCTCGATGACTTTTCTATTTGGACAGGTAAGCTAGAACTCCGAGGAAGCAACTTCTTTGCTAGAGCTTACACTACACAAGAAGATGCTGGCGACAGCTACGCAGCCAACACTTTAGCCTCGCTTATGAATGCCGCCACATATGTACCTTCATACTTTAGCAATTTTGCAGGCGCCCGTTCCCAAGGAGCTTCCGTAGAGCAGGCACATCAATATGCGTGGACTAACACACAAAGATTAGAGGTAGGAAGTGCAGAATACAATCAGGTTTTTGACAGTTTAAGAACTAAACCCATTTCTGAAGGAGGTGCTAAATTCTTAGATGAAACAAGTTTATACCATGCAGAAGCCATGTATAATTTTTCAGACAAAATTTCTTTCGCAGAGGTAATTGTCGGTGGTAATTTCAGAAGATATAATCTTAAGTCTGGAGGCACGTTATTCGCCTTGGAGAATATTGACACCGGAGATGAATTTACCATAGATGAATTTGGTAGCTATGTGGAATTAAAAAAATCAATACTTGATGAAAAACTGGACTTAACAGGCTCTATCAGGTATGATAAAAATGAAAATTTCAAAGGTCAGTTCTCACCACGATTATCAGCAGTTTATTCATTAGGTTCGAAAAAAGAACATCACATAAGAGCATCATTCCAAAGAGGCTTCAGAATACCTACTACACAAGATCAATTCATTAACCTTGATGTAGTCACCAGGCGATTAATAGGTAGCAACGAGGCCATTGTAGACCAGTTTAATTTAAAAACAAATGCCGTTTATAACTTGGAAGACATTCAAAAGGTAAGAAATGGGCAAATGAGCATTGATGAATTAACCGCATGGAATGATTTTGACTTTAAAACAGAAAAAGTAAGTACTTATGAAATTGGTTATAAGAGCTTAATTGGTAATAAATTATTAATTGATGCCTATTACTACTACAGTAGATATACCGACTTTATAACTGAAGTTGACTTAATTCAAACTGCCACTGGAAATACAAATACAGATGGCAGAACTCCTCTATATGCAGGCCCTGCTGCAAGTCCGCAAGAAATAGTAGATGGCACTGTAGAAACGGTAAGATACGGATTCGATATCAACTCAAGTGAAATTGTAAATGCTCAAGGCTTTGCTGTTGGCGTTGATTATTCTTTACCTAAAGGCTATCAAATAGGTGGTAACGTATCTTACAATGAGCTAATCAATGACAACGATCTAAAGAGCAATGGCTTTAATGCCTTCTTCAATACACCAGAATGGAGATACAATTTAAAGTTTGCTAACAGAAAAGTGACTAAAAATATGGGCTTCTCTATCAACTATAGATGGCAAGAAGCTTACTTCTGGGAGTCTTCATTTGGAGAAGGTGTAATACCCGCTTATGGCACAGTTGACGCACAAGTAAGCTATAAGTTAACAAATCTGAAATCTATGCTTAAGGTAGGAGGTTCTAACATTCTTAATGAACGATACACCACTTCTTTTGGTAACCCTCGCATTGGTGCTATTTTCTACGTAGGCCTCACATTCGATGAATTTTTCAATTAATCTTAGAATGAACTATACCATGAAAAAATATACTATATACATAAAATACTTCTCCTTAAGCACACTTTTACTCTGGAGCTGCGACAAAGAAGATAAATTAATAGAAGAAAGAATAGAAGAAAACAGCATATCAATTACCTATACGAGTGGCGAAGCTGATTTCTCCAATTTCGTTTCTATGGGAAACTCATTGGTGGCTGGCTTCATGGATGGAGCACTGTATACTGAAGGCCAAAGCAGTTCTTTTGCTAACATTATAGGCCAACAAATAGTTAAAGCAGAACTATCAACCTCTTTTAATCAGCCAGACATAGATGCTGTTAATGGTTTTAATACCACATTAAACAGTGACAATACTGCTACTTTTGGAAAGTTTATACTGAACACTGCAATACCAGGCCCTGAACCAACTACACCAGGAGATGAGATTACCGCTTATAGCGGAGACAAGTCTCAACTTAATAATTTTGGTGTACCCGGTTTAAATATGGCTACTGCTGATAATGCGGGCTTATATCAAAATCCATTTTATGCACGTTTTGCTACTGATCCAGGAACAAGTACCCTACTAAATGACGTCATTTCAGTAAAGCCTACGTTTTTCATTTTGTGGGTAGGCAGCAATGATGTTTTGAATTATGCTTTAGATGGAGGAACATCAGACGCTCCTTTAGATAAATTAGACGCACAAACATTCCAATCTCTTTACACTAACATTATAACCAAGCTAAGAAGCACTGGCGCACAGGGCATAATTATTAACTTACCCCCTATTTTGACATTGCCGTATCTTAATGCCGTAAGCTATAATCCCATTCCCATGACAGCAGAGTTGGCAACAAATGTCAACTCTAGCTATGCACAGTATAATGGAGGATTACTTCAAGCATACAACGCCCAACTTATTAGTGAAGAAGAGTACAATAAAAGAATTATCAACTTCAAAGAAGGCAATAACGGCTTTGTGGTAGAAGACCCAGAACTTACCACCGTGCCTAATTTACCTAAGCTTAGACAAACCAATGCTTCAGATAAAATCCTCCTTAGTGCAGGATCTTTGCTTGGCACATTGGCAGACCCTGAAAACCCGAATACAGTCTATGGGGTAGGTACAGCTATGAATGAAAGGTATGTATTGACATCAGCAGAGCAAGCAAATATAGTGACAGGAAGAGCCACCTACAGCGCTATTATCAATGGCATTGCTGCTGCAACACCAGGAGTAGAGATGTTCGACATACAACCATTATTGGCTAATGCAGCAGGCCTATCACAAACGCTGGCTACACAACTGGCACTTACTCCAGAAGCCATTAGTGCCAGTGATGGCATTAAAGGTTTTGATTATGAAGGAGTAGTATTACAACCCGATTTTTCACCAACTGGAATATTTTCTACTGACGGCATTCACCCTAACCCGAGAGGCCACGCCATCGTGGCCAATGAAGTGATTTCATTCATCAACGGAAAGTGGGGTTCCAACATTCCTAAAGTCAATACAACTATCTATAGAACAGTACTGTTCAAATAAATAAAAAGAGGTGCCTTGGCACCTCTTTTTATTTAAAACAATATTATATACTGCACTTTAACAAGATTTAAAAATAATATTCTACAAAATTATTATTTTTTACCCCCTACATCATTGCTTAAAATAAAGCATTTACATAAATTGGCTTTGCTTCTATCATGAATTAATGCTTATAACTGTTTTTTAGATCCATAAAGGTTCAAAAATTTACCTATAAGACTCGATTTTAGTAAAATTTTAGAATTTAAGGTTATTCAACTAACTATCAGTAATATATAGTTTTTACGAAATATCCTTTGGATCAAATTAACTTAAACCTAAACCTACATCGTTGTAGTGGCTCTAATGAAAACCGATAGTGAACCAAAACTAATTAAAAAGCTGACTAAAGGCAGTAAATCAGCTTTTAATCAAATATTTAACCTTTATCATAAAAGAGTATTTGGCCTTGCCAAATATATGGGGCTAAATATTGACGATGCTCAATGCATATTACAAGAAGTATTTATTGCCATCTGGGAAAATAAAGACCGAATAAGCCCCGATAAGCCATTTGAAGCTTACATACTTACCATATCAAAACGCACTATTTTAAAAAAACTTAGACGCCTAGCTTTAGAAGATAATTACAAAAAACAAGCACACCATTCATCCGCTTTTGTTTGTCAAAACACCGAAGACTACATCATCTTTAAAGACTTGATGCATCATGCTAACTCTCACATTGAAGACTTGCCTAGCAGCCAAAAGCAAGTTTTTATGCTAAGCAAAAATGAAGGGCTAAGCAACCGAGAAATTGCCAAAAAACTCAATATTTCTATCCGTACGGTTGAAAACCAACTCTACAGAGCTACCAAAGAAGTAAAGGAAGCTATAGTAGAAACAAAATAATTTTCACTCCCCAATGAGTAAATTAAATAAGCTATGGTAATAGCTTATATGTAAGCCTAATAATACCCAATAAGTGCACCACCAACTCATAAAAAAATACCTATCAGGCAACTGTAGCCCTGAGGAAGCTCAGATTGCCATTGAAATATTAAAAAGTGCTCAAGGGGAAGCCATGCTAAATAAAATCATGGATGACCAGTGGCCTTATGCTGAACAAGAAGTTAAAAACCATACAGATATATTAAATGACATAAATAAGACCTTAAGAAACAATCAACCTAATACCTTTTTTAATAAAACCTTTTGGAGGCTCACAGCCGTCATTCTACTATTAGCCTGCACCTCCATTTGGTTTTATTTACCCAAACCTAAACCCCAAAGCATTAAAAAAATTGAGCAATCAATGATTACAAAAAGTAATCATAAAGGAGAGAAGTCAGTAATTAAACTGAGCGATGGCTCTAAGGTATACTTAAACTCAGAAAGTAATATCACCTACCAGAAACCATTCTCGGATTCTGCTCGGCTGATTACTTTGACTGGAGAAGCATACTTTGAAGTAGCTAAAGACAGTAAGCCTTTTATAGTATTAGCACAAGGCTATAAAACTACTGCACTAGGTACTGAATTCAATATTGTAAGCAGAGGTAGCAATTACAAAATATCATTAGCAAAGGGTAGCATTAAAATAGCACCAGAGACAGAGGCAAGCAATGAGAATTATTATTTAGGAACGGGAGAAGCTCTTAAAATAAATACAGAAGACCAAACCATAAAAAAAGAAACCAATTCGAATAACAACGACTACCTATGGAAAGATGGCATATTATACTTCGAGAACCAATCGATGCAAGAAATAATACCCATACTGGAAAGATGGTACAATGTGAAAATTACATATGACTTAGCTATTGAGCACAAAAAGTTCACAGGAAGGTTCGACAATTTAAGCCTGGAACAGGTGCTCAAAAGCATGTCGTTTGCTCTAAACTTCAAATATTCAATCAAAGAAAAACAAGTAAAATTAATTTATACCAAGTAAACTAAATCATTAAAGTATGAAGAGACCTACAACCAAGACCTTGCGACTAACCCTCTGGTGCCTCGTGCTGTACTTCATGGCAGCACCTCCCACTTTTGGCGCAAGCGCTGCAGTTCAAAGTGTAAAAGAGGTTTATGTAAACCTTAACCTTGTTAACGCTACTGTTAAAGAAGCTTTTAGTCAATTAGAAGCTAAAACGGAATTCACTTTTCATTATAGTGAAGCCAATATGAGCACTGCCAGCAGGTTATCTAAAAAATATGACAATGCTTCTGTTGCAGTTATATTAACTGATATAGCAAGTAATGCTAATTTAAAATTCAAACAAGTAAATAACGTAATCAGTGTAAATAAATCTGCTTTAAAAGCAGCTGAAGAGGTTATAGAAGTTGAAATAGCTCAAAAAAGCGTAACCATTAGTGTTACTGATGATAATGGAGCTGCTTTACCGGGAGTTAACGTTATGATAAAAGGTACTAGCACTGGTGGTACTACTGACTTATCAGGTAAGCTAGTTTTAGATGTAGCTGAAGGTGCTACTTTAGTCTTCAGTTATGTTGGATACAAAACTCAAGAAGTAGCTGTTGCCGGACAATCAACCATTTCAGTAGCTATGGCCCCTGATGTGGCTCAGCTAGAAAACATTGTAGTAGTCGGATCTAGAAATGCAGGAAGATCATCTACTGACACTCCACTTCCTATAGACATGCTTGCTGCTGATGATTTAGTTGCAACAGGTCAGCCTACATTTGACAAGGCATTGCAGTACAGAGTTCCTTCTTTTAACACAGTACAGACTCCTGTAAATGATGCTACCTCTTTACTAGATCCTTACGAAATCAGAAATATGGGACCTAGCCGTACATTAATCCTTATCAACGGAAAGAGAAAAAACTTAAGTTCATTACTTTATACTCAAACATCTCCTGGTAGAGGTGAAACAGGTGCAGATATCTCTGCTATACCTACAGCCGCTATTAAGAGAGTTGAAATTTTGAGAGATGGTGCCTCTGCACAATATGGTTCTGATGCCATTGCAGGTGTAATGAACATCATTCTTAAAGATGATGCTGAAGTAGGGTCTGTTACTTTAAGAACAGGAATTACTTCTGAAGGTGATGGTGAAAACATCGGCCTCGCCCTTAACAATGGAAGTAAATTAGGTGAAGATGGCTTCATCAATTACACTATTGACCTTTCTAAGAAAAACTTAGCCAACAGACCGGGTACTGTAGATGCTGAAGGAGATTTCAATGACTTCGCACGCGTTGATCTAGAAACAGCTCAAAAGAACGACCCAAGTGTTACAGCTGCACAAGTTGACGCTTATAATGCCAGCGAGAGACAAAAAGTTGAAGATTTCTTAAACGCATACCCTGACGCAGGCAACATCAATGGTTCACCTGAAACTACTGCTGCCAAATTCTTAGTAAACGGAGGAAAAGACTTAACAGAGCAAACAAGCATTTATTTTAATGGTGCCTATGTTTACAAAAAGGTAAACAGCTTTGCAAACTACAGAACTCCCTATTGGAAGCCTTTAGACGCTCCTGCTTGGTCAGGAAAAAGCACATTCCCATATCTACAAAACTTTTACCCTAACGGTGCCAATGGCGAATATGTTGGATACAGACCTACTTTTGATGGAGACTTAAATGACTACAACGGTACTTTAGGCTTCAAAACGAAGAAAAATGGTTGGATTGCAGACGCAAGCTTAACTGTAGGTGGCAACAAGCAAACATACATGGTAAGTAATTCTCATAATGGAAACAATGTATATTCAGCTCCAATTTTCACAGGAAATGACATTAATGGAGACAATGTTGTAGACATGAATGACATTATTCCAGGAGTTGAGTTATACAGAGAAAACAGCCAAATATCATTCGATCCAGGAGGCACAAAATTCTCACACGTAGTAGGTAACATCGATATTTCTAGACCTTTAACAGATAAAATCGGACTTGCTTTCGGTTCTGAGTTCAGATCTGAAACTTTCGAAGTAATAGAAGGTGAATTAGCTTCTTACGATGGTGGTGGTTCTGATTCTTTTGCAGGAAACACTCCTCAAAACTCTGGTAAATTTAACCGTTACAACTTCGGTGGTTATGTTGATTTAGCTTACGACATCACTCCTGACTTCTTAGTTAATGGTACTGCTCGTGTAGAAAACTACAGCGACTTTGGAAATGCTTTCGTTTGGAAAGTTAGCTCTAGATATAAAATCTTGGGTGACAATCTTACGGTAAGAGGTTCTGCCTCTACTGGTTTCAGAGCCCCTACATTGCACCAAATCTATACTCAAAAAGCTCAATATAGCTTTGTAGCTGGTGAAGGAATACAAGTTGGTGGTTTAGTAAACAACGTTTCTAAAGAAGCTAGAGCACTAGGCGTAAACCAATTAGATGCTGAAACATCTAACAACTACACTATTGGTCTTACTGCAGAGCCTATCAAAAACCTTAACTTAACTGTTGACTATTACAACATCCAAGTTAAAGATAGAATTGTATTAAGTAACGAAATTGTTCCTACAGGTGATCCAAACAACCCATTAGATCAAGTATTAGCTCAGAATGGTTTAACTAATGTTAGCTTCTTCACTAATGCTATTGACACCAAAACTTCTGGTCTTGATGTGGTAGTAAGCTACAGAAACATCCCATTAGGTTCAGGATACTTAGGCATCAACCTTTCTGGTAACTATACCATAGAAAATGATTTAGATGGAGATATTAAAAACCCTGCTTTGGTTGAAAATGCTGGACAAAAAGTAATTGACAGAACTCAAGAAGCTCTTTTCTTTACTTCAAGACCTAAGACAAAATGGATATTAGGAGCTGATTACGAAATAGGTAAATTTGATTTCTCAATCAACAATACTTACTTCGGAAAAACCACTTTCTACCAATCTGGTCTTAGCGAGCACTTAAAAACTGAATTTGAAGGTAAAATTGTTAGTGACTTCAGCGTAAACTACAAAGCTACTGACAGATTGAACATCACTGCTAACGTAAACAACTTCTTAAATGTACTTCCTGAATGGAAGTTTGTATCTCTAGATGCAGAAGGAGATGCTATCTTGGCAGATCCTGCGCAAAGAAAAACTCAGTTTAATTTGATCACATTCAACGGTCGTTATTCTCAAATGACTTATGATGGATCTCACTTTAGCCAGTTAGGTACTACTTTTAACCTAACTCTCAACTATAGATTTTAATTAAAGTTTTCCCATACTTGATTGTTTAAAGGGAGGTGAATACACCTCCCTTTTTTTATTCCATAGGGTATCTTAGCTTAATCTTAGCCCTCACCCGATCCATCACATGCATTATTTCCACACTTTGCTCCTTACTCATAATAGCACTCTCCATCCACTGCCCCGCTATGCACCTATTCACTTCATTGATTTCATATACAAACCCCTCTGCTTCTCTTCCATCTTTAATACAAACATCTTCCTCTCCTTCTCTCTTCAATATAACTTCGCGCGCTTCCCAGAACATTGGAATCTCAATACTCCCTTCTGATCCATACACATAAGCTGTATGGTTAAATTCATTCAAAACCGAGCACGACAAATCAGCAAATACTCCATTTTCAAATTCCAAATTAATGAAGGTACTTGCATCCGCCCCTGAAGGTGCAAATTGCGCAGAAGCCATTATATTTTTGACTGGCGACTCTACCATAAAAAGAGATAAAGCTATCGGATAAATCCCTACATCCAACAAAGCTCCTCCTCCCATATTTAAATCGAATAACCTATGCCCAGCATCATACTCACTTTTAAAACCGAAATCTGCTTTTACTAATTGAACCTCACCTATCTCACCATCATCAATCCATTTTTTTGCTTGATGAATAGGAGGAAGAAAATAGGTCCACATAGCCTCCATCAAAAATTTATTATTGAATTTACCTGCATCAAACATATCGCGCACCATGGCAGTATTAATAGAAAGAGGCTTTTCACACATAACGTGCTTTCCACCCTCCATACATGCCCGCACATTTTGCAAATGCAAATGATGCGGAGTCCCCACATACACCACATCTACTTCCGGATCAGCAATTAAATCTTCATAACTACCATAAGCTGCAGGGATAGAAAAAACTGAAGCTACTTCCTTGGCTTTCATCATAGACCGAGATGCCACCGCAACAACTTTCCCTCCCTCTGAAAATTTAAAGTCACGAAGGAATCTCTTTACAATATTTCCTGTTCCTAGTATACCCCATTTTACCATGCTGTAAATTTTATTTATTATCTATCAAGTATATAAGTATGAACAAAGTTGAGCAAAGTATTCCCTGATTTTTATTTGTTTTGATTTACTTTTGTAATCCTAACTTCATTTTTAAACCACAATAACTCTACTGCCCTATCTATGTATATAATTTTTGATACAGAAACCACTGGATTACCGCATAGTTATTCCGCTCCGATTACGGATTCAGAAAACTGGCCAAGACTAGTTCAGCTAGCCTGGCAACTCCATGATGCAAAAGGTAAACTAGTATCTAATCATAATTATATAGTTAAGCCTGAAGGATTTACTATACCATATAACTCAGAAAAGATACACGGTATATCTACCAAAAGAGCTCTGGAAGAAGGAATGGACCTAAAGGAGGTCTTAGCGATTTTCACAAAAGATCTGGACCAAGCAGATATTGTAGTTGGTCATAATATTGAGTTTGATAACAATATTGTAGGAGCTGAATACGCTCGTACCGAGCAGCTGCCAAAAGGTGAAGAGTTACAAGGAAAAGACAAGATAGACACCTCTGATGTATCAAAAGAGTTTTGTCAGCTACAAGGAGGTATAGGAGGCCGATATAAGTCTCCTAAACTAATAGAACTACACGAAAAGTTATTTGGTGTTGGTTTTGATGCGGCACACGATGCTGCATATGACGTAGATGCTACTGCTAAATGTTTCTTTGGTCTAATCAAAGAAAATGTAGTTCCTACATTGAATGACATCCCGTTAGAAGAAGTTATATACGAGCCCCCAAAACTAGATGAGGCCAACTTCGCAAAAACGGATAAGAAAAAAGTCATCACCTATGGAGGTGACAAAGCTGCCGCCCAAAAGATAGACAAGCCTTTTGTGCACATGCATGTTCATACACAATTTTCAGTTTTACAGGCAGTACCTGACATAAAAGGGCTAATAAGCAAAGCAAAAGAGCATAATATGCCTGCTGTTGCCCTTACCGATTTAGGTAATATGTTCGGTGCATTTAAATTCGTTCGCGAAGCATTGGCCAATGATATCAAACCTATAATTGGGTGTGAATTTTACGTAGCTGAAGAGCGTTTAAAGCTCAAGTTCACTAAAGATAGTCCTGATAAAAGATTCAATCAGGTCTTAATTGCAAAAAACAAAAAAGGATACCACAACCTGGCCAAATTAAGTTCCTTAGCTTATATGGAAGGGCTTTATGGTATTTATCCTCGTATAGATAAAGCATTAATCAAAGAATACTCTGGAGATGTAATTGCCATAACAGGAGGCCTGAACTGTGAAATACCCTCATTAATACTTAACGTAGGTGAACACCAAGCCGAAGAAGCATTTCAATGGTACTTAGAAATATTTAAGGATGATTTTTATGTAGAACTCCTCAGACACGGAGAGCGCGCTGGACAAGGCTTAGAAGAAGAAAACCGCGTAAATGAAGTACTAATAGATTTTGCCCGCAAATACAAGGTAAAAGTAATAGCAGCTAATGATGTTTACTACATCAATCAGAAAGACTCTGAAGCACATGACGTATTACTTTGTGTAAAAGAGGGTGAGATGAAATCTACTCCTATTGGAAGAGGTAGAGGATATAGATTTGGCTTCCCTAATGACCAATATTACTTCAAGTCGCAAGAAGAGATGAAAATCATCTTCAGTGATATACCTGAAGCCATTGAAAACCTCACCGAACTTATAGATAAGGTAGAGGCCTTTAAATTAGACCGAGATGTATTGCTTCCCGCCTTCGACATTCCAGAGCAATTTAAACACCCTGACGATGAAAAAGATGGAGGAAAAAGAGGAGAAAATGCATTTTTAAGACACCTTACTTATGAAGGTGCAAATAAAAGATATGAAGAAATAACGGATGAAATTCGAGAAAGACTAGACTTCGAACTTCAGACCATTGAGAATACAGGGTATCCTGGTTATTTCCTAATTGTACAAGATTTTACGAGTAAGGCCAGAGAAATAGGTGTATCCGTTGGCCCGGGCCGTGGTTCGGCAGCCGGATCAGCTGTAGCATATTGCATTGGTATTACCAATGTAGATCCTATTGCTTACGATTTACTTTTTGAGAGATTTCTTAATCCTGACAGGGTATCACTTCCCGATATTGATATTGACTTTGATGATGAAGGCCGTGAAAGGGTAATTCAGTATGTAATAGATAAATATGGCCGAAACCAGGTAGCACAAATTATCACCTATGGTACCATGGCTGCAAAATCTTCTATTAGAGATGCTGCTCGAGTTATGGAGTTATCACTAGCAGAAGCCAATGATCTGGCAAAGCTGATACCTGAGAAGCCTGGTACATCTCTCGACAAAGCGTTTAAAGAAGTAAAAGAGCTTGAGGAAATTAGAAACGGTAAAGATTTAAAAGCTAAAGTATTAAATCAGGCTAAAATCCTGGAAGGCTCGGTAAGAAGTACCGGTACACACGCTTGTGGTGTTATTATCACGCCCGATGATCTTACCAAATTCATTCCTGTTTCTACAGCAAAGGACTCTCCTATGCTTATCACACAGTTTGACAACAGTGTAGTAGAAAATGCAGGCATGCTGAAAATGGACTTCTTGGGACTAAAAACCCTAACCATTATTAAGTCAGCTATTGCTAATGTAAAAAAACGGCACGGTGTAGAAATAGACATAGATACCATTTCCCTTGAAGATGAAAAAACATACCAACTTTACCAAAGAGGAGAAACCAACGGTACATTCCAGTTTGAGTCTCCAGGTATGCAGAAACACCTTAGAGCGTTAAAGCCCGATAAGTTTGAAGATTTAATTGCCATGAACGCCTTGTATAGACCAGGGCCGATGGAATACATACCTAACTTTATTGCGAGAAAGCACGGAGATGAGGAAATTACTTATGATATAGAAGACATGTCTGAGTACCTTGCAGAGACCTACGGAATTACAGTTTACCAGGAGCAGGTAATGCTTCTAAGCCAAACGCTTGCTGGTTTTTCTAAGGGTGACGCGGACGTTTTGCGTAAGGCAATGGGTAAGAAAATCTTTGCCTTACTAGAAAAGTTAAAGCCAAAATTTGTAGAAGGAGGTAAAGAACGTGGTCATGACCCTAAGGTATTAGAAAAGGTTTGGAAAGACTGGGAAGCATTTGCAGCCTACGCCTTCAACAAATCACACTCTACGTGTTACTCATTAGTTGCTTATCAGACAGCTTACCTTAAAGCGCACTACCCAGCTGAATATATGGCTGCGGTACTTACCCACAACCAAAGTAACATTGAAAAAGTAACCTTCTTTATGGAGGAGTGTCGCAGTTTAGGCATTAAGGTACTTGGCCCTCATGTTAACGAATCAGCAGTAAACTTCGCAGTAAATGATGAAGGTGAAATTCGTTTCGGACTTGGAGCGATAAAAGGAAGTGGTGAAGCTGCAGTAGAATCCATCATACAAGAAAGGGAAGCCAACGGACCATTTAAAGATGTCTTTGAATTTGCAGAGAGAGTTAACTTAAGAACTGTAAATAAGAAGACGTTTGAATGCTTGGCCATGTCAGGCGCCTTCGACTGCTTCAGTGAATTTCACAGAAGACAATACTTACAAGCCCCTGAAAATGAACAAACCTTAATAGAAAAGGTAATTAAATATGCCAACAAAATGCAGCAAGAGGCCGAGAGCTCTCAAGCTAGCTTATTTGGCGGAGATTCTGGCGTGGCCACACCAAAACCAAAGATCCCTAACATGGAACCCTTTGGTGAAATTGAGAAGTTAAACATCGAACGTGAGGTTGTTGGTCTCTATATTTCCGGCCACCCTCTGGATGATTTTTCGTTTGAAATTGAGAATTTCTGTAATGCAGAACTTAATCAACTGAATGATCTACAGCCACTACAAAACAAAGAAGTAAGAGTAGCTGGTATAGTTTCATCATTTGCTCACAGAACCACTAAAGGAGGAAAACCTTTTGGCACCCTCACCATGGAAGATTACAACGGCAACTTTACCTTCTTCCTATTTGGCGATGACTACATCAGGTTTAAGGAGTACTTAATGGCTGGGTGGTTTCTTTACATCCAAGGCAATGTGATGGAACGCAAGTGGGGAAACAAAGAACTTGAACTTAAAATAAGAAGTATGGAACTTCTTAATGATTTAAGGGACAAGAAAACAAAAGGTGTATTAATCAACCTGAACATGCGACTGGTCAATGCAGCTATGATTGATGAAATAGAAACTATTTGCTCAGAGAATCAAGGAGAATGCGCCTTCCACATCAACTTGGTTGATGACGAAGAAAACATAGCAGTAGAGTTGATGTCTAGAAAATACAAAATCAACCCAAGTAATGCCATGATTAAGCAAATTAATCAATTACCTGACGTGAAGTGCAAAGTGTTACTTTAAAAGCATATATTAAAGTATTGGAAAATAATTAGAGGGTTTCCCTATATCTTTCCAATACTTTAACACTCTCTGATGCCGAACGCTACTTCAAGCTCACAGAGAACCAAATATGCTTTTATAACATGAAGAAGAAATATGAACCTTTAGTATCTTCGCTAGACGCTATTATTAACGCTTTGTATGACACCATCTCAGGTGATGCCAATACCCCTATAGACTGGGAGTTATTTCAATTTCTTTTTCACCCAGAAGCGAAACTTATTCCTGCTGGCCGAAACCACGAAGGCAATATCAGCTGCAAATACTTAACTCCTTCAGAATACATTACATCATCAGGCAAATGGCTAGAAGAGCACAGTTTTCACGAAAAAGAAGTGCATAGGATATCTGAAAAATTTGGCAGTGTCACGCATGTTTTCAGCACTTATGAGTCAAGAGAAAACCCTGCCGATGAACAGCCAAGCATGCGAGGAATCAATAGTATTCAGCTACTGAATGATGAAAGGCGCTGGTGGATCATCAACATCTACTGGACTAACGAAACGGACTTCACTCCGCTACCATACAAGTATTTGAAGTAATCTAATTATGCTTTAGCCATTTTTTAAGACTCAACCTGCCCACTAATGTTTTCCCTTTGTTTTTACCCATAATAAAGGCCAAGGGCTTTAAAGGCTCATAATGCAAGCAAATAACCTTAATCACTCCTAAAAATGGCACACTCATAAACATTCCGGGGATCCCCCACACCATGCCTCCAGCTATAATAATTAAAATGGTGAATAGTGGATTAATAGCTACTCTACCCCCAGTAATACTTGGAGTAAGTATATTATTTTCTAAAAATTGAATAATCACAAATAAGATTATCACTCCTAGCGCATTTTCAGGATGCACAGAAACCAATGTATAAGCAAGAGGAATAGCGGCACCTATTAATGTGCCAAAATAAGGGATAAAGTTCATTAGCGCTGATAGAATCCCAAACATAATAGCATACTCAACACCGATTATCATTAAACCGATACTGTTTAAAAAACACAAGATAAAGACCACTATAAACACTCCGCTGATGTATTTTTTAGTAACCTCCGAAACTTCTATAAGTATTAACTCCACACGTTGCCTGTGTCTTTTATCTGCCACCAAGTCGATGAATTTACCAAAGCGCTCACGATAATATAACATAAAGAATATAAATACCGGCTGAAGTCCCATTTTAACCACCGTGCCAGTGGTAGCATTAAATACGATATTCACTACACTACCGCTATTATCTATAAGCTTTACGATTTTCTTCTTCAACCACCATTTTTGAGTTTCAGATGAGCCGCCCGTAATAGCATCTATTTGCAGCTGCAAATGATTAAGGTTTTTAATTGCATGATCCTTAAGATCAGGAAAATCATCAACAAAAACGGCCAGCTGCTTATACAATAAAAAAATACCCACTCCAAAAACACCTATACTAACCACCAGAGCAATAAATATACTGACCACCCTATTGAGCCTAAGCCTGTACTCTAAAAGGTAAACAAAAGGGTACAGCAGATACGAAAACAATATGGCCAAACAAACCGGATAGAGAAAATCTCGCCCCATCACCAATACAACTACACTGAGACAAAACGCCAGTAGAAAAATAGTATATTTAATATAAAATGGGATTCGATTCACAGAAGTAGGGTTTTTAGGCTTTAACAGAAAAGCAAAACAATTGTTATAATCTAAGCCTATGATATCATTGATAATAATTATCATAGCTGTTTCTGAGGCAGAAACAAATTCTCTTATATTTGCGTTAGATCATAAAAGCAGAATTTTAAAAGTTTAAAATATACAATAATGAGCAAAGCAATAGAAATCACTGACGCCAACTTCGAAGAAATAATTGGTGGCGATAAGCCAGTTTTAGTTGACTTTTGGGCAGAATGGTGTGGACCTTGTAAAATGATCGGGCCTGTAGTAGAAGAATTAGCAGGAGATTATGAAGGTAAAGTGGTGATAGGAAAAGTTAATGTGGACGAAAACCCTAACGTTTCTGCTAAATTTGGAATCAGAAGCATTCCTACTTTATTAGTATTCAAAGGAGGAGAAATTGTAGACAAGCAAATTGGAGCTGTGCCTAAAGGTGTACTTGCTCAAAAGTTAGATGCTCAAGTGGCATAATTTAACATTGAAAAAATATAAAAAAGGCTCCAAATGGAGCCTTTTTCATTTCATCACAATGCATCTTTTAATATCTCTGAATGATCAAAAGCTAACTGCGGCAAATCTGACAACAGCAACCACTTAGCCTCTGCTGCATCATCTGCGCCTTGCACCTCTAATTCGTCCTCTATCGTAATCTTAAATGCTACTGATAAGGTTCTACTCCGAGGGTCTCTTCCAGGCTTACCATATGCTCCTACTTGAATCATATCACTAGCAGACAACACAAGTCCGGTTTCTTCCTCCAGCTCTCGCACAGCAGCATCGGCCAAATCTTCATCATCCTCAACAAAACCTCCCGGAAACGCCCATTGCCCTCTAAAAGGATCATTTTTTCTTTTTATTAAAAGTATTTTCCCTCCTTTGGTAAATACTAGGGCATCTACCGTAACTAATATATTTTGCTCTATAGCCATATTTTAATATCTCTTACTTCAATTTAATTGTGCATTTATATGCATCAAACAAATATACAATAGCACATCTTTATTCATGCAGAAATCCTCACTTGAACTGAAGCTATATAAACAAAAAAACCGCCTCATCACTGAGGCGGTTTAAATAGGTAAGAATAGGTTGATTTAGTCAATATCCCACCAAAGGGCTGTACCTCCATTATCATTGGCTGCACCGCCTATTTCAGGACAACTTTCCGCTGCACTTACCCCCTGCTCATTAAGGGAGAATTCGGCAGTAGAAAAATTAATTCTTTTAACAAACTCATCTGTTTTAATAGTACCTCCGCTATTATTTACCATCACAGGAAATAGCTTAGGATATCCCGTTCTTCTAAATTCGGCCCAAGCCTCTTCTCCTTCCGGAAACATAGCTATCCACTTTTGAGTAATTATTTTTTCTAACTTAGTGTCAAAGCTGGCAGCATCATCCCATTTAATGGTTATATCTGATGGAGCATCTACATTATTAGCTTCATTTACCGGATCAATATAGTCCTTTGGCGTTGAAGAATCATCAGCAATATAATCAGCGTAAGCATCACCTACATTATGCTGCTCTAGTGACAGCGAGATCCCCTCCTCATACAACTCTTGCGCTGTTCCTTGCATATTCCACCCCCTCAACGCCCCCTCAGCTCTTAGTAAATAAACCTCAGCTGCAGTCATTAACTGAATTCTGTCTAATATGGCTAACTTAGAAAAACCTTCATAATCAGCTTTGGCCGCAATAGCAATACCTTGCCTAATACCATTGTAAGCACTTCCTCCACTCTTAACAGACTTTTGAAAATACTGAGGAAGCCTAGGGTCTTCATACCCCACTAGATAAGACTCCATAGGGGCACTCATCCTTATATCATTCCAATCATTATTAATGACATTTAATGGATGAGTAAAGTTAGATTCACTAGCCACCATGAAATTACCCATATTAGTAGATATAACCCCATATTCATGGCTCATTGCAGCTTCTGCTTGAGTTTTTGCTAAATCAGGATCCACATCAGAAACCCGTATAGCCAACCTCAACCTTAGCGAATTAGCAAAGCGAATCCAAGAAGCCACATCGCCTCCATATACCATATCAAAGTTTGACCAATTAGCCGTTTCACCCTGTGCTTCAAGATCAGTGAGCGTATTAATGGCTTCTTCTAAATCTTCAAAAAACAAGCTATATACATCTTGCTGGCAATCATATACCCCAACATCTCCAGAGCCAAACTGCGAATAAATAACTGGTCCATAAATATCACTCACCCTGTGCATCGCCTCCACACGTATAATTTTGGCCCACGCTTTAAAATCAGGATAGCCATCTTCGGCATTTAACTCCATTTGATACAAAGGAGCCATCACCTTATTATAAGCAATTTGCCATGGGTATTGATTCCAACCATCTACAAGGTTGTATGTCATATTATTGGCATTTCCTGCAAATGGAGTGGGCGACATCATATAACCAGAAAATATATCTCCGATTAAATTTTGCTGCAGCTGCACATCAGGAACAGGACTATAGGCATATATATTTTGAAGCGCTAACTTCACCTGAGACCCCACATGATTATTATCTATTAATAAATCTTCATCATAGATATTATTAGGATCACTATTTATACTTTCAAAATTATCAGTACAACTTTGAAAGGCAGGAAATGCTGCAACTATCCCTACCACAAAGCCTTTTTTCAGTAATGAATTAATGTGTTTCATTTTAGAATTTTTTAGCATTAGACAGAATAATTAAAGTGATAAGGAAAGATTAAAACCAACGCTTCTCGTTGAAGGCAAATTAAACACATCTACCCCCTGCAAACCTGTGCCTGTAGACATTGATAAATCAGGGTCAAACGGAGCATCAATACTAAAGAAGAATAGGTTTCGCGCTATCAAAGAAAGTTTAGCGCTTTTAATAGGATTGATTTTACTTACTATACTTTTAGGCAGGTTATATGACAAAGAAACCTCTCGCAATCTCACATTGGTAGCATCATAAACATAGTATTCAGAGATTCCGGCTCTACCACCTACTGCTCTATAGAATGTTTCAGGATCGATACTAGTTACGGGAGCACCATCAGCTGACACTGCATTAATGGCTAAACCGCCATTATCTCTTGCATCTGCCGTAGCTTCACTAACCCCTTTTTCATCTAACATCGCTTGCGTAATAGACATTACCTCTCCGCCAAATCTTCCATCAATTAAAAACCTGAGCGACAAATCCTTATAAGTAACCGTGTTACTAAAACTCAACATAAATTTAGGACTAGGATTACCAACAGTACCAAAACCAGCATCCATTGGCTTACCATCTTCACCCAGAAGTATTCTACCTTGATCATCTCTGGCAAACTTTTTACCCAAAATATCACCAAAAGAAGATCCTTCTGTAATAGCCATAGCATAACTATTAACCCCGGCCTCAGTCAATAAAAACTGGCCATTATCTAACTTATCAGATAATTTCACCACCTCATTTTTATTATGCGTAAAGTTGAAAGTAGCAGACCATGTAAGTTCATCATTTTCGATAGGTATCACCTCCATCATGGCCTCAATACCTTTATTTCTAATATCTCCAGCATTGATTACAAAATACTCGCCCAGTAAATGGAAAGGTGCTCTTATAGAAATTCTTTGATTCTCGGTTTGGCTATTATAATAAGTTACATCAAAGTTTAATCTGCTTTGAAGCAACTGCATATCCATACCAATCTCGTATGATGTATTTTTTTCCGGCTTAATGGTTTCTCCCGGAGCGGCAATTACACCAGGCAATGCATTTAAACCTTGCACTGTTAGCTCATGTGCAGAATGAGTATCATAAGGATTTACCGCGTTACCCACTTTGGCCATAGAGGCTCTTAATTTCAAAAAGTTAACAGGGGCAATATCTACCATCTCGGTAATAACTCCCGAAACCCCAACTGATGGATAGAAAAACGATTCATTATCAGTATATGATAAAGTTGATGACCAATCGTTTCTGGCTGAAGCATCTAAGTAAAGCATGCCTTTATAACCTAAGTTAACACTTCCCAACACTGACTGTAACTGCTGATCAGCATCTATTGTAGACATATTAACAGAACCTTGATCTATATTCTGCAAACTAAACACATTTGCATATTTTAGCCCTTTCCCAGACCCCTTAGTATCAATACTTTCTGTATTAAACTTCTTATCTTGAATAATAGCCCCAGCGTTCGCGCCCACACTAAAATCATTAAAAGTTTTATTGAATGACAAGATCACATCTCCATACAGCTGAGTCGCCTCTATTTTTTGTAGTGAGTAACGGCCATTTGCATCTGCCAATGCACCTTGTGTACTTGCATAAGCTTTCATTTCATATTTATCATATGATTTATCTACATTACCTCTCGCCTTTAAGGTCAAGAAGTCATTGATTTTTAAACTGGCAGACACATTAGAAATAAGCCTATTACGAGTATCTTCCGTAGGGTTTCTATGTAAAATCCAATAAGGGTTTTGTTGAGTAGATATATCAGACACCCAATTTTGTAAATAAGCATTCCGATCTGGGCTATACACTTCAAAGTTTTGGGCATAATCGTTAAAATCCAAACCTCGAGGAAACATATATAACCCTGATAGAGGATTGAAATAGATACCTGTGGCCGGTCGGTTATTCGCTGACTGATTAATGAAATTTATAGATGCATTTAAGTCTACTACATCAAATACCTTGGCTGATTCTCGGAATGTAAAATTGTGCTTATCCAAACTGTTAGTTGGCATTATACCACTAGCATGAGTATTAGCGTACGAAAAGTAGTTTTGCAAATTTTCGCTACCACCAGAAACAGACACTGCGTTAATCCATGTTTTCCCATTCTGAAAAAACTCATCCACATGATCAGGAGCAGCAGTTGCTAATTTATCACCCCAGCTATCTAAAGCTCCATCAGAGGTTTGGCCATAACTATACTGCATATCGGGGTATTTTAAAATACTCTCTACAGTAAAACTGCTAGAGTAGTTTACCTTGGTCTGCCCTGCCTTCCCTTTTTTTGTAGTAATTAAAATAACACCATTAGCAGCCTGACTACCGTATAATGCTGCAGCTGAAGCTCCCTTAAGGACACTCATACTTTCTATATCTTCTGGATTGATATTAGAAATACCATCACCACCATCACGCCCAGCAGAAGTAACACCACCTGCTTCCCCCCACACGTTAGAAGGCTGTGAAGGAGAAAAATCCAACATAGGCACCCCATCAATCACATAAAGCACGTTATTATTTCGAGTAGAGCTATTACCTCTAAGTACTACACGCGTAGAGCCTCCGGCTCCTGAAGCACTTTTATTAATAAAAACACCGGCTGCCTTACCCGATAGCGAATTCATGAAATTCACATCTTTGACAGAAGTCAACTCATCACCACCTATTTCTTCAGCAGAATAAGTCAAGGACTTTTCTTCTCTATTAATACCCAATGCTGTCACCACTATTTCATCTAACTGCTGAATATCAGGAGTAAGGCTAATATCAATAGCAGCTCGACCATTAACCGCCACTTCTTCTGTAACGTATCCTACAAAACTAAAAATCAAAGTAGCATCTTCGGGCACATTGAGAGAATACCCACCCGTGGCATCACTAATAGTACCTGACGAAGTACCTTTGATTAAAATACTAACCCCAGGTATGCCTTGGCCATTTTCATCTTTTATAACACCCGATACGGTTATCTGATCAGAGTAAGTCTCCGATAACACAATGGGCTTAACCGGCAGCATGCCAGCCTTAGCTGGAAGGGAAGCCACCCCAACACCAAGAATCACCCCAGAGGCAAGGAGCCGCCTCATTAATTGGTGAGACCAAGGTATAGAACATATCGTTCTTTTGACTTTCATAAGATTAGGTTTTAAAAGGTTAACGGTTTTAATTATATGGAAATAGCTGACTTATTGGGTTTACAACCCACTATTACAGCACAGTAGAATACAATTAAACACTTGGAAACAAAACATTAGCACGACAACAGTAAAAGCCAATGTTTATTTTTTAAGAACCTTAAATTAGCATTTGATAATCTGAAAAAACAATAATTCGCAGAATTTTTTATTGAATAATAACGAAAAAACACATTTAACCAATCCCTATAATTTAACTTGAGCTAGGTCAAAGATTTTATAAAAAAACCATTAAATCACAGACCTACAGCCCATTAGGAGAATTTGGCAATTAATTTTAAAATCTGATTTGGGAATTTTATATTTATAGATAAGCTTACCCTAGATAAATGACGAAATCTTACGCTAAAAATTTAATCCAGCTAAATGCCGCCCTACTACTAATGAGTACGTCAGGACCGCTAGGCAGATTAATTGACATGCCTCCACCTCTCACCATATGGAGTCGCTGCGTATTAGGATCATTATTCTTACTAGCATTTTGCAAAATCAACAAAGTTAACCTGAGAGTAAACTGGCCACACGATGGCATCTCCTTTATATTAGGAGCCATTTTACTGGGAACCCATTGGGTTACTTACTTTTTTGCCCTAAAATTATCTTCAGTAGCCATAGGCATGCTATCACTCTTTACCTACCCTGTATTTACAGCATTTTTAGAACCCTTAATACTCAAAACTAAATTTCAACAGGTCCACCTATGGTTAGCCTTGATAATTTTATCAGGTATATTTATTCTTGCCCCGGAATTCAGCTTAGAGAATGACACTACATTAGGAATTACTTGCGGCTTAATATCCTCACTGTTTTACACTTTAAGAAATATATTGTTAAAGAAAAAAGTGACTCGGTATTCTGGTTCAAGCCTAATGTTTTATCAGTTGTTCATTCTTACTATAGTAGGTTTTCCTGTTTTGTTTTTATATCCCATTTCACCAATTGGCACAGAATGGCCAGAACTACTGGCCCTATCATTAATCACTACCGCGGCAGGGCACACCCTTTTTGTACTAAGCTTTAAAAACTTTTCGGTAAGTACTGCCAGCCTCATCAGTGCATGCCAACCTATATTCGGAATCATATTGGGCGTCATATTTCTTAATGAAATACCTGAAAGCAAAACCATTATAGGTGGTTCATTAATTTTAACTACTGTAATAATAGAAAGCCTTCGATCTTCTAAGACTGCTTAATTTTATTAAAAAGTAAATATTAGACAGAATGTTACATCTTCAATATGTAAGATGTAAAAAATTATCAGGTCTAAATCACCGTCAAAAACGGGAATTTATAGTTTAATTGTACATTTTCACAAAATCTTATACGCAAGTCCCTAGATATTTTCCTACACCAACTTGACTTTTTAATCATGTTATAAGTAGATTAGCATTAAGTAAATGATAAAAATATCATAATCAAGTTTTTAGAAAAGGTGCCATGTAAAATATTTTATTTACAAAAATTTACTTACATGACATACTATAGACTTAAAATATTTTATTAATTTTAATTAAAATCAAATTAGTACAATAAATTGAAATCCTAATCCATAAACCTGATAGTTATGAATCGCAAAAGTCACTGCAAATCACAAAGTTACAACAAGTTAATTGAGAGCATTGAAGCGCATACCTTAAAAATGGAGGCATTAGCACAAGAATATTTCGAAGCTAATGTTGAATTCATCAACCAATTGTCAAGTATTGATGATGGAGGTGAACTTACAAGAAATGGAAAGTTATCGTTGTACGATGAACGATTCAAAGGACTATTAGAAGGAATGGAAAATGAAACGAAGCTATTAAAAAGGGAAAAGATCAACTTCCAGTTCAGACAAGATCTTATGTCGGCTGTTGACAATGCTGCCCTTAGTTAAAATATTTAAGATTACCCAGTGGGTTTAGGTTGAATACCATTAAAGGGAAATGCAGACGGCATTTCCCTATGGTTTATCATTATTTATACTTATCAAAAAAGCTGGACTCAAGCATTAATTCAACCCATTTCCTATATTGCACCCCCGAGGGATGCAGCCCGTCACTCGCCACTAATTCATCCAAACTACTTCTTGATATATCTGTAATATTAAAATACGCTACACCATACTGTATCGCAATTTCTCTATTGATGGCATTATAATCATTAATCCCTTTATAAATCTCTTCTCTCTTCTCTTCCCCAAAAGGCGTGAAACCATAATCAGGAATAGAAACCACAAAAACACCCCCTGCACCTCCTTTCGCCAACTGTATAGCAGTTTTGAGTAAATCTTCGAACTCCTTTCTATAGACATCAATATCATAGCCCCTATACTGATTATTCACCCCAATTAGAAGTGAAACCATATCATACTCAGCAGAAATCTTAGCCTTATTAATAGCTCCTTTCAATTCATCAGTAGCCCAACCTGTGGTAGCTATAATTTCAGGGGTTGCAAATTCAGCTCCAGCTTCATTTAACCTCTCAACTAACAACACTGGCCACCTGTCCCGCTCAGACACACTCTCTCCAATAGTATAAGAGTCACCCAGCGCAAGGTATGAAACAGGCTTTTGATTTGCATTTTCCAACATATCAGTATGATTAGATAGAAATAGATAGGTTAGTGACACCAGAAGAAGAGACTTCATAATACTATTTTACAATATAAACGAAGCTTCTCTTCATTGAGATTTACATTATTGTTTCCACTTAATATTACACCCTTGACTTGGAATTTGATTCTCAGTAACCGGGTTTCCCTTCATTATATCATCTAACGCTGCTCTCATATCTTTTCCCGTAAGAGGCTTTCCATTACCCGGCCTACTATCATCAAGCTGCCCCCTATAAACAAGCTCCTTCTTATCATCAAAAATATAGAAGTCAGGTGTACAAGCAGCATCATAAGCCTTTGCCACCACCTGAGTTTCGTCATACAAATAAGGGAAAGGATATCCCCATTTTCTAGCTTCAGCCTTCATCAGCTCGGGCGAATCCTCAGGGTAATTATCAACGTCATTAGAGCTTATTGCCACAAAACCAACGCCTTCAGAAATGTAATCTTCGGCCAACCTCACTAACTCTTCCTGAATATGTTTAACATATGGGCAGTGGTTACAAACAAACATAATAACCGTTGCCTTCTCCCCCACCACGTCATCCAAAGAAACAGAACGCTCGGAAATAGCATCGAATAATTGAAAAAAAGGAGCTTCCGTTCCTAGAGGAAGCATATTAGAAGGTGTAAGTGCCATATAAATTAAATTTAAGGTAAAGTTAAAAAAGTTAAAGCCATTACTAAATACAAATATGGTAAAAGGCGGTATTCAACTTTTGATAAAGGATGGAGATATGCCTAGTTTTACATAAAAAAGTGAAAATAGGTTTACTTTCAGATACACACGGACATTTAGACCCTAAAGTTTTTGAATACTTCGAAGACAGAGATGAGATATGGCATGCAGGAGATTTCGGCCCCAACGTATTAAAACCATTACAAGATTTTAAACCTACCCGCGGGGTTTATGGAAATATAGATGACCAGGCTATAAGAAATGAATGTCCTGAACATTTAAAATTTCAATGCGAAGGCTTAAAAGTATGGATGACGCATATTGGTGGGTACCCTCCAAGGTATAATCGCACCGTTAAACCTCTTTTACAACAAGACCCACCTGACCTTTTTATCTGCGGGCATTCTCATATTTTGAAAATAATGAAAGATCCAAAAATCAATAACCTGCTCTACATTAACCCCGGAGCAGCAGGCGTTCATGGCTTTCATAAAGTAAAAACTTTAGTCCGTTTTGATATTTCCGGCAAAGAAATCAGCAACTTGCAAGTAATCGAACTTGGCGGTAGGGCATAAAAAAAGCCTCATTAAATAAATAATGAGGCACTTTTTATAATAAGTAATTCAGTTCTTAATCTTCTGCTTTCTCTTTTTTAGCAGAACCTTTAGCGTTTTTACTGAATCCCGCTTTAATCTGCTCTACATCAACACCTTTAATAACAGGCTTAGTGTTTAATCTTTGAATATTTTCCTGTCTTACTTTAGCGGTAGCTTTATTTCTTTTTGCTTTTCTTTTAAGTCTGGTAACTGCCATTTCCAATATAATTTTTGTCAAAGAGGATGCAAAGATAAATTAATATCTGGTAATAAAAAATATGAAGTGATATTTAATTCATTCCAACATTTCAAAAAAGTGTATTCACGGCATTTGCCTGCTTTTTTGTACTTTTGCGCACATGAGTAAAAAACCTACATTACCTAAAGGAACGCGCGATTTTGGCCCTCAGCAAATGGGTAAGCGTAATTTCATATTCAGTGCTATAAGAAGTGTATTTGAAAAATATGGATTTATGCCATTGGAAACCCCTTCCATGGAAAACCTTTCTGTTCTTACAGGAAAATATGGAGATGAAGGCGACCAACTTTTATTCAAGATACTTAATAGCGGAGATTTTTTATCCAACGCTTCAGCTGATGGATACGAATCAGGATCAAAAGCTTTATTACCTCAAATTGCCGAAAAAGGATTGAGGTATGACCTTACTGTTCCATTCGCTAGGTATGTAGTAATGAACCAGCATGATTTAGCACTTCCATTTAAAAGGTACCAAATTCAACCTGTATGGAGAGCCGACAAGCCTCAAAGAGGTAGATACCGCGAATTTTATCAATGCGATGCTGATGTGGTGGGGACCAATTCACTATTATGTGAAGCGGAGATTATTCTCATGATCAATGAAGTATTTGCAAAATTAGGCATCACTGATTTTGATATAAAAATCAATCACCGCCAGATACTAAAAGGCATAACTCAGGTGATTGGTGCTGAAGGAAAAGAAAGCGAGTTCTGCGTGGCTATTGATAAGCTTGACAAAATAGGCTTAGATAAAGTGCTAAAAGAAATGCAAGAAAAAGGAATAAGCACAGAAGCTACAGAGAAGGTAAAACCTATATTATCATTAGAAGGTAGCATTGAAGATAAAATCGCTTATTTAAAAGATTTATTCAGTTCTTCAGCAGAAGGCACCAAAGGCATTGCCGACTTTGAAGAAATATTAGAAATATTAAACTCATTTAGCTTAGAAAATTCACACCTAGATTTTGATGTGACTTTAGCCAGAGGCTTGAGCTATTACACAGGAAGCATTTTCGAGGTTAAGGTTAATAATGTAAGCATCGGAAGTGTAAGCGGTGGAGGTAGATACGATGACCTAACAGGAATATTCGGCCTTGCCAATTTATCCGGTGTAGGATTCTCGTTCGGAGTAGACCGCATTTATGATGTTATGGAGGAATTGGATTTATTTCCTAACGAAGCAGTTACCTCTACTAAGGCATTAATCATACACTTTGATGATGCCACTCAGAAATATGGCTATGGTGTATTGAATGCATTAAGAAGTGCAGGAATTAAATCAGAGCTTTACCCTGATATTGCAAAATTGAAAAAACAATTTGGGTATGCCGACAAAAAGAATATTGCTTTTTCTATAGTTATAGGAGGAGATGAAATGAATTCTGGAGTATTGACATTAAAAGACATGACCTCTGGAAAAGAAGAGAAATTAACAGTAAAAGAAATAGTAGAGAAATTAGCCTAGGTGAATGAATAAAGTTCATTACATATCAGATAATACATTAAGCCTCGAAGACATAGAGGAAATACTTTATGGTGATTACGTTTTAGCACTGTCTCCTGAAGCTGAAGAAAAAATCGAAAAATGCAGAAGGTATCTTGATGAAAAAATAGAGAAATCTTCAGAGCCAGTTTATGGAATAAATACCGGTTTTGGCTCTTTGTATAATAAAAACATCAGCAAAGAAGACCTAAGCACACTTCAAGCGAACCTAGTAAAGTCGCATGCTTGCGGCACAGGAGATGAGGTTCCTGACGAAATAGTGAGGCTGATGCTTTTACTTAAAATACAGTCATTATCATACGGGCACTCTGGCGTACAGGTGGCCACAGTAAATCGGCTGATTGAATTTTTTAATAGAAAAGTATATCCCGTGGTTTATGAAATGGGGTCTTTAGGAGCTTCTGGTGATCTAGCGCCATTAGCCCACCTATCATTACCACTTATTGGCCTTGGCGAGGTAAAATACAAAGGCAAAAGAATGAGTGCTCGAGAAATGAATGACATACTTCATTTCTCTCCAATTCATTTTAGAGCCAAAGAAGGCTTAGCGCTACTTAATGGCACTCAACTGATGAGCTCTTTCGGAATCTGGTGTTTAATCCATGCCGAACGCTTATTAAACTTATCTAACACCATTGGCGCCATAAGCGTAGATGCATTTGATGGCAGAATAGAACCCTTTGACAACAAGGTGCATCAAATCAGACCACAAAAAGGTCAGATATTAGTAGCTAAAACCATCCGTGAACTTTTATCTGGCAGCGAAATCATCTCACAAAGCAAAAAGCATGTGCAGGATCCTTACTCTTTTAGATGTATACCTCAGGTACATGGTGCTAGTGCTGATGCTCTTTTTTATGTAAGAGATATATTTCTAACAGAAATCAATGGAGTAACAGATAACCCTAATGTTTTCCCTGACCATGATGAAATCATTTCAGCGGGCAACTTTCACGGACAACCATTGGCATTACCTCTAGACTTTTTAAGTATAGCCATGGCTGAGCTAGGCAACATTTCTGAAAGAAGAACATATCAACTGATATCAGGAGCCAGAGATTTGCCTCATTATTTAGTCGCAAACCCAGGAATCAATTCAGGGCTAATGATACCGCAATACACCGCAGCATCATTAGTAAGCCAAAACAAACAATATTGTACTCCCGCTTCTATTGATTCCATAGTTTCTTCTAACGGACAAGAAGACCATGTTAGCATGGGAGCTAATGCCGCCACCAAAACCTACAAAGTGATCAATAACCTTTATAGGATATTAAGTATTGAACTTATCACCGCTGCTCAAGCTATAGAATTTAGAAGACCCTTAAAATCATCTGATTACATAGAAGATTTGATAAGCAATTTTAGAGAAGTAATTCCGTTTATAGAGGAAGACCGTGTGCTCTATAAAGATATGGCTGCCGCAGAGAAGTTTTTAAGGGAAGTAACTTTATAATTTGAAAGCAATTTTCACATATAGCCTTTTGCTCTCTCTGTTTTTATTTTCAGGGATAGCAAAAGGTCAATACATTTCAGAAAGGGGATTTTTTGAAGTTGATCAAATCAAAGGCTGTACAGGATTTACGGTTAACCTCAATTTTACAAATGCAGCTCCATGCGCCTGTAATGTAGCCAACAACTGCACGTGCTCTATAGATTGGAAAAACGATAACGATGTAGTTAATGTCAGCAACTCTTACACTTACAGCACTCCAGGCATTTATTACCTCAATGTGGCCCTCCCCGACCCTAACGGATACGACTCCATCAGAATAGAAGTATATGATCCTATTCCGCCTGCATTTGAGTTATATAACTGTGACAACAACACCATACAAGTTGACATACAGGACAATAGTTATGATGCTTTCGTCATCAATTTTGGCGATGGCACCTCAACCACTGTACAAAAAAATGCACCGGCACCTACACATCAATATGCCACATCAACTGCATATACGGTAACTATTAGAGGAACAAGAATAAACGCTGTAGATAACTGCTCTAGCCGCAGCAAAAGCATCACCCCGGTAAACAATTTATTACCTGGTGAGATCCGGTCGCTGCGTGCTATAGATGACAATACACTACTCATTAATTATAACCTGCAAGAAAATACGCTACATAAATTACTAATAAGAATCAATAATACCGGCTCTTGGTTGCAATATGGCCAAAAGTTCCACAACATAAATAGTGACACTTTGCGCTTAGCCATTGACCTCACTAAAAATATCTATTGTTTTAAGTTGGCGACATTAAACCCTTGCAGCAATCAAAACTTTGCCGAAACACCTGCCATTTGCAGCATAAAAGCGGATGTAGAAGCTCAAAATGAAGTAAATATTATTAACTGGCGAACCTATCCCCCCTCTCAAGATTTCACTTTAGAAAGAAATGACTTATTACACAGACCAGTCAACAATGCCCTATCTACGTACAGCGACAGAGATATCAATTGCAATACTGAATATTGCTATACCGTAATAGCGAATTACCTTAATGGAGTACAAAGTATTGCAGCCCCTGTTTGCGCTACAGCCATCAGCAATACTCCTCCTGATAATATTTACAATATTTCCACAGATGCCAGCGAGCCTAACTCCATACAAATCACATGGCGTCCTCCGCTTATGAAAGACTCTGAACGTTTTTTCATTTATAGTATTGATAATACAAAAGAAGAAATTGGTCAAAGCACATCACCTAACTTCACTGTAAGCAGCTTAAATACTGCGGAAAACAGCTATTGTTTTCAAATTGGCTCTACTGACGAATGCGGAAATACTACTACTGAAAGCATAGAGCCATGCTCCATTTTATTACAAGCTAATACCTTAAACAATGGAGACATAGAACTTAACTGGAATGAATACACAGGATACGAACAGGGCACAACTTACTTGATCCATAGAAGTTTTACAGATGGCACATCTATTACATTGAACCCAAGCTCTATAAGCTACACCGACAATACTACCGACAACAGTCAGCAAGTGATTTATTATCAAATAGAAGCCATACCCAATTCAGCCAATATCACTTCATCATTTTCCAACATTATAGAAGTAATCAAACCTAATAACATCTTTGCTCCCACCGCATTCACACCTGATGCCAATAATTTAAATGACACCTTCACTGTTAGAGGTAAATACATCACCAGTTTTCAAATGCGCATTTACAACCGCTGGGGAGAACTCATTTTCGTTTCTGATGATATGGAAAACGGATGGACCGGCTTCGCCAATGGCCAACGAGTGCAAGAAGGCACTTATGCTTATGTAGCTGAAATGACAGATATGGCTGGCAGAGAGCTCACTAAGAAAGGTATGGTTTTAATTATAAGAAAGTAATAAAACGAAAATTAGAGATAAATTTTGATTTTGAAGAGAAGCAAGTCATTTTTGCAAACTTTAAAAATTCAAGAATTAATTAAAGAATCTCGACTTACCTAAATATTTGCAGATATGTTTGATATGATGAAGATGATGGGCAAAATGAAAGAGGTGCAAGCCAAAATCAAAGAAGCCCAAGAAAATTTAGTACACTTAAAAGTGACTGGAGAAGCTGGTGGTGGCATGGTAAAAGCAACTGTCAACGGTAAAAAAGAAGTAATCAGCCTAGATGTGGATCAGGACTTAGTAAAACCAGAAGACAAAGTAATGCTTCAAGATCTTATAGTAGCTGCTATTAACAAGGCTATGCAAGAAGTAGAAGTACTTGCCAAAGAAGAGATCAAAAAAAGCACAGATGGTATGCTACCGAACATCCCTGGTTTAGACCTGAGCGGCTTAGTATAAATGAAGGAAACTGCAGTTGTTATTTTAAATTATAACGGAGAGCAACATCTCCGTAATTTTTTACCTAAGGTAATAGAATACAGTAGCGACTGCCATATAGTAGTAGCTGACAATTGTTCTACGGATGGATCGGTTGAATATATTAAAAACAATCACCCAGAAGTTCAGCTACTATTATTATCATCCAATGGAGGTTATAGCGCAGGTTATAACGAGGCTCTTAATCAGATAGAAGCAGAATATTACGTACTTCTTAACTCTGATGTAGAGGTTAGCCCCAACTGGGTTACTCCAGTAATAGAACTTATCAAAAGCCATGATAACATTGCTGCAGCTCAACCAAAAATCCTAGCTTATAACAATAAGCAAGAATTTGAATATGCGGGTGCAGGCGGTGGCTATATAGATTCACTCGGCTACCCATTTTGCCGCGGCAGGCTATTCCTAAGCCTTGAAAAAGACCACGGCCAATTTAACAATAATACTAAGATATTTTGGGCCACTGGTGCATGCCTTTTCATAAAAGCATCAGTATTTAAAGAGATGGGAGGCCTAGACCCTGACTTCTTCGCACATATGGAAGAAATTGACTTGTGCTGGAGAATCAACTCGGCTGGGTATGATGTTATGTATTGTGGTGAAAGCACTGTGTATCATGTAGGCGGAGGCACCTTACATAAATCAAACCCTCGAAAAACCTACCTCAACTTTCGCAATGGACTAACCCTGCTATATAAAAACTATAGCACACGTGCATTATGGTTCAAATTTCCCATTAGACTATTGCTAGACCTTATCGCCTCAGCTAAGTTTATGTGCTTTGATAGCTTCGCAGACGGTCTAGCGGTCTTAAAAGCACACTTCTCTTTCTATGCTCAGTTCAGAAGTAACTATATAAAAAGGAAACAGACGAAGAAAAAGCGAAAAACCAAAAACATCAACACCATATATAATGGTTCTATTGTTTTTGATTATCATATAAAAGGTAAGCGAACATTCGAAGAGCTAGACTTCTAATAATACTTAATAGTACCATACAGAATTCTTCTTTCTTCTCAGGTGCTTTCTCATATTAATGACAAAGGCCATTACCAAGTAAATAATGAGCGGAGAGCCGAAGGTTAAGAAAGAGGCATATATAAAATATAGCCTAATACTGGAGCTAGAAATCCCCAATTTATCCCCCAATTTAGAGCACACGCCAAAAGCGTATTTCTCGAAAAAAAGCTGTAAATTCTTCATGAAACACCTCCCTTTTTAGTAAAAAAACGAACTGATGATAAACAATTTAATCGTTTAATCCTTTATATCATGTGGCTCAGCGACAAATATGTGTCTTCACAAATATAATAAGCATATTATCAAAAGTCACTTAGTTATTTCTTATTTTTTTTAACTATTATTGCATTATTGACTATATACAATAATTTTGAATTTCTAATTCAACCAGACATTAAAAACAAAAACCAATGAGAAAATTATTCTACGCTATAGCTTCATTTGGGGTATTGACCTTCTCAGGTTGTTCCCTAAACAAAATGGTTAAAATGGCGGAGGACCAGAACTTAACTGTTACTCCAAATCCATTGGAGGTACATGCAGACACTGTTGCTTTTGAAATGTCAGCTAACCTTCCGGTAAAAATGCTTAAGAAAGGTAAAGTTTATTCAATAAACACTTTCTATAAGTATGGAGAGAGCGAATTAGCTTTGGATCCTGTCCAATTTAAGGCTGAAGATTATCCTAATGCTGATGAAGAGCAGCCAAAACAAACTAAGAAATTTGCATTCCCTTACTCACCAGCTATGCAGACTGGTATGTTAGAAGTACAAGGTGTAGCTTCTGACCCTAAGAATGGCAAATCTAAAGAAACTGACAGATTACCTGTTGCTCCTGGTGTAATCACTACATCTAAATTAGTAGAGGCTGTTTACGCTCCTGCTTATGCTGATCACGGTTACAACAACCAAGAAGAGCTTATCCCTACAAGAGTAAGCTTCTACTTTGATCAAGGACGTTCAGTTTTAAAATATTCTGAAAGAAGAAGTGATAGAGGTAAGAAATTAGATGCCTTCATTGCTGAGAAAAACATCACTAGAACTGTAACTATTACAGGTACTCACTCTCCTGAAGGTGCTGAAAGAATCAACAGCAGATTAGCTAAAGACAGAGCTGAAGCTATCCAAGCTTTCTACCAAAGAGAAATGAGAAGATATGATTACAAAGGAATGGCTGACTCTATCAAATTCATCACTAAAGATGTAGTTGAAGATTGGTCTATCTTTAAAGATTCATTAGCTGTTTACGAAGGTATTTCTTCTGAAGAAAAATCAGCTTACTTAGATATCATCAACGGACCTGGTTCTTACACTGACAAAGAAGGTAAATTACACCAGTTACCTACTTACAAAAAAGTATTCAGAGAGTTATATCCTAAATTAAGGATTGCTAAGACTGAAATCTTAACTGTAAAAGAAAAGAAAACTGACGCTGAAATTTCTGTTTTAGCTAAAGGAATTGCTGACGGTACTGTAAGTGCTGATACGCTTTCTGAAGAAGAGTTATTATATGCTGCTTCTTTAACTCCTTCTTTACAAGAAAAAGAAGCTATCTTCACTGCTGCTACTAAGAAAACTGATAGCTGGGTAGCTCATAATAACTTAGCTGCTGTATACATTGCAATGGCTTTAGAAGGTAACCAAGATAAGTATGCTGACATGGCTATGACTCAGCTTGAGATTGCTGCTAACAAAGAAGAAGCTCCTGAAGTATATGGAAACATGGCTTCTGTAGAGTTAATGAGAGGTAACGTAGCAAAAGCTTACGAAGACATTAAGAAAGCTGACTCTATGAGCCCTAGCAGCGAAGTTGCTCCTGTATTAAACGGAGTTAAAGGTTCTATCGAAATTATGCTTGCTAAGTATGATGACGCTGTAAAATCAACTTCTAACGCTGAAGACAAAGCTGTTAATGCATTTAACAGAGGTTTAGCTCAAGTATTAAGCAAAGACTATCAAAGTGCTTTAACTTCTTTCAAAGAAGCTACTGAAAAAGATTCAGAAATGGCTGTTGCTTACTATGGTGCTGCTATTGCTAACGCACACTTAGGAAATGAGGACGCTGTTTACGAAAACTTACAAAGCGCTGTTAAAGCAGATCCTGAATTTAAAGGTAAAGCTTTAGAAGATCTTGAGTTTGCTAAGTATGTTTCTAACGAGCAATTCAGAGATATCTTAAAATAATTATCTGAAAAATATCAGAAAATGAAGCCCCGGAGAAATTCGGGGCTTTTTTTGTTATAATGGATTTTGTGGTTAATCCGCTGAATGCTATTTTTACAAACCAATTTTTAAACCAGATAAAATGAGAGAAATACAATTTAGACAAGCCCTTGGTGAAGCCATGAGCGAGGAGATGAGAAGGGACGAAAAAGTCTTCCTTATGGGTGAAGAAGTAGCTGAATACAATGGAGCTTATAAAGTAAGTCAGGGTATGCTAGATGAATTTGGACCTGACCGCGTAATCGATACTCCTATCGCTGAGCTTGGTTTTGCTGGTATAGGTGTAGGAGCTGCAATGAATGGGTTAAGACCTGTTATTGAGTTCATGACATTCAATTTCTCTCTGGTAGCTATAGATCAGGTTATTAACAGTGCCGCAAAAATGATGTCAATGTCTGGTGGTCAGTTTAATATCCCAATGGTTTTCCGCGGACCTACAGGTAACGCGGGTATGCTTAGCTCTCAGCACTCTCAAAACTTCGAAAACTGGTATGCAAACTGTCCTGGATTAAAAGTAGTTGTTCCATCTAACCCTTATGATGCTAAAGGACTTCTTAAATCTTCTATCAGAGACAATGACCCTGTAATATTTATGGAGTCTGAGTTAATGTACGGAGATAAAGGTGAAGTACCTGAAAACGAGTACTTATTACCTATCGGTGTGGCCAACGTACTTAAAGAAGGTAGCGATGTAACTGTTGTAGGCTTTGGTAAAACAGTAAAAGTTATACAAGAGGCTGCTGAAGCTGCTGCTAAAGATAATATTTCTGTTGAATTAATCGATCTTAGAACAGTTAGACCTATTGACTACGCTACTATAGTAGAGTCTGTAAAGAAAACTAACCGTTTAGTGATTGTAGAAGAAGCATGGCCATTATCATCTATCAGCACAGAGATTACTTACCATGTACAAAAGCATGCATTTGATTATTTAGATGCCCCAGTTCATAGAATTAACAGTATGGATGTACCTTTACCGTACGCACCTACTTTAATTGAAGCTATACTTCCTAACGTGAAGAGAACTGTAGAAGCTATTAAAAGCGTAACTTATAAATAAGTTATCTCTTTTATAATATAACAATAAAGGCCAGCAAATGCTGGCCTTTATTGTTATATACGATCTAATTCATCATCTCTTTTGAATGTGTAGTTTAATTTGTTGACCATCTTCAGCGGATACTACTAAAACATATCGCCCTACCGGAAGTTGATGCACCTCCATTGTTATTAAATCGGTGACTGCCACTTTCGTAATCAGTAACTGTCCGAAAAAATCATACAACTGTATAGTGGCTCCCGAAATATTTCCCCTTACATTCAATTGTTCATCAAAAGGATTGGGATATGTATCTATACCTGACAACACATTTTCACCCGCTTCATCAACTTTATGCAGTGTTGCTACCGAGAAATCATCTAAAGTATATTCCACCACCAATAGAGGCGCCTCTCCTGCTGAACCATTATGAGCTTTGGCTACTCTTTTACCTTCTCCATGAATAATCAAGGCTATAGCATTGCCCTGACTCCACCCACTTCTATTCACTATTTGTTGAATCAGTGGACTTATATCAGTACTTTTTTGATTAGCACCAGCTTCTCCCTGCTCACTCCATGATGAAGGATACCATGGAACACTTAATGAGGTCAAAGGTCGATTGGTTATATTAAAATCATCAGAAGTAAACCTAGCAGCATTATCCGTATTCTCTGCTTGAATAGCAAGGTTAGTCACCTCGTTAGTAGACTCATCTGTGGTAAATTGCAAATAAGCCTTTTCTATATTCGCACCATAAGGTATTTCTATATCTGTAAACCTCATGCCTACCCATTGATTACCAGCAGAAGCGTGCGAATCATAAACTAATTCGAGATCAGAACTATTCAGATACATAACACCTGCCTCACTCTCTTCCGCATCATCATCATTATGCTGCACTCTCCTGTTCATCACAACATGAGTTTGTCCGCTATCTCCATCTGGCATTTTGTATGACACATATATAATAGGTGCATCTTCTACAGAACCATCAAAAGCCTCTGCCGTACGTTCACCCGTTCCGGTAATGATTATACTCATGGCATTACCTCCACTCCAATCATTACGATTAACAACCTCTTGTATTACTGCTTTTAAATCAGACGTACGCTGATCAACACCTGCAGAGCCTATAAATATCCAAGATGACGGATGCCAATCAACAGATGCAAGCGTGGTTGCCCTTGATGAAATATTATAGTCCACCTCTTTGAAAGGCAAAGAGTTACCCGTATTCTCAGCTTTAATAACTAAATCTGTGGTTTCGAAATTTATTTCATCTATAGTAAACTGCACATAAGCTTTGGTAATCAATGCGCCTTGCGGAATATCCAAATTTTGAAACCTCAGCCCCACCGTCTGATCTCCTGTTATCAATCCATCGTACACAAGTTCAATATCAGAGCTATTCATATACATTTCTCCATTTTTATTCTCCTCAGCATCATCACTACTACTCACTATCCTTGAGCTTACAGTATATTCATCATCTTCAGATTCACCTGCAGGCAAAATAGTGGCAACAGCACCATTTGACGGATTCCATATATCCAAATTAATAGGGGCTTTAAAAATATCATTGTCATTTATCTGCCCCACTTCATCAGCATTATCAACCCTAATGGTTCTGGTTTCGATTTTATCCTTACCTACAAATACCCATTTAAATTGATTAAAACTATCACTATTTCTGGTCCACTCTTTATTATCATCATTGCTACGCAATGGTGCCCCCCAGCACCCCTCTCCTACGTAAACCGTACCCTTATCATCATCTCTTATAAAACCTTCATCGCTGCCCGCCCCTGTAGTTGGCTTTAAAGGCCAAGTAGTTTTCACGGTGTGTGCATCGCACTCTACCACCAGCCTTACATTGTTATCATAAAACAATTGAGCCCAATTCGCATATTGATTATATCCTTCTGATTTGGACCAAACATGAGGCCTCATAGGCTTATGATACTGCGCCATTTTCCAAAGCACATCTTTATTATTAGCCAAGTCATTTTGCAACCATGTAGTCTGATCGCCCGAAACAGAAATTTCTGTATTTAGCGTATATGCTCTAATTAAATTTCCTCCAAAAGTGATTCCGTAATAAACTTCAGTACTTGGCGTATCAAACAAATTATAAATCATACCATTAGAACTCTCATGATTACCTCTGGTGGCCACAATAGCAATCATTCTACCATCTGCACCTATTGTATATTGCCAATCATCAAACCACTGCTGCCACTGACTATCAGAGCCACTAGAAGTCATGTCTCCACCAAAAAGTACCGCATGAGGTCTCAACTTGGCCACAAGTTTATTAGCATTTACTCTGGGGGTTCGATTATTTCTGGAGTCACCCCCTGCTATAAAAGACAGCCTCTGGTCTGGGTCATCTGGAGCCGTTTTAAACCAGTACCTTGCACTTATACCTTCAGAGTCTTTAATCACAAAAAAGTAAGCGGTGTTTGGCGTTAAATTGGTTAATCTGGCAAATTGATTATTCATACCAGCCATTGACACGCTTCTATCCGCTCCTTTTTGATACGGATATTCTGACCAATTAATACCTTCATCATTAGTACCGTAATATACCATAGGACTATTACCAGACAACTGATTCCATCCGATGGTTATAGTGGTAGATGGGTCATCTCTCAATGTAAGACGGTACTTATCCGTAGCCCCGAACAACATTGTAATGCTTAGACACAAAAGCCAAAAGCTTAATAGAAAGAGTTTAGTTTTCACTTTAAAATTTAGGTTTAGTTTAATACAAGTACGCAAATATTCATTTACACTATACCTTGCTGTACTTTAAGGATTTATTATAAAATAAAAGCTACTTATCAACTCAAAATGAGGCAATTACTAAACACCGTCAACAGACATTTACGCTCTGCTTAAAATCCGCTACATAAGGTTAACACCTCCTTAACACCTAGATTATTTTGAGTGACTATATTTCAATATCCTAAATCTAAAAACTATGATACTGAATAAAATAGCAGATTTTGAATCAAGGAAGAGGTTGATATATGTTTTAAAAATATGCTGTGCTGCAGTATTTTTCGCTAGAGCATATCAGCATCTTTTTTATGATGCGCCATACAGGACCTTACTTTGGGATGAAGGCTGGTTAAAAAGCATTGTTGAAACTATTTTTAGTGTAGAATGGAATGATTATGCAACCTCACCTGTAGTTGATACATCGATAAGGTACTTAACGTTGACCTTCGGTATTCTATACATTACCTGTGGCATTGCAGCCATTTGCATCAATGAAAACCGTAAGAGCTTAGGTAATTTACTGCTATTAGGGACAGGCCTCCTATGCTTCCTTTCTTTTCTTTATACAAAAGAAAAATTCTTTCACTTTGGGCAGTTCTTCGAATATTCCGCTCAATTTACGGCTCCTACTATTTTATATTTCTTATTATTTCGCTTTAACACCAACAACCCAAAAGTCATTACTTTTTTAAAATTGACCATAGCCTTAACTTTTGTTTGCCACGGTTTATATGCAATAGGCTACTACCCCAGGCCGGGTCATTTCGTAGATATGACAATTAACAGTTTAGGCATCTCTGAAAGCAGTGCACATACATTTCTATTTTTTGCCGGAGTTTTTGATTTCATCGTAGCCGTAACATTATTCATCCCTACGCTATCAATCCCTTCAGCATATTATATGCTTATTTGGGGCTTTGCCACTTCACTAGCAAGGTTGGTAGCTAACATTCAATACTCATTCTTCTTTGAAACATTTAGTAGATGGTGGTTTGAGTTCGCCTATCGCATACCTCACTTTCTATTTCCATTACTCATCATCATTTCAATACAATATTTAAAACGAAAAAGGCCAGACTCTCTTTCGAGGCTGGCCAGTTAGTATAACTTAGGGCTTCTACCAATGATGTAGAAGCTCTTATTTCACCTTACTATCAATCCATTGACTTCTCTTCTTTTCTACCTTTCTTGAAACGTCTCCAAGAGGTTTTACGGTCAATGCGCTATCTTCTTGCAACACCACATTAGTTGAGTACTCCTCACCAAAATGTGTATAAGTCACTTCAATACTATCTCCAGGCTTGTGGCTTTCTAGCAATTTATTTAAACCCTCTTCAGTGGTAATTTTATCTCCTGCTACAGTAATAATCACATCAGATTCGTCTATACCTGCTTGATATATTGGGGTTTTACGAGATGGAATAGATTTAACCTTAATCCCTTCTTCAGAAAAACCTAAATTAACACGCCCAATTGATGCATGCTGAGGTTTCACATGTTCCAAATTATAACCTAATTCGTTTAATAATGTAGCATAATCAGGCAATGTAGTCCCGTAAATGTATTTTTTGAAAAAATTACTAGCAAATACCTCATCATTAGTAATTGTGCTCAGCGCCTTCTGAATATCTGCATTGGTATAAGGCACCTCCGTCTGTCCATGCTTCTTCCACATTTCTCGCATTAAATCATCAAGTGAAATATCCTTGAATTTTGCTCTCAGCTCCATGTCCAAAGCCAACCCTATAACCGCACCATAAGGATAATATGATGTGAAAGTGTTAACAAAATTAGGCTCATCTACAGCTGTTGCGGCATCTACAAAAGCAGCCTGCTTGCTCATTTCTACTGGAGAGGAAATACCTGTTCCTCCTGAATTGATTACGTAATTTAATAAACGCCCTATTCGCTCTCCAAAAGAATTAACATCATACACCCCTGCTCTCACCAACGACAACTCCGTGTAGTAAGAAGTAAAACCTTCAGCAAACCAAAGTTCTCCACTCATATTGGTAGTTTCGAAATTGAATGGCTCTAATGCTTTTGGTCTTATTCTTTCAACATTCCAACAATGAAAAAACTCATGAGCTACAGTTCTAATAAGCTGCTCTTGATTTCCCTCCAGAAAGCTCGATGAAGTAATCATAGTTGAATTTCTATGCTCCATACCATCTCCATGAAACCAAGGCGCATAACTACATAAGAAGACATATTTACCGTAATCGTAATCTGGCAACATTCCATAAACCTGCTGTTCTTCCTTCACTACTTTTTCCACCAAAGCAGTGTAATCAACAGCCAGAGCAGAATCTACTTTCGGACTTAAAGCTACGGATACACCCTTCTTACGACCACCTTTTTCTTCTACCACAAAACTATTTACTGACAACTTCCCCATTATTACAGGGCTATCCATAAAATATTGAAAGTCACGTGCAGCATAGCCCTTACCTGCTTTCACCAACTGAGTAGCTACCTGCCAGTCTGAATCTGGCAAATCTATGGTTAACTTAATAGGATGTTTCTCCATGCCTCTAGCCCACATAAAAACAGCTGGCATATTAAAATGTACATAAGAACGATCAATACCAGCATAAGTACCATCACCATAGTTAGCAAATATGGTATACTCCACTTTAGCCTTACCTCCGTGCCCTTTAACTTCCCACATTTCTGGCTCTACTCTTTCTACACTTAATAAGGAGTCTTTATTATTACCAGCTTTAACATGATAAACATTTTTACCAAATTGATGCAAAGCATACCTCCCTGGCGAAGAAAGGCTCATCCTTAACTGCAAAGGCTCATCCTTAACTAAATCAGAATACTGCACCTCTACTTTTGCTTCGTGGTGAGCTATATTGGGAAAAGACACATGATAATAAACTGTATCTTGTGCCTGTGTATTATAAGCTACCGCCAACATCAGCATGACCGTGATTATGTATATTTTTTTCATAGGCTATTTAAGTAAATCAAAGTTTAAAACTAACAGTATATATTTTACTAATGAAGTGATCTGATATGGACGGTTATTATCATACACCTATACAACGTAAAAACCCATAGACAAAAAAAATCCCATGATATAAAATACCATGGGATCATACTTCAAATGAAGTTATTTTATTTGAATGGATTTAGAGCGGCTAAACCTCTTTTTCCTCCACCAAGCTTATTCATTGTCTTCATAAGCTTTTTCATATCATTAAATTGCTTAAGCAAGTTGTTCACCTCCTGAACAGAAGTACCACTACCTGTTGCAATTCTTTTTCTTCTACTTCCATTAATAAGCTCAGGATTTTCTCTCTCATCAATAGTCATAGAGCGAATAATAGCTTCTATTGGCTTAAATGAATCATCATCTACATCAATATCTTTTATAGCTTTACCCATTCCTGGTATCATACCAAGCAAATCTTTAATGTTACCCATTTTCTTGATTTGCTCTAGCTGAGATAAGAAATCGTTAAAATCAAACTGATTTTTTCTGATCTTCTTATTTAATCGCTTAGCTTCCTCTTCATCAAAAGTCTGCTGAGCTTTCTCCACCAATGAAACAACATCCCCCATACCAAGGATTCTGTTGGCCATCCTATCGGGGTGGAATTTATCAATGGCATCCATCTTTTCACCAGTACTGATGAATTTGATAGGCTTTTCAACTACTCTTCTAATAGAAATAGCAGCACCACCACGGGTATCACCATCTAATTTGGTAAGTACTACACCATCAAAATCTAATCTATCATTGAAGGCCTTTGCTGTATTTACAGCATCCTGACCAGTCATTGAATCTACAACAAAGAGTGTTTCTGAAGGCTTAAGCGCATCTTTAAGAGCCGCTATCTCGTTCATCATCTCCTCATCTACAGCCAAACGGCCGGCAGTATCGACAATAACTATTTTCTTACCATTATCCTTTGCATGTTTAATGGCATTATTAGCTATCTCTACTGCATTTTTATTTTCAGGCTCAGCGTATACATCTACACCAATTTGCTCTCCCAACACTTTAAGCTGGTCGATGGCAGCAGGACGATAAATATCACATGCTGAAAGTAAAACTTGTCTTCCTTGGCCTTTTAAGTAATTAGCCAATTTACCTGTAAAAGTAGTTTTACCAGAACCTTGCAAACCTGCAATAAGGATTATAGCAGGATTACCATCTATAGCAATATCTTTATGGCTACCGCCCATTAAGGTGGTTAGCTCATCGTTAGTAACTTTTGTAAGTAACTGCCCTGGAGAAACAGATGTAAGTACATCCATACCTAAGGCTTTTTGCCTTATATCATCTGTTACTTCTTTAGCAACTTTATAGTTAACGTCAGCATCAATAAGCGCTCTTCTGATCTCCTTTACCGTAGTAGCTACGTTTACCTCTGTAATATTACCCTGCCCCTTGAGGTTCTGAAGTGCCTTATCTAACTTTATACTTAAATTATCGAACATAGTATTCTGAAATTATGCAACTGCAAAGCTAAGTATTTCGTGGCTCATATTGAAAATTGAACTCAGCTTTTAACTATCTAAAATCAATTCTTTTCAAAATATCACCTTCTTTATAGTGACTTTGCCCTTCCGGAAGCTCTAAGAAAGCATCTGCATCAAGCAAATTTGCCAAATCCCCTGAGCCTCTACCCGCCACTGGAGTAGCAATGACCTTACCATCAACTGTTCTACTTATTTTAACCTGCAAATAATTAGTTAAGCCTGGTTTAAAGTCAAAATCTTGCGATATAGCAGCTGAAGGCAATTCATAATTAAGCCCATAACATGCGTGAATCCACGGAACTACATATTTATAAAAACACAAAAAGGTTGAAACTGGGTTTCCCGGAAGAGCAAAAACAGTGGCCTCTGCATTACTCCCAAACCAAAATGGCTTACCTGGCTTTTGTTTTACTTTATGAAATTTCTTTTCCACTCCTAAATCTTCAAGGGCTTGAGGCACATAGTCCTTTTTACCACGAGAAACTCCTCCACTCATAAGCACCACGTCATATTGAGACAAAATACCCTTCAATTCATTGGTAAGCACCTCAGCCTCATCATGTATATGAAAATTATCCGCCTTTAATCCATAATTATAAAGTGCAGCCTTTAGTGCATGCGCATTTGACTGCCTTATTTGATAAGGGTTGGGTGTTGTATCAACACTTACCAATTCATCACCGGTACTCACAATAGCTACTTTCAACTGCTGATAAACTTCAACTTCAGCCTTGCCTACTGTAGCCAATACCGCCACTTCAGCAGGAGATATCTTTGTATTCTTTTTTATAAGTAAATCGCCAGCTACTCTATCAGTACCTTTCAAGTGAACATTTTGCAAAGCCTCAATATGTTCTAACTGAATGGTGGCTATATTATTTTCTACTGTTACATCTTCGTACCTCACTACAGCATCAGCATTTAGTGGCAGCATAGCACCGGTCATTACTTCTATACAGTTTTGCTTATCCGATAGCGTCATCTGAGGTGCGCCAGCAGTTTGCATGCCTTCAATAGCAAAAGACTTTTTTCCTTGGTGAAAAACCTCCAAGTTAACCGCCACGCCATCCATCATCACCCTATTAAAAGGAGGAAAATCCTGATCTGCATAGATATCTTCAGCTAAAATCCTTTTATTTGAATCATCTACATGCACTTTTTCTGTTTTTGGACGATGCAAATTATTCAACACCTCGTCTAATGCTTTATCTACAGAAATCATTTACTTACTTTTGTTTTATATGGAAAGCGATAAATTTACACACATATCAGAGGACGGCAATCCTCAAATGGTAGATATCTCTAACAAAAAAATCACTAAACGTGTTGCGGTAGCAGAAACTATTGTACTTGTTAATGATACTATTTTAGCTCAGCTCAAAAACAACGACATACAAACCAAGAAAGGGCCTGTATTTCACACTGCAATTATTGCTGGAGTTATGGGGGCTAAAAAAACGGCAGAGCTAATACCTTTTTGCCATCCAATCGCCCTCGATGATTGTAAAATCACTATTGAAGTAATCAATAATAAGATAGTAATCACCAGCACATGCATTACCACATCTAAAACTGGTGTAGAAATGGAAGCTATGACGGGCGCCTCCGTTGCTGCACTTACAGTGTATGATATGTGCAAAGCATTATCTCACGACATTAAGATTACGGAAACCAAATTAATGAGCAAAACAGGTGGGAAATCTGACTTTAAAAGGCAATAATGGAATTAATTGGGCTCATACTTATTGGCGGACAAAGCAAGAGAATGGGGCATGACAAGAGCTTGATAAAATATCACCATGAAACACAGCGTGATTATTTAATTAAGCTTTTAAATCCAATATGCAAGAACGTTTACCTGTCATGTAACAATGAGCAAGCAAAAGACATTCATCACCCGCTTATTATCGATAACGAATGCAAAGGCCCAATAACAGGGATTTTAAGCGGTCTTGAAAATTTAATAGATCACCCGCTATTAGTTATTGCGTGTGACATGCCGTTACTAGACCGCGAACTCCTCAATCAGCTTATTGCACAAAGAGACATTTCCAAAATGGTTACCTGTTATGCTCATGATTGGGTAGAGCCACTTTGCAGCATTTGGGAGCCTGCTAGCTACAAGGCTCTACAGCAATATTATAAACAGGAAAGGCTAAGCCTTCAAAAATTCATAAGAGAAAATCCTTCTAAGCTGATCCAAGCCAGTGAAAGCCAGTTAATCAAACTTAAGAATGTGAACACTATGGATGAGCGCTAACCCACTCTTCACCATCTTCAAAAACTTCTTTTTTCCAAATGGGCACAGTTTGCTTTAGGGTATCAATAGCATACTGACAGGCTTCGAAGCTTTCTTTTCTGTGCGAAGATGAAACTGCTATAACCACGGCTATTTCACCTACAGTTAAAGTACCTATTCTGTGGTGTATGGCTACGTGGTGAATAGGCCATTTATCTTTCATATGATCGATTATTTTTTCAATCTCCTGAATAGCCATATTGATGTAAGCCTCAAACTCAAGCTTTACCACTTTCTTGTTCTTGGTTGTACCTCGCACAGTACCAATAAATGTATTTACTGCTCCTGCCTCATCATCATATACAGTGCCGACAACATTGTCAGGATCTAAAGGGTGTTCTGTAATTTTAATCATTTATTTAACCTCCACTAACAGGTGGTATTAACGCTATTTCGTCTTTACTGTTTATTTGAAGTGCTTCATTTGTAGCGTATTCGTTATTAACAGCAATCATTAAAGATTTAAGCTTTTTAAATTCGGGGTATTCTTTTTCTAAAAACACCTTTAGTTCTCCCACCGTTTCTCCCTCAACCTCCACCGTCATTGAGTCAGAACCAACAATATCTTTAGTAATACCAAAAAGCAATATATTCAACTCCATATCGGGACTAAACTAATTTTAATAATATTGAGTTCATAATATTATTGCCCAAATTTACAGACTAGTGGAAAGAAATTATATAGAGGTAATAGCCAAAGCTTACGCAGGATACTTTAATTATCTTAAAAATGAAATTATATTCAACTATGACTATAAGCCTTGGTGGGAAAATTATTTCTGGCTTTTAATATTAGTATCACTGATGTTTTTTGGCCTTGAATGGATTAAACCCTGGCGAAAAAATCAACCCAAGTTTAGAAGAGATTTCTGGCTTGATGTATTCTACATGTTTTTCAATTTCTTCTTTTTTTCATTGGTCATATACAATGCTCTCTCTGATGTATTCGTCAATATTTTCAATGACCTACTGCACCTTTTCCACCTGAAAAACATTGTAGCCATTGAAATAAATCATTGGCCAAAATGGGCTCAATTACTAACATTATTTATCGTAAGAGATTTTATACACTGGTGGGTGCACCGGTGGTTGCATTACAATTCTACCCTTTGGGAATTCCACAAAATTCACCACTCCGTGAAGGAAATGGGGTTTGCTGCTCACTTACGTTTTCACTGGATGGAAACGGTTATTTACCGCACGACAGAATACATCCCTTTAGCTATGATTGGTTTTGGCATAGATGATTTTTTCTTTGTTCATATGATTGCACTTGCCATTGGCCATTGGAACCACGCTAACTTTAAAATTAATATAGGCCCCTTGCGGTATATCTTCAACACTCCTCAAATGCACATATGGCATCACACCAAGGCATTACCTGAATCTCATAAAAATGGAGTTAATTTTGGTATTTCTTTAAGCCTCTGGGACTACATTTTCCGTACTAATTATATACCTAATAACGGAAGGGACAACAAATTGGGATTTTATGGAGACTCCGAAGTCCCTCCAACGTTTAAACAACAAATTTTGTATGGTTTTAAGAAAAAGACCTCAAAGGATGTTAATATAGACAAATAGAACACTTAGCTTTGAATATGCCAGAAAAACAACTCGTTGATAATTTTGGACGCCCAATAGAATATTTACGATTAGCGGTAACCGACCGCTGCAATCTAAGATGCTTCTACTGCATGCCTGCCGAGGGCATCAACTTCTTGCCAAGAAAAGATATATTATCATACGAAGAAATGCTTCGCCTTGCCAGAGTATTTTGCAAAGCGGGCATATCAAAAATCAGAATTACCGGAGGCGAGCCATTTGTACGAAAAGACATGATTCACCTCATGCGTGAGCTAAGCAAAACACCTGGCCTTAAAGAGTTAAATATCACCACTAATGGAGTTTTAACCCACCAGTACATTGCGGAGCTCAAAGAAATTGGCATTTCTTCAGTAAACTTAAGCCTAGACACCATTGATCCTGAAAAGTTTTTTCAAATTACAAGAAGAGATGAATTTGCTAATGTCTGGAAAACTTTTCAAGGGCTTGTAGAGCATAACATCAAAACAAAGCTGAATATGGTAGTGATGGCAGGGCAGAATGATGAAGATATTATACCTATGGCTGAACTAGCGGAAAAATATCCGGTAAATGTTCGTTTCATAGAAGAAATGCCCTTTAATGGAAGTGGGCAAAACAATTCAAAAATAGCCTTTAACCACATTAAGATTTTAGAAACGCTTAAAGAAAGATACCCGAACTTATCTGCCATTGAAACTGCACCTAACGCTACTGCCTCATTATACTCCTCCTCAGAATTAAAAGGAAACCTTGGTATTATAGCAGCCTACAGTCGAACTTTCTGTGGAAGTTGCAACCGACTTCGAGTAACTGCTAAAGGGGAATTAAAAACATGCCTCTACTCAGGGAATTCCTATGATTTCAAAGAACCGCTAAGAAATAACGCTTCAGAAAGTGACATCATCTCACTGCTACAACAATCCATTAATTCGAGACATAAGGATGGATTTGCAGCTGAAGCCGACCGTGACAGTAGCATTCATGAATCTATGACTACTATTGGTGGGTAGGCTCAATCTTTGCCATTTTAGATTTAGCTTTTTTCACAGTATACCCCATCAATAAATTACGATAAGCACTGTAAAAACCAATTCTTTGAGCATAATAGATCAGAGACTTTTTTATTCCTGGGTTTACCGCTACTTTCAAACACTCTGGATATAGATAGTCTACTATTTCTTTGTATAAGATGCAATACTGCTTTTTGCGGTATTTTTTATTCACCCCCATCATAGTAATGAGCAAATCTCGGGAGTTAAATGGCAACTGGTAAGATATTACAAGCTTAGACTCAGTGGCAGCTTTACCCACCCAATTACAGCAGTTTTCTTCCCAGTAAAGCATATCTAAAATTCTATGCTCTTGACGCTTAAATAACTCTGCATTTTCCTCAATCCACTTCTTATAATAATTGATGGCATAAGGCTGCGTTGGGTACCTTTGCAAAACAGCTACTTTATATTCATCAATGTTAGCTATATCATCAAACTCCATTCTTGCCACTTCACTTACATTTCCAATTATAGCTGTATGATCGGCAAATTTTGACCAGTTGCCAAAGATATAACTCAAAGTCTCCTTTCGAGGGAAGGATAAAGAAGCATTAATTAATTCGGACTTCGACTCATCAAAAACACGATTTCGATCAATAACATCTATTTCCAATCCCAACTGAGGCATTAATTTACTTGGCACCTGCACATCTGGATGTTGATCAGTATGCCCAACATCTTTAAACACATAATAATGACAACGCTCAGTAAAATTCTTACTGGCAGCCAAAAGCACTCTACTCTCCCACCCAGCACTAACTGGCAGTAAAAGCTTTTTCCTTAAACTCATTGCCTCCAAATATCCTTTAAGCATGTCTCCAGCAGCCTTGGCTACTTGCTTCAAAGGCCGCATAGAAAGTTTTTTTACGGGATAAAACCTGTGGATTTCCCTTGTATCTAAATCTAAATAATGATTAGGTTTTAATCTTTTTACATTAAGGTATTCTGTAAGATCTCCTACATACGCTTTTTTCTTCAGAAACTCTGAACTACTATAAAAAGCCAATGCCTCAGGAGACTCATCCTTTTGCAGGTTATAATATTCTTTTAGCAATGTTGGCTGCGAGCCGATGGCCACACTATTGCCTTTATCAAAGATAAATACCTCTTGAATACAAGCGGCATCACCGAAAATCGAGAAATCACCGGATATCTTATCATGGTATAGAACGGTAAATATGCCACAATACCTCCCTAATAAATCAATGGTTTTCAATAAGTTTTCACCAGAACGCGCAATTTCATCTACTATATCTTGATTAGTATGCCTAGGCGTTTTATAATCATACAGATCTCCCAGTATAACTATAGTACTCCGTTCATTATCATTAATAGCCACAGACAAATCTTCATGAGTATACAGATTATACCCTTTAATAGATATAGTTTCGACTCCTCCAAAGGCGGTTAATTTATCAGGTGTTAATAAAAATTGCCCTCGAAATTTATATTCTGCTGTCATGCTATAGTAATGATTTAACCTTAACGATTAAGTTTTAAATAGATATCTAATGTTAAAACTGATTGCCAAATTAACTATTAATAGAACAATAACCTCACTAAATGTCCCTACCTACTTCAATAAAATTTAATATCGACAACGGTTAGAATTTTTTAAATGGATTTTATAATACAATTTTGTATAGCTTAAATAAAAAAGTAACCACAATGAACATCAATTTCAAAAGGGCAATATTACCTCACCTCATTGCTATTTTTGTTTTCTTTATAGTAATGGTTTTATTCTTCAAACCTATTTACCTTGATAATAAAAGCATTAACCAAGAAGACATCAATCAATGGATGGGAGGTGCTAAAGAACTGATAGACTATAGAGATAACACTGGAGAAGAGGCTTTATGGACCAACTCCATGTTTGGAGGAATGCCCGCTTATGTAGTTACCGTTGTATGGCACGATCAGATTCTTGTGGTATTAAAACAAATCATGTCACTGGGCATATCTAACCCTACCAGAAATATATTCGCATCATTTATTTGCTTCTATATACTACTCTTAGCCTTTAAAGTAAGGCCATATTTAGCCATTGGTGGAGCGCTCGCTTTTGGCCTTTCATCTTATATGATAATAGGGCTAGGTGCAGGGCATAATGCACGAATAGGCGCCATTGCATTTATGCCTTTAATTCTTGCTGGTATACATTTAGTATTTAGAAACAAAAAACTCATTGGCTTTGCGCTTACTGCATTAGCTGTAGCATTAGAGTTAAGAGAAAACCATGTTCAAATCACCTACTATTTAGTGTTAATGATTGGAATTTATGGCATTGTTCAGTTAGTAGATTTTGTTAAAAGAAAACAGCTTAAGGAATTTGGCACATATGCAGGCATACTTATGCTTGCGGCTATCTTGGCGCTAGGCACCTCATTTGGGAGGTTATGGGGACTATATGAATTTGGAAAATATTCTCAACGGGGAAAATCTGAATTAACAAATGAGCTAACTGAGAATGACAATGCAGATGGACTAGCAAAAGATTATGCATTTAAATATAGTAATGGTATTCTTGAGCCATTGGTTTTAATTATTCCAAATTATTATGGCGGAAGCAGTGGACACTTATTGGTGCAAGATGAGGACAGCAAAGTACTAAAAGCTCTTCAGCAAAGCGGTAATCCACAAATGGCGAATCAATTAGCTCGATACACCTCTGCATACTGGGGAAATCAACCTTTTACTTCACCATACTATGCTGGAGCTGTAATTTGTTTCTTATTTGCCCTAGGAATAGCCTTTGCAGACAAGAAATTTATCATTTGGCTGGTCTTATCCGCCCTCCTTGGCATAGCCCTGAGTTGGGGTGATAGTTTTAAAGCCTTTAATTATTTGCTATTTGATTACTTACCAGGCTATAACAAGTTCAGATCTGTAACCTTTACAATGATTTTACCTTTAATAGCCATGCCCCTTTTGGGCTTTATAGGACTTGAAAGCTTAATCGAAAAAGGAATATCTAAAGAAGCTCAGAAAAAATTATTAATATCATTAGCCGCAACTGGTGGTTTTTGTTTGGTTGCTATTGTACTAGCGGGTATGGCTTCGTTTTCTAAAGATGCTGAAACACAATTACCTCAATGGTTTTTAAGTGCACTTAGAGCTGATAGAAAAAGTTTGTTCAGAGCTGACGCATGGCGCTCTTTAATTTTCATACTAATCGGGTTTGGGGTTATCTATGCTCACCTAAAAAATAAATTATCGGCCACAGTGCTTTCCATCGCTCTTGGTTTGATTATTCTCATTGACATATGGAATGTAGATACGAGGTATTTTACAAAAGACAACTACCGAAGATCCAGAGATCAAACTTTCTTTAAAGAAACAGATGCAGATAAGCGCATATTGAAAGATAAATCTATTTACAGAGTATTTAATCCGCAAGGGACTTTCATGGATGCTCGAACAAGTTACTTTCACCAATCATTAGGAGGTTATAGTGGAGCTAGAATCAGAAGGTATGAAGAGTTGTTCAACAATTGTATTCAAAAAGAAACATCTACATTAATTCAAGACTTGCAAAATGGAGGAAGAGACATAAGCAATTATAATGTATTGAACATGCTCAACACGAAGTATTTACTTTTAGGTGAGAGCAGCAATGCTGTATTACAAAACAAAGGAGCCTTGGGCAATGCTTGGTTCGTTAACAATATTAAATCAGTAAAAACAGCTGACGAAGAATTAGACTTAACATGCAGCACGGATTTAAGCAAAACTGCAATAATCAACGAAAATCAATTTCAAATTAAAGCCCAGGAATCACCCAACACCATGGGCTCTATTACACTTAAATCATACCAGCCCAATGAGTTGCATTATCAATCGAACAATGATAATGCAGGCCTAGCAGTCTTCTCTGAAATTTATTACCCTAAAGGATGGCATGCAACTATTGACGGCAAAGAGGCTGAAATAATTAGAGCGAATTATGTTTTACGTGCACTAGAAATACCCGCAGGAAAGCATGAAATAACATTCAAATTTATGCCTCAAGCTTATGCGATAGGCAATAAAGTAATGATGATAAGCTGTATAATTATTCTACTTGTACTACTAGGAAGTATAGGCTGGGCTATAAAAACAGAAAACAAATAAAGTAAAAAAGGGCGCATATGCGCCCTTTTTTACTTTATTTGTTTCTTTACAAAAGAATTTTACGCTTGTAAACTATTCCTTCTTTTAATCTCAATACCCTTCTCTACCAGCACTATTGTTATCACCCCTAGAGTATAAGCCAGCATATCACCCCATTCGAAAGACACTCCCATAACTACTCTCGCGACTTTACTATCAGCTAACCCTAATCTACTGACCATCTGCAAATACTGACCTACCTCCACTAAATAAGAAAATAGTAATACTCCAAAAGCAACTGGAATAACAGGTTTATCAATAAATGTCATTACAAAAGTATAAACAAGCATCACTACTAGGTAATCACCTCCGTAAGGCCGAATAACTTTGTCGTGCATATATAATGCAATTAAAACCTCTACTATAAAGAGTAAGACTGTTAAAAGAAAATAACGTAAGCTAAATCGTATCAATATTTTAAATTTTTGCATAAAAAAGCCGTATTACTCTCATAATACGGCTTTTAATTTTAAAAGTTTATATTATTAATTTTTGAAAATCTTCTGTACAGAATTCTGTCCATTTGCATTTAGCTTTATAAAATAAATACCATCTGCGTAGTTAGACAAGTCAATTTTCACTTCTTCTTTATTTGTATCAATCTCCCTAAGCACCTTCCCGTTGTTATTTACCAATGAAATAACTAATGCTTTGTGCCCTTCATTGGAAATGGTAAGTACATCTTTAACAGGGTTAGGGAAAAGCTCAACTCCTAAAGATTTCAAATCATCTTCTATACCTGTAATAGCAACAGTATAGCAGTTAGATGTAACAGTACACTCACCCGTAATGACCACAGCATAGCTACCTGCTTCTGAAGGAGTAAAAGACCTTGAAGTCGCTCCTACAACATACGCACTGCCTTTATTACAATCTACCCACTGATAACTTAATCCAGCTGCATCGGCAACTGCAGTTAAAGTTTTAGCATCTTGCACTACCTCATTACTAATTGAATTAACAGTTACCTTCTGCTCCTGAGTAGTAATTTTACCATTTTGACCGGTAAAAGTCCATGTCACTATAGTGGTTCCATTTTTTACAACCGGGAAAGTCACGTCTGCCACACCATTAACACTAGAATCATCACATTCATCTACTGCAGTAGGTATTTCTGGCTGAGCTACAGAACAGTTTCCAGTTAAATCAGGCAAATTAGCTACATCGGGTGTTGGACCGGTTTCAACGTCAATATTAACCACCTGATCTTGAGTCACTACATTGCCATTTCCATCGTCATAAGTCCAGGTAACAGTTGTGCTTTCATTAATAGGAAAAGATGTATTAGTAGTACCTTCAATTAGTCCTGCACAATTATCTTCTGCCATAGGTGCATCAATAGAGCTCACCACACATTTAGCACTTACTCCCGGTAAATCACTCACTTGTGGCACAGGACTTTCGGTGTCTTCAATTACTACACTTTGCGTTTGAGTTTCTACATTTCCATTTCCATCATCATAAGACCAGGTAATGGTAGTACTAGCCGTAATAGGGAATGTTGTAGTAGTAGTTCCCGTAATTTCTCCCGCACAGTTATCTGTAGCTGTTGGAGCGATAATACTTTCTACTAAACAGTCGTCTGTCACTTCAGTTAACTCAGACTCTGCAGGAACTGGCTTTTGTGTATCATTCACAACTATACTCTGTGTTTGCTCTTCTGTAACACCACCTACCTGGTAAACCCAAGTAATTATTTGATTAGATGTAATAGGGAAAGTGGCATTTGTTGAAGCTGTAACAGACTCTCCACAGTTAGTTTGCCCAACCGGAGCTGTTAAATCAGATTTTGCAACAGCACATTGAGATGTATATGTAGAAACGGTACCTGCTGTAATTGAAGTAGTAACACACTCTGAAATTTTTAAGGAAAAACAATCGACATTCCCAACTCTATAGCCAAATGCCCCTTCTGTCAATGGATCCATCTGAATTGGAGTACCTGCAAAAGTTCCTATCACAAAAAAATCACTTCCATTTAATGCTACACCGATACCAGTATCTACAGCATCATCGGAAGCAAACTGATAAAAATTATCATACTCTCCTGCTGAATTTAATTTCAACATAAATGCATCAGCTTCAACTAATGATCCTTTGACGCTAAAGTTTTTAATTCCTGCTCCCGGATCAAAATCTACACTACCTTGAAAATAACCTGATAAATATACATCTCCTGATGGTTTCACCTTCATTCCGCCTACATTTTCATCATCACCTCCCGAAATTGTTTTTGACCAAACTAATGCCCCAGAACTATTATATTTCTGAATGACTATATCCTTTTTATTATTATTAGAATTTGGAGACGTTATATTATTTACTCCTGCTCCGGGATCAACATCTAAGGTACCTCTATATGCTAAGTCAATATAAACATTATTTGAATCATCAATTCCAATACCACCAACAACTGTAGTTCCTACACCTTGAAGGGCATTACTCCACTGATAGTCTCCCGATGAATTCAGTTTCAGAACAAATAGATCACTATTTGCTCCACTTGGTTCTTTATCTGTATAGACAACTTGACTAGCAGATGGATCTACATCAACCTCCCCATTAAACAACCCCATAGCATAAATATTCTGTGATCCATCAATTACCAACGAATTAACCGATGCTTTATTCTCAGGTATATTTGATTTCAAATTCAATATACCTTTAACCCATACAAATTCTCCATCATCTTTTAATTTTAAAATATATCCGCTGGGAAGTCCATAATTACTAAAAAGTTCACTTACACCAGTACTTGGATCAAAGTCTACAGTATTTTTAAATTCACCTGCTACGTAGACATTACCAACATTATCTAGTTCTATTTCTAATCCACTATCAGCTCCAATTCCTTTCGCCCAAACTGCAGTCCCTGATGGATTAAATTTAACGATATAAGTACTCCTACCTCCATCAACGGTATTCAGTATAATGCCATTCCCAAAGTTAACTGTACCTTCATAAAAACCAGCAATATAAACATTGCCTTGACCATCAGCAGCTATAGATTGACCATATTCTGTAGAAGCACTTCCAAATGATTTCATCCATTGTAGCTGTCCCGAAGCGCTAAATTTCTGTACAAAAATATCATATCCTCCATTTGAAGAAACTGAAGTGCCATTGGACGATATCGTTCCTGTAAAATGTCCGATTGCATATGAATTACTTGCAGCATCTGCCGCCACATCTTTTGGATACATTGTAACACCCGTACCCCCGGTGGTTTTACCCCAACCAAACACGGGCTGGGCTTCCGCTATAATAGTAGAGCAGGTTAAAGCCGCTCCAGCCACTAAGGCAGTTAAAAATCGTAGTTGTTTTACCATAATCTTAAAAGTATAACAGTATTGTAGTAGTAAGTTTAGCCAACTAATTTGTTACAAAAATACAATGTAATTATTGAAGCACATAGGTCTTCCCTATTGATTATATGCAGTTTAAGATAAAAAATATATAAGAAATACATATTATCGATGTAATGTAAATAAATACTATAAACTGCAATAAAGTCACTGCTTAGTCCTTATTTTTTGTGCTTTTGTTAAGAGCCCAACAATAATGTAACAAAGCGATAACTATAAAATATTGATCAATAATATGCTCAAAATTAATTTCGCCTTTCATTATTTAATATATGAATTCGTCAAAAAGCACCTCAGACCATATTCTTTGGAAACTTGTTAGCAACGATGATAAAAAGGCATTTGAGAAGCTCTATAGCAGGTATTTTGAGTCTTTAATTAAACACTGCTCAAAATATAACCTTAATGAATTAGAAGCTGAAGAGGTAGTATCTGATGTGTTTGTGAACCTATGGATCAAAAGAAAAAATCTCACTATCCTTAATTTCAGAAAATACCTATATTCATCCACAAAAAATAGGGTTTTTGATCACACCAAATCAAAACAGTTATCTTTTCTTTCATTAGGTCAGCCCGAATATGACTCCCTAGAATCATACTATAATGCCGATATAGATATCAACCTTAGAGAACTTAAACAACACCTTGGCATCATAATTAAAAAACTACCTCTACAACATCGGAATATCTTCTCTCTCAACAAACTAAGCGGATATAAAACTGAGGAAATAGCACAGATACTCAACATTTCACCCAAAACGGTTAGTAATCGTTTATCTGAAGCCTCGAAAATCATTAGCAAAGAACTAAAAACAAGCCTACACTCTACCTCCTATTAATATTTAAATAACAAATACATAACAAGTTAGTACGGGAAAAATACTCCTTTTCACTGTCTTAGTATTAACAGGGACTAAAAAGCTAAAATTTAAGTTAAAGTGGCCACTTGAGCGAATAGTTAAGCTGAACAAGACCAAGACAATGTCTTACACATTGCCATGGTTTTACTATGTCTAAACCATTATCAACCTAAATATTTATTTCATAATCTAATGAAAAATCTTAACCGATTCGCTTCAATAAGTAGAACACTTTTATTCTGCGGAGTAATAACACTTGCCGCTTGTAATGACAACACTTTTGAGGAGATAGAGCACAACAGCTCCAAGTCAATTAATAAAAACACAACAGCAAGAATAGCTGCAAATGACTTTGAAAGCAGCTTAGTTAAAAGATGGGCTCCCATTCACTATATGGATGTAGATGCTACAGGAAAATATGCTGAAGGTGGTACTTCTGATTACATTACAGCCATTGACTACGATGGTGACTGGCTCGCTTTAAACAATTGGGACAACCTGCCTAACCTAAAAAACAACTTGGCAGCCCATTGTTACTATTCCGTTACCGAAACCAACACTCATTGGTTTATTATATACGCATTTTTTCACCCACGCGATTGGACTGACAACATTTTTCTTTATACCTTAGATCAACATGAAAATGATTTGGAAGGAATGATAATGGCTGTCGAAAAAGACGGCACAGCTTATGGAAAACTTCTTGCTGGAGTCTCTGTTAGTCATTCTGATTTCTTCTCATTTACTACATTTAACAGCAATTTAACTAACGGCCGAGAAACTATAGATGGCGCTTTAGAACTCATTGAATTCAATGGAGACTTACACCCTGTAACAGCCCAAGAGGCGAAAGGGCACTCATTAAAAGCATGGCCTCAGCATGATATTAATGGTGACGGCATCATTTACTACCCTTCTATGAATGATATAGCCGAAATACCCGCAGACAATTACGACAGCCACGTAGAATACAAACTAGTTAACATTTTAGAAACCGGTGGACTTTGGGATCAAAGATTCAATACAGATCTTTTCTATGATGTCAATGGATCTTTTAAAGGTGATGTAGGTAGCGGAGGCGCTAATGCCCCTTGGGCTTGGAATGATGGCAATGATGGCCCAGTAAATGGCGGAGACATGGCTTATGATCCGGCCAATCTTTTTGATATATATTTTGACGGATTCAGCAAATTCTCTCATCATTACATTAACAATAAATATGATAGCAACAGAGGCGGCATTGCCACTATCTACGAGCATTGCGGATATGCAGGTTACGCTGTAGCTCTTAAAGAAGGAAGCTATAACTTAGTACAATTAGAAGCTCTAGGTGTTAAAAATGACGACATATCTTCTATTAGATTAGAAGCTGGCTACAAGGCTACCTTTTACAAAGACGCTGGATTCGCTGGAGCTAGCATTAATGTTAGCACTAGCCAAAGTTGTCTAAACAATTTTAACGATGAAGCCAGTTCAATTATAATTAGCAAAAATTAATAATACCAGAGTGGGTGCAACTATCACCCACTCTCAATTCATTATGAAACGCAACATATTTCTATTTTTCAATCTATCTCTACTAATTTTTTCCCTATCGTGTTCACATCCCGAGCAGCACAGCAGCAATAGCGTTCATTTAATTAGAATGCCCTACCTACAGTGTGCCATAGCAGATAGCATCACTATTTTATGGAGAACCGACAGCACAAGCCGCTGCCATGTAGAATACAAAACCAAAGAGGCTAAAGAATGGCAGACAGCCCAAGGACGCGTACAAACTACAATTACTGGAGCTTATGAAAATGAAGTAGTAATAAAAAGGCTTCTCCCTAATAGTCAATATGATTACCGCATTTTCTCTGACAATCAACAATTACTCACCTCTGAAGCCCTCTGGTTCAATGCTCCTATACAGGCTAAAGACAGCTCTTTTACATTTTTTGCCGTAGGAGATATTGGCGAACCTGTAGACGAAGGTGGTAAACCTGATGTTTTGGCCAATGCATTAGCTCCACAAATAGACTCAATCGACTTTGGACTTTTATTAGGCGATATTGTTTACCCTAAAGGCGAAAGTATCTTATACGACAGCAATTTATTTCAGTATTTCGGAAATGTATTTCCATATGTACCGACCTATGCGCTACTAGGTAATCATGACTGGCATGAACCTGAGCTCAATTTTGTAAAAGAATGGAAACTTCCCAATAACGAACACTATTATAGCCTTTACTTTGGCAATACCAGATTTATTGCCTTGGATAGTAAAAATGGAGACTTCTATGAATACGACAAACAAGTAGAATGGCTACAAAATGAACTAGAAAAAGACAAATCAAAATACACTTGGACGATTATCCTATTACACCACAATGGTAAATCTTGTACTTATAAAGAAGATTATAAAAGAGTAATTAATCTCTATTCTATTTTCACCAAATACAATGTGGATTTAGTACTTAATGGCCACGCACATACCTATGAAAGATTAAAGCCAATGACTGACCAAGGAAGTATCTCCACTATACAAGATAGTGCTTATGTGAATCCGAAAGGTTTTATTAGCATTACTGTAGGAAGTGGAGGCAAATTAAGAGGAGTTGGATCTGACCCTACACCATACACCCCCACCCCAGATAACTGTAGACACGGAAACATTGTAGCAAAAGCGGTACACGAGTGGGCTTATTTAAACTTTAAAATAAATGGAAAAACCATAACAGGCATTACTCAATTGACAAAAGATAATTCGGAGGTAGATCGTTTTAGCATCACAAAAACAAAGGTTGCAAAAAAATAGCTACAACTGAAGTCCTTCAAAGAAGCTATGATAGTAAACAAATTCATCTATTCTTACACTGCTTTAAAAATAACACTTGAGCAAATTAATTTAGAGTGTTATATTACAACGTTATGCAGAAAAGGAAGGCTTTATTTATACTATTTTCATTTACTATTTCATGTTTAACCTTAGTCCTAAGCTCAAAAAACGCTTATTGTCAGACTATTAACAAGCAGAATCAACTTGCTCTAAACAAAATCAGCTTTAAAGAATACGAACTGCCCGTATTAAGTACTGACACCACTTACTATCTACCATCTCCAAATGGCCAATACTCATTCTTTTGCAATAAAGGAGCGATTTTCATCAATTACCCTAATGAATGCTACAAAATCCCTCATCCGAATAACAGTTTTGACAGTGAACCCAGCTGGTCCCCAAACAGCAATCTTGTAGTACTGACCAGAGATAGCGGCAATAACACTGCCATTGTATTGTTCAACATAAAAACAAAAAAACAAACTGTTTTAACAAGCAATAAACCTAATGCCATACACGGGAAATTCAATAAAATCAGCTCTGAAGTTTACTTTTCGGCCCTAGATATTGGCGGGTATAACATTTTTAAATACGAATTAGCGGACAATACCATCCAGCAAATTACAGATTTCAGCTCTGACCAGCTTAGGCCATTTCCTGTAAGTAATGACTCCCTTTTATTTATTTCTAAAGGATCCTTTGGTGATGATTACTTAGAGCTATACATCCCATCAAAAAAAGTACGTCATACTATAAAGAAGTTCAAATACCTAGGCCATGGAGATTATGACTACAGCAGACTTATTAACCATGTAGTTTTCTCCATACCACAAGAAGAGCACTATGCCATCCAGCAGTTTTCATTATCACAGCCCGATGTAATGCAAAACATCAGCAGAAAAACAAATGAAAATTTCCTATACCCGCGGTTTTCGTCAGATGACAGCTCTATCTACATGACTTCCTTTGCCCTAGACAGCACCCTTACTATCCGATATAATAACAATGAAATTCATCAGATAGTAACAGACATTAACAATTGCTCTAAAAAAGAAAAATCAACCACTGTTTCAATTAAAATCACCTCCTCTTTCAGTAACAACGTATTTAGAATATCAGCACATCAGCCAGAAAACAGCTTTTTGCTACCTAAAAGTAACTTCGATTACAAAAGTGATCCTAATACAAATAAATTATACACCTACATAGATTCTGAAACCAGCATAACTCTAAAGAACAGAGACTCTTTATATATTGAATTATGGAAAGGCAACGAATATTTTAAATATAACTATAGCTACAAAGAGCTAAAATCCAATAAATACAAAATTAAACTTTCGCCTACGCCAATCTGGAATAATCAATGGAAAGGTTTTTACTTCCAATCTGCTGACTGTCATTTTCATATTAACTATGGAGGACAAAACATTAAAGACTTAAAAGAGCTACCAACTATAATGAAAGGCGAAAATCTTACTTACGCATTTCCTTTGGTGGCGAACCTAGGCTTGAGACTTGGCGATGTAGAATTGTTTAATACAGGTAACGAACATATTAATGTAGGCCAGGAACTACGAAGCCATTTCCATGGACATTTGGGCATAATAAATGGGAAAAACTTAAAAATACCAGCCTTTTGGGGACCTTACTATGAGCTATTCAGCCAATGGGATCAATCCAATTATGATGTAATTGCTAAGGAAAAACAAGCCATCTATAGCTATGTGCATCCGGTTGAGAATGATAGCCTCAATGATAAGTCACATCAACTCAATTTCGAATCAGACATTATTCAATCTATGATTTTGACTGACTCCCCTATTGGTTTAGAAGTAGTAAATACGTGGAGCGATGAATTAGGAAGCAGCAAATTATATGATTTATTTTTAAGGCTTAATAGACCCGTATTTTTAACTGCCGGCAGTGATGCTTTCATGAATTTCTTCAGAACAGCCCCGATAGGCAATAGTAGAATTTACACCTACAAAAACGACAGTAACGTTAACAAACAAGAGGTTTTAGAAAGCATAAAAAAAGGTAATTCTTTTGTTAGCAATGAACCCATACTGCTTCTATCTGCAAACAATTCATTACCTGGCCAGAAAATTAAAAATAATAATGAAATTCAAATTGAAAGTGTTATTTACTCCTTTGCAGATTCATTAATATTTGAACTATGGAGTTCTAAAGGAAAAATATATACGGAAAAAGTAAATACTAAAGATCACTCACCATACTCCATACAGTACACGCTAAAAGATTTTAAAGATGATTATATCTATGCAAAAGTATATGGTTCAGCCTTAAACAATGACTTCATTTCGGACAAGTATAGTTTCGCTATATCATCTCCCATTCATGTGGGAGACTATAATTACACTAAAAACACCCAAACCAAAAACGATATACAATTGCTATTAAAATTGCTTGATCTGTATGAAAATAAGCTCAAAAACCTCTCTAAGCCATATGGCATTAGGCATCAAATTTCTCAAATAAAACAAACGAGGGCTATATTAAAAGAAATGCTATCAATGGTGCATTAATTACACACCAAACGCATACATAAGATACCCAACAACCATCAATGATATTCTCCACAAAAATTTCTTAAAGAACACACGAGACAAATCTTCTCCTAATGCGATATTTTTCTCTGTGTTCTTATCATTGAATTTAGTCTTCTTACTGAGCTTAGCTCCTGCTGTACCACTTACCGAAAGTAAAAACCAAATTAAAACCCACGCTGCATTTACACCTGCTATTAAACACAAAAATAGACCTACTGTAGCAATCATAACTCACTTTTATATTAAAAAATAAATTAAAGATAAAAAATAGCAATCCAAAATAGATATATTTTATAATATTTATTTTATTAATATAATTATTGCAAGCAAACTTAGTTTTATGATTCACCATAAATACTATTGAGTCTTATTGCTTTAATGCTTAAATTGAAAGAGCATACACCTATATTGACTTATGAGCATCTCCAGAAAACAATTCCTCAACCAGCTTGGAATAGCCAGTACCTCTTTGCTATTATTAAATTCGTGCAATTTTTCCACCAGAAAAGCTACGACCGATAGCCTTAACGTAAAAATAGGCACACCTAAGCCAACTGAAAATGTATTCAGCTACATAAAAAGGGAAAAAGGCCAGTTTGACCTCACATATTATAGGCAAATCATTGGCGCAGCAAACGAGTTTAAAGAAGGTGATGCTACACTAGGATTATCTGCAGATACCACTGAAAGCAGGCTCCATGCTCGAGAATTATTGGCTAACACCACCATAGAAGACTTAGTAAACAGCCCGGTATATGAAGATGAATTATCATCGCTAATTCAAGATTCTACAAACACCGATACCTATAACAGCCTCAAACAATGGACACTAGGTCAACTTAAAACCTATCTATTATCAGAGAAGGAAACTGCTATAAAAAACATACTTCCTGGCCTAACCAGCGATATCATAGCCTGTGTTGTAAAACTCATGAGCAATGAAGAACTTATACAAATTGGTCAAAAAGTTTTCAGCCCCATTCCCAACACACAAATCGGAAGTAAAGGATATTTAAGTGCAAGAATACAGCCCAATTCTCCCACGGACAACCCTGAAGATATTCAATGGCAAGTTTTTGATGCATGGTCATACAGCGTTGGAGATTTGGTTTTAGGAACAAACCCTGTTTCTAGTGACCCCGAATCGGTAGCCAAGATAGAAAGCACATTATTTGATATTTTAAAAGCATTTAAATTAGAAAACACCCTTCCCAACTGCGTACTTTCTCATATTGACATACAAGCAGAAGTAGAAAAACAAGCTCCGGGCAGCACTGGTATTTGGTTTCAAAGCTTGGCAGGCACCGTGGCTGCAAATAAAACTTTTGATGTCACCATAGACAAAATGCTGGAGTATGCGCACCTAAGAAATGGCCAATACGGTATTTATGCGGAAACCGGCCAAGGAGCTGATTTCACGAATGGGCATGGAGAAGGTTTTGATATGGTAATTCACGAAGCTCGAAAATATGGCTTTGTCAGAGCTCTAAAACAGAAAATGAGCAAGGGTAAAACAGAGAATGAAATCCCTTGGGTTCACCTTAATGATGTAGCAGGATTTATTGGACCTGAAGTATTCAAAACTAAAGAACAACTAGTAAGATGCTGCCTTGAAGACACCGTAATGGGTAAATTACATGGCTTACCTATTGGTTTAGACATTTGTAGCACTTTGCATATGGACATAAGCCTAGATGACCTAGATTGGTGCATTAGTGAAATCATGCCTGCCAACCCCGCATATTTAATGGCACTGCCCACCAAAAACGATCCCATGCTAAGCTACTTAACTACGGCTTTTCATAATCACCTAGAAGTAAGAGAAAAGTTCAATTACAAAATTAATGACGCCATGTGGGCTTTTTTCAAAGAGATAGAAATTATTGGGGAAGATAATAAGCCCACTGATCATTTTGGTGACCCAATATGGGTTTACTACAAATACTGTTTGGCCAAAGGTGACGAAATATCGAAAGAAGCGATTTACAAAGAAGGCCTAGCTGCAATTAAAAGAATAGAAGATAGAGGCGTGCCTATAGCAAAAGGCTTTGGTGACAACTATTGGGATTTAGAACCAAGGCTAGCATCACAAGTAAACGCCTTATATGAAGATGCGAAAAAAAGCCTATGGACAGAATTTGACGATAGCATAGTAAAATCAATACCTGCAGCCTTAGCCATAGCTACTACATCAAAAGATAGAAAAGATTATGTATACCACCCTGAAAGTGGAGAAAGGTTAAGCAGAAAAGCATCTCTAGCTTTGCTTAGAACAAAAAATTCTTGGCTTAGCAAACCTGATGTTCAGATAATTATATCTGACGGTTTAAATGTAAGGTCACTAACTGACGAAAGCCACTTACTCCCTTATATTGAAAAATTGAAAGTTCAATTAGCGGAAAATAATTATAGCATAGCTAACGAATCAATTATTATTAAACATGGACGTGTAAGAGCTGGATATGCATGTGGTGAAGCTCTATTTGGAGATGCTAACAGCACTTCTCCACACGCCATCATCCATATTATTGGAGAAAGGCCGGGCTCGGGCCATCATAACTTTTCAGCTTATATTACTGCGGCTAACGCTTCTGAATGGAACAAGAGTGGGCTGGTAGATCATGATATCACCAAAGTAGTTTCGGGCATAAGTGATACAGCCCTCAAACCAGAGATAGCAGCTACACAAACCGCAAAGTTGCTCAACTCTTTATTTAAGCGGGAAGCCATCAGTTAAATAAGCAAGACTATACTACTCAACCACCATCACGCAGAAGGCAGGTTAGTGCTTCAATTAAAAATGTATCAAAAACAGCACCCCACAAGCTAATTTAATTATAAATATCATAATGAATATCCATAAAAAATACATAATCAGTAAATTTTAGGTTATTTTGTTAACAAAATTTGAATTAAAGGTATGTTTTGTTAACTTTGAAATATCAATTAAGGAATTGATTTACAATGTAGGGTGATGAAACTGGCAGACATGCCCTCCGGTCTCGGGGGTGGAGGTCACGGGATAAATTCTTTTAAGTATCCAATAACACATAAAAGCACTAACCGCTCCGTGGAGGTTCGACTCCTCCCTCTACAGCTACTTTAAAAGGATGCTTCTGAATACAAATCAGAGACATCCTTTTTTTTATGTCTTAAATGAGATAGATTAATTGAATAAATCATCTACAGTCAAGTTCGTTCAAGCTACAAAACATCTTTTCTCCCGCCCTTTTTGTCCAACTTTTTTAATTATCTATTTTCAAGGTTCAATACCAAATAAATGAAAATAACATCCGAAGTAAGTCAACGATACAAAACATCAACAATCAGCCAACTGATAGTCATTTACGCCTTTACTTATAACCCTTGGACTACTTTTCCATATACATTTATTATAATTATTATGGCTATATTGGCCATTGTTTTCTCTCAAGACAAATCTCTCCAAACACTTGGCTTAAGCTCAAAATTTAGCCTAAGCAAAACCATTTTCACCGCCATAATACTATTCACCATAATAGAACCGGTATTCGATTTCATAATTCAGCCCATTATTGTTAAAGTAACCCACAGTACAGTAGACTATTCAGCATTTAATAGCCTATTCAATAACTTTCCGAAATTTTTAAAATACTTAACCTTTGTAACTATAAGTGCAGGTATTGGAGAAGAAATATTATTTCGGGGTTTCACATTTAGGCAGCTCAAAGCAGTAATACCAGAATCAAAACTCCAAAACACCATCTTAGTAGCTATATCTGCTACCATATTCAGCTTACCTCATGCCTATCAAGGCGTAAGTGGGCTGCTCACTACGTTTTTATTTGGAGTAATGTTTGCGATTATATACATCAAATCGAATTATAATTTATGGATTCCCATAATAGTACACACGCTAACCGACTCTCTGTTCCTATTTCTAGCCTACAAAGGACGTTTAGATTTTTACACCTTAGCCAACGAGCACTTTTTTGGGTATTAATAAATGTGACCTATAAAACTACAAGTGATACCTGATACAGAATCAACTTGAAACGTATTCGATCACACACCCTTCAATCAAATCAAGCTTTCACAACAATATGGCTACTTTACTAGAAATATTTAGTCTTTATAAATTAACACTGCATAACAATAGTTCTGAATATCTATTGGTAAGGACAGAGCAACCCAGCTATTCAAGCGCAAATCAAACACAGGAGAATATTGCCCTCAAAATTGAGACTGAAAAACGACAGCTATTATTGAATTTATACGTAAGTCAATTTTCTCAAACACCGCAAATCGAATTTATTGGAGAGCTACAAGATCCCCCTATAGGAGACGAACTATTCTCAGAAAACGGCCTGTTTAAGCTACCCATTTTTTACCAGCAGACAGAATATGGATTTCCATGGATAATACTTGGAACTGCCGAAAATATTAGTTCTTTTCAAGAAGCATTAAAAAAAGAAAGCCATTTACTATCCCTTAGCCCCATAGGCGTAATAAAACAGCTAGAAGGTACTTTAATAACCGAGAAAGATTTTGATATATCAGCTGTACAAAACTTCAACATAAAAGATATCAGGGATATTTCGCTTTAAAAGCGGTAAAAGGCATGCAAATTACTATTTCCGGACTGCACATTAGGCAGGCTTATTCACAAAACACAAAGTGACCACTTACAATAAAAGTGGCCACATGAGACAAATACGAATCGTTTTATTTCTGGCTCTTAGCCTTATCTTCTTCTGGCTTCACTTTTCGCCAGTCATATATCTGAAAGGTTTTGTCGTCAGACATCGCTACAAAGAAACCTTCAGGATATTTTGCTCCAATGGCCGTGCTTGTCACTTCATTACCATCGCTTTCTAAAGTGGAAGCATGCAATGATTTTACCAACTTATGCTCATGAGGATTGCCATTACTTCCTTCTCGGGTAAAAAAGTGGAATATATTGGCCGCCTGATCTGAAACTATAATATAGCCAGTGCCATCATCATGTTTGTATATAGAAATACCTTCGTTATCTTCTGTGAACAAATCTCCGCTTCCGAAAAGAGCAAGTTCTACGTTAGAGCTATCTGGGTGGGCATAATATTTTTTTACACCTACTCCTTCATCAGAATAATAAACATAGCCTTTTTCTGAGTCTACGGCTATGGCCTCTATTTCACGACCAGCGTAAGAACCAAACTTTCTCACTAATGTGCCCTTTACATTGCCATTACCATCATCTTCCAGCAGGTATTGCCATAGATATGTACCATCTTTAGGTCCATCTTTTCTACCCGCAATAGCATAAATATTACCAGTGCTAGGATCTGTATACAAAGATATGCCCATGGGGCCTCTTAATTCTTCTCCTTTAAAGATTTCAATGCCACCGTTATCTACAGGCTTCATCTCTGGCAAAGAGAAAATTCGCAGTGAGTTAGTATACCTTTCAGTACAAACGGCTACATCAGTTGCTTTTCCATTCAGCTTTAGGCCATAAGCAATGTCTACATTGTTAGGACGAGCGACATTTTCAATGGTTTTCTCTCTAAGAATTTTGCCTTCCAAATTGAAAACGAATAAAGCACCATCTCCATCATCACCACCTTTATCTGTACCTACAATCAGGCTTTCTTCCGGGTTTTCTGGGTTTATCCAGATAGCTGGGTCGTCAGTATCATACTTTACCAACTCAGTAGTTACGTCTGGAGTTACTTTAGAAATTTCCTGCTGCTCTACTTCTTTAGCCTCTTCCTTTTGCTCCTGCTTAGGGTTATTACATGCCCAACCTAAGGATAAAACTAATGCTGTATAAATACTTAGTTTAATATTCATTTGGTTAAATTTTATTTTATGAGATTAAAAAATTAGTCTTTTTTAAATGTGAAAGCAGTGCCGCTCTCCGAAGCAAAAAGTTCATTTCCTTCTTCATATTGATCTTCATCAATAATTTGATAGAAAGTAATGATTAGCTCCTCTTCATTGATAACGTAAGATGCGGTCATTAGATATTCCAACTCTTCTTCTACACCGTCATCAGTTATAATATGATCTCCCCCAATCTCTAGTTCACCTTCTTCAGCTTCATATTCACCTTCTATTTCCAGGTGAGTTTCCTCCTCTTCTATTTCACCCTCTTCGCAAACTTCTTCTATCTCAGGATTTTGAAGTTCTACTTCTATTTTCATTTCTTCAAACTCAAATTCCAATGATACAGCACCGGTTATGTCAGCAAAAGAAAGATTGGTTAAATCTTCATTTATAGCTCCTAATACTGATTTAAAAGCTTCGAATTCTTCTTCAGAATTAAGTTCTAAAACCCAAGCACCAGCCACATCATTTTCTAGCACTTCATATTCGAAGGTAGCCGCCTGGCTGAGCAATACATTAGCCTGAGAGCTAAGCACTGTTATTTCAAAGGTGAAACCTCCTTCAGCGTCATCAGATCCAGGAAGCGCAAATTCTATTTCGAATTCTTCTGGCACAGTCCCCAAGTCTTCATCTACTATCAATATAATTGTTGATTCTACAAAGGGGAGTTCACGCTCATATTCACAATCACCATCTTCTACTTTATATGTTACTTTACTTATAGAAACATTATTTACAAAGCTGCCTTCCGTGTCAGAAAAAGCGTAGTTCAAATTGATTTGTTGATCAGGCAACTTTCCAATGTAATCAGCGAATTTCACTTCCAAACCATAATCTTCTTCATCGGGCAAAGCGGCTCCTTCTTCAGCATCCAACACTAATCTGAAGGGGAAATTCTCATCATTAGGCTTCACGTCTGGCTCGCTATCATCACAAGCACTTAAAGTAGCGAGGCCTAAGAGAAAAAGGTATATTATTGATTTTTTCATTTTATCAAGTATTATAAATTAAAGGTCAAACTTCAGGCCTATTCTAGACCACCATGAATAAAACTCTCGTTGAACCACCACATCTTCATTGCCCATATAGGCTTCAAAAGGAGCATTAGTCAGGTTAAGGAATTCGGCAAAAACTCTGAATTTATTATTTATAGCATAAGCCATGGTCCAGTCTAGCTGAAGTCTTTCATTTAGATAGAGGTCTTCCCCCGGTTCGGAACCGATCTCTTGTAAGTAAGAACCGCGGTAGTTAGCAGAAATACGAGTATTGAACTTGCCCAAGTCATAACTAAGTGATACGTTACCCACATGCTTAGACTGGCCCGGTAGGTTGATCTCTTCTTGATTTTCTTCTCTGATCAGATCAGCATTAGAGGCTGTATAAGTGTAATTCAGATATAGACCAAGTCCTTTAAGTTTACCAGGAAGAAAGGTCATATTTTGTTGATAAGCGACTTCAATACCTACCAGATCAGCACCTCCACCGTTTACAGATTGTGTAATGCGCATGTTGGTTACATCCTCAATGGTTTGATAATTAGTGCGGCTATAAATGAAATTATCCAACCTTTTGTAGAAAAGCCCTCCTGAAATAATACCTATTGTACCGAAGTATTTCTCTCCCATAAGATCCAGGTTAAAAGCACTTACAGGCTCCAACTTAGGATTACCAATGGTCCCTTCTCTTTCTCTAAGCTCAATTACATTTTGAGGAACTATGTCTTCAAAATTAGGCCTTGCATAAGAGAAGGTGGCTGCGGCTCTCAGGTTAGTGCTGTTGTTTAGGTTATATTTTAAATGAACCTGAGGAAGAATAAAGTCATAACTTGTGCCGCCTTCTTCTGCTAATACTTCATCAAAATCACCGTCTTCATCATAAATAACGGAGTTGGATTTGTAATTAACATTGGTATGTTCATAACGAACACCTCCCAATAACATCAGCTTTCTAAATTGAATTTTTGACATAATATAAGCAGCATATACATCTTCTTCAGCTTCATATGATTCACTGTTTTCGTCTTCTATTTTAGATTCTGTATCCAGTGCAAATCCCGATCTGTTGGCATTAAAAAAGCGCAACACACGATCCATATCCGCATGAGCAGCTATTTGATAATGATCATCAAGAAAGTGGTGATCTACTAAGCCGCCCTCAAACTGACTAAGAAGTAAGTCATCGGCACCCTCCCACTCAAAAGAGTTTTGGGTTACTGATAAGCTTTTATCTTTAAACCTGACTTTACCTCCAAATTTTAATATAGCCTCATTATTGGCCAGATTATAAGGAAGGTTAATGTTAATCTTACCACTGATGTTACGGTCTTTGGCCAGCGTGTTCCCTGTTTCCAGCACATCAAACGCATAGTTATTATTATTTAAATAAGCATTTTGAGGAGTGTAAGTGGTACTACCATTTACTAAGGCCTCTTCATCTTCAAAAACAGAGGTCATAACCGGCCATTTGCTATTACTAAAATCGGTATTTAGCTGATCTGGCTTACCTATGAAATTAACTTCATTGTCAAAGGGAGTATCTTGCTCAGCATCAGAGTATGACGCTTCATAATCAAAAGACAGCTTAGGAAAAGTGTGCTTCCCTCCAGCACTAATACTGCTGATGGTTTGCGACTCAAACCTATCTTTCATAGATCTTTCTATTTCATTATCTTCAAAAGGAGAATTGTCTTCATTAGGGACAAAAACATATCTTCTTCTCCACTCACGATCTGTGAATCGGTTATAAATACCTCTAACATAAATCTCACTATTTTCTGATAAGTGATAATCAACAGTTCCGCTTAGGCCGAGGCGTGTACGAGTCAATTCATAATCTCTAAATTCTAATTCGCTACCATCTCTTTCCCAGTTATCAGAGCCTCTGTCAGTAAAATAATAGCTAGAATTCAGTAAAACACCCAGCTGCTCTGACTTTCCAAAGCGCTGACCATATTGCAATGATCCTTGTGCATTGGCCTTATCCATCAGGTTATTATAACCACCTACAAGTGTACCGCTAAACGAAGCCTCACTATTTTTAGCTGTTCTGGTAATTAAATTAACAGATCCACCAATAGCATCACCATCCATATCAGGCGTAAGCGCCTTAGATATTTCTATAGATGCCAGCTGGTCAGCAGGAATAGCATCCAAAGCAATAAAGCGAACGCCTGCTTCAGGTGATGGTATCTGAGCTCCATTAATATTGATATTGGTAAACTGCGGAGCCAAACCTCTCACCAAAACATATCTACCTTCACCCTGGTCTCTTTCTACAGAGATGGCAGGTACTCGTTGCAATGCTTCCGCTACGTTAGGATCTGGAAAACGACCAATTTGATCAGCTGCCACTACATTTTTAATGTTATCAGCCGTTTTTTGTTGATTCAAGGCTTTAGCTTGCCCTTGCAACACTCCCACCACCAACACCGCATTCAATTCCTGAACATCCGCTTTTAAGGTAAAGTCTTTTACAATAGTCTCTCCTTCTTTAATAGTGATAGTTTCTACAATAGTACTGAAGCCTATATAACTCACCTCAATAGTAACCTCTCCGCCAGCTACCCTCAGACTGTATTCACCTTCGGTATTAGAAGAAGCACCATAGTTAGTTCCCGCCACCCTTATGGTGGCCCCAGGTAGCACATCACCAGTATCACCATCAGCTACTCTTCCTGTTATTATTCCCCTGTCATCATGAGTATTTATCAATGGTGTTTTAGCCTTGCTTACTATAAGGTTATAATTGATTTGCTTAATGCTAATGCCGCTCTGATTAGAAATATCGGCCAGTAAATCACCTAACGTTTTATATGACTTATCTACCTTAACCTGCTGTTGAAGGTTAACACGATCTTCGCTATAGGTAAAACGATAGTCCGACTGCTGCTCAATGTCATGAAAAAATTGAGCGAGTTCACCCTGTGTTCTTTGTATAGACATTTGCACCTGATACACACTCTGCGCAGAAGTAACACTTGCCATTAGCATATTACTCACCACCGCTTGTATAATGAGTCCATAAATCAGGTATTTGCTGAGCATTTTAATAGACTTCAGTAATTTTTTTTTCATAGATTTAAAAAGTTTAAGGTAGTTTCCATTGGTGAATTATCAGCTTTAAACATATTTCCGGTATCTGATCGTATCGTTTCTCAGGCGTGATCAGTATGCCGGTTATTTTAGTCTTTATTGACACCCTTGCCCATACAATATGTAAGTGTCTCCCTGTTTTTTATAATGAATATTAGCACTTAGCTCTAAAGCTTGCAGCACATGAATAAGTGTCTCGTCTTTAAATGAACCAGTAATATGGCAATGGCCAAGGCTATTATCTTGGAGCTTAATTTTAACCCCATACCAATACCTCAACTGGTTAATGACGTTGCTAATTTTGGTATTATGAAACAGTAAATTATTTTCTTTCCAAGCGAGTGCGGTTGTCATATCTGCCGGCTGCTCGGTGAGTAGATTTTCTGACTTTTTATAAACAGCTGCCTCATGGGGCAACAGTGTTACCAGCTTACCAGTATTTTCTGAAACTTCTACCTTACCAGTAGCCACCGTTACAGTTATTTCAGAATCATTAGCAAAAGCATTGATATTAAAAGAGGTACCTAACACCTTAGTACTTACCTCACCAGTAACTACTATAAATGGGTGTTTCTCATCTCTTTGCACATTAAAGAAGGCTTCGCCAGACAGCTGCACTAACCTGACATCGTCATCAAATTCTTCTGGATACTCTAGGCTACTTCCTGCATTTAGCTTTACTATAGTGCCATCAGGTAGTTGGAAGGTAGATTTCTGACCGTAAGGGTTAGCCTTTACAATAGTAGAAACCGGCAATGAACCTGACGAAGAAACTTGCCAAATAATAAGTGAAGAGACGAAAAACAGCGCTAAAGCAGCAGCAACCTTTAACCAAACAGACCTGCTGAGGCGTTGCTTTTTCAGAATTTTATCATTAAGCTTTCCTAAGCCTAATCCACTATCAAAGTATTCTTTATCTCTATATGAGTGCCCCCAAAGTTCAATGTAATGGTTAAGCTTTTTTTGATTCTCCTCATTTTCAGAAAGCCATTGATAAAGCAGGTCCACTTCTTTGGCAGAGGCTTCACTGGCCAGGTATTTAGCTATGATTACTTCTATATCTTGCATTAAACATTAGGTCGTTTAATGATATGAGTGAAATCTCCGCTTCTTACCCCTACTAGGAAATGTTTATGAAATTGTTATCACTAAAAGGTAATGGTAACACTTAGTTAATGTTTCTCTACCTGATAGTTTTCAATAGCCTCTCTTATTAATTTCAGGGCTTTACCCATCTGGCTTTCTACCGTTTTAACAGAAATTTCAAGAATTTTAGCGACCTGAACATATTTAAGACCATCTATTTTATGCATCTTAAATATTAGACGGCACTGGTGCGGCAGCGCCTCATAAGCCCGCTGATAATGAGAGTTGAGCTCATTGAATAATAGGTGGGTTTCCGGATTATTAAAGTCTTCCGCATCAAGAGCATTATCAATATTCTCCACTAAAAAAGGCCTTTTTTTAATGTGTAACAGTGCTTTGTTTCTGGCTATAGTAAATAGGTAAGATTTGACGTTAGTATGAACGTTAAGCTTTTTCCGATCACTCCAGATCAAGAAAAATACATCCGAAACTATCTCCTCAGCACTTTCTGGGTCTGCTATCAGGTGAGTAACAAAGTTACATAACGATGAATAATGCTTCATAAAAAGACTCTCAAGAGCCTCTTTATTGCCTTTTTTGATTTTTTTAAATAATCTCAAATCAGGTTGTGTCATCAACACAAAACTTGCATGAAACACCGAGCACCACAAAAATTACTGATTAACAAATATTTAAGAAATAATGAACAGAAGCCTCATTGAAAGCTAAACTTTATGGGCTTTACAATATGGGATTTGAATTGGCTTTACATGCAGTAGTTAAAATAAGCGAGCCAACATCAGAACTTTTAGCTCCAGATAAGGTCATTACCCTTTATCAACCAGACAAAAAACCATAGATACGCCCGATGTAATTGTTTTAATCACTATAAGAAAATGCAAAAATGGAGCTTAAACATATTAATCCGCTAACTACATTGCAGGCGTTTCACTACAGTGTCTGACTACTCCTAATACATTTTAAACTCCTTAACTATGAAGCCTAAACTAGGTTAAAAACATACACAATATCCTTTAGACATTGTGTATAGTCAAACCTATGAAGCTGAATGGATAAATAAGAATTAACCTATTCACAAAAAGAGAAAACAAAGATTCTTTTTCATTTAAGGATGTAAAACCGAAGGAGCAAAAGTAGTTATGCTTAAAATTCTCCCATCATCTGAAAAGCGAATCTGATCATTCCCTCTAGCAAACTCTTTACCATCTGCCTGAATGATTACCCAAACCAATACAGCTACATTGTGATGCGATGTGACACCTCCTATTTCAAAATGTGCTCCCGGAAATCGTTCATGGAATGTGGCCATATCTTCAATAACCAACGCTCTCCCAATAGTCAAATCATGTCTAGCTGTCTGATATTCGATACCCTCTACCAGCACTTCATTAGCAATTTTCAACCTCTCCTCGATTGACGTTGTATTCCAAGCACCTAAATATTTCTCATATATCATCCAGGCCTTTTTATTTTTATCTATGTTAGTATCTTTCATCTCTTTCTTATTTGGTGTTATTGTACTTTTACTAGTTAAAGGCAGCGCCATTAATCCCTCTGCACCATCCACTTGAGAGGGTAAACAAAATGTGGATGTCATTATAAAAACCATCAACAGGCTCTTCATCATATTATTATTGTTTAATTAAATTGTGTATTGCTATAGAAAGCATTTGAAAAACTCATAGCTCATTTGTGAGTTCATTTTTTCTTAGTAAGCTCAAAAACTCAGGAGTTATCCCTAGGTATGACGCAATGATTTTCTTTGAAATTCTATTTTCAAGTGCAGGAAACAACTTTTGAAAATTATGGTATCGTGTCTTTGCTGATCGGAAAAGCGCTGAAGTCATTCTTCTTTGATAAAGCACATATCCATTTTGTATTAGTATTCTAAAAAAACGTTCGAACTTGGGAGAAGCATCATACAACTCTTCAAGCACATCTATGCCAAGAGAAAACACTTTTGAATCTTCTAGGGCATCAATTGCATAAAACGCAGGCGTCCTAGAATAGAAACTGGCCACATCGGTAGCCCACCAGTTTTCAATAAAAAAACTTACCGTGTGTTCCTCCCCTTTCTCATCAGTGTGGTAAATCCTTAAACAACCCTCAGCTACAAAGAATATCTCTTTACACACAACTCCTTCCAATAAAACTTTTTCCTTTTTCTTATACTCTTTTGGCTGCAAACAACTTAATAGAGCTTGTTTTTCAGGCTCATTTAATGTTACATGTTTTGCAAAATTGCTCAGAATTGAATCGTACATAATATCTAAATTCATAATTGACGGCACATACCTAAAACTTTATGCAGCACCAGCTATTAACTACACCTGTGTTCGATCAGAAAATTTATAGCCAATCTGAACTTTAACTCCAGTTAGCTTAGCAAGAAAATACTATTTTAGGCCTCTACTCAGACGCCATTAACCAACTTCAAATAGTGTTTAATTCGTGCTATATTCTTCCACAAAGAAAGGAATATCAAATTTGCCATTTCTTAATCTACATTAATAAACACCCATCACCTCCAACAAATCATTAACTAAAATGATGGGCTTCAGCATTAAAATAAGACAAAGCACCGCTCTCATTCTACACATGTTACATCCCAAATAAATAAGTAAACAACCTATGCAAAACAAATTTTACTACTTAGAAAAAAGTAACATCAGAACTTATAAAAAGAAAAATAGCACTGCTTAATTGGGCAGTGCTAACTGTAACGCTTATTTAAGCCTAGTCACTTAATAGCATTATTAATTCAACATGTGACAAACTTTCAAATTCTTAGAAAGAGTTTTATAAAACCATTGATACAGACTCAGGAATGCCAACTACTGCACCGAAATAGATCAGTATCACGCCCAGTACCGTTAAGAGAGTGATTTATTGAGAACTCCTTTGCAAGAGATGATTAATGATTACATAGATCTACTTGCAAATTATGTTGAGCATATTAGTGTCATAAAGCCCGATTATCCCCACTGCCGCGAGTTTCGAAATGAAGTCAATGATTCGATAATTAGATATCATCAAGAAATATCGCGCACCAGACAACTAAAAAAGTTCTATTGGGAGATACTTCGACCAATTCAAGTAAGAGAAACCAATATTTCCAGAACTGACAAAAGGATTTGAAATTGAGGACTTTGGTAAAAGAATTTCCTCTCAGTACAATTATTAAAAAAACTCGTTATGGAGTTTAGGTTAGACTACAGAATTAACTGCATTTTCTCAAGCAGTCTCCATTATCATTTGTTTTATGCGCTTTAGCTGCACCATGCCACGGAAGCTTTTGAGCTGCATTATCTGTTCTTTAAACTGGTCATGCAGCATAGTTACCTGATGTTCATATGGAGTAATGAAATGGACATCGTTCATTATAGAATTCATAGCATCATCATAAATGATTTTAGAAAATTCCATATGGCTTTCTTCATAGCGCTCAAACAGCTCTTCCATTGATTCTATAAGTTGATTATACACCAGCAAAAAGTGTTGGTAATCAGCAGCATTAAATGTATTGTTGGTCATATCAGAGAGGCTTTTAGGTAAATACTTTTAGGCTTGCAGCTTTTCACTATTGCTTTTAAGAAAGGCTATATGCGCCTGCATTTTATCATACATTTGCTGAAATCCACCCTCAAAGTCAGCCAAAAAAGCCTTAGGTTTAGGGCTATTATAAAGGCCTTTCTCATTAATACAGGCCACTAGTTCAGTATTAAGCTCAACATAAGCGTGCAGCTGCGCCTGCATATCCACTATAAAAGCATCTAAAAGATTTCTTAATTCCTTAACCTCCTCAGATTGGCTATTTTCCTTTTCACGCATAACTTAAGATTTTTACTTACTCAATAGAATAACTTCTTTTCACCTAAGCCTAATAGGAAAATTATCATACCTTTTCCCTTAGACAATGGTTAACTCTTATATAAGGTCATGATTAGCAAAGAGGGAACGTTTTACTTTACGTTTCACACCTACCTGAATTACTCACCATCAACACTCAGGATTTTCATCATTCATTTTAGCACTTAGTAGAAAATGGAGGGTAGCGCTGAGACTAACTCACACTACCTTCCTTATATCAGCCTTACAAATTGCTTTTCAATTACCATTAGCGCAACGGCCGTCAGATTAAAGCCGCTGCCGCTAATGGCATTCAACCTAAACCCGCCCTTCCGTTTGAAGGGCTTGAATAACCTTTATGATTCATAAAGGATGCCCATTGTTACACCCCTGCAGCGATGGGACTTATCTTCAACCTAAACCCAATTGTTGATTTCATTTATTGTCATCATATTCTGAAATTTCATTATGTACCTTAAGTATGTCAAGCACAATCTCGATTCTCAGATAGCTTCTATTCTAACAGAAACAAAGCATTGATAAATACATACAGCTTTTTTATAGCCAACTCAAAGACACTGCATCAGAAAGTGCACCTCACAATACATGGTTTTAATTTCTCAAGGGTCTTAGCCAACTCACTGTCCATAGCCCGTAACTCTTCACCCTTCTTTTTACTCATTAAGATGTAAACAGCTCTATTTCGTTATCACAAATCAAATAACATATTAATTTCTCACATATCAAAACATATTCGAGATAATTTCGCGATAATAGAGAAATTATATATACAAAAACGCAAAATAAAAACCTTAAATTATATTTTTAAGATAAAAACCAGATCAAAAGGCGCCCTAAGGGGTTTAATTGATGCATTTATTGATAAGGAATATTTTTTTTAACTATCTTTATTCCTTAAGAACAATTTTTTAAACTAGTAGCAGCACACATATCGCTTATATTCAAATGAATAAAGATATCAGAGAATCTATCGGTGAAAACATTGCCGAATTAAGAAAAGGCGAAAAATTATCATTACAACAATTTGCAGATAAGCTCAACGCACACGCAGGAAAAGATATCTATTCAAAAGACACAATATTTAGAATTGAAAAAGCCAGCATGAAAGCTACAGCCGAATTTATGGCTCATGTAAACAGTGTGTTCGACATTTCTATTGAAGAGCTTTTCTATGGAAAAGGCAATATAAATTATGAGTTTCTGGAAGAAAACCCTGACCACAACATCCAATCTGAAAAGTATAAGCACTTTCTTACCTATGCAAAAAGCTTAAGAAAAGAAAGTGACCCACCTATTATAGAAGAAACACTTGAAAAGTTGGAAGCCGCAGTACTGGACATGGACACCGTACTAAAAAATAATATAGAGCTAAGAGCCAAACTAGACGTATGCCTCAATTTTATGAAAAATAACATATCAAAATAAAAAAGCACCTCATTGAGGTGCTTTCGCCTTGTAAATTAAAGGTTAAATGATTGTTCTATCTGTTAATACTTCCTCTTGCCCATATGTTTATCCCAGTTTTCCACCAAGTCTATACAATAATCGGCTTTAGATTTTAGTATAAGTTTTTTTATCCTCTCATTGAAAATAATAAAGGCTATTACGCTCAATAAAATAAACACCACCCCACTAGCCACACCTGTAATCAGCCTATTATAAGCATTATTTTCCAATGCCTGTATTTTTGCATGATACTCATTAGCCTCACCTGCAAGTACTGATAAAAGTGGCTTTTTATCTATAGTATTAAACTCATCTCGCAGTTCGTTTTGACGGGCTTGCAAATCCGTGAGCGCAAAAATTTCACCATTACTAATTTTTGCTCCTGCTTTACTCATCATCTTCTCACTAACTATTGCCAATGCTACAGCCCCTTGCAATGGCTCATTAACCATGTCTTTGTCTGATATTTCTATAGCCTTGCGAGAAGTAGCCAAGGCACTAGCATAATTTCCTTCTTTTTGATAAAGCTCAGTTTCAATATTTAGTCTTCGCACCATCAAACGGCTATTATCAACATCCGCATTTGAAAGATTATGCGCTACATCCAACCAATTACGAGCCTCACTGAGATTTTCTTTATACAGATAAACTTCCGCCATATTATGGTAAATGTCTGACTTAGTTACATTATCCATATCCTTTTCGTACGATAGCGCAGCACTGTATTGCTCTAGTGCTTCAGCATACTGCTTGTCCATGAAATAAATTCTACCCAGTTCGTTATACAAATAAGCCAACCTAGACTCATTACTTATATCCATTTCTTTTTGAATACTTATAGCCTCAGTTAACTCCTGCTGCGCATCGGCCATTCGGTTAACTGATGGAGCAGAGTAACAAATAGCAAGATTAGTGCGTGAGATGATTTCATAACGCTGATCTCCTGCTTTTTGATAAATTGCAGCCGCTTTAGAAAAGTACGGAATAGCTTCCTGAAATCCCTTGGCATGCATAAACAAGAAGCCAACATTATTAAGATCATCTGCTTGCCGCGCCTCCTCTCCAAGCTTTCCGTATAGATTAATAGCTTCTAAATAATTATTTAAAGCCAATTTTAATTGACCATCTCTTCTTAAAAATATAGCAACTCCTGAGCGAGCTTTAGCTTCATAAAAGACATCTCCTTCTTGCTCAGCTAATGACAATTGCTTTTCTAAATAATGCTTTGCCAAGTCTGGATCTGACTTCTCATATACAAATGACAATTTATAATAAATCTCCATCTGCTCTTCGGGAGATTCAGAGGTTTTTAATAGCTTTTCTAACGATGCAGCATCGTCAGGAAGGGACTGTGGCTCTACAGCAAAATCAGAACATGCACTTAGCAGACATACCAGCGACATGAGCCATGCTGACCAGTACTTACCAAACGAATTATACATTAGAGGTTGGTTGTTTTAGGTTAAGATATAATATGCCTGCTAAGTTGCCCAATAATACCCCACTTAACAATTTAAAATGCAGTATTATATTACATTCATTCAATAATGAATGAGGGAATCATCTTAATATACTTATTAAGGCCTTCTTATTTCTTCACCTTCACCGCCTACAGTATCAGCCAGCTCGTCATGCTGTTTTTTAGGAGCAATATCCTCATTCGAGTCCGAACAAGAGAAAACACTTAATAATGAGAAGGTTAACAATAGCCCTAGTAATATTTTACCTAGTTTCATATGAGTTGTTATTTTTGGTTTTTATTATATTATCGCCTGAATTTAAGCATTTTATTCAGCACTTCAAGTTTACATAAATCATCATTAGGTTATGATAACTATTATTGCATAATAGTACACAAATATTGCATATACGATAATTAGTATAAAATATACGCTCTCCAGAATAAGTAATTTCATATTTCATTAAAAAACCTCATAAATAGCACGTAAAAGCATATGATTTTTCAGTAATATTTTAACATACATTTGCTACTGAATATAAAAGTGCATTTTACTATACTTGAAAAATAGAAAAGAATAGAGTTGCGAACTCCTTTATATGTTTATCATATAAAAAAAAGCTAAAAACAACAATAAGAACAACTCTTATCGAATAGCCTTACGAGCACTACAAATTATCAAAAGCAACATGTAATATACATACAGCCGTGAGTGATATCATTAAAGATTAAGGAGTTATAAAAGCAAAACGTGCGCTTTCTTACATATCTATATATGACTAATCCAAGTTTTATAAATTTACACCTTCAAAATTTAGCATAATGAAACGACCAACAACTTCCCTTGCCTGACTCTTATTGATTCTGTTTGCACTGATAATGAATTCCCCCATACGCCAAGCACGAAACGCACAAAAGCAAAAAATAAGTAATTGAAGTCGACTCCGACTAGTCATTACCTTTTGAGCAATACCATTCTTTCGAAACGTCCCCATGTGGGTATTGCTCTCTATTATAATTTACTAAGCGAGGTGGATTATATTTATATTTCATGACTTTAGCTAACTTCATTAGCATCGGAATCTATACTATTAGTTTAATTACAATTACCTCTTAAGTAAATAGATACCGTTATTATAACCACATATTCTAATACCGGATTAAAATTGCATCACACTTAGGCTTCTTACAGCCAAAAATGATGTAATGTGCAGTAGGGTATTATTGATTTAAGAGATTTACGCAAGAGATTATCAAGGAGGAGAAATGAGGGTTTTGATTAAAGGTTAAAGGCTTTTATTATTTCATAAATCAATGACACTAAAGTCAGGCAAGCAAAGATAACCAAGTCAGTTGTTCCTCACATGCTACGACATAGTTTTGCTACACATTTATTAGAGGCCGGAGTAAATCTTCGTCAAATTCAAGTGCTGTTGGGACATAATTCTAGTAAAACGACAGAGATCTATACTCATGTAGCCAATACCACTATGAAATTAATTAAAAATCCTTTAGATTGACCACCATAATAGAAATAAGGGAATGTTTGTGTACCTTATACAATTGTTATAGGCGATTCACCAAAACCGAAAAGAATTTATTATGCATACTCACGTTGACAAAATTCAAGAGAACAAAATTCAAGCGGTTGCGAATGCTATCTCTCAAAAGCAAAATGGTAGTAAGTCAACTTTTCAGTTTGTGGACAATCGACCTGAAGCCGTTGCTCAGCGGAAACTGCAAGAGGTGGCAAATAACCGTCCTCGCGTTACACAACTAAGGGCTTTTCAGGACATGACGAATGATCATGCTATTAAACAAGAACAGCCTGTTCAAAAGAAAGAAAACAACACCGGTCTTCCAGACAACCTCAAATCAGGCATAGAAAATCTTTCCGGTTATTCTATGGATGATATAAAAGTGCATTATAATTCTGATAAACCTGCTCAACTGAATGCCCATGCTTATGCTCAGGGAACAAATATTCACATAGCTTCAGGACAGGAAAAACATCTCCCTCATGAGGCTTGGCATGTGGTGCAGCAAAAGCAAGGACGGGTAAAGCCTACGAGGCAGATGAAAGGTGAAGTGAATGTGAATGACGATGCAGGATTAGAGAAAGAGGCTGATTTTATGGGAAAAAAGGCATTGTCATCAGGCAACAACGATGCGATGCACAAAAAAGGTCCAGTCGAAAAAAACACCAAAAGCTCCATAAGTCAAAAAGGGGAATTTGCAATACAGAGGAAATTAACCGATGGACAGGGAGAACCTCTCAGCGATGCATCAATCGAAAAATTGAAAGAGCTCTTCTTATATCGTCATGGTAAAGCAGATTTTGAGAGTTTTCACACAATGATCGATCGTCATCAAGAAAAAGAGGAAGGCATGACACTTGAAAACTTGGTTGACGAAGTTAAAGGAAACAAAGACAAGAAGCTCAAAAGAGTATCCTATCTCCTAAGTCTCATACTTCATCAATTTCAAGATTGGACTGGTAATGAGAAAACCGCAATCAGTGGGAATGATGCTTGGGATACTTTTGAGAAAGGGACTAATCTTATTCGATCCTGGGTTCGGAACTTTCCTTTGCTCAATGAGCCTGGAGTTGATGAGGAAGCGATCCCTCTGTTACATCCTGAACTTGCTAAATTCAACATTCCCCATGATCATCTAGGGCAGGTCACTAGGATCAAACAAGATCAGTGGCAGGCAGCTGCAGTGGCTGAAAGAAGGGCCGGACGTCTTTCAACGATGGGGTTCTTGGAATTGAAACGAGCCCTTGAAGAGTTAACTTCTGGGTCTGAGAATGTAATAAAGTTAAGACTTAGCCGCGATGTTGTTCACGAAGGTTTTGAAAGTGGCCCTCCAAAAATGGTGAAAGTCGGGACAGTCGAAATTCCAAAGTACGCGGTAAGCGCTGAAGCTTCATCAAAGGCTTTGCGATTTTTCAGTCTCACGTCACTCTTTAAGTCTGGCAAATATTCCGAAAAGTTTAAAGTGATACTTAAAGAATTGGATGTTGGTCATAAATTCGTTGACCAAGTGGAAAATGTGTTGCATAGGAAAAAAGGAGCACAAGTAGATGCAAAGGTCGATTTCAGTTTTTTGGCTTTGCTATCTCCAAAAGATGGTAGCCAAGAAGTGATGGGTGCTAACGGCCAAGTTCTGGGTGATGGTTCTTATATGTTCACTATCGACCCATCTTTTAGAGTCCGATACATGCCAGCGGCAAATTATGTTGGGGAAGGAGGAACGGCTAAGAATTTCTTCCAGTTTATTCCTCATTCGCAGTTGGCTTCTCTTGGAGCAGTTGTGGCTGCGGGTAATTTTGTCATATCAAAAGGTAAATTCGTTTGGGTAGACAATGGTAGCGGTCATTATCGTGTAACCCCATCTGTTAATACAAGTAATGCGAAAGCAGGATTGAAAAATCTAGGATACGACATCTCCGGAGTACGTTTCTTGTCCCGCAGTGATGGCGAATTAGATGACACCTACAAAGAAGGAAATGCAATTTTAGACGGGCTTCCTGAGGGTGAGCACAGACCTGTAATGACACCTGAAATTCAAGCACTACAGAGAGCAATGGATCAGATGAAGTCAGCTTAATTTGTCTTTCAGTAAGGAACTTTGTTACTATGAATGAAAATCTAAACTCTTTCTTGACAGCGGATAACCTTGATAGATTACAGCACGCAAAAAGAGAACTGAAGGATTTGGATGAGAAAGATATAGACCTTATAAAATCCATCTTAAATAAATGGGAAGATTCAAATGCCGTATCAAATATTTTGATTTATCCCTCCCTGTTACCGCAAGATATTCGCCTTAAAGCTATTCTCAAGGCATTAGGAAATCAACAAAATCCATATATCACTTTGGCAGCAACCTTGGGTTTGGAAGATTTGAGCTCTAATTCTTTTTTAGAAGAAGAAAGAAAAATGGTGATAATTAGTGTTCTGAAAATCATTGAACAAAATGATAAAATAATAGCAGATCGTGCCTCTTTATCAATCTTACCTTTTCTGAAAAAAGAGAACGTAAAATGGGTCATTAAATTACTATCAACAAAGTCAGACACGATTTTTCATAACTTGCTCAGCTGGTTATACAATTCAGTTGCATACTCAAGTTATACTGAATTGAGGGAGATATTAGAGGAGGAAAACGCTCCTAAAGAGGTGCAGCTCAAAATAAACAGAATTCTCGAAAAGGATGAGCAGGGTGTAGCAAGAGGCTTTCCTAGCCTTATAGCTTTACCTCTTTACTCATACATACCAGATCGATATGAAATTCATAATCTCAGATATAGATTAGATTCCGAATAATGCCTATAATCGTGTAGACGGCCGTGAGCTTTAAGCCCACGGGTGCGCCTCACACACCACGTAGCGTACGGGTCTCGTTCTACACGGTTCATTGAATCTCGGGTTGTATTCCTTCTGTCTGCTTAAGAAAAGGCTATAAAGGCTCAAAGACCAGTATTCCTAATCGAATTACGACACGATTCAATGTTCAGCCCTTCATTATCTAGTGAGGCCTCCTTGTTTTTCAAGGCTCGTTACCAATAACTACTATGACTTCGGCTGACTTCTCCCTACCCAACCCGTGAGCGAGAGACCTCCCCAGGTAAGGGCATATTCCTTCACCCAATATCCACTGGATCTATTGCATAGGTGCTGAGTGGATAACCACTTTTGGACGTCAGTATGATGTGCTACTTCATCCGACTCATGCAGCCTCAGTATCCAGTTCCTGTTCGTTGGAACCGGGATTTGCAGTCTCACTTCCTTCAGTGCATGCCTCACGACAAACCACCTTGCGACTTGCTAATGCTTCGGGACACGACTCCCGCGCATAAGGGACTTTCACCCTCTGGAATAATTTGGTATCTTAGATACCATATGCCCATGCTGGGCACACACAAAACCTAAACTGCATTAAAACGCAGTTTAGCTGGAACGTTGTGTGTAATTTTACGACTATATGAAACAAATTTTACTCTTTGCATTATTCTTAATTGTTATAAATTCTGTCCAAGCCAACAATTTAAAAGACGATTTACAAGGCAATTGGCTATGCACAAAGATAATTGACAGTAATTCACAACCAACTGTCGGGAAATTTGGAGCGTCTGATGAATACCTTAAATTCAGTTTTAAAAAATCTAAACTGTCAATTACCGAATCTCCATTTGACCCTAGTCTATTAGGATTTACTATAAAGTATGGCTCAAATTATATCGACCTGATTCCTGGTAGTGTTTATAAAATTCCTGAGCAAGTATATTATATTAAAGATGTCTCAGACGAAAAATTGGTTATGGCGACATTGAATCCATCAGGCGATTCTATTTATTACCACCTTATTAATGAAAAATCGCTTATTAAGGAATTTGACCCAAAAAACGACATTGTTGATTTAGGACTGATCGTGATCAAGCATTTAAAACTAGATGATGGAAAAGGAGCAAATAGAGTCTCTCAATATATTATTCCAAATACTAGGGAGTTTTTAAACCCAAGCCCAACATTTAATGATTCTAAATCTGCCTCATTTGGGCATTATTTTTCGATTAATTTTAAATTTCCTGATTCTTTCCCAATTGATAGTTTGTCAAAAGAATTGATAGTTGATTTTGATATTAAAACTAAAGACATTGATAACATAAAAGTTATTCAGGGGATTAGTACAGATTTTGATCAAAAGGTAGTAGCAATCCTTGAAAAAACTAGAAAGAAATGGCTTCCATTAAAAATTGAAGATGTAGAAACGGACTGTAGGGTAAGATTTCATTTCGTCTTCTATCTCGGTAAGATGGAAATGATAAAATTTGGAAAGTAACTACACACAATCGTGTAGACGGCCGTGAGCTTTAAGCCCACGGTGCGCCTCACACACCACGTAGCGTACGGGTCTCGTACTACGCGGTTCATTGAATCTCGGGTTGAAGTTTGAGGTAATAATCCAGCATGCTTTTATAACCTTTCTTTCTTAGTCGTGATACGGTAATGGTAGTTCTAAGAATAGGACTTTGGGCTACCGCCCAGCCTCCCATTCTGGTTCTACTCCAGGCATAAGCCTGTCCTTGTTTCACTCGTAATTGGATGAGGTTTTTACGTTTTCGCTCTGGCTTTTTCCAGTCGTGCCAAATACAGTATCTCAGTCTATTGCGTAACCATTCGTCTAATTCCTTCACCTTGGCTTGTATACTAGCCAATCGGTAGTGTTGCAGCCATCCGGTAAATACTTCTTTCAGTTTGGTCAGTCGTTCAGCTAAGCTGTATGGTTTGGTCTTTTTTGAACAAGCCTTGAGCTTGCGTTTCAAGGTTTTCCATCCTGACTTATTGACTACCATTTGGTACTTGCCTTTCTCTCCCTTTTTGTAGGTAGATACGAAGCCATACCCTAAAATCTTGAAGTTATTAGGCCTGCAATTGCTATTTTAGTCATTGCCGCAATTTATTAGAGCGGAATTTTGATTGCAAATAGAATCGTGTTAACTACAACATCACAGAAAATATGCTAAACACTTCATTAGATATATCATAATCAAATGCCTCAATTATGGCCATTTTCTTAACATTGACTCCAACCTGAATTTTTTCACCTTCCACATCTTCCCCACCTATCGCATATCCATCGGAGAGCAGAGCACTTAATTCAGATATTACCTTCCTAGCTACAGAATTTCTTTTAACGATATTATTCGTTTCATTTATACCTTCAGAAAACCTCCTTCATTTCAATTCCTCCTTACACTCATTCCAAACATGATATACAACATGCCATCTTTTTTTAATGTCACCGTGCGGATTATCCTCATCACTAAAGTTTACCAATCTAGCAGGTACATACATGTACTTTTTTCCTTTACCTTGCTTCATTTAACCTTTTATGAGAGTGCAAAAAACGACCTAGGAGTGGCAACTTTAGTGGCAAAAACCGCCATTTCAAAATAAAAAAACCCGCTTTACTTACTGTAAAGCGGGTTTTTACGTGTGGAGCCGGAGGGATTCGAACCCTCGTCCAGTGAAGGCCACTATCGTGTCTTCTACATGCTTAGTCGTCTTCAAGTTTTCGAGTAAAGCCAGGTAGACAACAACCAAACTTCACCTTATTTGCGCTTATTTTCGCACCGGCATCACAACCCTACCAGCACTAGTTCTACTGAGTCGACATTCCATGATCAGTACCTGTAGAACATAGGTCCTGGGGAATGTGGCTCGGTACCGCTTTGGCGGTTACCGCTTAAAGCCTTTAGATTTCAACTACTGAGCTGAAATTAGGCAGCCATGGCGTAATTAGATTCGCCAATTGTGTTGTGGAACTATCTTTCAAGGCTCTCATCCCATGAGCCTGCATGCTTACACACGTAATCACACATCCTGTCAAAACCGGTCGGCCCCGGATTTTTGCAAGGGTGCAAATATACAAGGATTTTATATGCCATAACAAATATCCTGTAAAGAATATATTGAAATAAGTTTTTCTAATCTACTGTGTTTTTTATTTTCGCAGGTAAACCTCAATAAAATATGAAGACATCAATAGTTTTTATTCTTTTTTCGTTAATAACACTTAACGTTTCTGCCCAAATACTTAAAGTCAAAAAGGGCAGCATAGATTCAGACTCTTCCAATTATTTTATGGGAGGCATTGGCACCGACTTTAAAGTCAACAATAAAAGTACCACAGCAGAAAAGCAAGTAACATATGTAGGCTTAGAGGCTGAGAGTGATGTTATTTATGTAGGTAAGAAGCACGCTTACATACTCATTAATGAACTTGATTATTATAAATCTACAGGTGGCCCATTAATAAGCACAGGATACACCCATTTCCGTATCAATCTAATGCGCAAAAACAGACTATCTTACGAACTATTCACACAGGTTCAGTACGATGATGGTCGTAACATGCCCCTAAGGTACTTAGAAGGAGGAGGCTTAAAATATAGACTCATCAGTAATGAAAATGCTCAACTATTTATGGGCATTGGAGCCATGTATGAACGCGAAAATTGGAAACGCCAGACTGAAGATGGAGGTATTATTGAAAAAGGAATTCTAAAAACCAGTAGCTACATAAGTGGTAACTTCCCCATTAAGGACATCATGAATATCAATGTCATTACCTATTATCAAGGCGGGTATGATAATGACAGCGATGTTTTCAGAAACAGATTTAGTGGCGATTTGGTAATAGCATTTAAGATTACCAACAAACTAGCCTTTAAAACCTCATTTACCGCACAGTACGAAGACAAACCTATTATCAACATCAATAAGTTTGTATATGAAGTAACTCAAGGCCTCGCCATAAGCTTCTAAATTTTAATTAGTTGAAACAATTTCATCACTAACTTTAATTGTTTCTTTTCAGTTTCACCAACACTTGTTAACTTCGAGCGATGGATAAATTTGTTGTTTCAGCACGTAAGTACAGACCAACCGGTTTTGAAGAAGTAGTAGGACAAAGTCATATTACAACTACCCTAAAAAACGCTATAGATAATAATAAGCTAGCACAAGCTTTATTATTTTGTGGACCTAGAGGAGTAGGAAAAACTACGTGTGCGCGAATTTTAGCCAGAATGATCAATGGGTTTGATGAAAAAAGTGACGGCAATGCTCTCAATATATTCGAACTCGATGCTGCATCTAACAACTCGGTAGATGACATCCGTAACTTAATAGATCAGGTAAGATACCCTCCTCAATATGGAAAATACAAAGTATATATCATAGATGAGGTTCACATGCTTTCGAATGCGGCTTTTAATGCTTTCCTTAAAACACTAGAAGAACCACCAGAATACGCTATTTTCATATTAGCAACTACTGAAAAGCACAAAGTAATACCTACTATTTTATCGAGATGTCAGATCTTTGATTTCAACAGAATTCAAGTATCAGACATATCAGATCATTTAAAAAGAATTTCTGAAACAGAAGGTATTAAAGCAGAAGAGCAAGCGCTTCACCTTATTGCTCAAAAAGCGGATGGCGCGCTAAGGGATGCCTTGTCCATTTTCGATTTGATTGTAACATTTTCTTCAGACAGAAATGTTACGTATCAATCAACCATAAACAACCTACACATTCTTGATTACGAATATTATTTCAAGGTTGTTAACTATCTGCTTCAAGAAGATATCACTAATTCATTATTGATATTTGATGAGATTATAAAGCAAGGTTTTGATGGACATAACTTCATCATTGGCCTCTGCGAACACCTAAGAAACCTTATGGTATGCAAAGACAATGCTACCGTACATCTTATGGAAGTACCTGCTAATACCAAAGAAAAATACATAGAGCAGGCCAACCAATGTAGTAAGTCCTTTTTACTTACTGCTTTAAATATTGCCAACCAATGCGACCTCAATTATAAAGGAAGCAAAAACCAGCGTTTACATGTAGAGTTGACTTTAATGAAGTTAGCTCATATTAATGCTGCCATATCTTTAGCTGCCCAAACTGGTGACAGCCTAAAAAAAAAAGTGAATTAGAGGATAAACAAGAAGAAGCACCTGCACCGGAGAGTGAGGCAAGGGAGATTCCTACTACAGGCAATAGCAGCCCTACCAGCACACCTGCAAGTGCTCCAGCCCCTAACACACCTCCTCCAACAAAAAAGCTAAGCTCTTCTAAACTAAAGAAGACCGCAAAAATACCTACTAACTTAGATGCTCTTCTTACAAAACCTTTTGAAGAAGAAGAGGTGAAGAAAAAGGATGAGCCTGATATCAGTGAAACTTATGGAACTGATCCTTTTACTACTGAGCAGCTAGCCAAAGTTTGGAATGACTACGCTGAAAGTAGAAAGGTTGAAGGAAAAAATTCTGAGTACATGGTTATGAAGCAGCAAAAGGTGATGAAAGGCCCCACTAATATCATGCTTCAGCTCAACAACCCTGTTAACTTCGATATTCTGGATAAATTTAGAGCTGACCTAATAGGACACCTGAAAAAGACTTTAAACAACAGGCTAATCACTCTTGATGCTGAACTTTTAGAAGCTAAAGCAACAAGAATGATATATACTAACCGCGAAAAGTTTGATTATTTGGCAGAGAAAAAGCCTATCCTTAATCAACTTAGAGATAGGCTTGGATTAGATACTGACTTCTAATAGTCAGTATCATTTAGTCTCTTTGTAGTTCTTAAACTTGTATACTATACCCAAATTCATAGCTTGACTTAGCTGTACATCATCCACCTGATCATAATCATAGATTAATATACCTCCAAGCGATACATCAACAAATTTATTGACCTTCGCTGCTATATTAACATCTAACCTATGATCAAACTTTCTGGCCTCCATATGCTTATAGTTAGCAAAAAACATATATTTCCATTTCAGGTTTAAGTTCTCTGCAATGTCCTTATTAAAATCTGCCACCATCTGAAAAGCTAAAAGCTCAGTACGGATTTTATCTCCCGGATCTACCCCGTATGCACCTGCATCAGAGAGCTCCTCATTATTCACCACTGTTAACCGCGGAGAAAATGGCCCGAAGCGAACTTTAAAGTACTCTACCGGATGGTATTCCACCCCCCATGATGAGGTAATAAAGGCTGGAGCCAAAAATGAAGATATCAAACTATCATACACCGAGCCATCAGCACGCTCTACTTCATACTCATAACCATCATCAAACTGAGTAAGAACGGTTAAGGAAGTAAAGAAATCCCATTTCTTAGATAATTCTCTGCCATATTTAGTATCCAAATAAAGGCGGTCAACAGATTTTCTACTACCTTGTCCTTGATTTTTAAGAATACCATATGCCAAGTCAATAGTATTATCCCAAGAATGTACGTCTCTAGTGTAATTCGCCTTATAAGTAAGGAATGTATTTAACCCAATAGAGTTAACTCCACCCCCCTGCCAGTTATCAGAAAATGATGCTTGGTTAAAACTTAACCCTGCTCTAAAATCTTTTTTCCAGTAGGTGGTATCGGGGTTGGCCGTAGCCTGCTGCTGCGCTCTCCCTGGGACTGCTATTAGAAAAAAAGCTAATATCCCAAGGAATGAAATGGTCTTGATGTGTTTTAAATGCATTTATACTCTTAATTTAACAATTTATGCTAATTTAAGAATATAACCTGTAGTCTTACAAATTGTTTACCTTAACTTCTTCTAATGCGTTTTCAGTTAAAGGTTTGGTGATGAATTTGATAACGTGATTGTTATTTACAATTTTATCAATATCCCTTTTATTATCAGAACTAGACAGAATAATTACTTTACATTTATCCTTAATGGTATCGCTGAATTTTTCAAATTCATATAAGAAAACAAACCCATCTACAATAGGCATGTTAATATCAAGAAATATTAGATTGGGTAAATCTTCTATACGATCCTGATTTTCTCGTAAGTAATCCAATGCACTTTTGCCAGAGTTTTTCACCTCTACTCTTTTAGCAAACTTTGTGATTTCAATGATTCTTTTACTAATAAAGTTATCAGTGTCATTATCATCTACAAGCATTACCAAATCTATCGCCTTAGAGTCACTCAACGTTATTGCTGGTTTAGTTAAAATTTATAATGTCTAAAAGTACAAATTAGTATGAAAATTACCTTTTCATTTGAATACTAATTTTGCCCTTACAGACATATTTACAAACATAATGATTAAAAATATTTTTTCTAACTGATAAAAAAATACTAACTCATAAATTATGTAACATTATCCAATAAGTCCTATAAATTACTCAATTATAAGAGAATAACAATCAGTTATTTTACCTTTTTATAATTTTTATTTTCTCTCCCTGGTGAATGTTATAGTCCGTTTTATTATTCCATCTTAAAATATCTTGCAAGGAAACTTCATACTTTCTAGCTATACTATACAATGTATCTCCCTGGCTTACAGTATGGTAAATTTCTTCGCCTTTATCTAAAGGCTGTACTTTTGGCTCATTTTTAACCGGTGGCGCACCGTTAGAGTAAATCACTAATTTTTGATCAATGCTCAACCCATCAGAAATAGTCATATTATTCCAGTCTAGCATTTCTTTAATAGTTACTCCATATTGTCGGCTTATTGAATAAAGCGTTTCTCCTGGCTGCACCACATGCACTTGCCTACCTCCGCCTCCTTCAAAAACTTTTTCTTCTACCTGTTCTTCAACACTTTCATACTCATTTCCATCAACAGCTTCTTCCTGATCATCCTCTACATGAATCACCACTACTTCTCGCTCCTCCTCAACCGGGTCAGCTTCCGCACGGTCACCATCTTGCTGCACCTGCCCCACAGGATGCTGCAAATCAACAGGAGGTGTTACTCGTGCTGGGTCTGGTGCTATTTTAGTTTTGATTGTGGTTATCACTTTCTCTTCCACATTAGGGTCATTTTTCACCTCACTATATTCTACCCCTACCCTTGCAGGCCTGATGTAACGCAACCAAAGCACTCTTCCAGGTTTCACCTGAGATGTCTCCCCATTTTTTATTCTATTCTTGGCTTTAAGTTTATTCAATTTAATGCCAAACTTTTGAGAAACGGACCACAGGTCTTCACCATACTGCATAGCATAATAATGCGTTTTGGCTTTATTTCTCTTCTTTTTAAAGTAATAAACCTGACCTGGCTCTACTTTATCACTAATATCTATATCATTATATTTCAAAAAATCACTAAGATCAACCCCTCCCTTTTCGGCCATAGCCGCATATCTATCTCCAGCGGCAGCTATCATACCAGGCATTCCATTAATATCTGTTACCTGACCTGACTTTGCCTCAGCTATATCATCGAACTTCGGAAAGCTTTCGGCATTAGGAAAATCATAATTTACTTTCCTACTTACATTTGGCTCATCATTATCATTATCTAAAGCTGCAAGATTTACATTTTGCAATTTGGTAACGGGCACTATTACGGTATACCTTCTATCATCCGGAATTTTACCCTTCTTCAGCCATTTATTATAATCTTGCAACTGAGCCAAGCCTACACCTATTTCATCAGCGATATCTTCTAATGACTTATTAGCTCCTTTTGTATACTCTTTTAACTGTGTAGTGGCATTTCCTGAAATAGCTCCTTCGAAAGCTACTTTATGCGCAAGGTACTTTTTCACATACCAATAGGTCTTTTTATCTACCACCATTGAATGCGCCCCTTTTTCACCTTTACCCAATACCCTCATAGCACCTCCGGCTCCCATCTGATACGCCTGCAATGTATGTAACCAGTTGTCAAAAAACTGATTGTTCTTTTTCATGTATCTTGCCGCACCCCGTGACGAGGATACGATATTCATCCGTTCGTCCACATGCTTATCTACTCGCAGCCCCACTTCCATTGCTGTAAAATCCTTAAACTGCCAGAAGCCTACAGCATCAGAAACAGACACCGCATCTGAGATTAATGCACTTTCCTGAAGCACCAAGTACTTAAAATCATCATGCAAACCTTCTTCTTTAAACACTCTCTCTATTATAGGAAAGTATTCACGAGCTCGCTCCACCTTAATATTAAAGTACTTAGGACTCTTTGTTAAAGCATCAACATCTTTTTGAATTTCCTTACGGGCACTTTCCATAATACGAAGTTTGATTCCTGCAAACTCCATCCGCGTAGGAACACGCGGCCCCTGAGCTAAGGCTAGCCCAGGTAAAATGACTAATAGAAGAAGTAGTCTTACTGGCATTAATTTTATATTATAATTTCCTCATAACCATTAAACCATCTCTGATTGGCAAAAGAACGTTTTCCACCCTAGGATCATTATGTACTTTGGCATTAAAATCTAATAATACCTGAGTATCTTTTGTCACGTTCTCTTGATTGGCAACCTTCCCTTTCCACAATACATTATCTGCGATAATATACCCGCCACTACTAATTTTATCTATAACCATATCATAATAATTAGTATAGTTCTTCTTATCAGCATCGATAAAAACAATATCGAACTCCATATCTAAAGTAGGCACCAACTCCATAGCATTGGCTATTCGGTAGTCTATCTTATCAGAGACATTGGCCTTATCAAAATACTGCCTTACCATGTCTTCTAACTCCTCATTGATATCTATAGTTAACACCTTGCCGCCTTGCTGCAACCCTTCTGATAAGCATATGGCAGAATAACCAGTAAACGTGCCTATCTCCAATATATTTTTAGGTCTTATCATGTGACTAAACATTGACAGCACCCTACCCTGCAAGTGCCCAGATATCATGCCCGGCATTAAAACCTTGGTATAAGTGTCTCTGGTTAGTTCTTGAAGAATAACGCCTTCTCCTGTAGAATGTTCTTCTACATATTTCTGCAATGCTTCTGAAAGTATTTCCATATTGGTATACGATTTACAGTTATTATCAATTAATCGGCAGGAAGATAAGTTAACAAGCTCATTTTATCTTCATCAAACATCTCATTCGCAATATCCTGAAGCTGTTCGGCTGTAGTAGATTTAATGACCTTAAAAATAGATTCTAACGGTTCTATTTCTTCCTTATCTAGCAAACTTTTGGCCATCATCAGCATAAAACTAACGTTATTCTCCTCCGCCATAGCCAACTGCCCCATTAGTTGCTCCTTGGCTGCATGCAGCTGCAGCACCCCCAAAGACTTTTCTTTTAGCTTAGTCAGTTCTTTCTGCACTAGCTTTATACTCTTCTTTAACTGGCGAGGCTCAGTAGCAAAAAACACAGCAAAAAGCCCGGTATCTATATACGATTGGATACTCGCATCTATAGAATAAACAAAACCATACTTTTCCCTTAGCGCTAGGTTAAGCCTACTATTCATACCAGGCCCGCCTAAAATATTCACTAACAAAAAGAAAGGAAGTCTATTTTTATCATTTAAAGGATACGAATCTCTACCCAATGCACAGTGAGCCTGTGTTATGCTTCTAAAAACTTCTTTAGAAACGGGCTTATAGGTATTAAAAGTTTTGCGTTCTCTTTGAGCAGTTAATCGAGGTATTGGCTTTAAGTATTTCTCCGCCAATTTCACCACTTTTTTAAAAGGAATATTGCCTACCGAACTGAATATGATCTTATCAGTATTCATATTCTCCTTTATAAACTCCTGAAAGTCCCTTTTATGAAATGAATTTACGCTATCGGCTGTACCTAATATATTTCTACCTAAAGCATGGTCTTTATATATCAGCTCATCAAATTCGTCCTGAATAGCATCCTCTGGGCTATCATAATACATGGCCATTTCTTCCAGTATTACATTCCTTTCTTTTTCAATTTGCTTTTCAGGAAACACAGAATCAAAAGTGATATCTGCCAGCAGCTCTACCGCCTTATCGTAATGTTTATCGAGAATAGAAGCGTAAAAAGCTATTTTCTCTTTTGTAGTGTAGGCATTGAGCTCACCACCCACAGAGTCTATTCTATTTAATATATGAAAAGCTTTGCGTTTTTGAGTGCCTTTAAAAGCCATATGTTCCCAAAAATGGGCAATACCCTGATTTTCGAAATTTTCATCTCTACTTCCAATATCAAGCATAAAGCCACAGTGCGCAATCTTTGTATTTGTAACTTGTCTATGAATTACCCTTATACCGTTGGGCAGGGTCATCATCTCAAAATCATCCATCGTTCATCCTTTTCAGACCCGCAAAGCTAAGGCATTTTTTATTTTACAAAGCCAAAATATCAGGAGAGATATAACTCGTTAGCTTATTCGCACAACCTATTTAAGACCTTCTGTATTAGTGAATCTACCACATCGGTAGCGTTATCAGCAAACTCATTAGTTATTCTATTGGCTATTATAGCATTAGCACTTAATACTTCGTGCCCCAAAAGCCTGCCCATTGAATAATAGCCCGAGGTTTCCATTTCAAAATTGGTGATCCAAAAATTATCGTTATGGTAATAAGTTAACCTTTCTAATAATTTAGGATTTTTGAGATCTAGCCTCAATTTTCTGCCTTGAGGCCCATAAAATCCAGGACAGGTAACGGTATTACCAATGATCATGTCATCTCCTTTGATTTTATTTTTTAGTGTTTCTGAGCCCCTAACCACATATGGTTCAAACGGAAGCTCCAAACTCTTTTGAAGTTCAGCTCCGCGTTGCTTTTCAAATGCATCTTGCGGCAGGTTATAAAAGCACATAAGTGTATCTAGGCCTATAGCATAATCAGACAGTAAATGCGAACCTAGTGGTATGTCTTGTTGCAATGCCCCTGAAGTGCCTACTCGAACAATATTCAGTTTCTTCTTTTTATTCTTCACTTCCCTCTTCTTCAGGTCAATATTCACCAAAGCATCGAGTTCGGTAAGAAATATTTCAATATTATCAGTACCCATTCCGGTACTGATAACTGTGATTTTTTTCCCTTTATAAGTACCCACATGCGTAATGAACTCACGCCTGTTCATTTCAAAATCAATATCATCAAAATATTTGCTGACCATGTATACTCTACTAGGATCTCCTACCGTTATTATATTTTCGGAGATATTTTCTGGCAACAAATTCAAGTGATAAACACTATTGTCTTTATTTAATATTAATTCAGACTCTGGAAGTTTATTCATTTCTATTTCAGTGGGCGTTTAAAGCGAAATATAGCTATTTAAAGGTGATAATAAAATAAAATACCACTTTAATAACAACTTAACTCTTTATCGATTAACCTCTTGTGCAGGATTACCAAACACCGTTTTCCCTGCAGCCACATCTGCTATTACTATAGACCCTGCTCCTATTCTGGCTCCTTTTCCTATTTTCACTCCACTTACTATCACCGCTCCTGATCCTATAAACACCTCATCTTCCACTTTTACACCGCTATTGATTACACTTCCTGCTCCTACCTGCACAAAATCACCAATCTCGGCACTATAGTCTACCACTGAATTAGTATTTAAAATACAATGGTTAGATACTTTTGCATTATCTGCTACCCTTGCTCCCATATTAATGAAGTTACCATGACCTATATGAGCCGTTTCGGCTATTGTAGATGCCTGATGAATAGCATTAACAGGCATAATCTTTCTTCGCTCATTGAGCAACTTCACTATGCTTTTTCTCACCTTGTTATCATCAATAGCAACAAATGCTTCACATTTTTTGCCGATAAACTTAAGGTAACCATCATCATCCATAGCTCCTAAGACAGATATTTCATCTATTTCAGTACCATGTAGTGCCTCATCGTCATCCAAAAAACCATAAATAAGTATTTCGTTGCTATCAAATATATCTCTTGCTGCACGCCCTAAATTATTGGCGCCAAAAATCATTACCGGATTCTTCATGCTTCGTTATCTTTATGAAGCTGCAAAGTTACACGCATGGTTTTATTTAACCAATCTATTGAGCTTATTACACAAAGGATTATCCCACAAAGCCATGAGCCAAACAAAAGAAAAATAACCTGCTTTGTACCTTGATAAGGTACCAAAATTAGGCACAGAAAGTCCCATAAAAACAGCCAACAGCACAACATAGAGCAGTATAGAAATTGCAAGAGCAGAAAAATGCTTTTTATTCTTCAGGAGATGATATACATTAACCATCAAAAAGAAGAAAAGAATAGTATTTTCGAGAGAACATAATAACTTTAGCCCATTAAAGAACTCACCGAAAAAGGGCCGAAACAGTCCATTAAAACATGCCTCTGGGCTATGCATTATTAAGCTCACCAAAGTAGGTTCAAGCTCATTATAAACGAATGTATCACCCTGCTCTGAAATCTCTTGAAATGTATAGTAGTTTCGGGTTACTACTTCGGATATATAATCTAATTTAAAATTAGGATGCAGAAAGCTTACCGAAACCAAAACAACTGAAGCCACTAGTGGAATAGTCACTATTCTCAACCAAAGATTGAACCGCTCACTCCATTTTAGCCAAAGCCATAGTAAGCACACCAATATTAACACTGCCAAGTAGTAATACTTAGTCTGCCAAAGCAAAAACAGCATTAAAACAGACAATAAGACATCATAGTACCTGAAGCGTGCCTTAGCCTGAAGATATTTTATAATTAAGGCCATTAAATAAAAAAGCGCCCCTACAGATATAGCTTCTTTAAGGATTCCTGCACTCCAAAACACAACAGATGGCAATATGAGGAAGGAAAATATAATGGCTACTTTTTGACCTTTCCACTGAGCCAAAAGCTGGCGCACCAAAGTGATACTTCCAAAATAAGAAAACACAGAAAACCAAACCGAGGTCATCCAATAATTATTGCAAGTAAAAAGATTAACTATACTTACTATTTTGGCCATAAAAATGGCTCGCGGCTGTTCGTAAAACATCGAAAATGAGTCACTCGACTGGCCACACATGATTTTAAAGTAAGCGTAAGGACTTTCATACAATTGATCTGCCACCGCAGCCCCAACTTCAAAATAACGGAAGGTATCACCTGTAGAATAGTAATGCGTATATAATAAGCCTATTGCAAACCCCGCAAAGATTTTCAATAAAATGGTAAAACAAAAAGTAAATACCCCGAGTACTACCCCCTGATACCTGTATAATAAATAGATGACAATTGAAAAAGCTACAATATTGAGCAGCAAAAAAATAACACTCATGAATTACGAATTAAACTAATGCCTACATTACAGGACAAACATCGCTTTTCCATACAATAATTATTATATAGCTGAATGTAGGCTTGACTATCAAAGGCACTCTTCACCTCTCTTCCCTGTGTTTTCCAAAGCTTAACAATCTTATTATTCTCTGCAGAAGTAGCCTCCAACAGGCTGATGGCATTATCGATATATGAATCATCTCCGGTGTACTTTCCATACGCCACTTGCAGAGGCACCGCAGTATTGATTAATAAATTTTCAATGCTACTTTTCCCTAGCATTGGCAGCTTTTTATCAGACTCTCGACCAAACATATAATGATGTTGCCAATATGTAGGAAGCTCCATTCTAACCTTAGTGACCAGATCTTTCAAACTCTTCAAATTAATCAGCATGTCAAAAATGCTATAATTATGCTTTAACACAGTGAGCCATTGAGCCAAACGTACAGTGGGAAAATTAGCAGGCCGCAATCTCAAAAACAGCCACTGGTGTTCATCCATAGAGACTAGCCCATACTTGTGCGATAAAAATTGGTATTCATTTCTAAGGAGTGCGCGGTATTCTCCTTGATCATCATTATCTAAAAAACCTGCTACACCAAACACCAAGGCCTGCAGCTGCACCTCATTATTTATATGTTTTTGAATCAACTTTTGAGGCAAGAACTGTGATAGCTGAAAAAAGCTTTCGGCATTTATTTTAAAACCGAAATTTTTCGCCAAGAGTTGATGTGCTGTTTCTTGCCAATTATTAGTATTGTTAGCCAGTAATTTCAGCACTAGTGATGCTTTAATGTGTAAGCGCTCAAGCAGCATCTTATCTAACAAAGAGAGCCAAACCAAAGGCTTTACCCTTTCAAAAAGTCCACTACAAGGAATAGCGACCTTTTTATTAACCAGCTCTTGATAATTAAATATCAGTCTTTCATCAATTTTACCAGAAAGGCTTAAGGTTGGAATTTCACTACCATCTTCCCTTAAAATGGGCTTATCATTTTGCCACACCACATGCAGCACCACACTGTTATATGACTTATCGAATTGATGCAGGTGCTGGTTCCAGTCCGAAGACTTAACATGAATTTCAACATGACCTCGCCATTCAATGCCATCAATTAAGATTTTAGCCTCCTTAAAATCAGGTCCTGCATCATTATTATAAAATCCGGGGTGAATTACATTTAACTCATTTCCCAGAGCTGTTAGAAGCTCTCCTTTCTGAAAATACTGATACTGCCATATAAAATGAAGGAAAGCCTCTTTCATAGACCTGATTTATTCCATGAACTTATCTATATATAATTTCATTTCTTTTTGTAATGCTTCTGCTTCTTTAGCAGCCACTTCGGCAAAGTCTTCGTTCTGAGAAGCATAGATAATCCCCCTAGAAGAATTTACTAACAACCCACATTCGGGAGTCATACCATACTCAGAAACGTCTTTAAGGCTACCACCCTGAGCTCCTACACCAGGCACAAGAAAGAAGTTTTTCGGTGCAAGCTTACGTATCTCCCCTATTTTATCAGCCCTTGTAGCGCCTACAACAAACATCAACTCATCTTCTGATGCCCACTCCTGGCTTTTCTTGATCACATGTTCATACAAGGCCTGATCACTCTCCCTATCGGTTAAAAGTTGAAAATCCGCACTACCAGGGTTAGAAGTATGTGCTAACAAGATAACCCATTTATCTTTAAACTCAAGAAATGGCGTAACAGAATCACGTCCCATATACGGAGCCACTGTAATGGAATCAAAATCCATATTATCAAAAAAGGCTTTAGCATAAAGCTTAGAGGTGTTGCCTATGTCCCCTCTTTTTGCATCTGCGATGGTAAAAATATCTTCAGGAATATAAGCCACTGTTTTGGCTAAGCTTTCCCATCCCTTGGCTCCTAAAGCCTCATAAAAAGCAATGTTTGGCTTGTATGCTACTGCAAAATCTTTAGTAGCGTCTATTATGCGCTTATTAAACTCAAAAATTGGATCTTCAAATTCATGCAAGAATGCAGGTATCTTTTCAAGATCGGTATCTAACCCTACACATAAGTAAGATTGCTTTTTCTTAATTTGTTGTATCAGTTTAGCCTTATTCATAAAACAAAAATAAAAAAACAAATCAATAGAAAGCTGATATTCAGCTAAAGATACTCCACTGACGTACAATCTCTAATAAATAAAAAAAGCCTCCTCAAACTAAGGAGGAGGCTCACTAACAATCACCACTCTTACTTCTTCTGAATTAATTTAGTAGTAATTCCATCTTCAGTGATAAGCTTCAATACATAAATTCCTGATTTCAGCCCTATCAAATCAATCTCATTATTCTCAACTTTTACGTCATTCAATATTTGCCCTTTACTGTCTAATAGCATTACATCATTTACCTGATTACCTGCTATATGCAACACATCACTTGTAGGGTTTGGATACACCTCCACACTTACCGAACTTTTTATATCATCAACACGAGCTGTTATACTATTCACCTTAGTTATTTTCAACCAATTGATATTCCAATCAGACTGCAATGCGTAAATACCAAAATTGTAAGTTCCTGCATTTATATTAACCATGTGCGACACTGTTGTCCAATTTTGCCAACCACCTGTATTAGCAAAACTAACTTCACCCAGCACATTAGCTCCTGCGTTTACATCTAAAGTGAAATTACCTCCATCACCTCCGCTTGCTACGCGGTATTCAACCATGTAGGTTCCGCTTTCTGGGATATTAATATTAGCGTAAGACATCCAGTCTCCAGCGTTAATATAACCCACATTACTACCGCCTTCAGCACAAGCTTCCACTTCTACTCCACTCATAGACGCATAGCTTTCAGCCTCTATAGTAAGCTCAAAATTCGCTTGACTTACTGCTTCTATGGTCCATTGACTACTATAAGCTCCCTCTCCAATGCCTTCAGTATATTCTGCATAACCTAGGAGGTTTTCAATATTTATGTAGCTATCACTTTTCCATCTATTCTGTATTCTCACATACCCTGAGGTCTCCACTAACTCCCATTGAGCGCTCCAAAAGTCAGTACCTGCCCCTGACGCTTCCACATAAGCTAACTCGTGTTCTACATTTAATAAATCTCCTGTAGCTCTATTTTTGAACAATATGTATCCATCTACCGTAAGTTGCTGCCACTGCGCATTCTCTCCTGTAATATCGCCATACTTAGCTTGGTCGCCATCATCGTACAGGTAAGCATTATTCCATCTGTTTTTAATTGTTACATACCCATCCGTTCCCTGTGGAAGTACCGCAACCACCACCTCATCAGTGGCCGTTAAATCACCATCACTTACAGATAGCCTAAACACATAGGAATGACCTGCCTGCAAACCTTCAACCTGTGCAGTTAACTGATGAGAAGAAGTTATACTTACAGCATCGCCCGAAACTTGAGTCCATTCAACAGATAACTGATCTCCATCTTCATCAGTAGCACTACCTTGAAGTATAGCACTTAAAATATCACTACTCAACGATTGATCGGCTCCGGCATAAACTTGAGGAGCATGATTACCAGAATCACCTGTACCTTTCTTAAACACTTTATATTCAAAAGCACCCAGCGAAATTGTGCTGCCTAGCGATATGGATCCGTTGCTGTAAGCATCGCTCCATCCTGTTTTAGAAAGCTCACTTGGCAAAGACACTGCCCCTTGATTACCTCGTAAATTAATAGCCACTAGCACCTGCTCACTTCCATATGTTTTTGTAAACGCGAGGATATCATTATTACTAAAATTCCAGAGATCGCCACGTCTTATTGCAGCACTTTCTGTTCTAAAGCTCAATATTTTTGAGTACTCATTAGCTATGGCAGGATCTCCATTCCAGTCGATATCAACAGCGGTCCATGGCCATGGGTTACGCTCATTAAAACCAACCTCTTGTCCTCCATATAAAAATGGCACACCCCTCATGTAAGCACACGCTACAAAGTTTGCCATAATTGCAGATTGAGAACCAAAGACTTTCATTGCAGGTCCAAACTCATCATCCCTTCCGTTTACATCATGATTATCAGTAAACCTCACCACGCGCTGATTTGGATTGGCAGTGCTATATTCAGAATTAGTTACCTGTTGCAAAACATTGACAGACGCCCCGTCCTTTACATCAGTAATACCATCGTAGTAAAATCTAAATCCAAAAATCATGTCGAAGCCTGCGGTAAAAAGATCTGTTCGATCACCCTCAGCAAATAATATCAAATCGTGAGAAGAAATCCCTCTCAAATTATCAACAGCTTGTTTCCAAAAATCTGTGGGAGGATTATTAGCATAATCCATTCTATAGCCATCAATATTGGCCGCAAACACCCAATATCTTAGAGCTTCTATCACTTGATTTCGCATTTCATAATTATCAAAATTAAGAGCTGCTACATCCTGAAATTCTGGCAAAGGTTGAATTTCCCCTGCCCCATTGCGGACATAATAATCCGGGTGCTGAGATATCCATTGGTGGTCCCATGAGGTCTGGTTAACTACAAAATCTAACATCACAGCCATGTTTCGCGCATGAGCCTCATCTACCAAGTGTCTTAAGTCATCTAATGAACCAAACTCACTACCCACCGTTTTAAAATCTTTTACACAATAGGGAGATATGGTACTTCTTGAATCTTGGCCTACAGGATAAATAGGCATTAAATAAAGGACATTTGTACCTAATGCTTTTATTTGATCTAAGCGCGAAGTAACTCCGTTAAGGTCTCCATTTTGACTAAACGCCCGAATGTTAACCTGATACATATTTACATCTTTTGGGTCAGGCACACCTGAAAAAGGCGTACCGTATTGTGGAGGATCCTGTGCCAACACTGGTAGTGACAAAAGCAAGAACAGGCCACAAATGAATAAATACTTGTAATTACGCCAGCGCATGATCACGCTGACCTTTGGGTGGTGTTTTTTTAATTTCATTTTTATTGGGATTAGGTATTGTTTATTTAGCACCTCTACCATTTCGCTCACGGCTACATTGGTAGTAAGCTGCTAAACAACAAAGCACGTTGTCAACCCAATTATTCACAAAATGTAATTAACAAATATAAATAATTATAAACTCAAATAATATTTAATTACCTGACAATCAAACATTTAAAACAAAACCGGATTTACAAAAATATAAATACAATATGGCTATTTTTTCCTAGGTCAATGAGCTTTAATGTGCATTAACTGTTGGTCAAACTTCACATTACTGACAAAAGATTTATTTTTAACACGATTTTTATAAGCGTAAATAGTGTTAACAGAATACCCCAAAATATTTGCAATTTTTTCAGCGTCATTAATCCCTAATCTCAATAATGCAAATATTCTCAACTCCGTAGTAAGCGTTCCATCAGCAGGCACATTCCATTGATTTGCTTCATCAAACATCTCATTAAATTGACTTACAAAATCAGGGAATATCCTAAAAAAAACCTGATCAAACTTTTTGTAAAGTTGCTCGCGTTCCGCTTTCATATGAATACTATTGACCAAGAACTTAGCATCGTCATATTTTCTATCCATTAACTTTCTAGAAAGACCATCTTTAAGTTTTTCTATCTTAGCCAGGTATTCACTATTACTACTAAAGTAATCTCCAATATATTCATCCTTAATTTTATCTGACTCTCTTAGTAAGGCAATGGTATTCATCAGGTCATTATTAGTTTTTTTAATAATGACCTCAGCTGCTTTCATTTTTTTATATTGCTTAAAGCGGATATATAAAAACCCACCTATAGCTATTACCACCAGAGTAATAATTAAAGCATAAAATATTAACAATTGTCGCTGCTCTTCAAGCTGCCTTAGCCTTGCCGCATCTATCAGCGGAATGAATGCCGCAACCTGAAGCTTACGTTGCCTAGCTCCATAATACTCCGCATCATCCATAGCCTTATGGATAAAGTCATCAGCATCATTTAAGGCCCCCTTTTGATACAGTATCTTGGCAAGGTTTAGCGCTGCAAGATTTTCTTTTGTGGCAGATTTCACATCCAAAGCCACTGCATTTAACAAAAGTACCTCGGCTGTAAGGGTATCTCTTTTAGCCAGAAACAAAAAACCTAGTGTAGAACTAACGATAGCTTTTTGATGAGTAGTTAAATGTGGCAATGACAGCAACCTTTTAACTTTTTTGGTTGCTAAAACCACTCTACCATTACGCAAATGCTTTACCCCTTGCATAAAAAGATGGTCATAACTATCTGCTTCACTAAGCATAATGGCAGAATCCGCATAGGCCTCAGCATTAGCCCCATACATACCCGAAAAGTGATTATCGCTATTATAATCCTGAAGATCATAATATGCCCTAGACAGCAATGAGAAATAATCGACCTTTAGTTTTTTACTTAAAAGTTTACTATCAACTCTGGTTAAGGTGTCAAATGTTTCTTTAAATAAGCCGGAAGACAAAAGCGTATGCGCTAATTGCACTTGTGCTGCGGCTATCTTTTTATGATTTCCAATTTGGTACCCTAAATGAATTAGATCAGCAGCATATTTAAAAGCAGAATCATACTTAAAATTCTGATATAGGTCACAAAGCTTTTCACACACCTCGTATTTTTGATCGGAAGATTTGGCCACTTCATACCTCTCTCTCCATTCACTGATTACTTCGCTCCTTTTATCATCATACTGCTGATAGTTGTGCACCAAATGTAAAACATGAGTTTTTAGGCTATCGTAATTAGAAAGGCAAATAGCCTGCGAAAAAGAAAGCAATAAAAATAAAATTGATAAAAATGATTTACACATCATAGGTTATAAAGCTACCCGCTAAAACAAAAGTTAACGACAATTTATATCATCTTGTATGAAAATCACAAAACAAAAAAAGCCATACCTTCCGGCATAGCTTCTATTCAATAATTTATCGTAAGTATCTTACCTTAAGTCAATTACATCTACACCAGGATACTTAGCTTTGTCAAAAGCAAAGAAATTAGGCTTTGGCGTAATGTTACTGTTAAAGTTTTTAATAGTGTACTTATACTTATTTCCAGACTTATCGAACATAATCCAGCTCTTCAGCTCATTACTCTTCTGACCTATAAATAACTTGATTTTGAAAAATTGAGCATTTTTATCGTTGGGTACTAAGTCCACAACTGACGACACCTCTCCATCAACCGTTTCAGTACCTATGTATATGTATTTATATCCACTTTTATATGCATCATAGATTTTAGATGGTGAAATTTCATCCTCATCAGGATGGTATGTATCAATATTTACCTCATTCACATCGGGCAAATAAGTCCATACTGTAGTGCCGTTATTTATCACTACCTGATCGTCCATCTCTAATTTATACATATCACCCTTTACAGTGATTTTACCTCCAAACTCTTCGTTAATACCGTCAGTTTCGTTAATTAACGATGAAGTAATATCTGCACTGTAAGCAGGTATTTTCTTCATTTTATTACTCATGGCATCCAGCACTTGTTTTGCCTGTGGGTCTTGCTGAGCAAATGAAACTATTCCGATAAGTGAAAACATCAATAAGAAAGTGATCTTTTTCATTACAATGTATTTAATTAAGTTTTTTTATTCTAAACAAAGGCCTGCAAAGCTAAACAATATATATGGCAGAGTCATGAGTTTTAGGACATTTCCCAGATAGACCGTTTTAACTTAACAAGTTATTAAAGATCCTTCAATAATTGTTCCAAACTATATTCATCCGGAATTAATACTTCTCTGGCTTTACTTCCTTCAAAAGGACCCACGATACCAGCAGCCTCTAGCTGGTCAATTAACCGACCTGCTCTATTGTATCCCAGTTTTAGTTTTCTCTGAATCAATGAAGTACTTCCTTGCTGATGCATAACTATCAACCTTGCGGCATCATCAAAAAGAGCATCTCTATCAGCCAAATCTACTTCACCCACACCTGAAGAATCGTCATCGCCTTCAAACTCTGGTAGCATATAAGCAGACTCATAACCTCTTTGCTCACCAATGTAATCACAAATGCGCTCTACTTCTGGTGTATCGGCAAATGCACATTGTAATCTAATGGTGTCAGAACCTTGAGAAAGCAGCATATCTCCCATACCGATCAGCTGATCAGCACCACCAGCATCAAGAATGGTACGTGAGTCAATTTTAGAAGTTACCCTAAATGACAGACGAGCCGGGAAGTTAGCCTTAATAACACCGGTAATTACGTTTACTGATGGCCTTTGGGTGGCTACTACCAAGTGAATACCGATAGCACGTGCTAGCTGAGCCAAACGTGCAATTGGGGTTTCCACTTCTTTACCTGCCGTCATCATCAAATCTGCAAGCTCATCAATAACTAGCACTATATAAGGCATAAACCTATGTCCTTTTTCAGGATTTAATGATCGCTTAACAAACTTGGCGTTATATTCTTTTAAGTTTCTGGTACCTGCCTCCTTCAATAAGTCATAACGATTATCCATCTCAATACACAAAGAATTTAGTGTATGAACCACCTTTTTGGTATCTGTAATAATCGCCTCATCAGTATTAGGCAACTTAGCCAAGAAATGCCTTTCGATTTTATTAAAGAGTGTTAATTCCACCTTTTTAGGATCCACTAACACAAATTTTAGCTGAGAAGGGTGTTTTTTATAGAGAAGTGAAGTCAATAATACGTTAAGCCCTACCGACTTACCTTGACCTGTAGCACCTGCCATAAGTATGTGAGGCATTTTGGCTAAATCAATAACGTGTACCTCATTAGAAATAGTTTTACCCAATGCCACAGGCAGCTCCTTATCGCTTTTCATAAACTTCTCGGTAGAAAGCACAGATTTAATACCAACCATTTCGCGGTTAGTATTCGGCACTTCTATACCAATAGTTCCTTTCCCAGGTATTGGGGCAATAATCCTAATCCCCAAGGCGGCCAATGATAGAGCAATATCATCTTCAAGGTTTTTAATTTTTGAAATTTTAACCCCCGCCTCTGGCACTATCTCATATAATGTAACTGTTGGGCCAATGGTAGCTTTAATACTGGAAATCCCAATTTTAAAGTTGACCAAAGTCTCTATAATCTTGTCTTTATTTTTCTCTAACTCCTCTTTAGATACTTGTACCCTACCGGTATCATAATCTTCTAATAAATCTAAAGTAGGGTATTGATAAGAGCCTAAATCTAATGTAGGATCATAATTTTCCTGTACAGAGGCCGCTGTCTCTTTCGGCTCTTGTGCTACAGAAAATGCAGGGGTATCGGGCCTATTATTCTGAATAGGGCGCTCTTCCGGCATAGTAACATCTAATTCCAAAGATGCCTGATTGGTAGGCTTCCTTGTGGGCGCAGGCCGTTGCTCCAACACAAATTCATTCTCGGCTAATTCATCCTCCTCTTCTACTGGCTCTGGCCTTACCGGCTGATTGCTCACTGGCTTGGTAGGTTGTTCAGGCTGTTTTTTCACCTCGTCTTTCTTCATCTCGTGCACCATGGCACTTTCACTTTCTGCCACACCTGATTTAATTTCTTTCTCCAAGTCTTCTACACCTTCTTTAATTTTACCTTTAAAGCCCATAATGGTGGTAACATTATAGAAGTAAATGATAAATGCTATTAGAGAAAATATCAGCAACAAAAGCGTACCCCAACCGATAAGCCCTTCAGAAATGATAGATAATTGATAACCTATTCCTCCGCTTAAGAAGCCCCATTCGGAAACGCCTTCAGTACTAAATACTAAGTATCCTAATAAAATACTTACCCAAAGAGTAAAGAACAGACAAAAAACAAAAGTGGAATACACACTTACCAACTCCCTTTTCATTACTATTTTATAACCTAATACAAAAAGTAATGGAGGTGTAAAAAAGGCTGCTAACCCAAACCAACGAAATATAAAAAAGTGAGATATGTAGGCTCCGTATAATCCTAACCAGTTATCGGCATCTCGCCCCGACTGCACTATTCCTGTCTCTCCAATGGCTTCTACCACACTTTGATCAGCCTTACCTGTAAATAGGTATGATATAAAAGCTGTAAGCAAAAACAATGAGCTTATTAATAAGAAAAATCCGAAAGTCAAATGAAAGCGTCTATCTTTCAAAAAAGCTAGCTTCAAATTCAGATTAAGCTTTTTACCTTCCTTTTTTTCTTTTGGTTTTTTAAATGTATTCGATTTATATGTGTTTTTTGCCATATTTCAAAAAATACAAAAGTAATAAAATTTAAATGCCATATCCAGTGAAAACGGATAGTCATCTTATATATTTTAAAGTATTAAAATAGAGAGAAAAATAACGCCACACAGAGAAAATAACACCCTGATAATCAATATAAAATAACCGAAATTCTCTCTTTAAATGAAAAGACTACTTACTAAACAAGTTTTTTATTAATTCGTTTGACCATTGCCGGTCCATCATAAATAAAACCAGAGTAAACCTGAATCAAAGAAGCTCCGGCCTCCAAACGAGCACGAGCATCATCAGCATTCATAATTCCACCTACAGATATAATTGGAAAATCAACCGGCAGTTGTTGCCTTAAGTATTTTAGAATATTCAAAGCTCTTACTGTGAGAGGTTTTCCACTCAACCCTCCGGCTCCTATAGCTTCTACCTTAGCTGCACTTGACTTCAGCCCTTCTCTTGAAATTGTAGTATTATGAGCAATTAATCCATCTAGCTTTACTTCTTCTACTATGTTCACAATATCATCTAATTGCGAATTGCTCAAATCTGGAGCTATTTTTAGTAATATAGGCTTCGGCTTTTCTTGCTGACGGTTCAAGTCCATTAAACCTTGTAATAGCTTAGTTAAAGGTTCCTTATCTTGTAATGCTCTTAAATTAGGTGTATTTGGTGAGCTAACATTAACTACAAAGTAATCTACTACCGGAAATAACTTCTCATAGCAGTATTTATAATCATCAAAAGCATTCTCATTTGGTGTAATCTTATTTTTACCTATGTTTCCACCTACTACTACAGACGATTTCCTTTTTTTCAAACGCTCTACAGCGGCCTCTACCCCTTCATTATTAAAGCCCATGCGGTTAATAATGGCCTGGTCTTCTGGCAACCTAAATAACCTAGGTTTTTCATTTCCGTCTTGGCCTTTTGGTGTTACAGTACCTATTTCTATAAAACCAAAGCCAAAGCATTCTAACTCATCTACAATTTTAGCATCCTTATCAAAGCCAGCCGCCAAGCCTACAGGGTTTTTAAACTTGATACCAAAATATTCTCTTTCCAGCGATTTATCTTCTACACAATAAGAGCTTCGCCAAATGGCTTTCATACCAGGAATAGCTGCAGCAGTTTTAATACTGTTAAAAGAAAAATGATGAACCTTCTCCGGATCAAATTTAAATAACAGTGGTCTAATTAAGGATTTGTACACGTTTTCAGTCAGTTAATGCCAATTTAGCTGCAAAGATAATGGTTTGTCCATCTCCTGCACAGTTCGTTATAGAAAAAGGACTTACATCTCTACCAAAAGTCTCTGATAACTTTAAACGGTAAGCCTATTAACTTCTAGGGTGAAATTCCTGAATCACCTGCCTCAGGTAATCTCTATCTAGGTGTGTGTATATTTCTGTTGTGGTTATAGATTCATGGCCGAGCATCTCTTGCACTGCCCTTAGGTCAGCTCCACCTTCTATTAAATGTGTGGCAAATGAATGCCTAAATGTATGTGGACTTATATTTTTATTCAACCCGATTTCCTCTGCCAACCTTTTTATGATGGTAAATATCATCACGCGAGTTAGTTTCTTGCCCCGCCTATTTAAAAAAGCATAATTCTCATGACCATCAGCTATATTCAAATGCAAACGCACCTCATCAGTATAAATCTGCAAATATTTTAATGCCTCTTTACCTACTGGCACCAGCCTTTCTTTATCTCCTTTCCCTATTATCCTTAAAAAACCAATGTCTTTATAAATATTGGTCAAGCGTAAATCTACCAGTTCAGAAACCCTTAACCCAGAGCTATATAACACTTCAAGCATCGCCCTATTGCGCTGCCCCTCTGGAGTAGAGTGGTCAATAGCGGCAAACAGCTGATCTATCTCATGCACATTTAACGTATCAGGAAGCTTCCTTCCCAGCTTCGGCCCTTCTAGCAAGGCAGTAGGATCTTCTTCTATGTAATCTTCAAACAACAGATATTTATAAAAAGCTTTAACACCAGAGAGAACACGCGCCTGCGAGTGCGGAGTCATTCCCAATTCATTCACATAAGTGAGGAAGTCACGTAAAAAAGCAGAAGTTACTTTTATTGGACTCAAGCCCGAATTGGACATTTCGGCAAACTGTTTTAGCTTTACGATGTCATGCACATAGGCTTCTATTGAGTTCGCTGATAATGATCTTTCCAGTTTAAGGTAATTCTTAAAATGATTGATGTAAGTATCCCAATTCATGTAATAATCTCTACTTTTAAATATTAGTAGTAACTAGCGCTGGCAATAATAACTACAAATAACACTGTAAGGTATATTTAATGAAAATAATTATCGTTAACGGGCCCAATTTAAACTTACTAGGTAAAAGAGAGCCTGAAATTTATGGCAGTCAGGATTTTGAAAGTTTCTTCAACAGCATAAAAGATAACTTTGAAGGTGTAGAGCTAGAGTATTACCAATCGAATATAGAAGGCGAACTAGTGGGTAAAATTCAAGAAAAGGGATTTTCATACGATGGCATAATTCTCAATGCAGGAGCATACACCCATACTTCAGTAGCCATATCGGATGCTATAGCAGCTGTTACCACCCCTGTAATAGAAGTGCATATTTCAAACATTTATGCTCGTGAGGAGTTCAGACATAAGAGTATAATAAGTAAAGAATGTATTGGCATGATTTCCGGATTAGGAATTGAAGGATACTTATTAGCCATAACATACCTTATTAATAGAAAAAATAAAAAATGATAAGCTTTTATCCAGGCCCTTCAAGAGTAGAAGAAAACATCCCTGCTTACGTGCAAGAAGCATATGAACAAGGTATATTAAGCATCAACCACAGAAGTGATGCTTTTATGAAAATATATGCTAAAACTGTAGGCTTACTCAAAGACAAATTAGACATTCCTGCTGATTATGGCATTGTTTTCACCTCTTCAGCTACTGAGTGTTGGGAAATAATAGCACAATCGCTAATTGACAACCAAAGTTATCATTTTTATAATGGCGCCTTTGGTCAAAAGTGGTTTGAATACACTCAAAAACTTTCACCCTATGCCATCGGCTATCAGTTCGATATAGAGCAAGAGCTAAAAACTGGTGAAATTGATTTATCTTCTGAAGAAGGCGTGATATGCATTACTCAAAATGAAACTAGCAATGGCACTCAACTGGACAACAGCAGAATTGCCAAATTGAGAAAAAAATATCCTAACCATATTATTGCTGTTGATGCCACATCATCTATGGCCGGTGTTAAACTCGCCTTTGAAAATGCAGATGTATGGTATGCTTCTGTTCAAAAATGCTTTGGATTACCCGCGGGGCTAGGCATAATGATTTGCAGCCCTAATGCTTTTAAAAAGGCAGAAACATTGAATGAAAACTCTCATTACAATAGCCTTAATTTTCTAAAAGAAAAAATGGAGTTATACCAAACTTCTTATACGCCAAATGTGATGAACATTTACTTATTAATGCGTGTAATGGAGAACAGAAAGCCTATAAATAAAGTAGAAAAAAAATTAAAGAAAAGACTTAATGCGTACTACAACATATTAGAAAGTAGCATGGGTAAGTTTCATTGTTTAATTGAAAACGAAAATGTAAGATCAGAAACTGTGCTGGTAGTTTCGGGTAAGGCTGAAGATATAGAGCAAGTGAAAGAAAAAGCCGTTCTGCAGGGAATAATATTAGGAAATGGCTACGGAGACTACAAGGCTACTACCTTTAGAATTGCTAACTTCCCTGCCATAAAAAAAGAAGAGTTTAAGCTTTTAAAACAGTTTTTAAAAGAAAATATAAGTAGCAAAACAGTGAGCGCCTAACATCGCTACTGGTTAATTTCATTATGTAAAACGGCCACATGGGACACCACCATCACCATCACGGACATGACCATCATCATCACCATGGTTCAGGAAATATAAAAGTTGCTTTTTTCCTAAATCTCACCTTTACTATTATTGAAATAGTTGGTGGTTTTTTCACCAATAGCATGGCCATTTTGTCTGATGCTTTGCATGATTTGGGCGACTCGCTTAGTCTTGGGCTATCCTGGTATTTTCAAAACCTATCTGCTAAAGGCAGAGACAAGACCTTCTCGTATGGTTATGCAAGATTTTCATTATTGGGTGCCATCATTAACTCTGTAGTTCTACTTACAGGATCAATTATTATTATTTACAAAGTAATACCTAGGCTAATAACACCACAACAGCCCGAGACCAATGGCATGATTTGGATGGCGGTTTTAGGAATATTAGTAAATGGCGCAGCAGTTATTCGCCTTAGAAAGGGCAGCTCTATTAATGAAGAAGTAGTATCTCTTCACTTACTGGAAGATGTACTCGGCTGGGTAGCTGTGTTAATAGGAGCTATTGTAATGCATTACTTCGATGCCCCCATCATTGACCCTATACTTTCTTTAGCTATCTCTGGGTTTATTTTATTCAATGTATTCAGAAATATCAAAAAAAGTTTTACCATAATACTACAAGGCACCCCAAAACACCTCGAGCTTGAAAGCATTAAAAATAAAATAGAAGCTTTTACAGAAATTAAAGAAGTCCATGACTGCCATTTATGGTCTATGGATGGAGAATACAATATTTTCAGTGCCCACTTGGTTGTAAAATCTTCATACAACATAGAAGAGCTAGCCGCCATTAAAAACAAAGTAAGACTAGCGCTAAAAGAAGATGAAGTAGCCCATGCTACATTAGAATTCGAAACAGAAAACGAAACCTGTTCATTAGCGCACTGTTAAAAAAAATAGCCTTGAAAATATCAAGGCTATCAAAATGCACTCCTTTTGCATATAGCACATTTTATTCGTAAAGAATTTCTTATTGAACCAAAAGCAGTATCAGTAACACGACCTGCTTTCTATATGAATTAATATAATTTTAGTCTGAAAAGCAAGTTAAATTCTCACTCTTTATTCACTTTAGCTGCATTAATACAACTCCTTAATGGTTTTGGTTCATCCATTTAAAGCAAAAAAGCACCCGATAAATCAGGTGCTTCTCAAGTCTTTAGGATTTATTACTTAAAGTATAAATTCACTTAAATCTTTATTCTTAACAAGACCCGTTAGTTTATCCTTCACCATCTCTCTGGTTATAACAATATTAGCATTAGGCCCTATTTTATCTGGCACATCAAACAAGAATTCATTCAATAGCTGGCTCATTACCGTATGTAGTCTTCTGGCACCGATATTCTCTACCTCCGTATTGATATTAAATGCGGTTTCAGCAATTTCTTCAAGCGCTTCTTCTTGAAATGAAAGCTTCACTTCTTCTGAAGCCATTAAAGCCTCATACTGTTTCGTGAGTGCATTTCTTGGCTCTTTAAGAATATGATAAAAGTCTTGTTTAGTCAAATTATCTAATTCCACACGGATGGGAAAACGCCCCTGAAGCTCTGGTATCAAATCAGAAGGTTTGGCCACATGAAAGGCCCCAGCTGCAATAAACAAAATATGATCAGTTTTTATAACTCCGTATTTTGTATTTACTGTACTTCCTTCTACAATGGGTAATAAATCACGCTGTACACCTTCTCTGCTCACATCTGGTCCGCCACCACCTTTCTTAGAGCCACCAGCTATTTTATCAATCTCATCAATAAATATAATCCCAGTGTTTTCTGCTTTGGCTATTGCCAGGTCTTTCACCTCATCCATATCGATAAGCTTGGCAGACTCCTCCTCCATCAAAATTTTTCTAGCCTCTTCTATGGTCACCTTCCTCTTCTTAGTTTTTTTAGGCATCATGCCACTAAGCATCTCCTGAAGGTTAATCATTGAAGATTCGTCAACCATTCCTCCTCCGATCATACCTACTCCAGGATTAGAGGGCTTTTTAACATTAATATCGATCTTACGATCTTCTAGCTCTTTATTTCTAATTTTCTCTCTAAAGCGCTCTCTCGTTTGCTCATTGAGTTCATTATCATTAGATGGCAGTTCTCCTGTTACAGTTTCTGTAGAAGCCGGATTTTTAAACTCACCATTGTTTCCCTTAATAGGTGGTATCAATGCATCAAGAATAATATCTTCTACTATCTGCTCAGCCTTTACTTCCACTTCCTTCTTCTTCTCCTCTTTCACCAAGTTCACTGATTGCTCTACCAAATCACGAACCATGCTTTCTACATCTCTACCTACATAACCTACTTCAGTAAACTTTGAAGCTTCTACTTTGGTAAATGGAGCATTGGCTATTTTTGCCAACCTACGAGCTATTTCTGTCTTACCTACACCCGTAGCTCCTATCATTAAAATATTATTAGGTACTATTTCCCCCTGAATTTCAGACTTCACATTCATCCTCCTCCACCTGTTTCTAAGAGCAATAGCTACATTCCTCTTCGCCTCTTTCTGACCAATAATATATTTATCAAGCTCCGCAACTATCTCTTTGGGAGTTAAATATGTCTCCTGATTTATCATAATTACATTGTTCTTTTTCTAAAAAATAAATTTGTATTAGCAGTAAGGGTAAATACATTAGAACCTCCGGCCGCATGGTACCCCACCCTACTATATGCTATACTAAATGCTTTTATTTTGGCCATAAAACCAAATGAGAATCCTGCTCCACCAGCTGTATTCTCTAACTTTAACTCTTGCCTAACCAAATGGTTATACCCTAGTCGTAAATTAATATTTTTTGTTAACAGCACTTCAGCACCTATTACTACATGGCGCATCACTTTATCAAAAGTACCTTTCTCTTCTTCCACAATCACCGATTGAGGATTGTAGTAACTGATATTTCCTTGATATAAATTGTAAGCTGTCAAAGAAAAACGAAAAGGCATATGAAGTGGCTTATAAGTTACCCCAGCCTGAATATCAAACGGAAGCTTGCTATTTGCTGTTTCAGTATAATCATTGAACTTAAATCCAATATTTTTAAAAACCAGACCCGCTGTAAAATTAGCGGTAGGATGTACAAACGCTCCTCCTAAATCTACCGCTAACGCATTGGCATTATATACATCAATATTAGAATTGAAAAATTTTAGAGAGCTACCCATTATAAAGTTTCCAATCTGATGCGAAGAACCTAGATAAACTACGGTTTCTCCTGCATTAAAATCGTTTAAATAAGCCCCCGTTGCGTCATAGCCTTCCATTTCGCCATAAGAGAACCTACTAACCCCCATAAACCAACTGCCCCACTTTTCAAATTTGTGCTGATACGCAGCAGAAACTGTATTTACATCTGCCACATAGTTGAGGTAACTAAAAGATGCTTGGCCTGAAAGCGTATCGGTGGCCAAAGCCGGATTGGAAAAAGCAAGATTTATGTCCTGCCCTACTAAAGAAACATTAACACCGCCCAAGCCTGCTAAACGGGCTGTAGTAGGCACATTATTAAATTCAAACGAACGATTTCCTCCTATTTGAGCATATAAAGAGTGGGTAGCGAAAAGTGCTACCCATATTATTAAGAATGCCTTAATGCTTCTTGTCATATTCTACATGTCTAAAGTACTGGTAATTTAATCCTTATCTTTAGACTCTTCAAATGTAAAAGCTACTGGCTTTTTAACCTTTTCCTTCAAAAGCGCTAATTCCAATACCTGTCCTACATTTTCGACATAATTAATTTTTAAATCCTTGATATAATTATCATCGATTTCAGCTATATCGCGTTTATTTTTAACTGAAAGAATAATTTCTTTTATACCAGCTCTTTTTGCTGCAAGAATTTTCTCCTTTATTCCTCCCACAGGCAATACCTTTCCTCTCAAGGTAATCTCACCAGTCATGGCAAGTTTATCTTTTACTTTACGCTGCGTATAGATTGACGCTAATGAGGTTAGCATAGTAATACCCGCTGAAGGCCCATCTTTAGGCACTGCGCCTGCAGGCACGTGTACGTGAAGATCGTAATGATCAAACGCACGCTGATCTATTCCTATTTCTTCGGCATTGGCTCGTAAATATGAAATAGCAGCCATAGCCGATTCCTTCATTACATCCCCTAACTGCCCAGACAATGTAAGCTTACCTTTACCTTTACTTAAACTTGACTCTATGAAAAGAATCTCTCCACCCACAGGAGTCCACGCCAAGCCAGTAACAACTCCTGCTATATCATTACCTTGATACAGTTCTTTATCAAAACGTTCTCCTCCAAGGATATCAATAACTTTCTCAGGAGTTACGGTTTTCTCGTATTCCTCCTCCATAGCTATAGACTTAGCCACATTTCTTATTACAGACCCCAGCGTTCTTTCTAGGTTTCTTACCCCAGACTCGCGAGTATAACCTTCTATCACTTTCTCTATGGCCTTTTTATTTAAAGTAACGTCTTTGCTTTTCAAGCCATGCTCGTCCTTTTGCCTAGGTATTAAATGCTTTTTAGCTATTTCTACCTTTTCCTCTTGTGTATAGCCACTAATTTCTATAATCTCCATCCTATCTCTTAAAGCAGGGTGAATAGTTTCCAACGAGTTGGCTGTGGCTATAAACAATACCTTTGAAAGGTCATAATCCAATTCAAGGTAGTTATCCGCAAAGGTATTATTCTGCTCAGGGTCAAGCACCTCCAATAAGGCAGAAGCAGGATCACCTCTAAAATCAGAACTTACTTTATCTATTTCATCTAAGATAAAAACCGGATTAGAAGATTGAGCCTTTTTTAAGCTCTGAATAATTTTACCAGGTAAAGCGCCTACATAAGTTTTTCTGTGTCCTCTAATTTCTGCCTCATCATGTACCCCACCCAGTGACATTCTGACATATTTACGTTTCAATGCCTTCGCAATTGATCTTCCCAATGAGGTTTTACCAACCCCAGGAGGGCCATAAAGGCACAAAATAGGCCCTTTCATATCTTGTTTCAGCTTTAATACTGCCAAATATTCTATGATCCTATCTTTGACCTTTTCCATTCCAAAGTGATTTTTATCCAAAATCTTTTTGGCTCTCTTTAAGTCAAAATCATCTTTAGTGAACTCATTCCAAGGCAATTCTAAGAGAAGCTCTACGTAGTTCATGGCTACTGGGTACTCTGCTGCAGCCGGATTCATACGCATAATCTTATCCAACTCTTTGTTAAAGTGCTTCTGCACCTCCTCATTCCACTTCTTCTTATTACCTTTAGCTCTAAGATTTTCTACCTCCTTATCTGGTCCATCATAACCTAGTTCATCTTGAAGAACCTTCATCTGCTGCCTTAGGTAGTAATCGCGCTGCTGTTGATCTATATCAGTATGTACTTTCTTCTGAATATCATACTTTATTTCCAACAATTGAATTTCCTTAAGCATAAATTCAAGCAACAAGGTTGCTCTTTCCATGCCATTACTAATCTCTAATAACCTTTGCTTATCAGAAACTTCAGCATTGAGGTTAGAAGAAAGAAAATGAGTTAGAAAACCAAGATCATGTATATTATCTAAAGCCATTTGTGCTTCCTGAGGAATCTCAGGGTTAAGCTTCAGTATTTTCGATGCTGCATCCTTTAATGACTGAATTACAGCCTTGATCTCCTTTTCATCATCAGCAGGATACTCACTAGTAAGCAAGTTTATCTTAGCTGTAATGTAAGGGTCTTCTTTTACGATTTCATCTATTTCAAAGCGGCTTTTCCCCTGTATTATAATAGTAGTATTTCCATCAGGCAACACTAGCATCTTTATAATCTTAGCTACCGTACCTATCTGATAAATATCTTCTACACTCGGATCTTCCGTTTTTACATTTTTCTGTGCTACTACACCTATATATCTATCCCCTTCGTAGGCCTTCTTTACTAATTTAATAGACTTTTGCCTCCCTACAGTAATAGGAATTACAACCCCTGGGAAAAGAACCGTATTTCTGATGGGCAAAATAGAAATCTCCTCAGGCAAGTCCTCCTTAGTTACCTCAGAATTATCTTCAGGATTAATCAACTGAATCAAATCTTCCGAATCTTCCTGCACTAAATCTGATAAAAACAATTTATTAAACATATGATATGTCTTACGTTAGTATAAATATGCCACAATGACACATTTTATATATAAATATCTGAATTTTGAGTTTCCATAATATTTGTCAATAGCTATGCCAAAAACTCTTTGTACGGAATTCTTGAAAAAATTACAATTTTATAACATCTTTAAACACTGTGGGGCTATTGACGTACGTTTACTAGGAATGATTAAATGGATTTTAAGTATTTTATTAATTTTTGGAGCTTCTGGCATCCTTTCCGCGCAAATAAAATCGGGTGGTGTACTTATGCTCAATGACAGCACATCAGGATATAGCAGCTCTGACTTATTCCGTTTTCCTAATATAAATAAAATACCTTACTTCCGTAATGAAAGCAAACTAAAGCACATAGAAAAATTACAAAAGGAAGATGCATGGATAGCTTTATATCCACAGTTGCGCACCTACATAAAGCAGTTTGGCATTATGAATTTCTACAAAGACACCAAAATGCTTTGGAGGCTAGCCAAACTTACCGAAACCTACGGAGACTATGAAGAGGCTAAGCTTCTATACAAACTTGTATTAAAACATCATAGAGAAGACATTAACATTACCGAAGTAGAACTTTATTATGACTCGTTAACTACTAACGACCGCGACTACTTTGTACCTCTGGAATATTATTACGAATTGGTTGATTACAGAAAAGAGGTAGACACGCTGCGCCCTCCAAGAAGTGTACTTCTCAACATGGGCCAAGTGGTAAACTCCCAAAAGTCTGATTATGGCCCTACCCTAAGCTCTAATGACGACATATTAATATTCACCTCAAAAAGAAACAGTCATTATAGAGGTTTTGACCCTGTAAATGATGAAGATTTATTTTTCACAGATTACGCGTATGGAAACTGGGGAGAAGCTAAGGAACTAAAAAAACTGAACAGCTCGTACAATGAAGGCTCTGCCACTTTAAGTAAAGATGGAAAAACTATATATTTTGCGCGATGCAACTCCCCTGGAGGCTATGGCGACTGCGACTTATTCGTGTCTCACCTATCCGAAGATAGCACTTGGACTCAACCCCAAAACTTGGGGTCAGGAGTAAACAGCATAGCCTGGGACTCTCACCCATCACTGTCTCATGGAGAAGATACATTATTCTTTGCCTCCGATAGGATTGGTGGCTTTGGCTTATCAGACATATACTATAGCACAAAATCTATTGATGGAAATTGGAGCAAAGCCCAAAACTTAGGTCCAATAATAAACACCAGAAACTCAGAAGTAAGCCCATTTTACCATCATACCAAGGATGTGCTTTATTTCAGCTCTAATGGACAAAACCTGAATTTTGGAGAATTTGACATTTATAAGGCGTATTATGATGATCACAATTGGACTGAGCCTCTTAACATAGGGCCACTTGTAAATGGCACAGGAAGTGAATTTTATTTTACGATAGATTCTAAATCACAAAATCTGTATTATGCCCGCTCAGTAGAGGAAGAGATGAGCAACCTTGACCTCTATTCTTTCCCTGTGCCCATGGAAGCTCAACCTGATGCCACCACCAAAGTAACAGGCTCATTAACTAATAGCGAAACAGGCGAACCTTTCAAAGGCATTGTTTCTATTATTGACCTTGATAATGGAATTGAAGTGGCTCCTAAATTCCTTAGGCCTGACGGTTCATTTGAATTTGACCTTATCAACAAGAACAATTACTTGCTGATTATACAGGGAGAAGACTTCTTTAGAATAGAAGAAATATTTTATCTGGATGGCGAAATGGAGCTACACAGGCAAACGACCCCTATAGCCACCAAATTAAAATTCGAGTCAATGGAGTTTGAAGAAAACAAAGCTGACCTTACCTCTGCGATGTATGGAGATTTAGACAAAATGGCCGATTTCTTATTAGACAACCCTGATTACAGCCTAAAAATTAATGGCCACACAGACTCTGATGGAAACGAAAGTTTTAATTTAAGGTTATCTCAAGAGAGAGCTGATGTAATTAAGGAGTATCTGGTACATTTTGGAGGTGTGGAAGCCGAACGAGTAGAAGCAAAAGGATATGGCAGCTCGAAACCTATTGTAAAAGAAGTAACGCAAGAAGACAAACACCTCAACCGAAGGGTGGAGTTTCAGATATATAAGACTAACGAAGCGGAAGGAAACTAAAAAAACAAAAGGTGAACCTAGAACTAGGTTCACCTTTTGTTTTTTTTTAATCTTTTAAAACTCTTCTAGCTCCCATAAAACGAGCATTATAATATTTATTACTTAGCGTATCTTCCACCACTCCCCTATGTGTAGAGCTATGAATGAAACTTACCCTACCATCAACATTAGAAGTTACAATACCAACATGCCCCACTCTATTTACGCCTTTGGTCGGACTTTTAAACACCAACAAATCTCCCTTAGACACAGCATCAGTGTCGATTGACTCTCCAAACTGAGCCTGCAGAATAGATGAAGCAGGCAGCGCTACATTAAAATTTTTAAACACATAACAGGTAAACCCAGAACAATCAAAAGCTCCAGGACCTTTCGCAGCATACTTGTAAGGCAATCCTTTAAATTGTACTGCATAATCAATGAGGCTATCGCGTAGGGTTTTAATTTCTGCCAAAGCCGTAAAGTTCATACTATCTACAGAATCAATTTCTGGATGGTAATATTCCGCCAATAAATCAGGATGCTCCGATTCATTATGACGCATAGCAGTGTTTATAACCACCACAATTAATAGCACAACATAAAACAACTTGTCTTTTACAATACGAGTCAAAATATGCATAAAACGTTTTCTGTTAAGTTTCGCCCTATATAAACAAAAAGCAGGTGAAAAAATTCCACCTGCTTTTATCTTTACGAGAGCTTTGTTTTTTTATTATCTCAAAAACAACATTTCTCTATATTTTACTAGAGGCCAATCTTCATCATCAACTAGCATCTCTAATTTATCTACTGCATAGCGAATTTTCTCGAAATAAGCTCCTTTTACATCATCGCAGTATCCTGTAGCTCTTTCTCTCAAATCATCTACTTTATTAAGCTTTTTACGAGCCTCAATCATACCATAAACATCTTTTCTTAATGAACTGATGTATTCTGATACCGATTTAATGATATTAATCACTTCATCATTATTAACTCCTAAAGCTTTTAACCCTTCAGCGTTTTTGATTAACTTATTTTGATAGGCAATAGCTGTAGGTATAATATGGTTAAGCACTAAATCTCCCATTACTCTCGATTCAATTTGAATCTTCATAATGTAGCTCTCCCATCTAATCTCGTTTCTGGCATCAAGTTCAATATCATTCAACACTTGATGTTTGTTAAACATTTTTCTTGATTTATCTGTAAGGTAAGCATCAAGAGCTCTAGGTGTATCCTTAATGTTAGATAAACCTCTTTTTTTAGCTTCTTCCACCCACTCATCAGAGTATCCGTCACCTTCAAATCTAATAGCCTTTGAATCTTTAATATACTTACGAAGAGTGTTTACAATGGCCATTCTCTTCTCAGTTCCTTTTTTCATCTCAGCTTGTACGCTTTCATAAAATTCTGTAAGCTGCTCTGCTATGATAAGGTTAAGCACAGTCATTGGAGATGATGAGTTTTCATTAGCTCCTACTGCTCTAAATTCAAATTTATTACCTGTAAATGCGAAAGGCGAAGTCCTGTTTCTATCAGTGTTATCTAGTATAATTCTAGGTATTTTATCTATACCTAATTTCATATACATGTTTTCACCTTTTTCTACTTTAATGTTACCTTTTTTCTCTAACTCATCTAACACTTGAGTTAATTGAGACCCGATAAACACTGACATAATTGCCGGAGGTGCTTCGTTAGCTCCTAATCTATGATCATTACCTGAAGATGCAATACTTGCACGTAATAAATCTGCGTGCTCATAAACTGCTTTAATAGTGTTTACAAAGAAAACTAAGAATAATAAATTTTCTCTGGCACTACTACTAGGCTGAAATAAGTTAACTCCTGTATTAGTAATTAATGACCAGTTGTTATGCTTACCACTACCATTAAGCCCCGCAAATGGCTTTTCATGGAATAAAACTTTTAGGCTATGACGCTCAGCCACGCGAGACATCACATCCATCAATAACTGGTTATGATCAGAAGCTACGTTAATATCTTCAAACAAAGGAGCTACCTCAAACTGACTTGGCGCCACCTCGTTATGACGAGTACTTACAGGAATACCTAACTTCAATGATTCGGCTTCAAATTCCCTCATAAAATCATAAATACGAGAAGGAATAGACCCAAAATAGTGATCATCAAGCTGCTGACCACGCGCTGGATTATGTCCAAATACCGTTCTTCCAGCCATCACAAGATCAGGGCGAGAAGCATATAACGCTTTATCTACCAAGAAATATTCTTGCTCGCAACCTAAACTAGGCTTAACACGAGTCACCTTCTTGTCAAACATTTGACAAACCTTAGTAGCTGCTCTATCTACAGCCTCTACAGCTTTTAATAAAGGAGCTTTATTATCTAGCGCTTCTCCTGTGTAAGAAACGAAAATTGTAGGTATACATAATGTAGTACCATAAACAAACATTGGAGAACTAGGGTCCCAAGCGGTATAACCTCTAGCTTCAAATGTACTTCTTATACCTCCATTAGGGAATGAAGATGCATCAGGCTCTTGCTGAACAAGAGCACTTCCTTTAAATTTTTCTAATCCTAGTCCTGCATCAAAAAACGTATCGTGCTTTTCGGCAGTTGAACCTGTTAATGGCTGAAACCAGTGAGTATAATGTGTAGCTCCTTTATCTAAAGCCCATGCCTTCACTGCAGATGCCACCGCGTCAGCTGTGTCTGCATCTATTTTAGTTCCGTCTTCAATAGCTTTTTTAACTCTCTTGTATACATCTGGCGCTAGCAAAGTTTGCATTTGCTTCATACCAAATACATCTTGACCATAAAAGTCTGATATTTTCCCTGGAGCAGTAACCTTAATAGAAGGTCTGTTATTAGCTAACTCCAAAGCTTTAAAGCGTAAGTGTGCCATATTGGTTTTAATATAATTTTAATTCAAGTAATAAAATGTAAATTTTATCTGATTCGGCCATTAAATGAGTTTAATACTAACCGAACCCTTTCAAATCTACCTATTATTCATTCAAAAAAGAAAAAGTTATCAAAAAATGAATGGTTTAGATAAAAAATAACGTAAACCTCAAAATTTCAAACCTTTTCGAAGTCAAAACGCTTAAAATTTCACGTATATTGCTCACTTTTTAATTTTAATTTAACATTTCAGCCAAAAAATTAACCTTAAGGCTTGAAGGCCATTTCTACTCTAGAATAGAAAATAAAATAAATGAAAAAAGCCGAGATTACTCCCGGCTTTGTCAGCGATTATAAGCTTATGATATTTTAATAAATTGTTTGTTTAATGGGGTTTTGGATACTTATATTAATATAAGTACTCTAGTGCAACTCTGTCATAGTAAGAAAACTCACCATCTTCGCTAGCACTGAAACATGATAACATAATAGAATTTGAATCATATGAAGAAGGAGTTCCTGGGATTTGGACTGCTCCAACACCACCATCACCTTCATTACCACCTGATCCACAGCTATAAGCTCTGTTGAAATAATCTGTATGACGTAATCCTACAGTGTGACCAATTTCATGAGTCATTACGTGTTCTACTACGTCAACTCCGTAATTAGCAGTACCTGGATAAACATTAACACTGCTATAAGGAGCTCCATTACCTGTAGGGAAACCAGCAACACCACCAGCGCCACTACCACTACTTTGAACAAGTATGTCGTAGCTACCAGTACTTCTTACAAAAGTTAACCCAATGTTTAAGGCATTATAGTTAGCAATAGCCATATCTAATCCTTGGCTCATAGTTGTACTTAAGCCATAGCCTCTTACACGGATAGTTCTTGGTGAACTTACCAAGTTGTAAGTTCTATACTGCTCACCTTCGGGTCCGTTTACAATTGTAGGCTCGCCCATATTGGCTAAAGCCTCTTCAGTAACAATCAGGTCACCTTCTACTAAATAACCCTCTTCTACTTTTTTAATACCATCAGTATTAAATTTCAGATCCTGAAATCTTTTAATTACGGCTTCAGAAACACCGCTATTATTTACAGTAGGTTCAGATTGTTGCTCTTCTTCACAAGAAGTAAAAACGATTGATAAAGCCATAGAAGTTATAGCTAATCCTGTTTTTAAATTTAATTTCATAGAATTGTTTTGTTTAGGTCGATTATAATCACTGACGGCCGCAAGGTAAACCAAGGATTTCAGTATCAAAATTATTTTTCGACCCCAATATCAATCATGTAATATTATTCTGAATTTGAAATAGATGAATGATTTTTATTTTGTCAATATTACATTCTATATACTTTAAGCTATAGAATTATTGATTTCATTACAATATTCAATCAAAAATGCCCAAATCAGCCACCATTATCACTATACTTATAATTTTAAGCCGACTATCTTTAGCTCAGCAAGAGGATTTTAGAAATGAAATCAGCAAGTACAATTTCATCGTTGATAACCAGGAAGTTAAAAACCTTAACTCTTGTAATGAAGGATATTACATGGTCTCTTTAAGTGATAATCAACCCGCAACACTTCAAGAGTATATTAAAAACACATCTGCACGTAAACTAAGTGAGGAAAAGTACATAATTTATCTAAGCAAAGAATACACAGAAAGTGCGCGCACAAATGCATTAAAAGGGTATAAAGTCAATAACAATTGGAAGCTGACCAAGGAGTTACAATCAATATTGAATTCTGATTCAAATAGTTCTACAAGACAATTTATTATCAAGACAAAGAACATTAAGTCATGTAATGTTTTAACAAACTATAACAAAAACTTAAAGATCATTAAACAATTTCATCACACTCATACATTAATTGTTGAAACAACAACCGAAACCTTAAAAAATGAAATAATACCAAACAAAGATATAGTTTTCATTAACTTATTTTCTCCATTTCCATCACCTGAAAGCACTATTCCAGGTCACAACCTTAACGTAAACCAAATCAATAAACTCAAGCGCTATTTCCCCTACTTAAAAGGTGAAGACATTCGTATTTCATTAAAAGAAGAAAAGTTCAGGGAAACCGATTTAGATCTTTTAAACAGGAGCATTCCTTCATCCTTGGCTTCTAACAACTATTCATCTCACGCCACAGACATGGCCACAATAATAGCCGGGGCAGGAAACACCTCCCCATACACTGTAGGAGTAGCTTCTGCCGCTCAACTTTCATCTTCTTACTACACCAATCTATTACCAGACGATGCCTCATATTTCGCCAATGACAATATTTACCTTCAAAACCACTCTTACGGCACCAGTATAGAAAATTATTATGGAGCATTGGCTGAGGCATATGATTACAGCACTGCTCAAAATAAAAAACTACTGCACATATTCTCCATCGGAAATAATGGTGCAGGCATTGACAGCCTAGGCACCTACCAAGGAGTATCAGGCTTCGCCAACATGACGGGGAATTTCAAAATGGCAAAAAACATTATAACTGTAGCCTCTGTAGATACGGTCTATAAGCCTGACGCGGTAGTATCTCGAGGCCCTGCTTTTGATGGCAGGGTAACGCCAAGTATTTCCGCCTTTAGCCTCTCAGGCTCTTCAGCATCTACAGCCCTAGTGTCGGGCACTGCTGCCATTATGCAAGAAGCTTATTTTAAGCAATTCAACTCTATGCCTGATGCTGCTATAATAAAAGCCATACTACTCAACACTGCTGACGATGTAGGCAGAGAGGGAATTGACTTTGCCACAGGCTATGGCAACCTTAATAGCTATAAAGCGCTTAAAAATTTAAAAAACGAACAATATCTAATTGACAGCATAGAGTCATCATCGAGCAAAAGCACCACTATTGACATACCTGAAAATGTACAGAACCTAAAGATACTAATTACCTGGTGGGATCAGCCTGCCGCTGCCAATGACTACAAAGCACTTGTTAATGACCTTGATCTGAGCATATACCATAATCAGAAAAAGTGGCTCCCGTGGGTATTGAACAGCTACCCACACGAAGATTCCCTGATGCAACTTCCAAAACGCAACACAGATCACCTCAACACGGTAGAACAGATAACCATAGAAAAACCTGATGTTGGAACATATAACATCGAAATCAAAAGCAATGAACTAAAAACTCCATATCAAAAATTTGTTATTTCATATGACTGGGATACTGTCAATAATTTTAATTGGAGCTACCCCGTAAAAAACGATATACTCCCCTACACTTCTGAAATAAATAGCATCATCAGGTGGAAAAGCACCTTCTTCACTCATGGCTCACTTAGTTACTCCTTAGATAATGGTAACACTTGGACATTAATTAACAACCACGTTGATTTAAGCAAAGGCTACTACACATGGTCAACGCCCAATATTTACAGCAGGGCATTGCTAAAAATGTCCATTGATGATGAAGAATATATTTCTGAGGGCTTTAGCATAAGCACAACCCCAAAACCTACTGTAGGCTTTAACTGCACCGATTCGGTTATGATTGCTTGGCCAAAGAATGACGTTTATAAAAAGTATATAGTTTATTCATTAAAAAACAATTTCTTAGAGCCCATTTTTGAAACCCAAGACACCAGCTACATATTCAACAAAGAAACTACAGCCGAGCAATTGTTTGCTGTAGAGCCTCAGTTTACTGATAATGCTCCTGCGGCAAGAAGTCTAACATTCGACTATCAAATACAAGGAACAGAGTGCTATTTCATCAGCTTCTTAACTAATGAACATCAAGCAGAAGGGTATATTGAACTAAACTTAAAACTAGGAACACTTTATCAAATTGAAGAAGTAGTGTTTGAAAGACTTAATTCAAGTGGCAACTATGATATAATTTCAAGCTCTAGCCCTAATAACATAGAGATATTAGCTAAAGACAACAATCCAAATCAAGGTTTAAACTTATATAGGGCGAGGCTTATTTTTAAGAATGGTCAAGAAATTTACACTGATAACATTCCGGCTTATTTCCTTTCTACTTTAGAAGCATTGATATTTCCTAACCCCGTTAACAACAACAGCGAATTAAGTGTATATTCAAAATCCTTTGAGTCATTTCCTTCTGCGCTAACAATTTATGATGATATGGGCAGAGAAGTATTATCACAAAAACTAAACTCAGAAAGAGAATTTGTACTTATCCCCAATTTAAAACCCGGAATTTATATATACAAGATCAACAACCAAAACACCTCAACTACAGGCAGGTTGTGTATAAAGTAGACTATTCTTTTACATCAGTTACTGTTTCCACCTCACCTACAGACAACGTTTTGATAGCCTTCACTAATAGTAATATAATATTAACCAATAAGTACACACTTAAAATAAAAATAGTGTAATTAGGTTTAAAGAATGAGCTAAAGTAATGGACTGTCAGAAATATAGGCAAAAATAAATCAGGGCTGCGCTCCACTCCATCACCAAGCTGCGTCAACAGTAAACGGCCAACATACAAAACTCCGTAAAAAAGAAGGACCACCAATGCAACCAAAAGACCAAATGACAGATAAGTAATAAACCCTACAGCAACAAAAAGCACAATAAACATCCAACCACCATAAGTAATATTAGGTGTGCGAATAATATTAGCGATTAAGTTGAACACCACTCCTACTAATACCACAATCATACCTGCTTCTATAAATGAATAGCTAGACACATCAGGAACATCAAAAAAAACATATATTCCTTCATTAGAAGACGCTAAAAAAACAACGACTAAAATAGCCTTTAGCTCTAAAAACGAAATCTTTTTCTTTACTAGAATACTCGTTTTATATTGTTCATAATATTTAGTCATGTTAACAAGGCAGGCTGTTGCCATTAAAGCAAGAACAAGCCACTCATGAGAAATAGTATAAAAATTAAGAACTATAAGCAAAAGTGCCCCTTGATTAAACAATTCAAAAAAGTGATCTAAAAATTCACCTAAAGCAGATGCTCTCCCACTCATCCGAGCTTTTACTCCATCTACCTTATCACATACAATCTGAAAAACCAGTAGTCCAGTAACCATCAAAAAATTGGCATACAAAGAAAAAGGCGAATAATAAGAAATGAAAAGCGCCAAATAAATAGCGAAATGCCCTAGTACCGTAATAAGGTTTAAAGAAATTTTATCTGACAACTTATTCGCTAATGGTTCAGCTAGTTGCTTTTCAAAAACAGGTGATAAGGCCGACTCATTTCGAGTCCTGTATTCATAAGATCTCATTTCACAAAGAAAGCGAAAATTGAGCGATCGTAAGTAGTCAAGCATCACTTTAAAACACCTCAGTTAATATAAAATTAATATTATCTTTGCGCTTATTTAACAAAATGACGGGTAGGTAATGAAAGAACGCATTAAACTTTTTTTAAGTTATGGTGCTTATTGGATGATATTTTTCTTCGTTTCAAGAGTGCTTTTTCTATTATATTACTACAATCTCACTACTGAGCTTACATCACAAGACATATTTTTATCTATACTAAATGGCGCCAGACTAGATCTATCTGCCACAGGGTATTTCCTGCTTTTACCAGGACTGGTCATATGCATTACAAGCTTCTTTAGATCATCATTTACAGAATATTTTCTAAATATTTACACCGCATTAATCACTTACATATGCGGCTTTGTTGTTATTCTGGATTTGGAAATGTACCAACATTGGAGTTTTAGATTGGATGCAACACCTTTATTATACATTGGCCAAGACACAACTATTGCTATTAGCGGCACAGCATTGGCCATTTTAATAATCAGCTGGCTTTTATTAAGCACCATATTTTATCTAGGCTATTCACGTTTTATAAGACTACAGGCAAAAGACCTCAATGCCTCTGACTGGAAGACCAGTTTAGTGATGCTTCTATTCACAGCGGCAATGATTGCTCCCATTAGAGGAACTACAGACGTAGCTCCCATCAACACGGGCACGGTTTATTTCCACCCTACTAATACTTATGCGAATCATTCTGCAATAAATGTGGTATGGAACACTGGGTATGCGCTTAGCAAATTAAATAAACTCAGGTACCCTGAAAACTTCTACGACAAAGATAAAACCACTGCCTTTTTCCAAGAACTCCACTCCAAGCCAGTTAATACCGAAAAATTATTAAAAACTGATAGACCAAATGTAATACTGATAATTATAGAAAGCTTTACATACAGGTTTATAGAACCGCTAGGCGGAATACCCGGAATAGCTCCCAACTTCAGCCGGTTGGCGAAAGAGGGGGTATTATTTGATCACATTTATGCCAGCGGTGACAGAACGGACAAGGGTATTGTGGCTGTACTAAGCGGATACCCATCACAGCCCTCAGGTTCTATCATCAAATACCCCAAAAAGACATCGAGCCTACCTTATCTAAGCAAAAAATTTGAAGAGGCGGGATACACTACAGGTTTTACCTATGGCGGCAATATTGATTTTGCTAATTTCAGGTCATACTTGAGCACTGCTCGTTTTAATCAAATCACACATAGCGGAAGCTTCCCTGATGAACTCAACAATTCTAAATGGGGAGTGCACGATGGGTATGTCTTCGAAAGGTTTGGGCAAGAAGCTGACACCATCTCTCGTCCATTTTTCAAAACAATGCTAACCCTTAGCAGTCACGAGCCTTTTACTGTACCAATGGAAACTTATATTGAAGGCGATGATGATATCTCTAAATTTGAAAATTCAGCACATTACACAGACAAGTCATTAGGTGAATTTATAGATCATGCTAAAAAATCAGATTGGTGGGACAATACATTAATTGTAATCACGGCTGATCATGGTCACCCTATGCCCGACAATCAAGGCTTGACCAATCCAAGAAGATTCAAAATACCATTGCTTTGGCTAGGTGGGGCTCTCAACAAAACTGACACTGTTGTACATACTTATGGCAGCCAAACAGACATTGCTACAACAATACTCAATCAGGTACAGTTGCCTCACGAAGACTTCATTTTCTCCAAAGATTTACTCAATAAGAATGACGAAGGTTTTGCGGTATTCATATTTAACAGTGGCTATGGCTACGTAGCCCCTGAGCACACTTTTGTTTATGATAATGTAAGCAAAAACTATGTAATAGAAGAGGGTGAAAAAACAGAGGATGACTATATGCCCGGAAAAGCCTTTATGCAGATGTTGTACACAGATTATAATAAGCGCTAAATGAAGAGCAATATCGTAAAAGCTTTATTTATCATCAACCCTAAGTCAGGCACTTCAAAAAAGAAGAACATGCCCGATTTAATCTCAAAATGTATTGATCAGAATATCATTGAATCACATATCATATTCACTGAATACGCTGGCCATGGCATTGAAATAGCAGAAAAACATAAAAATGGTTTCGACCTTGTTGTAGCCATTGGTGGAGATGGCACTATTAACGAAATAGCCCGACCTTTAATAAACACCTCCACCAAACTAGGAATTATACCCATGGGCAGCGGCAATGGACTGGCCAGACATTTAGGAATTCCGTTAAACACAAAAAAGGCTTTAAAACTTTTAAACCTAGGGCACTCCACTACTATAGACACTATTTCATTAAATGAAGACATGTTTTTAAATGTGGCTGGAGTAGGATTTGACGCTCATATCGCCAAGCTTTTTGCTGGCAGCGAAAAAAGAGGGTTCATTTCGTATACAAAACTGGCCTTTTCTGAAATATTGAAATTTAAATCGCTAGGGTATAAACTTATTATAGATGGAGAAGAGAAAATTGAAAAAGCACCATTTTTAATCTCCATTGCTAACTCTTCTCAATATGGAAACAATGCCCATATAGCTCCATTAGCAGAAATTACAGATGGACTAATGGATGTTTGTATACTGCAAAAAGCGCCCACATGGTATTATCCCAAACTCATTTTCCATCTATTTAACAGAAGCTTGCCCAAATCACGGTATTACCGAAGCTTCAAAGGCAAGGAAGTTATCATGGAACTTCTAACCCCAGACTCAGAAAAAAATATCCATATTGATGGCGATCCGTATCTACTTAAAGAAACATTAAAGCTAAAAGTAAACCCACTGTCTCTTAAAGTAGCATGCAAACCAATAAACAAGTAAAATCATTCGCTTATCTGACCTTTCTATTATCACTATTCACCACATTTACCAATAAGGCTCAGGTTGAAGACTTTCAGCACATCATCGCCCCAGAAGCTGAATTAACATTAATTGATAGTTCATTCAGCTTTACAGAAGGGCCTGCCGCTGACAGCAATGGAAATGTTTACTTTACCGATCAGCCCAATAATGCCATTTACGTTTGGAATGCTACCAATGATAGCATTTCGCTTTTCACTAAATCATCAGGCAGGTCTAATGGATTATATTTTGATAAGCACGGTCATTTAATAGCTTGCGCAGATTTAGACAATCAATTATGGAAATACGATAAAGAAGGAAATCATAAAATTTTAATTGAAGAATATAATTCCAATCTATTAAATGGCCCTAATGACGTATGGGTGCATCCTAATGGAAAACTCACCTACTTCACTGACCCTTTATACGAGAGAGATTATTGGGGCAGAAACAAAAGCATGCAGCAAGATGGCCAACATGTATACTTACTTCATAGAGGGAAACTTAAAAGAGTTACCACAGATCTCAATAAGCCAAATGGAATTGTAGGATCTAAAAATGGCAAAAAGCTCTTCATTGCAGATATTGGAGCTTGGAAAACTTACGAATACGACATCAATAAAAAAGGCGACTTAACCAACAAAAAACTATTTGTAAAACAAGGAGCAGATGGCATTACAATAGATGAAAAAGGAAACCTTTATTTGAGTGGAAAGGGTGTAACAGTATTTAATCCAGCAGGTGAAAAAATAGCTTACATTCCAGTACCCGAACCTTGGACAGCTAATGTATGCTTTGGAGGCCCGAGTAACAAAACTCTATTTATTACAGCCAGCAAAAGCATCTATAAAATAAAAATGAATGTACAAGGAGCTAATTAAGCTCCTTGTACATTCATTAGTCTTGTGCTGCAAATACCTTTTTTAATAAATCTGTAGTTCGAGCTACAGGGTCTTCTCTTATTTTCTTTTCTTCCTGAGCCACCAAATAAAATAAACCTTCAATAGCTTTATCGGTAGCATAATCATTCAAATCAGGATTTACATCATCTACAAGTGGGATTTTATTATAAGTATTAATAATATCACCATAATATTTTGTAGCACTTACCTTATCCAGCGAACTTTTAATAACGGGCTTAAACTTTGACTTCAATTGAGCTGAAGTTGTGCGCATTAAGTATTGAGTTGCAGCATCATCATCTCCTTTTAAAATATTCCATGCATCTTGAATAGTCATAGCCTTAATAGCCGAAACAAATATGGATTTAGCTTCCTTAGCGGCATCTTCAGCGCCTCTATTCAAAGTCATCACAAACTTATCCACCTCATTTCCTAAGCCTATCTGCCGAAGCTTATCTTCCACCTTTTGCACATCTGGAGGAAACGGTATTTTTATCTTACCATTTTTGTAGTAGCCATCCACTTTAGACGCCTGAGCAGATCCATTAGTAATACCTTTTATTAATGCCTCCTTCAGACCCGCAGCCACTTGTTCGGAGGTTAATCCTCCTCCATTACCCAGCGCATCGTTGATACTTCCTAGCGTCTGGTTAATTTGAGTACTAGTACAGGCCATCACCAGCACCATTAATAACATTATTGAACTTATTCTCAGCATATCAGTGGTTTATTTTCTGCTACAATTTACAAAATAGCTACCAACATTCAGAGAAAAGCGCAAAATTCACCCAACAAACAATAATACAAATACATATTTAATAAACGATCATTTGGTAAAATCATAGCTATTCACACTAATCTATCGGCTTTTAGTTAACGTGTAAAAAGTTGTTAATAAATAAGTAGATTTGTAATGCTCGGTATTATTAAATAGTTGAAATAAAGCAGCTTCAACTACATTAAAACTAAGCATTTAACATTGATCGTAACTAAGAAAGATGTACAAAACCAAAGCTGAAATACTGACCATTGGAGATGAAATACTCTATGGCCAAATAACAGATACTAACTCACAGTGGATGAGTGCCGAACTTGACAAAGTTGGCATTAAGACTATTCGAAAAACTACCGTAAGTGACGATAGAGAAGAGATTCTTACTGCTTTTAAAGAAGCTGAAAATCGTGCTGACATAGTACTTATAACAGGAGGTTTAGGCCCAACCAATGACGACCTTACAAAACCTTGCTTAGCAGAATACTTTGGCTGCGAAATTGAAATGCATGAAAAAGCATTGGAAGAATTGACCGCTTTTTTCGAAAGCAAAGGAAGAGAATTAACAGAAATAAACCGTCAGCAAGCAGCACTACCTACTTGCTGTGAAATGGTGAGCAATATTCTAGGTACCGCTGCAGGTATGTGGTTCAATAAAAACGGAAAAGTTTTTGTTTCCATGCCCGGTGTACCGCACGAAATGAAAAGAATGATGACGGACACCATCATTCCTAAACTACAATCTGTTTTTAAAACAGACATTATATATCATAAAGTAATTAAGACCATAGGCATTGGTGAGTCGTGGTTAGCTGACTTAATCAAAGAATGGGAAAATAATTTACCCTCTCACATAAAACTAGCCTACTTACCTAGCATGGGGCAAGTACGCTTAAGGCTAACAGCTATTGGTAACGATAAACCGGAGCTTGAAAAGCAAGTAGAAGAGCAGATAACTGCCCTACTCCCGCTTGCAGGAAAATATGTTTATGGTTACAATGAAGACCAAATAGAATCTGCCGTAGGTGAAATACTAAAAGATAAAAAGCTCACTCTATCTATTGCAGAAAGTTGCACTGGCGGTTTTGTATCGCACCTTATCACAAGTATAGCAGGCAGCTCTGAATATTTAAGGGGCAGTATAATCCCTTACCATAATGATTTAAAAATTGGTAATTTAGAAGTAAACGAAAACACACTTAAAACACACGGAGCAGTTAGTGAAGCTACTGTAAGTGAAATGGCTAATAATGTTAGAAATATTTTTAATGCCGACATTGGAATAGCCACAAGTGGAATAGCAGGCCCCAACGGAGGAACACCTGAAAAGCCTGTAGGCACAGTATGGATTGCTTTTGCTGACGGAGAGAAAACAATAACTAAAAAATTACAGTTATGGAAAGACAGAAGTATTAACATAAAAGCAACTGCCAACGCAGTACTTAACCTGATCAGAGTTAGCTTAACTCAAACAACAGGTGACAATAACTAATACTTAAATTTTGCTTATTTTTTCAATATAGATATAATAACATGGCTCTAGTAGAATTAATAATGCCCAAAATGGGTGAAAGCATCATGGAAGCAACCGTTCTTTCATGGCTCAAAAAGGAAGGTGATACTATAGAACAAGATGAATCTGTTCTTGAAGTAGCTACTGACAAGGTGGATACTGAAGTACCTTCTACTCATGCAGGTGTTCTAAAAGAAATTTTAGCCAAAGATGGAGAGGTAGTAGAAGTTGGTAAACCCATAGCTATCATAGCCACAGAAGGTGATGATTCAGCACCTACTAAATCCAATGAATCTGCCGACACTAAAGTCGAAAAACAAGAGACGGCAGAAGTTTCGACTGCAGCAAGTACAGAGACAACAACAGCAACTATAGAAAAAAGAGATGCTAATGGCAGATTTTACTCTCCATTAGTTAAAAACATAGCAAAGGAAGAAGGCATCTCTATGAACGAGCTGTCTGCCGTGCCTGGCACAGGAAAAGAAGGACGTGTTACTAAAAAAGACATACTTAGTTACGTAGAAACTAGATCAGCTCAGCCTATAGCAGCAGCACCAAGTGTACAAACAGCAAGTGCCCCAGCTAGGGAACCTCAAAGAGTAAATGTTTCTATCAGTGCTGGCGATGAAATCATAGAGATGGATCGCATGCGCAAAATGATTGCAGAACGCATGGTAGATTCTAAAAGAATCTCTCCACACGTAACATCATTTGTGGAAGCTGATGTTACCAACTTAGTATTCTGGAGAAACAGAAACAAAAATACATTTAAAGAAAAAGAAGGTGATGCATTGACCTTTACTCCTCTATTTATAGAAGCTGTGGCCAAAGCCATTAAAGACTACCCAATGATTAATGTACAGGTAGATGGCGATAGAATTATAAAGAAGAAGGATATCAATATTGGAATGGCTGTGGCACTTCCTAGTGGCAATCTTATAGTGCCTGTAATAAGAAATGCCGACCAATATAACATTACTGGGTTAGCCAAAAAGGTAAACGACTTAGCTAGAAGAGCACGCAAAGGCAAACTCAGCCCTGACGAGCTTTCTGGAGGCACATTCACTATTTCAAATGTAGGTTCTTTTGGCAATGTTATGGGCACGCCCATAATTATGCAGCCTCAAGTAGGCATTATGGCATTAGGTGCTATTGTTAAAAAGCCAGCCGTAATTGAAACGCCTCATGGCGATGCTATAGCCATAAGACATAAAATGTTCTTATCACATAGCTACGACCACAGAGTAGTTGATGGCTCACTTGGAGGAATGGTAGTAAGGCGAGTAGCTGACTTCCTAGAAAGATTCGATATGAATAGAGAATTAATATAAAAAAAATAGGGCTGATTAACATCAGCCCTATTTTTTTATTCACTTTTATTAAGCTAGCTTTTCTTTTAATGCTTCCACGTTTTTCTTGGAGTTGCCGATAAAGATATCTCCGTCAACCAAAAACACTGGTCTTTTCAAAAAAGTATACTCCTCCAATATATAAGACTTATAATCAGCTTCAGTTAAAGCTTTCTCTTTTAAATTAAGCTCCTTGTACTTTCTAGCTACTCTACTGAACAAAGCTTCGTAGCTGCCAGCCAACTCTTTCATCTCTATTAACTGCTCTTCAGTAATCTTCTCTGTTTTTATATCCTGCTTATCAAAATTGTCAGATACCCCAACCTCCTTCATAATTCGTTTACAGGTATCACAAGTTGATAAATAATATACTTTCCTCATGTTTATAATATTTTTTCAACTCAAAAATAAGGTCTAAAATTAACTAATACCCGCTAATTCACAGCATTTATATATTCTTAACTCGTAACGCATAAAATACCACCACCGCCCTTCACTTGTATTTATACTCTTGTATGATTATTTTTATCACGATGACTAAAGTAATCTCATTTGTAAGCAGAAAGGGTGGCACTGGAAAAACTACTAATGCTATCAACTTAGCTACAATGCTCAATAACCTGGGTAATAAAGTAGCTTTAATTGAAACTGATACTAACTACACACTTAGTACTCTTCGGAAAATGGAAACCTTCGAATCTGGCGCTAAGGCCAATTCACTTTTTGAAATTTTAGGTTCAAAGGATGAAAAAATATCAGATGAAATTAAAGGCTTAAAAAAGTCTGATACTCCGTATGACTATATTATTGTAGACAGTGCCGGAAAACCCACCGATGAAGGCATTAAAAAGCTATGCTTAGTGAGTGATGCTGTTATAGTACCCACCAGCCTTACACAAAATGACCTACTGGTAACATATCAAACAATAACAGATTTATCTCCAGCCAAAGAGCTCAATGAAAATCTTAAAATAATGGTACTCCCTAATCGTATCCACAGCCTAACTAAAAGAAGCACAATACTTGACACCTTAAACAATTTAGAAGCTCAAGTTTTGGATGTAGCAGTACCTCAAAAAAATCTTTACGTTAATTTCAGCACCATTTTAGCAGAAAAACAGTATTTAGACATTGCTCAAGCAATCATAAAAGAGTTATAATATGGCCAAGAGAAAAAATCCACTTAAAGATTTAGATGCTTTTCTTAAAAAAGAAGCTTCATCGCTAGTGACCCCTGACGAGGTAAGTAAAAGCAAAGAAACAGAAGCCATTGCCAATACTCCTACATTAGAATCTTTAGCTAAAGATATCAGAAAAGAAGATATCGTTTCATTACTACAATTACTAGCAGAAAAAGAAGGCAGCAGCTTCAAACATACACTTTGTGAGATATTTTTAGAAACACTGGAGTCTACTCAAAACAAATCTGCTGAAGACAAAATGTTAATCAATACCCTGCTTTATGTTTCTGATAAAGACCATTGGAAAGAAAACATCAAGACATATTGGAGTAAATAACTAAACACCTCTGGAAAGTAATATTAAAGTGTAGCTTTGTGGTTTAAGGTATTTGTTAAATCTTAACAGAATCAAACTATGAAGTTCGGTACAAAAGCCATACATGCAGGCGTAGAGCCTGATCCATCTACAGGAGCTATCATGACTCCTATTTTTCAAACCTCAACCTATGTACAAGCCTCTCCGGGAGACCACAAAGGGTACGAATATTCCAGAACTCAAAACCCCACCAGAGATGCGCTTCAGAAAAGTATAGCCGCCTTAGAAAATGGCAACCATGGTCTTTGTTTTTCATCAGGGTTAGCTGCAATAGATGCAGTTCTTAAATTATTAAAACCTGGAGATGAAGTAGTTGCTGCTAACGATCTTTACGGGGGCACATACCGTTTATTTACTAAAGTATTTTCTAAGTACGGTATCAAATTCCATTTTGTAGGAATGGAGAATATCGCAGATATTGAAGCCTACATTAACGAAAATACTAAGCTCATTTGGGTAGAAAGTCCAACTAACCCCATGATGAATATAATAGATATTAAAGCTGCAGCTGAAATATCTAAAAAGCACAATTTACTATTAGCCGTAGACAACACTTTTGCTACACCTTATTTACAAACGCCTTTAGATTTTGGAGCCGATATTGTTATGCATTCTGTAACAAAATATTTAGCTGGTCACTCTGACGTAGTAATGGGGGCATTAGTAGTAAAAGATGATAAACTTAAAGATGAACTTGCCTTTATACAAAACAGTTGTGGTGCTACTCCTGGCCCTCAAGATAGCTTCTTAGTTTTAAGAGGAATAAAAACATTGCATATCAGGATGCAACGCCATTGTGAAAATGCTAAGAAAATCGCTGAATTTTTAAAAGATCACCCTAAGGTAGAAAATCTGTACTGGCCAGGCTTAACGTCTCACCCGAACCATGATATTGCTAAAGATCAAATGAAAGACTTTGGCGGAATGATTTCATTTACACTTAAAGGAGATGATCAGGCAGAAGCTTTTAAAGTAATGGAAAGCTTTAAATTCTTTTCACTAGCAGAATCTTTAGGTGGAGTAGAGTCTATGGTTAACCACCCGGCTACTATGACTCACGCCAGTATCCCAAGAGAAGAGCGTATTAAAATTGGATTATTAGATTCCTTAATCAGACTAAGTGTTGGTATTGAAGAAGCTGATGATTTAATAGCTGATTTAAAAAATGCATTGGCATAATTAATCATATTTGTAAAGCCTGAAAACTCAGGCTTTACCCCTTAAAGACAACTAACAAAACACTGAAAATCAACACTTTAAAAAAGGAAAATCTTTTTTGGCATCATGATTGATTAACTATACTCATAATCAAACATTTAAGGCCATGAAAAAGATGATACTAATATTAGGTTTATGCCTAATCATAAAAGTTCAAAGCCAAGCGCAGCATTTTACCGCATCATTTGGAATAGAACACACGTGGGGAGTTCCTACCAGTGTTTCTCACGTAGTATATGATCGCTATTATGGGTATGACTGGGTGCACGCATCTAGAGTTTACAATCATGGAGATTTATTTTTTGATGTAGTACTACAAAGAGGAGATGTGTTTGTAGAGGTAAGGCTTGATAATTACGGACATGTAATGCACAGACGCGTAAGAGACTATTACCCTTTGGTAAATCACGTTTGTTCTAACCATTGCGGATACCATTCAAATTATTACTCTTCACACTTTAATGGTTGCCATAGTCATCACCACCATGGGCACAATCATGTAGTTTATTCAAGGCCCACGGTTGTGCATCATCACAACACTCATGTAGTGCACCACTCAGCACCAACAAAACATGTAGTTCATAAATCAAAAACTGTGGTTGTTCATGATAATCATAGTAGTAGAAATAGAATGCAAGCAAAAAGCAGCAGCCCTACAAGAAGAGGAAGGTATAATCAATCATCATCTAGAAGTAATGAGCGCCATTCTTCTTCCAGAGGTAGCAGCCGTGGCAATAGCCGCTCTAGCGGAAAAAGCCAAAGAAGCTCTGGCTCTCAATATGCCAGAAGAGGCAATTAATATATTTTAAGCCACCTAGTTGAGCCTATTCTTACTAAATAAGAATGGGCTTTTTTTTGATATTCCCATTACATCATTGAGTAAATTATAATTAACTTTAAAGAAGACCAATTGAATAACTCATGGAAGGAATGCTAAAAGACAATGCCTTAAAAGGCAAAACGTATATAGTTACCGGTGGAGGAACCGGACTGGGCCGCTCAATGGGCAAATATTTTTTAGAGCTCGGGGCTAATTTAGTTATCGCCAGCCGAAAGCTCGATGTACTTGAGAAGGCCGCTGAAGAGTTAGAAAAAGAAACTAATACTAAAGGAACCGTATTACCTCTAGCTTGTGACATCAGAAATTATGAAGAAATTGAAGAGGTACTTCGCAAAACTGAAGAAAAGTTCGGTTCAATTAGTGGAGTACTAAACAATGCTGCAGGAAACTTCATCAGCCCTACCGAAAGATTATCTCACAGAGCCTTTGACATAGTAGTAGACATAGTTTTAAAAGGAACCTATAACTTTACTTTAGCCGCTGGCAAAAATTGGATTAATAAAAAACAAGCGGGGGTTTTCCTCAATATAGTTACCACCTACGCCTGGACCGGTTCAGGTTATGTAGTGCCATCAGCATCTGCAAAGGCTGGAGTTTTAGCTATGACAAGGTCGCTAGCTGCCGAATGGGCAAAATATAATATAAGATCAAACGCCATTGCTCCTGGCCCATTCCCCACAGAAGGTGCATGGAAAAGACTTTTCCCCGGAGATTTAGCTGAGAAGATTGACCCTCTGAATAGAATCCCATTAAAAAGATATGGAGATCATCAAGAGTTGGCCAACCTGGCGGCTTATCTCATGTCAGATTATGCAGCATATGTTAATGGTGAAGTAGTAACCATTGATGGTGGTGAATGGATAAACGGAGGTGGTGAGTTCAATAGCTTGGAAGCCGTACCACAAGAAATGTGGGATCAGATGGAAAAAATGAGAAAAAAATAAAACTAAAGGCTCCAATTCGGAGCCTTTTCTACTTAAGGAAATCTTAAAAGCTTCTTTCATCAGTAAAACAATCCTTACTTTTGCCGCCTAAATTAAAGCTGCATGGATTTAAATGAAAGGCTGAGTATAAAGCTGGAAGAAAGAAAAAAGCTTCAATTATACCGTCAATTAAAAACAATAAAGGGTTCTAATTTAATAGATTTCACTTCTAACGATTATTTAGGCCTTGCCGCTAGCAGCCAACTTCATCAGCAAATAATAGAGCTCGACAAAAAGCACGGTTTCTTCAATGGGTCAGGAGGCTCACGATTACTTTCTGGCAATCACGAATACACCGAATTTGCAGAGAAATATTTAAGTGAATATTTCAAAGCTGAGGCATGCCTTATATTTAATGCTGGCTATAATGCCAATCTAGCCATTTTATCGAGTATTCCACAAAGAGGAGATACCATCATTTATGATGAGCTATCACACGCCTCCATTAAAGACGGAATAAGGCTCAATTTAGCTCACAAATATCCATTTAAGCATAATTCATTATCGGATTTGCAAAAGAAACTTGAAAAGGCAACAGAGAACAAAGGGCAGGTATTTGTTGTGGTGGAATCTGTTTACAGCATGGATGGTGATGAGTGCCCATTGAAACAAATCATTTTACTTAGTAAAAAATACAAGGCTGAAGTCATATTAGATGAAGCACATACAACAGGGCTTCGCGGGCATTTAGGGAATGGTCTTTCCAATGAACTTAATGAACAAAAAAATGTATTTGCTCACATTTATACTTTTGGCAAAGCAATGGGCATACATGGAGCTGCAATTACAGGAAGTACTAACTTAAAAAATTACTTAATTAACTTTGCTCGTCCTTTTATTTATACTACAGCTCCTGCTTCACACAGTATTTCTACGGTAGTTGGTGCTTTCCAATTTCTGAAAAACAACTACGTTATAAAAAGTCAGCTAGACAAAAACATTCAATTTTTCTGTCAATTAGTAAAAGAAAGTCATTTAAAATTTAAAGCCTCTACGAACTCGCACCCTATTCAAACCATATTAATTTCTGGCAATGAGCAAGCCCGTAACGCTGCCCTACTTTTACAAAATAATGGATTTGATGTACGACCTATTTTATCTCCTACCGTAAAAACTGGTGAAGAGAGGCTCAGAATATGTTTGCATGCTTTTAATAACGAATCTCAAATAGAATCATTAGTTAATAATTTACAACTACTATGAAATATTTTATATCGGCTATTGGTACTGATAGCGGAAAAACTTTTGCTTCCGCCATTATTACTCAAGCATTACAAGCTGATTACTGGAAACCCATTCAAGCAGGTACACCTACAGATAGCGATAAGGTTAGAAGTCTGGTTACAGATAATATTATAATTCATCCAGAACAATATTTTTTAAAAACTCCTGCCAGCCCTCATTACGCGGCAGAAGTTGAAAATATCGATATAACTATTGATAGGTTAAAATTACCTGACACTCAAAACAACCTCATCATTGAAGGTGCTGGAGGGTTAATGGTACCTATTAACCGTAAAGAAAAAATGATTGACCTGCCTGAGCATTTTAATGCTGAGGTCATTTTAGTCTGCAATCTATATCTAGGAAGTATAAACCATAGCTTGCTTTCTATTGAGGCCTTGCAGCACAGAAATATTAATGTAAAAGGGATAATATTTAATGGCGAAGAAAACCCTTCAAGTCAAAAAATCATTCTTGAACACACCAACGCGCCATGCCTTTTGCACATAAGACAAGAAACAACTATAAATAAAAACATTGTAAATAAGTACGCTAGCATACTAAAAAAGAACTGGAATGAGCTGGATTGAAAGAGATAAACAAAGTATTTGGCATCCCTTTACGCCACTACAAGGAGTAGATGACCCCATTTATGTTAAATCAGCAAAGGGAGTATATCTATATACTGAAGATGGCAGAAAAATAATTGATGCTGTATCATCATGGTGGGTAAATTTACATGGCCATAGCCATCCAAAAATTGCCGAAGCCGTAAGTGAGCAAGCCAATAACTTAGAACATGTAATTTTCGCTGGGTTCACGCATAAACCTGCCATCACTTTGGCTGAAAACCTATTAAATATATTACCTGATAATCAATCGAAAATTTTTTATAGTGACAATGGCAGCACCTCAATAGAAGTAGCATTAAAAATGGCTTTTCAGTTTTGGTATAACAAAAAGACTGTTAAGAAAAAGGTAATAGCCATGGATGGAGCATATCATGGAGACACATTCGGCTCTATGTCTGTTGGTGAAAGAAATGATTTCACAAAACCGTTTCAAGATCACCTTTTTGAGGTCACTTTCATTGATTTTCCTAATGGAAATAATGACGATGAGGTATTTAATCAGTTCAAAGCATTAGTTGACCAAGGAGAGGCCGCTTCTTTCATCTTTGAGCCATTGGTACAGGGTACTGCAGGCATGCGTATGTATAGTGCCGAAATACTCGACAAGCTAATTGCATACGCTCAAGAGCATGGTGTAATTTGCATTGCTGATGAAGTAATGACTGGTTTTGGAAGAACTGGTAAAAATTTCGCCAGTGATTACCTAAATCATAAGCCAGACATTCTATGCCTCTCAAAAGGACTTACAGGAGGTACTATGGCATTAGGCGTAACCTCATGCACAGAAGAGATTATTAATGCCTTCAAGTCCCCTGATCTCTATAAAACGTTCTTACACGGGCATTCATATACTGCAAATCCTATTGCATGCGCTGCTGCTAATGCCAGTTATGACATATTATTATCGGATGAATGTCAAAATAATATTCAAAGGATAGGCCAGAAGCACAAAGAATTTTGTAATAAGCATCAAGATAATGCCAAAGTAAGAGACATCAGAAGTTTTGGAACTATACTGGCACTTGATTTTTTCACTAATAATGACAGCTCTTATTTTAGTGAAATGAGAAATGTACTTTACCCTTACTTCATTAGTAAAAACATTTTACTCAGACCTTTAGGTAATTTAATTTATATAATTCCTCCATACATTATGTCCAATGATGAACTAGACATTGTCTATAATGCAATAGAGGAATTTTTAAAGTTAGATTAATTAATTCTTACCCTTACTGAGATATGTTTCAAGCTTGGCCTTTAACTCAGGTGAGCTTGAAGTATACTCAGGCGAGTTTCCCTTTTTCTCGGGAAAAGTCTCAACATGTAGGGTCTGGGTTGGGAATGCAAAACTCACTCCAAGAACTTCTGCCAGCTTCACTACTTCTAACAACACTTCGTGTCTAGCTCTCAACTCATCTGTCCAAGAGGGTACCTTAAAAAAGATATAGAATAAAACATTCAATGAAGAATCTGCCATATCATTGAAATGAATTTCAAAATAGTCTTTCCTTGTCTCTGGATGTTGCTTCACTATTTCTCTCAGCCCCTCTACAAACACCTCTATTAGTTCTGGAGGTGTGTCATACGTAAGGGCAATATTAGTCATAAACCGTCTGTATACCCTCAACCCATGGTTATCAATCATCTGGTTGGTAATAATGCCATTAGGAATATACATCAATGAATTTCTAAAAGTTCTTATTCTTGTAGATCTGAATCCAACTTCTTCCACTGTACCATCTACATCGCCAGAGGTTATCCAGTCTCCTACCTGAAATGGTCTATCTACAAATATCATTAGAGACCCGAAAAAGTTCTTAATTGTATCCTGGGCAGCCAAAGCAAATGCCAAACCTCCTATTGATAAACCTGCGATAAGCCCAGTAATATCAAACTCTAAATTATCGAGTATAAAGAGCCCACCTACTATTACAACAAAAGTTTTCAGCACCTTTCTTAATAATGGTACCAACTGATCATCTAGCGTACTTTCAGTCTTATCTGCTAATTTCCCAAGGTAAATACAAACTATATCAACCAACCTATAAAGAAACACAATAGCAAATACCGGCCAAATTGCCCTTAATGCAATTACAACATACTTATTCATCTCAATAGGTAGCTGAAGCACTGGCACCAAAACGATAAGCAGTGGAAATATAACTAAAAAACTAATTGGCCGCGCCACAGGTAATATCACTTCATCAGCAAGCTTCTTATAGCCCATTCTCAATAGCACCTGAATAATAAGTTTCTCAATCAAGAATGTAAAAAGCTTATGCAGCAAGAAACTTACAAAAACGAGTAACAATATACCTATCATTTGCCATAGGTATAAGCCCAATATCTTAGTAGAACCTAATGATGGTAATATCTCCAACAATTTATCAGTACCAAAAGGATAAACCTCCTTATGCAATGATGGTATACTTTTTACCGTTTTAGATGAATAATACCACTTGCCTCCTACTTTCTCCACATACAGCGATGGAAAACGCTTAGCTAAATAATATCTTTTTTTCTGACTATGCGTAGAATCTACATAATCTTTAGAATGAGGAATTTCCTCTAAGTCGAGGTAAATACCTGCACCATCTAAAACCTGTTTTAATTTGACAGCTAGCTTTTCAGCCGCTTTCCCATTAATATCTTCAGGGTTAAAAACCTTCGCAGCTACACTTGGATAATAGTTATCATCTTGTAAATAGCTTAAATGAGTATAAATAGTATTGTAAGGTGAACTCAAACTATACTCTAAAGTATCGGCTTCCTGAGCATTCACCTGGGTTGTAAATATGGCCGTGAATATAACCAGCCAACAAATTAAAGTACGCATCAATAATATGGATTAAAATGACAGAATTTTCAATTGATTTTCTGACGTGCAATATATATTATATTTTTTATTCGTATCGAAATATATAATAGCTATTTCATGTGCACTATCAATAGGTCTTGAATTTACTAAAGTCCCTTCTTTGTCATAAATATATGTAAAACCCTGATCCCTATCTGTAATGGCATAAATCTTATTCTCGGGAGAAAAATTATAATACTGCACCGTTAATTTCCCGTAACTCAAATAGTCTTTAGACAATACTTCTTCATTATCTGAATTTAAAAGGACTAGCCTATTCATATCCTGCCGCGCTATTAAATAAGATTTACCCAGCGCATCAGGTATAATAGTAAATTCAGAATCTTTATTCTCCTTATAGAGTTGCTCGGTTCTTATTACCTCTCCCAATAAATTTAACTTAACAACTTTCCCATCCTTTCCTAAAACACTAAAAATTGTGTTTTTGAAATCAGAACCAATATGAACATGAGGTTCCGTATTTACTCTTAAGTCTAACTGAAGCGGAAAACCTGGCATATCTTCACCACGCCTATTCAGCACATTCATAACACCATCACTTTGCATAGCTACAATGCAATCCTTCCCTCTCACACGCAAATGAAACGGCTTTGAGGCAAGTTTTCCTGTTAATTTCCTTGGCATCCAACCTTCTAAATTAACACCTGCCTTATTGAACAAATACAAACTACCATATTCATCTCCCAGCAAAAATCTATACCTTTTGCTTTTATCATAATCCACAACATTGGCATATTGTAGCTTATTCACTCCCAACGTAATCGGATAATTTTCAACTTTATTGCCTAACCGGTCTATAATATGCAACCTGGTATTAGTTGCAAAAAAGTATTGAACCTTCCCATTTTTATAATAATCAACTTGTTCAATTTCTCCCACTATAGGCTCTCCAATGGAATCAGTCCATAGTACTTTTCCCTCTTCTGATATTAAATGCAAATTATAAACCGAATCCTGAACTAGTGTTTCCAATCCATTAGTTATATGATTCCTCACCACAAATGGCTTAGTTATAATTTTATTTTCAATATTTGATGTTAATAATGATTCAAACTGTTGCCCCTTTACATAATACTCATGCGGTTCATGCCTAAGCGCAATACTGGTATAAAAACTCTCATCAAGTGCACTAAACTGTATCGATCCTAAATCAAAGTTTTTATAAACCATTGACTTCTCTTGAAAATACCTCTGCCATTTATCGTCAAGTTTATTTATAAAAGCATTCCACCCCCTATTTAAGTTAAAAGTATAGGCCAAATTAGCCTCTTCCATATTACCGTTTAAAAACTTATTGAATGTCACACTTCGCCCCCACGTCTCCTCTTTATCAATGTCATCAACAAGATCCTTCATTACCTGCATACTAGTCCCCATTACTATATACTTGCCTAAAAGCATATAATAACATTCCTCAAAACCTGTAAAATCCGGCCCAAACACTAAGTAAGGAAATTCTTTAATGTTTAACTCACGGATATCATAACCTCCAAAATTCTCTTGATATACCGTATCTGTAGATGTTTTAACTATTGACTCACTCAGCTCATTAAGGTAATTCAAACCTTCATTTACATCTGAGCACTCAATATAGGCAAGCCTATCTGACTTATAGTCCCCATAAGCTTCCATCGTAGCACAAGCCAGCGATCCATCAATCCATGAATACAAATCCTTTAATCGAATTCCATACTCATTAATAAATGTATTCCGTTCAGAAAAATAACTTTTCCTTTCTGCTAAATAATATTGTGAAGTAGACTCCAAATAAGTAACTGCATCAGTTATAGTCAACTCAACTAATGCCGTAGTCGAATTTGATACATAATATTTAAGATCTGATTTTTGGGGAACCTGATTCTTAAAAATATTCAAATAATCGGATTCACCAACATGAGTAAAACCATTTAACAACAATCGTTCATCATTTATGCTTACGTCTAAAAAGCTATTTTTGCCCAGCTTAACTACATTAGCCCTCTGATCTCGTGCACCAGATTCTCCAAAGGCAATAAAGAACTTCCCTAACTCACTTACATTGATATATAAATTCCCATCATCATCTGCCAACTTACTGATTTCATCAAACTCAGGATTATTAGTCTTAAAGGCATCTATCTTACCATCCAACAATCTCACAACGTCTTCCACCAAAAACGGTGTAAAACTCCCAATAAAAATATTTTCATCTATTAAATAAGTGAATGGCTTATCCTTCTCTCCTATTTCATGAAGTGTATACCCTTGATACAACCTTTCTTTTTTACTTCCTTTATATTTATCTATGATGTCATAAGCCAATGCCTGCTTTTCTGCAGTAGAAAGATCAATGTAAAATACAAAATCAAACCAATTTTTAGAAGTCAATTGTAACGAGAGTAAGCTATTATTTTTAAGCAACTTATCTACAGCCCCAGACTTACCTCCTAGACTATCCAGCTCTCTCAAATAATCATTTATACTTTCAAAAGAGTCGTCCTGTGCTAAAGACTGCCATACATTACTATCTAATAACCCATTCCATCTTCCAATAGGATCATTACATTCATACACTAATACAACATTATCAGGTACTTTACTCCAGATATCACCTTTAACCAACTTTAGCTGATTCCAATAATAATATCCTCCAAGTAAGATCAGGGTTAGTGGTAGTAGTATATATAATAATTTCTTTGCCATATTTTAATTTTGTACAAAGTAACCCAAAACAATAAAGAAGAAAAACCAGAGGTATTAAAAATAAGCTGTCGCTTTAGAAAAGAGGTATTATTACAAACA
>NZ_JBSWSU010000016.1:0-2190 GCF_056158185.1 Fulvivirga sp. AWR4_260
CTAAAAAGCACCGCACACCCAAACAGTGGCAGGCCCTGGTTGATCAGCAGCGTGACAGTGGCCTGTCAGCGCCGCAGTTCTGTAAGCAGGAGAATATCGGTTACGCCTGTTTCTGCAACTGGCGCAAGCGCCTGTCCGATCCGTCGACTGATGAGACGGCAGTAAGCGGTGAAGCCGGTTTTCTGGATCTCTCATCGTTGATGGGCAACTCTCCATCCTCCGGCCCAGGCTGGAACATTGTGCTCAGCCTGGGCAACGGCGTCGAACTGCGGCTGAGCCAGAACGGATGATCGGGCTCGATAGCCAGGCGCGCATCTGGCTGTGCACCGAGTCCACCGACATGCGCAAATCGTTCCGGGGCTTGAGCGCCCTGGTCCGGAATCAGTTGAAGCACGACCCACTCAGCGGCCAGTATTTTGTCTTCGTCAACCGTCGAAAGACTCAGATGAAGATGCTGTACTTTACCGCCACCGGTTATTGCTTGTGGGCCAAGCGCCTGGAGCAGGGACAGTTCCGGGTGCCGTTATCTGCCTCTGGTCAGCGGGCCCTGACCCTGACGGATCTGCAACTGCTGATCGATGGTATCGAAGTGCAAAAATACCGGCAGTTCAAGCGTTTTCGAGGGGTATAGAGAGTGGACTTCCGGTATAATAACGGCCATGAATTCAACGGCTTCCACTCCTTCTTCCAACGCACCTTCTTACTCGGCCCTGGCCGAGGAGAATGCCGTGTTGCGGGAGCAGTTGGGCGCTCAGGCGGAGGCCATTCGCCAGCTGACCCATCAGCTGGACTGGTTCAAGAAACAGCTGTTCGGTCCCAAATCCGAGAAGCAAGTGTATGACCTGCCAGGACAGGACAGCCTGTTCCAGCCCGATGAAGCACCGCTGCCGGAGCAGCCTGATGATGCAGAAAAACGCACCATTAAGGCCTATCAGCGCGGCACCGGCAAAAAGCAGCGGGACGACGACTGCCTGAACGACACCGGACTGGGCTTTACCGCCGATGTCCCGGTGGAAGTCATTGAACACCTGCCACCGGAGCTGACCGGCCCAGAGGCCGATCAGTACGAAGTGATCGGCAGCAAGACCACCTACCGCCTGGCCCAGCGCGCCTCCAGTTATGTGGTGCTGAAGGTGGAGCGGCCGGTGTTCCGACGCAAGGGCAGTGAGAAGCCCATCACCACCCCGGCTCCGTTCAACGTGCTGGATAACAGCCTGGCCGATGTCAGCCTGTTGGCCGGGTTGCTGGTGGACAAGTTCCAGTTCCACCTGCCGCTGTATCGTCAACACCAACGCATCCAGCAGGCCGGCATCACCGTCAGCCGCAGCACCCTGACCAACCTGGTGAAGCGTGCCATCGACCTGCTTCGCCCCATCGTAGATGCCCAGACCGACAACGTATTGCGCAGCCGGGTGATGGCCATGGATGAAACACCCGTCAAGGCCGGCCACCAGGGTCGCGCCGGCCCGCAAAAAGGCAAGATGAAATCCGGCTGGTTCTGGCCGCTGTACGGCGATGCCGACGAGGTGGTGTTCACCTACTCGAACAGCCGTGGGCGCGCCCACATCGAACAGGTACTCAGCGAGTCGTTCAGTGGCACGCTGATCAGTGACGGCTACGCGGCCTATGCCCGTTATGCCGCCGCCCAGGAAAACGTCACCCATGCCCAATGCTGGATGCACAGTCGCCGTTACTTTATCGACGCGCAGAAGGCTCACCCGGAAACTGTCACCGAGGCCCTGCAACGGATCGCGACGCTGTACCGGAATGAAGAGGCCATCAACGCTCAAGGGCTGACTGGCGAGAAGAAACGCCAGTACCGCCTGGCGCACTCCAAGCCGGTGGTCAGCGACTTCTTCCAGTGGTGCCGGGATCAGTTGGAGCAAGGCGGGCTGTTGCCCAGCGATCCTCTGACCAAAGCCCTGAACTACGTGCTCAGCCGCGAAGCCAGCCTGACCGTGTTCCTGGAAGACCCGGACGTGCAGCCAGACATCAACCACCTGGAACGGGCGCTACGCCCCATTCCAATGGGCAAGAAAAACTGGATGTTCTGCTGGACCGAACTGGGCGCGGAACACCTGGGCATCATCCAGAGCCTGATCAGTACCGAAGGTGCTGGGTGAGCACACGAGTATGACAAACTTAACCTTAGGTGCTGGGTGAGCACACGAGTATGACAAACTTAACCTT
>NZ_JBSWSU010000017.1:0-4085 GCF_056158185.1 Fulvivirga sp. AWR4_260
ATTGCCCGTGCGACTACGGAAGTACACCCGGATGGCCCTGGGCGGCGTGCGTGATGAAGCTGAAATCCGCGGCCACCGGAAGACCTACATTGGTGCGTTGCCCGGCAAGCTTCTTCAGAAGCTGTCCAAGGTGGGCGTGAAGAATCCGCTGTTCCTGTTCGATGAAATTGACAAGATGGGCATGGATCATCGTGGTGATCCGGCCTCAGCGCTGCTGGAGGTCCTCGACCCGGAACAGAATCACACCTTCAACGATCACTACCTCGAAGTGGATTACGATCTCTCCGATGTGATGTTCGTGTGTACCTCCGATCCATGGACATTCCTCCCGCCCTGCTGGACCGGATGGAAATCATCCGTATCCCGGGTTACACGGAGGACGAGAAGGTCAATATTGCGCTGCGTTATCTGTTGCCGAAGCAGATCAAGGCCAACGGCCTGCGCAAGGATGAGCTCAAGTTGCCAGAGGACACCCTTCGCGACCTGATCCGCGACTACACCCGTGAAGCCGGTGTACGTGGCCTGGAGCGCGAGATTGCCAAGATCTGCCCGCAAGGCTGGTGCGTGACCATGTGGAGAGCGGAGAGAAGGTCTCTGTCACTCTCACGCAGGACATGCTCGAAGATTACCTGGGGGTCAAAAAATTCAAGTACGGCCTCGCCGAGGAAAAGAACGAGATTGGTCAGGTGACCGGTCTGGCTTGGACCCAGGTGGGTGGCGAACTGCTGCATATTGAGTGCGCCCTCACGCCTGGCAAGGGCCGGGTCGTGAAGACGGGTTCCCTGGGTGATGTCATGCAGGAGTCCATCCAGACGGCATTGACGGTGGTACGTAGCCGGGCACCCGGTCTGGAATTGCCGATGATTTCCACGAGAAGCACGATCTGCACGTGCATGTACCGGAGGGTGCGACACCGAAAGATGGTCCCAGTGCCGGTATCGGTATGTGCACAGCGCTGGTTTCTTCTCTGACCAAGATTCCGGTTCGCGCCGACGTTGCAATGACCGGTGAAATCACTCTGCGTGGACGCGTTCTTGCCATCGGTGGGTTGAAAGAAAAGCTTCTGGCAGCGCATCGGGGTGGCATCAAGACGGTGATCATTCCGGATGAGAATGTCAGGGATCTCAAGGAGATACCTGAAAACATCAAGGAGTCGCTGGAGATTCGTCCTGTGAAGTGGATCGACGAAGTGCTGGATATTGCACTGGCCTATCCACCCGAGCCCAGGGCTGAAGATTCATCTCCGGAAAACGGGTTCTGGCAAGCCGCGTGACGAAGAAGGCGACGCGTCAGAGCGCATAAATACACATTAAAGCCTTGATGAGTTGTTGACATGCCTGAGAGCCCATTGGTATAACTGTTTCGCCGTGAAGCAGCCAATACCAGGGTTCCCGCGCAGTCAGTCCCTATTCCGAATGCCGGTATAAAGCCGAAAGGAATAAGAAAAGTGAAGAATGGAATTCTCCGACCGCTTATGCGATAGTCGAGAACGTCCGAGAAAAACAAACCAACCTATAACATCTTCAACCTGAAATCGAAGGGGTTTAGTGTGAACAAGTCCGAACTTATCGATGCAATTGCAGAGTCCGCAGATATCTCCAAAGCCGCCGCTGGCCGTGCTCTGGACGCAATGACCAACTCAATCACCGGTGCCCTGAAAAAAGGCGATCAGGTAACTCTGATCGGTTTTGGTACCTTCTCCGTAAAAGAGCGTGCTGCTCGTACCGGTCGTAACCCGCAGACTGGTGCCGAGATCAGATTCCGGCCTCCAAAGTGCCTGGGTTCAAAGCAGGCAAGGCCCTGAAAGACGCCGTTAAGTAACGGTTCTTTCTCCGGTGGCTTCTGTCGCAGGAAGCCACCCAAGAAGAATTCAAGGCGCATTCCACACCGGGTGCGCCTTTTTACGTTAGGTCCGCCCTTCGCCGCGCGCTGAAACGAATAAAACTGCACTACCTTGAACAGGGATCCGGGAGAAACATGCTTCAAGATATTCGGAACAATGCCCAGGGCACGATCGCCAAGGTCATCATTGGTCTTCTTATTGTGTCGCTATCCATCTGGGGGATGGACGCCATTGTCGGCGGCTTCTCCGGCGAGCCTGAGGTGGCAACCGTCAACGGCGAGGATATTACCGAGCGGGAGTTTCTCCGCGTGGTCCAGATGGAGAGCCAGCGCCGGCTATCCAGAATGGAAAACCCGGATCCCTCGATGCTTGACGAAGACCAGATTCGCACAGACGTTCTGGATTCCCTGATCCAGGAGCAGGTCCTGATCCAGGATGCCAACGCTCAGGGACTGGAGCTCAATGATGCTGATATCGATGCGTTGATTACCCAGATGCCGCAGTTCCAGGTGGATGGCCAGTTCAATCGCGACCGCTTTGTGGCCACAGTCCGTAATATGGGCATGGGCGTGGGCGAGTTTCGGGAAGCCATGCGCAAGCAATATGTGGTGAACCAGATCCGTGCGGGTATCGTTCAGAGTGGCCTGGTGGCGGATGAGAATGCCGAGCAGCTGCTCCAGATTCAGAACCAGACACGCAGTTTCCGGGTACTGGATATTCCTGCCAGCTCAGTGGCGGACGCGGGTCATCGGTTTTGACGCCGACGTTGAAGCCTTTTATGAAGAAAACTCGGGTGCGTTTCAGCAGCCGGAGCGTGTAGACGCTGCCTACATCACGCTTTCGCTGGGTGCCCTTGCTGAGAGCATTGAAGTTGACGATGCGGAGCTTCAGGCCGATTACGAGCAGCAGGCTGCCGATCTGGCCAGTGAGGAGCGTCGGGCGTCCCACATCCTGATCGAAGAGGGCAGTGACGCAGACGAAACCATGGCAACGATCCAGGAGCGCCTGGCGGCCGGGGAGTCATTTGCTGACCTGGCGCGGGAGTATTCCATTGATACCGTTTCGGCCGAAGACGGCGGCGACCTGGGCGCACGCCGGTCGTGGCATTTACGCCGAGCCCTTCGAGGAAGCCCTGTTTGCCCTTGAGGAAGGCGAAGTTTCCGAGCCGGTTCGGACATCGTTCGGGGTTCGATCCTATTCGCCTCGAGGATGTCAGGGAGTCCGAGGTGCCGTCTCGGATGAGATGGAAGACCAGCTCCGTCGTGAGCTGGCCCGTGAGAGCTCGTGAGCAGTTTGCTGAAGTCCGGGCAGAGCTTGCCGACTCCGCGTATGCCGCCGATGATCTGGCCGGCCCTGCCGAAGAGCTCGGGCTTGAGGTGCGGGAGGCCAGCGGCGTTACCCGTGACGGTGGTCAGGCGCCGTTTGACCACGCCGGTCTGGTACGGCAGTTGTTTTCCGAAGATGTCCTGGACGCGGGTTACAACACCGAGTTGATCGATGTGGGTGACAACGTGTCTGTCGTTGCCCGGGTGAATAAGTACCGACGAAGCCGAGCAGCTGCCCCTGGCACCAGGTTCGGGATCAGATCCGGATGACGCTGGAGCAGCGCAAGACGCGGGAAGCTCTTCTGAAAGGGCTGACGCGATTATCGCTGACCTGGAGTCAGGTCAGAGCCCCGAGGGTATTGGTGAGTGGTCCAGCTATGAAGGGCTGGCACGGAACGCCTCCGAGGCAGGTCCCGCCATTCTCCAGCAGGTGTTTTCTTCTGGCGCGCCCAGCGGATGGCGCCCGGTTTGGCAAGGCTGTGATGGCCAATTCTGCCGCGGTGATCGCGCTGGACGAGGTCACGGACGGGCAGGTCTCGGGAGATGGTACCGAACTGAACCAGCTTCGGGAATTCCTGGCATCTCTCGAAGGCCAGAGGGAATACGCCGCGTACCAGCAGTTCCTTCGAAACCGGGCGGAGGTCGAGAGACCCTGATATCCGCCTCATGAAAAAGGCGCCGAATGGCGCCCCGCGATCAACGAAAAGCCCGGTGCGAATGCCCGGGCTTTCTTGTATCTGCTGACCTCTTCTATTGTGGCACTGAGGCTCAGGTCGGTGGGAAGCGGGTGGGCTTGAGGCTTTCCTTGATCTTCTTGAGGTGCCCGAGGAAATCCGCGCCGCGTTTGAGGGTTACGCCGGTTGCAAGAATGTCGATAAGGTGCTGTTCGGATTCTATCGTGTTTCCCTATTAACCTT
>NZ_JBSWSU010000017.1:4112-4992 GCF_056158185.1 Fulvivirga sp. AWR4_260
TAAAACATAAACGTATTGCTAAGGTTAAGTTTGTCATACTCGTGTGCTCACCCAGCACCTTAAGGGAAAGGATATCCCCATTTTCTAGCTTCAGCCTTCATCAGCTCGGGCGAATCCTCAGGGTAATTATCAACGTCATTAGAGCTTATTGCCACAAAACCAACGCCTTCAGAAATGTAATCTTCGGCCAACCTCACTAACTCTTCCTGAATATGTTTAACATATGGGGAGTGGTTACAAACAAACATAATAACCGTTGCCTTCTCCCCACCACGTCATCCAAAGAAACAGAACGCTCGGAAATAGCATCGAATAATTGAAAAAAAGGAGCTTCCGTTCCTAGAGGAAGCATATTAGAAGGTGTAAGTGCCATATAAATTAAATTTAAGGTAAAGTTAAAAAAGTTAAAGCCATTACTAAATACAAATATGGTAAAAGGCGGTATTCAACTTTTGATAAAGGATGGAGATATGCCTAGTTTTACATAAAAAAGTGAAAATAGGTTTACTTTCAGATACACACGGACATTTAGACCCTAAAGTTTTTGAATACTTCGAAGACAGAGATGAGATATGGCATGCAGGAGATTTCGGCCCCAACGTATTAAAACCATTACAAGATTTTAAACCTACCCGCGGGGTTTATGGAAATATAGATGACCAGGCTATAAGAAATGAATGTCCTGAACATTTAAAATTTCAATGCGAAGGCTTAAAAGTATGGATGACGCATATTGGTGGGTACCCTCCAAGGTATAATCGCACCGTTAAACCTCTTTTACAACAAGACCCACCTGACCTTTTTATCTGCGGGCATTCTCATATTTTGAAAATAATGAAAAGGTGCTGGGTGAGCACACGAGTATGACAAACTTAACCTT
>NZ_JBSWSU010000018.1:0-3506 GCF_056158185.1 Fulvivirga sp. AWR4_260
CCACGTATTGCTAAGGTTAAGTTTGTCATACTCGTGTGCTCACCCAGCACCTAAAATCAAGCTTGAAAAATACAACGGCACGATTGCTGTAACTGCTGCCGTTGCACCCTTACTAGGTCTTCTAGGTACGGTAAGCGGCATGATTGAAACTTTTAGAATGATGACGGCATTTGGCTCAAGCGACCCCGAAGTTATTTCTGGCGGGATCGCTAAAGCCTTGGTTACGACAGAGTTAGGCTTGGTTGTGGCCATACCGGGATACAACTTCTAAATGCCGTACTCTCTCGCAAAGCGCGACATTACTACGAAGAGCTTGAAAGTTTCGCGCTTGTACTTAGCAATGACGAGCCAGACGTTGCTAAGAAAGCCGACCAAAAGAGTGATGGCCAACAGCAAGCGAGCGCAAGCTAATGATTGACCAGCTAGCGGGGAATGCATTGTGTTGGTTAATGCTGCTGGTGGCATGGTTTGCTTATCAGCAAATCTTTGTGTTGTTTACTACACGCAAAGAGATAGCTCGATGCGGTGGCAATAAAAAACTGCGAGACGGTGAGAAAGAGCTAACAAAGCGAGAAATGGTACCTGCCGTACTGGTTAGTGCCCTTCCCTTGATGGGCCTGCTAGGCACGATTTCAGGCTTACAAGTGAGTTTCACCGGAATGATGTCGTTAGGTGTCGATAGTCAAGTTGTCACTGGCGGCATTGCCGATGCACTTTTTACCACTCAGCTTGGCTTAACCTTGGCTATTCCTGGCTGGCTTTTGTTGATGTTTGTTAATGGTGCGGTAAAACGCGCCGTGGCAAGGGAGGCGTAGACATGGCAAGTCGATTACAGCGACGCCTTGAAAACCAGCAAGCGCAAGGCATTGATATGTCTCCGCTACTAGACGTGGTTTTTATACTTTTAATTTTCTTTATCGTTTCGACAGTGTTTGTAAAAGAGACTGGGGTAGAGGTAGATAAACCACAGGCAATATCAGCACAAAAGCTCGATTAAATGGCCATTATGCTCGCAATTACCCGAACCGGTGAAGTGGTGTATGACAGTGCCAATATCGGCGTGAGTGGTGTGCGCTCTACCGTTGAACAGTTGTTGATGAAAGAACAACGCCCAGTAGTCATTCAGGTAGATAAAGCCGTTCGCTCTGAATTACTGGTAGAAATTATAGATGAAGCCAAACTGGCGGGTGCCGACACGGTAAATATCGCCACTTTGAAGCCATAGCGAACGAGGCAAAATTCAATGAAATACAATCTTCAACCTTCTCTACTTAGCGGTGCGGTGCTCGTTAGTGCACTTGGCGTTATGTGGCTAGGGCACTTTTTGTCTAATCTGCAGCCAGACACTATGGTAGTGCGCAAGTTAGACATTGCGGTAACGCCTCCACCGCCCCCGCCCCCTAAAACGCAAAATGTAGTGGAAGAAACTGAACTCGTTATGCAGGTAGAGGGCAGTGGCGCAGCCATGACCATGGCGGATTTAAGTGTTGAGCCAGATATTCAAGTGCCAAAGCCCGACATGCCAAATGTCAAAGTGACCCAAACCCAGTGGGATATGCCTGATATTAAATTGGATGCTTTCGCGCTAAGCGAACTGGACTCAAAACCTACTTTGCTGACACCGGTCAAAATACGTTTCCCCAAGCGACTTAAAAAGCAAGGGATCAAGCGGGTGATTGTAAAGCTCGACGTCATTATTGACGAACACGGCAACGTAAAACTGATGGATATTGTCGAGAACCCGCATCACGAGCTCAATAAAGAAATAATGCGTTTTGTTAAAGCCAGCAAATTTACATCGCCCTACAAAGAAGATGAAGCGGTGAAGGCGCGTTTTATTTGGCCCGTAGTTATAGAGGCCTAATAGTAGCTTAATAGAGGCTTGGTTTACGCAGTAAAGCGAAATAGAAGCTAAAGAATTTAGAGGTTGATTGAGACAATGTTAAAGAAAATTACAGCCGTAACTGTCCTAGCTGTGTAGTGAGCGCGCTGGCTTTTATTAAGCCGGTTAGTGCAAAAATAACGGTGGAATTGGAAGAACCCGATTGGCAGTTTGTTCTGCGTCAGCACCATAGGGATGATCATCGTGAACGTATATCCCGAGAAGAAGGTGAGTTTATCGGGCGTATTCAGGCCGACTTGCAAGCAGGTAATTATTCAAACGTTGCCAGCGCATTTGCAACACAGGATATTTCTCAATTTAGTCCACGCTTGCGTGAGCTTTACGGACAAGTGTTATTGAATGAGAAAAACTACGCACTAGCCGAAAAAGTGCTGTTAGATGTTATCGATGCTATGCCAAACCTCCCATCGGCGCACAGAAGTTTGAGCATGGCGTATTTGATGACAGATAAATTAGCCAAAGCACGAACTCATTTAACTAAAAGCGTGGAACTGGGTATTCAAGATGCCCAACTTTTCGGGCAGCTAGCCTATACCAATGTTCAGCTTGGCAAACCTGTCACCGCTATTGGTGCCTATCAAAATGCGTTGATGCTCGAACCTGAAAACAAGCAATGGTACCAAGGTTTATTGTTCGCGCTTATTGAAAGTAATGCACTTGCACAGGCTGAAAGCTTGCTAAGCGAAATGTTGGTAGATGATGAAGGCAATAAGCAGCTTTGGCTCCAACGGGGGCAAATAGCGTTAAAGCAGGGTGACATGGTAAAGGCGCTGAGCAGCTTAGAAACAGCGCTTTCCTTGGGCGACCGCTCGCTGTCGAACTTAATTTCAGTGGCTAAATTGCACGTATCTGACGGTAGTCCGCGGCGCGCAGCAGACATACTGGCTACCCATGCGAAGACTTTCATTACCGACAAAGATGGGGAAGGCTTTGACGCTTACGCCAAAATAGCGGCTTACTTAGCGGCCAATGAGCGATGGTTTGATTTAAATAAATTAACGCAAGCTGCCGACAACAATGTGAAAAAGCTCTCGACGTCTCAAGCAGCTACACTAAATGTACTTAAAGCTCAGTTGGCTATTGGCAAAGGGCAAAGCACAACGGCAATTTCCCTGTTAACTAAAGCCATTGCTGACGCTCCTGACAATGGCGAGGCGCTGCTGTCTCTTGCTTCACTTTATCGTCAACAGAACAACGTCGAACGTGCCAAAATGACCTATCTGCGAGCTGAGTCACTCGCCGACGTTAAACAGCGCGCCATGCTCGGGCGTGCGCAAATTGCCATAGATCAGCGTCAGTACCAAGATGCACTTACGCTTCTACGACAGGTTTATAAATCGTACCCATCCCGTTCTGATTTGCTTGGCAACATCCAGTCACTGGAAAACCTAGTGAAGAACACAATTTAGCATTGCCTGGATTAGTTTAGGGTAAATCTTATTTGAGGAGCATTGAGCTCATTACCTAATTTATTTGGGTACAACATGTAGACAGGCCGACGATTAATGTCATCTGCGTTGCTGACGGCCTGAGGTGCTGGGTGAGCACACGAGTATGACAAACTTAACCTTAGCAATACGTAACGAACGTGTTACAGGCAATT
>NZ_JBSWSU010000019.1:0-6450 GCF_056158185.1 Fulvivirga sp. AWR4_260
AAGGTTAAGTTTGTCATACTCGTGTGCTCACCCAGCACCTAAAATTGAGATAGCTTTTTTCTTTCGTACGGTCTGTTTATTTTTCTTTCGACGCCGTATCGTCGATGGAATTCAAAAAAGTTATGGGCTATAAATCTGCATCGCTTTTTCAAGAAATGTAGTAGCAATATTCAAGACGAATTAGATTTTTATAACTGCTCGGAATATGTCAAGCCGTTTCTTTAATTTTGAAATAAAAAATCGACGAAGGTCGATTATGGTTTTTGCACGCGTTCTTTTTAGAACGCATAAGTGCGCCCTTACGGGATTTAACTAGATTATAACGACGAAAATCAGACCTGTAAAGCGATAACTATTGTGATAAAGTTTGCTAAAAAGGAGTGTTTGAAGTTGATAACTATCAAACAGAACGTGAATTTATTTATCTATTTTCTAAATGATCTTTAGGAAGATCTGTTTTGGCTAATCTTTAATGTGTGTAATATTTAGTACTTTTACTACACCATTTTTAGGTGTTCCGATTGGAGTTATTGCTTACTATTGCTTTTTTTGTAAGGATGACAACTTTGATGAGATAACTGAAAAGTATGATTATCATGACGAGAATAAGAAGTAGTTGACGCATTTATGCCGAGAAAATTTATTGTGCGTTGAGAAGAACCCTTAACTAAACTTGGAGACGAATGTCGGCATAGCGTGAGCTATTAAGCCGACCATTCGACAAGTTTTGGGATTGTTAAGGGTTCCGAGGATCAACGTCAATAAAGCAATTGGAATAAAGCATCTATGATTATTTGAAAACATAAGTTATAATACATTCAAAAATATTTTTGAATGAGGTGTAATTATGATTCAGACTATTGTAACTGCTGCTATTCTTTATATTGCGACAGCAGTAGATTTATTAGTAATTTTATTAATATTTTTTGCTAGAGCAAAGACTAGGAAAGAATATCGAGATATTTATATTGGTCAGTATTTGGGTTCTATTATTTTAATATGTAGTTAGTTTGTTCTTTAGCCTTATGTCTTAAATTATGTTCCTGAAAAATGGATATTAGGATTATTAGGGTTAATACCGATTTATTTAGGAATTAAAGTAGCTATTTATGATGATTGTGAAGGAGAAAAGAGAGCTAGAAAAAGAATTGAATGAAAAAGGATTGTCTAAATTAGTTGGTACGGTTGCAATTGTTACGATAGCAAGTTGTGGTGCTGATAATATTGGTTTATTTGTTCCGTATTTTGTGACATTAAGTGTTACTCATTTATTAATTACTCTGTTTGTCTTTTTAATTTTAATTTTCTTCTTGGTATTTACTGCACAAAAATTAGCTAATATTCCAGGAGTTGGAGAAATTGTTGAGAAATTTAGTCGTTGGATTATGGCTGTTATTTATATAGCTTTAGGTTTATTTATTATTATTGAAAATGACACTATTCAAACAATTTTAGGATTTATATTTTAATTTAGGGTGTGATTTTATATGAGTTATGAAAATGCTTGTGATGTGATCTGTGTACATGAGGATAAAGTTAACAATGCTTTAAGTTTTTTAGAAGATGATAAATCTAAGAAATTACTTAACATTTTAGAAAAAATTTGTGATGAGAAGAAATTGAAAATCATATTATCTTTGATTAAAGAAGATGAGTTGTGTGTTTGTGATATTTCTTTGATATTGAAAATGAGTGTTGCTTCAACTTCACATCATTTAAGGCTTTTATATAAAAATGAGGTACTTGATTTTTATAAAGATGGAAAGATGGCATATTATTTTATTAAAGACGATGAAATAAGAGAGTTTTTCTCTAAAAATCAGGAGGGTTTTTGAAACAGTAGTTTCTTCTTGTCTTGATAATGGGGAGATTAATTTAATCCGTTTTTAAATTTTAGCATGGAATCTAATATTGATAATAGAACTTATCGTTTCATTATTTCAGTTAACCGTAATGGTTTTAAAGGTAGTAAAATGTTATAATATAGATGTATTGAAGGAGGAGTGGCGACTCCTCCTAAAAAGTTAATTTAGTTTATTTAACTCTTTAATTAGTGATGTAATAGCTCTTAACAGATTGATTAATGCTGTTAGGAGCTTTATTTTTACTCTTTTAGACATTCATCATTATACCTCTTTTAACAAATATGACTGCAACCTAATCATACTTTTGCTATATCTTCATTTCATTAACGATATGTTCACCTACTACTATATTACCCATTGAATCATTTTGAGTTTATAATTCACTTTCTCTAAGTCTTTTTTAATTCTATAAATTTCATTTTATTAATGAATGTTTATTTAACTGTTACATTAATGCCAAACTAAGACTTACGCATTGTATCGTGTAAATTATTTTAATTGTTTGTTAAATTTACAGGGAATCTAAAAGGAATCCCGGACAACAGGATAAGGAGGAACAATGCCATTGCCATGGCACCCAGCATAGCTGGGGTTCTCTAAACTTATCCTTAAAGACTTTGAACGCTGATATTACAGTATTTCTGAATCGTATTTAATGACGGACACAAAGGAATCCATGAAATTTTACATGGCATTTTCTTTGGAAAATAGCAATACTTCTATCCTTTGGGGCGCAAGGGATTTCACACTAGGGAATCTTTAGATTCCCTAGAGATTCCCTAAAGGATTCCCTGTTTCCCTTCTAAATTAATCAATATTTCATTCTATAGTTTATTAGTAATTACTAAGTTTAATATGATACGATAAAACTAAGTAATTGCTAAGCTAATAACTTGTTAAAATAGATGAGTATTTGCTTAGTTTATTTTTTTATAAAAACATTGAGTAATTACTAACTATATTATTGAATGAATGAGTGATTACTTAGTTTTGGAGGGGTCAAAAATGACTAATAAAAGTCATAGAAAAGCTAAAACAATCAATATCAATTTGACTGAAGAAGAATATAAAAAGGTAAAAGCATTAGCAGAAGATAGAGATTTAAATCCAACAGCTTATACACGACTTGCGGCATTAGGTAATCGTATCAAACCTACAGTTGTCTATAACACAGATGAATATACTGAACAGTTAAAAAAAGAAAAACAAACACTTGAAATGGCTTTAGAGACAAGCATACCAAAAGAAGATGTTGAACTTTTAGAAGCACAATGTGAAAGTTATAAAAACTTATATGGATACATTCAAGAAGTTCTTGCAGTATGTACAAGAAGATGCGGAATATATTAATTTGAATGGATACAAGAGAGATGAACAATTAAAAGCAGAGATGAAAGATGCTATAAAGTCATTGATATAAATAGTTAAGGGTTAGTGTATAATGATTATCGTTTTGGTATTATGTTCTATTATCTTATTTTGCTTAGTAATTTATTTTTATAAAAAGAGCAATGATAATATGAAATTGAAGGAGAAAAAAGAACAAGCGCTAAATTCAAATATTGATAGTGAGAAAAACCCAAATAAAGATTTATCGGCTCGTTATAAAGAACTAAACCAAAAATATGAAGATGTGTGTAGGGAAAATAAAAACTTGAAAGAAAGTTATCGTTTAAGCTCTGTATCTAATAAAAACATGGGGGAAATCAAAGCTTCTAAAGAGTTACAAGAAATTTTTGAACAGTTGCAAGAAGAAGTTGATATCGACCATTTTGTAAAATTCGATAATCTTTTTTTGTACGATTTAAAAGAACCTAGACAAATAGATCATATGGTTATTTGCGATTATGGTATTTATATATTTGAAACTAAATATTGGGAAGGTGATATATATTACAATATATCTAAAGAAAGTTTAAAAGGTACTAAGCATGAATTATTGAATCGATACATCTTTTATAAGCAAGATGAAAATGAGCATCAAACTTTTGTTTTGAAATTAAATGAAAATGGGGAAATAGAATACCGTAACCATGGTAATCCTTATAAACAGATATATAAAACAATGAAGAAATTAAGCGCTTTTTTAAATAAACAATATTTTATCAATAGTATTATATATTTTAATTATCACAATGATAAATATCATTTTGTTGATGGATCAGATAAAACTAATGGGATAATTGGGGTAAATCAAAAAGAAAATTTATATGATTTATTAAAAAATAAAATGAAAAATTTCAAATTTGAAAAGTTGAATGAAAAACAAATAAAATATTTGAAGCAGAAATTTGAAAAATACAAAGTGTAAAATTAAATTATTTTACATATTTCAACTTATCGGAAGTACATATGCTTCAAAAGATACAGATGGTATAATAATGGAGTCGCCTATCTCTCAGGCGTCAATTTGACGTAGGGAGGAGGTGTTATTCATGTTGGAAATCCTTGTTCACATCACGACCACAGTCATCAGTGGTTGTATTATTGCGTTATTTACGCATTGGCTGCGTAATCGCAAAGACAAATAGGCGACAATAGCCACACCTACAAAAACCCCCTCACTATTTGCGGTAGTGAGGGGGTTGGTGTATCCATGCTGGATTCCTTGTTAAGTGCATTATAACATCATAGTGCGTAGGAATGCAAAACAGCTTATATTAAAAAAGGGGGGAAGTATCTTTGATTAATATCTTAAAGGCTATTTTGGGTATCTCTCGAATGTGCGTTCTAGGGATAGATAAAGCCAAAAGAGAACTAGGATTTGTACTAATGACATTTAATATAAGAAAAGTAACGGTTTAACGAGCTGAAAATAATCAAAAAAATTATAAAAAAAGACAATTTCTATATTATTTCAATAGAAATTGTCTTTTTTTATTTATCCTGGAACTTTATGTCTTGGACTCTTTGTTTTAATTATTGCTATGTGTGAGTTGTTTTTCAAAAAACGTATAAAACGATTTTTCACGATATAGGGACCTCATGAAAAGTATATTTTATGTAAAGTTAATACTATTGATTTTTAAGAGGGATAATAAAAAATTTCACATTAAAATCCCATCAAAAATTAAATATAGAAAATTCAAAATAATACAAAGGATATATGGTTTCTATTTAATATTGTTGGAGAGTAGTTGCTAAACTGAGGGTTATTGATGACTTATAAATTTAGAAAGATATTCTAATAAAAAATTAAGAGAAGATAATAATGGTATTAACTATTTTATTATTAGCACTTCAACATATCAGTAATATAAATTTGTACAATTAAATTTTTGTTTTGCTATATATGAAATTTCATTTATAATATACTTAATGCTATAATTAGGATTTGTTTGAGACAAACTTTAATTATATGAAATTTCAAAGGAGTGAAGTTTTTGAAAAATTCAAAAAAACGTTTAGATTTTTTACCAAACACGTTAAATAAGTATTCGATTAGAAAATTTACAGTAGGTACAGCTTCTATTTTAGTTGGAGCTACTTTGTTTTTAGGAGTTAGTAATGAAGCTGAAGCAGCAGAAAAAATCGACTCACCAACTAAAGAAAAGGTAGCAACAACTGAAGAGCCAGCAACTAAAGAAGAAGCAGCAACAACTGAAGAGCCAGCAACTAAAGAAGAAGCAGCAACAACTGAAGAGCCAGCAACTAAAGAAGAAGCAGCAACAACTGAAGAGCCAGCAACTAAAGAAGAAGCAGCAACAACTGAAGAGCCAGCAACTAAAGAAGAAGCAGCAACAGCTGAAGAGCCAGCAACTAAAGAAGAAGCAGCAACAACTGAAGAGCCAGCAACTAAAGAAGAAGCAGCAACAGCTGAAGAGCCAGCAACTAAAGAAGAAGCAGCAACAGCTGAAGAGCCAGCAACTAAAGAAGAAGCAGACAAAGCAACAACAGAAGAAGCGCCAACAGCTGAAGAAACAGACTGTACAATTATATAAATGGTCAGTTTTGTACTTCAACCTATTTCACAGTTTCATTTGCAATTTCATAATTTTTTAAAACAATGACCATTGTTAAGGGGATATTTATGAAAATTATTGATTTCAAAATTAGTAACTATGATATAATCTATACTGTTAAAACGGATACGGATAGTACGTTTTCCCACGCTCTACCAAAGGATACAACATCACAAAATGTTCATCGTTATTTGAATATATTGTGTATTAATGTTGACCGAACAAAGTAATATATACCTATGATTATTAAGAGGACAGCTCTTTTAACTGTCTTTAACTATCAAATAGATACAATATTTCTAACAAAGTCTAGCAAATGATCTGCAAAGTTCATTTACTAGATTTTTTTATTCTCATTAATTCATACTACATTCTTCAACTAAAATCATATTTATTTAATTCTTTTATAAAAATTTTGTTATAATTAAGTTTAAAATAATTTTTCAGAATATTAAGATTCTATTTTATATAAAATAATGATATTAGTTCAAAATTTATGTTAACTCAAAGGGGTGTATCAATGAAATTTTTAAAAAACAAGGGAAAACAACAAATAAAAACAGAAAAAAGTTCGAAATGCCTCATATTTATGTCATATTATTTATATTTGGTGCCATCGCTAC
>NZ_JBSWSU010000020.1:0-2377 GCF_056158185.1 Fulvivirga sp. AWR4_260
TTATTATTTCGTTTACAAATTTATAATTTTTAGGTACGCTTTAAACATGGGTTGGATTGCGATAACTTTGGCAATCTAAAAAAGAGGACAAGCAATTTCGCTTGTCCTCTTTCAATTATCTAATATGAATTAAACTCACTTTCCACATACCCATCAACCGACCAAATATTACTTTCGCTTTGTTCAGCCTGTTGCTCTGCTTTTTTAAATTCATCTAAATATTTGGTATTTGGTTCCTCAATATAAGCAACACGAGCAAGTCCTTTTTCAATCAGCAATTGATTAAAGTTCTCTTTACCTACCCATATGTAGCCTAACAGCCGATCATACTTATCGGTTTTGGGATCACCAATTTCTAAAGTGACAGTTTCACCCTCTTGCAATGTTTCTTTTGCAAAAGCACTCGCTTCCTCACCAAATGGCTGTACAGGCTTTTGTGGATGAACCGTTTCAGGTGTATCAACAAGAAGTAAACGAACAGTTTCAATGTTGCCATTAGGCATTTTAACTTTTATTGTATCGCCATCAACAACACGATCTATTGTGACCTGTTCTTCTTTTGTTTCAACATCTGTTTCAGCAACAATATTATCAATTGTTGTAGAAACACCATCTGTAACTCTATTTATATCGCAACCAGCAGCAATTAATATTAACAGCAATAAAAAAACATTAATTTTTTTCATTCTTTGCACCTTTTTTTCTATGTTTTAAATAAAACTCAATTGCTTCCGTGGTAAATTCCCCCATTTCTCTGTGTTCCTTAAATGCAAGTTCTTTTACCTTTCTATGGATGTATTCAGGAACCTTTATAGGTTTTTTTACCTCTTTTTCATAATAATTCATGTCTTTTCCTCCTTCATTTCGAATATCAGTCCATTTTGCTTGAAGCAAATAACAAGCTTTAAGCTTGGAACTACATTCTATTAACCTAAAGTTCAACAAACGTATCAACCATCATTATACATAAAAGCAACACAATTATTATTGTTTGAATAATTTCATTCTTACGAGCCAATTCAAAAACTCCCTCAGAATACTTTTTTTGTTTCTTCCTTGCAATTATTGGTATAACAAAGTTTATCATTATGCCAATAAAAGCAAAAAATGTTATTAAATAAATTAATATAGCATGAATACTTGCCTTATATAAAAACATTGTTATACCGCATATAACAACAAAAACAAACGATACTACCATAATTATTAAACGTATTTTGTCACTTATACTAATATCAATCTCTTTTGCAATTGCACTCACTACAATAGCAAGTGAAGGCAGAAGGGTTGTTGATAAAAATACAATTAATTCTACACCTCCTGAAGATACATATACTACAACAGATGTAGCAATTACCGCCAACCAAAAATGCGCATGCATTACATCACGTAAAGTTTCAATATTCATTCAAAATCATCCTATTCTCTTTACTTTTTAGCAATTGATTTTTTAATCACCATTTTCTTTTTTTGAGACCTTTCTATTTTATTTAAGTAACGAGCAAGAAAGTTCTCGTTAATTTTTTCGGGCATATAGCCTACTCGATCTTTAATAATATTTTCTATTACCCACATCTTACGAGTAGCTTTTTCATACTCATCATAAGAGGTAGTATGAAAAGATTGAATTTCCTCATTCTGTTTTCCTTTCGCTTTTTCTTCCGCATGATGTGCTAACATACGGAAATTATAAGCTTCTGTTCTCCTTTTTCTAGCAAAAGTAAGAAGATATAACAAATGAATTGTTTCTAGCTCCAACAGCTCTGATGTGCTTTTGTACATATCCATTTCATCAGGAATATACTTAATCGTGTTGTCTAAACGCTCCCCATTTTCTAATATATATCGCTGGCTTAATTCCATTTCACAAAATGGGCAGTAATTATCAATTACTTTTTCACCACAATAAGCGCATGTATGCTCCATTCTCCCACCTCCATGTTAAGGAGAGCCGCAGCTCCCCTTAAAGTTGTTTCATAATTAAAGTTCTTTTCCACAGTTATGACAAACGGTTATACTTTCATCCGTTCCGCCAATGTCGATTTTTTCGGTATTTTCATGATGACACATTTCAAAATATTCATACTGTCCGTATAGATTATAAAATCTATTTAGAACTACCTCTGCGCTTTCTTTTTTAGACAAATACTCATAATATGAGTTTATTTCTTCAACGGCTTCCCTCAAACTAGAAAAGCTTTTTCTAGCTGTTTTGCTATCGACTACACCTTCATAAATAATGTACTCGTACTGAGCCTTTTGCTCAACCTTCTCCTGCACAATGAAATAATTGTGCAAAGGTGCTGGGTGAGCACACGAGTATGACAAACTTAACCTTAGCAATACGTAATCTAACCAAGTAAGATAACATAAACAC
>NZ_JBSWSU010000021.1:0-3779 GCF_056158185.1 Fulvivirga sp. AWR4_260
AGGTGAACTGAATATTGATTATCAAACCGGTGGCTTTATGAGTCTGATCGGCGACTTACACAAGGGCCGTCATACAGGTGAAGCATGGAGCTGGGTGATTGATATTTCAGCTGTTTTGATGATTCTGTTTGCTATTACCGGATTATTTATCCTCTTTCAAAACCGTAAAAAACGTGCCGCAGGTCTATGGTTAACGCTTCTTGGTGTTGCCACGCCTTTGGTTATTTATCTAGTTTGGGTGCCTCAATTTAAAGGAGTATCTTAATGAAACAAGCCCACTTACTCGTTGCTCTACTAATTAGCTGTTTATTCAGCCCTCTGAGCTTTGCAAAAGATCCCAACCTCACCGTTGAATTTACCTTACCTGAGCTAGATGTTTCTCCATATCATCGCCCTTACGTGGCATTATGGCTAGAAACACCTGAACGTAAACACGTTACCACGATTGCACTTTGGGTCGAAAAAGCTGAATGGTTTAAAGACTTACGTCAGTGGTGGCGAAAAGCCGGTCGTAGCAACGACAACTTTGATGGTGTGACAGGTGCAACAAAACGCCCAGGTACTTATACGATTGAATGGCAAGGTAAAGATTTAAAAGGTAATCCAGTTAAACCTGGCAGCTACCTACTTAATGTTGAAGTTGTACGTGAAGAAGGTGGCCGAGATTACACCCGCGTTGAAATCGACTTAACAAAAGACGGCAAAGTCACAATTAAAGGCGAAAAAGAGTTCGCGACTAGCTTTGTTACCATTACCAGTAATTAAGGACAAACAATGAAATTAAAATTATTAAAAACAGCGCTGATCGGCGCTGTGACCTTCACAGCACTTGCATCTGGCTACGCACAAGCACATGCCCGTTGGTTAATGCCATCTCACACTTCTTTATCTGGTGAGAAAACTCACTACGTGATGATCGATGCCAGTATTTCTAATGAGTTATTTAGCCCAGATAAAGCATACCGCCCAAAACAAAAAGGCGCAGAGTATGACGACAACTTATTAGTTGCCCTTGCACCAAATGGTAAGCCGGTCGAAGAAACGATTCGCGCATACTATTTAAAACGCAAAAACTCAGCGGCAGTGAGCTTAACGCAAGACGGTACTTACCACATTGCTATGCAGCAAAAGCCAATGCTAATGACTTTCTATAAAGACAAAGATGGCAATCGCGGCCGTGTGTTCGCAGGTAAAAAAGAAGCAGACCTACCAGCAGGCGCAACCGACGTGCGCACTGTAAAATCAATCGCAACTGTTGATACTTTTGTCAGCCGTAATGGTACTTCTAAGCCAACATTACTCGGTCAAGGCTTAGAAATTTCAGGCCCTACTCACCCGAACGATCTATTTGCTGGTGAAGAAGCTAAGTTCCAATTATTAATGGATGGCAAACCAGCCGCTGACGTTGAGCTTGCGATTGTTCGTGGTAGTGCACGCTACCGTAATGAACGCGACGAAGTGAAAGTAACAACCGATAAAAAAGGCTTCTTTACGGTGACATTCGCTCACGCCGATATGTATCTAATTGAAGCATCTGTTGATCAAAAACCAACTGAAGCCGATATCGATAACGTACGCTACTCATTATTCACAACACTTGAAGTAGCGCCTGAATAATAAGCTGATTAGGCCTCAATAAAGGCCTAATTCAACTTTCGAGGAAGACTGTAGTCAACCGTGTGATCGCAGCTACCGTCTTTCTCGCAATCATTTACCCCATCACCATCGACATCCCAGCTTGGGTGCATGCCTTTTAATGTACTTTTTACGACGCTAATATCTGCTGTAAATTCACTTTGCTCATCACGGCGCGCAGCATTGCGCATCAAAAACACTCGAATCACATAATCGCCATTATCAGGAATTTTAATCTCGGCATGATCACCTTTTGCCGGGCCAACAAACAAAGCTGTTGGGTTGCCTTTTGGTAAAATATTAAAGTAGCTGCTTGAATTTGATGGAGCAAAATCAACCTTTAAAGTAGTGCCTTTATTAAGGTTAATTTGATATTCCAGCAACTCATAACCTTTGATTGCGTCTTTAACTTGCCAGCTTTGCTGCACAGCAATATCTGAAGCTAGCAACTCATAATGACGACTATTTGGTAAATTTTGTTCAGCAAACACCAAACTACTTTTAGCCACCGAAAAACAAAACCCTATTAATAACAACAACTTCATATTTTACCTCCTTTTAAATTCTCTTTTAAAGAATGATAAACGCTATTTTTACAATTTTTAATTCTTTTAAAGTGAACCTATAGTTACTCCATCGCAGACACACTGCTCAACTAAACAGGATACCTACTATGAAACTTTTTACTTTAATCTCAGCTCAACCACACTTACAAAATATTAGCACTTTATTGGCGCGTATTGGTTTATCGGCCATCTTTTTACTAACTGGCTTTAGCAAAATAGAATTCTTTGATGCAACTGCACAGTACATGGCATCAGTAGGTTTACCAGAGTTCTTACTGCCGTTTGTGATTGCTTTTGAAATTGTTGGCGGGTTATTTATTTTACTAGGGTTTTTAACACAACTAACCGCTATCGCTTTTGCTGGTTTCAGCTTAGTCAGCGCTTTGCTATTCCACTTTCAACTTGATGATCAAATGCAATTTTTAATGTTCTACAAAAACATTGCGATGGCAGGCGGCTTTTTAGCATTAGCCAGTGTTGGTGCAGGCAAAATCAGCCTAGATCAACTAGTGTTAAAACGTAGTCAGGCGTAATATTTCTACCAGCCAATGACCTAAGTTGTTGGCTGAATTTGTTTTTAAGGGAGCGCGAAAATGGCAACGTTATTAACAGCAACCAGCCACGATATTGGTGGGCTCGATGTAAAACGCATCTTGCCCGCATTTTGACAAAAAAATGGTTGGCCCATTTATCTTTTTTGACCACATGGGGCCAAACCACTTTCCTCGCGGTGAAGGCATAAATGTGAGGCCTCACCCTCATATTGGCCTATCAACGCTCACTTATTTATTTACTGGCAGTATTTACCATCGCGAATTCGCTTAGGTAATAGCCTGCAAATAGAAGCCCGGCGATGTTAACTGGATGACCGCAGGTCGCGGTATAGTGCACTATCAGAAAGAGAAAGCACCTGAAGTGCGGGCGAGCGAGCACGACATTAATGGTCTGCAATGCTGGGTTGCTTTACCTTGAGAGTATGACCGAAATAGCACCGCGTTTTGAACATATCAAAAAACAGCAATTGCCTGAGAAATCTCGAAAAAGGCGTACTGATGCGACTCATTGTCGGTGATGCCTATGGCTTAAGCTCCCCAGTCGAAAAACTACTCACCGATGTTTTATGTCGATACAGTCGCCGAGCAAGGTAGTCATATTACTAAACCGCACCCTCATCATGAACTTTTCCATTGGTATACCCCTCCTGTTCTAATGTCGGTTTCAGCATGGAACGCACTTCTGTGTCTAGACTTCTATAGCAAGGCCATCGAAGTCTAAGCCTTCAATACGAGAGATGGTACCTTTGAAACAGCGGTCGATTACTTTTTTACTTAAGCCTAGGGCTTCAAATATCTGGGCTGATTGGTATGACTGTAAAGTACTAATTCCCATTTTGGAAAGTACTTTTAATAAGCCGTATCCAATAGCTTTTTGGTAGTTAGCAAAAGCTTCTTCGATAGTGATATCAGCTTCTAGCTTTCCTTCTTATGCAAGTCAATAATTGACTCTAGAGCTAAATAAGGGTTGATGGCACTTGCGCCAGGTGCTGGGTGAGCACACGAGTATGACAAACTTAACCTT
>NZ_JBSWSU010000022.1:0-2957 GCF_056158185.1 Fulvivirga sp. AWR4_260
TTATACTGGCGTTATGAAATACTTTTCGTAGTAAAGAGGGTCGTTTGACATCACATATTCTACCCCTATTGATGTTAAATTGAACTCTTCACTTGGTCTTCTTACCTCTAAATCTGTATGTTGCCATAACTCTTGCATGTCTTTAGGCTGTTTCTCAAACTCTCTATCCTTTTGGACTCTCGTTTGATTCACAACTACTTTCTCTAATCGAATAGAAGTTGGTGTGATACCTCGTACAATTGCTATGCAACAATGCATTACTTTTCGCTCTTTACTTGACTTATCGGTAGTGTTTCGTTCATAGAAGTAAACTACGTTTCCTACCTTGTATTTATCATTTTGTAAGCAAGCCTGTTTCTGTGGAATTGTATACCCCTCTGTGCTTAACAAACCTTGTTCTTTTCCTAAGAAATACCAACAATTGTAACTTACGCTGTTTAAGTATCTTGTTTCTAAAGGAAACTTAATAATCTGTCTTGTTAGCGGTGACATCATTAAGTAATACAAAGCTACAATCCCTTGTGGTTTATCTCTTGTTACATTGTAAATAGATGGATACAACTCATAGCGTTTTCCATTTAGATACCCCTCTACATGAAGAAAAGCTGTCATTTCAATAACTACACTCTCATGTTGTGAAGATAAGAATAATTGGTTGTTTACATTTGTATCACTCAAGTTGATATACAACTTTTCGTTTTGCTCTCCTTCAATCTTATAGAAGTAAGGCTGAACCTCTGCAAGTGAGTTCAAATATAAGTCTCCATATAATTCATGTTCATCTTCTTCAAATGGAGGTAAATCAATTGCTACATCGTTTACATATCCATTTTCTACCGCATATAAGAAGTAAGTATAATATCTTGAATGTTGAATCGTGTCTTTGAATGCTGATACGTCTACATTTTCTAATGATAAATTATGACCTTTGTGTTTCAAATACTTCCCAACTAAACAAACATAGAAAAACTCAACTGAATTCTCTAGTTTATCTACCCCTAAAACATCTTCTAACCTCACTGGAATGTCCCCTCCTTAGCTTGTTTAATCGTTTCAATCAGTCTAATTCTTGATTTGACGTCGACTCTTTTGCATCAAGTAAACGTAATAAGTAGTTTAGCTTATTCATATCACAATTCATTAGTAATACTTCTAAGTCTAAATTAGAATACTTCTTCAATAATGCAATTTCGTTTAGACACTCTTCTAAAGTGTAACGTGATTTATCGTTGTGTTCTCCCTTTTCGATTCGATTCACGACTGACTTGATAACGACTCTTTCTGAACTGTAGTCTGCTAACAATGTATCTAGTATTAAATCAACTTCTTTAAACTCTTCTTTTAAAATCAACTCGACAACTTCTGTACCTAACATCTTCTCTAGGTCTTCATCAAGTGCTTTACGTTGCTTATAATAAAATGACCTTGAAATACCTAATTCCTCATATTGTTCTTTTGTAGGTTTGTCCCAGTTATTTAATAAATAACCTTTATGTTTGACATCCGTATAAGAACCTTCCATGATAAATTTCTGTACCTCATTTAGATAGTTCTAGTTTTTGTTGCTTAAATTCACTTTCATCGTAGTTTGCTAATACCAAACCTCGTGAAACTTCTTGTAATAGTTTAACCAACCGTCTCATACCTCCTTCTTACGTCTCTGTCTCTTATGTTTTTATTGTGATTATGAAAGAGGACATATGTCCACTGGATTCCTTGCTTTTCCTATGGACACCCTATTCCAGTAATTCCCCATACCCTTATTATAGCAAGAAATGTGGAGGAATTATATAGTGTCTTCAAAAAATGTACACTTTTTGTGGACACTTTTAAGGAGACAATTGTCCACCTTTTGCAAGATAGAAAAAATATCCATTTTAACCTATTCTCTAAATTTCTTATAAAGTCTCTTAAAAATGATTAAGTTACTTAAAACTCTTTTTCTTGTTCTTATCACCTTATTATGACGTTCAGTAGGTAAATTAAGCTGTTTGTTAAAGGATAGTCTATTGACTATTGATGTAATTCATGTACTTTCCAGTTACCTTTAAATTTCATCGAGTAATCCTTTTTAGACTCTACTTTATCAAGCATGTTTTAATTTTATACTCTTGTTCTACTCTAACTAACAAGAATATTACTGAAAAACTTATAATACTATTATACCATAAGTTTTCTATTTTTTGTCAACTACCTACCTTTTCACCCTATATTGGTTTAGGAAGAAGGCTTAATTCTGTTTTAAGTAAAGGATTTATGAAGTCTTACTTTACTTTTTATCAAAACATTCCTTCTTATTCTCTTTTATCCTTATCCTGTTTCAATTTCTATTCGTTTCATTGTATTCAAAGCTTTAAAAGTAACTTTGTTCCTCTATAAGTTAAGATTTGTTTTCTTAACTATCATCTTTAACTATCTAACTTTCATTCTAGTTATTTATACATTCAGCTTACTCTATCTAACTTTAAGAGTAGTTACACTAACATTCAGCTTCATCTACCTAACTTTCAGACTTGTTGCCTATTCTTTCAGATAGGAGGTGCTGTAGTCCTGGAACTCGACATACCGTTTAACCTTAGCAATACGTAACTGAACGAAGTAAGTAATATAAGTTTTACGTATTGCTAAGGTTAAGTTTGTCATACTCGTGTGCTCACCCAGCACCTGTCCGGGACATCGTTATCATTGAGTTTTAAATATCCGGCTAGTTCATTGTTTATATAAGCAAAATAAAAGTGCGAGTCTGAGTTTTTGAGCTCTTTAGTAAGTTGTTCTAGGTTAAATGATTCTGATAAATAAGCATTCATATCAGCTTCAGAATTATACTCTTTAAATGTTTCAAAATAGGTTTTATGGCTAATGTCATACAAGGTGCTGGGTGAGCACACGAGTATGACAAACTTAACCTTAGCAATACGTAACTGAACGAAGTGGCGCCTCTGTAAAGTGACTAAAAA